>CP070788.1:0-15155 GCA_020346765.1 Nitrospiraceae bacterium
AGCGCAAGGGAGATGTCTCCGTACCTTCAGGCGGAGGGAAAGGACCCTCCCCTTCCCGGAAGATAATCTTCCTGGCAGTAAACAGGTCCAGGATGGGCACTGCTGCTGAGAGATTAACGGGAATGTCCGGCGAGGGGACCGTAATGACCTCTGCCCAGTCCCCGCCAAGGGTATCAAGCAGCTCCCCGGCGTTTTTGAAATTCACGGCGCTCATGGACTGCAGAAAGGGCCGGTACGCGAAGACCGCCACACACAGCGATGCAGCAACGATGCAGGAAAGGGCATATCGCCTTGTTTCCTGTGATTTCAGTGCCTGCAACCCGTACCCTGCCATGAGCGCCACCATGGGAAAGACGACCATGACGTACCGCGACCGCCTGATCTGGAGCATCACGACCAGGAGCACGAGCCAGATGATGATCAGGTAGCGAATGTCTTTTTTTCTGGTGGCTTCAACGACAGACCAGAGTGCCGCGGCCGTGATAAAGGGATGGGCCTGAAAGATGAAGGTGGACAGGAAGCTCTCTCCCCAGCGCCTGAGCCCGGGCGCCTGGTACTCCCGGAGGAAGCGGACCTGTTCCGCAATAATATCAGACTTCAGCAGGAGCACCGTGCCGATCATAAATCCTGCAATGAAAGCCGTGAAGAGGCCCCTCTGCAAAACCGTCCTCCTGCTCTTCCGGATTGCGGATACCGGATTCCAGATGCCAGATCCCTGGCCCCCCCCTGATACCCTGCCCCTGATCCCGTCCCCCTGAAGCAGATAGACCAGAAAGATCAATCCCAGCACGGACAGCATCATCCAGGAGGAATACTTGGCAAAGGCAGCGCAGAAAACGGACAGCCCCGAAAAAGGCATCCATCCCCCTCCCTTCTCCAGAGCCATGATAAAGGAGTACAGTGAGAGTACCAGAAAGAACATGGTCGTCACATCAACGAGCATGAGGGGCGTCTGAGAAAACAGGTAGGGAATGCCCCAGAGCAGTATCCCTGCACACAGCCCTGTCTCCTCGTCCCAGAGGGCCCTGCCGATGAGGAAGGTAACCACCGTGGTCAGTGAAAAAGCACAGGCATTCAACACCTGGACAAAGGCCCTCTCCTCCCCGAAGAGGCTGAAGATCATCCCGTACAGAAAGGGCACGAGGGGGAGATCGGTCCACGGCACTATTTCGCCGCCCCACTGCGACAGGAAGTATCCTGTCCCGTAAAGCTCGAGGTGCTTCGCCTGGGTAACGTAGCGGGCCGCGTCAATTATCACCTCAGGCACGCTCCAGAACAGTGCGCTCAGGGCAAAGCTGCAGCAGAACAGAAACAGCACGGGCCTCTGACGGGCAACCGGGGATCTGAGCAGGCCGTAGAGGATGATGACAGCGGCAAGGATGAGCGGGAAAAACCAGAAAAGTTCCCGTCCCGCAAAGGCCCACTTCCAACTCGTGAGCCTGTTGTCATCGACAGCGCGGAAGAGGTACTGGATCAGAAAGGTCAGGAGGGTGAGGGAGGTGATGAAAAGGAAATGCCACGTTTTTTTCTCCGGGGAAGAAGACATGGCTCCCTGTACTACCAGGAAACAACTCTGTCATGAGAAAAGATATCGTCGATGAGCGACTCGTAGGACAGGCCTTTTTTTGACAGCATTACGACCTTGACCTCATGCTCCTCTGACTGAACATGGATGATCTCCTGAGGCATGGGCGTGTCAGCGTCGTTTATGATATGGAGTACTTTCACAGCGTTCCCCTCACGGATTCTCCTTTCATACACCCCGTTAGAAAGCAAGGCTTTGTAACGAAATTACAGGACAATTACCCTGTCGGCTTCGTGATTCATCATGGCATTGTTGTACTGACTTCCGCAGACGATGTCCCCGCAGATGCCTTCCTTGGAAATCCCGTTTTTCTGGGTTGTGTAATCACAGAAACTCATGCTCACGCCGGGATGCTGGCAGAGGCCGGAGACCTTACTGTCGGAAAGGAGCTTTACTCCCGAATCCATGAAAAATATAATCACCTCATGTCCTTTGGACAGGGCCGCCCTCACAACTCCGGTGAGATGCTTGCTGTGCCTGTCCGTGTTTACCAGAATCCCCAGTTTCATGATCTCATTCTTTCCTTTAGACTGCATTATTCTTGAATTTCGGAGAGGGGCGAATGCATGGAAAGGGACCGCTATAAAATTTGAGAGCCTCCCCCGAAATGAGCATACGTGTATGAATTACGCATGTTCGTCTTGCCGGTCAATTACCGAAAAAAACAATGCCCGGGACTGATCCAGTTCCCGGGCATTGATCATCGCTCACGTTTTTATTTTTCCGCAGGGTACTTCTCAAAATCCACCCTGTTGCCCCACTCGCCCCAGGAGCCGACATAATTCTTCACATTGGGGTACCCGAGGACATGCTTCAGTACAAAAAAGGCATTGGCAGCCTTTATCCCGCCCTGGCAGTAGGTAATCACCTCTTTGTCTTTCGTGACACCTTTCGCCTCATAGGCAGCCTTTAACGCATCTGCCGGCTTCAGCGTGCCGTCATCATTGTAGTTCGTCACCTGGTAGCCAAGGTCAAGGGCGCCCGGGATGTGGCCCACTCTCTTGTTGTTGTCACTGTTGTTCTCACCGATGTATTCATCATGCCCGCGGGCATCAACGAGAATGGTACTGTCCTTCTTCAGGCTGGCCAGTACATAGGCTGCGTCCACCCTGATCGATTCATTTCCGTCTTTCGCCGTGTATGTGCCGGGCTGGGCAATTTCAAGGCCCGATGCGGACGGACGGTTTTCCTTGTTCCATTTGGCAAGCCCGCCGTTCAGAAAGCTGACGTCAGTGTGGCCGAAGTACTCCATGAGCCACAGCGCTCCCAGCGTAAAAACGCTGTCGCCCTTGGCGCCATAGAGGACCACATGGTCGCCGTTGTTTACTCCCAGGCGGTTCATCATCCCTTCAAAGGATTCCTTGTGGGGTGCAGCGCTCCCGTCTCCCAGGGTACCCATGAGGGCACTGATCCCCATGTAGACAGACCCCTTGATGTGTTTTTTCTCGTACTCAGCCTTTTCCGACGGCCAGTTATCAACGAATATGATTTTCACCTTCGGGTTGCTCAGGTTATTTTCAACCCAGTCGGTTTCAACGACAGCCCCTGCCTTCTGCGAGGTAAAGCTCGCTGAGGTATTCTGTGATACCAGAACAGCTGACAGGATAAGCAGAAGTGCGACAGTTGCGGTAAACATTTTCCTTTTCACCGGTATTTTCCTCCTTCTTTATATTGTATCTTCAGGAAAAGATATTTGTGAAGCGTGGTCATTTACTGCATTCCTATTAAATACCACGGCATTGTTTTCTGTCAAGGGATGGAAGTAAGATATATTTCGTGAAAAGGACCGCTCTCACCGTAGCTCCTGAACAGGACAGGCAGCGGCTCGACGTTTTTATTGCAGAAAACAGCGGCCTCACACGCTCTGCCGTTCAGAAGCTACTCGGCAGAAACCTGGTTTTCGTCAACTCCCGTTTGCAGAAGGCCGGATACCGGGTCAGGGCCGGGGACGAGATAGAGTTCACGGTTCCTGACAAGCCGGAAGGCGTCCTCCTCCCTGAAGACATCCCGCTGGATATCCTGTGGGAAGACGATCACCTTGTCGTCGTCAACAAGCCCCCGCACATGGTTGTCTATCCGGCAGCAGGAAACAGGGGCGGCACGCTCATGAACGCCCTGGCCTCACCGGATAGGAAACTCGCCACTGTTGGGGCGCCCCTCAGGCCCGGCGTGGTTCACCGCCTTGACAAAGACACCTCCGGGACCCTGGTCATTGCAAAAACTGACAGGGCCTGTTACAGCCTTGTGGACCAGTTTAAAGAACGGGAGGTCGAAAAACACTACCTCGCCCTTCTCTACGGGAGGCTCAGGGAGGACAGCGGAGAGGTGACCTCTCTCATAGGCCGGTCCCTCTCAGACAGGAAAAAGATGTCCACCAGGACCAGGCGGGGAAAAGAAGCCCTTACCCGCTTCGAGGTCCTGGAAAGGTTTCCGGGAGCAACCCTTGTGCGGGTCCGTATCATCACGGGGAGGACCCACCAGATCCGGGTCCACTTCGCCTCACTGGGCCATCCCGTGCTGGGAGACAAGACCTATGGGAAAAAAACAGAGATGAAAAGGGGCAGCGGGACAATCACATTCCCCCGTCAGATGCTCCATGCCTGGCGCCTTAAACTGAGGCATCCCGAAACAGGGGAGACCCTTGAGTTTTTCGCTCAGGTACCGGAAGACATGGAGGCCGCCATCAGAGATCTCCGGCAGAAGCCTTAAGTATTCCCCGACTCAGCGATAATCATGTTACGTGCTGAAAAGCTGTCACCCTGAGCCTGTCGAAGGGTGAATCACCCGCTATGATTACACAGTGCCTGTCCTGATGACGTGTCGCACTTCGACGAGCTCAGTGTGACACGTTACAAAAGGC
The DNA here is from genome assembly GCA_020346765.1 of Nitrospiraceae bacterium. Classification (GTDB taxonomy): domain Bacteria; phylum Nitrospirota; class Thermodesulfovibrionia; order UBA6902; family UBA6902. The sequence goes on from CP070788.1 coordinate 4,446, forward strand.
TCACTGCGAGGTCTCGTTATCCTTGTCGCTGGGCATGGATACTTCAGAAACCCGAATACCGCCAGAAGGTAACAGCAATTTCACAAAACAGAATTTTTTTATAATGATAAAAAATGGCGTTCGAGCTACAATAGGAAGTTGTCAGAGAGCCGTCCATGAAACCGGTCATAACCACAGATCATTTCTTTTCCCTGTCCTCATTCCTGAACTATCAGCTGTCGGGAGAGCCCATTAACTGGAGGGCCGTGCTCGAGCTGGTGCAGCCCGACAGCCCGGAACAGGTAAACGAAGACCTTATCATCGAAACCATGATGTACCTCGGAGAGGCCTATGGCCAGGAGAAAAGGGTGCTGGGCCCCTTTGCCGTGATCCATCCCATACGGACGGCCTCGCTGCTTGCCCGGGCAGGCGCGGCCACCACGCTGGACCTCCTCACCACGCTCCTTCACGACAAGAATGAAGAAATCACAAGAGACAAGTACAGCGGTGAAACCTGGGAAAGGCTTGAAACCCGCTATCAGGAGCTGATCAGAAAAGTGGATAACCTCGAAAACTGGTACCTGAATGAGCGGATCCACTTCCTGACGCGTGACAGGGATGAAACATATCACGAGTACCTCTACAGCCTTATCACCCAGGCAAAGGCAACTCCGGAACTCATCAAGGTAAAGCTCTCGGACCGTCTCGACAACACCATGGACCTGCGCATGGACCTCTATGAGGACCTGCCCAGTTCCGACTGTTACCAGATTATTTTTGAGGCCCTCTTCACCGATTCCTACCGGGGGCCTGAAATAAAGAGGCTCTACCACACAGACCGCAAGATAAACGGGGCAGGCCGTCTCTATCAGCTCTTCAAGAACTCTCTCTTTCTGTCGCTACTCCGTTCGGAAGCGATGAAACTGGACATTTCAGGACAGCGGCTCTTTGATTCTCTTGCCATTGCCAGCATCAACGAAGCCCAGAATATCCTGCTTCATATTTTTGCCTACCACCTGAAGGACCCGCAGAAGCAGAAAGCTGTCCTTATGGATGTGATGGATTACTGTAACGTGGGCGGGATAAAACGAATCAGTGCCGGAGGAAACCACCGCCTGGACGGACTCTTCAAAAACTATTTTGACTACGAAATCAAAATGCAGCTGAAAAACAAACTGACGGAGCTGTACAACGACAAGACCCTCATGGCAGAAGCGGCGGTTGCCTTTGCCGCGATCTTCACCAATTTTCTCAATGACCGGTCCTACTGGATCGAGGGGATATCAGGGCAGGGGCTCAGGGCCGGGACAATTCAAGAGAGCTGAAGCGCGGAAGTTCGGAAGAGCGGAAGGGTAAAAATCAGGGGACAAGGTGGCAGGCTGGGAATCAGGCCTCAGCCGGAGCCTGTTCGCTTTCACGTTCGCGGAGTTCTTCCCGGTAAGTGCATTCCTTGTTCAGACAGACAAGGTATTCACCCTGTTTTGTTCGTTTTTCAGCCAGAAACGCAGCCCCGCAGTCCGGACATTTCTTGCTCACGGGCTTGTACCAGGTAGCGAACTTGCACTTGGGATAATTGCTGCAGCTGTAAAAAACCTTGCCCTTTTTCGTGCTCTTCTGGACGATCTCACCCCCGTCATCAGGGCATTTTATCCCCGTGGCAAGGGGCCGGGTCGTTTTGCATTCGGGGTATTTGCTGCAGGCAAGAAACCGGCCGTACCGCCCCGATTTCATGACCATGGCCGCACCGCACGTGGGGCACTTTTCGTCCGTCTCCTCTGCAGGGACCTTCCCGCCCGTGCCCTCCTGCTCGAGGGGCCTCGTGTTCTTGCATTCGGGATACCCGGTGCAGGCAATGAACCTCCCGTGCCGCCCCCACTTGATAACCATGGGCTTGCCGCACTTGTCGCAGACCTGATCCGTGGGTATGTCCTTGGGCCTCACCTTCCCGAGGCTCTCCATTGCCTCGGCCAGGTCTTTGTCAAAGGGCCCGTAAAAATCCATGACGATGTCCACCCACCGCAGGCCCCCCTCCTCAATCCTGTCGAGGTTGTCTTCCATCTTCGCCGTAAAGTTGTAGTCCATCAGCTCTGAAAACCGTTCTACGAGGAGGTCGCTGACGAGCGTCCCCAACTCTGTCGGCCTGAATTTGCCCTCGGCCTTTTCCGTGTACTTCCTGTCCTGGATGGTGGACAGTATGCTCGCGTAGGTGCTCGGCCGGCCGATACCCTTGGCCTCGAGTTCCTTCACCAGGGTTGCCTCGGTGTACCGCGGCGGCGGCTGGGTAAAGTGCTGCTTCGGCGTGATCGCCAGGATGTTCAGGGCATCACCCTCGGCCAGAGCGGGGAGAAGGCCCTCTTCATCCTGTCCATTGTCCCCGCTTTCCGTGTAGAGCTTCATGAACCCGGGGAACACAACCACGGTCCCCGTTGCCCTGAAGATATACTGCTCCTTGTCGCCGGGCTTCTGCGGCTCGGCAGCAATGTCAATGGCTGTCTGCTCCATCAGGGCAGAATGCATCTGGCTTGCAACAAAACGGTTCCATATGAGGGCATAGAGGCTGTACTGGTCCCGTGACAGGTAGGGCTTGATGCTCAGGGGCGTCCGTATCACCGACGTGGGCCTGATGGCCTCGTGGGCCTCCTGTGCAGATTTCTTGCTCTTGTACACAGGCGGAGACGGTGGTATATAGTCCTTCCCGAACTCCCCCCGTATGAGGGCGCGTGCCTCCTGCTGCGCCTCTGCGGCAACGCGGACCGAGTCAGTCCTCATGTAGGTAATAAGACCCACAGAGCCGTCACCTCCCAGCTCAATACCTTCATAGAGCTGCTGGGCCACCATCATGGTCTTTTTTGCGGTAAACCTGAGCTTCCGCGACGCCTCCTGCTGGAGGGTGCTCGTAATAAAGGGCGGCGCCGGAGAACGCCTCCTTTTCTTCTTTTCCGTCTTCCTTACGATAAAAGGCCTGCCCTCAAGATTGCGCAAAATGCCCTGCGCCTGCGCCTCATCGGCAATCTCCGCTTTTTCATTATTAATATGGAAAAGCTTCGCATCAAAGGGAGGCGGCTCCTTGCCCTCAAGGGAGGCCGTGATGCTCCAGTACTCCCGCGCTGTGAAGGCCTCTATCTCCCGCTCCCGGTCAACGACAAGCCGCACGGCCACAGACTGCACCCTTCCTGCGCTGAGCCCCCGCCGGACCTTCCGCCACAGGAGGGGCGAGAGCCGGTACCCGACAAGCCTGTCCAGTATCCGCCGTGCCTGCTGGGCGTCCACGAGGTTCCTGTTGATTTTTCTCGGGTGCTTGATGGCCTCGGTCACGGCCTTCTCGGTGATTTCATTGAATTCTACCCTGAAGACCTTGTCCGATGACCCGTTCAGCTCTGACGCGATGTGCCAGGCGATCGCCTCTCCCTCGCGGTCAGGGTCAGGGCCAAGGAACACCCGGTCAGCAGACCTGGCGCTCTTCACCAGATCTTTCAGGACCTTCTCCTTGCCCTCGATCACCACGTAGGTGGGCGTGAGATCATGTTCAATATCAACACCGAGCTCCTTCCTGGGAAGGTCCTTTATGTGGCCCACAGAGGCCTTGATCGTAAATTCCTTTCCAAGGAATTTGCTCAGCGTTCTGACCTTTGTGGGAGATTCAACAATCAGCAGCGATTTCATCTGCAACTACTCCGTGGTTTTAGTTCTCCCCTGCTTCCCTTCCGGGGGGCATCCCGTCTTTCCATTGCCGGGAAAGGGAGTGAGGATTACTGTATTGATATTTTCCTTCCGCTAATACTCTTCGGCAGTTTTGCCGCAACCTTTATGCAGTTCAGTTGAGGGTAAACTGCTTCCCCTGGAGCTGCCGCACGATCCCCTTGAGCTCGAGATCCAGCAGCACTGACATGGCCCTGCCTGTGGCCATGTTGGTTTCCCTGATAATAACGTCTATATGCTTTGGTTTACTGTCAAGACAGCGGTACAGCGCCTGTTCATCGTCAGTCATGGGAGGCAGCTTTTTCTCCGCTGCCGGCCCCCCTTCTCTGAGCACGCCCTTCAGCTGGAGTCTGAGTTCTTCGATTACATCCCCGGCGCACTCCACAAGCTTGGCGCCCTTCCTGATGAGATCGTTGGCCCCCCGCGAGTTTCGTGAGGTGATGGTTCCCGGCACCGCAAAGACCTCTTTCCCCTGTTCGAGGGCATATCCTACTGTAATGAGAGAACCGCTGTCAAGGGCGGCCTCTACAACGACGGTTCCGAAGGACAGCGCACTTATGATCCTGTTTCTCCTCGGAAAATTCTCCTTCCCGGGAGGGGTCCCGGGCGGGAATTCACTGATCACGGCACCGGCAGATTCGATGTCCCCGGCAAGTTCCCTGTTGGTTGCGGGATAGGGTACATCGACCCCTGACCCTAGTACGGCTATGGTCCGTCCGCCGGCCCTGAGGGCCCCTCTGTGGGCTGCCGTGTCTATGCCCCGTGCCATACCGCTTACCACGGTCAGGCCTGCCAGGGCCAGACCGCCGGCAATCTGCTCAGCTGCCTGCATCCCGTAGTCCGTTGCATCCCGGGACCCGACCATAGCAACGGCGTATTTGTCCGTGTCCTTCAGTTCACCCCTTACATAAAGGATGAGCGGAGCATCATGGATCCGTCTCAGGCCCTCGGGATAGGCCCTGTCATTGAGGCTTACGAGGGCAATTCCCCGTGCTCCGGCACTGTCGATCTGTCTCCGGAGCGCATCCCATTGCCTAAACCCAGTGATTGCCCTCAGCCTCTGCTTGCCGATTCCCTCAACCTTTTTCAGCTCCTCCACGGGCATCTGAAAAACCGTTTCAGGGCTTCCAAAGGCAGAGAGGAGCCGCCGGGCAAATACCGGACCAATATCGGGCAGAGAATTGAGGGCAAGCCAGTAGCGAAGGTCAGACATGATATAAATTATCAAACATCTTAAATTCCTGTTAACATTTTTTCAGAAGCGAGGCAAGTCTGCATCGAAATTTCTATAATCAACACACATCATATTACATTTTGCTTCGAAGCTAACAATACCTTCCGATTTTGTTCACTCCTACCTCCTGACCGCAAACTCATAGCTCTTTTTCAGAAATGTCGTATAGACATTTCTCCACAGCCTTCCCTCTCTTTTCAACCATTGGAACGGAGTTCGCCATGTACAGGGGGCAGGTGCCAGGGGTCGGGGCTCAAAAATACTGACAACTGACCCCTGATATCTGAATGCTTTTTATTTTTTCGACTTTTGACTTTTGACCTTTGATCTGTACCTGAGCCTCAGCGCATTTAATTTAATAAAGCCCTCGGCATCCTTCTGGTTGTATACCTCCTCAGCCTCAAAGGTCGCCAGCTGGGGATTATAGAGAGACACCGGCGATTTTCTCCCTGCCACAATGCAGTTGCCCCGGTAGAGCTTCAGTCTCGCCGTCCCTGTGACGCCTGCCTGCGAAGCATCGATCAGGCGCTGCAGGGCCAGCCGCTCGGGCGAGAACCAGAATCCGTAGTACACGAGCTCGGCGTATTTCGGTATAAGCGAGTCCCTCAAGTGGAGCAACTCCCGGTCCATGGTTATTGATTCAACGGCCCTGCGAGCCACATGGAGGAGTGTCCCCCCCGGTGTTTCATAGACCCCCCGGGACTTGATACCCACAAAACGGTTCTCAACAAGGTCCACTCTGCCGATGCCGTGCCTGCCAGCAATGGTGTTCAGCGTCTTGAGCAGGCGGGCGGGAGTAAGCTTCTTTCCATCAATGGACACCGGGTCCCCGTCGACAAAGGCAACGTCCACATACTGAGGCCGAGACGGCGCCTTTTCCGGAGAGACGGTCAGGGTAAACATGTCAGCGGGAGGCTCTGCCCAGGGGTCCTCCAGGATGCCCCCTTCGTAGCTGATGTGAAACAGGTTTCTGTCCGTACTGTAGGGCTTCTTTTTCGTAACCGGCACAGGGATGCCACGTTTTTTCGCGTAGGCGATTAATGCCTCCCGGGAATCAAAGTCCCATTCCCGCCAGGGAGCCACCACCGTGATGCCGGGATGCAGGGCGTAATAGGTCAGTTCAAAGCGCACCTGGTCGTTTCCCTTGCCCGTTGCTCCGTGGGACACGGCGTCGGCCTTTTCTTTTTTTGCGATCTCGATCTGCTTTTTCGCGATCAGAGGCCGCGCAATGGACGTCCCCAGCAGATAGCTGCCCTCGTAAACAGCGTTGGCCCTGAGCATGGGAAACACGTAGTCCCGTACGAACTCCTCCCTCAGGTCAACCACATATGCATTTGAAGCGCCTGTCTTCATGGCCTTCTTTCTTACCGCGCTGATATTTTCCTCCTGGCCGAGGTCTGCGCAGAAGGCGATGACGTCGCATCCATAGGTTTCCCTGAGCCATGAGATTACAACCGATGTATCCAGTCCACCTGAATATGCAAGGACTACTTTCCTGACCTTCATGCCTCTATCCTCCAGGATTTTAACCATATCACAAGCTTCTCACAAATGTAAAACACCTGTAAGAACTGACAGGTGTTTGAAGTTATCAGCTGTATTCTGCTACATTTTTAGAGGAGATAATTGCCTATGACAAAAAAATTATTTTATTTTCTGGTTATTTTAATTGTCCCTCTCATTCTGTATCTTCTTTCCCTTGAAACGATAATACCAATGCCTCCCGACGACAGCCATGCCGGTCTCACCCGGGAAGCAGAGTGTTTTGAATGCCATGGCGAAGGCAAGGAATACGCCCGGAAAAAAGAACACCCCCCGAAGGACCAGTGTTTGAAGTGCCACAGCCCCGCAAAAACATGACATCCCGTTTCGGAAGATAAGCCGCCGCCCTCTCAAGAATACCCACCCTCATCCCGTATGTAGATAAGAGGATTAATCGCCATGCAAGGATCCCTATATGATTGAAAGCCCCGGCATGGGAAACCTCTCTCCTGTCCTTACCCTGACCAGGCCCGCGGGCGGACCGCTCCTGCTGAAGGTGGGCTCCATTGTCAGGGCCCAGGTGATAGACGTGAATGAAAAAGGCACGGTAACACTCCGCATGTCCAGCCGCGGCAGCACCGAGGGAGCACCACAGGGGGCACTCCTGAGGGCCCACTCGGACGTTCCCCTGACAAAAGGGCAGACCATCTTCCTGGAAATCCTGGATGGCAAAAAAACGGTCACCATGCGGTTCATGGGGGAGGCCCCGGCAGCCGGGGAGACACTCCGGCAGACAGTGCCCGCAAAAATTCTCACCATGCTCGCTCAGCTTTCAGGGACAAAAATGGACAGCGGGGAGTTTCAGCAGGTTCTGAACATGCTGAAGACCCTGCCCCCGGCCATAAAGGAGGCTCTTCCCGAATTCGTAAACCTGGAGAAGCTCCTCACTGACATCAGCCGGATAGACGGGAAACTCCTCAGGGCCTTTGTGGAGACCTCGGGCATCGCCCTTGAAACGCGCCTGCGCATCGCTGCCCTGAGCGATCCCGGGTCCCTAGTCCAGAGCCTCGTGGCGCTTCAGTCTGAGGGGGACCTCAAGGCTCTCCTCCTACGGCTCCGGCAGCTCCTGAAAGACCGCCCCCTGATGAACACCCTGAGGCAGTCAGGATTGAACGTCGGGGACATCACCGAAAAGGTGGACCGGCTGCTGAAGTATATAGAGTTCCTGCAGCTGCGGTCAAAGATAGACGACATGTTTTACACCTTCCTGCCCGCCCTGTGGGATGACGTGCGCCACGGCGAGCTCCTCTTCAGTAATGAGCGGAAACACAGCGGGGAGGCCTATACCTGCGATATCAACCTGGACACCGAATCACTGGGAAAGCTCTCCGCATCAGTGACGCTCCTGGGCACGGCGTTTTACGTAAGCTTCACCGTTGAACGGCAGGACATTGCAGACATCATCGCTTCACAGAAGGACATCCTGGAGAAACAGTTCACGTCCCAGGCGCTGAACCTGAAGGCATTGAATATCCGCCAGAGAGACACCATCGCCTTTGGCACACCCTCCCGGGGAGGGGTCCATGTGCGCATATGAGCCGCCCCGCAGTTCCCCCACCGGCAGGACGGTGATTTTCAGGCGAACGGTCCCTTTACCATGAAAAAAGAAAGGTCAAAAGCAGCGGCCCTGAAATACCGGCATGGCAAAGACAGTGCGCCCAGGCTTGTTGCAAAAGGCAGGGGAACCGTAGCCGATAAAATCATCGAGATAGCCAGGGCCCAGGGAATTCCCGTCAGGGAAGACCGGGAGCTCGTGGAGTTTCTCTCCATGCTCGATCTCTATCAGGAGATTCCCCCGGACCTTTACAAGGCTGTCGCAGAGATCCTGGCCTTTATCTATTCACTGAAAAACAAAGGGATCACATTGTGATGGTAAACGGTATGCAGAGCCGATATTGTGCACACCCTCCTGCCTGTCTTTTTACCTCGCAATCTCCTCCACAGCCGCTTTGAGACCGAGGACGACTTCAGTCATGCGTTCAAAGTCCAGGATCTCCGGGACATCTCCTGCTCCATGATACTGGGGATTGCGGTAAAACGCCGTGTCTGTCACCATGAGTGCGTCATAGCCGAACTTCCAGAAGGACCGGTGGTCGGAAAAATCAACGCCGGGGACAAATGAAACCGATGAAAGGGACTCCACGGGGAGTGCGGTCCCTTTCTGAAAGCCCTTCTTCACACGGTTGAGGAAACCACGCGACCGGAGATTGCTGACCAGGGTGATGAAGTTCCCCTGCTCAGGATAGATCCACCGCATGAAGGGCAGCGGGAAATACTGGCTGCCCGGCTCGTCCGAAAAGTATCCGATCATCTCAAGGCCGATCATGCCCTCCACACGGGCCTCCCCCTGGCTGAGACTTCGTGCATACACATAGCTCCCCATGGACCTGCTTCTGAACAGGGGGGGTTCCTCGAGGGTAAACGCCACGAAGTGAACGGTCTTCCTGAGCTTCACAGGGGCAAGGAGACGCGCAAGCTCAAGCAGGCCGGCAACAGCGCTGGCATTGTCATCTGCCCCCGGCGTGCCTGTCACGGTGTCGTAATGGGCGCCGATGACAAGTATCTTTTCCGGCTCTTCTCTACCCTCTTTGACTGCATAAACATTCTTGTATGACCGCCCCTTGTACTCATAGGGCTGCTCGAGGGCCTCATAGCCGCAGCGCGTCAGTTCTCCTTCAATGTAGCCGGCTGCCCTGTTGAGTTCGTCCAGCTGATAGTGGCCCCGTGAGCCAATTTCACGGGCAAGGACATGGACGGTCTTTTCAAGATTGCCGCGTATTTCCGGTTTCACCATGTCCTTACCTGCCTGATGCGGGGTGTGAAGGTCGTCCTGACTCCCGACAGAAAGTGGTGCCATGAGAACAGAGAGGACAATGCACCACGTCCGTGATTTCAGCAGCGGTGAATTCATTGCTCTCCATCTGATTGTGAACAGTATAGCACGTCCTCCCTGATTTTACGTTTCCCCCGTGAGCCGGTACAATATGGGGAAGAGGTTCGATGATCATTAAAAGGCAGGCAGATACCATCAGGGAATCATCATACGGCGTGGCAGCGGAACTCCTCGCATCCTTCCCCGTCGGGAAGCCTGTCCTGATCAAACCGAATATCGTGGAGCCCTCTCCCCCGCCGGTCACAACGGATGTGCGTGTCGTTGCGGGCATTGTCAGCGCGCTGAAGGACCGGGGCATCAGCGATATCATCATCGCCGAAGGCTCGGGAACGGGCGACACCATGGATAATTTCAGGAGTCTCGGATATGCCAGCCTGGGAGTCAAACTGGTGGACCTGGACAGGGAAGAGACGGTAACCCTGCCGGTAAAGCATTTCAGGGTATGGCAGGAGATCACTGTTCCCGCGATCCTCCTCTCCCGGTTTATCATCTCTGTGCCCGCGCTCAAGGAGCACTCCCTGTGCGGGGTCACCGTAAGTCTGAAAAACATGGTGGGCGTTCTCCCGGCCCGGCTCTACTCGGGGTACTGGTCATACAAGAAATCGCAGATTCACAAATACGACACCCACGGCTGTATCGCTGACCTGGTCAGCATTGTGCCGCCCGCCATGTCAATTGTTGACGCGTCAGTGGGCCTGAAGGAACATCATCTTTCAGGGAGCCCTGCTGACCCGGCCCTGAACATGATTTACGGCTCTCCTGACGCGCTTGAGGCGGACATATTCGGCTGCGGCCTCATTGGGAGGAAATGGAAGGACATCACCTATCTCCGCATGGTTGCGGAAGACAAAAAAAGAGGGTAAGCGCGGCAACGCACTTACCCTTTCCCGTTACTCAATCTTGATCTTGTGCTCTTTCTTCTTCGCTGCTTCGGTCTTGGGGATTCTCACTTCAAGCACACCGTCCTTGAAGGAGGCTTTTGCCTTATCCGTCTGGACCTCTGCGGGAAGGGCGAAAGAACGCCTGAACGACCCGTAGGAACGCTCCATGCGGTAGTAATTCTTCTTCTCGATCTTCTCTTCCTTCTTCTTTTCACCGCTCAGCGTGATCGTGTCGTTCGTAAGGTTTACATCAATGTCGGCCCGTGTCATGCCCGGAAGTTCCGACTTCACAACGATGGTATCTCCTTCTTCAAAGATATCCACCATGGGTGCCGGTGTCACTTCTTCAAGCATACGCGGAAGCACGGGCCACATCGTCCGTCCGAGGGGTCTGCGGAAGAACTCATCGAACATCTCTTCCATCCGTTCAAACGGAGCAAGCCATCCCGTGGGACGATAGGGCTCAAGACCTTGACTCTCCG
>CP070788.1:15255-30170 GCA_020346765.1 Nitrospiraceae bacterium
ATCGTTTTCAAAGCCCCTCCGGTCCACCATGACCCAGCCCTTCATGGGTTTATCCGTAATATCCATGGGCCGGGCATATTCCGACGCAAGGGCTTCCCGGGCCCCCTTCTCCCCCAGACGGAGGATCAGATAGTCCCTGTAGACAGCGCAGAACATGGTGCCTTTCAGAAGATGGCAGATGCCGCCAAACATTTTTTTTGCGGCAGTCCCCTTCCATTTCTTCACAATCCTGCCAACGCGGGTTTCAATCTCTTCATTGTACGGCATGGCCAGTACCTCCACAGTACATGCTCGCGGTGTACTGAAGTGTCGGAGTATTGGATGGCTGAATGGATCCTTCAATCCTTCTGACATCCACCCCTCCATTACTCCAATACCCCCTCTGATACGTTACAGCATCTCCAGCGTTTTTATAAGCGCCTCTGCCTTTTTCAGCGTTTCGTAATACTCCTTTTCAGGGTCAGAATCAGCAACGATCCCGGCCCCGGCCTGCACATAGGCGGTCCGGTCCTTAATGAGGAACGTCCTGATGATAATGTTCATGTCCATGTCCCCCGTGAAACCGATATAGCCCATGGACCCCGTATAGGGGCCGCGCGCCACGGGTTCAAGCTCATCGATAATTTCCATGCACCTGACCTTGGGCACCCCCGTGATGGTCCCGCCGGGGAAGGTGGCCCGGATCGCGTCAAAGCAGTCCTTGCCGTCTGCCAGCGCACCCGTGACATTGGAAACGATGTGGATAACATGGGAATATGCCTCCGTGATCATGAGTTCATCGACAATCACCGTACCGTAATCCGATATCTTCCCCAGATCGTTCCGCTCCAGGTCGATAAGCATGAGGTGCTCTGCCCGCTCCTTTTCATTCAGCAGTAGATCGGCCTCCATCAGGCGGTCGCCCTCGGCGTTTACCCCCCGGGGCCGCGTGCCCGCGATGGGTCTCGTTTCCACGCGGCTCCCGGACACCCTCACCAGCCTCTCCGGGGATGAGCTTGCAATGCAGTACTCGCCCATGTTGAGGTATCCCCCGAAGGGTGAGGGGTTGACAGTGCTTAGCACCTGATAGACCTGCCAGGGACTCACATCGCCGATCACAGCAGAGACCCGCTGCGAGAGGTTCGCCTGGAAAATGTCTCCGGCCCTGATATATTCCTTCGCCTTCCTGACAATCTCCATGTAGGCCTGCTTTCCCATCTCGTGCCGGATACGCACTGCCCGCCCGGGCACTGTCCTTTCCCGGGGGCCTTCCGGTGAACAGCACATGACGCGGTTGTACATGCCTGCGATCTTTTCACAGGCCCTGTCATAGAGTTGTCCCCAGTCATGAGCCTGTGCCACCTCCCCGGCAAGGGCCTCGCTAACGCCCGGGCAGGAGAACAGATAGGACCTGTGCTCTTTGTGGTCAAAGGCTGCTACGGTATCGAATATCATAAAGTGGGCGTCGGGGATGTGGATGTCATCAACAGCGGTCCGGGGAAGACGTTCAAAGTAATGGACAAAATCATAACTCATCATGCCCACTGCCCCGCCGATAAAGGGCGGCAACGTCATGTCCGGGGCCAGCCGGTAACGTCCCACCACTTCCCGTAACTGTTTCAGAGGGGATAGGAGGGACACTGCGGCATTACCGCGACCGGAGATATCTGTTAAGCCGTTTTTCACACGGATTTCCAGAAGGGGGCTGCTCCCGCAAAAAGAGTACCGGGCAGTTTTTTCAGGGCCCCTGATGCTTTCAAGAAGAAAGCTCAGGGGCGACTCGAGTTTTTCATATACCTGCTGCGGCGGAGCGAAGGGGAACTCGGCACGCAGAGGGCATATTCTCCCTGATTGGGCATTTTCCGTGAAGTGTTTTTTTGAGGGAAGGATCGTGAGCATGGTGGTTGGTTATTATACATCCGCTATCTCATCTTCGATGCGCTTCAACGCCTCCGTCGGGTCAGGAGCGGAGGTCACTGCCCGCCCGATCACCAGATAGTCCGCGCCCATCTGCACGGCCTTTCTCGGGGTCAGAACCCTCTTCTGGTCCTGAACAGGAGCCCAGGATGGCCTGATGCCCGGTGTGACAATGAGAAACCCCCTGCCAAAACGTGAGCGAATCATTTCCGCGTCTTCCGGGGAAGCAACAACGCCGTCAAGACCGGCCTTCTGCGCCAGCCCTGCAAGGTGTTTGACCTGGGAGCTCATCCTCAGACTGACACCCAGTTCGTCCCGCAGGACGCCCTGATCAATGCTCGTCAGTATGGTCACGCCGATAAGCTTCGGCCTGTCCACATTGTGCTCCAGTGCGTAGTCGCGCAGGGTCTGTGCGGCCTGCGCCATCATCTCACCCCCCCCCATGGTGTGAACATTGAACATGAACACCCCAAGCTTTGCCACGGCGAGCGCTGCCCGGGACACCGTATTGGGAATATCATGGAATTTCAGGTCGAGAAACACCTTCTTCCCCATGAGATGTATTTCCTTCACGACCCGCGGGCCTGCAGCGGTGAAGAGTTCCGACCCTATTTTGAACATATCCACCTGTCCCCTGAATCTCCGTACAAGGGCAATGGCATCATCATGGGCAGAAACGTCAAGGGCCAGTATTATGCGTTTTGCGGGTTCCATAGGTAATGCAGGGGGCGAAGGTTCACGTGACCGACCCCTTGGCCCCTTTTTTTATGTGCTGATCGTACACGATCCTGGACCAGGTCTCCAGGTTGCTGTAGTATTGCCCCAGGTCATGATGGGACACCCACCGGGCAGTCATTTTTTCCGTCTCGAGCACGCGGTACCCTGATGAACGGACATGAAGTTCAAAAAGCAGCCCCAGATGGACCCTGCTGACGCTGCTGCTTTCATCATTGATCACGCCGACAAAACTCACCTCGCCAGGATCATCAAGGAACACCTCCTCATGAAGTTCTCGGTAGAGGCCGCTCATGATAACATTGTCTCCGTTGCCGGCGGGGTCGGGATTCACATGGCCCCCGATCCCGAGGGAGTACTTGTTGTGAAGCCTTTTTTCCCGCTGCCGCGACAGCCTCTTCAGAAGAAGAAAGCGGTCTCCATTCCTGATGAGGACATAGGGAATGACCTGTCTGTGTGCATCATTATATTCCGCTTCATCTCGCGGCATGAAGGCATGATTACTGAGAATTGCATGAAAGATCCGGTCTTTTCCGTCGGTGATCAGAACACCAGTTTCCCTTCCGTTAGAGGGAGGAAGCAGGGTAGCGGGGATGACCAGTACATGCTCTGTCACGATATTCCTTCTCCTTCATCAGCAGCATCTTCTGAGGGCAGCGGTATGGAAAAAGGTAAATGCTCTCAAAGGGTAACATAGTGCCCGTCGTATTTACAACAAACCCGCCCTCCTGGCAATACCGGCAGGGCCCCTCCTTCAGTTTTTTCGTGACAAATGGCTTCCATATGGGTAAAATTAGCTTAACCATTCATGAGAAAAACAGCCCTTATCAGAAGGAGAAGAAATGGACGACCCTGACGACCCTCTCGTAGAAGAAAAGGATATCCCGTCCTATGACATCATCGCAAGAAAGATCAGGGAAATTGACAACACGATTATCATATTTCGTGTGTACTATTTCTTTACTACACGCATTTACCGGTTTCAACTTATCAAGAAGGACAAGATGTGTGTCATTGAAATTCCCCGGGATGTGCTGGAAAACCTGGGGAAGGACGGTACATCTGCTGAACGCGAGGTAGGTGAACTCCTGGATCTTAATATAGAAAATGCTGACTGCTGGAGCACCTTCGAAGGGTAGCTGGAGGGAGCTGCCCCGCATGATCAGCCCTGTGGTTTCCTGTGTCACGGTCATGGGCCGGCATGATTGACCTTGTTTTTCCTCACTATTTATAATGGTAGTATGCCCTCACACGAAAAAGGAGCTCACCGATGCCCAAAAAGACCATGAATGTCTACCCTGTCCTTCTCGCGGGCGGTACAGGGTCACGCCTCTGGCCGGTTTCCCGTGAATTGTACCCCAAGCAGCTGGTCAGCCTCGTGGGTGCAGATTCCCTGGTGCAAGGTACGATCAGGAGGTTGCTCCCTGACCTTGAGGCATCCCGGGTGCGGATAGTCTGTGGGGAAGAGCACTACTTTGAAATCGCCCGGCACCTCCAGGAAATGGGCGTGCCCCCTGACGGGAAAATCCTTACCGAGCCCTGCGGGAGAAACACGGCCCCGGCAATTCTCCTTGCTGCCCTGAACATCCTGAAAACGGAAAAAGACGCGATCCTTCTCGTGTTCCCTTCTGATCATGTAATCAGCGATGGGGAGGGCTTTCGCGAGAGGCTGGGAGAAGCAATCTCTTTGGCGAAGAAAGGCCATATCGTTACCTTTGGCATAAAGCCATCGTCTCCGGAAACGGGGTATGGATACATTGAAGGGACAAAACCCGTTCGGGGCGGGGCCCTAACCATCAAGCGGTTCGTGGAAAAGCCCGACGAAAAAACCGCGGAACGCTATGTCAGCGCGGGAAACTTCTTCTGGAACAGCGGCATGTTTGCCTTTAAGGCCTCTGTCCTGATCGAGGAGTTCAAAAGCCACGCGCCCGCGCTCCTCAGAAGCCTCCGGTCAATGCTCTCAAAGTCCCCGGTGATTCCCGCCGACAAGTACGCACAGCTGCCCGACCTGTCCATTGATTACGCGATCATGGAAAAGACCCGGAAGGGCGTGGTCCTCCCCTCGGATTTTGGCTGGAGCGACATCGGCTCCTGGAAATCCCTCTATGACTTCCTGCCCAAGGTGCAGGACAACAATGTCGTTGAAGGGGACGTGATCCTCAGGGAAACGAGGAACTGCTTCATCAGGGGCAACAACAGGCTCGTCGTAGCCAACGACATTGAGGATATCGTTATCGTGGAGACCCCTGACACGGTGTTTGTCTCCAATCTTCACACGAGCAGGGACGTGAAATCCATCGTGGCCGACCTGAAGAAGAAGGGCCGCAAGGAGTACCAGTGCCATACCACAGTACACAGGCCCTGGGGCACCTACACCATCCTTGAGGAAAACAAAAATACCAAGATTAAGAGGATCGTCGTCTATCCCGGCGCCAAGCTGTCCATGCAGATGCATCACCACCGGAGCGAGCACTGGATCGTGGTGCAGGGCACGGCAAAGATCGTCAACGGCGATCAGGTGGTCTTCCTTGAGGAAAATCAGTCAACCTACGTGGCGAAAACCTCCCGCCACCGCCTGGAAAACCCCGGCAAGGTACCGCTCCACATCATCGAAGTGCAGATCGGGCCCTACCTTGAAGAGGATGACATTGTGCGCTTTGATGATGATTTCGGAAGGAAGTAACAGGGGATATTCCTAATCCCCTACAGGCGCGGCACGATCTTTAAAAACCGCCTCTTGCCGACCTTGAGCAGATGCTCCCCGGCCGGGAGTTTCTTCTCCGGATCAGGCCACTTTTCCCCGTCAACACTGACCCCGCCCTGTTGAATCAGCCTGATAGCCTCGCCGGAACTGTTCGCAATACCTGATTCCTTCATGATGCCCGGAAGCCATAGATCTTCATTCCCGTGAAGCATGAATTCCGGGATATGGTCAGGAATGCCCTTGTCCTTGAATATAGTCTCAAACTCCTCCTGCGCCTGCATCCCTCTTTCCCTGTCATAATATCGTTCCACCAGTTCACGGGCGAGGGTCTTCTTTGCCTCCATAGGGTGGACCAATCCGGCTTTCATGCCTTCCTTTAGTGCATTCAGCTCATCAATGGAAATATGGCTGAGCAGCTCGTAATATCTGAGCATGAGTTCATCCGTCACGGACATGACCTTGCCGAATATCTCCTTGGGCGGCTCGGTAATGCCGATGTAGTTACCGAGGCTTTTGCTCATTTTGTTAACGCCGTCAAGGCCTTCGAGCAAAGGCATCATGATCACAACCTGCTGTTCACTCCCATATTCCTTCTGTAGCTCCCTGCCCACGAGCATATTGAACTTCTGGTCGGTGCCGCCCAGCTCCACGTCTGCCTTCAGCTCCACTGAATCATATCCCTGAATGAGGGGATAGATGAACTCATGGATAGCAATGGGAAGGTTCCCTGCATAGCGCTTCTTAAAATCCTCTCGTTCGAGCATGCGGGCAACCGTGTGTTTTGCAGCAAGGCGGATCAGGTCATTGGCGTTCATTTTATCCATCCACTGGCTGTTGAAAACCACTGTTGTCCTGTCCGGGTCAAGGACCTTGAAGGCCTGCTTTTTGTAGGTCTCGGCATTCCTGAGGACGTCCTCCCGCGTGAGAGGTTTCCGTATTTCAGACCTCCCCGTGGGGTCTCCTATCATGCCCGTGAAGTCACCGATGATGAAAATGATCTCATGGCCGAGGTCCTGGAAGTGCCTCATTTTTTCAAGAAGTACCGTGTGCCCCAGGTGGATGTCCGGTGCTGTCGGGTCAAAGCCTGCCTTGACCCGGAGGGGAGCGCCTGTCCTGTGTGACCGTTTGAGTTTCCAGAGAAGCTCCTCCTCAGGCAGTATCTCTACCACGCCCCGTTTTATTACGTTGAGCTGTTCTTCAGGCTTTGCCATAGCCATACCAGAGAAAGGATACAGGATTATTTGTCCGCAATTCAAGGTGTATCACCGGGAAGGCCGGGACGCAGCTTAATGGCCAGGGCAGGCAGCGAACAGAGTCGCTCCGGTTCTTAGCCCTTATAGTGTATGCCGGGTTTTCTCACCGATTATGTCCTCACCGATGACCTCTCTGTCGCTGGGCACAGGATCAGCGAGATACAGAGATGAGGCATTTTCTCAGCAGTCATGCACCCAACGGTCCGTCTGCATGAGGAAGTGCCCTGTGACGGGGGACTTCCATGCTTTATTGCCTTGATTTGGGCCGGGTTGCTGGGTTATCCTGAAACATCACCCGGTTCCCATGATGCCTACTGAAAAAACCTGCGAAACTTGTGAAAACCCGATTGATATGTGCACATGCTGTGAAGGCTGCGGGCATATCTGCAGCCTTGACTCCGGCGAGCCCTACTGCCCGGTCTGTTTTCCTGAACCTCCTGCAAAAAATGAAAAATGATGATTTCTTCATGGAGATTGCCCTTCAGGAGGCTCACAAGGCCTTGAGCGAAGGGGAGGTCCCTGTCGGTGCAGTACTCGTCAGTGAACAGAAAGTTGTCGTTTCAACACGGAACAGGAAAGAGGCTGACCATGACCCCACTGCCCATGCGGAACTGATGGCAATCCGAAAAGGGACCGCCCTGAGAGGCGACTGGCGCTTGGAATCTGCTACGCTCTATGTCACAAAAGAACCGTGCATAATGTGCGCAGGGGCGATGTTGAACGCCAGGCTCGGGAGGCTTGTCTTCGGCTGCAGCGATACCAGGTTTGGAGCGGTAAACAGCCGTTACCAGCTGCTTCACGACCCCGGCCTGAACCATAGAGTCAGGGTAAAGGCAGGGGTGCTTGAAGAGAAATGTTCTGCAATTTTAAGAGAATTTTTCAATTTGCGCAGATGAGAGCGATAATCAGTATAATAGGAGGGGCGGTTTTCACAACCGCCCCTTGTGCTCTGAACGGAGAGGTGCCGGAGCGGTTTAACGGGGCGGTCTCGAAAACCGTTGTGCCGAAAGGTACCGGGGGTTCGAATCCCCCCCTCTCCGCCAGAAAGGCAGCTCTCAGCGTTCAGCTATGAGAACATCGTTCTTAATTTTTGTTAAAATCCTTTAGCTGAAAGCTCGTTAAGTTGAAAGTTGAACGGCGAAAGTTATAAAGTAATAGTTCATGCAAAGCTGGTCAGGTGTAAACCCGGCGCATTGGCAACAACGTTACTTTAATAATAGTGCGCTTTTTCAATTGTTTTTACCCGTCAGCTGACCGCTTGTTGCTAACCTGGAGAGGTGTCCGAGAGGCCGAAGGAGCACGACTGGAAATCGTGTAGACGTTAATAGCGTCTCGAGGGTTCAAATCCCTCCCTCTCCGCCAGAAAGGCAGCTGTAAGCAATGAGCCGTTAGCTAGTCAGTTAGAAGAAGGAGTATATTTTTTTAGCTAACAGCCTATAGCTGATCGCTAATAGCTAAATTCGGTCAGGCCATCGGGCCCTGTGCAGCAGGGTGCTGTGAACCCCGCCAGGTCCGGAAGGAAGCAACGGTAAGCAGTTATTCTGGGTGCCGCAGGATTACCTGCTGGCCTGGCTTTTAAAACCTAGGGTTCAAGGGTCCGAGGATTCACGTGATGGATCATCTCATGATTACCCTCGCCCCTTGAAACCTTGACCCCTTATTTTTATGAGCTACATCGTCCTCGCAAGAAAATGGCGCCCCCAGGGCTTTGATGACCTTGTGGGCCAGGAACCGGTTGTAAAGACTTTCAAGCACGCCCTCTCCGCTCAGAAAATCGTCCATGCCTATCTGTTTTCCGGCCCCCGCGGGGTAGGAAAGACATCATCAGCTCGTATTCTGGCCAAGGCGCTTAATTGTGAGGACAGCACTGATCACGAACCCTGCGGCCGGTGCCAAAGTTGCACAGCCATTACCGAAGGGGCATCTGTTGACGTATTCGAAATCGACGGGGCATCCAATACCAGCGTCGACTCCGTGCGGGAGCTGCGGGAAACTGTAAAATATGCCCCTTCGGGCGGCCGGTATAAGATATACATCATTGATGAAGTGCACATGCTGAGCACAGCTGCCTTCAATGCGCTCCTGAAGACCCTTGAGGAGCCCCCTCCCCACGTGATTTTCATATTTGCCACCACGGAACCGAAAAAGATCCCGGCCACAATTCTCTCCCGCTGCCAGCACCATGCCTTCCGCCGGGTACCGAAGCACACAATCATCGCACATCTCAAAAAGATCACCGATGCCGAAAAGATCAGTATCAGGGACGCTGCCCTGGAGATGATTGCCAGGGCTGCCGACGGCAGTATGCGAGACGCCCTGACCCTTCTTGATCAGGCATATTCATTCACCAATGAAATAACCGAGCAGGAACTGCACAGCCTGCTGGGGCTGCCCGAGGCAGAAATCATCGCAAACCTGTCCCAGGGTATCCTGTCAGGAGATATTTCTGCGACGCTGTCCATAATACAGGAGCTGACTGACAGGGGGAGTGACCTCCGGCAGCTGACAAGGGAACTGGTTGAACACTTCAGGAACATCGCCGTAGTCAAGGTCATGGAAGATCCCGGAAGACTTCTGGAATTTTCCGGGGAAGAGATCGAACATTTCAGACATCAGGCAGACGGCGTGGGAGTGGAGCAGCTGACACTCCTGCTTGCAGAGATTCTCCGTCTTGAGGGTGAAGTGAGAAATGCCGTTCACCCCCGCTATGTCCTTGAGCTGGGACTTCTGAGAACCTCCTTTGTAAAGGGGATGACCTCCATAGATACGATCATGAGGACGCTGCAGGAACCCGGGGGGCAGCGGCAGGTCCCCGCACCTGCCTCGTCTCCGGAAAAGAACATTCCCCCGGCGGCGGAAAAAAAAACTCCTCCGGCAGGCCCCCCTAAGCCCGCAGACAGCGGACAGGGCCTGAGAAAGGACCATCTCTGGGAAAAGCTGATCGAACGGGTAGACTCCCAGGATCATCGCCTGGCCTGCAAGCTTTCCGAGGCGCGCATAATCGACCTCAGTACGACAGAGCTCTCCATCGGCTTTAACGGCGGCATGTCCGTGCTGGCAGATTCCATCAGGAGCAGGTCTTCAGTCATCAAGCCGATTCTTCAGGAGATCAGCGGGCGCAATCTCAAGCTGAAAATCCTTTCTCTGCCCAACGACGAGTCGAAAAAAGATAAAAAACGGATAAAAGAGGAGATCAGCGCCGAACCGCTGGTCAAAGATGCTCTGAGAATCTTTGAAGGGTCACTGATAAACGTGAAGTCGCTTCAGCATGATGAGAAAACTAATGAATAGGGACTGAGGCACCGTGGCATAAAGCACAGAGTAAAGGTGGTTTTACATTGTGCCTTTGTTCCTTTGTGCCTGGTAATTAAGAGGAGGTTAGCATGTCCAAGAAAATGTTCGGGGACCTGATGAAGCAGGCCCAGAAGATGCAGCAGGAAATTGGGAAGATCCAGGAAGAATCAAAAAAGAAGACCGTCGAGGCCTCTGCAGGAGGCGGTATGGTCGTTGCCGTCGCAAGCGGTGCCATGGAAATCGTCTCGCTAAAAATTGAGAAAGACGTGGTCACCCCTGATGATGTTGAAATGCTCCAGGATCTGGTCGTCGCAGCGGTAAATGAAGCCCTCCGCCGGGCCCAGCAAATGGTGACCGACGACATGAGCAAGCTCACGGGGGGGATGAACATTCCCGGCATGGGGAACATGTTCGGATAATGAACACCAACGTCGTTGAGGACCTCATCAGGGAACTGACACGGCTTCCCGGAATCGGGAGAAAGTCGGCACAGCGGCTTGCCTTCTTTATCATGGGGATGCCCGATGAAGAAGCCCTTGCCATGGCACAGGCCATTATACGGCTCAAGGAGAAGGCTCGTTTCTGCGCCCACTGCTTCAACATTACCGAAAATGAGGTCTGCAGTATCTGCAGCGACCCCCGGCGAAACCACGAAAAGATCTGTGTCGTGGAAGAACCGAGCAATCTGATCGTTATTGAAAACGCGAGGATCTATGGCGGGCTGTACCACGTTCTCCTGGGGGCCCTGTCTCCCATTGACGGGATAACCCCTGACAGGCTTACCATCGGCAAACTGATCCAGAGGATAAAGGGGGGCGCCGTTTCTGAAGTCATCATCGCGACAAATCCCAACACCAGGGGTGAGACTACCGCCCAGTATCTCTCCCAGGAACTGAAGCCGCTGGGAGTGAAAGTCTCCCGTATAGCCTATGGACTGCCCATGGGAGGAGACATAGAGTTTGCCGACGAAGTGACCCTTTCGAAATCCATCGAGGGCAGGAAGGAAATGTAGCCGCTGTTTCGCCCCGGCGGGTACAAGGCTGCCCCTTATCGGGCAATCATGCCCTGCAGGCTGCTATCACTTCCTCTATCAGCCCCCTGTCAATGCCATCCTCGATTCTCACAGATCCAATGGACTCGGGCAGGACAAAACGGATTTTCCCTGCTCTTGCTTTCTTGTCAATTTCCATCGCCGCGATCATCTCACCTGCGTTGAGCGAGTCCGGTATATCAGCAGGAAGGCGGTAGAGGCGGACCACCTCCTTTATACGCGCTGCGTCCCGCTGTTCAAAAATACCCATACGAACGGCCATTTCAGCGGCAGCACACATCCCCATGGCAACGGCTTCTCCGTGCAGGAATGTCTGATAGCCCGTGACCGTCTCTATGGCGTGTCCGATGGTATGGCCGAAGTTGAGGACGGCTCTCAGACCGGACTCCTTTTCGTCCCTGGACACAACTCCGGCCTTTATTTCACAGGAACGTCTGATGACATGGATGAGAGCGTCGCCAAAGGAGAGGATATCCTCACGTGCTGCCCGAAGGTAGTCATAGAGCTCCCTGTCGGCGATGACTCCGTATTTGATTATCTCGGCCATGCCGGCTGAAAATTCCCTCCCGGGGAGCGTCTTCAGGGTATCCACGTCAACGATGACTAGCGACGGCTGATAGAAGCTGCCGATCATATTTTTCCCGAGGGGATGATTCACTCCTGTCTTCCCCCCCACTGAGCTGTCGACCTGGGAAAGCAGTGTGGTAGGTACCTGCACATACCTGATCCCCCGCATATACGTGGACGCCACGAATCCCGTGATGTCTCCCACGACCCCCCCGCCGAAGGCAACCATCAGGGCGTCCCTGTCGAAGCGGGCCTTCAGAAGTTCCCCGTGGATGTAGTACGACCAGAGAAGGTCCTTGTACTCCTCTCCGTCAGGAAGCTCTATGATTTTTGGCACGAAGCCCTGTTGCCTCAATGAACCGAGAAGGGCCTCGCGATAAAGCGGAAACACTGTCCTGTTGGTTACTATTGCCACGGCTGAAGGCCGGAACTCCTTCAGACGGAGGCCGAGCGTAGAGAGCATTCTGCTGCCGATACGGATGTCATAGCTTCTCTCCCCCAGATCAACCGTCACACCTTCCCCGTCGAGGCCGAGCCGCTCGGTAATCTCCTGGGCGGTCTCCGCAGGTGTGATATAGCTGGTCTCAACAGCAATGTCAGCCCGCTTATAGAGTGGTGTCCGCTCATCAAGGAGGCGGTTGATCACATTGAGGGGTTCCTCAACGTCCAGCAGGGGCCTTTTCCCTCCTTCTGTCATGACACGCCTGAGGATTATTCCAGGATCGGCCTTCAACCAGACAATGATCCCTCCCGTGCTGAGATTTGCCATATTCACCGGGTCCTTGATGACCCCGCCGCCCGTTGCAATGACCGCATTCCTCATGCGGGAAACCTCTTCAATGACCGTCCGCTCACGGGCCCGGAAATGTTCCTCCCCCTTTTCCTTGAAGATGAGAGAAACTGGCAATCCTTCCTGCTCTTCAATCAGCGCATCAGTGTCGACAAAGCGGTAGCCCAGGACCCTGCCAAGCTCCCTGCCTACGGAGGTTTTGCCAGTGCCCATGAATCCTGTAAGGACAATTTTCATGGTACCCTTACCACGCGATTCAACGATATTTGAAATTTTGCTAATCCGCAGATCACACAGATTTCTTCAACGAAATTGCCTGGGCAACCATCTGTGAAATCTGTGGATAATATATTCTCTCTTACAGAATGATTACAATGCTGAAAGATGAACTCTCAGATTGAACGCGTAAGAATTTAAAATTCCCTCATCTGCCTCAGGTATCCCCTGTAGTTGCGCCCTATCTCTTCCAGGCTGTCGCCGCCGAATTTCGCAAGGAAGCTGTCGGCAATGGAAATGGCAGTGACAGCTTCGCCGATAACTGATGCTGCGGGAACAGCGCACACATCAGACCGTTCATAGGCCGCCCTGAATGTCTTCTTTGATTCAATGTCAACGGAGGAAAGCGGGCGCCTGAGCGTAGGAATGGGCTTCATGGCAGCCCTTATAACAATGGGCATACCGTTGCTCATTCCACCTTCGATACCACCGGCGTTATTGGTCTTCCGGTAAAATCCCCCTGCTGCTTCTCCTCGCGCTGTCTTCGCCCGGGTCCCCGGCTTCTGTGTCCTGTAGTAGATCTCGTCCATTACGTCAGATCCCCTTCTGCGCGCGGTTTCAAATCCGAGCCCTACCTCCACGCCTTTCACAGCCTGGATCGCCATGATGGCATATGAGAGCCGTGCATCGAGTTTCCTGTCCCACTGGCTGTAACTGCCGAGGCCAGCCGGTACCCCCGTCACAATGACCTCAAATACGCCCCCCAGAGTATCACCGTTTCTCATTGCAGTCGTGATCCTGTTGACAATCTTTTCTTCAGTTTTTTTGTCAGGGCATCGTACTTCAGATGCTTCGGCCCTTTTGAACAGGGATAAAACCTTTTTTACGTCTGTGATCTGAGATCTGCGCCCTGTGTTCTCAATGCAGATGCCTCCGACCTCAGTGACATAACTCATCACCTCAATGCCGAATACAGCAAGCAGCTTCTTTGCAATCGCGCCCACAGCGACCCGGGCTGCTGTTTCCCGGGCACTTGAGCGCTCAAGGACATTTCTCAGGTCCCGGTGACCGTACTTCAGAGCTCCCGGCAGATCAGCATGTCCAGGCCTCGGCCGGGTCACGGGCAGTTTCCGGGGGTCCCGGGACCGGATTGCCAATCTTCCCTGCTCCAGCCGCCTGGCAGCCGGCTCCGGGCTCATGATATCCTGCCAGTTTTCCCAGTCCCTGTTTTCAATCAGGAGGGAAACAGGAGAACCCATGGTAATCCCGTGCCGGACCCCTGACAGGATTTCAGCACGGTCAGACTCGATCTTCATCCGCCCGCCCCTGCCGTACCCCCTCTGACGCCTCGCGAGGTCATTGTTGATATCATCCTCCAGCAGCATTAGGTTTGAAGGGACACCGTCAATGGTGCACAGGAGCGCCCTGCCGTGGGACTCCCCTGATGTTAGATACCGCAGTTTTTCCATCATCGACCTGGACAGACCTCCCGTCTCAGAATAAGGGCATCCATGCGAATACCCGCCGGCTAGCAGGACGTCCCTGTACAACCCGGGGTCCTTGCCATGAAAGGGCACTTATAATGTACTCCGTTGGTAAAAAAAAGTACACCGGGAAACAGCGTCAAGTGCCGTTTCCCGGTGAACGAAATCGGTCTGCTGTGCAGGATGCTACAAACGTCCTGTGGGATTGACGATTCGCGGGGTAATGAATATCAGAAGCTCGTTCTTGTCCTCGATGTCCTTGTTTTTCTGGAACAGGTAGCCGAGGATGGGGATCTCCGCAAAACCCGGCACTGCCTCAAGGTTCTTGGTCTTTTCTGTCGTAAATATGCCGCCGATTACCAGCGTGTCCTGATCGCTAATGAGGACCTGGGTCTGGATTTCCTTGATAGCGATAGTCGGAACGCCGAGGACCTGCTTGGAGAAATCTGCTTCATTCTTCTTGGCCTCAAGCTTCATCACAACGGTCCCCTCGGGCGTAATGTGGGGTGTTACAATGAGTTCCAGGACAGCATCCATAAACTCTGTCTGCGTTCCATCCTGAGATACCGTCTGATAGGGTATCTTTTCGCCCTGAAGAATCCGCGCTTCCTCATTGTCGCTTGTTGTTATTTTCGGGTTAGAGATAACCTTGGCCTTTCCGGTGCTTTCCAGGGCCGAGAGGTGCAGGTCCAGCGCAAAGGTTGCTGCAGCGTTGATGTATCCGAGGCCTATGTTGCCGCCTTTGTCCTGTCCGACGATGGCAGGCAGGTTCACCATGAGAGGGTTGCCGGAATTAAAGCCGTTCCCGCCTCCTGACAGGGTATTGACTCCACCGATCGTCATTCTGCTGTCCGGGGGCTCCCAGAGCATACCCCACTGGATACCCAGCTCTTTTGTCAGCTCACTCCTGACCTCC
Organism: Nitrospiraceae bacterium; assembly: GCA_020346765.1. Taxonomy (GTDB): domain Bacteria; phylum Nitrospirota; class Thermodesulfovibrionia; order UBA6902; family UBA6902. The sequence goes on from CP070788.1 coordinate 30,162, forward strand.
ACGATTTTG
>CP070788.1:30270-44302 GCA_020346765.1 Nitrospiraceae bacterium
AGCCATATTGATGAATTTCGACTGGTCCGTTATCCCCCAGGGCTCGGTCTCCAGGAGAGATGATTGCCGGAGCACATTAATGCCCTGTTCTGCGAAAAGCCCGACAGCGCGGGTGCAGTTTTCCTCCCGTGTTCCCAGATTTGAGCCGATCCCGATGTAGACCAGGGGCATGCCGGGCCTCTCTGTTCAGAGTATGATCCGCCTTCATGGGGCAGCGCGTAATGGCGTACGCTTTAGGCTGCCCCCATTCCTCCTTTCTTCATTGTATCAGACCGGTGCTTTTTGTGTGCAGCCAGGTTCATACTCAAGTGAACGTTTCTGGCTGCCGAAAGGAAAGAAAAAGAGACAGCCTTAGAGAGGAACGTGAACATGAGCAATCTTGAAGAGTGGTCCATGAGGGTTGAAGATGACGGACAGGAAGCCAGCAGCGCCTGCGACAAAAAGACCGGGGCCTCCTGTTCCCGCGGCGGCGCAGGACAGCGCGGGGCAGGCGGCACGTCCTCGGAGTAGCAACTGGCCTAAAGTATCTTCCCTATTCTTCTGACTGCCTCGTCTATCCTTTTCACGGGGACGGTCAGGGCAAATCGGACATATCCCTCACCTGCTGCGCCGAATCCATTTCCCGGCGTGGTCAGGACCCCGGCCCTGTTCAGGAGGAGCGCCGTGAATTTCATGGACGTATAGCCTTTGGGGCATTTAGCCCAGAGGTAGAATGTTGCTCCGGGCTTGTTGACCTCAAGTCCCAGCTGTGTGAGCCCGCTGTGCAGGGCGTCCCTTCTTTTCCGGTATATGGCCCTGATTTTTTTCAGCTCTGAATCTTTAGTAGCCAGGGCCTCAATGCCTGCCTCCTGGATGGCCTGAAAGATCCCGGAGTCGAGGTTTGTCTTGATCTTCCCCAGTCCAGCCACAGCCTTTTTGTTGCCCACGGCAAAGCCGATTCTCCAGCCGGTCATGTTATAGGTCTTGGAAAGGGAATGGAACTCAATGCCCACCTCTTTTGCGCCGGGGATCTGGAGGAAGCTCATGGGCCTGTCGTCGTCATAGTACATTTCCGTGTAGGCCGCGTCATGGCAGACTATGATATTGTGCTTTGCGGCAAAATGGACCACATCCCTGAAAAAGGCCCTGCCCGCGCAGGCAGCGGTAGGGTTGTTCGGGTAATTGATGAACATGAGCTTTGCCTTGGCGAGGACGCTCCGGGGGATTTTCCCCAGTTCCGGGAGGTAGTCGTTCTTTTCCAGGAGGGGCATGACGTGGGATCTGCCCTCTGCAAAGAGCGTTGCCACGGGGTACACGGGATATCCCGGCGAAGGGATCAGGACGTAATCCCCGGGGTTGATGAACGCCAGAGGCATGTGGCCGATGCCTTCCTTGGAGCCGATAAGGGAAAGCACCTCTGTCTTCGGGTCAAGCGTTACCCCGAACCGGCGCCTGTACCAGTCAGCAACGGCCTGCCGGAACGAGAGCATGCCCACATAGGAGGGATACTGGTGGTGCTTGGGGTTCTTTACCGCCTTCCTCATGCGCTCGACAATATGCCGGGGCGTGGGGATGTCAGGGTCTCCAATGCTCAGTTCAATGAGGTCGACGCCCTTTGCAACGGCCTTCTCTTTCATCTTGTCAATAGTGGCAAACAGATAGGGAGGCAGGTCCTTTACTCTCTTCGCCGGTTCAATAGAAATTTTTTTCCGCACAGTATTCCTCCTCACAACGGTATCAGACAGGTTCTTACATTACCGGGGTTTTCTAATGTACTGTAAAAGGGGGATAAGATGCAAACAAGAACGGCGGGTTTTATTGCTCTCATGCATGGAAATCGCTGTTTGTCGGAATGGAGGGGCCTTCCCTTTTGCGCTATGGCACCACGGCACTAGGGTACTTCTGCTCTCCCGCGGGGTCAGGAAAAAAAATGCGTGACATACCTGAAGACAACGATAAGGATCAGCACCCCCAGAAGGAGCTTGATGGCATTCTGGGGGACAAACTTCTGACAGCGTGCCCCAAGGTACATGCCTGCAAACCCTCCGGCCCCGAAGAGCAGGCCCAGCAGCCAGTCGGGAGATGTCTGAAGCCCTCCCTGCGCCGGGATGACGCTGTAAAAGAGCACCCCTGCCACGGACGTGATGAACGTTCCCAAGAGGGTGGCACCCGCAATGGTATGGACCGGCAGGTGAAACACGGCCACGCAGAAGGGGGCTATTATGGCGCCTCCGCCGATCCCGTAAATTCCCCCGATGACGCCCACAGCAAGAGAAAGGAAAAACATCGCGGCAGTGCTGAATGAATACCGCTCTCCCAGGAACGCATATTCCACAGTCCTGAGGGTAAAGGCAATGGTCCTTACTGTTTTGCCCATCACGTTCGTACCGCTGCCGGTCGCAGGGCGGGAAGGGGAGAGGGCCTCGTACAGAAGACGCAGGCCGGGATAGAGGAGGACAAGGCCGACAAATAACTTGAACGTCCCGGGGTCAGGGAAAATCAGCACCCGGAGATAGTAGCCCAGGAAGACCCCCGGCAGTGTGCCGGCAACGATGACGGCAGTCAGGGGCCAGGACATCCTCCCTTCCCGGATATAGCGGTACACGCCGCTGGGTATTGCAATAATATTGAAGAGCAGGTTCGTTGAACTTACGGACGGGGTCGTAAAATTCAGTATGCTCATCTGGAAGGGCAGCAGGAGAAAGGCTCCGGAAAGGCCTCCCATGGACGTGAAGAAGGAGATGACAAAGGCAACGAGCGGCGGGATGAAGATGGAGGTCGTGACGCCGGAGACGGGGAAATAAAATTCGAGTACGTCCACAAACCCTCTCCTTGTTCCGGTTATCGGCGTAATGGAGTTATGGGGAGGTGCGATTTAAAAGACCCGGGACCCCTTTAATACCATTAACTATATCAGGAATAAAACCCCTGTTGCAAAAAATGGGCCGCTGCCAAAGGGCTACTCCTCGGGAGAGATGCGAAAGGACCGCTCTTCCTTTTTCCGGGACTGCATATGCTTGTCGGCGAGCATCTTCTCCCTGGCCCGCTTTGATCGCCGCCGCTTCTGCCTGCGGAGCCTGGCAATCCGTTTCTGCTCGTCGCTCTCCCTCCCCAGAATCTGACGCTCGATCTTATCACAGAGCATAACCCGCGCGTAATAGCGGTTCAGTCCCTGTGTCCGCGCCTTCTGGCACTTTACCTCAGTGCACGTCGCACTGTGCCTGAGCTGGACGCAGGTGGCAACCTTGTTAACGTTCTGGCCGCCTTTGCCGCCGGAGCGTACAAATGTTTCCTCAATATCTTTTTCGAAGATACCGAGTCTTTCCATTCTTGCTCGCAACGCTTTTTCTTTTTCAGGGCCTACGGGAAACATATCATCATCGACTACGTCAGGTTCCTCATTATTATTAATTTCCTGTTCTTCTCTTGAGGAATCAGGTTCATTTAAAATGTATCCTGCAGTTTTGCATCAGATCCTTTGCCTTCTCTGCCAGTTCACGGGCAAATGGGTCGCCCCTGTTGACTCCCTGCCCTATTTTCTCAAGAACCTCATAGTAAACCCTCCACCCCTCTTTTTCCTTTTCGTACTGTTCGATCAAGAGATTTGGCTCTCTGGTCAGTTTTCCGATGACCTCATCAAGCCGCCTGACGCCGGAATTAATAAACTCCAGCCCGTCCAGTGATTCATTGTGGGAGTTTGCTGCGAACAGCGACGCTGCCTTGAGGGCAAACCGCAGGTAAACGACAGTAAGGGGAATCCGGGAGACAAAGCAACCGGTAAATGGATCGATCGTATCCTTGATTTCCTCAAGGGACCAGGGCAGGGCCTTTGCATAGTATGAAAACAGCAGCATTCTGACATAATCGCCGATTATTTTCCCCGACGCCGCCAATTTAATGGCCTCTCCTGCAAAGGCCTCCTTATCGTGCCGCATGAAAAGCCCGTCCATATGCACATATCGCAGTTTATTCGGATCACCGGAAAAGAGCACGGACAACAGATATGCCTGGTCTTCAGCGCGGCCTATGAATGTAGGAGTAAACGGCCTGTACTTTCTCAGTGCATCAATAAGGATCCCGCTGGTCCCGCCGGTAACATGAATACGCTGAATGCAGTGGTTGATGCCGTCAGGCATACTGCCGGAATAGCGCGTCATCATTTCAGCTTCAGTGGACAGGGCCTGCGGTAGTGCGCTGAAAAAAATGAGCTCATCTCCCTTTGCCTGGCAGGCAGGGAAGCATACATCGGGAGTATACAGCGAGGTGCCGATATCCTTCTGATTCACCAGGGCCCCGGCAATCATGCCGAGTTCTACGCTGTTCCCTGCACTGTCCTCGCCTTCTGCTCCCCACAAGGGGCTCTTGAAGTGTTCAAAGGCCGAACGCCCGCTCTGTTCAACCAGTTCTGCCTGAGGAAAGACCTGGTCAAGATCTATTTTGAACGTGCCTCTGACCTCAGGATTGATAAGCGTCTGCCAGTACGCTGCAATTGCTTTCAGAAAGCTGTAATGCCTGCCGTATTCTCCGTCTACGCCGAAGACCCTGGAGACGGTGCCGGGGTCTGCCGGAGCCGGTATCATCCCGAGAGCAGGAATGAATATTTGTTCAACTATCCGCTCCGCATCTGCTTCGGTAATAATATAGACATCCAGATTTCTGATGTTTTTTTCTTTCCTCAGTTCATCTTCGATATAGTCCTTGACAATGTTCTGCAAATTCTTATGGGTGACTGATACTGAAAGGAGGCAGGTGACTACGGCGTCTTTGTCAATCGTTCCCCGCTGTTTTTCGAACGCAACTGCCCTGTCGAGACCTTCAAGGCCATAGAGCACCTCATTCTGGTCTGGAGGGACCCCTATGGGGACAGGGTGGTCGTACCAGTACAGCTGCCTGTCCCGGAGAGCCTGCTCGAGCCTGAATTTTATCGATGATATGACGGGGAGGGTGTCGATAGGTTTCGAAGCAGGCGGAACGGTAACAAGAACGTTGGCTGTGAAAAGGACCTCGCGCGCGGGGTCTTTGAGAGGCGCAGGATTGAGCCCTGTGATGCGGATTGTCCTTTTTTCACGGAGGGCGCGAATCTTTTCCTCTCTATCTCTACACAATGAAACTCCTTCGGGAAAGAAAAGCCGGTGAACAGATTCAATGGTTGCCTCTTTGTTTTCGAGGTTGTCCGGGATCATGAGCCATGAGTAAAGGCGTTCCATATCATTCTCGAACTGTGCATCATCATAACATCGGCCCAGTATTTCAGACTGGATGCGATCCACTGCCGCTCTGTAAAAAAGGACAACCGCCCCCCATGAGGGATGAGACTCAAAGCGTGTGAAATAGTCGAGGCACTGATTGTACAGTGGGTGTGTTTCCCCTGACAATGTGACAAGAAAAGCGGCGTTCAGATTTCGTGCAACAGCTCTGTCGTCCTGGTGGCCCTCAAGGAACTGGCCGGAAATATTTATTTTTGCCAGGGGCTCTCGATCGGTGTCAGCACCGATTATGTATTTAAGTATTGTCTCGAACACGTGTTTCATGATAGTATCCGTCAGAATAATTATTGAAAGTATACCACCTGTGACATAAGACATTAAGAACAATCTTTGAGGTATGCCTTGAATGTATGCTTGCTGATGAGCGCAGATGCCGGTATCCGCGGGAGCGACTGCATAAAAGATAATTATAGGCCGATAATTTTTTTTATTTTGACTCATGAAATCTATTGCAGTATACTTTCATACCAGTATCACAATTCTTTTAGCCTTTCTCCAAGAAAAAACAAGGGGTCGCAATGGATATGAAACGCCTGTCAGCAGTCTGTTCTGTGATTACCGTAATTCTTTGTTTTTTATCGATGGGGTATTACGTTTCCACTGCCGTGGCGGTCCATGAAGAAGAAGTCACTGACACAGCCCACCCTGCAAAGGATGAACTGCCCGGGGAGGTGCCCTTTGACAGGCCCGTGGAGGAAATCAAGGCCTTTCTGGCGCCCATGAATGAGATGGATCTCTATCCCTGTTCGGACTGCCATGACGAAAGCTGGGAGGCCAATCCCAAGAGACGCGAACTCGAAGACCCGCACAGCGAGATCCCCGGAGAGTTTGTAAACCACGATTCAGAAAACCGGTGGTGCCTCGACTGCCACAGCCTGAAGACACGGGACAAGTTCCAGCTCCTGAACGGGCAGCTCGTTGACTATGATGAATATTACAGGGTGTGCGAGCAGTGCCACAAGAGGGTGTACCGCGAATGGAAGATGGGCATCCATGGGAAACGGACAGGATACTTTGCCGGCGACGGCAAAACCGAATGGATGCACTGCGCCCAGTGCCACAATCCGCACAACCCGCCGTTCCAGCCCATAAAGCCGGAACCTGCGCCGAGAAAACCGCTGAATATCAGGGCATCATCAGCCGGAGGGCAGGAAGCCCCGGCGGAGAAGCACTAGTGTTAATTATGGGGAGGCCCTTCAATGTCAGACGATAAAACAGGAAAAGACAGGAGCAGGATAACGCGGAGGAAGTTTCTTGCCGCTCTGTCAGCGGGCGCGGCTGCCCTGGCGATTCCCGCGGGCAAGGCCGAGGCCTACGTGATCGAGGAATATTTCCGGCAGCACTTCAAACGGCTGAGCAAGGACGACCTGAAGGACATCCTCGCCAAAATGGAGGAAGAACTCTCCTTCAAATACGGGAAGGCCGTAACGGCAAAGGCAACACCTCCCCCGGACAATACGGTCTTTGCCTATGCCCTTGACCTTTCCCGGTGCATCGGCTGCAGGAGGTGCGTATACGGCTGTGTGAAGGAAAACAACCTTTCCCGCGACCCCCAGATCCAATGGATCAAGGTCCTTGAATTTCACACGAACAACCACAAATGGCAGGGACTGGAGCATTCGAACCGCTACTACGAGCCTGAGCAGGTCCCGGAACCGGGCAAATTCTATGTGCCGGTCCAGTGCCAGCAGTGCAAAAACCCGCCCTGTGTGAAGGTATGTCCTGTGCAGGCGACCTGGCAGGAGCCCGATGGGATTGTCGTCGTGGATTACAACTGGTGCATCGGATGCCGCTTCTGCATGGCCGCATGCCCCTACGGAGCGAGAAACTTCAATTGGGGAAAACCCACGATACCCAAGGAAGAGTTCAATCCTGTGGTCCACTATCTTGGCAACAGGCCGCAGTACAAGGGGGTCGTAGGAAAATGCACCTTTTGCATCCAGCGGTCCCGCGAGGGTCGCTACACCGCCTGCGTTGAGGCCTGCCCGGTAGGAGCGCGTAAGTTTGGTAATCTCATGGACCCCAACAGCGAGATACGGTACATTCTGGAAAACCTGAAGGTGTTCAGGCTCAAGGAGGAGCTGGATACGAACCCGAAATTCTATTACTTCTTCAGTATGGGCTACAGCGTTAAAAGCTAGAGGAGAGGCAAGGCCATGGTAATTGATGCAATAAATGAGATCTTCCGGACAGTCACGACAGGGAGCAAGGAATACAAGGCATGGCTGGGATTCCTTTCCCTGCTCGCGCTCGTAGGGATCGCGCTTGTCGCCAGGCAGGTTGATCAGGGACTTATCGCAACCAATATGAGAGACCAGGTCTCCTGGGGCTGGTACATTGCCAACTTCACCTTCCTCGTCGGCGTTGCCGCGGCCGCTGTGGTCCTCGTTGTCCCGTACTATATTTATAACTACGAACCGATCGGCAACATCGTCCTTATCGGCGAAATCATGGCAGTATCTGCTGTGTCCATGTGTCTCATGTTTATCCTTCTCGACATGGGGAGTCCTGAGAGGTTCTGGCACCTGATCCCGATGATCGGTATTTTTAACTGGCCCCAGTCCATCCTGACCTGGGACGTCATTGTCCTGAACGGATACCTGGTCCTCAATCTGTTCCTTGTGGCCTATGCCCTGTCAAAGATATACGCCGGGAAGCCCTACAAGACCGGGTTTGTCTGGCCTCTCATCCTTTTCTCAGTGCCGGCTGCCATCAGCATCCACACGGTTACGGCCTTTCTCTATCTCGGTGTTCCGGCGAGACCGTTCTGGAACACAGCCATACTGGCCCCGAGATTTATCGCATCGGCATTCTGCTCAGGTCCTGCCTTCATGCTCATTATCTTCCAGATTATCAGGAAGAGGACAGCACTGGAGATCCCTGACAGGGCGCTGCATAAGGTTGCGGAGATCGTCACCTGGTTCATGGCGCTGAACCTTTTCTTCCTCGGCTCCGAGGTATTTAAGGAAAAATATTCGCACACCGCGCATATCGCTCCCTTTAATTATCTCTGGAGCGGCCTTGAGGGCCATGACCATCTCGTTCCATGGATGTGGACAGCCCTTATCGTCAACAGTCTTGCCTTTCTCATACTGCTTATCCCCACCTTCAGGAAAAACTTCAAGATGCTGAATACCGCCTGTGTATTCATTTTCATCGGGGTGTACATCGAGAAGGGGATGGGGCTGATCTTCCCGGGGTTCGTGCCCGACACTCTGGGTGAGATATACGATTATATGCCCAATGCCCTTGAATTGTGGATATCTCTTGCTGTGTGGGCCATCGGGCTCCTGATCTTTACTGTGGGTGCCAAGATTGCCATCGCCATCAAGACCGGAGAGATCGGCCACGCCAATCCCGCGGCAGAACATTAGTAAACCGGTTCAGAACTATCCTGAAAGCCCCGGCAGAAAGCCGGGTCTTTTTTTGCTCTCTGACCCTCATCCAGTTCTGTCACATGCCTGTCCACGGCAGGGTTCACCATCCTCATTACATGATCCATATATTCAGTGAAAGTCTCATATCCTTTTCTCGAAAGGAGGAGACATCATGAGATATCTGGTTATTGGTTCAGGATGGCCCGGGTTCGCTTCGCCCGAAGAGGCAGGAGTTGTTTTGGAGGACATCGTTCTTCCGGGCCACGATATGTTCACAGGGCTTGAGAAGGAAAAGAAGATCAAAGCAGGGGGGCTCCCCGTGGGAGAGCGGTTATGTCTTTTATTGCAGAGGCTGAATAAATGATGCGCTGGACCGGTTGCTGAGACAAGTACCCATGTGGGGAACGCTTGAATGGGAAGTGACGCCTCTCCAGACTTTTTCAGGTCGGGCCAAACAGGAGCTTCACGTCCTGGAAGGTCTGAAAAAAATACTGACCTGCTGCCCTGCATGGACGGAGACTTCAATATTCTCAGTTTTTCCGCGGGAATACTTTTTCAACACATTGAGGACATATTCCATGGGTAAATTCCTGGTCCGTCTTCTTATAAATATATTCCTCTATTCTTTCCCACTTACCTGTACCCTGTTCTTTTCCTGCATCGTCTCTTATACGCTTGCAGCACGAACAAATCGGGAGCAGACCTTCAAGAAGTTTAATTTGCCTTCTGCTTTTCATGATTGTTTTCAGGTAATAAACGTTAATCGCCCCAAGCGACATGCCCAGAAGGCCGAAGAAAAATGCCATGGGGATATGTTGAGGATGGAAAGCATGGACAAGGCTTCTTATGTTTAACGCCACTGCAGGAAGAAGTAGACCCTCAAATACCATGGAAAAGGGATGGATAATTATAAAACCGATCAGAAATCCAAGGGTCAGGCCGAAGGGATATTTATCCAGCATTTCTGTTGTCATGCTTTTTATGATGAGACAAGACTTTGAATTAATTATGAAGATGAAGGCAGGGAAGCGTTGCTTATAACACTAGGGACGAGACCCTTTCATCCTTTCCAGTGCTCCGGAGAATAGATTCACGGGTATGACTGCATAAGGATAACAGTGATGACAAACAGCTTTTCATCAGCCTGTCAAGGGCAGATCCCTTACTCTCCCGTTTGATCACTGATCCTTTTTGACTCCTTAAGCGAATAAATTCTTGATTTATCCCCTGCAGTGCTTTACTCTTTTCATAATGTTAAGCGAATTCATTCTGATAAGGAGATCTCAATGACCGGTAAATGCATCAATCTATGCGTTGTTGCCATCGTGCTGCTGCTGAGTGCATGCTCTCACGGGAAAGAACAACTTCTTCAAGGGAAGTGGGTCCTGGCAAGTGAAATTGCCGGAAATTCACCCACGTCATACTGGTTCCAGGAAAATGGTAACGTGGTCGCACCCTGGGAAGAGCGTATAAGTCATTTGCGGTCAACGGGCACGTACGAGTTCATCAGTGAAAAACATATTAAAATAATGATGAATGATGGGCCGTACCGGGGGATAACGTTCTTTTTTGAGATTGTGAAACTGGACAGAGAGGAGCTGGTTCTGCGGGGCAGCATCCAGGATATATACATGAAACGGGCCGCATAGGGATGAACATTGACTGCTACATTTCCGGAACCTGCGACTCAGAAAAAGCCCTGAGAAAAAACCTGACTCAAGCTATAGGACTTGAGGCGGCTGATGTGACGTTGACGGTGCAACGGATCACTGATGAGGAGGCTGAAAAGCGCGGACTCAAGGGCTCGCCCTCCGTGCTGGTCAACGGCAGAGATATCCTGCCCGGTGAAATTCCGGGCTTCTCCTGAAGAATGTACAGGGACGAGTCTGGCAGGCTCGCGCCGGTCCCCAGTGTTGCCATGCTGCGTGAGGCCATCCGTACCGCTATAAAAACACTGTAAAGGGCAACCGGGACCCGTGATGGTCTTTCCCGCTGTCAGGCAAGAGCGGCCCTGTCACCACGGTATTCGATCCTTATGTTATCAAGGAGGCCCATGATATCGCGGGATACATGCTCCATCTCGCGGAATGAGCTCTCAGCTGCCTTTACATTGCCCTCGTTGTATGCCCTTACAATTTCCTTTCCCAGCTTGTGGATGCTTTCGTGGGGAGATGCCAGATTTCCGAAGCTGGGGAGGCTGCCGCATTTCTTTGACCCCTCGCCAAAGTACCACTTGCCGAGCCTGCACTTTGTATGGTCAGAGAGCTGGGAGGGATCCAGTCTTTCCTCCCCTTTCAGATGGGCTGCTATCTTGTTGACCCAGATCCTGTGATCTCCCTTTGCCAGGTCAAGGATCATGAGCTCGCTGCCTTTTGTCCTGAACCCGGAGGTGATGTTCCGTAATTCATCGGCAATTGCTGTCAGATTGTTGATATCGTGCATGACACTGTCTGACATGGCTTCTATTTTCTTCGAAACCTCAAGTGTCTTTTCTGTGTTGGCCGTTACCTGTTCAGATGCCGCGGATTGCTGGTCAACTGCTGCGGCTATCTGGGTTATCTGGTCGGAGACATTCTGCGTAGCTTCAAAAATGGATGTCAGGGAGGTGCTTACGTTCCTGATATATTCCGATGCATTTGCCACGTCGTCCGATGCGATGGCCATGAACTTTGCCGTTTCTTCCGATTCCTGCTGAACAGAGTGTATCTTTGCGGAGATCTCGGCAGTGGACTTGATGGTCCTCTCGGCAAGCTTTCTCACTTCGTCTGCCACAACGGCAAATCCCCTGCCCTGGTCACCTGCCCGGGCGGCCTCAATGGCAGCGTTGAGGGCCAGGAGATTTGTCTGATCTGCGATATCGTTTATGACAGTTGTTATCTCGCCAATCTCAGATGCGCGGCCATTCAGTTTGCCAATCATTGATGAAAGTTCTCCCGTTGAGGTGTAAACCCTCTGAACGGTGTCTACTGCTCCATCGGCTGTTTCTTTGCCTTTCTGGGCAATAGTCATGGCCTTGCGCGAGGTTTCCGCTGCCTCAGAGGCGTTCTTCGAAATGTCCACAATGGTCTGGCTCATTTCCTCTGATGCTGCTGCTATCTGGGATGCCTGCCCGGCCTGTGTTTGTGCGCCTTCTGCAGTTTTTGCCGCTGACGTTCTCAACGAGTCTATGGCGGATACCACATTGGTTGCTGAACTGATCGTTCCATTTATCATTTTGTTAAAAAGCTCTGTCATGCGGTTCAGGCACCGGGAAAGCACACCGATTTCACCAGAACCGCTTTCTGTAAATTTAGAGGTGAGGTCTCCCGAGGCCAGTGCGTTCGCTGCATGGATGAGATGATCAAGGTGACGCGAGATATGTCTGTTCAGAAAAAGAGCAAGGAAAACAATAAAGAACCCAGCGAGACCGGTCAGGATGGCACATATGCCGCTCGACCTGATTACAGAAAATAAAGACCCAGCACTCAGAACAATGACCAGAGTTGCCAGGCCTGCCACGATATACAATATGTTCCTGATTGATAGGCTCACGGGTATTACCTCCTGTCAGTGTAACGCATAATTCGTGTTCTCTCCAGAAACGGGGCGCCGCCCTCTTCATGTATCGGCACAAATGGGATAATTATTAATCAATTAATCTAATACACTCTTTTCCTGGGCTTATACCTTTACCTGTTCAGGAGCCCGGGCATGATATTTTCTTCCCCCCTGTATTAGAATGATCAGGAGCGATGAAAAAATACCATCTCAAGTCAGCCTCCCGCGCTGCGCCGGCCATAGACTACGTCTCCTATCTCAACAAGGAACAGCTCGATGCCGTGACCTCTGAGGACGGGGCTTCCCTGGTCATTGCCGGGGCAGGGTCCGGCAAGACGCGGGTGGTTACCTACCGGGTCGCCTACCTGATAGAAAAGGGCGTGAACCCGGCGCGTATCCTCCTCCTTACCTTCACGAACAAGGCGGCCCGGGAGATGCTCCACCGGGTGGAGCTCCTCATCAAGGGCGAGGCCCGGCGGGTGTGGGGCGGCACCTTCCACCACATCGGTAACATGATCCTGCGGAGGTACGGCGACGCCATAAACCTCAGCACGAATTTTACTATCCTCGACCGGGAGGACTCCAGGGACCTTATCGAGTCCTGCGTGGCGGAGCTGAAGCTCAGGGCGGACAAAATGTTTCCCAAGGGGAATGTCCTCGTGGATCTCTTCGGCCACGCCGTGGGCACAGTGCAGCCCCTTGACCGGGTGATCGAAGAGGGGCACGCGCACCTCATTGCCTATACGGGGGAAATAGCCCAGGTGCAGGAGCACTACGACACGAAAAAGAGGACCATGAACCTCGTTGACTTTGAAGACCTGCTGCTGCTCTGGAAGACGCTGCTCCAGGAGTCGCCGGCAATCAGGGAAAAACTGTCTAGCCGCTTTCTTCAGGTCCTCGTGGACGAGTACCAGGACACAAACCGCATCCAGGCGGAGATTATCGACCTCATGGCATGGACGCACAAAAACATCATGGTCGTCGGCGACGACTCCCAGGCCATATACTCCTTCAGGGGCGCCTGCTTTGACAACATCGTGAACTTCCCGGAGCGGTATCCCGGCACGAAGATATTCAAGCTGACGGTGAACTACCGGAGCACCCGGGAGATCCTGAACCTGGCAAACAACAGCATTGCCTACAACTCCCGTCAGTTTTCCAAGGAACTCCACTCCCTGGACAGGAAGGGCCCCCTGCCCGCCCTCATCCCGCTGAAGAACATGTCCCAGCAGGCTGAATTTATTGCCCAGCGGATACTCGATCTGGTGGACGAAGGGGTGCCCATGGCTGAGATCGCCGTGCTCTACCGGTCGCACTATCAGTCCATGGACCTGCAGATGGAGCTGACGAGAAGGAGGATCCCCTATGAGGTCAGGTCGGGCATGAGGTTTTTTGAACAGGCCCACATCAAGGACGTCATTTCCTATCTGCGGGCAGTGCTCAATCCCCTGGATGAAATATCCTGGACGCGGATACTCAGGCTGACGCCTGGTGTGGGCAATGCCACGGCGCGGAGGATCTGGGACTATATCAAGACCATGGGAAATCCCCTCGAAGCCATCAATTCGGACGAGATGCAGAAGGTCCTGCCGAAGCGAGGCAGGGAGAACTGGGACATGTTCAGGAACACCGTGCGGGGCCTGACCACGGAAGGGGTACAGGAAAATCCGTCAGAGACGATCAGGCAGCTCCTCCTTAACGGGTATGACGCCTACCTGAAAGGGAATTTTGAAAACTACCAGGACCGGCGCGAGGACATTGAACAGCTCTCAAACTATTCCGGTGGGTTTAAATCTACCCGGGAATTTCTCAGCGACCTTGCCCTGCTCACCAGTGTGCAGTCAGAGGACATTGTCGAGACAGGGGAGGAGG
>CP070788.1:44402-57625 GCA_020346765.1 Nitrospiraceae bacterium
TCAAATCCTTCAGGGATGCCGTCGCCGTTCGTGTCAAAGCCGATGCTGTAGCTGTCAGCTGCGGGCAGGTTGAAGGCAATCACGTAGGGCCGGCTTTCCTTGATTGCCAGGGTGCTGGCAAGCCGCGCATTCTGGATCAGGTCATTGGCGGCCCTGCGCACACTGCCTTTTGCTGCGTGCATCTGATACTGGGGCACTCCGATGAGCGCCAGAATTCCAATGATGGACATGACGACAAGCAGTTCCATGAGCGTCACGCCCTGATTGTCCCCTATGGTTGATCTCTTCAGCATTTCCGCTCCTTTTCAGTGCAAATGGAGTGCCACGATAAAATCGTTTATTCTTGGCACGTTAGTCCAAAAGGTTTAATGGACTGTGTACTGCGCTTCACAGTCATGGGTAATCTGCTACCACTTTTCTCTCCTCATGTGCCATCCCCTGCTGTGATCGTGAAGGAGACCTCACTTCCAGCCACGGGCATAGGATATATATCGGAATTCAGGTATAATACTTGAGCACAAGTCATGGAAAATAAATAAAGATCACATCTAGCAGCGGTGCGGCATTCTGAAGGATTTCAGGGATCATGAGGCCAATGGGCAATAAAACAACGTTGTCAGTTTTCAGACCAGCAACCTAAAACTGACAACTTTTTCCACTTGGCCCGACGACCCTCGGAGCGAGTCATCGCGGAGAGTCGCTTCGACCTTGACCCCCGATTTGATTATCAAGGAGAAACAATGATAGAACTGGGTGACGATATTTTAAGAAAGGCCCTTGGAAAAGGGTGTGATGCTGCCGAGGTATTCATGAAAAGCGCCAGCGGCATTTCTGTGGAAGCGAAAGAGGGGAGCGTGGAGGCCCTGGAGGCATCGAGGGACTTCGGCATTGCCCTCAAAGTTATCAGGAAGGGCAGGCTGGGATTTTCCTTTACGACAGAGAGCGCTGACGCGGACAGGATGGTTGATGAGGCACTGGAAGGAGCCCTGTGGACAGCAGCGGATGAGTTTATCGGCATTCCTGCAGCGGAGCCTTCGGCTGAGCCCCCTGTGTTTGATGAAGGTGTGGCATCACTGAGCGATAAGGACATGATCAGGAACGCGCTTATGCTTGAAGAAAGCGCCCTCGCTTCTGACAGCAGGATCAGGAAAGTGCGAAAGGCCGAAGTCAGCAGGAGTGTGGGAAGCACGGCAATCATCAATTCCAGAGGGGTGTCAATGTCCTATGAAAGCAGCTACTACTCGGCCCATGTTACTGCCCTCGCACAGGACGAAGGGGGAGACTCCCAGACAGGATGGGAATATGCCGGCAGCAGGAGGGCCAGTGACGTTGATGTACAGGCAGTAGGGCGTGAAGCCGCACGGAGGGCCGCGGAACTTCTGGGATCCAGAAAGATAACTGCGGTCCGTGTTCCCGTCATTCTCAGCCCCTCTGTGGCCATAGATTTTCTCGAAATCCTCAGCGCTTCACTATCCTCTGAAGCAGTGCAGAAGAAACGCTCATTTCTCATTGGCAGGATGGGGCAGAAGATCATAAGCGGGTTTGTCAATATTGTGGATGACGGTACCCTGCCCTGGACTGCGGGCACGAGGCCTGTTGATGACGAGGGTGTTCCCACAAGGATGAAGACCCTTGTGGCAGGCGGTGTTCTCAGGGGGTATATCTACAACACCTACACAGCGAGGAAAGATGGTGTGGCTTCCACGGGAAACGCGGTCCGCGGTGGCTTCAAGACACTGCCCGGCGTGGGTGTTACGAATATTTTCATAACGCCCGGTAAGAGCGGTAGTGGCGATGACCTTGTGAGGTCACTCTCCCGGGGCCTCGTGATTCTCGGGGCAATGGGGGTCCACACGGCGAATCCGGTCTCCGGCGATTTTTCCGTGGGCATCTCAGGGCTTTGGGTTGAAAATGGCGCTGCTGTTTATCCCTTCAAGGAAGCAGTCATGTCGGGGAATATCCTTGACATGTTCAGGAAAGTAGAGGGTGTGGGCAGTGATCTTACCTTCTACGGAAATGCCGGATCTCCGAGTCTCCTTATCGGGAAAATGGACATCAGTGCCTGAGCTTTTTTAAATCATCCAACCTGCATTCATGACGAACTCAGATCCACTGGTTGCGGAGAGAGGGAAGGCTGGGGAGAAATTTCCTGCCTTGATCATGAAAAAATGTTAGCTCAAACCGTAAACCCGATGTCAAAGACCTTGTGGCAGGACGGGCATATGAAGAGCCATTGTACGGCCGTGCCCTCTTTTCTGAACATGGAATGGAAGCCGTCCTTATAGCCGCATGACGGGCAGACTTTGAATTCATCGTTCATATCGACAGTGTTAATCTCGTAATCCATGGAATGCTTTCTTTCTCCAACACTCCAGAGGTCCATTACTTCAGCGTAACGGGGTTCCCCATGCACAAGACACGCTACGTACCCTTGTCTGCCCTTCTGTTTTTCCTATCATGATTATTGAATAAGGAGTTCTTTGCATTTACTGCCTCGTCCTTGACGCGCTGCATCAGTTTTTTTGCCCACACATATTCAGTCGCCAGGACAGCCAGCCCCCCGACGATGGTCGCGACGCCGGGCCCGGGCGTAACGAGCATGATCAGTCCCCCCATGAGGATGGTGAATCCGAAGACAATTTTTATGAGGCGGCGGGCCTGTTTTACCGTTGTGATAAAATAGCCGGCACGTTCTTCACTGTGGTTCATGGCGAAGTCCATTCCATTGGTTGGGGAGAGAGGGACGGCTGTGCAGAGATTTCTCTGCCACACCTGGGAAAGAGAGATATATGCCGGGGCGCATCACCACATGCCCTTACCAAAAAAAACAAAGACAGCTCCGAAGAAAAATTATAAAATGATGTTTGTCGATTAGAAAAATTTTGAAGCAGGCTTACCTCTCTCATAAAAGATGCTAATTGAATTTATGATGTTTGATAAATCATACCATAATCTACCCGGCTGCCTGAACACACCTGCAGGTGAGGAATGGACCTGAATCTGCCGGTGAATTCACCATGGCTGTCACCGTTCTGCATCTTTCTTGAGCTTTCTTATAAAGGGCTCGAAGATATCGATAGGAATGGGGAAGATTGTCGTCGAATTTTTTTCTGCCGCCACTTCAGTCAGCGTCTGGAGGAACCGCAGCTGAAGTGCCGTAGGCTGGGAGCCGATTATCTGCGCGGCATCGGCCAGCTTCTGGGCGGCCTGGAACTCGCCTTCCGCATGAATGACCTTGGCTCGCCGCTCACGCTCGGCCTCAGCCTGCTTGGCAATGGCCCTCAGCATCTCAGAGGGCAGGTCAACGTTTTTGACTTCCACGGTGGAGACCTTGATTCCCCAGGGTTCGGTCTGCTCGTCGATGATTTTCTGGAGCTCCGCGTTCAGCTCGTCCCTTTTGGCAAGGAGTTCATCCAGGGAGCTTTGTCCCAGGACACTCCTCAGGGTGGTCTGGGAAATCTGCGACGTGGCATAGTGAAAATCTTCAACAGCGGTGATCGCCTTCGTAGGGTCGATAACCCTGAAATAGACAACAGCATTTACCTTTACGGAAATATTGTCCTGTGTGATGATGTCCTGGGCTGGTACGTCAAAGGTGACGGTCCTCAAATCAACCTTTACGAGCTTATCAATAACAGGCCAGATGATGATCAGCCCCGGCCCCTTTATCGGGATGAGCCTGCCGAGCCTGAAGACGACCCCCCGCTCGTATTCCCGGAGGATTTTAATGGCGCTCGTGAGAAAATAGACGACCAGGAGTATTGCGAATATTAATCCTGAAAATCCTATCTGGGGCATGGTCTCCCTCCTTGCTCGTGAAGAACGTTACACGTTATACGATAATTTTTATGAGGATACACACTATAGGGTATATGATACTACATTTAAATTATTTATCATCAAAGATCTTTGACAAAGGGTTCAAGGGACCCCTGGGAACCTTTCCTTTCATTCGACCCTCCCTCCAAATACATAAAAATTGAGACGAACGATCAACGGAGAACAAATGGTCAGCGGCGGCGAACTTTCAGGTGAAGATTTTCCACTTTTTCGACAACAACGGTCTCGCCGGCCTTGACGGGTTCATCGCTCCATGCCTGCCATATCTCTCCATGGATAAAAACCTGCCCCTCTTTCAGGATGTCCGTTTTTGCCCTGCCCTCAAGGCCGATCAGGCCCTCGGAGCCGGTCACGGGCTGGCGGCGGTATGCCTTGACCGCGAGGTAGATGGTGAGACTGAAAAACAGCGTCGTGAGGATCACTGCAGGAAGGATGACCTTCAGGGAGAGCCTGAAAAAGGGCAGCGGCGAATCAAAGAGCATGATAGAGCCGATGGTCATGGAAACCAGCCCCCCGACGGTGAGCATGCCGTAGGACATTACCTTGACTTCCAGAATAAACAGGACGATTGCCAGAATGATGAGGAGCAAACCCGCGTAGTTGACGGGCAGGGTCTGAAAGGAGTAGAGGGCAAGAATGAGACAGAGGGCCCCCAGGACACCCGGGAATATGGCGCCGGGATTGGTGAGCTCAAAAAAGATGCCGTAAAACCCGATGAGCATGAGGAGATAGGCCACATTGGGATTGCTGATGAGGTCGAGGATTTTGTGCCGCATCGTTATTTCCTTGCGGACAAGTGCGGCTCCTTTTGTCTGCAAAACCCGTTTTCCCACGGCCATCTCAACTTCCCGCTGGTCAATGGTCTCAAGCAGTGTCTGAATGTCCGGGGCCACGACGTCGATGACATTCAGCTTTATTGCCTCCTGCTCGGTGATGGAGACGCTCTCCCGCACGGCGCTTTCCGCCCATTCAGCGTTCCGCTTCCGCTTTTCCGCAAGAGACTTTATATATGCAGCGGCATCGTTCACTGCTTTCTCGGCCGTGGTTTCATCCATGCCTCCGCCGACGGCGACAGGGTGGGCGGCCCCGATATTGGTGCCGGGCGCCATGGCAGCAATGTGGGCCGAGAGGGTGATGAAGACGCCTGCTGAGGCAGCACGGGCCCCGCTGGGTGATACATAGACAACAACGGGCACTTCGCTGGCGATTATCTTCTTGACGATCGATCTCATGGACGTGTCCAGACCGCCGGGAGTATCGAGCTCTATCACGAGGGCATCGGCATTCTCCGATGCGGCTTCGTCAATCTTTTTCGCTATGAACTCGGCCATTACGGGGTTCACGACCCCGTCCACGGTTATCACGGTAACGTCTGCATAAGAGACGTTCGTGAAAAATGGGGAAACGAGGAGAGCAAGTATAAAAAGGACGCCAGTTCTGGTCATTGCCAAATTATACTATACCTGCTTCTGCCTTGCAATTGACAGGGCTTTTCATTATGATAATAGTGTTTTTACCGGTCAATCGACGCCGGTGACGTCAGTTTTTCCCTATGCTGAAAATTAACGAAATCTTCAAGAGCATTCAGGGTGAATCCACCTACGCGGGGCTTCCCTGCACCTTTGTCAGGCTCGCCGGCTGCAACCTCAGATGCGCCTACTGCGATACGAACTATGCCTATTATGACGGGAAGGAGCTTTCCGATGAGGTCATCGTAGCCAAGATAGAAGAGTACGGCGTCAAGTGCGTAGAGTTCACCGGGGGTGAGCCCCTTCTTCAGGAAGAAACGCCAAAGTTGCTCAAGACTCTCCTTGACAGAGGGTACAACGTGCTCGTTGAGACGAACGGCTCCATCTGCATCGGCTGCCTTGACAAGAGGCTGACGCTGATCATGGATTACAAGACGCCCCAAAGCGGGATGAGCGAGAGGATGAGGCCCAAAAACTTTGACTTCCTGAAGCCCACGGACCAGATAAAGTTTGTCCTTATGGACGAATCTGACTACATCTGGGCAAAGGACGTGATCAAAAGCAACAAGCTTCTCGACAAGTTTGAAAATATTCTTATGTCGCCAGCCTATGGCGTGCTCTCCCCGAAATCGCTCGTAACCTGGGTCCTGCAGGACAACCTTCCGGTGAGGGTGCAGCTGCAAATTCACAAATATATCTGGGCCCCAGACGAACGTGAAGGGGTTTGAGCAAGTCAAAAGTCAAAAGTCAAAAGTCAAAAGTCTGAAACCGGAGAGCCTGCGTGCATTTCTCTTCAGTGATGAACTAAAGGCCCTCCGGAAGAAAAACCTCCTCCGGAGCATCACCACTGTTGCACCGTACCCTGATTTACGTATTGTGGTTGACGGAAGACGCTGTCTCAATTTCTCTTCCAACGATTACCTGAACCTCTCATCCCATCCCGCTATTGTCAGGGCAGCGGCAGGGGCGTTGAACACATACGGGTTTGGCGCAGGGGCATCACGTCTAATGAGCGGCACGCAGATTCCCCATCGTGAACTGGAGGAGCGCATTGCCCGGTTCAAGAATACTGAAGCAGCGCTGCTCTTCAACAGCGGCTACGCTGCAAATACAGGGGTCATCCCCGCTATTGCCGGCTCTGGCGACGAAGTATTCAGTGATGAACTGAATCACGCGAGCATCGTCGACGGCATCCGGCTGTGCAGGGCGGCAGTGAACGTTTTCCGGCACCGCGATACAACCCATCTTGAGGACCTTCTGAAGAAATCCCCGGGCAGGGGGAAGAGACGGCTGGTCATTACCGATACGGTCTTCAGCATGGATGGGGACATTGCCCCGCTGAAAGATATCCTCTTTCTGTGCAACAGATACAAGGCCTTCCTGATGGTCGATGATGCTCATGGTACAGGCGTTCTCGGGAACACCGGGAGGGGAGGGCTTGAACACTTCGGCATCAGGTCAGACACGATCATCCAGATAGGTACCCTGAGCAAGGCCGCGGGGTGCCTCGGGGCCTTTGTTGCCGGGGAAAAAGAGCTTATTGAGATTCTGATAAACAGGGCGAGGAGCTTCATCTACTCTACTGCGCTGCCTCCCGCAGTGGCAGCGGCAGGGAAAATATCCCTTGATATCATTGACTCCAGATCACAGGGTCTGCGAAAGAGGCTGTGGAAGAACAGGGAGCGCCTTGTCCGTGGGCTGGCAGCGCTGGGTTTCGATACGCTGTCATCGGAGACGCCGATTGTCCCGGTGCTGGCAGGAAATGTGAAGGACGCACTCATGCTGGCGCGTCATCTCATGAAGTGCGGCATCTTCGCCCCGGCGATCAGGCCGCCCACAGTCCCGGAGGACAGGTGCAGGATACGGTTTTCCGTTACGGCGGGACAGAGGGATGAGGACATCGACAGGGTTCTCCAGTGCATGGGGAGGTATGGATAGCGGATCACCGGCCGTGCCCGGGGATCTGCGATTGATTTATGGTCTGTTTAGTAACCGGTTCATCACGGGGCCTTGGCAAAGCCGCTGCCCTTGCCTTTGGCAGGAGGGGGCACTGCGTGGCTGTTCATTGCAAAGGCCGCAGGGAAGAGGCTGAGCGGGTTTCCTCTCAGATAGAGGAGTCCTGCGTTCTCATGGCTGATGTGAGAATCCAGGCGGACGCAGAGGCCATGGTCGGTGAAGTTCTCAAAAGGTGGAGGAGGCTGGACGTGCTTGTCAATAATGCGGGCATTACCAGGGAGCGGCTTCTTCTGAAGACAACGGAGCTTGATTTTGATGACATCCTTAACACCAACCTCAAGGGGCCGTTCCATCTCATGCGCGCAGCCGGCCATGCCATGATGGTACAGAAGAGCGGACATATCATTAACATTTCCTCCTATGCGGGCATCAAGGGCACGGCAGGTCTGTCGGCATATTCAGCTTCCAAGGCAGGCCTCATCGGGCTTACCAAAACCGCGGCACGGGAATTAATCGGATACAACATAATGGTCAATGCAGTGCTGCCGGGGTATATGCTGACGGACATGGGGGCCGATTCAAGTGAGATGGCACGGGAAATGGCGCGTGCAGAGGGCCTTGTACCGGATTTTTCCCTTCCTGACCGTGCTGCGGAATTCATATGCAGTCTTGCAGAATCCAGCGGGATAAGCGGGCAGGTCTTTAATCTGGACAGCAGGATAATTTAAAGAAAGGTTCGAGGGGCCAATGGACAGGGCAAGGTGTCAGTAGTTAGTTTTCAGTTTTCAGACTGACAGCTGACGGCTGAAAGCTCACAGCCTGTTTCGACCGCGATCCCAGGACTCCTTGAAAACTCGACCTCTGTATTAATGACTAAAGGTATTTTTATAACAGGAACCGATACAGGCGTTGGAAAGACCTTCATCGCGGAAGGGCTGATCAGGGCCATGCGGAAAAGGGGGACCAGCGTATGCCCCATGAAGCCCGTGGAGACAGGATGTCCTGTGAAAGAGGGAATGCTGGTTCCCGGGGATGCGCTGCGGCTCATGAAGGCCTCGGGAATCCAGGAACCCCTTAATCTGATAAATCCATACCGGTTCAGGCGTCCCCTTGCCCCTGCCGTGGCAGCGGGAGCTGACGGGGTAAGAATCAGGAAGGGGAATATTATTTCCGCCTATCATCTCCTGTCCCGACGATACAGCAGGGTGCTCATTGAAGGGGCAGGGGGCATCATGGTGCCTCTGAGCGGAAGGTATCTCTTCCTTGATCTGGTGACCGACCTCGGGGTACCTGTCCTGATCGTGGCACGGCCCGGCCTGGGGACTGTTAATCATACACTCCTCACGGTTGACGCGCTCCGGCACAAGGGGGCACTGGTGATCGGCGTCGTGCTGAATGCTGCAGTACCCCTCGGAAGGGACCCCTCGGTAAAGGACAATCCCGCGGTCATTGAGAAACTGGGCAGAGTCCCTGTTCTTGGTGTGGTGCCCCACGGGCGGACTATGGCTGGGCACTGCTTGAGCAGGGTGCTTGAAGCTATTGAAGGGTTAATGTAATGCCAGCGCCATGTCTTTTGCCTTCTTTATGTCGCGCATGAAATCATCGGCCTGGGCATGGATATTTTCAAACATCTGATTGAACTCAGGGTCATAGCTGGTGATGCAGAAATGGATAGGCAGCTGGTATTTCTGTGTTCTCCTGGCGTTATAAGCGTCGAGTTTCTCACGGAAGTTTTTTTCAATTGCACTGGTATGATCCTTCGTGCTCCCTACAAGCAGGGCCATGAACTCGCTCTCGGTGACGCGGGCAATGACGTCTGACTTCCGGAAAGATGCCTTCAGAAGTTTGGCTGTCTCAAGGATCATCAGCTTGGATTCCTGGTGGCCCAGTTCATCCTTAATGGACTGGATGTTTTCTATGTCCACATAACAGAGGAGAACTGTTGACTTATTCCGTTTGGCCAGAAGCAGGTGATGTTCAATAATGTTCAGGAATCCACGATAGTTGTAAAGCCCGGTTGTGTCGTCCACAATAGCAAGTTTTTTTATCTTGCTCTCCACTTTTTTCCGTTTGGATATTTCCTGATAAAAGCGCTTGACAAAGGACTTTAGAACGTTTACTGCGCTGTAGCAGAAGCAGGCGCCCAGGAAGATCGCCACGCCTGTGACCAGGTGCGGAGGAAAACCGGAAGTTCGCAGGGAAACAAAGACGATCAGGGAATAGATCAGAAAGACCATCAGGGACAGGCTGAAAAGGCCCTTTAACGATGAATCTTTTGAAACATTCTTTATTACTTTCATGCTCATGCGAAGGGCCAGCATGAGGACAAGGAAGGCGGCCGCAAGAAGGAGCACTGAAATAATCCCGGACACCTTCCATGCGTGATAAATATTGACGATGGTATCTGCCATCAATTACCCCCTCCTGGGATGTGCTGCCGGTAAATAGTGTCTATCATATCGACATTGTCTTTCCGAAGCTTGAGCGACCCCTGTCTACCTCCTTTTACAGGGTGCTCCTGTCCGGATGGATTAAAGTTTTATCTCCTCTGCCCGAATGGTATAGCAATGGTGGAATACACCGGTAAAGGACATGTCCTGACACTCGGCTTTGCCTTTCACGGAATGTAGAGAGCAGGACGGACAAAAGGAGCCTCCTTATGATTGTGTTGAATGATCTGCTGCACCACATGATTGAGACCCACGGAAGCGACCTGCACCTCTGTGCCGGGTCAAAACCGGTTGTACGACGATACGGTGACCTTGAGGAGGTGGGGAATGATAGGCTGTCCTTCGACGGCTTGCGGGAGATTCTCTTCACTATTCTCTCAAAGGAGCAGCAGCAGAAATTCCTGGATGAAAAAGAACTCGACTTTGCCTATGAAATACCCAATGCGGGACGGTTCCGGGTCAATTACTATGACCAGAGGAAAGGAATGAGCGCTGCATTCAGGATCATCCCGGCGAAAATTTTTACTCCTCCGGAACTGGGCCTGCCGAAACACATCCTGGAATTCACGAACCTTCCCAGGGGCCTTGTCCTGGTGACCGGGCCAACGGGAAGCGGAAAATCGACGACCCTTGCCACGCTCATAGATCATATCAACAAGACCAGAAAACTGCACATCATAACCATTGAGGACCCCATCGAGTATGTCCATGAAAACAACAGGTGCCTTATCAATCAGCGCGAACTGGGGAGCAATACACGGTCTTTTGCCCGGGCCCTCAGATCAGCCCTGCGGGAAGACCCTGACATCATTCTCGTGGGTGAGATGCGCGACCTCGAGACAATCGAACTGGCCATAACCGCGGCAGAAACGGGGCACCTGGTCTTTGCAACGCTGCACACGAGTTCCGCTCCCAAGACGATTGACCGCATCATCGATGCCTTCCCGTCACGGCAGCAGTCCCAGATCAGGACCATGCTCGCGGGCAATCTCAAGGGCGTCATATGCCAGCACCTGCTGAAGAGGGTTGACGGGAAGGGGATGCTTCCGGCCCTGGAGATGCTCTTTTGCAACTTTGCCGTGGCGAACCTCATCAGAGAGAACAAGGTGCATCAGGTTGCCTCGATCATACAGGCGGGGAAGCAGCAGGGCATGATGCTGATGGATGACTCGATCATGGAGATGCTGAAGGCAAAGAAGATATCGCCTGAGGAGGCATTCCTGAAGGCGAATGTCAAGAAGCCCTTTGAAGTACTGATAAACAGCGACTACCGGTCTTACGCGATGTCTTTGTGAGGCCCGTTCTGCCCTGATTCACCAGCTGGCGCACGTCCGTTTATGCCTCATTCCCCGTAACATGATATAATGCAGCAGTTCCATCTTTATGCGGAGTAACGTCATTATGCGCCATCCTGAATGGATAAAGGTAACATTAACAGGGACCCACGAGACAAAAAAGGTTCTCAGGCACCACGGCCTGACAACGGTGTGCGAGGAGGCGCGATGCCCGAACAAAGGTGCCTGCTTTTCGCGGAAGACAGCCACGTTCATGATCCTCGGCGACCGGTGCACCCGGAACTGCTCTTTCTGTGCCGTGAAGTCTTCAGCTCCCTTTCCGCCTGACCCCGGGGAGCCTCAGAGGGTCGCGGACGCGGCGCAGGAACTGGGGCTCACTTTCGTTGTGATAACCTCGGTAACCCGCGATGATCTCCCTGACGGCGGGGCCGGTCACTTCGCGAAGACCATTCAGGCCCTGAGGCAGAAGAGCGAAGGAATAAAAACAGAGGTGTTGACCCCTGATTTTCAGGGAGATCAGGTGGCCCTGAAGACAGTCCTCGATGCCTGTCCGCACGTGTTTAATCACAATGTTGAGACCGTTCCTCGGCTCTACGGGGCGGTGAGGTCCATGGCTGACTATGCCACGTCGCTCAAGGTCCTCACGATGGCGAAGGACCTTTATCCTCTTATGAAAACCAAGTCGGGCATCATGGTCGGACTGGGCGAGCATGAGGACGAGGTCCTGTCCGTTATGCAGGACGTGCGGAATGCGGGATGTGATTTCCTGACGATCGGACAGTACCTGCAGCCGGGACGGGGGAACATCCCTGTTGCGGAATACATTCATCCGGAAGTTTTTGAACGATACCGGCAGAGAGGTCTCGAAATGGGGTTCAGGGCAGTGGTATCATCGCCTTTGACGAGGAGCTCCATGAATGCCGGTGAGATGTTCGAGACAGGGTCCGGCGATTGCGCTGATACGCCGTGTCATCCTTCGACAGGCTCAGGATGACGCGACAGGCTCAGGATGACGCGACAGGCTCAGGATGACGCGACAGGCTCAGGATGACGTTCAGCCTGTCAAGGTGAGCATGCCGAGCCAGGACGGTCTCAAAGAGGGGAGATATATTCCTGCTCTTTAAAAGTTTAAATTTATTATGGTAATCTCATTCATCTGCCTGAGCTGCGGATCATGAGAAGGAGATCATATGTACGAATTTAAAAGAGTGAAGCGCCTGCCTCCTTACGTATTTGCCATCGTGAACAAACTGAAAATGGAGGCACGGAGAAAAGGGGAAGACATAATTGACCTGGGAATGGGCAATCCTGACCTGCCCACCCCGGACCACATTGTGGACAAACTCATTGAAGCGGCGAAGATTCCCAAGAACCATCGGTATTCGGCATCCAAGGGCATAACCCATCTCCGGCTGGCAATATGCGAATGGTACAAGAGGCGCTTTGATGTTGACCTGGACCACGAGACCGAGGCGGTAGCAACCATAGGGTCCAAGGAAGGGCTGTCGCACCTTGCATACGCCATGGTCGAACCGGGGGACCTTATCCTTACCCCGGCCCCGGCCTATCCCATTCACCCGTACAGTTTTATTCTGGCAGGAGGTGATGTGAGGAGCATCTCCATTCAGGGGGATACCGATTTCTTTCAGAGTATGGAAAACGAGTTCAAGGCAGCGTGGCCCCGGCCGAAGGTGCTGCTGATCAATTTCCCCCATAATCCGACGACAAAATGTACGGATCTTGAGTTTTTCCGGAAGGTGGTTGATTTTGCCAGGGACAATGATATTATTGTAATCCATGACTTTGCCTATGCCGACCTTACCTTTGACGGATACAGGCCGCCGAGCTTTCTTCAGGCCCCCGGCGCAAAGGATGTGGGCGTGGAGTTTTTTTCGCTGACCAAAAGCTACTCCATGGCCGGCTGGAGGGTGGGGTTCTGCTGCGGAAACAGGGAGATCGTGGGTGCCCTCACCATGATCAAGAGCTACCTCGACTACGGGATGTTTCAGCCGATCCAGATTGCCAGTATTATTGCGCTCAGGGGCCCCCAGGACTGCGTTGAAAAAATAGCCAAGGTCTACGAGACCCGGAGAAACGTCCTTATCCAGGGCCTCAAGAGTGCCGGATGGGTCGTAGAACCTCCGAAGGCAACCATGTTTGTCTGGGCAGAGATACCGGAGCCGTTCAAGCAGATGGGCTCGCTAGAGTTTACC
>CP070788.1:57725-70608 GCA_020346765.1 Nitrospiraceae bacterium
TCCCGTGGGTGTGGAAACGATCAGTCCATCGGCCCTGAATGTCGTAATATACTGATTGTTGCTTCGTATGTCGATCTCGAACATTCTGGCAAGGGCGCTTTTGTTCAGCACGACATCATTCAGCGCACTGTTCTCGATAACTTTTTTCCCCCGCCGGTACACATCGGCCAGCAGCATGATCCGCTCTTCAAAAGAGTACTCCCCTGAAAAAAGCATGTCCATGCTGCCGCTCACCTCATCCCTGCTTAACTCGGTAATAAATCCGAGGCCTCCCAGATTAATTCCGAGGATGGGGACCCCCGAATTGCTGACAAGTCTGGCAACGCTCAGAAGCGTTCCGTCACCCCCGAACACAATGATAATATCCGCCACCTGTGGGACCTTTTTAAGCGGATACCCCTTGACCCCGAGCCCTTTTGCCAGCTCATGTTCCACAAAGAAAGAGCATCCCCTGCCTTTGGAAAGACTCATAAATTGCCGTACGGCCTTGACAGCCTCAGGTTCTCCTCTTTTTGCAATTATTCCGATTTTCTTCATAGGGCAATTCCCTGAATGTCTATTTCCCGTGCGTTTTCCTCAGCGTAGCTCAACCTGACCCGAATACTATTGTCCGGGATCTCACCCTCTGCCCGTTCAGCCCACTCAATCACCGCTATGCCCCGCGATCCCAGATACTCATCAAGCCCAAGATCAGGGACCTCCCCGGGAGCTACCCGGTAGAGGTCGATATGGTAGAAGGGAACCGCGCCGTGATGCTCCGCAATGATGGTAAAACTCGCACTCGTGATGTCCCGCTCACTGATCCCCAGGGCCGCGGCAATCCCTTTGACCATGGTCGTTTTCCCGGCTCCCAGCTCGCCGTACAGGGCAACCACGTCCCCGCCTTTCAGCTTTTCTCCCAGCCGACGGCCTATCTCCCGTGTCCCGGCATCGCTCTTACTGAGAAGAACCATAGGTCATTGCCCTGACCATGTCAGCCTTTCCCACGATTCCCACAACCCTGCTGTCCCGAAGCACCGGGAGCAGATGGATATGCTTCTCGGCCATAATGGTCGCAATGTCCTCGAGGGACGTCTCTTCCTCTATGGTAACGACTTCTTTCGTGCATATATCTCCGACGCTGATGGCAGCCATCTTACGTATTTCCTCCTCAGCTTTTCCAGAGCCCAGGAGTATGTACGCATCAAAAAGCCTGATAATGGTAGGGATATGGAACCGCTTGTTTTTCCTGATGAGATCATTTTCCGTGACGATCCCCGCAATGTTCCCTGCTCCGCCTACCACAGGAACACCGCTGATTTTGTGTTCGATCAGCAGTCTCGCCAGTTCCTCAACGGTTGCTTCGGGTTTCACCGTGATTACGTCCCTGGTCATGATATCTTTTGCCTTGAGCATTCACCCTCCATGGGAATATCCCGTACCAGAAAATAGTTTTGAATCTCACTATTCTACCACATTCCGATGAACGCGCCCTGCCTGCCCGTGCTGCCACCGGCAAAGCGGTAGGAATAGAACCTCTCCGGATTGCAATAGGTGCACTCATCAGACTGCCAGATCATCTCCCGGCAAAGGCCTGCACCCTCTGCCTGGATTTTATTGGCCGATGCGAGGTCGAGGTAATACCGGTCCCCGTCCCTGCTGCAATAGTTTCCCGTTCCGGTAGCCCTCTGGACCTGCACCACCACGTCCTCCCCCACTTCATAGCTGCACTGCCTGATGCTCGGGCCGATTGCCATGGAGATGTCTCCTGCGGAACAGCCGAAGTGTTCCTGCATGGATTCAATTGTCTTTCGTACAATAGCCCGGGCAGTCCCACGCCACCCTGCGTGGACTGCAGCGATGACCTCTTTGCGGCTGTCATGGAGAAGCACGGGCACACAATCAGCAACCACAACACCGATGCAGACTCCTTTTCTGTCCGTGACCACTGCGTCGGCTACGACAGGACGAACGTCAGAATCAAGCACGTGGACGTCGCTGGAGTGCCTCTGGACAGGCAGGTAGATCCGGCCAGGGGGAATATGATATCTCTTCTCCAGGGCACCGGCAAGGGTGTCATTATCGCCTGCAAAATTCCTGGTCGTAAAAAATGCCCGGACCGTGTCGGATGTGAGATTTGCAGCTTCAATCACCACCATGATTTCCCATGAAATGTACCATATTTCGGCACTGAATTAAAGGTTCATAGGATAATATGCCTGCGGTTCAGTGGCAGAATGAAAAGTCGGCGCTGCACAGACTGATCAAGACCGCTGACAGACGTTGTGCTGTTTCGAGGGCCTGTATTAACGCGTTGCAGTCGCGGCATTGCCACACACATTGCCGAATACTCTGGGCAGGAGTCTGTTAATGTCCGATGCGGTCAGGGACCGCTGGCCCGTCTTCCCTGCTGCCATGTCGCCCGCGGCCCCGTGCAGGTACACGCCGGCAACTGCCGCATCGCAGGGGGCCAGTCCCTGGGCAAGCAGCGAGGAGATCATCCCTGTCAGCACATCACCTGTTCCGGCCGTTGCCATCCCGGGATTGCCTGATGAATTCACAAAGGCTTCACCGTCCTGCGTGGCAGTGACAGTGGGCGCGCCTTTCAGCACCAGAATGACTTTATTTGCTTTCGCAAAAAACATTGCAGCATGTATCCTGTCCTGTTGCAGTTCTTCACGCACCCCACGGAGATCATCATCTCCTGACCTCTTTCCTCTTTGCACCGGCCCCTTTTTCATAAGTCTCGCCATCTCCCCGGCATGAGGAGTAAGGATGACCGGCACCCTGCTCTGTCTCAGCAGGTGAACATTACCGGCTATCGCATTCAGCCCGTCGGCATCAATAACCATGGGGACCCGGCATTTCTTGATCAGAAACGCCGCTAGACGCACGATCTCCTGATCCGAACCCAGTCCGGGGCCGAATGCAAGGACAGTGCCTTTTTTTTCCAGAAAGCCCGCGATCCCTCCGGCTGCTTCAGCCGAGAGTGTGCCGTCCCCCCTGTCAGGAAGAGGGAGAATCATTTCCTCGGTAACCCGGGATTGAAAGGCATTTACCAGCGTCTCAGGTATGCCGATCGTGACAAGGCCTGCCCCTGACCTGAGGCACGCCCGTGCCGCCATCAGCGCAGCCCCCGTCTTTCCCCGTGAACCCGCCACAATCAGCACATGGCCGTAGGTCCCCTTGTGTGAATATACAGGCCTCGGAGGGATCAGCGAAGAGATGTCTCCTTTCTGTACAAGGTTTACCCGTATCCTGTCCGATTCCAGGAGCGTCCGGGGAAATCCGATCTCTTCGATAACCAGCCTGCCTGCATGTGCTGCCCCCGGATGGAGGAGATGCCCCCGCTTGGGAAGACCAAAGGTCACCGTCAGGTCGGCTTTTACCGCAAAGCCCATTTCCTGCCCCGTGTCAGAAGAAATGCCCGAAGGGATATCAACGGAAACGACGGGACAACTCACCCGGTTGATTTTCCTGATTGTACCGGACAGGGGAAAACTGACTTCCCTGCTCAGGCCAGTACCGAGCAGGGCATCTACAAGGATACTGCAGGAACGATGCCCTCTCATGAATGAGCTGATCGGAGAGATTCTGACCCCGAATTTTCGGGCGGCGCGGTAATTGATCCGCGCATCCCCCCTGAGCGAACGGGGAGGTACACTCAGGTACACTTCTACATCAGTTCCCTGGTTGTGCAGCAGGCGGGCAATGACAAGCCCGTCACCGCCGTTGTTTCCGCCCCCCGCCAGAACCATGACTTTTCCCTGTCCCCGTAATTCAGCCCTTGACGTGAGAAGCTCATTGATTCGCGCCACTACGGAGAGCCCAGCCCTCTCCATGAGTACAGTACCGTCAATGCCATACTTCTCAATGGTCCGGCTGTCTATCTGCTGCATCTCCTGGGCAGTTGCCACTTTCAACATTAATTTCTGAAGCCCCCCCGTGTCCCGCTGATCCATTGCATTTTTTTACCCCTTAGATTAAAGTAATTTTAATCAATTAGCAATATTGGAAACCAGGCTGAACCGCTTTCTCTCCTCTCTGCACCATGACGGGAACAGCCGCCGTCATTCCCTCATGAAACAGTGCTCACCCAGGAGCGGTCATGCAGCATGAACAGGAGGGGCTTCTCAATGGCCAGAATAGGAATTTTGACATGCTCCAACGCAACGGGGGACCTCGGCTGCTCATCCGTAAGCTGCCTTGCCTCTCTCAGAAAACGCGAAGGGGCCTTCAGCACATACCCCGCGGATGAAAAACTTACCCTCGTAGGTATTATCAGCTGCCCCGGGTGCCCCACACTGACCGGGCCCGACAAACTGATGCAGAGAATCAGGGCTCTTACGGAGTTTTCCGTTGACACAATCCATTTCACGTACTGCGTGAAAACCCTGTGCCCTTTCAGGGAGAAATACCGGAAGGCCCTAAAAGAATCCTTCCCCCATATCAGGATTGTCATGGGCACCCATGAGTCAAAGCTGACCCCCGAGGAGTACCGTCAGAAAATCAAAAATCTTTTTAATCAGGACAGAAAGACCATGGTCGATGTGATCCTGAAAAGGGTCTGAAGCAGAAGGTCAGGCTTCAAGAATGACGCATGCCACGCCGAACTCCCGCTCATGGCTGAGAGACACATGACTGGACTTAATTGACCGCTCACTGAAAAGGTCGGCAAGCTTTCCCTGAACTTTAAGAGAGGGCCTGCCCTTTTCGTTATTCACGACCTCTGCGTCTTTCAGGCTGAATGATATCTCCCAGCCCAGTGCCTTGACCAGGGCCTCTTTCGCAGCGAACCTGACCGCCAGGGAGGGATAGGGGTTCTGCCGTTCGTGGCAATAGGAAATCTCATGATCCGTCAGGATCTTTTCGAAGAACTTCATGCCCCACCTGTCTGATGCCTCTTTTATGCGCTGAATGCTTACGATATCTATGCCAATGCCGTAGATCATTATCAGAACTCAGCTGTCAGCGATCTGCTCCCAGCAGAAAGATCTTTACCATCTTCTTTCACTCTCAACTCCGAAACCCCTGATCAACGACTACTTTTTGTAATAAGTCTTTTCATTTCCCGAACGGCCTCTTCCATACCGCGATAGATGGCAGCGGCAACAATGCTGTGCCCGATATAGAGCCCCCGGATCTCCCTGATGGCTGCGATCTTCCCGACATTGGAGAAATTGAGACCATGCCCCGCGTTCACCTCCAGCCCCAGTGCCGCTCCTTTTCTGGCCGCCTCCCGGACACGCTTCAGCTCCCGCTGCCACTCCGGCCCGCGGGCGTTGGCATAAAGGCCTGTGTGAATTTCAATCATCCGGGCACCCAGCTCGCGTGCCATCCCCACATCACCGACTTCTGGATTGATAAAGAGGCTGACAGGGATCCCCTGTCCCTGAATTGTCTCGATTGCCCGCCTTATCATGCTCCTGCCCTTCTTAAGGTCAAGCCCGCCTTCTGTCGTAAGCTCTGCCCTCTTTTCAGGCACAAGGGTAACGAGGTCCGGTTTTACGCTCAAGGCAATGCCCGTCATTTCATCAGTGGCTGCCATTTCCAGGTTCATTTCGACCCCTACTTTTTTCCTGATGGCCTCTACGTCCCTGTCATTGATATGCCGCCTGTCCTCCCTCAAATGCACGGTAATGCCGTCTGCTCCCCCGCGTACCGCCAGGCCAGCTGCTGTCAGGGGATCGGGCTCGGCCTCCTTCCTCGCTTCCCGTACGGTGGCCACGTGATCAACATTTACACCAAGAAGCATGATACCCTCCTCGCAGGGACCGCCTGTGCACAGGCGTTAAAGATATCCCTCCGGATGCCGAAAGATATGTGAACTAAGGACTGCGGCACTTTTTCATGGATAAAGTAATGAAATGAACGGAGCTTTGTCAAGAAACGCTGTTCGGATAAACAGAGATATGCATTTGACTTACCGGCAGCAAATTTGTTAATTTACTGCTTATTCAAAATTCATTTAATGATCTTGGGGATAACGATGACAAAGAAAACTACGGCAAAAAAATCAACCGCCAAGAAAGCCAAGACCGCCAAGAAGGCCAAGACGGCGGCCAAGACGGCAAAGGCGGTGAAGAAAAGCTCTAAAGCCGCTTCCGCAAAACCAGCCGCCAAAGGAACAGGGAAAAAGAAAAGTGCCACGTCATCTGCGGTAAAGAAAACTTCGGTGGCAAAGAAAACTTCGTCGGCAAAAAAACAGGCATCGCTTTCTCAGAGAGACAAGGTTATACAGAAAATAAAGCAGGATCTCATGTCCCAGAGAGAGTCGCTGCTGAAAGAGGCCGAGGAAACCCTCAGCAGCCTTCCCACGGAGCTCAATTTCCCGGATATGGGGGATCAGGCAACGGCTGAAACTGACAGGAATTTCATGCTCCGGCTAAGAGACAGGGAGCGTATGCTTCTGAAAAAAATTGAAGAGACCATCGAGCGTATCGACAGCGAGCACTTTGGCATCTGCCTTGAGTGCGGAAACGAAATAGGCATCAAACGCCTTGAGGCCCGTCCCGTAACAACCCTGTGCATAGACTGCAAGACAAAGCAGGAGGAGGAAGAGCGAATAGCCGAAGGCGGATAGGATGCATACAGATGTTTTTATTACGAAACCCTGCTCTTCGCGGGGTTTTTCTTTATGCCGGCTTCTTTTTCCGATGTAGTATACTAAAGTGCAGAAGTCAGCATTTATGTTTACAGGGCGCATAAGGTAATACGTCATGAACGAATACATAGACCACAGAGACACAGAGGCTCAGAGAAAGATATATAGAAAGAAACCAACGAGAAAATAATCTTTATTTAATTTTTACCTCTGTGTCTCCGTGCCTCTGTGGTGAAACTGTCATCGCTCTCACAATTCAGGTAAACGCTTTTAGAGACTACCTCAACTAAAGCTGGACACGGATGCCACCGTAGCTCAATCCGGCAGAGCAATGCATTCGTAATGCATAGGTTAGGGGTTCAACTCCCCTCGGTGGCTTTTTAATCACCCCTCTGCCTGTCCCTCCTTTTCTCTAACCCGGGTTATTCACGCAGTGTAACCGGGATGGTGAAAAAACGAACCGGCATTAGAACCCCATTCCCCCTTTTCTCAAACAGACCCGGCCCGCCGAAGACAACTCCGGGTTATAAGCCGACGGGGGTGCTGGAGAGCTTCCACAGATGTTCAAAATTGCAGATCACGACGAGGGGCTTCCCCTGAGCGTCCATGACAATCTCGCCACTGCCGCTGACGGACAGGAGCAGGTCGTCCGGTTTCAGCAGCGATCCATCATAGCCGGCACCCCTGAGATGTTGCTTGACCGTTTTCAGTAAATCGCGGCTGGCGGACTCACTAATAAGGCCCTTGTCCACGGCCTTTACCAGGTCTACGGGCACATGGAGCTGACCCGTCTGCCGGGCAACCCAGTGGTCAGGTCCGTTGTAGTAGCCCCGGATAGTAATGTAATTATGCTCCTCCCGGAGGACGGGATTCCCTTCCGGGTCCAGAACATCCTGGTGTGATGCATATTTCCTGCGGTCGGAAGACTTCTCGATCTTGGTGCTTCCCGTCATATATATTGCACGCACGTATGCGCAGGGAATCCCCAGTTGTGTCAATGCATGGGCAAGGGCAAATTCCTCAAAGGGGCTGTTTATCCCCCGTTGACGCACCCCGGGAAACAGCTGTTCCTCATCGTCGTCGGGCATCTCCCCCACCCTCGAGGTTTCCCATACAAGGTGGATGTTATCCTTGGTTACCGTGTAAAAAACCTCCTTGGTATCAGACAGCCTTATTGACGGTGTTTTCCTCCACCGCTCAGGAAGGAAGTAATCGTAGAGCCGCGCGTTGTTCCCCACCACCCACAGGCGGCCTCCCGTGCTCTCTGCATGGCCATAGATATAGGGCACGCCGAATATTTCCATGTTCACGAGGTAATCAGGCAGAGGCGT
This sequence comes from Nitrospiraceae bacterium, assembly GCA_020346765.1. Taxonomy (GTDB): domain Bacteria; phylum Nitrospirota; class Thermodesulfovibrionia; order UBA6902; family UBA6902. The sequence continues at coordinate 65,640 of CP070788.1, forward strand.
AGGGGTGAAACGGTCCCGCTGAAAGTCCAGATAGGAGTGCCGCTTCGAATCCTTCACCTGGCCCTCATGTTCAGGGGTCCGGAGCAGGAGTTCGTAATCCACAACAGAATACCTGCCCATATTGACCAGATGGTAAAGGAAGTAGATCTGGTCCTTCACGGCATCGGCTGACCGGGCCCTTCCGAGGTCATTGATCCGCTTGGCATCATGCTCCCCGATGATTATGTGCTCCGGTTTCGTGTCAGCCACGAGATATCCCTTTTTACTGAGATCCGCCATGACAACCCTGTCAAGCCGCTCCAGGTGATGCAGCCGCTCATCCCTTTCAACGCTGATATGTTCGAACACTTCGGGTAGATTGTGGCCCTCGATCCACTGGTAAATCAGCTTGTACTGCTTGAGAATATCGAGGTCGATGCCGGGGTGTTTCGCGCGGATGCGGTTGATCTTGGCCCTCGATCTCCCGCTCTGCCAGACCTGCATCCTTTCCGGAGGAACATAGATAGCCAGGGGGTGCTGCGTCCTGATCTTCAGGTCCTTCGGCCCGTAGCTGCCTTCCTCCATTTCCGTCACAAGGGAGAACTCTTCCCAGGGACTGTTGAATTCAGCATCGCAGAATTCCTGGAGCGTGTGTGTGTCAAGAGGCACATCCTCTCCCACACGGCAGTTTTTTACGACAAGGTCAAGGCTCCTCCCGCCCGTGGCTTTCGTCGAAACCCTGAAGACCGATCCCGTACCTTTAAGCCTGAGCTTATGGGTGTTGAACCATTTCTTTTCATACCAGTTTTCGATTTCAAGATGTTCCTGAAACTGCTCAGCATGCCGCGTCAGGTAGATGTCCCCGCCATCGCTGGTCTTCCTGTGGACATAAACGACACCCAGTACATTGACCAATGTGGTTTTATGAACCGTCACTGATTCCCTCCACGGCAGGACTACTTTATTTCAGCCGCTTTTTGAACTCCTCGAGCTGCCTGCTCAGCCTGACGGGAAGACGGTCACCGAAACGGGAGAAATGCTGTTCCATGTCGGGTATTTCCTCCGTCCAGGATTGCCTGTCCACGCGCATCAGTTCCTCCATGTCATCGGCGGATATGTAAAGGCCGGTCATGTCCAGTGCTCCCTTTGCAGGCAGCAGTCCGATGGGGGTCTCCTGAGCGCGCGCCCTGCCATCAACGCGTTCGCACATCCATTTCAGGACCCTGCTGTTTTCGCTGAACCCGGGCCAGAGAAACTTGCCCTCATCGCTCTTTCTGAACCAGTTGACGTAGAAGATCCGCGGCGACCTGTCCCCCAGCCTGTCTCCCATGTCAAGCCAGTGCTGAAAATAATCCCCCATGTGATACCCGCAAAAGGGCGTCATGGCAAAGGGATCGCGCCTGAGGTTTCCCACGGCGCCGATGTTTGCTGCTGTCGTCTCCGAGGCTGCCGTGGCACCGAGAAAGACTCCGTGTTCCCAGTTGAATGCCTCATAAACAAGCGGAACAACAGTACTGCGGCGGCCTCCGAAAATGAAGATGTCGATGGGTACGCCTTCGGGCTTCTCCCAATCGCCGCAGATTACAGGACACTGGGAGGCCGGGGCTGTAAAGCGGGCGTTAGGATGGGCCGCCTCCCCAGTGCTCTGCGGGGTCCAGTCCCGCCCCTTCCAGTCTATGGCATGAGAGGGCTCATCGCCGTCCATGCCCTCCCACCAGATATCGCCGTCATCGGTGAGGGCGCAGTTCGTGAAGATAACATTCTCCTTGAGCGTGTCCATGGCCATGGGGTTCGTCTTGTATGATGTTCCCGGGGCTACGCCGAAAAACCCGTTTTCCGGGTTAATGGCATGGAGCCTGCCGTCGGGGCCTGCCTTCATCCAGGCGATATCATCTCCGATGCATTCGCACTTCCATCCCGGCAGGGATGGCTGCATCATGGCGAGATTGGTTTTACCGCAGGCCGAGGGGAAGGCAGCGGCTATGTGGTACTGCTTTCCCTCAGGGCTGGTCAGCCTCAGGATCAGCATGTGTTCTGCCATCCACCCCTCACGCCGCGCCATGGCAGAGGCAATCCGGAGTGCCAGACACTTCTTGCCCAGAAGGGCATTTCCGCCATACCCCGACCCATAGGACCAGATAAGATTCTCTTCCGGGAAATGACTGATATATTTTTTCTCAAGGGGGGCGCATGGCCATGATGAATCCTTCTGCCCCTGTTCCAGGGGCGCGCCGATAGAATGCAGGCAGGGGATGAAGTCCGCTCCTCCATCAAGCATCTCCATCACACCCGTGCTCACCCGCGTCATGATATGCATGTTGACCACTACATAGGGGCTGTCAGAGATTTCGACCCCGATCTTTGAAATAGGTGAGCCGACAGGCCCCATGGAAAAGGGGATCACGTACATGGTCCGGCCCTTCATGCACCCACGGTACAGGCCGGTCATGATCTTTTTCAGCTCCCCGGGGGCTATCCAGTGGTTCGTGGGCCCTGCATCGTCCCGTGACGGGGTGCTGATATATGTCCTGTCCTCAACGCGGGCAACGTCGCTCGGGTCAGACCGGAAGAGATAGCTGTTCCTTCGCTTTTTGAGAGGGATGGCAATGCCGGTTTCGGTCAGCTTCATGATCATGCTGGTATATTCTTCCTGTGAACCGTTGCACACATAAATATCATCGGGCTGGCACAGGTCGGCAACCTCCCTGATCCAGGCCCTGAGCTTATCGTTTTTTACGGGTATGTTCATGGTTGTCTCTCCTTAAAAGGTATCGATTGTCTTTTGCCAATGTATCTACTGCAGCAGAATGCTTCAGGATCATGAGGAGGCGATGCCGCTATACTGTATGCTGTCAATTATACTCATTGCCCCTCAAAATATCCATACAGCGGAAGCGGGCGGGACAGGAGGGATTCAGCCGTTGCTCCAACACCTCCGTGCTCCTTTACTCCATCGAAGACACGTAAGAGAGTTTTCCATGAATTAAGAGGCCCCTTTCATGTACAATACTACCGCTATGGACAGTGTTGCTGTCATGATTCAGAAGGCCATTATCTCCGTCCCTGCGCTTATAGTGGCCATAACCCTCCATGAGGTTTCCCATGGCTACGTGGCCAACAGGCTCGGTGACCCCACAGCACGACTCATGGGCAGGCTGACCCTGAACCCCGTCAAGCATGTAGACCTGGTGGGGACAATCATACTGCCCCTGATCCTGACCATGCTCGGCGGGATTATCTTCGGATACGCAAAGCCTGTTCCCATCAATCCTTCCAATTTCAGGAATCCTGAAAAGGGCATGGCCATGTCATCGGCTGCCGGACCCATAACAAACGTGCTGCTGGCCGTGGCGAGCTCACTGATCCTCGTGGTTTTCGTTCTGCCGCTGTCAGCCCTCATTCAGAGCCCGGCTGTTGATGCCGTGGTAAAACCCCTGGCGCTCATGCTCCAGTTCAGCGTGCGCATCAATTTGTTTCTCGCTGCCCTGAACCTGATGCCGATCCTTCCCCTTGACGGGGGCCGGGTGGTTGCCGGTCTGCTGCCGGCGCGCCAGGCCCGTGCCTATTCAATGATTGAACCCTACGGCCTGATCATTCTCTTTGCCCTCATATTCACCGGTATTGCGTGGTATTTCATCGCCCCCCTCTACAGCCTTTTAACACATCTGGTGCCATTTTATGATAGAATTTTTCCTTATTAACTGAACGGGACGGAGGCCATTCGTGTCAAAACAGCGCGTGCTCAGCGGAATTCAGCCCAGCGGAAAACTGCATATCGGCAATCTGGTGGGAGCCCTTCAGAACTGGGTAAGGCTGCAGGACCAGTACGAGTGCTACTATTTCATCGCCGACTGGCATGCCCTCACCTCGCAATATGCTGACACGTCGGCACTGAAGGACAACGTGCTGGACGTGCTGGTGAACTGCCTTGCCGCGGGACTCGACCCGGAGAAGGCAACGATCTTCGCACAGTCGCGGGTGATCGAGCACGCCGAACTCCATGTCCTGCTCTCCATGATAACGCCGCTGAGCTGGCTTGAACGCGTCCCCACATACAAGGAAAAGCAGCAGGAGGTCACGGACAGGGACCTCAACACCTACGGGTTCCTTGGGTATCCCCTGCTCCAGTCGGCGGACATCCTCATGTACCGGGCCCATTACGTGCCCGTGGGGATTGACCAGATGCCCCACCTGGAGATTACGCGGGAAATCGGCAGGAGGTTCAACAATTTCTACGGCGAGGTCTTTCCCGAACCCGAGGGCCTCCTGACACCATTTCCCAAGGTGGTGGGGACCGACGGCAGGAAGATGAGCAAGACCTATGACAATTGCATATACCTGTCCGACCCACCCCAGGACGTTGAGCAGAAAATAAGGACCATGACCACAGACCCCCAGAGGATCAAGCGTACGGACAAGGGAGACCCTGAACTGTCGCCGGTGTACCACCTGCACAAGGTCTTTTCATCAAAGGAAGAGATTGACCAGGTTGCCGATGGGTGCCGCACCGCGGGGATCGGATGCATTGACTGCAAGAAGGTCCTCATAAAAAACGTCTTTGCCGTGCTGGAGCCCCTGTGGCAGCAGCGCGAACGCTACCTCAGGGAGCCTGACGTTCTCGAGGACATTCTTGAGGCAGGTTCGAAAAAAGCGCGACAGGCAGCAACAGATACGATGCTTAAAGTAAGAACAGCCATGGGCCTTGGCCCTATGAAGTAACAGGGAAGCGGCATTGAGGGATTACGTCCGCCGGCTGAATGATTTCATGCCGGAGCGGAATGCCTCAAGTGATTCGGAAGAGGACCCGATCCTCCAGTCACATTCTTTCTGAACATCAAACCAGATCAGTGCCCCGATGCGCGGGAACCTCTTCTCAATGACATGCAGGGCATCAGTTATCCATCGCGCCTTGTCTCCGCCGGCCCCGGTGCATGCCATCTCGCCGATCATGACCGGACAGCGGCTGAGGGCAGTCAGCGTTTTGTAGGCA
>CP070788.1:70708-83319 GCA_020346765.1 Nitrospiraceae bacterium
AGCGCATAGCCCGGGGCCTGAACCTCACCCCCGCGCAGATTCACAGCATCGTGTCATTCTACTCATTCTTCACCATGAAACCCCGGGGCGACCACAATATCAGGATCTGCCTTGGCACTGCCTGCTACGTCAAGAGGGTCGAGGAATCCCTGAACAAGATCAAGGATACCCTGAAAATCGATGTGGGTGATGTCACGGAAGACAGGAAGTTCTCTCTGGAGACCGTCCGCTGCCTCGGCGCCTGCGGGCTTGCCCCTGTCATGGTAATAGACGAGGAGACCTACGGCGCGGTGACGCCGAAGAAGGTTCTGGAGATTATCAAGGAATATGCGGGAGAGGCAGCTGTTAGCAATAAGCGGTAAGCTTTTAGCTGTTAGCGGTAAGCTGTCAGCAACAGAATTACAAATCTGGCAACAGAATCAGGCAAAGTTTTTTATGCCTCAAGCTTATAGCTTATAGCTAACCGCTCATAGCTATAAGCTCAACAAGGAGACACATAATGGGACGACTAACACTGGATGACCTGAAAAAGATAAAGGAGAAACAGAAGGCGACCTTCACGCTCCGCGAGGGAGGCTACCGGGCCAAGGTGACGGTGCATATGGGCACCTGCGGTATCGCTGCCGGTGCGCGGAACATTATGACGGCCCTGATGGACGAGATATCTAAGACGGGGACCGAGGACGTTATTACGACCACTTCGGGATGCGCCGGCCTCTGTGCCCGCGAACCCATGGCAACCGTTGAAATTCTGAATACCCCGCCGGTCAAGTACGGCGACCTGACAGACGCCAAGATCAGGGAAATATTCAAGGAGCACATTCAGGGCGGCACGCCCGTGGATAAATATGCTGTGGTTGTGGGGAGTGAGACAACCTATTAAAGAAAGGGGCCGAGGGTCCAAGGGGTCAAGGAGTCCAGGGAACGGATCTCTCGAATCCTTGAATCCTGTTTTTAGGAGAACATAATGGAAAAAGTCCGTGCAAACTTGCTGATGTGCGCTGGAACAGGCTGCGTGGCCAGCGGAACCCCGAAGGTCAGAAACGCCCTTCAGGCAGAACTGGAAAAACAGGGGCTTGCCAATGAAATAAAGATTGTCCTTACCGGCTGCAACGGTTTCTGTGCCGAGGGGCCCGTGATGCTGGTCTATCCGGAGGAGATCTTTTACCAGAGACTCACCGTGGAGGAAGTGCCCAAGCTGGTGGAAGAGCACTTCCTCAAGGGACGCCCCTATGAAAAGCTGATGTTCAAAGACCTGGAGAAAAGGCATGCCATTCCCCTGATGAATGACATCCCCTTTTTCAAGCATCAGGTACTCCGGGTCCTCAGGAACAAGGGGCTCATAGACCCGGACCGGCTTGACGAATACATCGCCCGCGACGGGTACATGGCAGCTGCAAAGGCCCTCAATGAGATGACGCCCGAGGACATCATCAAGACCATAAAGGACTCGGGGCTCAGGGGCCGGGGAGGCGCGGGATTCCCCACGGGGATGAAATGGGAGTTTGCTTCGAAGTCACAGGCAGACCAGAAATACATGCTCTGCAACGGTGACGAAGGAGACCCCGGAGCGTTTATGGACCGCTCCGTTATGGAGGCAGACCCCCATTCGGTGATTGAGGGCATGATCATCGGGGCACGTGCCATCGGTGCAACAAAGGGCGTCATATATGTCAGGGCAGAGTATCCCCTTGCCGTGCAGCGGCTCCAGAAGGCCATCGACGACTGCCTCGAGGCAGGCCTCCTCGGGAAGAACATCCTCGACAGCGACCACACATTCCATCTTGAGATATATCTCGGCGCCGGCGCCTTCGTGTGCGGTGAAGAGACGGCCCTGATGCGCTCCATCGAGGGGCAGCGGGGTATGCCAAGGCCAAGGCCCCCCTTTCCTGCCCACAAGGGACTGTGGGACAAGCCCTCGGTCCTGAACAATGTGGAGACCCTTGCACAGATTGCGCCCATTATCCTGCACGGCGCCGAATGGTACCGGACCCTGGGCACGGAAAAAAGTTCCGGCACCAAGGTTTTTGCCCTTACGGGGGACATCAAGAACGTGGGGCTCGTGGAAGTCCCCATGGGAATCCCCCTGAGGACAATAATCTATGACATCGGCGGCGGCATTAAAAAGAGAAACAAGAAGTTCAAGGCCGTACAGATGGGAGGACCTTCGGGCGGCTGCATCCCCGAAAACCTCATTGACATTCCCGTCACCTACGAAGACGTGGTGAAGACAGGAGCCATCATGGGGTCAGGAGGCATGGTCGTGATGGATGAGGACACGTGCATGGTCAGCACGGCAAAGTTCTTCCTCGAATTCACCGCTGACGAGTCCTGCGGCAAGTGCACGCCCTGCAGGGTGGGGACACGGGTAATGCTTGACATGCTAACGGACATCACCGAGGGTAAAGGGAAGGAAGGCGACATCGAGACGCTGCAGGACCTCAGCAGGGACATCATAAGCACCTCCCTCTGCGGGCTGGGCCAGACAGCGCCGAACCCTGTGCTTTCAACGATACGGTACTTCAAACACGAATACGAGGCCCACATCAAGGACCACTGGTGCCACGCCGGGATATGCAGCAACCTCTGTTCATTCCATATCAGCGAGGAGCTGTGCAAGGGATGCCAGGCATGCTTCCGGGCCTGTCCCCAGCAAGCGATCGTGGGAGAAAAGAAAAAGGCCCACCGGATTATCCAGGAGCTCTGCATCCAGTGCCGGTCCTGTTATGACGCCTGCAAGTTCGCCTCCATCGAGATCAAGCCTGCCATCAGAAAGGACAAGCCCGAGCTGGTTTCCAAAGACGAAGGGGTGACGAAATGATCAAGCTTACCATCAACGGCAAAGATGTAACAGCCGAACCTGGAGACACCATACTCGTTGCAGCAAAGAAACACAATATTCATATTCCAAACCTCTGCTACGACAAGCGCCTGAGGCCCTACGGAGGGTGCAGGCTGTGCATTGTCGAGGTTGAAGGCCAGGCACGCCTCTTCGCAGCCTGCTCCTCTCCGGCGGAAAACGGGATGGTTGTCATCACGGACACTCCCAGGCTGAGAAAGCTCAGGCAGACAGTCATCGAACTGCTTCTTGTCCACCATCCCCTCGACTGCCCCGAGTGCGACAAGGCGGGAGAATGCGATCTCCAGGACATGGCATACCAGTGCGGCAAGCCCGAAACCAGGTTTATCAGGCACAGAAAAGAAGCCTTCACCGATGTGAGGGGGCCCCTGATCGAGCTCACGTCGAGAAGGTGCATTCTCTGCGGCAAATGCGTCCGGATCTGCGACGAGCACCAGGGACGGGCCGCCCTGGGGCTGATCGGAAGAGGATTCCCTACGCTCGTACAGCCGGCCTTCGGCGAAATTCTTGAATGCGATTACTGCGGTCAGTGCCTCGATGTCTGCCCCACGGGGGCGATCCTGAGCAAGCCCTACAAATTCACGGCGCGTTCCTGGTTCCTCGAGGAACGGGACACCATCTGCCCCTTCTGCGGTGTGGGCTGCACCCTCACGCTGGGAATACGGGAAGGGAAGATACTCCGCTCCCGGGGTAGGGAAGGCATTGGCGTCAATGACGGGAACCTCTGCGGAAGGGGGAGATTCGGAACGGATTATATCTACAGCGACAAACGCCTCAAGACCCCCCTTGTCAGGGAAGACAACGAATTCAAAAGCGTCTCATGGGAAGAGGCCCTTCAGGTTGTCGCAAAGGGGCTGAAGGCCGTGGTTGATAAACACGGAGCCGACGCCGTTGGCGCCATCGGCTCTCCCCGGTGCACCAATGAAGACAACTACGCGCTCGGGAAGTTCATGAGGAGCGTCATCGGCAGCAGCACTATTGACTCCTCTGCAGCATTCGGATACGGCACGGTGCAGAAGGCCTGGGGAAAGGCCTTCGGCCAGGACAGTCATCCCATAAGCCTGACAGCGCCCCTTGGAAGCAACGTGATTCTTGTCCTTGAATCGGACCTCAGCGTGACCCACCCCGTGCTCGGACTCAACATCCTCCAGGCAAAGCGGGCGGGGGCGCAGCTGATCGTCGCTGATTCGCGGCAGACAAAGCTGACCCGGCACAGCACGCAGTGGCTGAGGATAAAGGACGGAACGAGCATAGCCCTCGTCAACGGCATCATGAAGGTCATCCTCGACAGGGGGCTTTTCGACAGGGAGGCCGCGCCCTCTGTCCCGGGCTATGACCAGCTGCAGACCCAGCTTGCTCAGTATTCCCCGGACAGGGTATCACAGATTACGGGCATCCCCGAGGCGGAAATCATATCGGCGGCAGAAGCCCTTGCCGCGGGAAAGCGGAGGATGATCACCCTGACCGTGAGTGCAGCGGAAAACACCAAGGGATCAGACACGGTCCTTGCCGCGGCAAACCTGGTCAATCTCCTGGGCGATGAGAGCAGCACCCTGCAGATCCCCGCAGAATATTCCAACACTTTCGGCGCCTACCGCATGGGCCTGCGTCCGGGGGACATGGGCATTGCGGAGATGTTCTATGGCGACGGCATCCCGGCAAAGGCCATGTACATTATGGGAGAAGACCCTGCCACTGCCTTTCCTGACAGCTCCCGGATAATCAGCAGGCTGAAGTCGCTTGAATTTTTGGTCGTACAGGATATCTTTCTCACAGAGACGGCAAAGCTGGCGCAGGTGGTTCTGCCCGCGTCAAGCTGGGCCGAAAAAGACGGGACCTTCATGAATGCAGAAGGGCTGATGCAGAAGGTCTCCAGGCTGATCGACCCCACTGGGCAGTCTGTGCCTGACTGGATGATCCTGAAAAACCTTGCCCTTACCATGGGCAGGGACCTGGGGGTGCGAAACCTGGCTGCCATCCAGGATGAGATAGCAAAGACCATGGTTGAGGAGCCACCTGCCAGGGCCGGCAGGGCCTTTCATCCCGTTGAATATACTCCCGGAAAAGATCCCGACCGGGACCATCCCTTCAGGCTCGTCATACGCGATGTGCTGCAGCATTCGGGAAGCATGTCCACCAGCTCCCGCTCCCTTGACCTTGTTGTGTCCGAGGCGCTCCTTGAAATCAATGATGAGGACGCTCAGAAACAGGGAATTGCCGACAGCAGCCATGTGCGTCTCACATCAAGGCAGGGTTCTGTATTCCTGAAGGCAAGCGTTACGGAAGATGTCCCCCGTGGTACGGTCTTTGTGCCCACGCACTTCCCCTATGCACGGATAAATATGCTGACCACGGTGTCGGGTAACGGAGAGGCGCCCATTACAACGGTCAGGGTTGAAGCGGCCGGCTGAATCTAAAGCAAGCGGGCGAGGGATCAAGACAGTTGTTCGTCGTTAGTCTGAAAATTAAAAACTAACAACTCCTCAGAGGCTCACAGCTGCGTCCGGCCGGCAGCGGTACGGCCGGGATGAAGTGCCGTCAACGTTTTCGCAGCGCAGCGGCGGCCCCCTGGCTCTCCTGCCCCGGGAGAGCAGTCGTTCATCTCCGCGGAATAAAACCTGAGACTGTTTTTTCCGTTTTTCTTGACCCCGTACATGGCCATGTCAGCGTTTCTCAGCAGTGTCCCTGAGTCCGCAGCATCATCGGGAAAGATGCTTGCGCCGATGCTTCCGGAAATGCAGATCCTCCTGCCCTTCACGTCAAAGGGGCCTGCCAGGGACCTGATAATCTTCTGGCCGACCACTGCCGCGTCCTTCGGTTTCCTGATGAGCGGCAGAATGCAGGTGAATTCATCGCCGCCCATCCGGGCAACCGTGTCGGACTTTCGCAGGCAGTCCTTCAGCCGTCTCCCGACAGCACACAGCAGCGCATCCCCGAAGTCATGGCCCAGAAGGTCGTTGACTGCCTTGAACCCGTCGAGATCGATGAACATGACCGCAAGTTTTTCATTATACCTCCGGGCATGGGCAATGGCCAGGTCAAGGCGGTCGAGAAAAAGAAGCCTGTTCGGCAGCCCGGTGAGTGCATCGAAGTGTGCGAGGCGCCGCTCCTTCTCCCGTTCCTGCTCAAGATCCGCGAGAAGCCGGTGCCGTTCAATGGCGTACCGCATGGACCGCATGAGCGAGACACCGTCAAGCTGGCCCTTGATCAGCACGTCCTGTGCCCCGTTCTGCACTGCCCGGACAGCGAGTTCTTCATCGTAGATGCGAGAGAGCAGAATTACCGGCACCTCTGGTGCATGCATGCGCACGCTGATAAAGGTATCAAAACCCTCACTGTCAGGGAGGTTCGGATCGAGCATCACAATATCATACCGCTCTTTCCTCAGGCACTTGATCGTATCGGCAAGTTTGCCGACCCTGGTCAGGTCAAACTTCTCGGGGGCAACACACTTCATACTGTCCCGGAAAGTCCGGACAAACCCTGGGTCATTGTCAGCAAGCAGTACATCTATGGATTTATCAGGTGTCCTGGCAAGCATGCGGTTTATGCTGCAATCCCGTCAACAGGCCGGAATGTGCCCCTCACGTTGTTGTCAAAATACGGATAGTATCCATTTTCTCAAACATGTGCCTGATATCGCAAATAGCATGCCATGTGATAACTCATTAATATATAACAGTAAATATATTGATGCCCTGCTTAATCGTCATAATAATGACGGATAATTGCTTTTTTGCCTGTCAAGGAGCATAACCGCACCTTTTGGGGATGCCAGATTCCAGATGCCAGAAAAGACAGGCGATGGACAACGCACCACAAGCGCCGCTCAACGGCCAATGCTCCAATTAGCCACGAAACTGTTCGATTTCAGCGATCTTTCGCAGCAGAATACCGGGCAGGTCGTCCCTGTTTTCCGGGGTCACTTCTATAACTTCCATATCGGGCCGCTCTTTCAGAGAGCGGATGAAGCTGTCACCGCCGAAGGTAATTGTGCCCACAACAATATTGGGGGAGTCAAGGGCAGCACGAGCCGCTGTTTTGAACACCTCAGAGAAACACTCCATCTTCCCGATCTCATCGAGAACAATGATGTTTCTGCCTGCAGGAGTGATGGACGGCACGGCGATGGTGTCAATGTTTTCGATGCTTACGCCATATCGCCTGATATGAAAATCTGATGCAATGTCCTGATGGGCAAGGTAGCCCGATCGCCCGTCAAGGGTCTTCATGAGAAACCCGGTCCTTGTTCCAGACGCCCTCACCTCTTCGGTGTAGAACCCGTTGGCAGGTACGTCCAGCCCGGCTATTACCTTTCTGATGACCGTGGTCTTCCCTGAGGACGGCGCACCGGTGAGAAAGATGTTCTTTATTTTTGTCATGCTGTCCTTCTGCTGCACATTTCATTTCCTCGCTGAATGGTCGGATTCCAGATTCAAGAAACGACAATCGATGGACTATGGGTTATGGGCAGCAGGAAAAAAACTATCGCCCCCATAGCCTATGGCCTGGTGCCTTTTGCCATCTTTTTTCTACCCCGCTCAGGTCGCGGGCACCGCCCCCCCCTGCTTCCGCGCTTCTGATCTTCTGCGCTTCCGCGCTCACTGTGGCGGCTCCGGGAGGTTTTCCATGAAATAAGCAGGCCTCTCTCGAAAGGGGTTATACAGCGGATCGCCAACAAGGATCATACGCCAGGAAAGCACAGGGCTGGTCATGGCAAAGACCTCGGCCAGGGCATACTTGCCTGTCATGAGGAGGGGGAAAAAGAGCGACGGAGGAGGGAAGGACTGAAGATAGGGCTCGGAAACCGGTCCGAGCGTGGCAATGACCCCCCTTTCGATCATGCTCTTGACCCAGTATTTCCCTTTCTGGTCATGAAGGGATGTTGCCTCGGCACTTGCCACGTGATATCCTACTGCACCCTCTGCCCACTGAAAGGCATCGCGGTACTGAGCGAGACTGTACCATCCGCAATACAGCGCAGCTGACGGCGCCTCGCCTGGTCCGAAGAGCGCAGGGCGGTTATCGAGGACAACAGGGACAACCCCCGGAGAAAGGATTCGGGCGGTCCGCCTGATGTCCTCATCAAACTGCCCGTATGAGCCTTCGCCCGTCAGCCCCCGGGCATCAAGATAGAATGTGCCGGAAAGGCCTTGCTTTTCCACCTTAACTGCCGTCCGGACAAGCCCTTGCGCCAGTTCCGGTGTGGGCCCGTCGAGCCTGCTGACCATGAGCACCCGTCCTGCCTGAGCAACTTTACCTCTCGCCGGGAGGTACCCGGGGTTGGGCAGCCAGCCTGCGAGGGGATAGTCAGGAGACAGCACAAGGGCAAGCTCAGAGTCCACGGCTGCGGCAGTGTCAGACCCCTTGAGAGCGCCAAGCTTGAGGTTCAGCTCGCTGATCTCGGCACCAAGACGGGCCCTCTTCTTTTTCAGACTGTCCTGAGCGCTGCCGTCTTTCTTTAATTCACTATCAATTGCTGAACGCCTCTTTTTCATTTCCGCCAGGGCCTCTTCCTGTTTTCTGATTTCATCTTCAGCATAGGACGGCGGTCTCACAGGCCCGACCCTGAGAGGAATGCCGTAGGTCGTCACGAGGCAGCGTATCCTTTTACCCTGTCCGCTCAGCATGCCAATGGCCTTCCTCACAGGCACGGCAATCTTATCCTCGTACTCTTTCCGCCCAATGTGCTCCTGAGGCTGTACGAAAACCGCGATGAGATGATCGAGGGGCACACCGCGCAGCCTGCTGTAGATATCCCCGATGAGCAGGGAGTCAGGGGATGAAGCGTTGACCACGACGGCCACCTCATCCGGCAGGAGCTCCGCCCGCGCCGGTTCAGAAAACAGGGAAAGGAAGGCCATTGCACAGAAAAGGATCAAAGAGACAGGAACAGGTTCCGGTATTCGCAGCATGATCTATTATAGACAGTGCCCTCCCCGCGATGGAAGGGACACGGGGGGAAAGGCGAGGAAGGCATCAGACCGTATTATCAGAGCTTCGTGATGATCAGGATGAAAACAGTCCCGTACACCGCAACGAACGTTGCGGGCAGGAGCCACGTGAAATGCCTCGGCTTCAAGGCCCCGGCAACGCCGTCCATCCCGGTCATTCCTCCCACCGGATAGAGAAGGGTCTCCTTTTTATCGGCACTTTCAATGCGCCTGATCTGGGGGTCAAAAAAGATGTTCTCATCGGAGAAGATGGTCTCGTCAGGGCAGTCAAGCTTGCGCTCAAAGGACCGGCCCTGGAAGTAGCGGAGCTTGAGTTTCAACTGCTCCCTCATGGCGTAGGCCACCCAGTAAATGTCTACAAACATCCCTATGGCAATGCACATAAAGACGAGGGCACAGTCAAAGTACGTCAGGTAGTAATCCGCCCTGCGCGTCAGGATCAAAACAACGGAAATCAGGAAAAAAACAATCAGAATGTTCAGAGACAGGAACGCCAGCTCTGAAAATCTCAGGCGATTTTCGGCTTTCGTGATGATCGATACAAGGATTCTGTACTTTTCCATAGTGTCACAGGTCCTGACGTGCTCGCTCCTGTTCATAACGCTGTCCTCCAAAACTCGACTGGTTCACACTCTGTGCGCCGGCATATCATGAGCCTTCCGGGGCCTGTTCTCGCTTACTCCACGGCAATAATATAATCCGCCAGCACGGCGCCGTTTTTTTCCGTTGCAGTAAGCCTGAGCCTGGAAGGCGACAGATGCACCAGACTTATAGTTCCCGCAAGCGGCGGTTCGTTGGAGTTCCATAGAGGGATGTTAAACCAGGGTGACATCTCCTGCATCGCGGCGGTCCTTCCGGCTATGTAGAGGGAGGCGACGTTGCCCATCAGCGCCCCGTTTATGCTGTCATTCATATCCACGGATCCGCTGAAGTCTGTATCCACGTCCCTGCCTGTGGTTTTCTGCGACAGTGATGACTGAAGCCAGTGGTGCAGCTCCGACCTGGCGGCATCGGCTGTCCGCAGGACTGCTGCCCGCTTTGCCTTGTCCTTGAACCCGATATAGAGGGTAATTGATGCGCCTGCCAGTACGGTAATGATGAGCACTGTTACCATGAGTTCCAGCAGGGTAAGTCCGCTCATGTCCTTTCCATGCCGCACGATACAAATTGTATGATATTAACCAATAAAAGCGCAATCCTTTTTTTTCGCAGTGTCAGGCAGAAACATGTCCTCCCCGGAAGGGCTGAATCCGCTATAATGGGAGAAAGAAACATCCCCTCTGTGCACGGAGAGAGAGGTCCACGGTGAAAGAGATAGAGTACCTGGACATTTCCGGTGATGTGGGACTCAGGCTGCGCGCCGGCAGCCTGGAAGAGCTCTTTGAGGCCGCTGCCGAAGGCATGGCCAGCCTCATTACCGACACATCGGCACTAGGTGAAAGCGAGCAGAAAGAGGTTGTCATCCCCGCGGGCAGGGGCGACGATGTCCTCATCGCGTGGCTCAATGAACTTGTTTTCCTCTTTGATGCCTATGGCTTTATCGGCAGGGACTTCCGTGTCACATTCCATAAAGGGGAATTGAGGGCCAGCGTCTCCGGAGGGACCTTTAACCCGGCTGTGAACGAGAGGAACCTTCTCATAAAGGCCGCCACGTATCACAACCTCTGCCTGAAGAAGATAAATTCACACTGGGAGGCTACCGTGGTATTTGATATTTAGCCCCCTCTGCTCCTATCAATCGACTGCAATATCACCTATAATTAGACGAGAACAGGGGAATATATCGTGACTATCCAAGGACTGAAAAGAATCGACAGCAACAGGGTTGAAGTCCCCATGGGATACAAAAAAGGCATGAGGACAAAGGGTGTCATTTACGTAGATGCAACCCTCGAGGCAGAACTTGATAAGGATTCCGTGGACCAGGTAGCCAATGTGGCAAGCCTGCCGGGAATCGTGGGTCCTTCGCTTGCCATGCCTGACATACACAGGGGGTACGGGTTCACCATAGGCGGCGTGGCTGCCTTTGACGTGACCGAAGGGATCATATCCCCCGGCGGGGTCGGCTATGACATAAACTGCGGGGTGAGGCTCCTGAGGAGCAGCCTCAGGAAAGGGGACATTGCTGCGAAGATCAGCGACCTCGTGAACGCCCTCTACCGGGACATCCCCTCCGGAGTGGGCTCCAAAGGTCAGCTGCGCCTGAGCGCCCAGGACCACAGAAAGGTGCTGCTCAAGGGCGCGCGCTGGGCTGTTGAGCAGGGGTTCGGTGACAGGGAGGACCTCGACCATACGGAATCGCTGGGGTGTATTGAGGGAGCAGACCCTGCACTGATCAGCTCAAAGGCCTATGAACGGGGAAAGGCACAGCTGGGGACCCTCGGCTCAGGAAATCACTTTACCGAGATCCAGCATGTGGATGAGATTTATGACGACGAGGCCGCCCGCAGCCTGGGACTCTTCAAAGGCCAGGTCACCGTCATGATCCATACAGGTTCGCGGGGATTCGGCCACCAGGTATGCACTGACTTTCTGGAGGTCATGCAGAGGGCCGTCATAAAGTACAGTATTGAACTCCCTGACCGGGAGCTTGCCTGCGCTCCCTTTGACAGCCCCGAGTCCCGCGATTACATGGCCGCGATGAAATCTGCGGCCAACTATGCCTGGGCAAACAGGCAGATGATCATGCACTGGGTGAAGGAATCCTTCATGCGGGTGCTCAATGCCGGTCCCGCCGCGATCGGGATGTCCCTGGTCTATGACGTGGCCCACAACATGGCGAAGGTGGAGGAGCACATTGTGAACGGCACAAAGAGAAAGCTCGTCGTCCACCGGAAGGGTGCAACGCGTGCCTTTGCACCGGGTCACCCTGAGCTTCCCCCTGCTTATCAACACACAGGGCAACCTGTTATAATACCGGGTGACATGGGAAGGGCGTCCTTCGTCCTCCTGGGAACCGCCAGGGGCATGGAGGAATCCTTCGGATCAACCTGTCATGGCGCCGGCAGGGCGCTGTCACGCCACCAGGCAATGAAGCAGGCCAAAGGACGCGCCATCTGGAGAGAGATGGAGGACAGGGGCATCATTGTCCGGGCTACGGGGCGAAGTACTCTCGCCGAAGAAATGCCTGAAGCGTACAAGGACATCTCCACTGTGGTGAACGTGGTCCACGCCGCAGGCCTCTCGAAAAAAGTGGCGCGCCTCAGGCCCCTGGGAGTAATAAAAGGATAAGCCGCACGATCTGTGCACGTTTATCTTCTCACTTTCCGTACCTGGAGACGTAATGCCCGGCTGACTCATACATACTGAAATGACAAATGCCACAGTCTCAATGTCAAATCAAGCCTCAATGACATCTGCTTAGACGAAAGGACTTGTTACGCGAGATTTGGAATCAGCATCCTGCTTGTTGACATTACGTCATTTGACATTGATTGATCACTAGAGCTTTGACATTGGTCATTGGACAGGTTAATTCAAAAGTCAAGAAAGCGTTTTGGAAGAGGCTTACAATCTGTATGGAAAAGAAAAAGCTTAAGATCGGAAGAATCCCCTATGCCAATCTCTTCCCGATCTTTCATTATCTCGATAGTGAGTGCGATCATTCACGGTACCGGTTCATCCGGGGCGTCCCGTCCAGTCTCAACGCAATGCTCCGTTCCGGCGAACTGGACATCAGCCCTTCGTCATCCATAGAGTTTCTGAGAAACAAAGCCCGGTACCGGGTCCTTCCATGGCATTCCATCAGTGCCACGGGGCCGATTAAAAGCATCCTCCTCTTTTCCCGGATTCCCATC
>CP070788.1:83419-95792 GCA_020346765.1 Nitrospiraceae bacterium
CCTGCCGGTTGGAAATACGCCTCCATAAGCCGCTGCTGCGGCACACCATAAAAGAGTGAACAGGGCAGCTGTGAAGTATCCAGAGATTATCATTCCCCTCCCCGTACCTTCAGAACGCGCCGTTACTGCAGAAAGTTCGCTCATAGAGAAATTATAAAGGAGATGGCAGGCCTTTTCCATCAGGGGGGGAAGGCGGCCAGAGAGGACGAAAGCGAAAGGGGGGAAGGGGAAGTCAGATAAAAAATATAGTAGATTTACAGGGTGAGCCAGGATTTCCTCACTCGGTAAAGATATTAGCGTTAACTTGATCAGGCATAATGCCATATTGTTCCCGCAGTTTCTTTCTTATTGATTGTGCCGTAGGCTCAAAAAACCCTGGCATATAGTGGCTGAAACTGAGGGATTTAAAATAATAGTACAGGGCTTTTTCCTTATCTCCAAAGAATTCATAGATAGATGCAAGATTATAGTAGGGCATCGGTAAGTAGGGATTAACTTCTGTTGCTTTTTTCAGTAAGGACAAAGATCGCTTTATATCATAGCGATGGTAATATTCCCACCCAAGGTTGCTCAGGGCGAATGCCGAAGCCGGACTTACGCGAACTGCATTGCTATATAAGGTAAGCGTTGATTGCCAGATCTGGTTCTGTTTCCAGGTGAGGACGGAAAGGATTGCAATGATAAGCAGGAAAGAAGTTAATGAGGCTATGCGGAATTTGGAGAACAGGTAATTAAAAAATAATCCAAGCAGAAGGAAAAAGCCGAATGATGGGATGTAAAGATAACGATCAGCTGCGAAATAGGATAAGGGAAGAAGGTTGGAAGCCGGAATATAGAACGCGGCAAACCATACTAAGGCAAAAAAGGCTATCGGATATCTGCGGTATGCAAAATACAGGCTGAGGACGTACAGGAGCACAACGAATATGGCCGAAATAACCCATGGATTCCACCAGGAATCAGGCATCGGGTATACGTACTCAATTGCCAGGTCGTGAGGAAATAATAATTTTAAAACCATGAAAATCCATGACTTGAATATCATGGGATACCATGTTTGTAATTCCGACTGCGTAAGATGACCGGCATGTACGATGAGTGACAGGTGCATTTTCGCCCTGATCGTTTCAATGCCTCCGATAGATTGCAGCCACAGAGCACAGACCACGGCACTGATTATCAGAACAAGTAATACAAGAGCTGGATATTTCAGGAGTATTCTTTCTTTACCGGGGATGAATGTCGCTTCGTAGGCCAGGAATATAAACGGGAGGACCATCGCTGTCTCTTTGGCGAGATTTGCAGTCAATGTGAGAGCTATGGCAGCAGCTATCCATAAGATCTTGTGTCTCCTCACCTCAAAACTTCTCATATAAGCCAGCAGGGAAAGAAGACTGAATGCCAGGGCCAGGCTCTCTTTACGATGTGACACCTGAGCAACTACTTCAACTTGAACAGGATGAACGAGAAATAGTAAAGCTGTTATCCATGCAACTGCTTTCGTACCGCTCATTCGAAAAGCAATGGAAAATATCAGAAATGCATTGAGACAGTGCCAGAATATCTGCTGTATATGATATCCTCTGGGGTTTAATTCAAAAAAAGCATGATCAATCAAAAATGTGATTTCACGGAGGGGTCGGTCAGGACGATTGTTAGCAAGAAATGAACTGATAGACTGAATGTCGGGATTAGTGACGATAACCGGGAAGTCGTCCATCGTCCACGCATTCTGAAAAGTGTTTGAAAAGATACCATATCCGATAAATATAAAAAGAAGTAAAAGCAAAACGGGTTCTTTGCGTCTGCCAGAGAGAGACACAGAATTTATGCTTTTTAGAAATTGAAACATACCAGGTGGACAGCCAGGGGTCAGACCGTGACAATGGACAGTTCCAGGCTGTAATAATAATTTAAGGCCTACTCTATGTGCAAAGTGCAATAGTCAGGATTTATCAATGCAGCAGATGCAAGTACAAGTATTGACTGCTTCTTCAATTATGCCAGAATAAAAAGTGCCGGATACCAGGAACCTCGGAATGAGTCGTACCGGCAAAATACAATAAAGCACAAATAAGAAATTCCAAATTACAAAAATAATTATTTCTGGGCGGTTGGGGCTTCTGTCATTGTAATCTGATATTTATTGCTTTTTCAATCCCCCACAGTCTCTGTTGTGACATCTGTGATATTGTAAGTCATGGCCCTGCGCTACGAACTGAGGTATGCATCCCGGCTGGCTGCACCCCTGGGATACGGCCGATTCTATCAATCAGAGGTTCTGACCATGCCTGCAGATTTCGTGTCACTTTGTACGGTCCATGGTATGATAGATGGCAGATCAGCATTGCTGAGAGGACGGCTATGACATTCAGCGGCACCCTTTCTCTGAAAACAAAGGGTTTCACCGACATCATAGACATCACCTCGGGTGTCAAGGCCGTACTGGCGAGTTCGGGCATCAGGCAGGGGCTTGTGACCGTGTTCTGCCAGGGCTCCACGGGCTCCATCACGTCCATCGAGTACGAATCGGGCGTTGTGAATGACCTCAGGAAGGCCATCGAGCGGGTTGTACCTTCTCATATCCCCTACGAGCACGACGTGCGCTGGGGCGACGGAAACGGCTTCAGCCACGTGCGTGCGGCGCTCATGAAGCCCTCCCTCTCGGTCCCGGTGGTCAGCGGGAGTCTCTCTCTCGGCACCTGGCAGCAGCTCGTGTTCATCGACTTTGACAACCGGCCGCGCACCCGCGAGCTCATCGTGCAGGTGATGGGAGAGTAGGACCCTGAAAAGGCTGGTGCCTGCTGAAATCCAGGTATCCTTGTGCGCATACGGTTCGGCCATTTCAATGTACGGGATCTCACGGCGGGGAAGCTCCGTGACCCTGAACACCCTCAAGTGTTGTCCGCATCGGCCATCATAAGAAAAGTGAGGCCCCATGTTCTTTCCATAAACGAGATAGAAGGCCTGCCGGAGGCCCCCAGGCTGTTTCTTGATAATTTTCTTCAAAGGGGCGATAGCCCGCTCCGCTATCCATATCAGTACGCAGGGGCAACGAACTCAGGAGTGTGCAGCGGTCTCCCTCCCCCCTTTGATTTCAAGGGATTCGGGCTTTTTGAGGGCCAGTACGGGATCGCACTTTTCAGCCGGTTCCCCATACTCAGGGAAGGGATACGAAGCTTTGAGCACTTCCCGTGGAGGGCGCTGCCGGGGGGCCTGAGCAGCCTTGGCCACAGGGCCGTGGATGTCCCTGAGGGGTTTCCCCTTTTTAGCACCAACCTCCTTGACGTGCCGTTACGCATGGGGGGACGGGTTGTGCATGCAATCCTTCTTCACGCCTCTGTCCCTGTGAGGGGGCCCTTTAACAAAGAACGGAATGCAGATCAGTTGAACTTTCTCAACGAGTACATAAGCAGAAGGGCGCTTTCCGGAGCGGAGCCCTTTAAAGCTGAGAATCCCTTTGTCGTTATGGGGGACCTGAATGCAGACCCTGAAAAGGGAGAGGGAATAAAGGAGGCTGTAGGGGGGCTTCTTGCAAACCCGGCCCTCCACGGAGGCATGCCGCCGGGGCCTACGTTCCTTGAAGGGGGCGGGGTGGAGGCACCCCCGATGGACAGGGAAGGCTTCAGTTTGAGGCTTGACTACATTCTGCCCTCCCGGGATTTCGTTGTCCTGAGACAGGGGGTCTTCGGGTCAGGGGAAGCAGGCTGGTGGAATCAGGTACGCCTTGCCTCGGATCATTTTTTTGTTTATGCGGACTGCCTGCTGGCTTAAATGTTCCCAGGGGGCAAGACATCGAGCCTGCCGGCAGGCAGGGTTTCACGGGAAGGATAAAGAACAGTGATTTATTTTTCGAAATGTCAAAACGTTAGAAGAACAGGCAAGCCGGCAAAGGCAACTTTAGGTAAAATAACATTATTGTGGTGTTATCCATAGGCGTGCTGTGGTTCATTTCCAGGAATTTGGATTTTGTAATCTATAGGTAATCTGGGATTTGTAATTTGAAATTTAATAGATCACGTCACGAAAAGCCTTTACAAGACATGTAAACACTTTTCGTGACTGCTGCACCTGACTCTCGCAGGGGATAGCCAGGCTGACGGACAGGATCCGTTCAGCGGCTTCGCCCCTGTCTGGAGGCCTTCATTCTTTTCTTCCGCGCCTCTATGCGCTTCTGCTTTGCCTTGACACAAGGTTTTTCATAGTAGCGTTTGCTTTTTAATTCTTTGAAAACACCTTCCTTGGTCAGTTTGTTTTTCAGTGTCTTCAGCGCTTTCTCAATGTTGTTCCCGACGACCTTTACCTGCAATCTGATCTACCTTCTCCCTTTCCGATTTCCCGTTCCCCTGCCTTTGCCAAAGCCTCCCCGGTCTCTGTTGAAGCCGCCCCTGCCGCCTCCGCCAGAACTTCCCCTTTCCCCGGTCCTCTGGGGGCGCGCTTCGTTCACTACCAGTGATTTTTCCATGAATTCCTTGCCGTTCAGCTCTGTTATCGCCTTCACAGCGTCTTCTTCAGACGCCATCTCGACAAACCCGAAACCGCGTGACTGCCCGGTTTGCGCATCTTTTATTATCTTGACCGACTCCACTTCTCCGACGGCCGTGAAGAGCTCCTTCAGCTCCTCTTCGTTTGCCTGAAAAGGAATGCTGCCCACATACAGCTTCCTGCCCATGATTTTGTCTCCCTGGTTAACAGCATAACGTAAATGATATCGCTTTTGATCAGCCTCTATGGATGTTCTCCGCCCGTATCCTGCCGGACCTCCACCATTTCAATCTCAAAGGTGAGCTCTTTCCCTGCAAGGGGGTGGTTTGCATCCAAAGTAACCCTGTCTCCTTCTACTGCCGTTATCACGGCGTTCAGGACATTGCCGTCAGGGCTCTTGAGGTTGAGCTGCACTCCCACCCCGGGGTCGATATTTTCCGGGAACTGTGCCCTGTCGAACTGGACAACAAGCTCATGCCTGTGCGCCCCGTAGGCATCGTCAGCGGCGATTGTCACTGTCTTTGCATCGCCGGCTTTCATCCCCGCCAGGGCATTCTCAAACCCCTGTATAAGATGACCATTGCCCAACGTGACTTCAAGGGGATCACGGCTCTTTGATGAGTCAAAGACCGTCCCGTCGATGAGTTTGCCCGTATAATGTACCTTTACCGTCATTCCCGGTCCCGCTGACTTCATAGTAATCCCTCCTTGTTCCTCAGCACACCGTTGTTAAAGGTTAATAATTGAGCCCTGATTTTGCTGACGCTATGCTGTGCCTGGTCAATGGGAAGGATTTCTTTAAGATATGCCGGGGAAAGCAGGCCAGCCCGTGAGTGAAGTAATATCGGGAAGCAGAACAGAAAGGATATTCAGCAGATAATATCTGTCATGTAATTAAACCCGGTCTCATGGACTCTCGAATCATTTCGGAATTGTCTTTAGGGTACGATGCACCTCCTTACGCGTGTATCGAAATCGTGACATAATATGCCCTGAAAGTCAAGGCGCTCCTCCTATTGCAAATTCGCATCCCTCCTGATATACGATTCATAATTGTTCGTTACGGGAGTATATTGCTGGCCTATCAATGATGATGAAATCAGGAAATCTGCCGTGGCACTATTGCATGCGGTGGGAACGTTAGAGACAACAGCAATCCGCTAAATAGAGTCCTCCCAAATGAAAAAGCTCCCTCCATGAGGAGGGAGCTTTTTACATTCTATTACAGTCTTACAACATTGATCGCCCTGGGGCCTTTCGGGCCGCTCTCGGTCTCAAAGCTTACACTGTCACCCTCGGCAAGGGATTTAAATCCGTTGCCCTGGATGGACGTGTGATGCACAAAGGCTTCGCTTCCGTCTTCACACGAAATAAAGCCAAAACCTTTGCTGTCGTTAAACCATTTCACAGTTCCTTTGGTCATTTCTTTTACCTCCTTTATTTGTGAATTTAAATCTCAGAAGGGATAAACAATTAAAAAAGGCCACAAAGTTAAAAATCTTTGTGGCCTCATCAACTACAAAAACTTCTGAAACTCTGCTACAAGCATAGCATGTCTTGTAACAGTCCGTCAAGGACGTCAGCACTATATTAAAAAATATCTGGTCAGCAGCTTATGCCTCATTTTTTCATAGGTAATAGCATTGGCATGCAATAATGAAGTAAGCTTTTCCAGTTTCTCTTTACTCCCATTTTTCCTGGCTTCCGCTATATCTCTTAAAATAGACTTCTCAAAATATTTTCTTTTACAGTTCAATTTAGACAAATTAAATCTATAGGCAATATAGTTCATGACAGTAGCATGTATCGGTAATCCTGTTAACCGGTCCTCCTGCCTTTGTTAATCTTATTGAGTTTTTTAGGAGCCGGTTTCTCCAGACAGGCCTTGCAGATCGTTGAGCCTTTTGCATCATAACACCCGTCTTTATCAATCGATTTCTCTAAATCATCACAATATATTGTTCTTTTTTTCTCAGGTGGTTTCTTCTCTTTCATATGAATGTATTGTGGCCTTCTTTTGATTTAATAGCAAGGAAAATCAGTACGAAAGGACAAAAGCGCAGGAACGCCGATTCGTAACTGACCTATTGGAAAGAGAAAACATAGCGCTGCTTCATCGCCTTGACACAGGTCGTGTGCACACCAGATAATGCAGTATGGGCAGGATTACCGCTTCAATGCTCTATAACCTCATCCAGTGCCCCCACCGGGTCACGCTGGACCTCTTTGGCAGGTACGAGGACCGCGACCCGGTAAGCCCTTTTGTGCAGCTTCTCTGGGAGAAGGGGACCGCCTTTGAGAAGGAGGTGATTGACGGACTGGCAATGCCCTTTACCGACCTGAGCACATTCAGGGGAGAGGAAAAAGAAGGCATGACGAAAGAGGCGATGGAGCGGGGAGACGGTCTGATCTACAGCGGCCGCATAACCGCCGGTGACCTGGTTGGCGAGCCGGATATGCTGCGCAGGCAGGGATCTGCCTATGTTGCGGGAGATATCAAGAGTGGCGCCGGTGAAGAGGGGGCATCTGAAAACAGCGAAGGGAGGCCCAAGAAGCACTATGCCGTTCAGCTGGCGCTCTATACGGACATTCTTGAGCGGCTCGGCTGTTCCGGGGGGCGGATTCCCTTTGTATGGGACGTCCATGGCGAAGAAGTTCCCTATGCCCTGGAAGCCTCCCGGGGCGTTAAAGCAAAAGGGAGCCTGTGGGACCTCTACGAAGCCTGCCTGGAGGATGTGCGGGCCATCAGCCTGAAGGGCAAAAAGACGCTCCCGGCGCTGGGGGCAGCCTGCAAGCTCTGCTGCTGGAGGACGATGTGCAAAAAGGAGCTGAAGGCAGCGCAGGACCTGACGCTCATTCCTGAGCTGGGCAGGGAAAAGAGGGATGTGATGATCGTCCGGATAAGGACCCTTCCCGATCTGGCTGCCGCCGACATTTCCGCGCTTATCAGGGGCAGGAAAACGCTCTTCCCGGGGATCGGGCCGGACTCGCTGCGGAAGTTCCAGGAGCGGGCGAGGCTGTTGCTCCAGCCTGGCGGGAGACCCTATATAAAGAAGGAGATCGCCCTGCCCGATGCCGGGGCCGAGCTGTTCTTTGACATTGAAACGGACCCGATGAGGGACGTCTGCTACCTCCATGGATTCCTGGAACGGCGAGCCGGCACGGAACACTATGTCTCCTTATTTGCAGAATCACCGGCCGCTGAAGATGAAGAGAGGGCCTTTGCACGGGCATGGCAATACGTGCAGTCAGCAATGCCCTGTGTCATCTATTACTACTCACCCTATGAAAGGACCCTGTGGCGCAAACTGCGGGAGCGGTATCCCCATGTGGCATCAGAAGAGCAGATGGATGAACTGTTTGCCCCTCACCGTGCCGTTGACCTGTATACCCACGTGGTAAAGCCGTGCATGGAGTGGCCCACGAACGATCATTCCATCAAGACCCTCGCGTCCTGGCTGGGGTTCACCTGGCGTGACATGGACCCGTCGGGTGCGGCTTCAATCGAATGGTATCACCGCTGGGTCGAGCGGGGAGACGAGGCCATCCGCCGGCGCATCCTCCAGTACAATGAAGATGACTGTATTGCCACACGGGTTTTATTAGACGGCATCAAGTCACTCCTGTAAAATCCTGAAAGGATTTTCCTGCCTGCTGCTACGGACCGGGCTGGGCCGGCCGCAGGGGTGCCGGCACGGCATTCTTCACCGGTTTTATCGATTTCAGGTAGACATAGATGGCATGGAGCTCTTTGTCAGTCAGCCGCGAGTACACCGGCATGGGCGGCAGGAAGGGCCGTGCCTGCCCCACGTGCGTGCCGCTCCGCATGGCACTGACGAAGATATCCTCTGTCCAGAGGCCGATCCCGGTCTGTGGGTCAGGGGTAAGGTTGCTGCCGAAGCTCACTCCCCAGGGACCGGCCCAGGCAGTGAGATGGTTGTTAAACATCCCTCCCCACGCCGCGGGACTTATCAGTCCTTCCGGCACAGCGGGGATTGTCTCATCAGAGGGATGGCCTGAGAGCAGCCGGGTCATATCAGGACGGGGCCCCTCGGGGGTAAAGACCTTGGGCGTGTGGCAGACGTTGCAGTCCATATTATGGACGAGCCGTTCACCCGCTGCCGTCACCTCTGCCTGTTCATCGGATGCACGAGCTTGAGCGCAGGGCAGTGCTGCAATAAGAAGAGCCGCCATTACCACGTACATAAACATCGTTCTCTCGCGGTACGCTGACAACATGGTTGAGATCCTCCTTCTTCTGGTACCGGTTTGTTCCTGGTGCTGATGATCCTACTATAGAGTATTTATTCAGCCCAAACCTATGATCCTGATCATAAGGGAGAAATTTTACCACAACTGCCAAAAGGTCTTGAATTGTAACGTTTAAATGGACGTGAACTCCTTCCGGTAGACCGGGAAGAGTTCAGCGTTCCTGCAGAATATGCTCCTGTATGAAATGTGTGTATCGCATTTTAAATGCCGGAACCTGTTTCCTATCTTTCCTCACAGGATCATCTCTGTTCAGAAAAAAGAGGGCCGGCCTTAATAGGCCAGCCCTCTCCCGGGCCCATAGTAACTGTACGATCGTAACCTGTTACGGTCCGACGTAGTATGGCCGCATCATCTCGTTGTCCTCGTGCTCGACTATGTGACAGTGCCAGACATACAGTCCCGCAACGTCAAATAGAGCCTTGACTTTCGTGATCTGGCCCGGATATGCAATGACGGTATCCTTAAAGCCAGTCTCCCACGGTTGTACGCTTCCCACGGGAATAGGAGTCCCATCAAGCTCGGATCGACCGACCACCTCAAAGCGCACCAGGTGCAGGTGGATCGGGTGGGCGTCTGCAGTGAAGTTGTAAATGTCCCACTCCTCAACTGCATTCAATGCCGGATTCTCGGTAACCCATACGTCCACGGGTCCGGCCGGTACGTTGACTGTTTTCATAATACCTGCATCAAGTGCAGTCCACTTCAGGGGATTACCCGTCGGTACGCCGCCCGGAAAACTGACTGTTCCCAGCAAGGCCTCTGTGGGGCCAAAGGGCACTACCTCATAGCCTTCGGGGGTGGGTGAGGGCGTGAGGCAGTCTACCTGCTTGATAGGCACAATGAATTCATCGGCATCAGGATCCAGGAGAACGCAGACAACCTCGGACATCAGCTCATTCAGAGAAACATTTCGCGGTGTAGTATTGGTAAGCGCCCCGAGAGGGCCCTCTGCGTTGAGCACCAGGTCCTCGGGTGCTGTTGTTGTGCCGTCTGTCGAGCCGGGGAAGTTGTTGAGGGCTGCATTCACAACAAACTGCATCACCTGGCCGGTCGTACCCGGATCTGCGACGGCCTCTTCGCCCGCAGCACCATCGAAGCCGCCGAAGGGCTCATCAGGCCCTGTGTTGATCATACGGACCACGGTACCGTTTGGAAGGCCGCTGAAGTCAACGATGACATCAGCCCTCTCGGCCAGTCCCATAAGCAGGGCCTGATCCGGGTCAGGAGCCGGGACAGGTGCTGGAACCGTACCGTTGCCGGGAAGCGGGGTGGCAAACCCGGTGGATATCATAACCACCTGCGGCAGGAAGCCCTGCTCAGCGCCGATCTGGTAAATAGGTATCTCCTGACCGAGTGTGTCATCACCGGTACCGGATATTCCGTCCGGGCCCGGGCCCGTCACTACGAACAAGGCCAGGTTCAGGAAGCGCGAATTGCAGCCGTTCAGCAAACGGAAACGATAGCGGTCTTGCGCTACCTCGTGCGACGGCCAGCTCACGCCGTTGACCACCATCACATTGAAAAAGGCCTCAGGTTGCCAGGTGGGCAGCACATCTGAATAGGGAGCATAGTCAATTTTGAGATCTTTCGGATCTACTCCTTCAAAGAACGCACGCTGTTTAGGGTAGAACAGCTTGGCCCCGTCCTGATCGAATGAGCGGTCCTGGATGGCAATGGGGATCTCGCGATATTTCCCCCTTTCCCCGCCGAGTGCACTGGGAAAGTTGACCTGGACAACGCCTTCACCCGCTGCCGGAGCTGGTCCGGGGAGCACGGCATCATTCATACCAGGTGTTGAAACATCATCGCCGCCATCATACAGCCCGCCCCTGATCAACCAGAAGCCTGCAGGACCGGCGTAGACGTTCAGTCTGGTCATGCCGAGGGTATGATCGTGGTACCAGAGGGTTGTTGCCGGCTGGTCCTGGCGGTAGGAATAATCTGCATATCCCAGGTTGCCCGGGTTCATCAATGTTGCATCATCGAAAAGACTTCCTGACGTGGCATAGTTCCCCGGGATATTTTTTGCCGCAGGCAGCCACCAGGCCTCTGGATATCCATCGCTGTGAGGATCCACGTGGGCACCGTGCACATGGGTCACGATGGGAACAGGTCCCTGGTAGTGCTCAGGATTAGTCCCCATGCAATCCGTTCTCTTCATGCCGTCCCTACAATCCATGGGCGGGTTTGCCCAGTGAACTGTCTGATCAACGGGCAGCAGATGGGGCAGGTACTTCCCTTTTGCGTCAACCAGGTCGTTGATCCATCGAACATTTACCTCTGTATTCGACATTGTCTCAACAGTATAGGCCGGGTAGTTGAACTGAGAATTGGGATCCGGTGCAACCGTTGGCGTCGGATCTGCAGCAGGACCGTAACTCCAGATCTGTGTTGCCTTGAAGTTATCACTACGGCCGTTGAGTGTATTCCATATCCCGCCCGGCAGGATCTGCTGCTTGAACTGTCTGACCGCGATGTCGTAGCTGTCAGTCATCCCGTCATGTTTCATTACCGGCGGGATGACCAGGGGTATAACATACTTTGGGATTGTGCCTGGATCTACGGTTCCTCCGGTGAGTGCCTGGGCAAAGACAATTGAGGAACATATCAGTGTTATGAGAAGTACCGGCAGAAAAATGCGCAGTACTCCTGTGAAGACTCTCCCTTTCTGCATAGCTCTTCCCCCTTTTTAAAGGTGTTCCGATAAATAATAGATCTGTCATATTAATAAAATATCTTGCTACAATCAAGTGAATTGTTATTCACATGGCTGGAACCTGTCTTAAAGATGAATAGGAAAAAGAGTCGTTCCGCCCCGAAGGAGCCTGCCCTCCCATGTGGTAGCCGGGGGCTGGAATGACGACACGCGGTTTGTGGATGATATAATCGAATTCTAAGAAAGGTTCTGGCAAGGCGTGATGAATAATGTAGAGAAAGATTGCGAAAGGGGCGGCTTTATGGGGGGGCTATCTCCAGAGTCCCGCTCTCGACAGTGAATGACCCGCTGCTGATCGTCACATTCCCTATGATCGTTGTCATTCCGGTACCGGTTGAATAACTGCAGTTATAGCCTGCTCTCAGGGTACGCGGTGCGTGATAGTCAAAGGTGATGTCTTCAGTGAATGAATAGGCCCGGCTCTCTATGACAGCGCCTGCTGAAGCGCTGCTCATGGCGTCCTGGAGCAGGGAATGGTAAGAAAGCACTGCTTGGGAGGCTTCTTCCAGGACCCTGGCCGGGTACCTGCATGACTCGAATTCAGCTGTGGCAAGCCTGTTGTCGTCCATGGTGACGTAACAAATGTCATCAGACGAGGAGTCGCATCCCGCCCAGGTCATGAAGGGGTATCCGTTGTCTTCGATCGCGTTCAGGACTGCCGAGTCCCGGCAGCCGAATATGCAGCCCCCTGAGCAGTCAGGGGTGATTGATCCTGTTTCTGACGGGTCTATCACAGTATAAAGTTCATACTGCAAGCCCTCATCAGTGCTTCCATCGCAATCGTTGTCCAGGTTGTCACAGGCTTCCGCTGCTGCTCCAGCCAGTGGATCACAGGTGTCATTGCCCCATACTCCTGAGGTGCACGTCTCCTGTCCGGCATTGCCTGAACACTCTCCCAGG
>CP070788.1:95892-107933 GCA_020346765.1 Nitrospiraceae bacterium
ATATTGACCTTTACCATGATATGCCGGGGCATGAAATAGTATTCGCCCCCCTCGATCTCCACCCTTTGCACGCCGTCGCTGTCCACAGAAGCCCGGTACACCTTTTCTCCCCCGGGATCCTGTGCTGCTGCTGCACAAACAAACAGAGCCAGCACGGCCGCCGCACGGATGGTCAGACGTACTGCATTCCTCAGGTAATTATTACCCTGCGGCTTCTCAATGCTCATGGACGGTCCTCCCTTTACCGGAAAGTGTACCACACTGGTGCAAACAGTCAATACGGCATTCCCCGGTCTCAGTTTGACACTGTGCCATTTGTCTTTTATAATATAAGACAGATGTCAGAGAGGTGATGCATATAACGAGCATAACGGCAGTGCTGGGCGGCGAGAAAGAACTGGGGCAGAAAGTGAGGGGGCGTATCGACTTTGACGCCCTCATCAGGAAAGGGATCCCCTGGAGGGTTATCTCCCACATTAAACAGGCCTTTAATCTGCCCGATGACGTTATTGCCCGGATTATCGGGGTAAGCCCCCGCACTATAGCACGCAGGCGAAAGGCCGTCCATGCACCGGTAAGACAGAAAAGGGGCCCGCTGAAGGCCCGGAAGGCAAAGGCCGCTCCTGCTGAGACAAAACGGCTCTCCCCGGTTGAAAGCGACAGGATATACCGGTTTGCCCGGATCATCGGCCTTGCTGAAGACGTATTCGAAGACAGGGCTGAGGCCCTCGAGTGGCTCAGGAGCACCCAGTACGGCCTCGGCGGCCGGGTTCCCTTTGACATGCTCCAGACCGATGCCGGTGCGAGGGAGGTGGAGGAGCTGCTGGTCCGTATTGACTACGGGATCATTTCTTGAAACGCGCGTGGCGGATTGTCAGGAAAAAACGTCTTGCCGATGCATTTACCGGAGAAGGCGCCCGCCTTGGCGGAGGCCGCTGGAACAAAGCGGGGATTCCTGCTGTCTACATAAGTGAAACCCTGTCGCTGGCTGCCATTGAACTGTTCGTGCATTTTACCAGGAAGGACCTGAAGCTCGGCAGGTCCCTCCTTGCCATCCCGGTAGAGATTCCCGCCACCCTCAGGCAGGATGAATTGTCAATGAAGGAACTTCCCCCGGACTGGAGAACGTCACCTCCACCGAACTCCACGAAGGCCCTGGGGAGCGCCTGGGCAGCAAAGGGTAATTCGGCAGTGCTGCGTGTTCCCTCAGCAATAATTCCCGAAGAGTATAACCTGGTGCTCAACCCCCGTCACCCGGACTTCCGGAAAATAAAGATCGGCAGGCCCCGCTCCTTTTCCCTTGATGAGCGTATGTGGAAATAAACGGGCCTCCAACGGTCAGGAGGATTTCTTTTCACCGAGCTGCCGGTAGAATTGCACGAAGCTTGGAGGAGGGAATACGATCTCCATCCCTATTTTTTTCTTCAGCCCCTGGGGTGCCACCTTATAGGACCATGTCACTTTGCAGCGCAGCCTGATTTCATTGCCCGAAGGGGTATGGAACCTGACCTCATATTCAGCCCCGGGCTGAAACCGCATGGACGCCTTGAGGAGGTGCTGAGAGTCGGTTTCCATGCAGAGGCCGTGTTCAGAAACATTCTCAATAATCCCCTCATAGGCTGCTTCCGGCGATTCTATCCGCGCAGGCAGGGAGACGCTCTTCCGCCGTGACCGTCTTCGTTCCATACCTGAATAGTATCATTATCAGGGTATTTTTTAAAGTACTTTCAATCACATACCCGACGTTCGCTGCGTGCCCCGTCCCCTTGCCTGCTGGAATGAGAATGATTTATACTTTTGCAGTAGCATGGTCGACTCAATTGCATTACTGTCGCTCCTGATCGGGCTTGAGCTCGTGCTCGGTGTTGACAACATTCTTGTGATCAGTATATTCGTGGGCCGTCTTCCCCGTGAGCAGAGGGTAAACGCACGGTTTATAGGCCTTGCACTTGCGATGGCGGCGCGCATCGTCATGCTCTTTCTGCTCCTCGCTCTTTCCGGCCTGACAAACAGGGTAGTCCTTGATTTTACTGTCCGCGACATCATTCTCCTGGCCGGAGGCCTGTTCCTGCTGTGGAAAGCGGTCAGGGAAATTCATCACACCATTGAATTAAAAGAGGAGGGCCTGCCCGCTGTTGAAAATGTCAGGAAAAACTATGTGGCCGTTATTTCCCAGATTATCCTCCTTGATATTGTCTTCTCAATCGATTCGGTCATAACTGCCATCGGGCTTACGGACAAGGTCTGGGTTATCATCACGGCCGTGATCGTTTCATTTATCGCCGTGCTTGCCTTCGCAGGACCTATCGGGGAATTCATCCTCAGGCACCCCTCTATCAAAATACTCGCCCTTTCTTTCCTGATCACGATTGGTGTCACCATCTTCATGGAAGGCATGCACCAGCATGTCCCCAAGGCCTACATATACCTGCCCATGGGTTTTGCCCTTTTCGTGGAAGTACTGCAGATGCGCTATGAGGCAAACAGAAAGAAGAAGTTGAGCGTCGAGCAGGAGGGGTGATCTAATAAACCCATCCTGCAAACTGCCACTGATCATACCCGCTGCGGCCAAAATAGGCGAAGTTCTCAACCTTCCAGAAGCGCCTGTCC
Source organism: Nitrospiraceae bacterium (assembly GCA_020346765.1). Taxonomy (GTDB): domain Bacteria; phylum Nitrospirota; class Thermodesulfovibrionia; order UBA6902; family UBA6902. The sequence continues at coordinate 98,503 of CP070788.1, forward strand.
TTGCCCTGCCACTGGGCAGAGAACCCGCTCCCCTCCTGAGGGTCGTCCGTTCCGTACCCGTTAACCTTGACCATCAGTCCCACTTCCCCGGTCACTGCCCGGTACAGGACGGGTGTGCTCACGACGATCGCCTCAACGCCTGGCATGACGCTCTGCACGTTCTTTCTCTTGAAATGGACCTTCACGGACATGATCCCCTCGGCAACAAAATCACCGGCGCCCTGGCCCTGGAGATCATCCTCGCTGATCCCAACGTACATGAGATTCAGCATGCCAATGCCTGAGACGTCGGCAGGGTATTCCATCCCATGAGACTGGAAATATTCCTTGACAGAGTTATTCCGTGTGCAGGCAAATAAAGCCAGAAGCAGGATTACAGCTGCGGCAGTTGAAAGCGTTACAGTGATCCGGTGCTTTTTGACATAGTCAGTCACCGCCCCTGCATCCTTTCACGGGCGTCCCGGGCCTGCTCATAGAACTCTGATGACACAGTCAGATAGCGAAGGGCACGCTCATAGGCATCTTGTGCCTGTTCAGGCCGCCCTTCCTTTTCATGGGAGCTGCCAAGGGCATAATAACTTTCTCCCAATGCCCTTTTATGGACATCAAAATTGGCGGGGAATATTTTTAACGCCTGTTCCCTGAGCAAAATCGCCTCTTGCCACTCCTCTTTCCTCTCATGCGCCCCGGCCGCTACTTCAAAGGGGTCGATATCACGGGAGAGCAAATATGGCAGGTCAGCATCACCGCCCTTCCCCATCAGCCTGATCATCTCCCCTGCCTCATGGAGCATGTCCTCCCGATGAGTTTCCCTGTCCAACCGGTAGAGATCAAAAAGCAGGGCATGGAGCGGCATGGACTGAGGTGCAGCAAGCAGGCGCTCACGCATGCGGCTGATCGCCCTGTCACGGGACATCATTCCTCCCAGGCAGCGCCTGATGTCCTCTTCGGCAAAACGCAGGGAATATTCTGTCTTCACCCACTCCGCCAGGGCAGATGCCATATCAGCGGCCCGCAGCGAGAGTTCGTCCTCCCTGACACCAGAAAAGCCGGATGACCAGGCAGTCCCCGATTCCCCCTCCTTCACCGCGAAGACATTCAGGCGGAAACCGTCTGGGCTTCCTTCCATATCACCATAAAGCAGGAGATCGGCATCGGCTGCGGCACCGGCCTCTTCGATCAGGAAGGGATTGATCGTCCAGAGCATCCCCCCCCTTCTGTCTTCCCCCTTCATCTCCGTCCAGAGGGAGAGCGGCTCTATTTCATAGCCTTCCTTTGTGAATACTCCCACAGGGACAATTTCGATGAATTCATGGCGTGCAAGTTCCTCCTCAATCATTGCCGAAATCTCCCTGTCAAAGGCATTCACCGTCAGGTCCCGGAAGGGAAAAACAGCAATAGTGACCCTGCCCGGATCAACAGGATATGAACGGGCAGGCAGCGTGATTCCAACGGTGAGCAGCGCTGTCAGCGCCATTATTCTTAATCCCCCTGAAATCATCATATTTCATTATACCCTTATCACTCCCAAATGATCATGAGAAAACTGCGGACAACAAGAGACGAAAATAAGGGCCTGGGTTTATCAGGACTTCGAGAGGCGATGATATTTTTTGAATCGGGGGCCCTTGCAGAAGAGACCCTCACCGGACTTCCCGGTGCAGAGCACTTTACCCGGTAGAGTCATCCGATCCCGGTTCCCCGCCGCCATGCCGGGCAGCCACCTCCCGGTAGAGCGGAAAACGGATGGTGAACACCGTTCCTTGCCCAAGCGTGCTCTCCGCATCGATCTGTCCCCGGTGTTCCATGACGAGGCTTCGGCACACGGACAGCCCCAGCCCCGTACCTTCTCCTACAGGCTTTGTCGTGAAAAAAGGCTCAAAAATATTTTTGATATCTTCCTCGCGGATGCCCGGCCCGGTATCGCCGATCCTGAGCACAGCCTGGCTGTCTTCCTCATCGGTCTTGATGCTCACCGTCAGGGTGCCATGTGATTTCATGGCCTGGATGGCATTGGTGAATATGCTGACCAGAATCTGCTCAAGCTTGCTGCGGTTGCCCTCAATGTAAACCGGCCCCTCAGGGATGTCCTTTTCAAGATCTATCTTGTTGATCCTGAGCTGGTTCCCCACAAAGGTAAAGGACTCATTGACCACTTCCACGATGTCCTGCCTCTCCATCACCGTGGACTTCCGCGCTCGCGCGAAATCCAGCAGGTTGTCAACGATGTTCTTGGCCCGTTCGCATTGGGTAAGGATATTATTAAAGTCTCTCATCTCTTCCCTCGTCAGTTCACCCCGCTCCTCAAACATCCGTTCCGCGATAAGAGAGATGTTGTTAAGGGGGTTGTTCAGCTCATGGGCCACGCCAGAGACAAGGAGGCCCAGAGATGCCCTCTTTTCGGACTCTACAAGCTGTGCCTGTTTTTCACGAAGGAGCTCCATGCTCCTCTCAAGGGACTGGTACGTCAGCTGAAGCTTGTCCAGCATGGTATTGAACGATTCCGCAAGCGAATGGGTTTCGTCGTGCTCCCGGAGGGGAGCCCTGAGCGACAAGTCTCCTTCAGCAATTTGCCTGGTAATGCGAGACAACCTCAAGATAGGGGCGACAATATATCCTGCCGTCTTGTACACAAAAAAAGGCCCGAGCACACACAGTGTCAGGAGCCCGACGAGCATAATCTGCTTCGTCTCTGCCAGAAATGACTTTATCCGTGCCCGCTCACGGGCAGTAATTTGCTCCGTCACTGTCTCCAGGCTGTTTCCGATGACCTGAAGATTATTGATGAAGGAGTCGCTCTTTTCATAAATTGACGCCAGTCCCCCCACAGCCCTGATGTAGGGACTACATTCGTTGCAGAAGGGGGTAATATTCTTCAGCATGTCCAGCCCGGCCATAAATTGTTGATAGGACTTCCTGTCCCGGAACAGCATGTAGTTTTTTTCCTGGAGCCTGAGGTGGAGGATGAAACTGGTTGTCAGCTCTGAAGCGTGCTCTTCCTGGGCCACATACTCTTCAAGACGCCTGCCCTCTGCCCTGACCTTCTCCACAGCCTTGCCCTCTTCCTGATAATTGACATAGAGGTCGTCTACGATTTTCGGGTAGAACTCTACGGATTCCCTCAACATGAAGATGTCAGACGGTCCTATTTCATCAGCTGTCTCGGGAGAGATGTCCCGCACGGATTCAGACAGTATCCTGAGGGCAGCGTGCAGGTTCGCCATGGTCTCAGCATTCTTCAGGTAAAGGAAGTTTTTTTCATTACGCCGCGTCTCAAGGACATGCTCCTTCAGGTCGTCAGCTATCTGAACGTAGGCCAGCCTGTCTTCGATGTTTCTCGCGTACTGATAGGAAATCAGGCCGCCCAGGAGTACGAACAGGGAAGGGATAGTAATCCCTATGATCATCTTATGCCAGATTCTCAATCGCATGGATCAGTCCGGAGTATTAGGATACCTGTTTTTCAATTGATAAATAAAGAAAACCACGGCAGGTTATCACACACACACACTCAGGCTGACGCTCTTCCTCCAGCCCCTCTGCTCACCAGGACGGCAGGCAAAGAATTTCTGGAAGACATCTACTCGAGGCAGCCCACGGGCCAGAAAGTAACAGCTGAAAAAGAGTCAGGCATCCCGGTGAGGCAGTGCATGTCTATAGAGAAACGTACCACCCTGTCTTCTTCCAGCAGGGGATGCAGGCTCGCACAGGACATCTGCTCACAGGAAATCCCCGCGATTTACCGGTTCACCACCATTACCGGGCTGGTCGCATGGCCAATAACCATGGATGTGACACTGCCCATGAAAATCCTCTTTAATCCGCGCTTCCTGTGGCTGCCCATGATTATGATGTCAGCATTCAGTTCCTTTGTCAGGCCGACAATCACCTCGTAGGGCTCCCCTTCCCGTACATGGACCTCTGCTGCTATCCCTTCTTTACCGGCCCTGTTTTTCGCCTCCTCAAGCCTGGCCTTTGCTTTGTCAACCATCCGCTCCACCACATCGGGGGCAGTGGCAAGGAACTCGTCGTTCGTGTACACGGCACTGACAATATTCAGTGTCCCTCCATAGGACTGGGCGTAGTTTATTGCCTCATCAACGGCCGCCTCACTGAACTTCGACCCGTCCGTGGCCACCAGAATGCTCTTCCATCCGAGCGCAGCATCCTCTGGCACGACCAGGGTCCTGCCGTGAAAATACCCCACGACCCTTGAGGTGACGCTTCCCATGAGCGTCCGTTCAATGCCGGTCATGCCACGTCTTCCCATGACAATCAGTTCGCACCGCTCCTCGTCCGCTACTTCAACTATTTTCTGAAAGGGCTCCCCCTCCTCGAGCCGGGTCTTGATCGACGCCTTTTCCTCGTCTGCAATTTTCACGGCCTCGGCAAGCGCCTTTTCTCCCGGCCCTTTCAGGACTTCGCCAAGGTTGCCGATGCCCACCAGTTCGAGATCGCCCTGGTAGGGAGGATTTATGGCAACCACCGTGATCCATTTCTTTTCGTCAAAGGCAAGCTTGAATGCCTGTCTGAGGGCGTTTTTGCTTGCTGCCGAGCCGTCCACCGCAATAAGAATTTTATTAAATCTTCCCATTCCCTTCCTCCTGATAATGAGTTCTGAACTACAGATTAACCCTGTGGCCCGAAAATAGCAATAGACTGCACAGACGAGGAAGCCCCGGACATTGCCGGGGCTTCTCTCAGTTCTCTTTCATGTGCTGATCAGTTACTTTACGTGGCTTGCTGCAACACCGGAGACCTCTTTCCTGGACATCCTCATGCCCATGATCATGCTCTTGATGATAATAAAGGCACCGATCAGAAGGGCCGCCGCCATCACGATAAAGCTCGCCTTCATCAGGATGTTCGCTGTTGATGGCTGAAGCGAGAGTACGCCCAAGTCCGTCAGGTACTTGGGAATTGCAAGGCCTCTGCTGATGGCAACGATAAGCATGATCGACCCCATAACTACCTTGATCATGTGCTCCTTCACATAGGTCGTGCCCAGGGCGCCAAGCTGCACTCCGAAGAGCGATGCCGCAAGGATCAGCAGCGTAAGCCTGAGGTCAATAAGCCCCGCCATGGCCCACTTTACTGAGCCTGCGAATCCCATGGTGAATGCGACAACAAGCTCTGAAGCGCTTGCCACCAGGCTCGATGCACCAATGACATACATCATTCCCGGAACACCGACAAAGCCGCCAACCGCAATCGTTGCCGCCATCAGGCCTGTAGCAAAACCTACCGGGACGGTAAACCATACGGAAATCCTGACGTTTGCCGTTTTCAGATGGATCATTGGCGGGATATTGATCGTTTGGATCCAGAGAGCGAGTTTTGATGGTTTTTCCTCCCCACCACTCTTGGCGATCTTCATGGCATCACGGAACACATAGCCGCCTACAGTCACCAGAATGGCAACAAAGGCAACGCTCACATAGAGGTTTGATCCAGCGTCTCCCCAGCTCTTAAAAATAAATTCCTGTACCTTGATCCCTATCTGTACACCTCCGATAGCGGAAAGACCCATTATCAAGCCGAGTTTGAGGTCAACCTGCCCGTATTTTAATCTCTTGTATGCGCCGACCATGGCCTTGGGGAACTTGTGGCACATATTGCTGGCTACGGCCACGGCCGCTGGAACGCCAAGACTCATCATCCCGGGGGTAAGAACAAAAGCGCCCCCTGAGCCGATGAACCCGCTCACAAGGCCGCCGACAAACCCGACGAAGAGGATAAAGGCCATGTTCTTTGCATCAAGGTCGATGAACATTCTCGTGACGTTCCTCACCAGCGTGTGGTCCTGTTCGTCAAGCGACACGATGACCCGCTTGTCAACGGTGATCTCGCTGCTGTTGACCTCCGGCCCGAGTTTCATGGTTATCTGCTCGTCAGAATTGGCAGGGCTGAACACGATGGTCCCCGCTGCTTCATCAAGTCCGGTAATAATGCCCTTCCTGAACTCCCCCCTGGGGGCCCCGCCCGCAAAGACCGGGGCAGCGAGGGCAGCAGTCAGAACCAGGGCCATTAGGATTACAAGTGCCTTTTTCATAGTTTCATCTCTCCTTTATGCGTATCTTCTCCCATTATTTTTTCTTTTTTGCTTCAATTCCGAGAATGCTCAGCACACTGCTGGCAAATGCTCCGTGAATGAATGAAAAGTAAAATGCGGCGGCGATCGGCAGTATCACGAAGTAGCCGCTCCTTGTCGAAAAATCAGTTACCATTTCCTGATTCGTGAAAATTGCGATGTAGGAACCAATGGACAGGATTCCCATCATGACTGCCATCGCGTAGGGTTGCTTCTTTTTCTCTTTCATACGTCCTCCTTTTTAGTATGATGTATGTATCAGGCCGTAGCCATGTCGGAAACAATAACGAGGGGGCACTTGAGCCCCTTCCATGAATTTTCAATCACCTTTTGCTCCTTTTTGCAGTTGAGGTTCTGTCCCTCTGAAGACTCCAGAATTACAAAAAGGATATCTGTCCTCATCTCAGTGTATGTCAGTATTTCCTCCTTGACGCATCCGTCAATGGCATTGATTTTGTAGCTGATGCCGCGCTCCTTCAGCTGGGGCTCAAACGCGGCAAGCAGTTTGTCCCTGCCTTTTCTTGAGCAGATGATTTCCAGGTCTGCCTTGATTCTTTCGCTCATGTTGACTGCATATTTGAAGGCTTTCATATCTGTATTTTCACCGGTGAGTGCCAGCAGGATCTTGCCTTGTTCTCCTGCAAGCTGCTGAGCTGCCTCAAATTCTCCCTCTTCGGCAAAGGCAGCTGCTGCCATGGTGTCTTCAATTTTTCGTAACCAGTTTTTCATAAGGTGGTCCTGAGCGCTCCCATGTTTTTTCGTTGAATTACGTCTTTATATAATCAATAGTCATGCCAGATGATAAAGATGGTCTTAACATATTGTTTTCATGGTATATATCAGAAATTTCCTGTTTCGGTGTCGTACAATGAGAATGTTGCAGGATGAAACACCAGGCGTAATATCGACTAAAAATACAATAAAATCCGCATATTAATATAATGCAACAGGAGGAAACCATAAATGATTCAAATTGCAACACCAGCAATGCCCACATGACTTCGGGGCAGGGGTTTCATTATTTAATTTACAGGGTAAAAGCAATCCTGTTATACTGAACTGCGAGGAACAGCAGCATGGTTCGTAGTGTGCTGTTGCGGCCTTTTTCCTGAACACCAGGAAGCTGCCCCCTGTGATCCCGATCAGAACAGAGGGAAAAGGTGCATAAAATGGGCATTTTCAACAAGCGCTCTGATGAACAGGCTCCGCTTTCCACAGTGGAAGAACTGAGGCAAATGATAGCCGATGCACGAATGCCCCAGCCTGTTGAGCACGTTGCCTCCAGGGAACTGGAGATGCTCGCCAGGATCAGCCCCAGCACTGCTGAGTACACCATCGGCCTCACCTATATTGAATATCTCATCAGCCTTCCCTGGAACAGCCGGACAACGGACAACCTTGACCTTCAGGCAGCCGTACAAAAGCTGAACGAGCGGCACTACGGGTTGCAGAAGATCAAGGAGCGGATCGTGGAGCACCTGGCCGTCAAGATATTAAGCAACTCCAGAAAACCTTCCATCCTGCTGGTGGATGACGAGCAGATAGCCCTTGAGAACCTCAAGCCCGTCCTTGAAAAGGAAGGATATGACGTTGATACCGCAGAGAGCGGCGCCGCGGCACTTTGCAAGACAGAGGAAACTCTGTATGACGTGGTGCTCACAGACCTGAAGATGAAGCATGTGGACGGACTGGAAGTGCTTGAGAAGACAAAATTCAGAAACCCCGAGGCCCAGGTCATCATGATCACGGGGTACGGGACCATTGACTCGGCAGTGGCGGCAATGAAGAAAGGCGCCTTTCACTATATTACCAAGCCGCTTCGTCTCGATGAGGTCCGCACTGTTGTCAGGAACGCCCTGGACAAGAGATTTTATTTTGCATCGTCCAAGGGGTCTGTCCTCTGCTTCGCGGGCCCGCCGGGCACGGGCAAGACCTCCCTCGGCAAGGCCGTGGCCGAAGCCCTGGGCCGGAAATTCGCGAGGATTTCGCTGGGCGGCATGAAGGATGAGGCAGAAATCCGGGGCCACAGACGTACCTATGCCGGGGCCATGCCAGGCCGCATCATTGAGGAACTCAGGAGGACCGGGGTGATGAACCCTGTGGTAATGCTTGATGAACTGGACAAGGTGGGAACCGACTTCAAAGGCGATTCCGCGTCAGCCCTCCTGGAGGCGCTCGACCCTGAACAGAACCACAGCTTCATCGACCATTACCTCGATGTCCCCTTTGACCTGTCCCGTGTCATGTTTATCGCAACGGCCAATGTTGCCGACTCCATTCCCGACGCCCTGAAGGACCGGCTGGAGGTCATCGAATTCCCGGGGTACACGGAGGACGAAAAGATTGACATAGCACGGAGGCACCTGATTCCCAAGCACATCCGGGAAAAGGGCATCGCGGGCGTGGCCCCCGTATTCAACGACGAGGCTGTAGCAATGATCATTCGTGATTACACCCGCGAGGCAGGCATCAGAAACCTTGAGCGTGAAATAGCCGCTATCTGCAGAAAGATCGCCGTAGAGGTGGTCAGCGGCAGCAACCACGGCGGGCACAGGGTCATTACACCGGAGTGTATTGAACGGTATCTCGGTCCCCGGAAATACTACTTCGAAGTGGCCGATGAAAAAAACAGGGCAGGTGTCACCACGGGACTTGTCTGGACGGAAACGGGCGGCTCCATCATCTTTGTTGAGGCTGCGGAAATGAAAGGCAACGGAGAGCTGATCCTCACAGGATCACTCGGTGAGGTAATGCGCGAGTCTGCGCAGGCAGCGCTGAGCTATATCAGGAGCAATGCACGTTCATTTTCCATTGATGACGACTTTTTCAAATACCGCGACATTCATATTCACGTCCCTGCCGGCGCAATCCCCAAGGACGGTCCCTCAGCCGGATCGGCCATCGCCCTCGCCCTGCTCTCGCTGCTCACAGGACGGGCTGCACGACGGAATGTTGCCCTCACCGGCGAACTCACCCTGAGCGGGAGGGTCCTCCCGGTGGCAGGGATCAGGCAGAAACTTCTGGCTGCACGGCAGGCCGGAGTGCGGGCTGTAATCCTTCCTGCAAAAAACAGCGTAGACGCAGCAATTCTCCCCCCGGACGCAGTGCGCGGCCTGGACATCCGGTACATGGACATTCTTGATGATGCAATTGACCTGGTGCTTGAATAAACCCCGTCAGATATGTACCTCTCTGCGGGATACCTCACTGCATGCTATAAAGGCATTATGTTTTCATCCCCTCGGCGAGCCTCGGGGCATTCTCGGGGTAAAACACAAAGGGCAGGATCCCTCCTGCCCTTTGTCAGCTGTTGATCATGTGCTCTGAACTATCTCTTGAT
>CP070788.1:108033-119615 GCA_020346765.1 Nitrospiraceae bacterium
AGAATGCTCAACTGCTTGAAAGAGGCCCTGCTTTTCCTGATGTGCTCTCCCACGGCCCTGCCGATCCCCAGGCCCTGCTTCACGCCCTTTTTGACTGCCCTGTTCAGGCCCTTCCCTGTCTCTTCAGCCATGCCAAAGGTCCCCCGGCACAGCTCAACGTCCACGTCCTCCGAGGTATGGCCCATGAGGCTCAACTCAAAATCATGGATAATGCAGGCCCCGTTCATGGCAACAGCGGTAATGACATCGTTCTCCATGAGATCGATGATCACCGGAGAAAGGCCTGCCTTGATCGGATGGGCGCCCATTCCGAGGACAACGGGCCTGTCCTTTTCCCGTGCCGTTACCATGGCGCTGACAACAGATTTAAGATCCCGGGCCGCGAGAATATCAGGGAGGCTTTCGATAAAGCGGGAAAAACTGCCGCCGGAAAAAGGCGCGCCCAGGGCATCACGGGCCACCTTGCTCTTCCGCGAAAGGAGCGTGCAGGTCCTCACTTTTTTCAGCGATATGGGCTTGTACTTGTCAGACACGAATCACTATAACCTGCGTGGGTGCAATAGTCAAGGGATACCCTTCGCCGCTATTTCTTCTGCGGAGGGGGGTCCCCATATGAGGACAGGACCCTCCCATACTGATGCCCGATTATTGCTATTCCCCGGTATTTTTCGCATAATACGGGCATAAGAACACATATGTTCCCCCGCACCATGATACATGCACTGTTGTATCCATATTCCTGATCCTCAATGAGAACGATTAAATTGTTACTCATTATTGCGGCGGTCCTCTGTGTGGCAGGCCTGATTATGATGAATATACTGTGGATGAACGAAATGGAGGAGAAACGTTTGGAAGCTCCTGTCGCCGTGAAAACCACGGACCGGGCCGGATCCGGACTCAGCCAGTCTGAGCAAAAAACCAGGGTCGAGTCTTCAGCTATGAACGAACCGTCGGCGGTACAGGTCCCCGGCGGCATTGAACCGATGCCTGACTCCCCTGCAGTGGAAAGGGAAATCCCTGAGGGCGGCTCCCAGGATAACCCTGTTCCTGACCATCAAACAGAGACCCCTAATGCAAAACAAGCAGTTCCTCCGGCAGTTCAAGAGTCCCGGGATCAGACAACACCGGAACTGACGGAAGAACCCGAAGAGGCAGGCAGCCTCCCGGAACGCGATTCCGACGGCACCATTATAGTAACCATAGAGGGAAAGGGCGGGCAAAAGCCCACGGCATATCGTCCTCCCCTCCCGCAGGCAGGCACAGGCAATGTGATCCCTCCGGTAATGCCCCGGGGTGGAGCGCAGTACCCCACGAGCACACCACCGTGATAGAGAGGCGAGGCAGATGAATTCATCTGAAGCCTGTGAATACAGAAATGATTTTCTCTTCTTTGTGCTCAGACCGCACAGGACAGCGTCGGGTCCGGGATTTCTCTATTGTTCAGGCGTGAACATTGACCGGTTTCTCCCCATAACCAGGGGCCGTCACCGTCCCATGTCCAACCCTGCCATACGGGGGCTGCAGCTTGTTAATCTCGGCGTGAGGGCACTGTCGCTTGAGAAGGGAGCGAAACCCATAGCAGCCGCCAGCAACGACTGCGCAGGAGAAACACCGGGTAACGACAGCTGGTCTGCCGAGCACCTGATTATAGAACATGCCCCTCCCTCGCTTCCCCGGGAGATTGTGGGCTACGCCGTGGTGTAACTCCTGAAAAAAATCGACCGGGCAATCATGCTGGGTGCCCCCATGCCTGACACACTCCTCAGCCCTGCTAAACTGCAGGCATTTCTTGAAGGCCTCTGCGCACGATACGGAGCGGGCAGCGGCCGGTAGTAAGTGCCTGCCGTTGCAATGCCGGAAAGCCTTCGGCGCAAGGTCCTCCCGTACCGTTGGACCTTCAACTCATTTGTGTATAATACCCTATGTCATCCTTATACCTTGTTGACGGAAACTCCTATCTCTACCGCGCCTTTTACGCGATCCGGGGCCTCACTGCCTCTGACGGTACCCCGACGAACGCCATCTTCGGCTTCACGAACATGCTCCTCAAGATCCTGAGGGAGCGAAAACCGGATTACTTCGCCATTGTCTTCGATGCGCCGGGCCCGACGTACAGGCACGAGGCCTACGAAAAATACAAGGCGCACCGCCCTGGAATGCCCGGCGACCTGAGGCCCCAGGTCCCGCTCATCAAGGAGATCATCGGTGCCTTTAATATTCCCGCCATCGAAAGAGCGGGGTATGAAGCAGATGATATCCTTGCCCATATCGCCAGGCGAGCCGAGTCTGAAGAAATTGACGTGTACATCGTGACCGGCGACAAGGACATGTGCCAGGTGGTGAGCCCGAAGATCCGGCTCTACGACACCATGAAGGACAGGGTCACCGAAGAAAAAGATGTGAGAGAAAAGTACGGCGTCAGTCCCGCCCGGTTCCCTGAGGTCATAGCACTCATGGGCGATTCTTCGGACAACATCCCCGGCGCACCAGGAATAGGGGAGAAAACAGCCGTGAAGCTCCTTCAGGAATTCGGGAGCCTTCAGGACATCATTGATAGCTGCAGTAACATAAAAAATGCGCGGGTGCGAAATGCCGTTTCGGAAAATATCGACAACATAAGGCTGAGCCTCGAGCTTGCCACCCTCCACCCCGATGTGCCCGTAGATATTCCCTTGAACGAGCTCGGCCTTCGGGAACCTGACTGGAAGGCGCTGCTTGAACACTTCCGCAGATATGGGTTCAGCAGCCTCATCAAACTTATTCCCGAAGAATCGGTGCGCGGTGATACCGAAACAGCGGAGTATGTCACCATCCTTGAAGAGGACGTGCTTGAGGCCTCACTCGCGAGAGTCAGGGATGAGGTGACCATTGACACGGAGACAACGTCACCATCGCCTACAGAAGCCGACCTTGTCGGCCTGTCCTTTGCATCGGACCCCAAGAAGGCTTATTACATTCCCTTTGGCCACGAGTACGGCGGTGCACCTCAGCAGCTGTCAAAGAAGGAGGTCCTCCAGCGGATAAAGGGAATGATGGAGAATCCGGCAACACGTAAAACGGGGCACAATATCAAGTATGACCTTATCGTGCTCAGGAATGAAGGCATTGCCATGAAGGGGATAGCCTTTGACACCATGGTTGCTTCCTACCTCCTGAATCCCGGCAGGGCAACCCACAGCCTCACTGAGGCTGCCATGGAACATCTGGGGATCAAAAAGCTTTCCTACAGCGATGTGGTTGGTAAAGGGAGGAGGGATTTTCGCGACGTTCCCGTAGAGGAGGCCGCGCACTACTCGGGAGAAGATTCCGCGGTGACGCTTCGTCTGAGACAGCACTTTGAACCCCGCCTTGAGAAGGAAGGGCTTGAGAAGCTCTTTCACGAGATCGAAATGCCGCTAATCGAGGTGCTGGCAGACATGGAAGTGGCAGGAGTGAGGATCGACCTGCCCCTGATGAAGTCCTTTTCGGAGAGAATGTCAGGCGAGCTTTCAAGCATCGAGCAGAGGATATACTTTATTGCAGGTGAAGAGTTCAACATCAACTCCCCGAAACAGCTCCAGGAAATTCTCTTCGACAAGCTTGGCCTGAAGCCCACAAAAAGGACAAAGACCGGCTTCTCGACGAACATTGACGTGCTCGAGCAGCTTGCCCTGCAGCATGAGCTCCCCCGGGAAATTATCGAATACCGGGGGCTTTCCAAACTGAAAAACACCTATGTGGATGCCCTTCCCCGGCTTGTCAACCCCCGCACCGGCCGGGTGCACACCTCCTTCAACCAGACGATCACGGCAACGGGAAGGCTGAGCAGTTCCGACCCCAACCTGCAGAACATCCCCATCAGGGGCGAGTGGGGGACGAAGATACGCGCGGCTTTCATTGCCGACGCGGGGAACCTGCTCCTGTCCGCGGACTATTCCCAGATAGAACTCCGGGTATTCGCCCACTTAAGCGGCGATGAGCTGCTGGCTGAGACATTCAGAAAAGACGGGGACATCCATACGCGGACCGCCTGCGAGCTCTTCGGCGTTGCCCCTGGTGCGGTAACCGCGGACATGAGGCGGAGCGCCAAGACCGTGAACTTCGGCATTGTCTACGGCATCAGCCCCTTCGGCCTGAGCCAGCAGCTCGGCATTCCCCCCGATGAAGCGCGCTCGTACATCGACACGTACTTCGCTCGGCACAGCGGCGTGAAGGATTACATCCAGAGGCTCATAGAGGACGCCTCTGAAAACGGCTTTGTCACGACGATCCTTGGGAGAAAGCGTCCGGTACCTGAGCTTAAAAGCACGAACAGGAACATTCGGCAGTTCGGCGAACGGCTGGCAACGAACACTCCGATCCAGGGCTCGGCAGCGGACATCATCAAGGTGGCCATGCTGAATATCTGGAACAGGCTGAGGAAAGAGGATATGAAGACCCGCATGCTTCTCCAGGTCCATGACGAGCTGCTCCTGGAAGTGCCGGAAGAGGAAAAAGAGGCTGCCGGAAAGCTCGTCAGGGAAGAGATGGAACGAGCTGTCAGCCTCTCCGTTCCCCTGAAGGTCGATATGGGGATCGGCAAGAACTGGGCGGAAGCGCACTAGCAGGGGAGTGAGGAAGACCGGCATCTGCTATAATTTCATCAGCTACTCTAGGAACGTTTAAGGAGAGGGACCATACCCGCGGTTTACGGTAATACGACAGGGCTCAAAAAAAGCGACCTCAAGACCCTTGAGCGCCTCTACCGCAGACGCGTCCCACGCAACAGGGCCCTCTCCCCTGACCTGGCCATGTTCATGGCCGAGTGCTCCAATTCCATCGGCCGGCAGGTGGGCGTGCTCGTCCACCGGAGCGGTAATATCAGCCACGTTATTGTAGGAGACGCGAAGGGGATCTTCATCCCTGACCTGGACAATTTCCCCCTTGGCAGAAAAGTCCTCCGTGGCCTGCGACTCATCCACACCCACCTGAAAGGCGAGGGCATCAACCAGGACGACATTACGGACCTTTCGCTGCTCCGTCTTGACGCGCTCATCGTGATCGGTTTGAAACAGGGCATGCCCGATACGGTAACCCTTGCACACCTGGCATCCAACGGCGGAGGCACCCCCTGCGGAATACGCGGCCCTGTCCCTTTTCACGGTATGGACCGGGCATTCGGGGATTTTGACACGTTCATCTCCTCTCTTGACGAGGAACTGCAGTCCCGCAGGACCGGCTTTGACATCAAAGACAGGCGGGAGCGGGCTGTCCTTGTGAGCGTATCCACGTCGCCGCGATACGACCGGGAAGACTCCATGGAAGAGCTCAGGGAACTGGCAAAGGCAAGCAATGTGGTCGTCGTGGACACAGTGCTCCAGCGGCCCCGGGAGATCAACCCCAAGTACCTCCTGGGCGAGGGGAAGGTTAAGGAACTCGTTATCAACGCCATGAACAAGGGGGCGACCCTCCTGATCTTTGACCAGGACCTCAACCCTTCACAGACAAGGGCCATCAGCGAGATCACGGAGCTCAAGGTCATTGACCGGTCCCAGCTGATCCTTGATATCTTCGCGCGGCGCGCCCACAGCAGGGACGGCAAGGTCCAGGTGGAGCTTGCCCAGCTCCGCTACCGGCTTCCCCGGCTGACGGGCAAGGGGACTGCCATGTCAAAGCTCATGGGCGGCATCGGCGGAAGAGGCCCGGGAGAGATGAAGCTGGAGGTCGACAGACGGCGGGTGCGGGAGCGCATCGCCCTCCTGGAAAAACAGCTCAAGACCCTCGGCCGGGCCCGGCAGCAGAGAAAGGCCAGGAGGGTAGCCGAGGGCATCCCCATCATATCAATCATCGGATACACCAATGCCGGGAAATCAACCCTTCTGAACAATCTCACCAAAAGCGCCACCTTTGTGGAGGACAAGATGTTCGCCACCCTGGACACGGCGAGCAGGAGGCTGCGTTTCCCGAAGGAGCGTGACGTGATCATCACGGACACGGTAGGGTTCATTCGCGACCTGCCCCGGGACCTCCTTGCCGCCTTCAGGGCCACCCTTGAGGAGCTGGAAGATGCTGACCTGCTGCTCCATGTGGTGGATATGTCCAATCCCCGCTTTGACCAGCATATCCGGTCCGTGGAGAAAATACTCTGCGATCTCGGTATCTCGGAGAAAACTTCTCTGCTGGTGTTCAACAAGGAGGACCTTGTGGACAGGGAAGAGGCAGAGGCCATCAGGAAACGGTACAGCGCCGTTACCATTTCAGCGGTCAGACCGGATTCATTCACGGGACTCCTGGACAAAATCAACCGCATGCTGTGGCCCCGGGGATGATTTCCGTACACGTCCCCCCCCCGCAGGCATCACGGTCACCAGCCGCAGGATGAGATGATATACTTAGAGTACCTAGTACGGAGCTTAAACTCACCCTCCCCTGACCCCTCCCATCAAGGCAGGGGAATATATAATGTTTACAGCCTCGCCCCTGGAGGGAGAGGAAATAGGAGAGGGGGGAATGTAATCACACTTATAAATTCATTAGTAATTCCTTACAGACGCCTTACAACGGGAGGGAGCCATGGCACACATGTCAAAGAAAATAACCATCAATGCACCGGTAGAAAAAGTGTTCAGCTTTATCACCACCCCCGTCAACTGGACACGGTATGTAACACACCTCATGGAGGTAAAAGACATCTCTTCGCCGGGCCTAGAAAAGGGCACCACGTTCCGCTGGACCTACCGGAAATTCGGGATCAATTTGCACGGGAAGGGGGAAATCACCGAAAAGATCAAGGACCACAAATTCGGCCTGAAAATGAAAGGCGTCGTTCCTGTGGAGGAGTCATATACCCTTGCCCCGGACAAGAAAAAGGGCACCGTCCTGTACGCTGAGATAGACTATGGAATACCGCAGAAGGTCATCGATATCATCTCAAAGACAGGCCTTATAGAAAAAATCTACAAAACAGACGCGGACAATATTCTCAACAGGATAAAGATCCTCTGCGAAGAGGGTTGAACGGCATTATCTTTTCATCCCTGTTCAGCGTTATATCATGCAGGCTAATCGCTAACCGCTGAGAGCTGAAGGCTTTATTCCGGAATCACCGCCGGATGGGTAAAGACATAGTCACTGTCCTTCACCGGCGTATGACAGCCAAAGCACTCTTGAACAAAATCGGCCTTCTCGCCATAGGGCGCCTGCTCCATCCCCTTCCAGCGGGCAAATCCCCATCCGCCTGTGTCCTTGTACCTGGCAGTGTCTTTTATCATGAACTCCGCATGGACGAATTCACCGGGAATCGTTGCCGTAGGCCATTTTTCATGCGTGGTGTTTTTCCAGACCAGCTTTGCAAGGATTGAACCCTCGGGCCAGGGGTTCGTTTTCCCGCTCCGGGCAGAGGCAATGGCCGTGTCATTGCCCAGGACAACCCGCATGGTGTTGTTGTCCGAGCGGTGTGACGACGCGATGAGTTTCCAGTTCTTGTACCCCTCAGGTATGGTAATGCCATTGGGCGCGGGCAGGGGTTTCTGATTGCCGGCAAAGGCAATGCCCCCAATAAGCAACAGTGATACGGCCAGATACAGAATATTCCGTGTCATAGATTCACCTCCTTTGCACATGATAGCATGGCACGTAGCGATGTCAAGTGGAAGGGGACCAGGAGTTCCCCCATTTTTTTAGCTGCCCTGAACTACAAACGTGTCTCCAGAGCTTGTAAACACTTTTCCTGACTTTATTCTTGTAATTAAGTCGGGCAAAATTCCAAGCTCCAAAGCACACATTCCAGGAAAGTTCCACATTACAATGCCCTAAGTTCCAAATTCCTGAAGATACGCCATGGTTCGGCGATTGGAATTTCCTGTTTGGAATTTGTTTGTATTTTGGTGCCTGCTTATTGGTACTTAATGATATCGAAATCAATGCAGGCCAGGCCTGCAATTGCGTTTAGATTTCCTGTATCGATAAATACTGACTATCACATTTTAGCTGATCCTTACTGATCTTTTACCATCCCCTGGAGATATTCAACTCATCTCCCCCTTTGGAAAAGGGGGATGAAGGGGGATTTTATGGAAAAATTAATCAATAAATCTCCCCTCCCCCGCGTTGCCAAAGAGGGGGATGAATGCACCAGTATTGTGAGCAAGAAAGGTATCGTGCCGTTGAATTGCACTTATTAAGAGAACGCTTGGAATCAGAAACTCTACCTTCCCCTTTTTGTCACTTAGTGTCAGCATTGCAATAATCCAACTTTCTCTTTTTTTTAAAGTATTACGCTTTATGTGCCCTGTCCACGTAAACCCGTTAATAATACCTATTGACAATAATGATTATCCTTTGATAATATGTTTCTTATGAAATCTGTTATAAGGAGCTCTATGAAGAATATCAATGCATCAGGACTGAAAATGACGCCCCAGAGAGTGGCGATCCTTGAGTACCTGCATGGCAATACGGATCATCCCTCAGCAGAGGACATATACCGTGAGATAGGAAAAAAGTATCCCATGATGTCCTTTGCCACGGTATATAAGACAATCGAAACGCTGAAGAACCGCGGTGAACTCCTTGAACTTACCATAGACCCCGCGAGGAGGAGATACGATCCAGACACCCGCCATCACCATCACCTGATCTGCGTTGAATGCAAAAAAATTGTTGACATCTATGAAGATTTTCAGATATCAGTGCCGGAGGACCACGCCTGTTCCTTTGAAATGATTGGCAACCATATCGAGTTTTACGGAATGTGCCCGGAATGTAAAAAAAGAAAGGAGCCTGATCTATGGGAAAATTCACCTGTGACGAGTGCGGAGCAACAAAAGAGGGAAGGTGCAAACCGAAACAGTGTCCTTCCTGCGGTGAACAAAACACTATGAAAAAAGAAGAAAAATCTGGCTGCTGCAGCTGCGGCCGGTAAGAAAGGAGTAAAGCCATGTGCATGGACCATTCCATTGTCTGCAAATGCGGCAGACATGACGCAAGCTTTAACTTTAAAAACGAAATCATGCCCCCTGAAGCAATACAGGCCGTGTACTGCCCCCAGTGTTCAGCGGCAGTTGCCTATGACCCGGCCTCAATGATCAGCGACAACGGGTGGATCATCCACTACGACATGGACGTGGCAGGGCTCTATGGGAGCAGGCTTCCCTCCAGCGAACGGGGCAGCCTCTCTCCAGAAGTCCTCTTTGACGAGGGGTACATAACCTGGCGCGGTGTTTACCCGGGGGACCACTTGGACAGTGCCCGGGAACGTGAGGAACTGGCAAAGCTCGCCAAGACAGATCCAAAGAAGTATTTTGCCGAGATGAAGACCTGGGCAATCAGCAGGATGAGCCGCCTTAAAGAGGAAGGATGGAGAAAGGCCCATGAAGGATAAGCGCCTTGAGGAAAAACCAGCCTGCTCAGTAAAGTCAGCGCCGTTCCCCACAGAGGTTATCTGCACACAATGCGGGCACGCTGTCGAAGTGTGGAGCGATGAACCGGAATCCCGGTGCAGTTCCTGCGGATGCACGGTGGAAAACCGGGCCCTCGTCAATCACTGAGCATCATACAAAACATTCATATCAGAAATGGCCGTACCGCAGCGAGGAAGTGCGCGGTGCGTTCGTGCGGAGGATTTCATGAAATACGTATGTACCGTATGCAATTATATCTACGACGAAGAAGCAGAAGGGACTCCCTTCAATGCCCTGCCCGATGACTGGACATGCCCCGTGTGCAATGCTCCAAAGGACGCCTTTGAGCCTGCTTAGCCTGGATAGTTCATAAACCCATGCAAATTCCGGGGAAGGCTCTCAAAAAGTCTTGAAAGCCATGAATGTAGGAAAGTAGTACCGCATGTTGATAAGGTCTTCGAATCACGCTGTTCAGGTGTCCTTATTGCTGGAGATATCTGTCTATGGTATGGAACATTACCTTTTTCGACCCTCCCCCGAAATTTGTGAATAATGCAGGTTAGTAAGGAAAAAAGGCTGTATAATGGAACTCAAGAGGCTGACTTAATTCTGTCATTCTCCGGATTGCCTGTCCCGGTACTTCGGGGATCGGAGAATTCAGTCTTTTCTCTGGATTGCCCGATCAAGTCAGGCAATGACAATAAAAACAAATGCAATTCACTTCTGTGCCGAGAGCACAGAGAGTTCTTAATAACTCATTTAACAAGGAGGGAATATAACATGACAAAGTCGGAAAAGCATCTTCAGGAAGCCTTTGCCGGAGAATCCCAGGCAAACAGGAAGTACCTTGCCTTTGCCGTGCAGGCGGAAAAGGAGGGGTTCCCCCAGGTGGCAAAGCTCTTCAGGGCCGCAGCAGCCGCGGAGACGGTCCACGCCCACAGCCATCTGAAGCAGCTGGGCGGTATAAAATCCACAAAGGAAAATCTTGAGACCGCTGTCAGCGGCGAGGCCTTTGAGTTCAAGGAGATGTATCCTCAAATGATTCAGGATGCAGAGGCTGAAGGAAACAAGGGGGCACTGCGAAGCTTTAACTTTGCCAATGAGGTGGAAAAGGTCCACCATGATCTCTATAAAAATGCCCTTGACAACCTGGGTAAAAACAAAGAGACGGACTATTACGTTTGCGACATCTGCGGCTACACAGCCGAGGGCGAGGCCCCGGACCAGTGCCCGGTGTGCAAGGCAAAAAAGAGCATGTTCAAGAAAATCGATTAATGCCTGGCATTGGAGGGGCGTTTCCAATACGCCCCTCCTCCCCTGTCACATCAGTGCGCATTACAGTTCTGTGCCATGTCACATTCAGCCAAAGCCCTTATAGCCTGTAACTTCTTGTAATTTAAGCATATTTAAAACTCCACAGAGCCGGGGAATGCTGGCATCCCTCTTGCTTTTATTCATACTACATTTGCTTCCCCCAAGCAAATACATGCGCAAAGAGTGATCCTCTTGAAGGATTAGGTGCGCAAATACGCCTATTTGCCTATCTTATACCCGTTTAAAAATTATTTAATGGACCTTTTTGTCCCGGTTTATCATACTATTTTAGTATCTGTTATAGTTTTATAATTCCTTTTTTATAAGAATAGTTCATTCGTTTGCCTACAAAATACGTCTTCCAAGGGGGAAAGCACGTGAAGAAGGGAAATTATCATTCTCTGACTGCAGCATTTTTCATCCTATCATTTACGCTTATCATTGCACTTTCGACAACCGGCCAGGCCGGTGCGCAGAGTGACCTGTTCTGGGAAGACTTTCAAGGTTACACATTCCCCCCTGCCACACCCACCCTCAATGGCGGGATACCGAAAAAATCAGAGGGTGCAGATAAAGTCTGGTATGGCGGGCGCTTTGACACCCCCGACACCGGAACAATCGACTCGGATCTGGCAGTGGGAAGGTCGAGCTCATCGAGCACCGCAAACGTCTTCGGCCGGTTTG
This sequence comes from Nitrospiraceae bacterium, assembly GCA_020346765.1. Classification (GTDB taxonomy): domain Bacteria; phylum Nitrospirota; class Thermodesulfovibrionia; order UBA6902; family UBA6902. Next base: position 119,394 of record CP070788.1, read on the forward strand.
AAGATGAGGCAGGCCTGCTTTTCAATATCAGCACCCTCGGCTACACGAATGTGCTGCTGAGCTTTGATTATGCTACATATAGTGCCATTGATAGTGACAGGCTCGTTGCCGGCTATTTTATAGGAGAACTCGGCTTCGGTACCCCCACCTGCACGGGTGAGGGAGAGGCAGGCTGCTTCAGTAACTTCACTGGAAGCCCAACAGAAAACTGGGGGAACTGGA
>CP070788.1:119715-130809 GCA_020346765.1 Nitrospiraceae bacterium
CATTCTCAGCATCGAGGGGGACCGGATTATCGGGAGAGAGACCATTCCCATTCTGATCGGGCCAAAGGGGACCCAGGGCATGCTGCTCGTGATCGCGGTCATGATCTCACTGTTCATGCTGCTGTCGGCCTCCTTCGGGCTTGTCTCCACCCTGGGATACTACCTGGTCTTCTCTCCGGCTTACATGATCATGTGTTTTTATGTCCTTCAGCTGCGGAAGGTCAGGATGAGCACGCTCTTTGAGGCTGTCATAGACAGCAACTTCATTCTCCTGGGGCTAATAACCTGGCTTTGGCAATTGCCATAAAAACAGGGGCCTGCTAAAGAAATGATGATTCATACCGATATAAACTTATCAACCGATTACCCTTTATCTATCCGGTAGTTCGTGAACATGTAGAACGAAACCCTCAACATAGGGAGAAACCATGGGAACAAATAACAAAAACAAGGGAAAAGATAACGCTTCTGAGCATGCGGATAGCCTGTACCGCGATATCGTGATTTCAACGAATACCCTCATATGGCGCACTGACGTCGAGGGCCGCTTCACCTTCCTCAACCCCGCGTGGGAGAAGAATTACGGCTTCGGGGCAGAAGAGATGCTCGGCAGGCCCTTTTCCGAATTTCAGGTTTCCGAGGCAGCGGAGCACTACATCAATGCCTTCAGGAACTGCCTGATCGGCGAGCCTGTCATCGGCCATGAAACGACCTTCTACGCAAAGGACGGCTCAGAGGTTTTTCTGGCAATCAACATGATTCCCCTGTGCGATGAGTCGGGGAAGGTCTCCGGGACACAGGGCACTGCCTTTGATGTTACGGAGCGGAAGCATGCCGATGAACTCCTTCAGTACATCAGCGCCAAGGATGAGCTCACAGGCCTCTACAACCTGCATACGTTCATGAGCATGACGGAGCAGCAGATCAAGACGGCAAGCCGGGAAAAAAAGCTGCTGCTGATTATCTATGCGGGGGTAAACGGCATGGACGCAATCAACGAAGATCTGGGCCGTGAGGCAGGTGACCGTGTGCTCGTTAACACGGCGAACATCTTCAGAAAGACCTTTCGCGAGGCCGATATCCTCGCCCGGACCGGCGGAGACGAGTTTATTATCTCAACCCTTGTTGCGTCCCGTGACGGAGAAGACCTCATTATGGTGCGCCTGAGGGACAACATAGGAAAATACAACGCTGACAGGGGCAGCTCTCCTGCCATATCGCTCGGCATCGGCACTGCCTTTTATGACCCCGAGGAGGCCCTCACCATTGACGAGGTGCTGTCCCGCGCTGATGACAGGATGCACGAGGAGAAGGTCAGCAAAAAGGAGGAGTGATCTGTAAGCGGTAATCCATAAGCGTCATCCCGGTGCCGGTTATACTCCCCCGGCATCATGGCACGCTGTCACCCTGAGCCCGTCGGAGGGTGGACCGCCTGCCCTTGATGCAGACAATCCTTGCTGATACGTGTCATACTTCGACAAGCTCAGCGTGACACATTACTTCTGGTGTCTCCCTATCTCTTATGCCATAAACTTCCTCAAGGCAAGGACGGCGTTGACCCCGCCAAAGCCAAAGGAGTTTGTCAGGGCACAGCGGATCTGCTTTTTCACCGCGGCTTTACCGACGTTCAGGGGGCAGCCAGGGTCAGGGTCTTCCAGGTTTATTGTGGGCGGAATAATGCCGTGGCAGAGTGACAGGGCCGTTGCCGCTGCCTCGGCAGCACCGGCAGCTCCCAGCATGTGGCCCATCATGGATTTGCAGGAGCTCACGGGAATTTCTCCTGCTCTCCTGCCAAAGACCTGCTGAAGCGCCTGTGCCTCCGCTGTGTCACCGAGAGGGGTCGATGTACCGTGGGCGTTAATGTAGTCAATCTCATCCGTACCGATGCCAGCGTCATCCAGTGCCTTCCTGATTGCTGCGGCCTCCCCCCGGCTGTCGGGCCGGGTTTGATGGGCAGCATCGGAAGTAGCACCATATCCCGATAGTTCGGCATAGATCCGCGCCCCCCTGCTCAGGGCCCGGTCCTGCTCCTCCAGAACGAGAACGCAGGCCCCCTCGGCAATCACAAAGCCGTCCCTGCCGCGGTCAAAGGGTCTGCTCGCCCTTTCCGGGTCTTCATTTCTCCCTGACAGCGCACCTGAAGACCCGTATCCCGCAACCGCCAGTCTGCACAGGGGTGCTTCGGTCCCTCCGGCAACAGCGGCGTCGATGGCCCCGTTCCGTATCATCCTGAAGGCCTCTCCCACAGCATGGGTCCCCGAGGCGCAGGCAGTGGCAATACCGAGTACAGGGCCCCGTATCCCCATCTTCATGGATATGAATGAGGCAGCCATGTTTATCGTGCTTGCGGACATGAGGTATGCTGAAAAGGGCTTTCTCCTGAGGAGATGCCCTTCAAGGGCCTTTTCCATGCTTGTGATTCCTCCCCTGCCGGAACCGATAACAACCCCGGCCCTCCATGGATCATGGACTGCGCCCTGATGTATCAATCCCGCGTCATCTGCTGCCATGATTGCAGCGGATGCCGCGTAAAGGACAAAGGGATCAAGCCTGATAACCTCCTTCCGGGTCAGGTACCGGAGGGGGTCAAAACCCCTGAGCTCACCGGCGATCCTGCTGGGCAGTCCCTCAGGGTCAAACCGGGTGATTGCACCGACTCCTGAGCGCCCCTTCGTCAGGCCATCCCAGGTGGCTCTCATGTCATTTCCCAGGGGGGTCACCGCTCCGATGCCCGTAATTACCACGTTTTTCATGATCAGGGTATATTACCACAGGGAAGGGTGAGCCCTGCCCCCGGCCAAATAGAAAAATTTGCATCAGCAGGGTATCATACTGGAATGCCGGGAGTTCATGAGGCCGTTTCATATTTCAAAGAGGGACTGAACTGAGCGCAGTCGATTCTGGCAGCTTACGGGGATAAGCTGGGACTGGACCGTGAGACCGCACTGAAGCTCGGCAATGCCTTTGGCGGCGGCATGGGAAGGACAGGGGAGACCTGTGGTGCTGTAACGGGGGCCGTCATGGTCATCAGCCTCATCCACCAGGCAGAAGACCATTCAGGCTGCTCGGGCAGGGAACAGGCCTATACGCTCACCAGTGAGTTTATCAGGGAGTTCAAAAGGAGGAACGGGTCCGTCCTGTGCCGGGAACTCCTGGGTGCTGACATCGGGACGGGGGCTGAGCATGACAGCCTTCTCTTTAAACGCTGCCCCCGGTTTGTACAGGATGCCGCAGAGATACTGGAGGAGATGCTGAAGAAAAAAGAGGAAGAGTGAATCATTGCTTTCCTGAACACAGAGATCCTGCGAGCTACGTTGTCATGGTGAGCCTGTCGAACCATGACCGGTAATTTACCCCTTGGCAGGCCTTCGGCGTGAGCTCGGCCGAACGCTCAGGGTGATAGCCCGTTGAAGTCACTGGCTTATCGCTGGACTCGGGCTTTTACAAATCTTTTCCACATAGGGAGATAAGATGACGATGAAAAAGCTTACTCACATTGATGGCAAAGGCAGGCCGTCCATGGTCGACGTTGGCGGCAAGTCCCTGACACAGAGGGAGGCCGTTGCCGCAGGTTCAGTGATCATGAAGAAGGAGACCCTTTCCCTCATAACGGACAACAGGATAGCAAAGGGCAACGTCTTTGAGACGGCCCGCCTCGCGGGAATCATGGCAGCGAAGAAGGCGGGCGAGCTGATCCCTCTCTGTCACCAGCTCAATCTGTCATCAGTCGATGTAGAGTTCAGTATTGACAGGAAAAAGGGCGCGGTGGACATTCGGGCCGCTGCCAGGTGCACGGGGCAGACCGGCGTGGAAATGGAAGCGCTCACGGCCGCCTCTGTTGCGGCCCTTACGATCTACGATATGTGCAAGGCCGTGGACAGGGGAATAATAATTACCGGCATCATGCTCATGGAAAAGCGGGGCGGAAAGAGCGGTACGTGGGTGCGATAAGGCCGTTCGGGCTTCGCGTCACTGCTGTCCGAAGATCTGGGCAAAGGCCTGGTCCCGGAAGGTCATGACGCTGTCCTCCCTGAAGGGAAGGCCGGCCCCTTTTTGCCGCAGCTGCTTGATCTGCCGCAGGAGTTCAATGCGTTCAACAGCATAACCGGCTTTCATGGCCTCTGTTTCCCGCTCAGCAGTGCTGAGCTGCCGCTTCAGGATCAGGGCATAGCCCCCCACAAAAATCAGGCAGACAGCGAGGATGCCGATGAGTGCCTTAACATTCCCCGGAGTGATGAATTTTTCGCGGTGCTCCAGATCAAGTTCTAATGGTGTTTTTTCTGCCATATCACCGGTACCTGCGCACTGTGAACCGGAAGAGTTCAAAGTCTTCCCCGGGGGATATACCCGCCTTCATGCACGCGATGCTCACCTGTTCCTCCACAGTATTGACCCCTTCCAGATCAGGAAGAAGGAGCCCCTTCCGGTCACCGCCTTTGACTATGACCCCGTATACCTTCGGGTCAAGGTCTTCCTGGCCGCGGATTTTCTCCGGCTCCGTAAGCACATCCACGGAATAATTGAGGGAATCAAGCTCCGCCGCCGTGACGGGGGAAAACCGCGGGTCACGCGTTGCAGCACTGACAGCATTCTGGATAATTTCCAGCGCCACGCTGCCCGTCACCGGCTGAAAGGTGCCGATGCACCCCCTCAGCCGGCCCTTTTCCTTGAGGCTTACAAAAACACCTGCCCGTTCCCTCATCTCGGGAGTCGGTTCGTCCGGAGGCTTCAGGGCCTTTCCATGGCGGACATAGTGTTCTACCGCGTCTTTTGCAAGTTTTACCAGGGGATGCATAATAAATAATGCCAAATTTCAAATGACAAACTTCAAATTACAAACGCATACCTCTATTTTCTCCTTGTCAGCACATAGTCCGCGATCGTCAGTAGCGAGGTCTTCTCCATTGATTCGGGAAAAAGCGCCAGCTCCCCCTTTGCTTCCTCCACAAGTGCAGCAGCCCGCTCCAGGGACTTTTCAATGGAATGGTACTTGTCAAAGAGTCCCTGAATATGGGCAAGGTCATCCTCTGCTACAGCCTCGCCAGCAAGGACGCCCTCTATCCTCTCCCTCTCCGCGTCATCGGCATCACGCAGCAGATGAATGAGGGGAAGGGTCACCTTTCCTTCTTCAAGGTCTTTGCCCAAGCTCTTCCCGAATTCTTTTTCCTCGGCCCGGTAATCAAGAACATCATCAGCGATCTGGAAGGCATACCCGAATTTTAATCCGTAGGATGCCAGCGCCTCCTCCTGCTCCTCTGCGGCCTTGCCGATCACGGCGCCGCCCTTGCACGCCGCCGACATGAGAATGGCCGTTTTGCCCTCTATGATTTTCATGTAGTCCTTTTCAGACATGGCAGGGTCGCCCTGCTTGCTGAGCTGTATCAGTTCCCCTTCGCTCATCCTGGCCGTTGCAGTGCAGAGGGCATCCATGACCTTCTGCTCCTTCAGCAGGTTTGCAAGCCGCAGGGCATTGGCATAGAGAAAGTCGCCCACAAGGACAACGACCTGGTTCCCCCAGAGGGCGTGGGCAGCGGGCTTTCCTCTCCTGAGACTGGCGCCGTCAACAACGTCATCATGAATCAAGGACGCGGCGTGGATAAACTCCACGCTGCTTGCCAGGGTGCTCACGTCTTCTCCCCTCCGGCCAAAGATGCGCGAAGCGATGATGGCAAGGAGCGGGCGCACCCGTTTGCCCCCGGCAGAGAAAATGTGATTCCCCACAGCGGATATGGCAGGGGCCACGGTGCCGAGTATCTCCGCCATCCGGTCCTCGGCGTCTTTGAGGTCGTCCCTGTAATAATCCCAGATCTGCGCGATCGTCATAAAAACTATTTCCACAGATTATAAAAAAACATCTTTACATCCCATCATATTAACGATCAATGTAATCTGCGAAATCTGCGGATTTATCCTTTCGCTTTCATCATTATTGCTTCCAGGTCCGCTCCTGGTTCGTTGAGCCGGTGGATGTCTTCCGGCCTGAAAACACCTTTTTCAGTGATGATGCCTGTTACGTATTTCGCGGGCGTCACATCAAAGGCAATGTTCCTGACCTTCACACCTTCCGGTGCAATATGGCACCCGAAGACATGAGTGACCTCCTCGGGCCCGCGCTCCTCAATAGGAATGAGGTCTCCCGAAGGGATGGAAAAGTCAATGCTGCTCAGGGGAGCCGCCACATAAAAGGGTACGTTGTTTTCCCTGCACAGCACGGCCAGGGAATAGGTGCCGATCTTGTTCGCCACATCACCGTTCGCAACAGTCCTGTCTGTCCCCACAATGGCAAGGCTTATCTCTCCCTTTCTGAGGATTGCGCCTGCCGTATTGTCCGTTATCAGTGTTACGGGGATGCCGTCTTCCATAAGCTCCCAGGCAGTGAGCCGGCAGCCCTGGAGGACCGGCCGCGTCTCATCGGCATAGACATGAATTTTTTTTCCATCTTCGACGGCAGCCCTCATGGGCCCGGTGGCCGTGCCATACCCGCCTGTGGCAAGGGATCCGGCATTGCAGTGGGTGATAATGGTATCGCCGTCCTTTATGAACTGCGCGCCATGTCGGCCGATGGCGCGATTGATCTGAATGTCCCCGTCGAGGACCCGCTGCGCCTCCTCCAGGAGAAAGTCCTTCAGCGAATCAATGGGTTCGCCTTTTCTCTCCGCAAGAAGTTTTCTGGTCCGCTCCACGGCCCACTGAATGTTCACGGCCGTGGGCCTCGTGGCAAGGAGCGTCTGAAAAACCGGTTCAAGCCCTTTCATGAATTCATCAAAGCTCCCCGTTTTGATCGCCTGCGCCCCGACGGCAATACCCATGGAGGCGGCTATCCCGATCGCCGGGGCTCCCCGGATCCAGAGTTCCCTGATGCCCCGTGCCACCTTCTGATAGTCTCGGCACTCCACATAGACCACTTCACGGGGAAGCCTGGTCTGGTCAAGCATCCTCACCACACCGCCAACCAGCTCTATTGTCTTGACCATTACGATCTCCCCCTTTCAGAATTTGTGCGCCCCCAGGCTTCCGCTATTGTACATGGATACCCCGGCAGGAAGCAAAGCCGGAGACATCAGATGATATCAGGAAGCATCGTCATCACCAGCAGCGCCGCGGCCAGCACAATGATGGCGGTCACCGTCGCCCATGATATATAATTATGCCTTTTTGAATTGATAAAGTCTCCCATGATCTTCCGGTTGTTGACAAGGGAAAGGGCAAAGACCAGCACGAAGGGCAGCAGTATGCCGTTCAGCACCGAAGACAGCACCATGAGAAGCACCAGGGGAACACCGGGGATGAGCACCAGAAGCGATGACATTACGATCAGCGCCGTGTATATCCACATGAACTGCGGCGCCTGCCCGAATGTCTTGTTTATGCCCCGTTCCCATCCCAGGGCCTCGCAGATATAGTAGGCTGTCGCAAGGGGAACGATGATCGCACCAAGGATCGAGGCATTGGCCAGGCTCACGGCAAAGAAGACCGAGGCGTACTTCCCCGCAAAGGGTTCCAGGGCCTGGGCAGCCTCCCGGGCCTCATGGATCCTGATGCCGTGAGGGAACAGCGTTGTGGCGCAGGTGACGATAATAAAAAAGGCAACCACATTGGTGATAAGGCAGCCTGCCGTGACATCGAACTTCGAATAGGTATAATCCTCCTTTTTGATGCCCTTCTCCGCGATAGATGACTGGAGGTAAAACTGCATCCAGGGGGTAATCGTTGTCCCGATGATGGCAATGCTCAGGAAGATGAACTCTGGCCTGGCCTGGACCCGGGGGACAACGGTGCTCTGCAGAACATCCATCCATTCGGGCTTTGCCATTACGCCGGAGGCGATGTAGCCGAAATAGAGGAGGCAGGCCCCGAGGAGGACCCGCTCGATGACGCGGTAGCTTCCCCGCGTAACCAGTATCCAGATGAGAAAGGCGCCGAGGGGGACCATGATGTATTTGCTGAGCCCGAAGATCTCCATACTTGCCGCCCATCCCGCGAACTCGGCAACGGTGGTGCCGAAGTTGGCCGCGAGGAGCACCACCATCATGAGAAAGGTTGCCCTGACCCCGTAATTCTCCCTGATCAGGTCCGATAGTCCTTTGCCGGTCACGACCCCCATGCGCGCGGCCATCTCCTGCACCACGATGAGGGCCACTGTCGTGGGAATGAGGGTCCAGAGCAGCATGGTGCCGAAGCGGGCGCCTGCAACTGAATAGGTGGTGATGCCCGAGGCGTCATTGTCAATGGAGGCGGTGATGATCCCCGGCCCGATGATCGACATGAAAAGCAGGGCCTTTTTCCACACAGTGACAATACCCGGGCGGCTCATACGCTCCTCCTTCTCTTCCTCGCTGAAGCAGGAAGCAGAATGCCCACCACATCGTCTATCGTCACAATGCCCAGGAGGCCGGCTGCATCGTCAACCACGGGAATGGCGAGAAGGCCGTATTTCGAAATGGTTTCAGCCACTTCCTGCTGGCTCGCATCCGGCGGGAGAGTCTTCAGTTTTGTCTCCATGATTTCGGACAGTTTCATCTGCGGCAGATGAAGGATCATGTCCCGAAGCGTCGTGATGCCGATAAGTTTATCCTGCTCTACAATAAAGATGTAGTACACCGATTCAACTTCGTGGGCCTCGATCCTGAACTTCTCCAGCGCTTCCTCAATGGTCAGATCAGGAGTACAGGAGATGTATTCAGTGGTCATGAGCCCGCCTGCAGTATCCTCCTCATGGGCAAGGAGTTCCTGAATGTCCTGTGCCTCTTCCTCTTCGATGGACTCCAGGATTTCCCGGGCCTTGTCCCGTTCCAGGTCGGCAATGAGGTCTGCTGCCTCATCAGGGGGCATCCTCTCCACGACCTCCAAGGCATAGTCACGGTCAATGTCTTCGATAATCGTCTTCTGCAGCTCGGGATGAAGCTCGGGAAGGGCTTCAGCGGCAACGTTAGGGTCGAGGCCCTTGAACAGGGCGATCCCCTGCTCCGGTGGCATGGTACTGATGATATCGGCGATGTCAGCGGGATGGAGGGCTGATATCATCTGCCGGGGAACCGTAAGGGATATAGTTGAGAGCCGCGGCTCAAGGGGCTGGATAAAACTCCAGCGAATGATATTCACCGGCAGTGTCCTGCCCAGGAGCTGGTAGAACTGCTCGCTTTTCTTCTCAACCCCGAGCCGCCTCAGGATCCCCCTGATCCCCACGTCAACTCCCGTCACGCAGGCATTGCTGTCCTGCCCCTCCAGCTGGACATCGTTTACCCTCACAACCCGGGCCCCGTCGGCGTCAACGATCTGCTTGTCAAAGATATCGCGCACGATAAGCAGGATATCCTCGGAGGGATCATAGGGTTCTACCCGGGGTGCGTAGACCTTGGACGATATGATACGACGGTTGAAAATGCCCACGTGTTCCCATTCAAGGCAGTAGCGCTTCTTCTTTTCCTCCAGAATGAGCGCAGACACGCGGGGGAGGGGGTCCCCCTTGATCACGACGAAGTCACGTACCCTGCCCAGCTCATCCCCTTTGGGATCGAGGACAGGCATTTTTAACAGTTCACTGACAAAAAGCCCGCCGAAAAGGGGCATGGGGACCTCCACCGTGCTCTTGTATGTCTTCTGACCTGTTACATCCTGACCTTGAAGTATACCTAAGAGAAGGAGCGTTCAGCAATGTGATGAACCGCGGTGGGAAAAAGCCTTTCCCGTGTGCGGAAAAGTGACCGTCTCCGCTCGCGAAAGGCGGTCACTTGTCCGTGATTTTATAGCCCTCACGCACTATTGTCAGCCTTCCACGAAGGTTACCGGTGAGGTGAACCTTCCTGTCGCGGTCCACCAGAACGCCGTCAATCCCCATCGCTTCCAGCAGTCTGATTCCCCTGTCCGCGCCCAGCACAAAAACGGCCGTTGCCATACTGTCGGTGACAACACCTTCAGGTGCAATAACAGAAACACTGATCAGGTCCGAATCAGCGGGATACCCCGACTCCGGATCGAGGATATGATGGTAGCGCCTGCCGTCTTTGAAAAAAAACCGCTGGTAGTCCCCTGACGTGGAAATTGCCTCGTCATTGAGGTGAAGCACGGCAAAGATTTCCTCCCAGGGCTTATCCGTCTCCGCTTCAGGCCGCGGGTCCTGGATTCCCACATTCCACCCTTCTCCCGAGAGGTTCCGGCCGTATCCACGGATGTCTCCTGCGATTGCAACAAGGGCTGCCTTGATGCCCAGGGCCTGAATTGCTTCAACCGCCTTGTCAGCAGCGAACCCCTTTGCAATGCCGCCAAGGTCAACCTCCATTCCCTGCTCCCCGAGCATTATTTCTGACGTACTCCCGTCAATGGCAATTCTTCTGAAATCAGCGAGCCTGAGCGTCTTCCGGACGGCCTCCGGCGACGGGACTGCCGACGCTGACGGGTCCCGGGAGAACTTCCAGAGACTGATAACAGGGGCAAGGGTGGGGTCAAAGGCCCCACCAGTGGCCTGCGAGATCTCCATGGACCGCTCCATGATCTCCAGGGTTTCTTTGCTTACCCTGACGGCCTTGATACCGGCCGCCTTGTTGACTGCCGTGATCTCACTGTCCGGAGAAAAGTAATTCAGGAGGACCTCAAGCTTTTTGATTTCTGCGAACCCCTCATCGATGGCGTGCTGTGCCCTGTCCCGGGACGTGCTGACAACGGTGATCGTGCAGTAGGTGTCCATGAGAACGCGGCTCTCCTTATACATCTTGTCTCCGGCAGTGCAGCCTGGAAGTAATAACAATCCGCAGGCAAGAAGCAACAGGGAATATAGGCCACTACTTCTGCCTCCGGCAGCTGTGGTCCGTCTTTCCACTTCCGCGCTTCTGCTCTTCCGCTCTTCCGCTCTCTTGATCATGCCAGCGCCTTTGCTCTATGGAGTTTATCCTTCAGGAATCTTCCCGTATGGGACCGGGGATTGAGGGCGACCTCTTCGGGCGTACCCGTTGCCACCACGTCCCCTCCCCTGTCCCCGCTTTCAGGTCCCAGGTCAATGATGTGGTCAGCGCTCTTGATAACGTCAAGATTATGTTCGATAACAACAACCGTATTGCCTGCGCCGACAAGCTCGTTGAGGACATCAAGGAGCCTCTG
>CP070788.1:130909-140745 GCA_020346765.1 Nitrospiraceae bacterium
TGCTGCCCGCTTCGTGGATATCCAGCGGGAAGAGTTCAAAAGGCTCGGTGTATTCGGTGACTGGGAGAAACCCTATATCACCATGGACTTCGCCTACGAGGCACGCATTATCAGGGAGTTCAATATCTTCATGCGGAGGGGCTCTGTGTATAAGGGAAAAAAGCCGGTTCACTGGTGCCCCATATGCGTGACCGCGCTCGCAGAAGCAGAAGTGGAATACTCGGACAAGGAGTCGCCTTCTATTTATATAAAGTTTAACGTTGTCGATCCCAGGGGTAAATTTAGTGTCCATCCCGCGGAAGGAACATATTTCGTCATCTGGACCACAACGCCATGGACCCTTCCGGCGAACATGGCCCTCACCGTCCATCCCCTGTTCATGTACCGCCTGGTGAAAACACCCGCAGGTGATCTCATCATTGCCCAGGACCTGATCAGGCAGTGTATGGACGCCGCGGGATTTAAAGAGGGCGACTACACCGTGGCCCTGGATTCATGGACCGGTGCCGAGCTTGAAGGGATTGTATGCAGCCATCCATGGATAGACCGGAAGGTGAAGGTCATTTCTGGCGAGCACGTAACGCTCGAACAGGGTACGGGAGTAGTCCATACAGCGCCAGGGCACGGTGAAGAGGATTATGACATTGGATTGAAGTATGGCCTTGATGTGTACGCGCCAGTTGACACCCGGGGTCGGTTCACTAACGATATTACCGAATTTGCCAACCAGTATGTCTTCAAGGCGAACGATGAAATAATTAATAAAATTAAAGCCCTTGGCATGATGCTTGGCAGTCCTCGCGCCATTTCCCACTCCTATCCTCACTGCTGGCGCTGCAAGAAGCCCGTTATTTTCAGGGCCACGGAGCAGTGGTTCATTTCCATGGAGAAAAATAATCTGCGGGAAAAGGCACTGGAGTGTATCAAGGGTACCATCTGGATTCCCCGGTGGGGCATGAACAGGATTTACGGCATGGTTGAAAACAGGCCGGACTGGTGCATTTCTCGGCAGAGGTCCTGGGGTGTTCCCATTGCCCTGCTCCAGTGCACTGCCTGCGGGGAGGTGGTCAACGACAGGGCAGTTATGGACATCATCGAGGCTGAAGTGGAAAAGGCCGGCGCTGATGTGTGGTTTGAAAAGCCCGCGGAGGAATTCTTGCCCCCGGGATACCGCTGCCCCCGGTGCAGGGCCGCGGAATTTTCAAAAGAAACGGATATCCTTGACGTCTGGTTTGACTCAGGAGTAAGCCACGCTGCTGTCACGGAAGCTGACCCCCGCCTCTTCAGTCCGGCAGATCTCTATCTTGAAGGAAGCGACCAGCATCGGGGCTGGTTCCAGAGTTCTCTCCTGGCATCTGTTGGAACCCGGGAGCGGCCACCCTACCGGGCAGTGCTGACCCACGGCTTTGTCGTAGACGGCCAGGGGAAAAAAATGTCAAAATCCCTGGGAAATGTGATCTCTCCTCAGGAGATCACCGGTAAACACGGAGCCGAGATCCTGCGGCTCTGGACAGCTTCCGCCGACTACCGGGAAGACATGAGGATCTCCAATGAAATCATATCGCGTCTTGTGGACGCATACCGGAAGATCAGAAACACCTGCAGATTCCTTCTGGGAAATATCAACGGTCTTGACACAGTGGCTGCAGAGTCCGGACATTTCAGGCACGAAGATCTTCAGGAAATCGACAGGCTGGCCCTGAGCCTGCTGCAGGGTCTGATAAAAAAAGTGGGCAATGCCTATGAGACCTTTGCGTTTTATGAAGTGTATCATGCCGTTTACAAGTTCTGTATCATGGACATGAGTTCCTTTTACCTCGATATTCTGAAAGACAGGCTCTACACATCGGGGGCTGATGATCCGGACAGGCGTGCCGCCCAGGCCGTTATATATAAGATATTGATTTCATTGACTAAAATAATTGCCCCCATCCTCAGCTTTACCGCAGAGGAGATCTGGCAGCATATCCCGGGGACGAGAGAGAAGAGTGTCTTCCTCTCATCCTTTCCGGAGGTTGATCCCGGGCTTAGCGACCCTGCGCTGGAAAAGAGATGGGAGACTCTGTGGAAAGTCCGCGATGAAGTAAACAAGGCCCTTGAACTCAGGAGACAGGATAAGTTCATTGGCAATGCCCTTGAGGCCAGGGTAACGATCTTTGCGGACCAGGAAACTCGACGCCTCCTTGAAAAATATGGAAACTTCCTGCCCGCCCTGTTCATCGTCTCTGATGCTGCCATTGGCGAACTGGGAGACGCCCCTCCCGGTGCCTATCTCAGCACTGAAATAAACAGCCTTGCGGTGCTGGTGGAAAGGGCTGAGGGGGCAAAGTGCCAGCGCTGCTGGAACTGGCGGACCAGCGTAGGCGCCCATGGCGACTACCCAGGCTTGTGTGACCGATGCTACGGTGTGGTCAGGTCGTGAATAAACTTTTTCTCATCGGGCTTATTTCCTCACTGGTGGCAGTCATTGATTTCATTACGAAGAAAATCATCGTGGCGCGGTTGCCCCTGTATGACAGTATCAATGTACTTCCCTTTCTCAATATCGTTCATGTGGAAAATCGGGGGGCAGCATTCAGCATGCTCTCCCAGATGGGGAACACCTTTTTTATAATCATATCGGTGGCAGCCATCTCTGCGATTATCCTGTACCTGTCGAAACTCCCCCGGGGACAAGAACTCTATGCGCTTTCCCTGATTCTCGGCGGTGCGCTGGGCAACCTGATTGACCGGCTCAGAGCAGGCAAAGTAATTGATTTTATTGATATTTATGTCGGGGAATGGCACTGGCCCGCCTTCAATGTTGCAGACTCGGCTCTCACGGTGGGCATCGTGCTCTTTCTCCTGGCGAACCTTCGGCATGGGAAGAAAGCCGGTCATTCTGGAGCTTAGCCCTTATGCCTCAGGGTAAATGTATAAACCTCACGGCAGATCAGAATCTCAACCTCAAAGCCTTTTTAGAGGACACCTCTGATGCATATGCATGATAGTGCTATGCACCAGTCTATTCGTGGCGAAGGCCGTTCCAGTGGAAAGGATTCAGGAACAAAGGCCATGAGACCCAAAGGGCAGGTACAGATGTTAATGGGAGTTTTTTTAGATACTTGAAAATTTATAGCATGGAATTATTCATGCCGCCTATGATATACTCACTGACTGGGAGAGCACATATGAAAGATTCACAGAACCATGGGACAGCATGTTGTGACCTGAAGGACAAGTCAAAATTAAAGGAACTCTGGCACAGGCAGGTCCACAAAATCAAAAAGGGCACCTTCACCTGCCCCTTCTGTAAAGAAGTCTTTGCCGGGCTTTCAGCCTTTGGCGCTCACCTGAAAAAACACTGCACGTGATAGCCTCATAGGCCGGCCGGGTGCTGGCCAAGGGGCAGGCAGGCCCTGGGATTCAGGGCAGCAGAAGCAAAACGGCCCTGCCGGAAGAGGTGGAAGCCTGCGGCTGCTATCATGGCTCCGTTATCGGTACAGAGATTGAGCGGCGGCAGGTAAAGATCGAAGCACTCATCCTCCGCCCTCTCCGTGATTCGCTTCCGGAGAGCGCTGTTGGCCGACACCCCGCCTGAGAGAACAATCCGTTTTATCCCTTCCGTCAGGGCTGCCTCAGTAACCCTCTCTACAAGCACATCAATGACCGCGGCCTGAAAACTCGCTGCCACATCTTCCTTCCTGACATTGACATCGGGAAATCTGCGCACGTAGTTCAGGACAGCGGTCTTGAGTCCGCTGAAACTGAAATCAAGGCTTCCACGCAGATCAGCCCGGGGAAATGCAATAGCCGCAGGATCCCCTCCGGCTGAGATCCTGTCAATCACGGGCCCGCCGGGATAGCCAAACCCCAGGAATTTTGCTACCTTGTCGTAGGCCTCACCGGCAGCATCGTCCCTGGTCCTGCCAAGCTCCCGGTATTGACCGAAATCATCAACACGGTAAATACTGGTGTGCCCTCCTGATACCATCAGGGCAATAAAGGGGAATTCCGGCCTGTCCGTAAGAAACACGGAATTTATATGGCCCTCTAGGTGGTTAACTGCTATCAGGGGGAGGTCATACACATAGGAGAGGGCCTTCGCAAAACAGACTCCGATCAGCAGTGACCCGATCAGGCCTGGTCCTTCGGTAACTGCAACGGCTGACAAGTCCCCGGGCCGAACACGGGCACCTTTCAGCGCCTCCCCCACAACGGGCCAGATGAGTTCCATATGCCTCCGCGATGCCAGTTCAGGGACTATCCCGCCATATTTGCTGTGGATAGCTTCCTGGCTCGATACCACATTGGACAAAATACGTGATCCGCCCTTGACAATCGCTGCAGCAGTATCATCACAGGACGTATCGATTCCCAGAATCAACAGGTTTTCAACAGCATCCACGGAGACACCCATGAAGGAAATGTAGCATAACTATTTAGAAAGAGTCAATTTTCCAAAAGCGGTCCTTCACGTTCCACGTGGAACCGGAAAACATGTGGATATCTTTTTACATTTTATTGCGGCCCTTGAATATTTGTTGATAACGCCACCTCCTGAGACAAAATGGCAGGAAGGCAAGGATAAGATCACGGACATCGCAGTCAGTGTTTCCCAAATATTGCAAACACCCGCGAATCAGATACGTACTGGTATGATGACTGTTCCACGTGGAACATAGCAGGCACATTACAGAAGCACGGGAGGGCCCGGTCCGGACATTGGGCAAGGCTACAGCATAAAGAGGTAAAGCTCATAGATGACAACGACCAGATAAAATTTAATAGCACAGGGAAGAAAGATCCGTGCCATTTTCACATTTTTCAGGAGACATAATACAACAAGACAACAGGCGGTAATAGAAAACTTTATCATGGTAAAGGGAGTGGTTCCATATTTCAGGACATAGGCCATGACCGGATTCGCCTCAACAGCAGTCCCTTTGTCTATCAATTCAAGAGTCAGGAAGGCATCCACCCAGCTTAACAGCATGAGCGAGACCACGGCAATCAACAGGCGTACACTGTAGAGATCGACATAAATATGGCTTTTTTTATCCCCCCCGCGCCGTATTGTCTTCCTGCGGCCACCAAAGAAGGTGTACCTGCTTATAATCGGGGTGGGGCACTTCCTTCTGTCAGTGCACAATCGGGACTGGCACCCCCCCTGAAAGATATCGCCGCCCATGTCGGTATTATAGTCCATACATATGCCACTCTTTCATGCGGCAAATTTCCCAAGCTAAAGCAAGGCACATGCCATTGGACAATCCTCCTTTTTTACAAAGAGTTGCCAGATGAAACCCCCGCAGCAATGTAAGGCATGGCGACATATTATATCTATAATTGGCAATTCATTATACAATATCCGCCTGTATCAGGACCTCACCCATTGTGCATCCTCTGCTCGCAAGTCCCTTTCCTGCTCAGGGGATTTCACGCCCCTCCATGATACCAGTTTCACGAGAAAACAACAATAATTATTCTCTCCATCGATCCACCATGGTTATAAAACGTCCTGGCAGGGCATTAGGCAACAACATACACAACAACGAGAGGGCCTCTTCTGATCCCTTATGCTCACCCCTGCCCCGGCCTTCTCTGATATACTATTTATATACGGGGGGAAGGAACGCAGAGATGGAGAGAAGAAGTTCAGATCGAATCGCAGCAGGTTACCATGCAACCATACTGAGAGGCAGCGGACAGCATCCGGGCGTGGTTGAAAACCTTTCCGGCGGCGGCCTGTGTCTCAGCACCCGAACGGGGGAGCCTTTTCCCGGCTGTGCACCTGCCGAAAAAATCATCGTGGCCATCGAGCCCCCCTCCGGAGAGATGTTCCGTCTTGATTGCTCAGTCCGGTGGTCGCAAAAAACACTGCCCCGCAATGCACGGACGCTCATCGGAGCAGAGATCATCAATCCGTCATGGGATAAAACATCATTCCTCTTTTAGCCGCTCCCCTGACATCTCCCTCGATAATTAATGGAGAACCCCCTTCCTATGATCCCTCAACAAATGCAGCCCCCTCCTGGTACTTACATGGCTCAATATCTTTGACTTTTCAAAGGGCTTTCCTGCATATTACATAGTCATGATTGATCTCCATACACACACGCTTTTCAGTGACGGTGATCTCCTTCCAGCTGAACTCGTTCAGAGGGCCCACGCCGCCGGGTATACTGCAATCGCGCTAACGGACCACATGGACATGTCCAATGTGGATTTTATCGTACCGAGGATAGTAGCGGCATCACAGGAGCTTGCAGCGTATGCGCCGCTCAGGATAATTCCCGGCGCTGAAATCACCCATGTCCCGCCTCCGCTCATCGCCTCTCTTGTGGAAAAGGCGAGGTCCCTTGGTGCACTGATCGTTGTTGTCCATGGCGAGACCGTCGCTGAGCCAGTTCTCCCCGGGACCAACAGGGCCGGCATAGAGGCCGGCGCCGACATCCTTTCCCATCCGGGGCTCATTACTATGGATGATGCGGCACTGGCTGCGGAACGGCACGTAGCACTGGAGATTACGGCGCGGAAAGGCCACTGCCTTTCCAATGGCCATGTCGCGAAAACTGCAATGGCCGCTGGGGCCTCAATGGTAATAAACACAGATTCCCATTCACCCGATGACCTGATCAGCCGGGAGCGGGCCCGTGTCATTCTCCGCGCTGCGGGAATCCCCGAGGAGGGACTTGATTCGGTTTTCCGCAATTCCCAGATCATTGTTGACCGAGTGAGGAGGAACTGACCCATGCCCAAAGTCATAAAGAAAAAACCTGCCAGGAAAAAACCCGCTGCTGAGGAGGACGTCAAGAGCGCAGCCCGGGATGCACTTGATAAAATCAGGGCGCGGCAAAAGCAGGTAGTGCTCGCTGCAGCAGGCATTGCTATTATCGCCCTGTTTCTGGTCATTGCCCTGCTGTACTCATCGTCGTCGATGAACAAGGCCCGATCCCTTGAGCTTGAGGCCTTCCGTTATTACTCGGGCGAGGCAGGCGATGAGAGCATGAGCGATGAAGCACGGTGGACAAAGGCCCTTGAGCTATACCAGAAGTCCTCTGAGGCCAAGGCAACACCCTCTGCCTTATTTTATCTGGGAAACTGCTATTACAATCTCAAAGATTATGACAAGGCCTTAGCGCAGTACAACTCCTTTGTTGATCGATTCAGCGGCAACATGGCCCTGCTTCCCCTGGTCTACCAGAAACTTGCATCGGCCTATTTCAAAACGGACCGGGACCAAGAGGCCCTAAATGTCCTCTCCAGTCTTGAACGTGTTGACAATGGCACTTTCAGGGATACGGCCCTGATTATTGAAGCACGGTACTATGAACGTTCTGGAAACCGTGAGGCAGCCCAGGAGAAGTACCGGGCTATTGTGTCCGATTTCCCCCTCTCTCCGTGGATTGCTGAGGCCGGGTCAAAGCTTCCGGCAAAAGAAGAGCCCGCAGGGACTGCAGAGCCGGAGGACACCCCGGAAGGTGCACCAGCTGATGAGGCTGCAGCGGACCAGGAGACCCATGCCCCACCGCCGGCAGAACCTAAATAAGCAGGATACTCACTGCGGTAGTGCCCCCTGCCGTACTGAATCACTGTAGAACCCGTTCCCATTTCCGCTCACGTGGTACAAGCAGATGGCGGCCTGCTTCGACCAATGCCCGGGTACCCAGGTCATTCATTTCCATGATCGCCTCCATGGTAGTTCCCAGCTGCCTGGCGATTTTTGTTATGGTGTCCCCTTGTTTTACCTGATAGAAATTAACATAGGCCACCTCGTTTTTCCGCGTCTTCTCCAGGTTGCTGAGAAATCTAGTCTTTGTCCCGCGGGGGATTCTCAGACTGTAGGAATCCACGTTCGGGGGAGTACACAGCCGTCTCAGTTCAGGATTCAAGTCTCGTATATTCACCGTGTCCGTTCCCGCAAGCCGGGCCGCAACCTCCAGGTCCATGGGCGTGTCAACAATTACCTCATCGAATTCAAAGGGGTCGTGATAGCGAATCTCAGGGAACCCGAACTGCCCTGGCGCAAGCGCTATGGCCGTTGCCGCAATGTATGCAGGCACGTAGTTTTCCGTTTCCCGGGCAAGAACCCCGGTGCTCCTGAGTGACCAGAAATCTCTGGCACCGGCCATATCAAGTGCCCTTCCTACCCGTCCCTCTCCGGCATTATAGGCAGCCAGGGCGAGGTTCCATGTGCCGAAGCGCTCATAGAGATACTTCATGTACACTGCCGCTGCTTCTGTAGATTTGATGGGATCACGGCGTTCATCAACCCACCAGTCCATTTTCAGGTTCAGTCTTCGCGCCGTTGCAGGAACGAACTGCCAGGGGCCTGTGGCCCTTTTCCCGGAGAAGGCATATGGATTAAATTCGCTCTCAATAAGGGGAAGATATGCCAGTTCCCGGGGCAGACCACGCTCGGAAAAAATGCCAGCCATGGCATGAATATACCGCCCCGAGCGTGTCAGGCGTTTCATAAAACTGTATTTATGCGTTGAAAAGTCACGCAGATTCAGGCTTACAGCCCTGTTATAGCCGTGCTGTTCATAGAGTGCCCTCACAGCCCTCTCTTGCGCTTTCACACTGCGGAATAAAGACGGGGGGTATCGGCGTTCCGGTTCTCCCGTAACCGTAAGGCTGTTCCGAGAAAATGGAAATCCACGGGGCGGCGCAAGTGCCTTCATGAACAGCAGGGACGAAAGGAGCCTTTTTTTCTTCCTGGTATGCTGGTATGTGCCTGAATCTGCATCATTACTACTCATTTCTGCCACCACCCCCAAAACAGGAACGAGGGAAAGAGAAACAATGAGGGTCATGCCACAAATTGATTTTTTCAGTTTCTTGTCCATAAGGTCGAGGAGATCATGATATGTTAAATCTAATTACAGTTTATTCGGTTTAATATGTCTTAACCTTGACAGTCTCGGGCCGAACTTGCAAACTTATTTTCTGGCGCCGTCTATCACGCGCCTCCCTTGCCATGGTCGTTGTGGTCTGCCCTGATAGCGAACGAATCGCGATCTACCATGGGTAATCCAGGAAATGGCACATCCGGTGGACGCAGAAAATAATCCGTGTCATGGATTGTTTGCAATTTCATCGCGACCTGATATAATCACTGCATCTTGTGATACATAAGGAGGACCATAATGATGATGAAAAGATTGCCCGTAGTGATACTATTGCTCGCACTGGCCATTGTCCCGGCCTGTCCTTCCCATTCCCAGGAGGGGGGAGAGAAATTTACGGTTGAACGGTTTGTTGTTGCCGGAAGCATAGAAGACCGCGAACCAGTGGGTATTGTCGATGCCTTTTCCTCTGCAACAGAACAGGTATATTGTTTTCTTGATGCCCGCACTATCACTGAAGATACATCGGTAACGTTTTCCTGGTCCGTGGACGGCAGAAAACTGGCAGCCATTACTCTCCCTATCATGCAGGGGGAGCGGTGGCGCACCTGGTCAAGCAAGAAGCTGGGCGGACAGACCGGCCTCTGGACGGTTGAGCTTCAGGATGCCGCAGGAACAAAGATTCAGAGCACCTCCTTTACTGTCGAGTAATTCCCTTAATTGCCGGTCCTGCTCAGGCCAGGGCCGGCGCCTTTCTGAACTGCATAGGCCATCTTTCCGCAGATCCCTTTGATGAGACAACACCAGGGGCGTGCCGCAGCATGCCCTGCCCGTGCCATGTGGAAACAAAGTGTACACTAATTCCATCCCCCATATCCTGTGCCATGGCACAGGGATGGCACAAGTCCGTGCGTGCACACGGAGCTTCGCAAAAAATATATGCATAGTAATTCAATAGGTTATGCCATGGCATATAACTTGCGATTGAAAATGTAAATATTCTTG
>CP070788.1:140845-150484 GCA_020346765.1 Nitrospiraceae bacterium
GGACCACCTAAAGACATCTACCCAAAAGCCGATCCTTTGAGATATTATGTTAGAGCAGCACGCACTGCTCCGGCCAGACCGGTGAGCAGTATTCATGAATACTGAGCATGCATAAGGAAAAGGAGGCCCCATATGTTTATGAAAAGCCTGTCTTGGTATCTGATCGCAGCATTGTTTATTATTTCCATCGTACCCCCGGCGGACGCGGCATTCAGTCCTTCTGAGATCGTTGCCGCCGCAGGGATGCAGCGCGAAACTGATATGCGCGAGATCCGAACCGTGCTAGAAACAAAGCTGGTACAACAGAGGCTTGAGGATCTTGGGTTCAGCACGGAGGAGGCGACGGCAAGACTGTCCCGGCTGAGCGACGAACAGCTCCATGCCCTTGCCCAGAAGCTCGATTCGCTGAGAACGGGAGGAGACGGGCTTGGCGTTGTCATCGCGCTCCTTGTTATTGTCATTCTCGTGGTGCTGCTTCTCCAGCTTACAGGCAAGCGGATTATTATTCAATAGGCGTCATGCCAGGGCGGCTTTTGCCTCATTTCCGTGCGGCGATCAGCCATGCTGCGGCTGGTCTGTGCTTCTCCTGCATGACGGTCTTGCTGCTCATGTACGGCTGCGCCCTCCCGGGCAGCAGTGTCATCAGGGTCCCCGGCGATGCCATGGTGATCTCAGGCGTCCCCCGTTACAGCCACAGGGCCTTTCACTGCGGCCCGGCAGCTCTTGCAAGCGTGCTCAACTACTGGAGCAAGCGCGCAGGTTTGGAGGAACGAGAGTCCCCCGAGGAAATCGCTGCTGCAATTTATAGCGAAGGGGCCCGCGGCACCCTTGGTCTCGACCTGGAACTCTACGCGTCTCACCTGGGGTATTCCACGCGGCAGTACAGCGGGAGCTTCGATGACCTCCGGTCCCATGCGGCCCGGGGGCGTCCGCTCATCATCTTTGTGGATTATGGTTATTCTGTCTATCAGCGCAATCACTTTATGGTCGTAACCGGGTATAATGAGTCAGGAATCGTTGTGCTGTCGGAGGGACAGCCGCTGTACATCTCCGTTGCCCAGCTGGAAAAACCATGGGAAAAAACAGGAAACTGGACCCTTCTCATAGAGCCCTCATCACCACCGTAGCTGCGGTGCTGCTCCTGGCTTCCTGCACGCTCCCGGAAATCAGGGTCCTGAACGACCCGCTGACGCCCGAAGAGCATATCACCCTGGGACTTGCCTACGAACAAAAGGGAGAATTCGGGCCTGCCCTCGAACAGTATGAGGAAGCAGCGAAAAAAGTCCCCCTGGCATTTCTCTACATGGGAAATGTGTACTATCAGACCGGCAAATACGATGATGCTGAACGCTCCTACCGGAGGGCCATCAGCGCAACCCATGATGCCCGGGCATACAATAATCTTGCCTGGCTGTATTACTCACAGGGTGTGCGGCTTGAGGAAGCCGAAGGGCTTGCAGAGGAAGCAGTGCGTCTCGCCCCTGATTCGGAAGACTTCAGGGACACCCTGGATAAAGTACGGTCAGGGCTTCCTGCTACACCGTGAAGGCGTGAATGTTCGCTCTCCGGTCCGGCAATAAGGCATGCTGAAAGGAGGAAGAGTGTTTCAGCACCTTTGCCGCCGGGGGAGCGGGAGGCCGGAACCATTGACAAAACCGATTATTACTTTCTTCATCGTTTTCCTTCTTCATCTTCCGGCCGTCGGGCCCGCTGAGGACGGTCCTGACGGGGACAGCGAAGACGCTGCTGCTGTTTCTGAAAATCACGCCTGGGGGGCCATAGGAGGACTGGCAGGTATTTATTATGAGCGGATTGACCAGGAAGGGGTCAGCAACCTTATCGTCCCCTTTTTTGAAGTCAGCTACATAACTCCAGAGTTTTTCGGTCTCAGCGCCGGTGCCGGCCTTACCGGGTACATGCGGGACGCCCATGGAGAGGACAGGGAGGATAAGGCCCTCGATGATGACAACGTGGTCCTTCATAAGCTGTTTCTCAATTACCGCCGTTCGCGCACATCAATCAAATTCGGCCGGCAGGCCCTTGAATACATGACCTTATTGAGTGATTACTATGAGGCGGTCAGCCTGAGCATCGAAGAAATAGACAGCCTCACCCTGAATGCTGCTTACGTGACGAAAGTTGCCGAATCAGACATCGACAAGTTTACTGATTTCCAGAACATAAACCGTGATAATGAATCTCTTGACGATTTTCTCGTTGCAGCGGAAATAACATGGACAGTGTTGCCTGAGACAGCAGCCGTCACGCTGTACTGCTATCATCACGGCAACCTCTACCAGCTCTATGGCTCCCATGCAGAGCTCTTTTACCCGGCTCAGGATTCCCGTTTCGGGTTTAATCTGGATGCCTACGGTACTGACGAGGACCGGGTCAACGGCCTCAGTGACGAACAGGGAGAGGTGCATGACAGCACCATATGGCATATCAATCCCGTCATTGAAGTACACGACTTTGTACTTTCCGCAGGATACGTCAGGGCCGGCATGGCCGTGGGCGCGCGGGAGGGGGGCCTGCTTGACGATTACTTCAATCCTTTCAATGAAGGAGACAAGGTCTTTGAACCGGATGCAATAACCTGGTATGGCGGATTGTCCTGGGAAGATAACGGCTTCTCACTGGGGCTTGTCCTGGGCACGACAGACTACATCGACGACGGTAACCCCCTCACGGAAAAGGAGTTCGATATCAGAGCAGGCCTGAGATTGCTGGAAAACCTCACCCTGGAAACGGAGGTTGCCTTCGTGGACAGTAAGGGCCCTGAGGGCAACTACAGCGTTCTGGAAGCCACACTCTTCTATGAGTTTTAGCCTTCCCCCTTCTTGCCCCGAGATTACCAAATAATAATGTTCCGATAACCTTCTGTTAATTTTCCTGTGGTACTATTAATAAAGGATCGCGGTAAGCCGGCAGCGCAGGGCAGCAATGAGACTACTCCTTGTTGAAGACGACAGCAAAATCGCCCTCTTCATTAAAAAAGGCCTGAAAGAGGAAGGCTTTGCTGTGGACCATGCTGAAGACGGCAACGACGGGCTGCACCTTGCCCTGTACGAACCTTACGACCTGGCTATTATTGACCTGATGCTGCCCGGCCTTGACGGCCTGTCGCTCATCAGGCAACTCAGAGAAAGCGGAAGCAGCGTTCCTGTTCTCATTTTAAGCGCCAGAAGGTCCGTTGATGAGCGGGTGGAGGGCCTCAGGACAGGAGGAGACGATTATCTGGTCAAGCCCTTTGCGTTTTCCGAACTGCTTGCCCGCTGCCAGGCCCTCATCAGAAGGGCAGGCAGGGTTGCAGATCCTTCCAGCCTTACCTGTGCTGATTTATCCCTGAACCTGCTCACACGAAAGGTATTCAGGGGAGAGAAAGAGATTGACCTCCAGCCTCTTGAGTTTTCACTCCTTGAGTATCTGATGCGCAATGCCGGCAGGGTTGTATCAAAGACTATGATCATGGAGCATGTATGGGACTATAACTTCAGCCCGCAAACAAACGTCGTGGAGGCCCGGATCTGTTACCTGCGCGACAAGATTGACAAGGATTTTGAACGAAAGCTGATCCATACGGTCAGGGGAGTCGGGTATGTTCTTAAAGAAGATACAGCAGCTTAACAAAACACTACTCTTCCGGCTGACCATCCTGTATGCCGGTATCTTTGCCGTCTCTTCACTTCTCATTATGTCCGTCTTCTATTACAGGATCCACAGTGTTACCATGAGCACCATGGACAGGGAACTGCTCGAAGACGCGGAGGACTATGCCAGGCTCCTGGAGGAAGGGGGGATAGAAAGCCTAAAGGAAAAGATAGCCGAAGAATCTTCCGCCGAAGACCCCGGGGAGGAGTTCATACGGGTCCTCACGCCGGGCGGGGTGGTTGTAGCCTCCACAGACACATCAGACTGGGGCCCCCTGGAAACGGGCAGTGCACTGGTCCGGGTTGGGAGCGGAACGGCCAGTCATGTATTTGATATCCTCACGATCCCTGGGCAGGACTTCAGTGCCCGGATGATATCATTTACCCTGGAGCCTGCACTGGTGCTTCAGCGGGGAGAAACCTTTGAACAGGCCGAAGACTATTTGCAGATATTCCGGAATTGGTTTCTGGTGCTGCTCATTCCCGTCACTGCACTTGCATCCCTTGCCGGCTGGTTTATGGCAAAACGGGCCATTCTCGACATGGAGGAGGTTACCCGCACTGCCCGGGAAATCTCCGCAGGGTCATTTCACAGGAGAGTCCGGGGAAAGGACCGCTTTTCCGAGATAGAGAACCTTGGAGACACCTTCAACTCCATGCTCGACAGGATTGAAGCGCTGCTCAGGTCAATGCGGGAAGTCAATGACAACATCGCCCACGACCTCAGGAGCCCCATCTCAAGGATCCGCGGCGCTGCTGAAATGTGCCTGGTGAGCGGCAATGATTACAAGACCATGGCTGCCAGCACGATTGAGGAATGCGACAGGCTCATCGAAATGATCAACACCATGCTGGAGATAACGGAGATCCAGTCCGGAATCACCGAACTGGAATTCAGAGAGATTGATGCCGCACAAATAATTCTCGATGCCTGTGAGCTCTTCCGCCCGCTGGCAGAAAGCAAAAAGATCATCCTCACTGAAGACATCCCGGGCAGGATTCCCTTTCATGGAGACAGAAAAAAGTTTCAGCGCGTTGTCAGCAATCTCATGGACAATGCCATCAAGTACACACCGCACGGCGGCACGGTGACGGTCTCGGCAGCCACTGACGAAAACACGATCGGGATTGCCTTTGAGGATACTGGGCCCGGCATATCTGAAGCAGACCTCCCCCATATCTTCGAACGCTTTTACAGGTGCGACAGGAGCCGTACCAATGACGGGGTAGGCCTCGGCCTCAGCCTTGCCCGTGCATTTACCGAGGCCATGAAGGGCCGCATCAGCGTCACAGTCAATAAGGGCAGTGGCTGCAGGTTCGTTGTTACTTTTCCCCGGGAACTGGCGCAGTCTGGCAAATAATTCCCTGTTATCACGTTCATAAGATCTCTCGGGCCTCAGCTTTCCATTATCGAAAGGTAATAATCCGGTAATCTTCCGATAAGGACCGCTCTCTAAAATAAGAGTCATCGTCAGAGTTCTCCGTGCTGACGAACATAACTGCACCCGGAAGGGAGAAAGGGGGATGCTGAGCAGAGGATGTTTCAATGCATTATGCACCATGACAACCATAACAGCAGGAGGATAGTGCAATGACACGTACTATAAGAACAGCAGTCACCGGAATTTTCTTCATGCTTCTGGCTCTTTTTTTGGTAAGCTGCGGAAATGCCTCCGCCGGCAATGGGTCTCAGGGGGCCTGCACCACAACAACTGACGCGGCCTTTAATGCATGCGGTTACGAGGTGGACGACGACTACTGGATAGCCCTGGGGAACTGCGCCAACCTCGCGAACGCTGCGGCCCGGTCCGGCTGTGAGAAAGAGGCAAGGGAAGAGCGGAAGTCCGGCAAAGAAGACTGCCGGGACCAGCGCGATGCCCGCGAGGAAATCTGCGAAGCCATCAACGAAGACCCCTACGACCCCGTGATAGACCCCGGTGATTTTCTCGACAAGAACGGAATTATTGCCAACCCCAATCCCTGGTTCCCGCTCATCCCGGGAACAACCTGGGTGTATGAGGGCGGTGATGAAACCATTACGGTAACCGTCACCAATGACACGAAAGAGATCCTCGGCGTTACCTGCATCGTTGTCCGCGACGTGGTGGAGGAAGACGGCGACGTCATTGAGGACACCGTTGACTGGTATGCCCAGGACATTGACGGCAATGTGTGGTACTTCGGTGAAATTTCCCAGGAGTTTGAAGACGGCGAGCTCATAAGCCTGGACGGCTCATGGAAGGCCGGTGTGGACGGCGCAAAGGCAGGTATTATCATGAAGGCAAACCCGCAGAAAGGGGATGTGTACCGCCAGGAATTTGCCCTCGGCGAGGCCGAGGACATGGGTGAAGTGCTCGACGTGAATGGCTCTGCTTCCGTTCCGGCTGCCTCCTGCAGCGGCACCTGCGTGATCACCCGGGACTGGACTCCCCTGGAGCCTGACGGTGAAGAGAACAAATACTACGCACCCGGTATCGGCGCCATTCTGGAAGTTAATCCCGACACCGGAGAGCGGGTGGAGCTTGTTGAGTTCATCCCGTAAGGGTATTTCAGGCAGGCATGACATAAGGGGCCGGCGGCCCCTTAATCCTTATCATGCCTCCTTAGGCTGCAGACCAGTTCCGTAAGCATGTCCGCAATGTCGTCGGACGCCGCGGGGGTAAGCCCGCTGTCAGTCACCCGGATGCTCGTCTTTCCTCCCTTATAGTGGGTGGTCTCCCGCAGGGTCCTGAGCTTTGCCTCTTTGCAGTCAACCTCCATGTCGCTCACAACAGAGGAAATGGCTGTTGAGTCTTTCAGCTCCACTTTTCGAACAACACGGACCAGATCGGCTGACACGTGAGTAATACTTTCCATATCAAGGTAGTATTTGTCCCCTTTGCTGTTCTGGATAAAAAAGAGCCAGTCAGCGCCTTCTGAAAATGCCGCGGAAAATACCATGGCCAGGACAACCAGAAGAGATAGTATCTTATTCATCGCACTTCCTTTTTCATTACTGTTTTAACCCTTGAAATGGCCCCGATTGCCATCCCGCCGGTCCTCATGTATTTCATTATAAATCGGAATAGTGAATTTAGCTATCATAGTCCGGACAGAACAGGCTTGTGAACGCTCTGGCAAGAGCACAGGGAGTTCGTGCTTGTTCATGGTGAACTCTGTTCCAATGACCATATGCAAGCCGGTGGAAGTCAAATTTAAAATTCATAATTCGATAAGATATTGAATTTATAGCGCCGGTCATGATCCTTTGGATACCGCTGACCGACTGTCAGTAATGCCTGTACAAGACTACGCCTGATGTATCGAGATGACTTTTAAACTCGCCCTCCGCCGGCTTTTCGTCAAAAGATGGTAAATGTCTTTGAGATCCATGGAGAGTTATAACATGGTGAACTCCGATCTCGTTGTATCTCCGACCCTTTATCCTGTAGAATATTCTCCATACCAAGACCCGCCGCGCAGAGGACGGACACGGCTTTCCTGTAAACCAAGAGGAGGTTCCCATGAGGGCACAGAGCATACTGGACACCATCGGCAGCACCAGCCACGTAAAAATAAACAGGTTGTTTGAAACCGCCCCTGTAGAGGTCTGGATGAAGCTTGAGCGATCCAATCCCGGCGGGAGCATCAAGGACCGGATTGCCCTGTCCATGGTTGAAGACGCCGAGCGCAGGGGCCTGCTCACCAGGGACAGCGTCATCATCGAGCCCACCTCGGGCAATACGGGAATCGGCCTTGCCATGGTCGCGGCGGTACGGGGATACCGGCTCATCCTTGTCATGCCCGAATCCATGTCCGTTGAGCGCCGCACGCTCATGTCCCTGTACGGAGCGGAATTTGTCCTGACCCCGAAAGAGAAGGGCATGAAGGGGGCCGTGGACAGGGCAGCTGAGATGGCAGCCGAGACACCCGGTGCCTGGATGCCCCAGCAGTTTGAAAACGAGGCCAACACCGAGGTCCATCGAAGACACACCGCACGGGAAATTATCAAGGACTTCCCGGAGGGGATTGATTATCTCATCACCGGCGTGGGCACAGGAGGGCATATCACGGGATGCGCCCAGGTCCTCAAAAAGGAATTCCCCACCCTCAAGGTCTTTGCTGTGGAGCCATCCCTTTCCCCGGTCCTGAGCGGTGGCAGTCCCGGGCCCCATCCCATCCAGGGGATCGGCGCGGGGTTTGTGCCCGCCATTCTTGACAGGGGGGTGCTTGACGGGATCATACAGGTCAGCAAGGAGGAGGCCTTCACCTACACCCGGCGGTGTGCCCGGGAAGAAGGGATCTTCGTGGGCATCTCCTCAGGGGCGTCCCTTGCAGCAGTCTCACAAAAAGCGGGAGAAGTTCCCGAGGGAAGCCGGATCCTCACGTTCTGCTATGACACGGGGGAACGCTATCTCTCGGTGGAAGGCCTGTTCTAACGCCCTCCGCTACCCGATCTTCGCTTTCATCCTGTCCAGCTCTTCCCGGGTCATGCCTGAGGCGCCCAGAGGACGGCGGCTGCCGTCATGGCAGTCGGAGCCGCCGGTGACAAGCAGATCATAGTGCCGGGCCCATCCCAGGAGTGTCTCTTCCAGCTGCTTCGTGTGGCCGGGGTAATACACTTCAAGCCCGTCTATCCCCACGATGCGGGAATCGAGGAACTCCGGCAGAATCCGTTCGACAATGTCAATAGTGGGAAGGACTTCCTTGTACAGGCTCTCACCCGGGAATGACCCTGCGGCAGGATGAGCAAGGACCTTCACTACGGGATACCCCCCGAGCAGCGGCTGCAAGGTGACCGGATCAATGCCTGAAGGGATATAGGCCGGGCTGCTGTTTCCGATGATCCTGTCCGTTATGCTCCGGTCAGTAACATGGTGGTTTTTTGAGAGGGCAAGGAAAAAGTGACGGCGGGTGATGTTGTCCCCGTGGGAAGCGACTTCATCCACGGTGAGGAGACGCTTGAGCAGCGGTTCCCGTCCCTCCGGGCCGAACTCCCGGTTAATGGCCGCAACGCGGTCACGCACAAGCGCCAGGCCCCTCCCCTGCCTGATATGCCCGGTCAGGTCCTTCCGAAAGGACTCATTCCTGAGAAGGGCCGGGGAAAAGTAGAGCAAGAGATGGAGTGAGCCCACAAAATAGGGCCTTCTGAACCGCAGCGAAACCTCAACGCCGGGGATTACCTCGATCCCCGCTTTTCTGCCCGTCTCCACAGCCTCATCGAGCCCTGCGATGCTGTCGTGATCAGTCAGGCTGACTGCCTCGAGGCCGGCAGCACGGGCCTTTAATACCAACTGCCCCGGCGTATACTCTCCGTCCGAGGCAGTGCTGTGGTTGTGAAGGTCAGCAATAATAGTTCGCAATTCCGTAGCGGTCCCTCCCTCAGTCTGCTTCAATCATACCCCCTGATACAGCGATAACGTTGCACCCTGCTGAACAGCTGTCGCCTCGGAACGAGTCGTACCGACCTGAGCCTTTCACAGGGTGAATCACCAGCCATGGTTCGACAAGCTCACCACGAATACTGCAGGCTAGTGTTCGTACTTCAGGGGGAAGTGCTCGTGCGTCTTTTCGAGCCGTTCCTTGAAATTGAATGTGTACTGTGGATCAAGTGCTTCATTGAAGGGGCTTTCGCTGTTATGGCATTCCCGGCAGCCTTTCTCATCTTCCGAGGGGATGACGAGCCCAGCCTTTTTCGCGTCAGCCAGCTTAAACTGTTTGTTCTTCTTCATGAGGACGCTGTATTCGCTGCCCGGGCCATGGCAGCCTTCACACTGCACACCGGCTAGGTGAGGCGTCTCGTCCATATTCACAAACCCTCCCGTGCCGAAGCCTGTGGAGTGGCACTTTACACAATCGGCATCGGCCGTGTAGTCCTTGTCCGGATCAAGGCCGGCCTTCTTCTTGGCCTCGGCCCTTACCCCCGGCTTAAGGTTTTCAAAGCTCGTTGCCATAGCCGTCTCGCTCCATGACTTGTACTGCTTCAAATGACAGGCCTTACACTTCTGGG
>CP070788.1:150584-159816 GCA_020346765.1 Nitrospiraceae bacterium
TTAAGGAGTACTCCTTAATTGCTCATTATTCGTTATCCCTGGCCCCGTGGAAACCGAGATCCATAGTCTGGATAATTCATAAACCTGTGCAAATTTCGGAGGAGGGTTCAAAAAAGGGTTGCGCCGTACCATAGATAGATATCTCATGCAATAGGGATATCAGAACTGCTTGATTTGAAAACCTTTTCAGCAGGCGGTACTACTTCCCTCAAACGTTCATGGCTTTCAAACCTTTTTGAGAGCCTCCTCCGAAATTTGTGGATAATGCAGGGTAGACACTTTATTTTTTTACCGGAACAGCAGTGCCAGGTTCCTCAGCTCGTCACGCCACGTTCCTGCCCTGATGAACTGGCCGTCCTCCCGGGTCGCAATCTCAAAGCGGCCCTTTTTTGCGGTTATGGTGACAGCACCGTCACGGTCCGTCCTGAAAATCCGTGCATTGACAGACCGGAGCCGCTCCAGGGTTTCCTGGTGGGGATGATGAAAGCCATTCATCCTTCCGGCGCTCGCCACTGCAATCCTGGGATGTACAGCATCGATAAACGCTCCCGAACTTGACGTCCTTCCTCCGTGGTGAGACACCTTCAGAACATCGCTCATAAGCCATCTGCCCAGGGGCACAAGGCTTTCCTCTGCTTCTTCTTCAATGTCCCCGGTAAAGAGAAAAGAGCCGTCGGGCGATTCCAGTTTCAGGACCAGGGAGCGGCTGTTCTCATCGGAAAACTCCCCCCGTGGAGACAGAGCGAAAAACCCATCGAAGGGATGGAGGGCATAAATCCTGTATCTCTCCTGTACAAGTGCATCACCACGTGAAAGTCCGCGGAAGGGCATTCCCCGTCTCAGCGCGGACTGAAAGAACGCTCCTGCTTCCGCAGGCATGCTCCCGTTATACCAGATCTCTCCCACATGAAATTTGTCCAGGAGATACAGGACCCCCCCAAAATGGTCAGGATGGGGATGGCTCAGGACGAGGTAATCTATTTTTTTTATGCCCCGGGACCAGAGCCAGGGGGCGATCACTGCCCTGCCCATGTCAGGCTCCCCGGCCCCCCCGTCAATGAGCATGGTCTTTGCGTCTGGCAGCTCAACAACAGAGGCATCGCCCTGACCCACATCAAGGAACGTCACCCGCAGGTCATTGCCTGAAACACAGGGGATCGCTTGGTACAGGCAAAGCACCAGGATAAAAGGCAGGAACCTCCAGCGGGCTGTGCCTTTTGCAATGAACAGCAGCGCGAGATAGTAGAGCACCACAAGCGCACCAGGCGGGGCATGGACATACAGACGGGAATAGGGGATTCCGGAAAAGAGCCTGATGAGCCATAGACAGGCATGGCTCAACACGTCAATAAGGCCGTGCAGGGGCAGAACCGGCAGGTTGAAGATGAGGGCGATGAAAGCGGAAATGACCCCGACGGGAAGGATGACAAAGCAGACAATCGGTGTTATGACAAGGTTGGTAACCGGCGACATCAGGGGGAACTGGTTGAAGCAGAGTGAGACTATGGGTGCTGTCCCCAGAAGCGCTGCCACGGTGATCAGGAAAGCTGTCCTGATCCTGTCAGAAATCCTGAACGCGGCAGATGTCCTTTTTTTCCGTCCCTGTTCCGAGTTTCCTGTTCGTTGTTCTGAGATCAGGGACTTCCTGTCCAGCGCATACCCGATGGAGAGCACGGCGCTGAATGAAAGGAGGAACGAGACCTCAAAGAGAAAGGCAGGCAGCCAGAGGAGAAGAACGACTGCGGCAAGGGACAGGGAGTTGAGCCACCTGCCCCTTCGTCCAAGCAGGAGGGCCGACATGGAGATAAGGACCATGATGAATGACCGGATAGTAGGAGTGCTCGCCCCTGAAAGGACTGCGTAGGCAGCAAGGAGGGGCGTTGTCACTGCCGCGGCTGTCTGGGTAGGTGTTATGAAGAGCGTCATCACCGTGAAATACTTCGCGGGCAGGGCCTTCAGGGCCATTCTGATGACTGAGAAAAAAAGAAATGCAAGGAGACCGAAATGAGTGCCCGAGATGCTGAGGAGATGCGCCAGCCCTGTGGCGCTGAAGGCGTCCCGCATGTCCGGGCTGATGCCCCTCTTAAGCCCCGCAATAATCGCGCGGTGGAATGAGGCGTTCTCCGGGGAAAGGCTGGCATCGATAACCGTTCCCAGCTGCCGCCGTTTCCTTCCTGTCCAGGAAACCCTCCCGTCCTCCCGGTCAAGGACCATCATCGCCTTGACATAGCCCGTGGCAGCACGTCCTTCCGCTCTCCCTGAAAACAGGCCGGCATTGCGATATACCGCAGGTTCACTGAGTCTCGCCACAGCACTGACCCTTACTCCCGGCTCGAGGAGGGCATCATGGAATTGACCCCCGAACATCTCCGTCAGCGCCGTAAGCCCTACTGTCCCCTCGATACCCGTCCTTTCTACCGAGGCATTGTCGAGGGTGAAACGTATTGTGCTCCCCCTTCGTTCCGGCACATCAGAGACTGTTCCTGCAACGAGGAGGTCCCCCGCAGGGAATGCGATGTCCGGCAGGTGTTCCTCCCTGGCAAAGGCGTAGAGGAATCCAAAGGCAAATACAAGAATCAGCCAGTGTTTGCACGAGAGGGTCCCCTGGTACCCTCCCCCTTTTGGGAAATGACGGACCAGGCCGGTCCAGAGGGCCCACAGGACGGACACAACGCAGACGGTCATGGGGAAAAAGGGATAGAATCTGAACGCAGCGACCCCTGCGGCAAGAGATAAGGCAAATCCTGTCATAAAACCATGTCCCCTGGTTTGTTACGTTCGACTGCCCTATTGTACCTCATCGGCCCGTAATATGCCCGCCTCCGGATCAAATTTCACATCACCGCTTCACACACCATGATCAACATCGCTTTCCTTCTGGCAGTCACATGCGTCATGCCGCCCTGCTTTGTGGTGGTACCGAATGCTGCCGGTCCCCCTTGCATCTTGTATCATTGTTTATCCATCCTGTATTCTTTATCCATGCCTTTTACCATCATCTCTGTCACAGGAGCGCACAGCGGGGTGGGCAAGACAACGCTCTGCGCGCTCCTGCTTCAGGACCTGAAGGGATTCGGGGCCATAAAGTTCACGAAGACATCCCTGTTCACGTCTGTCACCGATGACCCCGGAATCATTTCACAGGAGGGAAAGGACACGGCCGTCATGCTGCAGGCCGGTGCCGAAAGGGTGGTCTGGGTCCAGAGCACAGAGAGCGGCCTGGAGGATGCCCTCCACATAGCCATGGGAAGGATGGACGGCCTCAACGGCGTCGTGGTAGAAGGCAACACTCCTGCCCGGCTCCTGAATCCCCTCCTCGTCATATTTGTCATGGGAAGTGACGGGCAGGTAAAGCCATCGGCAAAAGACCTTCCCGGAAGAGCAGACATCATCGTCGTCAACAGTTCCGGCAGGAAAGGAGGGCCCCTTCCCCCCGGGCTTCGGCCGGCTGAAGCAACACAGACCTTCTGGATTGACCTTGCAGGCAGGCAGGGCGAAATTGACAAATTCCTTGCCTATGCCAAAAAATATACAAGGAGTTAAATTTCAATACATTAGGCGGGTTAAGAACGGCCTGGTATCGTCCGAGGATAAACTATCACTGGTGCAGCCATACCTCAGCCTGCGGGATGAGGCAGTGAGCGTGCAAGGAGCAATCATTGAATATCGCCCTGAATGTCCTGCTGTTTGAGCTGGCCCTGACCTTTTACTTCATTGCCACCATAGCGGGAATTATCGAAATCTTCCGCGGCACGAAGTCATCATCGCGGCTCGCCCTGTACCTTTCCGTAATGGGCTTTCTCTTTCATACGGCGAACATCGTTGTCCGGTATGTTGAAGGCGGCCACATCCCTGTTACCAATATGCATGAGGCAGCCTCTTTTTTTTCCTGGTGCGTCCTCATCCTGTTTTTTTTCCATGAGTTCCGCTATAAGCTGGGTCTGTTGAGCTCATTTATCATGCCCATAGTCTTTGTCTTTATGTTCTCCTCGTCGGTCTTTCCCCGGGAGATCAAGGTCCTGAGCCCTGAACTGCAGAGCTACTGGTTCGGCATACACGTGATCCTTGCCTTTCTGGGAGATGCCGCCTTTGCCATGGCCTGCGGTATCGGAGTCATGTATCTCGTGCAGGAGCGGTTCGTCAAGTCCAGGCGCCTGGGGGGCCTCTTCCAGAAGCTCCCCAGTCTTCAGTCACTGGACGAAATCAATTACCACCTTATCACGCTCGGCTTCCCCCTGCTGACCTTTGCCATGATCACCGGTATTATATGGGCCAATTCCGCGTGGGGGACCTACTGGCGGTGGGACCCGAAGGAGGTGTGGTCCCTCATAACATGGCTCATTTACGCCCTGGTGATCCACCTCAGGCTGACCATAGGCTGGCGGGGAAGAAAGGCAGCCATACTGTCCATAATCGGCTTTGCCCTCATCGTATTTGCCTTTTTCGGCGTGAGCCTCATCCTGAAAGGAAAGCATGTGTTTATGTAGAAGGATTCGAGGATTCGAGTGATAAATAAATTTCCGTCCCTTGACCCCTCGGCCCCTCGGCCCCTCGGCCCCTGTTTTTTATTATGAATATATTAGTGATCGGACTGAACCACAAGACTGCACCCATAGAGGTGCGGGAAAAGGTCGCCTTTGACGGGGGCAGGCTCACCGAGGCCCTCCATATGCTGACAGCCGCGTCTGCCATAAGGGAAAGCATTATCCTGTCCACCTGCAACAGGGTGGAGATCTATGCAGCCGTCAGCGACATCAACAGCGGCGTCAGTGAGATCACGAAATTTATCTCCGACTATCACGCCGTGTCCGGCGACCTTCTCGAAAGGTCGCTCTATATCCACAAGGCCGAGGAGGCGGTCCGGCACATTTATCGGGTGGCATCCAGCCTGGACTCCATGGTAGTGGGAGAACCGCAGATTCTGGGGCAGCTGAAGGACGCCTATGACGCGGCCCTGAACATCAAGGCAACAGGAGTCTACCTGAACAAGCTCATCAGGAAATCGCTGTCTGTGGCAAAGCGGATCAGGACGGAGACAAAAATCGCCGAGAGCGCCGTCAGCATCAGTTTCGCTGCCGTCGAACTGGCAAAGAAGATATTCGATGACCTGTCTACAAAATCCTTTATGCTCCTTGGAGCAGGTGAGATGGCCGAACTGGCTGCCCGGCACCTGATCAATTCAGGCGTGCAGGACGTCTACGTAACAAACCGCACCACCACACGGGCTGAGGAGCTTGCCAGGGAATTCAACGGGAAGGTAATCCTCTTTGACAACTTCCCCCTTGAACTGCGGTACAGCGATATCGTTATTTGCTCAACCGGAGCCCCTCATTATATCTTAAAGAAAGATGAAATGCATCGGGTCATGAAGGAGCGGAAGCAGAGGCCCGTCTTTATCATAGACATATCAGTACCGCGGAACATAGATCCCGGGATTAACGACCTGGACAATGTCTACCTCTACGACGTGGACAGCCTCCAGGGGATCGTGGACACCAACATTCAGGAGCGGGCAAAGGAGGCCCAGAAGGCCGAGAAGATCGTTGATGAAGAGATCAGTGCTTTTGTGCAGTGGACGTCGTCGCTGACGGCAACGCCCACAATCGTGGCGCTGAGAAACAGGGCTGAAGAGATCAGGCGGGCAGAGCTGGAAAAAACCCTTCAGAAGATCACCCCTCTCGAGGAAGACAAGATCCGCTCTATCGAACAGCTCACGGCAGCGATCGTAAACAAGCTGATCCATCCTCCCATGGCAGCGCTCAAGTCAGAGGACGAGAACAGGGAACAGATGCTGGATCTTGTTCAGAAACTATTCAACCTGGAGATCAAGAGTGACAATCATGACAAAAGGTAAAATCGTAATAGCAACACGGGGAAGCAAACTGGCGCTGTGGCAGGCAGAGTGGGTCAGGTCCCAGCTCCTGGAAATCGACCCCGGCCTGCAGATAACACTGAACAAGATCAAGACCTCCGGAGACATGATCCTCGATGTCCCCCTGGCCCAGGTGGGAGGCAAGGGGCTCTTTGTCAAGGAAATTGAAGAGGCCATGATCCGGGGGGAGGCAGACCTCGCGGTCCACAGCATGAAGGACGTGCCCACGGAACTGCCCGGGGGGCTTCATCTGTCGGCAATATGCAAACGGGAAGACCCGCGGGACGCATTTATAACAGCTGTGAGCAGCGACAAACAGATAAAGAGCTTCATCGACCTGCCCCGGGGAGCGCATATCGGTACAAGCAGCCTCCGGAGGATATGCCAGCTCATGAGCAGGCGGCCCGACCTCAGGATTACCCAGCTGCGCGGCAATGTGGATACCCGACTGAGAAAACTCGATGAAGGGCAGTTTGATGCCATCATCCTTGCCGTCGCCGGTGTAAAGAGGCTGGGTTTTGAAGAGAGGATTACCGGAAAGATGTCTACGGACATGAGCCTCCCGGCAGTCGGCCAGGGCGCCGTGGGAATAGAGTGCCGGTCAGACGATGCGCTTGTTAATAATCTCCTGAAAAATCTGAATCACGAAGAGACCGCCGTCTGCGTGAGGGCCGAGAGGGCCTTTCTGAAAAAACTGGAAGGGGGATGCCAGGTGCCGATTGGCGCATACGCCATGATCAAAGACAGAAGCATTGTTATGGAAGGTCTCGTGGGCAGTGTGGACGGCAGGACAGTAATCAGGGAAAGAATAGAAGGAAATTCCGGCGATGCCAGGGCACTGGGCACCTCGCTTGCCGAACATCTTCTTTCACAGGGCGCGAAGGAGATCCTGGATCAGGTATACAACCGCTGATCAGTCACTTGCCCTTTCACCAGCCCGTGAGATATAGTAGAAACCTATGCTGAAAATAATGCGCAGCCACAAGTTTTTCACGGTGTTCATGCTCTCGGCGATCACCATCATGATATCTGTTGCCTTTATCTTCTGGGGCATCGGGCCCAAGGACAATCCCACCATATCATATGTGGCCAGAATCGGTGATGAGCGGATATCCCTTGACCAGTACTGGCGGGCCTACGACAATGAGTATAAGAGGCTCCGTGAGCAGAACACGAGCCCCGAAGACATCGAAAAGCTTAACCTTGAAGACCGGGTCCTGGCGGGCATGGTAAACAGGACGGTCCTGCGCATTGCAGCGGAAAAGGCCGGTATCGTGGTGACTGAGGAAGAACTCCAGGAGGCCATTATGAGCACCCCCTATTTTCAGAGCGACGGGGTGTTCAACCAGGGCGTCTACGAGCGGGCATTAAAGCTGAACCGCACGACGCCCCAGGCCTTTGAAGCTGGAGTGAGAGAGGACCTCCTTGTGAGAAAAATGAACAACATCATTGCTGAAACATGGGAGCTCTCACCGGATGAGCAAAACATCCTCGAGTCCATGAAGACGGAAGACCAGGACCAGCTCCGGCGCATTTTTCAGTCATCAAAAATCGGCCAGACCGTCCAGGCTTATATCGAAAGCATGAAGCGGAAACTCGATATTGAAATCAACCGGGATCTGATCTCCTGATTCTCTGCGGCAGACCCGTTCCCTCGCCCTAAGCCTGCCCCTTTTTCCTGATCCTGCTCTCCACAGCGTCCCGGACGCCGGTAACAATGTCGCTGATTTCAAAAGGCTTGTTCACACACCGGAACACATCGTACTTACCCACATCATGCATGGCAGGATCGGAGAGGTAGGCTGACATGACGATGACCGGGGTATCCCCTTTCATGAGAGAGATCTTCTCAAGGAGCTCAACGCCGCTCACATCGGGCAGCTTCAGGTCCGTAACAACCACGTCATAGACATTCCGTGCAATGCAGTCAATGGCGTCACTGCCGGAATAGACACAGCTCACGGCATAGTGTTCTTGTTTTTCGAAGCTCTTTTTCAGTGACCAGCAGATGAGTTCTTCGTCGTCGATTATCAGCACTTTCGTCTTTCTGTTCAGGTCCACATTTCGTCCTCTCCGGTGATTGTGATCACACACGCATGTCTCCCATAAAGCAAATTACGTACCATTTCCTCAGACAGATTTTTATTGCGATTACCCCGGACGGTCCTCCTCCGAGTGGGTATTTTCCCAGAGGGTTGAGGGGTTTCACACACGCCCCGGGCCCGGATCATTGATCGCAGGGCCAGGAGGGGCGATCCTGTTCCCGTTCTGTGGTGTCTGCTCCCGGTCTTGTTGGCACCCGGGATTTATGCTAAACTAAAGCAGCCGGATTTATCTATGCACTCCGGCATGTTATCCTGATATAAGCGTGCAAATGGATCCGAACCTGTAACCATGAAAAACCTCTTAGCGAGCTTCACCATAGTCCTTGTCTTTGCTCCGTTCCTCCTGGCCGCAGAGGAGAGACAGGATACGGTCCCTGACGACACCAATGTCCACTACAGCGGAAAGTACTGTTCCGTGTGCCATGAAAAAACCCCGAAGGAAGGCGGAGACGCGTTTCTGAAATACGGCGGTGACTATACGCAGCTCTGCAAGTGCCACGGCTACACGCCCGGCACGTACATCCATCCCGTGGATATAGTGCCCTCTGAGGAAAAAAAGGTGAAAATTCCAAAGGACCTCCCTCTGGAAAACGACATGGTCACCTGCGCAACCTGCCACGACATGTATATGCAGTGCCAGACCACCCCGCGTTTTAAAACCCTGAACCCGAGGTTCCTCCGGGGAGCACCCTATGTAAGCCGCACCACGCTCTGCTTCCGGTGCCATGATGAAAAAAAGTACGCTATGCTGGACCCCCATAACCAGCATACGGAATCAGGTGCAATCAATGTCGATAAATGCCTCTACTGCCATGTGGAAAAACCTGATGAAAAATCAGCGACCTTCAAGGATGTCAGACTGATCGGAAATCTGGAGGTCCTCTGCTTCCGGTGCCATTACAAGCAGAGCAAGCTTCACCCCATCAATGCAAACCACCTGGTAAAGCCGCCCGACAAGATCCTCAAGAACATGCAGGAAACGGAAAAGCAGTACGGGATCATACTCCCCCTCAATTATGAGGGCAAAGTTACCTGCCCCACCTGCCACAACCCCCATGAACGGGGCGTCATCCCACAGGGCAGGCCGAGCGCCCAGGGCGCAAGCGAGAAGTACAGGCTCCGCCTCTCCGGGGTGAACATGCTGATCTGCGTGGCCTGCCACAAGGACAAGTTCTAGCCCGCATTATTTATATACGGTTCTTTTCCCGTTCAGTTGCACAAAGGGTTCAAGGATTCGGGGATTCAAGAATTCAAG
>CP070788.1:159916-169047 GCA_020346765.1 Nitrospiraceae bacterium
GCCGTTCCGCGAGGTTTATATAGGGCTGAAGCGACGGGAGCACATCGGCGGAAACGGAAGGAAAGTTCACGGCGTTGCGTATGGTCCCGTGGACCAGGTAGTCCACGATCTGGTTCGCCACGGCGAGGGCCACATTCTCCTGGGCGTCCTCAGTTGACGCGCCCAGGTGAGGGGTGCAGATAAAGTTCCCCAGCCCCAGAAGGGGAGACTCCCCAGGAGGTTCTTTTTCGAATACGTCAAGAGCTGCAGCGGCAACCCTTCCTGATTTCAGGGCATCGTAGAGGGCCGCTTCATCTACAATGCCGCCGCGGGCCGCGTTGATGATCATGACCCCTTTTTTCATTTTGGCGATGCTCTGTTCATTAATCAGGTATTTAGTCTCGATCGTAAGGGGTATGTGATGGGTAATCACATCGGACTGCCTCAACACCTCATCGAGGCTCACACCTTCCACCCCGATAGCCTTTGCCCTTTCCTCGCTGAGATAGGGATCATGGGCAAACACCTTCATGCCCATGCCCTGGGCCATCCTTGCCACATGGGTACCAATGTTCCCCAGCCCGATAATACCGAGCGTCTTATTGTAGAGCTCAACACCCATAAACTTCTTCTTTTCCCACTTCCCCTCTTTCATGGAGGCCGTTGCCTGGGGGACCTGCCGCGCCATGGACAGAAGCAGCGCCAGGGTATGTTCAGCTGTGGTGATCGTGTTGCCGCCCGGCGTGTTCATTACCACGATTCCCCTCTTTGTGGCCGCTGTCTTGTCCACGTTGTCAAGGCCCGAACCGGCCCGTCCAACAACCTTCAGCTGCTTCGCCGCCTTGATCACCTCTTCCGTCACCTTCGTGGCGCTCCTGATTACAAGGCCGTCATACTTGCCGATTTCTTTTTTCAGTTCAGCCGGAGAAAGACCTGTCTTTACATCAACATCCAGGCCCGCCTTTTTGAGGATAGTCACGCCTTTTTCCGATATATTATCGCTGACAAGTACTTTCATGGTTTTCTGCTCTCTTTTTCCCATTGTTATCTGTAAAAAAATACTAGGTATGTTTCTGTTCGAATTCTTTCATGAAGGCTATGAGGGCGTTCACCCCTTCCTCGGGCATTGCATTGTATATGCTGGCGCGCATACCTCCCACGCTCCGGTGCCCCTTGAGCGTCACCAGACCCGCCTTCTTCGCCAAGTCAAGGAACTGGCTGTCCAGTTCAGGCCGCGCCAGAGTAAAGGGAACGTTCATCCACGAGCGGCACGACGTTGTCACCGGGTTATGGTAGAAATCAGACTCGTCAATAGCACGGTAGAGTTTATCTGCCTTTTTCTTGTTCCTCTCTGCCATTGCCTGAAGGCCACCCTGTTCCTTGATCCATGAAAAAACAAGCCCGGCTATGTACCAGCCATAGGTTGGCGGTGTGTTATACATGGATTCAGCTTTTGCATGGGTGGCATAACTGAACATGGTCGGCGTCCCGGGAATCTCCTTTCCCAGGAGGTCCTCCCTGACAATCACGATGGTGAGTCCAGCGGGCCCGATGTTCTTCTGCGCCCCGGCATAGATAAGGCCGAACCGGGACACATCCACAGGCCGCGACAGGATCGTGGAAGACATGTCCGCCACCAAAGGGACCGTGCCCGTATCAGGGATCTCGTGAAACTCCACCCCTTCGATGGTCTCATTGGGCGTGTAATGCACATAGGCTGCCTCAGCATCAAGGGCCCACGCTGAGCGGGGCGGTATTTCCGTAAACTTCGCTGACTCACCGGAGACTGCCACATTAACGCGGCAATACCGTTTTGCCTCGGCAATCGCCTTTTTGGACCATGACCCTGTGTTCAGGTAGTCGGCCCTTTCCCTGCCCCTCAGCAGGTTCATGGGTACCATGGCAAATTGACTTGATGCCCCCCCCTGGAGAAACAGCACACGATAATGCCCGGGAATATTCATCAGGGTCCTGAGGTCCCCTTCCGATTTTTGCGCTATTGAAATAAACTCCTTGCCTCGGTGACTCATCTCCATGACCGACATGCCGCAGCCCTGCCAGTCAGTCATCTCTGCGGCAGCCCGCTGCAAAACGTCCTCGGGAAGCATCGCAGGCCCTGCACTAAAATTAAATACTCGTGTCATTTACCCTGTCCTGTTGCTATTATTTTCCCTGACTGATAAATCCCGAAGCCCCGCTCTTACTGCCGGTTCTCCGGGTCCATATTTTGTGAATCCGTTGTTGATAATTCCGCCTGCGTAAAAGCTGACACACCGCTGCCAGACTGTAAAGCCTATCCATTGCCAGTCGCCCGGCCCCTGCCTGCCTATCGCTGGAACGCATCCTTTACAGACCTCCCTCCATAAGCATTCAGACTCCGGCTACACGCTTCGGATTATGGTGTATATCTGCCATCCCCGGCAACTTTGAAGCCTATCATTTCGTTGGGTATTTGTCAAGTTTTCTACCCCGTTATCCACAGGCGTGCAGGT
Source organism: Nitrospiraceae bacterium (assembly GCA_020346765.1). Classification (GTDB taxonomy): domain Bacteria; phylum Nitrospirota; class Thermodesulfovibrionia; order UBA6902; family UBA6902. Next base: position 162,388 of record CP070788.1, read on the forward strand.
TCTTTTTTTTATTTAATTCTGCTCTGTTGTTTGAAAACCAACAATACCAACAGGCCTATTACTACTTCTAACTATTTTAAAAAAAATAAAGAGAAGAATAAAAAGGGAACAGGGATTTTGCGGATATCATTGTAGACGGCCAATCTGTTAGGATATACATGGCTCATAATGAAAAGAATACACTCAGATCAAACCGGTTCCGGAGAAAGCTTTTTAACTAATCAAAGGAGTATGACATGAATGAAGAAACAGGCGGTCTGGAAGTCGTGCAGAAAAGACTTGATGATCTTAACCGGGAAGTAGATACCTTTCTGGAGGATATCAAGCATGTACGGTCCATGAAGGCCTCTGTCGTGGAACTTCATGACCAGCTGCGAGCCCATGACGGTGATATTGTCCGCCGGAAAGAAGCTCTGGAAAAGCTTATCACGACCTCAGAGGGTCTTATGGAGGGAATCAGGGAGAAGACCCATGGAGTGCTCATGGATATGGAGAAAAAGGCAGACACCATAGCGGCCGAAATGAAGGAAGGTATAGCCAGGATCGAGGGCGTTTGTGAGCAGGGAAGGGATAAGATGCGGAGCCAGCAGCGGGAACATGCCGAGGCCCTGGCAAATAAATATGAGGAAATAAGGAATTTATGCTCATCCCTGCAGACAATGATGGATTCCCAGGAGCAGAAAATGGATGGTCTGAAAAAGGAATACGGAAAGATCTTCAGTTTTTATGAAAAGATTGATTCTTCGCTGCGGGAGATGAAAAAGACCGTTTATGATATTCAGAAAAGGCCCTACGAAGCGGAGAGCAGGCTGAAGAAGGCAGAGGAGCGCCTGGAGCAGCTGATCAATGAAAAATACCTCCGGCAGAAGAACTTTTCCTCCATGCTGCTAATCGTCGTTATTGCCCTGGTCGTCTTTTCGATCACCGCATTCTACCTTCGCTGGTAGACCTCCCGGATACCCTTGCTCATAAGCATAATATTACAATTAATCAATGTTTTCTGAAGCTTGCGTCATGAGGGGGCGATGTTCGTTCAGGTGAGAAAGGGGCCTGAAAAAAAAGCTTGCCTATGGCAAATGAGATGATATATAATTATCGCACTGTCCCCCCCTCGGGAAGTTATCAACAACTTATAAACAGATGTTAGTAACCAGACGTGTCTTCACGCATTGCCGTTGCAACACGCATAGAGGAACTATGAATATCGAAGAAGCCTGGTCCAAAACCATAGAAGCGATAGGAGCCAAGGTTGGCAGTCAGGCCTTTGACCTCTGGTTCAGGCCCATAAAGTTTGTGCACCAGAAGGATGAAGCTGTCGTGCTTGAAGTGCCGAACAAATTTTTCAAGGAGTGGATCGAAGACCACTACCCTGGTATTATTTCCAGCACGATCAGTGAGCTTACGAAACAGGAGGTGGCCGTCAGATTCAGGGTCATTGAAAGAAATGAGGACCCGGCCCTGCGAAAGGCAGAGGCGCGGCAGGAGAAAAGACGGGCCACACTGGGAAACAGGGGTATCTACCTGAACCCCAAGTTTACCTTTGATACCTTTGTGGTCGGCGCGAGCAACCAGTTCGCTCATGCAGCGTCCCGGGCTGTGGCCGACTCGCCGGGCAAGGCCTACAACCCCCTGTTCATCTATGGCGGGGTGGGCCTTGGCAAGACCCATCTCATGAACGCCATCGGAAACAAGATTATTGACCAGGAGAACAGCGTCAACCTCCTCTACGCTCCGGCTGAGCAGTTCACCAACGAGTTCGTGTATTCCATGAGAAACGACAAAATGGAAGAGTTCAAGGCGAAATACAGGAACCTTGACGTCCTCATCATCGACGATATCCAGTTCATAGCCGGCAAGAGCGGAACCCAGGAAGAAATGTTTCACACCTTCAACGCCCTCTATGACACGCAGAAACAGATTATTTTCTCCAGCGACCGGCCGCCCAGGGATATTTCCCCCATTACAGAACGCCTCAGGTCCCGCTTCGGTATGGGCCTTATTGCTGACATCCAGCCCCCTGATGTGGAGACTAAGATGGCGATCCTGGGCAAGAAATCAGAGATGGAGGGCATCGAGCTGCCGGAGGATGTGAATTTCTTTCTGGCAAGCAGAATCAAATCGAATATCCGCGATCTTGAGGCCTGCATGATACGCCTCGGCGCCCATTCGTCCCTCACAGGCAAGGTCATTACCATTGATATGGCAAAGGACGTCCTCAAGGATCTGGTCTATGACGAGCAAAAGGCATTGACCGTGGAATATGTGCAGAAGACGGTATGTGAATATTTCGGCCTGAAGGTGCAGGACATCAAGGCGAAAAAAAGGACCCGGGACATTGCCTTTCCGCGGCAGGTGGCCATGTATCTGAGCAAGACGCTCACCGAATCTTCCCTCAACGAAATCGGGAAAAACTTCGGGGGCAAGGACCATTCCACGGTCATCCACGCCTGCAAACTGATAGAAGAGCGGCGGAAGTCCGACGATGAATTCGAAAAAAAGATAGACTATCTCATAAAAAAAATTAAGACGCAGTCATAAATCAGCCAGACAGCACGAGGGATTATTCAGCCGGGAGGACATTATGAAGCTCAGGATTCACAAGGAAGCAATTCAGAACGCCCTGCAGAGCATCCAGGGGATCGTTGACAGGAAGACGACCATGCCCATTCTCAGCCACTTTCTGCTCAAGGTGGACAAAGCGGCTTCGCTCATGGCTACAGACCTTGATATAGCGCTGAAAGGCCCTCTGGAAGCGGAGATCCTAGAGCAGGGCGGCCTGTGCATCCCTGCGAGAAAGCTCTTTGAGATCGCCCGGGAAGTCGAGGGAGACCTGCTCCTTGAGTCCCAGGAGAACAACTGGATCAAGGTAACGTCGGGGAAAAGCACCTTCAAGCTCATGGGGCTTCCCCAGGAGGATTTTCCTGCACTGCCCGAGGTCAGCAAGGCCGAGGAGATCGGCGTCAAGGCCGAGACCCTCCGGGACATGATCGAAAAGACGATCTATGCAACGGGAGAAAGCGACACGCGGTACACCCTCAACGGCCTCCTTTTGCACTTTATCCCCAGGAAGAAGAACATAGAGGTCAAGATGGTGGGGACAGACGGGCACCGGCTCTCGGTTATAGCCATTGCCCTTGAAGGGACGCTGTCTGAAGAGAAGAAGCTGATCCTTCCGAAAAAGGCTGCCATGGAGCTGAAGAAGCTCATTGAAGGGATGTCAGGGACCGTAACGCTCTTTATTGACCGCAATCATATATTTTTCAGAACTGATGACATCATGCTGACCTCACGCCTTATCGAAGGGACCTATCCCAACTATGAGCAGGTCATTCCCAAGAACAATGAAAAGACTGTTATCGTCGACAAAACGGCCTTTCTCAAGGCATTGAGAAGGACCTCCATCATGAGCAGGGAGAGGACCAATGCCGTGCGTTTTGACCTGGAGGCGGGCAAAATAACGCTTATTTCCATGAACCCTGACATTGGAGAAGCCCGGGAGGAGATTGCCGCCCAGTACAAGGGCGAGCAGCTCACCGTGGGCTACAATGCACGCTACATCCTGGATATCCTCAGCGTCATGGGGGGGGAAGCGGTTAGTATGAAGCTCCAGGAACCCCTCAGCCCGACGCTTTTGCTTTCCCCGGAAAACGAGGGCTACACCTGCGTTGTCATGCCCATGCGGACATGACAGGGAATGCAAATTTTATCCCAATAATTGTAAAATAGGAGGCTGTGAATCCCCGGAATCCGGTCGCCGGTACCCTGGTATACGGTGTCGTGAGGGTATGAAGGGATTACTAACGGCCTGAAAGAAAGGATGCATATGGCAGTTAAAGCAACAGACCCGAAAGCAGACGACTACGGAGCGGGGGATATCAAGGTCCTCAAGGGGCTTGAGGGTGTCCGGAAGCGCCCCGCCATGTATATAGGCAACACAAGCTTTGAAGGGCTTCACCACCTTGTCTATGAAGTAGTGGACAACAGTGTTGACGAATCTCTCGCGGGATACTGCAACGAGGTCGACGTGACCATACACACCGAGGGCAGCGTTACCGTTGTTGACAACGGACGGGGAATCCCCGCGGGGCCCCACCCCGGAGACCCCCAGAAGAGGAGTGCTGCCGAGATTGCCCTTACGGAGCTGCATGCCGGCGGGAAATTCGAGAGCAAGGCATACAAGATATCAGGCGGCCTGCACGGAGTGGGCGTGTCTGTAGTCAACGCCCTTTCGGAGTGGCTCGACCTTGAGATAAAGCAGAACGGCGCTGTGTGGGAGCAGCATTACAGGCGCGGTGTGCCCACGGCCCCCCTGGAAAAGGTGGGAAAGACAAACCGGCGCGGCACCAAGATAACCTTCAAACCAGATGCCGACGTGTTCGATACGATGGAGTTCAACTACGACACGCTGGCCCACCGCTTCAGGGAGCTTGCCTTTCTCAACAAGGGCCTGAGCATTTCCATCGCTGATGAGCGGAGTGGAAAGAAGGAGACCTTCCACTACGAAGGGGGCATTATCTCTTTTGTGGAGCACCTCAACAAGAACAAGACGACACTTCACCCCAAACCCATATACATAGTCAAGGAAAAAGACGACGTTGCCGTTGAGGTGGCGATCCAGTACAACGACAGTTATACGGAGACCCTTTATTCCTTTGCGAACAATATCAACACCAGGGAAGGCGGCAGCCACCTGGCAGGATTCAAGGCCGCCCTGACGAGGACGACCAACAGCTATGCCACCTCGTCGGGCATCGTCAAAACCGCCAAGGACTCCATAAGCGGCGATGACATCCGAGAAGGCCTTACGGCGGTTATCAGTGTCAAGCTACCCCACCCCCAGTTTGAAGGGCAGACGAAGACAAAGCTGGGAAACAGTGAAATCAAGGGGATCGTTGAGTCGGTGGTAAATGATGTCCTCGGGAACTATTTCGAGACCAACCCTGCCGTGGTCAAGAAGATCGTGGAAAAGGCCCTCCAGGCCTCGCGGGCCAGGGAGGCAGCTCGGAAGGCGCGTGAGCTGACCCGGCGGAAAGGGGCCCTTGAGGACAGCGGGCTCCCGGGCAAGCTCGCTGATTGCGCTGAAAAGAACCCGGAGCTCAGCGAGCTCTTTATTGTCGAGGGTGATTCCGCAGGAGGCTCGGCGAAGCAGGGGAGGGACCGTCACAATCAGGCCATCCTGCCGCTGAAGGGAAAGATCCTCAATGTGGAGAAGGCACGCTTTGATAAGATGCTCAGCTCCGACGAAATAAAGATACTCATTACAGCCCTGGGAACGGGGATCGGCTCAGAAGATTTCGACATTACCAGGGCGCGGTACCACAAGATCGTTATCATGACCGACGCAGACGTTGACGGGGCCCATATCAGGACGCTCCTGCTGACCTTCTTTTTCCGGCAGATGCCTGCGCTCATCGAAAAGGGATATCTCTACATTGCCCAGCCGCCCCTGTTTCGGGTCAAGAAGGGGAAATCGGAGAAGTATATCCAGAACGAAGGACAGCTTGAGAGCATGCTCTTCGAGATGGCCGTCGATGACATTGAGATCCGGAACGGCAGGCGCCTGTCGGGGAAGGACATCATGCCCTACATCCAGAACCTCTCGAAGTTCGAAAAGCTTCTGGACTGGTTTGCCGTGCGCAAGTGGGACACGGCTGCCATCAGGGCGCTGCTGCACTATGAGCTGAGCAAAGACCTCCTGAAGGACAGGAAGAAAATCGATGGCCTTATCAAAAAGCTCAGGAAGGAGTTCCCTGACCTTGCCGAGGATATCCAGAAGGACGAGGAGCACCAGGCCTTCAGGATCGAGCTGGACAGAAAGGGGCTGCGCCTGACCATTGACGATGAGTTCCTTGCGTCGCCGGAGATCAGGGAGCTGAAGAACCTCTTTGCCGAACTGAGGGACCTGGGCCATCCGCCCTACAAGGTCCTGTTCAGCAAGGAAGAGCACGAATTCGGCAGTTCGCGGGAGCTCTTTGACTTTATCCTGTCCATAGCGAAGAAGGGGATCACCATACAGCGTTACAAGGGACTGGGCGAGATGAACCCCCAGCAGCTCTGGGACACCACCATGAACCCCGGGGCGAGGACCCTGCTGCAGGTCACGGTGGAAGATTCCATCAAGGCCGAGGAGATCTTCAGCACCCTCATGGGCGACCAGGTAGAGCCGAGGAAGGACTTCATCGCGAAGCATGCCCTTGAGGCGAGAAACCTGGATATTTAATAGTGATAGGCGGTAAGCAACCCTTTTTCTGAGAGAGTTTTTTAGCTTACCGCTATAAGCTAAGAGCTTAAGGCTTGTTTTAGGAGAATCCATGACACGACTGGCAATAAATATTGAAGAAGAGATGAAGACCTCCTATCTTGATTACGCCATGAGCGTAATCGTGGGACGGGCACTTCCTGACGTGCGGGACGGTCTCAAGCCCGTGCAGCGGCGTATCCTCTACGCTATGCTCAGGGAGGGGCTGACACCGGGGAAGAAGTATTCCAAGTGCGCCGGAGTGGTCGGCGAAGTGCTGAAGAAGTACCACCCCCACGGCGACTCCGCCGTCTATGACGCCCTTGTCAGACTAGCCCAGGACTTCAACATGCGCTACGTGCTGGTGGACGGCCAGGGCAATTTCGGCTCCATCGACGGAGACCCGGCCGCGGCCTACCGCT
>CP070788.1:169147-178250 GCA_020346765.1 Nitrospiraceae bacterium
AAGCCAATATTGAACGCGTCATGGCGTTCCTGTGGCACAAAGGGCCTTTCATCGAATAAGGGAGAGACGATGTCCGCTGAGATCTGCATAGTATGCGCCTGGAGGGCGACCTGCCAGAAAAAATTTTCCATAAGCGGCAGGGATTCCCGGTGCCCTGACTTTGTCAGAGACGTATCGATCGTGGACAAAAGGGCTGATGAACAGGCGAAGCAAAAAAAGAAGTAACATACGCCGTATGATATATGTTACAGCCGTGCTGAAACCCTGAAAGTATACTGAAACCATGTCTACACAGCCTGCTGCAGGGTCAGGAATGCCCTATGTCATAACGAGGAAAAAGGTCATCTTCGATTACGCGGGCCTTGACTGCGACACCCCGGAGAAACTGTTGAGAAGCCCTCTCTTCCTGGAAATCGTGGAGCGGTTCATCGAACGCCTTGCGTCACGGGGAAGCTCGCTCTTCGCCTTCTTGGTCGACGGCCTGCCGGGGACAAGGCGGGATGAAATGGCCGGAAGCCTTGTGAACCTTTTCAGGCTCCTTTCCGGCCACACGGCGCAGGAAGTGGATGCCATGAGCAAGGACTACCGGCACATCCTGAAAAAGGCCGAGCATCTCCATGAGTTTATCGAGGAGCTGTACAACTTCTGGCGGCGCCTTGAGAGATTCATCTACATCGAATCACCCAGGAGGTCACCGTACGCGAAGAGCAGCATCCATCATGCCCAGTTCATAAAGGCGAACGACGAACTGAAAAACAATGTCCTCTACCTGTACCGCCGCGTCGGTGAAAACCTCCTCGGCAAAAACCCCCGGGTCTACCGGCAGCTTCCGGCCGGCGCCAATATGGGGATGCTCCTTGAGAAAGTGGACTGGAACTGTCCGGAAGGATTTGAAGCCCTCCGGGATGTCCCCTTTATCCGGCTGTCCCTTATTGAGCCGCCCCTGATACTCTATCCCGAAATGAATAAGAGGAAGGGCGCCTTTGAGGAAATTGAAGGCGTCACGGCCGACATGATTCAGCTCGACCCCCGGGAGTGGTTCTGCTTTCCTGCAAAGGTGGGCACCCTGACGGCATTCATTTACTTTCATCAGGATTTCATATCTCTGGGCCTTTCCCTGAGCAACCTCTTTGAAATAGCCGACTTCGATGACATTGAGGGGCTGCGGCCCGACATCATGCTCCTGTTCGGCCTCAAGACCGCCCTGCCCCGAGGCACCGTCTTTTATGAAGACAGGGGAGCGGGCATGCTCATAGGTATGATCGCCCATTCGGAGGACGTTGACTATTTCGGGTATTTCAAGAAGATGACCCTGACCCTTCATAACATCGTCATGCTAAAACAGGGGGCCCTGCCCGTACACGGTGCCATGGTTTATATCAGGCTCAAGGACGGCAGCGACGCCAATGTGGTCATCATCGGAGACAGCGGCGCCGGCAAGTCGGAAACCCTTGAAGCCCTCCGCGTCCTGGCCGAGGAGCACATATGCGAAATGAGGATCATCTTTGACGATATGGGCTCTCTGGGCATCAACAGCCAGGGCAGGGTCGCAGGATACGGAACGGAAATCGGAGCCTTTGTACGGCTTGATGACCTCCAGGCGGGATACGCCTACGAAGAAATCGACCGGAGCATATTCATGAACCCCGACAAGGGCAATGCCCGGCTCATCGTTCCCATCACCCGCTACTCCCACATCATCAAGGGCTACCCCGTGGACATGGTTCTTTATGCGAACAACTATGAGCAGATCGACGGCGATCACCCTGCCATCCAGTTCTTTTCATCCCACGAAGAGGCCGTCCCCGTGTTCAGAAGCGGCGCGCGCTTTGCAAAGGGGACCACCGATGAAAAAGGCATTGTCCACACTTATTTCGCCAACCCCTTTGGCGCGCCGCAGCGCAGGGAACTTCACGAAAAGGTCGTGGCAGAATATTTCAAAAAGATGTTTGAGACCGGCGTAAAGGTAGGGCAGATACGGACCAGGCTGGGCATTGAAGGCTTTGAACAGAAAGGCCCCTTTGCCGCCTCAAAGGCCCTGTTTGAAATTATTAAAAGGCTCCGTTCATAATCGCTCCCCGGATCGTGTTGTTGTCAATCCGTTCATTCTCTGCTAATATCATGCATACTGCATCGCCTCACAGAAAGGGTACTGGCGCCGCTGACAGCACACAGGCAAGGAGGAGACGCTATGGATGACTTTGAACGGCTGGGGGTATTTTATCTCGGCAGGGAATACGACCTTGAAGGGAAAGGGCTGAAGGACTCCCTCCTCCTCTATGACTCGCGGGACCTTGTTACCCACGCGGTCTGCGTAGGCATGACCGGGAGCGGTAAGACAGGTCTCTGCATAGGACTCCTTGAAGAGGCCGCCATAGACGGCATCCCTGCCATCGTCGTTGACCCCAAGGGAGATCTGGCGAACCTGCTCCTTACCTTCCCTGACCTGAAACCCGATGATTTCCTTCCCTGGGTCAACGCAGAGGACGCCGCCAGAAAGAACCTGACACCCGGTGAGTATGCTGGAAAGCAGGCCGACCTCTGGAAAAAAGGCCTTTCCGAATGGGGGCAGGACAGCAGCCGCATCAGGCGTCTCAGGGATTCCGCTGATTTCGTCATCTATACCCCCGGCAGCAGCGCTGGCATCCCTGTATCTATCCTCAAGTCCTTTGAGACCCCTGAGCAGGCCGTTCTCCAGGACACGGACCTCCTGAACGAACGTATCAACACAACGGTGACCGGCCTGCTCAACCTCATGGGCATCGAGGCTGACCCCATTCAGAGCCGCGAACACATTCTCCTCTCCACCATCCTTGACGTGTCTTGGAAGCAGGGGCTGGACATGGACCTTCAACGCTTTATCCAGACCATCAATACGCCGCCGTTCACCGCGGTGGGGGTTTTTGACCTCGAGTCTTTCTTCCCGGCCAAAGAACGCTTCAGCCTTGCCATGAAGCTCAACAATCTTCTGGCGGCCCCGGGCTTTCAGGCCTGGCTCGAGGGAGAGGATCTGGATGTGAGCAGGCTGCTCTACACAGATCAGGGCAAACCGAAGGTCTCTGTCTTTTCCATCGCACACCTCAGCGACGGCGAGCGCATGTTCTTTGTCTCCCTCCTCCTGACCCAGGTGCTGGGATGGATGCGGACCCAGTCAGGGACGACCAGCCTGCGCGCCCTCTTTTACATGGATGAAATCTTCGGTTATTTTCCGCCTGTGGCAAACCCCCCTTCCAAGGGCCCGCTCCTGACGCTCCTGAAGCAGGCCCGGGCCTTCGGCCTAGGTGTTGTCCTGGCGACCCAGAACCCCGTTGACCTCGATTACAAGGGCCTGTCCAACACAGGCACGTGGTTTATCGGCAGACTGCAGACTGACCGGGACAAACAGCGCGTCCTCGACGGCCTCGAAGGGGCCGGGAGCAGCTCTCGGGGGAGGTTCGACCGGGGCCGCATAGAGCAGATACTCTCCGGGCTGGGAAGCAGGGTCTTTCTGATGAACAATGTCCATGAGGATGAACCCGTTATTTTTCAGACACGGTGGGTCATGTCCTATCTTCGCGGCCCGCTGACGAGAGACCAGATCAGGATGCTCATGGACCCCGTAAAGGAGTCCCTGGGGAAGCAGGTCCGGGAACCGCAGACCCCTGATCCTGGAACGGCCCCTGCTGCGCCCTCTTCAGGAGCGGCAGGAGGCTCCCGGCCCATGCTTCCGCCGGGCATACCCGAGTATTTTATTCCGGTACAGGGCCCTGCTCCGGACGGATCAGAGCTTTATTACGAGCCGGAACTTTTAGGCATGGGCAAGGTCTACTATGCCGATGCGCGGGCCGGTATAGCCGCTGAAGAGCCCGTCTCCCTCCTTGCCCCGTTTACTTCCCGCTCAGGGCGGACAGACTGGGATGATGCCCGCGAGGCCGGGTTTGGGGAAGACCTCCTTGAATCTCTGCCTGAAGAGGGAGCGTCCTTCAGCGACCTGCCTCCTGTCGCCGGACAGAAAAATAATTATTCGCGCTGGGGCACTGACCTCAGGAACTGGCTTTATCTGAACCATCGCCTGGACCTCTTCAGAAGCCCCTCACTCTCCCTTGTGTCCGGCCCCGGAGAAGCAGAGCGCGAATTCAGGGTGCGGGCGCAGCTGGCCGCCCGGGAGAAGCGCGATATGCTTGTGGAGGATCTCCGCAAAAAATACTCCGCTAAAATAGACGCCTTTCAGGAGCGCATTCGCCGCGCTGAGCAGGCACTTGAAAAGGAGAAGGAACAGGCCGGACAGGAGAAACTCAAGACTGCCATTTCCTTCGGCGCCACCATATTCTCCGCCCTTCTGGGCAGGAAAAAACTCAGCCACTCCTCTTTGGGCAGGGCAGCGACCACGGCGCGGGGCGCGGGCCGGATCCTGAAGGAAGGCAAGGACGTGGACCGGGCAGAGGAGAACCTCCAGGAGCTTCAGGAGCAGCTTGAGGAACTCCAGACGCGACTCAGGGAAGAAACGGACAAAATTACCCGGACCATTGATCCGCTGAGCGAGGATCTGGAGACGTTCATTCTGAAACCAAAGAAAAAGGACATCCTCGTCTCCCTGGTAGCGCTTGCATGGCTCCCCTGCTGGAGGGACAGCAGGGGGAAGATAACCCGGGCCTGGTAACAGACCGGAAGCAGGTAAGTGCGGAAGTTAATAAGCCTGAATGAGGGAAAACACCACGGCATCATGCCATCCCCTGGTACCGGTAACCCGCTCAGGCCTGCTGCTCGGGGGCAGGCCTCGCCCCAGGCTGTTCATCAAAGGTATAAATCTCCAGGAGCGAGAGGCAGAGTGCTGCGATGAGAGGGCCGAGGATGAAACCTAGGAAGCCCAGAAAGTTTATACCCCCCAGGACACTGAAAAAAACAAGAAGGGTGTGGAGCTTGGTCCGCCCACCGATGACGAGTGGTTTGATGATATTGTCAATGGTGGCGATCAGGAGTGCACAATAGATGAGGAAGCCTATGCCCTTGGCATAGCTCCCGGACAGCAGCAGGTACAGCCCTGTGGGAAGCCATATGGTGGTGCAGCCAAAAAGCGGTACCAGTGAAAATATGGCCATGACTGTCCCCCAGAATACGGGAGAAGCCAGCCCGAAGATCCAGAAGGCAATACCTCCGAGAATCCCCTGAGCGACCGCCACGGCAAGCCCCCCATAAATTGCGGCAATGACCATCTCCTTGACCCGCTCTTCAAGCCTGTCTTTTTGCTGCTCTGAAAAAGGGAGCAGTTTCTTGATAAAAATGGCAAGGGTATTTCCGTCTTTCAGAAAGTAGAAGGTAGTGATGCACATGAGTATGAAGTTGACGATCAGGAGGACCGCGTTCTTGAAGATGTCTTTCGTGTGCTGTGCCACGGCCTTTCCGACTTCCTTCAGGGTGCTCACGACACTTGACTGGAGGTCAAAATTTTCGAACATCTTGTATGAACTCATTCTTTCAAACAGCCCCGCAACCCAGGGATGCTCCTGGATCTTTGGCAGGGATTCGAACCCCTTTTCTTCCAGAAGCCGGTACACCTGCGAGATATCACCGGCAAGACTGCCGACTATATAGGTAAAAGGGCCGAGCATGATCAACAGAATGACAAGCAGAGTTGCCAGAGACGCTGCCCAGGGCTTTTTGACATATTTAAGGAACAGCCGGTTAAGGGGATAGAAGGTTATGCTGAGCACCATGGACCATGCGAGCGTTTTCAGAAAAGGGCTGATGACGTGGTAAAAAAGATAGAACAGGAGGAGTATGATGGCAAGTGAAAATGTCCTGTACAGCCACTCGGCCTTCATGGGCAGTGGCCTCCCGCACGCAGGGCCACACCGTTGAGCACTGGCGGGCAGGCCGCTTTATTCCCGCCGGCACAGGAGTGCTCTCCCGGCCGATACTGTCTGTTCATGTGCTGATCCATGGGGCTATTCTACCAGTATTCCCCGGATATATGCTAATGAATTTCAGATCAGTGCAGGCTGTGCCTTCATGCCGGCACGCTCTTTCTCAGGAGCCGGCCGGGCAGTGCGTCTGTTCCCTTGCCATGGAAAACAACCGGGGTGCCGTTGATGAAGACATGGTGAATCCCCTCGGGCCGCTGAAAGGGGCTTCTGTAGTCAGCGGTGTCCTGTACGTTCACCGGGTCAAAGACGGTAATGTCCGCGAAAAAACCCTCTTTGATAACACCGCGCCCCCTGATCTGAAAAATAGACGCGGGCAGCCCTGTCATCCGGTAGACAGCCTGGCTGAGGGTCAGGACCCCCCTGTCCCTGACGTACTTGCCGAGCAGCCGCGGACATGTACCAAAGCCTCGTGGATGGGGCACGCCTGCTGCCGTGACTCCGTCAAAACTCCTTGCAGCGCTGTCAGAGCCGATGGCCGTATAGTCCTTCCGAAGAATGGCAGCAAGATTGTCTTCATTCATGGTAAAAAACACGGCGCCTGCAGCGAGGTCCTCTTCGATCAGAAGATCAAAGACACTGTCAATCTCATTCTTCCTCTGTGCCGCGGCAATTTCAACAACAGTCCTTCCCTCCATCCATTTGTTCTTTTTGGAACGCACCGATGATACCATGACCTTCTTCCAGTCTGACGGACCGCCAAAGCCCATGAGCACATCCCGCCTGAGCCTGGTGCGTTCGTTCTTCAGCCTCGCAATTTCCTGAGCATGGCCTCCCTCATATGCCCAGCCAGGCAGAACCGTATCAAGGTCCGTACTGGAAGCCGTGTAGGGGTACCGGTCGCAGGTGACGGAAAGCCCCCTTTTCCGTGCCTCGTCTATCACGTCCAGGGCATTCCCGATTTTACGCCAGTTCTTTTTGCCGCTCGTCTTCAGGTGCGATACGTGGCACCGGACTCCCGAGCCTGAGGCAATGGACACAACTTCCTCCAGGGACTCAATGAGCTCGTCGCCTTCATTCCTCATGTGCGTGGCATAGATGCCGTTGTGCCCGGCTGCTTCGCAAGCAAGGCTGATGATTTCCGGTGTGTCCGCATAAAGGCCGGGCGGATAAATAAGCCCTGTTGAAAGCCCGGCGGCGCCTTCCGTCATGGCTGCTCTCAGCAGGCCCCTCATTGCTGCCATTTCATTATCGTCGGGAGGCCTGTCGTCATATCCCACAACAGAGGCCCTGATATTACCGTGTCCGGCAAGTGTGGCGAAATTGAGCGCAATGCCCTTTGATTCAAGGAGCCTGAAATATTCGCTGAAGGTGCTCCACCGCTCCCTGATGCCCAGTTCATTCAGCTCTGCCTCCCTCCGTTCCCGCGCAGCACCGTACAGGGGCGCAGCCGACAGTCCGCAGTTTCCATTTATTTCCGTTGTCATGCCCTGGGCTGCCTTGCCTGCCGCCCTCCCGTCGGCAAGCACGGTGAATTCAGAATGGGCATGGGTATCGATAAAACCGGGGCACACGATCAGCCCCCGTGCATCGATGGTCTGCCGTGCAGTCAGATGGGAAAGGCGGCCTACGGCCGCAATGAGGTCACCTTGAACGGCAACATCAGCCTCAACAGGAGATGAGCCGTCGTGAGAGCCGTCAATGACAATGCCCCCGGTGATAAGATAGTCAACAGACACGTTTGGAAAATCCCCCCTTTCGGGATATCATGATCTATTTTTCCTCACTACGATGAGGAGGACAGAAGTCGGTTGTGTTTTCAGGGAATGATGCGTCAGGCGGGGGATCATCCTCCGGATATTGGGGAGCCGGCATTCTTCACGATAAGGGTTGATTCCGAAATATAGGCTTCGATCCCGTCAGCGATTGCCTCGGCTATCCTGTTCCGGTAGCTGCTCTTGGCAAGGAGCCTCTCTTCCTGATGGTTACTGATAAAGGAAATCTCGGCGAGCACCGACGGCATCTCAGCACCCACAAGAACATAAAAAAGGGCATATTTGACCCCCAGGTTCTCCACCTGTGAGTAGTCCCGGCTGAGAGCGCTCACCATGGAATTCTGTACACTGTGGGCAAGTCTCATTGACTCTTCCCGCTTGCTGTTTCTCGCCAGGTCCTGCAGTATCATCTGCAGGCCGCTCTGGACTTTCTGCATTTTATCGAAGGAAATCCTGTTTTCCCGCGCAGCAACCCGTATGGCTTCCCTGTCGTCGGTCCAGTTAAGGAAGTAGGTCTCGATCCCCCGCGCCTTTCTCTGTTCGCTTGCATTGACGTGTATGGATATGAAAAGATCAGCGCCCTTTGCATTGGCAATTTCGGTCCTCTCATTGAGGGGTACAAAAACGTCCTTCTCCCGCGTATACAGGACATTCACCCCGTGTCGCGTCCTCAGGAGCGCCCCCAGTTTCTTTGACACAGAGAGGGTGATGTCCTTTTCCCTGAGCCCCCCGGGACCGATTGCTCCCGGGTCCTTTCCCCCATGGCCAGGGTCGATGACGATGGTATTTACCTTCTGCCTCTCCTTGTAGGGCAGTATGGTCTTGACGCTCTTATCCGGCTCTGGAGTCTTGATGCCGGCCAGAGGATAGACATCGATGACAAGCCTGTTTGGGTCTTCCAGCATGAATGTGGAATAGCGTTTCAGCTGACGGAGGTCCAGCACCACACGGACAGTGTTCCTGGTGAACTGGGCCAGTCGGACAGTCTCCAGGGTCCCGTCTTTGATCGTAACAGTAGGGACTGCGCTTTTCGCCAGGGTACAGTTTTTCAAATCAAAGAAAAGCCGGTCAGGATTGGAAAGGCGGTTCTGGGTAAACTGTATGGGCCCATCGGTGTCGACAACTACCCGGGTATACCGTTCACTCGACCAGTGGCGAAATCCGAGGACAGTACTACTTTTTGACGCTTCACTGCTCCGGACAGCCCCGGCAATGGTTCCGCAGAGCAGACACAATAGGACCAAAGGCAGTACACGCGCCATATGCATATACTCATTTTTCTATAAATTGAGAGAAAAGTCAATAGTTTCGAGGACATAATGCGTGGAGGCGCTCAGAGTGAGATCACGAGGGCCGGGAAACCCACTGAACCGGCGATTGCCGGACTTGCTGTTGAGCTGCCCGGGTACCCGTTTGCGATACATCGTTCTGCTGTCAAAACAGCCGTTATTCTACAGGCAGTGAGGATGAACCGGGCTGGGGTCTTTT
>CP070788.1:178350-187381 GCA_020346765.1 Nitrospiraceae bacterium
GGCAATAACGGAAAGGCTCAGACCCATATCGCCCAGAGCCACGGCAACCCACAGGTTGATGATGCCCCCCAGCGCCAGGACGGTCAGGCTCCCCTTGATCAGGAGGGATGCGGCAATATTCTGTTTGACCACGCTCATGGTCTTTCTGCTCAACCGCAGGAGGTAGTCAATCTTGGAAAGGTCATCATCCATGAGGGCAATGTCTGCTGTTTCTATGGCGATGTCTGAGCCGGCAGTACCCATGGCGATCCCCACGCTGGCTGCTGCAAGGGATGGCGCGTCATTAACCCCGTCGCCTACCATGGCCACGGAACCGAAGCGTGCCCTGAGTTCTTCAACGACGCGCACCTTGTCCTCGGGCAGCAGGTCTCCGTAGTACTCGTCAACCCCTGTCTGCTTTGCAAACACGGCCGCCGCATGCCTGTTGTCACCGGAGAGCATCTCTGTCCTGATGCGGAAGTCCTTGAGGGCCTCTATGACCGCGGGGGCCTTGTCCCGCATGGTGTCGCCGAGGGCGATAATACCGATGGGCCGCTTCTCGTGATAGATGAAGACCGAGGTCTTTCCCTCGGCTTCGAAGCGGGACAATTCACCGGGCATGTCAACGGAAAGTTCCTCAAAGAGGTTTTTTGCCCCGGCATAAAAGGTTTCGCCGTTAAGGACTGCCTGTACGCCCTTGCCTTTCCGTGAGGAGAAGAAGGAGGGCTCTGTTATGGGCACTGCCTGCCGCGCAGCCTCCCGCACGATTGCCCGCGCGATGGGGTGCTCGGACCGGGACTCCAGCGAGGCCGCAATGGACAGGACTTCGCTGCCCCTGTGGTCGTCGAAGGCCCGAATGTCCGTAACCTCGAGGACACCCTTTGTCAGCGTGCCGGTCTTGTCAAAGGCAAAGGCCCGTACTCTGTTCAGCTCCTCAAGGAAGGTGGAGCCCTTGATCAGAACGCCGTGTCCTGAGGCGCTGGTGATGGCGGATACCATGGCCACCGGTGTCGATATGGCGAGGGCGCAGGGGCAGGATACGACCAAAAGCACAAGGGCGCGGTAAAACCACTCGTCCCAGGGCATTGCAAGAATAAACGTGGGAATGAAAAAGGCCGCGCAGGACAGGCCGATCACTGCGGGCGTGTAGACGCGGGCAAACCGGTCGATGAATTTTTCCGTGCGTGATTTTTTCCTCTCGGCCAGCTCCACGAGCTTTGCAATCCGGGACAGCACGGAATGTTCTGCCCGACGAGATGTCTGAATTTCAAGGTACCCTTCCTCGTTCAGGGTCCCGGCAAAGACGTCAGCGCCCTCTGCCTTTTCAACAGGGAGGGACTCCCCTGTGATGGGAGACTCATTGACCGATGAATGGCCTGCAACGACCCTGCCGTCCAGGGGGACTTTCTCCCCCGGCCTGATCACCACGGTCTCTCCCACGGCAACGTCATGAGTGTGCACCTCACGGACGTGGCCGTCCCGCTTTATCCGCGCTGTGTCCGGGGCGAGCCGCAGCAGCCGGTTGATGGACCGCTGTGCCCTGTCCGCTGCGTACTCCTCAAGGCCCTCGGCCACAAAGAACAAAAATATGACGGCTGCGCCCTCCTCTCCGTGGCCGATGAAAAAGGCGCCGGCAGCGGCAAGGGTCATAAGGACGTTCATGTCAAGGCGGCCCTTCCTGAGCGAACGGAAGGCCTTTCTGAGGATATCCTTCCCGGCGACGGCCACAACGGAAACAAAGAGCAGCTGGGCAGGCAGTTCCCGCGAGGTCAGGAAATTCACCATGAGTCCGGCAGCAAGGAGCAGGGCAGCGGCAACTCCCTGAATTACCGCCCTCTGCTTCCACCGCGGAGGCCGTTCCTCGAAAAAGTCCGCAGCGCAGCAGGAGCAGCTCGTCTCTTCCCGGGATGAGCTGTTGATTATCTGCAGTTTCGTGTTATCCATATGAGACTATGTGAAGCGCTGCAGGGATGTATTGCAATACGTCCCTACTCCCGTATGTGTTTTAATCCCTCATGAAAAAGGGTGGTAATATGCTCATCATCAAGGGTGTAATAAACCATCTTTGATTCCTTCCTGAATTTGACGAGGCGCATGTTCCTTAATATCCTGAGCTGATGGGAGACGGCGGACAGGCTCATCTTCAGGAGACTGGCGATATCACAGACGCAGAGTTCTTCCCGCGACAAAGCATAAATAATCTTGGTCCGCGTGGGATCGGCAAGGACGCTGAAGGTCTCTGACAGACTGACTGCCTCATGGTCGGTGAGCATTGACCGTCTTATGGCGCGTACCTTCTTCCCGTCAACGGCCTTTATTTCACAGACATCGTCCTCAGGAGTCATAAAAATTAAAACCACCTATTCGATAGTTGAATATATGTTCAAGTGTAATATGCGAAGAAGGAGTTGTCAAATGGTGGTATGTCGAGGTTTGAACGCGGCTTTGACAAATGAAGGCCATGGGCAATAGCCTATAGGCAAAAGATCACCCCGTTGCCCCTTGCCTATAGCCTCTTTCCCAAATGTCCTTCCCACCTTTTGCACGTGCGACCTTTCGCTCTTTCGCACGGATTCCCTGGTGAGGAGGGGTGTGGCTTCTCCGCTCTGATGCTCCCCGCCCAGCGGGGGCCGGACCTGGACAAAAGCCCGGCGGAGAGCGTTTATTGTAAAATACAAGCGAGCGTGAATAGATGAATGTTCTGGAGCTGCTCTGCATCGCAGAAATGGCCACGCTCTTTCCCGATGCGGTATCCGGTGCCGCAAGGAAGGGACAACGGAATCATGCTTATGGTTCCTTTGCCCTGAAACAGATACGACAGGAACGATGCAAGGAGGTCAGGTATGAGATTGACAATGATAATCATGGTGCTGTTCATGCTCCTGATTCCGCTGACGGCTGCTGCTGCAGACACCCCACGGATTGACGGTATTTATGAAACGGTGCCGGCCCACCCCTTTGAGTTTGACGGGAAGACGGTAGAGATCGTTGAATTCCTCAGCTTTTACTGCGGGCACTGCTACCACTTTGAGAAGGAAATACCCGTGATCAGGGGAAACTTCCCAGGGAAGATCACGTGGCGCATTGTTCCCATCTACTGGGGCAGCGCTTCCCCCAAGCCCGGGGAGGCCTACTTTCTGGCTGAGGAGGCCGGCAAGGGAGAGCAGATGAAACGGGCGCTCTTTCATACCCTCTTTGCGGACAACCGGGACATCAGCACCATCGAGGTACTTGAGGATCTCGGAATGAAGACAGGCCTTGGATTTGACTTCAGCAAGAAGCTGAGGGCCGGGGACAAGGCCCGGAATGTGGGGGAGGCCATCCTCCTGTCCAGATCCTATGATATCAATGAGACGCCGACGCTCATCATAGCGGGAAACCTCAAGGTGAGCGCCGGCATGGTGCAGGGCGACATAAACAGGTTCAGGGACAATGTGATTACCATACTGAACAGCCTCCTCAGAAAAGGGCAATGAAGATCCTTGCCCTGGAAACGGCGACCCTTGCCGGGAGCGTGGCCCTTGTTGATGACGCCCTCGGCCTTGTTGGCGAGGTGCGCATCAATGTGGCTGTGGCCCATGCGGAGAGGCTGATGCCTTCCATTACGTGGCTGCTCGATTCCTCCACCACCGCGGTGAATGACATTGATGCCATTGCCGTGTCTATCGGGCCGGGCTCCTTCACCGGGCTCAGGATCGGCCTGAGCACCGCCAAGGGGTTTGCTTTTTCGCTGAACAGGCCCATTGTGCCGGTGCCAACCCTTGAGGCCTTTGCCAGGACCATCCCCTTCAGCCGGCACCCCCTCTGCCCCATGCTCGATGCCAGGAAAGGGGAAGTCTACGCAGGGCTCTACCAGTGGGAAGGCGACCGCTGTGCCGTTGTCATGCCCGAGAGGGCAGTCAGTCCTGCGGACCTGCTGAAAGGCATCACGGAGACCGTCGTCTTTATGGGTGAGGGCGCGGTTATCTACAGGGATGAAATCCTGTCGGCGATGGAGGGGCGGGCACTCTTTGCCCCTCCATCGAAAATGTCACCGTCAGCGTCTGGTGTGGGGGAGCTGGCACTAGAGAAACTGCGGGAGGGATTCTCCGCAGACCCCGCGGGGCTGATCCCAAGGTATATCAGGAAGTCGGAGGCAGAGGTCAGGTGGAAGGGATAAAAATAAGGGCAATGCGTCAGGGCGATATCGGGCCGGTCTACCAGGTTGCGCAGCTCTCCTTTTCCGCGCCGTGGAATCCTCCCTCCTTTGAATATGAGCTCAACAACAGGGATGCCATTATCAGGGTTGCCGTGCTTAACCGAAAAATCGCAGGGTATGTCTGCCTGAGGACCATTCTTGATGTTACCCATGTCATGGACCTTGCCGTTCATCCCAAGCTGAGGCGTTCGGGCATAGGGAGCATGCTCCTCAAGAGCGCCCTCCAGCAGCTCCGGCGGACCCGGCAGGACGTCCGTCATGTTACCCTCGAGGTGCGGGAATCGAACATCGCTGCCATCGGGCTTTACGAAAAGTTCGGCTTCGGGGAAATAGGCAGGAGAAAGGAATACTACAAAAAGCCCCCTGAAGACGCCGTTATCATGGAGCTTGACATGGACGGCACCGGGTTTTCGTTTACGGTTCATTAATCCGGACAAATCACTCAGGTGCGCTGTCGTCCCGGCGTATCCATGGAGTAGACTTCTAATGTCCTGAACTTCTGCTGCCCTCTGGACCTGCTCCGGGATACCGCTAAATCGTTACAGGACTTATTGCATTTTCCCTATCCAGCGACAGGCATACCCTGTCAGTCATGGTGAGCCCGTCGAACCATGACGGGAAATTCACCCTTCGACAAGCTCAGGGTGACGGTTTGATTAATGTGCCATACAATAAAAGCTTGATGAGGGGATAAGCTTTTTTATGGGATGATGATATGGCCTGTGTTGCTTGACTCTTGACTCCAGATTCGTATCTCATTTCTCCCCGCCGCCTGCCGGCAGCACCGATAATACTTTTATAACAATAATAAATTGGACAGCGTGCCACGGGCATGATAAAAAAGAGAATCTGAAATTGCGTCCCATTCACCGCGGGCCGACAATTATGCAGAGGGATCCCCGGGGCCCGGGAACCAGATCCCCTGCATGGCGCGCAAGGAAGAATGCATTCAGCAAGGACGAATGGGCGGGACTCGCTGCAGCCCTTTCATCAGGAGCGGCAGTTCTCAGCCTCCATCAGGGTTTCCCCGCCAATCAAGACACAGCAGGGACCAGGCTGGTCATGACAGAGTGCGAAACAGGATATGTAAAGTGGTTTGACCCTGAGAGAGGGTTTGGCTTCATTGTCCGCGATGACGGAGGCGACATCTACGTGCACTACAGCGCCGTGATCTGCGAAGAAAGTGAGTGTTCGCTGGAAGAGGGCAACAGGGTCAGGTTTACCGTCATCACCGGCCCCGGGGGATTGCAGGCACAGAATGTCATGGTCATAAGCTATTCCTGAGAAGGCGGTCATACTGTTCGTTTTTCAGGCATGCATGCCTCCAGTCACAGTCCCGGCACCAGGATTCGTGCCAGATACGGAAGATGCGGGGAAGCAGTTTCCTGACCGCGGCCCATGAGGCCTCTTCACCGACAACGAGATCAAGCAGCCTGAGAGCGTCTCTGTCCATCCTTCCCACATCTTCTTCCGCAGTGCGGCTGAAACTGCATACTCTGTCCCTGAGCCAGGGGCATTTCCTGCAAACGTCGTCAGGGCCTGAACAGATAAATATGGGGGAAGTCTCAGCACCCAGGACAACGGACTCCAGGTTCCCTGTGAACGCGCGGTCGTATCCCTCGCCGGAAAAGAAGTGAAGACAGATCAGGTGGTGGCCTCGCATAACGGGCATGGCAAGAGTATACACGATCCCGGATTATTCATGCGGTGTGTCAGAGATGGCGGAAAATGATGTGGAAGCGGCTTCTGCAGAACAGCCTTCTGAGACAGATGAGGCCCGTGACAAGGAGCGGTTCATGCGGCAGGAACAAGCAGGCCCGAGGCAGTTTTATCCCCCGGCCCGGGAACATCTATGGTATAGTAAAATGGCTTCACAGCAGGGGTGCTATAATTTCTGAGGAGGTGTTTCATGAAAGTATTTCTTCTTATCGTGCTCATTGTTGCCGGAGCGCTTGGAATTGTGGCCTTTCAAAACAACACCGAAGTGACGGTACAGTTTATTAAATGGACCCTTACGGGCCACATGGCCGTTGTCCTTTCAGTGCCCTTTGCAGTGGGACTGCTGGCGGGAATATCGATGCTTCTGCCCTCGCTCTGGCGGAAGGCATCACAAGCCCGGTACCTCAAAAAACGCGTTAAGGAGCTTGAAGAGGAACCTCCGAAGCAGGAAGAAGCCGCCCCTGAAGAACTGCCTCCTGAGGAAGAAGGGGGAACATTTGAGGAAGGGCCGAAAGAGGAGCCCGGCAGGACTGATCAGGACAGGCCCTGAGCCGCTCTGAAGGCGCCTGCGTCCCGGTCCCACAAATAGCACTTTGTATCACTGACGGTCCCGCCCATCACGGATACGATCACCTGCAGGGCGCCAGGGAATTCGGGATCCCCGAATACGGTTTGCGCTGCATGGTCTTCTTCAGAAAAGTATGCCCCGTGGTCGGGGTGGGAATGATAGAGGGCAATGACCTCTTCGCCTTTTTCCCGTGCCGAGGAAATAATTCCGTCGAACTCCTGCCTGTCAATTGCATAGGCGATCTGTGCACCCCGTGGATGGCGGCCGGGGTCTTCGCCGTGGAGCCTGTTCTGAATGTTCCTGCACCGGTGAACGGTCTGCCCAGCTGCTGTTCCCGTGACAATGCCGCAGCACTCAAGGGGATACTCCTGAAGGGCGTGGGAATGGATCTGATCAAGGGTTTCTCTGGTTATTTTCACTGTGTAAACCTGCTCAGTTAATTTTGGGCAAGGTTCTCAAATATTGTTAAGGGGCCCAGGGGCATACCTTGACCCTTTGGAACTTTTCCATTCGTTGGACCCTCCCCCAAAATTAAATCACAATTTAGATTAGTACCACTATCCGGGTAATTCTGGTCTCCCTCATTGGGGGGGGATGCCATCCTATTTTACACCAACGGCGAATATATCATGTACCCGCCATGACCGCATGCCTTTGCACCGGGTTCGGTTCACCTGACTCTGGAGCGCAGTATCAGATACCCGGAAAAGAGGATGAGCGCGCCCCCGATGAGAGACACCGCGCCGGGCACTTCATGGAAAAAGATCAGCGCCAGCACGGCTGCGCCCACGGGCTCGAAATACCCCAGGATCGCTGCCTCGTTTGCCTTCACGCTCCGGAACCCCTGGACATAGAGCAGGGGGGCAATGGTGGAGTGCACAACCCCCATGGTCAGGAGATAGGGAATCTGATGGCGCTGAAGGGGTATCTGAAACACGAAGGGCAGAAGCACCATGGCCACGATCCCGTTCTGAATGAAGGTGATAAAGAGGGATGAATAGAGATGGGCGATCCTCCGGATAATGAGAATGAGGAAGGCATAGGCGAGCCCGGACAATGCCCCCGCGGCGATTCCCATGAGTTCCCTCTTTCCCTCAACCTGCAGGGTGTCCTCTCCTGTGCCGCTGAGGATGAGCCACAGGCCAACCGATGAAATAAGAATTGCCAGCCAGGCTGTCCTGCTGATCTGTTCCTTCAGGAGGACCGGGGCCAGGATGGCCACGAAGACGGGAGCTGTGTAATGGGTAAGCACGGCATTGGCAATGGTCGTGTTCCTGAAGGCAAAGTAGAACAGGAGCGCGTTTGTCATAAAGCACAGCGGTGAGAGCACGAGGAACAGTGCATTGCGGGGCCTGCTGTCAAAGCGTCGTGCCTTCGTGAAGAGTCCTGTCAGAGACAAAAGGAGGAACTGGAGGGTGCCGGCGGTCAGAGAGACATAAAATATGATGCAGTGGTTCGGAAGGTCTATTTTTCTGATGAATATGCCGAGGGAACTCCAGATAAGAATGGCGGCGATGATCTTGAAATGGCCCATTTAGATTCTGAAAAAGATCACGGGGTCGAGGATTGCAGGGTTCACGTTCGATCTGAAAATTTTCTCTTTATCGCCTTTTCCACTGCCTCAGGCACAAGCCCCCTCACTGTGCCTCCGAAGGATGCCACCTCCTTGACGATCGTCGATGAGAGGAAGGTATATTCCTGGCTAGGCATCATGAAGACTGTTTCAATGTCCGCATTGAGTCGCCGGTTCATCAGTGCCATCTGAAACTCATACTCAAAATCAGAGACGACCCGCAGGCCCCTGATTATGGCAACGCTTGTGCTCTGCGCTGCATAGTCCACGAGGAGGCTGCTGAATGCCTGTGCCCTGGCGCCCGAGATGTTCCTGATGGACCGCTGTATGAGGGCAAGCCTCTCCTCAACAGTAAAGAGGGGCGTCTTCCTCGGGCTCGGTGCCACGGCTATGATCACCTCGTCAAATATTTTGAGAGCCCTTTTTACCAGGTCAATGTGGCCGTTTGTGATGGGGTCGAAGGTTCCCGGGTATATGGCCGATTTTTTTCGTGATCGGTTCATGCTGGCCTGCTGCATCCTTTCCGGGGCATATGCCGTCATACATTATACACATTATTCACCTCCCGCGGTTAAGAAAATGAGCGGACCTCATAAACGGTGAGCACCGAGTCACCGTACCGGTAGTCTCTTTTTTTCTCCAGCATGCCGAAGGCGGGAGGCATGTCCCGCCGTGCGAAGTGCTCGGCGATAACTGTTCCACCGCTCCTTACCAGCGATGAAGCGCCGATTGCCGTCATGGCGCGGATAATTTCATCGCTGTGATAAGGAGGGTCGAGGAACAGGATGTCATAGGACTCGTGGTTCATCTCTGCCCATTCGAGAAAGGACAGGGCTTTTTTCATGATCACCCGGGCCCTGTCGCTGCAGCGATGACGTGCAACGAGGGTACTCAAGTGACTGGCCGTGCCCCTGCTTTCCTCGACAAAAACGACCTCAGACGCCCCTTCGTCAAGTGCCTTCATACCCACAGCGCCTGTTCCCGCGTAGAGGTC
>CP070788.1:187481-196321 GCA_020346765.1 Nitrospiraceae bacterium
ACCATTCGCATTCTTCCGCACGCCCTGATCTTTGCCGTTATTATCATATATACCGTTATCGGGAATTACCGACTGATAAATTATTCCCATGATCTTGCAGAGACAGCAGACCACAATTATTATTCAAACAGTGCAGGACATGCCGGTGGCGAGAAACAAATGGCCCATCGTGAGTCCATCAGGAACGTAACGGATCTTTCCGAAGAATTCAGACTCTTTGTCGCGGTCATGTTTATTGTTATCACGGTCCTTTTGGCCTCTGAGTTTCTCCTTGCAGGACGAGGGATTAATGCCATGGATGAAGTGGCCCGCTTTGCCCGGAGGGTTGCCAACGGCGATTTCACCATGGACGACCTCCATATCCGAAACCATAGTCAACTGGAAAAACTGGCCCAGGCACTGAATGAAATGAAACACCGGCTCAACGCAGTGGTTTGCAATGTATCCAGCACCGTCAATGAGCTGTCAACCATATCTGACGGCCTGCGTGCATCCTCTCAAATTATCACTGAAGACACCCAGAAGCAGATTGTTAACACTGGTCAGGTAGCAGGCGCGGTTGAGATGATGAGTGTCGTCGTATATGACGTAACAAAGAACTCTTCAGTTGCAGCCACCTCTGCAAAAGAGGCCTCGGAACTTGCCAGAAGGGGAGGAGATGTTGTGGCCGAAACGATCAGCGGCATGAATAAAATATCCCGCTCGGTAAATACTTCGGCTCACACCATATCCGTCCTTGGTAAAAAGTCAGAACAGATCGGCGAAATCGTCAAGGTGATCAATGATATCGCAAACCAGACAAATCTGCTTGCCCTGAACGCTGCCATCGAAGCCGCCCGGGCAGGAGAACAGGGCCGCGGGTTTGCCGTCGTGGCAGACGAAGTGAGAAAACTTGCTGAAAGGACAACCACCGCTACCAGTGAAATAGGAGACATGATAGCAAGCATCCAGGATGAGACGCGGAACGCCGTTGAATCCATGCAGTCTGCCACGAAAGAGGTGGAAGAAGGGACTGCTCTGGCCAACCAGGCTGATGATTCCCTGAAACAGATCGTGGAGTCCGTTCAGAACGTGATGGACATGGTTCAGCAGATCGCTGCGTCGGCCCGTCTGCAGAGCGATACCGGTGAAACTGTCTCCACGAGTCTCCAGTCAATCGCCGATGAAAACAGAAAGACTGCCGAAATAGCTGAGGAATATTTCGGTACAACAGAGGAACTGTCCCGGATGTCGTCAGAGCTCAGGTCGCTCATTGCGGGTTTAAGGTCCGGGAACGGAAGCGGGCAGGCAGCATCATATCCGGAGGGAACGTGGACCAGTTCATAGGGTTTACAATTCAGTCAGGCGAGTACATGATCCCGATTCTCAAGGTACGCGAAATCATTACCATGCCTGTTGTCACAGCGCTGCCCCATCTCCCCTCCTATGTTAAAGGCATCACGAATCTGAGGGGCAGCATTATCCCTGTGGTAAACCTGGGCATTCTGCTGGGGAACTGCGCTAGCGAGTGCAGCGGCAATACGGTTATTGTCATATCCACAGGCAAAGTGACCTTCGGGATCATCGTCAGCGGGATTACCGGCGTCATCAAGATCGACAGGTCCGCAATCGAGCCCCCGGAGACCTTCATCGGAAACGGCGCCGGCAGCATTGAAGGAGTGGCAAAGCTCAGTGACAAACTGATTGTCCTTCTTGATACCAGAAAGCTCCTTCCTGTTGATGACCTGAGCCTTCTTGAAGACGCCGCGATCGATGTCAGGGAGTCTGTTGACGGCACCAGCGTGGAGGTCTCCCGGGAAGTGGAAACCATTGGCGGGAAAATTGTTCTGCGGGAGATCCATGACGCCCGGGAATTTTTCGCCTGCAAAGGGGAGGAAGAATCAAAGCGGCAGGTCTCAGAACGTATTATTGGCCTCATGGACGCCCTTGGATCGAGAGAGTATGAGAAGATGGAATCCATCATGGAACAGCTCATGCAGGATTCTGACAGCAGCCTCTTCAAGGAAGTGGGAAGGATAACGAGAAAGCTCCACGACTCCCTTTCGGATTTCAAGGGCGCCATTGACAACGGCCTGCAGCGCATCGCCCAGGACGAAGTCCCCAACGCCATTGACAAACTCGAATTTGTCATCAAAAAAACGGAGGACGCCGTCAACGGCACCATGTCCATTATCGAGAGGTATTTTGATGAGTCGGACCAGCTCTCCCGCCATATTGAGAGCATCGACGGCAAAAGTGAAAGCGCACAGTATCTGAGAACATTCAAGGAGGCCCTTGACCAGGACATGACCTTGATTCTCACGTATCAGCAGTTTCAGGACATAACCGGTCAGACCATCAAAAAGGTCATTACCCTCGTAAACAGCGTTGAGGTGGAACTCCTCAGCCTTATATCGAAATTTGGAATTCACAGCGGGCCTGCAGGAGAAGAGACGGACACGCAGCAGCAGTCACCTTCGGAGGGAGCACGTGTACAGGGAGAACATCAGGCGGAAAAGATAAGCCAGTCTGATGTGGAAACGCTCCTAAACGACTTTGGCTTCTGAAGAATATGGCTGATCCTGCATTAAGCGCTGATAATGATTGGAAAGCGAGCCGGCCATGCATCTAAAGGAGGATCGTACATGAACAGATCAGTAAAAACATCCGCAGTAAGCGACGACGTACTGCAGTTTGTAACATTCACGCTCAACAATGAGCACTACGCTGTGGACATTCTGAACGTCCAGGAGATCAACAGGATAACGGAGATAACGAGGGTCCCCAATTCACCCGACTATGTGGAAGGCGTCATTAACCTGCGCGGGAAGGTAATTCCGGTGATCAACCTGAGACGAAAATTCCACCTTGCCGACAGGGAGACCGATGAAACCTCGAGAATCATCATCATGGAGATAGGTGGTATCACGAACGGCCTCATCGTGGATTCCGTGTCAGAAGTCCTGCGCGTCCCCTCGTCCGTTATTGAGCCGCCCCCGGCTGTTTCTTCTGACATGGGGAGCAAATTTATCAAAGGGATTGCAAAACTCGAAGACCGACTCATTATTCTTCTTGACATCGATAAGCTCGTTGGCAACGCTGTGAAAATATAATTCAATGATACGGGTATTGATTGTCGATGACTCAGCCTTCATGCGGAACACCCTCTCCAGCATGATCACGTCAGATCCCGAGATCGAGGTTGCCGGTATAGCCCGGGACGGCATTGAGGCCGTTGAAAAGGTCGCACTGCTGAAACCGGATATCGTCACACTTGACGTTGAAATGCCCCGCATGGACGGAATCGAGGCCCTGAAGCAAATTATGGCAAAGACCCCTGTTCCCGTTCTAATGGTCAGTTCTCTGACGAATGAGGGAGCGCAGGTCACACTTGATGCCCTTGATCTTGGAGCCGTGGACTTTATTCCGAAAAACCTCTCGGATCTGTCCATCAATATTGTCAGGATCAAGGATATCCTTATAAGCAAGATTAAGGCAATCGGTACGAAGGGGCTGATCAGGCCACTGAAGAAAGCCATCGCACTGCATCCCTCCCCTCCCGCTCAATCCAGATTTAGTCTTCACAGGAGGATCAACGTCATTGCTATTGGATCATCCACGGGAGGGCCGAAGGCCCTCCAGGGCATCCTACCCCTCTTACCAGAAGGCTTTACCGTGCCCATTGTCATTGCACAGCATATGCCGCCTTCCTTTACCGGACCTCTGGCCGAACGGCTTAATCAGCTCAGCAAGATCACCGTAAAGGAAGCCGAACAGGGGGAGACGATCCACAAGGGAGTGGCCTATATAGCACCCGGAAGGGGCCATATGCGACTGATCCGCAAAAAACTCACGGAAACAGTCGTATCCATCTCCGAGGACTACGGCAAATATATTTACCGCCCCTCCGTTGATGCCCTTATGCTGTCTGTCGTTGAATGCTTCTCGGGACATTCCCTGGGCGTGGTCCTCACAGGCCTCGGCAATGACGGTACGCAGGGGATGAAAGAGATAAAGAACAAGGGCGGCAGGACCATTGCCGAAAGCGAACAAACCTGCGTGGTCTACGGCATGCCAAAGGCAGTAGCCGATGCCGGCGCAGCAGACAGGGTCGTGCCCCTCGATGAGATTGCCGGAGAAATTATCAACTCGGTCTGACCCGTTCTCCTGATTTTCCTTAAAGGTTTCGGCCGTTGAACAGTAAACTCCGTTCCCATGTCTGACAGCAGTCAGGGGTGGAGTACGCCTCAATCTGTACAAGGGTGAATCCTCCAGGCGCCCTTTATTCCGGCACTCCAGCAGGCCATTATCATCTCATTCAAGAATCTCCTCCGGATCACCGATAGGGATACCAGTGAGGAAAGAGGGATCATGAAATGGCCATGCTCATAGTTAATCCTGCCAAGGGGGAATCATGTCCGTAAAAAACTGCTGGGAAATCAAAAACTGTGGAAGGGAGCCGGGAGGCGTCAATGCCGGGGAACTGGGGGTCTGTCCAGCGGCCACAGATATTTCCTGCAACGGCATCAACAGCGGTAAAAACGCAGGGCGCATATGCTGGGCCATTGCCGGCACATTTTGCTGCGGGAAGGTCCAGGGTGACTTTGCCCAGAAGTCAGTATTCTGCATGTCCTGTGAGGTGTTCAGGCAGGTCAAGGAGGAAGAAGGACCTGACCACTTTATCCTGCTCAAGCCCGGACAGCTCTATCAGACCACGCCCCGATAAATAAACTGCAATCAGTGCTGCCGGGAAGGAGGCATGTTTGCAGCTGCCCCCTTCCCGTTCTCCTGTATATCATCTGCTCCGCTGTGCTGTCATCCATGTATTACCGTTTAAGGTTGACCAGCTCAACCATGAGCTCATCCGATGCGGATATCACCCTCGAATTTGCCTGAAACCCCCGCTGCGAGAGGATCATCTTCACAAACTCCTCTGCCAGGTCAACGTTGCTCAGTTCCAGTGTGTTGGAGAGGACTGTCCCTGTTCCTGAATTTCCCGGTGTGCTGATGAGCGGCTGTCCTGATTCAGCAGATTCGGCGTAGAGGCCCTTCCCCATCTTGGTAAGCCCTGTGGGCGATACGAACTTGGCAAGGACGATCTGGGCAATGCCCCGTGTCTGTCCGTTGGTGAAAATGCCCGTCATGATCCCGTCCGTGCTGATAGTAATGCTCTTCAGGGAGCCAGACGAGTATCCGTCCTGATTCTGGAATGACGTATTGGATGGTGCACCGAACTGGGTCGTCCCGTCGAGACCAGTGCCCCCGTCCGTCGTTATAGACGTTCCAAAATCAAAATCAATGACCTGCCCTGCCGCTGCCCCTCCGTTGAAATCAAAACCTCCTGAGGCAAGGTTGTAGGTCACGGCACTTTCCACATCGAGCTCTCCGTTATTGGTAAAATCGATCGTGCCTTGAGCCTGTATTTCCGTGTTTCCGCTCGATGAATCACCGCCGTCGACCACGGCAAACCACTCCCAGCCATTCCCCGTTGCCGTTTCGGTATCCTTCCTGAAGTAGACATTGACGATGTGGCCGTTGCCCAGAGTGTCGTAGACAGTGACCGAGGTGGAAAAGCTGGATGTGTTATTCGGGTCTGTAACATCAAAGGCCGCGGGAATAGTGAGGCGTGAATCCAGATTGGCGTTGATTGTCACAGTTTGAGTGTCACTGGGCGCACTGTTAATGGAAGAGATGTTGATATCGCCAAGGCTGCTCGTTGACGCGCCTGTGGCCGAAAAAGTATAGCCCTGAAGGCGGTTGCCGCTGGGGTTTACCACGTATCCCTCCTTGTCCACGTCAAACTGCCCTGCCCTTCCATAGTAGGTCCCTGAATTGTCCTTCATGATGAAAAATCCGTCCCCGTCAAGAGCAAGATCAAGGACGCTCGCCGTATTCTCGAAGGTCCCCTGTGTGAACTCGGGCTTCACGCTGGTGAGGAGCACCCCGCGGCCGACCTGGGATTCACCCAGCTGCTGGCTCAGGATATCTCCGAAAGCAGCCCGGCTCGCCTTGAACCCCGTGGTGTTCATATTGGCAACGTTGTCACCGATAACTGACAGCGCTGTCCCGTTTGCATTCATTCCGCTGACTGCGGTAAAGAGCGACGTAAGCATGTTTATCCTCCTTTATCCTATGGATTTGATCTCGCTGAGATTTACTCTGGTCGTCCCGTCCAGGACGAGAAATGTCAGTCCTCCCTCAAAGACAACTTCAGTCACAATGCCCGACCCGCGAGTCAGTGACGGCACGGTTTTTCCTGATCCGTCATAAGCTTCGATTTCAAAGGTATAGGAACCCTGGGGAAGCTCGTTGCCGAGCAGATCGTTACCACTCCAGAAATACTGCTGCTGCCCGGCTCCCTGGGGGCCAAGGTCCTTTGACCAGACCGGTTTGCCGGCACTGTCATATACCGTAATCTCTACAGACGATGCGTCCCCGAGGAGTTCATAGGAAACTTCTGCCTCATCATTTAGATGGAGCGAGTTGCCGTCCACCTGAACGGTCTTCCCGATGAGATGGGAAACAGAAGCGTTCTGCATGGACTGCTGAAAGGCGAGAACGTTACTGAGCGTGGTGTTGATGTTCGTCAACTGCTCCAGTGAGCTGAACTGGGAGAGCTGAGACGTGAACTCCGTGCTGTCCATGGGGTTGAGCGGATCCTGATGGCTCAGTTGCTTCAGAAGCAGCTTCAGGAAGTCCTCCTTGCCCAGTGTCTTGGTCCCGAGAGCACTGACTGGTGATTCAGCCTTCGCCCCTATCGTAGAAATGTCCATCCATCCTCCTTCCCTTTCTGATTATCAGGCAAATATATTTACAAGCCCGGTCCGGCCGTATTCCTGATCCACCCTCTCTTCAGGAACAGCCGATATTCTGCTGCCATAGAAAGGCATGTCCGCTTCCTGTTTCCCCTGTTCCCTGAGGGCCACGGTAAACTCGCCCACGCTTATTCCCTCCTCATGAAGCGTGTCAAGAATGCTCTGGATGTTGTTCTCCATAAACTCTCTCAGCACCCTGTCCGATGTGTTGACGTGCACACTGATCAGGCCTTTTTCATGGCTCAGGCTGATGTCTACCCTGCCGAAATTCCTGTCCTCAACGGTCACTCCCAGTTTATTGCTGCCCCTGACGACATAGACTATGCTGTCCATAAGCTCACGAATGCCGTCCATTTTCATGCTCTGTGCAGTGAAGGGATGCTCAGCAATCCTTGCATCTCCTGAATAAATGGCGGTGCTGTGATGGGGAGCAGGGCCCTGAGCGTCAGTCCCGATGCCTTCGGCCTGTACGGCCCCTTCTGGGGCAAATAGAGTGTTCCGGGAAAACATATGGTGGAATGCCGGCCCGGGATTCCCCGCAGATGCCGTCTTGCCCGTTCCCTCTGCTGCGGCCTCCTGGCCCTGCACTTCAGTGTCATATGATTGAATTGTCTGATGCCTGACCGCATCTCCCGATCGGCCGTGACCGGTAGCGCGATCCCTGGTCGTGTGTACCGGTACCAGGTGGTCCTCATGATGCTCTTCCCCTGAAAGGCCGTCATCGCTTGCCATGGCGTCCCAGAAGGTTTTTTCCTGTCCACCCTCTTCCTCTATATCACTGGCGTCCCTGTTCCCGCCGTCTCTGTCCACGGTTTCGCCCTTCGCACTGTCCCGCATCATGATCCGCGCAGACGTTTCGTTTCCTCCAGTGCGTTCCGGTTCAGTATTTTTTGCTCCTGACACACTGCTGCCGTCCGACGGCCCCTCGCTGCCCACCGGGACTGATGTCATATCTCTAGCAGCCTGATATCCCCCCTGCCCCGCCTCTCTTCCGGCCGTCTCTCCTTCCGCATGTTTGACCGGACGGGAAATGCCCTCCTCATCTCCGGCCAATTCACCCTGGTTGTGCGCTGTGGTCTCTTCCCGCGTGAGACCCTCACCGGCATCAGGGGAAAGAACTCTCTCTGATTCAGCCCGGAGATTCTGCGGGACATCCTCACTGATAACGGTAACCGGCCTTTGATTAAGCGGCCCTGTCCCCTGATCCTTCATATCATGAGCACTGCCAGGTCCGTCCGCGGAAAGAGCCGGGTCATATGCCTCCCCTGGACTGATACCGGCCGGGTCGTCCATCTCAGGGAAGAGACCTGTTCCGCTCGTTCCACTGCCATGCCCTTCTGCCCACGTGAAGACAGTATCTCCTTCATCTTTTCCATCGTTCAATTCTGCGCACTCTTCCGGTGCCTCCTCAGTTCCTTCACTTATGTCCCCATGGTTCTCATGTTCAGGGGCCTGCAGGCCTCCCTGTGAAATGAGTTCAGCTTCTCCGTTCCCATTATCATCAGCCATGGCCCTCTCCATATCTGACGGCTGACCCTGCTGCTGCGCTCCGTTCATTTCAGCACGCAGGAAGATGCCAAAGTTGTTCTCCATTTCCGGAGATGCACCCTGTAATCTCGGCATCCCCGTCTCAGGGGCACAGGGTACCTGCCCTGCCGGAGCAATGCTGTTCATAACACAATCCATGTCCCGGAGACAGCAAGAGGTGTGCCAGTCCTGCAGACGCACCGCTCATGTTCGCTGATTCGGTAAGACTCTTATAATTCAAGGTAATACAGGGGCCGATTCTGCCCCTTCCTCACGGTTCGGTTTGTCATACAGGGACTGTGTCCGCTTCCCGGGAAAGTTTTTCCTTCATCAGTGAAATAACTTCCCTTTTCCCAGGAAGATCGGACAGGCAACACACTGAAGTTGAAAATCCGGGACGAGGGGACCGCTGTCAGTACGGAGCGGTCTCCAGAGCCCAGGACGGCACAGGTTAAAACTCTACTACATATTCTGAAGCTTGTTATTGATTACCGGTTGGACTTCCCCCGAATTGATGGA
>CP070788.1:196421-205143 GCA_020346765.1 Nitrospiraceae bacterium
AAAGGGCGGTGTCAGGCCCATGACGGCATTGACAAAGATCGTCCTTGCATTATGAACAGCTTCTGAAATTCTGTTGTCGGCAAAAGAGCGGGGGTCAATGTCCAGGACGTATCCCTGCTTGCCTCCCTTCTTCAGATCGGCAAGCGACAGCGTCCTGTATTTGCCTTCAACCTTTCCTTCCGTTATATCCGATTCGACAATAAAGGGCATTTCCAGTATCTTCTGCCGGCCCCTGTCCTTGGCAACCAGGTCCTGCGCCGCCTGGATGTCATCCTCGGCAATGCCCTTAATGGATATGCCGTATTTGGCGCAGAGGTAGGCATTGTAGAGGATTCCCCCCAGGATCAGGTGGTCTGCCTTTTCATAGATGGCATAGAGGGGCCCGATTTTCGTGTCGTACTTGGAGCCGGCAATGACGGCAAGGAAGGGCCGCTCGGGGTTAATCACCCTGTTCAGGTTTGCTATTTCATTCTGCATGAGAAAACCGGCATAGGACGGGATGAACTTCGTAATATCATAGGTCGACACATGAGGCTGCCATGAGCCGAAGGCGTCATTAACGTAAACATCGGCCAGGTTAGAGAACTGGACAGCCAGGTTGTCCCTGAAAAAGCCCTTTTCCTCTTCTCCCCTGAACCACCGGGTATTGGGGAGGTATATTCCTCCGATCTTGCGGTCTTTCAGGTCGCCAATGGCGCGGTCAAGGGAGTTTCCAAGGCCCGATATGCCCAGTTCCCGGTCAATGTCGCATTCGGGGACATAAAAGTCCACCTTGAGCTTGTTCTTCAGATATTCCACAATGGGGCCTACCGAGGTATCAGGGCTACAGGTGATTTTCCCTGTTTTCTTGTCCCGGGGCCTTCCCACATGTGTCATGAGGATCGGCCTGCCCCCGCGGGCTACGATGTGGTACAGTGTCCCCAGCGATTTATCGATCCTGAAGGGGTCCTTGATACTGCCTTTCTTTACCACATTGTGGTCGAACCTGACCAGGACTATCTTGCCGTCCAGGTTTGCGTCCTGTATGAGGGGAAGCCTTTCGCTTATTTCAGTATTAAAATCCATGGCACATTTTACCAGAAGATTAATTTTTTGAAAAGAAATGTTTTCGGTATAATAGGGCATGCCGGCATCGACGGTAATCTGGATCACGGGGCTTCCCGGCAGCGGGAAGAGCACCGTTGCCCTGGCGCTCAAAAAGAGGGCCCCCCGATCAGTGATCATCAGGATGGATGACTTGAGGAAGATCGTCACCCCCGAGCCGACCTATTCAGCGGATGAACGGGAATATGTCTACCGTGCCCTTGTGTATACTGCCAAAACAGTGGCTGAACAGGACCTGGATGTTATTATTGACGCCACGGGCAACAGGCGATCCTGGAGAAGGCTTGCGCGGGACCTGATTCCCCGGTTCGTGGAAGTATATCTGAAATGCCCGCTTGCGCTCTGTGCGGAACGGGAAAAAAGGCGGATCGACAGACACTCCGCGCCCGGAGGGATTTATGAAAAAGGCGAAGCGGGATGGCCGGTTCCGGGCGTGAACGTCCCCTATGAGGAGCCGGAAAATCCTGAGGTGATCATCGATACGGAGAAAACGTCTCCGGTGGAAGCGGCAGAATGTATTCACGCGCTGATTCAGAAACGTCATTGAGGGAGATGAAAGGACTGGGTATGGGCTCCAGGCAAGGGGCAAGAGGCTATAGGCAATAAGCAGATGCTTTTGCCTATGGCCGATAGCCCATAGACTTTTTTCACATAGAAAAAACAACCTCTTTTTCAATAGCTCCATTATCTTAGAATACGGTCCAAGGATTGGAGGCCCCATGAAAACCTTTCGCAAAGAACTCTGGTTCAACGTCCCGACCCGCCGCGCATTTATCAACATAACCTCCCGTGTTGAAGAATGCCTCAGGGAGAGCGGTGTCAGGGAAGGGCTGTGTCTGGTAAACGCCATGCATATCACGGCGTCGGTTTTTATCAATGACGATGAGTCAGGCCTGCACCATGATTACGAGGTGTGGCTGGAAAAACTGGCGCCCCATGAGCCGGTCTCCCGGTACCGCCACAACCGCACCGGCGAGGATAACGGCGACGCTCATTTGAAACGGCAGGTCATGGGCAGGGAGGTTGTTGTGGCCGTTACTGGCGGGAAGCTGGACTTTGGTCCCTGGGAGCAGATTTTTTACGGCGAGTTCGACGGAGGACGGAAAAAAAGGGTGCTCGTGAAGATTATCGGCGAGTGAACAGTGCCCTGTTATACCTCAGTGCAGACGGGCGTGGAATAATCACTTTCCACTCCTGATTTATTGTACGCGGTGACGGCAAAGCACCACGTGCCCGGAGAGAGGTCGCTGATTGTGGCCGTTGTACTGCTTTCCACATCGAGCATATGGGTGAAGCTCGACGCCGTTTCCTGGGAATAATGAACCCGGTACCCTCCGAGGCTATTCAGGGCAGTGCCGTCCGCCATGGTTTGGGGTGCATGCCAGGCAAGACTTATGGACCTCCCCTGGCTTTTCTGAAGACTGCCGCTGCCGCTGCCCCCACCCCCGCATCCCCACAGGGCAAGCAGCAGGGCAACAAGGGCTGCCATGCGTTGTTTGTTGTTCGTCAGTTGTAACATGAGAATGTTTATCCTTCTGCCCTGCCTGGTTCAGTGAGCGTTCTCCGCCATAAAAGCAAATTCTGTGCCATATGATTGCATGCTTGTGCAACACATTGAATGTATGAGTAATACTTTGGGCAGGCTATTCGGCTATCCGGTGCGATCAGCAAATTATGTAGGGAATTCCCTCCGTGAAGGACAGGGCCTCTGGCAGCGCACAGTCCCTGGGCAGGGTTGTTCAGCGGGGGTGCCGGACACAGCGGGCTCTCTTACGCGTACATGATGTTTCGTTCAAAATCAGAGGCACTTGTTGCCGCGGCCTTTGCCGTCTCCAGATCGATCACATCCTGTGTAAAGAGGTCCATCAGATGCTGGTCAAAAGTCTGCATGCCGTACTGGTCCCTGCCGGACCCGATGAAATCCTTGATCGAATTTGATTTCTCTGTGTTTTCAATACACTCTTTGATGGTGAGGGTGGTCCGCATGATCTCCAGCACCGCGACCCGGCCGGCGTTGTCCTTACGGCGGAGCAGCCGCTGGGATATGACAGCCTTCAGGGCGTCAGCGAGGCGTATGCGTATTGCCTGCTGTTCGCTCAGGTCAAAGGCGCTGATGATCCTGTGGATTGTCTTCGGCGCGTCCATGGTGTGCAGGGTCGACAGAACCAGGTGGCCTGTTTCCGCTGCCTTCAGGGCGATCTCAATGGTTATGGTGTCACGCATTTCACCGACAAGGATCACGTCCGGGTCCTGGCGAAGGGCAGCACGCAGTGCCGTGGCAAAGCTGTCCGTATCAAATCCGACCTCACGCTGGATGATTGAGGCCTTTACTTCATTGTGGAGATATTCGATAGGGTCCTCGATGGATACGATCTTGCACGGCTTGTTCTGGTTGATCAGGTTGATCATGGAAGCAAGGGTGGTTGATTTGCCACTTCCCGTGATGCCTGTCACCAGGATCAGCCCCCGCTCCTCGGCGGCAATTTTGCTTATCACTTCCGGAAGCCCCAGGGATTCTATGGTGGGAACGATGAAGGGGACCACTCTGAGGACTATGGAGAATGACCCGCGCTGGCGGCAGATATTGACACGGAACCGGGCCACGCCGGCCAGGGTGTAGGAACAGTCCATGTCCCGGAGCTCCTCAACTGCCCCGTCCAGTTTATCCATTGAGAACATGGGGGATTTTGAGATAATATGCCGGACAATGGACTCGCCGTCTTCTATTGTAATGGGCTTCAAATCAAGGGGGAGGATATGGCCGTCGATTCTGTATTTCCAGAGGCAGCCCACGCAGATATGAATGTCAGAGGCTTTTTTCTTTACTCCCTCGGCGATAACGTTATTAAAGACATCAACGATAGTGCTCATGAACCCTCCAGTTTGTGCTGTATCAAGATCAGGTAATACTAGTTTTATCGAGCTTATCCCGGGATTTCTTTAGATTGCCGGGGCGGCAGAAGGGGGGCAGGACTGCTGCGGCAGGGGATGCCATAAGATAGTTAAGGCAGGGGGAAAGCCCCTCATCTTCCATGAGCTTGACTAATGACAAAGGCTATGAGGTATAATCACTGCAGAATTGTTCAGGTGCCGCAACGGCTTAAAGGGGAATCCAGTGAAAAACTGGAGCGGACCCGCCGCTGTAATCCCGATTTCCACTTATCTCGGAATTCACAGTCTCTACTTCACAATGCGCCACTTGTCAGGCTGACAGGGAAGGCTGGTAGAGATCGGGAGAGCCAGAAGACCTGCCTGGACTGTGCCTCACAAACAAGCCTTCGAGGGAAGGGGCTGTGAGGGTAAAAGGTCTGTGCTTTTATCCCCGGCTTTCCTGTGGAAGGCCGGGGTTTTTATTTGGTGCCATGAAAAAAGCGATTTCCATGAAACTGCCGGTGAACCAGGACAGCGGCGCCAGTACCGGATGGCGTACCTTCTCTCCTCTTCGTGTGATCCCTGCCGTCCTTGCCTGCTTGCTCGCTGCCTTTTCCTCATCGCTCACTATCCATGCGCATGCTGAAGCGCCCAGGCGCATCGTCTCGCTGGCACCGAGCATTACGGAGATTCTCTTTGCGACCGGCCTGGGAGATCGTGTCGTGGGAGTAACCACCTTCTGCGACTACCCGGAGGAGGCCCGGGGCAAGACAAGGATCGGCGGCATGTCAAACCCGTCTCTGGAAGCGGTCGTGTCCCTCAGGCCCGATATGGTTCTTTTTACCACCGATGGAAATCCCCGGGAGTTCGAGGAGAAGCTCAGCAGGATGGGCATCAGGACCTATGTGTTTGAGTCACTGCGGATTCCCGAACTTCCCGGCGGGATCAGAAACATGGGGGATGCCCTCGGAGAGACAGAGAGGTTCAGCGCCCTTGCCGCCCGTATCGAGCAGCGGATAGAAGGATTGAAGAAAACCGGAAAAGGGAAGCAGCACAGTGTCCTCTTCATTGTCTGGCCTGAGCCGCTGATCGTGGCCGGGGCTGACACTGCCGTCAACGATGCCCTGAACCTGCTCGGCGCGCGCAACATAGCTGCCGGCGCCCAGGGACGCTATCCGAAATATTCTCTGGAAGAGATATTCCATCAGTCCCCGGACATTATCTTTATCGGCAAGGGGGAGGGAATGAGGGAAATATCCGGCGGCCTTCTGAAGAGGCTCTCCCATGTGCCGGCCGTGAAATACGGCAAGGTGTTTTACGTAAGCGACAGGCTGTTCCGGCTGTCGCCGCGGGCGATCGACGGCGTGGAGGAACTGGCACATTACCTCCGTGGTGAGGATGCCGTGCCGGATGGCCCCGGGAACGGAGAATAGATGCTGAAGGGAGCGATGAAGATCAAATTATCAGTGATCGCAGCGGCCGCGCTGGCAGTGTGTGCTGCCTCCCTCCTGGTGGGGCCCCGCTTTATCAGCCCCTTTCATATGAGCGGCCTGGAGAAGGAGATTGTCCTGTCCATACGGCTGCCCCGGATGGTCGTGTCCGTGCTGATGGGCCTGGGGCTGGGCGCCTCCGGCGCAGTCCTGCAGGGGGTACTGAGAAACCCCCTTGCGGACCCCTACATCCTGGGCATTTCGAGCGGCGCGGCCCTGACTGCTGCCCTGGGGATCATTGCGGGCCTGTCATTCTGGGGGATTATAACCATACCGCTCCTTGCCTTTGCCGGAGCACTGATTACGGGGGTTTTCGTGGGCGCCATGGGATGGAAGCGGGGAGGATTTCTCCCGGAGAGGCTTCTGCTGGCAGGCGTGGGATTGGGCTTTCTCTTTTCTGCCATGCTGATGCTCCTCATGAGCGTTTCCAGCGATGAAGGGCTGAGGCGCGCCACCCTCTGGATATTCGGTGACCTTTCCATCGCGGACTGGTCTGTGATCCCCTACGGGCTCCTGTTCATTGTCCTGGGATTTATTATTGCACTGTACCGGGCAAAGGCCCTTAACGCCCTCATCCTCGGTGACGACCTTTCACACAGTCTCGGGTTTTCGCCGGGCAGGGAGCGATTTATTCTGTTCATTGCCGTAGGTCTCATGACTGCGGCGTCGGTGTCCCTGGGAGGGATGATCGGCTTTATCGGTCTTCTCGTTCCTCACATGGGGAGGTTCCTGGTAAGCGCGGACAACAGGGTCCTGATACCGCTGTCTGCTGCGGGGGGTGGGGCGCTGCTTTGTGTTGCCGACCTCATCGGCAGGACCGTAATACCCCCCGTGGAATTGCCGGCGGGCATCATCACAGCCCTTATCGGTGCGCCCTATTTTCTCTATCTGCTCAGGAGGAGAGACGTCCTTGGCATCTGATACGACAATTCTTGACTTTGACCGGGTGCAGTTCAGCTATGAAAGGCACCGCCCGCTGATCCGGGACATGTCCTTTTTCGTCGGGAACGGCGAGTTTATCGGCCTGCTGGGAGCCAACGGGTCTGGCAAATCAACGGTGCTGAAAATCGCCGGCGGAATCCTGACGGCGTTCGAGGGCAGGGTGAACCTCTGGGGCAGGGCCCTCGGCGGTTACCGGAACAGGGACCGGGCCAAGCTCCTCAGTTACCTTCCCCAGATCCTCGATATGAATATCCCCTTCACTGTGGAAGAGATTGTCAGCATGGGCCTCTACCCCTACGACATACGGCCGTCATTGACTGAGGACGAGGCCCTCGGCATGGTCGGTCTCAGGGAGAAGGCAGGGGAGCCTATAAGAAATCTGAGCGGCGGTGAACGGAGGCGGGTCTATATCGCCATGACACTGCTTCAGGGAGCGGGCCTTGTTCTCATGGATGAGCCCCTGGCAAACCTGGACATCAAGTATCAGGTCGAGCTCCTGCGGCTCCTGAAGGCACTGAGAAATGAGCGGGGGATCACCGTTGTTATGGCCCTTCACGACATTCACATGGCAATGCAGTTCGAGCGGATAATCCTCATCAAAGAGGGCCGGATTATCGGCACAGGAAGCCCTCAGGTCGTGTTGAGCCGGGAGGCGCTCAGAGAGGCCTTTGACGTTGATGCTGAGGTGAGGATTGATGAGGCGGGAGGCACCTATCTGAGGTGTTGAGAGTTGTCAGTGAATGTATTCGAAAGGATAGTTGATCTACTGGAAGTTGAATATTTTAACGGTAAGGTCATTTTCTATTGCCCGGATCCAGGGTTAAGGATATCATGCTGTCATGGTGAGCTTGTCGAACCATGACTGGTTATTCACCCTTCGACAAGCTTAGGGTGACAGTTTTTCAAAAAGTTATGACGTCATCACTGGATCAGGGTATTAGATCGGTCTTTCTTAATTGTACATTTTGTATCTTAACGTTGAGTTTTGATGACGCAACACCCATGCTGTCATTGACAGCATAAGCAGGCAGGGAAGGGGAATCCCGTGGAAGACGGGAACTGCCCCGCAACTGTGATGGGAGCGAACGCCCGATTAAGCCACTGTCCGTTACGGCCGGGAAGGCGGGCAAGTAGGGAGCCCTCAGTCAGGAGACCCTCCTGCCTGGAAAATACCGGACCCTTCGCGGGAAGAGGAGGAAAAGATGAGAAGCAACACGTCGTGAACGTAGCTGTGCACGTATGGACTGACCCTGGTGTGCCAGGGATACACTTCAAAAAAAGATAAGGAGTCCCAACCACATGAATCGTATAATTATATTCACAATTCTTTTGCTTGCCTGCCTGGCACCCCTGGCAGGGGCCCAAGACGAGGCAGTGCTGCTTGATGAAGTTGTTGTCACGGCAACGCGGTATGAAGAAAAGGTCAGTTCCGTCCCGGCGAACGTTACGGTGATAACGGAAGAAGACATCAGAAACTCAACGGCCCGGAATATTCCCGATCTCCTCAGGCTGGACCCCGGCATCCATGTGAATGATATCGGCGGCAACCAGAGGAACATCACCGTTGACGTGCGGGGTTTCGGGGAAACGGCCGGACTGAATACCCTTGTACTTATCGACGGCAGGCGGGTGAACCAGGCTGACCTGAGCGGCACGGACTGGACACAGATCCCCCTTGAGCGAGTGAAGAAGATTGAAATCGTTCGGGGAGGCCGGGGAAGCAT
This sequence comes from Nitrospiraceae bacterium, assembly GCA_020346765.1. Taxonomy (GTDB): domain Bacteria; phylum Nitrospirota; class Thermodesulfovibrionia; order UBA6902; family UBA6902. The sequence continues at coordinate 204,553 of CP070788.1, forward strand.
CCTTTACGGAGACAATGCCGCGGGCGGCGTGATCAACATCATTACCAGAGACGGTGAGGCCATGAGAGCGGGAGCGGGCGCCGCAGTGGGAAGCTACGACGCCTTCAAGGGCACCGCCTCCTTTTCTAACAGGACAGACAGGGCAGCCTACTCCCTGAACGGAACATACCTCACATCAGACGGGTACCGGGACAACAGCGATACGGAGGCAAAAGACGCTGGCTTTACTATCAGCTACTACCCGGGAGATGCGGTCAACCTGAATTTCAGCACCGGGTACCACAAGGACAATACCGGCCTTCCGGGGGCCATCAAAGAGAGCGAGTTTGACGCGGGCGTCTCGAGGACTGACTCTGTGAACCCCGATGACTTTGCCGACGTCGAAGACTATTATTTCAAGGTAACCCCCGAGGTCTATTTCCTTGATGACAGCCTTTTCAGACTCGATGCCTCCTACCGGAAGCGGGCCTTTCTCACCTTCTCCACCTTTGCCCTTGGCGACTTTACGGGGGACACGGAGATCAAGACAACGGCCCTTTCTCCGCAGGTGCTCCTGAAAAACTCCCTTGGCGATGCCAGGAATACTCTGAC
>CP070788.1:205243-213941 GCA_020346765.1 Nitrospiraceae bacterium
GCTGACTGTTTTTGATTTTTATATGTGCTTCTTCAAAGGCCTTAGCCGCTGCTTTTGCACTTTTCTTTTTTGACTGACCTTTCTCTGTAGTTTCATAGAATAAAAATCCTCCAATGATAAAGATACACAGTCCAAAGTAACCGATGTAGTTGCTGAGATTGATCTTGCCTGCAGTAATGATGGGAATGAGAATGCTGCCTGTTATTGAACCAAGCGCAAGGGCAATCCCCAGGGGCAAAACAAGTCTTCCCATTTTAAAATAATTAATTGAAGAAATCAGGGCGCTCAGACTTACAAGCCACTGATTTGATACACGGATGCTGTCTGTCATCAACTTGTTTAAGACAGGGCTGGTTTGTTTAAAACTCTTTGCGTAATCACCAAGACCGAAAATTGTGATATGACCTACGCCGGCCATTATTCCACCAAACGCTCCGACTGTCGAAAATATCCACCCTACCCAGACAGCCCACAATAATCCCCAGAAGAGATTTACGTCAGGTGCACCGGGGATACCGAGAAAACCCTTCGGACTCCCGGGATCTATCATGCCCTTTCCCGTTCCCTGGGGCGCAGCTGCTATTGCATCCGCTAACTCGTTCGCCCACATTGCGGAAGTCGAAATCATTAAGATGGAAATAATTGTGAATAAAATAAAGAAGACTCTCATCCATCCTGTCCCGTTCATTCGTTTCATGCACTCCCTCCCGGATGATCACTCTTCTTTTTCTCGAGCCATGTTATGGAAATGAAAAACTCCCCTCCTCTGCTGCTTATAACTTACCCTTCAGTATTCCGTTCCAGTACAGCCAGGGCAGGGCATACCGGATAAACAGCCACAGGCTCATCCGTTCCTTCGTGGGGTCCAGCGGCACGGTCGGTTTCAGGGTATTGGCATGATCAAACTCGGCAAGCATAAGCTTGCCGTACCCTGTAGGGATCGGACAGGCAGTGTAGCCGTCATACCCGGGACCGGAGAATGGCTTATTGTTCATTGCTGAAAGGAGGTTCCTCACCATTATCGGAGCCTGCTTGTGAATGGCGGCGCCGGTCTTGGTGTCTCCCGCGTTGGCCACATCCCCGAGGCTGAACACGTTGCCGTATTTTCTGTGCTGGAATGTTTCGCCGTTTACGTCCACCCATCCCTGGGGGTCTCCCTCAACAGCCAGGGGACTATTTCTGACGGCATCGGGCGCTGACATGGGAGGCGCAACATGGAGCATGTCAAAGTGCACCGTGACTGTTTCCTTTCCGCCCTCCTTCGGCACCTCCATGACGGCCTCCTTCGATTCACCCCTCACCTCAATCAGGCTGGACTGGTACACCGGCCTGATGCCGTACCTCCTGCATATCTCAATGAGTGCCGCGTTGATCTCCTTCACGCGCAGGAGACCGGGCTTGCCCGTATAGAAGAGCAGTTCGGAATCTTTCAGCACTCCCCGCCTGCTAAAATTGTCCGCGGCAAGGTACATGATTTTCTGGGGTGCTGCGCCGCACTTGATGAGTGATGCCGGCTGGGTGAAGACCGCCCTGCCCCCAGTGAAGTTCCTGATGCATTCGTATGTGTAGGGGGCAATATCAAAGGAATAGTTCGAGCACACGCCGTTCTTGCCCAAGGTCTCCGGCAGGCCTTTTATCAAATGCCAGTTCAGCTGGATGCCGCAGCAGACAACCATGTAGTCATAGGTCACCTGCCCCCCCGATGCCAGGGACACCCTGTTGTGTGCGGGATCAAAGCCTTCCGTCCTGTCCCTGATCCACTCAGCTTGAGCAGGAATAAAGTCAGCTTCCTTTCGTATGGTCTTCCTGATATCGAAGACACCGCCGCCAACAAGGGTCCATGCCGGCTGGTAATAGTGTTTTTCCGACGGTTCAACGATGCCGATGTCAAGGCGGGGATTTCTGTTCAGGAGCTGTGCTGCTACGGAGATGCCTGCGTTTCCGCCGCCGATGATGATAATCTGGTAATGTGATTTCATGTTAATTCTCCTCGATTAATCATTGTCCCGTATACGAAGCTTGTCGCCCGCTGAATGCTCTGCCCTTTTCTCAGCATATTCTTAATCTCTATCATCTCAGATCTCAATGAGCTAGAACAAACCCACGACCTTGTCCGAGCCCGCCATGAGATCGACAAGCCTGTCGTAACCTATGATCGTTCCCGGGACTTCCTGTTCTGTGATGCCTCTCATCCTCAAATCATCGGCCATAACAAAGAAGGTACTGCTGCCGGGTGTCCGTGCTGCATAGACGGCATTCTGCAGAAGACAGACGTCTGCCTTCATTTCCTGTGCCGTTCTGACAGCTGTCTGGAACTCCTTGGTATCTGGCGCGCTTGCAATGAGGAACAGCATTGATTGCCCCCTAAAAAATCATGACTGAGTTCGCATTCTTCAATGCGTGCTTCAGGGCCTCGCCGTCGTCAATCTTAATCCCTTCAACAAGATCCTCTTCGTCGATCCCGCATTCATTAAGAGAGTTCCGGCAAACATAAATCTCCATTTCATCGGAAAGGAGTTCCAGACTTTCGCCGAGACCGGAAAATCCGGTATCCCCGGCGTTCTGGTTCTTCTTTCCTGCATAGACCCCGCCGTCAATCATATATAATGTTGCCTTGTAATCAAAGCCGCCGGCGCCGCCGGCATGTCGCACGGCCTCTGCAGCATCAACCGTTCCATAGGGCGGTTTTCTGAGGATGACAAGCAGATTCTTCATCGCTTCTCCATCATGAACCAAGATTCAGAAAGATATGGGATTGCTTCATCAGATCGAAAAGCCCCTTGAGGGCTCCTTTCTTCGGACCTTCTATATAGGCCTCTTCCGCAATACAGCGGAAGTTCACGCATCCTCCTCAGAGGTCGACCTTCAGCCCCTTTGCCATGAGCCGCTCAAACCCCTCCGCGGCATGGGGGAGGCCCTTTCCCTTCTGGCCCTTCAGAAAATTGTACACACCGTCTGCTGATGCCACGACATGTGTTTCCAACCCCTGATCAAGGGCAGCCTCCGCAATTTTCAGAGCGGTATGGGTGTTTTCATGGCTATACGGGGCCGTGTTGAGAAACAGCGTGATCGTCTTTGCCATTACCGCCTCCTGTCTCCGGGATAGGTCCCCTTTTTCGTTACAGGACAGCAGTCAGGCCCGGGAAGTTCACAGGGGTAATCCTTCTTCACGATTTCAAGCAGGTCAAGGATAAAGGGGCTTTTCAGGAAATAGCACCTGAGCCGGCCGTCAATGAAGTAATCGATAAGGCCTGCATGTCTCAGGGCTGACAGGTGCTGGGACACATTGGATTGCCTTATTTCCAGAAAATCCTGGAAATCGCTGACGCACTTTACCCCCTGGGACAGTTCCTCAAGAATCGCAATTCGCGCCGGATGTGCGATGACCTTGAGAGCCTCGATTTTTTCACCTAACTTATTCATGTATTCAAATATTAGAATATATTAATCCGCTTGTCAAGAAGAATGTGTTTTCCACATCCAGATATTAGACATTGATTCCTTCTTAATAAATCCCCTCCCCTGGCGGGAAGGGTGTAAGGGGTGGGGAAGACCGGAAAAATCCTCCCTCTATTTCTAATCTCTTTCTCGGGTAGATTATCTGCTGGTTTCTTCCGGTGGGCCTCTTTTGGGGATGCCATAGCAGGCATACGGGCACCGCAACGCCGTGTCCCTGCAGATCAGGTCTTTCAGACTTGTCCGCTTTCCTGCTTCCGCAGTTACAAACTTCTGTTTTCCCCCGCTTCCGAACTTAGGAAGGAGCTACTCTCTGAAGTAGCCGAGGTAGTCCATTTCATCGAGGACCCACTCGTCCTCCAGGATCTCATCCCCCTCGAATTTCTGCAACGACCGGGCATACTCCTTGAGAAAGCAGTAGGCAAGCCGCTTCTTCGTGCTGTTCAGCTTCTTCTCCAGGTCGCTCACATTATCTCTCACGGACCACCGCACGCCCAGGTTTCGCACCACATCATCAAGATGCTCTTCACTGACGTCGGACTGAACCACCATGGTGAGGGCGTCGTCCGTCTCGGTAACGAGTTTCATGGGCATGTGGGGCTCTTCCAGTTCCTGCTTGTTTTTATCCGCCCAGGACGCGATGTCAGGGACAAACTGCAGTTCATTCACAAAGTAATCTGTTCCCAGCTTCTTTAAGTCATTTTCAAACTTCTTAAGTGACAGCATCATCGACCTCCGGTTCCGTAATTATAACCAGCGCGGCGGCATTTCAGCCGCTTGGTATCGCTCTATACTATATGTACCACAATGTACCACAAAATGTTGACAACTGCCACAAAAAAAGTTGTCATGCCAATTAAGAATTAAAAGCATATAGTTTTGAGCACAATCAAAATTTGGTTCATGCCTTTTCATTATCTTAACCAGTCCCCCGGGAGAATGCTTCGGTGAAGGCAATACAAAATATATGCACACCATCCATTGCCACTTCCATCCCTTCTGTTTCCATTCCATATTATCTGCTTATCTCTTTATCCCCAAATTCATCTTTCCAGTGTTTCGGATACCGGGCCAGATGATATACGCATACCCAGAGCCAGCGATAACCTGGTAACCTGCTAAAAGACTGTCACCTCGGAACGAGTCGCACCGACCTGAACCCTTCGATTCGTCTCATCCTGAGCATTCGCCTGAGCTTACGCCGAAGGCTTGTCTGAGGATGACACTACTCAGGGTAAGCTCTGTCTAAGGGCGAACCGCCAGTGATGGTTCGATAAGCGTTCCACTGAGCTCATGCTGAAGGCTCACCATGATGTTACGTTGTACTTATCGCTGGTTCTGGGTGATATATAACTGGATTATGCGTTTCAGGTGACGTAAAATACGATCAAATATATCTCCCGCTTACTACAGAAAGGATACCACCATGAAACGCGCATTATTTTATCCCACTGTATTAATAACAGTACTGTTATTCACAGGCACCTCCTCGGCTTATGACGAAAGGAGCATGAAGCCGGCCGTGCTGGACATAAGCGAAGATGATCAGATCAGGCTCGCGGAAAGCGCTGCCCCGCCGCACATCTCCAAAGATGCTACTATCCTGATCCTCGATACTGATCTTACATACAAAAAAGCCAGGACCGGCAGCAACGGCTTCACATGTTATTTAGACCTTGACAAAATAGACATACCGGTCCCCGCCTGTATGGATGCGGCCGCGGTACAGTGGTGGAACGATTTTGTAGGGCAGAAGCCGAAGCCCACCAATAAAGTCCCCGGGATTGCATACATGGCTCAGGGCGCTCTCCGCTGGGAAAAGGACGGCAAGATTTTTATCTCCTGGGATGTACCGGGAACAAAGCGGCGAAGGGAACCACCCCACTGGTTAATCTTCTGGCCTTTTGATCACATGTCAACAAAGCTCCCCACCTATCCCGGCAGCTTTGGAACATCCATTATGTATTCCGGGACCCCCTGGTCCCACCTGATGATTTACCAGGACCCGATGCTGATCGGCAAGTAGCTGATTCCGGAAGCAGGCACGCTCAGGTATTATTACCATCCCTGTCCTGTATGCGCCGGGAGTCTGTTCTGCGCCGGTACACCCCCTGAACAGTCCACACAAGAATAAGGAGGAGCACGGCGAGAACCGAACTGGTAAAGAGCATCTCTGAGTATGCTTTCATCTTCCCCATCTCTGCCCCGAAGGCCGTATAAACAATTGTCGCCGGAATCATGCCGATGCCCGTGGCAAGCAGGAACGTGCGGGCCTTTATGGTGCTGAGTCCCGCAGCATAGCTGATAACATCAAAAGATATAAACGGCAGGAGCCGGGCGGTAAGGATGACCCTGAAGCCGTATTTCGTGCTGAAGCGCTCGATATACTCGATGCCCTTCCTGTGGCCCCTGATTTTACTTGTAAATGTCTCAAAAAAAAGCCGGGATATCATGAAAGAGACGAGCGCGCCTCCCATGGCTCCCGTCCAGGAAATGAGCGTCCCCCAGTAAACCCCGAAGACAAGGCCGTTCGCCGCCGTGATCAGGAATGCCGGCAGCGGTGCTATCACTGCCTGAAGCACCATCAGCAGCACACTCAGAAGGGGGGCGGCCGGGCCCCAGGACATGATCATACTCCTTATATCTGAAAGGGACTCATCAGCCAGAATAACGCATGATTTACGAATATGGTGATGGACAGAGAAAAATACAGCCAGATAAGCAGCAATTGCCAGTACCAGAAAAACAAGCACCCCGGTTCGGCTTATATCGAACCGTACGAAAACAAGGGCAATGAGAAAAATTCCGAGGAAGAGTACGGCCAGATCATAGATCCCCATGTTCCTGCCTGTTCCTGCGTGTCGCCTCACTGTTCATCATCGTCAGTAAACTCCCCGTGGTAACCCACGGGGTATTCCTGCATGCTTTTATAAACGCATGCCGTGAGCAGATGCGCACCTGCACCCCTTCAGGAGCTCACTGCCGCCTGCTCACTCTGCTTACCGATCGTGATTATGAATAGGTGACGATGTAATGTCAAGAAAAAAGGGCAGCCATCTCACGCAAGACAACTGTCCCTCTTCCATCCTGATCGTATGCGGATTTTCTGATCAGTGGCAGCAGCTGTGTCCGCCTTTGGCGGACTTCCCGTCTGTCTGTTCATCATGACGGGCTGCATGCGATTCATCCTGCCCGCCACGTGTCTTGTGTCCAAAAAAGAACATTGTTGCAACCAGACCCAGCAGGATGACATACCAGTAATCCTTAATCCATTCCATGACATTCCTCCTTCCACTGCCAGTGCAGAGGGGCATCGCGGCATCGAACAGTCCCGGCAGGCGCCGTCATTGCCCCGCACCGGCAGCGATTGATCAGCTCATGCTCCACTCGTAGATTCTCTCCGGAATACTCGGAATACCTTTAATTTTTATGGTAAAACCGAAAATTTTGTCCCTTCCATCAAAATCAAAGACAATTTTGCCTGAGGAGTGGTGACCGCCGATTCTGCTCGCCTTGAGCGGTTTCACTATTTTTCCCCCGTATTCCAGAACGGTACTTTCCGTCAGATCGTGTTCGTTCAATCCCACTGAATGGGTATTTATGCTGAATTTCACCACCAGCTTCTGCCTGTCGATGACTGGGGTCAGTCCTACAAGTGCATCACCGTTTTCCATGCTGCCCGTGAATTTCGTTTCAAAATCACCCGTGTCTGATGCGAGCGCACCGTTCTTTGATCCCGTACCGCCACCGGTCAGTACAGCGACCAGAGCAAATCCGGCAATAACTGAAAGCAGGAAAATGATAAGCTTTGTCTTCTTCATGGTGCCTCCTCAAAAACTTTGATACAGCGTCACCAGTAAGGTGACAATACTTAAAGCGCATACGGCATAAAAGGATCTGGTCATATTCAGTCTCATCAAAGCAGAAAGGATCGTCTGCTTCTGCCGGTACAGGCCTTGCTTCTGAATTATTTTCAGCATCAGGGTGATTCCCACAAGATTTGAAAGCACGCCCGCGGTCAGGAAAACGCTCTGGTATTGCGAAAGAAAAACAGCCGCCGCCGACGCACCAACCAGCGGCAGTACGTCGGTCAGGTGATGGGCGCAACAGGCTACCATTGAGGTCGTCGAAATGCCGCCTGCCGTCGCCACCGCAGGTCCGGCAATGCCTGCCTCTTTTTTGATCTTCATCTCTCTGCGGATAAAGGAATAGAGAGCTGCCTGAACGGCGAAGCCCAGAACCAGCACTGATATCCATGGCCAGATTTCGGCAAACTGCTCAATTGAATGCCTGTAGGATTCGGCAATTGACAGTATCAGGAAATACAGCGCCAGCAATGACAGACCGGCTGCTATACCCCACAATCCCGGTTTATCAATAAGATAGCGCTGATGGCCTTCCGTTCTCACTGCAGGGACCTCCCGCTGTCATTCTCTCATGGGTACAGATTCATGGATGCTATATCATTTCCTGATTACACGATATCAGTACAATACGAACAACTGATGAATTTGTTGTGAATAGTTTGTGAATGTGTCCTGAGACAGGGTCATTCATATTGCCTTCACCTTTTGTTGATAAAAAAGAATGCACTATGATTAACACATTGAACGTCATTATTCTGCTCCTGGGCCTGACGTCAGGCTTCCTCTCTGCAGGGGCTCATGCCGAATCTGCGGGACAGGGTGTGAGAAACACTACTCCTTATGGCGACTACTGCACCCGCACAAGCCATTATGGCACGCACCACGGCGTGATGAGTGACAGGCAGGTCAGAAACTCGCTGAACCATTATTACCATGGAAGGGGACTGTCCGTCACGATCACCAGCCTAGAGGGGCGGTTTATCAAGGCGCACGTGAAAAAGGGCAATGTTACCCTGGATACGATTATTCTTGACCGGCTCACCGGCAGGATACGATCAATTTATTAGCTGCAGGGCAGTTCAACCACAACTTCCGTGCCGGCATTGACCCGGCTTTCTATGTGAATGGCCCCTTTGTGACCCTCGATGATTTTCTTCGCGATAGCCATGCCGAGACCGGTCCCGTAGCTTTTTTTTGTATAGAAGGGAATAAAGATATTATCGAGAGTCTCTTTGTCCATCCCGGAGCCGTAATCTCTGATACTGATCCTCACCTTTTGATCATCCGCTTCCCCCCTGACCGATACACTCCTGCCTCCTTCGGAGGCCTCAATCGCATTGTTTATCAGATTGACAAGGGCCCGCTCCATATGAGAC
>CP070788.1:214041-222731 GCA_020346765.1 Nitrospiraceae bacterium
GCTGCTCAGGGATGACGAGCTAAGGGTCTTTCATGAACTGACTGAAAAGGAAAGGATGGATTTTGAAGCGGCAGTCACCTGGAAGGCAACACTGCTCTACCGCCTGGGCCTTGTGAAAGCCCTTGAGCGGTTTGACACGGTCATTCATGGCGATGCCGGGTGGCGTACGGTCCTTGACAACAGCAGGATTCGTATCGGCCCGCCGCTTCACTACTACAAGGAGCTCCCTCTTTTCTACAATGCCTGCGCTATTAACTTCAATGCCACGAGCCGCCAGATGCCGGAGACGGTCAACCAGAGGGTCTTTGACGTGCCTGCCTGCGGGGCCTTTATTCTGACTGACCACCGGGAGGTCCTGAAGGAACTTTTTCATGTTGGAAGGGAAATCATAACCTACCGGCACAGGGACGAGGTCCCTGAGATCGCAAAATTCTTTCTCCGCTATCCCTGGGAGCGGGAACGGGTGGCGCTCAGGGGAAGGGAACGGGTGCTGAAAGAGCATACCTATCGTCACAGGCTACGCAGCCTGATCTACGCAATGGAGCAACGCTATAAGTCTTAAAAAAGGTTATGGCAATGGGCAACAGGCGAGGGGTGAGGGGCAGTCGATGAGTTTCGTTCCCACATGACCCAGCGCCCTTTGTTTTCGTCTCTTCATGTCACCAGATTGACACTAAGCTGTTTGAGAAGGGAGTCTTACATTGCGGGATCATCATAGGCTGCGTCTGGTGGCAATTATAATTGTCATTTAATTTCAATCTGTTAACATGCTCCCCCTGCTAAGGTATCTTGCATCACCGAACCCCCGGGGTCGTGGCAAGAGATTTGCTCTAACCCCTTCAGGGAAATTTTTATGACAGGACTGCTGTATTCAGACAACAACCCTATGCTATTTGAAAAAAACATTGCCTGTCTTGAACAGGCAGCTCCGGACCTTGCCCGGAAGCTCCGGCACGATGCAGGCAGCACCGACTGTGAGCTTGTACACACAAAAACCGGGTACCCTTCACTGCGTGCAGGCCGGATCAGTCTCCACAGTTTCTATAACCCCATGAAAGAGGCCTGCGAATGGGCAGGTCATTACCAGGAGGAGATCAGCAGGGCGCAGCATATTGCAGTGCTTGGGTTTGGTCTCGGGTATCATGTGATGCAACTCCTCAGTCAGGTGGATTGTCCTGTCACGGTCTTTGAGCCCCGCGCGGATGTCCTGCAAAAGGCATTTTCAGCGCTGGACCTGACCTCTGTCCTGAAGAAGATCACCCTTGTGGGCGACGGGGAGGTTCCCGATTATAATCTCCGGCTCACCATACTGGAGCACCCGCCTTCTGTCCGGCTCAGCGCTGATTATTTTGAAAAGATAAAAGGTCGGCTCAATTCAGCCAGAATGGCTTTTGAGGGAATCAGGATACTCGTTGTCAGTCCTGTGTATGGAGGGTCCCTGCCCGTAGCACAGTACTGTTCAGCTGCAATGCTCAAAATGGGCCATCAGGTTGAGCTTGTGGACAACAGCCGGTTCCAGGACGCACTCTTTCTTGCCCGTGACGCAGCCACTGACAGGCAGCGATACCGAACCATGGTTGATAATCTGTCGTCCTTCATCTCAGAGATGGTCCTTTCCCGGTGCGAGAAATTCAAGCCCGATATTGTCATTGCCCTTGCTCAGGCCCCCCTCAGCGAGCCGTGCGTTAAAACGCTGCGCAGCCGCGGGGTGACAACGGCCTACTGGTTTGTAGAGGATTTCAGGTTCATGGATTACTGGCGCAGCATTGCCGTCTGGTACGATTACTTTTTTGTTATTCAAAAAGATAAATTCTTTGATGAACTGAGGTCAGCAGGGGCGGAAAGTGTTCATTACCTCCCCATGGCTGCCTGCCCTGATATTCATAAGCCTGTGGACCTTACCGGAGAAGAACAGGCCTATTACGGCAGTGACCTGTCCTTTGTGGGAGCCGGATATTACAACAGAAGGCATTTCCTCACCGGTCTCCTGGACTTTGAACTGAAAGTATGGGGCACGGACTGGGACATGTCCTCCCCCCTGGGGCGGTGCGTTCAGCGGGGAGGACAGAGACTGGAAATTGAGGAGATCGTCAGGATATTCAACGCCTCAAAGATAAACATCAACCTTCACTCATCTCATTATCACCGTGGCATCAATCCCTTCGGGGACTTTGTTAACCCGCGGACCTTTGAGATCCTCAGCTGCGGGGGATTTCAGCTTCTGGACAGGCGCACGGAGCTTGACGGTCTGTTCGATGAGGGCAGCGAAGTCATTGTCTTTGAGGACCTCAATGACCTCCGTGACAAGTCCCGCCGCTATCTCAACGATGACAATGAACGGCAGCAGATCGCCCGGAGGGGAAGGGAGAGGGTGCTGCACGACCATACCTATGAAAGACGACTCGCTGACATGCTTATGGTCATCGCGAAGAAGGGTATACCAAGGGCCTGCTGGGCGGATGGAGGGGAGCCGGTAGGCAAGCTCGTGAAGGAAGCGGGACGAGACACTGACCTCGGGCAGTTTCTGGAGCGGTTTTCCGGCCGGAGGAGGATAACCCTCTCCGATGTCGCAGCGGACATAAAAACGGGAGTGGGAGATATATCAAGGACGGAAAAAATCTTCCTTGCAATGAATGAGTTGTTACACTGACCTGTCATGAAAGAAATACTGATCATAAACCTGACGCGCATGGGCGACCTGATTCAGACAGGCCCCCTTATGCGGGGGCTCAAGACCGCCTGCCCTGACAGGAGGATCACCCTGCTGGCAAACTCACCCTTTGCGGAAATCTGCAACGGGATACCCTTCATCGATGAACTGATCCTGTTTGACATGAAGGGATACCGGGATTGCCTCAGAGACGGCAAACACTCACTGGTCCGCAATTACCGTTTCCTTGAAGAACTGATGAACAGGATTAACAGCAGACATTATGACCTTGCGGTTAATGTCACCCACTCACCGGTCAGCGCCCTGATCACGTCACTGGTCGATGCAGAGGAAGTCAGAGGCTTTACCGTAGATTCAGAGGGGCACAGGGTCATCAGGCATCCCTGGATGAGATACTTTTTCAACGTTATCCCCAACAGGGCATACAACTCCTTTCATCTGGTTGACATGTACCTGAAAATAGGCGCTGTCCCGCCTTCACGGCAGGGACTGATCTACCACATTCTGCCGGAAAGCGAAGATCGGGCCGCAGCGCTCCTGAACGGGGAGGGTGTTCAGGAACATGATTTGCTCATTGGCATCCACCTCGGGGCCAGCAAGAGCGACAAGGCCTGGCCTGTTGAATCTTACGCCGAACTCGCTGACATGATCGCAGGCCGTCTCAGGGGGAAAATACTGCTCTTTGGTTCACCAGGGGAATCAGGGCTTGCCCGGCGTTTTGAGACACGGATGCAGGTCAGGGTCCATAATTTTGTCGGCAGGACCGGTATCAGTGAGCTGGCAGCCCTGCTTCGGCGCTGCAGGATTCTTGTGAGCAATGACACCGGACCACTGCACATTGCCACGGCCGTTGGCACTCAGGTCGTGGACATCTCGAACGCCAATGTGCATTTTATGGAAACAGGCCCTTACGGTGAAGGACACTATGTTATACAGGCTGATCTGCCCTGCGTACCCTGCGGCTTTGATGTGCAGTGCCCGGACATGGTCTGCAAATCTTCCATCACCCCGCAGGCAGTGTTTGAAGTCGTCAGGTGCGCTGTGGAGGGACAGGAGCTGTACGCCCTGCCTGAGGACCCCTGCTGGAATTCTCTGCAGGTCTACCGGTCCTGCTTCCATGACGACGGATATCTGTGGTTTATCCCCCTTGTGAGGCGCAGCCCGACATTGGAGACATTGTACCGCATCGTCTACCGGTACGTATGGAACGGTGAAGACCTGTGGACGGCTGATGAGGTCTGCCTTATCAGCGAAGGAATCTGCAGGGAACTGTCAGCATATTACCGGGTCGGAGATACATGGGAACTGACTGGTGCCATCATGTGGGACCTTCATGGGCTGGCACACCTGAATAATCTGGCCGAAGAGGCCTTTTGCCTCGCCGGACGCATCGAGGATGAAAGCACAGAGGATACGATGAACGTAGCAGTTATGAAAGATGCCTATAAAAAAATTGAGGAGATCGACGGGAAGATCGAACTTGCCGGGCATACCCATCCGGGGATACGGACTCTGACCCTGATTTACCGCTATACCAGGGAAGCCATGGAAGGAAATGATCTTTCTTCGGTTGTCTGCCAGGCCCGTTCCATGTACCATGACCTGATGGTTTGGAGCGGCAACATGCAGGAGCTGTTGAAGAGAATTGCACCGTCTCCTGGAGCTGTTTCAGATGGCCGGCCCTGTGAACTGCCTGCCGGTACCTGCGCAAAGGAGTACATGATGAGCACCCCCGGGGCCGATCAGTCAACGGCCGGATGAAAATATTCAGAAGGAGGATGAAATGAGTGATATGAAAAAGGAGATAGAAAAGCCCGAGATATTTCACGCTGTCCGCGACAGCATCGGGGACGCCCGGGAGTCGATCCAGAAACTGGGCGGTTTCTTTTCGGAAACAGTAAGAGTGATGCGCGTGGAAGAAAGCGAGGCAGTTTTCAATGCTCTCGTGCGGAACATAAGCGACCTTGAATGCTTCATGGAGTTTATCGGCGAACTCAGGGATGCCCTCAGGTACTACAGCGGATTCGGCATGGCTCATGACCCCATGTCTTCTGCGGAGACAGGTTTGAACCTCTTTCAGGAAATGCACAAGTCTCTGGAATCACGGGACTGGATCCTGCTTTCCGACCTCATTGAGTACGAGCTCTGTCCCATTCTGGTAAAAGAGGATGCATGGCTGGGGGATCTTCATGAGCGCATGCAGGACCACGAAGGCACGGGAACGGCACGGACCACCTGAAGAGCATAAGGAGGCCTTATTCCCGGCCAGGAGTAAACGCAGGCCAAAAGGAGAACGTGAACACGTGGATAAGAGTCAATTCAAAATCCTGGTTGCCGAGGACGACAGGATCGTTCAGGATGTAATTGCAAATTTTCTGTCCGGGGAAGGCTATCCGGTCATCAGGGCCGACGACGGTCTCACGGCCATGGAAATGATCAGGCTGGAAGAGGTAAGGATGGTGCTGACGGACCTGAGAATGCCAGGTGCTGACGGGATGGAAGTGCTCAGGGCCGCCCTTGAAGGCAACCGGAGAATTCCTGTGGTGCTCATGACTGCCTACGGGACGCTGGACACAGCCCTGGAGGCAATGAACGAAGGCGCCTATGACTACATTGTCAAGCCCTTTGTCATGCAGCAGCTCCTGCTGGTGGTACGAAATGCCTACAGGGTGGCATCACTCATCGATGAAAATGAAAAGCTGACCGCCCAGCTCAAGGCGCTCTACCGGGAGCATGAAAACCTCAGGGCCCTCCGGAACAAGGGAGGAGAGTCCGTCAATGAGGATTCATCGGTCAATGTTGAATATCTGAGGGAGCAGAACATCATCGATGCTGATGAGGCGGCCATGCTCAAGGAGAGAATCAACGCTGGGTCAGCAGGTGAAGCGGTGAAAAAATACAGTCTGCTTGTGAGAGAACTGAAAGGACGCTGATGATGCGGCTGCAGAGGAGACAGCTCGTCCGGCTTGACAGGATGAACGGCAGGAGAGGAGGCAGGTATGGCCGGTGAAAAGGGGCAGAAGCCCGCTGGCAGGGAAAAAAGGAGTTTCTTCAGGATCGATGATGTCATATCCGTTGTGGCAAACCCCGTTCCCGTGGGAGATGAAGCGGGTGAGGAGTTCCGCAAATCTGCCATATGCTCCAGGGCTTTTTCACTTCAGGACACGGGGGAGTCAGTGGTGGAAGAGCAGGAAGGAGGCTCTCCGGAGGCCCCGGATAACGGCCAGCTGTTCAGAATGATGAGGGAACTGAAAACAAAGCTTGATTTTATCATCAACCATCTGGTGCTGGAAAAAGAAGGCCTTTTCTCATCGGAAAAGAAACTTGTCAGTATCAGCGCTTCAGGTATCAGGTTCAGTGTTGATCATGAAGTGAACGTTCATGATATCATGGAACTCAAGCTACTCCTGCCTACCTATCCTCCCGTGGCTGTTTTTGCCTATGGCGAAGTGAAGAGGGTCAGGAAGATGGAAGACGGGAAATACGAAATTGCCATGGAATATCTCAATATGGGAGATTCCGTGAGAAATGAAATTATTCAGTACACCCTTTCCCATCAGAGGGAGACAATCCGCAGGACAAGGGAAGAGGGGGCCCGTGAATAAGGCGAGCACCCTGGGGATCGTCCTCGCTCTGGGCGCTGTCGTTGGAGGCAACGTTCTAGAAGGGGGATCGGTGGATTCAATCCTCCAGGGGTCTGCGGCGCTGATTGTCTTCGGCGGGACCCTGGGCGCTACATTTCTGAGCTTTTCCATTAAGGACATTTCGCTTTCGGCGCGCCTGCTGAAGCAGGTTTTTATTGACGAGAGGAGCATACCCGAGAACCATACGGTCATTGCGGACATGGTAGACTTGTCGCACAAGGCCCGCCAGAAAGGTATTTTATCCCTTGAGGGAGAGCTCGGCAGGATCAGGTACGGGTTCTTCAGGCGCGCTCTCAAGCTGGTGATTGACGGAATAGACCCCAGGGTCGTTGCCGGCTCGCTTGAACAGGAGAACAGGACGTTTGAGCTGGAGCAGGGGCGAGCGGCCCGCGTATTCGAAGCCGCAGGAGGCTATGCCCCGACCATCGGCATTATCGGTGCAGTGCTTGGCCTGATACACGTTATGGAGAATCTGAGTGATCCCGCAAACCTCGGATCAGGCATAGCAGTGGCATTTGTTGCGACTGTGTATGGTGTAGCCTCGGCGAATCTGCTCTTCCTGCCCATTGCAAAGAAGATGGTCAACAGCGTGAAGGAGGAAATACAGCTGAGAGAGATGATCATCGAGGGAGTCCTGGGAATACAGGAAGGAAAGAGCCCCTTTGTTCTCAGGGAGCATCTCAGCTCCTTCCTGTCCGGCAGCTGACAGAATTGAAGAGCATTCAGATTTGAAATAGGTACATGAGGAAAAGAAAGGAACAGGAGAAAGAGCACGAAAACGTCGACCGGTGGATGGTGTCCTACGCTGATTTCGTAACGCTGCTGTTCTGCTTTTTCACGGCCATGTACGCCATCAGCAACGTTGACTCGAGCAAGCTCGGCAAGTTTGTCGACTCCATGAGGGCAGCATTCCATTACAGCACGGACAGGGGGAATGCCTTCGCTGTCATCGAGGATGTCCAGGTAAATCTGCCGGGTGACATAGAAGTGGAATCCGGCGTCAGGGAAATTCTTGGTACGCTGGCCGGAGGCTCCGAAAATTCCATAACAGTGCGGCGGGATTCAAGGGGCGTGGTCATATCCATAGCCGACAGGCACTTTTTTGATCCGTCAACGGCTGAACTGAGTGAATCGTCAAAGAAAATTCTCGATAAAATTGCCGATGCCCTGCTGCGGTATCCCAATATGGTCCGCATAGAAGGGCATACGGACAATGTGCCCGTCAACAGCAGCTTTTTTCCGTCAAACTGGGAGCTCTCTTCCATCCGGGCGGTAAATGTGGCAAAATATCTGATCGGGAACCACAGCATTCATCCAGGCAGGATCGCAGCTGTTGGCTATTCGGAGTACAGGCCCATGGCTCCGAACGACACTCCCGGGGGACGGGCGAAAAACCGGAGGGTCGAGGTGATACTCCTTAATGACAGGGAAAGTTTCCATGAGCCTTGAAGCGAAAATAACAGATATGCAGAAAATTCTCCTCATCAGCGGAGATGGAGGGAAGGAGGGAATCTTCGAACAGCAGCTGGCCAGGTGTTCTTCTGCTGAAGTGCTGATTACCGGCAGTTCTGAAGAGGGGCTTGAAATTCTCGGCAGCCAGAAAATTGAGGCGGTATTCATTGACTACCCGCTGCTCCATGCAGGGCTTCATTTACTGGAGTATTTAAGAAAGAGGGCGCTCTACATACCGGTCATCGCGGTTATTGCGCCAGGCAGCGAGATTGCCGCTGCCGAGGCCCTCAAGGAAGGCGCCTTCGACTATGTGATCAGGGGGAATTACTCGGGAGAAGCGCTGGAGGCGGTATTCCGGAGGCTGAGCGCCCTGTCAGGTAGCGACAGGGACAAGGGAGATGAACTGGAGCAGCAATCACATCTGTTCAAGCAGATTTACAAGAGCCAGAAATGGTGGCAAAGTATTATTGATGCCATAACAGACTATCTCTTTGTCATTGATGAAAGCTACCGGATACTCCGGACAAACAAGGCCTTTGCCGAACTCTTTATGAAGGAGCCTGCTGACATCATCCTGAAGCCCTATTACCGCCTCTTCGATCTTGACAGGCCCCATGAGTGGTGCTCCATCCCCCGGGGAGGGGAGGGTTCCTTCCCGCGGTCCGTGGAAAGGAGGCTCAACGGCAAGGAGTACCTGATCAGCTGTTATCCCATTTGCCATGATGACCTTGAAGCTGCCCTCTATATAATGAAGGACATCACGGAGACGAGGAGGCTGAAGGACCAGGTCTATCACCTTGACAAGCTGTCCTCACTGGGAACGCTCACATCGGGCGTGGCACACGAGATCAATAACCCCCTCACTGGAATCATAGGATACACGGAAATGCTGCTTATGAAGGAAGAGGGGGAAACTACGAAGA
>CP070788.1:222831-231281 GCA_020346765.1 Nitrospiraceae bacterium
GGGCACACGATCCTCTTTATCCTGGAAGGATTCACCCTCTGGACAGGTGCCGTTGACCCCCGGTTCATCATGTACGCCGTGCCCCTTGCCGCAGGGTCCATGATGGCAGCCCTGCTGATAGATATCCACACGGCAATCGTCTTTACCGTTATCACCAGCCTTGCCGCGGGGCTCTGGATGAACAGCCCTCTCTATTCAATTTATGTGTTTGCCTCAGGTCTTACCGGTTCATTCGGGGTCATCAATTGCAGGAAGCGCTCGGCAATCTGGCGCGCCGGATTTGCCGTGAGCCTGGTCTGCATGTTCACTGCCCTCATCATCACCCTTTACCGGGGAAACCTTCTGACGATCTCCCCTGTGGTGGCAGCAGGCACGGCATTCCTGAACGGGATCATCGTAGTCACCCTGGTGTCCGCCCTTCTGCCGCTCTTTGAGTACCTCTTCAAGCTGACAACGGACATCAGCCTCCTGGAGCTTCTCGACCTCAATCAGCCGATCATGCGCGACCTCCTTGTGGAGGCCCCCGGCACCTATCACCACAGCATCATTGTGGGAAACCTCGCCGAGGCAGCGGCCGAGGCAGTGGGAGTAAATCCTCTCCTAGCACGGGTAAGCGCCTATTACCATGACATCGGCAAGATAAAAATGCCCGATTACTTTATCGAGAACCAGATCGCTTCCATTAGCAAGCACGACAACCTCGCCCCCCGCATGAGCAGCCTCATCCTGCTGTCCCATGTGAAGGAGGGCGTGGAGCTTGCGAAAAAACACAAGCTGCCCTTGGCAATTATCGATATCATCCAGCAGCACCACGGCACCTCTGTTCAGACCTTCTTCTACCAGAAGGCCAAAGAGCAGCAGGATGAAATTGCACTGCCCCGGGAAGAAGACTTCAGATATCCCGGGCCCAAGCCCCAGAGCCGTGTAGCAGCGCTGGTCCTCATGGCCGATGCCGTGGAAGCTGCCTCACGGGTTCTCTCGGACACCTCGCCCGCCCGTGTCGCACTCCTTGTGGACAAGATCATCAACCACTGCATCATAGACGGTCAGCTTGACAACTGCGAACTCACGCTCAAGGACCTCAGGGAAATAAAGACCCACTTCGTCTACCTCCTGACCAGCATGTACCACAAGAGGATCAATTATCCAGGCTTTGAACTTGGCCATGAAAGTATTGATAAGAAACCGGCAAAGGCATCGGCCCCTCGATAAAGATAAAATAAATCGCTCTGCCCTCAATATCCTGTCCCTTGCATCCCCTCCCTCGCGGGAGAGCGAGCTGAGCATCCTCTTCGTCGGAGACAGGGCCATGCGGGTTCTCAATCGTGACTACCGGGGATGCGACAGGAGCACCGACGTGCTGTCCTTTGAAGCAGCCGTGCCAGTAACTGAAGGAGAAGCCGCTCATATCATGGGGGACATTGTCATCTGCGTTCCCAAAGCGGAGCTGCAGGCCCGGGCCTCGGGAGTTGAATTCCATGACGAGATAATCCGCCTCCTGATCCACGGAACGCTCCATCTGTTAGGGTATGACCATGAACAGTCATCCCGCGAGGCGAGAAAAATGAGCAAGAAAGAACGGGAGATTAGCGATGCCCTTACGAAAATGGATCCAGAGCGCCAACCACGCAATTGAAGGAATCCTCTACGCCGCGAAGACGCAGAGACACATGCGCTATCACCTCTACGCGGCAATCCTGGTGCTGGTCGTCGGCTTTGTCCTGGGGATAAGCTGGAACGATTTTGTTGTGCTGATCGCCCTGGCCATCATCGTGATCTCAGTGGAAATGCTCAATACAGCCATAGAGATCATAACAGACATCCTCTTCAAGGAATATGACCAGCGGGCTAAGGTCATAAAGGACACGGCAGCAGGTGCCGTGCTCATCACTGCACTGGGTGCTGCCATTATCGGCTATGTAATTTTGTCAGGCCCGCTGAAGACATTCTTCTCCAGCGGCCTCTCTGTGGCACAACACTCCAAGCCCGATATCGCCATTGTCGCCCTCGTGGTGCTCCTGATTCTTGTGGTCATCCTGAAGGCCTTTCATGGTAAAGGCGAGCCCCTGCGGGGAGGCCTGCCCAGCGGCCACGCTGCGATCGCCTTTTCCTTCTGGATGTCCGTGACCCTGATCACCGAGAGTTTTCTCCCCTCCTTTCTCGTCCTGATCATGGCCGTGGTGATCGCCCAGAGCAGGGTCTACGTGGGCATACACAGACCGGTGGAGGTCATCCTCGGCGCTCTCCTGGGAATCACGGTAACATTTCTGCTCTTCAAGGTTTTTTCCTGAGGCTCAGGCGCCAGGCCTCCTTCAGATTTTCTCTGTGCATTATGATAATCTAAACCGGAGCACGAAAGCTGCCATGCATGAAACGCTGAGGAAATTTGACCCCGCCGTGGACAAGCGGATCCTGATCGCCCTCTCGGGATTCATCTGGTTTTCCGTGGGCATTCTCCTGTGCCGCCTTGCCATTGGATGGCTCTCCCGGTCGGTGCCCGACACGGGGCCCTGGCTCGGCATCTCAGGCGCAGTCCTCGCGTTCCTGATACACCACTACGGGTTTCTGAAGCTGGTAAACAGGAACATTGACCGCATCCGCACCAAGAAGGGGAAGGTGTGCATCTTCGGGTTTCAGCCGTGGAAGAGCTACGTGATCATCATCATCATGATCGCACTCGGGAGGACCCTCAGGTATTCCGCCCTGCCCAAGTCTTACCTGGCAGTTATCTACATCGGCTTCGGCGGGGCAATGTTTCTGTCGAGTTTCTATTATTTCAGGGCCCTTTTCATCCTTAACCGGGATGCTCCATAAAGACGCCACTCCCGGAGTCCCCTGCTGCCGGGGAGCAGGCTGTTTGATTTTTTTTATGGCGATACGTAAAATATTGGTTTGTTATTCAGGTCTTTTTATCTCTTAGATAATACGGACAGAAGAAGGAGCGAATCATGACATACACGACATACCGCCCTCACAACAAAAAACGGAAACGGACCCACGGGTTTTTGTCACGAATGAGCACCCCCGGCGGGGCCAGGGTCATCAAGAGACGGCGCGCCAAGGGCAGGAAGAAGCTGTCCGTATAGAACCGGCGGCATGCCCGCCCCGGGAACGTATCGTTCTGAAATCAGGAAACCATTGAAGACATTCGTACTTGCCGCACTTGACGGCTACCAGAAATACCTGTCGCCCTTTTTACCGCAGTCCTGCAGGTTCCACCCATCCTGTTCCTCCTACTTCCGGGAGGCTGTGGAGAGCTACGGCCCGCTCAGGGGTCTGTGGCTTTTTTTGAAGCGGATCGTCAAATGCCACCCCCTTAATCCGGGTGGTTATGATCCGGTAAAACCGGTGGATCATTCAACGCTGTCATGAAAGTGATATAAATGGATAAACGGACCCTTACAGCGGTAGTCCTTTCCCTCGTGGTGCTCATAGCCTGGTCAATATTTTTCAAGCCGGAACCGGTCCCTCAGAAGCCACCCGCAGAAGAGAAGGCGCTGCCGCCAGTCCCTGAAATGACCGAGGAGCAAAAGCAGGCAGAGCCGTCGCCGGCACTGCCCGAGGAGAGTCCCGCCACACCGGTATCACTGGAAAGCGACGTCGTTGTCGAGACGGACCTGTTCCGGGCGGTTTTTTCCACAAAAGGGGCCATCATCAAGTTCTGGGAGCTGAAGAAATTCAGTGACAACTTCGGCAAGCCCGTGATTCTCCTCAGAGAGCCCGGCCCCATCCCGCCCCTGTCAATCATCCTGGAAGGCGAGAACCGCACCCTGCCGCAGCAGGTTGTCTATGCCGCAAGCACTCGCAAACTCGTTCTTTCAGAGAAGGGCCCCCCCCGGGGAGAGGTGATTTTTACCTACAGCGGCCAGGGCGTGCTCATCAGAAAGAAATTTCTGTTCTCAAGTGACAGTTACAAGGCCGATGTTGCCATTGAAACGGAAAACCTCCCGCCGTCATTCCTTGCCGTAGGAACGGACTTCGGCGTCTTTGACCGCGAGCAGCGGGAGCACAAGGGACCCGTTATGCTCACCGGGTCCGGCCGGGAGGAATTTGACAGTAATCTAAAGGAGCCCCAGTACCTTACGGGGATTACGAAATGGATCGCCCAGGAGGACAAATATTTCACAGCAGCCCTCATACCCGTAACCCCGACGGAGGAGGTGCGGGTATGGAAGGAGCGCGACGCCGCAGAGATTGCCCTGAAGCTGGTGCCACAGAAGCACGATCTTCTTTTTTACGCGGGCCCCAAAGAGTACGACCGGCTCAAGGCGCTCAACGTGGGGCTCGAACACATTGTTGATTTCGGGTGGTTCGCCTTCATCGCCATGCCCCTGTTCTGGGTATTGAAGTTCCTTTACCGGTTCTTCGGAAACTACGGATGGGCAATCATCGCCCTGACCATTGCCGTGCGGGTGCCCTTCATTCCCATCCTGCACAAGAGCCAGAAGTCCATGAAGAAAATGCAGAAAATTCAACCGCTCATGGCCGAGATCAAGGAAAAGTATAAAAAAGATTCCGCGAAGATGCAGAAGGAAATGATGGCCATTTACAAGAAGCACAAGGTCAATCCCGTGGGAGGGTGCCTGCCCATGCTCCTCCAGATACCGGTGTTCATAGCACTCTATAACGTCCTCCTTAAGGCCATAGAACTGAGAGGTGCTCCCTTTGTCCTCTGGATAACCGACCTTGCGGCAAAGGACCCCTATTATGTCATGCCCATCGTGATGGGCCTTACCATGGTAATCCAGCAGAAGATGACTCCCTCGGCAATGGATCCGAAACAGGCTAAGATGATGATGCTCATGCCCATTGTCTTCACGTTCATGTTCCTGACCTTCCCTTCAGGGCTGGTCCTGTACTGGCTTGTCAACAACGTCCTCGGCATCGGCCAGCAGTATTTCGCCAACAAGCAGGTATCCTGAAGCTGCTTTCCCTGCCAGCCCGACAGGTTCTTCTCGCTCAACAGCAGGCCAGCCCCTGACAACGCCCCCCTGTTCCCTGTAAACTATGCCCATGGAGGAGCACCGTACCATTGCTGCCATTTCAACGCCTGTGGGACAGGGCGGGATAGGGATCGTGCGCCTGAGCGGCAGGGACGCACTGGGAATAGCCGGCAAGGTCTTCCGGTCGCCAAAGAAAAAAAGCATCGCCACGACCCCTTCGCACCGGATCCTCTATGGCCACGTGGTCGAGCCCGGGACCGGGGAAATCGTTGACGAGGTGCTCGTGTCGGTCATGAAGGCTCCGGGCACCTACACCAGGGAAGATATGGTAGAGATACACTGCCACGGTGGCCCGGTGCCCCTCAGGAGGGTCCTGGAGCTCCTGCTGCACAACGGCGCGGGACTTGCTGAACCGGGGGAATTTACCCGGAGGGCCTTTCTGAACGGACGGATCGATCTTGCCCAGGCTGAGTCCGTTCTTGACATGATCAACGCCCTCACGGTGCAGGGGCAGAAGGCTGCAATGAGCCAGCTCAGCGGCGGCCTTTCTGAAAAAATAACGGCTGTCCGTGAGCAGGTCATAGAGCTTACCGCCATGGTCGAAGCCCACATCGATTTCCCTGATGAAGGCATGGAAACTCTCTCCCTGGAGGACATGCTCAGAAGGGCAGAGGTGATCACGGGCAAACTGAAGAAGCTGATTGACACCTCATCGTACGGACGGATTCTCCGGGACGGCCTCAGGACAGCGATTATCGGCAGGCCCAACGTGGGCAAGTCGTCCCTTCTGAATGCCCTGCTTGAGCATGACCGGGCCATCGTGACCGAAGTGCCGGGGACAACCCGGGATGTCATTGAAGAGTACCTCAATATGGGGGGCATGCCCATGAAGATCATGGATACAGCGGGAATCCGGGAGGTGAGGGACATGGCTGAGCAGGAAGGGGTGAGGAGGAGTCTCCGGCTCATGGATGAGGCGGACCTGGTCCTGCTCGTTCTGGACGGCAGTGAACCGCTGCATGACACAGACCGGCAGCTCATTGAAAAATCCGTTCCGCGAAACACCATCACCGTGATGAACAAGTGCGACCTCCCGGACAGGGCAGCGCTGCATGACAAGTCCATTGTGAAAATATCTGCCAAAGACAGGACTGGACTGGATGCCCTGAAGGAGCGGATCGCTGATGCGGCCACGGGCGGTCATCCTGTCTCCGCACATTCTGTTGTCACCAATACGCGGCATGTCCATGCCCTTGAAAAAACGCTCCATTCGTTGGAATCATTTCAGGAGGGCCTGTCCGTAAACACCCCGCCTGAATTCCTCTCTGTTGACCTGCGGGCCGCACTTGACGCACTGGGGGAGATCCTCGGCGCCACAACACCTGAAGATGTTCTGAACAGGATCTTCAGCACATTCTGCATCGGAAAATAGCGGATAATAGTTTATACTTAACCTATCAGTACACGTATGAGGGCATTGGAGGCATGGAGATCTGGATGTCTGAAGAATTGGTGGGCAGGATTATGAATATCCATAAGGCAATTACGGCACTACCCTATTATTCCGGTGCCCTATCACTCCGTTGATCAATTGACCATGACACGTCTCAGGAGCGTTCGACAGGTCCTGCTGTACACCCTTGCACTGAATGTAACCGTGGCAGCTGCCAAGGTGGCCTACGGTTATTACATCTCATCCATCAGCATGCTCTCCGACGGGTTTCACTCCCTTGCCGACGGCACATCCAACATCATCGGCCTGGCCGGCATCTGGATAGCCTCCCGCCCTCCCGATGAGACACACCCTTACGGACATAGAAAGTTCGAAAACCTCTCGATCATTGCCATAGCCGTGCTCATCTTCGGCGCGGGCATTGAGATATTGAGAGAGGCATACCACAGGATCCAGCATCCCGTAGTCATTGATGTCACTGCCCTGAGCTTTATCATCATGGCGGCAACAATGTCTGTAAATACCTTTGTCATGGTCTACGAGTCCCGCAGGGGGCGGGAGTTGAAGAGCGATTTCCTCGTGGCCGACGCCCTGCACACAAAGACGGACATTTTCATATCCTTTTCAGTCATCGCAAGCCTTGCCGCTGCGAGGCTTGGCTATCCCGTCATCGACCTTATCGCTGCCCTGGTCATTGTCCTCTTTATCATCAGAATGGGCTTTTCCGTCCTCAGGTCTGCAGCGGGCGTACTTACGGACGCCGCATGCCTCGACCCCCGCGACGTCCAGCGCATTGCCCATGCCGTGGAGGGGGTAAAGGGGTCCCATCACATCAGGACACGGGGAAATGAAGACCACATGAACATCGACATGCACATCTTTGTAGACCCGGAGGCATCGATAGAATACGCCCACGGCATCGCCCATTCCGTAGAGGAGGCCATTAAGGGGGAAATCCCCGGAGTAAAGGACGTGGTGATCCACATAGAGCCCTATCGGGGGAAGGGCGGAGGGAAATAGTCTTGCCGGAATCTGGTATACTTATACACTGTCAGGGCCACAGGTTCACGGGTTACGGTGATTTAAGACCATGCTGATCCACTTCCCTTGACCCCTTGACCCCTCGGCACCCTGACCCCCGGGATTATTCAGATCCGGGGGAATCATGTACGATATACGTCAACAACTGAAAGGAATAAACCATGCCCTTCCCTATCCACAGGCCCAGAAGACTCAGGTCCAATGCCGTATTGAGAACAATGGTCCGGGAAACAGGCCTCGCACCCGATGACCTGATCTACCCTATGTTCGTCACCCATGGCAGGGATGTGAGAAAGAAAATATCCTCCATGCCTGGCTGTTACCAGCTCTCTGTGGAGAACCTGGTGAAAGACGCTGAAAAGGCCCATAGCCTGGGAATACCGGCGGTCATCCTCTTCGGCATTCCCGAGCACAAGGACGAGCATGGCTCACAGGCATACAGTGCCAGGGGAATTGTTCAGAAGGCAATCGGGGCCATTAAAAACAAAGTTCCTGAACTTTTTGTCATAACCGATGTGTGCATGTGCGAATACATGAGCCACGGCCACTGCGGCGTCGTAAAAAAAGGGAAGGTCCTCAATGACCAGACCCTGGGCCTCCTGGTCCGGGAGGCCCTTTCCCACGCAAAGGCAGGGGCGGACATGGTTGCGCCTTCGGACATGATGGACGGCAGGGTCGGCGCCATCAGGGACACTCTTGACTCTCATGGCTTTGAAGACATCCCCATCATGAGTTATGCCGCCAAGTACTCTTCGGCATTCTACGGCCCCTTCCGGGAGGCAGCGGAGTCAACCCCTTCCTTCGGCGACAGGCGGTCATACCAGATGGACCCTGCCAACAGGCGGGAGGCGCTGAAGGAGACGGCCCTTGACATTGAAGAGGGGGCCGACATTGTCATGGTCAAGCCGGCACTATCCTACATGGACATTATCTCGGACGTGAAGGACGCCTTTGACGTCCCTGTTGCCGCCTACAACGTGAGCGGCGAATACTCCATGGTAAAGGCTGCGGCA
>CP070788.1:231381-239671 GCA_020346765.1 Nitrospiraceae bacterium
CGTGTATTGATCCTGACATTCTCCATGAGAACATGAAAGGGATCATGAGTTCCTCTCATGGATTTCCAGTAGATTTTTATCCCAACTTTTCGCTCGAGGAACTGAGAGCATACTATGAAAATCACCCATCCCTTCCCGGAAGAAGAGGTGAACGCTGCATAAGCCCGTGGATGACAGCATACATCTTCCCGGGCGGGGAGCTCAGGCCCTGTCTGAATTCAGACTATTCATTCGGAAACCTGAAGACACATTCATTTTCAACACTATGGAACAGTGAGCGGGCAATTTCCTTTCGCAGGGTCCTGAGGGAACACCGGTCATTCCCGGCCTGCCTGAGGTGTACAGAACTGTACAGGTATTAGGCGCATACTCCATGCATTCACTGGCCCATGACTTTCTGAGTAAATAATCGGTCCGCCGCTCTAATAGTTTCACAGGTTCCATGAGCATCATGACTGTTCCGCCGGAAACTTCTGGCAGGGTCCAAACCGGAGAAACGGTTTCAGAGCAATGAAAAGAATAAAAATAGCCCAGATCATCACCCGCATGGACTGGGGAGGCTCTCCGGATATTCTGCGTCTCATATGTGCTGACCTGGATAAAGATCTCTTTGATTTTCGCCTCATAACAGGTCCGACTCTCCACCCTTCTTCAAAAACGAGAGAGTTTCTCGCAGCATACAAAGACAAGACAATAACTATTCCTGAGCTTCAGCGCAATTGCCATCCGGCAAAGGATGTTAAGGCGCTGGTTAAGCTCACCGCCTTCCTGAAAAAGGAAAAATTTGACATTGTCCATACGCATACGGCAAAAGCTGGTGCACTGGGAAGAATTGCCGCCTGGTTTTCTGGAGGGGCAAAGATCGTGCATACATCCCATGGTCATAATTTTTATGGGTACTTTGGGCCGGCAAAAAGCCGCGTAATCGTTGCAGCAGAAAAACTGCTTGCCGGTTTTACGGACAGGATAACGGCCCTGACAGAATTAGAACGACAGGACCTGTTCTCGTACGGGGTTGCCCGTCCCGGGAACGTGGCGGTAATAAACAGTGGCATTGACCTGGGCTGTTACAGGGACGTTCAGACGGACACGTCCGGGATAAAAAAGGCATTGAATGTCCCTCCGAATTCGGTGCTGGTGGGATTCATTGGAAGGCTGGAGCCCATAAAAGACCCGGTCTCCTTCGTCGGAGCGGCCTCCCTGATAGTAAAGAAATTTTCTGAAGCCGCATTCCTGATAGTCGGTGAAGGTTCCCTGCGTCCCATGCTGGAAGCACGCTGCAGGGAGTTGCGTATTTCCCAAAAGGTCACGTTAGCCGGATGGAGAGAAGACGTGCCTGAAATTCTGTCAGTGCTTGACGTCATCGTGTTGCCATCTCTCAATGAAGCGGTCGGGCGAATCCTGATAGAGGCCGGCGCTGCTGGGAAGCCGGCAGTGGCTTCACATGTTGGCGGCATACCTGAAATTATCAGGGACGGAGAAACGGGCATTCTGGTCCCACCGCAGGATGCTGCCAGTCTGGCCCGGGCGATATCATCGCTCCTGGAAAATCCGGAAAGAAGAACCGCCATGGGAGAGGCCGCAAAGAAATGGATTGACGATAAATTCAGTGCGCTGCGAATGGCAGAACAGTTTGCTCACCTATACCGTGAATTAGCAGGGGCCGGGCAAAGAAACTCCACCGGGATAACTAAAGTTCCCGATGGCAGTGTCGATAATATACCTATATAACCCTCTGGAGAATAATGGAAATTGATCCTTTCCGTACATCAGCCACAATATATCCCTTGGCTGGGATATTTCGACAAGATTCTCAAGAGCGACTGCTTTGTAGTCCTTGATCAGGTTCAGTACAAGGCACGTGAGTACCAGAACAGAAACAGGATCCGGACGAATCATGGATGGATGTGGCTGACAGTACCGGTAAAGTCCAGTGGCCAGGGAAGACAAAAGATATCCCGCATCAAGATCGATAACAGCACGGGGTGGCGGAAAAAACACAGCGACAGCCTGAGAACATGGTATAAAAAGGCCGAATCTTTTCATGACCATTTCCCGTTTTTTGAAGATGTATTTACACGGGACTGGGACGATCTTCAGGACCTGAATATTCATATCATGCGTTACATGTTAGAAAAACTCGGGATACACCGTACCGTATATTTTGAATCTGACCTGGACATTACCGCCACAAAGACGGAACGTATCATCGACATATGCAGAAAGCTCAACGCTGATGTATATCTGTCAGGCTCAGGGGGGAGAGACTATCTGGAAGAGAACAAATTTACCCGCGCTGGGATAAAGCTTGAATATCAGAATTTTTCTCATCCCCGGTATAGACAGCAACATATGGCCGGCGGTGATGGCTTCATGCCGTACATGTCCTGTATAGATTTATTATTTAACGAAGGCAGAAAAAGCAGCGATATCCTGAGGGGAGAAAGAGGGAATCAGGTATGGTATATCCGATGAACGGAAAAAACATACTGGCCATAGGAGCACATCCCGATGATATCGAATTCGGCTGCGGTGGTACCTTACTGAAGTACAGTGAACAGGGATACGGCATTTATCTCCTCGTATTAACCATGGGAGATGTCGGCGGAAATTCCGCGATCAGGAAAAAAGAGCAGGAGGCATCGGCTGTCTTAATGGGGGCAAGAAAAGTCTTTTGGGGAAATTTCAGTGATACGGAACTTCCTGCAAGCAAGTCAGTAATAACAACCATCGAGAGTGTTATCCATGAAACAAGACCCCAGACTGTCCTGTTTAACTATTACGACGATACACACCAGGACCACAGGATTGCAGCCGAGGCCGGCATTTCGGCAACGAGATATATACAGGAGGTCCTGTTTTTTGAAGTGCCGTCGAGCAGGAATTTCGAGCCGAATGTGTTCGTCGATATTCAAGGTGTATTGAAAAAAAAATTTGAGCTGCTAAAAACTCACGCTTCCCAGGTCAAGAAGACAAAGGTAAAGGACCTCACCATCCTGAAGAGTGCTGAGTCGTGCGCTAATTTCCGCGGGTACCAGGGAAGGGTCAAGTATGCAGAAGGGTTTAAGGCCCTGCGCATATTAAAGGAGTTCTGAGGGTTCTCACATGGCTGTATCCGTTCTCATGTCGGTTCTGATCGTTTTATTAGCCACACCGCTCATGCGGAGATTCGCTCTCGCATTTGATATCCTCGACATTCCTGACCATAGAAAATCTCACGGGAATGCTGTACCTCTTCTGGGAGGGGTTGCCGTATATTTCGGTATTGCCTCTGGTCTGTTTTCAAGCTATGAATCGTTCCATCTTTTTTCCGGACTTCTGCTTGGAGGGACCCTGATAGTGGTAGCCGGGGTGATTGATGATGTCCGGGGATTGTCCTCAGGAACCCGGCTTGCAATCCAGGTCATGGCAGCATGCATGGTAATCATTTCCGGTTACCGTATAGATTTTTTGCCAAATACCATGATGGGAAATATCGGGGAAGTCCTCTTAACTGTTATCTGGATCACCGGCATTACGAATGCCGTGAACTACATGGATGGACTTGATGGTCTGGCAGCCGGCATTGCGGCAATCAGTGCGCACTGCTTTTCAATTATTGCGGCATTATCCGGGCAATATTCTTTATGCGTCTTCACCCAGATTCTTGCGGTTGTCTGCCTTGCCTTCATCCCTTTTAATCTCAAGGGGAACAAGATATTTCTTGGCGATGCAGGCAGCACCTTCCTCGGTTTCACCCTGGCCGGCATTGCGGTCATAGGGCATTGGGCAAGCGATCATGTTCTGAGACTGAGTGTCCCTGTTCTGATTTTGGGTGTTCCGATTTTCGACATGATATTTACTACAATCATGCGGGTAAAAGAAGGGAAAATTCACACCGTCGGCGAGTGGCTCGACTATGCGGGAAAAGACCATTTTCATCACCGTTTGATCGATATCGGACTGCGGTCGCGAAGCTCTGTTCTCTTTATCTTTTTTATCGCTATTGCCCTCGGGATCAGTGCAATCATCGTGAGTCAGTCTGAAGAGACATTCGTCGGTCTCATGGCGATCCTCCAGGGAATCATCATCTTTGGAACAATCGGAGTTCTCATGATTGTTGGTGCAGGACGCCGGAGCGGGTGGGATATTTCCGATACATGATGAACGCTGCCGGGAGGCTGTCCCTTTCACCTCCCTGATCCTTTTTTAATTTCTTCCCTCCGAATTAGCCAATTCTTTCAGGTTATCCCCTGCTTACCCATTGAAGTCTGCCGGGAGAACGGCCCTGATGCGTCTTGATGGCAAAGAGTTGTAAACTATACAATGAATTTGATCTTTCACGGATACATGGACACATGCTTATCTTCTTTTTTATCGTTGTAATATACAGCACTGCGAACTACTATTTCTTTTCACGACTGACGTCGACGGCACATCTGGGAACACCTGCCACCATTGTCCTGGGGGTACTTATTTTGTTTATGACCCTGTCCCCCGTCTTAATACCTCTATACAACCACAGGGGATCAGAGAAAAAAGCAAAAATCTTTTCCTATGCCGGGTATCTATGGCTTGCCTTTCTCGTCCCCTTCTTCCCACTCAGCCTGCTCCTTGATCTGTACAACAGCGTAGCACATTACAGCGTACTTTTCGGAGAAGCACCATGGGGCCTGCCGCCCATATCCAGAGAGACTTCATTTTTTATCGCCCTCGTCCTGTCCATTGCCTCTATTGCCTTCGGCTACCTGGAGGCAAAGAACATCCGCGTTGAGAGGCTTGTCATGCCAACGGCCAGGCTTCCCGGGGGAACAGACCGGGTGAGGATTGCACAGATATCGGACCTTCACCTGGGGGTGATCGTCAGGGACAGCACCGTCAAAAAAGTGATCGGGCTCATCGAGAAGGAAAAGCCTGATATCATCGTGTCAACGGGCGACCTCGTGGACGGGATCACGCGGCATATTGACCACCTCGCCCCTGCATTCAGAAAGCTTGAAGCGCCTCTGGGGAAGTATGCCGTCGTGGGGAATCACGAAGTGTACGGAGGGCTAAAGAACACAGAACGATTCATAAGGGACTCGGGCTTCGTCCTTCTCCGGGGAGAGGGGATGACGGCCGGGAACACCATAAACATAGCGGGCATGGATTTTCTCGGGGGAGAAGCCCGGCAGCACAGAATGGCCTCCTCCCAGGAAAGGGAGGAGGCCATTCTCTCACGCCTTCCGCCCGGCCTTTTTACTGTTCTGCTGAAACACCGCTCTGACGTTGAAGATGAGAGCCTCGGACTCTTTGACCTCCAGCTCTCGGGACACACCCATAAAGGCCAGATATTCCCCATGAATCTGGCAACGATGTTTCTTTTTTCTTACCACTCGGGATTTACACGGCTTTCCAAGGGTTCGGCAATCTACACAAGCCGCGGTACCGGCACCGCCGGCCCGCCCGTCCGTTTTCTCTCCCGGCCGGAGGTCACCATTATTGATATTATCCCGACTACAGGCAATCGGCGCGAGACACTGGGCCGGGAGGATACATGTGGAATTCAATAGTTTTTCCCATCGCCTGTTGCCTATAGCCTATGGCCCATTATTACCCTATTCTTGCTGATTGCTCTCTTTATCCTGTTCTTTATGACTTCCACGCTTCCGAACTTCCGATCTTCCGCACTTATGAATCAATCACCCTCATCTCCAATATTCTCTCAACATGAAAGACGCGCTCATCCCCTCTGCTTGTGCAGTACGCCTGAAGGCCCGGAAATTTCCTCCCCCGGTATTCCAGCTCTCCTGCGTACCGGGGGATTACAGTCCTCCGTGACTTCTCGTCCTTTGCCTTGAGATAGACGATCTCGACCTTTTTCTCCTCCCTGATCGCCCGGTCGAGGAGGGACATCCTCTCCTCCAGCGAAAGCTCTTTCGCTGCGCGGGAGTACTGATACCGCGTGACGAACCCGACGACCCTCCTGTCAAGGAGAACGTTTTTTTTGTGGACCGGCCGCTTGAGCACCAGCCCGTCCATGTTCGTGCAGCGGCTCAGTGCAACGTACAACTGGCCGTGGGAGAAGGTCCCCCTGCCGATATCGATGATCACCCTGTCAAAGGTCATGCCCTGGCACTTGTGGATGGTCACTGCCCAGGCAAGCCGGAGGGGGTACTGGGTGAAGGAACCAACGCTTTCAGAAAAAATCCGTGAGGCCTTTCTGTCATAGGTAAATTCAAACATCTCCCACTTGTAGGGACTGACATCCACGACCTCACCGTCAGGAAGCTCCACCCAGAGCACATCGGGGTCATCACCGCCCTCTTCGATGCCGGCGATCCTTCCGACACTGCCGTTTATCCACCTGCCGAGGGAGTCATTATTCAGGAGCATGACCTGGGCGCCTTCCCTGAGCGTGAGATCAAGGGCCGTGGGCAGGTTTCGCGCCTCAAAGCCGCCTTCCATAACGCCCTGATACCGGTGCTCCTCACGGTCCAGCCCTTCCAGCTTCGTCATGTTTATCTCGTCGGCGAGGGCATTGGTCGTGGTGAGGTAAATGTAAAAATCACCCGGCTTTTCAGCAAACCCGGGAATATGCCGCCTGTTTATTTCCTCTATTTCATCCTCCGTCACCGTATTGTTCCGGATGCTGTTAAGGATCGACAGGAATTTCCCGTCTCTCTGCCGGTAAACCTTTTCAAGCTCGACGAACTCCATCTCAAAGGGTGACTTCCGCGATGACGCCGAAAAGAGGTCCTCGTCAAACACCCGGGCACTGAAAAAATAGGGGCTCTTATAGTGGTCCAGAAAGAGGTCCTTTTCCCGTGATGTCACCACGGGGGGGAGCTGATAGAGGTCGCCGATAAAAATCATCTGGGTCCCTCCGAAGGGGCGGCCCTTTTTTTTACCGTGCTTTCTGAGGAAAATATCGATGCAGTCCAGCAGGTCTGCCCGCACCATGGAGATTTCATCAATGATGATTGCGTCGAGCTTTTTGTAAATCTCTTTGTTCCTCGGCCTGACCTGTGCGGCCGTATCAGGAGTAATCCCCACCCTGAAATGAAAAAAGGAGTGCACGGTCTGCCCTTTCACATTCACTGCCGCGACACCCGTTGGCGCAAGCACGGCAATGTTCTTGCTTGTGCTGTCCCTGAAGTACTGCAGCAGTGTGGACTTGCCTGTCCCTGCCCTTCCTGTAATGAAGACGTTCCTCTCTGTCTCTTCCATGATACGGAGGGCGCGCTGGAACTGTTCGTTCAGCTCAATGGATTTTTTCTTTGTCATGTATCAGGATCCGGCTTCCTGCACATAGCCATGCCTTTTTGTCCCCGCTCTCAAGAATTATATAATGCCGTGAATACCTGAAACAAGGCAGTGCAGGGCCGCATCCGGAGAGAGTTGTCTTGAAACGCAGAATATAATGCAATACAAT
The DNA here is from genome assembly GCA_020346765.1 of Nitrospiraceae bacterium. Classification (GTDB taxonomy): domain Bacteria; phylum Nitrospirota; class Thermodesulfovibrionia; order UBA6902; family UBA6902. The sequence goes on from CP070788.1 coordinate 238,775, forward strand.
GGTTATTGAGTTATGAGTTGAAGGGTTTATCTACATTCACAAATTTCGGGGAAGGTCGAAACAACGTCTTGCGCCATACCATAGAACAGATATCTCCAGCACCCGGGATTCCCGTACTGCGTGATTTGAAAACCCAGTGAACTGGCGGTACTACTCTTTAAAAACGTTCATGACTTTCAAGACTTTTTGAGAACCTTTCCCGAAATTGGTATACGTGTATGAAGTAACCGGGCGAGGAGATTTTAATCCTGAAAAAGGGGGAATGATATGGAAGTCAACATCAACAAAGGAACATTGTCACTGGAAGAAGGGGACATCACAAAGCAGGAAACCGACGCCATCGTCAACGCCGCCAATAAGACCCTCCGCGGAGGCGGAGGCGTAGACGGGGCGATCCACCGTGCGGGAGGCCCGAAGATCCTGGAGGAGTGCATCAGAATCGGCGGATGTGACACGGGGGAGGCAGTAATTACGTCTGGAGGGGACCTCAGGGCAAAATACGTTATCCACACCGTAGGTCCTGTATACCGGGACGGCCTCCGCAATGAGGCGAAACTCCTTGAGAACGCCTACACCAACAGCTTAAAGCTCGCTTCCTCAAAAGGACTGAAGAGCATCGCCTTCCCGTCCATCAGCACAGGGGCCTACGGCTATCCTCTGGAAGAGGCCGCGGAAATTGCCCTGAAAACAGCGATACACTACCTGAGAGAGCACACGGATATAGACCTGATACGGTTCGTCCTTTTCGGTGAGAAGGCCCTTAATTCGTATGAGAAAAAGCTCCGGCAGCTGACAGGATAATTTAGTCCAGATACAGCAACACGGATAATACAATGTCTGGTGAGCTTGTCGCACCATGACTATTGACTCCCCCTTCGACAAAGCCTGCCCTGAGTA
>CP070788.1:239771-247958 GCA_020346765.1 Nitrospiraceae bacterium
CGAGACAATCAACAGGCTGACCCAGGTATCAAAGCACCTCGTCCAGGAACTGGGCAGGGAACCAAGGACCGATGAAATCGCGCGGCAGATGGGCCTTCCCATCGACAAGGTCAGGGCCATTCTCAAGATCTGCAAGGAACCCATTTCCCTGGAGACGCCCATCGGAAATGATGAAGACAGTCACCTTGAAGACTTCATAGAGGACAAGTCGTCCCTGATTCCCCTGGACATGGTGATCCATCGTGAACTGAAGGAGCAGGTGAGAAAGGTCATCGACACCCTGACACGGAAAGAGGCCGACATCATCAAAAAGCGTTTTGGCATCGGTGACGATGTCTCTCTCACCCTCGAAGAAGTGGGAAGGCATTTCAAGGTGACCCGTGAGCGGATACGCCAGCTTGAGGGAAAGGCGCTGAGAAAGCTGCGGCACCCCCAGAGGAGCCATGCCCTGAAACTTTTCCTCGAAAGAGACCACTGATCTCGCCCGGTATCTTTGCAGACGCGGCCGCCCCGGCGTGAATACCCTTTGATCGCCGGGGCGCCTTTTCCACGCCCTGCAGAGCGCTGGTCTTGAATCTCCTTCCTTGAACACTCTCGTCGCGAACCTTATAATTACCTCATGGATATTATTACAACACACCTGAATGCCGACTTTGACGCCCTTGCCGCCATGGTTGCGGCCGGGAAATACTATCCCGGGGCGCGCCTTGTTTTCCCCGGGTCGCAGGAAAGAAACGTCCGGGACTATCTGGCCTCTGTGGACATGCCCGTGGAATTCAGCAGGCTCAGGGACATCAATCTCGAAGAAATTACGAGGTTGGTGCTCGTTGACGTGAAAAGTCCAGAGAGAATCGGGAGGTTCGCCGAAATACTGGGCAGGAAGGGGCTCGTCATTCATCTATATGATCATCACCCACTGTCCGGGGCTGACATCAGGGGACAAAAGGAAGTCATTGAGCAGGTGGGCTCCACAACAACGGTCTTCACCGAAATGATACAAAAGGGCAGGCTCGACCTTTCTCCCGGCGAGGCCACAACCTTTATGCTGGGCATCTACGAAGAAACAGGCTCCCTCATGTTCCCCTCCACAACGGAACGTGACATGCTGGCAGCGGCATACCTTCTCAGGAAAGGGGCGAACCTCAAGACCGTGTCACGCTTCCTGTCGCGGGAACTCAGCCCCGAGGAAATCGACCTGCTCAATGAGCTCGTTCAATCAGCAAAAGAGCACGTCATTCACGATATCCGGGTCATCATGGCGAAGGCCGCGCGGGAAACCTACATGGGTGACATCGCCTTTCTGGTGCACAAGATCCGGGACATCAAGGATGCCGATGCCATATTTATTCTCGTGATGATGGAAGACAGGGTCCAGGTGATCGGCCGGAGCCACACTGCCGAAGTGGACGCCGCGGAAATCCTCCGTCAGATGGGGGGAGGGGGCCATCCCCAGGCAGCGTCGGCAGTGGTCCGGAGCATGTCTCTGGAAGAGACGGAAAACAGGCTGATCACCATCCTGAAGGAAAGGATCCACCCGTCCAAGACAGCTCGGGACATCATGACGAGCCCTGTCATGACCATCCCATGGAACAACTCCATCAAGATGGCGGAAAAAAAACTGACTCTCTGCGAAGTGAACGTGCTGCCCGTTCTGAAGAATGGCTCCTACTACGGGCTCATCTCCCGGGAGGTCGTGGAGAAGGCCCTGTTTCACGGCTTCAGCCGGAGCAGGGTTTCCGAGTTCTGTACCACGGGGGCGCCGTCAGTCACGCCGTCAACAGCGATTGATGTCATTGAGTCCATCATGATAGAACAGAACCAGCGGTTCATGCCGGTGGTAGAAAACAGGCACATCGTGGGCGCCATAACGAGGACCGACCTGTTGCGCTCGCTCTATGACAGCATCCTGAAGAAAAACAGAGTGCCGGGACAGGAGAGACTGTCGGAAAAGGCCTCCGTGGGCAAAAACCTCATGCCGCTCCTGCGGTCCAAGTTCCCTCCGGAGATCGTATCACTCCTGGAACTCTCAGGGTCAGTGGCAAAAGACTTGGGATATTCAGCCTACCTGGTGGGCGGTTCCGTCCGGGACCTACTGCGGGGCGAATCAAACTATGATATCGACATTGTCATAGAGGGAGATGGGATCGCCTTTGCCCGGGCCCTCGGAAAGAAGCTTGATGCGAGGGTAACGGCCCATAAGCGTTTCTGCACAGCCGTTGTCACCACAAGGTTCCTCAAGTTCGATGTTGCCACTTCCCGGACCGAATACTATGAGTCTCCTGCTGCCCTTCCCCGGATCGCAACGTCTTCCATAAAAAAAGACCTCTACCGCAGGGACTTTACCATCAACACCCTGGCGATCATGCTGAACCCCGGGCATTTCGGAAAGCTCATAGACTACTTCGGGGGGCAGAGGGACATCAAGGACAGGACGATCAGGATACTCCACAACCTCAGCTTCATCGAAGACCCAACCCGGGCATTCAGGGCCATCCGGTTTTCCGAACGCTTCGGCTTCAGGATAAGCAAGCACACACTCAACCTCATCCGGACCGCTGTGCGTATCAATCTCTTCGACAAGCTTTCGGGGGCACGGATGTACGATGAGCTCAACCTCCTGTTCCAGGAGACAGAGCCGGTTAATGCCATCAGGAGGCTTTCCAGGCTGGACCTTCTGAAGTTCATCCATCACCGCCTCGTCCTGACAAAGACCCTTGAACAGACCTTTGAGTCGATACAGGAAACCTTTGCCTGGTTCAAGCTCCTCTTCTTTGAAGAAGAACTGAACAGGTCCCATCTGTTCCTCATGGCACTCCTGGAGGAGCTGACTCCCATGGACCGGGGCGAGGCGCTGCAGAGGCTCTTTGTTCCACCCACTGCCCGGAAGGAAATTCTGGACGGTATTGAACAGTCCAATAAGACCCTGGCAGATCTGAAGGACGCGTCGGAGAAAGACATTTATTATGCCCTCATGCCCCTGGACATTCCCGCGATCCTGTACACCATGGCAAAGGCCCCAAACCAGGAGCAGAAAAAGGCCATCTCCCTGTACCTGACTACGCTGAGAAAAATAACCCCTGAACTGACAGGGAAGGACCTGAAGAAGATGGGATATACTCCCGGCCCGCTGTTCAAAAAGATCCTGGCATCCTTGCTTGATGCACGGCTTGAACGGCTGGTAAAAAGCCGCGTAGAGGAGATCGCCTTTGTAAACAAGAATTTTAAGATGTTAAAGAAAATGTAACTACACCAGGCGTATCCCCGCGTAATAGCAGCAATGGGAATTATCGAGGTCATTAATGAAAGACCTCTCGCTGCCGTCCTCAAAGAGAATCCTGACCAGGCAGAAGCCCCCGGAGAGGCTTGAATGACGCTCCTCCACCACCTCCCCTGTCCCCCATGTTGAATACGAGAGATGGCTGACCCGGTCTCCCAGTTTCAGATAGAGTCTCTTTCTCATAACAATATTATTATAACGCAGACCTTCATTGCACAGTGCACAGAGAACCATAGTACCGGAGTGCCATAGCTGCTCTCCGGATTCCAGACCCCGCGCTGTTGTAAATCTCTCATCCCATATGGTATAAAACAGTCAAACTCTATTCATTCTCTAGCAAAAGGAGATTTTCATGAGACATACCATCTGTTCTGTTTTTGTTGCCGCTTCGCTTCTCGCTCCCCTTGCGGGGTGCGATACACTAACCGGCGAAAAGGCTGACAGCCCTGTCATAGCAACGGTCGGAAAGGACATGATCACGGAGAACGAATTCAGCAGGGAAGTCGCCAGGGTGCCCGAATGGGCCCGGCCCCAGTTCAACGGCGAGGAAGGGAAGGATAAGTTTCTCGATGAACTGATAAAGAGGGAGCTCATCTATCAGCATGCCAAAGACATGAAGCTCGACCGTGACAAGGAGTATGTCACAAAAGTGGAGGATTTTGAGAAGATGACCCTCGTGTCCATGGTCCTCAAAAAGGAAGTGGAGGAGAAGGCCTTTGTGGACGACGCTGAAGTGAAGGCATTCTTTGATCAGAACGAAGACAAATTCACCATCGGGACAGAGCTCAGGGCAAGCCACATACTTCTGGAAACAGAAGACGAAGCCGCTCAGGTTCGCGACCGGATCAAAAAGGGTGAGGACTTTGCCACGCTGGCCAAAGAACTCTCCCGGGACAAGGGCTCAGCGGAAAAAGGCGGCGACCTGGGCTTTTTCGGCAGGGGCAAGATGGTCCCCGAGTTCGAGCGGGCAGCAGCAGCCCTCAAGCCCGGGGAGGTGAGCGAGCCCCTCAGGACGCGCTTCGGGTATCACATTATCAAACTGACGGACATCAAGAAGGGGGAACCGGCAAACTTCGAACAGTCAAAGGAGTCGATCAGACGGCAGCTCCTTGCAGAAAAGAGAAAGAACCTGTTTGACTCCTTTGTTGAGAAGTTGAAAGGTGACATCAAGATAACAAAGGATGAAAACGCGCTGTCTGCAGCCGCCCTGCCCTGGGAGGCAGAGCAGGAACCTGCTGCCGGAGCAGCCGAGCCGGAAGAAAAGAAGGCCGAATAGCCAACCTGCCTGTTTAACAACATGAAAAGCACTGCACGAGGCCGCTGGTCAGATTCACTGACCTGCGGCCTTTCAGTTGTTACCCTGATCCTGTCGACGAATGACTTTCACGCGGGACAAACTTCAGGCCCTTCAAACACGGCCCTGACCCGGGCAGTCACATCTGAGGGCGCTGCTTCTTCCTTTTCCATCGTCTTCCTGACCTTAAACTCCACCACGCCCCGCTGAAGCCCTTTTTTGCCCACAATGACCTGGCAGGGGATTCCTAGCAGGTCAGCATCCTTGAACTTGACCCCTGGCCGTTCATCCCGGTCATCAAAGAGGACATCAAGGCCAGCGTCCTGCATTTGTCCCTCTATCTTCATGGCCGTGTCCCACACCTCCCTGTCGTCACGGGAAAGGGGAACGACCTCCACATCAAAGGGGGCAATTGCCCGGGGCCACACAATCCCTTCTTTGTCGCTGTTCTGTTCAATGGCAGCAGCGGCGATACGGGCGGGGCCGATGCCGTAGCTCCCCATGATTACCGGCCGCTCCTGCCCCTGTTCGTCAAGGTAAACTGCCTTCAGCGGGACCGAATATTTTGTGCCCAGCTTGAATATGTTGCCGATTTCTATTACCCGCTCTTCACGGAGAAGGGCACCGCAGGTGGGACAGCCGTCGCCGCCACGGGCAATGTGGATGTCTTTCCATTCAGCGTCAAAATGAAGCCCCGGTTTAATTCCCCGCCGGTGATAACCCTCCCGGTTCGCCCCTGAAATATAGACGCCTTCCCTGAGGGAGGCATCGGCAATAATCCTCATGTCCCTGCCCTGAGGGCCGATAAAACCTGCCTCCACGCCAAGGATATCCCTCACTTCCTCCCTCCGTGCAGGCCTGAATTCCCCGACAATCCTCTGCAGCTTTTTTTCATGGAGTTCCTGGTCCCCCCTGACAAGGGCAAGAAAAGGCCCGTTCCCGTCAATCAGGACAAGGCTCTTGATAAACCGTTCAGGACCGGCCTTCAGAAATCCGGCCACTTCAGTAACGGTCTTCTTCCCCGGGGTCGCCACGTCTTCCTCCTTTTCCCCGGCGTGGGCACCCTGCGCCGGAGGCACAGAGAGGGCGAGTTCTGTATTCGCCGCATAGCCGCAGCTGTCGCAGAGCACGATCGTGTCCTCGCCGGCGGGGCTGGGCGCCATGAACTCATGGGCCGTGGCACCGCCCATCATCCCGGGGTCGCTTTCCACCTGAAAGTATTTCAGCCCGCACCGGGTGAATATACGGTGATAGGCCTCCGCGTGCTTCCCGTAGCTTGCTTCAAGTCCCTCCTCGTCGCGGTCGAAACTGTAGCTGTCCTTCATAATGAATTCCCGAGTCCGCAGGATTCCGCTCTTGGGCCTGGCTTCATCCCTGAATTTAGTCTGCAGCTGATACCATATCTGGGGGAGGTCCCGGTAGGAGCGTATTTCCATCGACGCAAGCCAGGTAATGATCTCTTCATGGGTCATTCCGAGGCACATATCCCTGCCCCCCCTGTCCCTGAGTCGGAACATCTCCTCACCGATATCATGCCACCTGCCCGTCTTCTCCCAGATCTCCGCGGGATGAAGGGCAGGCATGGACAGTTCCTGGGCGCCGATTGCATTCATTTCCTTTCTGATGATCCTGTTGATCCTGTCCATGACCCTCCAGGCAAGGGGGAGATAGATGTAGAGGCCTGAGGCCAGTTGCCGCACATATCCCGCCCTGAGCATGAGGACGTGGCTTGCCGCCTCGGCCTCGGCAGGGATCTCGCGCAGCGTGGGAATGAAGATTTTCGAAAAGAGCATGGTCGCCTCTAAAGGGTCTTTATGTCCTTGTCCTCCCTGCCAAGCCCGTTCTTCCGCATGAACGTGGGCACGTCAAGATAGCTCTCCTCGTTTTCCCTGAGCGAGTCCTTGGAGAGGACCCTGCTGGACGGCCGGACCGCGCTGGCATCCCGGGAGGCCCTCCATTTTTCATAGGCAGGAACAACAACCCGCTGCTGATCCCCGAATCCCGTTGCAATCACCGTGACCACGATCTTTTCGTCGAGGTCAGGGTCAATGACGGACCCGAAGATTATCTCTGCGTCATGGTCAGCTGCCTCGCGGATGAGGCTTGCCGCCTCGTTGACCTCATGGAAGGATAGGGAGGAGCCTCCAGTGATGTTTATCAGCACGCCTCTCGCGCCATCAATGGAGGTCTCCTCCAGCAGGGGGCTTTTGATTGCCATCTTGGCTGCGGTAACAGCCCTGTTCTCACCATCGGCGACTCCCACACCCATGAGCGCCCTGCCGCTGTCCGACAGGATCGTCCGGATGTCGGCGAAGTCCTGATTGATCAGCCCCGGGACAAGGATCAGGTCCGAGATCCCCTTCACAGCCTGACGCAGCACGTCATTAGCCAGATTCAGGGCCTGCAGCCACGGTGTACTCTTTTCCGTAATATCGAGAAGCCTGTTATTATGCACAATAATTATTGCGTCCACGTGCTTTTTCAATTCCTTGATCCCCTGTTCCGCATTCCGGCCTCTCTTGTTACCCTCGAAGAGAAAGGGCCGGGTGACCACAGCGGCGGTGAGGACGCCCATTTCCCGTGACACCTCGGCGACCACGGGGGCTGCACCCGTTCCGGTTCCGCCGCCCATGCCGGCGGTGACAAAGACCATGTCAGCACCCTTCAGGGCATCTTCGATTAAGTCCCTGTCGTCGAGCGCAGCCTGCCGCCCCACCTCAGGATTGGCACCCGCGCCAAGGCCCTTGGTCAGGGCGCTGCCAATCTGCAGGCGCTGATGGGCAAGGGATGACTCCAGGGCCTGCGCATCGGTGTTGATGGCAATAAACTCCACTCCCTGGAGGTTTGACGCTATCATACTGTTTACGGCATTGCTCCCTCCGCCTCCCACCCCGGCGATCTTGATCTTCGCGTTCTTGCCCTGTACTTCCTCCATGTCGAAAATTTTCATGGTCCCTCCTTTTTAAGTTATCAGTTATAAGTTGTCAGTTATTAGTCTGGAAACAAATACCTGACGTCTAATGAAATGCATTTTTCAGCCAACCCTTCATTTTTCCCCCGATGCCTGAAATCATGGTCTTCACTCCCGGTGCTCCACCCTCTCCGTCCTCTGCAGCGCCGTGGAGCGCCAGCCCGGCGGCCGCGGCGTAGAGGGGATTTCTGACGATATCTGCCGGGCCCCTGACCCCCCGGGGTTCGCCGATCCGCGCAGGCAGTTCAAGGATGTTCTCAGCCATAATGTCCATGCCTTCCATGAGGGAAGCGCCGCCGGTCAGCACCACCCCGGAATTCATGAGCCCGTGAAATCCCTTTGCCATCAGTTCCTTTTTAATGAGGGTGAAAAGTTCTTCAGCCCGGGGCTGAAGAATCTCCACGAGGTAGTTCCGGGGAACTGTCCTCTGGAGCCTGCCGCCGCCCATGGCTGCTTCTATTTCCTCATTTTGCCTGACCAGGGACAGCAGTGCGCAGCCGTGATTTCTTTTCAGGATTTCTGCATCGTGGGTGGGGACCCTCAGTCCCACGGCCACATCGTTGGTAAAATTATTGCCCCCGATCATCAGCACGGAGACATGACACACCGTGCCCTCAAAAAAGAGGGCCATGTCCGTTGTCCCTC
>CP070788.1:248058-255786 GCA_020346765.1 Nitrospiraceae bacterium
TACTGGGGGCACCCGGCATACAAGCTCCCTGCCGAAGCCAACCTCATGGCAGTGGCACACTACCTTGAAGCACTGGACTGGCAGCGGGAAGTAATCAAGATCCAGGCGCTCCTCGGCGCAAAAAACCCCCACGCCCAGACCTATATCGTCGGGGGGATGTCCATTCCCGTGGATCCGAACAGCCAGAACGCCCTCAATGCGGGCAGCATCGCCTTCATGCAGGGCCTGGCGAAAAAGGCCCACGACTTTGTTGAAAAAGTCTACATCCCTGATGTGCTGGCCGTGGCCCCCTTCTACCTTGACTGGGCAAGCTACGGCGCCGGCGTGGGCAACTTCCTGAGCTACGGCGACTTTCCCAACGACAACGAAAGCAACACCGCCAACCTCTGGCTTCCCCGGGGCATCATCCTGAACAAGGACCTCTCAACGGTCCATCCCGTGGATCAGGCAAAGGTCACCGAATACGTGACCCACTCGTGGTACGAGTACTCCGGCGGCGATGACAAGGGCAAGCACCCCTATGACGGCGAGACGAACTTCAAGTACACCGGCCCCCAGCCCCCCTATGAGGAGCTGGACACGGACACCAAGTACACCTGGCTCAAGGCGCCACGCTACGATGACAAGGCCATGGAAGTGGGGCCGCTGTCACGGATGCTCGTGGCCTACGCCTCCGGGCATGAACGGGTCCAGGCCGTGGTCAACAGTGTGCTCCAGACGCTCAATGTCGGACCGGCAGTTCTCTTTTCCACGCTGGGAAGGATCGCTGCGCGGGCCGTGGAGACGCTGGTCACGGCAGAGCAGATCCCGGTCTGGATCGACCAGCTCGCGGCCAACATGAAGAAGGGTGACCTGAGGATACACAACGGCGCAAAGTGGGATCCCTCTGAGTGGCCTGCCGAGGCCCAGGGATACGGCTTCCACGAAGCCCCGAGAGGCGCACTTTGCCACTGGGTGAAAATCAAAAACAGGAAGATCGAAAACTACCAGTGCGTGGTGCCGGGCACCTGGAACGGCTCGCCGCGCGATGCCATGAACCAGCGCGGGCCCTACGAAGAAGCGCTCGTGGGCACGCCCGTGGCCAATCCCGAGCAGCCCGTTGAAATCCTCAGGACCGTCCACTCCTTCGACCCCTGCATGGCCTGCGCTGTGCACGTCGTTGACGCTGACGGCAGGGACGTTACAACAATCAAGGTGAAGTGAGAAAGGGGGGATGGAAATGGCAGAGCAGAGAATAAGAGTCTACGCGTGGGAATTCCCTGTGCGGCTGTGCCACTGGATCAACGTGCTCAGCATCCTCACCCTTTCCGTCACCGGATACTACATCGGCGACCCTTTTATCCATGCCACGTCCAGCAAGCAGTACATCATGGGATGGATGAGGTTCATTCACTTCACCGCGGCCTACACCTTCATGATGAGCGTCATCATCAGGCTGTACTGGTCAATAGCAGGGAACAGGTATGCCAGTATCAGAAACTGGTTCCCCTTTACCCCGAAGAGGCTCAGCGCCATGGGCACTGACATCAGGTGTTACCTCCTCATCGGTGAGAAGGGGAAATGCCATCCCGGACACACCCAGCTCGGCGGCCTGTCCTATCTGATTGTGAACCTCATGTACCTCTTTATGATTTTTTCAGGGTTCGCCATGTATGCCGCAGCAGGCCGTACGGGGGCTCTCTGGACAGTCCTGGGCGGATGGCTCCTCAGCATCATGAGCCTTCAGACAGCACGGCTGCTCCACCACCTCGTTATGTACTTTATCCTGGTCTTTGCCATGATTCACGTCTACATTTCCTGGTTCTCCGATTCAAAGGAAAAGAGCGGCATGATGGGATCCATCTTCACAGGATACAAATACGTGACGCAAAGGGACTGGGAGTAGAACGTAGGGAACGCAGCATTCAAACTCCGGCCCCGGAGGCAACAGTGCTTCCGGGGCTTCGCTGTGTATCCTTTCCTGAATTTCCTCCTCAGCAAGGGCGGATACTGGGGAAACACGATATAGTGATGATAAGTGTCTGTTAATGTACTCCTTTTTCACATAGCTGTCATTCCCCGACTTGATCGGGGAATCCAGTCATTTCCTCAACCTTCTGGATTGTCCGGTCAAACCGGACAATGACAGGAGATTGCTTCATAATAAGAGTCTGGGTAAGATGAACAGGAAGGCCCCTTGAACATCGCGGTCTTTGGAATCGGCAACCTCCTTCTGAGCGACGACGGCGCGGGTATTCATGCCGTGCAGCGCCTTCAGAAAGAGTATGAATTCTCTCCCGCCATAGAGTTTATCGATGGCGGGACCAAGGGTCTTGACCTTCTGCCCCTCTTTGAAAACCGCGACCGGGTCCTCATCATCGATGCAGCGAATTTCCAAAAGGAGCCGGGGACCATTGACATTATCGAGGGCGACAAGATCCCCTCCTTCCTGACGTCAAAGCTCTCGGTCCATCAGATAGGGCTGCCGGACATGCTCTTTGCCGCACGGCTCATGGAAATTACACCCCCGGAAATGTGCCTCATCGGCATCCAGCCCCTGTCCATGGACACCTCCACGGAGATGTCCCCCGTGGTGAAGGACAGACTGCCCGACCTCGTTGAGAGGGTGATTGAGAAGCTCCGGGAATGGGGTGTGAAGGCAATTCCCAAAATGCAGTAGCGGCATGGCAGGCCATGCCGCTGCACGGATGATACCGTGGTATATAATCCAGTCCGCCCGAAAGAACAAAGATTACCATGAGCCGCGTCTGTCCGTCATGGCTTTCCTTTATTCTGTACAATCCCCTGAGGAAGAGGCTTACCGACAGGCATAAGGTTCTCGATCAATCCCGCATCACCCGTGACTCCGTTGTCCTTGAGATAGGCGCGGGCAACGGGTTCTTCACGGAAGTCCTGGCCCGTCACGCCGGGAGGGTTGTCTCCATTGAACTTCAGGACGGCATGGTCAGGAAACTGAAGAGGCGGGTGGCTAAATTCGGCGGGCAGGTCAATGTCATCAGGGCCGATATCTCTGCCCATGCCTTTGAGGAGGCATTTGCCGACGTGTGCCTCCTGTATTACAGCTTCCATGAAGTGCATAACAAACCAGGTGCTGCGGGGAACATCGCCGGTGCCGTGAAAAAGAGCGGACTCGTTGCGCTCTATGAGCCCACGGTTGAGGTGAGAAAGAGAGACATGGAAAAGACCGTGAAGCTCTTTGAGGAGAAAGGCTTTGTGAAAGAGGAGGAGGGGGCTCATCTGTTTACGCGGTTTGCACTGATGAGGAAGAGGATTTCATAACATGGACAATTTCAGCGGCTGACCCCTTGCCCCTGCACCATCAAGAATACCCTGCTGCCGCAGAAAAGAATGCTTCCAGTGCCTCTTGCCTATCGCCCATTGCCGCACTCCCGATACCCGCCTTGCCCGCACCCCTTTTATCTGCTACGATGTGATTAAAAAAGGGAGGAACGAACATGATCAAGGTCAAGACATTCACCAACGAACTGAAGGCGCTCCATGCCATGGAGGAGATCCACAGCCTGGACAGCCAGGTAAACACATTCATCGAGGAAAACAGGGTAAAGAACGTCATCTCTGTCTCGGACGCCTGCACAGAGGGCAGCGGCAACACCATCGGCATTATAAGGGTCGTCACCTACGAGACATAGGATGCATAATTAAAGGTAAATTCCACTTCCTGGGGAAGGCGCACACAGAAGGCTGATGAGGTATTACTGATTTTAGCGATATGCTTTCAGCTGTCAGCTTCAAGAATAATAAAGCAATCCTCTAACAGGTTGCTGAAAAAGTGTAGTGCATGCCACCCTCAGTGAAGCAACGGTTTTAATTGGCTCAACATTTGAAATTATTCGCTAGCGCTCAGAATGACACATGCCCTCTTATTGACTTTTTCAATACTAATACGTTCCTAAATAAGGAAACATCCTGTCATTCCCGCGAAGGCGGGAATCCGGAAAATGAGGAACTGGATTCCGGGTCATGCCCGGAATGACATATTTAAACCACGTTATCCTGCTTATTAACCCTTGGTAACACGCTCATTCTGCTGAGAGCTGATCGCTGAATGCTAACCGCTGTTTTTTGATCTGAAAGCTGAGTGCTGACCGCTGTCTTGATAGAAATTCCGCGGCAGATTTCCTTGGTGCAGGAAATCTATCGGGGCGTGAGCATGAGCACGCCCTCGTCGGGCTTCATGTCCATCCGGAAACGGCTGAGGTAATTGAGGCCCAGCAGGCCCAGCCCGGGCTGGTCAGGCATGTCCAGGACAGCGGCCCTCACGTCGTACTCTGTCCACCCGTCGATCTCGATGGCGTCGATCATTACTTCACGCACGGTCATGATATCGCTGGCCGTGGACATGATACGGCTGTCGTGAATGGTCTCCAGACCAAGGGCATCTGCCGTTGACGAAGGGATAGTAACCACCGAAGCCCCTGTATCAACGAGAAACTCCTGAAAAGTACTGTTGTTGAGGCCAGCCGTGACCATGACCCGGTGTGACCCCCCCGGGAAGGGGATGACGATCCTGTTCTCCTGCCCCTTGAGCGCAGCAATGCGGAGGGCAAGGAGCTCGGCACGGTCCTGAAATGCGGGCGGATAATCCTTCATGAAGAGCAGGCTCTCCGCCCGCTGCCAGTCGCCGTCCATGAGGGCAAACTCCACCCCGGCAAGATGGACCGCGGGGTCGTCAGGAAAGAAGGATTTTGCCGCGCTGTGGGCCTGCCACCCCCTGTACACATCTCCGTGGGCGATCAGCGTCTGCAGCCATTCCTGGTAGAGCCTGACATGGAGACCGGTCAATGCCGGAGCGTCATACCCCAGCTTCCGTGTTATGAAGATGCCCGTGTCCTCAATTTCCCTGATTGCCTCCTCAACACCCCGCGCATCGGCTAGAAGGTGAATAATATCGATCAAAAGGTCCATGTCCCCGATGCGTTTCAGGGCCTGGCCGTCCAGCAGGGAGGCAACCCTCTGTCCCTCCCCCCGAAGGACTGCGTCATCAACCAGGGCACGCATCTCTTTTACGATTTCTTCCGGGAGCAGCTCCCGGGGTGTATCTGCATCTGCGAGTTTCGGCTCCAGGCGGAACCCGTCACGGAAAGCGGCCAGCCGGTCAATGACGGAATGATTTGCTCCCATTGCCCGGGCTGCGGCAAATTTCTCTTCCCGGCCATGGGCGAAGGTGAGGTCATAAAAGGAGCTGACCCATGCTCTGTATTGGAGCCCGTCACCGGAACCTGCGGGCCACATAACGGCCTCCTGAAGCCATGGCCCGAAGGACCATCCCACGATGCTGCCGTCCTGCACAAAGATGCCCCCCTCGCTGATACGCCGGGGCATTGACGCTGATACAAAGAAGCCCTCCCTCCGGCCCGGCCGCAGCCGCAGAGAGTCATACTTCTTTGAAGACTCGAAACTTCTCCACGAAACGGGCATGTCCGGATTCCAGGAAGCGAGGGGCGGCCCGTGAACGGCCGCTCCATTTCCGGCAGCATGCCAGAGCCCGGCCCTGTCGCCCATGATCCAGAGGCCGCCTGAAATCTCAGCCCTTCTGCCCCTATCGTCAGTGAAGTACCACCTGTTTCCCCCAAGGCACGCGCGGGATGGAAGGGCCAGCCAGCCCTTGCCGGCAACTCCTGCCCTCACCTTCCGCACTTCCCTCCCCCAGGAATCCACAATCGTGACCCATCCCGGGACGATCTTCACCTCTTCCCTTACCTGCCGGGAAGAGAGGGGGCCCCTTCCGGATGAGTCTGCGGGCTGTTTTCCCGGGGTCAGGGCCGGGGATCCCTCTCTGCGCTCAGCCCTGTCCTTTTCACGGCCTGCCTCTTCAGAGACAGCCTCCGGCTGGTGCAGGTTTTCCTGTACCAGCGGATCATCACGGAAGATGTGGGCAAGGCCCGCGATCCCTGCTAAAAGGAGCAGAGCGGTGAGCACTGCCCCCCATCTGCGGAAGATTCCCCTCCTCCTGATGACAGGAAGAGGCGCCCCGCATTGAGCGCACTGGCTCAGGGACTCCATATTTTCCGCACGGCACTGGAGACACTTCATCTGTTTAACCTCGCTGCAGTCTCACCATAAAACTATAATCCATTTTTTATAATGACATATTTTCACGATGAAAGCTGAACAGTGGTCAAAGCGGGCATAGGGGCGATTGTCAGCTAAATACATACTGCATCCTGGAAGGAGCAGCCTTAAAGGACAGGCAAAAACCGGAAGCTCAGAGCAGCCTCTCCACGAACTGGCTCCACCAGTCATGGAGGCCGGCATGGCGGTACAGCGTAAAGACCGCGAGGGTAATAATCAGTGAGATGATACATTCCAGGGCAAGAGAGAAGATACGACCGATCAGGATATTAACTTTCCGCTCTTTCATGGGACATCTCCTTTTCCTTTTCTGTTCATGCCTGCACTCACCTGTGGTAACGCCGGTAGATCTCTTTTCTCGCAGGGCAGTGGCAGATCGATGAGTAGCCGAACCGGCTCATATACGTACAGCAGGGATTGAGCGGCCTGACGAATATGACCTCCGAGCCAAGGGCATCAAGCACCTCACAGAGGCATTCGCCTGCACCAGACAGACAGGAGTAGTCATTGCCACATTGCACAGCCCGTGACGTAACTTCATGGCCGATAAGAAATTTACCCTTCATGCACTCCCCTTTTTTTCCGGGAATTGTATCTGTATCCAGCGCTAATCTTCCATCAACTGATTCAGGTCTTCCCCTTGTACTCCTTCTATAACAAGAGCGGTGCCAGGCTGCCCAGTGATTCATAATTCATTTATTTTCAGGCAGTTAGTTATCATTTAAATGCCCACGTCCAGAGTGAGGATGCATCCAGGTGCCAACTTTGTTTGCACAGAAAAGGACAATCACCCGTAACTCATTGATCTACTTAAAAAAACAATTCTACATCTTTGTTTCCTCCATGATACCCTTGTTTGCACTCTCCCCTTACCCTTCAGGTAAAGATGATCGAGAGCTGCCCGTCTCCCAAACCGCTGAGCTTCAAGCATGCATGACAGATTCTTAAAAAGACTAATAGACCTATAAAAACCCCTTGTGTTTCAACCAGTTCCTGATACAATGGAGCTATGGACGACGATATTCTGAGCAGGGTGGTTGAGGTTGAAAGAGAGGTGCAGCAGAGACTGGATGTTGAAAAAAAAATGTCTCTTGACTGGATTGAAAAGGTGAAGAAAGAGGCGGAGGAACGGGTAGTCGCCGAAGAAAAAAAATTGAAGGAAGAAATGGGCCAGGACCTGCAGAAGGCGAAGCTGGAAGCCGAGAAAGGGGCCGCAGCAATCATAGAGGATGCCCATGATGAAGCAGCACGACTCAGAGACATCGGTGATGAGATACTAAAAAAAACAATACGGAAACATCTTTCCACCATTTTGCCGGGACACTGACATGATCGTAAAAATGTCCAAGGTTGAGATAGCCGGTCCGCGGGACCTGCTGGAAAAAGTGCTCTATCTTTTGCAGGAAACGGGGCTTCTTCAGATTGAACCGGATACCAAGGGCTTTATCGAAGAAAAAGACGAGGCCTACATAGAGTCCCTCCTGCCTGACAAGAGCACCCTCTCAGAGCGTTTTTTCCTGGAGGACCTGAAGGGAAAAATCAATGAGCTCTTTTCCTGCCTTCCCAAAGTCCCCGGGAAGAAAATATCCCTGAACCCCCAGCCCATTATTGACACGATCAATGATACCCTCCAGC
>CP070788.1:255886-263559 GCA_020346765.1 Nitrospiraceae bacterium
AAGCCCGCGGTGGCCATCCCCATGCATTACAACTCCATCGTGGGCACGGAAGACGATGCCGCACGGTTTGCCAAGGGTCTGAAGGGCAAGGTTGACGTGAAAATATTAAAAGAAGAGTAGCCGGTAGTGCGTAGTTAAGGGCAAGAACGGGAGGCTGCTCTGGAAGGGTTTTTACCCTTTGCTGCTACCTGCTTCCTCCTGAGCAACTAATATTTAAAAAATTGGCGAACGCGAAGAAAATAGCAGAACTGCTCCTGAAGAAATATCCGGGACCTAAGATCGCCCTGACCTTTTCCAACCCCCTTGAGCTCCTGGTTGCTACCATACTGTCCGCCCAGTGCACTGATGTCAGGGTTAATGACGTTACCCGCAGCCTTTTCAGGAAATACCGAACAGCAGCGCAGTACGCCAAGGCCGACCCCGCAACATTCGAGAACGAGATCCGCTCAACCGGGTTCTACAAAAACAAGGCGAAGATGATCATCGGCTGCTGCAAAAAAATTGTTGCCAACTTCAAGGGCCAGGTCCCTTCTACCATGGAAGAGCTCACGACCCTGCCGGGAGTAGGCAGAAAAACGGCCAACGTCATCCTGGGCAGCGCCTTCGGCAGGCAGGCAATGGCCGTTGACACCCACGTCCTGCGGGTCACCCAGAGGCTTGGCATTGCCCACTCCGGAAACCCCGACAAGGTGGAGGAAGAACTGGTTCAGCAGTTTCCCGGTGACAGGCTCACACGGCTCAATCTTGCTCTGATTCTCCATGGCAGGGAAACATGCGCGGCGAAAAGGCCCCGATGCCCTGCGTGTGTTCTTATGAGGGAATGCGAATGGCCGGAGAAACCTTCCCGGTAAGTGTCCTCCTTTCATGTCAGAAATGTTTACGGGAAAAGACGTAACATCTGTGTACCAGGGCGAATTTGTCGGACGGGAGATTATTTTCCTTGATTCGACCACATCAACGAATGACCGGGCACTGGAAATCGGGCAGCAGCGGCCGGAGCCCGGGGGCATTGTGGTCGTGGCCGACAGTCAGACAAGCGGCAGGGGCAGGCTCGGGAGGGTATGGATATCCCCGCCGGGTGTAAACCTTTATTTCACGATTCTCCTGAACCCGCCCCTGCCTGTTCAGGAGGCGTCAGCCCTCTCCCTGGCTGCACCCGTTGCTGCAGCCTCTGCCATCAGGGACTTTGCCGGACTGGAGGCCACGATAAAATGGCCCAATGATATCCTCCTGTCAGGGAAGAAGGCCGGCGGCATCCTCATTGAAGCAAAACCCCGGGAGGGCGGCCGCAGCCTGTTTGCCGTGGGCATGGGGATAAACGTGAATATGCGCCCCGGGGAACTTCCCCCTGAAATTGCGGGCCTCGCCACATCGCTCATGGCAGAGAAGGGAGCGGCCCTGGACCGGAGAGGCCTCCTCGGTGCTCTCCTGGCATCAATGGAAAAGACCTATAAATTCCTCTTACAGGGGAATAAAAGGGGTTTAATTACTGAATGGATTCGTTTAAACTCCACGTTAGGCAGGAGGGTCATTGTCCGGGACGGAAAGAGGACCATTTCAGGAACAGCTGAAGGAATTACCGGCCAGGGTGAGCTTTCCCTGCGGATTTCATCCGGGGAGATTGAGACCATAAGGACCGGAGACGTGACGATTCTAAAATAACAAAATGCAGAACTCAAAAATAAGAATTGAGGGAAATTATTACCTCTTCCAGCAATGATTCATTGATAATTGTTCATTGGTAATTGCTGACATGCTCCTTCTCATTAACATCGGCAATACACGCACCACGGTGGGGTTTCATGAGGACGGCGCACTCATTGATGTCCTCCGGCTGGCCACGGTCATCGACGGCCGGAGCAGCGACGAGTATGCCTATATCCTGCAGGGTTTCATGCGGGACCGGTGCATGGGCAGGCCGGACAGCGCTGTCCTCTGCTCGGTGGTCCCCCCTGTGACCCCGGTCATTGCCGGCGCACTGAAAAAAAGTTTTGCCGTCAGGGCCGTGCAGCTGACATCCAGGACAGGAACAGGACTGAAATTTTCAATCAGGGAAAGGGCGCGTCTGGGCGCCGACAGGATTGCCAATGCTGTGGCCGCCCATAAGCTGTACCCCGGCAATGTGATGGTGGTCGATTTCGGTACTGCCACAACGATCTGCGCCATCACCAGAAAGGGCGAGTATCTGGGAGGGGCCATCCTGCCGGGGGTCGGCCTTGCTGCCCGGGCCCTTGCGGAAAAGACGGCACAGCTTCCTTCTGTTGTGCTGGAGAGCCCTCAGCGGGCTCTGGGGAAAAACACCCGGGAAAATCTTCTTTCCGGCATTATCCGGGGCCATGCTGGCGCTGTTGAAAGGATCGCCAGCGATATTCAGGCGGAAACAGGGAAAACCTATACAGTCGTCGCTACCGGCGGCTTCGCTGACCTGCTCAGGCCCCTGATTAGCATAATAGACGACACGAACCCCCACCTGACACTTCAGGGGCTGCTGTTCATTCATGAAATGCATTCTCAAAAAAACACGTCTCGTCAAAGGAGGCACAAATGAAGGAGGCCGGTTATGAAGATTGAACGCATCTTATTTCCCACGGACTTTTCTGAGGGCTCTTCCTATGCACTGCCCTACGCTGTAGACCTGACGCGCCATTATAATGCCAAGCTTTACATTCTCCATGTGGTGTATGATATAAAACAGGCAACGGGCGTTCATATACCCCATATTTCCTCTGATGAGGTATTCAGGGAACTCAATGAGTGGGCCGTCAAGGAAATCAGTTCCTGCTACGTCGAGGAAGTCAGAGGACTTCCTCAGGTGGAAAAGAAGGTTGTCAAAGGCATTCCCGCTGAGGAGATCCTGAATTTTGCCCGGGATGAGAAAATTGATATCATTGTCATGGGGACCTACGGCAGGGTCGGCCTCCAGAGACTTATTTTCGGCAACACCGCAGAAAGGGTGGTGAGAACAGCGCCATGCCCCGTGATGACCGTGAAGATACCGGAGCACAGAAAGGCATAATCAGGAAAATAGTCCAGCCCATGAAGGTCTTTCTCTCGGAGAATGCCTTCATGGGACTGCTGCTCAGCAGCGCTGAGGTGTACAAGAGGGAGTCCCTGGGCTATCTCCTTGGCTACCGTCTGGACGACCGCTTTATTGTGGAGTATGCCTTCAGCCTTCAGACTGCCATGAGAAAGCGGCGGGGCGTCATTTTCCATCGCCGGGACCAGATAAAAATCCTCCCCATCCTTTCAAAGTTTTCAAAGCTCCAGATCGTGGGTGACTTCCACTCCCACACGCCCTACGGCACCTCAAAGGGAATTGCCGAGCCCAGCCCCGAGGACATAAAAGAGATGGAGGAAGACAACCTGTACGTGATCATCGCCATCAATGAAATCGGGAAGTCCCGGTCATGGAAAGAAAACATAGACTGCAGCATATCAGGCAGCATGGGGTCCTTTTTCTTCAAGATATCAGCATATTACTATCCCGGGGCAAAGAACAGCCCCCGAAGGGCCCCCATATTCTGCCCCTTCCCCCCCGGCTTGAAAGTAGGATAAGCGATACCTATATAATACAAGGGAGGAACAGGATGTTTTCCCTTGTACTGGATTGATCCTTCCTTTTAACGGACGTTGCGCACGGAGAAAACCATAGAACAGCATCTGATTCATGAGGACAGCAGCAGGGCAGCCTTTATTCTGAGCCTCTCAGTATCCCTGCTGACCCACGCCCTTGTGGCAGGGTTCCTGTACACGGCCCGGCCCTTTACCGCTGGTGCGCCTCCTGTCTTCAGTGTTGATATTGTCCCCCCCCTTGAAGACACTGCGCCGGCCCGTGAGCCGGAAGCACCGGCCCCCGCTATTCGGCAGGCTGCGCCTCCACCGGTACAAAAACGGCCGATGCCTCCCAAAAGAGAGGATCCCCCGAAAACTCTCTCCGGCGACAGTCCTGTGGCCCTTCCCGAAGAAAGCATCGAGGCAGTGCCGGACAGGAAAACGACGCCTGCCGGAGAAGAGCGGGACCCTGTGGACACTGCCCGTTCCTCCCTTCCCGCCCCCCACAGCGGGGGCGGAGACCTCCAGGGCACAGGAGACGCACTTCCCCTGGTACCCCGCTCCTCTCTTTTTGACAGGAAGACCATCGAAGAGTTCGCCCGGAAAGGCGCTCCTGAAAACAAGGGGCTCACCTTTGACACTGCCGGTTTCCAGAACCGGGGATACATGCGCATGCTCAAGGACAGGATCGAAACCATCTGGAAGTACCCCAGGGAAGCAGCGCGGCACGGGATTTCAGGTGATCTCTACATGAAATTTTCCATCAACCGGGACGGGTCCCTACATGAGGTGGAACTCCTGAGGACCTCGGGCTACCGGGAACTGGATGAGGCCGCCATGAATGCCGTAAAGAAGGCCCAGCCCTTCTGGCCCCTGCCGGACGACTGGGAGAAGGATACCCTGGAAATCAAGGGCCATTTCATTTATGTCTTCGGCAACGCCCTCATTATGTAGATCCACTTCCCCGATTCCTCCCAGGAACCGTTATGTGCGTACTGCAGCCGTCTAACAATATGGGGAAACCTGCTATAATACGTTTCAATCGTGAAAATACTGAGTCTCATAAGATGGCAGGACATCCTTGATATCCTCATAGTCACCGTCATTATTTACCGGGTACTGCTGATTATCAAGGGGACCAAGGCCGTTCAGATGCTGATCGGCATCGGCCTCCTGTTTGCGGCCCTCATCTTTTCAAAATACGTGGGCCTCTACACGATTGACTGGATCATCCAGAGCCTCTGGGCACAGATCGTCCTGGCCCTGATCATCCTGTTCCAGCCCGAGATCAGGAAGGCCCTTGCACAGATGGGGGAGGCACGCTTTCTCCCCTCATTCGCCTCAGCGGAAGAGCTGCGGTCTCTTGAAGAGATCATCAGGGCCGCCGTTGCCCTCGCCAACAGAAAAATCGGGGCGCTGATCGTTCTCGAGAAGGAGACAAACCTCAAGGACTTCATTGAGATGGGCACCCAGCTCGATGCCAAGGTGACCCGGGAGCTGCTACTGAGCATTTTCCATCCGTCCTCGCCCATCCACGACGGGGCAATCATCATTCGCGGCAACCGCGTCGTAGCTGCGGGCTGTTTTCTCCCCCTGGCGCTGAGCACTGACATATCGAAGGCCTTCGGAACCAGGCACCGGGCAGGGATCGGTCTCACGGAAGAAACCGACGCGGTGGTCATTATCGTCTCGGAAGAGACGGGCAACATCACTACTGCCGTAGGGAGCAGGATTGAAAAGAATGTGGACATGGGTTCTTTGAGAGACTTCCTGACAGAGCACTTTTTCAGCGCCAAGGAAAAGAAAAGATGAAAGAGTTTTTTACCACAAACGTACCGCTCAAGCTGGCATCTCTGATCGTGGCAGTTGCCCTGTGGTTCTTTGTCATGCTGAGCGGCAGGTCGGAAATAACCATGGACATCCCCGTTGTCTTCACTGAGATTCCCGAGCGGTTCGAGGTCGTGGAGGCCCCGAAAACCATCAGCGTCACCATTGAGGGGCAGGAGCGGCTCCTGAAGTACCTGCAGCCCAGCGACGTGAGCGCCGTCGTTTCCGTCAGTGAGGCCAAGACAGGCCGTTCTTTTTTCACCATCTCCCAGAAGAACATCAGTCTCCCCAAGTCCTTCCTCGTAACAAGCATCGACCCGGAAACCATCAGCCTGACCATGGAGCGCCAGCTCAAGAAAATCGTCTCTGTCAGGCCCCATATCGTGGGCATTCCGGAAAAGGGATTCAGGATTGCCAATATCATCGTAGACCCCGAATCAATAACCCTGGAGGGGCCCGCAAGCACGGTAACCAAGATCGACAGCATCAAGACAGAACCCATCGACATCAACGGCATCAACAGCAACCTGGTCTACAAGGCCAACCTCAACCTCTCGGCCCCGCTTGTCAAGAAAAACCTTACCAAGGTCGATGTAAAATTGTCGGTAGAAAAAATACTTAAGGAGAATCCTCAATAATGGCAGAGAAAAAGAAGCAGCCGAAGCTCTTCGGCACCGACGGTATCAGGGGAAAGGCCAACCAGTACCCCATGACCGGGGAAGTGGCCTTCGAGGTCGGCCGGGCCGCGGCCTACGTGCTGCGGAGGCAGAACGGCCTGAACAAGATACTCATCGGAAAAGACACCCGCCTTTCCGGCTACATGCTGGAAAGCGCCCTGACCTCGGGCATCTGCTCCGTGGGCATGAATGTGGTCCTTGTGGGGCCCATGCCCACTCCGGGCATCGCCTTTGTGACGCGCAGCCTCCGCGTTGACGCGGGCGTCGTCATCTCGGCCTCCCACAACCCCTATCACGACAACGGGATCAAGTTCTTTTCCTCGGACGGCTTCAAACTTCCCGACGCCCTTGAGCACGAAATAGAAAAAACCATGTTTACCGCGGAGCTGCAGAAAATAAGGCCCGAAGGAGCGGGAATCGGCAGGGCATACCGGGTCGACGACGCATCGGGCAGGTACATTGAATACGTGAAGTCAACCTTTCCCCGGGGGAAAACCCTTGAGGGCCTCAAGGTGGTCATTGACTGCAGCAACGGCTCGGCCTACAAGATCACGCCCTTCGTGCTCAATGAGCTCGGGGCCGATGTGATCGCCATCAACGACAAGCCCGACGGCATCAACATCAATTCCAACTGCGGGGCCACCCATCCCGAGTCCATGCAGCGGGCAGTGCTGGAGTACCGGGCGGACATCGGGATCGCCCATGACGGCGATGCCGACCGGACCATAGTCTGCGATGAACGGGGAGAAATCGTTGACGGCGACAAGGTGATGGCCATCTGCGCCATGGACATGAAAAAAGACGGCAGACTAAAGGGAAACACCGTGGTCGCAACGGTCATGAGCAACATCGGGTTTGAGCTCTACCTCAAAAAGGCCGGGATCACTGTACTGAGGACAAAAGTGGGTGACCGCTACGTGGTCGAAGAAATGGTCAAACGGGGATGCAATCTCGGAGGCGAGCAGTCAGGCCACATCATCTTTCTGGACCACAATACCACGGGAGACGGCCCGATAACGGCCCTGCAGGTGCTGTCCATCATGTGCAGGAGGGCAAAGAAGCTCTCCCGCCTGGCCTCGTCCATCCCCATTTACCCCCAGGTGCTCCTTAATGTGCACGTGAAGAGCCCCAGAAAAGTGGAATCCTTTCCCAAGGTGATGGGGGCGATTAAAAAGGCGGAGAAGAAGCTTGCAAACGGCAGGATCCTCGTGCGGCCTTCGGGAACGGAGCCAAAGATCAGGGTCATGGTCGAGGGCGATGACATGGATGACATCACACTCATTGCCGAGGAGATCGCAGAGGTCATCAGGACGAATATGAAGTAAACCCCATCGGGGTGAATATCAAAGACAAAAGGTCAAATAACAAATCAGTGTCAGCATTCACTTATCAAAACCTGCATTTATCCGGGGACTTCTTTGATTTGGCATGTGGGCTTTGACATTGCTCATTTAATTCGGTTCATTTGACTTTTACGTCCCTCCTGCAGTAATGTAGAATACGGTTCGCGGGGTGGAGCAGTCTGGTAGCTCGTCGGGCTCATAACCCGAAGGTCGCAGGTTCAAATCCTGTCCCCGCTACCATTTAAAAACAAGGACTTGGAGTTCAGCTCTGAGT
>CP070788.1:263659-271267 GCA_020346765.1 Nitrospiraceae bacterium
CACCCATCATGGCATGGGCAAGGCCGACTCTCTGCCGGTAGCCTTTGGACAGTTCGCCGATGGGCCGGTGCATCACGTCACCGATGCCGCACATCCGGGCAAGCTCCCTGGTCCGTGAATCAGCCCGGGGCCCCCTGATCCCCCGGACGTCTGCCACAAACCCCAGGTAATCATAGACAAGCATATCGGGGTAAAGGGGGGCGGACTCGGGTAGGTAGCCGATCAGTTTTTTAATTTCTACGGGATTGTCACGAATGGAAAAGTCCTTCACCCTGATGGTCCCCGACGTGGGCCGCAGGTAGCAGGTAAGGATCCGCATGGTCGTTGTCTTGCCGGCCCCGTTCGGGCCAAGCAGGCCAAGGATCTCGCCCCTCCTGATCTCAAAGCTGATACCGTCAACCGCAGGGTATGGCCCGTAGTATTTGGTGAGATTTTCGATCCTGATCAACTGCCTCTCTCCTGATCATAATGAATGTCACGCTTCACAACTTTACATTTTAAACAAAGAAATTTTCATTTTTCAACAGGGGGGGATATCCGGAACGAAAGCGAGCAGCGAGTCCGGAGCAGGTGAAACAGGAGGGCAACAAGCCGCCACAGGTCACTCAGCACCAGCGAAGGTCACTCCTTTTCAATAAGCTGCCACTCGGCAAATCCGTCCTTCCGCAGGGCAACCGTCATCCCCCTGAGTGCGACCCGGGATCTTGTCGGGTGCGTTTTCACCGCAGTGTAGGCCCTGACCAGCGCTGCCATGGTCGCTTCCTGAAAGGTCATCTCTGTCCCGTCCTGAAGCAAGACCGTTGTCCTGAGGTGCCGGTGCCCCTCGGGTATTTCCGCGACTATTTCCCTGACGTCCTCATTCCTGATTGTCATGCAGCCCTTCCTCCCCGGCATGGCCTTTTTATTTCACGGTAACCCTCGTCCTGTCAACGCCGGAGTTGCCGGTCCGGGGGTCAAAGGCATAGACAATAAGTTCGTACGCACCCTTTTTCTCCACCACCGCCTGTCCCGCAAACGTACTCGGCCCTGCGTAGTCGAGGCCAACTGTTTCAACGATCTTCCCTTCGTACTTTACCAGCACCTTTATCTCGTATGTACCGGAGTCCCATAACCCGCCCGGGGTCAAGGAGCATCCTCATATCATGACGATCCGGGCCTCGACAGGGATGACCGCGTTACCTCCTTCCAGTGCAAGGGTGCCGGGTGACCGCATGTCCACGGAAAACCCCGGGATTTCAAGGATAAGCCCGTCTCCGTCAATGTCTCTGCCCGGGATCAGCCACACCTGGGTCGTGCTCCTGACCATGTTGTCCCGGTGCAGGTAGGGGGCCTCTGCAGATACGGTGAGCAGTTTCGGCTCATCAATGTCAATGGACGTTTCAAATTTTGCGGCACCATCGGCAATCGACTTATACCGTGTTCTTGGCTCGATCATGATCTTCTGCGTGTCACCCGTGCCTCCCTCGGTCAGTCCCTCGGCGATCACCTTTCCTGTCTGACTGTCCGTGACAACGATCCGGGCCCCGCCCATGGACGTGCCCACGAATTTCGCGTCTTTGGAGTGCGCCCTGATGACCAGTCGTGTCTGAACTGCCTCGGACACGCTGCTGAAACAGAGCACTGCTGCCAGCAGTCCCCATAAAAGCCCCTTTTTCATCTCTTTCCTCCCTCACTGCATTGCGTGTTCACACTGAGTACGCTCACGACTCATTCTGCTGAGTATCAAGTGTATCAGTATCAGCCCCGTCTTTCAAGCGTCCTGAAGATCGTCCGGGAGGATCGGAACTTCAAGGATGTCCCTTAGCTCAATTCATGCGTAGCGAAATTCTATTCCAATGGGTACGGAGTGAGGGAAGGCTGTGGAGAAATTTCTGAGTTTAGCGATAAGCTGTCAGCTATCAGCGGCCAGCTCATAAATACTGTGTTCCCGTTCTTTCTGATAGCTGTAAGCTGATTGCTGACCGCTGTTTTATGATGTCGGTTATAGAAATCCTGAAGCGGCCTTCCCTGTTGTACAAAAAAGTTTCTCAAAGTTTCTTGAGATCTCGGGATATGAATTCCGGCACATGATGGTATGACAGTGCAGCGCATCCAGGCAAAAAGGCTTCTTGATCAATAACCAGAATTTCATATATATTCAGTGATGTACAACCTTGTGAGTTTCGCGGGCATATTCATCCTCATGGCCTTTGCCTGGGCCCTTTCAACTGACAGAAAGGTCATCAACTGGCGGGTCGTCATCTGGGGCGTCCTGGTGCAGATCCTCTTTGCCCTCTTTATCTTTGTCGTACCGGCAGGAGCGGGTATTTTCATGGTCATTAATGATGCCCTCGTGAAGGTCATCGACGTGGCAGGCGCGGGGACTAAATTCCTCTTTGGGAGGCTGGCTCTCCCTCCGGGCACGACCAACGAGTGGGGAGAAGAGTCGCTGGGGTTCATTTTTGCCGTGCAGGTCCTGCCCCAGATAATATTCTTTGCCGCCCTTATGGCCGTTCTCTATTACATCGGGATCATGTCATGGCTTGTGAGGATGTTTGCACGGGTCTTCACAAAGCTCATGGCAGTGAGCGGCGCAGAGGCGCTCTGCGCCTCAAGCAATATATTCGTGGGCATAGAGTCTGCTACAACCGTACGCCCCTACCTCGAACGGATGACCCGCTCGGAGCTCTGCACGATCCTGACGGCAGGGATGGCAACCATCGCCTCTACCGTGCTGGCAATCTATATTCTCATCCTGAAGAAGCAGTTTCCGACCATCGCGGGGCACCTGGTGTCAGCGTCGTTTCTCTCAGCCCCGGCAGCCATCGTCATGTCAAAACTGCTTATGCCTGAAACGGAAAAGCCCGAGACCCTTGGGATAGATGTGAAGCCTTTCTACCAGCGTGAGTCATCCATCATCGAAGCCGTAATAAACGGTGCCAATGCGGGCCTGAAGCTCGCTGCGGGTGTTGTGGCCCTCCTGATTGCCTTTCTCGGTCTTGTGGCACTGGCGGACTTCCTCTTCACGGGAACGGGAATGAAAATCAACGAGCTTTCCGGCCTCAATATCGACTGGTCCCTCAAGGGACTTCTGGGGTACCTTTTCTACCCCTTTACTCTCGCAATCGGGGTGCCACCCCAGGACACCTTCGAAATAGCACAGGTGATCGGCGAGCGGGCCATCGTCACCGAGACAAAGTCCTACATGGATCTGGCAGCGCTCATGGATGCCGGCGTGCTCAGGGACCCGCGCTCTGCCTTTCTCGCCACCTATGCCCTCTGCGGGTTTGCCCATGTGGCATCCCTGGCCATCTTTGTGGGGGGCACGGCAGCGCTGGTTCCCGGACGGACAGCGGACCTCTCGTCCGTGGGGCCCCGGGCTCTGCTTGCAGCAACTCTCGCCTGCCTCATGACCGCTGCCGTTGCCGGGACCTTTTTCCGGGGCGGGTCAATACTCCTGGGGCAGTAGCCCCGGCGGATGGAGCAGGTGAACATGCCGAACAATTCCGGATATGACGTCATCATCGCCGGAGCCGGTCCTGCAGGCTCCACTGCAGGGTACCTTCTGGCAGGAGCCGGACTGAGAGTCCTGATTATTGACAGGCGCACGTTCCCGCGGGAAAAACTCTGCGCGGGCCTCATCACACACAAGACAGTACTGCTCATGGAGCGGGTATACGGTGAAAGCCCTTCCTCGCTCAGGGAGCAGGGGATCATCAACTACACGTCAGGCCGCTATGAAATTTACTGCCGGGAGAAACCCCTCTTCGCAAAGGACATGGAGATCCCTTTTCACTTTATCGACCGGGACACCTTCGACAGCCATCTCCTGGACAGGGCCCGGACAGCAGGTGCCAACGTCCTTGAAGGCGACGGGGTAAAATCCCTGAACATGCTCGGGAGCACCGTAACCACGAGGTCAGGGAAAAGGGTATCGGCGTCACTCATACTCGGCGCAGACGGCGTAAACAGCAGGGTCAGGAGAAGTTTTCCCGTTGACCTCTTCGGAAGAAATGAATGGAGTCAACTCCTTGCCTCAGCTCATGAAGTGATGGTCAGCCGGGAACGGCTTCATCAGCAGATCAGCCACCCCCGCATTGCCTTTGGATTCGTTGACTGCGGATACGCGTGGATATTCCCTAACAGGGACCGCGTGAAAATCGGGATGTGCAGCCTGAACAGCAGGGGCCGAAAGGACCTTCTTCCGGCATTCCGCGCCTTCCTCCGGTCACTGGACAGGGACGGCTTTTCAACAGAACAGGTCCGGAGCTCTGTGCTGCCCTATGGCTGCTTTCTGCCGGATCCCGCTTTCAGGAATGTGCTTCTCCTCGGCGATGCCGCGGGACTGGCAGACCCACTCCTCGGGGAGGGCATCTTTTATGCCCAGAGAAGTGCTGAACTGGCCGCCCTAGCCATCCTTGCCCAGAGGGAGCATCTCCCGTCAGCCGCGGCCACACAGCAGGTAAGGGAGCATTATCTGGCCCTGCTGGGGAAATACGTCTTTCCGGAACTCATCTACGCGGAAAAGATCCGCACATTCCTGTTCAGCCGCCTGAGCAGATTCGGGTACCTCCCATTAAAAATATTAATGAATGTCTTCGGAGACATGCCCGAGGAAACCGTGCACGGCCTCAGGTCCTTTCGGTGGATGAAAAAGGTGTCCGCCGGATAATCAGGGCAGCGGTCCGCTGGAGCAGGAGGGCTATTTCCCCTTTGTTTTCTGACGCCTTACCTCATCCTTGATGCGCCTGATGTGCCCCCTGCCCAGGCCCTTGACTTCACAGCCCAGTTCAAAGTACCTGCGGATCCTTTCATCATAAAGGATTCCGAAGCAATCGATAATGGCGCAGGGGTTGCCCACCATTTTCACGACCCTGTCCGGATCGAGATCAAGGTACTGCTGGTGCCGCACTGCAAAGATAACCGCGTCGGCCCCTTTGAATGCCTGCCTTAAATCCTTCTCCATTTTCAGGTCTGACAGCTTGTCCTGGTTTCGGAAAAACCTTTGCAGGCTGTGGCCTGCCGAGGGGTAGCTGTCCTGGGCCTCAAATTCCCACCAGTGCTTCACATAGGGGTCGTGTACCTTGAGTTCAGCACCCATCTCCGTGAGCTTTCGCACGATGAGTTCAGAGCCGCTGTACCGGGTGTCGCCCACGTCCTCACGGTAGGACGCACCAAGAAGGAGGACCTCAGCGGCGGCAATGGGCCTGCCCAGGTTTCTCAGGGCGTCTCTCGTGAGCTGTGCCACGTGAAGGGACCTCGTGTCATTGATATTAATGGCGAGAGGCGTGATCTTGAAGATATCATCCTCGAAACCGTGGATATGCTTATACGCCCATACCCCGAGCCCCCCGTCCTTGGGAAGGCAGTACCCGCCGATGCCCGGGCCGGGGAAGATGATGTTGTTGTGGGTGGGACGCACCTTGATCGCTTTAATGACCTTCATCAAGTCAATGCCGTTGCGCTCTGAAAAGAGGCTCCACTCGTCGAGAAATGCGAGGATCGTAGCCCGGAAGCTGTTTTCCACGATCTTGGCAGTCTCCGATTCAATGGGCTTGTCCAGTACGGTAAGGGGATAGTCCCTCGTATTCAGCACGTCGTTGAGGAACTTCACAACCTTGCCCCGTGATTTTTTATTGATACCGCTGCAGACACGCCAGTAGTCCCTGATGCTGGCCACATAGTCCTTCCCGGGCATCACCCGCTCGTAGCTGTGGGCCAGGAGGGGGTCTGATTTTATGCCCCGCTTCTGGAAGACCTTTTTCATGATGGGATAGGCAATCTGCTCTGTCGTGCCCGGGGCCACCGTGGTTTCAATGAGGATAAGGGCATGGGGGGATACGTGTTCAGCCATGATCCCGAGAGAATCCTCAAGTGCCGCCATGTCGGCAAAGCCATTGCGCACATTTCCCAGATCATCCTTGAGGTAGTCGCACTGGACGTCAACGACAACCACATCGGCAAGGGAAAGGGCCTCATAGGTGAATGTGGCCGTGAGGTTTTTCTTGTCCCTGACGCACCGGGCGATCATCGGCGCCAGTTCTTTGTCTTCCGATGTCACCGGCGAGACCCCCCTGTTCAGGACAGGGATCTTCCAGTAGCTCCTTACACTCGGCCGCTGCATGCCAATAACGAATTTTAAAGGCTTTCCCTTCCTGTCCACCGTGTCCGCCACAACGGCTGCCATGGCAACCCCGACAAAGCCGACGCCCATGACAACGACGATCTCGCGGCCCATCCTCTTCTGCCGGCCAATTTCCCTCTTCAGGCGGACGAACTCCTTCTTATAGTCCTCGTTTGACGGCAGGGGGAACTTCTCTCCACCGGGGCTTACAGAATACTGAACGCTCATATACTCATCTCCTTTTTTCTGTGAACGTAATCTGGATAATTTGTAAGAACGGGTAATCCATGAAAATACTTAAACCCGGCGTGGCACCGGCACCAGCCTGGCGCCCTGCGTCATTACAGGACCGTATAGCCCGCCTTCTGGACTGCCCGGACAATGGCATCCCTGCTCGCCTTTTCATCATTAAAGACAATGGTGGCGGAGCCGACAGCTACCTCTGATGACGTCACGCCGTCAACGGCGTCAACGGCCTTCTTCACACTCATCACACAGTGCTGGCAGCTCATCCCTTCAATTTTCAGCGTTACTTCTGCCATAATCTGCCCCCCTCTGCTACTGTAATTACCAGCAATAATAACATTAGAAGTGTCATGGGTAGCCTGTCGAATCCTGACTTGTCACCCTTCGGCAAGCTCAGATCAGTACGACTCGTTCCGAGGTGACAGCTCTTTCTTAATGATTGAGAAGCTTATTGCTGGATTTTTGTATTCGTAATGTCCGGTATAATAGCATCCCCGGCCGTGATGACGCAAAAAAAACCGGGCTCACCTGCCCACGGGCCGTGGATGGTCCCGTTCTCTGTTGACGATACAGAAAAACCCAAAGGGCTCGCTGAAGGGATTGAAAAGCCGGTGAGGAGTCCCGGGGCTGACATAGACTACATCGAGAAACCCGACCCTGACGGCCCTCCGGTTCATCAGGGCCTTTCCTTCCCCCCGGATACCCACGACAACATGCTCGTGCTCATGGGTCTCATGACTGCTGTACCCTCCCGGCGCAATCTCAAAATACCTGAGACTGAACTTCGCCGTTTCTCCGCGGCTGCCGATAATGACCTGCCGCAGGATCCCTTCCCAGTCGCTGCCGCCGGTTTTGTAATCTTCGGCCCTGACGCCCTTCCAGGTAAAGTCACCCTGGAAAGGGTAGCGCCTGCTCCGGTTGTTTTTCCTGCTCCGCAGCGATGCCGGCAGATCGCAGGATGAACCATGTACGTTCTTGCGCATCCTCTCATTATAACGGAACATCCCATAACTTTTGCATCCCCTCCTGTTTATGTTATAGTTCTACTTTATGGATAAAAAGCTGATCGAAGATTCAAAAAAATACCTGATGAACACCTACAGCCGCTTTCCTATTGTCCTGCGGAAAGGCAGGGGCATGAAGGTCTGGAGCGCTGACGGAAAGGAGTATCTTGATTTTGTCGGCGGGATCGCCGTCAACTGTCTCGGTCACTGCCACCCCAAGGTGGTCATCGCTATACAGAAACAGGCGCAGAGGCT
>CP070788.1:271367-278910 GCA_020346765.1 Nitrospiraceae bacterium
AGACACCTTCTCAAAGATCGTCGTCGGAGAAATAGAACGGATCGACGGCCTCATCAAGGATCTGCTTGATTTTGCTTCACAGAGAAAATCTCCCCGGATGAAGGACTTCAACCTGGTGTCTCTCGTTGACCAAACGGTCAATTACGTGGAGAGGAAACTGGAGCTCGAAGAGGGCAAGATCCGGATAGTGAGGGTTTACGATGAGAAGGAGATCACTCTGTCCGGAGACTCGGAAAAGCTCAAGCAGACCTTCATTAACATCCTGATGAACGGCTATCAGGCAATGAACGGGCAGGGCACGCTGACCGTGACGATCCACAGGAACGCCGAATATGCCGAGGTCTCCATCACTGACACAGGCAAGGGCATTCATCCCAGTGAGCTGGCGCGCATATTTGACCCCTTTGTGACCAACAGGGAAATGGGCGTGGGCCTGGGCCTGGCCATCAGCAAAAGAATCATAGAAGACCATAACGGCAGGATCGAGGTAGAGAGCGAAGTGTCCAAAGGATCAACTTTCAGGGTCCTGCTGCCTGTACAGAATTAGCCGATCCGTATATAATAGGAGCGTCATTTTTTATAATACGCCTGAGAAGGGCCCGGACAGGAGATGTCTACATGCGGGAGTTCATGAGGTGAGGGCACGGCCTGTGTCCCGGCAGAATCAGCCCGGGCTTTCACCGTGGCATTCTGCGCTGCAGTCTCGATAAACGGATATGGAACTGATAGCATTGCTGAGCAATAGTGACGAACGTATCATTCCTGTGGTGAAAGGCGCGTTAAAGAAATATACCGTCTATCCCCTGAGAACACTGGGCGAGCTTGAAGACCTGAGCAATAATCTCCCGCTCAACCTGTTCCTCATTGATACTTCGTCCCAGAAGATGTCCCACTTTACTGACTTCCTGAACTCCCTTAAAGACAACATGGTCGTCCTCATCACAGCAGGTAAAATGGATTCCTTTGGAAGGGACAATCTTCCCTGCAGCGTTTGTGAGTGCATCGATGAGGAGTCCCTCAGGGCCGATCTGCCGGCAATTGTTGATCGCGCCCTTGAACGGCAGCGATATAAGAATGAAATAGGCCTGCTCAGGCAGGGCAGGGACATGACGGCACCGGTGCATCATACCCAGGCTTACAGCCGCCAGGAGCCGGAAATGATCACGGCCCGGATAGATCCGCTTCCCGGTGGAAGGTATATCCAGGAAAAGGTCATTGTGAACTTTGCCAGAATGCTCTCGGTAAGCTTTGATATGGGCAAGCTCCTTGACCACTTCGTCGACTCTGTCATGGAGATTGCCCGCGTGAGCAAGATGTCCGTGCTGCTCAGGGACAAGGACCTGTTCCGGGTGAAGACCCAGTACGGGCTGGATCCCTACATCGCGGACAACCTCAAACTCAGCAGGAGCAGCTCCCTGGTGAACTGGCTGGGCAGGACAGGAAGGATCATGCACCGGCCGGCCGGATATCAGGATGCCGATTCTGTTGCCATACGCAATGAGATGGACATTCTGCAGTGCAGGCTCTCCTTCCCGATGATTTACCAGGGGAAACTGATTGGCATCTTCAATGTCGACAACAAAATCACCGAGGAGCCCTTTTACCGCGAGGAACTGGAGATCATCTATGTCCTTTGCAATTATCTTGCTGCTGCGGTGAAGGACATCGACCTCTATCACCAGATGTGGTACCAGAAGGAATTTACCAAAAACATCCTTGCGAGCATGACGAGCGGCATGATAGCGATCAACCAGGACGAGAAGGTCACTGTCTTCAATCAGCAGGCCGCGGAGATCCTCCGTCTTGACCCCCTGAAAATGGTGGGGAGTGATTTGCGGTCCCTTCCCTCACCGTTGGGGGACATCCTGTACGAGACGATGGTGACGGGCAATTCCTACAACCGCTATGAGGTTACCGTGAACCCGGAGAAACTGCCCATAGGGATTAACAGCTACAGGCTCCTCGACGAAGAGCAGCGACCTGCCGGGGCCGGCATTGTGTTTTCCGACCTGTCCGATTCAAAGAAGCTTGAGCACCAGAGGAGAAGGACGGAGAAACTCAAGGCGGTTAACGACCTGATGGCGAAGATCGCCCATGAGGTCAGGAACCCCCTGACGTCAATTCAGACATACATACAGCTGCTCAATGAAAAGCAGCCCGATGATGACCTGAACAGGTTTTATGTGTCCACAGTGGACCTGTCCATTAGGAAACTGGACAGCCTGATCGACAAGCTTGTAACCTTTTCGAGCACTCAGGAATACAATTTCAGGAAGGAAGACGTGCATGGTATCATTGAAGAGACAGCCGAATTCCTGAAGAAAATCCTGGGAGACAGGTATCCGCTTTCCTCGCGGGCCGGTGATAAAGTTTTCCGCATTAATGCCGATAAAAAACAATTGATAAAGGCGTTCTACTACATCATTCAGTGCATCGTGGACAGAGAGCCCAGGGGAACGGCTATTGAACTCAGCGCGATGACGGTGTTTCGGGACTCACCTGTCGTTGAAATAGCGATATCGTACAGGGGGGAAGATTTCACACAGGGAGGGTCACAGGACCTGACAAAGCCCCTCCTGGACCTGGACCATCTCGGGACCGAACTGAATATGCCCATAAGCCTTAAGATTATAGAGGGCCATAATGGAAGCCTTGACGTGAAACGGGACAGCGACCTGAACACATTTGTCATCAGACTGCCCATCGTTGACAGGAGAAGGTCCGGCATCTCTGCCGAAGGAGGCTGTGTCAGTGGACAATAAGGAGAAAATCCTGATTATTGATGACGAACTTGCGCCCCGGGAATCAATAAGGATGGTGCTGAAGGATACCTACACGGTATCTACGGCACCGGGCGCTCTTGAAGGGCTGGACATGTTGAGCCACGGCCCCGTTGACCTTGTGGTCATGGACATTAAAATGCCAAGGATGGACGGGATCACGGCCCTGCAGGAGATCAAGAAACTGCATCCCGATACGGAGGTGATTCTCCTGACGGCCTATGCCAGCCTCGAAACTGCCCGGGACGCCATCAGGTTTGGTGCATTTGATTATCTGATCAAACCCTTTGACAAGGATGACATCCTGCTTGTGGTCGAAAAAGGTTTGAAAAAGCGGCGTGAAAATGCGGGGCTGAAAATGGAGCGGGACATCCTCCTTGGCAGGGCCTCATACTTGGAGGATCAGGTGACAAAGGCCCGGAACAATATCATTACCTGCTATGAGGGAACGGTGAGCGCCCTGATCCTCACCATTGATGCCAAGGACCATTACACCTACAACCACTCGAACCGTGTTGCCCAGCTTGCTTCAAAGCTTGCCCTTGAACTGGGCGTGCCGTCCAAGGTGATCAAGGAAATCGAACATGCCGCATCGATCCATGACATCGGAAAGATCGGAATAGAGGAAAGCATTCTCAAGAAAAACGGAGAACTTACCACCGACGAGTACCTGGAGATGAAAAAGCATCCGTCGATCGGCGCGAGAATCGTGCAGTCAGTACCCTTTCTTGAGGAGGCGATCCCCGTTATTCTCAATCACCACGAGCGCTATGACGGGAAGGGTTATCCCCATGGCCTCAAGGGCGAACAGATTCCCCTTGCTGCGAGGATCGTGGCCGTGGCTGATGCCGTGGATGCGATGATGAGGGCCCGACCGTACCGGGAGGCCGCCCTGAGCATGGACCGCGTCATGGAGGAGCTGCAGGAAAACGCTGAACTTCAGTTCGATCCGGAAGTGGTAGATGTCATTGTCAGGGGGAGGGTCGTCCTGGTCTGATCCCTGCGGTCCTATTTTAATCCCAGCACATCCTGCATGTCATAGAGACCCGGAGTCTGTTTGTATACCCACCGAGCAGCCTTCAGTGCCCCCCGTGCGAAGGTGTCTCTGCTGGATGCCTTGTGGGTGATCTCGATCCTCTCACCCAGGCCTCCGAAGAGCACCGTATGTTCGCCGACGATATCGCCCGCCCGCACGGTCTGTATACCAATTTCATGCGATGTCCGCTCGCCGATCAGGCCGCGCCTGGCGTAAACGGCTGTTTCCTCCAGGTTCCTGTTCAGGGCCGCGGCCAGGACCTGGGCCATTTTCATGGCCGTACCCGAGGGGGCGTCTTTTTTCAGGCGGTGATGGGCTTCAACAATTTCAATATCATAGTCATTCCCGGTGACCCGGGCGATGTCTTCCAGGACTTTCAGCAGGAGGTTGACGCCCACACTCATGTTCGGCGCAAAGACACAGGGTGTTTTCTGGGCGTAGAGCCCGATGTATTCCACTTCATCTTTGCTGAAGCCTGTTGTCCCTATGACCACCGGCATTGGCCTGTCGGAAAGTGCTTTCAGGCAGGCGATGGTGGCCGACGGGTTTGAAAAATCAATAAGCACGTCGCCCCTGTCCCTCAGGGCACCGGCACTGTCGCTAACGACGACGCCTGCAGCTCCGATGCCGATGACCTCGCCGATGTCGCTGCCCAGGCTTACGTGCTCTGTGCGCTCCAGGGCGCCTACGAGCGTGATGTCACCCGACTCCCTTGAAAGTGCGATAATGCGGCTTCCCATCCTGCCGGTAGCCCCTGATACGATGATGTTAATCATTGGTTGTCTCCTTTGTTGAAGGACCGCCGTCCTCTTCCTCTTCGTCTTTGCCTTTGATCCTGTATTTCTCCGATGCCCATGCGCCCAGATCGATCAGTCTGCAGCGCTCGGAACAGAAAGGCCGGTGAGGGTTGTTTTCCCATTCTGTCGGTCGCCTGCAGGCAGGGCATTTTACTTTCATGATAAACCCTCCAATCCGGAGGTCATATACATGCAGCTGAAATTAGAAATACAAAATCCCAATGTCAAATCAATGTCAACTAATTCAGGCCAATATGTGAAGTTTTGATTCAGAAAATTATTTGTCATTTGAGATTTGAAATGTGGCATTTCATATTTCAATCGTCCCCTTAAAGACCTTTTCTGCCGGACCGGTCATGAGAACATGGTTGTCCTTTTCCGACCAGGAAATAAGAAGCCTGCCGCCCGGCAGCAGGACCTTTACCTTTCTCCCGGTGAGGCCGAGGAGTGATGCAGCCACGGCCGCGGCCGATGCCCCGGTGCCGCAGGCCATTGTCTCCCCGGCACCGCGCTCCCATACCCGCATTTTGATGGTCTCCCTGTCCAGGACCTGGATGAACTCCACATTGGTCCGCTTCGGGAAGAGGGGGTTGTTTTCAATCAGGGGGCCCGTCCGGACAAGGTCAACGGCATTGACATCCTCCGTAACGATGACCGCATGGGGATTGCCCATGGAAACACAGGTCACCCTGATTTTTTTGTTGTGGACGCTCAATGGATAATTGATAATCACTCCGGAGCCAGGAGTTCCCATGGCGTCCCGCTTATGTTTACCCTGTGCTTTGATCAGGACCGGTATCCTGTCCGGCTCTAACACGGGCTCACCCATGTCAACCCGGAACAGGTTCCCTGCTGAGCGTATCTCCTTGATCCCTCCCAGGGTCTCCACAGAAAGGATGTCCAGAGTCTGACAGTACTTCTTCGCGTAGGAACTCTCATCACAGAGCAGAATGTCATCCATGATATACCTGGCCAGGCACCTGATTCCGTTGCCGCACATTTCCACTTCCGACCCGTCGGCGTTGAATATGCGCATCCTGAAGTCAGCTTTCTTTGAGTGGCACAGGAGCAGGAGCTGGTCCGCGCCGATGCCGAATCTCCTGTTGCAGAGCCTTTGTGCAAGGCGGGCGATTCTCTTCACGCCGCCGTCCCTGTTGTCGATTACGACAAAGTCATTGCCCAGTGCAT
Organism: Nitrospiraceae bacterium; assembly: GCA_020346765.1. Classification (GTDB taxonomy): domain Bacteria; phylum Nitrospirota; class Thermodesulfovibrionia; order UBA6902; family UBA6902. The sequence continues at coordinate 277,169 of CP070788.1, forward strand.
GCATCTTGGTAAATTTCAGTTCCATAGTATCACCTCACCATCAGTAAGTAATCGGTTAAGGGCCCCGGGGCCGCCCAGGCACGGAATCGGATCTGAAGGATCACTTCAGAAAGGCAGGGATTCTGGCGCCCCGCGTGAGATCACGGTATGTTTCCCGTGCCCGCACAAGGAAAAACTCCTTCTCTCTTACAAGGACTTCAGCTACCCTGGGCCTGCTGTTATAGTTTGAGCTCATGGTGAACCCGTAGGCACCGGCGCTCATGAGCGCGAGCAGGTCACCCCGGGAGAGTCTGTTTACTTCCCTGTTCATGGCGAGAAAATCTCCTGATTCACAGATCGGGCCGACGATATCAGCCATGACCTTCTTCCGCCTGCTTCGTGTCAGCGGCAGGACATTATGGTATGCATTATACAGGCTTGGCCGCAAGAGATCATTCATTCCGCCGTCCACAATGACAAACTCCTTCTGAGGATGTTTTTTCAGATAGAGCACCCTCGTTACGAATATTCCGGCATTGCCGACGATGGACCTGCCCGGCTCCAGAATAAGATGGAACCCGCATCCTTCAAGGAGCGGCATGATAGCCATGGACAGTTCCCGGGGATGAGGAGGATGTTCGTTGTTGTAGGGGATTCCCAGGCCCCCTCCCATGTCGATATACCGGATGCCGATTCCCTGCTCCTGCAACTGCCGCGAGAGGGCAATGACCTTCTGCAGGGCGTCGACGAATGGACTGATGGTCGTTATCTGAGAGCCAATATGCTTGTGGATTCCCAAAATATTCAGTGCCGGCAGCTGCCGGGCCAGCCGGTAATGCTCAAGGGCTTCCTCGATGGGAATGCCGAACTTGCTCTCCTTAAGTCCGGTGGAGATGTAGGGATGTGTCTTGGGGTCAATATCCGGATTGACCCTGAGCGCCACCGGGGCATTCACCTTGAGGGCACGGGCTATTTCGTGGATTGCTGTCATTTCATCGGCTGATTCTATATTGAACATAAGGATCCGGGCCTTCAGTGCCCGTGCAATCTCGTCCTCCCTCTTGCCCACGCCCGCGTAGACGATCTTTTTCGCGGGGATTCCCGCTCTGAGCGCCAGGGCGAGCTCTCCTCCTGAAACCACGTCGGCGCCGCAGCCGTTCTGCGCGAGGAGTCTCAGAATGGCCGGATTCGAATTGGCCTTCAGGGCATAGCAGATGGTGTGGGGCTGGCCGTTGAAGGCGTTCCGGTAGGCGTTGAAATGCCTGATGAGTGTGTTGTGGCTGTAGATGTACAGCGGTGTGCCGAATTCCTCGGCTATCCTGCGGACAGGTACGCCTTCAGCGTACAGTTCATTATTCCTGTATGTGAAATCATGCATTGTCTGACCCTGCCCTGACGATATTGGTGACAGCTTCTGCAAGACCCTATTATATATGCCTGTCCCGCGATTTTCACACCGTGAGAAACTCAGCAGGACAAATCCGGTATAATGAATCTGCAATGGAAATAGTACGAAAAGTACGCGAAACGATCGGCAGATATTCCATGCTTTCCGACGGGGACCATGTGCTCATCGGCCTATCCGGCGGCGCCGACTCGGTCTGTCTGGCCGTTATTTTAGACAAAGTGCGGGAAGTTTTCAATCTTTCTCTGAGCGCTTTGTACGTCGATCACGGCCTGAGGCCCCATGAAACCCCTCAGGAGCACACATTCTGCGAAAAACTCTGTGCCGGGATGAGGGTGAATTTCCATGCCCGGGCAGT
>CP070788.1:279010-286519 GCA_020346765.1 Nitrospiraceae bacterium
GGGAACGCCCGCCTTCAAATCCACGCTCCAGGTTGAATACGCAGGCGATGTAGTGCCACGATTTACCCACGTGACGCCCTCGGGCAGCGCAGGTGATGTACAGGCCAAAGGACAGTGGAAAGACGGGATGTGGACCATCGAATTCAGCCGTGCCCTGAACACGGGCAATACCGATGACGTGGCATTCAATCCAGATAAGGCCTACCAGTTCGGCGTCTCCCGCTATGAGATAGCAGGCAGAGAGCCGGACCCCCAGCTGACCCAGCCTTTGTACGGGAGCGGGGATATCAGCGAGGATTTGACACTGACGTTCGGGAAGTAGGCAGGCTGCGGCAGCCCCCGGTGCATTGCATACTGATTTCGCACAGGAAAGGTAAAAAGCATGTCCTTTAAGACCGCCCGTAATCTCGGATTAATGTGCCTGGCATTTATCATTTTTCTGGTCAGCGCATTTTCCTACGGCCTGATGCATTACAACGCCCAAAAACTGACCACGGTCATCACCATTGAAAAAAAGGAGCTCGATACGTGGCAGTACTTGCTGGATCTGATCACCGACGCAAAGGACGACCTCTACCGTTATTACACGGAAAAGACAGATAATCTGGATCTTGCGATGGACCGCATTGAAGAGGTCCTGAAGGAGGTCACCCGTATCCGCGATTCCTCTCATGAGGAAGAGGAAAAAACTGCTGCAGACGAATGGGTCAAGGAACTCGCCGTGTTCAGGCAGGCCGTGTATGCCTATTCCATAGAAATCTCCGAGGGCTATGGTGGGGGGACATCGGCAAAGGAAATGGAAAACGCTGCCCTGCAGGCAGCAACAAGAATGATAGAGCTCAACAGGGAAACATCTAAAAGAATCAAGGCAAAAATCAGTGAAAACAATCAGAGCATGCTCACGGCAGCCGAAGTATCCCGGAAGATACTGGGCTTCATGCTTGCCGGGTCGGTGTTAACAGCCTTTCTCGTGGCATTTTTTATGGACAGGGCGCTTTCAAAACCGATTACAGCGCTCGTTGAGGGAACACGGCTGGTGGCAGAGGGCGACCTGACACGAGAGATCCGGGTGAATTCAAAGGATGAAATCGGTGAACTGTCGCGCTCATTCAACACGATGATCAGGGACCTGAGGGAGCGAAAGGCTGAACTGGTGCGGCAGAAAGATTATGTGAGCTCCATTATTGCCAACATGGCTGAATCCCTGACCGTGGCAACTCTCGAGGGGAAGATCAAGACAGTAAACAGTGCAACCTGCACGCTGCTGGGATACCAGGAGGAGGAACTTATCGGAAAGGACATTAACATCCTCTTTGCTGATGAGGAGGAGGAGACCTTCCTGTTAGAGGGGAACAGGATAACAGAGGCCACGCGCGATTACCAGAACCATGAACTCAACTACAGGACAAAGGACGGAAAGACAATCCCCATGCTCTTCAGCACTTCAGTCATGAGGGACAGCGAAGGCGCCATAAACGGCCTGATCTGTGTTGCCCAGGACATTACCATGATCAAACAGGCACAACATGATCTGAGCACCTATGCGGAAAAACTGGCGGCAAGCAATGACGAACTGCGCCATTTTCTCCATATCGCCTCCCACGACCTCCAGGAACCGCTTCGCAAGATCAAGGTCATCGGCGACCGGCTGAAGGACAAGTACCATGAAAAGCTCGATGCAGCAGGCCAGGATTATATAGACCGCATACAGCGGTCTACCGTACGGATGCAGACCCTTATCAATGACCTTCTCACGTTTTCGCGGGTGACGACAAAGGCCCGGGCCTTTGAGCCCGTGAACCTTTCGTCCCTCGTACAAGACGTGCTTGATGACCTGGAAACCAGGATAGAAGAAACAGGGGCGACCGTGGAGTGCGAAGAGCTGCCCTCGGTACTGGGTGATTCCTTGCAGATACGCCAGATGATTCAGAACATCATTACAAATGCTCTCAAATTCAGAAAAGATGACCGGGCACTTCGCATCAGGATATCGGCCAAAATGATAAGCAGAAATGGGGGCAACGGGGGGAAACACAGCTTCGGCGCCCGGTATTGTCAGCTCATATTTGAAGACAATGGCATCGGCTTTGATAACAAATACGCCGATCGCATCTTTGGGGTATTTCAGCGTCTTCACGGGAAAAACCTCTATGAAGGAACAGGCATTGGTCTGTCTATCTGCAGGAAGATCGCCGAGCGCCATGGCGGGCAGATCGCTGCAAAGGGGAGGCCCGGCGACGGCGCCAGGTTCGTCGTCACGCTTCCCGCAAACCCGGCAAATACCTAGGGGGGGGAACTACTGACCGTCACAGCAAGCAGGAAAAAGGGCAACGGGAAAACAGGGGAAATCCCTTAAGTTGCTTTTAGTTTCGGCCGATAACTGGTATGTATCTGCGCTGCAGTCAGGATTGGATAAGAAATGACCTTAGGTAGAGAATAAGGACAGTCAATGTTCAAAAATAGAATCATCTTTTATGTTTTTCTCGTCATCCTGTGCCCGGGCATTATTTTTCCCGTCGTCAGCATCTACATGGTCCACCCTTCCTTTACTACCCTCCCGATCGAGGGGTTTGAGGACCAGGCTGTAAATCTCGGCGTCCACCTGGCAGAACGGTACTTCCCTGAAAACGAGCCGCTTTCAAAGGAGAATATTCCCTTAATTTCAGAGTACGCTGACAGGCACATGAAGGACTTTCACCTCATGAAGCTGAAGATCTTTTCACCTCAAGGTGAGGTCATTTATTCTACGGACAGCAAGGACATAGGTGAGATAAACCAGAAGGATTATTTTCACGATACCGTTGCCAAGGGAAGACCCTATACGAAAGTCGTTAAAAAGGACAGCCTCTCCCTTGAGGAGAAAAAAGTGGTCTCCGATGTTGTGGAAACCTATGTCCCGATCATGTCCGGGGAAAGGTTCAACGGCGCCCTGGAAATATATTATGACATCACCGCAAACAACAGGGCCCTTGACAGGATCGTGTTCAAATCATGGATTATCCATCTCCTCATGACTATCGCGGGACTGGTGATTACGGTCGTAATCCTCATCCAACTGGACAGAATCCTGACAAAACAGAAAAAGATTGAACAGGAATTAAAGGTCTATTCGGAAAAACTCAAGAAAAGCAATCAGGAACTGCAGGACTTTGCCCACATAGCGTCCCATGATCTGCAGGAACCGCTGAGAAAGGTGGCCGCCTTCGGCGAGCGCCTGCGTATGAAGTACGGCAATGTCCTCGGTGAACAGGGGATTGACTACCTTGAACGGATAGACAGCGCCACAGGAAGGATGCGGAACCTCATCCAGGGGCTGCTTGCCTTCTCCCGGGTTACCACCAAGGCGCAGCCTTTCAAGAAGGTGGACATTGGCAAGGTAATAACGGGCGTACTCTCGGACCTGGAAATGCGGATTCAGGACACAGGGGGGCACGTTGAGGTGGCTCAACTGCCGATCATAGACGCAGACCCTCTGCAGATGCAGCAGCTTTTTCAGAACCTCATCGGAAATGCCCTCAAGTTTCACAATAAAGACCACCCGCCCCTGGTCAGGGTCTCCGCAGAACCCTCGGGGGACAACGGGGTGCATGCAAGGCCCGGCAGGTACTACCGGATCATCGTGGAGGACAACGGCATTGGGTTTGACAATAAATATGAGGAACGGATCTTCGGCGTCTTCCAGCGGCTTCATGGAAGGAAGGAGTATGAGGGGTCGGGGATTGGTCTATCGGTATGTAAAAAAATAGCTGAGCGCCACGGAGGCACTATCTCAGCAAAGAGTGCTCCCGGAGAAGGAGCGAAGTTTATTATAACATTGCCCGAGAAACAGGGCGGGGGAGAACATCATGGATGACAAAGCAAACTCGATAACAATTTTAATGGCCGATGATGACGAAGACGACCGTCTCATGACCAAAGAGGCCTTTGACGAGGCAAAACTGGCAAATGAGCTGCGTTTCGTAGAAGATGGCGAGGAGTTGCTCGATTACCTCACCCACCGCAACAAATATGCAGATTCGTCCACGTCGCCGCGGCCCGGCCTGATCCTGCTGGATCTGAACATGCCCCGGAAGGATGGCCGCGAGGCCCTCCGGGAAATCAAGGCAGATCCCGACCTGCGGCAGATACCCATTGTGGTGCTCACAACGTCAAAGGCCGAAGAGGATATTTACCGGAGCTATGACCTGGGCGTCAACTCCTTCATCACAAAACCCGTTTCCTTTGAAGGGATGGTCTTTGTCATTACCACGCTCGCTCAGTACTGGTTCCAGATCGTGCGGCTGCCTGAAGACAAAAAATGATTGCTCATGGATAATGAACGGATAAAAATACTTCTCGTTGATGATGATGAGGACGACTACCTCATAACGCGGGACCTCCTGTCGCAGTCAAAAGACAGGATATACGATCTTGAATGGGTCTCGACCTATGAAGAGGCATTGCGCTCCATCATCAATGGTGAGCACGACGCGTGCCTGTTTGACTACCGTCTGGGAGAGTATACGGGACTCGACCTCCTGAAGGAGGCCGTTTCAGCGGCATGCAAGGCCCCGATCATTATCCTTACCGGGCAGGGAGAGCGTGACATCGACATCGAGGCATTGAAGGCCGGGGCTACGGATTATCTGGACAAGACAGAGATAACCGCGCAGCTTCTTGAGCGCTCCATACGCTACGCCATCGAACGGAAGCGCACCGAGGACCGGATTCTCCGCATGGCATATTATGACACCCTGACCAAGCTGCCAAACCGGTCCCTCTTTCACGACAGGCTCAGTAAGGCCCTTGCACATGCCGAGCGCTACACCGGCAACTGCGCCCTCCTGTTCCTGGACCTGGACAACTTCAAGCGCATCAATGATACGCTCGAGCACCGCATCGGAGACCTCCTCATCAGGGGAGTTGCCGACCGCCTGAACCACTACGTTCGCTCCGCCGATACAGTCGCACGCCAGGGATCAGGCTTTATTACGAATACTGTAGCGCGGCTCGGAGGTGATGAATTCACCATACTTCTGACTGAAATAAGTACGATCGAGGACGTGGCAAAAGTCGCCCAGAGGATTCTTGTTATCCTCTCCCAGCCCTTCATCCTGGATGGTCATGAAGTGTTTGCAAGTGCCAGCATAGGTATCGCCATATACCCTTACGACGGAGAGGACATGAACACGCTTATTAAGAACGCTGATACGGCCATGTACCATGCAAAGGATTTCGGCAAGAACAATTTTCAGTTCTACAAGAATTCCATGAACGCCACAGCCCTTGAGAGGCTCACCCTGGAAAACAGCCTCCGCAAGGCACTTGAAAGAAGAGAATTCGTTCTCTATTATCAGCCGCGTGTTGATATTGCCACAGGACGTATCGTTGGAATGGAAGCCCTGATACGCTGGAACCACCATCAACGAGGACTGATTCAGCCTGCGGATTTCATCCCTCTCGCCGAAGAGACTGGCCTGATCATACCCATCGGCGAGTGGGTGCTGAAAGCCGTCTGCAAGCAGAACAAAATCTGGCAGGACTCTGCCGATATTTATACTCCCGTCATCCTGTCCCTGAATCTCTCAGGCCTCCAGTTCAGGCAGGACACCCTTATGAAAGTCATCGAGAAGGTGCTCGATTCTACCGGCCTCGACCCCTCCTTTCTTGAGCTGGAGATCACAGAGAGCGTCATCATGAAGAATGCGGACACCACCGTGGTCATGCTCAACAGGCTGAAGGACATGGGGGTTCTGATTTCCATGGATGATTTCGGGACCGGCTACTCCTCGTTCAGCTACCTGAAGAGATTCCCCCTGGATAACGTCAAAATAGACCGATCTTTCATCCGGGACATCAATGAGAACGATGAAGACGCGGCCATTGTCAAGGCAATCATCGTTATGGCCCATACCCTGAACCTGAGGGTTGTCGCGGAAGGAGTGGAGTCAGAGCAACAGCTCGAACTGCTTGAGGAGTTCGGATGCGATGAATATCAGGGGTATTTCTTCAGCCGTCCGCTCCCTGAAGCTGACGTGGTGCATTTTATAAGAAAAAGGTCACCTCAGTCGTCGTCCACTTTTTAGTGGATCGACTGTGATCTATATTATAATTATAAGCAGGACAGTTTTTCGATTCGCGCGTTACCGTTGATGGATGATAAACTTCGAACAGGAAACGAGGCCGATATGAACAAAAGACGCCATAAGAGATTTATTATTACACTAAATGCCCAGGTTGTCATCGGCGAAAAGACCTATGATGGCATTATCAGCAATGTGTCAGAAGAAGGGGTATCTTCAACGATCACAACCTACATAAAGACCGATGACGCCTTTTCCCCTCAAAAAAAAATCAGGCTCATTTTCGAGCTGCCAACGGGCGATCTGGTGGAACTGGAATGTGAAATCAGGTGGTATCTGCGGCCTCAGGAGAAGGGGAAAAACCTGATGCTGGGACTCTATATCATGGAGCCGCCGGTGATATACAGAGAGTGGATACAGAAATTCCAGTAAGGGGACTGTCGTGAAAACTATTTACATGAGATATTCATCACCAGGCAAGCGAAAAGCACAGCCGGTACCATTAAACCAGAAATCCCCGAGGCGGGAGTGCTATGAGCAAACATAAAGGATTTACTATACTTCTGGCCGACGACGACGAAGACGACTGCCTCATGGCAAAAGAAGCGCTGCAGGAGGCGAAGCTCCTCAATGAAGTGCACTTTGTCAAAGACGGAGAAGAACTCATGGACTACCTCCACCATCGTGGCCGATACATTGACAGGGAAAGGTTCCCTCTCCCCGGGCTTATTCTCCTGGATCTGAACATGCCGAAGAAAGACGGGCGCCAGGCACTGAAGGAGATAAAGGGAGCCCCGGAACTGAAGGACATTCCCATAGTTGTCTTTACTACGTCAAAAGAAGACACTGACATTATCCGGTCCTACGACCTGGGGGTCGTCTCCTATGTTACAAAACCCGTCACCTTTGACGGACTCGTTGAAGTGATGAGGTCCCTCCTGCACTACCAGCTCAATATTGTCAAGCTGCCTGAATAGGGTACGGGTCTTTTTTCACCGCTGGCAGAGCCGCGCTTCAGCACAGGTGCCCCCCGTGTACTCGAATAAAAGAAAGCATGTTCGATTATGCGAGGATAACACCGATGACGATAGTATGAACAGGACCTGCTTAATTAATAGAAAGAGGTTGAGGAGTTCACTCCCACAAAAGGGTCTTCCGCGCTGCAGTCATGCCTGCAGGGACACAACTCTAAATTGACAAGAACCCTTTTATTGCGTTATTATTTTTTTTTGCTTTCAACCCGGAAATCAGTTAGCTTAACTCAGCCGCTCACATAAGGAAGGTCAGTGGTGCAGCTCCGGCTTCCCGGTTATTGCCCGGTGCTGTCTGAAGTTGGGATGTGCTGTGGTGAGGGCCTATAGCTCAGTTGGTTAGAGCGCACGCCTGATAAGCGTGAGGTCGGTAGTTCAAATCTACCTAGGCCCACCATCAGCAATAGATTGTTTTA
>CP070788.1:286619-293994 GCA_020346765.1 Nitrospiraceae bacterium
GACCTGACTCATGACATATCACGCCAGCTGAACCTGCCGGAGAAGATGAGAGGTGTGGTTGTCGCCAATGTGGAGAGCGGCAGCCTTGCTGAAACGCGGCTCATGCGCGGAGACGTTATTCTGGAGGTAAACAGGAAGGCCGTGGCGAATATAGAAGACTACCAGTCTGCCGTCTCAGCAATCTCCCGGGAGTCGGACGTACTGCTTCTGGTGTTTCGGAGAGGTTCCACGATCTTTGTAACCATCAGCGGGAAGGAATAGTTCATCCCCTTGGCAAATACGCTCTGTACAAAATGAGAGGATGTATTAACTACAGGATAATCAGAGAAGACAGGAAGTTGAGAAATTGAGAAGATGAGCATGCAAGCGTTGTTTCTCATCTTCTCAACCTTTTCTCTCTGTACTCTGCTACCGGCCCCCGAGTGCCGCCTTCATAACTTCGATCAGGGGGACCTTGAGCTTCCTGGCGATTCTTTTGCAGTCCTCATATTCCGGTGAGACCTTTTTTCTCCCCTTCCCCAGCCGGGCCGTCTTCAGGGGGATCTTCCCGTACTTTGTATCCACTGTCCTGATTTCCCTCGTGAGTATCGTTCGCCCCGCCCGGGAGAATCTCAACCCTATGCTCGTTGTCTCGGCAAGGACTATTTCACTGAGGGCGTCACGTCTATCTTCAGTGCAGAGGACTGTCAGCACGATTCCCGGCCTCCCTTTCTTCATAATCACGGGGGTAAGATAAACGTCAAGGGCTCCGTCATCAAACAGCCTCTCCATCACGTATTCATAGGCCTGGGGATTCATGTCATCGATGTTCGTCTCCATAACAAGGACGTCCCCCTTGAGGGCATCCTTCCCTGCCCCCGTTCCCTGTTCCGTCCCGAGAATGATCCGGAGCACGTTGGGGTGGTTCCTGAAGTTTTTATCACCTGCGCCGGTCCCTGTTCCGGCAATGTGCATCATCGGCATGGGTCCGAATCCTGATGCAAGGGATGAAATCAGCGCCGCTCCCGTGGGAGTGGTAAGTTCATAGGGGATGTCCGAGGAATAAACCGGAACACCCCTGAGCAGTTCTACTGCCGCGGGAGACGGTGCCGGCAGGATGCCGTGCTCAGCCTGGACGATTCCGCTTCCCAGGTTCAGGGCAGAGGAATGGACACGGGTAACATCCAGAATATCGAGACAGATCAGGACGCCAAAGATATCGACAATGCAGTCTATGGCACCCAGCTCATGAAGATGCACCCTGTCGAAGCGCTTCCCATGAACCTCTGCTTCCGCCTCAAAGAGCCTTCTGAAAATAAACAGCCCCTTGTCTTTAATCGCCGGCGACAGCGAGGACCCCCTGACGATCTTCTGGATATCTTTCCACGTTCTTCCCTCTGACTTCAGACTTCCGACTTCTGACTTAATCCTGACATGTACCTTCCTGGCGCTCATCCCTGCCCGTTCCACCCGTTTTCCGGAAAGTTCATAGCCATTCACAGGCAGGCGGCAAAGTTCTTCCCTCATCCGCGCAAGGGAAGCACCGGCATCCACAAGGGCTCCCAGGGTCATGTCACCGCTGATGCCTGAAAAACAGTCAAAGTAAGCAATCATCTCTCAGCGTTCGGCTTTCAGCAATCAGCTGTCAGCTTTCTCATTCCTCTCAAAAATTTTACAAACGAAATCTTCCAATACACGTTACCGCTTCACAGTCAGCATATTAATCTTATGCCCCAGCACTCCCGCACCAAAACCGTTGTCGATGTTCATGACGGCAATGCCGGGAACGCATGAATTGAGCATGGCAAAAAGGGCCGTGAGCCCTCCAAAGCTCGTCCCGTATCCCACCGAGGTGGGCACGGCAACGATCGGCTTGTCGGTCATTCCTCCGACCACCGACGGCAAGGCGCCTTCCATTCCCGCTGCGACAATGAGGACATGCGCCTCTGATAGGATGTTTCTGGCATTGACAATCCGGTGCAGTCCGGCCACACCCACATCGTTGACAGCCTCTGTCCTGCTGCCGAGGAATTCGGCTGCGGCAAGGGCCTCCTCGGCTATGGCCATGTCAGACGTTCCCGCGCAGAGTACTGCCACGAGCCCCCTTTTTTCCTGAGACCCCCCTGCCGCAATGACCCCTGAACGCTTATAGTAGTGTGCGTTTATTCCATGACGGCGGCATATTTTCCTGATGTCTTTGTAGTGGTCTTCTGACGCTTTTGTCACCAGCACCTTGCCGCTTTTTTCTATCATGGATCCAGCAATACGCTGTACATCATCCCGCTCCTTGCCCCGGGCAAAGATGACCTCGGGAATCCCGTGCCGCAACTCCCGGTGGTGGTCGACCATGGCAACGCCGATGTCTTCATAGGGCATATGCTTGAACAGGATCAAGGCATCCTGTATCGAAGTCTTTCCCTCTTTAACCGATTTCAGAATTTGCTTTATTTTTTTGGAGTCCATTTTTAAAAATCAGGGCGATGGGCAATAGGTAAAGAACTGCTCTCGCCAATCGCCTCTTGCCTCCTGCCCGTCTTTGTTGCCCCTCGCCCGATTCTTTAATATTCCGCCTTCAGCGTCCGTGTCATGAGCTCCCTCACAGCACCAGCAGGGTCCTTCCCTTCGTTGATCACACGGTATATCTGCTCGACAATGGGCATCTCCACCCCATGCTTCCGGGCAAGTTCAAAGGCCGACTGCGATGTGGCAACTCCCTCGGCAACCATTTTCATTCCGGCAAGGATATCCGCCAGTTTTTCTCCCCTCCCCAGTTTGAATCCGACAGTATAATTCCGGGAAAGCGTCCCCGTGCAGGTAAGAACCAGATCACCGAGCCCGCTCAGGCCCCCGAAGGTTTTCTCACGGGCACCCATGGCCGTTCCGAGACGGACCATCTCGGCAAGCCCCCTCGTGATGAGCGCTGCCCGTGTGCTTGCACCGAGGCCCAGACCGTCTGAAATACCCGAGGCTATGGCCATGACGTTTTTCAGTGCACCGCCGAGTTCCACGCCAAGGACATCCGTATTGGTGTAAACCCTGAAATAATCCGTGTTGAACACATCCTGAAGAAGCAGTGCCGTTTCCCGGTCAGGGGCTGCAATGGTCACTGCCGTAGGCATCTTCCTGATGACCTCTTCGGCAAAGCTCGGTCCCGAAATTACGGCGCTTTCCCTTCCCGTCAGGTCTCTGATAATGGATGAGGCCGTCATCAATGTCCCATGCTCAATGCCCTTGCAGGCGCTGACGATCTGGACGCCGTCGCAAAGAAACTTCACTGCCTCCTTCATGACGGAACGGGTAAACTGGGTAGGCACAACATTCAATACATGCCGGGCAATCTTTAACGCATGCTCCAGGCTGGTCGTTGCCTCGACATTACGGGAAAGGGGGATTCCTGGGAGATAGACTCCGTTCATGCCCGTACGCATGATCTCATCGGCAAGGTCCTGTTCATAGCACCACAGAGAAACATCAAATTCCTTTTCGGCAAGAAGGTTCGCCAGCGTCGTCCCCCAGCTCCCGGCACCTATAACCGCGATATAGCCCATGGTATTACCGAGACCTCTCCTTCTGATGTTCCCATTTCTGAACTTTTGCCCATGTGTCTTTCAGCGTCACCGTGCGGTTAAATACAGGCGCGCCGTCCCGGGAGTCAGGATCTACACAGAAATAGCCCAGCCGCTCAAACTGAAACCTGTCACCAGCATCTGCCTCCCGGAGGCAGGGTTCGGCCTTGCAGGATAGAAGCACCTGCAGGGAGCCAGGATTCAGGTTTGACAGGAAATCGCCCTCATCAGCAACATCCTCCGGATCCTCCTGGGTGAAGAGGCTTTCATAAAGCCTGACCTCTGCATCAACGGCATGCCCGGCGGACACCCAGTGGAGCGTCGCCTTGACCTTTCTGCCGTCGGGCGCATCCCCTCCCCGCGTAGCCGGGTCATAGGTGCAGTGCAGCTCGCTGATCTCTCCTTCCCTGTCTTTCACCACATTCGTACACGTAATAAAATAAGCATACCTGAGCCTCACTTCCCTGCCGGGTGCGAGGCGGAAATATTTCTTCGGCGGGTCCTCCATGAAGTCATCGCGCTCAATATATATCACGCGTGAAAAGGGGACCTTTCTTGTTCCGGCGCCGGGATCTTCAGGGTTGTTGACAGCATCCAGCTTCTCTTCCCGCCCCTCGGGGTAATTCGTTATGACCACCTTCAGAGGTCTCAGCACGGCCATGACACGGCGTACGCACTTGTTCAGGTAATCACGGACACAGAATTCAAGAAGTGAAATATCAACTGTGCTGCCCGCCTTTGCCACGCCGATCCGGTTGCAGAAATCCCGTATCGCTTCGGGCGGGTATCCCCTCCGCCTGATCCCTGAAAGGGTGGGCATCCTCGGATCATCCCACCCGCGCACATGGCCGCCTTTTACGAGCTTGAGAAGCTTTCTCTTGCTCACCACTGTGTAGGAGAGATTGAGCCGGGCAAATTCTATCTGCCGGGAATGGAATATACCCAGCTGCTCCAGAAACCAGTCATAGAGCGGCCGGTGGTCCTCGAACTCAAGGGTGCAGAGCGAGTGGGTTATCCTCTCCAGCGAGTCCGAGACGCAGTGGGCATAGTCGTACATGGGATAGATGCACCACGCATCACCTGTCCTGTGGTGGTACGCCCGCTGGATGCGGTAGATCACGGGATCGCGCATGTTAATGTTTCCCGATGCCATGTCGATTTTCGCCCTCAGGGTCCGGGACCCATCTTCAAACTCCCCGTCGCGCATCCTTTGGAAGAGGTCGAGGTTTTCCTCGGCAGAACGGCTCCTGCAGGGGCTTTCCCTTCCCGTCTCCGTGAGGGTGCCCCGGTACTCCCTGATCTCATCAGCACTGAGGTCGCAGACATAAGCCTTTCCGCCCCTGATCAGCTGAAGCGCATAGTCATAGAGCTGCTGGAAATAGTCTGATGCATAATACTCCCGTTCCGACCAGTCAAAACCGAGCCAGCGCACATCCGTCTTTATGGAATCAACATACTCCTGCTCTTCCTTCCCGGGATTGGTATCGTCAAAGCGGAGATTGCAGAGGCCGCCGAATTCAGAGGCAATGCCGAAGTTCAGACAGATGGACTTTGCATGGCCGATGTGGAGGTAGCCGTTCGGCTCAGGCGGGAACCGGGTGTGGACGCGGCTGTCGTTCTTCCCGCTCCTGAGGTCTTCTTCAATAATCTGTTTTATAAAATTCGTCGGAGCCTTTGACTCACTGTCGGACATGTGAGACATTTCCTCTGATTTCGTCAGACTGCCTTGGCAGAATCACTCTGATTTAAGGAGATATTTTAGCACATTGGATGAAGAAACAGGTGAGACAAAGAAGGAATGGAGATGGGTATGCGATGGGTTTTTGTATTGAACTTCGATCAAATATTATTTAAACTATGGCCGCTACCATTTCGTTTAAAGATTGTTTTTCGTAGCATTCAGGATTCCGTTGATAATTACAAGTAATCAACGATTTTGATCCTGTGCCAGAACACAGGATACACATTAATACTTAATTTTATTCTTTTCGTGATGCTCTAAATTTGGATTCTCCGTATCATTCCTTAGATTTAATTGTTTTCATCATTTGAATGATTGAAAATCTGATCGATTGAACGGTTCTTTTCTTATTCAGATGTCAAAATCATAACACTCATTTCTGTCTGCCAGTGTCTGAATCAAACCATATTATCAATGACAATGCCTTACTTACGGGGGGTTAGAAATTTTCTGTTTTTTTGGCATGGCTATTGCTTGCAATGCATTGTGGTTATGTACCATGGATAGTTTTACCGCGTTATAAGGAGGGTAATATGCCTGTTTCAGACATAGGTGATAGTAAGGGTCTACTTGCTGTGGGATCTATCCGGCAGAAAGATGCTCAGGCCGGTTTTTCCGAAATACTTAATAAAGCTGCTACTGCTACAGATGAAGGATCAACGGGCCCCGGTAACGTGGAAAGTCATGAACAGGAGAAATCAGGTCAGGTCGCCTTAAGGGAAATTGGAAGGATTAGTAAAGAAACACCAACTGTGTCCCATATTCTTAAAAAGCATCCGGAATATTTCGACAGGTGCTGGGACATTATCCATTCCCCGGTGAATAATGGGAAGAAATTCAGGCAAATGCGTGAAGGTACGGTTGTTGTCCTTAAACCGGACAGCAATGAACTGCTCTGGGGGAAAGAACTTTTAGCTCTCACAGACAAAATTAATACTGCACCTGACGACAGTCCAATGAACACAGCTCATGAAACAGGGCCTGTTGAGAGGCCCATTGTCATCGGCACAATCAGCACGGCCAGCCCAACGGTTTCACACCTATTCCAGGCACATCCTGATTTTGATAACAGCTTCTGGGACATTATCAATTCTCCTGTGAACATCAGCAAGGAATATACATCATTAAGGCCGGGTACCCTGGTGAGCCTTGATCCCCGGACCATGGAACTCTCTTTTATGAACGCCTCACAGGTGAAAACAGCTGCACAGGAGGAAACAAAGACAGTACCGGTACAGCTCTCTCTTGCCGATGCAGTTAAACCCTATATCGGCACGTCCTATAAAGAGATAGATTGCTACGGTCTGATCGTCAGGGGATTAACCACACAGGGCGTTAAATACTGGGGACAGGGCGGTATCAAAGAAAAGCTTGAAAACCTGGCAATGCGCGATGGCCTGCCCCGGAACGCTTATCTTAACGGTGAAGGCCTGGTAGAGAAAGCAGGGAAAAAACTCTTCTCAAAATTCCTGCCCAGGATCTCCAATACCAATGAAAATGCTGAACAGGTCTACTCCGAGTTAGCACCGTACCTTCAGAAGGGCCTCATCCTGTCGTTCTCCACACCCACGCGCGGCCATACTGGAGTAGTATCCAGACAGGGAAAAGAATGGACCTATATTAATTCCGGATTAATCGACAACCAGATCTCCCCCGGCAGGGTCTCAGAGAGAGTCGGTGAAGAACGCTTAAAGGCAGAGATCAACCAGTGGTTCGCCTTCGCATCAGAAAGAAACGAACCAATCACCGTCACCTTGGGCCAGGTTGATGAAGGGTAAAAACCGATCAATTGTTCAAGTGATCAATAACATGAAGACTTCAAATGGTAATAAGCGATTTTCAGATTCCCCCATTTATACACCCCTTTTTCAATATAACTACAACCTATCTGATAATTGAAATACTATGAACTGTCATGCCCACCTGTAGTAAGCGGGCATCCATGGTTCGACAAGCGTTCGAATGAGCTCACGCCGAAGGCTCACCATGACAAAGGTGTCACCTCGGAACGAGTCGTACCGACCTGAGCCCTTCGATTCGTGTCATCCTGAGCCTGTCGAAGGATGACACTACTCAGGGCAGGCTCTGT
>CP070788.1:294094-300954 GCA_020346765.1 Nitrospiraceae bacterium
CCGTACTTGACCAGGTTTTCCCGGCTCAGGTTGAAGGGCGGTTTCTTCTTGTCTTTCTGCTTGCTCGTGGTCATGGGTTTACTGAACGGCTTTTTTCAAATTTATCATAAGCCTTTATAATGTGCTGAACCAGTTTGTGCCGGACCACATCCCGTTCACTGAAATAGACAAAGACCAGGTCCTCGATTCCCTTCAGGATGCTCTCCGCCTCTTTGAGGCCCGATACCTTGCCCGGAGGCAGGTCGATCTGGGTGATGTCACCCGTGATCACCGTCTTGGAGTTGAACCCCAGGCGAGTCAAGTACATTTTCATCTGCTCCGATGTCGTGTTCTGCGCTTCATCGAGAATAATAAAGGAGTCGTTCAGGGTCCTTCCCCGCATGAATGCAAGAGGTGCGATTTCGATTATCCCCTTCTCAATGAGGCGGTATGCCTTTTCCGCCTCCATCATGTCAAAGAGGGCATCATAGAGGGGCCGCAGATAGGGGTTTACCTTTTCATAGAGGTCGCCGGGAAGGAATCCGAGCCGCTCCCCCGCTTCAACTGCCGGCCGGGCCAGGATGATTCTGCTTACCTGTTTCTGCAGCAGCGAGCTGATCGCCATTGCCATTGCCAGATAGGTCTTTCCCGTTCCCGCAGGACCGATGCCGATCACCATGTCGTATTTTCTCATTGCCTCAATGTATTTTTTCTGGGTATCGGAGCGGGGAACAATGAACTTCTTCTTGGATGGGACAGGGATAGTGCTCAGAAAATAATCCCGGAGGGAACCTGCATGCTTCTGGTCAACGGCACCCTCAGAGGAGGAGGCATTGCCCTGGATGGCTTCTTCCATTGACTTCAATGCAAAGCGGATGTCTTCCGGGCTGAGGGCATATCCTTCAGAATTGATGGAGTAGAGTTCCCTGATGAACTTCTCGGCCTTGCCGACAGGGCCTTTTTCACCCTGAAGAAAGACCTTGCTCCCCCGCATGGAGGCCTCAATGCCCAGGGCTTCCTCAACGGCCTTTAGTGTGGAATCAAGCTTTCCATACATGGATGAAAGGTCTTGTTCTTCACCCAGGTCAAATTCAAGCTTAACCGTACTCATTCTCCTTTTTCGGCCAAAAAGAAAGGATGTCCCTTACGGGCATCCCGTGGCGTTCTGCTCACCTGTCTAAACTATAATCCAAGGATTGCAATAAAGCAAGTAGCAAGACAAAGCACTGTAAACAATTTTAACAGTTGCCTTCCCGGGGGATATAAGGGGGGATGGGCAATGGGCTTTAGGCTATGGGAAAGACAGCTTTAGTTACCTATTGCCAATAGCCTCATGCCCCCCCCCTGGCCTGTCCCTTCTGTTTAAAGGATCATCATCGCATCGCCATAGGAATAAAATCGATAGCCCTCACTTTGAGCCATGACATAGGACTTCTTCAGAAGGTCGAGGCCTGCGAAGGCCCCGGCAAGCATGAGGGGCGTTGACCGGGGGAGGTGGAAGTTGGTGACCAGGGAGCCCACGACACGGAAGGCATGACCGGGGTAAATAAACAGGGCTGTCTTTCCCGCGCCCGGCCGTATCGCGCCAGACGGCCCGGCTGAGGATTCAAGGGCCCGCGTAACCGTTGTACCCACGGCGATGACTCGCCGTCCCTCCTCGCGGGCTGAGTTGACGGCGTCAGCCGTTGACGGAGATATTTCAAAGGATTCTTCATCCATGCGATGGTCACCGATGTCTCCGGCTGTCACGGGTTTAAACGTTCCGTATCCCACATGAAGGGTGATTGTCTGGACGTCTGTTCCGTTGCTCCTGATCGACGCGATGAGTTCCTCAGTGAAATGAAGGCCAGCCGTTGGCGCGGCAACAGCACCGTCCTTTGCCGCGTATACGGTCTGGTACTGGTGCTCATCGGACTTCGCCGCTTTTCGTTTTATGTAAAGGGGCAGCGGCATGACTCCGATATCATGGAGGACGTCCCTGATATCATGCCCGTTCCCGTGGGGGACATCAAATTCCACCCGTGCGACCGTACCGTTCATACGCTCCACCCGGGCAGTGATGCTGCGGTCGAGAACAAGGACGCCATCGTGCACCCCCTTGACCAGGGCCTCCCAGCAGTTGCGGGAGAGTTCCCTCAGGAGGGTGATCTCTGCGCTGCCCCCCGAGGGTCGTGCGCAGGGGATGCGGACCGGAACAACCCGTGTGTCGTTCAGCACGAGGACGTCGCCGGGGCGGAGATAGGCGGTGATGTCCCTGAAAATACGGCTTTCCGCTGTTCCCCCTTTTCTGTTGATCACCAGGAGCCGTGATGAGTCCCGCTCCCTGAGGGGATGCTGGGCTATCTGGTCTTGAGGAATGACATAGTCAAAATCGGATAATTTCATGGCTACTGCCGGTTCAATGCCAGTTCCGGCGGCAGGAGATCATCCATTTTCTGAAGAGTTGTGCCCGGATAGTAATGGGCCAGGATTTCACGGTAGTTTTTCCCCTGCCGTGCCATTTCCAGCGCCCCCCACTGGCTGAGCCCTACGCCGTGGCCGTTGCCTGTACCGATAAAGAGGAATTCATCGCCCCTCTTCGCCAGGGTAAAGCTGGTGCTCGGAAGCCTCTTGTACCCCAGGAGCCTCCTCAGGTCTGTTGCCTTCACTTCCATGTCCTGTGCCTGGCCGCTGCTGTTCTCACCGGCTACCCGCAGGGTCTTTACTCTTCCCGTTACAGTGAAGGAGGAGATGCTCATGTCCTGCACCTGTTCTTCTCCCAGGGCCGCAGCGATCTCCTTCCGGGTAAAGGTCCTCAGCCAGGAGTCATAGGGGCCGTTTTTGTCATTGCAGTCTACGGACTGGAGATAGGGGTGGCTCTCCTGCCATACCTCTTCAGGGACCTCTGTTTTCCCTTCACAGGCCGAGTGAAAAAAGGCCTTGACAGGCTGGCCGCCAAAGGTGAGGATCTCCCCGGCCGTTTCCCTGACAGCCCGTGAAATCAGCGGGTCGGTGTTTGCGCCGCTATAGAGCTGGTGCAGGATGCCCGACGTTACGTGAAAGAGGTTCTCTCTGTTGCGGGCTCTGTAAAAAGTGGCGTAGGAGCGCGAGATCACTGCCTGGGCCTTCAGGGCCTCTTCCTCCCAGGTATTGCCAATTTCGGAGGCAAGGACCCCTTCGATGTAATCTTCGAAGGGGAGGGTGTTGATAACATAGAGGCCCCCTGCGTCCTTCATCACCTCCAGCCGCCCCGTATAGAACTGTCCGTTGATAAATATTTCCCCGGTGAACTGATCGATTGACCTGGCGTCCCCCGATGGCAGGGCAGCATAGGGGTCTTCCAGCATCAATACCTTGATAGTGTCTTCAGCAGAGGAGGCCCGGCAGAACAGAAAGGCCGTCAGTAATGCTGCGATGACCAATATGACGAGGGAGCGTGCAGTATTAAACATAAGCTATTCCAAAAAAAGCTTTTACCATATGTTTCATTATCAACTCTGCGCCGTGACAGGGCAACTCGTAACTCAAAACTCCTGACTCATCCCTCATTTCCTGCTGAAAAAATAAATAATCAGGCTCAGGATAATGCTGATCAGAATACTCGTTGCCAGCGGAACATAGAACGTGAAGTTCTTCCGCTCGATCATAATGTCGCCGGGAAGCCTGCCCAGAAAGGGGATTCCACTGCCCCTGAAGAACAGCAGCACTGCACCAAGCGCGGTAATTAGTATACCAAAGACGATGAGGAGTTTTGCTATGTGCTGTAGGGGATCAGGCATACACAATAAAAGGGCACAGTGTAAATGTCAAAGGTTCGGTGGAAAAAATCTGTTTTAATGAATATTCCTTACTTTTGATTTTTTTTCGTTTCCCGCTCCATTTTACTGAAAATGCACCCGCAATACTTCTGCCGGTACAGACCCAGTTCTTTTGAGAGGGCCACGGCGTCTCTGAACGCGGGCCTGTAATCTTCAAGGAGGAAAGCCACATTATAGTGTTCTGCAACCTCCTGCCCTGTGGCTGCAATGGCCTCAAAGTCCTGATAGGGGCTGATGAGCAGGGTCGTTGAAAATGCGTCAAAGCCCTGTTCCCGGGCATGCACAGCTGTCTTCTCGAGGCGGAGGCGGTAGCAGGACCTGCACCGGCCGGGAGCAGGAGGGATGGCGGAGGAGGCAGCGGTCGGGTTCAGGGTGAACCTGTCGGGGCCGATGCCGTACATGGCGAAGTAGTCTTGCGGCCTGTATGCATCCAGGTAATGCACATCACATTTCCACTCTCCTGACAGCCGCTTCAGGTCAACAAAGCGCAGATGATACTCTTCCAGCGGATGGATATTGGGGTTGAACCAGAAGCCCGTGGGCCTGTGCCCCCCTGACCGGAGGAGTCTCACAGGCTCGAGGGAGCAGGTGCTGCAGCAGATGTGAAGGAGGATATTCATGGTCAAGTATCCGCTGTGGATCTGAAAAATCTAAAAAAGTCCTGTATCTTTTTTCATCCCGAAGTGCTCATAGGCAAGGCCTGTCGCTATTCTCCCCCGGGGTGTCCGCTCAATGAAACCTTCCTGCAGGAGGTAGGGTTCGCATACGTCCTCAATGGTGTCCTTTTCCTCCCGGATTGAAGATGCCAGGGTCTCCAGCCCCACAGGACCGCCGTTGTACTTTTCTATGATGGTCAGCAGGAGCTTCCGGTCCATCTCGTCAAATCCCATGACATCCACGTCCATGGCCTGAAGGGCCCCCTTTGATATGCCCATGTCAATGACCCCGTCGCCTTTTACCTGCGCGAAATCCCTTATCCGCCTGAGGAGCCTGTTGGCGATACGAGGCGTGCCCCGGGACCTTCTCGCGATTTCCGCGGCAGCGTCTCCCCGTATCTCAGTATTGAGAATGTGTGCGGACCGGAGGAGTATGTGCTCCAGGTCTTCGGGCCGGTAAAAGTCCAGCCTGCTGATGATGCCGAAACGGTCCCTGAGCGGCGAGGTGAGCAGGCCGGTACGCGTAGTGGCACCGATGAGCGTGAACCGGGGCAGGTTCATCTTGAGCGAACGGGCGCCCGGCCCCTGCCCGATGATGATATCAAGCTGGTAGTCTTCCATCGCGGGATAGAGGATCTCTTCGGCCATCCGGGGAAGGCGGTGGATCTCGTCAATAAAGAGGATGTCCCGTTCCCCGAGGTTTGTGAGGATCGCGGCAAGGTCTCCCGGCCGTTCCAGCACAGGGCCTGAGGTCACCCTGATCTCTGCCCCGATCTCTGCAGCAATAATGAGTGCCAGCGTCGTCTTTCCCAGCCCCGGCGGGCCGCAGAAAAGGACATGGTCCAATGACTCCTCTCTCTGCTTGGCCGCCTGGATGAATATTCTCAGGTTTTCCTTGATCTTGTCCTGGCCCACGAATTCATCGAAGGTGCGCGGCCGGACGCAGAGCTCAAAGGTGAGGTCTTCTGCCCCGGCCTGGGGGGCAATGGGACGCTGAGGAATGTCTTGCATCGTTTATTTTATACAATAATAGACAAATTAATGCCAAATGACAAAAGTCAAATCTCAAATAAATGACAAATTGCAAATGATTTAAACGAGAGGCAGCGCGATGCTTTATTCAGGAGTTATTCTATGAATTTGTCACCAGGCTTGATTTGGCATTTGAACTTTGACATTTGACATTTCTTCGGAGGCATCGTCACTTTTTCTCCGTAAGGAGCCTCAACGCTTCTTTGATCATATCCTCAATGGATTCAGCCCCGCCCTTGACCGCAGTCCCGACGGCCGTTTCCGACAGGGGCTTTTTGTACCCCAGGTTCACCAGTGCCGATACTGCATCCGCAGCAGCCGTGTCCTGCCACGGCACATGACGGCCGTCTTCCTCCAGGGCGGGAAGCTTCCCTTTGAGTTCAAGGACAACCCGCGCAGCGGTCTTGCTCCCCAGCCCGGGGATAGTGGAGAGCAGGGCCACGTCTTCATTGCTCACGGCCTCCACAAAGCGGTGAACAGGCATTCCCGACAGGATCGCAAGGCCCAGCTTCGGCCCGATCCCGCTGATTCCGAGGAGGACGGTGAAGACCTTCCGCTCCTCCTCGGTAAGAAACCCGAAAAGCTGGAGGGCGTCTTCCCGCACATGGGTATAGGTGTGCAGGAAGACCTGCTCACCCGGATCAGGAATATCGGCGAGGCTGCAGAGGGGGACCGCAACGCGGTAACCGACGCCGCCTACCTCGACAATGATGCCCTCGGGACGCTTGCTTTGAATGATACCTTTGAGAGAGGCGATCAATGGTTGCACCCATCTAAACTGAGGCACAAAGTGGCAGAGGCACTGAGGCACTGAGTGAAAACATATGTCTGAATCTTTGTGCCTTTGCTCCTCTGTGCCTTTGTGCCTGATGGGATCATTCGCTTATTTTAACCCACCGGAAGAATTTATGTGACAGATGCACAGGGCCAGGGCGTCGGTGCTGTCTTCGCTGAAGTGCTGCTTTGAGGACGTGAGGTTGAGGATGACCTTCACCATCTGCTGGACCTGCCGTTTTTCAGCCCTGCCATAGCCGGTGAGCGCCATCTTTACCTCCGTGGGGTTGTACTCATGGAGGGGCATGCCGTGCTGTGCGGCCAGGAGCATGGCAATGCCCCGCGTTGAACCGAGGGCAAAGGCAGAGGGGATGCTCTTGTGATAGAAGATTTTTTCCAGGCAGAGATGGGAAGGTGAGTACTGGAGGATAAGCGCGCCGAGGAAGTCATAGAGCATTTTAAGGCGGTGCGGAAGAGGGGCGGTTTTGCCGAGCTTTATGTCTCCCGCCGCCGTGTATCGCAGTTCCCTGTTCCTGCCTGCGACCTCAACAACGCCGTAGCCGCAGACAATGGTGCCGGGGTCGATGCCTAATATTCTCACCCTCCCATCCCTTCCATCACC
>CP070788.1:301054-307907 GCA_020346765.1 Nitrospiraceae bacterium
AGGGTAGGGCCGTTCTCTGGTTCATATCGAAGTTCAACTTCGATATGATTCCCGGGCGCCTGAATTCTGCTATTCTGGGCATCCCCTTATCCCCTTGAATCCTGGTGATATGAGAAGCCCTTTGAGAGGTATTGCTTAATTGCTTATGTGATATTTGAAAGGAGAACCTTTCGCATGACGTCCACGGGGGGCCGAACGCCTGTCCAGAGTTCGAAAGCGAGGGCTCCCTGCCAGAGGAGCATGCCGGATCCGTCCACGGTCTTTGCGCCTATACGGTCCCCCTCCCGGAGAAGATCCGTCTTCCGGTACACAAGGTCGCAGATGACCATGGTACTGGTGAGGATGCCCGGATTCACTGGCAGGGGATCGCCAGGTTTGAGGCCCAGGGGAGTTGCATTGATGATGATGTCGGCTTTGACCGCCTCCTCAGCATGTCCCAGCAGCGAGACGCCAGTCCCCACCTTGCAGAGATCTGTTGCCAGTTTATTTGCCCTGGGCGCATTAACGTCATAAAGGGACAGGGCCGCTCCTGCTTTTACCAGGTAATAGCTGACTGCCCGGGATGCACCGCCTGCGCCTATCATGAGGACATTCTTTCCTGTCACATCCACGCCATCCTCCTCAAGGGATCTCATGAAGCCACGGCCGTCGGTGTTATAGCCGGTGAGAACGCCTTCAGCGCTGGTTACGGTGTTGACGGCGCCGATAAAGGAGGCCTCTTCGTTTACCTCGTCGAGAAGGGGGATGACCTGCTCCTTGTGCGGCACGGTGATGTTGACACCGAGCATGTTCAGGCTCCTGATGGCCTGCACAGCAGCGGGCAGGTCAGGGGGTGCCACCCTGAAGGCGACATAGCAGGCATCGATCCCCAGGCTGGCAAAGGCCGCGTTGTGCATGGCTGGAGACAACGTATGTTCGATGGGATACCCGAAGATACCGGCGATTTTAGTCTTCCCGCTTACATCCATCTGTTATCCCTTTCAGAATCCCCCTTGGAGTGGGATCAATGGCCAGGACATTCATACCGAGGCTTTCAGCCATTTCCTTGAGAGTTACATTGTCCAGGAACATGTCAGAACCGTCACGGAGCATTACATTGGGCACGAGCAGGCAGTCCGCCTTGGTCTTACCCACGATGGTCCTGAGAATATCCTTTCCCGAAAGCAGACCTGCTACAGTGACGGAGGAGCCGAACAACCGGTTCTCAACTTTAAAGACGTCGAGGGTGAGCCCTTCGATTGAAGAGAGTTTTTTCGTAAACTCTTCCAGATAAGAGGCAAAGGAAGTTCCCGTGAAAATAGCAGCAGTTACAGGATCTATCTTTTTAGGAAGCTTTAACTTTTTAGCCTCATGGATGAACAGGGGGATCAGTCCCACGCCGTTTTCAATCTGGGGGAGGTCGCCGTATTCCTTCAGGGAGGGGAAGGGGGCCTCAGCCCTGAGATAAAACTCATCGGCAAGATGAACGAGAGGGTCTCCATGGCGCCTCGTGCAGCGCTGTCTGAACTTCTTGACTGTTTCGATGATCTTCAGGGCATCATCCCGCTCAAGGGGCCTGATACCGCCTTTTTTGTACTTTGTCAGGCCTACCGGTACGACAGCGATCGAGGAAACATAGGGATAAAACTTCTGGAGGTCCCTGATCGTGCCGGCAAGATCGTCACCGTCATTAAACCCCGGGCATACCACAATCTGGACATGGAGCCTGATTTTGTGGGACGTAAGAAACTGAAGGTCCTGCACGATGTCTGGTGCCTTGGGGTTGCCGAGAAGCTTTGCCCTGACCGCGCTGTTTGTTGAATGCACGGAGATATAGAGGGGACTCAGCCTCTGCTCCACAATGCGTTCTTTTTCCTTTGAAGAAAGATTTGTCAGAGTGATGTAGTTTCCGAAGAGAAAGGACATGCGGTAATCATCGTCCCTGAGATAGAGTGACGGCCGCAGGCCTTTGGGGAGCTGGTTAACGAAGCAGAAGGCGCACTTGTTTCTGCACGTCTTCGTCCTGAATGTCCTGAGTTCTATCCCGAGAGGGGTGCTCTCCTTTTTGCTGGTCCTGAAGGTGAGTGTCTTTTTGCTGCGCAGCACCTTGATCTCCAGGCTGCCCTCCCGGGAGTAGAACATGTAGTCAATGACGTCTCTTACGGGATTGCCGTTCAGGCTGACGATCACATCACCCTTTTCGATGCCGAGTTCCTGGGCAATGGTCCCTTCCGCTATATGACTTACCGTGGCATGCATTGTGGTGATATCCTGTTAGTGTGCTCCGGGGCTTTCCACCGCAGCCATTTTCATGCCCCGGTACAGATACTGCATTCCTGAGAGGGCGGTCACCACAGCCACGATGACAAAGAGCGGGGTTCCTATCTGAATCCCGTCCCGGATATTGCGAAAGAGGATGACCAGTCCGATGAGGATGAACTGCAGGGCGCTCGACACCTTGCCCAGCATGCTGGGTTCGATCTTCAGCGTGTGCGTGATCATATAAAGTATGAGGAAGCCCGCAACGATGATAACGTCCTTGCTGATAACGACAATGGCGAGCCACGTGGGGATCATCTCGGTCATACTCATCAGGACAAAGGACGTGATGAGAAAAAATTTGTCTGCCACAGGATCAAGAATTTTTCCGAGTTCCGTAATCTGTCCGGTCATGCGGGCGATAAGGCCGTCCAGAAGGTCCGTAACAGAGGCAATGACAAAAAGGATCAGCGCGTACTGGTACTGCCTGTACACGAGGGTGACCACGAAAAAGGGCAGAATAACGATTCGCGTGAGGGTGAGGAGATTGGGGATGTTTCCCACCATGAATTGTCAGCTCCAGATCTGAAAAATTAATTCCATTTAAATAAATATGGTTAACAGTGCATTACTGAAGTTCTTTATTAATAAAAAGCAGCCCCTGCCAGCCGATGATCAGGGGCTGCCTTCCCTATTTTCATGATTAGAATACGCCCTTCACCTTGCCCGTATCCGTATCCACGTCAATCCTCTTGAACGCAGGATTGGAGCTGGTCCCCGGCATAAGACTGATTGCACCAGCAACGGGAACGATAAATCCGGCGCCGCCATAGGTGAGGACTTCCCTGACTTTCAGCTTCCACCCCGACGGGACCCCCTTGATGGCCGGGTTGTCAGAGAGCGAGAGATGGGTCTTTACCATACAGAGCCCCAGCTTTGAGAGTGCCGGGTCTTTCTGGATTCTGTCAAGAGCCGCATTCGCCTCAGGAGAGTATTCCACGCCGTCGGCGCCATACACTTCTTTTGCGACGAGTTGAATGCGCTCTTTCACCGGCATGGCAAGATCATAGAGGAACTTGAATTCGGTCTTCTCTTCGCATGCCGCAATGACTGCTTCGGCGAACTCGATCGCACCGTCGCCGCCCTTTTCCCAGTGTCGTGAAAGGGCAACCTTTGCGCCGGCAGCTTCAGCAAGTTCCCGTACCTTGGCGATTTCCGCGTCCGTGTCAGTATGGAATGCATTAATACACACGACCGGACTGATTCCCGCCTTTCTGACGTTCTTGATGTGGTGGAGAAGGTTTACGCAGCCCTTTTCGACCCATCCGACATTTTCCGTACTGTACTCCTTCGGCATGGCCTTGCCCGGTACGGGAACAGGAGCACCGCCGTGGCATTTCAGCGCCCTGATCGTGGCCACAACAACAGCAGCGTCGGGGACGAGGCCGCTGAAACGGCATTTAAGGTTCCAGAATTTTTCAAAGCCGATGTCCGCACCGAATCCGGACTCGGTCACATGATAGTCAGAGAGTTTCAGCCCGATCTGGTCAGCGATAATGGAGCTCTGGCCGATTGCGATATTTGCAAACGGGCCGGCATGAACAATAACAGGCTGACCTTCCAGTGTCTGCATCAGGCTGGGATTCAGAGCATCAACCATCCAGGCTGTCATTGCTCCTGCAACCTGGAGGTCTTCCGTGGTGACCGGGGTGCCTTTTTTGTCATAAGCGACAACAATTTTGCCCATGCGCTCCCGCATGTCCTTAAGGCTGGTTGCAACGGAAAGGATGGCCATAACCTCTGAAGAAACGGCGATCCCGAATTTTGACCTCATCATGAAGCCGTCCTTGCTGCCGTTTACGCCGTCAATGCCGATAATGATGTTTCTCAGGGACTGGGCGCAGAAATCAATGATCCATCCCATTTCCACCTTTGTGGGATCGATATCGAACCGTTTCATGTTGCTCAGCCGCACAAGCTGCTCATCATTATAATTCCGCTCATGCTGCATCCGTGAAGTCAGGGCAACCATGGCAAGGTTATGGGCGTTCATAATGGCGTTGATATCTCCGGTAAACCCGAGAGAGAAGGGCGTCAGCGGGATGCACTGCGCAAGCCCTCCGCCTGCTGCCGAGCCTTTGATATTCATGGTAGGGCCTCCCGAGGGCTGCCTGATTGCGGCGCTCACCTTCTTGCCCAGTTTGCCAAGGCCTTGCACCAGTCCCATGGTCGAGGTTGATTTGCCTTCTCCAAGGGGTGTCGGCGTAATGGCAGTAACATCGATGTACTTTCCGTTCGGTTTGTCTTTCAAGCGGTTCAGGACGCTTTTGTAATCTACTTTCCCGATAAAGTGGCCGTGGGGAAGGAGTTCGTCTTTGGTCAGCCCCAGACGTTCTCCTATCTCATAAATTGTTGCCATTGATTGTTCCGCAGCTTCTGCAATTTCCCAGTCCGCATGTTTTGTTGGATCGAGCGGCATATATGCTCCTCCTTGGCTTTTCTTATGGTTAACGATATGTGAAGAAAATGTCCCGTCCCCAAGACACGCATTGTCTGCTTGTGAACCGGAACAGCATGATTTTGCCTGTTCGGCACCGACAGGTCTTTGCACAGGAAGACACGGGTACCGTGGAAGTCTAAAATGTAGCACAGAGGTGTCCGGACTGTCAAACGAAATATATCTATAGAATGATAATGATTCCTGATAGAGAATCGCCTTTTTTGCTTTTTTTCATTATAAAAATTTATAGTCTTTAATGGCAGCGCACCATGATTCTGAAAGGAACAATGGATCAGGCAGAGAGGCATGAGGTGAAACAGTCCGTGACATGGTACCGGAAAGACCTGAGCGATGTCTATGGTCTGCTGGGCTCTTCTGAAAAAGGCATTTCTTCTGCGGAGGCCGCTGAACGCCTTGGGAAATACGGCCTCAATGAATTGGAGGAAACAAAAAAGAAGACGCTGTTCATGATGTTCCTTGACCAGTTCAAGGACTTCATGATCGTGGTGCTTATTGCCGCTGCCGTTATTTCAGGGGTCATCGGCGAGCTGGTCGATACGATTGCCATTGTTGTCATTGTTGTCCTGAACGCCGTCATCGGGTTCGTCCAGGAATACCGTGCGGAACAGGCAGTGAAGGCGCTGAAGGAAATGGCAGCGCCCGCTGCGCTGGCCCTCAGGGATGGCTCGGCCGTTACGATCCCCGCGGGGGAACTTGTACCGGGGGATGTGGTGCTCCTCGAGGCCGGCGGCATTGTTCCCGCTGACATCAGGCTTATTGAATCGGCCCGCCTGAAAATCGAAGAGGCGGCACTTACGGGAGAGTCTGTCCCCGTCGAGAAATCAGTTGCAGCCATTGATGAAGGACCGGTCCCCCTTGGCGACAGGACAAACATGGCCTATAAGGGCACCGTAGCCAGCTACGGAAGGGGGAGCGGCGTGGTCGTTGCCACGGGGATGGACACTGAGCTCGGCAGGATCGCCACCATGCTCCAGGAGGAGGATGAGGTAAAGACACCCCTGCAGAAGAGGCTTGCCCGGTTCGGCCAGCGCCTTGGTATTGTCGTCATCGCCATCTGTGCCATAGTCTTTGTCACCGGCCTCATGCGGGGAGAGGCCGCGCTGCTGATGTTTCTCACTGCGGTCAGCCTTGCCGTTGCAGCAATCCCCGAGGCCCTCCCTGCAGTGGTAACCATCTCCCTTGCTATCGGGGCCAAGAAGATGGTCAGTCAAAATGCCCTGGTCAGGAAGCTGCCCGCAGTGGAGACGCTCGGTTCAGTAACGTATGTCTGCTCTGACAAGACAGGCACCCTCACTCTGAACAAAATGAATGTTGAAGAGCTTTTTGCAGACGGAAAGATAGCAAGAGTGGAAGAGCTGAAGAGGGGCAGTATCAGGAACAGTGACAGCGACTCCGCACTTCCGCATTTTCCCGCTTCCGAACTTTTAAGGGCCATGGCCCTCAATAACGACGCGGTCACGGACCGGGAGGGAAAGGTAATGGGAGACCCGACGGAAGTTGCCCTGTTTGAGTGTGCGCACAGGCTTGGCATGAAAAAGGCAGACGCGGCAAAGGACTTTCCTCGGATCGCTGAAATCCCCTTTGATTCGGACAGGAAGTGCATGACCACCTTTCACAGGACCCCTGGAGGAGGTGTTATTGCATTCTCCAAGGGGGCCCTCGAGACACTCCTGAAAAACTCATCATTCGACCTGAGCGGCGGCGAGGCCCGGGAAATGACCGGTGCCATGAGGGCAGAGATCGAAGAGGCTGGCGAGAGGATAGCCGGAGACGGGCTCAGGACCCTCGCCTTTGCCTTCAGGAAGTGGGACAGTCTTCCTGAAGACATGACCCACGGGCACGTTGAGCGCGGCCTGACCTTTATTGGGCTTGCCGGCCTGATGGATCCGCCACGCGAGGAGGCAAAAGAGTCGGTCAGTATCTGCAAAACCGCGGGCATCAAACCCGTCATGATTACGGGAGACCATCCACGCACCGCGATGAATATCGCCCGAAGGCTCGGGATCATCAGTGACGGCGGGGGTGTCATGACCGGGCAGGAGCTGGAACGACTGAGCCTTGAGGAGTTTGAGGAAAAGGTTGAGAAGGTCCAGG
>CP070788.1:308007-314771 GCA_020346765.1 Nitrospiraceae bacterium
CGTCCCTTCCATGATGCCGGGAATCTCACGGAACTGGCGCCTCACTTCTTCAACAACGCCTCCCGCTGCCTTTCCAACGGCCTCCATGAGGAGCGCGCCGAAGTAGTAGGGAAGGAGACCGCCGATGAACAGGCCGGCCAGGACCATGGGGTCAGAGAGACGGAAGAAGATTTCCGTGTCAAAGGACCGGGAGTACTCGGCAAACAGGACCAGTGCCGCAAGGCCCGCAGAGCCGATGGCGTATCCCTTGGTGACTGCCTTGGTCGTGTTGCCCACGGCATCAAGGGGGTCTGTTATATTGCGGATTTCCTCGGGAAGTTCTGCCATTTCAGCGATACCGCCCGCGTTGTCCGTAATCGGGCCGTATGAGTCAATTGCAACGACAATACCGGTCATGGAAAGCATGGAAACCGCTGACAGGGCAATGGCGAACAGTCCGCCGCCCGCGTTGCCGCTGAAGCCGCCGCCAAGGGAATAGGCGCCCAGTATGGCCGCCACAATGACAAGCACGGGCATGCCCGTGGCCTTCATGCTCACCGCAAGGCCCGCTATAACGTTCGTGCCGCTTCCCGTCTGACTGGCCGCAGCAATGTGTTTCACAGGGTTGAAGCTCTTGGACGTAAAGTACTCGGTAATCCAGACGATCAGGCCGGTCAGGACAAGGCCGATTAATGCGGCGCCAAACACGCTGCCTGCAGTGAACCCTCCTGCTTCAGCCTCGGAGAGGCCGCCGATAAATGACGCTGATACAACATAAAAGGCGATCGCCGCCAGGACTCCGGACACAGCCAGTCCCTTGTAGAGGGCACCCATGATGTACTGCTTCGCGCCCAGTTTAACAAAATAGGTGCCGATGATTGACGCAATGATCGAAACACCGCCCAGCATAAGGGGGAATTCGATCCATCCACTCTCTATGCCGAAGACGGTCTTTGCGAGGAGCATTGCTGCCACGAGGGTCACTGTGTATGTTTCATACAGGTCAGCGGCCATGCCCGCGCAGTCACCCACGTTGTCACCCACGTTGTCAGCGATAACAGCGGGGTTTCTCGGGTCGTCTTCAGGGATGCCTGCCTCAACCTTGCCCACGATGTCGGCGCCCACGTCAGCAGCCTTGGTGTAGATACCACCTGCAATACGGGCAAAAACGCTCATAAGAGAACATCCGAAACCGAGCCCGATCAGGGCGTGAAATGCCTCTTCGCCAGCATAAGACTTGGCAATGTAGTAGTACCCGGCAATGCCCAGGAGGCCGAGGCCAACGACCATGATGCCCGTAACAGAGCCGCCCTTAAAGGCAACGGAAAGCGCTGCCTGTATGCCATGGTGGGCTGCCTGGGCCGTGCGGACATTGGCGCGCACCGTCACCATCATGCCGATGTAGCCGGCAAGGGCCGACCCGGCAGTGCCGATGACGAACCCGATGGCAGTCCATTTACCGAGGAAAAACAGAAGGACTATCAGCACTGCTGCCACGATACCGACTGTTTTATATTCGCGGGCAAGGAAGGCTGTGGCGCCCTCTTTTACCGCATTTGAGATTTCCTGCATCCGTTCATTGCCGGCGTCCTGCTTTGTTACCCATCCCGCGGTCATCAGGGCATAGACAACACCTGCTGCTCCGCAGAGAAGGGCAAATAAGATTGTACCGCTCATGCTCATTACCCCCTTTTAAATGTTATTACTGGAACCAAATAGAGCATCTATATTAATTCCTGCCTCAAGTCAGAATCCTATGACTGGCCGGCCCCCTGGGACTGGGCCTCTCTTCCCGAGTATTTGTTGAAGCACATTGCCGCGCTCCGGTAGAACAGGTGGGCAAGCTTTGAATAGGGAAGATAAATGAACAGGGAAAAGACAGCAACAAGGTGTATGAAATATACGGGATAGGCCACACTGGCTGCGCCGCCCAGCCTCAGCAGCCATGACAGGGCTCCCGAAAGCCCCACCGTGCCGACGATTCCGATGAGCAGCCAGTCGTAATAGCTCCCCGCTCCCAGCTTTTCCTCATTCTTGAACCGGGAGCTCATCATCAGAATTGTTCCGGCCAGAATCGCGACGGCCCCGATAAGGCCGAAGAGCTTGACAGGCGTACCGTAGCCAAAGCCGAAGGGCGACTCCAGGCCGAGGATATCAATGTAGAGGACGCCCAGCGCCGTGGCAATGCCCAGGGCGACGAAGCTGTAAAAGACAAGGAGGTGTGAGGTGTACCGGTCGCCGCTCACATCACAGGTCTTGAACTTCTGGTGTCCTGCAATGTCTTTCGCCGTTGCGATAATGCTTGCTTTCAGGTCGCCGGACTGGACATTGTTGGCCTTTTTCATGTCGTCCCAGAATTTTTTCACTCCCAGCACACCCACAGCAAGGCCGAAGATCAGGGCCGGGGTGAAGACAACCTGCAGAAAAAGAATAGAAGCGAACTTTGAATAGACGACCTCGCCCTCATGGATCCCGAACGTTCCCGCTACTGACAGGAGAAGGGCCAGGAGTACAGCAGGGACGATAAAGATCAGGGGCAGCAGTTTCTTGTTATTGACGATGTCGACCAAAGCTGCCGGCGCTGAGTACTGTTTTATTGCCTGCTTCCTGATCGCGCCAAGGACCTCTCCCGGTTTTGCTCCCCGCGGGCAGTAGGCAGTGCAGTCGTTGCACTGGTGGCAGAGCCACACGTCGGGGTTGCCCTGAAACTTTTCTTTTAACCCCCACTGGGCCCAGACCATCTCCTTTCTGGGGAACGGGTTTTCATCGGGCGTTACATTGCACACGACCGAGCAGGTAGCGCACTGGTAGCACTTCTTCAGGGACTCACCTCCCGCCGCGATCACCTCTTTTACAAAATCAAGATCTGGTTTTACGACCGTTGCCTCAGACATGTATTCCTCCACTCAATAGGGTTCGAGGATTCCAGGGTTCAAGGGTTCAAGTGAACATATTCAGCGTCCCACTTGAATCCTTGAACCCTTGGCCCCTTGAATCCATTCTTTAAAATTCTTTAAACGGGTTAGGCTCCATCTCCCCGACTTCTTCCGAGAAGTCGTTCAGTATCTCCGGCAGCTTGTCATAGTCCTGGATCGAAAGCTGCACCAGCTTTACCCTCTCCGGCTCAAGCATGAGCCGTCCCAGCGTCTCCTGGAGCTTTCCGAGCCGTTCGCTGGCAAGCTCGCTGCCCCGGACAAAGTGGCACTGGTAGTTCTCGCCGAACTTGCATCCCAGGAGAATCATGCCGTCGATGCCCCGTGACAATGCGTCAGCAATCCAGGCGAGGTTAAGATTTCCGAGACAGCGCACCGGGACAAATCTGAATGCCGGATTTACCCTGTCCCGGTTCATTGCCAAAGCATCCAGGGCCGGGTAGGCATCATTTTCACAGGCAAGGCCGATAAGCCTGAGCCCCTCTTCGGGCACGTCCATTGACTTAAACATGGACGATATCATATTGATGCTGAAGTCCTTGAAGTTGATGACCCTCTCAGGGCATGAGCCCAGACAGGTACCGCACCTCCGGCAGCGGGTCATCTTGTGGAAGGGCGTACCCTTGGCATCCTCCTCAATGGCCCCAAAGGGACATTCCTCGGTGCACCGTTTGCATGACGTGCACTTCTGGAGATTGACCTCCGGATAGGTCTGGTCCCAGGCCCGGGGGTGAATAGAGTACCCTTTTTCCGTTGCCTCAACGCACTGGATCGCCTTCATACTGGCACCCAGGGCGTCTTCCATGCTCCCCAGCATGTGCATGGGCTGCCGCACGCTGCCGGCAGCAAAAATGCCCGTCCGACGGGTCTCATACTGGAAGCAGATGTAGTTTGAATCGGCAAAGCCGTAGGCCTCTTCGAGACCCGGGAGCTCTGGCCCCTGGCGGTACTCCAGCTTCAGGACATTGGGAACCTTGTGCGGCTCAAGCGGCGCGTTGGGATCAGGCTTACCGCCCGATTCCTTGAGCTTCTCGTCAAACTTGACTTTCCATTCCTTCAGGACATCGGCGTCGATCTTGGTGTTGGGCTCCATGCCCGTGGCAAGGACGACCATGTCAGCCTCGATCCTTATATTCTCACCCAAAAGCGTGTCCTTGAGGTCAATAAAGAGATTGCCGTTCTGGGTCTCGCTGACTCCCGTAACTTCACCCTTTGTCAGCATAATGCCGGGGTCATTCTGGATGCTCTTGTAGAACAGCTCATACTGGCCGGGCGTCCTCATGTCCTTATAGAGAACGTATGCCATGGCATTGGGGTTCTTTTCCCTGACGTATGCCGCCTGCTTCAGCGACGTAAGGCAGCAGTAGGATGAACAGTAGGGCAGATGAGCGGCATCGCGTGAGCCTGCGCACTGAATGAAGGCGACCCGTTTTGCCTCTTTGCCGTCCGAGGGCCGGGTGATCCTGCCGCTCGAAGCGATTTCCTCCATCTGTACATTGGTAATAACATTCGGATTCTTGCCGTAACCTAGGTGGTCAAGCTTGTTTGCATCGTAAGGCCTCCAGCCGGCAGCAAGGATAACAGAACCTGCCTTTGCCTGTTCCGAGGTCCCGTTGGTCTTGATAGAGACGTCATACTGTCCCGGGAAACCGGCTATCTTTTCGATTTCCGCCGAGGTGTACACCTTAATGTTGGAATGGGAACTCACCTTATCGATGGTTCTTTTGACCGTATTCTCTTCCAGGGCTTCAAAGGGATAGCTCTGGGGCAGCTGCTTGTGCATCTTCGCTGCCCATCCGCCAAGCTCACCGCTTTTTTCGACAAGAATGACCTTGTATCCTGCGTCAGCTGCACCAAGGGCAGAAGTCATGCCGGTAATCCCCCCGCCGATAACGAGCACGTCCTTGTTCGTTTCTTCCAGCAGAAAGGGCTCCGGGGGAAAGCTGTTCTTGGCCTTGGTGATGCCGAGCCTCATGTAGTCTTCCGCCAGGGCCTGGGTGTCCTCGGTCCCGGGCTCCTGGGTCCAGGCAACAAACTCCCTGATGTTGGCACGCTCCACAATGCAGCCGGGGAAGATGAACTCCCTGTGCTTTGCCCGGGGAGAGCATGCTGCCACTATCACCGTGTTGACCCCTTCGCCGCTGATGTCGCCCTTAATGAGATCAAGGCCCGAGGGGCTGCACAATGCGTCGTGGCTCTTGCAGACAGGGATCTGATGCTCCTTGGTTGCGACCTCTGCCAGTTTTTCCGTATCAACCGTATCAGCTATGCTGCAGCCTTTGCAAATATACACACCGTATTTCTTTTCCATTAGGCCAACCTCCCAACTGTCTGAATAGCTTTCAGGGCGGCCCCGGTTGCTCCCTGTACCGACTTTGCAACGTCCACGGGGTCTTTCACGCATCCCACGGCGTAAATTCCCTTCTGATCTTTACCGATTACGGCGAATCCGTTTTCATTTATTTTAATATCAGAAGGAAGCCTGAGCTCCGAGATGGTGGGCTCCATTCCCGTGGCAAGCACGCAGAGGTCAACGGCCACCCGTGACTTGCCCCCGGCAAAAATGTCTTCCACCTCGACAATGACATCCCCCGTTGCAGGGTCCTCCGAAACCTTTGCCACCTTTCCCTTGATCATCCTTACCTTGTCATCTTCCTTTATCTTGTTCAGGAACCTCTCATAGGACGTTCCCGGTGTCCTGATATCTATATAGAAGAAGTAGGCCTCAGAATCGGGATACTGCTCCCGGACATAGGTGGCCTGTTTCAGGCTGGCAAGGCAGCACACGGCAGAACAGAACGCGAGATGGTTCTCATCACGCGAGCCTGCGCACTGGACAAAGGCAACGCGCTTCGCCTCTTTTCCGTCTGATGGCCTCGTGATTTGCCCTCCCGTTGGTCCGTTTTTCGATGCCAGGCGCTCCATCATGACATTGGTTATCACGTTCCGGTACCTGCCGAACCCGAGGTTGTCGATCTTTTTTGCGTCATAGGGTTTCCATCCCGTGGCAAGGACAATGGAACCGGCCTTGATCTTCAGGGACTGGGGCTGCATCTCCATGTCCACGGCGTCGTACTTACAGGCCTCCCGGCATTTGGTGCCGCAGTCGCCGGTGCAGGCGGCCTTGTCAATCACATACTGGAAGGGGAATGCCTGCTCGGTAGTAATGTACGCGGCCTTCCGCTTGTTGAGTCCTGCGTTGTATTCGTTGGGGACTTCCACGGGGCATGCCTCTGTACATGCATTGCACCCGGTGCACTTGTCGTTGACATGCCGGGGCCTGAGCTTTACGGAGACCTCGTAGTTTCCGGCATTCCCCGAGATTTTTTCCACGTCTGCCATGGTGTAGTAGGAGATACGCGGATTGAACTTCACCCTTCGGTAGTTTATTTCAAGCCCGCATACGGGAGGGCACAGTTTGGGGAAGTATTTATTCATCCTGCCCACCCGTCCGCCAAGGAAAGGGTCCTTTTCAAGAACAGTGACAGTATACCCGGCCTCAGCAGCTTCCGTGGCTGTGGTCAGGCCGCTTATGCCGCCGCCTATCACTACAATATTTGATTCATGCTCTGACATGCTGTGCCTCCATTTTAAGAGAGTTATTCAAGCCA
Source organism: Nitrospiraceae bacterium (assembly GCA_020346765.1). Classification (GTDB taxonomy): domain Bacteria; phylum Nitrospirota; class Thermodesulfovibrionia; order UBA6902; family UBA6902. Next base: position 314,531 of record CP070788.1, read on the forward strand.
TCAAGCCGGGTGGCCTCTACTTTACTATATCGCTGTTGTGCATGACAATAGATTTATGGGGAATTTCTATGAGAAATTTTAATGGCTTAATAACTTAAATAACTCTCCGGGCGCCCTGAGGGGCGCCCGGAGACGGATAGTCGTTCCCGATCGGATTAATCAGGAAAAACTGCCTTGTACTCTCTCTTTGACATGGCAAACTGGCCTGTTTCCATGTTGTACGTGGAGCAGGTGAACAGTT
>CP070788.1:314871-321611 GCA_020346765.1 Nitrospiraceae bacterium
GAGGGCAAGAGGGTTGGGGGGAGTGTCATTTCCTTCACTGAGTTGCTCCCATTCGCTCCGGGCGACCCGCGCCTGGCTTTCTGTTGTGGCCAGGGTATACTCTGCATTTGCCCTGGCAGAAAGGGCCTGTTCAAGGGCGAGCCGGTAGTCAGTATCTTCGATTTCAAAGAGGACCTCGTCCTTTCCGGCAAAGCCCCCCACCTTGAGTGCAGGTGAGACATGGGTAACGACGCCGCTTACCTGGGGGATGACAGACATTTCCCGGGCTGCCTCCACGGTACCCGTTCCCCGTACAAAGACGGCCGTGTCTGCCTGTTTCGCTTCCATGACCTCCACGAGGATGCCCTGGTCTGTTTTCGCTTCTGTGCGGGGCGCCGGCCGGGATGCAGTGAGAATAGCCATGATACCGGCTCCGGCCGCCACGATCAAGACGGGAAGCACTATTTTTACAAGTGTGGTCTTTATGCTCATCGCTTATATCCCCTGTCAATACGTGTTGTCTGTGATGTCTTCATTCGCGCAGTCCTGTGAGGAGACACGGTCATTCCCCCTCTTCAGCCATCCTGATTATATAATCGGATGAGATTGAATCTGCCCACTCACCGCCCAAAGAGCGCGCAAGCTGAATCCGGTCGGAGATAAGCTGCCGCCGTGCTGCCAGGAGGTTGCTCTGTGACGTAACATTGCGCAGCTGCTCAGTAAGGACCGGCAGGTAGTCTGTCAGCCCCTGGAGGTACCGGTCAAGGGCAAGCCGGAGAGATGCCTCTGAAGCGGACACGGTGAGTTCCAGCATGGAGATGCGCTCTTCCGATGCAGACCCTCGCGCAAGGGCGTCTTCAACGTCCGCGAGCGCCTGAAGCACGGTCGTGTGATATGCCGCCAGACTCTCCCGCAGCGCTGCCTCGGCGCGGTCCACTTCTGCCCTGCGTCTCCCCGCGTCAATAACCGGCTGGGCAGCCTCAAGAAGGATGTTCCAGAAAATATTGGGAGAGTCGAGGACAGTCCTGACCTTGTCGCTGGAGCCGCCGTAACTTCCCGCAAGGTTGAAGGAGGGGAACCGGTCTGCAATAGCGGCACTGACCCGTTTATCCTGTGCCTGGATGAGAAGAAATGCCTCTTTCACGTCAGGCCTGTGCTCAAGAAGCTGTGACGGCAGGCCCGCGCTGAATGAGGGAGGTTCAGGCAGGACCGCACCATCCCCGGTCTTCCCTGCATCAGGCGCCTGACCGGTGAGAACAGAAAGGGCATTAAGCGCCACGGCCCGGTTCTGCACAAAGAGGGGCCTCTGCGCCTTTGCAGAAGACAGGTTCTGACGTGACTGGTACACATCGATGGCCGGCACGAGTCCTTCACGGTACCGCCGCTCCACCCGATCTAGCGTGTCCTGGAAGGAAGCAATGGTCCGGTCGGACAACTCGATCTGCAGCTGTTGTTCCGCAGCGAGAAAATACAGGTCCGCTGCCTGGGCCGATATGCTGATAAAGAGCGCCTTGAGCGCCTCTTCCGAGGCCAGGGCGTCAAGGTGTGCTGCTTCACTCTGCGACCTCAGTTTTCCCCAGAGGTCCAGTTCAAACCGGGCAGCCGCTGAGAGCCGGTATATATCTTTCGTGCTCACTGCTCCATTCACTGACTGGCGGGCCCTTCCTCCAGAGCTTTCGAGATTGACCACCGGCCCGCGTGCGGAATCAGTTATGCCGGCTACAGCCAGGGACTGCTGCAGGCGTTCGTATGCCCGGCGGATATCGAGGTTATGGCGAAGTACCTGCTCCATGAGGGCATTGAGCTCTCCGTCGCCGAACTGCTCCCACCACCGGCCAAGGGGAGGCGCCGCTTCATTAATCCCCGTGGAATACACAGGGGGGACCTCTCCGGGAGCATCCTTCACTCTGGTTGTATGAAGGGAACATCCGGTTAATAAAAGTGCTGAAAACAAAAAGAGTGCGATACGCTTACCTATATCCCCCTTCGACTCCCCTCTTGCCAGGGGGAGACGCCGGGTGGGCATTTGTAAGATGAACATCATGGGCGTCTCAGCCTCCCTCCTCATGCCTTCATCCCTGCCGTTACATAGGGGATGATAAGGTTGACCAGCGACCGGGCGTCAATATAGGTGGTCATGCTCATGAATGCAGGTTTCATGGCTCCATAAATGTGCATGGTGTGAAAGAGGGCGCCTATGGTAAAGTGGAGCCGCCAGAAGATAATATCCTTCGGCTGATTCGGGAGAGCTTCGGAAACCGTCCTGAACAGGAGCTGCACCATGGGGTTGATAACGCGGTGAAATACCGTCCGCACCGTATCATCGGGGTCGGCAAAGGACCTCCCGATAAACGTGATGAAATCCCCTGCACCCCGCTCGGACTCCCTGAACAGAATGGTTGGCTCGATAAACGCCGTGAGAACAGCCCTTATGTCCGGCCTTTTCCCCTCTGTCAGGGACCTGGCCCGTATTTCCTCAAGCCTTTTCCTCCGCACCTGATTCAGAGGCCCCATTCTTCTTTTGATGACTTCCTCGAGGAGGGCCCTCTTGGAGCCGAAGTGGTAATTGACTGCTGCCAGGTTGACGCCGGCCTTTCCTGTTATTGCCCTTAATGAGGTCCCACGGTAGCCTTCGCAGGCAAAGAGGTGTTCTGCTGTATCGAGGATCCGCTGCTTCGTGCCGGCCTGAAGGGCCGAGGCGGTAATCATACATTTGATTAAAACATATGTTTGAAGTGGTTGTCAAGGGGAATACGTAAGGCCAGGGGCACGTCACGACGTGACCCTGCACAGGCCTTTCCGCTTTCTCGCTTACCTGCTAAAATCTGCCTCAAATCAGGAAAACCTGATTTACAATCTTCGGAGAATCCACTATAGTAATACCAGCGGCTTAGCTCACCAGGATTTATCCCGTGGATTGCTGAATATAAAGAGGCAAATGGGATCAGACATTGAAACGCGGGTATTTAGCAGGTCAGCAAGGGGCATTGCGTGACATGTCTAATTCTATATGCCCGGCCCGTGCGCCCCATGAAGCGCGCAAGAGTGAAAGACGGGAAGAGCGGCAGTAAGAAGGCAGGAAAGAGAGGACGCTCGACTATGGGGGGGCAGACCTCTCTGTCTGCCTGTAAGGATAGAGGCACACAATGGTTCATCATCTGAAAACAGCTTCAGAGAAATTAAAGAAAGAGCTTCTGATCTACCGGGCAGTCTCAAAGGACCCCCGGACACCTCTGATTTCCCGGATACTCCTCTGGCTTTCAGTTGGATATCTCCTCCTTCCCTTTGACCTGATTCCCGACTGGATACCTGTACTCGGCCAGGTCGATGATATTATCCTAGTTCCTGTCCTCGTGATTCTTGCCATGCGATCTGTTCCCAATGAGATTGTTGCGGAGCACCGCGAGGAGGCTGGCCGTGTGACGCCCGGTTGTATAGTCATTTCCTCCAGAGGGAACAGAAGCCTTGTGAGACCTTTCCCGTGATCAAAGACCAGATGGAAAAAATATACAGCACGATGCCTCTGCATGAGATACCCTGGAACATGGAGACGCCTCCGGAAGTTCTCAAAGAACTGGTGGAGTCTGGAAAAGTAACACCGTGCAGGGCACTGGAGCTGGGATGCGGGGCCGGGAATTATGTCATGTACCTGGCATCGAAGGGCTTTGACGCCACGGGTGTTGACATATCAGAGGCTGCTATTGAAATAGCGGAAAAATCGGCATCAGTAAAAGGCATTCGCTGCACCTTTATCGCTGGGGACGTTCTGGGCGCTTTGCATGAATTTGTAGAGGTGTTTGATTTTGTCTATGACTGGCAGCTCCTCCATCATATCTTTCCGCCGGACAGGGAGCGCTATATCAACAATGTGCACAGGCTGCTCAGGCGGGACGGTCGGTATTTGTCAGTCTCCTTCAGCGAAGACAGCCCCCAGTTTGGCGGAGAAGGCACGTATAGAAAGACTCCTCTTGATACAGTCCTGTATTTTTCATCCGAAAAGGAAATGGCGGCACTGTTCGAGCCTTTTTTTGTAATAGATGAACTGAAAACCATTGACGTTGAAGGGAAATCGGGAGTTCACCGGGCAATTTGCGCCCTTTTAAGAAAGCGGTAAAACCCCACCTGCACCTCCCTGCCTGATAGGCATTAAGCTCCGTAATAGGGACATTATGATTTCATAATGGACAGCCGGAACGCTTTGTGATATGCAGTATCTATGGACCGGCCGGGAAAGAACTTTCTTGTCGATGTACTGTCATTCACGGGGTTTGTCCTGCTGACCAGCACGGGCGTACTGATGCGTTACATCCTGCCACCCGGCAGCGGCCGCTGGAAGGCCATCTGGGGACTGGACCGTCACGAATGGGGGAGCATCCATTTCTGGATTTCCGTTCTGTTTCTCGGCGTCCTGACGGTCCACCTGATTTTGCACTGGCGCTGGGTCGTCACGTTCATTGCCAGAAAGCCGCGAGAAGGCTCCGGGCTGAGGGCCGGCCTGGGTATAATCGGACTGGCAGGCCTTGCCGCACTGGCCATAGCGCCCCTGGTCAGCCCCGTAACCACAATCGGTGCAGGTGACCGGGGAGTTTCTTTGTCAGAGGGACATGGAGATATCCATCTGGAGGGGTCCATGACCGTGCGTGAGGTGGAGCAGAGCACAGGGGTCCCTGCAGAAATTATCATCGTGGAGCTTGGGGTACCGACGGACACGGACAGGGATGAACGGCTGGGAAGGTTAAGAAAGAGATATGGCTTCACAATGGAAGACGTCCAGCGGATCATCAGGCACTACCGGAAAGAAGAGTAGCTTCATGGTGTATGAGTGCAGCCTGATCGGCATGACAGCACAGTGTTATTTTTGGCAGGAGGGACTGATACCGGCGTACATCTGCTCCCCTCCGGCGTGAAGGAATAAGAGGTCATTCCCTGAGCGGCTTATCAGTAGTGAACTCTCTCCAGTGCCCGTTCCTGAAAAACTGGTTCGGCCTGAACTGTATTTTATAGGCCATCTTGGGATTGTGCTCTATGGAAAAACCCAGGTAGTGATATTTCTTGCCCAGTGAACGGGCGAGTTCAATTTCCTGGAGGATGCTGAATATGCCGGGACGCCTGTCCAGGAAGGCCGTATCATAGTAGAAATAATTTGAGGAAAGGGCGTCCCTCCCTTCATCGACAATTCCCACGCCGATCAGTTTTCCGTCCAGATAATAGTCCATCTCGATGGTGCAGGGATAGCCCGTGTGGATTGCGAAGAGTACCTTCAGGGCATTGTCCGGGGTCTCATCGCGACCCTCATGGTGCTTTGACTTCATGTAGCTGTCATAGAGGAGCACGTGATCAGCAGTGACCGGAGCACCCCGGCGGACTTGAACGACAATGTCTCTGTTCCTTCTTAGCGTCCGCCTCTGGCTTTTGCCGGGCAGAAACCGTCCTGTCTCGATGCGCAGGGGGATGCAGTCTGAGCAGCCTTCACAGATGTTCCGGTAAAAAACCCGGCCAATCCGCCGGTACCCGGCGGCAAGGAATCTGTGAAACCGGCGGATGTCATGTGGAACGGGAACGAGATACTCAACGGTCGATACCCGTCCGTCATGGAAATAGGGGCAGACCGCATTTTCCTGAAAGACCGTTTTTAATCCTGCGCGAGCCACTGCCGACAACATCCTCCACGGTTTCTTACTGTTCTATTGTACCGGAAAGGCAGTGACGAATGGCTTATGATCAGATACGAATACCGTCCAGCACCCTTATCCCAAATAATTCATGAATTTCGGGCGAGGGTCGAATGAATGCAGGCTGCAGGAAGTCCAGCTCTGTAATTTATCAGAAATTCCTTACATTGAGGCGTAGCATCAAAGGGGTTGCGCCATATCATAGATAGATATCTCCAGCAATAAGGATGTCTGAACAGCGTGATTCGAAGACCTTATTAACAGGCGGTACTACTCTCTTTAAACGTTCATGGCTTTCAACCCTTTTTGAGAGCCTTCCCCGATATGGATATGAATTCATGAGTTGAACGGGTTACAGCAGCATGGCCGCCTGCTCTGCGAGGGCCGACCGGGCGCTCTTTTTCAGGTTCAGGTAACAGAAGTTCTCCTCCTGGATAAACCGGTTGATGAGGTATGCCAGTCCGTTTGACGCCGCGTCCAGAAAGGGCGAATCGATCTGCTCAAGGTCGCCGGTAAAGATCACCTTTGTGCCTTCACCACAGCGTGTGATGATAGTCTTTACGTCGAGGGGGCGCAGATTCTGGGCCTCATCGATGATCAGAAACCGCCGGGGGAGGCTCCTTCCCCTGATGTACGTGAGTGGCTCGATATGCACGAGGCCTGATTCGACGAGGTAGTCAGAGCTCCGGTAGTGAACGTCCTTTTCCTCTGTCCGCTCATCGGTGGTGCCGACAATGACGTCAAGATTGTCGTAGATGGGCTGCATCCAGGGATGGAGCTTTTCCTTGATGTCACCGGGGAGAAAGCCGATGTCATTGCCCAGGGGAATGATGGGCCTGGCCACCATGACCTGCTCGTATCTTCTCGCCCCCTCAGATCCGCTCCGTGAAGGGTTCTTCGTACAGAAGTACAGACCCGAGGCAAGGGCGAGGAGTGTCTTCCCCGAGCCGGCCCTTCCCGTCAGCGCCACGAGATTGACCTGCGGCGAGAGCAGGGCATCGATAGCGCACTCCTGTTCATTGTTCTTTGGTGAGATGCTCATGACCGAGCGCTGCCGCCGGATGAGTTCCATGTTGTCTTCGCCGTAGA
>CP070788.1:321711-328326 GCA_020346765.1 Nitrospiraceae bacterium
ACATCCGTGGCCACAAGGATCGGCAGGGTCCCTTCCTTAAATTTCGCCAGGACCTTGATCCTCCTCCTCTGGTCAAGGTCTCCGGTGATGGAGGCCGTGGCATATCCATTGGCGTTCAGCAGGTTGTCGAGCCGCTCCACAGCAGCCTTTGTGTTGCAGAAAATGAGGAACCGGCCTCCTGGCGAGTCCCTGAGCAGCCCCAGGAGCAGGCCCCTCTTCTCGGACATGCCCACATGATAGATCTCCTGCTCGATCTGCTCCACCGTTATCTGCTCGGGGGTCACGGAAAACCGTTCAGGCAGATTCATGTGTTCATAGCAGAGTTCAAGCACCCGGTTGGACAGGGTGGCAGAAAAAAGCATGGACTGCCGCTTGTCATAGGGGGACATCCTCCTGAGGAGAAACCGCAGATCGCTGATAAAGCCCATGTCAAAAAGCCGGTCGGCCTCGTCAATCACAAGGAACTGGGTCTTCCTCAGGCTGTACACCCTCTGCTTGAGATAGTCGATCAGCCGTCCCGGCGTGCCAATGAGCACGTCAACGCCCGCTGCAATCTCATCCCGCTGTTTCTGATAGTCAATGCCGCCGTACACCGGGACGATTTTGAAACCCCCGTGGCCTCCCAGCAGTCTTGCCTCAGCGTCGATCTGGATCACCAGCTCCCGCGTCGGCGCGATGACAAGAGCGCGGGGCGACGGGCCGCGCTTCAGGGCCGGGAGCCCGAGCATACGGGAGAACACGGCGATCAAAAATGCCGCTGTCTTGCCCGTGCCTGTCTGGGCCTGGGCAGCAATGTCCCTGCCCTGAAGCGCGGCAGGCAGTGTCTGTTCCTGCACCGGGGTGCACTTCGTGAATCCCGCGTCCAGTATTCCTTCAAGAATCCTTTCATGTATCGGCAAATCATCAAATCTCATGCATATTACTATACATGAACTGAAGTAATTCCTTAAAGGTACTTCGGGGTGAGGCGAGACAGAGGATGTATCTGGTATCAGGCATCTGTTCTCTGTCATCTCCGATTTGGAACCTCCGGTCACCTGACGTTCGATGGAAGCGACGGAGATATCAATCTGATCGTATGGTACTGAGATAGCGGAACAATGCTCGAGCCGCCGTGGGAGCTTTGCTGAGTTCCCGTTCCCTGACTGACTTCCGGACAAGCTGGGTCAGGCGCTGGCGGTCAGCGTCGGGATACCTTTCCAGTATCTGTTCGAGAAGCACGCTGTTTCCACTGACAAGTTCATCACGCCAGTTCTCCGTCTCTTTGAAGACCATGGCTTTTCTGCAGCCTCCCTCTTCAATGTCGCGAAGGGCATCCCTGATGGGTTCTACGTCGACCTTCCGCATCAGGCTTCCTATATACTGCTTCTGCCGCCGGCGGGCACCGCGGCTCCGGATCGTCCTGGCCTCCGTAAGGGCATCGCAGATTTCCGTCGGCAGGCCCATATCTTCTATCTGCTCGGCTGACAGGCCCAGAAGCCTCTCTCCCAGCTCCTGCAGGGACAGGGCTTCCTTTTTCTTCAGGGTACGGCTCTTTTTTTCTGCCGGATCGGCCCCGCTGCCGTTCTCAATACTGGTCATAGTATCATCCTGCTCATGTTCGTTTCGGGTCCGGCGCCGTGTCAGTCTGCCTTGTTGAAGATATAGACGTCCTCGGCCCGCTCCAGGATTTCCAGTGCCTGGGCGAAGGCCTGCGATGATTCCTCGGTCTTTCCTTCCTCAAGGAGGCGCTTGCCTTCAGCCACATGGGTGTCAACAAGTTCAGCCTGCTCGGCGGTCATGGGAAATTTTTTGCTCAGCTTTTCATTGATCACGCTCAGCTGACTCTGCGGGTCATTGCTGCCGCTGCACCCCATCATGAGTATCAGCAGTGCAGCCGCAAAGAGGTTTCCGATTTTTTTCATGTGCCACTCCTCCCTTTTATTTAATGCGCACGAGGCCGAGGCCGGTGTCAGCTTCGCACCGCGCGGTTCACAGGGCCCTGCTCCTTCAGCAGGGCATATCTCTGAGATCTGGTATTTCAAGATATTTCACACAGCAAAAATCATTTTGGAGAATAAAGACCCACTTGAGATTCAAATAACCTTCTTTAATAGTCCCTGATCCTGAAGCCCAGGCGCTCGATGTTCTCCCGAACGATCTTTCTGAATTGTTCTTCATCCATATCAAGGGAGGCAGGGTCATACTCAACGACAACGCTGTCATTGTTTTTCACGCTCACGGAATGCACGCCCTTCATTTTCCTGATGAACGCTCCTGCTCCCTCAACGCAGCTGTAGCAGTACACATGTCCTACCCGTAACGATAGCGCTGCCATAAACCCTCCCGTACCCCCTCAGCCCAGTTCATTCATAAAGTTATATCCCTTTCGGGTATAGTACCGGTTAGTCCCGGCCCCCGCTTCCCGGCTGTGACTCCAGCGGCACCGGCAGCGGCGATCGTATATGAAGGTCGCGCTGAGGGAACGGGATTTCCACATTGTTTGCCCTGAACTTCCGCACGACGGCGCAGTTCAGGTCCGATCTGATCCGGTAATAGTCCTTCGGATCGGCAATCCACACACCGAGGAACATGTTCCAGGAGGAGTCACCAAACTCCATAAGCCGAACAAAGGGTGCGGGACTGGAAAGCACTTCTTTGTTCTCTTCAGCGACTTCCCTTAGACAGCGCAGGACCGTATCCAGGTCAGACTGGTACGAAACCCCGACTTCAACGTTGATACGCACTTTTTTATCGCCGTGCGACCAGTTCACCACCTGCGCTGAGACGAATTCCGAGTTGGGCACAATAATGGAAATGTCCTCAAGCGAGCGGATAACCGTGGACCTCATCTTTATCTCCACCACGTCCCCCTCAGTGCCGCCTATGGTAACCCGGTCACCGACCTTGATGGGGCGCTCAAAAAGAAGGATCAGTCCGGAGATAAAATTGGAGGTAATATTCTGCAGGCCGAACCCTATCCCCACGGAGAGGAAGCCAAACACCACGATCAGTCCGCTGAAATCAACTCCCACAAACTGAAAGGAAAAGACAGCGCCCAGTATAATGAGCGTATAGTAAAATATGCGTGAAATATTGTAGCTGATACTCTCGTCAAGGTGAAAACGCGGCAGGACCTTATTCCTGAGCGCCCGCGAAAGGTATCCCGAAATGAAGAGCAGGAATATGAAGAGACAGAGGAATATGACGAAGGATACAATGGTAACCGGTGTCTGGTTCAGGGTAAAGAGCTTCACCTGCAGCAAGCTTTTCAATGTATCCAAGATTTCACTGACCTCCATGTGCCGCCTCCTGGTTTATAATGGGTTTCCCTGCGCAGCCGGGTCCTCCGCCGTGCTGCGCACCTATCATTATAATGATTTTGGCCGGACTTTATCAGGTTCTGCGCGGATGATGATGCAGCCGGGAAAGGATAAGCTGAATGCAGACGCGTCTGCCCCGGACAGGGAAACGGTACGCCACCGCGCCTGAACTGCAGGAGCGTGCAGCTTTACTTACAGCAGAATACATTAACGGTCAAGGACAAATGAAACCTTGGTGTCAACCCGGTAGCTTATGATCTTGTTATTTTCCACCTTTGCCTGAATGTCCTGGACGTAGACGCTCTTGATGTTCCGAACTGTCTTTGCGGCAATGCTCACGGCATTCTCGACCGCCTTTTCAACGCTCTCCCCTTCTGAAATCAATTCAATTACTTTCACAATTGCCATACCTCTTCCCTCCTTTTTTCTGGATTTATCCTTCTATGGCATACACCTGCTGAGTTATTCAAAATACACGGGGGAAACATTCCGTCATGACTGCCCGCTGCCACCGCCGGCAAGGAGCTGAAGGCGCCGTATCCGCTCCTCTGCCGGGGGGTGGGTCGAAAAAAACCTCTGCAGCCCTCCGAAAAAAGGATTCATGATGAACATATGGGAGTGGGCCGAATTTCCGTGCTGCAGGGGGGCGGCCTGGACCCCACGGTGAAGTTTGGCCAGGGCGCTTGCCAGGGCCAGAGGTTGACCGCTGATCCCGGCGCCGCCCTCATCAGCCCCGATTTGAGAACTGATCTTTTTCATGCTGTCTTCACTGAGCTGATTTGTGAGCATTTCAAATATGGAACTCATGGCACACCTTCCTTAGTATGCTCAGATTCAACGAAAACCCTAAGCGTATGAATATCTCATACTTCTTCAAGCTTGTCAATCAATTATTTGAAGTCGCAGGTCCCTCTTGTGCCTCATTGTGTTCGAAAGGGACATCAGCACTGAGGACGACGGGTTAGGCATTGAGATAGAGCACAGGGAAACGGCCGGGGAAGCTGGGGTGAGTTGGGGAAATGATGACCAGCCCCCCCGTTATGAGAGGGGCTGGCACCGGTTGATTACAGTTTTACGACATTGACTGCCTTCAGGCCTTTCTGGCCTTCTTCAACATCAAAACTGACTGCGTCACCTTCGTTAAGGGACTTAAATCCGTTACCGACTATTGAAGAATAATGAACAAAGACGTCATCGCCGCTTTCACTTGAAATGAACCCGAATCCCTTGGACTCGTTGAACCATTTTACTGTTCCGTTATTCATAGCTCATCGTACCTCCTTCTCTCTCAGATTGAAGCCCGGAAGGGCATCCATCGCAAAAAAGACCACAAAGCATAAAGTCTTTGTGGTCTTACCTTGAACAAAAACTTCCGAGCGTCTGCCATACGGTACCATCGGGGACAACATTTGTCAAGAGAGGCATCCTCAGATGTTCACCATGAATCAGGCATGCTGGAGCGGCTGCGGGACTGGCCGGGTGTCCCCCCGCCCCGCCACATAGGCTTCACACCTGACCGCCGGAACGGCAATCGATTCTCCTGCAGCATGGCCCTCCTCCGGCATCTCGATCCAGTACAGGTGGTCATACGAAGCGGTATCGAAGGCCTGGGCAGGCAATGCCCTCCGTCTCAAGGAAGGATGCAATGATATACGGCCGGACAGCATAACAGACACAGTCATGACCGCGTGCAGAAATAGCAGAGACACCACAATAGTCGGGACATAGCAGATGTAATAGAACAGGGTGTTGATCTTGTTTTTCATATCCTCGCTCCCTTTCGTGAGTCCAGATAGTAATCTTATCGACATTTATCGCAATTACTTAAGGAGTTAGGGAGACAAGGGAATCCCTCTCAGAGAAGGGTACCCGGCTCGTCAGCTGTTGATAAAAGGGTCTCGTTTATTGGATGATATGACGACTCTTCAGATGTACCTCTCTTCGAGGTGCAGGCATGAACACCCGGAACGGCCATCCGGGAGGTATTATTCGAACACATCTGTGCACAGGAAACCTGTCATGGTTCTTAATTATATCTGGATTACCTTTTTCCTGATTTCATTTGCCGTTGCCTTCGTGAAGCTACTGCTCTTCCACGATGCGAACGTCTTCCCCCAGATCATGAATGCCACCTTTGAATATGCCAGGACAGGATTTGACATCTCCCTGGGACTTGCAGGAGTGCTTACACTATGGATGGGGATCATGAAGATAGGGGAGCAAGGCGGCGTGGTAACGATATTTGCCCGTGCTGTGGGCCCGTTCTTTCATCGGCTCTTACCGGAACTCGGCCGGGACCATCCCGCAGTCGGCTCGATCATGATGAATATCGCTGCCAATATGCTCGGCCTCGACAACGCGGCAACACCGCTCGGCCTTAAGGCAATGGCAGAAATGCAGAAAACAAACCCGGTCAAGGACAGGGCCACCGATGCTATGATCATGTTTCTCGTGCTGAACACATCGGGCCTGACCATTATCCCCGTCACCATCATGGTATACCGGTTCCAGCTTGGGGCCGCTGACCCCTCCGATATTTTTATTCCCATTCTGATTGCCACATCCTTTTCAACGATGGCGGGCCTGATCAGCGTGGCCCTGTATCAGAAAATCAACCTCTTTGATCGTGTCATTCTTTCCTACATGGGAGGATTCGCCATCCTGATCGGCTGTACGGTTGTTCTGGTATCCCTCATGGACAGGGACGAGGTCAGAACAGTCTCCGGCATTGCAGCGAACCTGCTCCTTTTTTCAGTCATTGTGTGGTTCATCATTCTCGCCATGATAAAGAGGGTCAACGTGTACGAGGCATTTATTGAGGGGGCCCGCGACGGCTTTCATGTTGCCGTGAGGATCATCCCCTACCTCATTGCGATCCTTGTGGCCGTGGGGGTCTTCAGGGCTTCGGGGGCCATGGAAATGCTAATAACCCTAGTGCGTGACACGCTTGTTGGTCTGCACATCAATGCGGACTTCACGGCCGCCCTTCCCACGGCATTGATGAAACCCCTCAGCGGCAGCGGCTCCCGTGGCATGATGGTCGATGCCATGAATACCTACGGAGCGGACTCATTCGTGGGCAGGCTTTCATCAATTGTGCAGGGGGCCACGGACACCACCTTCTACATCATCGCCGTCTACTTCGGCTCAGTGGGCATACGAAATACCCGGTACGCCGTCACCTGCGGCCTCATTGCCGACGCTGCAGGTATTGCCGCATCCATTTTCATTGCCTATCTTTTTTTTCACTGAGGTAGTTCCATAGTTCCATAGTTCCATAGTTCCATAGTTCCATAGTTCCATAGTTCCATAG
>CP070788.1:328426-334993 GCA_020346765.1 Nitrospiraceae bacterium
CCTACACCTGTGGGAGCGGAGCTCGCCATGAACAGTACATGTTTTCTCCCTGGTGACGTATGATAAGCGGACGGATATCCTCAATATCGCCTCAACATTTGCGGGTGCTGAACAGATTCCTGAAGGGTCGTCATTGACCCGGAATGGAAGTCTCTGGAATGAAGGTCACGTGAATTTAACTAATACCGGTATAAAAATATTGAATTGAACTGGAACTTATTGTTATCATTATAAATTCTAATCATGTTCAGGGTCATCTTTCCAATGGCAGACTTCATCCGGAAAATAAAAGGGTTGCATGCGGTTTCGATCCTGTGGGGCCTGGCAGTTCTGTACGGTGCCCCCGCTATTGCCCCGGCACAGCAGCTGGGCCCTGTCATCACTTTTCAGGAGATCATCTCAACCGATGAGGACGGGGGACGGCTCTTTTTCCCGTCCTTTGTATACACTGACCCCGTTACCGAGGAGGTTTATCTCATCGACGGCAAGGGGCGGGTCATCATTTTCAATAACCATTTTTTCCCGCTGTACACTGCCAGCAAGCGAAACGGCATTGAAAATCCGCAGGGGCTGGCCATCGGGCCCGACGGCCGCCTCTATGTGGGCCAGGCAGCTTCGGAATCGAATCGGAGGCACAGAATATCCGTCTTCAGTCCCTGCCTGAAATGGGAGCGCAACATTTACCTGGAGGGCTTTGAACGGTCTGACACCTTTGTGCCCTACCGTCTTGCCGTTGATAAAAAGGGAACCCTCTACGTGACAGCGAACAATTATCCTGGGGTGTTGGTGCTCGATAACAGTGGAAGGCTGCGGGACATCATATCTCCTCTGGAGGGCGACAAAAAGGTGATCATCACGAACGTCATTCTCGACAGTGAAGATAACATGTACCTCGTGAGCGAAGAAGAAGGGCACATTTACGTCTATGACAGGGAACGGAAGCCGCTCAGGCAATTCGGAGAAAAAGGCGGAAGCTCGGGTAAGCTGAGCAGGCCGAGGTCAGTCGGCGTTGACAGCAGGCACGGGAGGATGTACGTATCCGATTACATGCGTCATACCATCACTGTCTATGACAGGGAGGGGGCTTTCCTCTTTGAATTCGGCGGCCTCGGCTGGGGTGAGGGATGGTTTCAGCATCCCATTGAGCTGCACGTGGACAACAAGGGAAGAATTATCGTAACCGATACCTTTAACCAGCGGGTTCAGGTGTTCAATTCATGGTAAGATCAGACCTGCGGTGCCATGGGAGGACAGGGGAGTGAAGAGCATGGGGAGAACAACGAGATGGGCCATTCGCTGTCTCTGCCTTGCTGTCCTGGCGGGCCTTGCCGGCTGCGCGACAACGGGCGAGCAGGAGGGCTTTGCCCGGAAACAGGCCGCACAGTTTACTCTCTATCTGAATGGCCCTCAGCAGCCGTCTCTGGACATGACGTTCGAACTCGCTGCCGTGACGATTGTTGCCGAAGATGGAACAGCACGGGAGGTGATGAGCAGCCCCCGGGAGGTGAATTCCCAGGCCGTCAGTGGCCGGCAGGTCCTGCTGGGAGAAAAGGTGCTGCCCGAGGGCAGATATACCGGGCTTGAACTTGTTGTTACCAGGGCAGAGATCATCCGGGACGGAAGGCCGGCCTCGCTCGCTCTCCCTCCCGATGGAATCAGGATTAATATCAGCGTGGCCCTGACAGGAAACCAGAACACCACGCTGTTTCTGAACTGGAATGCCGACGCGTCGCTCAGCGAGGAGTACCTGTTCAGCCCCGTGTTTACCGTAAAGACCACGTCTCCTGAATTGAGCACTCTCCTTGTCTATGTAACCAATGAGGATTCAAACAATGTGTCCGTAATCAACAGGCAGGAAGGTGAGGTGGCTGCGTCGGTCATGGTAGGCAGGAAACCCCGGGGGCTGGCAACGGCAAAGAAGGGAGACCGGCTCAAGGTATATGTGGCGAATTCAGGCTCCAACAGCATATCCGTCATCGATCCCACAGGAAATACGGTGGAGAACGAGATCCCCATACGGTTTGGGCGTCAGCCTGAAGCCCTGGCAGTTGCTGGCATCCCTCCGGACAGGGAACTCCTGTTTGTGGCGAATTACGGCTCTGATGCCGTTTCAACGGTCGATACGATCACCTATCAGGAACTTGAGAAAATAGAGGTGGGACGAGGCCCGATCGCCATAGCCGTTGACCCGCCGGCAGAGGAACTGATCGGGACCAGGTTTCTCGGTTTTGAGGACCTGAACGTAATGAGGAACTACCGCGAAAGGTTTTTTAACGTCTATGTGGCAAACCACGATTCCAACACGGTCTCGGTTATACGGATGGACAGGGTCAGACGGAAAAGCGAGGAGGTCATGACCCTCAATGTCGAATGGAGGCCCATTGCAGTCTCTGTTGATTACCCGCGAGGAAAGGTCTATGTTGCCAATTATTCCTCTGATAAACTGTCCGTCATTGACATCATCGAAACGATCAAGGGAAACGTGGACGGTGCCGTCAGCACGATTAGCAGCGTTGGGCTTTCCATTGTTGATGTGATTGCTGATCCTTCCTTTGACCGTCTTTATCTCCTGAAGGAGGCACCCGCTGAAATCGTAATTATCAGGCCCTTTTCAGAGGGGTCCGGTGCGCTGAAGGATGCCATGCCCCCGGTCATGGGGGTTGTTCCTGTGGGCAGGTCCCCCCGGGCCTTCCTGCTGGACCCTGAAGGCAGAAAATTCTACGTGGTAAACAGAGGGGCCGACACCCTTTCAATCGTAGACAAAACAACAAAAAGGGAGGAAGCGGTTATTCCCGTAGGAAGAAATCCCTATGGCGTAGCCGTCTTCCGCAAATAGGCCGGCGATGCGTGACGATGACCGGACAAGGTACGGCGCCATGATAGTGATACACAGGCACAGATGATAGGGAAACAGGGACGGAGGATGGCCGCCCTTATAGCGCTTATTCTGGCCGGCAGTCCCGCGGTGAGCGCCCAGGGACTGAGCGGATGGGTTGACGTGATCCAGAATTATTCCAGCGAGTATGAGGACGGCGAGAAGATATCCGACCGGGACCGGCTGAACAGGAACGTCTATATGAATTTCAGAAAGGAAGTAACCCCGCTGTTTTCATACCAGATCAATCTCCGCGGCAACTTTACGGACACGGACCAGACTGATGAGAACAGCGACACGGAAACAACATACCGGCGGACCCTGGAGCCGGGACTGGACCTCTTTTTCGGAAACCCCGTCTACGACTTCACGGCAGGATACCGGCGACTGGAGGACTGGGACACGGCGAGCCTGCAGAACGACAGCAGGTCCACAACGGAATTCTATTATTCACGCCTCAACATTTCTCCCGAGAGGCTTCCGACGATCAACCTCCAGTACGACATGCAGAAGAATTATGATCATTTCGATGACCCGGAGGTTGATGATACAAGTACGACCTATTCCATCGGTTCGACCTATATCCTTCCGTCGCAGGACGTGCAGGCACGGTATACGGTCAATTATGCGCGCAGCATCGACGAGACGCCCCTCGATCCGGTCACGATCAAGCAGGAGACGGACAGCTTTAGCGGGAGCTACAGCATCGGGTACTCCGGCATTGCCTGGAATGATATCGTAAGCTACTTCGCGCAGTACCAGGGCAACTTTGCGCGGACCAGGACAGACCAGTTTGTCACCCGTGCGGGCACCATACTGAATGAGCGTTCCTCCCTGGGCGGGCTGTACGCCCAGGGAGATATCATTGATAATGATGTGGACGTGCTGAACTCAAGAAACAGCCTGGTTGACGGCAACCTCCAGGCATCCACCGGTATTGGCCTCAGCGGCCTTGGCAGCGATGAATTCCAGAACATCGGGATATTTGTTTCCTCGGACAGGCCTGTGGACCGGCTTTACATCTACGTTGACCGGGACATCAGCGGCGAAGTCAACCTTACCAGCCCCGGTAACTGGAAAATTTACCGGAGCAACTTCAACCAGACAGACACATGGACCGAGATCAGCGGCATCAGGAGTATTACCATTGACATTGACACAGTTGAGGACGAATTCCGTTACGTGATAGAGTTTACAAGTCCCGAGCAGGCGTCTTTTTTCAAGGCCGTGAACCTGAGGGTTTCCAACATCGCGAATGTTGAGGTTACGGAAATAGAGGCCTATGGCACTGACACTGCTGACGAGGACATCCTCACCACGGTTTCGTCGCTCTTCAACCAGGGTATCAATTTCAATACACAGATACGGGCGCTTTCGAACCTGACTTTTGGGCTGCACTACATCCTGGACCGGAGGGACCAGAACCCCCTTTCGGTCCCCCGCTCGATCGGGGGAGTTTTCGAGAACATCTTCAGCGATTCCATTTCCGGCGAGAAGGAGGATTTCAGAAGCACGATTAACAGGAACTATGGCGCGTCGTCAACGTGGCTGACGCACCGGCTCCTGACCACCATAGTGCGCGTTCAGCGGAGCGAGTCCTTTGACAACAGGGAAGAAACTGATGTGAGTTCGAACACCTATAACCTGACCTTCACCTCTGCCCCACTGCCCACACTGGACGCGAGCCTGTCCTTTATCAAAAACGACAGCTTCAGCTTTGATGAGAAGGATTCCCGGAGCAATTCCATACTGCTCAGCGTGGGGTCGCGGCTTTACCGGGATGTGAACATGATTACTGACTTGAGCCACGTGAAGTCAAATTCTTTTGACACCGGACAGACGACAACTACCAATCAGATCACGGGCAATGTTGACGCCGTACTGACGAGCAGACTTTCGGGCACGTTCAACTACGGACTCCAATGGTCGGACACGGATAGCACATCAACAGATTCAAAGCGGGCATCAACCATCCTGACATACCGGCCCGGCAGGTTTATCAATCTCAGCGGCAACGTCAATATTTCTGATATAAACGGAGATGTGACCCTTGCCGAGGGAGTGCAGGTGGACTGGCTTCCCCTGCGGGCAATCAGGCTCAACATGAACTACCTCCATAGCGATGCCGAGCCCGGGCCGATAAAAACGGACACAGTGAGCGGCTATGTCATCTGGTACATCACGAAGTTTGCCGATGTGCGCTTTAACTACAACTACACGGTACAGAAGGAAGACACGGAGCTAAAGACGTATAATTTTCTTACAGACATTAATTGCAGATTCTGACAGGGAAACTTATAATAACGTCGGGGTTAATGAACAGGAACCATGGGTAGCGGTACAGGAAGAAAGTCGGCGCAGAGGGCGTGGTTCGGGGCACTTCTGTTCCTGCTGACCATGGTCATGGCATTGGGCTGCGGCGGGGTGAGTGTAAAGCGCTACATCAGGCCTGCCGCGGACATCAGTGCCATCGAAAGCATTGCTGTTCTGCCCCTCAGCAACTATACAACTGACACGCATGCGGCAGAGAAGATACGGAATAAAATCGGCATTGAACTTCTGTCCCGGGGCTACAATGTAATTGAGCCCGGTGAAGTCATGAAGTCCCTGGGAGAGCTCAAAATACGGTCTGTGGATGACATGGGGAAGGAAGAAATCGTGAACATTGCAGGCCTCCTCAATGCTGACGGAATCATCACGGGTGATGTGGAGGTGTATGGCATCAGTGACGGCATTGTTGTGTCCTATCCCGAGGTGTCCATTCATCTGAGGCTGTTTGATTCTGTCACCGGAAATGTTATCTGGTCAGTAGGGCATACGAACGGGGGCCCCAGTTTCTGGACCAGGCATCTGGGGGCTGAAGGCCGGACTCTCGATGCTGTCTCTGAGCAGGTTATCAGAGAGGCTGTTGACCAATTACATTGAAGAGCAGCGGCCGGCCGTAAATATGAAGGCATCGGCGGCCTGAGCACCCTGCTCCTGGGGAAATGATCCAGTACCAATTCGGGAGTAAAGGAGAAATTTTATGTGCCTGAGAACACGATCGGTTGTTATTATCCTGATGGCAGTTGCCCTTCTCACGGGATGCCGCCGTGCTACCCCCGTATACCACATGAGCGAGGATGTCGATTTCAGCTTTTACAAACGGGTAGCCGTGCTGCCGCTGGAAAACTTCACCAATGAACGATATGCCGGAGAGATCGTGAGAGAGGTCGTTGTCAGTGAACTTCTCGCCTCGGGTCTCGTGGACGTGGTCTTCCCCGGTGATGTCAGAAGTGCCATGAACGACCTGGAAATCACGTCAGTTTCCTCGCTGACGGCGGACCAGATCAAGTTGCTGGGAAACGCACTGAAAGTCGAAGCCCTGATTGTCGGCGCTGTTGAAGAATACGGGATGGTCAAAGTGGGCAATGTATCCGCCCCGCAGGTGACGATCAGCCTCATGATGGCCGACGCCGGATCCGGCTCCATTGTGTGGTCCATTTCCAGAACGCGGGGAGGCGCCAGCTTCCTTGCCCGCCATTTCGGGGCGCGGCATGAAACAATCAGTGAAACAGTGTTGTACCTTGTGAGGGAAGCTGTGCAGACCCTTGCCGTGCAGTAGCGGGCCGGCGGAATGGGTATTCCTAAGGGGCTCCGGCGCAGGTCAGCTGCGGACGGCCGACACTGCTCACAGGACAGGCGATAATGGT
>CP070788.1:335093-341619 GCA_020346765.1 Nitrospiraceae bacterium
AAAGTGACGAATCCCCCGCTTAACAGCATGGTTCGATCGATATGTGCAACGAATAAAATGCGGCTCATAGTGATGGGTACCCCCTTGAGGCAAATTTATGGGACTATTAAATTATATTATCAGACCCTGATCCTTGTCAAGGAAGTTTACGCTGAAAAAGAGGCAGGTTGCGGAAGAGCGGGCTTTTTTCACCTCTGGCCTCTCAATCAGGCGGCATAGGATCACGTCTGAATTGACGGCGCGGCACGCACAAGGTCCTTCAGCGTTCCTTCCCCCAGAGATTCGGCGATGGCGGCATCCATTTTGTCCATAACACGATCGACCTCCGGCAGGGGTACCAGGTGCATCGCCACGGCCGAGGTGTCACGGTTTACCTGCCTCACCGTATCAATAAGTTCCTGCAGCGGGATCGTCTCAAGGTCCCGGGCTGGGAGAAAGGCAGGGGGTTCATCGCCGGTCTCCACGATCAGGGAGTTCCTGCTCAGCAGCGAGATGACCTCCTGTACCGGATCAATGGGAAGATTCAGCTGCTCAACAAGGGAGTGAAGGGTCCATGGCTTCTGACTGTAATAATAGTGAGAGCCGATATGGTACATGACCAGCAGGACCAGCCTTTCCCGGAGTCTGTTATTCAAGTGGACTGACTTTTTCTTTGCCGAAATGTACCGCGGATACTGGTGATAAAAGGATACCTGGGCTCCCACGAGGAGGATAAGCCAGTTCACGTAGAGCCATATCAGGAACATCAGGAGGATTGCAAACCCCGAGTAAATCGCCGAGTACCGAGTTGACGTAACCACAAATGAGGCAAAGGCCCATCCGGCAGTCTCCCACATGGTGCCGGCAATCACCCCTCCCACGAGGGCAGACCTGAACATGACCTTGGTATTGGGAATAAAGATATAGAGAAAGGTAAATGCGGCACACACGATGAAGAAGGGGGCCTTGTCCGCCACCATATAAAAGACCGTGCCGAAGGGTTCAAGGGAAACAATCTTCTGAACAATGGTGTTGCTCCTGAATGATGCAGTAAGGCCGATTGCCGTAAACATCAGGACGGGTCCTATGATCAGAACGCTGATATAGTCGCTGAACCTTCGGATCAGGCTGCGCGGCCGTTCAATCCTCCAGATAAAGTTGAATGACTTTTCGACTTTCTGAATCACGGAAACCACAGTGTACAGGAGCAGGCCAAGCCCGAGGGACCCCAGGACCCCAACCTTCATGTTTTCCACAAAACCGATAACCCTGCCGGTAATTTCCACCCCCCTCTCGCCCAGGGGTTCAAGAAACTTATGGAGAAAGGGCTCCACCACTTCATTGTGGACTCCGAATGCCTTCAGAACGGAGATGCTGATGGCCAGAATGGGGACAATGGAAAGGAGTGTGGTGTACACAAGGCTCATGGCCCTGAGGGTCAGGTTGCCCT
Source organism: Nitrospiraceae bacterium (assembly GCA_020346765.1). Lineage (GTDB taxonomy): Bacteria > Nitrospirota > Thermodesulfovibrionia > UBA6902 > UBA6902. The sequence continues at coordinate 336,523 of CP070788.1, forward strand.
CGGTGAATTCCCGCCCCGCCACATACACCAGGCGCAGAGTCTGTACGGCAAAGGCCCTGAACCTGCTCAGGGACCCCGTGTCCACTTCCCAGATTCTCCGGGTAAAGACACCTGTTATTTTTCTCAGCGCATCGGCAATCATTGTTTTTACAATTCTATCACAAAGATGGCCTGACCTAATTCCTTGAGAGTGCCCAAGGCTTGAATGTCTTTCTCTTCACCCATTGAATGCATGCACGACACAGCACAAGAACATGCCTGATAAAAAGGAACCGCCTGTTCACTCATTCCTGTTTCGGCATCCGGTCGGGACTCAGAGCTAAGACGCTACTTTCCAAACTCAAGGAAATACTGTTCTGTCAGCATATCATGATCCCTCATGAGGCGGTACCCTGCCTGTGCCATTTCTTCAAGGACAACCTCTTTGCCCAGCTTGTGCTCCCGCGGGGGACCAAAATCCGTGTCCTTGAAAAAATCGACCACAATGACCCTGCCCCCGGGCTTCAGGGCCCCGGCCACCTTGCTGAAGTAGCTGATCCTGTTTTCTAAATGGTGGTAGGTGTTGCAGAGAAACACCACATCAACAGAGCGGGGGGAAAGCTCGGCATCATCGGTGCGGACAACGCGGGGCTCGTAATTCCTGAATCCCAGTTTTTCCGCGTCCTGGTACATATACATGACCATGGACGGTTCAATATCCAGGCCCAGTGCCTTTCCGTCAGGGCCGACAGCCGCGGCAAAGCGGCGGGTAAAGTACCCTGTGCCAGCGCCGATATCAGCAATGACATCGCCGGGCCGCAGGTTCATGGCCCTGACCACCTCATCGGGTTTCTGCCATTCATCCCGGGCAGGGTCTTCAAACATCTTGACCCAGTGGTCTATGTCGTCAAACCGGTGCTGGGCTGTTGGCGCGCTGTGCCCGCTGTGCCCTGCCTGCTGGTGATTGCATGATGAGGACAGGACGACAAGCAGGAGCAGACCTGCCGCGTACCACTTCCTTTTATTGGAAGAGTCTCTCATGATTCCTCCTAATGATAGATGAAATGCGTCTTTCTGATGGCATTTAAACAATCATCATTATAGCATTCTCTGCCAAGGATGGATAACAAAAGGGAAACTGCGTACGCCGGGAGATTGAATGCCGTGGAGCACGGTGCGACCTCGATATGGGTATCACGTGTGCTCTTCCCCACTGTAGCTCTGCGGAACTACGTGACGATAGAACTGAAAGATGGCGCGCCCAGGAGGAGTCGAACCCCCAACCTCCTGATCCGTAGTCAGGCACTCTATCCAATTGAGCTATGGGCGCAGCACTGATTGCTTAACGGGGCATGATGCATGCTGCGGGAGGAGATGAGCCGATTGCCTCCTCCTCTTTCAGGCACCTATTATACCTGCTTGCAATGATTATTTCACTTCCTGCCCCCCATCATCGCACCTGCGTTACTCCTGCCACGAATTCCTGATCCGGTGCATTTTCGCGTGCAGAAGCTGTACTGATGGTGATTTTACTGTATAATGCTCATAGGACGACATATTCACTTCGAACATGATACCAAGGAGGACCATATGGCAAAAGTGACATTCAAAGGAACCCCCGTGGAGACAAAGGGGCCGCTGCCCGCGGTCAACGAAAAGGCACCTGGCTTCATGCTCACGAACAGCGACCTGGGGGACGTGTCCATCCATGATTATGCCGGAAAACAGATTATCCTCAATATCTTCCCCAGCATCGACACGCCGGTCTGCGCAGCATCGGTGAGACGGTTCAATGAGGAGGCAGGCAAACTGCCCAACACGGTGGTCCTCTGCGTGTCTGCAGACCTGCCCTTTGCCCACAAGAGGTTCTGCGAGGGCGAGGGGTTGAACAATGTAATCCCCCTGTCTGTCTTCCGGTCAAAGATGTTCGGTGAAGACTTCGGTGTAATCATCACGGCCGGGCCCCTGGCAGGGCTCCTGTCAAGGGCTATCGTGATCATTGATGAAAAGGGCATGATAACATACACCCAGCAGGTCGCTGAAATCTCAGAGGAGCCCAACTATGAAGAAGCCCTTGCAGCTGCAAAGAGATAGGGCTGTGGCGAATTGAGCCGGCATGACAGAATTGGAGGGTGTGCCCCCGGATCTGCCATTGAAATCAGGAAGCTGGGGCTGCTCCGGTACAGGCTCAGGGCATGGCAGGTCCTTTCCTGCCACCGGGAACGGGCCTTCGAGTTTTTCAAGAACCCGGCAAACCTCTGTGACATCACGCCTGCCTGGCTCAGCTTCTCCATGCTTGACCGGAGTACAGAACCTCCGGTCAGGGAGGGCGCCGAGTATGACTACACCATACGATGGCTGGGACTCAGCATGGGATGGAGGAGCAGGATCATTGACTATCATCCGCCGGAGCGTTTTACGGACATTCAGCTCCGGGGCCCCTACCGGTCATGGGTGCACGTGCACACCTTTATCCACGTTCACGAAGGCACGCTGATGAAAGACGAAGTCACCTACCGGATACCGCTTCCCGCGCTCCCCGTGAACGGGATCATCAGGAGGCAGCTCAGGGGCATCTTTACCTACAGAAAGAGGCGGATTGATGCATGGGTAAGGAGCATTGCCCCTGAGGGCAGATCAGGGGACGCCGGAGATACGGAGGCAAACCATGGTGCAGGACAGTGAAAAGGCCCCTGACAGCGAGATTCTCTTTTCAGACAACTCGGTAAGCCGTCTTAGCAGCTTATGGAAGAGCAGGCCGCTCATCCTCGTATTTCTCCGGCACTTCGGCTGACCCTTTTGCCGGGAGCAGGCCGTGCAGTTGCACAGCGCACAGGGGGAGTTCGAAGAGGCCGGGCTTCAGATTATCCTTGTTGGTATGGGCAGGCCGGAACAGTCGGAAGAGTTCAGAAAGAGGTTCGCGCCATCCCTTACCCTCATCTGTGACCCGGACAAGAGCCTCTACCAGGCATTTAACCTTGGCCGGGGAAGCCTTTACGGGATGGCCTCTCCCTCTGTCCTGATCAGGGGACTGCGGGCCATGTCCCGGGGCAATGTCCCCGGAATGCCGCAGGGCGATGTGATGCAGATGCCCGGGGTGTTCATGATCGACACGGATGGAACCATCCGCTATTCATACTATGCAAAAGACGCATCGGACCATCCATCGGTGGAAGAGCTGCTGGGACTGAAGGCGCTCCTCAATTGATCAACAAATCCAGGCATCAAACAGCTCCCGGTGCCAGTAATGAGGATTATAAGCTGTCATGGTAAGCCACCACTATTGTCACACTGAGCGTGTCGAAGTGTGACCATTACTCTGTACCGGCTTAAGAGGCCTGGACTGGCGCATCACGAATCAACAGAGCCTGCACCGGGAGTGTCATCCTTCGACAGGCTCAGGATGACAGCTTCTCTATTAAATCACTGACCAATCGCAGGTTAAGTTCGGAATTTGGCATTTGTTATTTGGAAATTTCCCTGATGAGTCACGCCCCTGCCCCCAGGGCGCGGTCGAGGTTAAAGGCCGCGCTGATGAGCGCCAGGTGGGTGAATGCCTGGGGGAAGTTCCCCAGGGCCTCGCCGCTGTGGCCTGTCTCCTCTGCATAGAGACCCACATGATTGGCAAAGCCCAGCATGCGCTCGAACATGAGCCGCGCCTCGTCAAGAAGAACAGGGTTAAACCTCCCTGCACGCGTGAGTGCCTCCACAAGCCAGAAGGTGCAGATATTGAACGTCCCTTCCTCCCCCGAAAGCCCGTCTGCTGATTCATTGACATTGTAACGGTACACCAGATTGTTCGACACAAGCCCGCCCTTTTCCGGGGGCATGAGCACTGCCTCGAGGGTCTTGAGCATCCTGGGGTCCGTGGGGGAGAGATAAAAGACCAGCGGCATGATGAGGTTCGCGGCATCAAGGATGTCGCTCCCGTAGTACTGGACAAAGGACTGCCGTTTGTCGCTCCATCCCTTTTCCATGATCTCCTCGTAAATGGCATCGCGGGTCCTTATCCAGCGTTCCCGGTCCGCGGGGAACGATCGCTTTTCGGCAAGGCGCAGGCCCCTGTCAAGGGCGACCCAGCACATCAATTTCGAATAGACAAACTCCTGCAACCCGCTACGCACCTCCCAGATACCAGCGTCCTTCCGGTGCCAGTTGTCACAGACCCAGTCAACAAGGGAGCGCAAGGACTGCCATATCTCATAGGATATGGGAGTGCCGTGTTTATTAAAGAGGTAGGCCGCATCGAGCAGCTCCCCGTAGATGTCGAGCTGGACCTGCTGGTATGCGGCATTGCCGGTTCTTACGGGTTTTGATCCCCGGTAGCCGTGGAGGTGTTCGAGGGTTTCCTCTGCAAGACCGGTCCTGCCGTCAATGCCGTACATGATCTGAAGCGGCGAATCCCCCTCTGAACAGGACGTGCAAATACCGGTGAGGAAGTTCATGAAGCGCCCCGCCTCCTCGGTAAATCCGAGACGCATAAATGCATAGATCGTGAATGCGGAATCCCTGATCCACGTGTACCGATAATCCCAGTTGCGCTCCCCCCCGATGCCCTCGGGGAGACTCGTGGTTGGCGCCGCGATTATTGCGCCTGTAGGCTCAAAGGTAAGGAGCTTCAGGGCAAGGGCGGAGCGGTAGACGATCTCACGCCATCTCCCTGTATACCTGCAGCGGGACAGCCACCTCCGCCAGTAGTCTACGGTGCTTCTGAAGAGCATCTCCGCCTCTTCCTCAACCAGGCAGACACCACATCCCGTTCCGGGGCTGACCTCGCGCAGGACAAAGACAGCTGTTTCCCCTTCGCTCAGACGAAACCGGGATACCGCGCCGCTGCCCTCGGAGCTGAGCTGACTGTGGGCAGCCAGGCCGAGGGTCAGTTTTTTCCCCCTGAAGGTTGCCCCTCCCTCTTCGATCACGGTCTCATGCCGCTCACGGCCATAGTCAAAGGCAGGGCGGCACTCCATGATAAAATCAATGGCCCCCCGCACTACCGTAAGACGCCTGATGAGCTGGTGGCGGTGCTTCCCTTCCTGTGCTGTGCTTCCCGCAGGCATGAAATCGGTAAGCTCGGCAGCTCCGTGCGAGGCGAGAAACCGTGTGATGAGCACGTTTGTT
>CP070788.1:341719-347949 GCA_020346765.1 Nitrospiraceae bacterium
CCATGATCAGGTCCTGTTTTTGAAACACAATCTGAATGCCCAGGCCATTGCGTCGCTGCAGAGTGAACTGGTTTCTGTAGAGGCCGATGTTGCCTCGCTGATCAGGGAGATGGAAAAATCAATCGGCGAGGCCGATACCTTTATCAGCACGATGATCGAATAGGAGCGGTCAAAGGCCCGGATGCCTTATGGCCACGGCAGGCTTTACTTTAATACCGATTCGCCAGACTCCCTTTTCTTCCTGAATCGGGAGGCGCGTTTGTCAGGATTATTGTGAAGCACTTCAGGGCAGGGGATTTTTGATATAAACTCATCTATTGTGGTGATGCCTTCCGCCACCTTTTCCCAGCCGTCCTCAAACAGGGTTTTTGTGCCGCTTGCCCTGGCAACCTCCCAGAGTTCGCCCTCGGTAAACTTTCTGGCAATCAGGCGGCGCAGCGGTGTGTCCATCCTGAGCAGTTCATACACCCCGACCCTTCCCGAATATCCCGTGTGGTTGCACTTTTGGCAGCCCTCTCCTTTGTAGTAGGTTTTCAACGGCGTGACAGGAAGGTTTACTGTTTCTCCGTTGGCCGTTGTTTCAATCCTGCAATGGAGGCAGATCTTTCTCACAAGCCTCTGAGCAATGACGGCGGTTACTGCTGAAGTAACCAGAAATGACTCCAGCCCGATGTCAAGCAGTCTCGTTATTGACGACACGGTGTCGTTGGTGTGCAGCGTGCTCAGCACCAGGTGACCGGTCAGTGCTGACCGGGCGCCGATTTCAGCAGTGTCAAGGTCCCTTATTTCACCGACCATAACAATGTCCGGGTCCTGCCTGAGGACTGACCGGAGGGCGTTGGCAAAGGAAAATCCGATGGCATCGTTTATCCCCACCTGGGTTATGTCAGGGACCTTGTATTCCACAGGGTCCTCAATGGTGATGATGTTTTTTGTCTCCGTACGCAGCTGCTGCAGGATCGAGTAGAGCGTTGTGGTTTTGCCGCTCCCTGTGGGGCCTGTGATCAGGAGCATGCCCTGGGGCTGGCTGATTACTTCGATCAGCGGCTTGATAATTTTTTCTGAAATCCCCAGTTTGCTCAGGGCGATCAGGCCAGTCGAGGGGTCGAGGAGCCGAATGACGATATTTTCACCGTGTACAGAAGGGAGCGTCGAGATTCGCAGGTCAACGGTTTTGTCCTTCAGGCGCAGGGCGCTCCGCCCGTCCTGGGGGAATCGCCGGTTTGTGATGTCCATATTCGCTATGATCTTCACCCGTGAAATAACAGAGTCCTTGATCCTGCTGGGAAAGGAGAGCACATTTTTCAGTTCACCGTCGATCCGGTAGCGCACCTGTACATGCTTGTCACGCGGCTCAATGTGAATATCGCTTGCCTTGTAGTTGACAGCATCAGCGATGATCATGGTGACAAGCTTTACGATCGGCGGGGCCTCGCTGTCCTTGAACAGGGCCTGGAAGCTGATCGACTGCTTGTCATCCGTTTTCACTTCCTCCTTGACGAATTCCACCTCGCCGTATGACGGGATCTCTTTGAGTACGTCCCAGGTTACCTCGGAAGAGCCGTAATTCTGCTCTATGGCATTGAGAATATTGTTTTCCGACGCAACGGCAATGTTCATTTTCATCCCGGTCTGAAAGGACAAATCGTCAATGGTCCGGAAATCAAGAGGGTCGGCCATTGCCACGACGAGCCGGTTATTGACGTGCTCAAGAGGGAAGATCAGTTTCGTCTCTGCTGTCTCCCGGGGGATAAGCGACAGAATCTGCTTCGAGGGCGAGTACCTGCTGCAGTCCACAAGGGGGATGGCAAGCTGTTTTGATATGGTTTCCGCAATCTGTATTGCCGTCACATAGCCCAGCTCAGCCAGGACTTTTCCGAGCCGCTTGTTCTTTGCCTTCTGCAGGAGCAGGGCGTTATCAAGCTGCTCCACTGTTATCAACCCTTCGTCGGTAAGTATTTCACCTATCCTTTTCTTTTTCATAGAGCTGCTACCTTTTAGCCTCTTTGCAAGTGATTGAAATGTTATTTATTGCCAATGGCTTATTAAGTTATTCCTCTTATCGGCAGGAACGCCGGCAAGCTTTAGAAGCAGAGAGGGAAAATGCTGAGCCGGCTAATACGGCACTGCCAGGCGTCATTTCGCGGCGCCGGAATGTCACCTGCTGCATTGTCAGGGACGGGATAGTATTGACTGATTGAAATTGTATATACTATAAAGTTGGCTGTTCCCGTCACTGTCTCCCCACTGATCTCTTTCAGCAAAGAGCTACCCGGGCAGCAGATGAAGCCGCGGTGAAAATCCGTGCTGTATTCACAATACGAGGTGCTATGAAACGAGAAGATTTGAGAAATATTGCTATTATTGCCCACGTTGATCACGGGAAAACGACCCTGGTTGACGGTATGCTGATGCAGGCCGGTATCTTCCGTGCCAACGAGAAGGTCCAGGAGCGGGTCATGGACAGCATTGACCTGGAGCGGGAAAAAGGAATTACCATCATGGCGAAAAACACGGCCATAATGTACCAGGGGATGAAAATTAATATTGTCGACACTCCGGGGCACGCTGATTTCGGTGGAGAGGTGGAACGGATCATGAAAATGGTAGACGGCGTACTCCTCCTTGTTGATGCTTCGGAAGGCCCCCTGCCGCAGACGCGTTTTGTCCTGAAAAAGGCCCTCGAGCTCGACCTCCCCCCCATTCTTGTTATTAACAAGATTGACAGGTCTGATGCCCGGATTCAGGAGGTCCTGAATGAAGTGTATGACCTCTTTATTGACCTTGATGCCACAGAAGAGCAGCTGGAATTCCCCGTTATCTACACGAATGCAAAGACAGGCATCGCCAAAGCCGGCCTCAATGACGAGTCTGGTGACCTGAGGCCCCTCTTTGACCTCATCCTGAAGACTGTTCCCGTGCCGGAGGGCAGCGCCGACGCCCCTCTCCAGTACCTTGTCACCAACATTGATTACAACGATTACGTGGGGCGCCTTGCCGTGGGAAGAATCTTTTCCGGCACCATTCGCATCGGTGATACGGTTGCCATGATTGACAGCCAGGGGAAGACAGTGAAAACGAAGATAACATCCATTTACGCTTTTGAGGGGCTTGCCCGCGTCGAGGTGAAGGAGGCGCGCTTCGGCGATATTGTCGCCCTTGCGGGGATTGACGGGATTAATATCGGCGATACAATTACGGACGCTGATAATCCGAAACCCCTCCCTCGGATCAAGGTTGATGAGCCCACCATCTCCATGGTCTTTTCGGTGAACACCTCACCCCTTGGCGGAAAGGAGGGGAGGTTTGTCACGTCGCGGAACCTCAGAGAGCGGCTTGAAAAAGAACTCCTGTACAATGTTTCCATCAGGGTGGACTTCAGCACAGCCGACTCATTCAAGGTCATGGGCAGGGGAGAGCTGCAGCTTGCCATCCTTATTGAGATGATGAGGCGGGAAGGATACGAGTTGTCCGTCTCTATGCCTGAAACACTTACGAAGACCGTCAACGGAGCTATCCATGAGCCCGTGGAAATGCTGGTGATTGACGTGCCTGAAGAATTTGTGGGGGTCGTGACCCAGCAGACAGGGATTCGAAAGGGAAGGATGCAGAAGATGCAGAATAACGGCAACGGCAGGGTGCGTCTTGAGTTCAGGATTCCCTCGCGCGGTCTGATCGGCTTCAGGTCCCAGTTCCTCACGGATACCAGGGGGACAGGACTGATGAACCATCTCTTTGACGGCTATGAGCAGTGGCATGGCCCCATGTCGAAAAGGCCGACCGGAGCCCTGGTGTCCGACAGGAAGGGAAAATCAACCCCCTACGCCCTGTTCCATCTGCAGCCCCGGGGGACCCTCTTTGTCAAGGCCAATGTCCCTGTGTATGAGGGAATGATTGTCGGGGAAAATTCTCGCGACAATGACCTGGACGTGAACGTGACAAAGGAAAAGAAGCTTACCAACATGCGCTCCTCAGGAGCTGACGAGGCACTGCAGCTGGTGCCGCCGAGGACCCTCACCCTGGAGCAGTCCATAGAATTTATCAAGGAAGACGAGCTTGTTGAAATTACCCCCGAGTCCATACGGCTGAGGAAGAAAATCCTTGAAGCCGGCAAAAGGCCGAAAGGCAAAGGGTAAGCGCTCTGCCGTTCCTGTCCCCCCGGTTACAGGAAGGCGGAGTGTGGTATCATGGGACAGGATATCTGCAGGTACAGGACCATCACGTGTTATCCACCGGGAACATAAGCCGCGTTCTTCTCTGGGGCATCAAGGGGGTGCTTTTTCTGATCCCCTTAATCCCGCTCTACGTATCTCCTTCGCTGGTCTTTCCCTACATCACCGGGAAGAACTTTGCCTTCAGGATACTCGTTGAGTTCGCGGCCGCTCTCTGGGTCAGTCTCATCTCGATCAACCGGGAGTACCGCCCGCGCAGCTCACCGATCTTAATCTCCGTCCTTGTATTCACCTTTGTCATCGGCCTTGCTGACCTGTTCGGCGTAAGCCCCTACAACAGCTTTTGGTCAAACTACGAGCGCATGGAAGGGTACATCACCATCCTGCATCTGGCCCTGTATTTTATGATTATGACCAGCGTGCTGAGGAGCAGGAAGGACTGGATGGTGCTGTTCAATATAGTTGTATCAGTAAGCGGACTGGTCAGCGTATATGCCTTAAGCGCACCTCCACCCGAACAGTCACAATTTGCTGTAATATACGGCCGCAGAATTTATGGCACCCTTGGAAATCCCCCTTTTCTTGCATCCTATCTCCTGCTTTCCCTCTTTTTTGCGATCCTTTTAATCCTGGAAACAAAAAGACGGTTCCTCAAGCTGGTATATTTGTTCATAGTTACCATAAATGTTGTGGCCATCTATTTTTCTGCTTCCAGAGGTGCAATACTTGGGGCTCTGGTTGGAGGATTAATATTCGGCCTGATTTATAGTATTCGAAATATAAATGCAGTCAGGATAAATCTGGGAAGGAAAGTTTTATTGTCATTGTTAGGCCTATTAATTATTTTAACAGTGATGATCTCCATCGTGAGAAATACAGATTTCAGGGAGAATGATAGCACGTTATCCCGGTTTGCCACCATGTTTTCAGATCCTTCTGTTCAAAATCGATTCATTGCATGGGAATTTGCATTAAATGGCATAAAAGAAAGACCATTACTGGGATGGGGACAGGAAAACTTCATCGGTGTTTATACCGTTAACACCATCCCTTTTGACAAAGACGAGCAGATGTGGCTTGATCGCGCTCATAATATTGTTCTGGATTGGCTGGTTAATGCCGGGGTTCTTGGATTACTTTCTTATTTAGCAATTCTGGCAACGGCTTATTACGTTCTTGTCTCATTCATGAGAAAAAAATTGATTTCAACGAACGTGGCGCTTACCCTTTTTACCGTACTTATTGTCTACTTTATTCAGAATCTCTTTACATTTGACACTATCAGTACCTATTTTTTGTTTTTCACATTATTGGCATATCTAACCAATACTAAGTTTGCGAAAAAGGGGGAATACCAGGGAGAAGAAAGTGTTGCTTGTTCAGGTTGGCCAGGAATCAAAGCGGTCAGTCTCGTTACAATTTCATTAATCGTCTTTTCTTTTTCTTGTTATTATATCAACTACAAACCGGCAAAAGAATCTCAACTTTATCTTCGTATCACAAAATCAACCAATCAATATCATTCTTTTCTGGAAATCCTCGACGATGTTGACAGTGCACTCTCTTTAAAGACCTTTGGGGATTTTCTCATTGCGCAGGGAATGAGGGCAATAGCACTTCAGATTGCACGGTTTGATATTTTTGACGATAAAGGTGCACGGGAATTTGTCGCAAGGACTGTTGAGGTACTTGAAAAAGGCTTGTCTGTCTTTAGCCATGATCTGGATTACTTGACGGACAATATTATTTTTTATAAGGAAGCAGCATCCCGTGAGCCTTTTTTTGTTAGTAAGGCGGAAAGCCTTGTGAAAGAGGGCATGCGCATCAACCCCGGATATCAGTGGCTGTACATGGCGCTGGCTGATATCAGTGTGATCAAGAAAGACTATGAGGGTGCCTACCTCAATGTAAAAAAAGTAGTGGAAATGGATCCGCAAAATGACCAAAAGCAACTCAAGTTTGCTCTGGCGGCAATTCTTTATCAAAGAGCTGATATTGCGAGCAAGGCATTGGAGAATGTCAGGAAGATAAGAGCAGACAACAATGCCATGGCCTATG
>CP070788.1:348049-354266 GCA_020346765.1 Nitrospiraceae bacterium
CGTTCCCCCTCTTTTCAGCGCCCTGAATGAGGATGGCCAGCTTCTTTTTTAGCACAGCAGCGATTTTCCTTCGGTAGACGGTATTGTCCTCGTTCCGGAGGAGCGCTCTGAGGGACTTCACCCTGAACCGGTCCATGGCAGGGTATGCACGGGAACGCTGGTCACTATGGCCGCCGTTCTTGACGACCGAGGCACTGGGGTCAAGGCCCACGGGATGGGTACGAGATATCCTGAGCCAGAGGTCGTAGTCCTCACAGGCCGGGAGCGATTCATCAAAGCCGCCGTGCTCCTCGAGCAGGGACTTCCGTATCAGGACTGCAGAGGGTGAGACGAGACACCGTTCGAGGGATGGTTCCCATATCCACCCATGAGGTTTCCTGTGATGGCGGCAGGGATTGACCCTTTTTCCGTTTCGTATCCAGATTTCCCCGGACTGAATGATCTGGTAGCAGGGATAATGATGGAGATAGTCCACCTGCCGCTTCAGTTTGTCCCTGTCCCAGCAGTCATCGGAGTCGAGAAAGGCAATCCACTCTGTGCGTGCATGCCTGATTCCTTCATTCCGCGCTTTTGAAGGGCCCGAATTTCGGGGCAGGTCAATGACCGTAATGTCGCTCCCGTAGGACGCGAGGATGGTCCTTGTCCTGTCCGTGGAGCAGTCATTGACAACCACGACCTCTGCAGGAGGAAGGGACTGGGAGAGAAGGGAATCAACGGCCCGTCCTATGGTCGCTTCACGGTTATAGACCGGAATGACCGCCGTTACAGGGGCCTGATACGCATCTGATCCTGTAATGAAGCCTTCTGTGCCCCCGCCTGGTACAGGGGGAGTGAGAAGGGGGGGGTCTTCACCAAGGAAATGAAAAAGTTTCCTGAAACTCTCCTGGAAGTCTTCAAGGGTGCTGTTAAAATCCCTGTTCGTATTCTGGTCAGCGCAGTCTGTGCCGAATTTAAGACAGTGGAAGGTAATATCACTTTCCCTGAACACTGCGGCCTGGCTGTGGCACTCCATATCGATGATGTCATGGGAGTCAGCGCTGATCGTCCCCGCCTTTTTTACACTGAGGAGCGATGGTATGTCTTTCACACCCTTTGGCATGGGAACCGGCAGCCGTGTGTCCAGTTCAAGGCCGGTTCCCTGTTCAGAGGCAACGGAGGATGGACGGAACCATGTACCCGTGCGGAGTCTCCTGTTGAGGATACCGCAGGTCCCCACATTAAGCACAAAGAGCGGAGAGAGGGCGCTTCGGATCCAGCGCGCGGCCTCCTGGCTGGCGTCCGGCCCCGCACCGGTAACGAGGAACAGGATCCCCCGCCGGCGTTCACCGGGTCTGTGCAGGGCACCTGACGTTGCCGCCGCAAGGGTATGGACAGAGACTCTGCAGGACCTGAGCCAGTCCATGGGCAATTCCTTCCGGAGGGCGACGGTGACGACAAGCTCGATGTCTGAAGGACTGATTTTTTTCATTGCACTTCTATTGAATCATAAATTGATAGAGAAGCTCAATTTGCCGGAGATCCTTAATCTTCAATCTCCAAAACCAGCGATAAGAATAGCCCGCTGTCATGGTGAGCTTGTCGAACCATGACGGTCGGTTCACCCTTCGACAAGCTCAGGGTGACACTTCATTGATGAGTTTTAATATTATTGCTGTAAACGGAAATTTGATATACTGTAAGATTGCAATATTCATTTCATATAAACTCAGAGGAGACCGATGATCAAGGCAATTATCTTTGATTACGGCAACGTCATCAGCGCGGTGCTCAACGGCCCGTTCCTCGGGAACCTGGCGAGATTGTCGGGCAAGACCATTGAGGAGCTGGACGAATCGATCCATGCAAAATCCAGCCTGCTCAAAGACTTTGAAACAGGGCGCATTTCGCCCGATAAATTTTTTGGAGAGGCTGTGAGACTGGGCGGCATTACTATAGAGAAGAGAGAGTTCAAAAGGCTCTTCACCGGCAGGTTCAGCCCCATTGCTTCAACGCATGATCTGATCCGAAAGCTGAAACCGGCCTTCAGGCTGGCCCTGCTGTCGAATACCAATGAGTGGGACTATGAGCATGAGATAAAAAAGAGCGCAGTGTTCAGCCTCTTTGATGCTGTCACGGTGTCCTGCAGGGTGGGGGCCATGAAGCCCGATGAACGGATTTACCGCGACGCCCTCGAAAAGCTTAATCTCAGGCCTTCTGATTGCATCTATATCGACGACATAAAGGACTATGCCGATGCGGCGTCGGCAGAGGGCATGAGGGGGATTCACTACCAGTCACATGAGGGGCTGCTTGAATCATTGAATAATCTGCATATCTGTCCCTAGGGCTTTTTGATCTCTGCTTCATCGAAGATCCTGACCTTCCCGAACTCCCCGTCATAGCCCGGCTCGATATGGATGTCCCCCCGCCGCATCTTCCCGATGGCATGCATGAGCTGCGGCGACGCTGCCCTGCCGATATCATCGAGGGGCGTGTCCATGAGGACGGTAAATTCACTGCCAAGCTTTTCGATCACATTCCCATAGGCCCTCGTGACGGCCTTGCTGTTGACCCCCACACCGACCGTTTCAGAGATGATTTCCTGAAGGGGTATGATGGACTGGTAGCCCGGGGCCCCGGCAGGGCGGTAATTCTCATCCCGGTCAGCCAGTTCTTCCACACGGTGCATTACCCCCACGGTCACTTTTTTCCCGCAGGCCGGGCAGCGAAAATTATGCCCTATGGTTTCTTTTGGTGTGAGGCTCACATGACAGTTCCTGTGGCCGTCGTAGTGGTACTTTCCCTCCTGGGGGAAGAATTCTATGGTCCCTCCCATTCCCTGTCCTGTTTTTATGGCTGTCATGATAGCGGGATAGGAAATATCAGTAGCAAAGATATTCGCCTCACGTCCTATCTTTGAAGGGGAGTGGGCGTCAGAGTTTGACAAAAGCCTGACCCCGTCAAGGGCCGAGAGACGCCAGTTCATGGCAGGGTCCGATGAGAGACCTGTTTCAATGGCGTAGATATGGGTCGTCAGCCCATCGTAGCATTCCTGAAGGGAGTCAAATCCCGATACAGCGCCGAACACAGAGAAATGGGGCGTCCAGGCGTGGGCAGGGATGACCAGGGAATCGGCAGAGACATCCAGAATAATTTTCAAAAGCTCCTGCGCGTCCAGTCCGAGGATAGGCCGTCCGTCTGAATGAAGATTTCCTATCCTGGTCAATACCCTGCTGATCCGTTCCGCTTCATCAAATCCGGGAACGAGGACGATTGAATGGACCTTGCGGGTCCTGTCATGCTTGCGGTAGATGCAGCTTATTTCGGCCGAGAGCATGAAGGAGACATGGGCCCTGCTTGATGGAGGGACGTGGTCACTGCGAAACTCCTTCTTCAGAGAAAACAGGCCGCTGCCTGCAGGTTCAAGTTTGTCCCGGAGTTCCTTCAGCCACAGAGGATGGGTAAAATCCCCTGTGCCAATCACAGAGATCCCCTTCATCTGGGCCCATTTCCACAGGCTTTCGGGCGACATGTCCCTGCTGGTTGCCCGTGAATATTTTGAGTGGATATGCAGGTCGGCGATGAAGGGCATATGTGATTATACAAAAAAGCGGGGAAGTGAGTAATCGGGAAAGTCGTTACTTTCGAACTTCCGCCCTCTTTTACGTCAGCAAAAACTGGTGCGCGAGAGAGGACTTGAACCTCCACGGGATGCCCCACCAGATCCTAAGTCTGGCGCGTCTGCCAGTTCCGCCACTCGCGCTTTCCGGCTCATTCGTAAACAGGGCAGAAACGGACCGGTTGTCTGCCTGCTGTGCCCATCTGTCTGAGATTGTAAAGGAAATTCGGCCTATTTGTCCAATGGAGCAGACCTTCAGTATAACCGAACCTTCTCTAAACTTAAGGTAAGTCCGCCAGTGCACCCGCTTTTGACCTGCCGGTCAATATGACCTCATTGCATAGAGGTCAAAATAGCCTATCCACTATGGCAGATGAATCCTAATATAAAGAAAAATAATGTTTTTATCTCATGGCACATCTCTTGCGATATTCACTCTAACTATCTATAGAAAAACAATTACTGAGAGGAGAGGCGAAAATAATGGGAAGCATTTCTCGAAAATACCTTGTACAGAGCGATGTAACATCTTCCAGAATAAAGAACAGGGGCTCAGGAACGTTATACGCCCTTGTTCATGGAACAAACACAGACCTTAATCCGCTGCTGAGTGTGGCGGAAAAGAAATTTGACAGGCTCTACGTGATCTACAGCAGAGAGCGGCAGGCCTGAAAAAAGGAAAGAGGAGGAAATTCTTATGGCATATGCAATAGGCATAGACCTCGGCACAACGAATTCGGCCGTTTCCGTTGTGCAGCGTGGCGACAAGGTGGTCATCCCAAACCAGGAGGGGACGAGGACAACGCCTTCCGTGGTGGCATTCACTGACAAGGGCGAGCGGCTTGTGGGGCAAGTGGCGAAACGTCAGGCTGTGACGAACCCGGAGAATACCGTGTTTTCCATCAAGCGCCTCATGGGGAGAAAATTCAAATCAGCCGAAGTCCAGGACGCTGTGAAAAAGCTTCCCTACAGGATTGTGGAAGCACCCAATGGCGATGCGCACGTGGAAATCCGGGGGAAACGCTATTCGCCTCCTGAGATCTCAGCGATGATTCTGCAGAAGCTCAAACAGGCAGCGGAAGACTATCTCGGGGAAAAGGTTACGGAAGCGGTCATAACGGTGCCTGCCTACTTTGACGACAGCCAGCGGCAGGCCACGAAGGACGCCGGCAAAATTGCCGGGCTCAATGTCCTGCGAATCATCAACGAACCCACGGCAGCCTCCCTGGCATACGGGCTGGACAAGAAAAGGGACGAAAAAATTGCCGTCTATGACCTGGGCGGCGGAACATTCGATATATCCATCCTGGAGCTGGGCGAGGGCGTTACGGAAGTAAAATCCACTAACGGCGATACCTACCTTGGTGGTGATGACTTTGACCTGAAGATCATGGACTGGCTCGTGGATGAATTCAGAAAAGGGCAGGGGATTGACCTCAGAAATGACAAGATGGCCCTGCAGCGGCTCAAGGAGGCGGCGGAAAAGGCGAAGATCGAGCTGTCCACAGCGGCTGAAACAGAGATCAACCTGCCCTTTATCACGGCTGACGCCTCGGGACCAAAGCATCTTGTGGTAAAACTGTCCAGGGCGGTCTTCGACCAGCTTACGGAAGATCTGGTAAGGCGTTCCCTTGATCCCTCCAAAAAGGCGCTCAGTGATGCTGAGCTTAAGGCATCGGACATTGATGAAGTGCTCATGGTCGGCGGACAGACCCGCAGCCCCCGGGTGTATCAGGTAGTGCGGGAGTACTTTGGGAAAGAGCCCAACAAGAGCGTAAACCCTGATGAAGTGGTGGCTATCGGCGCGGCGATTCAGGCGGCGGTCCTCAAGGGAGATGTGAAGGACGTGCTCCTTCTGGATGTAACACCCCTTTCCCTCGGCATTGAGACCCTGGGAGGCGTCTTTACCAAGCTCATTGACCGGAACACCACCATCCCTGTTAAAAAGAGCCAGGTGTTCTCCACGGCTGCCGACAACCAGCCGGCAGTCAGTGTCCGGGTGTTTCAGGGTGAGCGGGAGATGGCTGCGGACAACAAACTCCTCGGCAATTTCGAGCTTCTCGGGATTCCTGCGGCGCCGCGGGGTGTGCCCCAGATTGAGGTGACCTTTGATATTGACGCAAACGGCATCCTGCACGTGTCAGCAAAGGACAGGGGCACGGGGAAAGAACAGTCCATCCGCATTACTGCATCGAGCGGGCTGAGCGAAGAGGAGATCAACAGGATGGTGAGGGATGCCGAGTCCCACGCAGGGGAAGACCGGAAGAGGAAGGAGCTTATTGAGGCGAAAAACGAAGCGGACGGACTTGTCTACACCGTGGAGAAGACCCTCGCGGAGCACGGCGGCAAACTCTCCGACGGAGACAGGCATGAGGTAGAGCTGGCGCTGGAAAACTGCAGGAAGCTGAAAGACAGTGCGAACAGCCCCGAGGAGATACGCTCTGCCGCATCAGCGCTTTCTGCATCGGCCCATAAGCTGTCGGAACACCTCTATAAGGAAGGGCCTTCAGCATCCGCTCACGCCCATGAGAAAGCTCATCATCAGGAAGGCGGACCAGGGCATGAGGATACGGTGGAAGCGGAATTTGAAGAGGAGACCGCGGGGAAGGGCGCGTAACC
>CP070788.1:354366-360578 GCA_020346765.1 Nitrospiraceae bacterium
GTGCCTGCTCTTAAAGCCATAAGCATAAAAATATTTTACAATATGACAGATTCTGTAAAGCATATATACGCAAAATTACCGCGTTAGAATGATGGCAAGAAAATTGCGTATATTCTGCATCGTGTGCCCATGGGACCACGCTCCCGGACAATGCCGGGCTCAATCAAACGATTTTTTTAGGAATTAAGGAGCACCATATGGGAAGCGCATCACTGTCATCGGAGGAGCTTAAACTGCAGGGGATTCCCTGCACGAAAGATACTGCATCGGAGATAAAACACAAAAAGAAGGAGGAATTAGAGCCAGGCGCCTTTGATGCGCTCCGCCGCAGGATCGTTCATGAGAGCCGCGACATCATTGTATCGGTAATCGTTGTCTCTGCCCTCCTTGCCCTCTACGGCCTTTCAGGAGTACACGGGCTTTGGGTGAGGCTGGCCGGAAATTTTTTCTGACCAGCTCAGATACAGCATCCCCGCAGGAGTTCCTCAACGGCTGACACATCCGCCTCTACCCGCACAGGGTCTTTTGACATTCTGATGGCTATGTCAGGGTCCTTCAATCCGCCCCCCGTGAGCGTGCACACGATCCCGTCGCCCTTTGAAAAGAAGTTGCGCCGCGACAGCTTGATCACGCCTGCCACTGAGGCGGCCGATGCCGGTTCGCAGAATATACCCTCCTTTGATGCCAGATAGGTGTAGGCCTCAATGATCTCTTCATCGGTCACCGATTCTATTACCCCTCCTGATTCGTCCCGCGCAGCTAAAGCGCCTTTCCAGCTGGCAGGATTGCCTATCCTGATAGCCGAGGCAATGGTCTCGGGACTTTCAACGGGCCTCCCCGTCACAAGGGGGGCAGCGCCCGCTGCCTGAAACCCTAACATCTTCGGCAGGGTGCTGATCCTGCCCGCTTCATTATATTCCCGGTATCCCTTCCAGTAGGCCGTAATGTTACCCGCGTTTCCCACAGGCAGTGCGTGATAGAGGGGAGCGATGCCGAGCTGGTCACAAATTTCAAAGGCCGCTGTCTTCTGACCTTCGATGCGGAAGGGATTGATGGAATTCACGAGCGCAATGGGATGCCTCGCCACAATGTCCTTCACGATGTTCAGGGCCCTGTCAAAATTGCCCCTGATCTGCAGGACCAGTGCACCGTGGATCATGGCCTGGGCAAGCTTGCCCAGGGCGATCTGACCTTCAGGGATGAGGACAACCGTGGAGATGCCTGCCTTTGCTGCGTAGGCAGCCGCTGAAGCGGACGTGTTGCCCGTTGAGGCGCAGATCACGGCCCTTGCCCCTTCTTCCACGGCCTTTGATATGGCACAGGTCATGCCCCGGTCCTTGAAAGAACCGCTGGGGTTGGATCCCTCGTATTTAAAATAGAGATCGACACCGGGATGGAGTTCCCGGTTCAGGCGGGAGGCCCTGATGAGCGGTGTATTGCCTTCACCAAGGGTGACCACCGGGGTTTTGTCAGAGACAGGCAGAAATCCGCGATAGTGGTGAATCAGTCCGTGCCACGGTTCCATTGCTATTCCAGGATGTCGCCTTCCACCAGTTCAACGAGGACTCCCTGCTGCCGGAGAGACTGTATCCCCTTTTGGATGCTCTCGTCGTCCCCTTCAATTTCAAGAATCATTTCCCCCACGGTCTCGGTGACCCGGGCCCGCCTGATGTTCGGAATGAGATCATACTTCCTCGCCATCGTGAATATGACGGGCTCCCTGATGAGGTTCTGCGGAAAGGTCAGCCTTACCCTGGTCTTCATAGTCTCCCCCTGATAATGTTCTTCAATGCTGCCCCGGCACAGACTCCCTGTACGCCGCAGCGCATTCGGCCCCTCCTGCGATTGCCGGCACAATGGAAACCTCATCGCCGTCTTTGACCTCGGTCTCCTCGTTCTTCATGAACCTCACGTCTTCCTCATTCACATAGACATTAACAAACCGTCTCAGCTTGCCGCCATCGGATATCCTTTCGGCAAGTCCGGGGTATTTCCGGTCAAGGCCCGTGATGAGTGACATTATGGTCCCCGGGTCTCCCTCGACTTCTTCGCTCCCCTGGGTCAGCCTCTGCAGGGGCACGGGTATCTTTACTTTCACTGCCATTTATCCATCCTCCTTGTAGTAATCACCATCCGTGATCAGCGGATTCAGTGACTCTCGATTTTCTTCAGTGTCGCCTCAAAGGACTTCAGGTTCGGGTCGATGTGCCAGGGCTCCCCCGTATGGCCCATCACCGCCTCCTTTGTCTTCAGTCCGTTGCCCGTGATGCTCAGCACGGTAAGGGCGTCCCTGTCTATGTGCCCGCTCTCGATGAGCTTCATCGCAGAGGCAAGGGTAACACCGCCCGCGGTTTCCGCGAAAATGCCCTCTGTCCGGGCAAGAAGCTTGATAGCCTCTATGATTTCCATGTCCGATACGTCCTCACCAAAGCCGCCGCTTTCCCTGATGACCTGGGTGGCGTAGTATCCGTCAGCAGGGTTGCCGATGGCAAGAGATTTGGCTATGGTGTCGGGTTTCACCGGTTTGATCACATCCACATTATCCTTAAGGGCCGTCACGATCGGGGAGCAGCCTGTTGCCTGGGCCGAGAAGACCTTCGTGTCCAGGCGGTCTATAAGCCCGATGTCCTTCATCTCCTTAAAGCTCTTCCATATCTTGGTAAGCAGGGAACCGCTGGCGCAGGGTACGACAATGACATCGGGCACGCGCCATCCAAGCTGTTCCACCATTTCGTACCCCTGGGTCTTCGACCCTTCCGCATAAAAGGGCCTGATGTTGATGTTCACGAAGGCCCACCGGTATTTGTTTGCCACCTCACTGCAGAGCCGGTTCACGTCATCATAGTTGCCGTCCACAGCGATGAGGTTAGGCTGATACACGAGAGACGCCACGATCTTGCTCCTCTCAAGAGTGGCAGGGATGAAAATAAACCGCTTGAATCCCCCTGCTGCGCCGTGGGCGGAGACGGAGTGGGCAAGGTTCCCTGTGGAGGCGCAGGCCACGGTGTTGAAGCCGAACTCCCGCGCCTTTGAGAGGGCAACGGCAACAACCCTGTCCTTGAATGACAGCGTGGGGTGGGTGACCGTGTCGTCCTTGATATAGAGCTTTTTCATCCCCAGATGTGCCGCGAGTTTGTCGGCCCGCACCAGGGGGGTAAAGCCCGAATCAAGTCCGCATGTTGGCTCACCGTCAATGGGCAAAAGCTCCCGGTAGCGCCACAGGTTGTGAGGCCGGGAGGCTATCATCTCCCGGGTCAGAACTTTCCCTATCCCGTCGTAGTCATAGACAACTTCCAGCGGGCCGAAACAGAATTCGCAGACGTAGACGGGGTCAACGCTGTACTCCCTGCCGCATTCCCTGCACTTAAGCCCTTTTACGAAACCCATGCTGTATATTTGCCTCCATGTATACTTCCGTTTCAATCATAATTAGACATTTTCCCGACAACGGATTCGAGGATACAAGGAGTCAAGGATTCAAGTGACGAAACTAAAATAAAAACTATCATCACTCGGCCCCTTGAACCCTGGGCCCCTCGACCCCTGCCGTTAGATGGAACAGTACTCTTCTGACAGGTCAGTCAGCTCCCTGATCGTGGGCTCCTTGCCGCATACCGGGCAGTCATCATTCTTGGGGATCTTCACCTTTCTGAAACTGACTCCCAGCGCATCGTAGATTAAGAGATTTCCCTTCAGCGGCTTCCCCTTGCCGATTATCAGTTTGAGAACCTCCGTCGCCTGCAGGGCGCCAATAACACCCGGCAGCACGCCGAGCACCCCCGCTTCCTGACAGGAAGGAACAAGCCCCGCCGGCGGCGGCTCCTCGAAAAGACACCGGTAGCAAGGGCCGTCATGGGGCAGGATGGTCGTGACCTGCCCCTCGAAGCGAAGGATCGCCCCGCTCACCAGAGGTTTCCCGAGCATGACACAGGCGTCGTTGATAAGGTACCTCGTGGGGAAGTTGTCCGTGCCGTCCACGACAATGTCATACCCCTTGAACAGACCAAGAATATTCTTGCTGTTCAGGCGTTCCTTGATCCCAACCACGTTGACGTCAGGATTCAGGGCCTCAAAGGTCTGCTTCGCAGAATCAGCCTTGTATGCATCCAGCGTCTTTACGCTGTGAGCAATCTGCCGCTGCAAATTGCTCAGTTCAACCTTGTCATTGTCTACAATCCCGATAGTCCCCACGCCTGCTGCTGCGAGATAGTAACCCACGGGACATCCAAGCCCGCCGGCTCCGACGATAAGCACCTTGGCCTGGGAAATCTTTTTCTGTCCCTTGCCGCCTACTTCAGGCAGGATGATGTGCCTGCTGTATCTCTTTAACTGCTCTTCCGAGAAGTCCATCAGTCTTCCACCTCTTTTCTCACCTGAATGACCCACTCCTTCGGGTTTATCTTTTCAACCTTCAGGACAGAATGCCCGTAATTCAGCATTGCCTTCGGGATGCTGTCAGCAGCCTCAGGATAGTCAAGGATGATCTCAATGATCTGTCCCACCTCGATACTTTCGACACCGAGTTTTGATTTCACCAAGGTATAGGGGCATACTTCGCCCCTGATATCGAGTTTTTTATGTATCGCTGTGTCTTTCATGTTAATCCTCATCTCCTTCTACTCTCAGATACATGGTTCGGCCGGACACGATTGAAAGCCTGTTGATCTCCCTGAGCGCCTGTCTCATGTCCCTCTCCCGTGCTTCATGGGTCATCATGACCAGGGGCACCGCCTTCTCTTTTTTCCTGCCCTTCTGGATCATGGACCTGATGCTGATGTTGTGGCTTCCCAGGATGCCTGAAATCCTCGAAAGCACTCCGGGCTTGTCAAGGGCTGAGATTCGCAGATAGTAACATGTCCGGATGTCATCCATTTTCTTTATCTTCAGGTCCGTCCGGGCCGTCATGGTGATTCCCTGGAGCCATGTGTCGGCTCCGGACACGATGCGGCGTCCGATATCGATGATATCGCTGACAACGGCACTGCCCGTGGGCATTTCCCCCGCACCCCTGCCGTAATAAAGGGCTTCACCCGTGGCGTCTCCTTCAACAAAAATTGCATTAAAGACCCCGCTCACGCTGGATATGAGGTCATCGGCAGGCAGCATCGTGGGATGGACCCTCAGTTCAATGGCCCCATCAGCATGCTTGGCGATGGCAAGGAGCTTTATCTTATATCCAAGCTCTGATGCGAAGTGAATGTCCAGAGGCGTTATACCTGTTATCCCTTCGGTATAGATTTTTTTGAATGAAAAGGGAATGCCAAAGGCAAGGGCCGCCAGAATCGTCAGCTTGTGGGCAGAGTCTATCCCCTCGATGTCAAACGTGGGGTCCGCCTCAGCGTATCCCCGGGCCTGGGCATTCCCAAGGGCTGTGCCAAAATCCAGACCCTCTTCAGTCATCTTGGTGAGGATGTAGTTTGCCGTACCGTTGATAATGCCGTAGATATTGCTGATGCTGTTGCCGATAAGGGACTCCCTGATAACCTTGATAATGGGGATGCTCCCTGCCACCGAGGCCTCGAATCCTATAACTGCCCTGTTTTTTGCAGCGGTCCGGAATAGTTCCTGGCCTGCCTCGGCAAGGAGGGCCTTGTTTGCCGTAACCACGTGCTTGCCGTTTTTCAGTGCTTTGAGGATTACGTCTCTGGCAGCACGAGTCCCCCCGATTAGCTCCACGATAATGTCGATCTCCGGGTCCCTGACGAGCGCCTCCACGTCACGACTCAGTATACCCGCAGGGAGTTTAATGCCCCTCTTTCTCTTTATGTCGAGATCGGCAATCCGCCTGAGTCTCACAGGGAACCCCGCTTTTCGTTCGAGGTCAGCCTGCTTGTCCAGCAGAATCCTCGCGGTCCCCGTCCCCACGGTTCCGAAACCGATAATGCCTACATTGACAGTACGATTCTTTGCTCTTTTCATATGGATATACCCGTGAGCGCTCTCCCATGCTCACTCAGCCTGAAGGGATATTATGCGCCAACTGTCCGAATTTATTCAAGAGAAGCGAGCAGAAAAAAGCCTGCCGTGCATTGCGGCCTGCTCATTTAGGAGCAGGGGGGTGAAGGGATACCGGAGGGATGGAGGTGAGTCAGAAATGAGGCGCCCATGACGCCGACGCCTACGAATCCAATACCCTTACTTGTTGAGTGCCTTCTTGATCCCCCGCGCTGCCTGGCGTATCCTGTGCTCGTTCTCCACCAGAGCAAAACGGA
>CP070788.1:360678-366817 GCA_020346765.1 Nitrospiraceae bacterium
ACTGGGGTGAGACGCTTCTGATTGTAACCGGTGACCATGAGACGGGTTACCTTACTGGTCCAGGATCAGATCCTACATGGGAATCGATCGTCAACAACGGTGCCGGTAACTTGCCGGGGATGGAGTGGCATAGCACAGAACATACGAATAGTTTGATGGTGATTTCGGCAAAAGGTGATGCTGCCAGATTGCTGCATCGATATGCGGATCAGCGCGATCCGGTAAGAGGTCCTCTTGTGGACAATACTGATGTTGCTCAGGTTCTCTTCCGGTCAATCGGGTTTTTACCCTGAGCTTGCAGAGTGGACAGGACTTCCCCCGGAAATGGACGTCGCCTTTTAAAACATTACACATTCCCCTCCTGCTCCTTCGGACTCCTCTCGGACAGCACCTGCCAGCCCCATCAGGTCCGGAATTGCAGAACGCTTGCAGTCCTCTTTATTCGCAGTATCTCAAGTGATCTTCCCCTTGATGCCTCCCGTAGAGGGAGAGGATGGGGGAAAAAGGGCCTTTCCTGAGTAGTCCCTTTTTCCCAGGCAGCTGAAAAAACACTTCCGGAATAAATGCCCCTGTCAGAACTGACAGTATATTTCCCCGCGCCGTTTTGATAAATTGTTAATTTATCAAAACGGATTCGATGATCCAGGGAGTCAAGGGTTCAAGTGAAATGCTCAGGAACTATAAGGAGTTAAAAGTCTGGCAAAAGTCTTATCAACTGTGTCTCTCCATTTATAAAGCTACAAATGAATTTCCCAAACAAGAACAATATAATCTTGTATCACAAATACGAAGGACTGCAGTGTCTTTGCCAAGCAATATAGCAGAGGGATACGGGAGAAAGACAACTACGGAATATATGAGGTATCTCTATATTGCCTATGGATCACATTGTGAATTAGAAACCCAGGTGTCACTATCCGGAGACTTAAAATACATTGTGCCTGAGAAATTAAATTCACTCCGGAAAGACATTTTAGAGATTGAACGGATGCTGAAAGCACTGATTAAATCTCTGGAAGGAAAGCACTCGAATCCTTGAACCCTCGAATCCTTGAATCCTTCTTATAGCCATGCTTTCCAAAATTCTCAGCGCCACATTAATCGGCATCGACGCCCATGTCGTTGAAGTGGAAGTGGACATCACCTCCCGGGGACTGCCCCATTTCTCCACCGTTGGGCTTCCTGACGCAGCTGTCAAGGAGAGCAAGGACCGGGTCCGGACAGCGCTCAAGAACACGGGATTCAACTTCCCGCTGAAGCAGGTCACCATCAACCTGGCACCAGCAGACATCAAAAAGGAGGGCTCGGCCTTTGACCTGCCCATTGCCATCGGCATTGCCGTTGCCGAGGAACTGATTGGTCCTGAGCCGGTGAAGGGCTATCTCATCTCAGGGGAACTCTCCCTTGACGGCAGGATCAAGCCAATCCGGGGGGCCCTTTCCATGGCGCTCAAGGCGAGGGATGAGAAGCTCAGGGGGCTGATCCTCCCCCGCCAGAATGCCCGTGAGGCGGCCGTGGTATCGGACATTCCCGTGTATGGATTTGAAAGCCTGCCGGAGTTGATCGCCTTCTTCAGGGACGGGAAGGCCATGGAGCCTGCCAGCGTGGATATTTCATCGGTCATGAAGGAGCATTCCCTGTACGCCGATGACTTTGCCGATGTGAAAGGCCAGGAGCATGTGAAGCGGGCAATCGAGGTTGCCGCCACAGGGCTTCACAACATCCTCATGATCGGCCCGCCCGGTTCAGGAAAGACCATGCTCGCAAAGCGGATCCCCACCATCCTTCCCGAAATGACCTTTGAAGAGGCCCTTCAGACCACGAGGATCCACAGCTCCGTGGGCCTTCTGAACCACGGGCAGCCGCTGGTCGCCACCCGCCCGTTTCGCTCCCCCCACCATACACTGTCCGACGTTGCCATGGTCGGTGGCGGAGCGATCCCCAAGGCGGGAGAAGTGAGCCTCACCCATAACGGCGTCCTCTTTCTCGATGAACTCCCGGAGTTCAAGAGGAACGTCCTCGAAGTGCTCAGGCAGCCCCTGGAGGACGGGCATGTCACCATATCCCGGGCACTCACCTCCATTACCTATCCCGCTTCGATCATGCTCGTCTGTGCCATGAACCCCTGCCCCTGCGGGTACCTCGGGGACAGGCGCCACCCCTGTTCCTGCTCGCCCGCTCAGATACACCGTTACCGTCAGCGGGTCTCGGGGCCGCTCCTTGACAGGATTGACATTCACGTGGAGGTGCCGGCCGTGCCGTACAGGGACCTTTCCAATGATTACTGCGGAGAGGCCTCCCTCGATATCCGAAGCCGCCTCAAGTCTGCCCGCCTGATCCAGGTCGAACGGTTCTGTAAGGACACTATTTATTCCAATGCCAGAATGCGTTCAAAACACATAAAAAAATACTGTGCCCTCTCTGCCAACGCCCGGCACATCATTGAGTCGGCCATGCACAGGCTCGGCCTTTCCGCCCGGGCCTACACGCGGATACTCAAAGTGAGCAGGACCATTGCTGATCTGGAAGCATCGGAGAATATCCGCGCTTCCCATGTTGCCGAAGCCATACAGTACCGGACCCTGGACCGGGAAGCTCTGTAACGCTCCCGGAGGCCAGAGCCGGAAGCCACGGCTCCTCAGGGCTGAGTCAGTACTTTAAAGGCCTGGCCCTGTACAAGCGCGCTGATTTATAGTACGATTAGAAAAGTAACCCTTCACCTCCGGCTTTTCATCATGTCCGGGCACGGGGCATCCCGGCGCCGGAAAGAGGAGCAGGGCAGCACCATACTGCCGTGCCGCTAACCAGCATGAATGAAAAAAAGAAAACGAAGGAACAGCTTGCCGCTGAATTAAGAGAGCTGCGCCGTCAGCTGGACGAATGCAGAAAAGCCGCTCATGAAGATAAAGGCCTCCTGAAAGCAGA
The DNA here is from genome assembly GCA_020346765.1 of Nitrospiraceae bacterium. Taxonomy (GTDB): domain Bacteria; phylum Nitrospirota; class Thermodesulfovibrionia; order UBA6902; family UBA6902. Next base: position 363,604 of record CP070788.1, read on the forward strand.
GCAGAAATACCGCATCTTCTTTGAAAATACCATTGATGCCACCTATCTGATTGAGCCTGAAACAGGACAGATCCTGGAATGCAATCCCAGTGCCTCCCGGATGACGGGGTATCCCGTGAGGGAACTTCTGAGCATGACGCTGGCTGACCTTTGCCCTTTAGAAGAGCAGGACATCATTTCAAAAATCCTTCTGAGAATAGCCCAAACAGGCTCCCTGTCAGGTGTTACAGGCGTGAACCAGCTGCACAAGGATGGAATGACCATTCCCGTTGAGATCAACGGGTCATCACTTCAGATGGGCGCGAAAAAATACTGTCTGGTAATGATGCGGGATATAACGGAGCGAAAATTCGCTGATGAGGCTCTCAAGGCAAGCGAGGACAAATACCGGGCGCTCTTCAAGCACATGTTTATCGGTTTTGCCCTTCACAGGATTATTGTGGATCAAAAAGGCCAGCCTGTTGATTATGAGTTCCTTGAAGTAAACGACGCCTTTGAACGCTTGACCGGGTTAAAACGGGTACAGCTCATCGGAAAAAAGGTTACAGAGGTAATCCCCTCCATAAAAAAAGAGCGGCCTGACCTGATCACCATATATGGAGACGTGGCCCTCAGGGGAGAGGTAGCACGACTTGAACTGCAGTTCATCCCATTCAACAAGTGGTACTCCGTTTCAGCCTACAGCCCGGGAAAGGGCTACTTTGTGGCCCTCTTTGACGATATCACGCACCGCAAATACTGGGAGGAAAAGCTCAGGGAAAGCGAAAGCCGCTTCCGTGATATTTCGGAGAATGCCCGGGAGTGGATCTGGGAAGTTGATGCTGAGGGGAGATATGTATACTCAAGTCCCGTGGTCAAGACGATCCTGGGATACAGTCCGGAAGAAATAGTTGAAAAACATTTCTATGACCTGTTTCATCCCGACAAGCGGGAATCGCTGAAAAAAGCCGCTTTCGATGTGTTTGCCAGAAAAGAGCCCTTTCGCGACTTTGTCAACCAGAACATAGATAAAAGCGGCAGCACCGTCTGGCTTTCCACGAGCGGAATCCCCATTCTCGGCCAGGATGGCCGCCTGCTGGGTTACCGGGGGGCTGACGCGGACATCACGGCGCTAAAGCATACAGAAGAGAGCCTGATACGCGCTCAGGAAGAATGGAGGGCAACATTTGACACCATTCCTGACCTGATACTTGTCACCGACTCCCGCCATCGGATCACAAAAGTGAACAGATCACTGGCCGACAAACTCGGCGTGGACCAGGATGCCCTTATCGGCAGGAATTGCTTTGAAATAATCCATGGGACTGATAAGCCCCCGTCCTACTGCCCGCACAGTAAAACACTGGCCGATGGGAAGGAACACATTCAGGAAATGTATGAAGATAAATTAAAGGGACATTTTCTTACCAGTGCCTCACCTGTTTATGATGCCAATCGTAAACCTGTTGGAATTGTAGAAGTTGCCCGTGACATCACTGAGCTCAAGAAAATGGAACAGCGGCTTCAGGAAGCTGCCATCACTGATGAATTGACAGGGCTTTTCAACCGGCGCGGTTTTCTCTCTCTGGCAAATCACCAGATCAGGATAGCAGCCCGGAGAATCCAGACCGTCTCCCTTCTTTACATGGACGTGGACAACATGAAGATGATCAATGATGAGCTGGGCCATGTCGAGGGTGACAGGGCCCTGAAGGCCGCTGCCACCATTTTCAGGAACTCCTTCCGTGAATCGGACATTATTGCCCGTATCGGCGGAGACGAGTTCGCCGTGCTGATGATCATACACGGGAAGGACGCCGCAGAGAAGCGTTCGATCAGGTCCATCGAGAACGGGTTGAAGAAGTTCAATGGGCAGAGTTCAACCCGGTATGCCTTGCAGATCAGCATCGGAAAGGCCCGCTATGACCCGGATCATCCCCGCTCCATTGAAGAACTCATGGCAGAAGCTGACCGTGCAATGTATGAGGGCAAGAAACAGAAGGACGTCAAACGTCAGAAGGCCCCCGGGGAAAGTTTTACGGAAAAGCGCTCATATCCCCGTTACTGCCCCGGAAATGAATGCCGGGCTCAGCTCGGCAGGTCAGGAACGCATCCTGTCGCCAATATCAGCATGGGAGGAGTGTGCCTGGAAGCACTGAAGAGGCTTCCCCGGTCGGGAAATCACCAGATTACGTTCACAGACCATCTGAAGAGGGAACTGGACGTCCCCGGCAGAATAGTGTGGTCCGGTCAAAAGGGCCGTCCTGCCCCGGAGGACAGAGGCAAGCCCCGCTTTGCAGCCGCCCTGCAGTTCACAGAAATGACAGACCGGGTGAAGAAATCCCTTCAAGACTTCATTGACTTCCTCGCAGGCCGGCATTAGAAAAAAGTGTGGAGAGATAACACCTACTGCTGTGCCATGAGGCGTCCGGCGTACTCCGCATAGCGCCGGGAGGGGCTCACAAGCTCCAGGCCCATCCCCTCCACATCGCCGCCGAGCGGAGCGTTCCGCCTTACGCGGGCAATGACCTTGAGGATCTCGCCGTCAATCCGGAAGATCACCACGAATACTGTATTGGAGGGGAAAGACCGCCGGGCAGTAATAAACATTCCCTTTTCTGAAATATTGAGAATCGTCCCTGAATATAACAGACTGCCGAAGAAAAACCTGGCGTCTAGCCTTGCCGTTAACCTCCTGCCGGACCTTCTCTCCATGGACCCCCCCATATGAATCAGGACATGACATCAGGACTTCTTTTTCTTGTTGTCATGAAGATACGGACAATGTATTTGCAATCACTGTGCCAAGGCTAAATCGCTGAATCCCGCACCCTTAGAAGAAAAAGGCATGGCACACATGTGTCATAATGGCAGAATCGCAGCAAGCCGTGCCACTTTGGCTTTCTCATAAATCGGGAATCCTGAAAATTCTTCAGACTGAAATCAGCAGAATCGCGGCGGAGACCGTTGGGGATAGTTTATCAAAGGGGGAACAGGGCGAGGACAGAACAAGAAAGGGACACATCTGATCAGGATGTGTCCCTTCATATACCGATTTTTGCTGTGTATCTCTGAAACTGCAGGACTCTGAGTAAGGGGGTCAAGGCTCACGGTCAATTAGTACTGGTTAGCTCAATGCGTCACCGCACTTACACACCCAGCCTATCAACGTGGTAGTCTACCACCGACCTTTAGTGCTCTTGCGAGCAGGGAGACCTAATCTCGAGGTGGGCTT
>CP070788.1:366917-372899 GCA_020346765.1 Nitrospiraceae bacterium
AGGCCCCGGACGATCGTCTGTATGTCTTGGCACACGTGCTCCGTATGGCTGACCTTAATGAGAATGTTTTTCTGGTCTTCCCTGTCCGGGAAAGAGAATGTCCCTGCGTAACGGGCAAACCATCGTTTCATTTCGGCAAGATCCGTCTCTGTCATGCCGATGTGCCCTGTTCTGCTGTCCCCGGAGGCGTGACAAGGCCAGCTTCGCCGGCTTCTCTCACAATGATGACCACATTGGGGTGTTCAAAGTCCCCTCCGGAAAAATCTTCCGGCCTCCCTTCCGTAACGCGCTCGTCGGCATACCCGAGTTTTTCGCACACGTACATCTTTACCGCCGGCTGAGATGGTCCTGAAGCAGGATGCCCTGCAATTTCTGAGGCAATGACCGAGGGGCTGTTCTCCCGATCGGTAAGAATGGCGAGTTTGCCATGGCGCTCCAGCAGCGCAGGAAGTTCATGGACTTCATGCTCGAGCTTCCGCCGCCTTCCAGGATCAGGCCCGCCGTGAAGACTTATCAGGAGGGCGCTGTTTGAAGTCTCCCGCGTCCGTGCAAATGCCACCTGTATTGACGACAGGTCAGGGAATACCTCAACAGAATCCCGGCCGGTCCTTTCAACAACCTCGTGCCCTATACCGAAAAACATGGGATCGCCTGCAGCCAGAAGGGCTATCTTTCGAGCCCGGCAATGATCGTCAATGTACTCAAGCATTTCTCCCACACTGCCGTGAACAATGATCCGCTCCTTTACGGCTTCGTATTCCTCATAACCTTTGAACACCTCACGGAGCCTGTCGTTTGCAAGGACTACATCTGAACCAAGGACAGCAGCCCGTGCCCCTCTGTCGAGAGGCCTGAAGCCTATGCCGACAATGGAGACCTTATTCATGCTCCCCCCGCTGCTGTCCGGGGCTATCCCCTGATCGTGATGCTGCTGAGACTATCCTTTCAAGAACCACCTCAGCCAGTTTTTCATGAGCGCCAAGGGGGGCGGTGCAGAGGAACTCAACGCCGGAATGCCGCTCTCGGGCATCAGCAATGATACGGGGGATATGCGTTGTCACATGAAATCCGCTTGCCAGAAAATAGGGATGGATGATTATCTTCGTTGCCCCCTGCTGCACTGAATCATCGATTGCCCCGGCCAGGTCGGGTTTTATAAACTGAAGGTATGCAATACGGACGCATTCACGGCTGCAGCCGGGGTGCATCAGGCCATGAACCCGGCGGGCAACTTCCGCAAGCCCGACCGCTTCCTGTTCTTGGGTTCCGTGTCCTGCCAGTATGACCACCTCTTGCGCGGCCATGGGCCTACAACTGCTCCCTTATCTGTGATTTAAGGTAGCTCATGCACGCTTCCATTCCTACCTGCCTCAGGACAAAACATAGATCGATCCGGGCCCTGAGAAGCGCTGCCCACTCCGTACCTGTCATGGACTCGCCGGAACCTGCTCCCTGGTAATCGACCACACCGATTACAGGGACGCCGGTTTCAGATTCAAGCCTTCTCAGTTTCGGCCGCAGGTCATCCAGTGAGCCCTGAAACCTGTTCACAACACATGCCGTCACCATGTCCCGATAGTTTACCACGCCAAATCCTTCGCCCATCTTCACGAGAACGTCATGAAGGGAGGCGAGCCCTCCTTCTCTGTCAGCTTCGCCCACAAGGACCACCGGCGCGCGAAGGTCCCGGGCAGCCCTCATGGTAAACCTCTCCCTGTTTCTGTCAGAAAAGGCCTCTTCATGCCAGCCGGCCTCCATGACAAAGAGGTCATGATTCGCTCCCAGGCGATCACGGGCAGTTTGGGCAAAGGCCCATGCCCGGCCGCTGACCGTGTCAAACTCCGGGGCTGACATTTCAGCATGGAACTTTCCGTCAAAGAAGACCCGATATCGCGACTCAGATACGGGCTTGAGCAGGACAGGATTCATAGCACTGCAGGGAGTCAGCCCGGCTGCCACGGCCTGCTCTGCCTGAGCGCGGGCCATTTCCTCCCCCTGGTTCGTTACAACCGTCCGCCCGGTAACGCTTACGGCGCTGAAGGGCACGACCCTGATCTTCATGTCCCTGAAGAGGCTGCACATCCCCGCGGCAATGGTCCTCCTTCCGACCCCGGGTCCGGTTCCGATGATCATGATTCCTCGTGCCATGGGCTACACCACGTAATTCATCTGTTTAACCACTGGATAATCCCAGAGTTCGATCACATTAAGGGCAGCAAAGTCCTGCTCAATCCTGAATATGTTCTCAAAGGGCATGCCCAGAATCTCGCACAGGATCACCCGGTTGATGCCGCCGTGGGCCACGATGGCAATGTCATCTTCTCCGTGCCGCCGGGCAATTTCATAAAAGGCCTGCAGCGCCCGGTCCCGCACATCAAGGGTGCTTTCTCCCTCCAGAGGGCTGAAGCGGAGCGGGTTCTCCGCCCATGACGCAAAGGCATCAGGCCACCTCTCCCGTATTTCATCAAAGGACATCCCCTCCCAGAGGCCAAAGCTTCGCTCCTTCAGCCCTTCATGAATAACCGGAGATAGTCCGAAGGGCCGGGCAATTATTTCCGCGCTCTTCAGGGCGCGGCTTAATCCGGAAGAGTAGACTGCATTCAGGCCTGTCACAGGCAATCGCCGGTCTGCACCCTGAGTGAGACAGCTGGCCAGTCTCCTGACCTGTTCGATACCGCGCTCAGAGAGAGGCACGTCAATGTGACCCTTGTAGCGCCGGGAGTCGGAGTCCACGGTCTCACCGTGCCGTATGAGGTATATTCGTGTCACCGATCACACCGCAGCATTATTAATAAGGACCATGAGCAGAAATACCAGTGCGGAAATCTCATTCACAGCGCCGAATGTATCGCCTGTCAACCCTCCGAAGGCCTTCCTGCAAAACCGCGCAGCCCCAAAGCTGAAGGCATACAGAAGGGGCATCACGAACATCGCGTAAAAGGCCATCAGGTGCATCCCTCCTTGCAGGGCAGCTGCCGCGCCAAGAAGGACAAACGCAGCAGCAGTCGCTGTTATGAGCTGCCCTTTCCCTGTATGGTCAATAACCATTTTACCAAGTCCGTCCTGCCTTGCAGGTTCCCCGTAAAAGGCTGCGGGAACCATTGCCCACCGTGACAGCACCGGCATCGCAAGGATTGCCCCGGCATGGGCCCCCTGAGATACGTCCCGGAACAGGGCGTTCAGCAGCGCGTACTTCAGCAAGAGCGTAATCACGATCGCAATGACCCCGGCAGGACCGACGGAGCCTTCCTTCATGATGGCCAGTTTCCTCTCCCGGCCTGCCCGGGACGCCACTGCGTCAGCAGTGTCTGCCAGTCCGTCCAGGTGCAGGCCTCCGTTCATGAGGGCGATCAGGAGGACCAGCAGGGCATTCACGACCTCTACAGGGAACAATGATAACAGGCCCTTCGCTGAAATGCCCAGGATCAGACCTTCGATCAGGCCCACAAGGGGGAACCACGCCGCAGCCCTCCCCACTTCCTCGCCGCTCAGGACGCCCTGATCCTGCACGGGAAAAACCGTCAGAAACTGAAAAGCCAGAATTATCTGTTTCATCGCCTCCTTATAGTAAACCTGCCTGCATTGTCTTGGCTGTTCGATTTACCTATTCCCAAATTCAGCGATAAGTATATCAAAATCCATGTCAGACCTTTCGACACGTGTCACACTGAGCTTGTCGAAGTGCGACACGTGTTCAGAACACGCTCTGTCACACATGACTATTGGCTCACCCTTCGACGGGCTCAGGGTGACAAAGTTCAAGTGGGTTAGCAAGTTATAGCTGGACCCCGGGACATCCTCCCCTGTGAGAGCAGGGAGCAGCATGTGAACAACATTATTTTTTCGTGAGACAAAACAGGATGTTTTGCCGAAAAAATACCTCGGAGTCCCGACTGGAAGTCGGGGCGAGAATGAGTGAGCATGATGTGCCCTGCTCTCACTACTCCCCTTTATAACTCATCAGAATTTTTCTGCTTCTTCTCAGCCACTGCAGCCTCAGCAAAGGTCGCCATCTCCTTATAGATTTTCAGTCCCGCCTCAATCATCATCATGGCAAGGGCAGCCCCGGTCCCTTCTCCGAGCCTCATGTCCAGATCAAGGATGGGCCTCAGCCCAATCTTCTCAAGGGAAACCCTGTGCCCTCTTTCCTGCGACATGTGGGCAGCAAACATGTAGTCCCTGGTCTTCGGCTCCAGCGCGTACGCAATGAGCGCGCCTGCTGTTGATATGAATCCATCCACCACAACGGGGACCCTGTTCTGCGCAGCGCCGAGGACCAAGCCCGCGATGCCAGCGATCTCCGCGCCGCCGACCTTGCACAGGACATCAAGGGGATCCGATGGGTCAGGGGTATTCCGGCTTATGGAGTCCCTGATCACCTGGATCTTGTTCTCCAGGGCCTCATCACCAATCCCTGTTCCCCTGCCCGTGACCTCCTCCACGGACTTTCCTGTCAGGACAGCCACGATAGCGCTTGCAGGGGTTGTGTTGCCGATTCCCATTTCCCCGGTGCCGAAGAGATGGAAGCCTCTGGCTGCATATTCCCCGGCCAGTTCGATTCCCACGGAAATACATTGCTCTGCTTCGTCCCGCGTCATTGCCGGTCCTTTGCGTATGTTCCCCGTGCCGGAGATCACTTTTTTCATGAGCAGGGGCACGCCCCCTTTGGGCGCCTTTCCGCTGAAATCATAGTCTACCCCGATATCAACGACCGCCACATCTGCCCCTGCATGCCGGGCAAGCACGTTGATCGCAGCTCCTCCCCTGATAAAGTTCAGGACCATCTGGGGGGTCACTTCTCGGGGAAAAGCGGAAACACCCTCTTCAGCAACGCCGTGATCTCCCGCAAAGGTAAAGACGACCTTCCTGTCCATGAGCGGCATGGGATTGCCCGTTATCGCTGCCAGCTGCCGGGCAAACTCTTCAAGCCTCCCCAGGCTTCCCCGGGGCTTTGTAAGGCTGTCCAGCCTTTTTTGCGCCTGCTCCGCGCATGTACCGTTGATATGGGCAATATGGGATAGCACTGCCTCGAATTTCATGAATCCCTCCGATCTGACTTCAGCTTTAACTTTTAATGGCAACCGGGATTCCCGCTGTCACCAGATAAACCTGGTCAGCTGCTGCCGCTGCCTTCTGGTTCAACGTCCCTGCCAGGTCCCTGAACTGCCGTGCCAGCCTGTTTTCCGGTACAATGCCCATCCCCACTTCGTTGGAAACCATGTACAGGCGCCGCCCGCCAGACGTTGGCCGCGGTCCGTCCTTCAATTCAGTTAGTGCCTCGATAAATGCCGTCATTGATTCCTCTGTTGTCTGACGGTCAGCATCATGCAACTGTTCCCGCACCAGCAGGTTTGAAAGCCAGATGGTCAGGCAGTCAATTACAATCACATCATGGCTGTCCCTGAGCCTGCTCAGCGTTGCAGCGAGATTGACCGGTTCCTCACAGGTCTCCCATTCATCTCCTCTCTGGAGGCGGTGGTTCCTGATACGGTCCCTCATCTCCTCGTCAAGGGCCTCTGCCGTTGCAATGAAGGCCTTTCTCCCAGAACAGCGTGTCGCCTCCCTGATGACAAAGGAGCTCTTTCCGCTCCGGGACCCTCCGGTGACAAAAATTATTTTCCAGTCCATCGTCCCTCCCATTCCGGCACTAACCATGCCGGTCAGTCCTTCAGCCGGTACGCCACAGGCACCTCAACCCTGCGGTCCACGCGGGGATAGGGCGCTGCTTTCCTGACCACCTTCACCGTTGCCGCGTCAAGAATCCCGTGCCCCGAGCTCTTCAGGATTTCAATCTCCTGCGGCTCGCCCCGGGGATTAATGAGGAAACGCACGTGCACCGTCCCTTCAAGGCCCCGTTTCCGGGCTATGAGGGGATACGTCTTTGCCCGTTCAATGGCCCTTTCAATGACGGCAATGATATCGGAAGGCAGGCCGTCCCCTGCTGAGCCGCTTTCCACCTCAGCCTTGTGCGGCACATGAGAT
>CP070788.1:372999-378802 GCA_020346765.1 Nitrospiraceae bacterium
GGGCAACAGGAGGGCGCTGCCGTGCAGCGCCCTCCTGTTGCCCCTGAGCACCTCACCGTCTAATAAAAGAGAGCGGCTGCCCTCACCCGCTTACAATCCCTGCACGGGTACGGGCGTGAATGTCAGAATAAATATGGCAAGCGATACCCAGCCGATGAGCTTTCTTTTTCTGTCGAGCTGGATATGGGGATAGACCACAGGGGGGTGCCGGTAGCCTATTACCAGCATGAGCACTGCCCATACCAGCCACCCGGGCCAGAAGACAATGCCCAGGATTACCAGAACCGGGAGCATGGCCTTGGATATCATTTCGTGTTTCTCTCCGAACAGGGCATAGGTGATATGCCCGCCGTCGAGCTGGCCGATGGGCAGCAGGTTGAGCGATGTGACGAGCAGTCCGATCCATCCGGCAAAGAGAACGGGGTTGAGCATGATGGTGTATTTTTCAGGATCGATGTCGAGTACCAGTCTGGTCAGGACAGTCAGCAACAGCGAGTCTCCAAAGGCTATACCCTCTCCCACTGCTTCTATGGGCCGGACTTCCGAGCGGCTCAACCCAATGATGACCGCAATGACCGCAACAATAAATCCTCCGATCGGGCCGGCTGCTCCAATATCGATGAGCGTTCGCCGGTCAGGAATTGGCGGCTTCATCTTTATAATGGCACCAAATGTCCCGAATATGGTTGGTGCGGGGATGAAATAGGGGAGAGTCGCAGGAACTCCGTGCTTCCGGGAAGCAAGGTAATGGGACATTTCGTGAACAAGGAGGATGAAAAGCAGGGTCAGGGAAAAGGGCAGGCCGAGGTAGATATTTTCAGGTGTTTCCCAGGGAATCACCCCATGGAGAAAGAACGCCCCGGCAATAAGGGTTGTCAGAAAGGTTGCGATAAAAAGCAGGACATGGATGCGTGTCAGTTTGTGGGCCATCTTACACCTTGCGGTACCGGGAAGCCAGTACGTGGATGATGACATAGCTTATCGCGGCTGAAGCCGTGCAGATAACAAAGGATCCCACAAAAAAGGCCTTGATCAGGGGCATCAGTTGCCAGACAATAGTGAGAAACTGGTCCAGGTCGGTAAGCCTTCCCAGGATGCCCATCATGCTGACCTGTTTCCAGTCCACCTCGGGGAGGACCTGCTTTATCCCCATGATCTTCGCACCGGTCCACACACCGAACGACGAAATTGGCACAATGGTCCAGGGGTTGTTCACACTGACTCCCACGAAGGTGACCAGCTTGTTCAGGCGGAAGAGCCAGGCCAGAAAGAACCCCCCGATATAATGAAGGCCCAGGAAGGGAGATATCCCCATAAATACGCCAACGGCAAAGGCAAGGGCGATCCGCCTCGGAGAGTCTTTAACCTTTAAAATGCTTTTGAATTTATCCCTGTAATGAGCCATTTTTTTATGTAGATGGCAGCTTGCAGCTTGTAGTCAGAGAACAACAGGGCAGAAATTCTACCTGACACGTAACCCCTCATCCCCTAACTACTCGCTAATGACTTTTAAAGTGCTCATATCCTTCCGGCCTGAAAGGTTTCTTCTTCCCCCGGCTGTCCGCGATATATCGTCCCCGGTGCGTTATTTCTCCGATCCTGAAGGCCCTGCCTTTGTAATTCCTGGAGGCGGTAAAAAGCAGGACATAGTCTTCGCCGCCGTTCAGGGCAAAAGGGAAGGGGTTCATCCCGAGGAACTGTGCCGTATTTCTCAGGTGCGGCGAAAGGGGTATCCTTTCTGTGTAAATTATTGCTCCCACAGTGCTTTCATCGCAGATATGGCACAGGTCTGCCAACAGGCCGTCGCTCACATCGATCATTGCTGATATGCCGGCCATGCTGGTGACGGGCCGGGGCCTGGGCATCAGGTGTTTTTTCATGAGTACCAGCCGGTCCGCAGCAGGGCTGAAGCGGTGCACTTTTTTCCCCCTTTTTTTCAGGAGGTGCAGCCCCATGGCAGAATCACCAACCGTGCCTGAGAGAAATATGCCGTCACCGGGCCGTGCTCCCGAGCGCAGGACAGCCTTTTTCGCCCTGCCCAGAAGCGTGCCGCTCAGTACGAGGCCAGACTGTGACGCGCAGGTGTCGCCTCCGATGACCGATACGCCGAACTGTGATGCCGCTTTTCTGATCCCATCGTAGAGCCCGCTCATATCCCGGGAGTCAATCCCGCCGGGGACTCCCATGCCAGTGAGAAAGTGTTCCGGCCTGCCCCCCATGGCAAATATGTCGCTCACATTCACTGCAAGAAACTTGTAGCCCAACTGGGGCATGGTCGTGTACGACAGGTCGAAGTGAACTCCCTCAAGGAGCATGTCCGTGGTAATCAGGCATTCGCCGGTCCCTGGCCTGATAACAGCAGCATCATCACCGATTCCGGCAACGATATCCGGGGAAAGCGCGGGGCACTTTACCCGGAGCTTCCCGATGAGTCCGAACTCACCCAGAGATGAGAGCTTCATGGCTGACTCCGTCGTGCTGTTTGCATCTCAGACAGGAGGTTTGACAAAGAAATGTTCCTGGAAAATGGGTTGAGTTGATACAAGGGCAGGACTACTTCCGGGCTTTTTTCGCCGGTTTCTTCAGCGCGTTTTTGAGTACTTCATCCATGGTTTCAACGGGGATGAAGTTCATGTCCTTTTTGATGTATTTCGGAATGTCCTCAAGGTCCTTTACATTTCTCTTGGGAATGATTACCTTGTTGATGCCCATCCGTTTTGCCGCCAGGGTCTTCTCCTTTAATCCCCCGATGGGCAGTACGCTGCCGCGGAGGGTGACTTCTCCTGTCATGGCAATGCTCTTGTGGACGGCCCTGCGTGTAAAAACAGAGGCGATGGCCGTTGCCATGGTTATACCTGCAGAGGGGCCGTCCTTGGGGATGGCGCCGGCCGGTACATGGATGTGGATGTCATGGTTTGAGAACACCGTGTTCTTTATGCCCAGATGTTTGGCCCTCGACCGGATGTAGCTCAGGGCAGCATGGGCAGACTCCTTCATCACGTCGCCCAGCTGGCCTGTGAGCGTCAGGTTCCCTTTACCGGTCATGGTCGTTGCCTCGATATAAATAATGTCTCCGCCTGTTTCCGTCCAGGCAAGTCCTGTGGCAAGGCCGACCTCGTCCTTTTTGATTTCTTCCTCAGGGAGATACTTGGGCACGCCAAGATATTTTGACAGGGTGGCCGCGGAAATGACGTATTTCTTCAGCTTGCCCTCGGCGATCTTGCGGGCCACTTTCCGGCAGAGGTTGGCGATTTGGCGTTCAAGGTTTCTGACGCCGGCCTCGCTCGTGTAGTGCGTGATGACCTGGCGCAGGGCTGCATCGTTGATCTTCAAGTTCTTGTCGCTGATCCCGTGCTCATCGAGCTGCTTGGGGATGAGGTAGTTCTTTGCGATGCCGATTTTTTCCTCTGCCGTGTACCCTGAGAGGGTAAGGACTTCCATCCTGTCCCTGAGCGGCGAGGGAATGGGATCCATAAGGTTGGCCGTTGTGATGAACATGACTTTGCTCAGGTCAAAGGGGACTCCCAGGTAATGGTCCGCAAAGGCAAAATTCTGCTCGGGATCGAGCACTTCCAGGAGGGCGGACGCGGGGTCACCCCTGAAATCCATCCCGATCTTGTCAACTTCGTCAAGCATGAAGACCGGGTTGTTCGTTCCGGCCGTCTTGATCCCCTGGATAATGCGCCCTGGCATTGCTCCCACATAGGTCCTTCTGTGCCCCCTGATCTCCGCTTCATCCCTCATTCCTCCCAGGGACATCCGGTAGAACTCCCTTCCCAGGGAGCGGGCAATGGACCTGCCGAGTGACGTCTTACCCACACCGGGAGGCCCGACAAAACACAGGATTGGCCCCTTCATCTTGTCCTTGAGCTTCCTGACGCCAAGGTACTCGAGGATCCGCTCCTTGATCTTTTCAAGATCATAGTGGTCTTCATCCAGGACTTTCTTTGCTCTTTTGATGTCGAGATTGTCTTTTGTGCTTTTGGACCAGGGGATCTCAACGAGCCAGTCAATGTATGTCCTGATGGTGCCGGCCTCGGCGCTGTCCTGATGCATTTTCTCCAGCCGGTTGATCTGCTTCAGGGCCTCCTTCTCGACCTTCTCAGGCATTTTCGCCTCTTCTATTTTCCGTCGCAGCTCCATGATCTCTTCTGTCTTTTCATCAATTTCGCCGAGTTCCTTCTGTATCGCCTTCAGCTGCTCTCTCAGAAAATATTCCCGCTGGGTCTTGTCTATTTCACCCTTGACGTCGGACTGGATCTTCTGCTGAACGAGCAGCAGGTCGACTTCACGGTTCAAAATCTCGCTGATTTTTTTGAGCCTCAGAATTGGGTCTGTCTCCTCAAGCAGTTCCTGGGCCTGCTCTGCCTTGAGGCCGAGGTTCGACGCCACCAGGTCTGCCAACCTCCCCGGTTCCTCAATATTCTCGATCAGGACGATAATATCAGGGAGAAATGACTTGCCCAGCGCCAGCGACTTATCGACAAGCTCCTTTACGTTCCGCATAAGCGCTTCCACTTCGAGGGACAGTTCGGGCTGTTCCTGGTCTACGACTTTTTTTATCTCCCCGATGTAGTAGGGATCTTCCTGCTCGTATTTGGTAATGCGTGCCTTTGAGAGGCCCTGGACGAGGATTTTCAGTCGGCCGTCAGGGAGTTTCAGCATCCTCAGGATGGTCCCGACGGTCCCTACGGAATAAAGGTCTTCCTTCCCCGGGGATTCCACATTCACGTCCTTCTGGGAAACGAGCAGTATGAGCTTGTTGCTGTCTACGGCATTTTCAATGGCCTTTATGGAAATGTCCCTTCCCACAAAGAGCGGAAGAATCATGTATGGGAAGATGACCACATCTCTGACGGGAAGAATGGGCAGGAACTGCGGTATCTCTATTTCACGTTCTTCCTTGATATCAAAGTCAGCCATTATCGCTCCTTTTTTGATGATCTATCTTCTCACAATGTCTTGAGAATCTTCACTTCCCCCATTCGGGGGAAAAAAATCAAACATATTGTACCATGGAATCTTAGTTATTGAAAGAGGTTGGGAATCCGGCGAAAAGCGGGGCGTCGCAGCGGGAAATTGTCCCTGCCGGACGGTGCCTGCCCGGCTGCTTCCATCACTTTTGGAGATGAACAAGGCAGGGATGTTCAGCGGCGTTGCTGAATCCCAGCGGGATGCCTCCGTCAGCACACGAAGGTTTTCTTGATAAAGTCCTCCAGCTCTTCGCCGATGTCCTTCCTGTCAAGGGCGTATTTAAGAATTGCCTTGAGGTAATTCAGGGGGTCTCCCGTGGTCAGCCATTCGCCGTCCTCAATCTCCTTGGCAAGGAAGGTGCCGCCTCCCCTCACATAGGTGCGGATGGCATCAACGATCCACAGTTCGTTGGATTTACCCAGGGGAGTTTCCTTCAGGATGTCCACTATGTCCTGGTTCAGAATCATGCGGCCGAAGTCGGCAAGCTGTGAAGGGGCCTTTTTAACAGAGGGTTTTTCAACAATGTCTTCTATCTCCATGGTGCCATTGCGCAGTTTCACGATTCCATACCGGTCAACGACGTCCCTGGGAACCTTCTGTACACCGATCATCAGGTTGCCATGGCGCTGATAGTCCTTTACCATCTGCTTAGCAAAGGGCACTCTGGACTTGACCAGGTCATCTCCCCACACGTAGATGAAGGGCTCATTCTCAACCAGGCTTGCAGCGGACAGCACAGGCGTGCCGTTTCCGTAGGGCCCCTTCTGCCGTACGTAGATGAAGTTCGCCATATCAGCGACTTTTTTTACTTCTTCAAGCTGCTGGTGTT
>CP070788.1:378902-384507 GCA_020346765.1 Nitrospiraceae bacterium
GGTCGGGTAAACTGTAATCCATCCCGCGCACTGGGATGACGAACACTGTGCTTCAGGAGGTGCTGACATGACACTGGATGAACTGAAACTTTACTGTAACGGCGAGTTCCAGAATGTCGAACGGATTCTGAGTGAACTGGATGCCCTCTACGGGGCGGGAAAAGGGGAATACACGCTGGCCGAACAAGCGGCAATTGCAACCTTTGTCGTCAATGCATACAGCGGGATCGAAAATGTTCTCAAGCAGATGCTTCTCTACGACAAACTGGATATCGGTGATTCACCGGGCTGGCATGAGAAGGTCCTCAGGAAGGCCGGCGAGATCGGTATTCTCCCGCCTGAACTCTTTCAGATGCTGACACGGTACCTGGCGTTCCGGAACTACTTTATTTACTCCTACGTGTTCAATATCAAGTGGGAGGAAATGAAGCCCCTTGTGGAGGGCATCAGGGATGTCCATGGGCAGATACGCTCGGAGGCAACTGAGTATCTGCAGACGATCTGAGCGTACCCCGGTAATAAGGGCCTGCCTTATCCCTGTCGGGACTTTCTGAAATCCCTTGATTTTGTGATGCATCCTGTTTAAAAACGTGATATCATGTTTTTGTAAAGGCCCCCCGGAACCGGAGGGCCCGTTATGATATCAACCCTAACGAAGGAGGAACTATGGCCATCGAACTGCCGAAACTTCCCTATCCCAAAAACGCCCTGGCGCCCCATATTAGTGAAAAAACATTGGAATTCCACCATGGGAAACACCACAATGCCTATGTTGAGAAGACGGTAAAACTTATCGAGGGCACTGACCTTGCCGGCAAGGACCTGGAAACGATTATCAAGAAGACAGCACAGGACCCTGCCAAGGCAGGTATATTCAACAATGCCGCCCAAGTCTGGAACCATACCTTTTACTGGAACTGCATGAAACCGAAAGGAGGCGGAAAGCCGTCAGGGGCCATCGCCGGCAGGATCACGTCTGATTTCGGGAGCTTCGAGAAGTTTACGGATCAGTTTAAGGATGCGGGAGCCACGCAATTCGGCAGTGGATGGGCCTGGCTTGTGGAGAAAAAGGGCAGGCTCGAGATCATGAAGACCTCCAATGCGGATACGCCTCTTGCCCATGACATCAAGCCCCTTCTCACCGTCGATGTCTGGGAGCATGCCTACTACCTTGACTATCAGAACCGGAGGCCAGATTACCTTGCTGCTTTTGTTGGGCATCTCATTAACTGGGATTTTGTGAACTCCCTGCTGTAAGCGACGGGGAGCGCATTACTCCTTCCAGAAGCGGCGTTTGAACTCCCAGGGAGGCAAGGGGTTTGCATCCTGCCAGATACCTGAGCGGCGTGCCCGTGCATCCTTTTCCGCGTCCAGATACGCTGAGGCATAGGGGCTCGTGAGATGTTTCCGGTATGCCCAGGCGAAGCCCCTCCGGACCATCTCGAGATTGATGTCCTGTCCGTCCTTCCTGATGAGGCAGACAGGGCGGTTGTACGTTTTTTCTCCTGTGAGGACGAGCTCAACAGACTGCTCATCAATGAGGGACTTGAGTGCCTGCTCTGCTTCCCGGGCATTGGGCTGTCCTTTCCTGCCCCACCCTCCCTTTTCAGGAGCATCAATGCCGTAGAGTCTGCACGTGATCTGTCTGCCTGCGGCTACTATGACAGCGGTGTCGCCGTCGATTATCCTCACGGCCTTCCCCGGCAAGGGTTCTTCAGACGAGCAGGAAGTGACCAGTCCCGTCAGCAGCAGGAGGAATGCCAAGAGGGGTGAATGCATTATTGAAGAATTATCAAGAACTCCCTGTGCTCTTGGCACCGGGTCCTTAACAATAGGGATGTTAATGGGTTACCACCCGGGGCAGCTTCCTTGCCTCTTCGATCCAGGCTGATATCTGTTTCTGTGAAGGGAGCTTGCGCACAAGCTTTTTGCTTCCATTGACCTGGACAAGGTTGTTGTAGAGTTTTTCCGGGTTCCTGGCCGCAAGCTCGGGGACACTGTCTACCCCTGTTACTTCCAGAAGATCGCCGTACTCTTCGCTGATCCCCCTGACCCGGGCGAGGTCTGCCTGGTTCACCCATTTGAGGATGAGAGTTTCACTGATGCCTGATTTGCCGGCGATTTCCCTGCGACCCTGGGATGAGGCGCCCTTCTCGAGCAGTTTCTCCCGCGACGGAACTCCGGCGTCGGTCAGCTTTTTGGCGTACTTCTCGCCGATTCCTTCAATCTTTTCGAGTTTAGACATAATCTTCCTCCTTCCCTGGGGCAGGGAGTCGCCCCGTCAATGAAATCATTGTTACTGATTCTGCGACAGATTGCAAGATTTTTTAAGAGGGCAGAAGGTTTCCTGAAGAGCCGCCTCTGCAGAGAGTACAGCGCGATGACCATGCGGCGCCTATTCTGGTATAATCGTGAAGAGACGCACTATGAAGAATCTGAAGAGGGGAATCTGTTTTTTTCTGCTGCTCTGCCTTGCCATGGCCGGCTGCGCTGTAACGGAGAAAGCACCGGAGAGCGAGACAGTTCCGCTGCTGGAGCCGGCGCCTGTACCTTCCGCAGGGCCGGAGGAGGCAGCCGTTTCCGAAGAGGGCCTGCTGGCATCGCTGCTCAGTGACGCAGTGCTGCTGGAGTCGCCCGATGCAACGTCAGCCCAGGTTAAGCGAATCCCGGCCTTTTCACGGGTGTTGATTACGGGGTATGAGGAGCGCACATTTGATGAAGCGTACTTCAGGGTGGTTTACAGGGATGAGCGGGGATACCTGTCGACAAACTATTTTACCATGGACAGAACACTGAAGGCGTTCATCGAGACTGAACGGGAGAACATATACGGGCATAATCTGGAGGTCATAGACAGGATACGCCGGCACCAGGAGGACCTGGAAAGGGTGAAGGCCTGGGTCAGGCCTTTCATATCGGACGTGCGGACATGGCCATCTGCGGATGCTCAGGTTTTGGACAGCCTGGACCGGGGCAGCATGGTTTTTGTCCAGGAGGAGCGGGATGACTGGTGCAGGGTGCTCTACCACGGCCCGTTCCCTGATTACGGGGACCTGTCCTATGAAAACCTTGACGGGATCGTAAAAGCCTACGAAGACCCCCGTGATCTTGCTGCTGCCTACCGTGAGGGGTGGATAGAGAAAGACCTGCTCAGTGAGTGGGAGCTGGAGCGGCTCACCGATGATGAGAAACGCAGGAGCCTGTATATTGAGGAAAACCCTGACCTGTTTCCCCTTATCAAGGAGGCGATCATGAACGGCGAGATCATGATCGGCATGTCCAGGGAGATGGTGGCTGCGAGCTGGGGGACGGCCGACGAAATTGAGCGCTCAACATCACTCTTTGATGACCGTGAAAAATGGGTCTATGGCGATACCTCCCTGTATTTTGAAAAGGGCATTCTCAATGCCTGGGAGAGTTTTGATGAATAGCTACTTCCAGTGCAGAAGTGCCATAGTTCCCTCGTGCCGCAGTAAAAGAATGGCTGCTACATCTTCAGTATTCCCGGTTTGAGCATGAGGATCAGAACCGATCCGAGGAGGCAGAATGAGGCACTCATGAGGAGGGCATTCTGGGTGCCCGCATAGTGGGCAAGGATACCTACGGTAAAGTTGCCGAGGGGAGCCATGCCGAGAAACATGGTCGTGAAAAAGCCCATGACCCTGCCCCTGAGGTGGTCAGGAACAGAAATCTGCAACAGGTTGTTTGCGGTGACGATCTGGTTCAATGCCCCTGCGCCGACAAGAAAGAGCATGGCATGGGAAAGCCACAGGGTTTTTGACAGGGCAAATACCAGGAGGGCTGTTGAAAAGGTGATGCCGGCAATGGCCATGACCACCCCCCTCCGGTGCACAGCCCGTCTCAGTGCAAGGACGAGGGCACCTGAAAAGGCGCCTGCTCCGGCGAACCCCATGAGGATCCCAAGCCCCTGCGGGCCGGTCTTCAGGATGTCCCGTGCGTAGACCGGCAGAAAGGAAATATAGGGGAAACCGAAAAAGCTGATAATCCCCACCAGAATGAGAAGGGTGTACACCGTAGGATTTGACCGGACATAGCTTATTCCTTCTCCCAGAGACTTTCTGATACCCGATTTGTTCACTGCCTGCGCCTCGTCCAGGGAAAACTTCATCTTTATCAGAGCGGCGATGATGGCGACAAAGCTCATGCCATTCAGGAGAAAGCACAGTGCGGGGCCGGAAACTCCCAGGACCAGCCCGGCAATGGCAGGACCTGCCATGCGTGCGCCGTGAAAGGCCGTTGAATTGAGGGCAATTCCGTTCAACAGGTCTTCTTTCCCGACCAGTTCCACTATAAAAGACTGCCGTGTGGGTATTTCAAAGGCATGGACAGTCCCGATCAGAAAGGCGATGGCAAGTACATACCAGACCGTGACAATGCCCGAGGCAGTGAGCGCAAAAAGCGTTAGGGCGAGGGCCATGAGGGCAATATGGGCGGTGAGGATGATCTTCCGTTTGGGGTAGCGGTCTGCAAGCACTCCCCCGGCCAAAGTAAACATGAGAATAGGCGCTGATGCAGCTGTCCCCGCCAGTCCCAGGAAAAAGGGCGAGTCCGTGAGCTCATAAACGAGCCAGCTCTGGGCAGCCTGGTGCATCCATGTTCCCGTGAGTGAGATAATCTGGCCCGTCCAGAAAAGCCTGAAGTTTCTGTGCCGCAGTGCTCCTGAAAGGCGAAAGGATTCCATAGGCAATAATGATACCACATTGCCTTCGTCCGGACGCGTGATTTACCCCTCAGCGCTCCGGTGCCCGGCTGCCCCGGATTATGTGGTATAATTCTAAGCGTGACACCGGTCAGAAAATTGGTCGTAATTGCAGTGAGTTGCCTGATCATCGGCCTGTACGCCTGTGAAAGGCAGACGCCGCTGAGCAGCGGGAAACTCAAAATCCTCACGACAATCGCTCCTCTCTACAGTTTCGTGGTAAACGTTGCAGGCGATGACGCCCTTGTGGAAAACCTCCTGCCTGCGGGGGCAGGGCCCCACGAATATGCCCTCAGCCCTGCCGATGCCAGAAGGGCAGCAGAGGCAGATGTGCTCGTCATCAATGGTATCAACCTGGAGTCATGGGTGCAGACGCTTGTCGATTCTGCCTCAGGGAAGGTACGGGGTAGAGCGAAGGGAAAACCGATTGTCGTTGATTCCAGTGCAGGAATCGATATCATTGGCAATGATCCCCACATCTGGCTCTCCCTGAAAAATGCCATATTCCAGGTGCAGAACATACGGGACGCCCTGATCAGGACCGACCCCGACAGGCGCGATGCTTATCTGAAGAATGCCGGGGCATACATTGAACGGCTGGAAGACCTTGACAGGGAAATAGCCGCTGAAATTTCAGCATGGAAGAGAAAAGACCTCGTTGCCTTCCACGCTGCCTATGTCTATTTTGCGCGGGATTACGGGCTCGAGATTGCTGCAGTCATTCAGGAGACACCCGAGTCCGAGCCTTCACCCCGGCACATTGCCCGCGTAATCGAAATAATCAAAGAGCGCCGCATAAGTGCAATTTTTACCGAGCCGCAGCTTTCCCACAGGATTGTCAACACCCTTGCGGCAGACCTGGGCCTCCAGGTATATTCCCTTGAT
>CP070788.1:384607-390189 GCA_020346765.1 Nitrospiraceae bacterium
TGTCGAAGGATGACACTACTCACGGCAAGCATTGTCAAAGGGTGAATTGTCAGCCATGGTTCGACAGGCATTAGACTGGGCTCACGCCGAAGGCTCACCATCATAACTGACTATGAAGGGTAAATCATACGATGCTGTAGGATCCTCCAAAAAATTCCATTCTATTTCAAATGGTTATATTTATTTATCCTCAGGCACAGTACTTGCTTCTTATTCCCTGATCTGACGTTTCAAATATTTCCCTGTATCCAAAAGAAAGAGGAGTATATCCATGGCGCACGACTGGTTCTGTTCATGCAGCACGAAGAAAGGCAACCGTGACGTAAGTAATTTTATTAAAAAAAGCGGTGCACGACTGAAAGATTTTGTAGTACCCGCCCTGGTGTGGGGAGTTCCGTTCTTCCTGTCACTGCTGTTTCTTTGTCCAAAAGCCTTTACAGCCGAGGTTTCTCTGAACTGGAAAGCCCCGCTCATGAACGAGGACGGGACACTCCTGAAGGACCTTCAGGGCTATATTATTTATTTTGGCGAGCAGACGGGTCAGTATGACGGCAGTGTTGATGTTGGCATGGTTACGAATTACCGCATGGCCAATCTTGCTGCCGGGCGCACCTACTATTTTTCCGTTACTGCCTATGACCGCTCTGGCAATGAAAGCCGCTTTTCAAATGAGGCCGGGACTATGATCCCCTATGGGAGCAGCAGTGTGGTTGATCGTGACAGTGACGGTATACCGGACGACGGAGATGGCAGCGGTATTGTTGGAGACAATCCCTGCTCTGTGGGACGTCTGGCAGACTGTGACGACAACTGTGCGCTCACAGCCAACCCATTCCAGCAGGACACGGACAACGACGGCTACGGCAATGCCTGTGACTGCGACCTGGACAATGATAATATTGTGTCGACTTCGGATTACAATCTGCTTTATGCAGCGATGGATTCAGACCCCTCGTCATCTTCATGGAACAGGAACGCTGATTTTGATTCAGACGGATTGATCGGGACGAAAGATTATATGATTTTTTCACAGCGCTGGATGACCCAGGCGCCCTGGGACTAGCGCAGGGCATTGATCCCTTCTCTGATATGTACCGCCGGTCTCTTCCTGTTAATGATAGCGCCTCCCCCGTTGTGATCTGAATCACAGATGCTGTCTGCCTTTTTTCATTACCATACATGTAACACTACATAAAAAGCGTTTCCGATAAGGGAAAACCCTGGGTAACCAGGGGGCTCAAAGCCAAGGGTCCTTGCTTAAGGACAGCCGGGCTGCCGAAGAAATAGCTCCGCGCATGGAGAAGAGCCTGTTCCCTTATGGGGAACAGGCTCTTTTATTTTATGGGGGAGGGTAATGATGGCAATAATGGAAAGACAATGGGAAAGATGGTCTTCTGTCTCTGTCCTTCTGGGAATAATTATTTTCTGTAACGCCTCTCTGCTCTGTGCGGAGACAGTCACGTTGTCATGGTCTCCCCCCGCGACGAGTGAAGACGGATCTGCTCTCAACGATCTCGCGGGATACAAGGTGTATATCGGCAGTTCGCCTGAAGCTGTTTCAGAGAGCATCGATGTGGGAAATGTGACAACCTATCAGGTGAGCGATTTGACCGGGGGGGCAACGTACTATTTCACGGTTACAGCTTATGACACATCGGGGAACGAAAGTGGCTTCTCCGACTGGGTCAGTAAAACAACGGCTCAGCCGGTTGTGCCTGAGCCTCAGCCTGAACCCCAGCCTCAGCCCGAAGCGGCAATAGCCATAAACGATTCGATTGCTCCCAACGACGACCTCCAGGTGCCCTTTGGAGATATAACGGAGTTCAACTCCTCTGAGGAGACGGTGATCGTACGGAATGTGGGGGATGCCGGCCTTGCCTTGGGAAATATTGCCCAGGCCAATGCACCCTTCAGTGTTCGCAATGACAGCTGTTCATGGCAGAGCATACAGCCATCAGGTTCCTGCGCGTTTACTGTACGGTTTTCACCGACGGCAACAGGCTCATTTATGGACAGCATCGACGTCCCCTCTAATGACGCCGCGCATCCGGTCGTGACCGTTTCTCTGAGCGGGAACGGTCTTTCATCGGCTACCAATAATCCACCGTCGGAACCTGAGCTCGTAGCTCCTTCATACAAGGGTAAAGGCGCTAACAATGGCAACAAGGTCGGGTTCAGATGGAAGAAGTCAAAGGACCCTGACGGGGATATGCTCACCTATGACCTCCTGGTATGCCAGGACCCGGACATGACTATTGGATGTGTGACAGAGACAAACATCGCTGCTGTGGCACAGCAGGCTGTTTACTACGCGGGTATAGGAAGTTTCAGCACCGGACTTCTCCTGGTCAGTGTAGTCTTCGTGCTGCCCCTGAGGGCAGGCAGGAGAAAAATCATCCCGCTCATGGTCGTCACCCTGTCGATCAGCGGCATGCTGCTTCTTGCCTCTTGCGGCAGCGGCGGCGGTGGCGGCGGGGAAAGGTCTTCCAGTGGTATTACCCAGGTCAGCGATACTGAAGTAGTCAATGGCGATGATGAGGTTAGTCAGACCGTGTCGGACCTTGCCAGCGCGAGCACATACTACTGGCAGGTCGTGGCAAAAGACGGCAACGGTGGAGAGACATACAGCCCCGTATGGAGCTTTGACACGCAGTAAGCAGTGATTGATAGGGGCCTGTTGCCTGCTGTTTTCCTTCTCTCCCCATGGCTGAACAGTGCCCCTCAGTCAACATCATGACAGAAAAAATGACGGCTATCACGGCAGGTGAGCAACGGCAGTAAAGAGCTGCGTTCAATAATTGCTTTAAAATAAACGAGATTGAACGGTTTCATGTCATTGCTGCTCTCACGGCATGCTCCTTGCTTTTCAGTATGCATGGAACGAAGGGCCTTTGAACGCTGCGATGCCTCTATCCAGGTGAAATACTACTCTGCCGATGACCTGTATGAAGGCATTGTGGAGAATGTCTCTGAAGCGGGGATGTTTATCAGGACGGAGAACTTTCTCCCCTGCATGAAAAGCCTTGAAGTTCTCATGCCCCTCGAATATGAGATAGCCTGTATTCCCGTTGAGATCAGAAGGATCGAAAAAATGGATGATGAGAATTTGAATATGGGAGTAGAAATCACGGAACCGCCGGAGAGTTACCTCCGGTATGTTCAGGGCCTTGTGTATGCCCTGCATGCCTGAGCAGACATGCCGCCGGATGGAAATCCTGGCACGTAATGCCTCACTCCCGGCTACTGCTTCCTTGCTGCCAGCTTGTTCAACGCATTGATATAGGCCTTTGCCGAGGCAACGATGATGTCCGTGTCAGCGCCGTGGCCGCTCACGGACTTGCCGTCTTTTTCCAGAGAGCATACGACTTCTCCAAGGGCGTCGGTACCGCCGGTAATTGCCTTTACCTCATACTTAAGGAGCCTGCTCTGCGCCTCTGTTACGGATGTTATGGCCTTAAATACTGCGTCAACAGGTCCGTCCCCTTGGCCGGTCTTCTCAATGTCTTTACCCCTTACGCTGAGCTTGATGGTGGCCGAAGGTTTCTGGTTCATACCTGATGAGACGCTCATATCCACGAGGCTGTATACTTCGGGAACGAGGGTAACTTCATCGGAGACAAGGGCCTCCAGATCTTCATCGAAGATGTCTTTTTTCTGGTCTGCCAGCTTCTTGAAACGCTCGAATGCGCTGTTGACCTCTTCATCCTTCAGGGTATAGCCGAGTTCATTGAGCCTTGTCCTGAAGGCGTGACGGCCGGAGTGCTTGCCCAGCACGAACTTTGTCTTGTGAAGGCCAATTGTTTCTGGCCGTATGATTTCATAGGTGGACTTGTCCTTTAACAGGCCGTCCTGGTGAATACCCGATTCATGGGCAAAGGCATTGGCACCCACAATGGCCTTGTTTGGCTGGACGGACATGCCCGTTATTTTCGTGATAAGCCTGCTGCTGCGCATGATCTCTTCCGTACTGACGGCCGTGTCAGCATTGAACAGGTCACGCCTGGTCCGGAGGGCCATGACCACTTCCTCAAGGGAACAGTTCCCGGCACGCTCTCCGATGCCGTTGATGGTGCACTCTATCTGACCTGCACCTTTCAGCACCGCGGTCAGGGAATTCGCTGTGGCAAGTCCAAGGTCATTGTGGCAGTGGACAGCGATCACGGCCTTCCCCGCATTGGGCACCCGATCCATAATGGCCTTGATCATTGCGCCGAACTCGGCGGGAATAGTATAGCCCACCGTGTCAGGTATGTTCACCGTGAGGGCACCTGCTTCTATGACCGCCTCTACGACTTCACAGAGATATCCTATCTCTGTGCGGGTCGCATCCATGGGGGAGAACTGGACATCGTCGACAAAGCTCCTGGCAAGCTGCACCATGGCTACGGACCTTTTCAGCGCCTCCTCCCGACTGACCCGGAACTGGTGTTTCAGGTGGATATCGGACGTGGAGTGAAAGGTGTGAATGCGCCGCCGGGGGGCGTCTTTCAGGGCCTCCCAGGCACGCTTTATGTCCTCTTCCCGGGCCCTCGCGAGGCTGCATATGACAGGGCCCTCGACCTCACCGCCGATTGTCCTGATAGCCTCAAAATCACCGGGAGATGCTATGGCGAATCCGGCCTCGATAATATCCACACCGAGGCGGGCGAGCTGCCGGGCCACCTGGAGCTTTTCCGGGACGTTCATCGAGGCCCCGGGCGACTGTTCGCCGTCTCTCAGGGTTGTATCGAATATCCTTACGGTCCTCATGATGCTGGTTCCTTTGTTCTGCGTTTCTTGTGGATAAGATAGGTCCCTTCCGCAATACCCCAGATCACGTAAATGATGGCAAAGACAAAGAGCACTATTTCAGGATACATAAAAATAAGGATAAATGCCACCACGATGACGACGAGGAGCCAGAAGGGTTTTCTCTTCCTGAAATCGACCTCCTTCATCCCGTGAAAACGAAGGGTGCTTACCATGAGAACGGCAAGGAGAAAGGTCAGAAACAGAATGATATAGTTCCTGCCAGGGGGAGGGCCCCCAATATCACTGTGGAACAGAACCAGCGAGGCGATGACCACTCCAGCGCCCGGAATGGGCAGGCCTGTGAATGCCTTGCTCTCGGTGCTTCCCATCTGAACATTGTAGCGTGCGAGCCTCAGGGCACCACAGATGACGTAGAGAAACGCAGCGCCCCAGCCCACACGGCCGAAGGGCTGCAGCGCCCAGCTGTAGATCAGCACGGCAGGCGCGACCCCGAAGGCAACGAGGTCAGACAGGGAGTCAAGTTCAATGCCGAATTTCGTCGTGCTGTTCGTTAGCCGCGCGACCCATCCATCGAGGCCGTCAAAGATGAGGGCGATCAGCACTGCCCAGGCGCCGTGAACATAGTTCCCCTTGAAGGACGCAAGGATGGCATAGAACCCGAAGAACATCCCCCCCAGGGTCAGTGAGTTGGGCAGTATGTAGATGCCTTTTCTCATGTGAAAAATGTCAGGTACCGGGTATTATATACCAGACTCCGGAAATCAACTTCTTGCGTCCTGTTTCTTACTTCTTGTTCCCAGCACTGTTTCTCCCGCCTGCACCCTGTCATT
>CP070788.1:390289-395806 GCA_020346765.1 Nitrospiraceae bacterium
TAATACCCTCTGGAGAGGCCTTGATCCCCCCGGCTTCAGGATCGAGTCCGTCAATATCGGGGACCCTTCCGGCTCCGTGCACCACGAGGTCGGCGCGGTATTCCTGATCTCTCCCGCCGGATTCCGCGAAGACGCTGAATCCAGCGTCCGTTTTCTCAATGCGCAGGATCTGCTGATTGAGGGCCACGGTGATCCCGTCTCTCTCAGACGACTCCAGGAGGAGCGCCGCCAGGTCAGGGTCGAATCGTTTCAGCACCCTGCCGCCCCTCGTCAGGATCACGGCCTCACTGCCGCAGCGTGCGGCCAGGTGGGCAAACTCAAAGGAAATGAACCCCCCGCCGATGAAGATGACCCGCGGCGGCAGGCTGTCAAGATAGAGGAACTCCGCACTGGTGATCATATGTTCCTCACCGGGGATTTCCAGCGGCCGGGGACGGGCGCCTGAAGCGATATGCACGTATCTGCCCCGCAGGGTATCACCTGCTGTTTGAACCGTGGCGCTGCCGATGAAGCGGGCCTCGCCCCGGTACAGGTCTATCCCGAGGGCCCGAAGCTGTCCTGCGTCATCAGCGGAGTATGAAGCTGTCAGCCTGTTCTTGTATGTCATCAGTTCCTGCCATGAAAGGACGGACGGCCCCGTGTTTATTCCTGCCGCGGCCATGCGGCGGCTGAAATGGACGATTTCAGCGCCGGTTAGCAGGATCTTCTTTGGCACGCAGCCCCAGAGGGCGCAGGTGCCGCCCACCTCTTTCTTTTCAATGATCGCCACGCGCCATCCTTCGCGGGCAGCTGCAGTGGCGACAGTCTTTCCCGCGTCGCCCGTACCAATGACGATGAGGTCGTATGATTTGACAGCTCCCTGTTCAGGCACAGCGCTCTCCTTTTTTGTATAATTATACACGACGGACACTCTGCAGGCAGGCGTGATCTTACGTGGCAAGACTGGTGAATGAAACGGGAAGAGGGGATGTTTCCCCGGCAGTTAAACGGCCATAATTATTTCAGTGAGGTAATGCCATGGGAATAGAAATAGGCGGCATACTTGGTCTGCTCATTCTGATTGCGAATGTGTGGGCCATTGTCAATGTGTTTCAGAGCAAGGCATCAACGGGATCGAAGGTATTCTGGATCGTTTTCATACTGGTCCTCCCTGTCATCGGGCTGATTGTCTGGTTTTTTGCGGGGCCGCGCGGATAGGGGCAGAAGGTTCAGGCCTCCCTGTCGTCGGGATCGAGGAGGTCCCTGATTTTTTCTGCAGGGGCTTCAACAGGCCCTGTGGTAAGGACAGGGGCCACCTCAATGGAGTCAACGGAGAGCATGGCCGTGATTCTCTGAAGAGATGAAAGGATCATGGTCTTCTCCCAGTCAGACAGTCTGGAGAGCTCCCTCATGAACTGCTCCTGGAGCATTGACGGCGAGGACTGAATCATTGCACGCCCCTGGCTGGTGATCCTGATGAGAAAACTGCGGCCGTCCTCGAGGCTGCGGTTCCTTGCCACCAGCCCCTTTTTCTCCAGCCTGTTTATTATTCCCGTAACCGTTGCGTGGCTCAGGTGGACCGATTTTGCGAGGGACCCCGGCGTTATGTCGCCTGTTTCAACGAGTTTCTTGAGGCAGATCAGCTGCGGGGACGTGAGGCCGAACTGGCGGGCAAGGTGGGATGAATACATATCAATTGCCCGCATAATTTTACGGACGTTTAGCAGTATCTTTTCTTCGTATCCTTCAGTATCACTCATGTATGAAGCCTCCCGGGCAGGCCGGGCACATTTCCGGCCTGCCGCCTTAATCATTATACCGCAGTGCATCAACGTTCCGCATCAGG
The DNA here is from genome assembly GCA_020346765.1 of Nitrospiraceae bacterium. Classification (GTDB taxonomy): domain Bacteria; phylum Nitrospirota; class Thermodesulfovibrionia; order UBA6902; family UBA6902. Next base: position 392,115 of record CP070788.1, read on the forward strand.
TATCGTGCATCTCAGCTTATAAGCTATCAGCGATCAGCTGCTTGCACGAAAGGCCAGGATTCAAGAATTCAGGGAGTGAAGCGGCAGAAGAGTCTTGTGGTATTTCATTTCACCCGAACCCTTGAACCCTAGAATCCTTGAATCCTTGCAGTGAAGGTTAGACTCATATATTCAAATCTGGTATGATGTCGACTGTGGAAGATGAATTACAGCATAAACGGGAAACTGTGGAGGCACTGCTTGAGGCAAAGGATTATGATGCCCTCAAAGAGCTGCTCCAGGGGCATCCCGCAGAGATCGCAGAGCTTATCGACAACCTCCCCCCCGAGGAACGGACGCTTATCTTCAGGCTGCTGAACAAGGACAGCGCCGTTGAAGTCTTTGAGCATGTGGACAGCGCTGTCCAGTCAGAAATCCTGAGCGGGTTCCATGATGCACGGCTCATAGGCATTGTTGATGCCATGAGTCCCGACGACAGGGCCCGTCTCTTTGACGAACTCCCTGCCTCGGTGGTTAAAAAACTCCTTGGCCACCTGACACCGGAAGAGTGGACGGCCACCTTGGTGCTCCTGGGATACCGGGAGGACACGGCCGGCAGGATCATGACGCCGGAGTTTTTTGATGTGAAGGACAACATGACCGTCGAGGAGGCGCTGAAGCGGATCAAGCGCATCGGCAAGGAGCGGGAGACAATTTACTACCTGTACGTGGTTGATGAGACCCGGCATCTGCTCGGGGTGGTGTCGCTCAAACGGATCGTCCTTTCAGAGCCTGATGTCAAAATCGGCGAGATCATGAACCGTGAGGTTATCAAAGTTTCCACCGACGATGACCAGGAGGAGGTTGCCCGCGTCATTAGTGACTATGACTTTCTTGCCGTTCCTGTTGTGGACAAGGAGGGCCGGCTCGTAGGGATTGCTACCGTTGACGACATCATCGACATTATTGAAGAGGAAGCCACCGAGGACATTCTCCGGGGCAGCGGCGTCGAAGTGGCTGAACGGGGATATTTTGAATCGACCATTACCAGCAATTTCAGCAAGAGGATAGGCTGGATGGCCCTGCTGCTGGGGCTCAACTCGCTGACGGGCAATATCATCATAGGACACAAGGAGGTCATTGAGGGGATCGTTATCCTCTCTGCCTTTATCCCCGTGCTGATTGGCAGCGGGGGGAACGCCGGGGCCCAGTCCTCAACAGTCGTGATCCGAGGACTTGCCATCGGTGAGATTGACGTAAGCCAGGGTATGCGGATCCTGCTCCGGGAGATCAGCCTCGGCCTGTTCATTGGCATCTCTCTGGGTGCTGCTGCCACGCTCTGGGCATACTGGCTCCAGGGCACCTGGCCCATCGCGATCGTCGTGGGAATGAGTTTTGTCTTTGTCATCACCATTGCAACGACCATCGGTTCATTCCTCCCCATGCTCGTAAAAATGATCGGCTTCGATCCGGCGCTTATTGCTACGCCCCTCATCACGTCCACTATCGACGTGACGGCCCTACTCATTTACTTCATGATCGCGCGAAGTCTTCTCGGTATTGATTGATTGGGGGGAAACGACGCTCTGAAAGGGAACTCTGATATGCATGAATGGTGCGAGCTGAGTAAACGCTTACCCCCCACGGGTAAGGGGGAAGCATGAGGCGCAGTAACTATATCGTTGCGGGACTGGGCAACATCGGCCTGGAACTTGTCAAGCGGATGTCCAAGGACGTGGAGGTCACCTGCATCGACCTTGACCCGGAGACCGAGCGGAAGGTGAAGGATGTACGTGAGGACGCCCTGTTTGTCCATGGTGACGCCACGAGCAGGCTCGTGCTCGAGAAGGGAGGCGTTGCCGAAGCCGATGCCGTGATCGTTACCATCCCCGATGAGAAGGTGAGTATCGAGACGGCACGGCTTGTGAAGGAGCACTTTGAGACAAAGAGAATCCTGGCGATTGCGGCCACGCAGGCGGGTGTTGAAGCCCTGGAGGAACTTGGCGCAGAGGTTGAAAATATATTCGCCTCAAGCGCGATTTCCATAAGGAACAAACTTGAGCAGACCTCCCGCACAGCCCATGCCATCGGGCTCGGCAAGGATGAAATACTGGAAGTCGAAGTCCACCCGAACTCACGGCTTGCCAACCGGCCCCTCCGTACGCTGACGCCGGTCAGGTGGCGCATAGGGATCATTTACCGGGACGAAAACATCGTGGTGCCGAAGCGTGACACGGTGCTGAAGCCAAAGGACAAAGTGGTGATCCTTGGCGACCCTCCTGTCCTGAAGACCGTTGCGGAAATATTTTCATTCAAATTCCAGCAGTTCCCTCTCGAGTATGGCTCTACGGCGATCGCCTGTTTGACGGGAGACGAGGATGAGTCCTTTTTCAGCGAACTTGACTATCTCTTCTCTGTCTTCTCTCTCAGCAGGATGGTCTATATCCTTTCCCGGAAGGCTGCAGGGAAACAGCAGGAGATTCAGCAGTATATGACAAAAGAGAACATCAGGAATGCTGAGGTTATCACAAAGGACCTTCCTCCATTTCAGGCCATCAAGGAGGCATTGAAGGAGGTGAGGGGGGACCAGGGTCTTATCGTAATGCCGAAATTCCATGCCCGGAAGACGTTCCTGCGCAGGACCGGGATAGCAGAGAAAAAGAGGATGCTCTATTCCCTGATCAGCATGGCCCACTGCCCTGTCCTTCTGACCGGGGGAAGCTTTCCCTACGAGAAGGTCGTCATCCCCGCTGTGGAGCAGGTCAACCTTCAGTTTGCCCTTGAGACTGCCATGGAAATATCTCAGTCGCTGAACAATGAGGTAACGGTGCTTGTGGTGAATCCCTCAAAATACATCTCCAGTGATGATGACATTCACTCATTTGAGTTCATGAAGAAAACGATCAACGACGTAAGCTCCATGTACAAGATAAGCATCGATAAGAAGACGCTTTCTGGCAACCCCGTGAAATCTATTTCCCAGGCCCTCCCTGAGTATAACCTGTTCATAGCCGATGCGAGGAAGTGGAAAGAGCAGGGCTGGCTCATGTCCGCACTGAACCCTGATGTCCTCTGGCACATTATCCGTGAGGCCGGAATCTCCACTCTTCTGCTGCCGCTCATGGAAGAGTATCTTTAGGTGGTCATGCAAAACGAGCTCTTCATACTGTTCACGGTCATTGGCGGAGCTGCCCTTGTACCAATCCTGGGCAGGCGCTTCAGGACCCCCTCGGCGACCCTTGAAATCGTCTACGGCGTGCTCCTTTTCAATGTGGTCCTGCCCGTTCAGCCCGCATGGTTCGACCTGATGAAGGAAGTGGGGCTGATCTATCTCATGTTCATCGTCGGCATGGAACTCGACCTGAGGAGGTTTATCCGGCAGAGAAATTTTTACTGGTACATCATCATCCCCCTCCTTGCCTTTGCCGCCGTACCCTTCCTGTTCCACCGCCTGGGCTATCCCTATTATCTGGGCATTGCCGTCTCCATGATCTCGGCGGGCATCATAATCCCTGTGCTCAAGGAGTCCGGGCTTATCGAAGAGGACCTGGGCAGGGACATTATCGGCGTAGCCCTGACCGGAGAACTCATGTCCATCCTGATACTCATGGGAGTTGATATCCACCACCGCTACGGTTTAACGCTCCGGGCGGGCCTTGAAGGCGGCAAGGTTCTTGTTCTCTTCGGCGCGGCAGCGCTCTTTCTCCGCTTTA
>CP070788.1:395906-401375 GCA_020346765.1 Nitrospiraceae bacterium
CCTTCGCCGTTCGACGTACGACGGACTCAGTATTCAATCTTCTCCAGAAACAGCCCGCAGGCAGGGGCCGTTTTCCCGGCTGCCCTTCGGTCCCGCCTTTCCAGGATTTCGCTCATCATGTCGGGCCTCATTTTCCCCCTCCCCACATCCACAAGGGTCCCCACAATGTTTCTTACCATGTGCCTGAGGAAGGCCTGTGACCTGATGGTGATCCTGATGCAGGGTGTGCGGCAGGAAAAGGTCAGAAAGGGGAATGAGGGCAGCCGGGTGATTTCAAGGGCCGTAACGCTTCGCACAGGGTTTCTGGCGCTGCAGCCCGAGGCGCGGAAGGAGGAAAAGTCCTTTGTACCCCTCATGTGGCACGCGGCCTCTTCCATTGCCCCGCTGTCCAGCCGGAATGGGATGACCCATGCGTACTTTCTGAGGAACAGGGAGCAGTCCCCTGGGCCGGCAATCAGGTAGGAGTAGGTCTTGTGAAGGGCACTGTACCGCGGGTGAAAATCATCATCCTCCTCTGCAGCATCAAGTACCGCTATGTCTTCAGGAAGGCCGGCGTTCAGGGCACGAAGAAAGACCGGCGGCTCCAGTTTCGACTGCGTCGTGAATGCTGCGACCTGCCCGAGGGCGTGCACTCCCGCGTCTGTCCGGGAGGCCCCGGTGACCCGCAGGTTCTCGCCGGTGATCCTGAACAGGGCCTCTTCAAGGAGTCCCTGAATCGTTGCCCGGTCCTTCTGGACCTGCCACCCGGCGTACCGTGTCCCGTCATATTGCAGTGTGAGTCTTATGTTCCTCATGATCATACAGGTGCATCATTATAAACAGAAAATGCATGGTAATTGCCAGGCCTTTTGCTCTATTCTGCCAGTTTAGCTTATCTGTTATCTCCGATGTAACAGTGCCTTGCTGTGCCATGGCACAGTATGGCTGTGTCATCGTTTGGATGGCACTTGAAACTGCCATGCCCCTGCTGTTCTCTGAAAATTTAACCCATTGAAAATGAAAGGAAATATTATCTGGAGGCGCTCAGTATTTGAGGGCATGATATTTGCGAGATTCTCTAATTGACATACATCTGCAGCGCTCAGTCGTATATGATGCGTGTCCCGCTTCAGATGCATGACAATAGTCGCGCTGAGAATAAGAGGCAGCGGATGCACAAAAAATAGTCAGATCAGGAGACGAACACATGCAAAAAAAATTAATCAATACCTTCTTTACGGCTATGGTCATGGTGGTGATGTTCTTCTCATACTCCCATGCCTCAACCTCAGTAACCCTTGACGGCATTGCAAACGCAGGATACTGGGCAGATGATCTCAAAAGCACCTATCTCTATGTGAAAGACCTTGCTGATGACAGCTATTATTTTCAATGGCGCTATGGCGTTAATCCCGACCCCCTTCCCTGGAGCAATCTAGATGAGCTTGTAGCGGATCTGAATACAAAGAATTTCAACTGGTGGCTGGAATCGGGAGGCGACCCCTTTACCTCCCCGGCAAACCCCATATGGACAAGTATTTTTTTGGAGAAAGGACTGTATGATATTCGCCTGGCTCCTGATTCTTCGGCCTACAACCTGGCCGCCTACTGGGGAACTGACAGCTGGAATAATTATGTTCAGATTTGGGCTGATTATGACGACAGTTTCAACTTTGGTGAAGGGTCATATATTGCGAACAGCGCAAGTGATTCACTCAATTTTTACCGGACAAATGTAGACGGCATGACTATTTCTCTGAAAGAAAACACGAATCTCCATTTTTTTATTAATGACTGGAATTCAGTTGACAATGAAGGCAGTGTAAAGCTGAACGTCAGTGTTGTCCCCGAGCCCGGACAGGTGCTCCTCTTTATATCAGGTGCCTTACCCCTTGCTGCCTCCTATAACAGGAAAAGAGTTTGGTCCATGCTGAAACGGTACACGCGTACTGAGTAAGCAGTATCCTTACAGCTTCAACAGCCCGCGGAACCCCCCCGGATGATCGTGGCTTCTTTTGCAATGAACTATAAGACGTTAAATCATGGGGCAGTCTCCGGAATGAACCCTCTGTCTGCCTCTCCGGGACGAACGCAGAGACGGGTGACAGGGTCATGGAAGGCCGTCCTTCTCAATGCCTCAAAAAGGCGGACAGAAGCATTTACTATCTCCCGCTTGTAACAATGAGTAAATTTTAGTATCATTCATTCTTAGAAAGACACCGCGAATATGCACGATCTTAAAACGATTTTGCTCCTGATAGTAGTGGTATGCATGCTCGTCAGTATCCCGGCTGCTGCAAGATGCAGTGATGACGTGCGCCATCAAACAGGGGTGCAGGACAGGCCGGTATCTTTTTTTACTAATCCTGCAGTAACACTGCTGTCAGAATACTATACCAACTCATCCGATTTTACGCGGCAAAGTATAGGAACCGAGGCCGGGGTTTCCGCTTCTTCAGGAGTGCATTTTGATGCCGGATATGTGTTCTCAGACTTTTCCCAAGACGGCTTTGATGATGTCCTGAGGCACACCCTCATCATTCAGGGAGAAAGGCAGTTTTCAGAGAGCATCACGGTGCTGGGACGCCTGTCTGAGAACTTTTATGACAATGAAAATGAAAACCTGAATGGAGGTCTGTTTTTACGCTTCAGGCCTGTATCTGGTCTCTATACTGAATTCAGCTACAGACACTTTGATCTTATTGACACGGTACCGTCATTCAGCAATGTCATTTACAGTTATGTGGTTACCATCGGGTCACTGGATCTCGATATTCAGAGTGATGATTACAAGGTCTACCTCCTGTATTACCCCGTTTCCAGGGTCTCATTTGCAGGTGAAGCAGTATACGGTGACTATTCCGACGGGAATGAGAAACACAGTTTCATGTTTGAGGCAGGGTACCAGGTCTTTGACGCCCCCTTCCTCCGGGCAGCGTACAATTACTTTTACCTCGATATTAAAGACCCTGCACCGCTTACGCGAACAGGCGATCATGTCGAATCCGCATACTGGGACCCCATTAATTTTGAAATACATACCCTGAGGCTTGAATATCGTCAGGATTTTCGTGAAAACCTCTCGTGGGGTGCCGAAGGAGCACTTTCCTGGTCCCCCAAGAGCAGTGGTTTGTCAACATCTGCCTTTTTGTTCGCATTGTACCGGTTTACGCAACGATCGTCTCTGCGCTTTGATGCACGCTGGTTTGATCAGAATGAGGGTGTTGACAGGCTGGAGGAAGGCGACCGTTTCTGGGCGGCCAACTTTAACATAATTTATCAACACAGGTTTTAATTAACGATCACCCATGAAACAGAAAATCAGAAACTGGATGAATGATCTCCTCGGCAGGAGGACCTACCAGCGTTACGGAGAAAAGGAAAAGAGAAAGACCAGGATATCGGGGCAGCTTTTTTCTATTGCCGTGGTTCTGGCTGCCCTCTTTTACCTTGGATGGTGCTTTGTCAATGCGCAGTGGCAGCACTGGTATATGGTTGTCCCTTTTCTGGTCACGGAGGCAGTCTTCTTCCTGCTGTTTCTCCTCTGGGGAAATGTCCTCTGGGCCAAAAGGCACCACCGGCCGGACGGACCACCCATTGAAAAGAAGAAGTTCAGCCTGGACATATTCATTCCTGTCTCCGGTGAGCCCGTTGAGATCATCGAGAAAACCCTGAAAGGAGCAGTTTCCATTGACTATGAAAATAAGACAGTATATGTGCTTGATGATGGAGAAGATGATCAGGTGAAATCACTCTGTGAACAGCATCATGTTGAGTATATCCGGAGACCGACCCATGAAAACAGAAAGGCAGGAAATCTCAACTATGCCTTGCAGCGAACCAGCGGTCAGCTTATTCTGACGCTCGATGCCGATCAGGTCGCAAGGCCTGAGATCATTGACCGTATCATCGGTTATTTTAGTCTTTCCAGAATAGGCTTTGTCCAGACTCTGCAGACTTTCAGGCTTCCAGAGGGTGATCCCTGGAGCAATTCTGACATGGTGTTTTACGGCGTCATGATGCCCGGAAAAGATTATGATAATGCGGCATTTTCCTGCGGCAGCGGCGTTGTGTACAGAAGGGAGGCCCTCGAGTCCATAGGGGGATTTTCAACATGGAACTTTGTGGAGGACGTGCACACCTCTATGCTTCTCCACAGCAAGGGCTGGAGATCAGTGTATCATGACAAGAGCTACACGGAAGGAACGTCACCTGACGAAATAGTCAGCCATACGAAGCAGCGCTGGCAGTGGGCCGTTGATTCAATACGTATCATGTTGTGGGACAGCCCCCTCTTTAAGAAAGGGCTTGATGCGTATCAGCGGATGCAGTACTTTCACATCGGATTTCATTATGTGGTTTTCGGTATTTTTCTCCCCGTTTTCTTCATAATTCCCATCTGGGCCTTATTCACCCATCACTTCATATTGAAAGAACCCTTCTGGCGCTATATTATTGCGCGGACACCATACTTTCTGCTCTACCTGTTATCAAACAAAATCACCACGTACAAGCTCCATACCTTTAAAAGGTTTCAGGCCCAGGCAGGACTTTTTGCTGTGTTCTTCAGCGCTTTTTTTGCGGCGCTGTTCAGCAGGAAAAGGCTTCCCCGCTATACGGTCACGCAGAAGACGGGCAGGCGGCACTCGCTTGGCGCGCGCATGACGAAATGTCTTCCCCATATCGTCCTGATACTCCTGTCAATCGCAGCGATAGTGTACGGCCTGACAACGATCAGGAACGATTACTGGTTTCTCGTTGTCAATGTGTTCTGGGCCTCATGGACCATTGCCGTCTTATGGCGTTTTGTTGCCCTCAGTCTTTTCCCACAACGGACCTGATGAAATTCGGTATCTACCGTTTCCATGAGCCACTGGAAGAATACGAACTGCAATCCATTGAAGAGACGTGTGGAACACCTCTGCATATCATCTCGGTGTACAGGGCGTGGAACCGCTGTTCTGTCCGGGACGATCGTGCCTGGCTTGATCGCCTGAGAGGCGCGTCACGCGATATCCTTCTGACGTGGGAGCCATGGCTGCTCCCCGCTGATGGCGAGATGCCTTATGACCAGCCCGATTTTTCCCTGAACACTATTGCCTCAGGACGATATGATGGGTATATCCGGTCATTTGCCAGAGAACTGGCGACATTTCCGCGCACAGTATTCCTGAGGATTATGCATGAAATGAACGGCGACTGGTATCCATGGTGCGGGACTGTAAACGGCAACTCTTCAGAGGATTATATCGTCGCATGGAACCACATCCGGGACCTCGTCAACAGGGAAGCCCCTTCCGGGATACAATGGGTATGGTGCCCTTACGCCTCCTCTTATCCGGAAACCCTTTTAAACAGGATGGAAGACTACTTCCCCGGCGATGAGGTCATTGACTGGGTAGCAATTGACGGCTATAACTGGGGATGTGACCGTGAGGGGTCATCGTGGCAGAGTTTTGAAGAGATTTTTTCTGACGCCTACAAAACGCT
>CP070788.1:401475-406942 GCA_020346765.1 Nitrospiraceae bacterium
ATAGATTTATGATTTCAACCGTAAACGATCAGTGCCGTTGTCCGGCATATGAACCTATTGAAAATGACTGTAAGGATTATCTACATCGTTCATAATTATTTACAAATCCATGCAAAAAATCAAGCCGCCTTAATGAAACTGCTTAAGGAGATGAGATGAGGCAACGGCCTCACCGTCAGAGAGAGAATTATTTTCAGAATTACTCTACCTTTTTTCTGTCCAGTTATTTATACTATTATGTTATTTTCTATATTAAGGAGATATGCTCATGACAAACAATCCACGGTTTCGCTGCAGGGACTGTCAGGGGAGCCTGAACCTGAGATTCGGCTGAAAAAGTGTTCACCTGCGCTGCATGGACTGCGGCAGAAATTATCCCCTGGAACAGTACCACGAAGAGATGGATGCTGATTTCTGGCAGCAGCTGTCCCACCGCACCTGCGACAGAGCCTGACAGAGGGAAGGCCATTGCCTCCCCGCGCTCATTCTCAGCAAGTATTGACAATTTAAACCATTTTCCTTTATGATGGTGTGTTAAAATTTTATTGCGGTACAGGCAGGAAAGGTACTATGAAAACTATATTCGCAAAAAAAACTGATGTTACAAAAAAATGGCACATTGTCGACGCCGACGGCATGGTTGTGGGGCGTCTTGCCTCTCAGGTTGCCAAGATACTCCGCGGCAAGAACAAGGCCATCTTCACCCCGAACATTGATACGGGGGACTTTGTCATCGTTGTAAATGCCAAGAAGGCGCGCTTCACCGGGAACAAACTCAGCGACAAGCTCTATTACCGCCACTCGGGATACCCGGGCGGGATCAGGAAGGAGAATGCCAGGGACATCATGGAAACAAGGCCTGAGCGTATTATCGAAGCGGCAGTCCGGGGGATGCTTCCCAAGAACCGGCTTGGCCGGCGGCAGTTCAGCAAACTGAAAGTGTACAGCGGGCCTGACCACCCCCATACGTCCCAAAGCCCGGAACCGTTAAATATTACCACTCTATAAGGAGCTTTTGAATTATGGCAGACATACAGTACAACGCAACAGGCAGAAGAAAGTCATCCATTGCGCAGGTGTTCATGACACCGGGCACGGGGAATATCACGGTCAACAAAAAACCTCTCAGCCAGTACTTTCCGCATGAAACAATGAAGATGATCATCCAGCAGCCCCTGCATGTGGCAGCCGTGAGCGGCAAATACGATATCACGGTCCGTGTCACGGGCGGAGGGTACAGCGGCCAGGCCGCAGCCATACGGCACGGCATCTCCCGGGCACTCGTCTCGGCAAATTCCGACTTCAGGGGAAAGCTGAAGAAGGAAGGACTGTTGACGCGGGACCCACGGGTCGTGGAGCGGAAGAAATACGGACAAAAGGGCGCCAGAAAGCGGTTCCAGTTCTCCAAGCGGTAATTTTCTCGCGTGACCAGGATGGCGAAGCGCGCAGAATACACATCAGGGAAAGCGGACATGATGTTTTTTCATAATGTGCCGGCTGCTCCAGTACCAGATCTCCCATGCTGAAGGCCGCTGTCCTTGGAGGAAGCGGTTATACCGGCATTGAGCTGGTCCGGCTTCTACTCTCTCACCCCGATGTGGAAGTGACGGCGGTCACTTCGGAACGTTCAGCAGGCCTCCTGATTTCTGACGTGTTTATCAATGTCAGGAACACCGAACTGAAGTACGATTCCCTGGACCTGAAGGTCCTGGCAAAAAGGGCCGATCTTTTTTTCCTTTGCCTGCCTCACAAGACATCCCAGGAGACGGTGGCCTTTCTGCACAACGCCGGAAAACGCGTCATTGATCTTTCGGCTGACTACCGTCTGAAAAACCCGAAGGTCTACGAGGAATGGTATAAAATCCCCCATCTCTACGCCCCGCTGCTAAAGAAGGCCGTCTACGGGTTGCCTGAACTGTACCGGAAACAGATCAGGAAAGCTTCGATTATCGCTAACCCGGGATGTTATCCCACAAGCGCCATACTCGGTCTGGCCCCCCTCATGGCAAAGGACTTTATTAATGTCAGCGGGATAATCGTGGATTCAAAATCAGGGACTTCGGGTGCAGGAAGAAGCCCGGCACAGCCCTTCATGTTCTGCGAGGTCAATGAGTCCGTGAAGGCCTATTCCATCGCTGTGCATCGCCATACCCCTGAGATCGAGCAGGAGCTGAGCGCCCTGTCGCATGGAAACGTGAGGATCCTGTTCACCCCGCACCTTATCCCCATGGACCGGGGGATCCTCAGCACTATCTATGTCCCTCTGAAACGCAAGATTAGCCTTCCAGACGTTCAGAAACTGTATAATCAGTACTACCACAATGAACCCTTTGTCCGGATATTACAGAACGGCAGGTACCCTGCCACAAAGGCCGTCAAGGGCGGCAATTACTGTGACATATCGGTCTTTCTCGATGAACGGAGCGGGAAAAACCAGACGCTCATTATTGTGAGCGCCATCGACAACCTTCTCAAGGGCGCCTCCGGCAATGCCGTCCAGAACATGAATATCATGTACGGCTTTGAAGAGACAACCGGTCTCCTCGCCTCCCCTGCTTCTCCCTGATGAAGCGGGTCCTCTCTGTCCGTAAGCTCTCGGTGCCGGGCTTTCTGTTTGCCGGAATATCAGCGGGAATCAAGAAGTCAGGCGCGAAAGACCTCTGCCTGATCTATTCAGTATGCCCTTGCACAGCTGCCGGCCTTTTTACCACGAACAGGATCAAGGCCGCGCCGATCAGGGTTGCCCTGGAGGGCATATCCTCACGCAGGGCACAGGCCATCATCGTCAACAGTGGCAACGCAAATGCCTGTACAGGGCAAAAAGGACTTGCCGACGCCCGCCGGATGCAGCGGCTGACAGCTGAAGAGCTGAACATCAGACCAGAGCTCGTCTATGTGGCCTCCACCGGCATCATAGGAAGGCCCATGCCAATGGGAAAAATCGCCGGAGCGATTCCCGGCCTTGTGTACAAACTCTCCCCGGCATCCATGGCGCATGCCGCTTCTGCCGTAATGACCACGGACACCTTCAGGAAAGTGGCCTTACGGGAAGTCAGGATCGGCAGGCAAAAGGGGATCATCGCGGGGTTTGCCAAGGGTGCAGGGATGATCCGCCCGAACATGGCGACCATGCTGTGCTTCATTATGACCGATGTTTCCATAAGCGGCCGGGCCCTCGATTCCGCGCTGAGAGAGGCAGTGCAGGCTTCGTTTAACAGCCTGTCCGTTGACAATGACATGAGTACCAACGACGCAGTCATGATCATGGCCAACGGCAGCCTCGTCAACAAACGCATTACAAAAAAATCCCGGCACTTTGACGCGTTCAGACACGCCCTGAACGACCTCACCTATGAACTCGCCAGGATGATTGCCCGTGACGGCGAGGGCGCGACAAAGCTCATCGAAGTGGTGGTCAGGAGGGCCCCTTCAGATCATGACGCTGCCAGGATCGCCTCTGCCGTGGCAAACTCAATGCTTGTCAAGACAGCACTCTACGGAAGGGACCCTAACTGGGGAAGGATCATGGCGGCACTGGGATACTCGGGCGCCGATGTGAGTGAGGGCTCAGTTGATATCTCGATAAACGGGGTCAGGCTGGTCCGCAGGGGTGTGGGCACGGGGAAGGAGGAATCGGCCAGAAAGGCCCTTTCCGGCAGGGACATTGTCCTCACCATTGACACAGGGCAGGGAACCGGCACGGCCCGGGCCATAACGTGCGATTTGACAGAGGGGTATATCAGGATCAATGCCCACTACAGCACGTGATGCCGTGGAGACAGTCCGGCTCTGCAGCATCACCAGAGAGCCTCCAGTCTTCGGATATTCTGTGATTCAATCACTTGACACAGAAGTGGGAGTTCTTTATTGTAAGGTATGGAATATGAAGGAGTGATTAAACATATGGGGGAGCAGAAATGAAAAAAACGATTATCGGTCTTACCGTCCTTTTCGCCTTTATGATAACCTTGCTGCACGCGCAGGACAGGTCCCCTGATGAGTACATTATCCAGAAAGATGACACGCTCTGGGATATTTCTCACACCCGGCTGGAAGACCCTTTCCTCTGGCCCAAGCTCTGGAACGTGAATCCCCAGATCGAAAATCCGGACCTTATTTTTCCGGGGAATAAAATCGTCGTCCCCTCCCGGGAAGAGCTGCTGCGCATGTTCCCTTCCCCGGGTGAAGAGACGGCAGCACCCCCCGCTAAAAAGCAGACACTGAAAAAGAAGCCGGCAAAGGCTGATTTTATATTTGCCCCGGAACGAAAGCAGAAATACATCATTGACAAGGTCCTGTATATTGCAAGCGGGTGGATAGGAGACACCTACCCGAGCGTGGGTGAGGTGCTCGCCGGCGACAACAGGCAGGAGATGTTCGGTGAAGGCGAGTCTGTCTATCTGAAGTTCAATGATGACACTGCGCAGGAAAAACGCTATTACGTAATCCGGGACATCAAGGTGGTCAGGCACCCTGTTACCAGGGAATCCGTGGGACATCAGATCCGGATTATCGGCACCCTTGAGGTCACGGGTCAGGACAATAACATACCGAAGGCGACTGTGATCAGCGCCTTTGAGGAAGTCCATCAGGGAGACGGCCTGCTGCCCTATCATGATATGGAGCCGCCAACGATCCCGTCGAGCCCCAGGACACCTGACATCCAGGGATACATCATAGAGTCGCACATGAACTCCCATCTTCTTGCGGAGGGCGACGTTATTTTTCTCGACAAAGGGGAAGATGACGGGGTAGCCGTGGGCGATCTTTTTGCAGTACTTTCAGCCCCGCCCTCGGAGAGGCCACTGGCCGTTATCCAGGTTGTCTCGCTCCAGCCGTCCACGTCGGGTGCCGTGCTCCTTCAGAGCTCGGGGGAACTGACACTGGGAGCAAAATGGGCAAAGAAATAATATAACGACAGAGATAGTGCATGAAAAAAGGTGAGCAGGAACTCCTGCTCACCTTTTTGTTTTACTCCCGATGCACAGCCTGTTATGTGCTTACTAATGCCTTGAGGGCCTTGAGCCTGCTCGGGTGCTTCAGCTTTCTCAGAGCCTTTGCTTCGATTTGCCGAACACGCTCCCTCGTTATGGTAAGATGCCTTCCCACTTCTTCTAGGGTGTGGTCCCTGTCGACGCCGATGCCAAATCTCATTCTGATCACCTTTTCTTCCTTGGGGGTCAGCGTACCGAGCACCTTCTTGATGTATCCCGAAATTTCCTTGCTTTCAGCGTCCGTGTACGGAGAGGGGCTGTTCTTGTCACCAATAAAGTCCTCAAGCTCCGTGTCCTCATCACCAACAGGTGTCTGCAGGGCAATGGGGTCCTGAATGGCCCTGAACACCTCCTCGACCTTCCTCGTGGGCACCGTGAGCTTCTTTGCTATTTCCTCGTCTGTGGGCTCACGACCCAGTTCCTGCGTGAGCTCCCGTGAGGCCTTCGTCACCCTGTTGTAAAATTCCATCATG
>CP070788.1:407042-412477 GCA_020346765.1 Nitrospiraceae bacterium
ATGGTGACCATACCGAAGAGCCACATGCGGGCAACGGGCTTGTTCAGACAACCCCGGCTGATGAGACCCGTTACATCCCCCAGCATTGAAACAAAGGTGTATTCATAGAGTGTCAGGGCGTGAATGACTTCGGTGAGCGAGTCCTCTCCGTCCAAGACCTGCCCGGAACGGAACTGACGAAGGTGGTCTCCGCAGTTTCCATTGCCAAGATCAATCCGCCGCAGGTATCCCTGAACAATACCCTCGTCACGAACGGAAATAACGTCGATGCCATTCCGCTCCATTACGGGAAGGACATCGTCGCATCTTTTTTCCCTGTCAAAGGACCGCAGTGGGTCCGCAATGTCCTGCGCGATAAATGAATCGGCAAAGAGACGGATCAGGTGCGGGGGCACCCTCTCACCGGCGAGGATCCCCGGCTGCAGATCCACGGCCCTGTCCTCATCAACAGGGGACATCCCGATCCGCCGGACGCATTCCTCATGGGCCTCTCTGGCCTGGACGTACAGGGTCCGGTCACCTTCCTTGAGGACCTCGAGCAGTGCAGCCATCTCTTTCAGGTACTGCTTTGCAAAGCGCTCATCATTCTTGCAGATGTCTCTGCAGTTGTCGATGAGGTCGGCAAGCTTGACGGTCTTTGCCCCGGCCCCTGCTTCGGCCAGATGAATCCGGTCAAGCTCTTTCCGTTTTGCACGGTTGCCGTCGGAGGGCCTGCTTATGTCTGTCAGTGACGCAACCATGTCCGCCACATCTCTGCCAAAGGATTTCTCCACGTCTTCAAGGGTTGCCGGGGTATCCTCAACGACATCATGGAGCCAGGCAGCAGCGATCATTTCCGGATCGTCCGTTACTGACATTACCAGCTCAACCACATTCTGGAGGTGCGTTGTATAGGGCAGGCGGGTGTACTTGCGGCGATGGCCGATGCGCCTGTGCGCATTCACGGCAAATTCTTTCGCCCTCGATACCAGAGCCCCTGCATGCTGACCCCTATTCATGAGGCGATCTTCCCAGTATCTCACTCACATGATCGGCAAATCCCACACCTGCTTCAACGCGGAAGTTGAAGGCGGCCTGAACCCCCGCTTCCTTCAACATCTCCACCTCATCGTCATGCTGTGCAATGGCCGCAATCCTGCCGGCATAGCGTCCCTCGCTTAACAGTCTTGCGACAGAGAGGTTTTCCCGCAGGTTCGGCATGGAGAGCATTACCAGTTTTACCTGTTCCCTGCTGCTTTTAACCCTGAGCCAGAAATCGGGGTCTGTGGGATCACCGAGGATGACATCCCGGCCTCTTTGCTGATGCTCCTTGACCGTCTCCGCATTGAAATCTACACCGATTACCCGGCCGCCGTACTGTTCCCGCAGTCTGTCGTATGCCGCTGAACCGATGCGTCCCATGCCGAATATGGCGATCTCGGCGTCTCCGGGATGAACCGGTTCGTCTTCAGGAAGACGTTTGTCTGTTTCGAATGGTTTAAGCCTCTCCGAGAGTTTTTCATAGATCCGGTGAGCAGCCGAGTTCAGGGGGGCAGCGAGCACAAACGTCATTGAGAGGGCAATGGCGATAATGATCAGCCACTCACTGCTGATCCATCCCCCTGAAACGCCGATAGCGCCGACGATCAGTCCGAACTCACTGTAGTTGGCGAGACTTAATGACGCGAGAAGCGACGTTCGTGCCCGTAATTTAAACCTTGTCAGAAGCAGGAAAAAGAGGACAACCTTGAAGGGGACTACTGCCGTGAGCAGGGCTGCTATCCCTATATTCCCGGGAGAGGGCGTGCCGGAGAGTCCGATGCTGAGAAAGAACCCCACGAGAAATATGTCCTTGAAATTGAGGAGTGATCCGGCAAGCTCCGATGCCTTCGGATGGCCGGCAAGGATCATGCCCACAACCAGGGCCCCCAGGTCTGCCTTGAGGCGGACAAGATCAAAGCCTGCAGCACCGACGACCAGTGCGAGGAAAAATCCGCAGAGAATAAGCAGTTCTCCGTGCCCGCTCCGGTTCATGAGAGTCATGAGCAGCGGCCGGACAAGGAACAGGACTCCTATCAGCAGGAAGGCCCATGGAGAAGGGATCTTGCCGGTAGATACGGTCAGGAATATGACGGCAAAGATGTCCTGCATGATGAGAATGCCGATGGAAACACGGCCGTAGAGAGAGGGCATTTCTCCCTTTTCCTCGATCACTTTGACGGCAAATACGGTGCTGGAAAAGCTCAGGGCAAAGGCAATAAGAAGAGACTGGTTCAGGTCCAGACCGCTGAACAGGGAACGCCCGGCTATGCTGAGCCCGTACATTCCGGAACCGAAGACAAGGACCGTGATGACCATATGAATGGAAGCGCCCGCCCACACCTCGGGACGGAGCAGGTTTTTAATTTTCAGCTTCAGTCCGATGGTGAACAGCAGAAGGGTAACGCCGAGGTCGGATATGACCTGCAGTGTTTCGCCGCCCCGGACCCCTAGGGCATTCAGTGCAAACCCGGCGGCGAGAAATCCCACAAGGGGCGGCAATCCGATCTGCCGCACCGCGAAGCCGAGAATAAATGCTACAGAGATCCAGAGAGGGTCCATGTATCGATAACCGTATCCGTTTTCTTTTGTCGGCTCAACCTACTCACTGATCTCCTGTCCCCGGGAAATAAAGGAGAGGCCCCTGTTGCCGATCATGACACTTTCAATGAGGGGCGCATTTACTTCCTTTTCCGATCTCCACCTGACAATAAAATTAGCCCCTGATCCCCCCTCTTTGTCGTACGTGCCAACAATATAGCGGGTCGATGCCATTGCCTTGAGTTCAAGGGGGGTCTTCAGGTACTGACGGATCAGTTTCCCTTCGGAATCATAATAATCGACAGAGACAACCGTAACGGAATTTTTCAAATCCGTATTCCGGATGCTCAGGATAGCCGTTAAATCGGAGGGAACACTCTTGGGAGACGTATAGATGTGGGAATAAATGGGGACGTAAACAGTCTGCCCCTTCGATAGTTCCATGCCGCAATCCGCCCGGCCCGGATGAGCAAGAAGATAAATTATGACTAATATTCCTGCTGCTAAAATGCCCCGGCTTGTCTGTCTGACAGGTTTCATCTCTCTGCCTCCTCTCTAAAATTGCAGGGGATACTTGCGACAATTATCGCACAAAAAACCCTATGGTTCAAATAGTGATTGTGAAGCAGGTCATCCACGGCAGGCATTTGTCGACGAGCGGATACTATGATACAATAGCGAAAATATAGCGACCTCAGAAATTCAAGTGATATAGTGCAGCTGTTCGAAAATCATCTATTATTAAATACCGTAAACGGAAATCCGGCAATCGAGCGCTCTCATCACAATGAAATCACTTAACAGATTTAATGCAAAGATCCTTAGCGAAGGGAAGCATTTCTGCCTGATGCTCTCTCTTCTGATCATGTTTGTTCTCAGCCCCTTCAGTGAAAAGAGTTTCATCGGCGTCAGGTTTATCAATATCCTGTTCATACTTATTCTGCTTATCAGCATGTACGTCATGAGCAGGAACAGGATCATTTTTCTTATCTCCCTTTTCTCCGCCGGGATTGCAGTTGTGGCCAATATTCTGATGTATGTTTTTCCGCATCCCACGCTGACACTGCTGACCTTTGTTTTTTACGCTTGCTTTTCAATAGTGATGGCAATTACCGTACTGATCGATGTTGTGAAGCCGGGAGAAATCTCAGGAGACAGGATTTGCGGAGCCATCTGCGTCTATCTGTTTATGGGTCTGATCTGGGCATTTTTCTATGACATCCTGGAAACGATTTATCCCGGATCATTTTTATTCCCGGATCCTGAGATAACCGCCTCAGCACCAGATCATGGATTTTCCCAGTCAAAGTACGCAAGCCTCTCCTACTTCAGTTTTGTCACATTGTCCACACTGGGCTACGGTGATATTATCCCCCTTGTCCCGCCGGCCCGTACCCTTGCCTTTCTTGAGGCCGTCGTGGGACAGCTCTATATTGCCATTCTCATTGCCCGTCTGGTGGGAATGCATATTGCGCATTCTTACAGGGAGAGAAACTAAATTATCGCATCACCGAAGAAGAGAAGGATGTTCATGTTTGCCTAAAGGAGTTCTCAGTGGTTATTTCCATTGATCAAACTTTCAGAATAAATGAATGATCATTTTCTATTCGTTTCAGCTTCTGCAACGGCATAGACCCTGAAATCCTGCAGCCACTCTTCACGTCCGGTTTCACTGAGTAAAAAATCAAAGGATCCCACAGCGCGCAGAACATTCATGAAATCAATGAGAAAATCATACACCGAGTTGGCTGCCCTCTGGTCAGAGACAAGGGCCTGGTTCTGGGCATCGATGAGGTCGATAATGGATTTGATGCCCCGCTCGTACGAGTCGGAGACGAGCGTGAGATTTTCCTGTGCCGCCTTTCCCGCATCGCGGGAAAGCTCTATCGCCGGGTAGGATGACCTGGTCAGGTTGACGGCACTGAGAATTCTCTGCTCAATCCGCTCTCTGGCCGCTTCACGATCAATCCTGATCCGGTCCAGTTCGTGACGCGTCCGGCTGTAGGTCGCTGTCTTTTGCCCGCTCGTAAAGAGCGGCAATGTGGCGAAGACACCGACGGTCCAGTCCGTGTCGTTGATATCTGCGGGCGAGTCGGAACGCTGCCCCTCTCCCCCTTCGGAAAAGAGCTCAGTCACATTCCCCTGCAGCGAAACGTCGGGAAGCCAGAAGGCCCGCTTTGCCGAGACCATGATTCGTTCCCGGGCCGCTATCTCGGCATCAAACCGTCTGAGTTCCGGAGAAATCTCCAGCCCCTTCATGACCAGGAAGTCCCTGAAAAGAAGAAAGTCCTTTGGATGGGTGATCAGATCATGAAACAGCTCGTTGGTTGAGCCAAGGGGGGGTGCTTCCAGATCTGCCTCCTCAGCGACAAAGGGTTCCTGAAGCGGCCGGTTCAGGATCCGGTTCAGACTGTTCTTTGCATTGAACGTGTCCGATTCAGACCGGAGGACGATCTGGCGGTTATCGGCTATCTGGCTTTCCCACCGGTACACCTCATCGGGGCCCGCAATGCCCACGTTGACCCGCACCCGGGCACGTTCCAGGTTTGCCCGGGTGAGCCGGAGGTTGTTTTTCTGGATCTCTTCGATGCTCTCGGCCCTCAGCACATTCAGATAGGCTACGGCCGCTGCCTGGGCGATATCGAGTTCAATGGTGTTCCGTACGTCAACGCGGGAATCCTGAACGTGTTTTTCCACAGCATAGGCAGTCCATACACTGTCTGAGTACAGGAGTTGTGACAGCGTTGCCTGTCCTGTCCAGGAGCGTTCCGGCGCCGAGCCCGCTCCTGCCCTGGCCCGGTCATCATCGATGATCGCCCCCCCTGTGCCAATATCGAGCTGCGGGAGGAGGCGGGACCGGACCTCTTTCACCGCTT
>CP070788.1:412577-417927 GCA_020346765.1 Nitrospiraceae bacterium
CCGGAAATCACTGCCAGCCGGTCAGGCTCGAGAATGCCCTGAAACCGCTGGCCCCCGATAATCCATGTGGGGTAGGATTTGATATTGTTTTTCCTGCACGCTGCTGCCACCGGCCCCTTCCGGCCGCCGGGTGAGCACTCCACATAGGGGAGCCGGTCTGCTGATGCCTCGAACAGATCCTTCTGTTCCACGCATGCCGGTCACCAGAAGGCTCCGTACATAAGTGCCTTCTCCCTGGCAAGGTGCTCGGCCAGACCTTTCAGATAGGGGTCTTCCGGACCAGCAGCAGGATCAAAAACGCCGCTGTAATGCAGATGCATCCCCCCGACAAGCACCAGAGCGACTACCGCGGTCTGCCCTGCCCATTTCGCAAAGCTGAAATCCGGCAGCCCCGCAGGCCGCTGAAACAACACCACGCAGAATATGGCGGTCATGATCGAAAAAGAGGCAAGGCAGTAGACACAGGCAGCATCAATCACGAACAGGGAAACAGCGATAAGATAAACACTGTAGCCCAGGCCTGCCAGGGAAACTGTCCACGCCCACTTCCAGTGACGCACTGCACTGCGAACCCGGTATCCGATATGGGCCAATGCTGCATAGGTCAGAAAACCCCAGAGCGCCGTGGGCAGACCCAGAAAGGTGCCCCACCGGCTTTGCTGGACAATATCACAGGAACTTCCCTCTGCGCAGTACAGGGGCTTACCGCCAAGCCACGTGGTAAGGACCAGGTACGCTGTGAGGACCATTCCGGCCCCGGCCAATGCCGTCAGGGGCCAGTTGGGATGCTCCCGGTTCTTGAGGGCCGGCAGCTTTTTCTTCCTTTTCCGTTCCTCCGGTTTTGCCTGGAGACTTGCCTCTTCCGGAGCTGATTTCTTCTCCTGCGAAGGCTTTTTGCGTTTTTTCCTTTTACCCAATGTCTCTTCCCTGACCCTGCTGGAGGTTCATGATAGCGTCAATTACTAAATTTACCACATAAGAGCCCATCATTGCAGGGTCATGCCCTGTGAACATTGTGTCAGCAGCAATCAACGAGCGTGGAGCAGAGGCAGCACTCCATAAGGAGACCTAGCAGCAGTCAAAAAAGGTTTGTGCCTTCGTTCCCGCAAAATCCGGAGGATTACAGGATCAAACTTAATCAGAACGTCTCGGACGCTGTGAGCTGTCGTATTTGACCTCGACCTCGATCGTCGCCTTCCCCTTCTTGAGGGCGGCCAGCGACGTGATCTTGAAATGGCCCTTTCGCTTTAGACGAAAAGAGAAGACTCCCCTCTAATCAAAAATAGCGTTTTTCAATGTCTCTTCTGCTTTTTGCTGATTATTCAATAAAAAAGGCAGAGCCGAGATTGACCCTGCCATGAATAGACTGAACAATGATAAACATTTTAAATTTTTCTTCTTTTCTTCCAGTAACGCCTGAACCCTAATGTCCCAGCACCAACTAAAAACAATGTTGAACTTATCGGTTCAGGAACAACTGATACACTGCTCCAGTAATTCCACGGCTGCTGTCCGCCAACCACGGGAACAGCAGGAAACTGCTGCCATGCCCCGGCTCCTGCCGCAAGTTCATCTGCCTGTATGGAGATTGCTGTTGTCGGATTAAATCCAGCTGCGGGATTGAGTGCGAAAGAAGTGGATCCTGCCTGAGGTCCTAAAATAGTCGGGTCAATAGTAATAGTATAAGGGGTTCCTGGATTTATTGGCCCGGGGCCAAGAGGATTTCCCGGTGTATTCACGTTCCAGTCCCAGGATACCCATCCACCAGCAGCGTCATTGAGCGTCAAGGACACACTCCAGATTCCCAATGGCGGCATGACGGTCAGCTTCAGTTTTGTTCCTGTAAGATTAGGATCTTCAGGGTACGTGTATTCCCAGGAAGCAAGTTGAGGTAAGTCAGGATCTGCTGCAGGATCACCCCAGTACATAACCAAACCGGGACTTTCAGTCTCAGGACTGCCGTCACCTTCCCATACGTAAAGCTCGGGCGTTGTGAAAACGTAATCCTCTCCTTCGATACCATAATGCTCAGCTGCAGCATCATAGGGTGATTCAACCGGTGAAATCCTTCCATCATTCAATGCAGTATCCCAGTCATCAAATGTATCCAGGGAGAAGTAAGGAGTGGCTAACACCTGAATGGGCATGAGCATGAGAGTTATGAGCAGTATTGTCATAAAAAACCTTCTGGGTATTCTCATGTTTTTCACCTCCTTTCAGATAGTAAATTTTACAAAAAAAGCCGATCTCGCCAAAACAGTCTCTGGCAATTCGGCTGTAGATGATAATTTAGACACTTTCTTCCCCCGAGAAAGGCTTTACTTTGTAACAACTACCTATCAGAAACCTTGAATGAAAAAAAGACATGTCCCCTTTTCGCTACCTGAATAAAGAGGCACCTAATTAACTGGGTATTGCATTTTATCCGTATGTGTGTTTCTAATCAATAGAATAAATGTTCACTGATTAGGCATTTTTGTGAATAAATATTAACAAGAGCAAAAACAGCATCTTTTTCACAACTGACCACGATAGATTCCTGCACCATCAGGATGGACAAGAGATAGCAGGTTATTTAAGAGATGAGGTCATACAAAAAATGTTCATAGGAGTAAAATGAAGACGCTCCTTTTATTATTACAATCTTGCACTTCGAAAATATGAGATAAATGAGAATGATATAAAGAAAGGAATTATTCGTACAGCCTGAACCAGCTCACGCTTATTGATAATTTAACAATTCACCTAAACCCAGACTGATACCAAATGAAGAGGTAATAGCGAATTATGAATGAGGCCCCTACTAACTCAGATGCATTTATAATTAAGCATTATCGCTGTTTAAAGCATCGGTATTCTCAAGATATATCGAAATATAAAGGCACGGCATAAGCTTGCTTTTCTAAGGAAGCACCGTGCCATGCATCTCATTCAGATATGAGAACACATCAACCTCCCACCTCCCTCGCGGCACGAAAGCTGCTCGTTGAGGGAGAGTGATCCAGCTCAATGGTGCCCGAAGGGAGTCTTCACTGCCGGGTCAAAGAGCATCATGTGCGGCCGAGCCGGGCCGATGGTATTCTTCTTCTGGACCTTCATCATGTCAACGAAAAATTCTTTATTCAGCATCATGCCGCCCTTTTCATGGTCAACGTCGATGAGAAAGATGCCGTATTTCCCGTTCCTCGTGACCCCTTCGGGTAACTCCGTGTCATCCCAGGTGCTCAGGAGGCTGTTTGTGACATAGAGCCGCTTTCTGTCCGTGCTTATCCGCAGCATCTGGGCATAGGGGATTTCCACCTCGCCCGTAAGGACAGGCTTGAGAGGGTCCTCTATGTTGTACTGCCGCACGTTATTGCCCATCCAGTTTGAAACGTAGATGTATTTGTCGTCATCCGTAAGGAGCATATCTGTCGGAACAGAGCCGTCGGGCAATTTGATCACTGCCGTGAACGTGTACTTCCCGTCACCATCAAGATCGTCCCATGCCCATATCTCATTCGATCCGGGGGCGTTCGTGTAGCCAATGGTTGAGCCCTCTTCGGCCCGCCACCGCACCTCGAGCGCACCAGTGCCATGGCCGATGTTCTCCTTCTGGATCACCGTCCGCTCCTTCCAGTCCCACAGGTAGACATCTGTGCCCAGTCCGTCGATGGTTATACCCGGGCCAACATTTTTGGGGAGCCCAAAGGACGTGGTCACCATCCGGTTCAGTTCAGGCTTCATGCCGGCATCGTACATGTACGTGGGGGGGACATTCTCAAAGTCCCTGTCAGCGGGCGGCCCGAAGACACTGACAAATTCCCCGGTCGCAGCGTTTATTTCCACCAGCCCGCCCGGGGCCGTTGATTCGGAATCAGCGCCGATCATGGTTACAAGGTTATTTCCATTCTCAAGCCCGATAATCGTGTGCGGTGTTGTATACCCGCTCTTTTTTGTCAGGTTCTCATTCACCGTCTTGACGACAGGCCGTTTCGGGTCCGCCACATCAACAATGTAAATTCTTCCCGAAAACAGCCCCGGCACCATCAGGTATGTCCTGTCGTGATTGTACCCGAAATGGTGAAGTTCATCACCGATGTCGAGCATGTCCACCCGATGAACGATCTTGCTGTATGTGGAGGGGTCGGACGGATCCACTCCGACAACGGTCACAAAGTCAGGATCTTCTCCTCCCATGTCTACAGTGGCAACATAAAGAAACTTCTCCCTCTGCGGCGCCTCCTCCTGCGCAGCAGATTTTTCCGCCTGCTTCTGTTTACACCCGAGCAGAAGCATACCGCTGCATAAGACCAGTATGATAATGAAAAATAGCCTTTTCATGTGCATCACCTTCCCTTCTCTCATTGTCAGGTCCCATGCCTGATAGAGGATTCATATCATCGAAAGCCAGCAGTGTCAACTGGCTGACCCGGATTCGACCTTTTTTGCCTTACTCTTCCATACATTACCCTTCCCATATCACCTTAAGGGAAAAGGGGATATCCGGGTCAATGACAATTATTTGAAATGAATCAGTTAGTTAATTGATACCTCTGCGGTGAAATGTCATTTATGAATAATTATCTCCATATGCGATTTCGATGCAAGCACATGTAACGTTCGTCAGAAGCGGGACCCTGGCAATGGGATATCTGATCTTGCCCATGCCCTTCTGAATCTTTTCTCCACCTCAAGGGCATCGTTATTTTTGCCCTGCGCACGGAGGCTCTTTGCCAGGCCGAACAGAGACCATCCGTTTTCAGAGTTTATCTGGAGGTCACGACGGTATACCATCTCAGCCTCACCGGCCTTTCCCATCTCAAGCAACACCGCGCCGAGTGACTGACGCACAGGGAAGTACCAGGGAGGCGGCTCATCAAAGGTAAGCGATTCCTCAAGCGATATGCCGTTCTCAAGATAACCAATAGCCTTTTCGAAGTCTTCTCTTTCAGCCGCAAGCTCTCCTGCAAGCACTTCCGCTGCAATGGCAAGCAACTCCGAGACCTTGTTAAGGTCCCACACTTTCACCGTTTCCAGACTCTGTTCGTCTGCGATCTCTCGCAGCAATTCAAGTTCTTTACCGGCCTCATCGAAACGGCCCGTCCTTGCGAAAGCCATACCGCGCATATAGTGCCAGACGCCTTCTGGATATTTCAGTTTCGTATGTAGTTCCGCTTCAGCCAATATTTCCTTCCACTTGCCAAATCGAACAAGAGAATAATACCGTATGAGCCAATACTGCTGCAGCGTTCCCAGGCCGGGCTCCTGCGCCATGGGCTCCTCCACGTTCTTCGCCAGGGAACGGGCGGTGTTCATTGCCTCACTGGAACGACCTTCCATTGTGTAGCAAAACCAGAGAAATTGCTCA
>CP070788.1:418027-423364 GCA_020346765.1 Nitrospiraceae bacterium
TGAAACTGCTTTGAGACGAGATTGTAGTTGTCCGAGGCGTATTCCAGTTGCACCTTCAGCTGATTGAAGACCGCTGCCTCCCTGATGACCAGGAGGTAGGCGTTTTCAACCTGAACGCTGACGGTGTTTTTCAGGTCCTCAAGGCCCAGCTCAGCCTGCCTGAGCCGTGCCTTTGCCTGCCCCACTTCGGCTTTTCTCAACCCTCCCTCAAAAAAGGGGAAGTCAAGCATCAGTGCGCCGTAAGTTCTCTCATCCAGGCCAAATGAGGTGGACGGACTGTTTTCCTGCCTCCTGTAGACCCCCTCAAGGGAAAGGTCGGGCCAGTAGGCCCCCCGGGCAACGGTTACCTCCTCGCCGGCGATATCACGCCGGATTGCCAGGGACCTGATCTCGGCCCGCTCTGAAAAGGCCGTCTCTTTAAAACAGTCAAGGGGAGGAAGCGTGCAGTCTCCGGCCAATGAGGACAGGTCAACCTCTCCCTGATCTGTCATGGGATATTCATTTTTTGTGAGCGGCTCCCTGATGTCATAGTCGCCGCTGATTCCCACGGTTTTTGCAAGTCGTGTGCTGGCAAGCCTTACCGTGTTTTTTGCCCTGATGAGATCAGACTGTGCGCTGGCAAGCTCTGCCTCAGCGCGCAGAAGCACCGTCCGTGTCACCTCTCCCACCTCCAGCCTTTTCCGTGCCGCATCTCGCTGCTTTGTCAGACGCTCGATATTGGCATGGGCAATATCCACCTCTTTCTTTGCCCGGAGAAGGACATAATACTGTGTGGCCACGGTAAACAGATATTCCTCCTGTGTTGCAGAGAGGTCGAACCTGCTTTGCTTGATACCCTCTTTTGCAATGGAGAGCGCTGTAAACTCCTTGCCGCTCAATGAAAAGGTCTGATTGAGCCTGAGTCCCCATTCATTCGTATAGTCTGGCTGCAGGATGACCTCGCCCTGCTGTATTTCCTTGCTGTAGCGCGTATGGTATCCAAATGCGGAGAGGGTGGGGATGAGCACTGACATGGCCCTGTCCTTGTCGAGCTCGGATATGCGAACGTCCTCTTCAGCGATCCTGATCGTTTCGCTCCGCTCAAGGGAAAGACGGTGCAGGTCTTCCAGTGTGTATTCCGCAGCTTCGGAACGGCAGGGAATCAGGACGACCAGGCAGGCAAGGAGAAGGATCAGGAACAATGTCTCTTTCATCGCGGGCCCTTCCTGACTCCTGAACTGATGAGGTCAAAGAGGGACTTGCTGAGCCACGGGGCCGAGCCTATTCCGAAAAAAAGCTTCAGCATGATGGCGCCGCGGAGCCCGGCAAAAATCATGAGTGACATTTTTTTTACATCCATGGGACGCATGATGCCCTTCCGGATCCCATCGTGCAGGATTGACTCGATCAGCTTCTGCTGGCTTCTCATAAAGGCGCTCCGCACGGGCTTGAGAAAGTGGAGCCGGTGTTCCCGGTAGAGCAGGGTAATAAGCTGCCTTTTCCTGAACGCGTACCCGAGGCAGAAGGCAATGTACTTTTCCAGCGCCTCATCGGCCCCGCTGCAGGATGCCACCACGGCCTCGGCAAGCTCTTCATAGTCCCGTGTCTGGTCCTGGATAAGCTCCAGACAAAGGTACTCCTTGCTCCTGAACCTGAGATAGAGGGCCCCGACGCTGAGCCCTGCCTCCCGCGCGATATCGGTCATTTTCGTCTCCGAGTACCCTCTGTCTGAAAACAGCTTGAGGGCCGTTTTCAGTATTTCCGGTTTCGGTATCTTTATGGCTGAACGGCGGTTCATATGAATGATGATTCATTTTATTCCCGTGGCGGAGAATTGTCAAGCCAGGGCTATCCGAACGCGGGCACAGGGAAGGAGAATGAACAAGGCTAGAGAGTGTCCCTGGTTACGTAAATGCAGGATGCCAGGTCTTCGTCAACGGCAAACTGGCTTCTCGCGATCCTGAATACATAGGAGGGAAACTTCTGAAGGAGGGTGATCTCCGTGTTGGGCAGTGCCCCCATGGCGATGATTTTCTGAAGCTTCTGGCGGTTGTCTGTCTGCAGGTAGGTTACCCGCGCCTTCCTGTTCTTTTCAAGCTCTGTCAGCGGGATGTTGACCCGGCCGGGCATTTTTGCCTTTTCCCTGCAGCAGGGGCCCTCGGGGATCGGTTTTCCGTGGGGGCATGTCCGGGGGTGACCGAGGAGCGTGCAGATATTCTCATCGAGCCCTTTATGGAGGAGGTGCTCGAACTTGCAGCTCGTTTCATGCACTTCCCTGCCCCGTACGGCGAGAACGTCCACGAAAAGGCGCTCGGCAAGCCGGTGCCGCCTGATACAGCTTCTGGCCTCATCCCGGCCTTTGGCCGTGAGGCTCAGCAGGTTGTCCCTGACCCTGACAAAACCGGCATCCTTCAGATCTGTGATGGTACTGTCATCTTTGAGGATGCTGATATCACAGGCTTCCTTTTCCTTCTCAACAACCTCTATCCAGAGTGTCTCCAGAATTTCCTCAGCCCTGTCTGTAAGGGTCATGTTACTTTCTCCTTATTTCTCTCAGTTTCTTTATCCACTTTGGCTCGGGCACCATTTCAAAGCTGCAGTTGGGGCACTTTATGAGGTCACACTTCTTTAGCAGGCCGCAGGAGGTGCAGCCTCCAAGCGCCCTGTTTTCATCAAATTCGTGACCGCAGAAGGAGCACTTCATCATAAGGCGACCCCCAGGGTGGTGAGAAGCACATTCGTCACATAGGCGGCAGTATAGGAGATCACGATGATAAAGAGGGCGATTCCGACGCCTATCTTCCACCCCCGTTCCTTCAGCACCATCAGAAACTGGGCCACACAGGGGAGAAAGAGCGTGAGGGCAATGCAGGCAACGGTAAGCTGTACGCCGTCGAGCACCCCTGACTTGTTTACATCATAAAGTCCTGCTGCGCCATAGTCTCTCCTGAAAAATCCAAAGAGAAAAACCTTTGCTGCCTCGGGAGGAAGACCGATCCATTCCATGGGCTTTCTGAGCGCTTCGATGAGGAAATCAAAGAGCCTCGTGAGCTGCCCCACCCAGATCAGGACGCTGGCGAACAGAAAGAGAGGCAGTATCTCCTTGAAGTACCACTTCATACGCACGTATGTCTTGGTGAGCACGTTGGAGAGCTTCGGCAGCCTCAGAGGAGGCACCTCCATATAAAAGGATGGCTTGTCCCCGGGGAGCAGTTTCGCCGTCAAAAATCCTACGAAGAGAAAGATGGCAGCAACAATTCCCGTCCAGATGAACATGGCACCGGGCCTCCCCTCGAGGATGGCGAGAATCACGCCAAGCTGGGCTGAGCAGGGGACTGCCAGGGCGATCAGCATGGTTGAAATGACGCGCTCCCTGAGAGTAGGCAGCGTCCGGGTCACCATGGTGGCCATGGTCCCGCAGCCAAAACCCAGCGTCATGGGAATCACCGCCCGTCCGCTCAACCCGATCCTCTTGAATGTTCTGTCGATGAGCATGGCCAGGCGGGGCAGATACCCCGAATCCTCAATGACTGAAAAAACAAGGAAAAAGAAGGTGACGATTGGCATGATGATGGCGACGGCATAACGCAGACCAAGGGTGAGCACCCCAAATTCACCAACAAGGAGATCGCGGACCGGGGGCCAGGGAACGAGTCCGGTGAAGAACTGTTCCATATAGGGATTGACATGGTTTTCAAAGACCGTGCCTTCAATGAAATCAACGGCTGTGCCGGCTCCGAAGTCTCCTACAAACTTGTACAACCCGTAGTAGAGCACCACAAACAGAATTGGCCATCCTGTTACCGGGTTCATGGTGAGAAAACTCAGCCGGTCTGCGAAGCCTGTCCGTTCTGAATGCACGGACATTACTTTCCTGGCGATCCGGACGGCCTCTTCATTCTGCTTGATGGCCATTTCGTATTCGATGGGGTGTGTATAGTGGGCCTTCACCTCTTCCAGGATCTGGTCGATCTGGGGCAGTGCCTCCGGTTCCTGCCGGCGGACCAGCTCCCTGATCTCGCTGTCCTCCTTTAAGAGGAGAATCCCGATCGAACGCTTTGAAAGGTTATAGGGAGCCCCCAGAATTGTCTCGATTTTCTCAAGGGCAATCTCGATCGAGTATTCGACGGGCCCCATGTAGGAAACCATATTACTCCCTTCCATAATTCACTATTCTTTGCTGAAGTACGTCCATGCCTTCCCCGGTGGTGGACACGATGCCCGCAACGGGGATGCCCAGCTCCTTTTCAAGGAGCGGAATATCTATGGAAACGCCGAATTTTTTCGCTTCATCCATCATATTCAATACCAGGATAACAGGCAGCTTTGCCTCAATCAGCTGGAGCGTAAAGGGCAGCATCCTTTCCAGGTTCTTGGCATCCAGAACGTGGATTACGATATGGGGTTTTTCGTAGATGAGTATGCGGCGCGCCACCCGCTCCTCTTCGGTCAGCACCGAAAGGGAGTACATGCCTGGTGTATCCACGATCTCGTATGTCTCGCTGCCGATTTTCGCCTTCCCCCGGGAGACTTCAACAGAGGTGCCCGGGTAGTTGGATACCACCACATAATTTTTTGTCAGATTACCGAAGAGAAGACTCTTGCCCACGTTGGGTGTGCCCACGAGGGCGATGATCTTGTTTCCGCCGGGAGCGGCGGCTTTGCCGTGGCATGAGGGGCACGTGCGCTGCTGTCCTTCCCGCGGTTCTGTATTTAGGCTTTCCATAGTCTTAAGCTCCTTGCCACGTCGCTGATGGCTGGCCGGCGGCAGGCACTATCATGCGCTTCTCATCTTGTGCAGTCACTGCACAGCCCGTAGAGCTCCCACCGGTGGTTTTTCAGGACAAACCCGTTCTTTCTGGCGATCTTTTCCTGCAGGGCCTCGATTTCAGGGATTTCAAATTCGACCATCTTGCCGCATTCTGTGCAGACCAGATGGTCATGGTGATCACGGTTATGCAGGTGCTCATATCTGGTGATCCTGCCGTCAGCCTGAAGTTCACGACAGAGACCGGCTTCACTGAGCAGCTTCAGGGTCCGGTAGATTGTAGCATAGCCGATGGAGGGGTTTTTCTCTCTCACTATGTCGTAGAGTTCTTCAGCGGAGAGATGCCGTTCTGTTTTTAGAAAAACATCCATGATCTGCTGCCTCTGTTCACTGTGCCGCAGGTTTTTGTTCCGGATGAAACTGCTGAATATTTTTCGTTCTTCTTCAAATGCCATAGGCAGCCCGATTAATGATAATGATAATTATTATCATTATAAGGGGCCTCGATTATTATGTCAAGAATGTTGAATGAAGGGTGATTTGCAACTGACAGTCAGGCGGCCCCCCACGGCTGGGGGAGGCTATCCAAA
>CP070788.1:423464-428695 GCA_020346765.1 Nitrospiraceae bacterium
TACGGGATGACGGTGCGTGCAGGCGCGCTGATCATGATCGCGGCAGCAATGCAATACGTGATCCTGAAGCACTATTGACTTGCACGGGGCAGGCGCGGGCAGTACAATAAGACACGGCCCTCGCGCCCGAGCGAACAGGAGTATTACCTGTCGCGGGCAGCAGGTTTTCGCTCAGGGGGAAAGGACGTCCGAAGGTGAAAAACTACACAGATCAGTTCATCGCCTATCTGAAGGCAGAGCAGGGGGTCTCGCCCCACACCCTCAAGGCATACACTGAGGATCTCCATGAGTTCTCCGCCTTTACAGGGAAAGACCCTGAGGACATGGACAATCTCGATATCCGGAGTTTTCTGGCTTCACTCCATCATCGCACGTTGAAGAGGTCTTCCATAGCGCGGAAGCTCGCATCGATCAGGTCCTTCTTCCGCTACCTCCACCGGGAGGGGCATGTAAAAAAGAACCCTGCCAAGCTCGTGTCCACTCCGCGGGTGCCGAAAGCGCTCCCCCGGTTCCTGACCGTTGATGACGTTTTCTCATTGATGGAAAGCCCCCGGGGAGACACCTTTAAGGCTGCGCGGGACAGGGCGATCCTTGAGTTTCTCTACTCCTCAGGGCTCAGGGTCTCGGAACTCACGGGCCTTGATGTGGTTGATCTGGACATCAAGGAGTCCATTATCCGGGTAAGGGGGAAGGGCAGAAAAGAGCGGATTGTGCCCTTAGGATCAAAGGCAATGGAGGCGCTGCAGCACTATCTCCCCGAACGGATTTCACTGAAAAAGAAGTCGCCTGCCCTCTTTCTCAACGTCCGGGGCGGCCGGTTGACACAGCGAAGTGTGCGGCGTATAGTAGAACAGTACGGCAGGATGATCAATCTGCAGGGCGCTCTGAGCCCTCACACGCTCAGGCACACCTTTGCGACTCATCTGCTCCTGGAGGGCGCGGACCTGAGGTCAATCCAGGAACTCCTTGGGCATACATCCCTCTCGACAACGCAGAGATACACCCATGTGGACTTGGGGCACCTTGCGGAGGTCTATGACAAG
Source organism: Nitrospiraceae bacterium (assembly GCA_020346765.1). Lineage (GTDB taxonomy): Bacteria > Nitrospirota > Thermodesulfovibrionia > UBA6902 > UBA6902. The sequence continues at coordinate 424,508 of CP070788.1, forward strand.
GCTCACCCCAGGGCAAAAAAACATTAGAGACTGGTTGTTATGATGAATGAAAACGCAATGACGAGCCATCAGCAGGGCAGTTTTCATGGCACGACAATCCTCTGTATCAGAAAAAACGGGAAAGTAGCCATCGGAGGAGACGGACAGGTGACCCTGGGGCATACGGTGCTGAAGCACAACGCCCGAAAGATACGAAAACTTTATAATGATACGATTTTGGCAGGCTTTGCCGGGGCAACGGCCGATGCCTTTACCCTCTTTGAAAAGTTCGAAGAAAAAATTGAGACATACCGGGGCAATATCACCCGGGCCGCTGTGGAGCTTGCCAAGGAATGGAGGACAGACAAGATCCTGAGGCGCCTTGAGGCCCTTCTGGTAGTGGCCGACAGGGAGCATTCATTTATTATCACCGGCACGGGAGATGTCCTTGAGCCTGAGGACGGCATCGCCGCCATTGGATCGGGAGGGCCTTACGCCCAGTCCGCTGCCAAGGCCTTGGTAGCCAACACGGAGATGGACCCGGGAGCGATTGTCAGGGAGGCAATGCGGATTACGGCAAAGATATGCATTTATACCAATGAGTCCATTATCGTTGAGGAACTCCATGGATAACCTTACGCCCAGGAACATCGTTGATGAGCTCGACAGATATATTATCGGTCAGCGCAGCGCCAAGAGGGCCGTTGCAATAGCCCTGAGAAACCGCTGGAGGAGGCAGCTGCTGTCTGATGACCTGCGCGATGAAATCCTGCCCAAGAACATCCTCATGATCGGACCTACGGGCGTTGGAAAGACCGAAATAGCCAGGCGGTTGGCAAAACTGGCCCAGGCCCCCTTCATCAAGGTTGAGGCATCGAAATTCACGGAAGTAGGCTATGTGGGAAGGGACGTGGAATCCATGATCCGTGACCTGACAGGGCTTGCACTGAGTATGGTGAAGGCAGAGCATGTGGAAAAGGTACAGGTAAAGGCACAGGCCCTTGCAGAAGAAAAGGTCCTCAACATCCTGCTGCCCCAGCCCAGGGCAAATAGGGCAGTGGTAACGCCCGATGTGCCCGAAGGGGCAGGAGATGACGAAAAGAAGCACTATGAAGAAACCCGGGAAAAGCTGCGGGTCCAGCTCAGGGACGGCAAGCTTGACAGCAGGTACATTGACCTGGAAGTCAGGGAGAAGGTGGTGCCTTTCGGCGTTGTCTCTAATATCGGGATGGATGAACTGGAGATAAACCTCAAGGAAATGCTCGGCAACTTCCTCCCGGAAAAGGCGAAGCGGAAAAAAGTGAAAGTCCCGGAGGCCCTGCGGATCATACAGCAGGAAGAAGCTGGCAAGCTCATAGACATGGACACGGTGACCCGGGAGGCCATTGAACGGACCGAGCAGAACGGTATCATCTTTATTGACGAAATCGACAAGATCGCCTCGAAGGGATCAAGCCAGGGGCCTGATGTTTCACGGGAAGGCGTCCAGCGTGACTTGCTTCCCATTGTGGAGGGCTCCACGGTCTCCACAAAGCACGGTCCGGTGAAGACTGACCATGTCCTTTTTATCGCGGCAGGTGCATTCAGCGTTTCAAAACCCTCGGACCTCATCCCCGAGCTTCAGGGCAGGTTCCCGATCCGCGCCGAACTGGAGCCACTGGGGAAAGAGGAGTTTTTAAGGATACTGCAGGAACCTCAGAACGCCCTGACCAAGCAGTATATTGCCCTCATTGAAACCGAGGGCATTCACATCACCTTCACCCCGGACTGTATCGAGGAAATCGCTTCCACGGCAGCACTGGTGAATGAAAAGACAGAGAATATTGGCGCGCGAAGGCTCCACACGGTCCTGGAGAAACTCCTGGAGGACGTCTCCTTTGACGCGCCGGAGATGCAGGACGGCGCCCTGACCATCGACCGTGCATACGTGAGGGAAAAACTGAGCGCCATTATCACCGATGAGGATTTAAGCAGGTATATCCTGTAGTCCACTTACTTCTCTATTTTATGTCCATTTCGGGAAAGGCTTTCAAAAAGGTTTGAAAGCCATGAACGTTTGAAGAGAGTAGTCCCGCCTGTTGATAAGGTCTTCGAATCACGCTGTAAAGTTATCCCTTTTGCAAGAAATATCCATTTAAGGTATGGCGCAACCCTTTTGAGGCTGCGCCTCAATGTAAGGAATATATGATTAATTACAGAGCTCTCCTTCGGCGAGCTTGCATTCATTCAACCCTCCCCCGAAATTCATAACTGATACTGTGGGTAAGCCCTCTCACTTGTCGCGAAGCATCTCCAGGGTGATGAGGAGATCCACGTCCTTACCGGTAACGCCCATCTGGTAATATTTGCCGCTTCCCACATGGTACTCCAGGCGGTCAATGGTAAACCGGGCCTCGAAGCCTGCAACAACCTGTCCTTCCTTGAGGGGATTGTCCCTTACGCCAAAATAGGTAAGGGGAACGGTAATCCGTTTTGTCACGTCCTTGATAGTAAAATCCCCTTCAACGATAAAGCGGTTGCCCTCTTCCCGGTAAATGCGGGTGCTCCTGAAGGTAATACGGGGATATTTTTTCACGTCAAAGAATTCGTCGGACCGCAGATGGTTGTCCCGTTTCAGGATGTTCGTGTTGATACTGTCCGTTTTAATTTCAAGGGCAATGCTGCTCTCCCCAAGGTTGTCAGGATCAAAATAAAACTTCCCCGAATAATCGTCAAAAAAACCGATGACCCGGGAAAAAATATGATCGATGATGAAATAGGTCCGGGAATGGTCCCTGTCAAACTGCCATTCCGGTGCTGCGGCCGGCACCTCGGGGGGGATAAAGATAAGCGCTGTGAAAAGAGCCGCGCACAGAACAATGCTTTTTTTCATGACCATCGTCCTCCTCCTGTTCTATTCATTGCTGATGAGATAACGAGTGAGCAACTTAAACTCCCTCTTTCCTCATTTGCTTGTACGCATTGATCAGACCGTTTGTTGAGGAGTCGTGCGATGCCACGGGGCTTTCCCCTTCCAGCTCCGGCAGTATCTTGTTCGCGAGCTGCTTGCCCAGCTCCACCCCCCACTGGTCAAAACTGAAGATGTTCCAGATAACGCCCTGCACAAAGATCTTGTGCTCGTACAGGGCGATAAGGCTTCCCAGGGCCCGCGGGGTTAGCTTGTGGACAAGAATGGAGTTGGTGGGTCTGTTGCCCTGAAAGACCTTGAACGGTGCGAGCCTCTTTATGTCGTCCTCGCTCTTCCCTGAAGCCTTCAGCTCCTCTGCGACCTCCGCTTCTGTCTTGCCTTTCATGAGGGCCTCAGTCTGGGCGAAGAAGTTGGACAAGAGGATCCGGTGATGGTCGCCGATGGGGTTGTGGCTCACTGCCGGGGCAATAAAGTCACAGGGGATAAGCCGGGTCCCCTGATGAATGAGCTGGTAAAAGGAGTGCTGCCCGTTTGTACCGGGTTCGCCCCAGATAATCTGGCCTGTCTCGTAGTCCGTTGTCCTTCCTGACCGGTCCACGTATTTCCCGTTGCTTTCCATGCAGGCCTGCTGGAGGTAGGCGGCAAAGCGGTGCATGTACTGGTCATAGGGAAGGATCGCCTCAGTCTGGGCCCCGAAGAAATTATTGTACCAGATGCTGATCAGGGCCATGATGACAGGGAGATTCTTTTCAAAGTCCGTTTCCCTGAAGTGTCTGTCCATGGCATGGGCGCCGTCAAGAAGTGCTGCAAAGTTTTCAAACCCGAGGAAGCAGGCAATGGAAAGTCCGATGGCTGACCAGAGGGAGTATCGCCCGCCGACCCAGTCCCAGAAGACATACATGTTCTCCGGGTCAATGCCGAACGTCATGACCTCGTCCCTGTTTGTTGAGAGGGCGACAAAGTGCTTCCTTATGTGCCCTTCGTCCCGCGCTGCCCGGAGGAACCATGCCCGTGCCGAACGGGCATTGGTCATCGTCTCCTGTGTGGTAAAAGTCTTCGATGCAATCATAAACAGCGTTGTCTCGGGAGAGAGCTTTTTCAGCGTTTCAGCTATATGGGTCCCGTCGATATTGGAGACAAAGTGCACATTCAGATTCGGCTTCCCATACGGTTTCAGCGTCTCTGTCACCATGACTGGCCCGAGGTCTGAGCCTCCGATGCCGATGTTCACGATGTCCTTCACGGCCTTCCCTGTATAGCCCCTCCACTGCCCTGAAGAGACAAGGCTGGAGAAGTCCTGC
>CP070788.1:428795-433897 GCA_020346765.1 Nitrospiraceae bacterium
AAGGAGGTTTCATGAAAAACTGGTATCGCTGGGAAGAGAAATTGCCGGTGTTTCTTGTGAGTGCAATTCTGGTGTCAAGTATCTTCTTTTTTATTGCGAGCTGCGGTAATGATCCCCAGCAGAAAACCAAAAATACTGACAAAGGGGCCTTTGCCATAGACTTTAGCATGTGTCCTGGTGATATGTGTCGTATCTACAACGATCGATCTCCAGCTCCGGATGTATCCAAACCGCTTACTGTAGAGGCATGGGTAAAGAGCAGAGGCACAGAGGGCGGGATCTTCAGCCGAATGGATTCCGCCAGCGGAGTGGCGTTATATGTGAAAAATGATGAGCCCAAGTTTTCTATCAGGGTGGCTACAGGGGCTTCTACGACCACACCAGGGGTTACGGGTTCTGTAGACTATATCGTCGGAAGCGGTTTTACACTTGTTCGGAATGCATGGACACATGTAGCAGGTGTAGTCGCTAATGTCATACATCAGCATCCCACGAGCACTGAGTGTACATCGACGGTCATGGCTGAAAAGCCGCATCTGGATATTTATGTTGACGGAGCATTCCAGAACTGTGCGACAACGTGGGATAGTACAGGAGCAAATGGTGATCCGGCTACAGGTCCCCAGTTTGCCGACAATCCTGGGGGGTCTCTGTTGGTGGTTGGAGATCTGTTAGCATCGGTAGACGGCGTAAGCGGAACAATTGACGCGGTAATTGACGAGGTCAGGGTCTGGACTACTGCTCGGACAGAGGATGATATCCAGGATTGCATGGACAGGGAGCTCGGTACAGGCGGGAGCTGTAACCGTGGTGACAATAATCTGAAACTCTATTACCGTTTGAATGAAGGGAAAGAAGCTACTGCTACGGATTTCTCAGGGAACGGATTATCAGGCAGCGTGTTTACATTTACCCCTGATGAAGAGGAGTGGGAGGATGGCTGGGTCAAAGGGAATACAGACCTGAAACGATCTGACTAATAATACAGAGGGCTGATTAACGGAAAGGAGGCGAATGACTTCGCCTCCTTTTTTTATGGTCATGACCATCAGGGGTAGAAAATATATATGCAGTCCTATGATGCCGGGAACATCCCCTTACATCACCACCAGGTTATTCCGGTGAATCACCTCATCGGAGTATTTATACCCCAGAATTTTCTCTATCTCCGATGTCTTCTTCCCCCGTATATGCTCGAGGTCCCTTGATGAGTAGTTGGTCAGGCCCTTGGCGATCCTGGTGCCGTCTTCGGAGACGCAGTAAATATAGTCTCCCACGTCAAAACTTCCCTCAACTTTCGTAATGCCCGAGGGAAGAAGGCTTCTGCCCATGGTGGTCAGGGCAGAGACGGCGCCGCTGTCGAGATGTATCGTACCCTTTGAACGCACGCCGTAGGCAATCCATCCCTTTCGTGACGGAAGCCGCTTTTTGTTTGGCTCAAAATAGGTCCCCACGTGCTCTCCCTTCACGAGGCGGGGAAGGAGTCCGCTCTTCGTGCCGCTCATAATGACAACAGGGATCCCGTGGTCCGTGGCCTGCCGTGCGGCCAGGACCTTTGAATACATACCGCCGGTGCCTACGGCACTGCCTTTTCCCCCGGCAAGCTGTTCGATCTCCGGCGTGATTCTTTCAACGCTTTCTATCATTCTGGCATCCTTCTGACAGGGGTCTTTGGAATAGAGCCCCTCAACGTCAGAGAGAACGATGAGCATGTCCGCCTCCACAAGGCCCGCGGTAAGGGCGGCGAGCATGTCATTGTCTCCGAATTTGATCTCGTCAACGGCAACAGGGTCATTTTCATTGATGAGCGGAATGACGTTGTAGCTCATGAGGGTAAACAGGGTGTTCTTGGCGTTAATGTACCGCAGCCGGCTGGTGATGTCGTCCCGGGTCAGAAGGACCTGGGCTACTTTTTTGCCGAATTCCGCGAAACTCTGTTCGTAGGCCCACATCAGGCTTGACTGGCCTATGGCGGCAGCAGCCTGCTGAAGCTTGATATCGTGGGGCTTGGCCTTGAGACCCAGTTTTTTCAGCCCCGCGGCTATAGCGCCGGAAGACACAATCACCACCTGGTTGCCCATGTCAGCAATGCCAGATATGTCCTGTGCAATGGCGTGAAGCCTCGTGGTGTCCAGCCCCTGTCCAGCCGGGGCAAGGATGTTGCTTCCTATTTTTATGATCAATCGTTTCATTGCACGCTCTCGGCAGTCAGCAATAAACCACCGGCAGAAGCCTATTGACTTTTTTTATAGGCCTCCACTTTTTTCCCAAGATAGAACATGAGCTCTTTTATCCCCTCTCCTGTGACGGCAGAGAGGGGGAAAAAATCATACTGCCTATCTTTACAATATTCAGCAAGACTGTCAAGTCTGCGGCCGTCTCCCTTGATATCAAGCTTTGTCGCGGCTACTGCCTGGGGCTTTTTCATGAGCTGGGGGCTGTAGAGTTCAAGCTCCCTGTTGATAATCTCGAGATTGACCGCAGGATCTCCTTCTGCCATCTCTGAGATGTCCACAAGATGGAGCAGCAGCGAGGTCCGCTCCACGTGCCGGAGGAACTGAAACCCCAGCCCAGCCCCTCTGTGGGCGCCTTCGATGAGGCCGGGAATGTCCGCAATGACAAAGCTCTGGAATTCGCCGTATTTGACAACGCCGAGCACCGGCTTCAGGGTGGTAAAGGGATAATCGGCAATTTTTGGCCGTGCCGAAGACAGCGTGGAAATCAGCGTGGATTTCCCCGCGTTCGGGAGCCCGATCAACCCCACGTCAGCCAGGAGTTTCAGTTCCAGGAGCAGTATTTTCTCCTCCCCCGGCTCTCCTGGCTGGGCGAACTTCGGGGCCTGCCGTGTGGCAGACTTGAAGTGGCTGTTTCCAAGGCCTCCCCTCCCTGCGCGTGCAGCAGTGAACTCCTGCCCTTCCGCGGTAAGGTCACAGAGCACCTGACCCGAATCGAACTCCCTGATGAGGGTGCCAGCAGGTACGGGAATGATAAGGTCCCTGCCGTTTTTGCCGTGCATGTTTTTACCAAGGCCGTGCTGGCCGCGTTCTGCCTGGTACTGCTGCTGGTAGTGTATGTCGATGAGGGTATTGAGGTCCCGCTCGGCCCTGAAGATCACATGTCCGCCCCTGCCGCCGTCGCCGCCGTCAGGCCCCCCCCGGGGGATGTACTTTTCCCTCCGGAAGCTCACGCACCCCCTGCCGCCGTCGCCGGCCCTGACATATACCTTGACCTGATCGATGAATTTCATGTGTCTTCCGTAAAGAGGTTAGGCTGGCCAGTTTGTTTATTAATTTCGGGGGAGGGTCGAAAAAAGTATTGCGCCATACCTCAGAACAGATACCTCCAGCAGCAGGGATATCTGAGCAGCGTGATTTGAAAACCTTGTGAACAAGCGGGACACCTCTTTAAAAAAGTTTATGGCTTTCAAGACTTTTTGAGAGCCTTCCCCGAAATGGTCATTGCTTTATGAATTAAAGGGATTAGATTATGCTGGATAAAAAATAAAAAAGGCGGGCTGTTGACCCGCCTTCAGAAAAGATGTATATCAGATACACCTAGGCGCTTTGCTCAACAGGATACACACTGATCTGCTGTTTGGTCTTCCCTTTACGCTCAAATTTGACGATGCCCGTTATCCTGGCAAAGAGCGTGTCATCGCTTCCCTTGCCCACATTGAATCCGGGATGAAACCTGGTGCCGCGCTGTCTGACCAGGATGTTCCCGGCCTTGACCACCTGGCCCCCGTACATTTTGACGCCAAGGCGCTTTGACTCGCTGTCCCGTCCGTTCCTTGTGCTTCCTACCCCTTTTTTATGCGCCATTGTATCCTCCCTGTTAGCTGACCTGAATGCTCTTGATCTTTACTGACGTGTACTGCTGGCGGTGGCCCCTGAGTTTCCGGTGGTTTTTCCTTACTTTCTGCTTGAATACAAGGACCTTTTCCCCCTTGCCGTGGCCGACAATATCGGCCGTCACCGATGCCGATCCGATAAACGGATTCCCGCAGGTTACCTTGTCGCCGTCTGTGATCATCAATACCTTTTCAAATGTGACCGGGTCCTGGCTCTCAAGTTTCTCTATGGTAACGATATCACCTTCAGAAACCCTGTACTGTTTTCCGCCTGTTTCTATGATTGCATACATGATATGCCTCCAAGCTCCTGAGATAGACATATTTTTTAACATAAACGGAAAAGTAAAGTCAATTTACCCTGATTTGAGTGTCAAGCCAAAATAGAAATGTCCGGTTTCTACTAAAATAGAAAAGGGCTCATTGCGGATGAGTGTGGGTAAATTCTGCATTGAGTATGCTTTATCATATTATCACTTAAAGGGAAACAGCTTGTCATTCTCCGGCTTGACCGGAGAATCCAGCCCCCGGAAAAGAAACTGAGAAGCTCACTATGAAAGGAAATACAGATTGCACCGGATCACATGGCAGTAGAATGTAAATTCAACGAGTACAGAACGACTGGATCCCCCGATCAAGTCGGGGGATGACGCTCTTTATTGCTCGAATGGACCCACAAAATTACGCGATGACCCTAAAAAAGTCCGGTTTGTGGCGGGCTGAGTGGTGAGTGCCGTGCGGTTTAATAACCATTGACAGGAATTTGGTTATAATAGGGCCATGACCAGCAACGGCAAGAAACTCCTTCTTTTTGACATCGACGGCACCCTCATAAGCGCCGGAGGCGCAGGAACGCGGTCCATGAACCTCGCATTTGAATCGCTGTTCGGGATACGGGACGCCTTCAGTGGCATATCCATGGCCGGGAAAACAGACCCCGAGATTATGAAGGAAGGGCTGAAGCGTCACGGTTTTCCCTTTTTGGACGGCAACCTCACGAAAATGAGGGAACAGTATCTGCGCTTTCTTGCCGCGGAAATCAATAATCCTCTGCGTTGCCTGAAGCCGGGGGTCCGGGAGGCCCTTGATGCGCTGGGACGCCGGGAGGCTCCCCTGGGGCTTCTCACAGGGAACCTTGAAGAGGGGGCGGAAATCAAACTCAGCGCTGTTGGTATCTACCGGCGATTCATCGATGGCGCGTTCGGCAGCGATGATGAAGACCGGGACAATCTCCTGCCGATCGCCGTGGCTA
>CP070788.1:433997-439062 GCA_020346765.1 Nitrospiraceae bacterium
CACCACAGATACCTTCCCCGGACCTCCAATCCTGTGCCCGACAGCGGCCAGGGGAAAATCAATAAAAAATTTCTCGGCCCCGCTTTTTTCCAGGAATGCGCCGAATATGACAAAGAGCAGTACGTAGGTGGCGAGGACATTGGCCATGATTCCGAACACGCCGTCGCTCTTGTAAAATATGCTGGTGCAGAGGTCGGGAAAGGTGTCGCCTGCATGGGAGATCAGGTCGGGCATATATGCTCCGTAGACGCCGTAGAGAAGAAAAAGCGCGCCCATTACGACAAAGACAGTGCCGACGACCCGCCGTGCCAGTTCCACCCCGAGGAGAACGCCCACCATGGCGATTGCCTTGTCGAGGTCTGTTTCAGCGCCTGTACGGTAATTGATGGCTTCAAAATTCAGCATCCAGTAGCCGATGCTTACAATGGATAGAAGGATAAGGAGATAGTCGACGACCCGCATCAGGCGAGACTTTGAACGGTAGACGAGAAATACAAGGACATAGGTAATGACGACGTATATCCCCCGGTGGTACTGGGTGGCAGCAGGCTGCAAGACTGCTGAGTAGCAGTAGAAGATTACGAGGACCAGGGCGCACAGATCAAATACTACTTTTTCTCCCTTGAGAAGTTTTTCGTACATGGCTTTACATGGTTCCCCAGAGGTTAGTCACGGAATATCAGCAGGGCGGCATGGATAAGTACCGCCCTGCTGATCACGATGTGTTATTGCATTATGCCTTTTTCTTTCCAGAACTTGATGGCACCGGGATGGAGCGGGGTGACGATACCCTTGTTGCCGTCTTTGATGCTCATCTCCTTGAATGTCTTTTTCTGGCTTGTCATGTACGCCAGCCCTTCGTCGGTGAAGATAACAGAAAGGAGCTTGTACACCACGTCATCAGGTACGTTCTGATTTGCGACCCAGAGCGTCGAATCCTGGAATGACGGGGTGTCAGTGTCCACACCCCTGTACGTGCCGGCAGGAATGGTCAGCTTCGAAAAATAAGGATATGCAGAGAAGTACCCGTTCTCTTCAGCGTCTTTCCCCAGGTTGATGAGTGCAATGTCGTTGGTCTGTGCCGCCATGATAACGGCGCCGCTCGGGAAGGCAGTGAAGAGCCAGAAGGCATCAAGCTGATTGTTGCCGAAGGCGGCGGCTGCATCATTATATCCCATGGCATTGCGCTCTATCTTGTCCCAGATGCCCAGGTGGGTGAAGAACCGCTCGCAGTTGGCGAAGGCCCCGGAGCCGGCATTCCCGACCCCGACCTTTTTCCCAACCAGGTCCTTGGCGCTCTTGATCCCTGAATCTGCCCTGACAACAAGCTGGGCAGGGGCCCCGTACAGGTACGCAACAGCAAGGACATTTTCATACTTCGCGGAATCTCCCGCGAGCATTCCCTTTCTCCCCATATAAACATCACCGGCATAAACTACGGAAAAGTCGTGCTTCCCCGAATTGGCTTTACGAAGATTTTCAATAGAACCGGCCGATGACTGTGCCTGTATAGTAAATTCTTTTATCTCTTTAACCGGGGAATAGGTCTGGATGGCATTTGCAACTACCTGGAAGGTACCGCCGGCTGGTCCACCGCCAAAGACGATCCTCTTTTTAGCCAATGACGCCTCTGGCAGTGCAAGCGTAACCATTGCTGCGATACAAAGGGCGGATATGACAGAAACGAACAGTTTTCGCATGTCTCTTTTCTCCTTTTCATTGAGTCTTCGATTTTCAGGAAAAATCCACGATTCTGTGGAGAGGGCAAAATGTCTTTGGGCATACCTCCTTTCCACCGGTGGAGATCATCTGCCTGTAACCGGTGAGCCGTCATATGAGAAAGAACAATTGATTTTTCCCGGGCAACCCTGATCAGAATGCAGCCCGTAACGTGTCTTCATGAATGAGAATAAGCAGTTGTTATTCTTTTATTTAATCGCTTTATATATCAGTATATAAACTTAACCCTTTCGTTAACGTTTGTCAACCATCGGGCTGTGGAACAGGCATGACAAAATGCACATCCGCCGGGGCAATCTGCTATCATATTCATGGAATCATTCCTGTCACTGGAGACGGGGCAGAACATGCGCCAGACACAGGGGCGCATCAAAGAAAGGGCACAGGCCATGGCAGTTATACCGAGTCCGAGTTACAGCATTACCCTGCGGCTGGAGATTGATAACCGCGTCGGCATGTTTGCAGAGATTGCAACAGCCATAGGGAAGTGCGGCGGGGATCTGGGGTCCATCGATATTGTGCGCGTGGAACGGGGGAAGATCATCAGGGACGTAACCGTCAATGCCCGTGATGAGACCCACGAAAAATCCATTGTCCGGGCCATCCACCGGATACAGGGCATAAAGCTGCGCAGGGTTATGGACCGCACCTTCACGTCCCATGAGGGCGGAAAGATCGAGGTGAGGAGCAAGGTCCCCGTGCGGGACCAGAATGACCTTTCAAAGGTCTACACACCGGGAGTCGCCAGAATATGCCGGGACATCAAGGGGAACCGGGAACATGCCTACCGCTACACCATCAAGGGAAACGCCGTTGCCGTGGTTACCGATGGTACGGCAGTGCTCGGCCTCGGCAATGTGGGCCCCTATGCCTCAATGCCCGTGATGGAGGGCAAGGCCATGATCTTCAGGGAGTTTGCCGGGATCAATGCCTTCCCGCTTGCCCTGGCAACGACTGATACCGATGAGATTATCCGGACAATACGGCATATAGCCCCTGCCTTCGGTGGGATCAACCTCGAGGACATAGCCGCACCACGGTGTTTTGAAATAGAGGCCCGGCTGAGGGCATCTCTGGACATCCCGGTGATCCATGATGACCAGCACGGCACTGCTGTGGTGGTGCTTGCGGCGCTCATCAATGTGTCAAGGCTTTTGAAGCGCGACATCAGAAAATGGAGGGTTGTCATGACCGGAGCAGGAGCAGCGGGCCTGGCAACCGCCTCAATGCTCGCTTCCTACGGAATCAGGGACATTGTTATGTGCGATAAACATGGCGTCATCCATGCGGGAAGAAAGGTTGATATGGACCCCTATAAGCGGGCATTTGCCCGGAGGTCAAACCCGCGGAAGGTGCGTGGCAGCGTTGCCCATGCCTTGAAAGGTGCCCAGGTTTTTATCGGCCTGTCAGGACCGAATGTGATAACTGCCGATGACGTGAAGAGCATGGCCAAAGACCCGGTGGTGTTTGCCCTTGCAAACCCGGACCCGGAGATCTCCCCGGAAGAAGCCCTTCCCCTGGTGCGGGTGCTCGCCACGGGGAGATCGGACTACCCGAACCAGATCAACAACATGCTCAGCTTCCCGGGGATATTCCGGGGCCTGCTGGACGTGAGGGCCCGGGGAGTGGACGAGAAAGTCAAGTTCGCCGCGGCCCAGGCGATAGCCCACATCATCAGGGACGATGAGCTTCACGAGGACTACATTATCCCCAGTATCTTCAACAGGAAAGTTGTCGGGGCCGTGGCCCATGCCGTTGCAGAGGCAGCTCGGAAAGGAGGGCTTGCTTCCTGAAGCGCGGCACCGGATGAGGTTCTGTTCGGACCGTAATCACGCAGGCATTACACGATAACAACAGAATCCTTGGATCCGAACACATTGCGCAGGTATTTGTCCGCGTACCAGTCATTCTCCCAGCGTGTGCCATCGATGAGGTACCTGAACCGGTACTCACGCCTGCTGTCCAGTTCGATGGAAATGACGAAGTCACCGCTTTCAAGACGTACCATGGGAGACCGGGCCGGCTCCCAGTTATTGAAATCTCCGGCGACAGCAGCATTCCGGGCAGCGCCTGCTACCTCACGGGGAATCCGGAAGGTAACCGTGCATCTGGCCTGACCGTCGTGGTACTGCTTGATAATCCCCAGCTTGTTTGGAAAAGCGGAGATGTCAGCCCCTGCCACCTGAGCAGAATGCATGAGAGTTTCCTCTGCTTCTCCGGCCCTGTCATCTCTGCTGTTCAGGGATGACAGGGGCACGTTTGCAGAAGCACAGAGCATCTCCAGGGCCTGCTTTTGCCGGGCCCTGTCTTTCATCCTGATCGTAATGCCGGCGGTGCTGCCCCTGCCTGCCTGCTGCTTCCATGCAACGTCGCCGTACAGCGTGAGGGGCCCGTCCGGGACAGGGAAGAGCAGTTCCAGGTATTCGTACTTGATGAACCTGAAATCCCTGGCCTCAATACATAAGCCTTCAGCTGAAAGGTTCGTGGTATTTCCCGGGCAGTACTCAGTTGCTCCGTAGGTGGGCCGGAATTTCATGGGGAGGGTGACCTCAATGCGCCGATTTCTTCTTTTCATTCCCATAATGCATCACTATTTTATTCCATCAGCGCCCGTGAAATAAACAGCGCGCTTCTCGCAGCAGGCAGGGCAACACAGCGGACCTTAAAAGTGTAAAGGGGCACAAAAATGCCGGGAGGCCCTTGTCTCCAGCCTCCCGGCATACATGGCTAAGGTAATCACAGGTGTGGATCCTTCGGCACGTTTCTCCTGCTATGCCCTTTTCATCTTCCGGAGCCGCCTGAAGCCCAGCGTTGCTCCGCCGAAAAGGAAGAGCGCAGAGCTGATCGGTTCGGGAGCCACGGCTGGACTGGAACCAAAGCGGAAGTCCGCAATGGCAATGTCGTCACCACCCGGATCTTCCCTGAAGACCACTCTGTCAAAGAGATAATCTGTTGTAATGCCCATGAATACATCGACGTTGGAGTCTGCGGCACTGAAAAAAATCGTGTCCATGAGATCGGATCCGGAATAAATCTGTAGTGACTCGCCTTCTTCGAACCTGGTATCGATGAGGTCAAAGCCGAAGGCCGACATGGTTGCGCCATAAAGAAGCATCAGGCTCCAGTCGTCATCCTCATAGTTGTTAATGTCTCCCACGGAAAGCGCATTTTCGAATCCTGCAGCAGGGACCCCACTTTCTGACTCATTAAACGTAAATCCCGCGCCTGGCTGCACCGTTGACACGGAGAAGCCCCGTGACAGAGAGGTGGATGTCGTTTGAAATGTCAGGATAGGGCCGAGTTGCGCATTGGTGCCGGGAAAAGC
>CP070788.1:439162-444145 GCA_020346765.1 Nitrospiraceae bacterium
GTCAAAAGCGTTGACGGCATGACCGCTGACTGGGCGAAGATACCCTACGACGTGCTGGGTATTATCTCCAACAGGATCATCAATGAAGTTGAAGGGGTCAACCGGGTTGTCTTCGATATCAGTTCAAAGCCACCCAGCACCATCGAGTGGGAATAACCATTTGATTGTGATCGTCCTTGCCGGCCTTGTATTCTGACCGGGTAGCGCATCAGGCATTATCAGGCGACTCTTCCATCTGAACCATGTCTTCCCCCGTGCCGCTCCCCGGCCCGGGCGGCCTGCAAAGTCGTTACCCTATTTCCCGTCCGTGCCCCTGTTTCTCTCAATGGCACAATAATGTTACCTGTCGAAAAATAATCCGCATTCCTCATGTTTTCTCAAATTCTGCCGATAAATAAGTACCGAACCGGGAAGGTTGAATAATCAGAAAGCGAGGGTGCTTATGAGAAATAATATAATTATTTTATCGAGAGCAGTGCAGATCTTTGTAATGGCGCTCATAGTTACTCTGCCCGCTGCCTCATACTTATTTGCCGAGGGCCGGCAGCTGGCACAGCGCTCAGTGTCCGGGGGCAGCGACCGCCCTGGCATCCAGATTGCTGCCCTCATTGATGGAAAGGAAGCAGAGGCGTCCGTGCCGGATGATACATCGGCTGTATGGCCTTCCGAGGGGATACCGGCTATCACCATTCCCAGCGCAGACGTAACGCTCTCATTTATTCAACCAGGCCGGATCGCAAAGGTGCATGTGAGGGAAGGCGACGTGGTGAAGGCCGGCCAGATCCTGGTCCAGCAGGACGACTCAGCCGAACAGGCTCAGCTTGCGCTGATCCGGAAGCAGAGCGAGGACATGACCCAGATTGAGTCACGGGAAGCCGATCTTGCCCAGAAAAAGCTTTACCTCGAGCGGATACAGTGGGCGGCCAGCCGCGGTTCATCCACGGAAATGGAAGTGGAAGACGCGAAGCTTGCTGTTACCATGGCTGAATACGCCCTTCAGACCGCGCATTTCGAACATGAACAGAACCAGAGGAAATACGCGGAGGCCAAGATCCGCGTTGACAACATGCGCCTCAAGAGCCCCATTGACGGAAGAGTTGAGGAACTGGAGGTGGAGGTTGGCGAGTCCATTAATGGCCTTGCCAATACCATCAGGATTGTCCGTACCGACCCCCTCTGGATTGACGTTCATGTCCCGCTTGAGACAGGGCAGACTCTTCGTTCCGATGAGAATGCCCACATCATATTTCCGGGAAATGACCAGAATCCCGAGACAGGAAAAATTATTTCAGTATCCACCGTGGCCGATGCGGCAAGTTCCACACTGAGGGCGCGCATACAGCTGCAGAACGCATCTAAAAGGCCGGCGGGAGAACAGGTAAATGTCCTGTTCACTGAACCGCAGAGAAGCGTCAATCAGGAGAGGGAGAGATAGAAAAATGACATGGGGCCTCACAGGCTTGAACGGAATCTGGCGACGTGGTGTACGTCTGCTGCGTCCTGAGGCAATGAAGATCATCCTGTTCGTGCCTTTTCTTGCGTTTATGGCGGGCTGCGTCTCAGAAAGGGTAAATATACAGGATCCGGTGTCTACCTATCAGGAGTTCCTTGTTGGGGAAGGGCCGCAGGACCGCACTGGCACCGGAGAACTGACACCGCTCATCCCGGCTGTGAATGCAGGACTGCCCCAGCTCAGGGAAACAACGGGCCCTGACGGGGAAAAAGCTATCAATCTCACTCTTGATAATGCCGTTGTCCGTGCCATGGCAAACAGCCCCGAGATCTATGTCCTGAGTTTTGACCCGTCCATTTCAAGGGAAAACATTTCCATTGCCGTGTCTGAGTTTGACCTGACTGCCTTCGGACAGGTGGGATACGACAAGACAGACGCCCTGTCTAACGACATATCCCAGGCCGACCAGTTTCATACAAGCACATGGGAGGCCGGTGTTAAACAGAAAGGGTACACGGGGGCTGAATGGAGCCTTTCCTACAGCCTGAGGCGCGGTTTTGACGAGTCGCTTTCCCGGAAGTTTACGACGAGCTATGAGCCGGTCATGGTCTTTGAATTACGGCAGCCCCTGCTGCGGGACGCATGGCCTGAAGCAAATCTTGCCGGCCTCAGCATTTCGAAGCTGAACTACAGAAAGTCCCTTGAAGAATTCCGTGAGAAGGCAGAGAGTGTGTCGGTGCAGGTCATATCCCTGTACTGGGCGCTCCATCAGGCGCGGCGTGACCTTGAAATTCAGGAGGACCTTCTGCAGCAGACGCTGGAGACGCTGAAAAAGGTGGAGGACAGAAAAGCGATCGATGCCAGTATGGGCGACATAAAGTTTGCCGAGACAGCGGTGAAGAACAGGGAGGTTATGCTTTATGAGGCCCGAAAGAGGATCGCCGATGTGACTGATCGGCTCCTGAAGCTGATCTCTGACAGCCAGATGAGCCTCCTGGACAGTCCCGAGATCATCCCTGAAACGCGACCCGACACCAGCTTTACGGAGCTGAATGAAGAGGAGCTTCTGAACAGGGCGCTGAAAAACAACCCTACGATTCAGCAGGCGAAACTGGAACTTGAAGTGGCGGGCATCAATATTGAAGTTGCAAAATGGAATAAACTGCCCCGCCTGGACATCGTAGCTTCAACACAGATGCAGGGCCTGTCAGATTCGCGTGGAGAAGCGGAAGAGATATTTTCCGACGGTGATTATGTCGGTTATGGCGTGGGCCTGACCTTTGAATATCCTTTAGGAAACCGGGAAAGGAATGCCGATCTCCGCATCAGGAAATTGAGGCAGTCAAAGGCTCGTTCAAATCTGCAGGTTGTATCAGACCAGGTGGCAACGCTGGTCAGGGAAAAAATCCGGTCTGCTGAAACAGCCTACCGTGATATCCGTATCTATCATGAAGCTGCTGCAGCCGCAGAGATCCACCTTCAGGACCTTGAAGATCTGGAAACGGTGAGAAAGAAACTGACACCGGAGTTTCTCCTGACCAAGATCCAGGCCCAGGAATCCCTTGCCAGCGCCCGGAGTGGAGAAATAAAGGCCATCGTCGATTACAACATTGCCTTGACGAACCTTGCCCAGGCTACGGGGGAGGTGCTGGATCTGCGGTATGTAAAGGACATCGCCGGCCGCTGATTCATCAGGGCAGTTCACTACATTGCCCATGACCCATATCATAGAAAAAGTACAGCAGATCCGTTCCTTTTCTGGCCATCCCTGCAGGTTCTGGCCGGCTTTTCTCGAAATTATAACCCGCCTTGCAGGAGCACAAACAGGCATACTGCTTACCCGTGACGGGCAGGGCGGTGTATGGAAACTGCTCAATGTCTGGCCGGCGGGCAGCAGGGAACTCTCCCTGCCCCACGGATTAAACGTCATTGTCGAGAGGGTGGCTGAGAAGACCTTTGCAGGAAGCTCACTGTGGGAATGTACACGGCTGAACGGAAGCAGCGGCCTCAACAAGGCAGTGATGGGCATCCGCCTCATGGTAGCTGATGGTGAACAGCCCCACGTTGTGGTGCTTCTGCTTGACTCCCTCGATGACGAGTCCCTGATGAGGATTGCCGCTCACGCGCAGCTCGTTGCGGACACGCCTGCCATTTATCAGCGCGAAAGGGCAGCCCGGCAGACCCTGAGCGACCTGGCCCAGTTTTCCATGGCCCTTGATCTCATGGTTCTCCTAAACGATGAAAAGAAATATATCGCCGCTGCCATGACCTTTGTGAACGAAATTGCCTCCCGCTTTCGCTGCCAGCGGGCGAGCCTCGGATGGGTAGAGAAGGGGTATGTCCGCATGCAGGCAATCAGCCACATGGAACGCTTTGAGAAAAAAATGGACATTGTCCAGCGCCTCGAAGCAGTCATGGAGGAGGCCTTTGACCAGAATGAAGAAATTCTCTGGCCTCTGCTGCCTGCAAGCACTGCCATTGCCCGTGACCATGAGGCATTCTCCCGCGACCAGGGCATCCAGTTCATGGTTTCCATGCCAGTCAGGCTCGACGGTGAAACAGCGGGCGTGCTGACCTGCGAACGGGCCAGGGAGCCCTTTACCGAGGATGAGGTGAGGGGCCTTCGGCTCCTCTGCGATCAGGCGTCCAGAAGACTGGATGATTTAAAAAAAGGGGACAGATGGTTCGGCGCCAGGATTAAAGCGGAAGTGCGACGGGGAGCATCCCGGCTGGTTGGTGTTGAACACACCTTTGCCAAATGCATCGGGCTTCTTGTCTCGGCTGTCCTCCTCTTCTTTGTCTTTGGTTCACTGCCCTACCGGGTAGAGGCCCCCTTTATCCTGAGAAGCAATGATGTGGGATACCTCCCCGCTCCCTATGAGGGGTACATAGATCAAGTTCATGTGAAGGTGGGTGACCGGGCAGAGCAGGGGCAGCTCCTGCTTTCCCTTGACAAAAGGGACCTTCTCCTGGAAGAGTCGGCTGCTATTGCCAATCAGAACCGCTACTTACGCGAGGCGGAAAAGGCGAGGTCGGAAAGCGCCCTGGCTGATATGAAGATCGCCCTGGCCCTGGCCGAGCAGGCCCGTGCAAGGCTCGACCTCGTGCGCCACCACCTGGGCCGCGCTGAAGTCAAGGCGCCTTTCAGCGGAATTGTCGTCGAAGGCGACCTGAAAAAGCTTCAGGGGGCAGCCGTTAAAAAAGGGGACGTGCTGTTCAAGATCTCGGGACTTGAGGAGATGTATGCGGAACTGGAAATGAGCGAGCGGGAGATCCATGAGATTGCTGAAAACATGAGCGGTGAAATGGCCTTTGTAAGTAAGCCTCACAAGAGATATCGGATCAGGGTGGAACGGATTGACCCTGTGGCCGAGGCCAAAAAGGATAAGGGGAACGTGTTCCGCGTCCACTGCCTTTTCACCGGAGGCGTTCAGGACTGGTGGAGGCCGGGGATGAGCGGCATCGCGAAACTTGATGCAGGCCGCAGGAACGCCTTCTGGATACTTGCTCACCGTACCATTGACTTCCTG
>CP070788.1:444245-449200 GCA_020346765.1 Nitrospiraceae bacterium
TGCGGGCAGACTGATCTCGGTGAAAGAGGAGGAACTGCGCCATCTTTCCCGGGAACTCCATGATGACCTGACGCAGCGGCTGGCTGTTCTTGCCATTGAGGCCGGCAAGCTGGAACTGACCATGCATGAAAGAGAACAGCCCCTTACGGAAACTATTCAAAGGATATCGGGTATTAAGGAGCAATTGATCAGGGTCTCGGAAGATGTCCACCGGATCTCGCGCCAGCTTCATCCAACCATTCTTGACGATCTGGGACTTGCACGGGCAATAGAATCGGAGTGTGCAGCGCTGAGACAGAAAGATGATATTGAGATCAGTTTTACAAAAGAAGACGTCCCTGACAGGTTGCCGAATGATATACCCCTTTGCCTTTACCGGATAGTACAGGAAGGGCTGAACAACATCATAAGCCATGCCGGGGCAAAGAGATGTGAGGTTGTTTTGAGAGGGGCAGACGATATTATCTGCCTTACAGTGAAAGATGAAGGTATTGGTTTTAATCCTGTCGAAGTGAGAAACAAGCCCGGACTCGGCCTTTCGAGCATGCGCGAAAGGGTGCAGCTCGTGGGAGGGGTTTTCTCTATTGATACCCAACCGGACCGGGGAACGACCATTCGTGTAACCATACCTCTCAACGGGACAGAGAGATGAGGCCGCGTATTCTTCTTGCCGATGATCACCGCATAGTTGCCGAAGGGCTGCGCAGCCTGCTCGAACCTGAATTTGAGGTTGTAAGGATCGTCGAAGATGGCCGTGCGCTTGTTGATGCAGCCGAAAAACTCCGGCCGGACGTGATTGTTGCCGATATCTCGATGCCCCTGTTGAATGGCATTGAGGCAGTCCGCCAGATTAAAAAGGCCGACCAGGATGTCAGGGTTGTCGTCCTGACCATGCACCCTGACGTCACGTACGCTGTCAGCGCATTAGAAGCTGGAGCCCTGGGCTATGTCCTGAAACATTCGGCCCCGGCGGAACTGTCCACAGCGGTACGCTCGGTGCTTACGGGAAAATCCTACGTAACCCCGCTGCTGGATGGTGAAATCATGCTGGGCCTGAACAAGGGAGCTCAGAAACGGAGGGAAGAATCCGCCCATCTGACCAGACGTCAGCGCGAAGTTCTGCAGCTCCTGGCTGAGGGCTACTCTGCCAAAGAGATTGCCTCCATCCTGAACATTTCCACCAGGACCGTGGAGTACCATAAGTATCAGATGATGCATGATGTGGGCATGAAAACGGTCGCTGAACTTGTACGTTACGCTATTAAGCACCACATCGTCAGTCAGTAAAGACCTTATTGTCCTTAAATTTCCAAACCTCGTAAATTTACGAGTTCCTTCCTCTCCAATTGCCTGCTAAAATCCTTTCGTGAACTAACAGACACAACATCGCCCTTGCTACTGCAGCAATGCACTATACCTTCAATGCTGCAGTATGGTTGGAGGGTGAAGCTGCATGGCTTTCACCGACACTCTGATTGTCTAACGGCAAGGGAGGAGCAGAAAGTGAAACAGGAGAGGGTGCTTCTAGCCGACAATCACCAGAATATGCTCGCCGGGGTGAGAACCCTCCTGGAGAGCATGTTTGAAAAGGTCTTCATGGTTGCCGACGAGGGCTCACTGCTTGAGGCGGCAGAGAAGATCAGGCCTGACCTCATCATTGCCGACCTTTCTCTGCCGGTCAGCGGGGAGATCAATATCGTCCGCCGCCTGAACAAGACCTTCCCTGAAATAAAGCTGATCATCCTGAGCGTGCATGACGGGCAGACCGTGATCACTGAATGCCTGGAAGCCGGGGCCAGGGGAATTGTCCTCAAGAGAACAGCGGTGGACGACCTTGTTCCCGCCATAGATGCTGTCCTGCAGGGTGTTCACTATGTTTCGCCGGCCGCCCTGGTGAAGTCTAAAAGCAGCCCGGCGCATATAAGCCACACCGGAGGGAAAGGACAAAAAGAAAAGGATGAACATCTTTAAGCTTGGGGCGGCCGCAACATTTTTATTTGCGTCGTTGTGCAAAAAGCATTACAAATGAATGTGAGAATCCCGGCTAACGATGTGGCAGTCCTCTAAGTGAAAGGAGGAACTATGAAAAAGAGAAAAAACAAATTAACTCACGTGACAGCATACGCTTCAGCAGGCACCATGCTCATGAGCGGTGTGGGCGTTATCGCAGCGGAACCGACAATGGACCGCACGGTCCTGCCGATCCAGGAGCCGAAGCGGCCGGTATTCAAGGAACTGGACGTGCGGGACGTGAAAATGCCGCCACGCTTCGAGGTGAAGGCTCCGGCCGGGGCGCCGAACGTGATCATCATCCTGATCGACGACATGGGAATCGGCGTATCGGAGACATTCGGCGGTCCGATCCCGACGCCGACCATGGATCGCCTGGCCAAGAACGGGCTGAAGTACAACAATTTTCACACGACGGCACTCTCGTCTCCGACGCGTGCTGCCCTCAAGTCCGGCCGCAACCACCACACCGTCAACATGGGCTTCATTACCGAGATGGCGACAGGCTTCCCCGGCGCCACCGGCCAGATTCCCAACAGCACTGCTTCGGTGGCGGAAATGCTGCGGCTGAATGGCTACAGTACGGCGGCGTTCGGAAAGTGGCATGAAACCGCGACCTGGGAAGCCAGTATTTCCGGCCCCTTTGACCGCTGGCCGACCCGCCAGGGCTTCGACAAGTTCTACGGCTTCCTCGGCGGAGAGACGAACCAGTGGGCACCGTACCTGTACGACGGTGACGCCCAGGTCGAACTGCCGGATGACCCAAACTACCACTTCATGACTGATATGACCGACAAGGCCGCTGCCTGGATCAGGTACCAGAAGGCCCTTACTCCAGACAAGCCGCTCTTCATTTACTTCGCACCCGGTGCCACCCATGCGCCGCATCACGTTCCCAGGGAATGGATCGCCAAGTGGAAGGGGAAGTTTGATCAGGGGTGGGACAGGTTGCGCGAGGAGTCGCTGGCCCGGCAGATCCAGATGGGCATCGTCCCGCCCGGCACCAAACTGGCGCCGAAGCCGCCTGCGATCAAGGACTGGGACAAGCTCTCGGCCGACGAGAAGCGCCTTTTCGCCCACCAGGCCGAGGTATTCGCTGCCTATGCTGACTTCACCGACCACGAGGTCGGCCGGATGCTCGATGCCGTTGCCGCGACCGGCGAGGCCGACAACACCCTGGTTTTCTACATTGCCGGTGACAACGGCACGAGCGGCGAGGGCGGCATGAACGGCATGTTTAACGAGTACACCTACTTCAACGGGGTGCACGAAAAGGTCGAGGACATGCTCAAGGTCATGGACAAATGGGGCGGGCCGGAAACCTACCCGCACATGGCTGCCGGCTGGGCCGTGGCCTTCGACGCGCCTTTCGGCTGGATGAAGCAGGTCCCCTCGGATTTCGGCGGGACCCGCAACGGCATGGTGGTCAGTTGGCCGAAGGGGATAAAGGCGAAAAACGGCATCCGTACCCAGTTCAGCCACGTGATCGACGTGGCGCCGACCATCCTGCAGGCCATCGGCCTGCCGGAGCCGAAGGTGGTCGACGGCACGCCTCAGATCCCCATGGAAGGGCAGAGCCTGGTGTACTCCTTTGAAGATCCCAAGGCCAAGGAACGCCACACGACGCAGTACTTCGAGATTGCCGGCAACCGCGCCATCTACCATGACGGCTGGTTTGCGCGCACCATCCACCGGGCGCCCTGGGAGGCCAAGCCACCGCGTACACTGCAAAATGACGTGTGGGAACTGTACGATGTGCGCAACGACTTCAGCCTCTCCACAGATCTTGCCGCGAAGAATCCGAAAAAACTGGCGGAGTTGCAGGCGATCTTTATGAAAGAGGCCGAAAAATATCATGTGCTGCCGATCGACGACCGGGTTTTCGAACGGCTCAACGCCCAATTGGTCGGCCGGCCCGACCTGATGGCCGGGCGGACCTCGCTGACCCTTGCCGATGGGATGACCGGTATGATGGAGGGCGTCTTTATCAACGTGAAAAACAGATCCAAGACCATTACCGCCGAGGTCGAGGTGCCGGCAAGCGGCGCAAACGGAACAATCTTGGCCCAGGGCGGACGTTTCGGCGGCTGGTCGCTCTACGTCAAGGACGGCGTCCCTGCCTACGATTACAACTTCCTTGGTCTCATGCGCTTCACTGTTGCCGGAAAGGAGAAGCTGAAACCCGGCAAGGCAACGATAAAATTCGACTTCGCCTATGACGGCGGGGGGCCCGGCAAGGGCGGCTTAGGCACGCTCTCCGTGAATGACGAGAAGGTCGCTGAGGGGAGAATCGAACATACCCAGGCCGGGATCTTCTCGGCGGACGAGACCGCCGACGTGGGCATCGACCTCGGCACGCCCGTGGTGGAGGCGATCGGGTCAGAGGCTAAGTCGAGGTTCACGGGCCACATCCCGAAGGTGACGGTCGAGACCAAGCCGATGCCTGCGCCGCAGAAAGCAGCGGCGGAGAAGGCCGGAAAGGACGCGAAACGCAAAATTGAGGAAGTTCCCGTGGCTGCCGGCATGCCCCCTTCGATTGAGGCCGCAAGCATTGCGGCGTATGAGCCTGGGGTTGCAGGAGGGGTCATCTCCGACATCGTCGAGGTGAGTGCCACAGTAACGGCCATCGACAAGGTGAAGAGGGAAGTGACGCTGAAGGGGCCGGAAGGCAACACGTTCACCGTCAAGGTCGGGCCGGAAGCGGTCAACTTCGACCAGGTCGAGGTCGGCAACATGGTCCATGTGACCCTCAAGCGCTCATTGGTTGCATTCGTTGCTGACAAGGATGCACCGGCGGGCGACGAAGCGGCCGTCGTGGTTGCCCGCGCGAAAAAGGGCGAGCAGCCGGGCGGGGTGGTAGCCACAACGGTGCAGAGGGTCGGCACAGTTGTGGATATGGACCACTGGAAGCGCCGGGTAACGCTCAGGTTCGAGGACGGCTCGAC
>CP070788.1:449300-454248 GCA_020346765.1 Nitrospiraceae bacterium
GAATATGATCATAGGCGTGTTTTCTCCTACCATTCACTCGCTGAGACTCCATTATGTAGAATTTTTCAGCAAGTTCATTGAGCCGGGAGGAAGAAAATTTGAACCTTTCAAAAAAAAAGAGATACTGTAATCCGGAACGACTGAAAGGAGGGGATGTATGGAACAACAAGTTCTTATGGCATTTGCCGCAGCGCTTGCGATTGGTCTGACTGCTCTTGCAACTGCATGGGTGCAGTCGAAGGTCGGTGCAGCGGGAGCAGGGGCGCTTGCTGAAAAACCCGAGCTGGCAGCCACCATCATCATTCTCATTGCGATTCCCGAGACGATGGTAATATTGGGGTTTGTCGTCGCTGCAATGATTCTCTTTGGAGGATAAGCGGATTGGGACACAGGGAGTTGATTGAAAGCCTCCGTAAAGACGGAGAAGAGAGCATTAACCGGTTGTGGAGCGAAGTAAAGGCCGAGGCTGAAAAGATAGAAGAAGAGGCTTCACGAAATGTTAATGAACTGAGAGAGAAGTACGGACGGAAACAGGAGTCTGTGATAAGGCAGCAGGAAGATGCGGTTCTTGCGGAAGCAAGAAACAGGGCGCGAAGTATAAAGCTGAAGGCAGAGAGGGCCCTGTCAGAGCGGCTTTTCCCCATTGCTGAGTCTTCGCTCGGTGCATTGCGAAACGCTGCTGAATATAATGAAGTATTTAAATTGCTTGTCAGAGAACTCCCGGACAGAACGTGGGATGAGGTACAGGTAAATCCCCGGGACGCAGATATTACACGTGAACACTTTCCCGGTGCCCGCATTACAGGTGATGATGCCGTTGCAGGGGGGTTCAGGGTCCTGAGGGCAGAGGGGAAAATATGTATTGCGAATACTTTTAAAAACAGACTGGAAAAGGCATGGGAAGACCTTTTGCCAGTGTTGATTAATGCCATATATGAAGAAATATCGAGCCATGAATCTTCTCCAGAGACCTGAGGGCAGTGGATATCCCTCAGAGTACCTGATCGCGAGGATAGCAGGCAGGCGCGGGCATCTTATCAGGGACTGGGATGTGATTCTCTATCATTCCGGCCCTCCTGAGTCTCTTCTGCCGGAGCACTACCGGGGGCTTCTGGCTGAACATTCAGAGGAAGGGGTATGGAAGCGCATGCTGATAGAATACCGGTGGGTGTATGATCAAATGAACAAATCCCTGATACATACATTTATCCCTTTTTTTATATATTCTGAAATACAAACGGTTGTCTTATGTTTGAGACATAAGATGGAAAAGGAAGACAGGGCGGATGTGGGGAATATTCTGCTGTTCAGCCTCCTGTCCAACAAAATTAAAGACGTGTTAATGAAGGAAGCGGAACTGCCGCTGATACTTGAGGAACTTGACAGGAAATTATTCTCTTTCCCGCCGAAATCCGGAGGATTACAGGAGACATTCTTAAAGCGGGGATTAAAAGAAACAGAAGAAGCTCTGTACAGCGGACTTTTTGAGCATGTAATCGGATCAAGACTTCATCCTGTGATAAAATCATTTTTTGTGTTTCTCATAGACATAAAGAATATTATCTCCGTATACAAACAGCTGCGCTGGGAGGTTGAGACAGGGCAAGAATTTCTTGAAGGAGGCAGAATCAACAGGACAGTTCTGAAGAAAACCTTATCAGACGGCAAGATATCGGATATCTCCCGTTTTGTATATCAGGTTGCCGGAATAAGCATCCAGGAACCCCGAGGCTCCGAGATCCGGAACGCCCTGTATTCAGGTCTGACAAGAAATATAAAGTCGATGTCGCGGGAAAGCTCTGATATCGGATTGATTCTTAATTACCTCTGGACAATACAGATGGAAGCGCAGAATCTGAGCATTATTTTTTACGGCAGGGATATCGAAAGAGACAATCTCAAGAAGGAAATTGTCATCACATGAAGAGAATAGTATTTGTCACCCCGGCTGATGCGGAATTAGGATTCGGTCTTACAGGCGTCAGTCACCTCGTGGCCAGGGCGGAAGATGCGGAAAGCACCATACGAAGTGTAATCAGTGAACCGGATACCGGACTTGTAATCATTGATGAGCAGCTTATAAAAGGGATTAACGAAAGGGTGCTTAAGGAGATAGAAAAATCATGGAATGGTATTCTGGTTGTCCTGCCTTCACCTGAACGGCCTGAAATGGAGATAGAAGACTATGCGGTCAGGTTAATCAGGCGGGCCATAGGATATCATGTGAGACTGACGTTATGAGAGGCAAAATAACAGGGATATCAGGACCTACTGTCAGTGTGGACACCCGGGGATTAAAACTGTACGAGAGGGTATTTGTCGGACATGCCATGCTAACAGGCGAGGTCGTAAGAATTGAAGAGAACCGGGCAGTGGTCCAGGTGTATGAGGACACCCACGGTCTTGCAGTCGGCGAACAGGTGAAAGGTACGGGCATGCCTCTCAGCGTAAGACTCGGACCGGGTCTGCTTTCAGGGATATTTGACGGCCTGCAGAGACCTCTCAAACGACTGAAGGAAGAATACGGGCCTTTCATAAGAGCTGCCAGGGACATGAGTGCACTTGATGTGTCAAAAAAGTGGATATTTTATCCTGCGAAGAGAGAAGGAGAGGAAGTTCGTCAGGGGGACATTCTCGGCTACGTTAAAGAAGGGCCGTTTAAACATTACATACGTTACTCTCCTGAAAAGGGCGGAAGACTCTCGCAGGTTGCGAAAAATGAGATTAGTATGGCCGAGCCGGTCGGCAGACTGGAAGACGACAGTGAAATTTTCGCATATTATGACTGGCCGGTCAGATCACCCATGCCGTTCATAAGAAAGATATCTCCTTCCGAGCCCCTCATAACAGGACAGCGCGGAATCGACTTTCTGTTTACAATTGCAAAGGGAGGCACGGCAGTCATGCCCGGAGGATTCGGAACGGGCAAGACCATACTCGAGCAATCTATTGCGAAGTTTGCAAATGTCGATATTGTAGTGTACGTGGGCTGTGGAGAACGGGGCAATGAAATGGCTGAACTCATTGAAGAGTTTGAACTCCTGAAGGATCCCTGGACAAAAAGGACACTCATGGAAAGAACAATACTTTGCGTAAATACATCAAACATGCCTGTTGCCGCAAGAGAAGCATCCATCTACACTGCTGTGACAATAGCCGAGTATTACAGAAGTATGGGACTTCATGTGCTTTTTCTCGCTGACAGCATATCAAGGTGGGCGGAAGCCCTGAGAGAGATATCATCATCCCTTGAGGAACTGCCCGGAGAGGAAGGATATCCCACATATCTGTCTTCCCGGCTGTCCGGTTTTCTTGAAAGATCAGGCGTTATCGAAACGGCACAGGGGCAGACCGGCTCTCTCAGCATGATTCTCTCCGTATCTCCTCCCGGCGGAGACTTTACAGAGCCTGTCACCCAGTCGTGTCTCAGAACATCGGGGGCATTCCTCATGCTTGATACATCCCTTGCTCACAGAAGGCACTTCCCTGCCATCAACTGGTTTCAGAGCTACTCCCTGTACGGCGGCGAACTTCTGGAGCACCACAGGGAAAAGATCTCCCCTGAATGGGAAACAGCACAAATGAAGTGCAGGGAGATCCTGCAAAAAGAAGAGGCCCTCAGGGAAGTAGCGGAGATCGTGGGAGCTGAAGGCCTTCAGGACCCGGACAGACTGCTTATGCATGTTGCGGAGATGATCCGCCTAAGGTTTCTTGGACAGAATGCGTATACTGATGACGCCTTTTCACCCCCGGAACAGACACTGTCAATAATCCGGGAGATACTTGAGTTTTATAAAGATGCGGATGAAAGGCTGAAGCAGGGAACAGTGCTGGATGACATATTAATGGAGAAGAAATAAACAATGTCAAATGATAAAAAAATAATCGTCTCTCCTGTCCGGTGTCCGCTGTCCGTTTTCTTTTTACGGTCGCGGATAACGGTCAACGGTTAATGAACTATGCGGTTATCTGAACACGAATACAGAACCATATCATCCATAGCAGGTCCTCTGCTTTTTATGCAGAATGTGCTGAGTGCACGGATTGGAGAAGTGGTAAAGGTCCGTACCCCCGACGGCAGGCACATGGATGGAGAGGTGCTTGAGATACATGGAGATACAGTATTGCTTGAAGTATATGGCGATACACACGGACTTGATCTCAAACACACATCAGTCGTATTTACAGATTCTATCAAGAGGGCCCCCTTATCGACAGAAATGATCGGACGTGTCTTTGACGGTTCATTCCGTCCGGTAGACGGTTCATCCATGTTTTTACCCGAAAAATGGGCACATATCAGTGGGACACCCATCAATCCTTCTGCACGGGCAAGGCCCGTGGAATTTATAGAAACAGGCATCTCTGTTGTTGATGGTCTTAATACCCTTGTAAAAGGGCAAAAACTCCCTGTGTTTTCATGCTCGGGCCTGCCTTCAAAAGAAGTGGTTGCGGCGATACTGAAAAATGCAAGACTTGCCGGTGTTGATTCAGACAGGCGTGCAATTCGGAAGGGAGGCGACTTTATCGTTGTTTTTGCTGCACTCGGTCTGACATTTTATGAATATTCCTTTTATAAGAAAGTGCTTGAAGAGATGGGCTCGGGTTTTATTGCCTTTATAAATATGGCTGACGACCCGGTAATGGAGAGACTTCTTGCGCCGAGATTTGCGCTCACCGTATCGGAATACCTTGCCTTCGAGAGGGGGATGGATGTCCTCGTTATCATTACTGATATGACAAACTACTGCGATGCCCTGCGGGAGATATCCACCGCAAGGGAGGAACTGCCGGGCAGAAGGGGATATCCCGGCTACATGTATTCCGACCTCGCATCGCTTTACGAGCGGGCAGGCCGGATACGGGAACAGGCGGGTTCCGTTACAATGCTTCCCGTAGTAACCATGCCTGAAGACGATATTACACATCCCATCCCCGACCTGACAGG
>CP070788.1:454348-459284 GCA_020346765.1 Nitrospiraceae bacterium
CGCACATCTCCCCTGACCCGGAGACAACCTTTTTCGCCTCTCCGCTGTTCATAAAGGTCTGGACATTATCTACCAGCTGGCTCAGGAAGTCTTCCCTGGCAGTGCCGGTAGCCGACGGCGTGGGACTCTGGTCTCTAAGCAGAATTTCTCCCTGTTCAGAGGCAAGGACCATCTTTGTGTTTGTTCCTCCTATGTCAATGCCGAGGGCGATCTTCATGGCGTGTTTTCAGTCACCTTGTAATGAATGTATGGTATTGCGTTCAGTAATAACGACTCCAGACTCCACTATCACATGAGAACCTTAATGGTATCACAAGAGAAAAGAGCGTGTAAAGTAACGGGCCTGTGTCTCTATTCCATCTCGAGAGGCCCGGGTTATCCTGTATGCTGGCCATGCTCCCTCCCGGCCCCAACGAATGAGCGGCACCGAATCAGGGCTGCGAGGAATTTCCTTGATTAAATTTATTCATGAAACCATAAACCCATTGTCCCCTGATGAAATTAATGCTATGTTTTAATTATGAAACTTTCGCCGCCCATGGACAGGTCCCTCAGGGAGCGTTTTGCGGTCTGCATGCTTGCCATGCTCCTGCCGCTGGTGGTGCTTGCGGGAGCATCTCTGTTCACCCTGCGAGCGGTCATTGGGTCCCTTGATGAGGTGGTAGAAGAGATTGCAGGCGAGATGCACCCGGTGATGCAGCTGCAGTCCATGATCCAGCAGTCTGTAATGCCGCTTCACGATTATCTCCTCCATGGAAGCCGGTCTGAGCGAGAGCTTTTTTATCTCATGTGCAGCAGGATTGACAGGATGTTTGGCGAAGTCATAGGATCTGACTTTCAGATTCCCCGGGAAGCCGAACTGCTCAGGGATGCACACCGGGAGTGGACCCTGTTCCGTGACCAGGCTGCCGAGGTGCTTGATAATGAGACAGCACTTGGGGATGACGCTGCTCTGCACAGGATGGAAGAGCTGGACATCAGGCTGGGGACTATCACAGGACTCCTGGAGGAGAATCACAACCTCATCATAACGGAGATGAACGAGCAGAAAAGGCACTCCTACAGAGTCCAGCACAGGGCATATCTGGTCAATGGAGGTATTTTCGCTGCAGGGCTGATAACGGCCCTGGCCGCGGGTATTTTCCTGAGTCGGTCGGTATTGTCTCCTCTGCGTCTGCTGACGGAGACTGCCAACAGGTTTGGCGACGGCGACCTTGGAGCCCGTGCCCGCACCGGGCGTATGGATGAGCTGGGCAGCCTTGCCCAGGCCTTCAATGATATGGCGGACAAACTGGCACAGAACCAGGATACGCTCAGGAGACTCGCTACCCACGACGGCCTGACGGGGCTGTACAATCACCGGGAGTTTTATCTCCGGGTAAAAGAGGAAATAGAGCGATCGCGGCGGTACGGCCATGTTTTTTCCGTGCTGATCATTGACATTGACTACTTCAAGGAGATCAACGACACCTACGGCCATCAGGCCGGCGACAGGGCCATTCAGGACATCGCCGCCCTCCTGCTGCGGGAAGCGCGGCCGGCAGACAAAGTTGCCCGCTACGGGGGCGATGAGTTTGGAGTCATACTGCCGGAGACCCCCCATGATCGGGCACTCCACGTGGGGGAGCGTATGAGGAAGTCCATTGAGGAGTACCGTATAATGCCATACCAGGGCGAGGATATTTCGATGACAGCGAGTATCGGCGTGGCGAGCTACCCGCAAAACGGCTCTGCGGAGACAGTGATCGTCGGTGCCGCTGACCAAGCCCTCTATGCGGCAAAAAACGGCGGGCGAAACAGGGTGTGCAGCGCCCCTGCAGTCAACCCGGAAAAGCCCGGAGAGCAGCAATAGGTCCTGCCTGCGACGGCGCCTATTTCCTGAGGAGCGTCTTCATTTCCGCAAGGAGCGTGCCGGGGATGACGGGTTTTGCGATAAAGGCGGTGTTTTTGTTGAGGACCTCTCCTTCATTCAGGTAATCCGATGTGTAGCCGCTGATGAAGATAATGTTCATGTCCTGACGGGCGGCCCTGATCTCTTCAGACGCCAGTCTGCCGTTCATTTTCGGCATGACGATATCAAGGATGGCAACAGCGATTTCATCCCGGTGCTCCCGGAACTTTTCAAGGGCATCTTCTCCGTCAACGGCCTCGATCACTCGGTATCCAGATTCCTCGAGAATGCCCTTCAGAGAGCTGCGCACGAGTTTTTCATCCTCTGCAAGCAGGACAGTCTCCATATTGCCCATCAGATCAGGAGCTTCAGGAGGAGCTTCCTCAATTGCGGGATTGTCTGAACGTGGAAGATAGATCATGAAGGCGGTTCCCCCGCCCGGCGCGTCGGTCACGCGGATATGACCACTATGCTGCCGGACAATGCCGTAGGTTATGGCAAGCCCGAGTCCGGTTCCTTTTCCCACCTCCTTGGTTGTGAAAAAGGGCTCGAATATCTTGTGCTTCATGTCGTCCCTGATACCGGCCCCTGTGTCGGAGACGGACAGCAGGACATATTCCCCGGCTTTCCTCAGCCCCTCTGCAGGGACGTAGCCGTTATCGATGCCGTCAATCATCGTCTTGATCAGGAGCGTTCCCCCGCCCGGCATGGCATCGCGGGCGTTTGTGGCAAGGTTCAGAATGACCTGTTCAATCTGGGTACGGTCGGCCATAATGGTCGTATCCCCTTCGGAGAGGCCTGTCCTGACGGTGATGTGTTCGCCGATTAACTGCCCGAGCAGGTGCTGCATGTTCCTGATGACCTCATTCAGGGTTACGGGCCTGAACTCATAGTACTGCCGCCTGCTGAACGTGAGCAGTCCCTGCGTTATCTGCGATGCCCTCTCGGAAAGGGAGAGGATACGGTCCATGTTGCTGACAAGGCTGTCGTTGTCCGGCATTTTTTTTCTGACCAAATAGGCATAGCTGATAATGGCGGTGATGATGTTATTGAAGTCATGCGCTATTCCCCCTGCAAGCTGGCCGACTGCCTCCATCTTCTGGGACTGCAGGAGCTGGGCCTCGAGCCCGCGGCGCTCGGTGATGTCCTCGAACACGCCGATCCCGCCGATGACAGCGCCATCCCCTGAAATGAGCGGGGCGAAATGGGCCTTTATGGGAGTCCGTTTTTCCCCTGCCACGGAGAGATAGTCTCCCTCGTAGTAGCCGGCCCTGCCTGACAGGGCCTCAAGGACCGCCTCTTTCATCTTTTTGTCCGTCAGGTCCCGAAGGACATTGACCTGTACAGTCTTTTCCCGGGAGGCGCCGATGATTTCCCGCAGCTTTTCATTGCATTCAGTGATTTCGCCCCTGTCCGTAAAATGAAAGATGCCCATGGGGGAGTTTTCAAAGAGGAGGCGGTATCGCTCTTCGCTTTGTCGGAGCAGGGTGTCCATCCTTTTCCGTTCGGTGATGTCTGAAAAGACGCCGTAGGCAAGCTGATAGCCGTCTCTCCGGTATGTTTTTATTGCCGTGTCATGTATCCAGATCCATTGATTGTCCTTTCTCCTGATCCTGTACTCCACGTTGAACGGCATCTCCCCTTGAAAGAGGTTTCTGTAGGCGTCCTTTACCAGGCGGCTGTCATCGGGGTGTATCCTGCCGAACCAGACTTCCTCCCCCTTGCTGTATATCTCCTCCTGCGTGTATCCGTACACCCTCTTGACATTGGGGCTGATGAACACGGTATGTCCGTCCCAGTCGCTGATCCAGGTAACACTGGGAATGCTCGCGATAAGTTCCTCGTACTGTTCTTGCGATTCATGAAGTTCCTTTTCTGTCCTTTTCTGTTCCTCCACCGTTGCGCCCAGGTCATCCATAAGGGCCTCAATGCGGAGGGTGTGCCTCAGACTGCTCCCCAGGTAAACAGCGAGGATACCCGTGATCAGCAGCACCCCCGCTGCTACGGCCCACGGGAGCCAGTCCTTTTGCCCGGAGAGATAGCGGGGAGAGGCCGTAGCGACAATGTTCCACCTCCTGTCTCCCACACGTACGCTATACCGCAATTGCAGCCCCGGCGCGTCATTCATTGAACGTGAAGATCCTGTCAAGGATGGTGAGGCATACAGAAGGCTTCTGCCAGGAAGGGCGCTTTCATCGGTGATGCGGAGATCGACCCCCCGGTGCGGCAAATATGCATAGGAATTTTCCACGATATCCCCCATGCGGAATATGCCGGTAACAAACCCCGCAATGTGCTTCTGCCGCGCCTGCGTGGACCCCAGGGGAACTCCCCGGCTGTAGAGGGGAATAAACAGAATAAAGCCGCCCCGGGAACCTGTTTCCTGCTCAAGGGTCACGGGGAAGCTGACGGACATGGACCCGCTGTCGCGTGCCCTGTTCAGGGCATCCAGGTGCAACGGTTCCGAGGTAAGGTCGAATCCCAGGGTTGCTTCATTCCCGGCATATGGTTCTACATAATACACCGGGTAGTATTCCTCCCTCTCGCCGGCTGCAGCCATTGTTCCCTGTGCCGCACGGTCGGTGAACCGGAAGTGAGGAAAACCGTCAGCGTGCGCAGTCCTTTCATAGATCTCCCGCTGCGTGCGGGAGACACGGGGCAGCCACTCAAGGGCCTGGATGTCAGGATGAATTGCCAGCACAGAACGGGCAAAATTTTTGAACTCCTCACGCGTTACTTCCTGCGAGCTGAGGAAGAGCCTGTGGAGGCCGGTTACCACCTCAATGCTAATGTCCAGT
Source organism: Nitrospiraceae bacterium (assembly GCA_020346765.1). Taxonomy (GTDB): domain Bacteria; phylum Nitrospirota; class Thermodesulfovibrionia; order UBA6902; family UBA6902. The sequence goes on from CP070788.1 coordinate 459,038, forward strand.
TCCCGCCTGATGGCGTTGACCCGGCTCTGGGCATCAAGGGCAAACTGGGCCAGGGCCTGCCGCTGTCCGGCCCTGCTCGTGAAATACCAGGACAGGAGTGACAGGACAATCCCGGCGCAGCACAGAAGGATGACGGGAATGTACCGCCGTCGAAGCATCTTCTGAGCGACAGGTTTCATCATTGAGGATGGATTATCGGGTTTATCGTCAGGCTGTGCTTCCATTATATCATGCTCCCGGGAGCATG
>CP070788.1:459384-464215 GCA_020346765.1 Nitrospiraceae bacterium
ACGGATGGGCACGAAGTGCCCGGGCGAATGTTGAGCCGCCTGCCATCCGGTCTTTGACGTCGGTGATGACGTTTTTCCAGTCCCCCTTTTGTTCTGTGGACAGGGCCCCCATAGCCTCGATGAGGGGTACTCCTGCGGTCAGGAGCGTCGAGAGCCTCCGCGTTATGCCGGCAAGGGCCAGGGGTGAGAACGGCCGGAAGAGTCTTCTTTTCCCCGGGGCGCCGGACTCGGTGATCTCCTTCGGGAAAATACCCCGGGTCCTCACTTTCAGGGTCGCGTCCCTGACCCCGTCGGCTTCAATAAAACCCTCTGTTGCTGCTCCCTGCTGATTGTATCCTCGATATCGAAAAACAGGCATATGGTTAGCTATGAATTAATATTTAATAATAAACAAGTAAAAGTTCAATGTTAAAGTTATGTTTCAGGGTCATCTCCAAAAAAGACTCGAGAATTCATGGACCCCTGTCTCTCTTTGTACCATCATTCTTCCGTGTCTTTCAGTGTCACCCTGACAACTTCCTCTACGGTGGTAACCCCCTTGAGAATCTTGTCCACGGCGTTCTTCTGCAGGGGCCGGAATCCGGACCGTATTGCCGCTGATCTGATTGTCTGGGCGTCTTTCTTTTCGGCGATCAGGGTCCGCACTTCAGGAGTAATCTCCAGGAGTTCGTAGATCCCCGTCCTTCCAAGATAGCCCTTGTCAAGGCACTTGCCGCATCCCGCCCCCTGGTACAGTTCTGCGGGGGGAGGATCGAGACGCAGAAACTGCAGTTCCTGCTTTGACGGGGTGTAGGCGGTTTTGCAGTAGGGGCAGATGGTCCGTACGAGCCTCTGTGCCAGGACGCACACAAGGGACGATGAGACCAGGAAGGGTTCGATTCCCATATCGATAAGCCGCACGGCGGCACCGGGGGCATCATTGGTATGCAGGGTGCTCAGCACCAGGTGGCCTGTAAGCGAGGCGTGCACCGCGATTTCCGCGGTCTCCAGGTCCCGTATTTCTCCCACCATCATGATGTCAGGGTCCTGCCGCAGTATGGACCGCAGCCCAGCTGCAAAGGTGAGCCCGATTTTCGGGTTTACCTGCATCTGCCCTATACCGCTCAGCTGATACTCCACGGGGTCTTCCACGGTGATGATGTTCCTGTCTTCCGTGTTGAGCCGAAGGAGAGATGCGTAGAGGGTTGTTGTTTTCCCTGAGCCAGTGGGCCCTGTGACAAGAATGATGCCGTTATGCCGGGAGAGGGCATTCTTCAACGACGTGAGCAGCATGTCTGTCAGTCCCAGCATTTCCAGGCTCAGGACCCCTGAATGCCGGTCAAGGAGCCGCATCACGGCCCGTTCGCCCAGGGACGTGGGGATGATGGAAACCCTGATGTCTATGCTCTTCCCGCCCACGAGGAGCTGGATCCTCCCGTCCTGGGGAAGCCTCTTTTCCGCGATGTCAAGGCCGGCCAGTATTTTTACCCGTGATATGAGGGCGTCATGGATTATCTTGGGGGGACTCAGGACCTTGTGCAGGATACCATCGACCCTGAACCGCACGTCAATACCCTTTTCATAGGGCTCTATGTGGATGTCGCTTGCCTTTTCCTTCACTGCTTCCATCAGGAGGGCGTTAAGCAGGCGGATGATGGGGGCCTCTTCGGTCAGTTCCAGAAGGTCCGTGGGTGATTCAAATTCCGTGGCGACCATGGAAAGGTCCTCGCCTTTGATCACGCCCATGACCTCGTCGACGCGGCTCGTCCTGCTGTAGATGCGGTTGATCGCGTCGATAATGATGTTTTCTTCAGCATGCACCGGGCGGGGCCTGAGGTTGAGGGTCCGTGCAAGGTCCCGGAGCGCGAAAATACCCCTGGTGTCTGCCACAGCTCCCAGGAGTTCACCGTCCTGTTTTTTCAAGGGAAGGAAAACATTTCCCTTGGCAAAGGAAAGGGAAACCTTCTCAAGGAGTGCAAACTCTATGTCATCATCTTTGATAGTGTCCAGGGTTTCCATATCCATGGTCCGATGAACCCCCACCCATTGCCTTACCGAACCAGATCGGGTTTCATCCCGTACTTCTCTCTCAGTTCTCTCAAGATCAACGCGTCCTGCACTTTGTCTGACGTTCCCGGTATCCGCACCTTGTGGAACTTCCTTCCTTTTACGAGGTAGACCTCGGGGTACTGGCTGCGCAGCTGGTTCAGTGCCTCCATGGCGTATTCTTCATGGACCCATGCACCGACCTGGATGTAGTACTTGAGGTTTTGCTGTGATTCCGGGGAGCTCTGCCGTACGACCGGTGTCGGTGCCTCTTCTTCAGGCGCCGCGGCACGGGCAGGGGGGGGCCCTTCATCAGGTCCCGGGAGCGGGGTTTCAACAGGGGATATACCCACCGCGGTACCCCTGGTTTCGCCGGCCCCGGCATTGGAAACACGCTGAATATCTGTATTTGAGGATGAAACATCAGGAGCAGGGCCTTCCGATATTTCTGGAGGGGCGTATGAGCCGTTCCCAGGTAACGTTTTTTCACTCTCCCCCCTGTCACCGGGAAGGGGAATATCCCCGGCTGGAGGAACGGGGGAGGGACTTTCCTCAGGCGACGGCGATTCCTGCATCATGGCGGGCGGGGCAGAGGGCGACGGCACTTCACGGTATTCCTCAGGAGGGGGAAGATTGACCCGGTAATTGGGTTCAGCGTAGAGCACTTCCGCAAAGGCTGAAAACTTTTCGGCGGCGTGTTCAACATCCTCACCGTCCTTCAGGCGGACATGATAGACATCGATGCTTCTGAAGTGCATTATCAGCTCGGCCTTCATCCGGGTTATGATCTCCAGTGCCCGTTCTACCGGTACGGTTTCCCTGAATTTTACCAGCAGTTCATCACTGCGGAATAACTCCTTCTGGGGGAGTACGTCCCTCTGCTCGTTCTCAGTGGCCTCTGCGAGCTGCAGGGATTCCTTGACAATATGGGGCGAGAGGAACACCATAAGGTTTGTCTTGTTTCTTGATGTACTCTTGAACTTGAAGAGCCATTCCAGCAGGGGGATGTCACCCAGTACGGGTATTTTGACCACGCTCTCTTCGTCACGTTCCTGCATGAGACCGCCGATGACCACGGTGCGGCCATCCTTGACGAGCACCGATGTCTTGGTTGAGCGCTTTGTGGTTGTAGGGCCCACAGTGGTGAGGATCTCATCCGAGGCGCTCTTGACCGCTGATATTTCCTGGAATATGTCGAGCTTGACGTAATCCCCCTCGGATATCTGGGGCGTTATCCTGAGCTTGATACCCACGTCGGTTCTCTGGATGGAGTTGAGTACCGTGTTCGTTGTCACCACGTCACGCTCCCTCTGCGAAATAAAGGGGACATTCTCACCGACGAGGATCTCCGCCTCCTTGTTGTCAGAAGTGAGTATCTGCGGTGTCGACAGGACATTGACAGCGTCCTTGAAGTCATTCAGGCTGAACAGGGCCGCAAACCCCGGTGCCGTGAGTGTCTGCGTGGTTGCTGAACCGCTCGAGCTGATGCTAGTTACGGGAATTTCAAGGTAGTTCCCCAGTCCGCCCACGGACAGTCCGGAAAGGCCGGTGATGATATCCAGAACAGTGCTGGTATCGACCTTTCCTACGCCGCCGATGATCACGGGTTCATTATTATGCGTGCCCGTGGCCCGCCAGCGTGTCCCGAGATCCCTCAGCTTGTCTATCCGTGCCTCGACGATCATGGCCTCCACAAAGACCTGCTTTCTCTTCCGGTCGAGCGTCCTGATTACCTGGAGGATATTTTCATAGTCGGAAGGGGGGGCCACGACGATAAGGGAATTGGTCGCCTTGTCAGGCGTGATGCTCAGCATCGGCGCTGCCTCGGCGCCCCCGTTCTGAGCGCCCCTCTTGGCAATCTTGTAGGATGTGAGGATTTCCTTGATTATGCCCTGAAGGACTGCGGAAAGGTCTGACGCGTCGGCGTGTTCGAGGAAGTACACATTGATCTTTGTTTCCTCCTCGGCCACGGACGGTTTGTCTATCAGCCTGAGAATTGAATTAATCTTTTCAATGTTCACGGCGGAGTCGACGGCGAGGAGCATGTTGCCGGGTCCAAAGGACGCTATATGTCCGTCCCGAGATACAATGGGACGGAGAAACTGCAGGACCTCATCGGCGTTAATGTATTCAACGGGGATGAGTTTTGTGATATACGCCTCGTTAACGGGAACCGGTTCATCGAAGGTGATCATGCCCTCCTGCCGCGCCAGGCCGGACGGGATGATCTTATACGTCTTCGGCCCCGAGTTTATAATGGTGTATCCCTTGAGGCTCAGGATGGAGGTAAAGAGATTGAAGGAATCATCGATGGAAAGCTTTGCCGGTGCGATGATCGTGATCTTTCCCTTCACCCGCTCATCGAAGAGGAAATTATACCCTGTGATCTCGCTGATGAACCTGATGACCGTGGGAATCTCAACGTCTACAAAATTGAAAGCGATCTGCGAACCTGGATTCCGGGAGATCACGCCGTGCTCTGCCTGCGGCGCAGCGGCAAAGGGCCCCAGTAATGACGCCGCAAGAAGCAGCCCAAGCATGACAACAGTCAGTCGTGTGATATTCATTGGCGGTCTCCGGCGGTTTCCGGAATTGCAACAAGTTCAGGATCATCAATTATCAACTTTCAACCGGCAATTGTCAAACGGCTTTTACGGGATTATCGTATCTGGTAATCCATGGACATGTTTTTGCCGTCCCGTATGAGATCAAGGCTGACCCTGTTCATACCGCGCAGGGCGGTCATGGCCTGCATGGCCACCTCGGGGTTGGAGATCTCCAGTCCGTTTACCTTCAGCAGGATATC
>CP070788.1:464315-469114 GCA_020346765.1 Nitrospiraceae bacterium
GGCAGGTGCTTAACTTTGATTTGTGAGGTTATGCCCCCTGCCTTCAGGGTGTTCAGTATAAACCAGCGGCAGGGTAACAAAAGGCCCGCCATCTGAGAGCCACGACGTGAGCAGCGGAAGTTCAGTTAAACGGGGTGGGCGCTGCATGTTTTCCAGTATAGGCGCGCTTTTTTTCTTCTTTGTACCGATCCTCAGCCCCTGAGCAAAGAGACCTCTTCCGCCCCAGAGCTTCTTCAGGTCAGGGGGCAGGAATGTCTCGGCGAGCTTCACCGCATCATGGACAAACCTGACCGGACGCTTTCCAAAGGCGAGGTCTATTCTGCGCTCCGTACCGAAGAGGTTTGTGACCACCGGGAATCTGCTTCCCTGGACGCTTCTGAAAAAGAGGGCAGGCCCGCCTTTTTCGATAACCCTTCTATGGATTTCCGCAATCTCGAGATAAGGGTCTACAGGTGCATCTACAAAGATGAGCTCCTTTTCTTTTATCAGGACATCGAGATAAGCCCGCAGGTCTTTCATGATGGTCATAGCCCTAAATCCTTACATGTGGAGCCTGATGAGAAATGACATACCGGTACAAGATCTGATCAGACAGCTCGCCTATTCTACCAGTTGACGTCTAAAAATGCCCGTCTTCTGAAAGGGCTTTCAAGGCCATGGACGATGGATATATCCGGGCCTTCATATCATGGTTACGCCTGACCGGAATAAGCCGTCCACTGCCAAGATATTGTCCTTCCCAAAAAGCAGTACTCGTGCCATTGACGGAATTACCCTTTTCTTCTCTATCATGAATTTTTCTCCCTGGCTTAATAAATTGCCTGTTTCGTCCGATAAAGGATGTAACTCGTGGAATAATGATTTAAAAGCAAATAATAACAAGATCTTTACTCTTTGAGCCATGAAAGATAAAAACTCTATTGTAAGTGCTGCGCAGAAGTTTGCTGCCAAAGGTCAGATTGACAAGGCAATTTCGGAGTGGGAAAAACTCCTTGCCGACCGCGTCGACGGTAATGTACAGAACACCATCGGCGACCTTCATCTCAGAAAAGGGGCTGAAGAGGACGCAAAGAAGGCCTTCAGCAAGGCGGCTGAGCTGTTCCGTAAAGACGGGTTCTATCCCAAGGCCATTGCAATCTATAAAAAAATTCTCAATATTGACCCCGCAGACGTCGATGCCATCATCGCCATGGCAAAGCTCAATGCGGACAGGGGCCTCACAGGCAATGCCGTTGATTATTATTACCGGGCCGCAGAAATCTATCACAAGGACGGTGCAACGGAAAAGGCCACTCTGCTGGCAGAAAAAATGATACAGCTGTCCCCCACTGACGTGAGCACCCGATCCAAAATCGCCTATCTGTATTTCAGGCTTGGACTTCGGGAGCGGGCAGCTGCCGAGTATTCCTCCATTGGGACGTTTTACGGAGAAAGCGGAAACGATGAAAAGTCGCGGGAGTTCTATAACAAGGCCATTGAGTATGACCCGGAAAATATAGAGGCACTTATCGGGCTGAGCCGGCTCCTGGAGAAAGCGGGCGATGCCGAACAGGCATTCCGTGAACTGGATAAGGCCCGCACCATTGCCCCGGAAAACAGGGATCTCTTGCTTCACTACGCCCATGCTGCCGTAGCCCATAACAAGCTTGAAGACGCCAAAGAGGCCCTGCTCAAGGCGGGCGGGGCTGACGCCTCTGATATCCGGATCAAGAGAATCCTCGGAGATATCTACATCCGTGAAGGGGAGCGTGGAACGGCCTGGGAACACCTGCAGCCCTGCATTGAAAAGGCCATTAAGGAAGAGGGCTGGACAGAAGCCCGGGACCTGCTTGAACCGTTCAGGGAACTGCACCCTCTTAGGGTCAGCCAGTATATCCTGAGCATCCTTCAGGGCCAGGAGGATGAAGAAGGGGCATACCAGGAAGTGTTGGCGCTGGCAGAACTTCATGAACGGGAGGGTCGCCATGATGATGCCCTGCACTGCTACCGGGAGGCCCTGGCAGCACGGCCTGATGATATCATGCCAGCAGAAAAGGTGCGGGAACTGGAGCATACCCTTGGAATTGCACCTCACGAACATGAAGCCGCCGGTACACATGAAGAAACAGCAGCAGCAGACGAATTGACAGCAGCCATCCCTGACCATAATGTTATACATTTCCCCGAGACAGAAGAGGATGCGCGCATGCATCATGAGCCCCCCCCCGCAGGAGAACAGGAAATCCCGGCGGAGGGGATCCCCCTGGAGGAATGCATCCCTGATGACTCCACCGCTGAGACGGGGGAATTTCCGGGTGCTTCCCTCACGGAAGAGCTGTCTGCAGACGACATTGCGGCGCGAAAGGCCGAAGCTGAATTCTATGTCCAGCAGGGGCTCGTCAATGAAGCAGTAGATCTTTATGAAGCGATCTGTGCGGCTTGCCCGGGCGACGAAGAGATTGCCGGCAGGCTTGCCGAGCTGAAACCGCGGATTGACGGGGCTGAGGGTGCGCCATCGGGCCATGAGGCAGAAGCGCCGTCACAGTCCCCTGACATTGATTCAGACCTGAAGGCGCTCTTCGCGGAATTTGGAGGCCCGGAAGAGGAAAAGGCCGTTGATTACGAAGCCCACTATGTTGCCGGACTTGAATACAAGGAAAAAGGACGTCTTGATGAGGCGGTGAAGGAACTGAAGATCGCAGCGCAGGACCCGGAGAAGAAGGTTCGCAACAGGACGATGCTTGCCATGTGCTACAAGGAGCAGGGGGCCTATCCCCTTGCTGCCGAGGAATTTGACAGAGTCCTGCACCGGATGACCCCTGATGATTCAACCTACTTGCACGTTAAATATGAACTGGCCAATGCCCGCATGGCGAACGGTGAGAAAATCAGGGCACATGAGCTGTTCGCCGAAATTCATAAGGTTGACCCTGACTTTAAGGACGTCTCTGAGAGGCTCTATTCACTGAAGGGGGCAGCGGCTCAGTCGCGGGAAGGCAGTCAGGACACTAAACGGGACCGGGTATCCTATATCTAAGAGGATACCTGTTCCAAGGGATTACCATTTACCCCTGCAGGGTGATATAATGACGACAGTTTAAAATGACCACAGTTCAACGGGTAACCGGCTTGTATGGTGAAAGATCATGGACCATCTGGAATTTTATAACCTGAGAGAGCACCCCTTTTCTAATGCTGTTGACACGCGGTATTTCTACAACAGCATCCAGCATGCTGAAGCGCTTGTCCGGCTGAAGTACGCCGTGGATACCATGAAGGGGCTTGCCGTTGTCGTGGGCAGCCTCGGTACGGGTAAAACAACCCTTGCCCGAAGGATGCTGAACGAGCTGGATGAGTCAAAATACGAGGCGGCGCTGCTTGTGGTCATTCACAAGTCTGTTAACGCGGATTGGATGATGAAAAAGATAGCCCTTCAGCTTGGCATCGAAAATGCGAGCGAAAACAAGCTGGAGATACTGGGGCAGCTCTACAGGCGATTTGTTGAGCTGCACAATGCGGGACGCAAGACGGTTATCCTCATGGACGAAGCACAGATGCTCCAGTCCCGTGAGATCATGGAGGAGTTCCGGGGCCTGCTCAACATGGAAGGCCCCGACGGGAAACTGATCACGCTCATCTTCTTCGGCCTCCCGGAGCTTGATAACACCCTGGCTCTGGACGAGCCCCTGAAGCAGCGCGTAGCCGTCAAATATAAGCTGATTGGCTTTGATGAGAATGTCACCCGGGATTACATCAACCACCGTCTCAGTGTGGCCGGTTGTGAGGAGCCCATATTCACCCCCGAGGCGATTGCTGCAATCCATCACTACAGCCAGGGAATCCCGCGTCTGATCAACACCATCTGCGATAACGCCATTTTTGAAGGGGCTCTTCTCAGGCAGAAACCGGTTAGCAGGGAGATTATTGATCAGGTTTCCCTGAGCCTTGACTTAAAGCCCGCGGGATAATCCAGCTCATCGAATGTCCATTCTCATGCCTGCTTGATGTTATGGAAGTAAATCAGACGGTCACGCCTGCACATTATCACTGCGAGCATCTGAAAAATAATCAGACAGCCCCCTGATATCCGGTGTATCCAGGAGAATATCACCCTGTAAGGACGTAGAGGGGCCGGGTTGGAGTAGAACACAAGAACTGCCGATGTTGTAAAACAGACAAGAAAGGGAATTGCTGCAGGAGTATCTTGGATAAGGGGCGCTGAGAAGGCTAATAACGTCAGCAGAAATGGCTTTTTTGACAGCATACTTCAAGATCGGAATAATGATCTCAAATCAATATCTTGTCAACGAGTCATATCACGTCAAGGATATATGAATCCCTTCTACTTGAAAGCAATAAGTAACCGAGTTTGGATAAAAAATTCTGCCTATCCCTTTGACGTGAATGTCATAGACTCAGCTAACTCTCCTGTTCATGATTGATCAGGTACTTGGCAACTACTGTTTCGAGCGGGCAGGACGCCTGCTTGCCGTTCTTCAAGTCATACAACGCCTCAAGGTCGGACTTCCAGGCAGTATTGCCAGGGGCAAGAAAACAAATACTCCCCGTCTCATGGGTCACATTGAGCTTGTTGTCTTTGAGGTAGTAGAAATCCTGACATGTGTCCACGGGATAGGCATGCATTGCAGGAGGGATATCTCCAGGTTTGAACCAGAGCTTTACTTCCCGCTCCGCTTCATCGGGGGTAGCTGAAGCATGAATCAGGTTGTCCATGCGTTCGCCAATATTATGGCCTTGAATATCCGTTAAAGGAACCACCGTCCCCAGTGCCCGGATACAGCCTGGTTTTTTGTCCCGTG
>CP070788.1:469214-473966 GCA_020346765.1 Nitrospiraceae bacterium
GTCTTTTCAGATCTTTCTGGTTATTCCGGAGAATTATTTCGCTTTCTCGCAGTCTTTCCTCCATAATCTTGCGTTCGGTAATGTCAATCGATATGCCCATCAGGCGATCGGGCTCCCCGTCAGGCTTGAAATAGGGGCGACCGCTGGAATAGATCCACTTCACGCGGTCATCGCCGGCCATGATCCGGTATTCAACACTGAGTGGCTCATTTCTTTCCAGGGATCCGGCGATGACCTGCCGGACACGCTCAAGGTCGCCGGGAAAAACCAACTGTTCAAAGCGCTCCATGTTGATGACTTCGCCGGGGGCATATCCGAAGATCGCCAGGGCCCTTTCTGTAGCCCAAAGAAGGTTGGTTTTCAAATTCAGTTCCCAGAGCCCGGCCCCGGCTGAATCAGCTGCCATGCTGAGCCGCGCTTCGTTTTCACGCAAAATCCTGTCCGATTCTTTCCGGACCAGCGCGTTGCTGAATATCTGGGCTACCAGTATCAGCCTCTTCACGGTCTCGGCCGGCCAGTCACGTTCCTCCCGCAGCGTGTCGAATGTCAGGACGCCGATAAGCTGCCCGCCACCGACCGAGAGCGGTATATTGACAGAGGATTTTATGCCGAAATGGCGACGGCTTTCCTGATCGATCGCAGCCTCCTCCGCCATATCTTCCGTGGAATAGGCAAGCGTCTCACCATCCAGCATTTTCTGTAATACCCAGGGAAAGGACTTTTGAGCATCTATGCCTTCAGGCCGCGCCGGACCCTCCGGAGGGCTGTAGAGATGGGTCACTGTCAAAAAACGTGGGGAATTGGCCGACCACTGCCAAAGGGATGAAAGATCCAGGCCCAGACATTCACATATGCGGCGCTGGTCATTTTCAATGTTAGCGTCTATCCGGTCAACAGGGAGGTTGATATACCGGGACGAAACATCCGTCAAGAGCGTTTCGAATCGCAGACGCTCCTCAAGTTCATGCCTGAAGTCTGCTTCAGTCCGTTTCGTCATCTCAACACGCTTGACATGGCAGGTTAACTCACAGCCTGATCATTTACAGCTCTCTTCTTCAATTGGTTCATCCTAAGATGATATCAAAGTAATTATATCATTAAGATGTGTTGGGAGAGGGTCAAGATAAAAGTAATGAGAACCTACCTCAACATCAGATTTTATAAGGATTAAGCCATCAGGCAGCGCGCCTTCAGTGACTGATGTGTTGTTAGGGGTGTTGCCGCCCACAACAACGGTCCTCGTGGTGCAGGGCTGGTTGACTTCTCCGTCCTGCAGGTGGTCAACCTAGTCCCGGGACAGCCTCGACGTTGAATCCAGCCATCTGGCTGCCGATGTAATCGCCAAGAATCACGACAGGGGGCTCACGGAAGCCGGCACGGGGGCTGAAACCGCTGCCCGAGCCGGACGAAAGGGCATTAAAGAAACTCCAGGGGATAAGGGACAGGCACAAAAGAATTAACCGCATATACCGGGATTATTTTTCAACTGTCGGAGCGGTCGCCCGGGATCGCGAAGGGAACCTCGCTGCCGGGACATTAACAGGAGGCGTGCCGGCCATGCTGCCGGGCCGCGTCGATGACACTCCCATCATAGGAGCAGGGGTATATGCCGACGACTCCCTCGGCGCTGTTTCCTGCACCGGCATGGGTGAAGCCATTGTGAAAATCACCCTGGCGAAAGAGATCTGCATGAACCTTGCCGCCTGGACGCCGGCCCGGGCCGCGCGGTGGTCACTGAAGAGAATACTTGCCGTCGGCGGCAGGGCAGGCGTCATCGTCATCAGCAGCAAGGGGCAATTCACGATCTCGCATAACACGGCGTATATGGCATCGGACTCTGTCAAAAGGGGTAGGCTGGTAGTGAGGGAATCCTTTAGCAGAAAGTCTCCCTGGTCATAGCTTAAACTCAGCCACGACAGGCGTGTGGTCCGAAGGCCTCTCTCTGAGCCGCGGCCCTTTATCGATCCAGGCCTTCACTGATTTTCTTGCAAGGGCCCTCGTTGCCCAGATATGGTCAACGCGCCACCCGATGTTCCCCTTCACCCCGTTTTTTATCCGGTAATCCCAGAAGGTAAAATGCCCGGGACCAGTCTGATGCACACGGAAGACATCGACGAACCCCCACCGCAGGAACATCTCCAGGACCGCCCGTTCGTCAGGGTGATACCCCACCTGACCCGTCATTTTTTGAGGATCATACACGTCGTCCGGCTCAGGGGCCACATTAAAATCTCCAAGCCAGAGCACGGGGGAGGCCGGCGTAAAGGCAGCGTTGAAACAATCATAAAGCCTCTGAAGCCAGTCGAGTTTTTCCCTGAACTGCTTTGAAAGGGGATGAAAGCCCTGGGGGACGTAGGTATTCACAATCTCGATTCCACCCACGGAGGCGCGGATCAGGCGGGAGGCATAGTCTCCATTGTCAAACCCGTAACGCACATTTACGAGAGGAGCCCTGCTGAGAATGGCAACGCCGCTGTATGACTTCTCTCCGCGGAAGGCAGCGTGATACCCCATCTCCAGGAAGGGCTGCAGCGGGAAGTCTTCGTCGATGACCTTGGTCTCCTGGAGGCAGAGGATATGGGGAGATTCGGCTTTCAGCCAGTCCAGGACAATGGGGAGCCGCGCCCTGATCGAATTGACGTTAAAGCTGGCTGCCTTCATGCGCACCGGCTGTGATCACTTCTGGTGAAACCCGGGGAAGCGCTTCTGTGCATAGCGGGCGTGGCAGGCAATGCAGGTTTCTCCGAGCTGGTAAAAACTGTGGTTTACCGCCTTCATGTCAAGGGCTTCGGCTGCACGGACCATATTCAGGGCTGCGTCGCGGAACTCTCCGTCAAGACCGCGGTACCCCGCTGGCAGGGAGCGCTTAAGCTCTGCCTGCTCTGCCTCGGAGAGCTTTTTCTTCATAATATACCCGTTGATCATGCCCCGGCCCGTTGTGATGATATCACCCCACCGGCCTGCCGGGATGGATGACGCCAGATCAAGCATCCCCTTCTGGACAGCGTTCATTTCTGCGGCAATCACCCGCTGAAAGCGCTGTGAAAGGACCAGTTCCGGCTCGCTGCTGCCTCCGGCATCATTTCCGGCGGCCGCCCCGGATACTGCAAGTACCGTCACCAGCACAATGACGGGAATGCCTGCAGCAGCTCCCCTTTTCATGGGATCACCTCCTGATGAAATAGGCTCGCCTTCATCATCTCAGCGGAAGGCATTCAGCGACCCGGCCCTCCCGACGGAACTTCTGCCTCGTTGTATTCGCCCTTTTTGAATTTGTCCAGGGCTTCCCGCACCGTCTCATTTCCCGAAAGCCCCTCGTAGATGTCCGCGTGGGCAATCTTCAGGGCTTCAAAGGCATTGGGGCCTATCACCCCGGTCAGCACTGCTGCAGTGCCCCGGTCAAGGACAAGCTGGGCTGCGGACACTCCGGAGCCACGGCCTCCTGACGGGAGGGTGTTTTCCACAGGCTCAACGTTCATGGAATCAGTATCGATGATAAGAAACCAGGGCGCCCTGCCGAAATGAGTGGCCGCTTTTGAACTCATATCTTTTCCGCTCGATGAAATGCACAGCTTCATGACATCCTCCCTACTCCCTTTCATACCATCAGGAAACCCGGGCGATAATTTTCCCCGCCCGCAATGGCACCAGGTTATTTAATGATTTCATGAATAATACGGGCATGCCGGAGCACTGCTGGCCGGCACCTGCCCTTTTTTATCTCAGCAACAAGATCCGCCTCGTTCTGTATGCCCCCGGTGAATTCCGTGATGAACCGGCCCACCATGTCCACCTCGTGAGAATCACTCCCCCCGGTGCCTGCAATCCCAAGGCGCTCCCAGGCGTGCATACCGTAGGAGTTCTGGTCATCAGTCTGGTTTCCGTTCAGGGCCTCGAACCCGTCATATTCTGCAAGCTGTGCTGCCAGCAGATCCAGGGAGTCGAGGGCATAGTCGCCGTAGCGGAACGGATGAGACGGGATGGCCACACCGCCCTGTTCGCGGACCCTGCTGAGCATGTCCCGGGCAGGGAGGCGGTCGAGCCTGTCATAACAGCCAAAGACGAGCACATGCCCTGCCGGGGAAGAGACTTCCTGCCCGCGGAGGATAACGAGGGCGGTCCCGGTCTCCTCCCTGAGCTCACGGACCTCCTCCTCGGTCCAGACGTAGTCATGCTCGGTAAGCGCAAACCCAGCAAGGTTCAGCTCCTCGGCCCGCCGGACAAGGTCCACGGGATCAAGGATACTGCATCCTGAATACCGGTATGTATGGATGTGTAAATCAATAAGCATCGTACTTTTCATTCGGTAATCTCTGCCTTCCTCCGTTCACGGGCACTGGTCACAAGGCTATGGTCGATAGGAAATAAGTTATGAACACCTTCTGAAAGTTTTTGCCTATCGCCTGTTATCTGTATCGCCTGTTGCCCATTGCCTGTCACCTGTATTTTACTCCTCTATTTCCCACTTTTCATAGGTGCTCTCGGGAAGCTCCTGGAGAAAGAGAGAGGGGCGCTTTACAATCGACCCGTCATGCCAGCGGTTGTCCATAACGGGATAGCAGAGATAGAGCTCGTCTTTTGCCCTGGTGACAGCGACATAAAAGACCCTTCGCTCTTCTTCCTCGCTCTCAAGTTCTCCCAGTGAGCGCGCCGAGGGGAAGGCACCGTCCGTGAGGCCGATGATAAAGACCCGGGACCACTCCAGTCCCTTTGCCCGGTGAACCGTGGACAGCACGATTGCCTCTCCCTCCT
>CP070788.1:474066-478707 GCA_020346765.1 Nitrospiraceae bacterium
AGGTAGGTTCCTTTCTGATGCTTGTTCAGCTGGTAAGCGAGTCTGCGACGGCCCCAGTTTTCACTTTTGAAAATTTCGCCGCCCTGCTTGAGGATTACGTCCCGGATCCTCTGTGCCGTCTCTTCAACCGCATTGTCGTCAAGATTCGGGTCGAGGATTACTATCTTCTCATAGTAATTCATTCACTGCCTCCTTGTGGATTATCTCCTTCCCCTATGGAAGAAGCGGCCCGCATCATACAGCATGAGGGCAAAGAGTACATTTTTATAGCATATTGGCATGTAAAAATCAACACGGGCCAAATTGACTTGCCGTCATAAATACTTTAATATTCATACCATTATGAAGCCTTCCATCCGGGAAGTGGACTTTCTGGTCATCGGCGGGGGCGTTGCAGGCCTGCGGGCGGCCATTGAACTGGCCTCTGCAGGCACTGTCCTGGTTCTCACCAAGGACACCATCACCGAGAGCAGCACGGGATACGCCCAGGGAGGAATTGCCGTTGCCCTGAGCGATGAAGACGAGGTCTGCATCCATCTTGAAGATACCCTGAAGGCGGGCGACGGCCTGTGCCGGGAGAACGCCGTGCGCGTGATGGTAGAAGAAGGCCCGGCGTATATCCGTGAACTCATCTCCTGGGGTGCTGAATTCGACCGTGAGGGCAGCAGGCTCTCATTCACGATGGAAGCAGCCCATACACGAAGGCGGATACTTCACTCCCACGGCGATTCAACGGGCAAGGAAATCGAACGGGCCCTCATCCAGAAGGTGCGGTCATGCCCGTCTGTTTCACGTCTTGATTTTGCCTTTACCCTGGACCTGATTGTGAAAGACGGCAGGTGCCTGGGCGCCGTGGTCCTGAGGCACGATGCCGTGATTACGATCTTCGCGAAGGTCGTCATCCTGGCCACGGGAGGCGCTGGCCAGGTCTTCTCACGAACAACGAACCCCGTCATATCCACGGGTGACGGCATAGCCATTGCCTATCGGGCAGGCGCACTTATCGTGGACATGGAGTTCATACAATTTCATCCCACAACGCTCTATCTGCCGGGGGCCCCACAGTTCCTCCTGAGCGAGGCAATGCGCGGCGAGGGCGCGGTGCTGAAAAACGTCCACGGGGAACGGTTCATGCACACCTATCACGAGATGGCGGAACTGGCCCCGCGGGATTCGGTAACACGGGCCATCCTTTCGGAAATGGTAAGCACAAAGGCACGGCATGTCTTCCTTGACCTCACCCACCTCGACCGGGCATTCACCAGAAACCGCTTCCCCCAGATTTATACCACGTGCCTTCAGTACGATATCGATATCACGGAGGAGATGATCCCCGTATGCCCGGCGGCGCACTATATCATGGGGGGTGTCAGCACAAACCTCATGGGGGAAACGAGCATCAGGGGGCTTTTCGCCGCTGGTGAAGCGGCCTGCACCGGGGTCCACGGCGCAAACCGCCTTGCCTCCAACAGCCTGCTCGAAGGACTGGTCTTCGGCGCGCGGGCAGGGAAAGGCGCAGCGGCCTTTGCCGGCAAAGAGCATGCCAGACCTGCCGCGTTTCGGCCCCGGGACAGCAGCCCCTTTAAAAAAGGGGGATCGCCGCCATCTCCTTTTGACAGAGAGAAGGTACGCAGTTCCCTGAGAAAAATCATGTGGCAGAAGGCGGGTATTATCCGGTGCGCAAAATCCCTGACGCCGGCCCGGGACTGGCTCAGCCGGTGGGACTTTATTGTCAGCACGCCCTTTAAGACAAGGAGAGAGGCAGAACTGCGGAACATGCTCACCGTGGCGCAGCTGATAATCCGGTCGGCCCTCTTCCGCAAAGGCAGTGTGGGCGCCCATTACCGGTCTGATTACAAGGACCGGGGGGAACACTGGAAAAAGCACACGGCATGCGAACAGGAAAAAGAACTGTACCTGATTGATTAGGTCAAAAAAACGCTGCTCACAGAATGCAGATAATGATCAAGAAAACATTTCACTCGATTAAAGAAACGGCCTTAGGCTATGGGAAAACTGCTTGCCTATAGCCTCCAGCCTATTGCCCATAGCCTCAAACATAAAGGAACATCCGTCTCAGTGGATTCGCCCGGGCGGAAAAACAAACATCATGAAGCTGCACAGGACCGGCTACTGAGACTTCTCCGTGGGCATGGGGCTGTAAAAGTCCTTCATGCTGTAGGACTTCGTAAAATATTCCCGCGCCTTCTCCATGTCCTTTTTTTCATAGTAGGCATACCCGAGGAAGTAAAGCGCCCCCGGATCAGGGTTGTCGCGGACATATTCTTCCATCATTGTGATGGCCGCCTCTTTGTCTCCCCTGTAATACAGGTCATAGGCCCTTTTCACCCCTGACTCCTCGGCAAAGGCAGGAGACAGGATTGAAAGCACGGCAATTGTCAGCACCAGAACCAATACCCTCATAATGCCCTCCTTTTTTCTTCTACTATACATAATTGAACAGTTTTATGAGCGTGGCACAGATCACAGGAATATTTTTCTCTATAAAAGAGCTGTCAATGACTTGAGGCAATAGGCTATAAGCACTGTGCAATGGGCCATAGGCCCTGGGCGATGGGAAAGAGCACTGACCTATCGCTAATTGCCAGTATCTTATGTCAATCACCAACAATTTGCTTTGAGCCCTTTTTCTTCTCGATCCTGGCAAGGTCTTCCTTCTGTCTCATGATCAGATCCCGGTATAGCACCGTCGAATACACCGTGGGGACGGTGCCCTCCTTGAAATACTCAACCATGTCCTCTGTATCGCCTAAGGCAAGAAGACCCGTTACAGGGTCAATGACCGCAGTGACGATCCCTTCGGGTATGGGGAATGGCCTCTTTTGAACATGAGACCCTTCAAAGGGGGATATGTTTTCCAAGGCCTGCTCCATGAACGACACCCATATGGGTGCAGCGGCCCGCGATCCCGTCTCTCCCTCTCCCAGCGAACGCACGTCATCAAAGCCAACCCATACGCCCGACACAAGCTCGGCGGTATAGCCGATGAACCAGGCGTCCTTATACTCATTTGTCGTCCCGGTCTTGCCGGCAACAGGCCTGCCAAGGGCCCGGGCGCGCCAGCCTGTCCCCTGCCTGACCACGTCCTCAAGCATGGACGTGGCAAGAAAGGCGCTCTGGGGGCTTATAACCCTTTGTCCCCGGGGCATATTACTCTCAAGGACCTCGCCCTGCGAATCAACCACATACTTGACGACCACGGGCTCCATCCTGACTCCGCCCTGGGCAAAGACGCTGAATGCCGAGGTTATTTCCAGGGGGCTCACGCTCAGACTGCCCAGCCCCAGGGTCAGGTCGCGCTGAAAGGGCCCTGTAAAGCCCAGGGAGCGGGCAAAACTGATGATCTGTTTCAGCCCGATCTCTTCGGTCAGCCTGATCGTAACGATGTTTCGTGAATGAATCAGGGCTTCTCTCAGTCTCGTGGCGCCGTGGTACTTCTCGTCGTAATTCTCAGGCTGCCATTCACCGTATTTTTCACTTTCATAGGTAAGGGGCTCATCAATGATAATGCTTGCCGGGGTATAGTCCCGGTCCATTGCAGCGGCAAAGATAATGGGCTTGAACGCTGACCCCGCCTGTCTCCTGGCATAAACGGCCCTGTTAAACTCGCTTTTGTTAAAATCATACCCCCCTACAATGGCCCTGACATAACCCGTGGAAGGCTCAATGGCAACGACAGCACCCTGGACAAGGGGCTCCTGATCAAGGCTGAAGACGGGTTTAATGCCGCTCGTATCCTTTACCCGCACGGTAACGATGTCGCCCGGGGACAGGATTCCCCTCAGGTCTTTTGGCCCGCTTGTGCGGACGGCATTGCCCTGCGAATCAATTCGCTTCAACGCCCAGCCCGCGTCAGTGAAGGAGAGTGTACCAGCAATGCCCCTTGTCTTGACCGTGGCTTCTGCGGGGGTTACGCTGAGCACCGTTGCCGTGACAAGGTCTCCTTTCCTCATGAAGACTTTTTCAAAAGGGGCCTGCCCCTGAAGTTCCTCCGCGGCGTTTATCTCTTTATGGTCAAGTGGCCCCCTGAAACCCTGGCGCTTATCCAGATCCTCCAGCCCGCCCTTGAGGGCCTGCGCCGCAGCCGTCTGAACATCCCTGATCAGGGTGGTATAGACCTTGAGTCCCCCCTTGTACGTCATGGCCACACCATACCTGTCCTCCAGGTATTTTCTTACATATTCCAGAAAGTAATGGGGTGACTCCTCTTCCCGGCGCATGCTGGAAAGGTACAGGGGCTGGCGGTATGCCTGATCAGCCTGCTCCTCAGTGATGTAGCCTTCCTCCCTCATGCGGTTCAGCACAACGAGCTGGCGCTGCTTTGCCTTGTCAAGATTACTGTACGGGGAATACCGGCTGGGGGCCTTGACCAGCCCGGCTATAAGTGCCGCTTCGGCGAGGTTCACCTCGGAAACCGACTTTCCGAAGTATGTCCTTGCCGCCATCTCAATGCCGTAGGCACCGCTGCCAAAATATATCTTGTTCAGGTAGAGCTCGAGTATTTCATTCTTGGTGAGATTGTGTTCCAGCCGGTATGCCAGGGTCGCCTCCTTGAGTTTCCTGACCAGGGTCCT
This sequence comes from Nitrospiraceae bacterium, assembly GCA_020346765.1. GTDB lineage: Bacteria > Nitrospirota > Thermodesulfovibrionia > UBA6902 > UBA6902. The sequence goes on from CP070788.1 coordinate 478,662, forward strand.
TTCAGGCGAAAGGAACACCACCTTGGCAAGCTGCTGGGTAATCGTG
>CP070788.1:478807-483410 GCA_020346765.1 Nitrospiraceae bacterium
GGATGTAGGATATGAATTTCTTGATATTGCTGAAGACGGCCCTTCCCTCTTCCACAGCATTAACGATTGTTGCAAAATTATCATCAAGGAGAACCATGTCCGCTGCTTCCCGGGCGACCTCGGTGCCGCAAAGACCCATGGCAACGCCCATGTCCGCGTGCTTCAGGGCCGGCGCGTCATTGACGCCGTCACCGGTCACGGTAACCACCTCGCCCATTGCCTGCAGGGCCCTGACAATCCTGAGTTTTTGCTGGGGGGATGTGCGTGCGAATATAATTTCTTCTCTTCCAAGAAATTCCCGCAGTCCTTCTCCATCACAGGCATCGAGATCAGCCCCGCTCATGACGCTGCACTTCGCATGGTCTACCATCCCCGAAATCCGGGCAACGGCCTCTGCCGTAACGCTGTAGTCACCGGTGACCATGATGACCTTTATCCCGGCCGCCCTGCACCGGGCAACTGCCGCCGGAACTTCCTTTCTCGGCGGATCAACCATGCCGGCAAGTGCAGCAAAGATGAAGTCCTCTTCAGCACCTGCATAGTCATCATGGAAGGCAAGGGCAAGGACCCTTTCTCCCCGTGAGGCCATGCGCTCGTAGTAATGCATGATCCGCTCCCGGAGACCCTCCTCCATCTGTTTCACCTGCCCGTTCAGAAGGATACGGCCGCACTTTTCCATGACCACTTCGGGAGCGCCCTTCAGATGAGCTGTGCTCCTGCCGTCGGAACGGTTCACGGTAATCATCCTTTTCCTGAGCGAGTCAAAGGGTGACTCCCGCAGCCGCTCGTTTCGCTGTATCAGTTCCCGAATATCGGTAGAGCGTGCCGCGAACCTCATGAGCGCAGCCTCCGTGGGGTCACCGTGCCACCCGTCCCCCGCCCCGGGCCGGGCATTATTGCAGAGCACCGCGATCCTGAGTACATCTTGAAATCCGGGAAGCCGGTCAATTCCCTTTTCATGGACATTTCGCTCGTCCATGTTCACAAAGAGCGTGTTCATGGAAATCCTGTTTTCCGTAATCGTTCCGGTCTTGTCCGTGCAGATGACCGTGGTTGAACCGAGGGTTTCCACTGACTCCAGCCGCTTTATCAGCGCCATCCTCCTTGCCATCTTCCGGGACGCCATGCTCAGGGCAAGGGTGACCGTGGGCAGCAGTCCTTCAGGGACATTGGCCACAATGATGCCAACTGCAAAAATTATACTCCCCAGGAAGGGATCACCGTAGATCCTGCTGATCACGAAGAATGTAACACCCAGAATAATGGCGATCGCTGAAATAATCCGGATAAAGTGATTCAGTTCAAACCTGAGCGGACTGACTATGGCCTCCGTATGCCTCGTGAGACCGGCGATCTTTCCAATCTGTGTGCTCATTCCCGTGCTGTAGACAATGGCTTTGCCGTTGCCTGACTGCACCGTTGTTCCGGAAAAGACCATATTTCTTGATTCAAGAATATTGTGATGGGTGCACTGGAGCTTCCTCAGCTGGGGTTCTGACTCGCCGGTCAGCGACGAATGGTCAACCTTCAATGAATTCTCTTCAACAAGCCGTCCGTCAGCAGGAACCCGGTCGCCCTCCTTAAGGCAGATCACGTCCCCGGGCACCACGCGGCCCGCCGGTATGTTCCAGCGAACGCCGTCTCTTAGGACATCGATCATCTCAGGCATCATCCTGCGAAAACTCTCCATAATTTTTTCCGACTGGTATTCCTGGACAAAGGTAAAGACCGCATTCAGAATGACAACGCCGGCAAGGGCAATGCCGATATAGAGGTTCCCCTGGCCTGGAGATATCCACTCAGAGATAAACGCCAGAATTGAACCCAGCCAGAGGAGTATGGCGAAGAAATTGACGAGGTGCTTCCCGAACTTCAGGACAAGGGGCACCTGCTCTTTCATTTCCAGGATATTGGGGCCGAACTGCAGCTGCCGCCTGGCCGCTTCAGCACTGCTCAGCCCCTGTGGGGAAGATTCGATCCGCTTAAAAAGCTCTTCAAGGCTGATTCTGTGCTCGTCACCGTTCATGTGTTGTGCCCGGGTAAGGGGCTGCACTCATGCCCGAGCCTTTCATGGTCTGATTATAGCGCCTTTGGAGTAAGAGTCAACGGCGCATCTGCCGGACATACCCGTTTATGGTTAACAAACATTAAGCGGAGGAATGGAGTTATGGAACTTTGGAACTATGGTACTATGACACGCGACGCTCATCTCTCTCATGGAGAACAGGGGCCTGTGCTGGAACACATTATTGAAGCCTACGGTTATGCGGCACTGCTGGTGGGGACCTTCCTGGAAGGCGAGACCATTATGATCATCGGCGGTTTTGCTGCCCATTGGGGATATCTCTATCTCCCCCTGGTCATCCTGGCAGGCTTCCTGGGTACCCTTGCGGGAGACCAGCTTTACTTCTTTATAGGCCGCAGAAAAGGGCAGGCGTTTCTCAGTAAACGCCCCTCATGGCAGCCGCACGTGGAAAAAGTCAACGGCCTGCTGACAAAACACGGCACATGGCTCATTCTCGGGTTCCGATTTATTTACGGCATTCGCACCGTGACACCCTTTGTGATCGGCATGAGTCGGGTGAAGACAGGCACCTTTGCGGCTCTCAATATCGTAGGCGCCTTGGCCTGGGCAATCGTTATAGGCACAGGAGGATACCTCTTCGGCGCCGCCCTTGAGGTCCTGATTGCTGATATCAAATACTACGAAGTGGAGGCAATGATCCTTGTCAGTGTCACGGGGATAATCTTCTGGCTCATCCACTTTTACAGAAAAAGTCGGTAAGCCTCACCGCGCTGTGTAATAGGGTTTATTTATGACAAACTCCGTTCAACTGGCTGGGGAGAGAGGGAAGGCTGTGGAAAAATTTAGCGATAAGCGGTCAGCTCATAAATACTACTTTTCCGTTCGTTCTGATAGCTGAAAGCTGATTACTAACAGCTGTTTTATTATGTCGGTTACAGAAATTTTGAAACAGACTTTCCTGTCTCCAGAAAAGATGTCAATTTAAGCTGTGCTGTTCGATAGCTTATAACATCCCGGATCCAGCGATAAGGATGGATAAGTGGAGCGATTCGGTATTGTTCGTTACCAGTTCTTAGCGAAGCGGCGTGACCACAACCGCACCTGTTAGAACCCGAAGGGTAAGTTGTGCCGATGTAACGGAGCGAGCTTAGAACTGGAGAACAATACCGTTCTGAGCGAAAGGCAGCCATCCTTATCGCTGCCTTATCGCTGGATCTGGGAGCATGATATGTATCAGGAATCATCTTTCTTTTTCTCCAGCCCGCTCAGCCGCACGCCGATGAGGCGCACCCTGTCATTCTGCCTGATCCTGCCCAGGCATTCAAAGGCGGCCTTTCTCAGTGTTTCTTCTGAACCTGTCGCTTCCGGCAGTGTCTTTGCCCGCGTATAGGTCCTGAAGTCGCGAAACCGCACCTTCACGGTGACGGTCCGTGCCAGGTATCCCCGCTCCCTGATGTCATGCACCGTTTCCCGCAGCAGGGCTACCAGGGTGCGCGCCAGGACCTGCCAGTCGGCCACATCCGCCTCAAAGGTCGTTTCTCTGCTCGAGGACTTAGGCTCCCAGTGCGTAACAAGGGAACTGTCGTCAATGCCCTGCGATGCATCGTGGAGATACTTACCGTATGACTCGCCGAAGTGCTCAATAAGCAGTTCCTTCGCTGTGGCGGCAAGCTGCCCGATAGTACCTATTCCCATGCCCTTCAGGTTGGCCTCTGTTTTGGGGCCCACGCCCCAGAGTTTCCGTACCGGAAGCGGCCAGATGCGGTCTTTTATATTGCGCTCCGTGATGATGGTGAGGCCCTCCGGCTTCTGCAGGTCCGAGCCGATCTTTGCAAGGAGTTTATTCGGCGCTATGCCGATGGAACAGGTAAGGCCTGTTGCCTCTTTGATGCGCTTTTTGATTGCCGCCGCGACATCCTCTGAGGACATGGCTAACTCCGATATGTCGAGAAAGGCCTCGTCGATGCCCACGTCCTCCATCACGACAGTGAACTCTCGAAGGATGTCCTTGATCTCCCGGGACACCCGGGAATACTCCTCATAATCCACAGGGAGAAAGACCGCATGGGGACAAAGTTTATAGGCTGTTCTCAGGGGCATGGCGGAATGGATGCCAAACTTCCGTGCCGCGTAAGAAGCCGTTGACACTACCCCCCGCTTTGTCGGGTCGCCGCTGCCGCCGATAACAACCGGCATTCCTTCCAGTTCGGGCCGCCGCTTCTCCTCCACAGCGGCAAAAAAGGCGTCCATATCTATGTGCAGGATCCGTCGCATCCCTCATTATAATGCAAACTCAGGCTATCATGAGTGATGCAGAAATGGAGAATTGGAGAGGTGGATCGTTGGAGAGGCTGATGCGAGATACCAGATGCCAGGAAAAACAGGCTGTGGGCTATAAGCGATTGGTAACAGGCAATGAACCCACAGCCTATTGCCCCTTGCCTCTTGCCATCTTTTGCTTCCCCGCTTCCCTGCGGCTATGCCGTTTTCTGCTGCTTCCGTCGGGGCTGAGGGTGCCGCGGCGGGCGGGCGAATTCCCTGCTGCGGGCAGTCTCCTGTCTTGTGTAATCAAAACCC
>CP070788.1:483510-488074 GCA_020346765.1 Nitrospiraceae bacterium
GGATAAGCCGCCAGAACCTGCTCACGGTCATGGAAGAGTATCCTGTGCTGAAACTGGAGATTGTGAAGTACTTCAGTGACAAACTGCGCGACGCTCATGAGATGCTCAAGAATATCGCAACGGAACGGGTGGAGAAGAGGGTGGCTTCCCTGCTGCTCAAGCTTTCTGAAAAGGTGGGTGTTGAAAGCAGGGGGTTCAGAAAGATAGATTTTCCCCTGACACGTCAGGAAATTGCTGAAATGGTGGGAACAACCGTGGAGACCTGCATCAGGACCATGAGCAAGTTTCAGAAGAGCGGCATCGTGAAATCTTCAAACGGACGCATATCAGTGAAGGTCGAGTTACTTCAGAGGTTTGTTGAGGAATGACAAGGCAACTTATTAATATTTAATAATTTAAATCGATAACAATATGCCTGCCCAAAGGGCAGCATGCCTTTGTCCATGGCTTCCTTCAATTAGCGCGGAGTTCGTTATGAATTAATGATTCTCATCTGCCGCGGTCACAGCTTTCTGAGAGCCTGAATCATCATCCTGTCTTTTTTCGAGAGCTTTTTGGGAGATCCTTTCCGGGAGGCCCTGGCAGCCCCAGGCTCTGGGCCGGGACGTTCTTCGATGCCGTTAACAGCGGAAGTTCCCCTGAGCGCATCTTCCACCCTGATCTGAAAATCCTCAGACCGGATCGCGGCACAGCCTTTTCTCCAGGCATAACCGGCAACCTCCCTGTCAGAGCTTACGACGATCCACGACGTACCCGGTGATGAGACAATATTCCTGATGGCCATGTCAGCGTTCTCACCAAGACGGGTGTACACGATGGTAATATCACGGCTTTTCAGGATTGAATGGTCCTTCCCCCCGCTCTTCCAGCCGTCAAAGACTATCGTTACGGAATGTCCTTTCAGGCGGGCGTATGCACGGAGATCAGCAATGACGGCTTCCCGGGCTTTTTCGAGGTTCTCATGGGCAATGCCGATAAGGTTGTAGCCGTCGATGAGGATGCAAGCCATAAAAACACAGGGGCCCAGGGTTCAGGGGAATGCAATGTAAAGAACTTTCCTTGACACCTTGGCCCCTTTGTCGTTAGTTATTTACGCTGTTGCTTTTTGCGCTTCCTTAAGCCAGAGCAGTTTTGAGTGGTTTACCACACTGGCATTAACTGACTCCATAATGGCAGCCGGATCTGCGTCGAGGCCTGCCTTTTTCTCAAAGGGGCTGAATGAAGGTTTCGCTGCTTTGACGGAGCCCTTGGCGCTGGCAGGTGCCTTCACTGCCGAGCCCATTGCTTTGGACAGCTCGATGCAGATGTCTTTATGTTGTTTTGAAACTCCCGCAGGAATAATTACCTGACGGACTTCCTTGTCTTTTCCAAGATAGCCCGTTATGGTCCCTTCTGATTCCAGGAAGGTTGCTGCAGGAAGGACTATGTCGGCTTCCTTGGCAAGTTCTGTCATGTAAGATGTCTGGGCTATCAGAAAACCTGCGTCAGGTTTCTTCGTCACAGGAAGTTCCCCAACGGCGTAGAGGACATCAACACCGCCCTTTATCATCTCCTGAAATGTCTTCCCGCCGGTAGTGAGGCCCATTGAAACTACGCCCCGGGCATTTGCTTCAGCAGGAACGGCGATAACCTTTATAGTACCGAGGAGGGAGAGGTTCCTGGCAGCACTGAAAAGGGAAGGGGAACAGAAGACTGCCGGGTTTTCGGCTTTCAGAATAAGTTCTGCTGCCTTTTCACCATCCTCGCTCACTGATACCGATGATACAGCTGATTCAAGCTCCTTAAAAGATTTGGCCCCCTGATTGAGAAGCGCCTTTGCGATCTGCGCCAGAGCAGAGGCTTCATCACCCTGAATGCTTACAGCCGCTGCTGATGAGATCCTGGTCTCACCGGAATTAATGGTTATCAGTTTTGCGCCCCGGGACACCCTCTTTCTGATGCCGGCATCAAGGGCAGGGAGGACCCGTTCCCACTGGGAAGGATTAAGTCCGGCGAGGACTATTACATCGGTGCTGTCAAGGTCGACGGTATCGGAGGAGTTCAGGGAATTTGCATCTGCATACAGGCTTGAAGAGCTGTCGGCGTTTTTTGTCTTTATGACGTCTGAAGCGAGTTTTATAAGGACAACTGCGTCCTCGTTCAGAATACTGGCAGTGCTGATAATACCGGCCTTGCTTCCTGCAGCCTTGAGTTTTTCAGCGGTGACGGTGAGGGCGTCCTCCCAGGTCGTTTCCTTGAGTTCACCTTTTACCCTCTTCATGGGTGCCAGAATTCTCGCATCAGAAGAGCCGGCCTCAAATCCGAACCTGCCGATTGCACAGATGTATTTCTCCACCGAGCCGTCTTCAGCTCCCGCATTTATTTTTACGATTCCACCGTCCTTTAAGCTGACCTCGATATCGCAGCCGTTTCCGCAGGACATACAAACCGATGCAGCTTTTGTATAATCCCATTCGCGGCCTTTTCTCCACCGGTCCGCTTCAAGGAGCGCGTTCACTGGGCAGGCATCCACGCAGCTGCCGCAAAAGGTGCATTCCGATTCCTGGAGCGGTTTGTCCATGGCTGTCACGACCTTGGCCCCGACGCCCCGTCCCATGAAGTCCAGGACGTTTGTTCCCTGTTCCCTGCAGACCCGCACGCACCGGGCGCAGAGGATGCAATAATCGGGATCTCTCTTGATAAAGGGGTTTGCCTCGTCGATGGGGTAGCCAAATTTTTTTCTGGTGAGACTCGACTCTTTGATTTCAAAATCGTAGGCGTACTGCTGGAGGTTGCAGGCGCCGGCCTTGGTGCAGGTCATGCAGTCCAGGGGGTGCATGGAGAGAATCAGGTCGATGATGAACTTTCTTGTGTCCTGAATCGCGTCAGTGACTGTTTTGACGACCATGCCCTCTTTCACTTTGGTAATACAGCCCACAACAGGCCCTTTGCCTCCTTCAACTTCTATGAGGCAGAGCCTGCAGGCCCCGATACCCTTCATTCCTTTGAGATAGCAGAGGTTGGGAATATGTACTCCCGCAGACTCTGCGGCATCGATAAGGTTGGTCCCTTCAGGAGCCTGTACCTTCTTTCCGTCTATAGTCAGATTGACCGTCTTGGACATTGAACCCCCCTGTTATTAAATTTCTAATTCAAATAACACAATGAAACGTAAGTGAATGTATTTTATCACTATGGTCTTTCCCTCATTATACTTCTGACTTCTGCTCTTTCTTATGCTCCTACTTTTTCTGCCTCTGCCGTTTCTCTGGCAGAGACAAGCTTTACGGCGCCAAAGGTACACACCTTCATGCATTCACCGCACTTCGTGCAGCGCTTCTGGACTATTTCAAAGGGCATATACCCTGAAAAGAATTTCTTCTTCTTCTCACCGATGATGGCGTTGTCCTTGCAGGCGTCGAGGCAGTCACCGCAGAGCGTGCACTTTTCAGGAATAATGATGTACTTCATGTGGGCGGTGCACTCATTGCATGAGCAGGAGCCGGAGACGTGGTCGGCGAAGACACCCGAATCGAGCTGTTCGAGAACGTATTTCGCGGTATCCTTTCCCTTTTTACACATGGAGGAAACCTCCATATGCAAGGAGATTCTTTTGACTGCGTTAATGTCCTCGGAGGTTGCCGTCCCGTCAATCAGTCTTCTCATCCTGACACGGGCCTCATAGCTTCCCATGGAGCAGGGGAAACACTTGCCGCACATGGGGCCGTCAAGGAACTCTTCCACAAATACCAGCGATTTTTGTACTGGGCACCTCTTCTCATCAGCCTTTGCCCTGACGTCTTCCATCTTTACCTGTGTTGTTTCTTTCTGGGTCATTAGCTACTCCTTGACAGCGATCTTCTTCCGTTTGTGCTTCTCAATCTTCACGGCATCGGTGGGACAGACGGTGTAACAGGCCTTGCACTTGGTGCAGTAGTCCTGGTCGATGAAGAATTTTTTCCTCAGCTCCCGCACCGCCCCGAAGGCGCACGCCTGTTTGCAGAGACCGCAGAGAATGCAGTTTTCATTGTCGATCCTGAAGAGTCCCAGGCCGCTGCAGGCCTTGGCGCGGCAGTACCGGTCATGAATATGCTCTTCATACTCCTCCCTGAAGTACCGGATTGTGGTAAGAACGGGGTTGGGCGCACTGTTTCCGAGTCCGCAGAGGGATCCCGCAACGATCCTGTTTCCCAGGTCTTCAAGCCTTTCTATGTCACCATCCTGGCCCTTACCGGACGTGATTCTTTCCAGTATCTGGAGCATCTGATAGGTCCCGATCCTGCAAGGCGGGCACTTGCCACAGGACTCAGACTGGGTGAAGGACAGGAAGAACTTGGCCACGTCCACCATGCAGGTGTCCTCGTCCATCACGACCATTCCGCCCGATCCCATCATCGAGCCGACTTTTCTCAGTGAATCGAAATCAACGGGCAGGTCGAGGTGTTCAGCTGGGATGCATCCCCCCGACGGTCCTCCTGTCTGGACGGCCTTGAACTCCTTGTCTCCCAGAATCCCGCCGCCGATGTCATAAATGATTTCTCTGAGCGTGATGCCCATGGGCACTTCAACGAGACCGGTATTTTTC
>CP070788.1:488174-492693 GCA_020346765.1 Nitrospiraceae bacterium
AGCCTGATATCCTCGTCATGGATGAGCCTGCGTCCAGCCTCGATCCAAAATCACGGCGCGCCCTGATAAACCTGCTTAAGACCTTCTCTCATACAAAAGTCATTGCATCCCATGACCTTGACCTTATCCTTGATGTCTGCGACCGCTGCATCATCATAGGGGACGGCAAAATTGCCGCTGACGGGGCGGCAAAGACGCTCCTGTCTGATCGGCAGCTCATGGAAGAGAACAGTCTGGAATTGCCCCTTTCCCTTCAGCGGGTATAAGTGCAGTACAGGGGAACCCGGAAGAACAGTGGATTTATCCGGTGCCAGGGGACCCTCCATTCAGCCATCGCGTTGAGAATAAAGACCCCACAATGATAGAATAACAGTGCAATAGGTGGGCAAAAATTATCCGTAATCTGGATCGGTTGTGAAAAAAGTTGCACACATCCATTCTTCAAAGAGACCTTTTTCCTATCCGCACACACACCTCGCTGTAATCAGGGTACAGGCAGTTCTTGTTTTTCTGGTATTCCTGCTCCTGCCTTCCGCAGGCTCAGGCACCGTCGTTACATCAGACACTACGTGGTCAGGAGAGATACCTGTTGAAGAGGATGTGTATGTCCCGGAGGGCGTGACCCTTACGATTTCCTCGGGTGCTGTGCTGCGCATTTCCCCCTCGGAGAGTACGAAGACAGAACCGGAGTTCCTCTCGCCCCAGACGGAAATAATCGTGCGGGGAACGCTTCGTGCCGAAGGAGAGAAGGAGTCGCCGGTAACCTTTCTCTCGCCGGACAGTGCACCGTCATCATGGGCAGGGATTATTATTGACGGCGGTACCGTCCATCTCCGTTCCTGTGCCGTTCGTGACGCTGAAACAGGAGTAGAGGTTATCGGCGGTTCCTTTTCCATGACCGGATGCATGCTGGAAAACAACCGCTACGGTCTTACCGTTCACGGGGGTGATGCCGCTGTCCGTGTGGAGGACAGCAGGGCAGAAAACAATGACTACGGGATAGTGCTTCTCAATGGAGCCCGGATTAACGGCAGGGACTTCGTTGCTGGGAAAAACAGAAAGAGGGACCGCTATTCCGGAGAAACAAAGACGTACCAGGTGAGCACCCGGGAATTCGCTGCACAGAAGCAGGAGCAGAGCAGGGTATATGAGGACGAGGTCATCCTGGGGACGGCCGTCTGGCAGGGGAAGATCCAGGTGAACGGAATCATACGCGTGCCGGAAAACGCACGGCTTGTCATTGTGCCCGGGACAGTTGTTGAATTCAGAAAAAGAGACACCAACAATGACGGTATTGGTGAAAACGGGCTGTTCATCCAGGGGGGATTTGTTGCCAAGGGAACAGAAGACAACCCGATCCTGTTCAGGTCTGCCGAGGAACAGAAGGGAATGAGCGACTGGGACTCGATCAATATCCTGAACAGCGATAGGGCGCAGAACCTGATTGAGCACTGCCAGATAGAGAACGCCTACCGGGGGCTGCATTTTCACTTCGCGAACGTCGCGGTCAGGGCGTCTGTGATCAGGAACAATTACCGGGCCATGCAGTTCCAGGAGTCGCTCGTTCACATCAGCGGGACCCATTTTTACGGGAATAAAAGTGTTCTCTGGGCGCGGGATTCTGAAATCATGTTCGCTGACAATGTGGTCTTTCGAAATACCTCGGGGATAAACCTCTTCCGCAACATAGTTACCCTGAAGGACAATTTCATCATCAACAACCGGCGGGAAGGGCTCCGGGTGAGGGAGGGGGTTCCCCTTATTGAGGAAAATCATATTGACGGGAACAGGTATGGACTCATGGTGGTCGATGCAGTCTACGGATCATTTGGCAGGAACATCATTTCACACAACCTGGAATTCGGCCTGGCCCTGCGGGGCACGGACAACTTAGACGTGCGGGGGAATGTGATACAGGCAAACGGCCTGACCGGCGTGATGATTCAGAAATCAAGCGCCCGCATCAGCCACAATCTCATTTCCGACAACGGGGAGCGGGGGATCGGCATCCTGTCGTTTTTCGGTACGATTACCGGTAACAATATTGCCGGAAACGGACTCTATAACCTCGGGATCGATGGCGACTCTGATGTGGATGCCCCTTCGAACTGGTGGGGAGCGGGCGATGTGAGAAGTTCAATCTACGACAGGGAAGACGATCCTGTGAAAGGGGCAGCACACCTGGAGCCGGTACTCCATCGGCCTGTCATGGTCTCATGGCCTCTGAAGACTGTTCAGGCGGATTCACGATGGCGCGGTGATCTTGTCGTAGAAGGGACGGTGACGGTAATGCCGGGAGTCCACCTTGCGGTATTGCCGGATACGAGGGTGCTCTTTTCGGAGGGTGCCGGGTTAACGGTCCACGGGACAATCCGCGCTGAAGGGGAAGAGGACGGTCCCGTGATCTTTACCGCCTATCAGGGAGAGGCGGCCGGCACCTGGAATGAGATACGCCTTGATCACGCTGCTGGGAGCCTGTTTTCCCACTGCCTGATCGAAAAGGCGACCTGGGCCTTGCACGTCCATTTTACTGATTTCACTGTGGAAGACTGTTCATTTATCAACAACTACGGCGGTCTCAGGTTTACCAGCGGCCCCCTTTCCGTGCGTCATTCACTGTTCAGGGGGAATGAGATCGGCATACGGTCGTTCAGGGGCATGGCGCTTATTACGGATAATGTGATAACCGGGAACAGAAACGGGATTTTTGTGCGTGAAAAGGGCGGCGGCCTTGTCATACGGAAGAACAACATATTTGACAACAGCTCCTACAACATCCGCATTGGTGATTTTAATGATGAGGACGTGGATGCCCGTGAAAACTGGTGGGGCAGTGTGACCCCATCGGATACCATTTTTGACGCGAGGAATGAGCCGGGAATAGGCATGGTGCACTATGACCCCTATGCCCGTCAGCCATTCCCCCGTGCGGTGTCTGCCGGCGCGGGCGGTGAAAAGGGTCAGGAGATTAAGGATCAGGGGCAGGGGGCCGAAAAGAAATGAAATACGGGATCGGTCCTGCAGGGAGGATTTATGCTGCCGCACTCATAGTCGCGGTGCTGTGCGCCGGACCTGCTTCAGAATACCGGGCGGTTTATGCAGAGGACCTCTCTGTCCTCAAGGGAAGCATAACTGATGTGCGGGGGAGGCCTGTTGAGGGAGCCATGGTGTTTGTCTATGTCAACAGTGATGTGAGGAGATCGGCTGAATTTATATCCGCTCCGGCGGACGCGCAGGGCCGGTATCGTATGACCGTTCCCTCGGGGACCTACTGGGTTGTGGCCCGGCTGAAAAAGACGGAGGGATTCGGGCCGCTCATGCCAGGAGACAAACATTCAGGGGAACCCCGGGAAGTGGAACTTCTCGTTGGAAGCGACAGGGAGGCCGATTTTGTCGTGGCGGACCTGAGAGATGCCATATCCATGAAAAAAGAGGTGAGTGACAGTTCTGTCCGCGTGAGCGGGACAGTGACAGATGAGAGGGGCTCGCCTGTCTCGGGGGCCTATGTTATTGTAAACAGGAGCGAAGAGGTTTCCGGCATCCCTGACTTTCTGTCCGCCTGGGTCGATGATCAGGGCCGTTTCACGCTCTATGTGCCTGCGGGCAGATATTTCATGGGATATGCCACAGCATTTCCCCCGGAAGATACATACCGGATAACCGGGGAACAGGTAATTCAGGATGACATCTCTGACTTGCGTATCACGGTGCATAACCGCAATAATAGCCTGGATGAGGCAGACCACATTATATTAAAATAAAATGTTAAGAATCATTCTTGATTAGGAACAACACCTGAATCCCGGATCACCGGCGTTCCAGGATAAGGAGACAGTAATTATGATTAAAAAATCAATGCTTTTTATTATGCTTCTCCTGTGTATCGTTCCCGGGGCAGATGCCTGTGTTGGAAAGACGCTCAACATCGGGGTTCGAGATTCAGTGGAAGACCGATTGCTTGCTGAAATGCTCTCCACCCTTGTTCAGGAAAGAACAGGGACGACCATAAATATCAAGTACTTTAAAAAGGACCAGGATATTTACGAAGCGGTAAAGGTAAAAGAGGTTGATATATCTATTGAAAATACGACGCGGGCGATGCGCCTGCTGAACCAGTCAGCTGACGTTGATGTGCAGATGGCCTATGAACTGGTCAAGACATCCTACGAAAAGGAAAAGGGCCTTATATGGCTCAAACCCTTTGGTTTTCTTAACGGCAACGGTCCAGGGGGGCCGTCCTATACGGCAACGGTCCTGCGGGTTGAAGTCCTCAGCAATTACCCGGCCCTGCCCCGGCTTTTCAATAAACTGGGAAGCGCCATCAATGATGAATCGTACACCAAGCTGATCAACTCGGTCCAGTCAGGAAGAGAGCCCTCGGATGTTGCCAGGGATTTCCTTAAAGGGCAGAAGCTCATTTAACAAGAACGGCACGTGTCTGCACTATTGAAGAGGTCTGAATGGCTCTATCAGTTTCTTGCATCAAAAAAACTAGCCCTGACTCTTTTTCTGGTGCTCT
>CP070788.1:492793-497064 GCA_020346765.1 Nitrospiraceae bacterium
TTAAGGAGTACTCCTTAATTGATGATTGAAGATTGATCATTGATAATTCATCATTGCCCCTCGACCCCTGGGCCCCTCTTTTTAACGAGAGAATCATCATGACCTTCTCTATATCACTGATCATGCCCCGCAGCTTTTCCTCTATCTCGTCCCGCGTCTTTCTGAAGGCGAGGAGGATCTTCTCTTCACTGCCGATCGTGCCCACTGGGTCGTTCACAGGAATGTGCACCCGTCTGACCCCGGGAGGCACCGGAGGGCAGTACCTGTCTGCATGGCTGCAGAGGGTGATGACGAAATCCATGGAGCCCAGGAGGTCCGGATCAATTGCCTTGGAACGGTGGCGGGAGATATTGATGCCCTTTTCATGCATGACCCTGATGGCGAGGGGATGAACATGGCAGGGCGCGATGCCGGCGCTGAAGGACTCCGGCATGCCTTTGCCCATTTCCCGGGCAAAGCCCTCAGCTATATGGCTCCGGCAGGAATTGCCCGTGCACAGAAACATCACCCTGAATTTCCTGTTCTCCGGCATATGGCGGTATTCTAGCGGGGGAGGGACCGAATTTCACAGAGAAACCAGAAGAGACTGAAGAAGCCCGGGAAGCCTGCCGCATGGGCGGCTGCCTATTTTCCACCGAGCATGTTTTCGAGCTGTTCAGCCAGTTCGCTGTCCAGAGACTTCAGTTTCCTGAGCTGTTGCCGGGCCAGCGCCACGGACCTGCCGTTCAGCTTGAGGTAGGTAACGCCCAGGTTGTAGTACGCTTCCGCGTAATTGGGTTTGAGGGCTATGGCCCGTTTGAAGGATTCAGCCGCTTCATTGAGGTTCCCCTGTTCACTGTAAAGGCTTCCCAGGGCGAAGTGGGCACCGGCATTTTTGGGGTCCCTGCTCACGGCCTCTTCCAGGGCCTTCAGGGCATCCCTGTCTTCGCCGAGCATGGACGCCAGGGAACCCACGGCAAGATAAGCATCGATGTAGTCCGGGTTTGCGCTGACGGCCTTTTTGTAGGTTTCATAGGCCTCTTCATAGCGGTGAAGGCTGTAATAGGCGTGGCCGAGGCGGTAGTATGCCTCGGCATAGTCCGGTTTCAGGTTTATGGCGTGCTTGAAGGCGTCAATTGCCTCGGAATACTCCATCTTGTTAATTTCTTCCATGCCGATGTTGTAAAAGGTCTCTGCCGTGGGCTTCTGCGATGAGGCAGTTCGCAAAGGGAGGACAATGGACAGCAGGGCCATTATGCTGATGACATAAAAGGGGCGGAGACACATTATTTCATATTATCAGAAAGCGCCATGCATGTAAATGCCCCATAAATATTATAAAAAATACTTATAGGGCAGTACCCGGAAAAGCTCTCTGGTCAGCCGCCGATCTTGGACATGGTCTTCAGGTGCCGGCCTGCATCCCCATCCTCCTGCAGCAGATGCTGCTGCGGCTTGATCCTGATGGCCTGCCGGAACAGCACGTCTATCTCTTTGTCGGAAACGCCTGTTCTCATGGGTGTCCTGATATCAATTTCTTCCGCAGAAAAAAGGCACGGCCGGATCTTGCCGTCGGCAGTGAGCCTGAGCCTGTTGCAGTGTCCGCAAAAGTGATCGCTCACAGGGCTGATAATACCAATGATGCCCAATGCTCCCTTAAGCCGGTAATTCCTTGACGGGCCTCTGCCCCTGAACTCAAAAAGTTCAAGATCTCCCAGACCCCTGATTTGTTTGAGCACTTCAGAGGACGTTACGCACTTTTCTTTTGACCACATGCCGTTGCAGGACGCGGGCATGAACTCAATAAATCGTACGTGGAAGTCTTTCTGGAATGTAAGGGACGCAAATGACACTATTTCATCATCATTGATTCCGCGGATAGGGACGACATTGATTTTTACCGGGGACAGGCCTGCTGCCTCGGCACTGTCTATGGAAGCATGGACCAGCCTGATGTCACCCCCTTTTGTGATTGACCGGTACCTGTCCGCCTGCAGCGTGTCGAGGCTTATATTGACGCGGTCAAGGCCAGCGTCTCTGAGACGTCCGGCAATCTCAGGCAGGAGGATGCCGTTTGTGGTGAGACTCAGGTCCCCGATGCCGGTCTCCTTCAGTGACGAAATCAGGGACGCAATGTTTCTTCTGAGAAGGGGTTCTCCACCTGTTATCCTTACCTTCCTCAGGCCGTGGCCCCGTGCGATGCGGACAAAGCGGACGATCTCCTCGTAGGTCAGCACATCACCCCTTCTGAAGTATTCCGGCCTGCTCCCCGGCGCGCAGTAGATGCATTTCAGGTTGCATTTGTCCGTGATGGACACGCGCAGGTAATCAATCCGGCGGTTGAAGGAGTCTTTAAGGGCCTGTGTTTTGTTTTTCATGGTTTTAGATAAAGTAAAAAAGGCTATCAGCTCTCAGCGATCAGCTGTCAGTTCTTGGAAACTAAAGCTGACTGCTGAACGCCGATTATTTCCCAAAAGGACACACCGGGTATCTGCATGTCTCACACTTCAGGCATAATCCGCCATGCCCCAGTTCAGCCAGTTCCCCCCTGCCGATCTTCTCCCCTGCAAGGATAAGGGGCAGGAGCAGGTCAAAGACCGTAATCCTGGCGTACATGCCGCAGGCGGGAATGCCGACAATGGGAATGAGATCGGAAGACCGGGAGATCGGAAGATCGGAACTGATGACAGAGCCTTCAACTTCTGCGCTTCCGCACTTTCGCACTTTCGCGCTTGTATACGCTACCAAAACCATGGACCCCGGCAGCACAGGGGCCCCGTAATACCATTCCTCACAGCCGAGATTGCGGACGGCAAACCGCGTCACGTCATCGGGATCAACAGACATGCCGCCGCTGGTGATGATCAGGTCAGCGCCCCCGTCGATCAGTTCCCTGATTCTCTTTTCAATAAAGGCGGCATCATCGGGTGCGAAATAGACCCCCATGACCTCACCGTCAAAGGCCATAATCTTGGCCCGGATCACCTGCTCAAAGGCGTCTTTTATCTTTCCGTAGTAAACTTCGTTTCCGGTGATCACGATTCCGGCCTTTGGTTTCCGGATTTCCTTCACCGATAAAATGCCCCCGCATGCCGCGGCCCTCCTGACGGCCTCTTCCACGATGTGCTTTTTCACGACCAGGGGAATCGCCCGGGTCCCGGCCACGACCTGTCCGGCGCGGACGACAGTGTTGCCGTGCATGGTGGCGCACATGACATCACCGAGCATGTTGAATCGCTTCAGGGCCTGTGTATCGATCTTCAGCAGTCCCTGGTGTTCCGCCACAAGATTAATCTTCCCCTCATCGGGCTCTCCGGCCATTCTCACTCCCGCCCCTGCAAGGGCGCGGGCAATTGCCAGGGCAGCGTCGTTTTCATGCATTTCATCATCGCCTATCTCCAGGATAAAGAGGTTCTCTTTCCCCAGACGCTGAAGGTGTCCGATATCCTCTTTGCGGACGATGTGCCCCTTTCTGAATGCCCTTCCCTTGAACTCTCCGGGCCTGATCTCGGTAATGTCATGGGACAGCACCGTTCCCACGGCCTCGGCAACGGGTACGATTTTTGTGGCGGTTCCGGCATTTGTGATGTCCTGTTCTTTGCTATTGCACATGGCCTCTCCTTTTGACTGTCCTGTCCAGCTACAGCCTGACGACCTTTCCTGACAAAAAGAAAATTGCGATGATGATGACGCCTCCCGGGATTTTTTCCATGGTCTTCGGTGAAAACCTTAAAGCCCCCATACAAGAACCTGCCGCGCCTCCGGCAAAGACTGCTGCGATCAGGGGGATATACCCTGTAAGATCGACTGCATTGTACTGCACGCGGGAGAGCAGGCCGGAGCAGGAGTTGGGCCAGATAAAAATGGCACCTGAGCCTGCAGCCGGGGACTATCGTTGTGCTGATTTAGCACAACGTCCCATAAAAATTTTTTTTGCGTCCCTCCTAGTGCTTCCCGTTGCCGAATATTTCAAGGAACTTTCTGTCGAGCATATCGTTGACACCGTCTTCAAGGAGGGCGAATTTCCTCAAGAATTCTTTTGCCTCCTTGGTAAGGACGGCACCCCCGCCGTTGACCCCCCCTGTCTGACGTTCTACGAGCCTCGTTCCCAGCCTCTGTTCCATGGCCTGTATGGAGCTCAGGGCCTTCCGGTAGGAAATACGAATCTGCCGGGCAGCCTTGTTGATTGATCCCAGTCTGTCGATTGCCTTTAGCAGGGCTTCCCTCCCGCTCCCGAATACGGGCTCGCCGTCAACGGCCAGCCATAGCTTTGAGCGCACTTCCATGTTATC
>CP070788.1:497164-501370 GCA_020346765.1 Nitrospiraceae bacterium
TCACAGGGGGGCTTCGCTGTTTTGTTCTTATTTTTCATCATGCTTCTCCCGACGGACCTGCAAAAGAGCATCGTAGGGAAGACAGGTCAGAAGCCGGGCTGCAGGCTAGGTTACGGCCCTGTAACCGTATTTTAATTATAGCAAACCTCTCAATTCTGAAGAGAAGGATCTGTTCTGATTGCCGCTCAGGAAGATAGCACACGGCAACAGGAGCATCCGATGTGCACACCGGGCCTATTTCATGTACATCCCGCAGATATGCCTGTTACAGCGTCCCCTTTGTTGACGGGACGCCCTTTGTCTTCCCGTGGACTTCCACGGCTGCGCGAAGCGCCCTGCCGAGCCCCTTGAAGATGGACTCCAGGATGTGGTGCGCGTCCCGGCCGTAGTGAAGGATTATGTGGAGGTTCATCCCCGCGTTATTCGAGAGGGCCCTGAAAAAGTCTTCAAAGAGTGATACGGCGATGTTTTTGACCTGGGTATTGCCCCGGGGGAACTTTACCCTGTAGACCAGGTAGGGCCTGCCGCTCAGGTCGATGGCAACCTGGGAAAGGCTCTCGTCCATGGGCGTCACTGCCTCGCCGTACCGCCTTATCTGCATTTTTCCTCCGAGCGCCTTGCCGATGGCCTCTCCGATAACAATGCCGACGTCCTCCATAAGGTGGTGGAAATCCACCTCGGTATCGCCCGTGGCATGGACAGTCAGGTCCAGGTGCCCGTGCTTTGCCATGAGGCTGAGCATATGGTCCACAAAGGGGATTGATGTATTGATCCTGTAATTGCCTTTTCCGTCAAGATTAAGGGCTGCCTTGATATCAGTCTCTCTGGTTTTACGTGTCACACTGGCTTTTCTGGCCATCACTCACCTCCGCCTGTTTTTTGACCATAATGATATCACATAAGAACCCTGAGCGCCTTCAGAAAGGCCCGGTTCTCCCTCTCCGCTCCCACACTCACCCGGAGGCATCCCTCGGCAACACCCTTCATGTTTCTGATAAGAATGCCATGCCTGAGAAGCTCCCGGTGCACCCGGTCCCCGTTGTTCACCCGGAATAAAATGAAATTCGCGTCCGAGGGATACACCGTTATCCCCTCAATGCCCTCGAGGTTCTTCAGGAGCATCTTCCGCCCCGCCACGATCCGGTTTATGTTGCCCTTCCTCTGCTCTCTGTTCCGCAGGGCGTCGGTAGCAACTTTCTGGGAGAGGGCGTTCACGTTAAAGGGCAGCCGCACCTTGTTCACTTCGGTGACCACGTCTTTGTCCGCTATCATGAAGCCGACCCTCAGGGCAGCGAGACCTATTTTGCTCAGTGTCCTGAGGACAACAAGGTTCCGGTGTTTTTTCAGCAGTGGCACAAAGGATTTTTTGTCCGAAAAGGGCTGGTAGGCCTCATCGACGACCACAATCCCGCCTGACTGCCTGATTATCCTCACGATCCTATCATGGGAAAATGAATTGCCTGTGGGGTTATTGGGGGAACTCAGGAACACCAGCCGGGGGCGACTTTTTTTCACGTGTGATGCACAGTTCTTTATGTCAAGGTCAAATGCTCCGTCAAGGGGGACCTCGATCCTTCTTTCTCCCAGTGCCTGCGCAATGATACCGTACATGGAGAAGGTGGGAACAGGGTACATGACCGGCCCGCCAAAGGCAGCAATAAGGCAATAAATGAGCTCGTCAGAGCCATTGCCGTGCAGGACATTCTCAGGCCTCACCCTGAGCTCCGCAGCAACGAGCTTCCGCAATTCCCTGGCCCCCGGGTCGGGGTACCTGTTCGTCCGGACAGACTTGAGCACCGTCATGCCAAAGGGGCTCTCGTTCGCGTCAAGCTTGACCCGGCAGGGGATTTCCTCCGCCTGGTAGGCGCGGAGCGAGCGGATGTTCGGTTTTACCAGTTTTCTAATGTCCATCGGCATGCCTGATCACCGGGTGCTCCTGCGTTTACTTTTAATGAACAGCCACTGAATGAGCGAAATTGCAACGATCACCATAAATGCCAGTGCCAGCAGTTTGGGGAACCCGATGCTGTAGAGAATAATAAATCCGCTGATCGCAAATGTTTTTACCTGTCTGCCAAGCCAGGCAGTCCATACCCTGGACCTGGCACGTTTAAGATATACCGCATCCCCCTGACCTGCAAGCAACGGTTTCATCGCACTGGCACTGAGTGCTGTCATTTTGAAAGAATCGGGCATTAATGGGATTTCATCCTTATTCTGAAGTTCTGATATGCGTGCACTGGTGAGCCCGATGAAGTTCCCTTCCACATTCAGCAGTGGACCGTCTTTGGCCTGGGTCATTGGCAATAATGAAGGCGCAATCTGTACCTCCAAGATTGATCCGTTGCCTCCATCGATTTCGAGGACAGAACTGATCGATCCTTCTGACAATGTCCTCTTCCGCTCCGGTGCTTTTCCGATAATAAGAACCTTCTCACCCGGTTTTATTTTCTGTGCAAAGTCCAGGTTCAGAAACCTCACTGCGTCTGCCTCCACCTGAAGCAGCGCCATGTCGAGATGATCAGCACGGCTGAGGATTGCCACATCGGGGTACAAAGTCTGCTCACTGATTACTTCCGCAGAATAGGCATCCTTGACAACAGAGGCATTGGCAATGACCTGCCCCTCTCTGCTTATAAAAAACCCGCTTCCTCTGGCAATTTCTGCTCCGCTCTTATCGTAGGAGACCACCATCACCACGGCCGGACTTACAGAATTCACTGTCTGCTCCAGCACCTTTACAGAACTCTCCAGGTCCATGAAGACGAATCCACCCGGTTCAGCCGCATACCCGCGGACTGCAGTGAAAAAAAGGATGCAAAATGCCATTCCGACGGACAAAACAATTAATGCGATTGTTCTCCCGGATAAGCCCCCGATTACACTATCCCCGATTTTCATAAGGCATTCATTAATTGATATCTGTCAGATCAAAGAAAACAATAGTTCCTTAGTATATCAAAACAATGAGAAGAAATTGCCCGGCGGTGCAGTAACGCGAAGAC
This sequence comes from Nitrospiraceae bacterium, assembly GCA_020346765.1. GTDB lineage: Bacteria > Nitrospirota > Thermodesulfovibrionia > UBA6902 > UBA6902. Next base: position 500,170 of record CP070788.1, read on the forward strand.
AATAAACGTGATGCTACTCTTCCAGCCCCAGCAGAAAATGATGGATACATTCCGGAAGGTCCCTGCTATAGCCACCCTCGAGCACTGTGAAGGCTGGCCTCCTCAGTGCGCCGATCATCCGTCCGATGTCCCGGTACGTTTCCTGATCAAGCGAGAGGCTGGCAATGGGGTCAAGCCGGTACGAGTCAAACCCGGCAGACAGGGCGAGCACATCGGGTCGAAACCGCTCAACTTCCCCCAGCCCCTCCTTCAGGGCCGCCAGGTACTGTTCGGGTGTCGTACCTGCGGAAAGGGGATAATTGATGCAGTTTCCCCTGCTCTTCCGGCCGGTGCCGGGGAAAAGCGGGCTCTGGTGCAGCGAGAGGTAGAGAAAGCCTTCCCTGCCGAGGATAATGTCCTCGGTGCCGTTGCCGTGATGACAATCAAAGTCGATTATTGCCACTTTGCCGGCTTTCTGCTGTGCCCGCAACGCGGCGATGGCGATATTATTGAAGTAGCAGAAGCCCCCCAGCCTGTTTCTCGCGGCGTGATGGCCCGGGGGACGCATGAGGGAAAATGCCTGTTCCCCCGTTTCCAGGCAATGCATGGCAGCAGCAACGGCACCGCCGGCTGCCATGCACGCGATTTCGTAGATCCCGGAAAAGACAGGGGTATCAAAATCAAAAAAGGTGCCCTTCTTAACGCTGTCGAGCAGATCCACCGTATGGGCAAGGAGAATGTCATCATCTCCGCAGGGGCTGGGCTCCGTGAACTGGCATCCCCGTTCCTCCAGGTATTCATAACTTGCGCGGACGCGGGCCGGCGATTCAGGATGTCCCGGCTGCGCATATCCCAGGCATTTGGGTGAATAGTATATTTTCATGGCAACCTCTTTCTTCGCGTCTCCCTGATCGAAATGTACAGTGGTCAGCCGACAGTCATGATGGAGCCTTCTCGACGTCAATGGCAAGCAGGTCTTGAGCAAGAATCACCGTACCGCCGAAAGCCTCACGGCTTTCTTTCAGCCTGTCCTCATCGGGCGTATCAGCGGGGTAGATATGAGAAAGAACAAGTTGTTTCACCCCTGCCTGCTGCGCGACCATGCCGCACTCCTTTGCACTGAGATGGCCCGGTACCTTCAGCGAATCGGGGAAGGAGCAGTCCGCGACCAGGAGGTCCGCCCCCTGCGCCAGTGCTATGATTCCCTGGTCATAATCAGCGT
>CP070788.1:501470-505616 GCA_020346765.1 Nitrospiraceae bacterium
GTTGTCCTCAGGACGCTGTAGTTGTAGGCAATGATCGTGGGCAGCTTGGCAATAAGGTCAACGCACTGCCGCGTCACTTCCCTGATATCCGTGGACTTGGGATTGCTGTCGAACTTGTGCAGTGACGAAACCGCCGCATGGAGGGCCCCCATCTGGTCATCATTTTCCGAGTTGAACTTGATGATTTTCTTGGCCATTTCGGGGAGGGTCCTCTGGACCGCCAGTTCACGGGAAAACCCGTTCAGGTCAGCTTCTGAAGGAAGCTGTCCCGTCAGAAGGAGGTAGGCCGTCTCCTCAAAACCGAACCGTCCCGAACCCTCGATATTCCTGACAATTTCCTCAACATCGTAGCCACAGTAATAGAGCTTGCCCGGGACGGGAATGTTATGCCCTGCCTTTGTCCTCTCATATCCCTTTACCTGGCCTTTGCTCGTTATCCCCACAACAACGCCTGTGCCATTCTGGTTCCTCAGGCCGAGCTTGATATTCTTTTTCTTTACCAGCTCGGGGTCAAGCCCGTCATGTTCCAGTTCCAGCTGGGTTATCTTTTCAAGTAAATTATCCATTACACCTCCGGAGTAATTCAACCATACTGCTCACCTGCACACGCCGCAATCATGCATCCAATGCAAAACAATGTTCCCGTTTCCTGTGGAGTAATTGTTCGGTAATGAATGATGAACACCTGAGGATTTACCGTCAGAAAAGGATACCATATCAGGGCGAAAACTGCAAAAAGGCATGAAGGAAGAAACCCTCCAGAAGATACGGCCGCTGTCAGGGGCGGTTCTTCCCGCCTGATATTCTGGCCGGATCGGCCCCCCGGCGGTTAATTGCATAGGCACCGGGGTCCTCCGTAAAGGGCATGATAAGCATCCAGAAGAGCTGGTTCTTCCTGGCATCGCGGAACTGGGACAGCCCGATGGTCATCCCCTCATGCCCTGCCATGGGCTGCGCGCGGTATGTGCCGAACAGGCGGTCCCACCAGGGGAAATTGAAGCCGAAATTGCTGTTCGTTTCCCGGATAGTTACGGAATGGTGGACACGGTGCATATCAGGGGTGACCACGAGAAGCCGCAGGTACCGGTCAAGTCCTAACGGCAGCTTGAGGTTGCCGTGATTAAACATTGCGGTCCCGTTCAGGATTATTTCAAAAAGGATCACCGTAAAGACTGACGGCCCCAGTGCAGCAATAGCCGTCAACTTGATGAACAAACTGATGATAATCTCAAGGGGGTGAAACCGCAGGCCCGTGCTCACATCAATGTCCATGTCCGCGTGGTGCATCATGTGGAGCCGCCAGATGATGGGGACCGTGTGAAACATGACATGCTGCAAATATACCACAAGGTCCAGGACGAGGATACCCACCAGAACGGAGAGCCATGCCGGCATGTCAACCGCATTGAGCAGGCCCCAGCCTTTTTCCTGAGCCATGAAGGCAATATGTACGCCGATAACAGGGAACAGGAGCCGGATTGCCAGGGTATCAATAGCAACAACGCCCAGGTTACTGGCCCAGCGTATGGCCTTTGATGTTGTCAGTACCCTGCGGGGAGAGACAAGCTCACCCAGCGCAACCATAATTAATATGCCGAAAAAAGCGGCCAGCCGTATCGGGGCTTCATGCTCCATGTTCTTTCCCTTTCTGCATCTCTTCCAGTATACCGAAATGAATCATTTATCTGAGGATCGCTAACCCAAATAATGCAGATATTGCTCAATATCTGCATTATTTGGAATGCATTAAGCGGGTTTACATCTCTGCTCTTCTGAGTATACCATACGGGGTTGTTTATGACGAAGGTCAGTCCCGGAGACGCAGAAGAAGAGGAACAGGAATGTCCTGAACCCCGGGCGCTGTCCGGGATACCGTCTCCCGGACAAGCCCGTCAGAGGGATGTGCTATTGGGGAGACTTTTCATAAATGTCCCACTGCAAGTCAAGTATCTCCTTTTCAAGTTTTCTTACGGCGTTACGATCAGCCTTGGGATTGCGCAGGGCCTCGAAGTATTCAAACTTCTTTTCGTGAAGTTTTTTTCTCAGTCCCGCCGTGTCGTCAAGAAACTTCCGGGTCGCCTCGTCATCATACGCTCCCTGGGCGCCGTATCCCATCATGCCGCCCATGTGTCCCATCATACCGGGACCCATGCCGTATCCCATCATGCCGCCCATGTGACCCATCATACCAGGACCCATGCCGTATCCCATCATGCCTGGGCCCATACCGTACCCCATCATGCCGGGACCTCCCATGGGACAGGGATAATACCCGGCTCCATAGGGAGTCTGGCCAGGCTGCTCCTGCGGCTGGGTTCCCATCATCCCGCTTCCCATCATGCGGCCCTGCCCCATCTGGGCAATGCCGTATGCGGAAGTCATGACTACAATCAGCAATGCTATGAAAACTATCCGCTTCATAAAACCTCCTCTTTCTTCTGCTTCCATGAATCTTTGAGCAGTATTGACGTTTCTTACTAATGATTGCAACATCATCTTAAAAGCAGAATTTAAACATCCTCCTTTCCGGCCCGGACAAACATGTCCTTCTAGACGATTATCTGCAGCACCTGTCCGCGCCCTCACCTATCCTTTTACCGCACAATTTCTCCTCTGTCAATCAGGGGTCGTGGTCCGGCTTTTCCCAGACACGGCACCGGCCCCATACCGGTTCTCATCAGAAGGCATCTCGCCTGAAGCATACTTTCTGATCGTCTCTTCATGGGAGGTTTTCCGCGCAAGTGTCCTGCTGCATGCCAGCACCAGCTTTGCGCCATAAAGAAAAACAACCAGCATCAGGGCCCAGAACAACATCATCGCCATCCACCCCGCGCTGTACCACATGCCGCCTGCATTAATCGCGTGCATCTGTTCATCACCTCCTCATACAATTTTTATATCACTACAATAGAAGGACAATTCGAAGGGAGTATGAAGAATACATGAATAAACTATGAAGGGGCAGCAGTTAGATCAGATACTCATGTACGACTCGCTGGGGAAACTACCTGATGAGCAAAAAATAAGAGGATGCTGACTCATGAGGGGACATGGCTGAAGTTAGAGGTTGGGCTCTTAGCATAGGCGGGAAAACCTTCTAAATTCAAGTCAGCATCCTCTTTTTCTGTATCTTCTGATGACTATACTATACAGGAATTATGAAGAAAATATGAATGGCATCGAATATAGTATGTGAAGGAGTTACAGCCTCCCTGTGTCGCTGCCCTGGGTGTAGAAGAGGTTCCTGAAGATGGCTCGCAGAATCCGGTAGCCCACGACCAGGATGCCCTTCATGTCCCCCGTGAGCTTTGACGTGCCCGTTCCCGCGCGGTACTTAACCGGTACCTCTTTGATCCGGTACCGGGACCTTACCGCCTTCACCTGCATCTCGATGGTCCATCCCAGATTGTCGTTCAGGTCAAGGTCCAGGAGTTTTTCAAACCTGATGGCCCGGAAGGGCCCCACATCGGTAAATGGGAAGCCGTAGAACAGCCGTATCAGGAATGTTGCCAGTGTGTTTCCAAACCGAACCGGCAGCCGCAGGGCGCCTTCTTCGACCTCTCCCATGACCCGTGAGCCGCATACGAGATCATACCCTCCCCTGACAACGGGCTCCACAAGACTGATTATTTCCTCGGGATGGTCGCTGTAGTTGCCGTCCACAAAGACAACCACATCGGGCCTTCCGGTTTTCAGGTATTCCATGCCCCTGAGGCAGGGATAACCGTACCCCCGCCTGCTTTCAGAGAGGACCGTTGCCCCATACTCTTTGGCAACAGACACTGTGTTGTCAGAGCTGCCGTTGTCCACAACAACGACCTCATCCACAAGGTCCCGGGAGATGTCCCGGAGGACCCGGGGCAGCGTTGTTTCTTCATTGAGGGCAGGAATAATGACCGCTATGCTCTTGCCTTCAAGCATGGTGTATCTACTCTACCACAGATCCCCTGTCATTCACCGCAGGCACGAGAGGCTTCGCAGCAATCTGAAACGGTATTTCCAGGTGAACAGCGATGGCCAGTGAAGCCTATCAGGGGCGGGAGGAGGCGAAATGGGCCTTCATCTTGCTGATGCCGAAGGAGAGGTAGTTTTTCAGCGCCCTGGGCGAGTCGCACTGGGATATGATCTTTTTGATGTACCGGGGCC
>CP070788.1:505716-509725 GCA_020346765.1 Nitrospiraceae bacterium
TATTACGGTGTGATTATGGGCCGACGGTCCGCGTTGATCTTCTTAACTCTTAACTTCAGACTCTCGGCTTTTTCCGGTGTGAGATCAAAAGTCAAGAAATATGCGTTGCCGCTTTTGGCAGGTTCACTTTTTTTTTCCTGCGCTCCCGTACTGAACAAATCCCTCATGAGCCAGGGAATTTATGCCGCGAGCCTGTCTGAGATCAGGGAAAGCGCACCTTCCCGCAGGGGGCAGCTTTATATCCTGGGAGGCGTCATTGTCAAAACCACGGTAACGAAGGAGGGCTCGGTGATCGAGGCCATCTTTGTTCCCGTCACCAACCGCGGTTACTTAAAAAGTTACCAGGCTACGACAGGACGGTTCCTGGCCCTTTACCGCGGCAGGGACATACTGGATCCCATGATCTACTCAGAAAAAAGAGAGATTACCCTTGCGGGGGAGTTTTTAGAGATGCGCAGGGGGACCATCGGTGAAACGGAATATACCTACCCCCTGTTTGAAATAAAGGACATCTATCTCTGGGAGGAAATAAAGACGCGAGACTACTACTATTACCCCTACCCTCCCCCCTACTATTATCCATGGCACTACCGACACCGGGTTTATGATCCCTGGTGGCCCTATTACTATTGAGAGCGGCCGGCAAGGAGCTGATCCGTATCCATCCAGACAGTCACAGGCCCGTCGTTTACCAGCGCAACTTCCATATGAGACCCGAACTCGCCCTCCCTGACATCAATGCCCTCATGCCGTAACAGGCCATTGAATTTCTCCCAGCAGGTTCTGGCTGTGGCAGGGTCGGCTGACCGGTCAAAGCCCGGCCGGTTTCCCTTTTTCGTGTTCGCATACAGGGTAAACTGAGAGACGCTGAGCGCCTGCCCGTTCACCTGCCGGATGCTCAGGTTCATTTTCCCTTCACCGTCTTCAAATATGCGGAGGTTCGCAATCTTCTGAGCAAGGTAGTTCATTTCCTTTTCTCCATCATTGATGCCGATTCCAACGAGCAGGAGCAGCCCCCGGCCGATGGATGCAATTTCCCGTCCTCCCACAACAACCCCTGCCTTTGTGACCCGTTGAATGAGCACCCTCATCGCCGGGCCCCCATGTCTCCCATTATTCGCAATTTCTTCATAGTGACCTATGGTAAAATAATACGTTAATTCATGTCTATCGAAGCCATCGAAACCATTGTCAGTGAAGATGCGTCCTGCCGCGACCGCTCTGTCACTGCCCTGTTTCAGGGGAAAAAGAACAGCGAACTCATACAGGCTGCCCGGGAACTGGAGCATTTCAGGAAGTCCTCGGGAAACCTCTACCATAAAGTCCGCGCTTCGCTCTTTCTCTCTGTCCTGTACCGGAACTATCTTCCAAGCGACCGGACTGCCCCTCTGACCGGAGAAATACCTTTTGAAGGGATTCGCGCTGCCTTTGAACGGGACTTTGAAACAGCGCTGGATATATTCCACAATTCAGGAGGCTGTAACAGCGCGGTGTTCAGCGCTCTCGCAGATTCCTATTACCGGTTGTCCTTTCAGTACCTGGCAGACCAGGTCAGGCTGTCCATAAGCCAGTGCCGTGAAAACCATCATCTCTATCATATGGGCGGTCTTGCTGAGTACCCTTTTACCGTTGCCCGTGACCTGACGACTCCTGACCCTGACACGGGATACTACCCGGTGGGAGTGGACTCCGCCCCTGTGCGGCTTGACCCCTCTCACAGCGGATGGTCTGACATCTTTTTTCTCGGAATGGATTATCCCGAAGGAGCACGGGTGGTCAACATTTCGGTCAATCTGAAAGTGCACGGAAGCAGCGAACCTCTCGAGCCGCCTTGCGAATGCTACTGCCGGTATATCGAGGAGCCAGTGATACGGCTGATCTCTGTAGATCTGATGTCTTCCAAGGACATATCTTCCCTTGCGGAACTCTTCAATTTTGGCAATGACCATCTCTCTCTGCTCAAGGCAGGCGTTGTGGCATCAGGGGCTGTCCCTCCCTGCTTTGAAAAAAGCGGCCTGCGCCTTGAGGATATCCTGCGGAGGCTCCTGGGGAAACCAGGCGGCATTGAGATCGTAACCAGTGTAAAAGGAATCCCCAAGGGATCACGCCTGGCAGTCAGTACGACGCTTCTTTCAACGATCATAACCCGCCTCATGAGGTTCAGCGGACAGATCAAAAAGCTCACGGGCGGACTCGATGAGCAGGAGAGAAGGACAGTGGCATCACGGGCGATTCTCGGCGAATGGCTCGGGGGCTCAGGCGGCGGCTGGCAGGACTCGGGCGGGTTATGGCCGGGCATGAAGATTATCACCGGACAGCCTGCCCGGGAGGGGGACCCCGAGTACGGCATAAGCCGCGGCTGTCTTCTTCCGCATCATGAGGTCCTTTCCCCCGGGGAAGTGACGCAGGACATGGAAAAACGGATTCTTGATTCCATGGTGCTGGTGCACGGGGGAATATCGCAGAATGTTGGCCCTGTTCTTGAAATGGTCACCGCGAAGTATCTGCTGAAGTACGAACATGAATGGAGTGCGCGATTAAAGGGCGTGGCCCTCTTCGACCGGATTGTTCATGCCCTGAAATCAGCGGACATGAAGGAGCTGGGAAGGCTGGTTTCAGAAGACTGGGAGACAGCGATACAGGGGATCATCCCCTGGGTGAACAACGCCTTTACAGAGGAACTGATCAGCAGGGCTAAAAAAGAGTTTGGTCATCAATACTGGGGCTTTCTGATGCTGGGAGGAATGTCGGGAGGAGGCATGGCCTTCATCGTTGATCCTGAGGCGCGGGAGGCTTTCATGGCGAGGGTTTCTCAGATCATGGGCGAACTGAAAGAGGTGTACGGCCGATCATATCCCTTTATCATTGAACCCCTCGTTTATGATTTCGACATTAACCATGAAGGGATTGTATCGCGTCTCCTGAAAGGAAAGGAAGCAAAGACCCCTCAACTGTCATCAGATGCTTCCATTGAAGAATGGGACATGTCTGAGCGGAATGAGCCCGATGAAGAGACAATAAAAGAACTGTACCGCTTTGACACGCGCTCCCATGACTATATGAAGGCACTGTTGAAGAGAGGGGAAATAGGCCTGGCCCGAAACCGGCTGCCCCGTGACACAGCAGTCAGGGACGTGACACACGATGATGTGCTGCACTTTGAAGATGAACGGCCTGAACCTGAACTGTCCCGGCTCGGGCTGCGCTCACTGAGCAGCAATGAAGCAGCGGTGGTCACCTTTGCAGGGGGCATGGGCAGCAGGTGGTCCCAGGGCGCTGCCGTGGTCAAGCCCGTGAATCCCTTTATCAGAATTAAGGACAGGTACCGGACATTCATCGAGTGCCACCTTGCCAAGAGCAGGTATATCAGTCAGATTTCGAACTCTGTGCCGTCCCATGTTTTTACGACAAGCTATCTTACCCACGATGCTATCAGTACATACCTTCAACGGTTCCGGAACTTCAATCACGAAGGGCGGCTCTATCTCTCCCCCTCGTGGTCCATAGGGCACCGGGTGTATCCCATGGAGCGTGACCTCAGGTTTTTCTGGGAGGAGCAGTACTGCCAGAAGCTCGATGAAAACGTTCAGAAGGTGCAGGACGATGCGCACCGTGCGCTTATTGAGTGGGCAAAGTCCTGTGGAGAAGGAGAGGACTATGCCGAAAACAGGCCTGTCCTCCGTTTCAATCCCCCGGGACACTGGTACGAGATTCCGAACCTGATCAGAAACGGGACGCTTGCGCAAATGATAAAAGACAACAGCGGTCTGAAGTATCTTTTCTGCCATAACATCGATACACTTGGTGCCTGGCTTGACCCGAATCTCCTGGGAATGCACATCAGGAGCGGTGCTTCCCTTACCTTTGAGGTGACGCCGAGGAGGATAGAAGACGCAGGAGGGGGGCTTGCGAACGTTCAGGGCCATGTTCGCATTGTTGAAGGGCTGGCACTGCCCCGCGAAGAGGATGAATACAGACTGAGCTATTACAATACGCTGACAAACTGGAT
>CP070788.1:509825-513813 GCA_020346765.1 Nitrospiraceae bacterium
GAGTGCATTTTTCGGTTCTGTCAGGAAACGCACCAGGGCAGACTCTCCCAGTTCGTCGAGGGTCGCCACGACAGGAAGCCTGCCGACAAATTCCGGGATCAGGCCATACTGGATCAGGTCCTGAGGCTGGACCAGTTTCAGTGTCTCGCTGGTCTTCCTGCCTGATGCGACAGCCGGTTCAGAGCCGAAGCCGACGACTTTCCTGCCCCGCCTGCTCTCGATGATTTTTTCAAGGCCGACGAAGGCCCCGCCGCAGATGAACAGGATGTTTGTGGTGTTGACCTGGACAAACTCCTGCTGGGGGTGCTTTCTGCCCCCCTGGGGCGGGATGTTGGCAACGGTGCCTTCGATAATCTTCAGCAGCGCCTGCTGGACGCCTTCTCCGGAGACGTCCCTCGTAATAGACACGTTCTCGGTCTTCCGGCTGATCTTGTCGATCTCGTCAATGTAAATGATGCCGCGCTGCGCCTTCTCCACATCGTAGTCCGCGGCCTGCAGAAGCTTGAGGATGATATTTTCAACGTCCTCACCCACATAGCCCGCTTCCGTGAGCGTTGTGGCGTCGGCGATCGTAAAGGGGACGTCCAGGATTTTTGCCAGTGTCTGGGCGAGAATTGTCTTTCCCGTGCCTGTGGGCCCGATGAGGATGATGTTGCTTTTCTGAAGCTCCACGTCGGACTGCTGGGGGCTGTTGATCCTCTTATAATGGTTATGGACAGCCACGGAGAGGACCTTCTTTGCCTTATCCTGCTCAATGACGTAATCGTCGAGAAAGTTTTTCAGTTCCTTGGGTGAGGGCAGCTTCCGGGAGATATTGACGTCAAAGGAGGATTCCAGCTCCTCGGACATTATTTCATTGCACAGTCCCACGCACTCGTCACAGATGTAGACTGTAGGTCCTGCAATGAGCTTCCTCACTTCTTTCTGACCCTTTCCGCAGAAGGAGCACTTCAATTCTTCCTGATACCGGTCTGTTGTCTTCTTGTCTTTCATTGCACCTACTCTTTCTTGATTGACTCTATCACTTCATCTACAAGGCCGTAATCCCGCGCCTCCTGCCCTGACATGAAGTAATCCCGCTCCGTGTCGATGTGGATCTTCTCAAGCGGCTGTCCCGTGTGCTTTGCCATGATCCTGTTGAGGGTCTCTTTCATCTTCAGGATCTCCTTGGCGTGGATCTCAACATCCGTTGCCTGGCCATGGAACCCCCCCATGGGCTGATGGATCATGATCCGTGAATTGGGAAGAACATAGCGTTTCCCCTTGGTGCCGGCCGTCAGCAGGAGCGCTCCCATGCTTGCTGCCTGGCCCAGGCAGTACGTCGAGATGTCGGGCTTGATGTACTGCATGGTGTCGTAGATTGCCAGTCCCGCAGTCACGAGGCCGCCCGGCGAGTTGATGTAGATATGAATGTCCTTTTCAGGATCCTCAGTCTGCAGAAAAAGCAGCTGGGCGATGACCGTGTTGGCGAGGATGTCATCGATAGGGTTTCCGATAAAAACAATCCTGTCTTTGAGGAGCCGGGAATAGATATCATAGGCCCGCTCGGACCTTCCTGTCTGTTCAATGACTATGGGTATTAAACTCATGCACTCTCCTTTTTTCCTTCAGTACCGCTACTGGACGGAGGCCTTCTCAAGAATGAAGTCAAGGACTTTGTCCGCAAAGAGCCTGCTCTTCAGGGCGTCCATCGAGCCTTCCCGGACACTATAGAGCCTGGTCACCTCTTCAGGCTTCAAACTGTTGCGGGCCGCTATCTCGGCGATTGCCTTCCTGACGTCTTCATCTCCGATACTGATGTTTTCCTTCTTGCCGATCGCCTCAAGAAGGAGGACGCTCTTCACATTGTCCCTGGCCCTTGCGGCGAACTCCTTTTTCAGTTCTTCATCGGGCTTCACTTCCGCGCCTTTTCTCATGGCGGCTTCCTTTTCGTGTTCAACGAGGGACTCAATTTCCCCGCTCAACATGGACGGAGGAACGTCAAAATCGTGTCTCTTTACCAGGTCATCCAGGATTTCCCTCTTGTAATCGAGGTTTATCTGACTCTCTTTTCTCTCTCTGATGCCGCCATGGATCTTTTTCTTCAACTCGTCCAGGGAGCCGCACTCAGCCTCCTTTGCAAACTCATCGTCAAGGGGGGGAAGGTTTTTCTTTTTCGCCTCAGTGACTGTGACCTTGAAGATCACGTCTTTGCCTGCGATGGACCTGTTAGGGTGGTCTGCCTCAAAGTGTATTGCCACGTCGACGGTGTCACCCTTTTTGCGGCCTGTCAGTGCGCTGGTGAACTCGCCGGGCATTTCCTGTGACCCCAGTATCAGGGGGTATTCCCTGTAGGACAGCTCTTCGCTTGGCTCGCCTTCTATGAAGGCCTTGGTGTCCACGATGGCCATGTCGCCCTGTGCCAGGGGGTCCTCGGTCACGGAATAGACGGCCTTACTCTCCCGAAGGGACGAGAGGGCCTTTTCCACTTCGCTGTCTTCAACAGGTGCGGTTTTTTTCTTCAGCGGTATACTGCCGTAGCCTATTTCTCCGATGTCAGGCTTTACCTCCACGGTCACTGAAAAGAACAGCGGCTGGCCGGCCTTCAACTCTATGGCGTTGTCGATGTCAGGGTAGGTGACAGGCTCAATCTTCGCTTCCTTCACCGCTTCCAGATAGAACCGGGGGACGATCTTCTCGATGACCTGGGCCTCAACCTTCTTGCCGAACTTCCTGACAAGAATGGCCTGCGGTGCCTTCCCGGGCCTGAAGCCGGGGATCCTGGTCGTTGCCCTGATTTCGTTGTAAAGAGAGTCAGTTTCAGACTGGACGATCTCGGATGGCACATTGATTTTGAGCCTTCTCGTCGTCGGTGAAACCTGTTCTATTTCCTGGAGCATGCGTACCTCATGGAATACTGAATTTTATCTTAATGTTAGAATTATAGGGAAGACTTTGTCAACGAGCCTGCAGTGCCTGTGATGACGGAGTCTGCAGGGAATGTCTCCGCTGGCGCCCTGGCTGAAGCCTGCTAGTAGGGGATTACCACATCATAGCCGGTGAGCATCCGCGCGATCTCAGAGGTGCTTTTCTGCGGAAAGGGGTTTTCCCCGTTGTTGGTATAGAGGGGAACGTTGAGGTCCGAAAGCATTTCGAGGTTGACCTCTGTTTCATCATCGACCTCCAGCTTCCGGTCCATGATGAAAACGTTCACGTCATCGTTAGCGAGGGTGGCCCCTACGGCCATCCGCAACGCTTCCTGCGTTCTGTCTCTCACGACAATGGCGATTTTTTTCTTCATGATCAATGCTGGATTCGCGGACGGATTCTATTATAATAGGTAGCGGTTGAAATTTGCCATGAAATTGTTTATTCTTTGCCGGCTTGTGCGTTCATGAAGCGGTAACTGCCCCCAATGGAAAAATTTATCTCGGTCGTGATACCGAACTACAACATGGCTGCCACAATCGGCAGATGCCTTGAAGCGGCATTCGCCTCGATGTACGGGAATTTCGAGGTTGTTGTTGTGGACGACCACTCGGACGACAATTCCGTGGAGGTCATCACGTCCTATCCCTGCCGGCTCATACGCCTTGAGGGCAGGGCAGGGACGTCACGGGCCCGAAACACCGGGGCGCTGAACAGCAGGGGAGATATCATCTTCTTTATTGATGCCGACTGTCTGCTCCAGAAGGACACGCTGTCCATTGTGAACAGGAGTGCTGCCCTTGCCGGGCCCGGCGTTGTTATTGGGGGGACCTATTCGCCCATGCCCCCGGACAGGGACTTTTTCAGCAGGTTTCAGTCTGCTTTTGTCTACTACTCTGAGACTAAGAAGCCTGATTCTCCTGACTATATTGCTGCTCATGCCATGATCATTGATGCGGAGACATTCAGGCGCAGCCGCGGGTTTCCGGAGGAGTTCCTCCCCATACTTGAGGACGTGGAATTTACCCACCGGCTGAAAAGGAACGGGTGCAGGCTCCTGATGAACCCTGACATTCAGGTC
>CP070788.1:513913-517847 GCA_020346765.1 Nitrospiraceae bacterium
CCAGTCGTCACCTTCTCTTTGTCCTTGACCTTCTTTTTGCTGAATACCGGCTTATCTCCCTCCATATCAACGGTTATGACATCTCTCGTAACAAATGATCCGTCGAGCAGCTTTGAGGCAAGGGGGTTGAGGATTTCCCTCTGTATGGCACGCTTCAGCGGCCTCGCACCATACAGTGTGTCATAACCAATTTCAGCCAGATATGTCTTTGTCTTATCGGTCAGTTCAAGGTCGACCTGTCTGTCTTTGAGATAGTGTTTCATCCGGGCAATCTGTATATCAACGATCTTCTTAAGCAGCTCCTTATTGAGTGCATGAAAGATGATAATCTCATCGACCCTGTTGAGAAACTCGGGCTTGAAGAATGCTTTCAGGTCCTCCATGACTCCCTTCTGAATCTGGATTTCCTCGGTCCATTCGGTCAGCATTTCCTGGATGTGCTGGCTGCCGATATTGGAGGTCATAATGACGACAGTATTTCTGAAATCAACGGTCCTGCCGTGACCGTCAGTGAGCCTGCCGTCATCGAGCAGTTGAAGCAGCACATTAAACACCTCTGGGTGCGCCTTTTCAACCTCATCAAAGAGAATGACCGCATAGGGCCTTCTCCTTATGGCCTCGGTCAATTGCCCGCCTTCTTCATAGCCGACATATCCAGGCGGTGCGCCTATAAGCCGTGATACTGTATGGCGTTCCTGGTACTCTGACATGTCAATCCTGATCATGGCATTTTCATCGTCAAAGAGGAACTCGGCGAGTGCCCGGGCAAGCTCTGTCTTTCCCACGCCTGTGGGGCCAAGAAAGATGAATGATCCGATCGGTCTGTTCGGGTCCTGTATGCCGGCGCGGGCCCTTCTGACGGCATCAGAAACCGCTTTTATCGGCTCGTCCTGTCCGACGACGCGGAGCCGTAACCGCTCTTCCATATTGAGGAGTTTTTCCACTTCGCCCTCGATCATCTTGCTGACCGGAATGCCCGTCCACTTAGAGACAATCTCGGCCACGTCTTCTTCATCAACTTCTTCCTTGAGCAGTCTTCCCGCAGGTTCTTTGTCCCCACGGTGACTGCTGTCTTCCTCAAACTGCTTCTGAAGTAGCGGGAGTTTGCCGTATTTCAGCTCGGCAGCCCTGTTCAGGTCTCCCTCGCGCTCGGCCTTTTCAGCCTCGACTTTTAATTTTTCAATTTCCTCTTTTAAGGCGCTTGCCTTGCCTATGGACTCCTTTTCACGCATCCACTGGGCCTTCAGGAGGTCCCTCTTTTCCGAGAGTTCGGCAATCTCCTCCTTCAGGCGTTGGAGCCTCTCCTGTGATGCATCATCCTTTTCCTTGGATACGGCCTGTTTTTCAATTTCATACTGCCGTATCTTTCTCTCGAGCTCATCAAGTTCTGTGGGCATGCTGTCGATTTCCATCTTCAGTCTTGATGCTGACTCGTCTATCAGGTCAATGGCCTTGTCAGGGAGGAAGCGGTCACTTATATATCTGTTGCTCAGCACTGCGGCTGCAACAAGCGCCGCATCTTTTATCCTGACCCCGTGATGCACCTCGTAGCGTTCCTTCAGCCCGCGCAGGATCGATATGGTGTCTTCCACTGTCGGCTCCTGGATATAAACGGGCTGAAACCTTCTCTCAAGGGCCGGGTCTTTTTCTATATATTTCCGGTATTCGTTCAGCGTTGTTGCCCCGACACACCGCAGCTCACCCCTGGCAAGGGCAGGCTTGAGCATATTGGACGCGTCAATGGCTCCCTCAGCAGATCCCGCGCCCACCACCGTATGCAGTTCGTCGATAAAAAGGATGACCTTTCCCTGTGCCTCTTCTATTTCCTTTAACACGGCCTTGAGTCTGTCCTCGAATTCACCCCGGTACTTTGCACCGGCAATGAGCGCGCCCATATCAAGGGCGACAACTCTCTTGTCCTTCAGGCCCTGGGGCACGTCACCGGAGGTGATTCTCTGGGCAAGGCCCTCAGCAATGGCAGTCTTGCCTACTCCCGGCTCACCGATGACAACGGGATTGTTCTTGGTCCTCCGTGACAGCACCTGAATGACCCTTCTGATTTCGTCATCTCTGCCGATGACCGGATCGAGCCTGCCTTTCCTGGCAAAGTCTGTTAAATCCCGGGCGTACCGTTTCAGTGCCTGGTACTTGTCTTCCGGTGCAGGGTCGGTCACGCGCTGAGATCCTCTGATCTCCTGCATCGCCTTCAGTATCTGATCATCGGTGATGCCGAGACCTCTCAGGATCTTCTCAGACTTGTTTTTGGTCTTCATGATGCCCAGGAGCAGGTGCTCAACACTGACATATTCATCTTTCAGGTGCTCTGCTTCTTTAAAGGCGCTCTCGAATACATTCTTTAACTCCTGTGTAATATAGAGCTGTCCCGCAGGAGAGGGCCCGAGCACTTTGGGCATTTTGTCTATGATGGCCTCTATTTCCTTTTTCAGGGTGTCAACGTCCACGCCGAGAGATCTGATAATTTCGAGAGCGATCCCTTCCTCGAGGAGCACCGAAAAGAGGTGCTCCACGTCTACCTGCTGATTTCCCTTCTGCTGGGCCAGGTCCTGAGCCTGCTGTATTGCTTCCTGACTTTTTATGGTAAATTTATCCGTTCTCATGGTTTCCTCCGGAATGCGGTAAACTAATCTTCCTCTTCAAATGCCTCTTTTATTCTTTTTCTGAATTTTTTTCTGACGTCGCTTTCAAGATAGTCCATCATGATTTCCATTTCATGATGAAGCGCTTCAAAACGGCGTCTCATCCGTAAGATTATATCGACGCCCGCCCGATTGACTCCCAGTTCCTTGGTCAGATTCAGTATCATTCTGATCTGGTCAAGGTCTTCCTGTGAGTAGAGACGTGCACCGCTCACCCGCTGGGGGTTGAGCAGCCCTTCTTTCTCATAGACCCGTAGCGTTTGCGGATGAATATTAAACATCTCACACACGACACCAATCATAAAGAGCGGCCTTTTTTTGTCTTCAAGACTGTCGAGTGCATCATTCATACCTTACCTCTTATAGGCCTTATCGATTTCCTCAAGGGCCTCTTTTGCCTTCGACGATACGTTTTTGGGCACGAGGATCTTAATAACGGCAAACTCGTCTCCTCTGACGCCCGTCTTCCGGTTCGGTATACCCTTACCCTTTAGTTTGAATTTCTTTCCGCTGTCAGTTCCCGGCGGCAGCGTCATGGTGACATCCCCGCTGAGTGTCGGTACTTTTATTTTCCCTCCAAGAACGGCATCGGTAAAGGTCACCGGGACATCAACGTAAATATTATTGCCTTCACGTTTGAATACCGGATGTGGCCGCACCGTCAATTCTATAAACAGATCGCCGGCAGGGCCTCCTCCTGACCGGGTTCCGCCCATGCCTTTGAGCCTGACCCTGCTGCCCGTATCAGCACCGGGGGGGATCTTGACCTTGATTGTTTCTGCTGAAATTGTGTTCCCCCGTCCGCCGCAGGTTTTACAGGCCTTCGTTATCACTCTACCCAGTCCCTGGCAAGTGGTGCAGGGCTGACTCATTCTGAAAATACCCCTGCTCTGCTTGACAGAGCCCGCGCCCTTACAGCTTGAGCAGGTTGTGGATGCCTCGGCGCCGGTTCCCTGACAGCTCCTGCAGACGACTTCCCGTGAGAGCGTGATCGGCTTTGTGACGCCATTAAAGGCCTCCTCAAGGGAAATTGTAAACTTCGTTGAGAGGTCAGGACCCCGCAAGGGTGCTTCGTCGCGCCTGAAATGACTGAATAAATCGGAGAAGATGTCCTCAGCGCCGCCAAAGCCTGTCCCGAAATCCTGCTGCCGGAATCCCTCAAATCCCTGGGCCCCTTCAAAGGTGGACTTACCAAACTGGTCATATTCGGCGCGCTTTTTTGGGTCACTCAGTATCTCATAGGCCTCATTTATTTCCTTGAACTTCTTTTCTGCTGC
>CP070788.1:517947-521875 GCA_020346765.1 Nitrospiraceae bacterium
ACCCCTGAAAAAAGAGATCGCGAAGGTGGACTTCAGGAGCATTGCACAGGGGCTGGGGGCTGAGTACGACGGGGGCAGGCTTCATATTCAGTGCCTTGGAAAGATCTTTACCGTTGACAGGAGCGGAAATGTTGAGTCCCTCATTCATATCAACAAGTGGGTGATCCTTCCGCTGCTTCAGTACATCATCATGGGCGGCAATGCACCCCTGACGGGCAGGTGGGTTTCCTTTGAAGAGCTGAAGCGGGCCTCGGCAGTGACGCAGTATTTTGAGCGGCGGTGCGTGGAGCCCCTGCGGCAGCTTGCGGAGTCCCACACGGACATATTTTTCGACCTGATCACCATCTTCGGGGGAAAGGACGTTGCCGGGTTTTCCGCTGACTACGCACGGGTCATCTATCCTCTTCCCAGGGTGCCCTTCCTGATCCTTTACTGGAAACCGGAAGGGCACTTTGAATCAAGCATGAAGGTCCTCCTGGACAGCACGGCCGATGTCTATCTTGAGGTTGATTTCATCATTGCCCTGGGAAGGGGGATCGTGGAAATGGTCAAGAAGATTCTCTCACGGCATGAAGAAGTCATGCCGAGGCTGATGGGGCTTTGAAAAAGTGCCATAGTGCAGAAGTTCCATAGAGCCACAGCTCAAAACACCTTCTCCTCTTTGGCACTATGGCTCTTGTGCTCTGTCAGAAACTCCGATGACCGGAGCTTTTTTGAGAGGATATGGGTCAGGTGCCTGTCGAGAAGCGATGAGAGGTCGGCAATGGTCTGATGGGCCGGTTTCAGGCGGTTTGATATGTGGATGGGCCATTCCGTGCTGTGGGCGTAAAAGTGAATGACCTTGCTGTCAATCCGTATAAAGGGTTTCCCTGCCCTGTCAGGGGTAACGGCACAGGCACTGCAGAGCGTTGTCCCCGAATCAGGATAAAAATCCAGGCTCTCCTTCCCGCACTTTCCGCATCCCTTCAGCCGCGGTGCGTAGCCGATCAGCGCGAGCAGACGGATCCGGCTGATCACGTGCAGGGCGTCCCGGGATCCATCCGGTGAGGCCTGAATCTGGTGAAGGATGTTCAGGTGAAAGGCGAAGAGCCGCTGGTTGGGGATACCCGGGGGCACGAGGCACAGGAGGATCTCCGTCAGCCGTGACACGTTGACAAAGTCCCTGTAGATTTCCCGTATGGACTGGAATGGCGTAATAATATCGGCCTGGGTTATCCGGGGAAGGGACTGCTCCTTGCCCCAGAGCGATATCTTTCCATGCGTGAGGGGTTCCAGGCTGCTTCCGAACCTGCTTTTTGTCTTCCGGGGACTTTTTGCGAAGGCATTGACAATGCCCCTGTCGGGCGTGAGGTAAGTTACGATCAGGTCGGCTTCGCCGTACTTCTGCGTTTTAAGGACTATGCCTTCTGTTCTCTGCAGCACAGAAATAACGTGTACCGTTACATGATATTGCCGAAGTCCTCGGGCTTGAGCTTCTTCAGCCAGTCTTCGAGCTCATCGTTGTTTTTGTGCTCGATGACCTGTTCATCCACAAAGATGGGAGCGTTGATCCGTATTGCCACGGCAATGGCGTCGCTCGGCCGTGAATCAATAGGGACTTCCGAGCCGTCTCCCTTGTCGATATAGATACCGGCATAATAGGTGTTGTCCACGATCTCCGTGATGACCACCTTCGTCACCGTCATTTTTACGCCTGAGATCACGTTCTTGATCAGGTCATGGGTCAGCGGCCGGGGGGTGACGATCTTGCCCAGCGCGAGGGCGATTGAGTCGGCCTCCGGCTTTCCGATCCATATGGGAAGGGTGTTGCTCCCATTAATTTCCTTCAGGAGCAGGATGTACATGTTGCTTCGGGGATCGAAGAGCAGACCCTCGATTTTCATTTGTTTTACCACGTGAATACCTCTGGGCGATAAAGTAACTTCGATTATGATACCTCATTGCCTGCTATTTTTTCTATAAAGAGTGATGGAGATTGGAGACTGGAACTATGGCACAATGGAACTATGGAACTCGGGTGCCAGATACCAGGTGACAGAAAGGACGTACTCGCTAGTTTACCCCTACATCCGCGCTTCCGCTCTTCTGTGCTTCAGCGCTTATGAGAGAGGGAAAAGCCTACTTCAGGTTTCCCAGCGCTTCCTCGATCCTGTCCAGTCCCCTGGTGATGCTTTCCATGGATGTCGCGTAGGACAGCCGTATGTACTTGTCGTCGCCGAAGGCAGACCCGGGAACCAGGGCGACCTTTGCCTCTTCCAGAAGGTAGGTGGACAGTTCAAGGGAGTTGCCGATGACACGCCCCTTATATGCCCTTCCGAAATATGACGATACATTGGGGAACGCATAAAAGGCGCCAACGGGGGTCTTGCAGGTAACACCGTCTATCCAGTTCAGCCGGTCAACCATGTAGGTCCGTCTCCTGTCGAATTCCGCGAGCATGGTGCCGATGAACTCCTGAGGGCCTCTGAGGGCCTCTACAGCGGCCTTTTGTGAGATCGACGTGGGGTTTGACGTGGACTGGCTCTGTATGTTGGTCATGGCCTTCGTGATATCCCGGGGCCCCGCGGTAAAGCCGATTCTCCATCCGGTCATGGCATGGGACTTGGAGAGGCCGTTCACCACGATGGTCCTCTGTTTTGCCTCTTCTCCCAGAGAGGCAATGCTGATATGCCTGAACCCGTCATAGACGAGCTTCTCGTAAATTTCATCGGATATGATGTAAAAGTCGTGCTCCTCGGCAAGTTCCGCTATGCTCATCAGTGTTTCCCTGTCGTAGGCAAGGCCTGTTGGGTTTGAAGGGCTGTTGAGAATGAGGGCCTTTGTCCTCGCTGTCAGTTTTTTCCTGAGGAGGCCGGGGTCGATCATGAAGGAATTTTTCTCATCAGTTTCCACAACGACCGGCATGGCATCATTGAGGAGGACCTGATCAGGATAGGTGACCCAGTAGGGGGCGGGGATGATGACTTCGTCCCCCGGTCCGAAGAGGGCCTCGGCGATGTTGTAAAGGCTGTGTTTTGCGCCGCAGGAAACCATGATCTCGTCCCTGGTATAGTCAATACCGTTGTCGTTCCTGAACTTGTCCGCGATGGCTGCCTTGAGTTCGTCAATACCGTCCACGGCAGTGTACTTGGTAAAGCCGTCCCTGATCGCCCTGATGGCGGCCTCCTTGATATTGTTCGGCGTGTCAAAGTCGGGCTCACCGACGCCGAAGTTGGTAATGTCCTCGCCAGCATCCTTCAGTGCCTTTGCCTTTGCGTTCATGGCAAGGGTGGGGGAAGGCTTGATTGCTTTTGTACGGTCTGCAAGTCTCATGTTATACCTCGTTCTGTTAAAGTCCCTCCACCTAAGGCACAGGGGGTTTGCATGCTCTCATGCTTTCCATCACTTCCTGCTGCGTTGCCGCGGCCGTTCCGATCTTGCCCACGACGACACCGGCAGCGTGGTTGGCCACATCAGCGGCTTCTTTCAGGGATGCTCCGGCGCAGTGGCTCAGGGTCAGGGCCGCTATCACCGTATCTCCCGCCCCGCTGACGTCATAGACTTCCCGGGCGCAGGTGGGAATGTGCGTGGCCCGGCCTCCATTTTCAAAGAGGGTCATCCCTTCATCGCCCCTCGTGATGATCACCGACCGGCACTGCAGTTTCTTGAGCAGTCTCCTGCCCGCGGCGTACAGCGTTTTGTCGTCCATGATGTCGATGCCCGATCCGAAGGAGGCCTCATTGATGTTGGGGGTGATAAGGCTGACCCCCCGGTAGTAGTCGAAATGACCGATTTTGGGGTCAGCGGCAATGAATATCCGTGATCCTGCAAGGGCCAGGACCTTCCTGATCAGCGCACGGGTGATCATTCCCTTGCAGTAATCGGAAATGATGATTCCTTTAATGTCCGGCAGACAGGACTGCACGTAGTCAAGGACCCGGGACAGCGT
>CP070788.1:521975-525876 GCA_020346765.1 Nitrospiraceae bacterium
GCTGCTCGGTGACCATGAAGGTTTCTCCGCTCAATGCCTCAGATATAGAGAAAAAACACGAAGACGGGTATGAAGAAGGTGTCTCAGGCAAAATCAAGGAGCTCGACAGGGCAGGCCAGACGTTTATCCTGTCCTCGAAGGGCGGACGCTACACCGTTTCATACGGGGGTATCACAACGCAGGCCGGGATCGATGATCTTCTGGACCTGGCATTTTCTGACAGTCTGGAGGTAACCGTGGAATCTGCGGCCATAGATACTGAAAGCAGCCTCATTGATGCCTCCGCAGTCTTTGTCGAGATGGAAGGGACCGTCTCAGAGTTTGACCTGGTAAATGAAACCTTTACCTTGACGTACGGCACGGACAAGACCATAGGCATTTCCTATCTCGATGCAGAAACAGACGGTCTCCTTGATAATGAAGCCGATGTTGAGGTCGAGCTTGATGGATACATTGGAAGCGAGTATCGCGCACGGGAAGTAGAAGTTGACCACTGAGACGAAACAGGAGGGGACGGCAGACCTACAGATCCGCGATAAGGTCCCTGCTGTACACAACGTGCAGTGCAAAGGGGACCGTCACCGCAACGCTGAGGCAGGCCGTTGCAAGGACGACCCCGAGAAAGGGCCCTACGGACCAGATGAACCGCAGCGGGACCTGAACGTCCTGAAGAACGGCGATGCTCACGGCAATGGCCTGGCCAAGGACCGAACCGAGGACCGCTATCCAGACCGTTCTCAAGGTGAGGACCTGGAAGATGATGCCCCGTGGAGCCCCCAGCGTGTATACGGTAGAGACCTCGGCCTTTCGTCCGTCCAGGTTTATGTATGAACTGATCATGATGCAGAGGGCGATCAGAATGAAGGCCGCTGCGTACAGGGCACGCTGGTAACCG
Organism: Nitrospiraceae bacterium; assembly: GCA_020346765.1. Lineage (GTDB taxonomy): Bacteria > Nitrospirota > Thermodesulfovibrionia > UBA6902 > UBA6902. The sequence goes on from CP070788.1 coordinate 522,871, forward strand.
AGGAGCGTTGCATCCACATCCCGTTCGGCAGTGTCGCCGCGGTATGCGTCGATCAGGTTCAGCTGGGTACGGTATCCCTGAAGACGGGACTTGAGCTGTTCATATGATGCTGCCGATGCCGGGAAAAGGCGGATCTCATTGATATACCCTTCCTTTTGAGTCAGTCTCTGCAGGACCTGGAGGGGGAAAAACACCGAAACGTCATCAATCCCGCCGGTCTCGGGTATGATACCGGCTACAGTAAGCTCTCCTAAAGGCGTACGGATGCTGTCCGACCGTCCCTTCTGCAGATTCTCCGCTGCCACTCTGCCGAGCAGGACTTCATCGCTTCCAACGGAATAGTTCCTGAAGGGATAGGAGTACACGCCCCTGAAATCAATGCCAACAGCGGGCATGTCCCTGTCCCCTATGAAAATCCTTTCCGTCAACCGTGCTTCCGCGCCTCTCAGATAGGGTGAAAAATCCCGTTTCACTGAATCGAACACCGACAGGGGAAAAGACCGGCCCTTCATCTGTGCCGTAACAAGATCCGAGGAGAGGATCCCCTGGGGGACGAGAATCAGTGAGGGGCCGATGTAATCGATCCTCGTTCCCACAGAGCTCTTCCTCGCCTTTGCCACAAGATCAAGTGATACAGGGAGGGCTATGAGCAGTGCCACCAGGATGACATTAATGGAAAAAACGGCCTTCCGGCCCACGAGCTCCTGCCAGGACAGCCAGAAGCTGAACACCGCACCCCCTCCTGTGTCACGCGACGGTGGACGCACAGTCCCTCTCACAGCTTCCTGTACCATTCGTAAATACTCCGTCCCTCAGGTGAAGCACCCTCTGTGCATAGGCCGCCACTTCCTCTTCGTGGGTCACCACGATGACGGTGTGGCCGCTTTTGTTCAGTTCCTGAAAGAGGGCCATGACCTCATGGGTCATGGCAGGATCAAGGTTGCCTGTGGGTTCATCAGCCAGGATGAGTGCCGGGTTGTTTATGACGCTTCTGCAGATGGCCACCCTCTGGCGCTCACCCACACTGAGTTCTGAGAAGCGGTGGTCGAGGCGTGCTCCGAGGCCGAACCGTTCGAGGAGATCCGCCGCCCGCTCAACAGCGTCTTTCCGAGAGTTCATGGTAAGCATGGCAGGCACGGCCACGTTGTCCAGGGCACTCAGGTACGGGATGAGGTTGAAGGTCTGAAACACAAAGCCCACCTCCTCAAGCCTGATTTTCGCCCTCACCGAGGGTGATGTTTCATATATGTTCCTGCCCCTGAAGAGCACGTCGCCTTCTGTAGGGTTCATGAGGGCGCCGATTATAAACAGGAGCGTGCTCTTGCCGCTGCCGCTGGGGCCCACGATGGAAATAAAGTCCCCTGCGCTGACGCTGAGGCTGACGTCACTGATGGCAGGGACCGTCTCCCTTCTGTTGTTGACAAATTCTTTTGATACGTTCCGAAGTTCCAGCATATTACTCCTCCCTGAGCAGTTTTGTCGGGTCAAGCCTTGTTGCCAGCCAGGTTGGCAGGGACGACGCCATCAGTGCCACTGCGGCCCCTGCTGTCACGAAATGGGGGAGATAACCCATGCTCGGAACAAGGGCAATCCCCATGACCGCCTGCCCGAACCAGGACATGAGCGGCACGCTGAGCATATGCCCCACAAGGGCGCCTGCAACAGCGGTGATAACCCCTATGGTTACGTTCTTGAGAATGATCCTCCACGGTGAAATGCCGATGCTCAGGAGCAGGCCGATCTCGCGCTCGCCCTTGCGCAGCATGTACAGAATGAGGAAGACCACGCTTCCTATGGCGAGGGCCGCACAGACAATCCACAGGAGCAGGGAATAACGCTCCATCAGGGCGTTGATCTCGGTCTGGGCCTTGGCCAGGCCATCAACAGTTATGGCCCTCGTACCGGGCAGGGTGTTTTCCACGCTGGCGGCAAAGGCCGGGACATCAAGCTTGCACCAGCAGCCCCCCAGGGTAATGGCATTGATCTTGCCCGGTTTTTCGAGGATCTCCTGTGCCGTACGGAGAGGGACGAAGAGCGTCATGTCATGTCCCTTTGGAGGGGTGTCCATAATCCTGCTTACCTGCAGAGACCTTCCACCGACGACCAGGGTATCGCCAGGCCTGAGACCAAGTTCTCTGGCAACGCCGCCCCCGAGGGTAACGGGCTCACGGCCCGGCACCGCGGGTCCGGACCCCTTCACCTTCCGTCCTGCGAGGACGAGGCCCCTGCCCTGAACTGTGATGTTTCCGTACAGCATGGCCTCAATCCTGCCTGCATGCCTGCCAAGGGGCGATGCCTTCAGCCGGTCGTCATAATCATCGGGCATGACCTCCGGCCCGTACCGCATGGCATAATAGGACTCCAGGTCCACGCCCCGGGGAAGGACAAGCATGCCCTTGCCCAGGTCGTGGGAAAGCTCGTCGATTTTTTCTTCAGCGGAACTGTTGAGCGAACTCTGGACAACGAGGACGGATATGACGAAGGCCATGAGAAAAACCACCAGGAGATGGATCATCCACCGGTGTCTGACCTCTTTTAAAAATATCATCAGCACGTGAAGCACCAGCCTCCGTTAGAAATATTCTTATTTAAGGTACACAATAAAGATGAATTAATTGTGAAGGGGAATACTTCTTGACACTTTCTGAGACCTTTGAGCATTACTAGAACCTATCTCAGAATTGGGCATTGTCCCAAGTTTGTATGATGACAGTAACAATGTCTGAGATCTTCACTTTAAAAGCAAATGCTGTCATTCCCCGACTTGGAGGCTGTGTTATAAGTGGCAAGATGGGCTGAACTGTCATTCTGAACGAAGTGAAGAATCTCCTTAAATTAACTGGTTGGATAACAGAGATTCTTCGGCTTACGCCTCAGAATAACATTGCGACACAGCCTCTTGATCGGGGAATCCATGGTTCGAAAGGCTCAGGATGACACGAATCGAAGGATGACACTACTCAGGGCAGGCCCTGTCGAAGGGTGGATTCCCGCCGGAGTTTATCC
>CP070788.1:525976-529835 GCA_020346765.1 Nitrospiraceae bacterium
GATCAAGAAAATTAGGAAGCTCCATTGCCGCAACCTTAAAATGAGTAACTTCACGGTCCATGGCCTCATCATCTCTGCTGATCCATTCAGCATCCAGTGCTGATGCAATTTCACCGATGGTCGGCTTCCCCAGCACAGGATGTTCAGGTATAACAAAGCAGGGAACATCGTCCCTGCCGCTGTCTTTCAGATCTCTCCTCACCGCATCAATTTCTTCAGGATCCATGCGGTTTATCATCACCGCCAGGATACTGCAGTTACGCTCCTGCAGTGTCTTTTTAAGGGCCCGGGCAAATACAGCCAGCTGGTGAGCTTTTCTGCCGTGCCCTTTGATGACCGGAAGGATAAGGCATCCGAGATGATTGGCAATATCAATATTAAAATCAAATTCAAGTGCGTCGGAAACTCCCGTATAATCAGTACCGGCAGAGAGAACAAAATCACACTGCTTCTCAAGGGCCTTATACTTTTCAAGAATCAAACCATACAATTCAGAAAGGCGGCCTTCTGTAATCAGGGTGCGGGCGGTCTCATAGGTACAGCCGTACATTTGTTCATAGGCAAATTTCAGCTCATAGCGCGTATTGATCAGATGAATAAGGCTGTCTTTACCGTCTTCATCTCTGATCACGGGCCGAAAAAAGCCCGCCTTTCTCCCGTGTCCCGAAAGATGCTCCATCAGGGCAAGCACTACAACGGACTTGCCGTTCCGTGCCTCCGTGCCTGCTATATATACTCCCTGTGACATGTTCTTTTAAAAACGAATGACGAGTGACGAACTACGAACAATCGAATAACGAATTAATGAAAACAAAATATGAAAAATGGGCTTATTGCAATAAACACTGCACAAAAATTAACATTCGTTATTTTTCCCTTCGTAAATCGATTGTTCTTCACTCGTTATTCGTCATTCTCCTTCATTATTTTCAGGTCAATGATTTCCATCCGGTTGTTCGCCTTTGGATGCGCATCTGAGGGACCTTCCGTCAGAAGCACCATATTCCCATCTACCCTGTTTGATTTCAGCCACTGCCGCGCAAAGGCATTCCAGTTTTCCGGGTGATCATGTTCACATTCAGGATGCACTCCGTATGAAAACTGGAGCGCACGGCACGTTGACTCGTTCGGACTTACGGCAACAACCCAGACGGGCATCCTGAACCGGGCGACGTTTCTGGCCGTTGCACCGCTCATGGTCGGAACAATCACCACTGCCGGACGAACACGCTCCTGGGTAAAATATACGCTGAGCGCAATAAGGTCCACGTAGCCGACTTCCCCCTTGAATCCATAGGTCTGGAGAAACTCTCTCCGTCTCGCACCCTGCCGGTTGGGCTCTGCTGCTTCAGCTATGCCTGCAAGCATGGCAACAGCCTCTACAGGGTATTTCCCCATGGCCGATTCAGCCGAGAGCATGACACAGTCCGTACCGTCAAGAATCGCGTTGGCTACGTCAGTCGCCTCTGCCCGGGTCGGACGGCGGTGGTCCACCATTGACTCAAGCATCTGCGTTGCGGTAATGACGGGCTTGCCCATGAGGACCGCTTTTTCCATAAGACGCTTCTGCACAACGGCAATACGCTCAATAGGGATCTCCACCCCGAGATCCCCCCTGGCCACCATGATGCCGTCTGCGGCCTGCAGGATATCATCTATATGATCAAGCGCTCCCGCCCGCTCTATTTTTGCAATAATAAAAGGTTTGTATCCAAGGGCATCGGCAGCATTCCGGACAGCCGTAATATCCGCGGCAGTTTCAACAAAGGATTGGCTCACAGCCTCTACGCCATGCTGCAGGGCAAATTCAAGACAGCTGCGGTCATGATCGGTAAAGGCGCTTATGCCGAGGTCTATGCCCGGCAAGTTCAGACCCTTACGGGAGCGAAGTTCTCCACCCACACGGACAGTACACCGGACATCATTCCCTTCTACAGCAACAACCTCAAGCTGAATGATGCCGTCATTGAGAAACAGGCAGTCTCCTGTCTTCACAGCCTGAGGTAAAGGTTCAAAGCTCACGGACACCCGTTCACTGCTGCCTGTAATATCGTCTGTGGTCAGAGTAAATGTGTCTCCGGACTTTAATTCTATCGGTTCATCTGCGATCTGCCCAATGCGCATCTTGGGTCCGGGCAGATCAGCCATAATTGTCACATCACGTCCTGCAGACAGCTCCGCAGTGCGGATATTTTCAATCACCCTTTTATGGCCTGAAAAATCACCGTGAGAGAAATTGAGACGGGCTATGTTCATGCCTGCACGGATCATCTTTTCAATCATGTCCGGCGTGTCTGATGCAGGGCCTATGGTGCAGACAATCTTTGTTTTGTGTGATGCAATTGTCAAGAATGTTCCTCCCGTATGAGCAGTTTGATTACCCTTTTTTTCTTCCCACAAGCATGATGCGCACATCCATCACATTGGTGCGTGTGGGGCCGGTCATCAAAAGGCCGCCGATTGCTTCAAAAAAAGGATAGGAGTCATTTCTCTGAAGATAGTCCAGAGGATCCATCCCCCTGGCGCGGCCGCGTGCAGCAGTGCCGCCGTCAACAACGGCGCCCGCAGCATCTGTAGGCCCGTCAGTACCGTCAGACCCGCCGCTCAGAATAATCATATGCTCCTCCCCATCAATTTCAATGGCAGCAGCAAGTGCAAACTCCTGGTTGCGCCCCCCTTTGCCATTACCTTTAATCGTCACCGTGGTTTCACCGCCTGAGAGCACGCATAAAGGCGGAGCATGGGGGTTCCCCGAATGAAAAGCCTCTTTAGCAATAGCTGTATGCACCTTGGCCACTTCGCTCGTTTCTCCCTCGATCATCCCTGAGAGAATCATGGCGTGATAGCCCTGGCGTTCTGCTTCTTCACGGGCAGCCTGCAGTGCCTGAAGGTTGGTGCCGACAAGCTCCCATGAGTCATTTTGAAAGGAAGGATCTCCCGGCTTTGAAGTCTCCTCTATCTCACCCTTCACACCCCTATCCACATAGTCACGGACTGAACCGGGAACTCTCTCCCATATGCCATAACGGATCAGGACCTGTTTTGCCTGCCCAAAGGTGCTTGAGTCCGGCACTGTGGGACCGCAGGCAATCACATCAAGGTCATCACCAATCACATCGGACAGAATCAGGCTCACTACTGATGCAGGACGTGCAAGGCGGGCAAGACCTCCTCCCTTTGCACGTGAGAGATGTTTTCTCACTGTATTTATTTCGTGTATGGTTGCACCGCAGTCAAGGAGAAGCTGCGTGACCTGCTGCTTGTCATTCAGACTCAGGCCTTCAGCAGGTGCCACAAGGAGTGCTGAGCCTCCCCCTGAGATCAGGCAGATGACAAGGTCCTGTTCCCCGGCTTTACTGACCAGTGAAATAATTTCTTCAGCTCCCTCTACTCCCCGTGTGTCAGGGACAGGGTGGCTTGCCTCACGCACCCTGATGCGTTCAAGGGGAAGTCCATGTCCTTCCTTTACGACAACAACGCCTTCAGAGATGTGCTGTCCCAGTACGCGCTCCACGGCCTGTGCCATAGGGGCACCGGCCTTGCCGGCACCTGCAACAAAAATTCGTTTATAGTCTTTCAGCGGCAGGCGTCTTTCACCGATCTTAAGCACCCCGCCGGACAGACTGAGGTAATTCAGTATTGCCTTTTCAGGGTCGACAGCGTTTACAGCAGTATGAAATATCTTTTCCGCCTGCTCTCTCATCTTTCCGCTCACAGATTCATTCCCGTCCATATATCCTCACCTTCCGCCCCTCGGGAGAAGCAGTCATATTGTCAGATAATCAGCAATCAATAGGGACTATCTCAAAATCTTCTATTTTCAGCTCGTTGTTGTCATTCCCGCGCAGGCGGGAATCCA
>CP070788.1:529935-533742 GCA_020346765.1 Nitrospiraceae bacterium
AAGCTCGGCGTGGAGGTCTTTCACTCCACCGACGAGGGGGTGAGAAAGGCCGATGTGATCATGACCCTCCGCCTTCAGCTCGAACGCCAGAGCAGGGGGTTTCTCCCCTCCTTTGAGGAATATTTCAAACTCTATGGCCTCACCACTGACAGGCTGAAGCTCGCCCGGCCAGGCGCGCTGGTAATGCACCCCGGCCCCATGAACAGGGGGATCGAAATAGAGTCAGCAGTCGCAGATGGACCCCAGTCAGTCATCCTTGAGCAGGTGACCAACGGCCTTGCCGTAAGAATGGCAGTACTTTATCTCCTTGCAGGAGTAAAAAAATGAACATCCTCATAAAAAACGGACATGTCATTGACCCCTCCCAGAACGTGGACGGCCCCCGCGACCTGCTCATCAAGGGACGCAAAATCCAAGGGCTCTACCCCCGGGGAAAGGCACCCCGCACAGACAGGGTCATTGATGCCTCAGACTGTATTGTCATTCCGGGCCTCGTTGATCTGCATACCCATCTCCGGGAACCCGGTTTTGAATACAAGGAGACCATCAGGACGGGCACCCTCGCCGCTGTCAGGGGGGGCTTCACCTCGGTGTGCCCTATGCCCAACACAAACCCCGTCAATGACTCCATCACCGTCACCGAGTTTATCCTTGAAAAATCCTCCAGTGAAGGGGCCTGTGCCGTCTTTCCCATCGGAGCCGTCACCCGGGGGCAGAAGAGCGAAGAGCTTACGGAGCTCCAGGCACTGATGAACGCCGGGTGCGTCGCCTTCTCCGATGACGGCAGGCCCGTCACGAACAGCCTGATCATGAGGAGGGCCCTCGAATACTCGAAAATATTCAATGTCCCTGTCATAGACCACTGCGAGGACATCAAGCTCTCCGAGGGCGGTGTCATGAATGAAGGCCTGGTTTCCACGATCGTGGGACTGAGAGGTATCCCCAAGGCGGCTGAGGAGACCATGGTTGCAAGGGACATTTCACTCTGCGAACTGACAGGCGGGCGGCTTCACATTGCCCATGTGTCAACGGCCGGTTCCGTGAAAATGCTGCGGGACGCAAAGTCCCGGGGCATAAATGTATCGGCCGAGACATGCCCCCATTATTTCTCCCTGACCGATGAGGCGGTGATCAGTTACGACACCAACCTGAAGGTCAATCCCCCCATTAGGACGGCAGCTGATGTGGCCGCTATTAAAGAAGGCTTGAAAGATGGTACAATTGACGTCATAGCCACTGATCATGCCCCTCATCATATCGATGACAAAAACAAGGAGTTTGACGCCGCTGCCTTCGGTATCTCAGGCCTGGAAACCGCCTTTGCCCTGAGCCTGCAGCTTGTTGATCAGGGGGTCCTGGGCCTTTCAGACCTTGTGGCGAAGATGACCCTCATCCCCTCCAGGATCCTCGGCATCGGCAAAGGGACGCTCGCAGCAGACGCTGACGCAGATGTGGCCATTATTAACAGGGATAAGCAGTTCATCGTTGACACTGCCTCATTCCTGTCAAAAGGCAAGAACTCGCCCTTCAACCGGTGGACGCTGAAAGGCACTGTTGAAACAACAGTGGTGATGGGCAAGGTGTACGAATGGAATTAAATGATGCATGGCGCGGGATGGGGGATGCACGAAACTGACGGTACGGTGCATCCGGCATCTTTCACGCAGGATAAAGAGAAATGAGAGGAAGACATTGCCCTTATGAACAGGAATGAAGCAAAAGCACTGCTGGTGCTCGCTGACGGCACAGTATTTGAGGGGCGTGGCTTCGGGGCCCGGGGAGAGACAGTCGGGGAGGTTGTCTTTAATACCTCCATGACAGGATACCAGGAGATACTGACTGATGCGTCCTATAAGGGCCAGATCGTGGTCATGACCTACACGCAGATCGGCAATTACGGGGTAAATCCCGGCGACATTGAGTCCTGCGCCCCCTCGGTCGAGGGATTTGTAGCAAAGGAGTTTTTCGACTACCCGAGCAACTGGCGCTCGCAGGGGGGCCTCGGCTCCTATCTGAAGGAAAATGGAAAGACAGGCATCGACGGCATTGACACGAGGGCGCTCACAAGACACCTCAGGGACCGCGGAGTGCAGATGGGGATCATCTCAACGGAAGACCTCAACCCCGGAAGCCTGCTTGAAAAGGTGAGGAAGCACCCGGGGATATCTGCCCTTGACCTGGTCAGTGAAGTCACAACCAAGGAGCCCTATGCCTGGTCAGAACCGCTCTGGCGGCATGGTGACCGCCCATCGTCGTCCCACGTCCCGCGCCCGAATCGAGACGCCATCAAGGTCGTTGTCTTCGACTACGGCGTCAAGATGAACATCCTGCGCCATCTGGACGCGGCAGGCTTTGCCGTAACCGTGGTGCCGGCAACAACGCCGCCGGAAGAGGCCCTGAAGCAGGCCGATGCCATCGTCCTGAGCAACGGACCGGGGGACCCCCGGTCCGTTCCCTATGCCATTGATTCAGTAAAGTACCTCCTCGGCAAAAAACCCATCCTGGGCATCTGCCTTGGCCATCAGATCCTCGGGCTTGGACTGGGGGGGTCCACCTATAAACTCAAGTTCGGCCATCACGGCGGCAACCACCCCGTCATGGACCTGGCCGCAAAAAAAGTGGAAATAACATCGCAAAACCATAATTACTGTGTTGACATCAGGAGCCTTGGAAACCAGGTGGAGATGACCCATCAGAACCTCTACGACGGCACTGAGGAGGGCATGGCCCACCGGGAACTCCCGGTTATATCCTATCAGCACCATCCCGAGGCAGGACCGGGCCCGAACGACTCGGGGCACATATTCAGCAGGTTCAGAGACATGATTGAGAGGGCGTGAACCGCCGGACGTTATTCGTCATCGGGAGCTCATTCACAGATTGATCACATGGACAGGGATATGCACTACCAGGTCTCGAAGGAGAACGACAGGTACGTATTCAGGACATCGTCCTTCAGGGCTGAGAAGACGAGTGTGCTTCATGCCGGGGTCTACAGCAGGGAGTTCACGTCCATGCTGCTCGCCTCTGCGGTGTGCATTGCAGCCTATATGGTTATGCACATGGCAAGGTTGAGCCCCCCGTTTCTGCGCTATATTCTTGTGCTTGTGCTTTTTGCCGCTGTCTTTCTCGGCGCGAATACCTTTGTCTTCAGGGACAAGTCCCTGGAAGCAGTGTTCGACCGGGGGAGCAGAACCATACGGATCACCTGGCCGGGCATTCTGACAGGCAGGAGCGAGACCATATCATTTGACCGTGTGCATTCCGTTGATGTGGGAAGCCGCCAGTATGTCCCTGAAAACATCGACGGCATCGACTTTGTCCAGAAGATATCAGCCCAGCACGGGAGCGCAGTGCCGGGACTGGGTGAGGTGGAGGAATTTGTTACCCTGTCGCTCCTTCTGACCGATGGTTCCGAGCGGACCATTTATGCGGTAAAAATCAACGGGGGCAAGACCGGGGGAGAACCCCCGCTTCCCCTGAAGGAAATACGAAGCTTCTTGAACATGTAGGCAGGGAGCAGCCGTGCTGCCCTGCACTGCTGCACTGAGGAAACGCTGAATGCCAAAACGAACAGACATCAAACGGATCCTGCTCATCGGTTCCGGTCCCATTATAATCGGACAGGCTTGTGAATTTGACTACTCAGGGACCCAGGCCTGCAAGGCCCTTCGCGAAGAGGGGTACACAGTGATCCTGGTCAACTCCAACCCTGCCACCATCATGACCGATCCTGAAACAGCGGATGTCACTTATATAGAACCGCTGACAAAGGAAGTCCTGGAGATGATCATAGAAAAAGAGCGC
>CP070788.1:533842-537557 GCA_020346765.1 Nitrospiraceae bacterium
CTATAAAAAAGATCGGGCTGTTCATTTCTGCTCCTGTCCTTTTCCTGCTGATGCTCATTGCAGGGCCTGATCCAGCTCTGGCAGTCAACAGCGGATCGGTACAGGAAGTACGGGGAGAGTTGTCCCTGAAGCAGACCAATGTCTACCTGATCCCCGCGCTCAGACAGGGACAGATATTGCATGTATTCATGGAAGACCCTGCCGATATCCTTGATCCGCTGGTGATGCTGCTCAAGCCCGAGATTAGTGTTGAGGCAGTCCGGAAAGAGTACCTGCTCCCGTTGGAGAACGCCCTTAGTGCCGGCGGGGACCCGATAGTGTCCCCGGCAGAGACCTTCGAAAAAATATCACTCATATGGAATGATGACTACGAGGGACGTTACCGGGCAGCATTCCAGTACACAATTCAGCAGAAGGGTGATTACAGACTCTTGATACGGAGCACCTTTGGCCGCGAAACTGCGGGACGGTTCCGCCTCCTGGTCGGGGTGAATGCCCCTTCAGTCCTGAAGGGAACGGCAAAACCGGCGGGAAAGCCTTTTGTGAGTACTGAAAAGGGCGATGAGACGGGAGGGAAAACCATATCATCGGCAACAGGGACAATTTCAAAAGGAAGGGACTTCAAGCTTCATTTTTTGCATGATATCCCTGCTGGAGAAACACTGTATGTCTATGCGGAGGCAACGTCAGGCGATCTCAGGCCTGTCATAACGCTCCTCGATCTCAGCGACAAACCCCTGGAGACATCGAACTATTCAGGGCAGGAATCCAGGGTCTCTATGAAATACCTGTTTGAACAGTCTGCGCAGGACGTTAAAATCAAAATATCGGGGCTTCAGCCTGACGGCACAGACGCAGAGGGTGATTACCGTCTGCTTGTCGGATCGGGCGCGCCTGAAGTTATGCTGGGGACGGGAGTGGATACAGCCCGTCCTGCCTTGAAGCGGCCGATCCCGGTAAAGATAGGGATCAAACTGCATCAAATCGCCGGGGTGGACCAGAAAAACGAAAACTTTACCGTGGTGGCCACGCTGTTCATGAAGTGGCATGAAACCTCCCTCGCGTTTAATCCCAATGACGTTGGTAAGCGGGTCAAACTCTACATGGGAGACGAGTTAATCCGGGCACGGACTGAGGACAGCATGATCTGGCCGGAATTCAACATCTTCAACCAGCAGGGAAACCGCTGGACACAGAGCAAGGCTGCCGTGATCTTTCCCAACGGCAGTGCATTGTACCTGGAACGATTCACCACCACACTTCAGGCACCGGACTTTGATTTTCGCAAATTTCCTTTTGACGCTCAGCAGTTCTTCATACGGGTCGATTCACTGTTACCTGAATGGGAGGTTCTGTTCGAGCTGATGGAGGGATACAGTGAGGTGGGACAGCAGCTGGGCGAGGAAGAATGGCTTGTTACGTCCTTTGATCCCAGTATCAGCGAAGCAGAAACAGCCGGGAGACCTGTCTCGCGATTTAACTTCCGCTTTGAAGCAAGGAGACATCTGGAGTATTATATATTCCGTATTCTTCTTCCTATTCTGATCATTCTTCTCGTTTCATGGGTTGTGTTCTTTTTGAAGGACTACAGCAAGCGGATCGATGTGGCCGGCGGAAACCTCCTGCTCTTTATCGCCTTCAACTTTACCATCTCCAGCGATCTGCCCCGCCTGGGTTATCTGACCTTTATGGATGCTATCATGATCAGCGCCTTCGTAGTAACCGCACTGGTCCTGATCCTGTCTGTTTTCCTGAAGCGCATAGCCGAAGCAGGCAGGGAGGAGCTTGCCCTGAAGATCGACCGGTATGTGCTCAGATGGCTCTATCCCCTGGCCTATATCGGCGCAGTCGCAGTGGTGACTTTTTTATTCGGGTAAGCTGCCCTCTGATCAATCGGTGGTCCTGCAGACACCCGGAAGCATCCCGGCATAGTTGATTGTGCAGGGAACAGCTGCACCAGAGGCCGGCAGACAGATCAATGTCATCGCTGGCCCCTATCCCCGGGTGAGCCCCTTGATTCCTTCCTCTGTCGCGTTCGTATCTCCCCGGTAACTCAACGCTCTCCCTGCCTGAGCTCCATTCTCAGGAAGTAACTCAGGATCGTTCGTATGATCACGATGATAGAAAGCCGACCTTTTCCCAGGTTGAACTCACGACGGTACTGATTATGTCTGCGGTGATAAAAATCTCCAGTCCGAGGAGCAGATGCGCCCCCAGGCAACTACCACTGCCCCCAAGCTGCTGATGATGATAATGACAATCTGCAATGCCGCATGTACCATTTCCATGACGCAACCCGTATCAATCATGCCGGATTCTCAGCCATCCGGCAACGGCTTAGAAAGCAAAACCCGGAAGATGCAATCAGTTTACTAGGAATGAATAAGTATCCACATGGGCCTCCCGGGAATAAGTGTATCAGCTTTTTCGGAGAGATTCTACCGATATTGTCACAGGTAAATTTTGACCCGGCATCTCCAGAGACAGAGGGCAAACTATCTGGTTTCCATTCTGTAGTGGTATCATCCTTCATAATCTTTTCACTTTTTCTTCATCTTATCTTCAAGCCATCCAGGTAGTCTAAGAGCAGGAAACAAAGCTTACAAGCATGTGACAGTCAGAACTATCTGCACATGGTGCAAAAATAAACTTAATTTTGCAGGAGGACAACCATGAAGAAACTGTTTATTGCACTGGCTATTGTATCAGTTTTTGCTGCAGCGGCGGTCGCGTTTGCACATGGCCCAGGAGCCTGGGCCGGAGGTCAGATGATGGGGCCGGGCTATGGCGGACACATGACGGGTATGGGGTACGGCCATATGGGCGGCTGGATGAGCCAGGGATATGGCACCGGTAAGACCGACCAGAAATTTCTTGATGAAACTGCCGATGTGAGAAAAGATCTCCATAATAAGAGGTTTGAATACTTTGAGGCACAGAGAGACCCTAAAACAACGAATGAAACGCTGGCAAAACTCGAAAAAGAGATGAACGAGCTCCAGGAAAAACTATATGAGAAATCACCGCGTACAGCACACAGAGGCTACGGCGCATATGGCCGCTGCTTCTGATTGAATACTCCCCTCCTCCCTTCCTGGCAGCCCGGAATTTCCTGGCTGCCCTTTTTTTATGAAGAAAGTCCTGTGCTGATACACTTTCTTTGTTTCTTTATTCCCGCCGAAGCCCGCCCTCGTTCAGGCCCTCCGATATGCCCGGCTGTCTTTCAAGGAGCATGTAAAAAACAGCATTATACTGTTGGCCTTTCCAGGTGCTTATAGTGAAAAAGGGGATGGTTACATATGCCACATGGCGTTTCCGGCATTTCATCTACGGTAGAGCCGCACACGTCGCATACATAATAATTAGGCCTCATCCTCTCTATTATTTTGGCTAAAGGCCTGAAGAAAATTCCAGAGTATTTTTTTATGTCATGAATCATCTCTTCATGCTGCTGATGCGACTTCCAGGAATACATGCAGTACACGACAGCCTGATCATGCGATTCCGTTGCCAGCTTCTTAACAAAGTCCGGATAGACTTCTTTAATTTTTGTCAATTCGTTCTTTGCCGCATTATTGAGATTTGTCTTTGTGTCAGATATGGCCAATGAAATGTCCGGCTTTTTCAGAATTGACCCCAGTGAATGAATAAGCCTTTTGTAATTTTCAGCATGGATCTTTTCAGACGTTTCCAGAGCTGAAAAAAGATAGGCAAT
>CP070788.1:537657-541364 GCA_020346765.1 Nitrospiraceae bacterium
ATTATCCCCGCAAGGAGCGTATTGATGAAAGTAAATATGAGAATGGTCTCGGCCATAGTGTCATAGAAGCTGGTAATTGCCTTTTCCCGGATTTCAACCGATGAGACCCTCGGCGCCTCCTTGAGCCGATTGAAAATCTCAGGCAGGTGCCGCGAATCAGCGGCAAGATAGGCCCCGGAGACAGTGTTGCCTTCACCCATGGCAGTGTTGAGGGCCGTCAAGTCCATGTATGCCGACACCCCGATGTACTGGCTTACCAAAGCAGCCACGGGGATTTTCACCACGGGCCGCCGTCCTTCAAGGGCCTCAATGGTGAGAACGTCCCCGATGCTGACGCCGAGCATCTTTCCCAGGTGGTCGGTGAGGACAATGCCCGCGGGGGGTATGTCAATGGGCTTCAACTCGGTGCTGATCAGGCGCTGAAGGTCGCCGCCTGGTTCCAGCCCCATGACAGCGGTCCGGTAACTGCGGTGCATGAACCGGAGGCGTGCCGGTACGGACCGGAATACTTCACCGTGTCTGATTCCTTCGATGCCCCTGAGGTCAAAGAGCGCCCGCCGGGAGGTCGGCTCGGTGAAGGTAACGGTAATATCTTCCCGCTGTGCCAGGCCGAATTGCACATCAACCATGTAGTCGATAGCGTCGCCCTGAAAACTGCCTACCATCATGATCGCGCAGGCAAGGGAGATGCCTGTCACCGTGAACAGTGACTTGACCGGGCGGCGGCCGATGTGGCGCAGGATCATCCGGGTCGGCTGGGAGAGCAGCCTTTTCAGGCCGAGGCGCTCCGGCAGGGTTTCCCGGTAGAAGGCAGGAGGTTCGGGCCGCATGGCCTGGGCAGGGGGAAGAAGGGCCGCCTTACGCACAGAGTAGACCGTGCCGGCCATGGCAGCGGCAGCGCTTACCATGCTTGCACTCATGATAGCAGAGGGCTGGAGCTGGTAATGGAGGAAAGGGAAGCGGTAGAACTCCATGTAGATCATGCTCATCCACCTGCCGAGCCATGCCCCTCCTGAGATCCCCGCGAGGAGACCCGATACAACGATTACCAGTACGAGCTTGACATAGTGGAGGCCCATGTCGTGCGTGCTGTACCCGAATGCCTTGAGTGCGGCAATCTCCTCCCTCTGGGTGCTGACGAGACGGCTTATAACAACGTTCAGGAGGAATGCGGCCACACTGAGAAAGATCACAGGGAATATGGCTGCCATCTGCTCCAGCTGGCGGAACTCCTCTGAAAGATAACGGTGGGAAAGCTGGTCCTTGCGGCCGTAGGCGCCCAGCCCCCCGTAAGGTTTCAGAATTTCATCGATCTGGTCGATAACGTCATCCTCACTGGAGCCCGGAATGAGTGTTGCCGTCATGTTATTGAAGGCGCCCTCCATATCATAGGCTGTTCCGAGGGCAGACCTTCTCATCCACATGATGCCGTACCGCTTGAAATCGGGGAAAAGCGCGCCCGGGGGCATCTGATAGAGAT
This sequence comes from Nitrospiraceae bacterium, assembly GCA_020346765.1. Classification (GTDB taxonomy): domain Bacteria; phylum Nitrospirota; class Thermodesulfovibrionia; order UBA6902; family UBA6902. The sequence goes on from CP070788.1 coordinate 539,138, forward strand.
GTTCCGGTGAAAGGGCGATGCCAACTATGGTGAGGGTACGACGCTTTCCGTTTATAATTGCTCCGAGCGTGCTGCCGGGATGAAACCCCTGTGCCTGAGCAAAGGGCTCTCCGGCGAGGACTTCATCATCGCGAAATGGCTCCGGCAGCCGGCCCTCCCGCAGATAGAGCCTGTTCAACAGCGGTTCACCGGTATCAGGGATGGAAATCAGGTGGCCCGACACGGGATCGGGGAACCCCTCGATGTCAATATTTACTGCTGCGAATACCCTGCTCTCGATCCTGTTTATCCCCGGAATTCCCCGGACCCTTTGCATGAGCCTCTCGGGGGCCCTCTTCAGGGAGGCAAAAACCTCGGCAAACCTGTACTCCCTGTAAAAGGCCTCCTGCGTTGACTTCAATGACTGCATGGTGCTCACGGACATGATGAAGGTAGCAACACCGCTGGCAATGACCATGACAATGGCAAGGGCCTGTCCCTTCATAGTCCAGAGGTTCCGGAGGATTTTACGGTTTATGGCTTTCATATTTCATACTGTAAGCTATCAGCGAATCGCCATAAGCCAGAGAACGGATTATTAGCAGTGTTCTGTTTAGCTTACCGCCTATTGCTCATGGCATATTGCTTATTTACCAATGCAGTTCCCCGGGCTTTTTCTTCTGCTCGTTCCGACGCACCTTGGCGATAAGCCCGTCGCTGAGATAAATGACGCGGTCGGCCATCTCGGCTATGTCAGCGTTATGGGTTATGAGCACCGTTGCCGTGCCGAGTTCCCTGTTTATCTTTTCCAGCACTTCAAGGACGATAATCCCTGTTGCCGAGTCGAGTGCTCCAGTGGGTTCGTCGCAGAGCAGGACAGCGGGGTTCTTGGCCACAGCCCGCGCAATGGCTACACGCTGCTGTTCACCTCCCGACAACTGGGCCGGAAAGTGGTGAAGACGGTCCCTGAGCCCGACAAGGCCGAGGGCATTCCGCGGGTCCATGGGATTGCGGGCGATCTCCGTGACAACGGCAACATTCTCCAGGGCAGTCAGACTGGGGATGAGGTTATAGAACTGGAATACAAAACCAACGTGAAACCTGCGGTAATCCGTCAGCTCCCGGTCCGTTGCCTTCGTAATGTCCTGGCCGCGATAGGACACGTGGCCGGACGTTGCTGTGTCCAGTCCGCCCAGAATATTCAGGAGTGTTGACTTGCCGCTGCCTGAAGGGCCGAGAAGGACGACCAGTTCGCCCGGGTGGAGATCCATGTCCACTCCCCTGAGGGCATGGACCTGCACTTCACCCATCTCATAGACCTTGGTGATCTGCCGGGCATGGAAGACCAGCGATTCCTCAGTGCTCGCCGGCCCTACAGGAGGAAATGGCCCTGTGCTCACAGCGGATCTTCTTTCTTGCTCGTGAATTGCAGCATGGTGATTATTATAGCAGTAGCCGGAGTTGACTTAATTCATAAAGTTATTTCCATTTCGGGAAAGGCTCTCAAAAAGTCTTGAAGGCTATGAACGTTTTTGAAAGGTCAGTTCCGCCTGATCATAAGGTCTTCGAATAACACTGTCCGGGTATCCCTGTTGCTGGCGGTATCTGTTCTACGGTATGGCGCAACACTTTTTTTCGTGCCTTCCCCAAAATTTATGAATAATGTAGAGGAGAAGGGCAGCGGAGAGCTGGAGTATAAAGGGATGGAGATTTGATGACGGAATCAAGGTATTATGAAACTTTGGAACTACGGCACTACGGTACTATGGAACGAACCACTCCTCCATCAGTCTAAAAACTAAAAAAAGGAAGGGGGGTTGACAAGCGGGAGAAATCGGGTACAATAAAAATAGACAGAGGAAAGGCGATACCCTGGAAGGGAATAACCCTGAGGACCAAGCAAATCGGAAATGAAGCGGGTGTCCGATGCGGTGAGCAGGCCTCGGAAGCAGAGAGGAAGCCTGAAACATCAGCCGAAGCTTCACCTTAGAAAAAGCTCAAGGGTTTACCCTTACCGGGGCATTCGCACATTCTTAATAGAGCCATCGGAAGGCATAAGGTCAAACTGCCGTGATGGTTTGCAATGATTGCACGTATCAGGGGCGCAGTTGTCCAAGGAAGCAGGCCTGACGGTGACTCTATTTTATTGACCATTCTGCCCTGATGAGCGGCCGTACTCCATAGTCCTTATTGGGTCAAGAGATCGATACCCCGCACCGATTACTCCATTTCTCCAGCACCCCACTCC
>CP070788.1:541464-545142 GCA_020346765.1 Nitrospiraceae bacterium
ATTCGATTGGTGATTGAGACATGGCATGAATGAAACGGGTTACACGTCAAGGGTGAAAAATAAGGTGCCCGTACCGAAGGAGAGAAAATCACGGACGCGGGGGTTATGCCCTGACCCGCCTGATCCGCGCGCCGAGCATTTCGAGTTTCTTTTCAATGCCCTGGTATCCCCGGTCTATGTGATAGACGCGGTCGATAAGGGTGGTACCACGGGCACCGAGCCCGGCAACGACCAGCGAGGCGCTTGCCCGCAGGTCCGTGGCCATCACCGGAGCTCCGGCCAGTACCCTGACCCCTTTCACGGTGGCTGATGAGCCCTGGACGCTGATGTCCGCCCCCATGCGTCTCAATTCAGCCACATGCATGAACCTGTTTTCAAAGATGTTCTCCGTAATAAGGCTGGTTCCCTCGGCAAGGGACATGAGTGCCATGAACTGGGCCTGCATGTCCGTGGGAAACCCCGGGTAGGGCATCGTCTTGATGTCCCTGGACCTGGACCGTCCCGAGCCGCTTATGAACAACGCACTCCCCTCCTGTCTGATCTGGGCGCCAGCCTCCTGAAGTTTATTGATCAGGGCCTCGGAGTGTTCAGGCCTGCAGTCCCTGATCGTGACTTCGCCGCCCGTGATGGCCGCTGCCGTGAGAAACGTCCCTGTCTCGATCCGGTCAGGGATGACCCTATAGTTCAGGGGGCTGAGGCTCGTTACCCCCCTTATTTTTATAATGCCCGTTCCGGCTCCCTCAATCTCCGCCCCCATGGAGCGCAGAGCATCAGCAAGGTCAATCACCTCGGGCTCACAGGCAGCATTTTCCAGTACCGTTACCCCCTCGGCAAGGGATGCCGCCATCATGAGGTTCTCCGTGCCCGTCACCGTGGGGATGTCAAAGTAAATCGTTGTGCCCTTCAGCCGTTCCGCCTTCGCGTGAATATAGCCTTCGGTCAGGGCAATGCGAGCCCCCATCTTTTCAAGCCCCATAGTGTGAAGGTTGATGGGCCGCGCCCCGATTGCGCATCCGCCGGGAAGTGAGACCTTGGCCTCCCCGGTCCTTGCAAGGAGGGGGCCGAGGACAAGCACGGAGGCGCGCATGGTTTTTACGTAATCATAGGGGGCCTCGACTGCAGTAATGCGCTCTGACTGGAGGATCACCTCGCCGTCCTCATGGTGATACCCCATTCCGAGGTGAGCGAGGAGTTTGCCCATGGTCGATATGTCCCTCAGGACTGGGACATTGGATATGATATTTTCCCCCGGGCCGAGAATTGACGCTGCCATAACCGGGAGCGCAGCATTCTTCGCCCCGCTGATGGAAACTTCACCGTTCAGCCTGAGGCCTCCCTCAATCTCTATTTTATCCATCGCCCCTGAACAATCCTCTCTATCCCTCCGTAATCCTTCTTTGTCATGATTTCACCATACCCGGCTTTCCTGAGCATGGCGGCAACCTCCTCTGCCTGGCCCTCGCCCACCTCAACCATGAGGACACCGCCGTCTTTGAGGCGGCCTGCCGCAGCGGGGATAATCTGCCGGTAAAAATCAAGGCCGTCGGCGCCGCCGTCAAGGGCCGCTGCCGGCTCCCAGTCCCTGACTTCGGGCTGGAGGAGCGGGATCTCTCGGGATTTGACATAGGGCGGATTTGACAGAACCAGATCAAAATACCGGCCTGCGGGAAGGGGATCAAAGAGATGTCCCGCCATAAATGACGCATTGCTGATTCCGTTCATCCGGGCGTTTTGCCGGGCATAGGCAAGGGCACGTTCCGATACATCCGTTCCATATACCAGGGCACCGGGGAATTCCGCTGCCAGGGCAAGAGCCAGACACCCGCTGCCAGTACAGAGGTCGAGTATCGTCGTACGGAGGTAGAATCCAGGTTCCAGATTCCGGCCCCGCAGTAGCTTTACCGCATGCTCAGCCATCAACTCTGTCTCCGGCCGGGGGATAAGTACACCCTGGCCGACGCGCAGCGTCAGGGTGAGAAATTCAACGGAGCCCGTGATGTACTGCAGGGGCTCGCGCCTGCTCCTCCTGAGGACCATGTTTTCTATCGCCTGCGCCTGAACGCTGTCGACCTCCAGGTTGTTCACGTAGATTTCGGCACGTCCCGCCTGCAGCGCCTGCGCCACAATCAACTCAGCCTCTGTATTCACTGAGTCATGGATGTGGGGAGAGAGTATTTCTGCCACTTCCCGTATTTTCTGTCGTGCCTTCATTTTTGTAAGCTTTCAGGGGTCAGCAATCAGTTATTTTCCTTAACAGCCCATCACAATGTAAATTTTTCTCATTTTGACCGACGGGGCCCGGTACGCGGAAATTGGCCCGATGCTTTTCCTTGCCATTTTATTATGTTCCTGAACGCTGACAGCTGATCGCTGAGCGCTGCCTTTAAACTTCCTTCAGTTTTTCCGCCTGGTAGTGGGTTGTCAGGGAATCGATCAGCTCATCAAGTTCTCCCTCGAGAACAAACTGAAGCTTATGGAGCGTCAGGTTGATCCGGTGGTCCGTCACCCTGTTCTGGGGAAAGTTATAGGTCCTGATGCGTTCGCTCCTGTCACCTGAACCCACCTGGGACTTTCTCTCCTGGGCCCTGGCCTTTTCCTGGTTTTCGAGCTCAAGCTCATACAACCGCGACCGGAGCACCTTGAGCGCCTTCTCCCGGTTTTTAATCTGGGACCTGCTGTCCTGGCACTGCACGATAAGCCCTGTGGGCACGTGGACAATCCGGACAGCGGAATAGGTAGTGTTAACCCCCTGCCCTCCCGGTCCGGAAGCGCAGTAGGTGTCAACCCTCAAATCCTTCTCCTCAATTTTCAGGTCCACCTCTTCCGCCTCGGGCAGCACCGCCACAGTGGCTGCGGACGTGTGGATCCTTCCCGATGTTTCCGTGGCCGGAACTCTCTGAACGCGGTGTGTACCGCTTTCGTACTTCAGCCGGCTGTATGCTCCCTTCCCCTGGATCAACGCAATGACTTCCTTGATGCCCCCTACCCCGGTTGAGCTCATGTTCAGGACTTCAACCTTCCATCGTCTGCCTTCCGCGTACTTGCTGTACATTCTGAACAGGTCGGCAGCAAAAAGCCCCGCCTCGTCACCGCCCGTACCTGCCCTGATCTCAAGGAGGATGTTCTTCTCGTCACGGGGGTCCCGGGGGACCAGCATGAGCTTCAGTTCCCCTTCGATACTGTGCTTTTTTTCTTTCAGCTCCTCGATCTCAACCTCTGCGAGCTCTTTCAGTCCGTCGTCCCCCCCGGCCTGCAGTATCTCCTGGGCATCACTGATGCCTGTCATGACCTTTTTGTACTGCCTGATCTTTGCTACCATGTCCTCAAGCTCTGCCTGCTCTTTCGAATATTTCTGGCTTATTGTGTAATCAGAAAATACTTCCGGGTCAGAAAGCTTTCTCGTCAGCTCTTCGTATTTATTTTCAATCTCTTCCAGTTTATCCAGTAACGTTGCCATAGCACTCCATCACTCCAGTTCTCCATTACTCATCATTCAAATCTGCATTTCCCGATAAAAAAAAGAAATCCGCCTCTCCCTGAAATTTCTTCAAAAAGCGCGGATTTCCCTTTTTGGTTCAGCTACTTGTTATGTTTTGCGTATTTCTTCTTGAACTTCTCAACCCTTCCTTCAGCGTCCACGAGTTTCTGTTTTCCCGTGAAAAAAGGATGGCATTGCGA
>CP070788.1:545242-548895 GCA_020346765.1 Nitrospiraceae bacterium
GCTATATCAGATGATTCATACGAAGATTTCGGGATCCGGTGACTCATCCAGTCGAATTCAAATCCGTCAATCAGAGCTGCTTTATCTCCATAAGTTTTGTCTGGTACGGAAGGATCGGGATCATAATAATCGGACAGGGGAAGGCGATTGTCCTGCATTTTTCTGAATTGGCGCCGTCTCGCCAGGATATTTTCCCAGAAATGACACAAAGTTGCAGATCCGGGGTAGTGACAGGCCATGCCGGTCACAGCGATGAAAGAAGGGGGTACATTTCTACGCATTTGAAGCCCCTCATGATTTCATAATGGTAGAAAAAGAAGAATAACTTATTTCGTTATGAATTGCAAGTGAAATCGCCTTTTAGTTTTATTGGAAATGTAAACTTAGAAGTTCATTCTTGCTGATAATTGCGAACATTATCAAATTCTTTGTACTGCACCCCACGCACTGGCGGGCGATATTGCCGGTATTGGGCGGTATCTCGGGCTGATACAGGACAACATGCAGCATTCTTCAGGAGCAGGCCGGAATCACAGGGCTCCCAGAGGCAGAACCGTCACGCCTGAATTCCTTCAGCACTGTCCTTTTTGAAGATGGCAATATAGGGCAGGTTCCGGTACCTGTTTTCATAGTCAAGCCCGTAGCCGACCACAAAATGGTCGGGAATGACGTACCCCACGTAATCGACCTGCAGGTTCACCTTCCGGTTTGCCCGCTTATCAAGGAAGGCGCATACCTTGAGAGAGGCAGGGTTTCGTTTCATAAGCAGTTCCTTCAGGTATTTCATGGTTAAACCCGTGTCAACGATATCCTCAATCAGAACCACATGCTTTCCCTCTATCGCCTCCCTCACGTCAGCATGGATTTTCACGTCTCCCGTAGTCTTTGTCCTGATGTAGCTTGAGGCGACAAGAAAGTCAATATTCATGGGTACCTGAATCAGCCTCACGATATCGGCAAAAAACATGAAAGAGCCTTTCAGAATACCTACAGCAAGGATCTCTCTCCCTGCATAGTCACTTGATATCTTTTCTGCGAGCTCCCTGACCCTCCGCTGAATTTCTTCAACAGTACGGAACGGCTTGCCGATTATCATATACCTCCCGGGCTGGTGTGAGCATTGACCCCTATTATATAGTGAACACAGGGATTAATGCCACTCATCATCAGGCAACATAACAAAAATTAATATTTTTCTCAACATTCCTTCAGGAGATGAGCAAAATATACGTTGCCATTTTGACATGCTTTTCGTTACAATAAAAACAGGGAGCACAAAAAGAGCAGGTTATTGCTCCCCTGTTGAGACCGTGCGGAATTACAGTACATCAGCTTCATATGTTGTCCTTGTCTGTTCTCCGAAAAGCTCGGGGCATTTGATATCCCGTAACGGCATCCTGCCCTGGAGCGCGCGACACTAAATCATGCTGAAAAAACTGGGAAAAAGCATTACCATCGTCAATGCTATCGCCTTCATCGTCGTGATCCTCGTGGGCGGCATCAGCATCTATTTCACGAAAGATATCCTTGAAAATGCCTATGAAATAGAAGAATTGAGTAAGGACATCGTCGAAGTGGACAGCATGCATTCCGATGCCTACCGCCTCGTCCTTGCCATGCACCATTTTCTCATTGAGCAGGATGACTTGTACTCCCGGGAGACGGTTGAGGTCATTACGGAACTGAAGAAAAAGGTCGAACGGTACAAGGGCTATGAACTGACCGATGTCTCCGGTGATTCCCATTTGGAGATAGCCCTTCTGGACAAAGTCCTTGAAAACATAAACGGCCTGGAAATTATTGCGGGCGTTATGAATGAGTATTCCCAGACGGGGAATTTTGACCGGGACACGCTCATTGAGCTGGAGGATTATGCCTATGGCATCGAGGAGACTACGGCCAAGATCAACAAGGTCCACCTGGAAACAATCAGCAAATACATAGCGGGGTCCCTCAAAAACATGTGGATGATCCTCTTTATCTACCTGGTCTTTATCACCATCGGGGGGGTATCGATTTATGCCGGCCATATCATGCTCCTGAAGAACGTGGTGATGCCCATCAAGGACCTTGCTGCGGTCACCATGGAGTTTGCCGAGGGGAGACTGGACAGGCGGGTGAACACTGACTCACGCACCGAGATAGGCCAGCTCTATCAGTCCTTTAACAGGATGGCGGAAAAGCTCCAGGAGAATGATGAGTTCCTGAGAAAGTTCAACGAGGAGCTCGAGAAAAAGGTGCGGGAACGGACCATGGAACTGCAGGATGCTAATGAACGGCTCCAGAGGACCCAGAATGCCCTTATCAGGTCTGAAAAGATAGCTGCCGTTGGCCAGATTGCAGCGGGCGTTACCCACGAGATCAAGAATCCCCTGAACTCGCTGTCCATCAACACCCAGCTCCTTATCAGGGAGCTTGCCGAGACATCGGGGGAGGGTTCTTCTGTCCATGACACGGCGATTCTCATCAAGTCAGAAATCAGCAGGATCAATAATATCCTTGAGCAGTTCATCAAATACGCGAAATTCCCCCAGCCCCGGCCCATGGAAAATGACATTAATCTTGTTGCCCGTGAGGTGGCCGGCCTCTTTGGGGAAACCGCCCGGGATGCAGGAGTAACGCTGTCACTGAGGCTTAAGGACCACATTCCCCGCACCCGGTTTGATGAGAGCCAGTTGAGAGAGGTCCTGATAAACCTTGCCCAGAATGCGCTCAGGGCAATGAAACAGGGAGGGCTGCTTGAGATCAGCACTGCCGTGATGAACGGGGGGAACATAGCCCTGACTGTCCGGGATACGGGGGAGGGAATCCCTGAAAATAATCTGGCCAATATTTTTTCCCCCTTTTTCAGCACCAGGGAGGGAGGGCTCGGTCTGGGGCTGCCTATCGTCCAGCGGATCGTGGAGAGCCATGGCGGCAGGATCAGCTGCAGGAGCAGCGCCGGTGAGGGAACGACATTTGAAATCATCCTTCCGGCAGGAGGACAACAGGCTGCATGAAACCGTCAATACTGATTGTTGATGATGAAAAGACCATACGGGACAGCCTCGCCAGGTACCTGGCCCCTGACTACGTGGTCTCAACCACTCCGAGCGGTGAGGAGGCAATCAGGATGCTCCAGGAGAACAGCGACATCGAGGTGATCCTGAGTGATATGAAGATGCCCGGTATGGACGGCCTGGAGCTTCTGGAGAAGATCCAGGCGGACAGGCGGGACACGGTGGTCATCTTTATCACGGGATTTTCCACCGTTGAATCCGCTGTTGACGCCATGAGGCGAGGGGCCTATGACTATCTGACGAAACCCGTTGATCTGAATAAACTTGAGGTCACCCTGAAGAACGCCATCGAAAACAGGAAGCTCAGGTCTGAAAATATCCTTCTCAGGCAGCGCCTGATGGAAAACGTTGACGGCACAACCCTTATTGGCAAGTCCCATGACATCAAAGATATTATGGACCTTGTGGAACGCGTGGCAGCCACGAAGGCCACGGTCCTGATTCAGGGAGAGAGCGGCACAGGGAAGGAGCTTGTGGCCAACATCATTCACTACAACAGCCGCGTTGCCGACGGACCCTTTGTCAAAGTCAATTGCTCGGCCCTTGCTTCGGGGGTGCTTGAGAGTGAACTCTTCGGGCATGAAAAGGGGGCCT
>CP070788.1:548995-552635 GCA_020346765.1 Nitrospiraceae bacterium
CATCTCCTTTCGATTAATGACATTCCTCTCTGTAAAGACAAGCGGTCATTCATTGAAATTGTCCTGCTCCGCCTGAATGTTCAGATTCACACTCATTTTGAGAGCAACCGTGAATATTCTCCTGAAGCAAATTCTATCCCACAATTGAGGTCATGTCAATAGATGTGGAAAAAGCCTGTGAGGCTGACTCCCTTTCACGCTTCATTACACTATGGACAAACTTTTTCCCTGCATAGACATCAGATAATAACCAGTATCCTTATAAATAAGGTGCGGCGGGCGTGGCCTCCTCCTCACCGCACCATGCGTCTCGAAACTCTGGGGGATGGGGACCCCTTCAGCTCCCTCCTCCTGCTCATTTTTCAGCAGGACGATCTTTGCCCCCGTAATCGATATTGTAATCACAGGGGTCGCAGTCAAGCTTTACCGCACCTTCGTCAACACCGCCTTTCTCATCACGGTGATCACTCGCCCCATAGTCAATATTGTAGTCACAGGGGTCACACTTCACCTCAACATATGTTTTCGCTGCTGCACCCTGCTCATCACCGGATGATGGCCCCATGGTCACGCCATTGCCTGTTCCCGGGAACGAAAACAGCACGGCCATCACTGCGATGAGACCTATGGCCTTGATATATTTCATCGTCCTGGCCCCCTTTCCGAAGCCTCCAGGCTTCTCCTAAAAAAGCCGAGCCTCCCAAAGGATCATCCTTCGGCAGCTCGGCCATGCTTTCCTGCACTCAGCACCCGCCGCTTTCCGTCCCCTTCTCACGAAGGGTCTGGTTTTATCGGGATCTGTTCACTCAACTAAAAAATAGCACGGAGATGTGTAAAGATGCGGTTAATGTCAGTAAAGAAGCGGTAAAGGTCTTATGGAGGCATTGTATTGATATTTCTTACTATTTTATGGCTCTCTCCTGCGTCATCGAACGCCGCCCCTTTGGAACTGTTTCCGCCGTTCCGGGCTTTCCACTCGTTCCATTTTTGAAACAGCTGGAACAATTAAAACGGTTGGAACAATGCCCTTATCGCCCACGGCCTATTGCCCCTCATCTGTTTTTTCCTTGCGCTCTTCCCCGCTTCCGGTCTTCCGCACTTTCGTTTCCTGCTGCTCAATGGCCTCTTCATGAATGATCTGGAGCAGCTGGAACAGGAACTCCCCTGAAAGCCCCAGTTCCTCCCCCATGGCCCGCCTGCTTTCAATGATCTCCTCCCACCGGTGGGGCTGCAGGACAGAGATGTTGTTCTTCCGTTTGAGGTCCCCCATCTTCGCAGCTATTTCCATTCTCTTGCTGAGGAGCTGCAGCATGTGCTCGTCGATGGTGTCAATCTCATGGCGCAGCTCCCTGATCCTCGTCTGATACTCACTGCTGTCGGCTGATTCACGCTTTATGGTAAGACGCCTGACCAGTTCATGAAACTCCCCCGGTGTCAGCTGCTGTCCCGAGTCGCTCAGGGCCTCCGCAGGGCTGCGGTGGACTTCGACCATCAATCCGTCATAGAGGAGGTCCAGGGCCTCCTGGGCAATGGAAAAAATAAGGTCGCCCCGGCCACAGATATGGCTGGGGTCGCACAGCAGGGGAATTGCCGGTATCCGGCGTTTCAGTTCAATGGGGATTTTCCAGTTCGGGGCGTTCCGGTAAAGGATTTTCTTTGAGGTACTGAACCCCCGGTGTATCGCCCCGATCCTCCTGAGCCCGGCGTTCCAGAGACGATGGATCGCCCCGATCCAGAGCTCGACGTCAGGGCTGATGGGATTTTTGACAAAAACAGGGATGTCAGTCCCCAGCAGGGCGTCAGCCAGGGCCTGGACTGCAAAGGGGTTGGTGGTGGTCCGGGCGCCGATCCAGAGCACGTGGATGTTATGCTTCAGGCAGGCCTCCACATGCTGGGGAGTAGCGACTTCAGTCGCCACCGGCACATCGATTGCCTGACCTGCCCGGGTCAGCCATTCAAGTCCCCTCACACCGACCCCTTCGAACGTACCCGGCTGGGTCCTCGGCTTCCATAGACCTGCACGGAGCAGGGAAATACCCCCCCTTTCGATGCCCCGCGCTGTTTCAAGAAGCTGCTCTTCCGATTCAGCGCTGCATGGCCCGGCGCAGAGAAACGGTGCTTTTCGGGGCATCCCCCACTGCTCCAGAGGCAGTACAGACAGTTCCATTCAGGGCCACCAATGCCAGCTTATCCGGGAGGGCATTCCCGCCCGTCCACACTTATTAGTATCTCATGTATGCCCTTTTTTTTCAAAAGACGGCGGCACGCAGCATAAATATTCCCCCTGTATTGCAAATAGTGCATTCACCTATTAGACTTATAAGGGAAGCGGGGCACGACCCCTGTACGGTGATACATTCCATGATAAGAAAACTAAAGCTTCTCCTCAGCATCTATTCATACAAACTCCGCTGCCTCCTGGGCTTGAAAAGGACGGACATCATGTCCACGATCAATGAGTACTACCGGGAGGCCTTCCGGACGCTCAGAAAAGAAGACATCGCCGTCATCCTCCCCCATTGCCTGATCGCCGACCGGTGCCCTGCCCGGTTTTCCAAACAGGACGGCGTCATCTGCAGCAAGTGCAGCCTCTGCGGGTGCGGAAAGGTCTTTGAATCAGCGCAGAGAAGGGGATACCAGTTTTATATTACTCCCAGCGTTGGGTTCACCCGGAGGCTTGTGCGGAGAAAAAACATCAAGGGGGTCATCGGGATCGCCTGTGATTATGAAATAGAAAAGGGGATCCATTCCGAGAAGATCACCGCCCTGGGCGTGAGGCTGAACGGGACAAGCGTCAAGACCCAGGGCATCCGCCTTCAGGCCTATGACTGTATCAAAAACAACGTAGACTGGGACAGGATAGAAGAAATCATGAATGTCTGATGAAACAGCACATCTGAAGTCGGAAATCAGGCGTCTCAGAAAGATGCTTTCCCGGTGCACCCCCTCGCTGGAAACCATGCTGAAACTCCGCGGGTTCAGCGTATATAAAAAAGAGCCTGCCGGGGACCTGCTTGTTCCTGCAGAAGAATACGCTGCAGACTTCTTTGACAATCTGAAAAAATACTCATTCAGGCTTTTCCTCAGGGATGTGATCACGCACCAGGACAGTTTCACGCTCGATGACGTCACCCGATTTGCCACGAGGGATGTCTCCTCGGTCTACCTGGATTTCCTGCTGCAGGCCGGCCTGGCCGAACAGTGGGGCCAGGGCTTCCGCCTCAGGAAACGCCCGGTCAAGAGCTTCGGCGAGACCCTGGAATGGCTCGTGGCCCAACTTATCCGCGATGAATTCCAGGCCGAGACCGCCTGGGGGGTAAAGTTCAGAAAGCCTGCCGGCGGCGATTACGACCTCCTTGCAAGGATCGACGGCCTGCTGCTCTATATGGAGGTCAAGTCTTCACCCCCAAAGCAGATTTACAACAGGGGGATATCCTTTTTCCTACAGCGCGCTGAGGACCTGTCCCCGGACATTGCCGTGTTTTTCGTTGACACAGAGCTGCGGATGAAAGACAAGATCGTCCCCCTGTTTGAAGAGGAGCTCCTGCGCCGTTATGGAAAACCGCACCCGGCACGGCGCATTGTTAAAGAGCTGTTCCATATAAACGGGAAAATATTTATAATAAACGCGAAGGGAGGC
>CP070788.1:552735-556346 GCA_020346765.1 Nitrospiraceae bacterium
GTACGCGCAGGGACAGATGATGTCCCTGTCCTGTTCCCGGTCACCCGCGGCAAGACGGCAGGGGCAGCACATGTAGCCGTAGCGGCCCCTGTTGACGATCAGCCCCTCCAGGAGATCATTGACAAGATTATTGTCTCTGTTGAAGAAAAAACCCTGCTCCTCCTGGGTCCGGCGGAGCATCTCCCGGAGTTCTGACGCGGTCATGGTAAATTAAGGGCCTCCCGTATCTCCTTCTCCTTATATCCTATGATCACCTTATCCCCGATAATAATCGTAGGAAAGGAGCACTCACTGTTCAGCTTCTTCACTTCCTCGATCATGGCCTGCCTCTCCTCGCCGGTAAGCAGGTCCACGTCCTGGAATTCGTATTTCACGGAACAGGCGTCAAGGAATTTCTTAGTTGCCTTGCAGTGGCTGCAGGTGCTCAGGGTGTATACTTTCACAGGCACATCCATAGGGTCTCCTTGTCAAATCAATGTTCTCATCAGATAATGCTTCATCTGCCGAAAGATCCAGGGTCAATAAGCCGTGAATCGCAGTGCATGCACCGCAGACTTCACAGAGCAGAGACCGTATAGCCTGATCAGCGGGCACCGTCTCCTCCGGCTTCTGCACGGGACTCCATGAGACGTTTCAGTTCATTCCCTTCTATCTTTTCCTTTTCCAGCAAAAGCTCTGCCCCTGCATCAAGGACGCTCCGCTGCCTGATGATAATGTCCTTCGCCCGCCTGTACTGTTCATCAAGGATCCGGTGGACCGCCTTGTCGATCTCACGGGAGGTCTCTTCGCTGTACTTCTTCTCCTCCGGTAGCCCGGGGACCCCGAGATAGGGCGAGCGACTTCCCTGTTCAAGGTACACCTGCCCAAGGACCTCATCCATCCCGTACTGGGTGACCATGCTCCGTGCCGTTTCCGTTGCCTTTGAAAGGTCGTTATGTGCCCCTGTGGAAATGTCGCCGAAGACGATCTCCTCGGCAGCCCGGCCGCCCAGTGCCATGGCAATCCGGTCCAGGAGTTCCGACTTCTTCATAAGGTAGCGCTCTTCCGTGGGTACATTCAGAGTATACCCCAGGGCTGCAACGCCGCGGGGCACGATGGTTATCTTCTGGACAGGGCCTGCGCCGGGTACGGAGAGGGCCACAAGGGCATGCCCCGTCTCGTGATAGGCAACGATCTTTCGCTCTTCCTCGTTGATAAGGCGGTTCTTTTTCTCCAGTCCTGCCACGATCCGTTCGATGGCTTCCCTGAATTCGTCCATGTCGACCTCGTCCTTCCCCCTCCGGACGGCAAGCAGAGTTGCCTCATTCACGAGGTTCGCCAGGTCAGCGCCGGCGAACCCGGGCGTCATCGCCGCTACTTCGGAAAGATCAATGTTGCGGGCAAGCTTGATGTTCTTGATGTGAACCTGCAGGATATCTAGGCGCCCCTTTTTATCAGGCCGGTCCACGAGAATCTGCCGGTCAAAGCGGCCCGGCCTGAGCAATGCGGGATCAAGAATCTCGGGACGGTTCGTGGCGGCCAGGAGAATGACACCAGAGGTGGGGTCAAAGCCGTCCATCTCCACAAGCAGCTGATTGAGCGTCTGCTCCCGCTCGTCATGGCCGCCTACGGTCATCCCACCCCGTGCCTTTCCCAGCGCATCGAGCTCATCAATGAAGATAATGCAGGGGGCCTTCGTCTTTGCCTGCTGAAAGAGGTCCCTCACCCGGGCCGCGCCCACACCCACGAACATCTCCACAAACTCGGAACCGGAAATGCTGAAAAAAGGCACCCCGCTTTCCCCGGCAATGGCCTTTGCGAGGAGGGTCTTTCCCGTGCCCGGAGGGCCCACAAGCAGCACCCCTCTGGGAAGCTTGGCTCCGAGGCGGGTAAACTTCCCCGGCTCCTTCAGGAATTCGACGGTCTCCTTCAGTTCTTCCAGTGCCTCGTCAACACCGGCCACGTCATTGAAGGTGATCTTCAGGTCCTCTTCCATGTATATCTTGGCCTTGCTCCTACCCACGGTCATGAATCCCTGCTGAGCGCCCATGCGACGGAAGACATAGTACCAGATGCCCACAAAAAGCAGGATAGGGAAAATCCAGCTGAAGAGATCCCGGAAAAAGGTACTTTCAATGACACCGGTGAACCTGACACCCCGTTCAACCAGTTTTTTTGTCAGCTCAGGATCATCCACGCGAACCGTGCTGAAGGTCTGCTCTTTTTCAATCCCGCTGTCAACGGTTTTCATTTTCCCCTGAATGTGGGTCTGGGTAATAGCGACTTCGGCGATTTCTCCCTTGTCAAGGGCACCAAGAAACTCGCTGTAGCTGATGGTCTTGACCTGGAATGTCTGGGAGATAATATTGTGTATGATCAAAACCGCCCAGATGGCGAGAAAGACATACCAGGCGGAAAACTTCATCCTCTTTTCCATAGGCTCCTCGAACTTTCACAAATTGAAGAAATATATATTAATTATATCGATTCAGATTTATAATTCAACCGGCTGAAAGGCGGGACTGTGAACATGAAGACAGGTGAACACAGGGGCCATCGCAGCCAGAGGATTAGCGCCTGGAGGAATGGAGCATGGAGAACTGGAGTGCTTGAAAACCCTCCCATTTTCCATCAACAGGCTACCGCTTCCCCTTTCGTCTGACCTCGCCAGCAAGAATCCCGCACACGTAGGAACTCATATCCATCCCCGAATTGAGTGCTTCCTTTTTGAGTTTCTCCTTGAGTTTTTCGGGAATTTTCAGGTTGTAGCGGATCACATCGCACTCTGTCATCCACCGCGGCCGAGACGCTTTCTGTCCGGTCTTTTTCTTTTCCATTGTCAGACACCTCCGCTTGTTGTTCACGCCGTGCACTGCTGACCAGGGGAGATCCTCCTATCACACCTGCCCTTCTTTAAACCAAGTATATCACGATATCAATATGATATAATTTCAGGCACACACCGGAAGGCCCCTCTTTGCAGGGGCAATAATCAGTCATTCTGAAGCAGGCTGAATCATAGCAATCAGAGCACAAGGAGGCGATCATGAACGCTGTTGAAATGGCCATGAAGATGAAAAAGGACGCCATCAGGACCTACTGTGAGGCGGCTGAGAATTGCAGCCATCCTGCGGGAAAGAAGATGCTCCAGGTCATCCTCGAGGACGAAAAGCACCACCTGAAGAGCCTTGAGGACACGGTGAAGAAGATGAAGATCGATGTATCAAAACTCAGCCCCATGAGGAATGTCAGAAACGCGCTGGAGTCCGTCAAGGACGAGATGCGGGTCAAGAGGGCCTGTTCCCTCGATGACATGGAGGCATTCCGGCTTGCCATGGACATGGAAAAGGAGTGCGTGGATTTTTTCAAAAAGCAGGCCGCGGAGGCGCCAAGCCCTGAAGAGCGGGCGCTCTTTGAGAAACTGTTTCACGAGGAGGAAGAGCACTTCAGGATCTTTGCCAATACTCACTCCTATCTCGACGACACGGGAAACTGGTTCATGTGGGAAGACCACAGCATTGTTGAGGGCTGACCATACGCCATCGCCTGTTCAATCAGCGCAGCCGATCGACAAACCGACGGGCCATTGTCCGGTGCTCATTCAGTTTTTTCTTTCCCATGGCCTTGACCTG
>CP070788.1:556446-560034 GCA_020346765.1 Nitrospiraceae bacterium
TGTGCCCTTTTCCTTTGGCGGCCGGTGGCAGGTCGGGGGAGAAGGCGGGGCATTTGTTGTCCATGATCTTGATTCATCGTCCTGGGACCAGGTGAACGCCGACTACCTTTTCGGCCTCACCCTGTCATACCGCAAAGACAACGTCTCGGGGATATTCCGCGTCTTTCACCAGAGCTCCCATGTGGGCGATGAATATCTTCTGCACAATGATGTGGACAGGGAAAATTACAGCTACGAGGCGGTGGGACTCCTCCTTTCCAATGACCTCAGTGACTGGCTCCGCGTGTACGGCGGAGGTGAATTTCACTTCAGTGTGAGCCCCAAGGAACTGGACCCCTGGGTCGCCCATTACGGGATTGAACTGTCCAGTCCCAGGGCGTACCTTAACGGGCTGTTGAGACCCATTGCTGCGGCTGACCTCAAGCACCGGGAGGACAATGACTGGAGCGGAGAGATATCCCTGATTGCCGGGCTGAGGGTGGAGGGGGAGCAGCTCAGGCACCACAACCTGCGCCTGACCCTGGGCTATTTTAACGGGCACTCGCCGAATGGCCAGTTTTACAAAAACTCCGTGGAGTATCTAAGCACTGCCTTCCACTTCAATTTCTAGCCTGAACGCGGAACGGTCAGGGCCGCAGCATATCCTGGAGCAGGGAGCGGTCCTGATCTGTGGGTGCGATCTTCATGGCGTCGTTAACCGTCTTAATTGCAGACAGATAGTCCCCGTTTTTCACAAATGACTTCACCAGCCCCCTGTAGGCGTCGAAGTTTCCCGGTGAAAGCTGCACGGCTTCGGTAAACTGCTTGATGGCCCCGGAATAATTACCCTCTGAAAGGAGGGCCCCTCCATAGGCCAGGAGCGTGCTGACCAGCTCACTTTTGGCCTTCCCGGACGCGGGGTCCACCTCAAGGGCCTCCCTGAGGTACCCGATGGAGCTGCTGTAGTTGCCCTGCTTCAGTTCGGCAAGGGCCCCGCCGATGAGCGCGTCCAGCAAAAAATTGAGTGCCTCCCTGCGTGTTTCTCCCGGGGAGAGCCTGTAGGCCGTCCGGAGCGGCTGGATCGCTTGGGTCCACTGGCGAAGGTTCAGGTGTGTCCGGCCCAGGTAGATATAGGCCTGGGTGAATTCCGGCTCCAGCTCTAAGGCCTTCTCGAAGTAGGGAAGGGCATCGCTGTACTTTC
The DNA here is from genome assembly GCA_020346765.1 of Nitrospiraceae bacterium. GTDB lineage: Bacteria > Nitrospirota > Thermodesulfovibrionia > UBA6902 > UBA6902. The sequence goes on from CP070788.1 coordinate 557,627, forward strand.
CCTGATTGAAAAGCGCCATTCCCTGTTCAAAGGACTTCCTCGCATCATAGCCGGTCAAAAGGCCGGCGCAGGACATCAGGATAAAAAGAGACAGACAATATATCAGGATCTTTTTGTTCATGGTCCCTCCTTGGTTATAGAGATAATTATAGAGTAAGACATGAAGGAATTCTATTGGTCCTGCAGGACCCGGGAATAATCTCATTGCCGGAGGGCATGTGACTGCTCCGTGAGACTGCCGGCTGTTCTTGACATCATGCTCCTGCCCTGTGTATACATATGCGCATATGACCATTCTCTTTCTGGGTGATTCGCTCATCGAATACCATGACTGGCAGGAGGAACTTCCGGAGCACCGTGTTGCCAACCTTGGTGTGGCCGGCGAGTCTGTCCAGGGACTGCTCTGCCGCGTGGTGAAAATAAAGGACGCCTTTCCTGCTGCGGACATGCTTTTTCTCATGTCAGGCATCAACAATGTGGCCATGGGTGACCTTGAGTTCATCCCCTTTTATGACATGATCCTGGAGAAGCTCGAAATTTTCTACCCGCTGGCCGGGATCTTTGTCCACTCGCTGCTGCCAGCGGCAGTGGAGTTCATCCCCGCCGACGCTGTCCGTCACATCAATACATCCCTCAGGAGGCTTGCGGAAAAACGCGGGGTGCGCTATGTGGACATCCACAGAAGATTCGTTGACAGCACGGGCAGCGTTATCAGAGAGTATCTGTCTTTGGACGGTGTTCATCTCAGCAGGGCCGGGTATGAGATCTGGGCTGCTCTGATCGGTAGTATTGTAAAGGGGAGCTCATTTTGACTGGTCTTGTAGGCGAGGGCCATGGGCGCTAGGCAATGGGCCATGGGAAAAGATAGGGCCTCTGGCCCATAGCTTATTGCCTCTCGCCTAAAACCCTGCCTTAAGCAGGATTGAGGCACTCCGGGGAGTCATGGGTGGGAGAGTTGACCAGAGCAGATACTTCATGGCACTTCATGGCAGAGGAGTCGTAGGGTTGCAGCAGGCTGAGCAGGGCATCCCTGTCCCTGTTGTCCGGGTTGAGCCATGCCTGCTCATCCTGCTTGGCGATAATGGCGGGCATCCGGTCATGAATCGGGGCAAGGAGACTGTTCGGCCTTGTCGTTATGATCGTGCAGGTGCACCGTTTTGCACCCCCCGGGTCTGTCCATATGCTGCGGAGGCCGGCGAAACCAAAGGGCTTCTTTGATGTGAGATAAATATAGAAAGGAGTTTTGATCCTGCCTTCCTGCCTCCACTCATAAAATCCATTGGCTATAACCAGAATCCGCTCTGATGAAAAGGCCTGCTTGAAACTGGGCTTATCAGCAACAGATTCTGCCCGGGCGTTGATCATCCTGTAGCCCGTTGCAGGTGTTTTTGCCCATGAGGGAAGGTAGCCCCATGTGCATGGGTCAAGGTGGGTCCTGGCGTTGCCGGCTGCTATGACGACGGTCTGTGACGGCGCTATATTATAGCTGGGGGGCAGATCAAAGACGGGTTCTTCAGTCTGAAACTCCCGGGCAAGATCATGAAGCGCGCTGTATCTGACAAACCGGCCGCACATTCACCCGTCCCTGCACTCTCCGCAGGGGTAGTACATCCGGAAGGCCTGTTTCATCTTCTCAAGGGCCTCTTCTGGTGTTTTCCCCCGTGCAGCAAAGCCCGGGATTCTTTCACTGGTAACGATCCAGATGCCCTGTTCATCCTGGGATATGGTGAATTCTTTCATGCTCTGAGATCCTTTGCAGTCTTCTCAAGTATAGCAAAGGGCCGGGGCAAAGCAAAAGGCTGAGGCCTGTCCGCAGCCTCCCCTCTCTCCTCACCCAGGGAAACGGAGTTTGTCATGAATAATGTCCCCTATCCCGCGGACAGGAGGGAAGAGGCCGCTGCTACAAAATGGATAGCCATGGCAGCAGCGAGGGCCAGCTTCAGGGCAGTACTGGCGAGAAACCCGAGAAGTGAACCTGCTGCTGAACGCAGCGCCTTCCTGACGGGCTTGCCGCTTATCAGTTCACCGGCAAAAGCGCCTGCCATGGGGCCCAGGACGATGCCGAGGGGAAAAAAGAACATCACACCGATGATCAGGCCAGCAACACTTCCCCACACGCCGTACTTCGATCCTTCGAGCTTCTTCGTCCCGTACACCGGGATGATATAGTCGAAAAGAGCGACCAGGGCTGTCAGGCACCCGTAGGCAATGAGGATATTCATGCTGAAGGGTGGCGCTGTGCTTGCCTGCAGAAGCAGCAGGGCTGCGAAGCACAGCACAGGCCCCGGGAGGACAGGGAGGAAACATCCTATGATGCCTGTTACCGACATGAGCCCGCCGATGATGATCAATACAATATTCATCGTCACGATGAGATAGTGTACCTCATTCACAAATTCTCTACTATA
>CP070788.1:560134-563703 GCA_020346765.1 Nitrospiraceae bacterium
CGTACCGACCTGAGCCCTTCGATTCGTGTCATCCTGAGCCTGTCGAAGGATGACACTACTCAGGGCAGGCTCTGTCAAGGGTTGATTCCCGCCGGAGTTTATCCCGAACTTTGATTCGGGGCGGGAATGAAGACAAGTGATTGATTCATGATAGAATTTGATGTTGAGACAGGTTCTAACAATTTTTAGAAAATTCCGGGGATGTCTCTCAAAAAGGGTTGTAAGCCATGAACGTTTAGAGAAAGTAGTGCCGCCTGTTGATAAAGTCTTCGAATCACGCTGTACAGGTATCCCTCTTGCTGAAGATATCTGTCTAAGGTATGGCGCAACCCTTTTTTCGACCCTCCCCTGAAATTCTGGAATAATCAAGGTTAGCACGGTGTCTTTTACACTATCGCCCTGAACGGCTTCCCTTTCCGTCAGGGGAAAAGACCGGCTTTATTGGAAGGAAATTACTGCTATGAGCAAAGTGAAGCCTGTTGTCCTCATCGTCCTGGACGGCTGGGGGGTTGGAGACAACCCCGCTGAGAACGCGCAGGAACAGGCGCATATCCCCTTTTACCGGGGCCTCCTGAGAGAGTATCCCCATACAGTCCTTGAATCTTCAGGAGAAGCAGTGGGCCTTCCGGAAGGTCAGATGGGCAACTCTGAAGTGGGGCATCTGAACCTCGGGGCAGGCCGGATTGTCTATCAGGACTATGCACGGATCAACAAGGCAATCAGGGACGGAAGCTTTGCCAAAAACCCTGCCCTCATGAGGGCCATGAGCGCAGCGGTCAGCAGCAGCGGCAGCCTCCACCTCCTGGGCCTTCTGTCTGACGGCGGGGTCCACAGCCACATGGACCATCTCTATGCCCTGATCAATATGGCAGTTCAGCAGGGTGTGAAGGCCGTGTACATTCACGCGTTCATGGACGGCAGGGACACCCCCCCCTCATCAGGCATTGAGTACGTGGGACAGCTGGAGGCATTTCTCCGGGACAGGCCGCAGGCAAAGATTGCCACGGTCACGGGCCGTTACTGGGCAATGGACCGGGATAATCGCTGGGACCGCGTGGCCAGTGCCTACGCCGCCCTCGTCCTGGCTGAAGGCGAACAGTGCACGTCCGCACAGGAGGCTGTGGTGCAGAGCTATGCCAGGAATGAAACGGACGAATTCATAAAACCGTCGGTCATCTGTGAAGGCACGCTCCCTGTGGGAGTAATCAGGGACAACGACGCCGTCATCTTCTACAACTTCCGGGCAGACCGGGCACGGGAACTGACACAGGCCCTGACTGACGGCGCCTTTGACGGCTTTGACCGGCGCATGATTCCGCGGCTGAGCGCCTTTGTGACGATGACCCTGTACGATGAGCACTTTTCCCTTCCTGCCGCTTTTCCGCCGGTGAAACTCACGAACATCCTCGGTGAAGTCCTGAGCGGCAGGAACATGACACAGCTCCGGATAGCCGAAACGGAAAAGTATGCCCACGTCACCTACTTTTTTAACGGCGGTGAAGAAGCCGCCTTTGCCGGAGAAGACCGGTGCCTCGTCCCGTCACCCAAAGAGGTTGCCACCTATGACCTCAAGCCCGAAATGAGCGCCCATCAGGTCACCGATGAAGTCATAAGAAGGATGGACGAGGCTAAATATGATTTCATCCTCCTGAATTTCGCCAACCCCGACATGGTGGGACACACGGGGGTCATGGAGGCTGCTGTCATGGCATGCGAGACCATCGATGCATGCCTTGAGCGCATTGTCACAAAAGTGCGGGACCGCGGGGGACTGGCCATCATAACGGCAGACCACGGAAACTGCGAAAAGATGCTTGATCATGAAGAAACCCACACGGCCCACTCCACAAACCCCGTCCCCTTCATCATCGTGAAAAAGGGCCTCCTGCTTCGGGGCCGCGGCATCCTTGCCGACGTGGCACCCACGATCCTGGATCTCATGGGCATTGACCAGCCGGAGGAGATGACGGGGAAGAGCCTGATCATAAAGTAAACCCGCCAGAAAGCCTTTGCTCTTTCTGCCGCACCGTTTTGCCTCACTTCCTCCCTTAGACAAAGGTCGAAGGGTGGATTCCCGCCTTTCATCCTTCGTCACGCTGCGGAGAATAGATCGCGGGAAGGACACCAGGTGACTCATTGATAATAAAATCCCATTGTGAGAGAGGTTATAGGTAACTTTCTCACCTGTCAGAAATGACAGGTGACCCAGTTTCGCAGTTTATCTATAATATCTGGATAACCGCTTCTCCTCTAATGAAAAGTATATTCCACATGACGCGCCTTAGACAATCAAATTCACGGTTATTCAATTCCGTGTTCGACAGGCTGCTCAACATCCTCTTCCCTGAATCATGCCCCATCTGCGGGAGCCCCACCGATGCGCACGAAACAGCTCCCATCTGCAATCAATGCTGGCAGTCCCTCAGACCCTATAACGGCCCGGCGTGCGGCACCTGCGGAAGACCCCTGTTCTCCAATGCAGCAGTGCTGTGCGGAATATGCATGAAAGAGGCGCCTGCCTTCAGCTCTGCCAGGGCCTTCGGCCTTTACGAAGGAACGCTGCGAAAGGCAATCAACCTTTTCAAATACCATCGGATCAGAAGACTCTCCCGGCCTCTTACCCGCCTGGTGCTGGGAGGTGAAATCCCGTCTGTCCGCATTGTCCTCCCCGTACCCCTTCATAAGCGGCGGCTCAGGGAGCGGGAGTTTAACCAGTCGGCGCTTCTGGCAAAGGGCATCGCAAAAAAGATTTCCGCTGACCTGGCTGTGGACTGCCTTGTCAGGACACGGGATACCCTTCCCCAGGTGGGCCTTCGTTCAGGCGAGCGGCGCAGGAATATCAAAAACGCCTTTGCGGCATCCAGCAGGACTTCCATCACAGGCAGGAGTGTCCTCCTCGTGGATGACGTCATAACAACAGGCTCAACTGTGCAGGAGTGCTCCGATGTACTGAAAAAGGCGGGCGCCCGCGAGGTCCACGTGCTTGCCCTTGCCCGCGGAGCGGGAGATTAACGGGGCTCATCACTGAAACAAGGAATGGGAGGATGCCGTGGAGCCCCCCGGCATGAAGTCCCCTTGAGAATGTATGTTCGCCGCCGGCTACCTGCCGGCAGTTACACCCCTCAGGAGCCTCCATAGCCAACAGTAACTTTGCTCCCTTCAACTATAACCGGGACGCGCCTGTCACCCTTGGAATGCCCTAGCATCTCGTCAAGTTTCGCCTTGTCCGATTTCACATCATAATACACTGCTCTGTCCGCAAAGTCCGACCGGGCTTTGTCTGTATACGGTCATCCGCCTTTGCCATAAATGATGATTTTCTCTGCCAAGATGTTACCTCCTTTTATGGGTACTATTATAGCGCAACTTTGGCTGGAGGTGCCAAGAGGTCCGGTAAGAGCCTGTAAAGACCTGGGTCGTTTAATTCACTAATACATCCGTATCAGGCATAGACAGGAGAGCGGTAGACTTGATTTGCTGCTGGCTTGGGTATTCAGGCTCCTTTTCTTAATAACCGCTATCTATCTTCGGTTTTTCAAGGTAATCGATATTCTTAGTAATTCGCTTAA
>CP070788.1:563803-567366 GCA_020346765.1 Nitrospiraceae bacterium
GAAGCCCGCGGTTTCTGGCTGCGGCAGGGCCCCTGCGCTCTCCCCCGTTAATCACTCTTATTCTGCGATCACCGTTGCAGACCGCAAGGGCGCTGGAGATATCATCTCCTCCGTCATTGACGATAATTATTTCGTAGTCCTGAAAGGACTGTTCCCTGACGCTTTCAACGGCTTCGGCAAGGAGCCCGGGCCTGTTGCAGGTAGGGATGATTACACTCACCATGGGGCTGCCGGAGCCGCCGTTGTTATCCAGCCTCCCTTGAGAACGATTCGGAGACGGGGACCCTCTTCGCTCTGCAGGGCACGCATTTCCCCTCATCCACTGATACCGGTCAATGTCCATGTATCGTTTTTGTGCCGCCGCAATGTTGAAACGGATGATCCCGTGGGACATCCTGTTCTCTGCCCTGCTCAGCAGTTCCAGGCCCTCTTCATGCTGGCTGTTCAGGCACCGGAGGACAGCGAGGTTGTTCAGTGCTTCAATATTTCCGGGGTCAAGCCTGAGGGCCGTCATAAAGGCCTTTGCCGCAAAAGGAAGGTCACTGACCGGGCTCCCCTTCCACGTGAGAAACCTGAGGCCGAGAGATCCAAGGGAAGCATAGAGCCCTGCGAGGTCTTTCTCTCCAGGCAGACTCTGATACCCAAAGAGTCTGGCCAGATTCTCAGGCATGAAATATGTCTCTCGGATGGTCGTAAATTCTTTCTCTGCCACGGATTCAGACCGCTCAAGGCTGTCAGCACGCTCAAGGTACAGCCCGGCAATAAGGGGGATTTTCCGTGCCGTCATGCCTGCTGCGGCAAACCTGAACATGAATTCCCGGTCACCGAAGACCCTCATGTCGTCCTGAAAAAACCCGATGCGTTCAAAGACACTCCTGCGGAACATCGGGGCGTGAGACGTAATCTGGTAATAAAATAAAAGAGGCGGGAGAAAGCGGGGATATTCAAACAGGAATTTTCCGGCCGGCGAATCTGTATTATCGTTCTCAACATTCGTGACAAGCCAGTCCCCGTACACTGCATGAACACCCCTGTCTTTATCAAGCTCGCCGGCCATCCTCTCCAGTGCTTCGGGAGTGAACCTGTCATCGCTGTTAGCGTTTATTATGTACCTCCCCCGGGAAAGCCTGACCCCCCGGTTCCAGGCAGCATAGACGGTCTCCCTCACTTCCGTGCGTTCATATCGTATGCTGCTGTGCCTCGCGGCAAACTCACTGACAATGGTGCCTTCCTTCTGGGGTGAGTTCGAATCGATCACTATAATTTCAAGCTGTCCTTTCGTGAACAGCGTCTGACCAGCCAGGTTTTCAAGCCTGCCCCGCATGAAACGTTCGCTGTTGAAGGCTGAGATAATTGCCGAGACGAGAAGCATAGTGTCTTTTCGTGCTGACCGTTTCATTGTTCCTGCTCCCGGTGCCTACAGGGCATCCCGCATTAGCGCCAGTTCTTCATCGTCCCCATGACGTTCGCAATAGGATGTGATAAGCTTCTTCGCCTCATCGACGCTCCTGTGCTCAGCCAGGATCCGGCAGCAGTTGATGACAACGTCCCTGTTATCGGGGTCAATATGTAGTGCCTTTGCGAAGCATTCAGAGGCCCTGCGGGCTGTCCCGTTGTGCCAGTGGAGAACGCCGAGGTTGTTCCAGGCAGTGGCGTACCCCGGCACCATCCTGACGGCCTCCGCAAAGGCGCTCATGGCTCCACTACTGTCCCCGTCGTGGTAAAGCTCCTCGCCCTCCCTGTTGAGAATAAAGGCACTGATGCACTCCCGCGGACCTGATATGACTTTATGGTAGTCAACGCGGTGGAAAACCCTCAGCTTTCCGCCGATAGTCGCATCGATTATCCTCCGTCCGTTTTTTTCGTACACCCGCCGCGCAGTCGCATATGACTGCTCAGAGCGCTCCAGGTCGGGGTACTGCCACCGGACGCCCCTCCCGAAATAATCGGGATGAAAATGATTGTGGTCGCTCCCGCATGCTGTCACGAGTGTGTTTGGTTCTCCCGATTCGGGGAAGCTGTGGTCAACTCCAACGAGAACAACCTCGTGAAAGCCGAGGGAAAAAGCGACCTGCATTGCACAATAGGTCACTGTCCATCCCTCGCACCACCTGAGGCTCCCAATGTTTTCAACAAAATCAGAATCTCCGGTGCTTGCCATGAAAAAGGTATTCCGTCTGTTCCTGATATGTTTCTCTGAACCTGACCTCAGAAACTTGATGGAATTTAGAACGTCTATCTCCTGTGAAAACTGTTCCAGGACATGGAGGTTGACAGCGCAGTAGAATGTCGGCTCAAACCCCATGTTTTCATAGTTCAGATAGATCCTGTTGAGTCCTATCGTGTATTCACTGGCAAGGGGTCTCAGGTCTGTCGTCCTGAGGCTGGGGCCGTTGCCGATGATGAAGCACCGCTTCCCTGTGAACCCATTCTCCAGGTCTCCCATAGTCAGGGATCTTTCATTCCCTGTCACAGGGCTGTCGGCTGGGCCGCCCAGGGAATATGACGACTGGCCTATCGCTTCTGCCCCTGCACCGTTTTTTCTTTCTCTTCCTGTCTGCTGCAGTCTCTTCTCCTTAATTTTTACGACCCCCACGGGCTGATACTGCGGGTCCCATACTCCCCATGGCATACCATTCTGCCCTGATCTGAAGTGAAACGGTGCAAGTCTCTTGTGAAGCTCGTTGTCCTGCTTGCGCAGTTCACTGAACAGTTTATCCCTGCGTGAATAATTGCCGGGAGCGTCATGAGGGAGCCTGAAAAGCTCCCTCAGCGTGGCCTCACTGTAGCACCAGCCCTTTGACGGCTCATGGAACCAGTCATCTTCCCGAGAGGCACTGACCGTAATGGCCATTTTCCCGCCCTCCTTCGTAATCCTCTCCAGTTCATCCACGCACCGCAGGAAATCCTCATGGTCATTGTGTTCAAGGGCGGAGATGGAAACAACTCCGTCAAAGAAATTATCGGGGATAAGGTCCATGCGTTTAAGATCGCACTTGTAGAGATAAATACAGCCGCAGAGACCGGAAACGCTGTATTTCAGCGAATAGGGAATCGCCCCGTTCAGCGCTACGGGAGCAGCATCTTTGGGACGGTATCTTTGCCGATCAATAAAGAGACCTGCCTCTTCCCTGGATGAAATATATGCTCTTGCTCCTGCCTGCTCACCCAGACCGATTGGAATGTTGTGGGCGCTCAAGAGGTGCCGTGTGTACCTGTTGTCATAGGTCACATCACCGGGATCATTCAGATGAAACATGATGTCACCGTAGCGGTCTTTCACCCTGCGGCTGAAGACCGGGTTGGCAAAATCCGCATTGACCACGTTATAGCCCATTTCTGCAAGGATGAACTGGGCAAGGCCGTTTCCGCCTCCTGCATCAAGAATGAGTGAGCCTTTTTTCAGACAGCTGACCTCTCTCATCATCCATGCGAGATCCAGGAGGTAGTGCCACCCGATATCCTTGTTCAGACATTCCTTCATTTGCTCGACGAACTCTATCTCCCTCCAGCATTCAGTGAAGATGTCAAGACCCAGTATCTCTATTTTCTCTTTCATGGTT
>CP070788.1:567466-571026 GCA_020346765.1 Nitrospiraceae bacterium
TCAGCACTGCGTCGCCGGCATCATGTCCATACTTGTCGTTGACCTCCTTAAAGAAGTCGAGGTCGCACATGAGCAGCCCGATCTGCCCCCCTTTTCTCAGTGTGCCTGCAACGAGTGTGTCAACATACTCCTCCAAAAACCTCCTGTTGTAGAGCCCTGTCATCGTGTCCCGTACTGACGATTCCCGCAGCGCGCTGGTGAGGCGCTTTGCCTCGATAACGGCCGTGGACTCCTTGATATACTGCTCTGCCCTGATAATCTGCCGTTCAATGCATGGCTGCGTGAGGATTGGCCTCGGCCGCTCATGCTCCTTGTGGGCGGTCTTGTCAAACTGAAACTGGACAACGCCCCCCGTGGTCCCGCCTATGATTACAGGGATGCAGATATGATATTTCTCCGGCGACAAAAGATGCATCTTGCATATTTCCGGGTAGGCGATGGACGAGACCCTGTGCCCCGTCTTTTTTGCCCTGCAGAGGGTGCTGTCAAGGAGGATCTCCTTGTTGCAGCATATATCCTCCCGGGAAAAGGGAGTGTGGATCAGCTCCATGGCCCGGTTTCGCTCAGCCGCCTCCAGTATGGTGAAATCATCAAGCCCGAGATCGTCGGAGAAGACCTTTGCAAGCCGTTTGTACACATCTTCCAGGGTCTCATCCTCTTCAATGACTTTCTTGAAGGCGCTCATGTCATAAATAGTCTGCATGAGCATGTTGAAATTTGTCGAAAGCTCGGCTATCTCATCGTTCGATCCGATAGTAATCTGCTTGGAAAGATCGACCTCCCCTTCGGAGAGTCCTTTTATCTGCTCGGTGATCGCATTCAGCGGCCGGGTTATGGATGTCTTCAGGAGATAGCTGAATACAATGAGCAGAGAAACGGCAATAATGCCCAAGACAACAAAGAGGACCATCGACTGGCGCAGGACCGTGCCGATTTTTTCCGTATAGTATCTCTGCTCGGCCGATATTTCCGAGGTGAGCTTGCTGAGCACCGTCACTGCCTGGACCGTGAGGGCATCGTATTCCGCCAGCCTGGCCATGAACTCGCCGGTGGCCTCCACGTTCAGGTTGCCCTCCTCCAGGCCGCGCAGTTTCATGGCCGCGAGGTGCTCCAGGAGGTCCCTGAGTTTCTGGCTTTTCACCATGACATCATTCACCTGTTTCCTGGCAGCAGAGTCCTCAACGGGTGTTATCTCAAGCTCGGCAATCAGCTCGCCGTTGAGGTCTGAATAATCCTTGATCCTGCCTCCCTCGGTCATTGCCTTCAGCGTATCCGTGACATGCCCCAGCAGGTCCTGCGCCCGCTGTAAATTGCTGGCAATCACGTCCGTCTCATCATGAATCACAATATTGTGCACAGAGACGTTCGCCCCCCTGATCTTGATGATCAGCTTCTGACTTGCCTGAATATGGGGGACAATCTCTTCAATGAGGGCCGTCGATGACAATTTTACGTTGTTTACTGCTCCAAGCCCCAGCAGGGCGATGATGATAAACCATGCCACCCCCCCAATGGCAAAGAGGAAAATTTTCTGCCATATGGGGATATCCGTAAATGTAATGAAGCCGAGCAGTTTTCTGGTCGCTGACTTTATCATTGCCCCTGTGTGTGAAAGCCCCGGGCCGCCCCGGTCTGAACTCAGTGCCTTTTCATCTGTTCAGTAGACACTACGGCTTTTATGCGGGATTTCTTGAGTGGAATGAGCGGTTCCGGGATGCCCGAACCATGGGATTGCTGATCATGATGATTTCGTCACGTTTCTGTCCTGTGGAGATCATGTCAATGCTCACATTCAGAGATTCACTAATGAAATCAATGTAGGAACGTGTCTTTTTTGGAAGATCTTTCAGCTTTCTGGCCCCCTTCGTGCTTTCCGCCCAGCCGTCAAGTTCGCGATAAACAGGCCTGCAGGCCGCCAGTACATCACACTGCTGGGGGAAATCCTTCAGTGTGCAAGCCTTGCCTTTCCTGCTGCAGCTGCAGCTGCCCGTCTGATCCGTGTATTCATAGGCAACGCACACCTTGATTTTATCCAGTCCGTCCAGGACATCAAGCTTTGTCAGGGCGAGCCCTGTGAAACCGTTGATCCTGATGGAATGCCGCAGGCTTACCAGGTCAAGCCACCCGCACCGCCGGGCCCGCCCCGTGGTAGCACCGTACTCGCCGCCTGTGAGGCGCAGCATCTCGCCCGTTTCGTCCTGAAGCTCTGTGGGGAAGGGGCCTTCGCCGACACGGGTGGTGTATGCCTTCACGATTCCCAGCACTCCGTCTATGCTCCTCGGACTCACGCCAAGTCCGGTGCACACCCCTCCTGCAGAGGCGCTCGAGGAAGTCACATAGGGATAGGTCCCGTGGTCAATATCAAGGAGCGTCCCCTGGGCCCCTTCAAAGAGAATGTTTTTGCCCCGTTCAATCAGCCTGCCCGTGAGGACAACCGTGTCGGTGATAAAGGGAGCAAGATACTCGGCATAGTTCATGTATTGCCTGTACACCCTGGTGAGGCTTATTTTTCCCGCCCCGTACTTGTGCTCCAGGAGGTAGTTGGCGTCTGCAAGGTTGGCCTTCAGCTTTTCCCGGAATCCCCTGCTGTCCAGCAGGTCTGCCATCCTGATACCGGAGCGGCACATTTTATCCACATAGGCGGGGCCGATGCCCCTGCCCGTTGTCCCGATTTTTTTAGTGCCCTTGGACTGTTCATGCATGCCGTCAAGCACGTTGTGGTAGGGCATGATGACATGGGCCCGTCCGCTGATGTGGAGGTTCTTACCCACGAAGATCCCCCGTTTCCTGAGCCCTTGGATTTCCTCTATCAGTGCGCCGGGGTCTATGACGACGCCGTTGCCGATGATGCACGTTTTCCCCCGGTGCAGGATGCCCGACGGGATCAGGTGAAGGATGAACTGCCTGTTTTTAATCTGCACCGTGTGCCCGGCATTGTGTCCACCCTGATAGCGGGCCACCACATGAGCGCTCTGCGTCAGCAGGTCGACAATCTTTCCCTTGCCCTCGTCGCCCCACTGCGCGCCCACCACTACGATATTCGCCATTGTCTGCTCCTCTTTCTTACCCGGTCGTTCTCTGTTATGAGGGAAGATGTATATGATTTACTGAGAGGACATTGGGAAGCTTTTTGATACGGGACAGCATGTCCCGTGACACCGGCTTGTCAACGCTCACCACAGAGATGGCCTTGCCACCGCGCGCCGCCCTTCCAAAGTGCATCCTCGCGATATTTATCTTGTTGTCGCCCAGGAGTGTTCCGATATTGCCGATGACGCCGGGACGGTCATTATTGGACAGGACGAGCATCTCCCCTTCCGGGACGATCTCCACGGGGAATCCGTTCACCCCGATAATCCGGGGTTCTTTCTTCCCGTGCAGGGTCCCCGAGACGGAGCTCTCTTTCTTCCCTGATTTGATCCTGATCACCAGCATGCTCAGATAGTCGCCCGCGTCGGCAGTGGTTACTTCCTTTACCTCAATGCCCCGCTCCCTGGCAATCAGGGGGGCATTGATAAAATTCACCGTCTCCTCCAGGATCGGCGTGAGAATACCCTTCA
>CP070788.1:571126-574639 GCA_020346765.1 Nitrospiraceae bacterium
GAGAGCTTCACCCGCTGGGCCTCTCCCCCTGACAGGGTGGTTGCCGGCTGTCCGAGCTGGACGTATCCGAGACCCACCTTGTCCAGGGTGGAAAGCTTTCCTTTGAGGGCGGGTACCGCGCTGAAAAACTCAAGGGCCTCGGCAACGGTCATGGAAAGGACGTCGGCAATGCTTTTGCCCCTGTACTTAACGTCCAGGGTTTCCCGGTTGTACCTGCTCCCCCTGCACTGTTCGCATGCTACATAGACATCGGGCAGAAAATGCATGGAGACCCTGATGAGTCCGTCGCCCTTGCAGGCCTCACACCTTCCGCCGGGAATATTGAAGCTGAACCTGCCTGGCCTGTATCCCCGCACACGCGATTCAGGAAGCTGGGCAAAGAGGTTCCTGATGAAGGCAAATGTGCCCGTGTAAGTCGAGGGGTTGGAGCGCGGGGTCCTCCCCAACGGGGACTGGTCAATGTCAATGACCTTGTCTATTTTCTCAATGCCGACGATGGAATCATGACTGCCCGGAATGTCGTGGGAAGCATGGAGGCGTTGAGAAAGCGCCTTGTAAAGGATTTCGATGATGAGGGTGCTCTTGCCGGAGCCGGAGACCCCGGTCACACATGTGAGCACCCCCAGGGGAATGCTCACATCGATTCCCTTAAGGTTGAACTCCCTCGCCCCTTTGACAGCAATGAAGTCACGGTGCCTTCTCCTTTGTGCCGGTACAGCAATGGCCATTCTGCCGCCCAGATAGGTCCCTGTGAGGGAATTTCTGTCACGGCTCAGATTCTCCAGGGTTCCCGCAGAGACGATGAACCCGCCGTCCCGCCCTGCCCGGGGCCCCATGTCAATAATATGGTCGGCCCGCTTCATGGTGTCCTCATCGTGTTCGACAACGATAACCGTGTTGCCCATTTCCCTTAATCTGCACAGGCTGTCAATAAGCCTCCCGCAGTCCCGTGGGTGAAGTCCGATCGTGGGTTCATCAAACACATACAGGACACCCGTCAGCGACGACCCGATCTGCGTCGCCAGTTTAATTCTCTGCGCCTCGCCGCTGGAAAGCGTAACAGCGGGCCTGTTCAGGGTCAGGTAGCCCAGACCCACGCTGTTGAGAAAATGGAGCCGCTCTTTTGTCTCCTTCAGTATCTTTGATGCAATTGTTTGCTCCGTTCTGGTGAGCCTGAGGTCCCGGAGAAAACGGCTGACCTCTGCGATGGGCCGCGCGCACAGCTCGCCTATGTTCACGCCGCTGATCGTAACGGCCAGGGCCTCCTTCCTCAGCCTCAATCCGCCGCAGGAGGGGCAGGGCTCGGGATTTGCGGGGCATTCATCCTCTCCAAGAATGTTGACAACGCCCAGGCCGCTGCACCGGGGACAGGCGCCAAAAGGGCTGTTAAAAGAGAAAAATCGGGGGCTTATCTCTGGGTAGTTTACACCGCAGGAGGGACAGGCAAGCCTGGTGCTGAAGAAAAGGTCCCTATCTTCATGGATGACATTGATAATGACCACATCGGCAAAACCCATGGCGTGGGTGATGGCCCGGGACAGATGCTTCTCGATCCCGGGTTTGATAATCAGCCGGTCAATGACAATGTCGATATTGTGCCGCTTGTGCCGGTTCAGCTCAACATCCCGGGTAATGTCGACAAGTTCCCCGTCGATCCTCGCCCGGATAATACCCTTTTTTCTTGCCTCCATGAGTTCTTTTTTGTAGAGGCCCTTTCTCCCGATGACAATGGGGGACAGCACCTGGATGCGCGTATTCGCGGGGAAGGCAGAAAGGGAGTCGATGATCTGCTGGATCCTCTGCGTTGCTATGGGGCTGCCGCACTGGTAGCATGAGAGACTGCCGACCCTGGTGTACGCCACACGCAGGTAATCATAGATTTCCGTTATGGTGCCGACCGTTGACCGGAGGCTCCTGGCCGTGGTTTTCTGCTCTATTGCGATGGACGGGGAAAGGCCTTCGATGGAGTCCACGTCCGGTTTCTGAAGCTGGTCGAGAAACTGCCGGGCATAGGCTGAAAGGCTTTCAACATACCGCCGCTGCCCCTCGGCATGGATGGTGTCAAAGGCAAGGGACGACTTTCCCGACCCTGACGGCCCTGTGATGACCACAAGGCTGTCCCGGGGAATAACTGCGTCGATATTCTTGAGATTATGGACGCGTGCGCCCTTGATTATTATTGTATCAAGCATAGGCAACTCCGCGGTACGGGAGAATTTTTACTATACCTCAAGAGCCGAAGGGGATTCAAATATCGCTGCCGGTCCGTCCCCGCCTTGACAAAAGTGCACATAACATATGAAAATATCCAGATTGATTTTCGCAAAGGAGACCATATGAAAAAAAGGAATTACCTGTTCACATCTGAGTCAGTTACCGAGGGGCATCCCGACAAGATCGCTGACCAGATATCTGACGCTATCCTTGACGCGATCCTCGCCGAAGACAAGCACGCACGAGTCGCCTGTGAGACCATGCTCACCACGGGCCTTGCCTTTGTGGCAGGGGAAATAACCACCTCAGCCTACGCTGACATCCCGTCCATTATCAGGCACACCATCAGAGATATCGGTTACACGCGGGCAAAGTACGGGTTTGACTATGAGACATGTGCCGTCATCACTTCCATCCACGAGCAGTCCGGTGATATTGCCCAGGGGGTTGACACGGGAGGCGCCGGAGACCAGGGGCTCATGTTCGGATATGCCTGCAACGAGACCCCAGAACTCATGCCCCTGCCCATAACCCTGGCCCACAAGCTAGCCATGAAGCTTTCCGAGGTGCGCAAAAAGGACATCCTGCCCTACCTCCGCCCTGACGGCAAGACCCAGGTGACAATCGAATATAAGGATGGAATACCACACAGAATCGATACGGTCGTCGTCTCCTCCCAGCACAGTCCCGATGTCTCGCTGCGGGACCTCAAGGAGGACATCATTGAGAAAGTTATCAAGCCCACCGTTCCCGGGGAGCTCCTTGATGAAGAAACGATCAAATACCATATAAATCCCACGGGCCGCTTCGTGGTGGGAGGGCCCATGGGTGACACGGGCCTGACAGGCCGCAAGATCATCGTGGACAGCTACGGTGGTGTCGGCAGCCACGGCGGCGGTGCCTTTTCAGGCAAGGACCCCTCGAAGGTAGACCGTTCCGCCTCTTACATGGCCAGATACATTGCCAAGAATATTGTGGCATCCGGCCTTGCTAACAAGGCAGAGGTACAGCTTGCCTATGCCATCGGGGTGCCTGAGCCCGTCTCGATCCTCGTGGACACATTTGAGACCGGCAAAATTGCTGACAACAAACTTGAAGAGCTTGTCAGGAAGAATTTCGACATGACACCTGCAGCCATCATCAAGAAGCTGAACCTGAGGAGACCCATTTACCGGAAGACTGCATCTTACGGCCATTTTGGAAGAAGCCTGCCGGAATTCACCTGGGAAAAGACTGACATGGCAGACAAACTCAAGAAGGCTGCCAAGAGCAAATAAGGCCGTACCCTGAAGCGGGGGG
>CP070788.1:574739-578226 GCA_020346765.1 Nitrospiraceae bacterium
GGGGTACTGAACATGGATGTCCTCGTTGCAACAGGGGCCGGGTCTGCTTACTTTTACAGCATAGCCCAGATGTTTGCCGGGGGGGAAGTCTATTTTGATACGGCGGCCATGATCATAACCCTGATCCTGCTGGGGAGGTACATTGAAACAGGGGCAAAGGCGAAGGCGTCCGGGGCAGTGTCGAGGCTGCTTTCGCTGAGCCCTAAAGAAGCCCGAATGGTCATCAGCAGTGAGCAGTCAGCGGAAAGGGGAAAAGGTATTCAGCCAGGAGAGAGGAAAATGGTCCCCGTTACGGAAGTGGGCGTTGGTGACATGCTTGAAGTATTGCCCGGGGAGAAAATCCCGCTGGACGGAAGTGTTGTTGAGGGGAAAACAGAGATTGATGAGTCTATGCTGACGGGGGAGTCTCTGCCTGTGTCAAAGGGGGCAGGCAGTGACGTCTTCTGTGGAACGCAGAACCTCTACGGCCGGATTCTATTTGAGGTCAGCCGGACAGGAAGGGACATGGTTCTTTCGCAGATTGTCCGGGCCGTTGAAGAGGCACAGGCGCGGCGTGCACCGGTCCAGAGGATCGCTGACCGGGTTGTTGGATATTTTGTCCCCTCTGTGCTGCTCCTGAGCGTTCTCACGTGCATAGGCTGGATAATTGCTGAAGGGTCGGCTGTCAACGCTGTTATGCATGCCGTGACCGTGCTTGTTATTGCCTGTCCCTGCGCCCTCGGACTTGCCACCCCCCTGGCGATCCTTATGGGGACCAGCCGCGGTGCGTCCCGGGGGATACTCATCAAGGGCGGTGATGTTATCGAGCGGGCGAAGGGCATTGACACCGTTGTCCTGGACAAGACAGGGACGCTCACGCAAGGAAGGCCTGAACTTGTCTCCTGCCGGGGGATAGGCATCTCCGATGAAGAGGCCCTGCGGCTGGCAGCCTCCCTTGAAGCGCTTTCCGGGCATTCAATTGCACAGGCCGTTGTCGGGAACGCCCGGGCGGAAATTCCCTATGGAGTTTCGGACTTTGCCGCTGTTCCCGGAAAGGGGGTAGTGGGGAAGATTGCGGGGAAACAGGTCATGCTGGGCAGCAGGAGATTCATTGAAACAGAAGGTACTTTCGGCACTGTTGAACAGGCCGCTGATCCAGCGCTCATGTCCTCGGTCCGTGCGCAGGAGACATCAGGGGCAACCGTTGTGTATCTGTCCTGTGACGGGCAGCTTGCGGGCATTCTTGCTGTTGCTGACCAGGCGAGAAGTGAGTCGGCTCAGGCCCTATCCACCTTGAAGCACATGGGCCATGATATCATTATGATAACCGGTGACAGCAGGGCCGCTGCCGATTCGGTTGCAGAGGCCGTGGGCCTGGACAGCGGGAAGGTCATGGCGGAGAAGTCACCCGTGGAAAAGGCTGAGGCAATCAGGAACATGCAGATCGTGGGGAAGGCGGTCATGATGGCAGGTGACGGTATTAACGATGCCCCTGCCCTTGTGCAGGCCGATGTGGGCCTTGCCATGGGACGGGCAACGGACATAGCATTGGAGAGTGCAGACATGGTACTGATGAGGAATGACCTCAGGCTTGTGCCTGAGGCCGTGGCCCTGGCAAAAAAAACATACGGAGTGATCAGGCAGAACCTCATGTGGGCCTTTGTCTATAATGTAACCGCCCTGCCCCTTGCCGTGGCAGGGATGCTTCATCCCATCATCGCCGCTCTGGCAATGACCCTGAGTTCCCTGAGCGTGGTGGGTAATTCCCTGCGGCTGAGAAGGGGCTGAGATGTGGAGTGTATTTCTTCTCATATTCCTGTCGCTGTGCGCGGGGGTGGGAGCGTGGCTTTTCTTCCTCTGGGCGGTGAAGAGCGGTCAGTATGATGACCCGGAGGGGCCGAAATACCGGATGCTTGATGATGAGGATGAGACCGGAGAAAAATAAAGGGAGAAACGCCGTTCCCATAAAAGGCAGACTGCCCTACGGGCAGACAAGGATGGCAACGGGAATTTAAGATATATATCATGAGCGTGAATGTTTATAGAACGGAACAGCATTTTCACTCATTCTCAACGGACATCCTGTCCGTTTCCGAGGTATTTTTTCGACAAAACTTCCTGTTTTGTCTTATGAAAAAATAAATCCGTTCAAATGCTGTTCCATTCTATAGACAGTATGGCATATGCAAAATTTATGAATTCTACAGGATGTAACAGTATCTATTCATTGGAGCAAGAGAAAGGACGGTGAGGACATGACGCTGGAAATCGGGCTTCTTCTGCTTGAATCGGTGCTGCTCATTTTTACGGTTATCCTGCTTGTCTACAGCATCCGCGAGGGGAGGCAGCGGGACAAGCTGATCATGGAGGTGGGGAAGGCAACGCGAGTGCTCACGCGGCAGGAATATTTTCTCTCCATCATCGACTCCATGATGGACGCTAAAGAGGAAATCGTGGGATGCATTACGGGCAGGCCGCCCGCAGGGGACGACGTGAAGATGTCCCGGACGATTGTGGAAAACATTAAACAGATCACGAAAAACGGCGTGCGCGTTAAATACCTGCTGCCCAAATTCCCTGACAGACTTCATGTGGGCTATATGTACATGAAGGCAGGGGCAGAGGTCATGTACAGCAGCTGCCTCATGGTCCATAATCTGCGCTACATTATCATCGACGACAGAATCGTGGTCATGGGCATCCCCGAGAGCATCGGGGAAAAGGAGGCTACGAAGAAGGGCTACCGGATCCCTTCAGAGGGGCTCGCCATGGTGCTCAAGAATTACTTCAATACCTGTGAAAAGCAGTCCAGCTTTCCGGAGTATCTGAAGGAGGTCCTGAAGCAGACAGGGGCGACCCCCGAGCACATTGCGCGGGAATATCAGATCGATGTTGATGAACTGAAGAAGCTGGCAGGAGGGTAGCCTGCTTAGTTCATGAAATCACGTTCATTTCGGAAAAGGCTCTCAAAAAGGTTTGAAAGCCATGAGGTTTGAAAAAAGTAGTGCCGCCTGTTGATATGGTCTTCGAATAACGCTGTACCTTTTGCTGGAGACATCGGTTCTGCGGTATGGCGCAACCCTTTTTCAAGCCTTCCCCGAACTATAAGAATAATGCAGGTCCGGGCTTCGAATTCAACGCCCTGGTGAAAAAGTAAAATAAAAAAAGCGTCTCTCACAAGAGACGCCTTTTAACGTAATAGATGTTCTGATCTTTAACGTTTCTTCCTGAACCGCCTGTATCCCAGCGTTGCAGCACCCACGAGGAAGAGGGTGGAACTGATGGGCTCGGGGACTACGGTGGTCGTGACATGAATATTGTCGATCATGCCGTGATCGCCTGCCCCGTCGTCGAGCCAGAAGGCTACCCAGACGCTCTCTTGACCTGCGGGAAGGGCATGAGTGGTGGACTGCCAGGTGCTACCCTGGTAATGTAATATTTCTTTCCAGTTCCCCCAGTTTTCTGTTGGGCTTCCGGTGAAGTCTCCGAAGCAGCCTGCCTCTCCCTC
>CP070788.1:578326-581783 GCA_020346765.1 Nitrospiraceae bacterium
GGCGAGGGCGGGCTTGAGCATGTTCGACGCGTCGATTGCCCCTTCGGCGGCGCCTGCGCCGACTACCGTGTGCAGTTCGTCGATGAAGAGGATCATCTTCCCCTCGGCCTCCTCTATCTCTTTCAGGACTGCCTTCAGTCTGTCTTCAAATTCACCGCGGTACTTTGCGCCTGCAATGAGCGCCCCCATGTCAAGGGCCACAACCCGCTTGTCCCTCAGGCTCTGAGGGACATCGCCCGAAGTTATTCTCTGGGCAAGGCCCTCGGCAATAGCCGTCTTCCCCACGCCGGGTTCGCCGATGACAACGGGATTGTTCTTGGTCCTCCGTGAAAGGACCTGGATGACCCTCCGGATCTCCTCGTCCCTGCCGATGACAGGATCAAGCCTGCCCTTTTTCGCGAGATCCGTGAGGTCCCGCGCGTATTTTTTCAGGGCCTGGTACTTCTCCTCCGGCTCAGGGTCGGTTACACGCTGAGCACCCCGTATCTCCCTCATTGCCGCGAGCACCGCGTCCTTGGTAACGCCCAGGTTCCTGAGGATTTTCTGCGCCTTGCTCTCCGTCTTGATGACCCCCAGCAGGAGGTGCTCTACGCTGACATAGTCATCCCTGAGGTATTCGGCCTCCCGGAAGGCTGTTTCAAAAACGTTCTTCAACTCCTGGGTGATGTAAAGCTGCCCTATGGGAGAGGAGCCGAGCACCTTCGGCATCTTGTTGATTACTGCCTCGACCTCCTTTTTCAGGGTGTCTGTGTCTATGCGCAGGGATTTGATGATTTCCAGAGCGATGCCCTCGTCAAGCAGGACATAAAAGAGGTGCTCAACATCAACTTGCTGGTTCCCCTTCTCCTGGGCGAGAGTCTGAGCCTTCTGGATTGCCTCCTGGCTTTTTACGGTAAATTTATCTGTTCTCATGTTTTTCCTCCACGATGAATACGGGTTGAACCATTTTTTATTCTTCCTCAAACATTTCCCGTATCCGTTTTCTGAACTCCTGCTGCATATCCCTGTCAAGGTAGTCCATCATCTGGTCCACTTCCCGCTGCAGGACCTCGAACCTCTTTCTC
The DNA here is from genome assembly GCA_020346765.1 of Nitrospiraceae bacterium. GTDB lineage: Bacteria > Nitrospirota > Thermodesulfovibrionia > UBA6902 > UBA6902. The sequence continues at coordinate 579,391 of CP070788.1, forward strand.
ATTCTCAGGATGATATCAACGCCGGCCCTGTTCACGCCCAGTTCCTTGGTCAGGTTCACAATCATCCGTATCCGCTCAAGGTCCTCCTGTGAATAGAGGCGCGCTCCCCCGACCCTGCGGGGATTGAGAAGACCCTCCCGCTCGTAGATGCGGAGCGTCTGCGGATGGATATGAAACATCTCGCAAACAACACCGATCATGAATAAGGGACGTTTTTTATCGTTCATACTATAGCTCTCCCATACCTGTACTAATACGCCTTCTCAAGCTCATCAAGTGCCCTCTTTGTCACGTCCGATACCTTTTTCGGCACGGTGATCTTTATGACAGCGTACTCATCCCCCCGGCTGCCGGACTTTCTGTGGGGGATGCCCTTGCCCTTGAGCTTGAACTTCTTCCCGCTGTCAGTCCCTGAGGGGAGTGTCATGGTCACCGTCCCGTCAAGGGTGGGGACTTTGACCTTGCCCCCGAGCGTAGCCTCTCCCACGGTCACGGGCACGTCCACGTAAATATCGCTGCCTTCACGCCTGAAGAGCGGGTGCGGCCGTACGGTCAGTTCGATGTACAGGTCTCCCGCATGCCCGCCACGGGCCCCGGCGCCGCCCATGCCCCTGAGCCTGACCCTGCTGCCCGTGTCTGCTCCCGGCGGGATCTTGACCTTGATCGTCTCTGTGCTCCTGGTGCTTCCGCTTCCCCCGCATGTGCTGCAGGCCTTGGTTACGATCGTTCCCCTGCCTCCGCAGGCGGGACAGGGCTGGCTCAGCCGGAAGACGCCCCTGCTCTGCCTGACAGAGCCGCTGCCCTTGCATGAAGGGCAGGTCTTTGAAGACTTGGCCCCTGTGGCGCCGCACCCAGTGCAGGGCACCTCCCGTGTCAGGGTCATTGTCTTGGTTACCCCGGCGTATGCCTCTTCCAGGGAAATGTCAAGGTGGGTAGAGAGGTCCCTGCCACGCAGGACGGTCTCTTCATGGGTGAAGCGGCCGAAGAGGTCCGAGAATATGTCTTCAGCCCCGCCGAAACCAAAGTCGCGGCCCCTGAACTCTTCATACCCGCGCGGGCCTTCAAAGGCAGCCTTGCCAAACTGGTCATACTCTGCCTTCTTCTTGGGATCGCTCAGGACTTCATAGGCCTCATTTATCTCCTTGAACTTCTTTTCTGCTGCGGCATCGCCAGGGTTCAGGTCAGGGTGATATTTACGCGCGAGCCTGCGGTATGCCTTTTTGATCTCATCGGCAGAGGCATCCTTCTTTACGCCCAGGAGTTCATAGTAGTCATGTGTTGTTGTTGACATCTCATATCCCTTCTTTCAGGAAGTCTTCACATGAAACAGATTTATAATAGCACTTGATACGTTTCGTGTCAAGTCAATTTATAAAGCAAGTATCATATCCACTGATAAAATCTTATCACAGAGAATGGGCATGTCAAGGGGTGACAGGAAGAAAAGAGGGAATATGCTGTTACAAGAGAAGGGGGTTTTTCAGATGCCGCAGGTGAAGGCGGAGAAATTCGAGGTCGTTCACATCGTCGATATCATACCAGAAGGGAAGGACGTGCAGGGGCTTGTCTCTGGCATGCATTACCTCGAGGATTCCCTGTACATCCCGGCCGGTATCAATGGGGATGTGCCGGGACAGTTCACGGATTTTCTCACGGCGCACGCCGATGAGATAAAGGCCCTGGTCAAAGCAGGGCCCGATAACGAGGTCATGTGTCCTCAGTACTGAGAATGCCTTTCGTATGAACGACAGGGGCAGGGAGGGACTGTCACTGCCGATCAGTACCATTTCCGAGTAGCCCCTTTTCGCGCAGTGCCTGAAGGCATTAAAAATGCGCTCCCCCAGGGTTGTGCCGCGCTGCGTGAATGTCTTCATGCCGCAGGCAGCGGCAATGTCCCTGAGAAAGGGATGACCTGGTGACGGGGTGCACCCCAGAAAGCGATCCACGCCCCTCAGGCGGGAACACTTCCCGGTGAGCTCCTTGACAAAGGTCCTGTACAGGGCCGCGGCCTTTTCAGGGCCCGTACCTGCCTGGAGCCGTGTCTTGACCTTGCCCGGAACCGGGGCTTTCACAAAGGTTATCAGTGCCTGTTTCATCAGATTATTCTGGACAGTGATGATACAATAGTATACAGTATGAAGTCAGTTTATTTTTTGATCTGAGTCCTGCGAGAGGCAGCGGCTCAGAAGCAGGAGACAGGAGGCGCCGATGGCACTGAACAAGGAACTGCTCGATATCCTTGCCTGCCCGAAATGCAAGGGTGATATCAGGCTCAGCGAGGGCGGGGGCGGACTGATCTGTGAACGCTGCAGGCTTGTCTATCAGATCAAGGACGATATCCCCATCATGCTCATTGATGAGGCAGAGCCCCTGAAAGACTGAGGGCAGGGGGC
>CP070788.1:581883-585290 GCA_020346765.1 Nitrospiraceae bacterium
GCCGCAGACACTGCACTGGTACCTGTCTCCCTTTTTGACCCGTGCGGCCGATGCCTTCCTTTTGGCCGGGGCAGAGGTTTTCTTTTTTGCCGTTGTTTTCTTTTTTGCCGCTGTCTTCGCTGCTGCCTTCTTTTTTGTTTTTACTGCCATCCGTAACCTCCTGTCGTTGATTTTATTTCCCCAATGCCTGCTCGAGATCCATGGCATGCTCCTGCTCAACAGCGAGAATATTTCTGAGCTGATGGGCGAGATGGTAGAGATGCAGTTCCTCTGCCTGGCCGATTCTCGCTATGTACCGTGCTATGGCGTCATTCTCCCCATCGAGGTCCTGCTCCAGCATGGTCACGTTGTCCCCTGACACTCTGGCAGGAGGCATGACAACGGTAGGCACGCCCCCGAGGTAGTCAATCTGGGAACAGAGAGTGATGGCATGCTGAAGCTCTTCCTGGGCGTGAATAGCCAGTTCCTTGGCAATACTCTGGTACATGGCGCCCTTCAGCACGCCCTGGTGCTGGATGTACTGAACCATTGCAGTATATTCAAGGCCGAGGTCCTTGTTTAAAAGTTCGATCAGCTGTTCCTTGGTAATGCCGGCCATGTATTCCTCCCCGTATATGATGCTGTCCGGAAAAAAAGGGGCTGACCTGAGAGGCCAGCCCCTTCGGTGCTGCTATTTTTTCTTTGCCGCGGTTTTCTTTGTTTTCTTCGGAGCACTCTTTGAAGTCTTGCCGGACTTTTTGGGACCGCAGGTACTGCAACCCATATGTCATCCTCCTTTCTTCGTGATATACTCCCGTAACAAATTACCCTTATTTTAACACTTGACTGGAAATTGTCAACTGGTACAATAGAGTCTGAAAAGGAGGTGTACTATGGGTGTAGAGAAAGTCGGTGAACAGTATCGATGCAACATATGCGGCAATGAAGTGAAGGTAACCAAGGCCGGAGGCGGTGAACTGGTCTGCTGCGGAGAGCCCATGGAAAAGATCTAGGGAAAGGAGGAAGGAATGGCAAAATCCATCAGAGGAACAAAGACAGAGCAGAATCTCTTGAAGGCCTTTGCAGGCGAATCCCAGGCACGGAACCGGTATACCTACTTCGCGAGCGTTGCGAAAAAGGAAGGCTACGAGCAGATTGCCGCCTTCTTTCTTGAGACGGCGGACAACGAGAAAGAGCACGCCAAGGTGTTCTTCAAGTATCTCGAGGGCGGCGACCTGGAAATAACAGCGGCCTACCCCGCGGGAATCATCGGAAAGACACAGGATAACCTAGACCACGCGGCAGCAGGCGAACAGCTGGAATGGACCACGCTCTACGCGGACTTTGAGAAGACAGCCCGCGAGGAGGGCTTTCCTGAAATCGCAGAGTCATTCAAGCAGATCGCAAAGGTAGAGAAGTTTCACGAGGCGCGCTACAAAAAGCTGTCTGCGAACATCAGGGAAGGATCAGTGTTTAAAAAGCAGGCTCGGGCAGCGTGGCACTGCAGAAACTGCGGGTATGTCTCTGAAGGTCCCGAGGCCCCGAAGGAGTGCCCCGCCTGCAAACATCCCCAGGCCCACTACGAAATGCTGGCTGAAAATTACTGATCCTGCAGGGGTCATTGTTTCCTGCAGGATGAGAGGGTATGATGACGTGGGGCATATGAACTGAGACGCCGGGGAACGGGTTAGCCAGGCTTCTTCCCCGGCTAGTTTCGCCTGAAGACTTCGTTGAGCACTTCGTCAATCTGCTCCGGCGTCATCCACCCCTTGTCGAGAAATATTCTCCCGATCAGCCTGTGGGGGCGCTCGGCAAGGTCATCGTCAATCTGCTCAGCAAGGGCCTGCTTGACCCGTTCGGCACTCACGTATCCCCGTTCCGCGGCAATCTGGCCGAATCGCGGACAATACTTCCGGGAAAGCTCTTTCTCTACATCGTTTGCCATCCCTTTATATCCTCCTGCACTCTGGTGATCGGATCGGCACATCCCTGTCAGCTGCCGGGCACGTTCGCATGAGATGCTGCCGTTGTTTGATTTACTTAAACGGTAAAAAGGGGAATAACTTTAGCATCCTGGGCGCGGCATGCCGAATCCCCGCTTGCCCTCTTCCGTGCTTTCCCTGCTGCCAGATGCCAGAATCCAGATGCAAGAAAAGACAGGCTATAGGTAATGTGAGAATCACAGCAGGCAATGGGCTCGAGGCTATAAGCGATAGGTTTCAGGAAAAGCTATCACACCCATTGCCTCTCGCCATCTTATTCTTTCCCGCTTCCGCTCTTCCGCACTTCAATGAGCCGGTAGCTCCCCTTTCCCAGCCCGATCTCCTCTGCATAGGCAAATTCATGAAGGTGGGCCCTGATCTTCCCGCCGCGCGAAAAGATGTCCCGTGAGGTCGTGAGCAGGTCATAGCAGGCACGGTCTGCGGCAAGCACATCCAAGGATACAAAAATACCCGTGTCAGGGGCAATGCTGGCGTCATTGCCGGCAATACAGTCGCACTCCCGAGTTACATCAAGGGCAAAATTGAAAAAGAGACGGTTCCTGATCAGGGAAAGGATCGCGCAGGCGTACTCGGCCATCCGTTCGGCAAAGATGTCCGCGTCTTCCTTCCAGTTGATCCCCACAGCATCGACCTTGCATGCAGAGATGCACTCACAGCAGCCAATGCAGATCCTTGAATTGATATAGGCCTTGCCGCTTACCTCGGCAATCGCTGAGACCGGGCAGTGATCAATGCAGGCCCCGCAGAGAGTGCAGTTGTCAGTCTTGATGTAAGGCTTGAGCGATGAGTGCTGGATCTGTTTTCCTGCGCGGGAGGCCATGCCCATGGCCACGTTCTTCACGGAACCCGCAAACCCGGACATGACATGGCCCGTCACATGGGACAGAACAATCAGGTGGTCCAGTGCCGTGATCAGCGACGGCACCTTTATCTCTTTTGTGTGCCTGAAGTCAGTCCTCACTGACCGGGAATCCGTTCCGAAGACGCTGTCGGCAATAATATATGGGCATCCCAGGGCATCGGGGGTGAATCCCTTGCGGTAGGCAAGGTTCAGGTGGTCCACGGCATTCTGCCGCTGGCCGCTGTATATCACATTGGTGTCAAAGACAAAGGGTTTGGCACCCCGGGACTTCAGGTTCTCCACCAGGACACGCACCAGCTCAGGCTTGATAAAGCCCGTGCTCGCCTCATCGCCAACGGTCATCTTGATCCCCACAAAGGAGCCTTGCCCGAAGTCAGCAAGGGGCTTCTCAAGCGCCCCGAGGAGCGCCGCAAAGCACTCGCGCCGGCTTTGCCCCTTTTTCAGCCTGCTCAGAAAGACATCCGGCTTCACATCTGCTGTTTTCATTGCCTCCCTATCCTGTATTTCTTTATGAGCTTCACCGGGTTGTAGGACATCTTCGCCTTCCTCAGCCCTTCAATCCC
>CP070788.1:585390-588767 GCA_020346765.1 Nitrospiraceae bacterium
ATATTTGATAACGGCAACAAGGTCTTCCCCGGGTCAGGAGAGTGGGGATGGCTTTACGGAAAATTCCCGACGATCCACTCCTTTCAGCACGAACGCTTTGCCCTGACGCTGAAGGAGGGTGTCGCGAAATAATAAGCCGGGCACGGGCCTGGGATAAGAGCCGGACCGGGAACGGTATCCGTAAGGGTACCGTTCTTTTATTTTAAGACAGGTGGGGGTCAGACCCTGGATTTCTGCCGGGGAGTTTCGGAGGCCTGTGCAGCGTTCATCAGGTTCATGACATAGTCGGGCTTCACGCAGTTGCGCATGAGCAACTCCTTGGAAATAAGCCCCTGCTTATACAGGTTCACGAGGGAGCGGTCCATGCTGATCATGTCGTATTTTGCGCCGGACTCAATGGTGCTGGGAATCAAATGGGTCCGGCCTTCGCGGATCAAAGACCGCGTCGCATCCGTTGCCGTCAAAACCTCAAAGGCCGGGATCAGCCCGTTGCCTTTCGGCATGGGGATCAGTCTCTGGGCTATGATGCCCTCTAGGGCCCCGGCAAGCTGGACCCTGGCCTGCTCCTGCTGGTGTGCCGGGAATACGCTAATTATCCGGTCCACGGTCTGAATGGCATCCTTGGTGTGCAGGGTGGAAAAGACCAGGTGCCCCGTTTCCGCGGCGGTCATGGTCGCGCTGAATGTCTCGAGGTCGCGCATTTCACCGACAAGGATCACATCGGGATCCTGCCTGAGGACGTGCTTCAGGGCCGATGCAAAGGACAGCGTGTCCTCGTGGACTTCCCGCTGCTGTACAATGGACATCTTGTGGCTGTGGATATACTCAAGGGGGTCTTCAATGGTAATGATGTGGCATTTTCGTTCAGTATTGATCAGGTCTATCACAGATGCCAGCGTGGTTGATTTCCCTGCACCTGTGGGGCCCGTTACCAGGACCAGCCCTGACTTCCGGTTTGCCATCTGGGTAAGCACCTTGACGGGCAGCCGCAATTCTTCCAGGGTAGGTATCCTCAGGGGCAGGGCTCGGAATGCAGCGGCGACGCTTCCCCGCTGATAGTGAATATTGCCCCGGAACCTGCTCACGCCCGGAATGCTTATGGCAAAGTCCAGCTCCCGCTTTTTCTCCAGGATTTTCTTCTGGGCATCAGTGAGCAGGTTCATGGAGATCTTTTCGATGTCGGCGGGTTTCAGTTTCTCCCCTTCGATATTTTCCAGGATCGAGCCGATCCTCAGGACAGGAGGGCGGCCTACAACAAGATGAAGGTCCGAGGCGTTGCGTTCCATACAGATGGTGAACAGTTTGTCTATTTCTCTCATATGTTCTCCTTGCGGAATGTTTGCAGGGAACCAGGTCGTCTGATGTTTCCCGCTGTATCGTACACCGGTCTTATCGACATGCCTGCGGAAATTCTTTATAAAAGGAAAGGAACCGGAACCTGTCTTAAAGTTGGTTTACATTTTAAACTCGTCATGCCTGCGAAAGCGGACATCCATGGTTCGACAGAGCCTGTCCTGAGTCCGTGTCGCACTTCGACAAGCTCAGTGTGACACGTATCGAAGGACTCACCATGACAATTGTCCCCATGAGCCTGTTGAAGGGTAGGGGATAAATGACTTTTGTTTTTAAATGCCGTGGATTCCCGATTACTGCTTCGGGAATGACAAAAAAAACTTGTTTTGAGGGCTTCCAAGTGAGATGCAAGGCGCTCGTTTGTTTCAGTTTAACTATGCGACTGCAGCAGCCTGCTACACATGATTTCTGAGCATGAGCTCAAGGGGATGGGGGGTCAGGTAGTGCTGCCGTTTCAGGTAGGGCTCGTCATACTTGCGGACGTAGTGGTTGATAAGGGTGACGGGAACGATCAGGGGGATGAGGCCTTTGTGGTACTGGTCGATCACGTCAAGGAGCTCCGCCTTTTCGTCAGAGGTAAGGCTGTCTCTGAAATATCCCACGGTGTGCATGAGGACATTCGTATTTTTCTTTACTGTTGCGATGAGGGCAAGCCCCTCCATGAGAAGGGTGATATAGTTCCTGAAGAGTTCGTCCCTGTTCTCTTTCTTTGCCCCTGCCACCATGCGCCCGAGCAGTGAATAATGCCTCTGGCTGTGGGACATGATGAGAAGCTTGTGCTCCGTGTGAAAGCTTACCAGGGCCCCTGTTTTCGGACTGTCACGGAGGAAATCCTTCCAGCGCCGTAAGACGAATATCCGTTCGATAAAATTCTCCCTGAGATGAGGGTCATGGAGTCTGCCTTCATCCTCCACGGGAACCAGCGGGAAGTGCTCGATAAAAGCGCCTGCGAATAGTCCCGTCCCTTTTTTGCTTGCCATGCCTGAAGCAGAGTATACCTTCACCCCCTTAAAGCCAGAGCTGGGAGACCTGCTCTTGAAGATAAAACCGCAGAGGTCCTCATGCTCAAGCCCTGATAGTTTTTTCTTCGCCCAGGTGAGCATTCCCTCCGTGTGGTCAGTCCCGCTTTTCTGAGTGACGAGGCGGGGGGCCGCGGGGTCGCCTACGAGCCGCATGGCCTCCCGCGGAACAGGCAGTCCGTATTCAACCTCGGGGCACACAGGCACCCACTGAACGTAGTTGCCCAGGGTGTCAACCAGGTAATGATCGAGCTTGTGGCCGCCGTCGTAGCGCACCAGTTCGCCCAGAAGGCATGAGCTTATGCCTACCTTTATTTTACTGTCCATTGAGGCTCCTCATGATTTCACTGCCTGTTCCGACGCTTCCTTCAGCTCACGGAGCATCATCACGGAAAGCCGATGGAGCTTTCTTCTTGGGACGCGGACCAGAAGTCTCCTTATTCCCCGGGCATTGAAGATTTCCCGGCTTGTCAGGAGCACGGCACCGTTATCGCGTTCAAAGACAAACTCGTGACGGGCATGGATCCCGTACCTCGTCGCTGACCAGGCAATGCGTTTGCCGGGGATGACTTCCTCAACCCTGGGCTCAACGTGGACGGGAAAGGCAAAGGGGCGCAGGCAGAACCTGAACCGCTTCCCTTCGGAAAGCCTGTCTTCGTCTGATGAACTCTCTCGGAGGACCGTGCTCCATTTTTTCCAGCACGTGAGGTCTGTAAAGATATTCCACACGGTGTCCATGTCAGCGTGAATCACAATGGAATGACTGATTTCCATTCATAACCCCGTTACGCCGGGCCCGCTTGTTTCCTCTGAAAAGGCCCTTTTGACAGCCTCCCTGAAGGATGTTTTTTTTATGGGCACATGAACGTCGATGCTGCTGTCTCTGCAGATGACTTCGTTTTTCATCCCCTCAATGAGGGGGTGGGCGATACCCGAAGGGATGGGGGTCACCAGGTCGACCCAGTATGCTGACAGGGCCGGTGTGATAAAGGGGAGGTCAATGAT
>CP070788.1:588867-592142 GCA_020346765.1 Nitrospiraceae bacterium
ATAATATCCTTTCATGAAAGATCTCTGGGTTTTTCTCTTTTTTCTCGGCGCTGTCCTCTTCGGGTGGCCCATAATCAGCATGTTCGGCCATCACGTGGCCTTTTATCTATTCTCGGCCTGGATTACCCTTATCATATTTGTCTTCCTTGCGGCCAGGGCTGATAAAAGACGGGAACCGGGAGGGTAATTGTTTTCTCCGACGGTACTTTTCTTTATCATCTTCGCCTACCTCGTGCTCCTCTTTCTCATAGCACACTTCGCCGAAAAGATGGAGAAGCGGGGCAGCAGCATCGTGTCAAACCCCTATGTTTATTCCCTCTCCCTGGCCGTGTACTGCACATCATGGACCTTCTACGGCAGCGTGGGAAAGGCAGCGAACTCGGGGCTGAACTTTCTCACAATCTACATCGGTCCAACGCTCATGGCAGTCCTGTGGTGGGTAGTCCTCAGGAAGATCGTCTATCTGTGCAAGCAGAACAGGATCACCACCATTTCAGACTTTATCAGCTCTCGCTACGGCAACTCTCTGTTCCTTTCGGCACTGGTTACCTGCGTCGTCGTTATAGGAATCACCCCCTACCTCGGACTCCAGCTCAAGGCCATCATGACGACCTTCTCGATCCTCGCCGGCAAGCCGGAAGGGAGCCACTTTGCGGGATGGTTCATCACACTGCTCCTCGGGGCTTTTGCCGTTTTTTTCGGCGCCCGCAGGCTCGACGTTTCCGAGCGGCACGGCGGACTGGTCTTTGCCGTGGCATTCGAATCCGCGGTAAAGCTCATCGCCTTTCTCTCGGTAGGATTTTTCGTCACCTACGGCCTCTTCAACGGGTTCGGCGACATCTTCGCCCGGATCAGGGAGTCCCCGTACGCATCGCTCATGACCATCGGTAATAATTCGAATGTGAGCTTCACGGAATGGACGTCCCTCACATTCCTGTCAATGATGGCCATCATGTTTCTTCCCCGGCAGTTCCACGTCTCTGTCGTGGAGAATTCGTCACCTGACCATATCAGAAAGGCAATGTGGCTGTTCCCGCTGTACCTGTTCCTTATTAACATCTTTGTCCTTCCCATTGCCTACAGCGGGCTCCTGACAGGCGGTTCAGCGGATAGTGCCGATTACTTTGTCCTCAGCATCCCCCTGAACCAGGGGATTCCCGCCCTGGCCCTCTTTGCCTTTCTCGGAGGGTTTTCCGCTGCCACGGCCATGGTAATCGTCGAGTCCCTGGCGCTTAGCACAATGGTGATGAACAGTATTGTCATGCCCGCGGTCTGGCGGCTCGACGCGGTCAAGGGGTTCTATGTAATGATCCTCAATACCAGGAGGATCATTATCCTGGGGCTCGTCTTTCTCGGGTACGCCTTCGCGGTAAATATCGGCGAATTCTACAGCCTTGTGGACATCGGCCTCAAGTCCTTTGAAGCCGTCACCATCATTGCCCCCTCATTTCTTCTGGGGCTGTACTGGAAGGGGGGGAACAAAAAAGGGGCTGCCGCAGGAATTATTGCCGGGTTCGCCGTCTGGATGTACACGCTCATGATCCCCGCGCTGCTGAGGGCGGGGATCATTTCCGGGAGCGGCACGCTGGGGACGCTGTTCCACTCATCGCTGCTCAACCCCACAGCGCTCTTCGGCCTGAAGGGCCTTGACCGATGGAGCCACTCCCTGTTCTGGGGCCTTCTGTTCAATATCCTCCTGTACGTTGCCGTTTCGCTCACAACAAGGCAGTCCGAGGCAGAGGCCGGACAGTCAATGATTTTTGTGGACTCCTATTCGCCTCTGCAGGTCGGGATCTCCCGGAGACCCAACAGCCTCGATGAAATTGAAAAAACACTCATTGACTACATCGGCCCTTCCGAGGCATATCATACAATCCAGTCCTTCATGGCACGGAACAATATCACGGCACAGACCATTACCGGCGAGGGGCTCGTGCAGCTCAGGAGAGAGGCAGAGATTATTCTGTCCGGCGCCCTGGGCCCTTCCATCAGCAGTCTCATCTTCAGGGACCGGACCACGATTACTCCAGACGAAAAAGCGGAAATATCCGACTCGGTAAAGAAAATTTCCAGCAGCCTGAGGCTCTCCCGACAGGAACTGGCCGAAAAAAACAGGCAGCTGGCCCTCCTGAAGGAATTCAGCGAGAACATCATTGAGAGCGTCCCCCTGGGGATCACCACCCTTGACGAGGACCTCCGTGTCAGGTACTGGAACCAGGCCATGGAGAAGATTATCGGCGTGACCAAGGACGATGCACTGGACCTCCAGGCCAGTCTCCTGCTCAAGTGCCTTGAGATCAACCTCTTCAGCCCCATTGTCCGGGAGGGCGAGACCCTCTGCAAGCGGAATATCGGCAGCAACGCTCAGATCATTCTCAAGGTACATCTGAGCAGGCTCACAGGAAACCAGAAAGGCTATGTCCTGCTCATGGAAGACATCACGGAAAAGAAAAAGATCGAAGAGGACCTCTTCAGGACAAGCAAGCACGCGAGCATAGGGAGGCTAGCCGCCGGCGTGTCCCATGAAATCGGGAATCCCCTGGCGTCCATTTCCTCCCTTGTGCAGGAGCTGCTCTCGGAGCAGCTGTCGCCCTTTGCCGCGGAATCCCTGGCCACCGTCAATACCCACATTGACAGGATCGCCCGTATCGTCAGAAATCTGGGCAACTTCGCGCGCCTCCGCCCGAGAGAAAAAACATTGGTCCACCTGAAGGATATTCTTGAAAACACGACGAGCCTCGTACGGTATGACAAAAATTTCAAAAAGATTGACATCCGCACGGAAATCGACGATATTCCCGCCCTGAAGCTCGACCCTGACCAGATACAGCAGGTCTTCCTGAATTTTATCCTCAATGCGCGCGACGCCATGCCAGAGGGGGGACGGCTTACCATATCGATTCGCCGGCAGAACGGCTCTGTGGAAGCGGTGTTCGCAGACACGGGAACAGGCATTGACTATGAGCACCGGGACAAGATCTTTGACCCCTTCTTCACCACGAAGGGGCCGTTCAAGGGAACAGGACTTGGCCTGAGCATATGCTACAGCATTATCAGGGACCACGGGGGAAAGATCGAAGTGGAGTCGGTCAACGGAGGAGGCTCCCGCTTTATTATCCGTCTGCCCATAGCGCACTGACACGCAGCGGGGAGAAGATAAGGAGTTGAGATGTCAGAGAAGGTTTTTCTTAATTTCTCTTCTTCTTATCTTCTTCTATGATAATATAAAGGGGCCTGAAGCCCTTCCGGGCCGTGGGGAATTACTCCCCGGTTTT
>CP070788.1:592242-595515 GCA_020346765.1 Nitrospiraceae bacterium
CGATTCTCGGCCACCTGATCATGGGATTCAGCCTGAGCATTCTGAGCCTGTTCGGCATTGTCGCCCTGTCCGGCGTGGTGGTCAATGATTCGCTCCTGCTCATCGACTTCATCAACAGGCACAGGCAAAACAGCATCGACGCCTTCACTGCCGTCGTAGAGTCAGGTCAGCGACGATTCCGCCCCATCATACTGACATCACTGACCACGTCCCTCGGCCTGACACCCATGATCCTTGAAAAAAGCGTACAGGCCCAGTTTCTGATCCCCATGGCGATCAGCCTCGGCTTCGGTATCCTCTTCGCCACCTTCATTACTCTCCTCCTCGTGCCGTCGCTGTACCTGATACTGGAGGATATGCGGAGGGTCTTCCGGAAGGAAAAGGCAGTACAACTGCCATCGTGAATCAGGCTCCCGGTCCTGAAGCCGCACCTGCAGATGGATGCTCAGACCCGTTACGGCCCGGCAGGACAGGTCATTCTGTTCCCCGTTCAGGTCTTCAATAACAGGAAATTCCAGAGACAGGGAGGCCGTCACCCGCCCGGCGGTATCAACCCGGGAGCCCGGCTGTCCCTCCTGTTTTCTTCCAGCTTTTTCAGGAGGTCTCTTCTCTTGATTGCGCCGTGGAGGGCTGTGCCGTCCTCAAACTCCAGGACAGGGATATCAAACCGGTACAGTTCAGAGGTCTCCCTGTCCGAGTCAATGGAGATCTTTTTCAGAATGATGCCGTACTTCTCCTTCAGGCCGTTGAGCATCTCTTCAGCCTTGTCACAGAGCCAGCACCCTTCTCGGTAGTAAAATGTAATGTTTGTCATGACTGAATTAACTTAAATTGGCTGGAATAAGTATAGGGGGCACGGTATCCAGGGTTCAAGGGGCCGAGAGAAGAACCCTTTACTTTCCCGCTTCCGCACTTCCGATCTTTCCCACTTCCCCGCTTCCGTCTATTTGCCGGCGGCAGACGGCTCAACAATGTGCCCGCGGATATGTCCCTGGGGATGTTGCTCGGAGTGAACGTTGATGTACGTGTTTCCCGCACCCATCTCCCGCAGAAGGCCGCCGAGGTCGTTTCCTACAAGGGGCCCCACGAGGTTAGCAGCAGTGATCACGCCCTTGATCTCAGTGCTGTTGATCGCACTTTCCCATGGGCTGGTAAAGTCAAAGAGGACAACAACAACGCGGTCATTTTCTCCCTGTGAGCCCAGATGAATGTGGGCGGCGGTAATATTGGCCGTGTCCGATATAGCGAGCCTGTAATGAAGTTCCCCGCCTCCTTCGCTCAGGTAAAATTCGGCCTTTCCGCTGGCATTGTTTTCCACCGGCGGCACCTCCTCCCTCCCCGAAAGGTCAGCAACGAGCAAGGGGGATTTCATGCTCTCTGCCCAGGCAAAGGCCACACTCATGGCAAACGTGCACACGATGAAAAACCAGCCAAAGAAGAGAATAATCCTGCTCCTGATCTTCATATGTCACCTCCACGGTTCCTGAAACACGGTGCCGTTACCAGAAACCGGCACCCCTGATACATGAGATTTTAGCAAAGCACATGCCGGAATAACAGTACCGTGATGTACCATGCTCAGCCAGTAAAAGATACCCTGCGAGAGCTCACCTGAAGAAGAGAAGGGCATGTGAAGGGTATCGTTTTTTCATGCAACAAAACAGGATGTTTTGTCAAAAAAAGCATGCGGAGATGGACAGGACGTCCGTCCTGCCCGCCTGTAAATTGCCCTTATTTGCTTAAACAATCACCGACCCAGGGCATGCCATAATGGCATGCCCTGCCATTATGGCAAGGGGAATGGTTGAATTTTTGCTCCGGTCAGGAGATAATGGTAATCACCTGAATAGAGAGGGGGGAATCCATGGAGCAGGAAAAGGTAGCGTTGACAGAAATCTTTCGCAAGTTTCTCCTGACCATTGACATCATCTTTCATGTCGTGGCCGCCCTGCTCCTGCTTGCGGCCTGCGGCTTTATCCTTTTCTACGCCTTTCTCCACGTACTTGAACCTTCCCATGCCTCCATGATTGCCCTGGTAAACGATGTGCTCCTCGCGTTGATTGTGCTGGAACTCCTCTGGACCGTGATCAGGTTCCTGAAAAAGCAGAAGTTTTCGCTGGGGCCCTTTCTCGCAATCGGCATCATTGCCGCAGTGAGGAGAATTCTTCTTATTGAAGCCCAGACATCCCTCATGGAGCACATCCCCGTGGAAAAGCTCTACGAAATCGGCCTGAGCGCCCTCGTCATCATCATTCTCATGGCCGCCTATTATCTTGCTGCCAGGGCACAGAGACTGGAGCAGTAGCCGCTTTTATGACGGTGATGCCAGACGGTTCTGCATTGAGGCATATGGTAAAATAAAATAACTTACGCAGATTCATTTCAAGGGGGGTGCCATGTTAAAGATAAAAGAAGTGCTGACGGACAAAGGCCATACCATATGGTCCATAAGCTCAAAGGAGACCGTCTACAAGGCGCTGGAGATGATGGCGGAGAAAAATATAGGCGCCCTTCTGGTCATTGACGAGGGAGCGCTTATGGGGATTTTTTCAGAGCGGGACTATGCACGCAAGGTAATCCTGAAGGGGAAGTCCTCCCGCCAGACAACCGTGGGCGACCTGATGACTAAGGACGTCTACTCCCTCACGCCTGATATGACCGTTGAGGAAGGAATGGCGCTGATGACAAAGGCCCACTGCCGCCACATGCCTGTTTTTGATATGAATAAGCTGGCAGGCGTGATCACCATAGGCGACATCGCAACGGCCCTTATCGCCCATCAGAAGGTCAAGATCAGCGACCTGGAACACTACATCACAGGCAGCGAAATCAATGCCTTCGATGATAATCACTGATGTCACCGCTGCCCCTGGAGTCATCCTGCATCGTACACACGCTGGCATGAATGATACATGTTCTGCCCTGCTCGGGGAAGACAGGAAAGAATGAACCATGGAAATCACGCTCTCGGACATTGAAGCACGCATTCTTGCATGCCTCATTGAAAAGGAAATCACCACCCCCGACTATTATCCTCTGACACTTAACTCACTGACCAGCGCCTGCAACCAGAAATCTAACCGCAGCCCCGTCGTGTCCTACGAGGAGACAACGGTTGTCCACGGGCTGGACAGCCTCCGGCAGAAAGGGCTGGCTGAAAAAATTCTGAAGGCTGACAGCAGGGTCCCCAAGTACCAGCACACACTTCGCGAAAGGGTCACCCTGTCCAACGGCGCCGTTGCCGTGCTCTGCGAACTCATGCTGCGCGGCCCC
>CP070788.1:595615-598866 GCA_020346765.1 Nitrospiraceae bacterium
GGCCCTTTGACAGAGACCGTGACGGGTTTGTCATGGGAGAAGGCGCAGGGGTTCTGGTCCTTGAAGAAAAGGAGCAGGCCGTCAGCCGGGGGGCAAAGATTTACGCCGAGCTCATCGGGTATGGCTTCAACTCCGACGCATACCATATCACGAGCCCTTCACCAAACGGAGAAGGGGCCTCGGCCTGCATGACCTCTGCCCTGAACAACGCAGGCATCCGCCCTGAAGAAATAGATTATATCAATGCCCACGGCACGTCCACAAAGTACGGAGATGAAATAGAAACGGCCGCAATCAAGCGGGTCTTCGGCAGCCATGCCCACCGGCTGTGCGTCAGCTCGACGAAGTCAATGATCGGCCACCTGCTGGGCGCGTCAGGCGGCGTTGAAGCGGGAATTTGCGCTTTGAGCATCCACAACAGGATGGTGCCTCCCACTATCAACCTTGACAACCCCGACGCTGGGTGCGATCTGGATTATGTACCGCACACTGCGAGGGCCCTTGATCTGAATACAGCGATGTCAAACTCCTTTGGATTTGGTGGAACGAATGCGTGTATCATCCTCAGAAGATTTGACCGGACTTGAGGACTCCCTCGGGTACACCTTCAAAAAAAAGTCGCGGCTTAAAGAGGCCATTACCCATAAATCATATGCCCATGAGGCATCCAATGACCGCACCTCCTACAATGAGCGCATGGAGTTCCTCGGTGATGCGGTCCTGGAACTCGTCATCAGCGAACACCTCTTTATCACATACCCTGAGTACACGGAAGCGGATCTGTCGCGCATGAAATCCTATGTTGTGCAGGAATCCACACTGGCCCAGGCGGCAAAGGACCTTGATCTGGGAGCATACCTTCTGCTGGGCAGAGGGGAGGAAATGACCGGCGGAAGAAAAAAGTCCTCTCTTCTTGCAGATGCCTTTGAGGCAGTGCTTGCCGCTGTGTATCTTGACGGCGGATACAGGAACGCAAAGGAATTCACCCTCAGGCACCTGACTGAGCGGTTGAGCAGGACGAGCGCCGGCAATTTCATTTTTGACTTCAAGACAAAGCTCCAGGAGGTCTCTCAGGCACGATACGGCGTGCTCCCCCGGTATGTGATACATAAAGAGGAAGGCCCCGAACACCGGAAGACCTTTGAGGTAAAGGTATTCATTAACGATACATTTCTCGGTTCCGGCAAGGGGACAACAAAAAAGGCCGCCGCGCAAAAGGCTGCCGAGAAAGGGCTCACGAAAATCAGGGAGAAATAGCGCCGAGCAATAAGCTCCCGGCTCAGGAAAGGAAACTTATGCCTCTCACCTATAAAAAATCAGGCGTGGACATCAGCACAGGCAATGCACTGGTGGACATTATCAGGCCCCTGGCCCGTTCCACCTTCAAGCGCCATGTCATGACCGACATCGGTTCCTTCGGGGCCCTCTGCTCCGTAGACACGAAGAAATACAAAAACCCCGTCCTTGTGAGCAGCACCGATGGCGTTGGCACTAAACTGAAGGTCGCCTTTATGGCAGACAGGCATGACACCGTGGGAATCGACCTTGTAGCCATGTGCGTCAATGATATCCTCACGAGCGGAGCTCGCCCCCTCTTCTTCCTCGACTACTTTGCCACGGGCAGGCTCTCCACGCGACAGGGTGCCGACGTTATCAGGGGGATCGTTGAGGGATGTAAAATGGCTGACTGCCCGCTCATTGGCGGTGAGACAGCGGAGATGCCGGGGTTCTACGATAAAGGTGAATATGACCTCTCGGGATTTACTGTTGGGATCGTGGACCGGGGAAATATCATTAACGGATCCGCAATCAAGGAGGGAGACGTCCTCATAGGACTCGCCTCAAGCGGTATCCACAGCAACGGCTATTCCCTCGCGAGAAAACTCTTCTTCGACATGAAAAAATACGGACTGAAAAAACGCATCAGGGAACTGGGCTGCACCCTTGGTGAAGAGCTGCTCAGGCCCACGCGGATCTACGTAAAGAGCATTCTGAATGTCCTCATGAAATACCGTGTCAAGGGCATTGCCCATATCACAGGCGGAGGGCTTACGGAGAACGTACCCCGCATTCTTTCCCCTCGTGCACGACTCAAATTTGTCATTGAACGGGGCCGGTGGCCGGTCCATCCCGTATTCCGCCTTATGCAGTCACTGGGCAGCATCAGCGACAGCGAGATGTACAGGACCTTTAACATGGGCATCGGCATGGTCCTCGTAGTTCCATCATCCGATTCAGGCAGCATCCTGAAAAGACTGAAACGCCTTGGCGAGGAGGCCTATGTAATAGGCCGCATGGCAAAGGGAATCAGGGGTGTGGAGTATGTGGGAGAAGATAGTGAGAAGTGAGCAGTTAAGAGTCAGGGTGGGAGGCATCGTGGCGCGTGTCACACTGCGCCTGCCGCACTTCGATGGACTCAATGTGCGACGCATACCCGGGAGAATTCCTTTCCGGATCATCGATGTATCGTTGCTATCAATCCAGTCAAGGAGGATTATTTCATGCTTACTCTCGGCGTCCTTGCTTCAGGGCGGGGTTCGAACTTTCAGTCAATAATCGACAGCATCGAATCCGGCTTCCTCAAGGCAAAAGTTGCCCTTTTGGTAACCGATAACCCCGGGGCCTATGCCATCAACCGGGCACAGAAGCACGGCATCGACCACATGGTGTTAACGCCCAAAGATTTCCCCGGCAGGGATGCCTACTATTCCCGCATTGCCGCTGAGCTGAAAAACAGGGGTGTGGAGCTCGTCATTCTGGCCGGGTTCATGCGCATCGTGGGCAAGGCCCTTATCGATCAGTACCGGAACAGGGTTATGAACATCCACCCCGCCCTGCTCCCGTCCTTCCCCGGGCTGCACGGACAGGAGCAGGCCGCTGACTACGGTGTGAAGATATCGGGCTGCACGGTGCACTTTGTGGATGAGGGCATGGACACGGGACCCATCATCATCCAGGCCGTGGTCCCTGCCTATCACGACGACACCGAAGACAGCCTGGGAAGCCGGATTCTCAAGGAGGAGCACAGGATCTTCCCCTGTGCCATCAGGCTCTTTGCCGAGGGCAGGCTCTGCGTTGAAGGCCGCAAGGTGATCATCAAGGGAGACAGAAAAGATTTTGCCGTAACAAATCCTCCTTTGGATCAATAAGATGCCGGTCTTATCGTCGTGCGTCCTTCGCCGCCCACCCGTCATCGCCCCTCGCCCCGTGCTCCCCATCGCCTATCGCCACTTTTCACCTTCCGCCCCTCA
>CP070788.1:598966-602169 GCA_020346765.1 Nitrospiraceae bacterium
TCAATAATCCGTATGGCAAGGCCCGGCCCGGGGAAAGGATGGCGGTCAATAATCTCATCGGGCATTCCCATCTCTCGTCCCAGCACCCTGACTTCGTCCTTGAACAGTTCCCTGAGCGGCTCTATGAGTTTGAGTTTCATGTGCTCGAGGAGCCCGCCCACATTATGGTGGCTTTTGATCATGGCCGACGGCCCTTTGAAGGAAACGCTCTCGATCACATCGGGATAGAGCGTGCCCTGGGCGAGATACGTGACACCTGTGATCTTCTTTGCCTCGTCCTCGAAGACGCGGATGAACTCGTTGCCGATGATCTTTCTTTTTCTCTCAGGGTCTGACACTCCCGTGAGTTTTCTCAGGAACCTTTCCGATGCGTCCACGCAGACAATATTCATGTGGAAATGAGTCCTCAGGGTCTTTTCCACCTTGACCGCTTCACCCCTGCGCAACACCCCATTGTCGACAAAGATGCAGGTGAGCTGCTTGCCGATTGCCTTGTGCATCAGTACGGCCGTTACCGCAGAGTCCACGCCGCCGCTGATGGCGCATACGACTTTGTTCCTGCCTACTTTTTCACTGATATCCTTCGTCGTTGTTTCGATAAAGGACTTCATGGTCCATGCGGGCTTGCAGCGGCAGATGGTAAACAGAAAGTTCCGCAGGATCTTTGAGCCATTCTCTGTGTGGACCACTTCAGGATGAAACTGGAGTGCGAAAAACTGTCTTTTCCTGTCTGCCATTGCAGCGATGGGTGAGTTGTCCGTGTGTGCAATAGCATGAAAACCCCTTGGGTATGTCTCGATCCTGTCCCCGTGGCTCATCCACACCACATTGTGGGACTTTGAGGAAAGCCCTCTGAACAGGTCTGTAGAGTCATCAATCATCAGCTCGGCCCTGCCGTATTCCCTCTTGAGCGCCCTCCCTACCCGGCCGCCGAGACAGTATGCCATGAGCTGCATGCCGTAGCAGATGCCAAGGACAGGAACCCCGAGTTCGAAGATGCCTCTGTCAGGGAAGGGTGCATCCTTTGCACTTACCCGGGAGGGGCCCCCGGAAAGGATAATCCCTTTTGGCGCAAAGGACGTTATCTGATCGAGAGAAACGTTATAGGGGTAAATCTCGGAATAGACCTTCTGCTCCCTGACCCGTCTGGCAATGAGCTGGGTATACTGGGAGCCGAAGTCAAGGACGAGTATCTTTTCCTTAAAGTCCATAGTCTAATATACAACCTGTTTCAGTAGGGCATTTAATGCGCAGAGCACCAAAATCAAAAATTAACATGTAACATTGTGGAAGACATTCATTTATATACAGCGTTTAATTATTGCACATCATAGCTACCATTGCCGGGGGAAAATCATGCACATGGTTCAACAGGCTCACCATGATGAGTCACCTCGGAACGAGTCGTACCGACCGTTGAGCAAGTCAACGGGTGTTTTATCAGTTACTCAATTCCTTATAAAGACATGTACAAATTACTTTGGAACTTTTTATTTTTGCATTATTATTTTTCAGTTTCTATCAGTCCAGCCGGTAGTTGGGAGCCTCTCTGGTTACCGTCACGTCATGTACGTGGCTTTCCCGCAGACCGGCAGGCGTTATCCTGATGAACCGCGACTTCTGCCGGAGATCATCAATCGTCCTGCACCCGCAGTATCCCATCCCCGATCTGAGGCCGCCCACGAGCTGGTGAATGCTCGCAGACAGAAGGCCCTTGTAAGGGACACGCCCCTCAACACCCTCCGGGACAAGCTTCTTGCTCTCCACCTTTTCCTGCCCGTACCGGTCCCTGCTGCCCGCCTCCATGGCACCAAGTGACCCCATGCCACGATAGACCTTGTAGGTCCTGCCCTGATAGAGGACCAGTTCGCCGGGGCTTTCATCGGTGCCCGCAAAGAGGCCGCCGATCATCACGGAGCTCGCGCCTGCGGCGATTGCCTTGGTAATGTCTCCCGAAAACTTGATCCCGCCGTCGGCAATAACCGGGATACCGCGGGCATCGGCTACCTCGGAACACTCCCTTATCGCCGTGACCTGGGGAACTCCTGCACCCGCAATAATACGTGTGGTGCAGATCGAGCCAGGGCCGACGCCGACCTTGACGGCGTTCACCCCCGCATCGATCAGGTCCTTTGTGGCCTGGGCAGTGGCCACGTTCCCGGCAATGATTTCCATAGAAGGGTATTTGCTCCTCAGCGCCTTCACCGTGGAGATGACCCGTTTTGAATGCCCATGTGCAGTGTCTATCACGAGAACATCCGCACCAGCCCTGGAGAGTGCCGCTGCGCGCGCAAGGGCTTCCTTCCCGACTCCCAGCGCAGCCCCCACGCGAAGCCGTCCCAGGTGGTCCTTGCAGGCATTGGGGTACTTATCCTTCTTTTCAATATCCTTGATCGTTATCAGGCCGATAAGGTTCATCTTTTTGTCAACGATGGGAAGTTTTTCGATCTTGTGCTTGTGGAGTATTTCCTTTGCCTCTTCAAGCGTTATCCCCTCACTCGCCGTAACAAGGCCCTTTTTCGTCATCACCTCCGACGCCTTTTTCCTGAGGTTCGTTTCAAACTTGAGGTCCCTGTTTGTCAGGATGCCCACAAGCTTCCGCCCCTTTGTGATCGGCACCCCGGAGATCCGGTACTTCTGCATAATTGCAAGGGCCTTTGAGATCACCTCCTGGGGCTGCAGGGTTATGGGGTCCACAATCATGCCGCTCTCGGACTTCTTCACCTTGTCCACTTCCGTGACCTGCGCTGCAGCGGGCATTGCCCGGTGGACGATCCCGATCCCTCCCTCCCGGGCGATTGCTATGGCAAGTTTGGCCTCCGTCACGGTGTCCATGGCTGCACTGACAATAGGGACATTTATCCTGATATTGTTTGTGAGCTGTGCGCTGACATCCACCTCTCCCGGGAGGATGTCAGATTTGGCAGGCACCAGAAGAACATCATCAAAGGTAAGTCCAATCCTGACATTGTCATCTAACATGGAAATAACTCCTTACATTAAATCATCAGTAAAACCGGAATCAGTAAGCAGGGGCCCAGTTCCTCTTCCCTTTACAGCTTGATGTCTATATAGGCATTTTCCTTCAGCCCTGCAATCCACTCGCGGTATTTTTTCTCAAATGCCGTCTCAGAAAGGGCATCCCTGACCGTGCTCCGAACCTTCTCCCTGTCGCTGCCTTCAATCCGGTCCTCAAGCAGGAT
>CP070788.1:602269-605448 GCA_020346765.1 Nitrospiraceae bacterium
ATATTGAATACTACTCCCTGAGGCTCCCCCTGAAGATAGAATCCTATGTCAGGGTCATCACGCACCGCCTGAACGAGCTCAGGGGACAGCTCGGCGACGACCATACGGACCTGATCAAGTTTCTGGGCATCCTGTACTCCCTGAAGAATCTCCCCCTGTCGGGGGAGGAGCGGCTGGGGCGATACAGCCAGATCCAGTTTGTCAAGAGGATTCTCTGGGAGCTGTACAGCAGCAACGCCGTGGTCAGACAGTTTATTAGTGACAACGTCGATGCCTTTAACAGCAGAGGCGGAATTGAAGAGGATTTGAGCCTGCTGGACAGCCTCCTGTCGGAACAGATGTTCAGGCTGTCCTTCTGGAAGGTTGCCACGGAAGAGCTCAATTACAGGAGATTCTTTAACATAAACGGGCTTATTTCCCTGAGAATGGAGGATGAGCGTGTCTTTAACAGCACGCACGTCTTTCTCATGAATCTCGTTAAAGAGAGGAAAATCGAGGGGCTGCGGATAGACCATATCGACGGTCTTTATGACCCCACGGGATACCTGAAACGGCTGAGAGAAAAGATGGGAGATGTTTATGTCGCTGTCGAGAAGATACTCGACTTCGACGAGGAAATGCCGGCACTGTGGGCGGTGCAGGGGAGCACGGGCTATGACTTTCTTAACTATGTGAACGGCGTATTCTGTGACGAGAGAAAGGGGCGCGAGTTCAATCGCCTCTATTACAGCTTCACCGGGATCAAGGCTTCCTACGATGCGATGCTCTATGAAAAGAAGAAACTCATTATCGAGAAGGATATGACAGGTGACGTGGACAATCTGGCCCATCTCCTGAAGAGGATTTCCGCGAGGAACAGATATGGCAATGACATGACTCTCTATGGTCTGAAGAAGGCCATCATCGAGATCCTCGCCTACTTCCCCGTCTACCGCACATACATTAATGAAAGCACCTTTGAAGAGACAGACCGCCGCTATATCAGTCAGGCTGTAAAAAAAGCCAGAGACGCCAATCCAGCCCTCGTCTATGAACTCAGTTTTCTTGAACTTTTTCTCCTCCTTGAATTCGGCGATTCTGTAACTGAAGAGGACCGGAGGGAGTGGGTTCATTTTGTCATGAGGTTCCAGCAGCTCACGGGCCCCCTGATGGCAAAGGGGTTTGAAGACACCATGCTCTATTTCTACGGCAGGCTCTTGTCCCTGAATGACGTGGGGGGCAGTCCTGACCGGTTCGGTGTCCCTGTGGAAGAGTTCCATGCCTTCAACATCAAAAGATGCGGCACGCAGCCCCACACCATGAACGCGACGGCCACCCATGACACGAAGAGGGGTGAAGATGCACGGGCCCGGATCAATGTTCTCTCTGAAATCCCGGCCCAATGGGAATCGGCAATCAAAAGATGGAGCCGTTTGAACAGAAGAAAAAAGAAGGCAGTACGGGGGATGGCTGTTCCGGACAAGAACGACGAGTATTTCCTTTACCAGACCATGATCGGCGCCATGCCTTTCCGTGATGATGAGCATGAGCACTTCAGGTCCCGGCTGAAGGAGTATATCATCAAGGCAGTGCGTGAGGCAAAGGTCCACACGGCATGGTTAAAGCCGGACACGGATTATGAGGAGAACTACATATCCTTCATCGAAAGGATACTGAACCCTTCAGAGGAGAACGCCTTTTTGAAGGATTTCCGGACGTTTCAGGGGATGATCGCTTTCTATGGCATCTTTAATTCGCTCTCGCAGACTCTCCTGAAGATTACCTGTCCTGGTCTGCCTGACTTCTACCAGGGCACCGAGTTCTGGGACTTTTCTTTTGTGGACCCCGATAACCGCCGGCCCGTAGACTTTCCCCTGAGGGCGTGGCTTCTCAATGAGATGAAGGGCAGGGAAGGGGACGCCCTGCTGAAACTGATAGAGGAACTTCTGGCGACCAGGGAAGACGGCAGGATCAAGCTCTACCTCATCAGCCGGGCGCTCGGTGCGCGGAGTGAAAAAAGAAACGTATTCGAAAAGGGAGAGTATCTCCCTCTGCAGGTTGAAGGGAAACATAAAGACAGTATTATTGCCTTTGCGTGGAGATACAGGCCGGAATGGTCGGTCACGGTTGCACCAAGGTTTCTGACCGGTGTCGTGAAGGACAAGGAGTATCCCCTCGGCCGGCGGGTGTGGGATGACACGCATATTATCATGCCCCAGGGCTCACCCGCAGAATGGAGCGACGCCCTTGGGGGAACCGTTGTTGAAGGCAGGGAGGACCTGGCCGTGGGAGATGTCCTTAACCATTTTCCCACTGCTTTGCTGCTGGGCAAAAACGACTGATTGTCCACACCCCGTGGCAGGGCGTGGGAAGGCGCAGGGCAGCGGTGCTGCAAGAAAGGCCATGAACTTAACTTTTTACCGGAAGCTCCCGATACTCATAACTGGCGGTCTGTGCCTCGTCAGTCGCATTGGCAGGAGTCAAAGTAAGCTGCTATGATAAAAATGATCTGGATTATCGCATTCTTTATGATGTGGCCGGCTGGAGGCGTTTTTGCCGATGAGTATTTCGCTGCATCAGCTGCCGGGAATGAACAGGTGGAGCAGGACCTGGATGCCACGGTGCCTTCTGCCAATGAGGAAATGGGCGAAGGTGACGAGGACCTGGACTGGCTTGAAGAAGAGGAAATGATCGATGAGATTGCCGACCCCTTTGAGCCTCTCAACAGGATTTCCTTTGGCTTCAATGACAAGCTCTATTTCTGGCTCATCAAGCCAGTTGCGCAGGGGTATGCCGCTATTTTCCCCGAAGGGGTCAGAATTTCCATCAAGAATTTTTTCAATAATGTCTCTACTCCCGTGCGGGTGGTGAACAACCTCCTCCAGTTAAAAATGGGGCCTGCGGGGAAGGAACTGGTCCGGTTCGGTGTCAATTCTACATTCGGCATGGGGGGATTTTTTGATGTTGCCCGGGATGAACTGGAGATCTCTGTTCAGGACGAAGATTTTGGCCAGACCCTGGGTGCGTGGGGTGCGGGTCCCGGGTTTTACATAAACTGGCCGGTCATTGGGCCGTCGAGCCTGCGTGATACTATTGGCCAGGCAGGCGACCACTTTCTCGATCCCGTCAACTATGTCACTCCGTCGTTGGACCGCATGGCCATCAAGGCTGGTGACGGCATCAACAGGGCCTCCCTTGCG
>CP070788.1:605548-608672 GCA_020346765.1 Nitrospiraceae bacterium
ATATTGAGATCATTACAAACGCCGAGGTTCAGGAGGTAACCGGCGCTGCCGGTAATTTCAGCGTTCGGGTGCAGACGCGTCCGCGCTATGTGGACAGTGCAATATGCACCGGGTGCGGGTTTTGTTCCCCCTACTGTCCGGTAACGATCCCCAATCCCTATGACCAGAATCTTTCTGCCAAAAAGGCGATTGATATCCTTTACACACAGGCCGTCCCATCAACGTACTATGTTGATCCCGATCACTGTCTGTTTCTTAAAAAGAAGGAATGCAAGCAGTGCACAAAAGCATGCCAGGCAGGGGCGATCGATTTCAGCAGGAAGCCCGAGACAGCGGACTATCACGTGGGTGCGGTCGTTCTTGCACCGGGCTTCAGGGACATTAATCCGGCTTTACTTTCCGGGTACCTGTACGGGAAATCTCCCAATGTGGTGACGGGGGTCGAGTTTGAGCGGATATCGAGCGCTTCGGGGCCTTATCAGGGAAAGATATCCAGACCGTCTGATCTGGCAAAGCCCCGCAAGATTGCCATTATCCAATGTGCCGGATCACGCTCCACAGTTTCGGGCAACAGTTACTGTTCTTCTGTCTGCTGCAAGTACGCGGTAAAGGACGCGATCGTTGCGCTGGAGCATGAACCTGACCTCGACATCACCATATTCTTTATGGACATGCGTATGTACGGAAAGGGGCTGGACGCATTTTATGAGAGGGCACGGGAAGCGGGGATTACATTCGTCCGCTCCAGAATTGCAGATATCATCAAGGAAGAAACAGAAGACCTCACCATTAAATACATTGAGGAAGAGGGGGCGCTGAAACAGGAGACGTTCAATCTGGTTGTCCTCCCGAGCGGACTTGAACCTTCGCGGGGGACCTTTGAACTGGCAAAGGCGAGCGGGATCAGGCTCAATAAATACGGCTTTTGCAGTACGGACTTATTCACTCCCGTGTCTACCAGCAGGGAAGGCGTATTTGTTGCCGGAAGTTTCAGGGAGCCCGTTGCCCTTCCTGACAGTGTCATCCAGGCAAGCGGGGCTGCTGCTGAAGCTGCAGAACTTCTGACCCGGTCCCGGGGCACCATGATCAGAAAAAAGGAGTTCATCAGGGAGACAGTCCCGGACTCAGATGAAAGGCGCATCGGGGTATTCGTGTGCCGCTGCGGAAAGAATATAGCCGGGGTAGTGGATACCACGGCTGTTCAAAAATATGCCGCAGGGCTTCCCGATGTTGTCATGAGCACGGAAAACCTCTATTCCTGCTCTGAAGACGCGCAAACTATTATCGCTGAAAGGATAGCAGCGGAGAAGCTGAACAGGGTGGTGGTGGCGGCCTGCACTCCGAGGACTCACGAGCCGCTTTTTCAGGAGACGGCCCGCGAAGCCGGACTGAACAAGTGTCTCTTTGAAATGGTGAATATAAGAGACCAGTGTTCCTGGGTCCACTCCCATGAAAAAGAGGAGGCAACGGAAAAGGCAAAGGACCTCGTCAGAATGGCCGTTGCAAAGGCACGGCTGATCCAGCCCCTCGATGAACTTATTATTGACGTGATCCCGACAGCGCTCGTAATCGGAGGAGGGCTTTCGGGAATGATCACGGCGCTTTCCCTGGCAGGGCAGGGATTTGAATGCTACATTGTCGAGAGGAACAGGGAGCTCGGAGGCAACCTGAGAAACCTTCATTACACTCTGAGCGGCAATAACCCCCAGGATTATCTCGCACAGGTTATTGACAAGGTAAAATCACATGAGCGGATCACTGTGTATACGGACGCTGAGATACAGGGCGTTGACGGGTTTGTGGGCAATTTCAGGACAGTACTGACTGCAGGCGATACTCACGAAAACATAGAACTGCATCACGGCGCTGTAATCCTTGCTACAGGCGCAAAGCCGTATTTCCCCGATGAGTACCTGTTCGGCAAAAACAAAAATGTCATGCTCCAGTCAGTACTTGAAAGTAAACTGGCCCGCGGAGGATTTGTACCTCAGGACAACGATGCGGTCGTCATGATCCAGTGCGTCGGCTCAAGGAACAAAGAACGACAATACTGCAGCAGCATCTGCTGCGGCATGGCCGTCAAGAATGCCCTTAAGATAAAGGAAATGAACCCGAAGACGAAAGTATATATCCTCTACAGGGACATGATGATGTACGGTTTTTTAGAGGGGTATTACACCAGGGCCAGAAACAGCGGTATTGTCTTTATAAGGTATGACCGCCGCAGCAGGCCGGAAGTCGCGGAGTCAGGCGGGAAAATTACGGTAACCGTTAAAGATCACGTTCTGGGCGGCAGCGTGACGATTGACGCGGGTCTGGTCGCGCTCAGTACGGCCGTTGTCCCTGACAGAGATGAGAATCTGGAAAAGGCCCTCTCCGTGCCGAGGTCTTCAGACGGATTCTACCTTGAGTCTCACGTACAGTTAAAGCCGGTGGATTCGTACATTGACGGCATCTACATATGCGGGATGTCCCACTTTCCCAAAAATATGAACGACGCGATAGCACAGGCGAAGGCAGCCGCTTCCAAGGCGGGCATACTTTTATCCAGGGGTCATGTGAAGGCAGAGCCGGTAGTGTCATCATGCGACGCTGATAAGTGCATCGGATGCGCTCTCTGCACGCACTTTTGCCCCTACAGTGCAATACAGATGGTCAAGGCGGAAAAAGGGAAGAAGGCCGATATTATTGCTGCTGCATGCAAAGGATGCGGAGTCTGCGCATCCTATTGTCCGGCAAAGGCGATTTCAATGGGAAGGTTTACGGATGAACAGATCAACGCCCAGATTGAGGCCTTTGGGGCATCCGTGGAAAAAGGGACATGGTAATTTTTTTAGAAGTAAACAGTAAAGGAGAATCTGTCATAAATAAACCGGGGTAACCGCATGAAATACAAACCAAGGATACTCGGCTTTCTCTGTCACTGGTGCTGTTACGCTGCTGCTGACGCAGCAGGTGTGAGCAGGATGCAGTATCCGCCGAATATACGGGTGATCAGGGTGATGTGCACGGGAAGGATTGAGCCGTCGTATATCCTGAACGGTTTTCTGAACAGCGCAGACGGAATATTTGTCGGCGGCTGACACCTCGAAGAGTGTCATTACCGGTCAGGTAATTACGAAGC
>CP070788.1:608772-611888 GCA_020346765.1 Nitrospiraceae bacterium
AATACAAAGGGCCCGGTACCAACGGGGTTTCGGTTGAAGTCACTGTCCCGCATGGTGAATGTCTCCGGGTCAGCCCCCTTTGATACAGCTTCCTTTTTTAATGCGGCGGCATTGAGGAGGTGCTCAGGGAGCATGCCCATGGCCCAGGTGCCGAATGCAGGGGAGTAGAGGCGCTTGTAGGTTATCTTGACCCTGTAATTGTCCAGGACCTCCAGGTCCTTTACCGGTTCGTAGTCGGACGTGCGGGGAGAGAGGTTTTTGGGGTTCATAATGGCCTCGTAGGTAAACCGCACGTCATCTGCGTCAAAGGGCTGGCCGTCATGGAAAGTGACCCCCTCTCTGAGGTTGAATACGATCACCGGATTGTGTTCTGTCACGGGGAGGACCGCCGGATACAGGGGGGACACCTGATCACCCTGCCCCGGTGTGAGAATTTCTATATAGTCATCATAGGGGAATGACTCAAAATAATCCCTGCCAAGGACTTCTTCAAGGTTGCTGAACAGTTCCTGGTCAACTTCGATGAGGGTCATCTTCAGCCGGGGAGGCATGTGCACGCGCACCTTCACTTCCACGGGGTCAGGAACACCGTCGTTGTTCGTGTCCGGGCCAGGTACCCGGAGTTCCTCTTCTTTTGTTTCCGGGGCAATGATCTCGATTGCTTCGATATTCCGGAGGCTCTGCGCAAGTGGCGAGCTCCCCTCTTTCATCCGCTCTCTTGCAGAGAGGATAAGATCTCTGAGCGTTTGTGCCCCTCCTGCCCTGGGCGCCGCCACCACAGCCTGAGGATTAACAACGAGATACGCCTCTTCATAGACCTGCCAGTCCGTGGCAAGACGGCCTCGGAACCTGAGGTTTTCGTCCCTGTCAATGAGACCGTCAAAAGCCTGGTCAACGATTGCCCCGCTCGCAGAATCAGCGTGAAGGATGGGGTTCAGGACCTTGGCATCCCCTGTCGATGCCGTGATGAATTCTTCAAGCCGTTTCGGATTCCCCCTGACCTGCTCATCATAGGTGGGTACCCAGAAAAAGGACTGCAGGAGAATTACAAAGATTATTATGGGCAGTAGAATTAGTATTTTTTTAATAAGCACCCGATTTTCTCCGTCTCTATTATAGCAGGAGGCATGCCCAGTGCAAGTTTATTGGTCTCCCCTGTGCCAGACAGGGGAATTGATATATCTGGGCACGTGCTCATAATGTATAATGAAGGAAACAATATATGTTTTATGAACAGTTATTTAAATTCCTTAATAAAGAGCGCGTCGACTATGTGGTAGTCGGCGGGGTGGCCTATGTGCTTCATGGTGGGTTAAGACTGACTGCCGACCTTGATATCATGATTGGTCTGGAAAAGAAAAATATAAGAAAATTTATACACATAATGAGTGAACTGGGCTATAAACCCAAGATCCCGGTAAAGGCCGAAGACCTTATGGATCCCCACAAGAGAATGGAATGGCTGAAAGAAAAAAACATGAAGGTATTCAGCTTCTTCAGCTCAAAACAACCGGTGAGCCTGATTGACATCTTTATCTATGAACCTGTCAATTTTCACGATGTAAAGGCACATGCCCTCAAGGTAAGATTAGGCAGACTATCTATACCCGTGGCATCCATAGACGATCTTATAAAGCTGAAAAAGATTTCCGGAAGGAAACAGGACCTTGAGGACATTAAATCGTTAAAGAGGTTGAAACGATATGGGCAATCATAGACAGGCAGACAATAGTCTGGTTCAATTTTTTTCCCGGGAAAAGCTGGAAGAGTTCAAGGACATGCCTCTCCGCGCAAAACTTCAATGGCTTGAAGATGCCAATGCATTCATCAATAAAGCCCTGGGCTTTGAACGGCGCGCTGTTTTTGATAAAAGATTCAAAGGACTGAAGCGCTGATTTTTTCGTATTACCTTTCAACCTTTACGTTCTGGGCCGCAGGTACCACCGTGCCATTGCCTCCCCTCTTTCCCACTTCCGTGCTTCCGATCTTCCGCTCTCTCTGGCTTCACTGACAAAATCCGTCACTGAAGACAAATATTTGACTCCACCCCTTTATCCTCCGGCATGCCTGTAAAGTCATAACTCATTGATATATTGCGTAATTATCAGGTCGATCCTGCTGGCATTCTTTCTGCATATATGCCATGTAAAACAGCTTTACTACACAATCAGTAAAGAGGAGGTGGTGACAACAGGAAGCATCGTGAGAGGGAAATAACTCCTTCTCGCATTTCAGAGCGGGTCATCAACCCGGCAATTTAAAGGAGGAAGAGATGTACAAGGCAATTAACAACATCAGAGAGCAGAAAGGCTTCACCCTCATCGAGCTGCTGATCGTCGTCGCGATTATCGGCATCCTCGCAGCAATCGCCATCCCGGCATACATTGGCGCCCAGGAAAAGGCACGGAAATCCAACCTGTCCAAGGCTGCCAAGTCTTCCGAGGCTGACCTTAGCCACTGGCTGAATTCAGCTTTGAAGGGTGTGGTCGCAGCTACCCCCGGGGCGAACCTGATCGAAGTTGATACGGACTGGAGCGGCATCGTTGATGCTGCTGACTGCACAAACGCCGCCCTCTTTGCAGCAAGCGGTGTTGACGCAGCAACCTCTGTTGCAGCCGACTATGCAGCCACCCGCTCAATGGTAGCCCCTGCATGCGGTGGTGCTGCCAACCACTATGCCGGCGCAGCTGAACTGTCTCCGTGGCAGGGCTTTAACGGCTGTGCAGCTGCCACAACCATGTTCATAACCGGTGCTGATCCGGGTGTTGGCGCCGTTGGAACACAGTGCCAGGTGCTGCTTGCCCCCCTTGCTGCCGGGAACACAATCAGGATCGTCGCCTCTGACAACGGCCCGGGCGGAAGCGCCGGTGCAGGGACCCAGCAGCTGCTGTCAAGCAATGTGGTCGCAGCTGAATAACACTCACCATTCAGAAAGAGTGTGCGGGGGAGGAGTCAGCTCCTCCCCCCTCCTTTTTTAAGGCAGGAACATGAAAAAGAACATTCCCGGCACAGAAAAAGGCTTCACACTGACGGAACTCCTCATCGTCATAGCCATCATCGGGATCCTCGGCACTGTTGCCGTCACCGCCTACGTGGGATCAACACTCAAGGCAGCC
>CP070788.1:611988-615095 GCA_020346765.1 Nitrospiraceae bacterium
CATGGCAGGAATTGACCTGTAATCGTTCACCTCAACGAGGGTCTGGGCAAAGCTGTCATAATTCTTCTCCGTCGGGTAGGTGAGGAGGAACCGCACCTGCCCGCCTCCCACGAACGTCGATACATGGGTGACACCGTCAACAGCAAAGAGATAATTCTCAGCCTTTTCCATCTTCCGGGCCGTTTCGTCAATATGGGTGCCCTCGGGAAACCAGAAATCAACATAGTACCGGGGATTCGTGGAATCAGGAAAAAAACTCTGCTTTACCGAGCCAAACCCCGCGAGAGCGGCTGCGAAAAGACCGACAACGATAATAACGGTTACCCAGCGGAGACGGATGCAGAGGGAGAGAAAATTCCGGTAGACGCTGAACATGACGCCTCCATAGGGGTCCTTTGCCTCCCCTGCGCCGGGGGGTGATCCCTTGAGAAAAAGCCTGCAGAAGAGGGGGGTCGTATTAACGGCGGTGAACCAGCTCAGGGTCAGTGAAATGAGGATCACGGAGAACAGTGTCCGGCAGTATTCTCCGGTAGAGTCCTGGGATGTGCCGATAGATGCAAAGGCCGCGATAGCCACAAAGGTGGCCGCCAGGAGCGGGACCCCTGTCTGGCCGACGATGTCCTTTGCCGCGGTAAGGGCCTTCTCCCCCTGTTCCATCTTCACCTTCATGCCGTCGGTCACCACGATCGCATTGTCTACGAGCATGCCCAGTGCAATGACGAGGGCCCCCAGGGAAATTCTCTCAAGGGTGACACTCATGGCGTCCATGAAGACGAAGGTGCCCATGATGGTGACAAACAGAACAGCTCCTATGATAAGGCCGCTGCGCAGGCCCATGAAAAAGAGGAGTACCACAATAACGATGGCCACGGCCTCAGCAAGGTTAACGAGGAACCCGTTAATGGCTTCAACCACGGCCGTGGTCTGGAGATAAATGATATGCATATCCATACCCAGGGGAAGCTGGTCCTCCAGCTCAAGAAAACGTTTCTTCAGCGACTCACCCATGGTGACCACGTTGCCGCCAAGGACCGTGGATATGGCAAGGCCGATGGCCGGCTTCCCGTCATAACGGAGCAGTGTCCTGGGAGGATCCTGGTATCCCCGTTTTATCTCAGCAATATCGCCCAGGTACACGAGGCTCCTGGTTCCCGGGCCCCGTCCCCTGATCAGAATGTCAGCGAACTCCTGCTCGGACTGGATCCCGCCGGTGGGATTGACGGGGATGTAGAGGTCTCCCAGTGTCAGGTTTCCTGACTGGGCGGCGAGGCTTTTCCCGGCCAGGGCCGTCTGGATGTCCGAGAGGGACACACCCAGTTCGGCCATCTTTTCCCTGCGCAGTTCCAGATATACCACCTCCGGCACATGACCGTAGAGAATGATTTTCTTGACGTCTTCCGCGCTGAGCAGCTCCCGCTGGAGGAACTTTGCGAGCTCGTAAAGTTCCCTGTGCGTATAGCCTTCTCCGGTAATTGCCACATAGACACCGTACACGTCACCAAAGTCATCGTTCACCATTGAGGGGCCGGCGCCCGGCGGGAGCTGTCCCTGTGCATCGTTTACCTTACGCCGCAGTTCGTCCCAGACCTGGGGCAGGGTATTCTTGTCAAACTGGTCTTCAATGGTGACATTAATATAAGAAAGCCCGCGGGACGACCGGGACTCTATGCGGTGAAGCTGGCCCAGCTGCTGAACCGCCTTTTCAACCACATTGGTGACTTCTTCCTCCACCTCCGCAGCAGAGGCACCAGGATAGGGCGTCACCACAACCGCCTCCTTAATGGTGAATTCAGGGTCCTCCAGCCAGCTGAGATTAAAAAAGGATTTCGCTCCCATCACTACCATGAGGATGGTGATTACCCATGTGATAACGCTCTTTCTGATGCTCCACTCGGCAATATTCATGGACGCTGTTCCATGCTCCCCATGTCGAAGGACCGCACCTTCATTCCTTCCCGCAACTGGGTAACGGCAGTAACCGCTATGGTTTCTCCTGTCTGAAGACCGTCTATAATCTCAATACTGTCCGTCCCGGCGAGTTCTCCCGTTGCTACCGTTCTCCGGGAGACCGTCATTGCGCCGGGATCGACGATCCACACATGAGAACTCCCCGCTTCGTCGGAAAAAACAGCAGACGCAGGAATGACAACGCCTTGCTCCCCTTCCATGGGATCATCATCTTCCGTGCTGATCCTTTTTCCGATCACATTTGCCGTCATGCCGGGGAGAACGTTGATTCCTTCCGGCTGCTCCATCTCGAGGGTCACCTGGTATGTCTGGGTATCCGGATCAGCCTCTGTCTTGTACTCCTTCAGGCTGAGCGGAAACTGTCTGGCAGGGGCCACGGCAAACTCGGCATAGGCCATTTTCGTGCCCGGTTTATTCTCCCGGACATTGGCCATCACCTGTTCCGGGAGATCAACGAGGACTTCAACGCGGGATATGTCCTGAAGACTTACCACCGGCTCCTTTGCCTGCACATCGGCAAAATTTTCCATATATCGCCTGGCGATCACGCCGGAAAAGGGGGCGCGGAGAAAGGTGTCATCAAGGGCGTCCTGTGCCTCTTTTAACTGGGCCTGTGCAATATCGTACTGGCTTTTGTATTTGTCAAAATCAGCCTTTGATACCTGTTTCTTGATATAGAGGTCCCTGTACCGGCTGTACTGCTGTTCCGCCTCCAGCGCCTGAGCCCTGGCCTTTGCGACTGCGGTTTCAAAATCGCGGGGCAGGATGCGGGCCAGTACCTCTCCTTTTTTTACCATCTGCGCCTCCTGAACAGGAAGTTCAATGAGCGGTCCCGATACCTTGAAAGCGAGATCAACCCGTTGAGAAGCGCGCACTTTGCCGGGGTAGGCACGTCTTATTCCCTCTCTGCCAGCGCGTTCAATGGTCATCAGCTTCACCGGCCGGACCACTTCTCTTACCACAACTTCCTCTTTCTTCTTACATGAGGAGACAAGGAGGAGGATTGACAGAGAAATCAGCAACAGGGGAGAAGCTGACAGACAGACCGTTCCGGTGCTTTTGATTGTTGGCATAATTGATCCCTCATCATAAAAAGTTCGTACACTTCATACGTGTTTTCAGACGATCGACGGACAGGC
>CP070788.1:615195-618287 GCA_020346765.1 Nitrospiraceae bacterium
AGGATCACGTTCATGAGAAACCCTCTTGCAATAAATTAATTTCTGGTATATAACTGTAGCCATGGGAAGCAGGGTAAAACGTGGAATGATTGAAGACGGCAAACGAAGGATCGTCATCGAAAGCGTCAGGCCCGAGATCAATGCCGGCCGCTTCCCCATCAAGAGGGCCGTTGGGGAAGAGGTCCGGGTCACTGCGGACATCTTCTCCGACGGGCACGATGTCGTCTCGGCCAGGCTCCTCTTCCGGGGGCCCGGGGACAGCAGCTGGAACAGGAGGGTCATGCGGTTTATGGTCAACGACCGGTGGGCCGGTGAATTTTCTGTCCAGGCAATGGGGCCTTACCTCTACACGGTTGAGGGGTGGGTGGACCACTTCAGGACATGGCAGAATGACCTGCTCAAGAAATACGATGCCGGGCAGGACATCAGCGTAGATCTGCAGATCGGCCAGGAATATATCCTCAAGGCTGCAGCACGGGCATCTGCCTCTGACAGAAAGAAACTGGAGGCCCTCCTTCCTCTGCTCAGGGACACTGCCCGCGTCGCACAGGCGGTGGAGGCCGTGCTCAGCGAAGAGAGCACGCGGCTCATGGACACCTACCCTGATACATCAGCAGTGTCCCGCTATGAACGGGAGCTGGCGGTTGTGGTGGACCGCACGCGGGCTGTTTTCAGCTCATGGTATGAGCGATTTCCCCGCTCATGCTCGCCGGAGGAAGGCAGGCACGGCACCTTCAGGGACTGCGAGGCAATCCTTCCGGAAATCGCGAAAATGGGATTTGATGTCTTCTACCTCCCGCCGATCCATCCCATCGGAAGAACCAAGAGGAAGGGGAAAAACAACGCACCCTCTGCTGAAGAGGGAGATGTGGGGAGCCCTTGGGCGATCGGCGCTGAAGAAGGCGGGCACAAGTCGGTCCACACCGAGCTCGGCACCATGGAGGACTTTGAGCGCCTTGTCAGGTCCGCTGAAACACTGGGTATCGAGGTTGCCCTGGATATTGCCCTTCAGTGCTCGCCCGACCACCCTTACGTGAAAGAGCACCCTGAGTGGTTCAAATGGAGACCTGATGGAACCGTCCAGTTTGCTGAAAATCCACCCAAGAAATACGAGGACATCATTCCCATCAATTTCGAGTGCGAGGTCTGGCAGGAACTCTGGGATGAGTTGAAGAGCATTTTCCTGTTCTGGATATCAAAAGGCGTCCGGATTTTCCGGGTGGACAATCCACACACAAAACCCTTTTCCTTCTGGGAGTGGGTGATCATGGAAATAAGGAAGGATCATCCCGATGTCATCTTTCTCTCCGAGGCATTCACGCGGCCGAAGGTCATGTATCGCCTGGCCAAGCTGGGGTTCACCCAGTCCTATACCTACTTCACCTGGCGGAACACCAAGCGGGAATTCACGGAGTACATGAGGGAGCTGGTAAGGACCGATGTGCGGGAGTTCATGAGGCCCAACTTCTGGACGAACACCCCTGATATCCTGCCGGAGCACCTTCAGTACGGCGGCCGCCCCGCCTATCTCATGCGCCTTGTGCTCGCGGCCACCCTCTCGTCAAACTACGGTATTTACGGCCCTGCCTTTGAGCTCTATGTTCAGGACGCCATCGAGGGTAAGGAGGAATATCTTTATTCAGAAAAGTATGAGGTCAAGCTCTGGGACTGGGACAGGCGTGGCAACCTCAAGGACTTTGTGGCCCGGATCAACAGGATCAGGAGGGAAAACCCCGCCCTTCAGGACACGTGGAACGTGACGTTCTATGACGTGGACAACGACTACCTTATGTGCTACGGCAAGACCGACAGCGACCTTTCCAACATTATCATCGTGGCCGTCAACCTCGACCCCTATCACACTCAGTCCGGATGGGTCACCATCCCGATCAGGGAACTGGGCGTGGACCCCGGCCAGCCCTATCTCGTGCACGACCTGCTGAGCGACTCCAAGTTCATCTGGCATGGCGAGCGGAACTTTATCGAACTGAACCCCCACGTCGTACCTGCCCACATCTTCAGGGTGAGAAAGAGGCTGAAGCGGGAGATGGATTTCGATTACTTCATGTGAGGGGAAAAAGCAGTTTCATATCATAACTATTCACCTGTTCTCGTCATTTCGAAGCACATGTTCATGTTCAATGCTATCTCCTGATTATCAGTAGTTTTCGCATCCGTTGCTGTTATTGAGAATAGTTGACTAAGAGTCATCAGATTGAATTTTCAACACTGATTAATGATAACTGCTGACAATAAATTACTTGAATGGAGATAAAGCAGTATTTGTTTACAGCACTAGTTCTTCACAAAATACCACATTGAGTTTACTGCATGCTGAAGTTTCTCTGGCTTATCCGACATAAACTCGTCCACTGCACGCTTTATTCCAGGGTAAACCTGATGTTCGGATTCACCAGGTCTACAATAGTCATCTATAGCACCGATGCCACCCCTGACTATCCGTCAATAGAATAAGGGCTGACTCAGCACTGGTTATACAAGCGAAGAGTCAAGGGTGGATGTCAACGGAAGGAACTGCATGTTTGAAACGGTTATCGATAAAACGCAGATGATGACTGACGATTTAAATGGTATATTGTCAGATCTGCCTACATGCAAAATTGCGAACTTTATCTAAGTAGGTTCAGAATAGATGAAGGGATGTTCTCATTAAGAACATCATGTATTCTGCTATGGGTGATGGAATGATGATTGCCAGTTGAAAGAATCAGGCAACCTGCTTTCTGATAAATCGTCTGACCCCAATTGTTGCTCCACCTACAAGAAAAAGGGTTAATGAGATAGGTTCGGGGACTACAGTGACATTTCCGTCACGCACGGCAATGGCCGTTCCGGCGCCTATCTTGCCGTCGCCGCCGAGGGATCCAGCGTTTGCGCCGAAGCCCCATGCTCCGGTCGTATCGGTGTGCTCTGTGCCCGTCCAGTACCAGCTCTCAATAAAATTCTGAAAGTCACCTGTGTATGTTAAACCTCCGTAATACACATTACCAAGTTCCGTATAATACAGATGTCCAAACTCATTATCTGTACAGTTACCATATAAACAAGGCCCTGAGCCATCCTGGTTTAAA
>CP070788.1:618387-621471 GCA_020346765.1 Nitrospiraceae bacterium
TTATTAGATGGGATATACTCAGACCCATCCTTGCCATAGGCATCTCTTCATTTGCCAGGACAGCAGCCCAGAGTCTAGCGGTAGTCTTTGTCAATAGAACGCTGCTTACTCTCGGAGGCGATTTGGCCATCTCTAGCTATGGGCTTATTCAGCGCGTGATGATGTTTGCCTTAATGCCAGGCATAGTCATCGGCCAGGGTATGCAGCCTATTTTGGGGTTCAATTACGGCGCAAAGCGCTATGACAGAGCACTAAGAGTAATCAAGATAGCCGTTATTGCCGCAACGATCTACAGCATCATTGCATTCCTGGCTCTGTACCTCGCGCCGGGGTTGTTTATCCGTGTCTTCACTAGCGATAGCGAACTCATCGTCTCGGCGGCTCACGCCGCCAGGCACATCTTCCTTGCAGCGTACTTGATAGGCTTCATAATCATCGGCTCTATAGTATTCCAGGCGATTGGCAAAGCTGCTCAGGCATTCATTACTGCAATAGCCAGGCCGGCTCTGTTCCTGCTTCCTTTGGTGTTCATACTACCGAACTACTGGCAGCTTGACGGCGTATGGCTGGCATTTCCGATTACAGATGCTCTCACCTCCATACTGGTTCTTGCTCTTCTGATACCCGAGATAAGAACGTTTCGCAGCAATGGAATGAGGCAAGGGTGACCCGAGAGCAGGTGTCAGCTAACCATACGATGCCTGAATCGCTGCCTGGGTCGAAAGAGACAAGGATTCCGGTTCCCAGTATCTTTGAACCCTTGTTTCCTGGACAGAATTACTATCGTGATTAACACTCAGCAAGACGAATCTGCGATGCATGATGAATAAGATGCCGCATCGACTCTGCTACGAAACGTTTCACGGCAACCGGACTGAGGCTCAGAAGAGGCTCAGGCAGATACTAACCGAATTGGACAATGGCATATTCACCCAACAAGGTGAGACCACAGTCGCAGACTATCTTACCACTTGGCTGCACAATTACTGTAAGCCTAGCCTGTCACCGCGTACCGTCGAACTGTACTCCTATATCTGTCGCGTTCATGTCATTCCTAGCATAGGCAAGATAACACTCACAGAATTGAAAGCACAACACTTACAGAACCTGTACTCAGACAAACTGTCGTCAGGCTTAAGCGCCGGTACTGTCCAGCTATGCCATGTTGCCATTCATAAGGCCTTGAAGAACGCGGTCAGAATTAACCTATTAAGCCAAAATGTTGCTGACGCAGTTCAGAAGCCCAAGATACAGCGCCGTGAAATGCATCCAATGACCGAAAATGACTTCACCCGATTCCTACATGCTGCCAAGGAAGGCAATTATTACGCCCTATTCTATACATACCTATTCACCGGCATGCGCAGAAGTGAGCTACTAGCAGCTCGGTGGTCCGATGTAGATTTGGCAGGTATGCAGATATCAGTATCCAGAACAATGCAGTACATCAATGGAGTACAGAATCGTATCAGTTTCAAAGAACCCAAATCCCAGAAGTCCAGACGCCTCATAGCCCTATCACCATCCAACGCCCTGATTCTGGAACAACACCGGAGGGACCAAGAAAACATGAGGGAATCTTTGCAGCTCCCATCAATATCAGAAAATGACCTAGTATTCAGCCACTGGGACGGAAGTCCACTCCTACCGCCCACTATAACTCATGCCTGGATAGAACTAGTCCGTGGGTGCGGGTTAGACGGTATCCGCCTTCATGATGCACGTCATACTCATGCCACCATCATGCCAAAGCAAGGCATACATCCCAAAATAGTCCAGGAAAGGCTTGGGCATTCAACCATCAGCACAACATTGGATACTTACTCTCATGTAGCTCCAGGACTTCAGCAAGCTGCTGCTATGGCCTTTGATGATATCCTGAAGAAAGACTCTACCCTAGATAGACAGTTAGCGGAAATATTACAGAGGTGAATTACCTTCGGTATCCCTTTTCCTAGACGTCTGCTCTAGCTACATCAAGCAATTTGAGATAGAAATCATACTACCGTTCCACCTACAGGCTTAACCAGACTTTATTGCTCTTGACACATCAATTCAACTTCCATAGAATCGATACGAGCAATGAGGATTACGATCCCTCACTGTGAATTCAAGTGAGAAGTCCTGGTTAAGAACTTCACAATGCAAAACTGACGCTTGGAAAGGAGCCTATCAATGAAAATACTGGTAACCTACCTAACGGTAACGGGAAACACGAAAAAGGTTGCGGATGCCATCTTCGGGGTGATTGAGGAGGAGAAAACGATTCAACCTATCAGTGAGGTGAATGATATAGGGGGGTATGATCTCACCTTCGTTGGATCACCTATGCACGGTTTTGGGCTAGACAACACCGTCAAGGAATTCATTGAGGAAAAAGCCAAAGGCAAGAACATCGCCCTTTTTGTTACCCACGCTTCACCAGAGGGTGACGAACCGCTTCAGGGATGGTTGGACAGCTGCAAAGAAGCTGCCGCCGGAGCAAATCTTGTGGGCTTTTTTGAATGCCAGGGTGAGATGTCAAAAGAGCTTGCTGACGCGATGGTAAAGCTGGACGATCCCAACTTGGCTGCTTGGGGAAAGATGCGCGATGAAACCCTGGGACAGCCTGATGTAACCAGGCTAGAACGAGCACGTGTTTTCGCTCGCGAAGCAATGTCTAAGGTGTCCTAGAAGAATACTCCTGACCTGCCCCCAAAAGAGACACCCCTTCTTGAGTTAGAGTTACTTGGTGCTGGAGCGTTGCCGCACCTTTCTATCAGGTTTGATACCGATCTAGATAACCTCTTTGGGAGTATCCCCCCCTAAAACCTTCAACCCTACCTTTATTAGCTTCAGCATTCAGCACTCAACTCTCGTATTCCAGATTTGGATTAGTGCCAAATTAGTGCCATTTGGGAATTTAGCCCTATGCCGAGCAGTGGCACAGGTCTTGTTCCAGCTTCGAAAAATGGTGGGCAGTAGAGGATTTGAACCTCTGACCTCCTGTGTGTAAGACAGGCGCTCTCACCGCTGAGCTAACCGCCCATGGCACGCCTGGCGGGATTTGAACCCGCGACCTCAGCCTCCGCAGGGCTGCGCTCT
>CP070788.1:621571-624623 GCA_020346765.1 Nitrospiraceae bacterium
CAAAACTGGAAAAGGCCCGTCAGCTCCACGTACCGGCCATAACCTATGACCAGCTTATGAAAATGGTGAAGAAGGATCAGGGCAGGCTGTTTTAACGAAATGAACAATGATCATGTATCAGGGAGCAAATGACAGGAGTGGATAATGGAAAGATACAAGAAATGGATCATCGTTGTGATAGCAGCACTGACGGGCGGGATCGTCGCCGTCAGTTTCATGACGGGGAAATCCTCACGGCAGGAGCCAGCGCAGGTCCAGCCTGAAGAACGGTCTCCGGTACCTCCCGGGC
The DNA here is from genome assembly GCA_020346765.1 of Nitrospiraceae bacterium. Taxonomy (GTDB): domain Bacteria; phylum Nitrospirota; class Thermodesulfovibrionia; order UBA6902; family UBA6902. Next base: position 621,861 of record CP070788.1, read on the forward strand.
CACTTCTGGATTCTGCCCCCCCGCGGGTAACCCCCCTGGAAGAACTGGACGTGGACAGGAGCGATCCCCGGGCCCTGGCGCATCTGGGTGACCAGTATTTCGAAGGCGGCAACTACGAACAGGCCATTGCCATTTACCGGAAGGTGCTTGAGCTGGACCCTGCTGACGCCGATACCTTCAATGACCTGGGCCTCGCCTATTATTACGCTGGGAAGCCCGACCTTGCCGTTGAAACCCTGGAACAGGGGGCTCAGATGGCGCCCGCATTTCAAAGGATATGGCTGAGCCTTGGATTTGTCAGAATGAATGCCGGCAGCAGGGAAGACGCAAAATCGGCCCTCTCAAAGGCGGCGGAACTTGACCCAAACACTGATGTAGGCCAAGAAGCGAAGAGGCTTCTGGGGCTTTTGGGGTGACAGCGTTCGTAGGGACAGGTTTGCTGTTGATTCTCACGTTCACCCGGGGCTCGGCGCTGAGGAGGGATTAATCCTTCAGTGTTTCCATCTGAATATTTCTGACAGTGCAGTAGGCCGTGTATTCGATTACGTACTGAATAAGGTCAGGAGAGGAGGTTATGCCAAGTTTCCTGAGTTCATCCATTATCTCACAGCTCTTTAGCGTTATCATGCTGCCTCCGTTTTTTATAAAGCATATTCCATGCCAAATGCAACTTCTTGTTTTCAGACGATTTACCATGCGGAGGACATTGTCTTTTTGACATAGTGTTTCATATCAGGAAAAATTTTCATCCAGTGGCGCCGGAGAATTTCTTTATATGACCAAAATAGAACGTTTTTTATTCCCGGGAGAAGCAGTGGCATTTAACGCACCCTTGTTCGCAGTTAGTGTTCGGCCCTTCGCTTCTTGATGTCTGCCATTAATTACCACTCACAAATCACCACTACCATCATGCTTCACTCATTGTATCCTGAATGTTACAGTTTGTTTCATTTTCTCAACAAATGTTACCTTTTGTAACAGACAGCGGAGATTGCGGGAAATTGACTTTTTGTCCCCCCATTGATTATATACATAGGTTGTAGTCCCTAGATCCCATCATTCTTTGGAGGAGGCAAGTGATATGACAAAGCAGAACCTTGAATTCAGGACAGAGGTCAAGCAGCTTCTCGACTTGATGATCCATTCCCTTTACTCTCATAAAGAGATCTTCCTGAGAGAGTTGATCTCTAATGCCTCGGATGCCATCGACAAGGCGCGGTACGAGGCATTGACCGACAGCAGTGTCATGGAGGACGAAAAGGAATGGAAGATAAAAATCACGGCAGACAAGGACGCGGGGACGCTCACGGTGAGCGACAATGGCACCGGCATGTCAAAAGAGGAAATCGTCAGGGCCCTCGGGACAATCGCCCACTCGGGAACCAAGGAGTTTCTTGCCGCCCTCCAGAGCAGGGAGCTCAAGGACAACCCGGAGCTTATCGGACAGTTCGGCGTAGGCTTCTACTCATCATTCATGGTAGCGGACAGGGTGACCGTGCTCTCGCGGAAGGCGGGCGCGGGAGACAAAACAGGCGTCCGGTGGGATTCCTCGGCAGACGGGTTTTTCACTGTGGAAGACGCGGAAAAGCAGGGGAAGGGGACCGACGTCATTCTCCATCTCAAGGAAGAGGAAAGGAAGTATCTCGAGGAGTGGGAGATCAGGAGCATTGTCAGGAAATATTCCGACTATATTGAGCACCCCGTTGTCATGGATGTGGAGCGGGAGAAGGACAGCACACTGAAAAAAGGCGAGAAGGTGAAGATCAGGGAGGAGGAGACGCTCAACTCCCGGAAGGCCCTCTGGCTCAGGGACAAGTCGGAAATCACCGGGGAAGAGTACCGGGAGTTCTACAAGCATATCTCCCATGACTTTACGGACCCGGCTCAGATCATCCATTACAAGGCAGAGGGCACGTCGGAGTTTACGGCCCTGCTCTATATTCCCTCCCATGTCCCCTTTGACATCTATTACAAGGAATACAAAATGGGGCCCACCCTCTACGTGAAGAGGGTCCAGATCATGGACCACTGCGAGCAGCTCATCCCCCGCTACCTGAGGTTCATCAAGGGGGTCGTGGACTCCTCGGACCTTCCCCTGAACGTGTCCCGGGAGATCCTGCAGGCAAACAGGCAGGTGGACATTATCAATAAGAGTATCACGAAGAAGGTCCTGGACGTCCTCAGGGACATGAAGAAAAACGAGTATGACAAATACCTTTCATTTTACAAGGAGTTTGGCAGGGTACTGAAGGAAGGCATCCATTTTGATTTTTCACGGAGGGAGGCCATTTCCGACCTGCTGCTATTCCAGTCAGTGAACAGTCCTGCCGACACCTATGTTTCGCTTCAGGAGTATGTTGATGCCATGAAGGAGGAGCAGAAGGAGATTTACTACATTACCGGCACCACCTATGACGAAGTGAAAAAATCCCCCTACCTGGAAGCCTTGAAAGACAGGGGATATGATGTCCTGGTCATGCTGGATGAAGTGGATGATTTCATTGTGGGCGGACTGGAGTACAGGGGCAAAAAGTTCAAGTCCGCAATCAAGGGCGACATGAGCCTTGACAAGGCTGAAGAAAAAGAGAAGAAAGATGCGGAGAAAAAATACAAGGCCATTATTGAACTCATCAAGGACCAGCTCAAGGACGACGTCAAGGATGTCAGATTATCAGGCAGGCTCAAAGACACGGCCTGCTGTCTGGTTGCAGATGAAGGGGACATGGACCCCCAGATGGAGAAGCTCCTCAAGGCGATGGGACA
>CP070788.1:624723-627757 GCA_020346765.1 Nitrospiraceae bacterium
GGGAGCCCTAATCAGCAGATACAGTCTTTTTATTTGCAATGATACCGGCCCCATGCATATAGCAGCAGCACTGAAAACACCGGTGGTGGCTGTTTTTGGTCCAGGGTACTTCGAGCGCTACAACCCGGGTCATATCACGGACAAGGCCGTTTCCTTATACAAGAGGGCCGATTGTTCGCCCTGCAACAGGATAACCTGTGACTCCATGGAGTGTCTGGCAGCGATTTCAGCGGAGGAGGTAACGGAAGCCGCTCTGAAATTAATGCACGAAACAGGTCCATCAGTCTGCTGCGCCGGATAGAGCAGTTCCTGGACAGCGTTCATGAAGATCGGCCATGTGTCATCATATGAGGTCCCATGATTGAAGAACTTTATACCTGGGTGCGGAGAAAATGTACGGCACCTGATGAGCAGGATGAGCCATCTTCCGGATACTGGCAACATACCATACGGGATGCCGCTTTCACCCTCTGCGTTCCAAACAAAGGCACCATTTTAGAAATAGGGTGCGGGGAGGGACTGTTCCTGCAAAAATTTGTCAGGGGATCAGGAGGCGCAGGACTCTGCGGTATCGATATTTCTCCGGAGCAGCTGCTGAAGGCAAAAAAAAGAAGTGCAGGCAGAGCAGGCCTCTTTCGAGCAGATGCCTGTTCACTGCCCTTTACCGACAGCGTCTTTGACAGTATCGTGTGCATTAATGTCTTCATGAACATGCCACTGGACGACATGCTCCTGAAGTCCTTGCAGGAGATCAGGCGGGTGTGCAAAAAAGGAGGGCGAATCATCTTTGATATCAGGAACGGGCTCAATCCCATCGTCCGAATGAAATACGGGCTGGTCAAGTACTACGACTCAACCATGGACAGCACCGCTCTCCGGATGCACACGTTCAGCTCAATTAAGGCAAAATTAAATGCTCTTGACCTGACAATAGACGGAAAAACGCCCCTCGGCTTTCCCGGTGGAATGTTCGCTCCCATTATCATGGTAGAAGCAGTTAAAAATTGATGCAAAGATTACCGATTATCGGATATGACATAACCTTTTCCGACTTCCTTTCCGGATGTAAAGGTTATTTTGCTCATAATCGAAAAAAGGAATTCCGGGACATGCTCTCCGAATGTGTACATTCCCGGCATCTTTATCTGACAAATTCCGGCATATCAGCTTTTTACATCATTCTTCAGGCACTGAAAAAAGAGTCACAAAAAAGCGAGGTCATTGTGCCTGCTTATACGGCCTCCACCCTTGTCGACGCCATTCGAAAAGCCGGTCTGAAGCCGGTGCTGTGCGACATATCACTGGATGACTTCAATATAGATACCGAATCACTTCCCGGAATCATCACCTCAAGGACTCTTTGTGTCGTCTGCGTTCACATGTTTGGAATCCCGGTTAAGAACATTGAAAAATTAAGACATAGCCTTCCGGATGGAATATTTCTGATCGAAGATTGTGCACAGGCAATGGGGTCAGTTATCGGCAGCAAGCCGGTGGGCACCTTCAGTGATGCAGGGATTTTCAGCTTTAACAGGGGAAAGAACCTCCCCACCTGTGAAGGAGGGTGCCTTTTTACCAGTTCTGATGAACTTTCAACGGGTGTTGAATCCATCATGAATGGCCTGAGACCAGCGGCGTTCGCACAGCAGGTTTCTTTATTTGTTAAATTACTGTCATTAGCCATTGCATTCAAGCCTTCCTTTTATTCTGTACTGTATCCGCTGATTTCAGTAATGAAAGAGAATCGAAGTGCTCCTGATTTCACCCTTGCTCATTATACATCCGTACAGACGGCGCTGGGGATCGCTTTATTGAAAAAATTTAATGCTTCCTGTGCCAGGAGATACCGCAATGGCATGGCTCTCATCGATGGGGTAAAAAACATTGACGGAATACTGCTGCCCCGGATTCCCCGGGGGGTGCTGCCGGCATTCAACCGCTTGCCGATACTCTTCAGGGACTTAAAGGAAAGGGCGCACGTCGAAATGACTCTTCGGGACGCCGGTATCGAATCGTCGCGAATGTACGGAAGACCGCTCCATCACCTGTTCCCCCTTGATTACAAAAAAGATGATCTGCCCAATTCCGTCTATTTCGCTCACCACCTCCTGACGTTACCGGTCCACCCCCTGGTAACGGAGGGGCACCTCAGCAGAATGATCAACACCATAGCAAAGACGTGAAACATTTTCCGGCCCAGGGGCAGGAGAGCAACAGTCCTGGACATGCTCGTGAGAAATTTCAAAAGATTTTCAGGTAAGGTCATCAGGCAGCCCCGGTACTCGGCACGTGTGGCAGTGCAGAGGGCACGGGCCTATCTTGCCTACTACATGGATAACGGATTCGCCCGGGCTCCCGAAGCAATAACCTTTTTTCTGACATATCGCTGCAACCTGCGGTGCAGGATGTGCGGTCAGTGGGGTGACGTCGGGACGAGCAAAGACAGGCCCGGCAAAACAATGGAGCGTGACATCTCATTCACCGAATTAAAAAATATCGTTGATGATATTGCTTTCTTCAGGCCCAATATTACGCTCTTCGGCGGTGAGCCGCTCCTGCACCATCATGTGCCTGATCTCGTGCGCCATATAAAGCACAACGGCTTGCACTGTCTGATGATAACCAACGGCTCCCTGCTGGGCAGACACGGAGATGAGCTGATAGAGAGCGGGCTCGATGAATTGAATGTATCGCTCGATGGCGCCGGGAAACTTCATGACGAGATACGCGGTGTCCCCGGATTATATTACAGAGTAATTGATGGCCTGAGGCATATCGCAAGGATGAAAGAGGAGAAAAAATTAAGGACCCCCCTGGTCAACCTGCAATGCACCATTAACAGATATAATTACCGATATCTTGACCAGATGATTGAAGTGGCAAAAGAAGTTCAGGCGGATGCCCTCACGTTCCACAATCTCATTTTTCTCAGCAGCGGAATACTTGACCAGCAGAAGCCATTCGACGAACTCCTGCACTGTTCTTCATCAGGCTGGAAGGGGTTCCTTTTCGAGCCGTCCATTGATCCTGACAT
>CP070788.1:627857-630852 GCA_020346765.1 Nitrospiraceae bacterium
CAAATGACAATGACCGAAGCTCCAACCTGCTTGAAATAATCATTTTTGAACATTGATATTTCTTGATTGTGATTTATTTGCATTTTGTCGATACGACTCGTTCCGAGGTGCTTGACCTTTGGTGCTTAATCATTATTGATAGCATTGCAGCAGCTGTAAACACAAATGCTGACCATTGCACGTTATCGGTGCTGCAGCTCAGATGCTACCCTGACCTTGCCCATCAGTTCCCGGTACTGACTTTCTGCATAGGCCAGGCCATATTTGTTCTCCTTCGTTATCCCCACATTTCTCCATCCCTTGTCCTTTTCATAGATCCTCATTCTCACGAGGTCCAGTTCCCCGTCTCCGCCTTTGTCAAGATATTCAATCCGCCTAAAGTACGCTGGCAGACTGTCCTCAGTCACCACGATAACATCGGAAGTGCCCCCTTCCCGATGTGACCTGAAATAGGAGACTGCCCTGCCCTCTACATCTCCTTCCCAGAGCTTTGCGTCATCAGGCCCGGCAAGCAGGAGCGGGGGGATGGCAATATTGTGCACAGAGGGGGAGCTGACCGGAGGCTTCTCCTGTGCCGTGGCACAGCCGGCAGTAGTGGCCAGAAACAGCAGGAGGAATGAGAGAACCATTCTGCAAACAGTCATATCGTGTTCCCCAGAAAATGCCATGCGAAGATATAAAAAAATTATATCAGGTGAAAAAGGCCTTCAGCCAATAAAAAAAACCAATAAGGAAATGAGCGTCGGGGCAAAAAAAACCGGGGCCTGATGGCCCCGGCAGACTTATTCCGACATTCTAGGAACCAAACTCTCGGTCAATGGTCCTCTTGATTTCCTTGATTGACTTGCCTTCCTCATGAAGCTGGGCGACCCGAAGGGCCTCCTTCTGGCAGAGCTGTCAACCGGCACCGTGCCGGTCTGTAAAGCAGCTCAGCAGTGTTTTATGGTGAAAAGGTGGTGCATCACAGTAGCAGTAGCAATAGACCTCATTGAGGATGTCCGGGTATTTTTGGGCTGCCGCATAGGCCAGCCGTGTCTGCCCGGTAAAAAGTGCTGGGTCAATCACCGGTTTGGTCTCTTTGCCTGTGAGCTGGAAAGACTTCCCTGTCTCCTGCCCGCCGCCTAAAAAGGGGAGATTACCCGATAGGGCAAGGGCCACCAGAACGACTGCAACGCCAGCGATAATCCACGGCAGGACGCTGGCCTTCTTACCTGTTCCCCCGCCTTCCTTTTTCCCGCTTTTTTTTGCCATCCTTACCTCCTTGTGGAATCATAAAAACGTGCTTCAAGGCTCCTGGCTGACCTCTGCAGCCGGCATGCCTCTATCAGCGCCCTCTTTCAGTAAATCGATCGGATGCGGCCCGTGCGACGGTCAAAGATAATGACGTCGATCACTTTGTTCTTTTCCTTGACCTTGGCCCTGATAAACCTGCCCTCCTTTTTTTCCATCTCAACGCTCAGCCCCTTTTGATCGTAATAGTTGAGCATGGCCTTTTTCGCATCCTCATGGCTCATGATAGTCTTGCATGTACCGTACTTTGTGCATTGAGGACAATAATCACCATAAGGCGTGACAGGCCTGTCTTTTACCCAGGCGCCTGCCATCATGGGATAGGCCGCTAACAGAAGAAACGCGGCAATATAAAAAACACCTAATTTCACTATCACATCATAACCAGAGAAGATGAAGAAAATATGAACGCACCATTATTCATTGCCTCAGAACGAGATGGTAAATTTCGTCCCCCTGCCCTGGACACTGTCAACCTGCATCTTTCCGCCGATCACTTCGCTCAGTTCCTTTACGATGGCAAGACCCAGACCTTTGCCGTCAGAGTGATCGCCTTTGTAAAACCTGTCAAATATCAGGGACAATTCCGCTTGGTCCATCCCCCTTCCCGTGTCCTCAACGGTGATGGAAAAACCCTCATCAGGTCCTCGGCCTGTCCTGTCCCACCGCACAGTTATCCCCCCGGCATCGGTAAACTTATAGGAATTTGACAGCAGGTTCTTGACAATGATATGCAGTTTGTCCGGATAGGTCTTGACCGTCAGGGGTGGGCCCTCCACGTTGAGATAAAGATTTTTTTCGACGATAATGCTTCGCATCCCTTCCGCCACTGTTTCAACAAACTCCCTGAGGTTCAACTCCTCCCGTGTCCCCTTCCTGAAAAAACTTGCCTCAGCGCTCGTAATGTCCTCTATCCCCTCAATAAGGGAAATAATTCTTTCGATTTCAGCACTAATGCTCCTGATTGCTGCAGGGGAGTCTGAGAGTATGCCGTCCTCCATCGCCTCCAGGCTTCCCTTGATCACCGTAAGGGGGGTCCTCAGCTCATGTGCAACGTTGGATGTGAGATGTTTCCTCAGCGCATCTTCCCTCCTGAGGGCCTCAACCATGTAATTGAATGCCTCGGTCAACCTGTCTATTTCATCCCTGTATTTCCTGTGAACGGGCTGCACGTGGACTGAGAAGTCTCCCCTCGCAATCATCTCCGCTGAGTCCGTCAGCCGGCGGATAGGTTTTGACAGGTAGTTCGTAATCAGAAGCGACAGGAACAGGGCGCCCCCCCCGGCAATGAGAAACGAAATCAGGAGAAACTCCCTCCCCCGCTTCCTGAACATTTCCTGCCGTCCCGGAATCAGCCCCAGTTTCTCCAGGGGCCTCACATGGAGTTCGCCGATTTCCTGCCCTTCAACATAGAGGGGATACCACGTGAACTCGCCCTCACCATGGGGCAGTTTGAGCAGGGACTTCATCCTGCTGCGCATGGTAGAATTCATTTCTGCGTAGACGTCCGTGGAAGAAAGAAGGTCGATCCCTGACTGGTCGAGGACATGGGTCTCAAGCCCGAGCATCATGCCCCAGTGAAGTGCATCGGTGAGAAGCTGCATGTTCCAGGCGCCGTCCTGATAGCTGCCCTCCACAGATGCCATGACCCAGTAGATGTGGTCTTCCTCGGTGCCCCGAACAAAATCGTCGAAGTCGTCTATGA
>CP070788.1:630952-633939 GCA_020346765.1 Nitrospiraceae bacterium
GGCCGTATGATCACGATGCAGTAATCCGGGTCATCAGACCCGGAGAAGTAGTTTTTCAGCTCGTCAAACCAGAAGGCATGGCGCTCATTTCTGTCCGTGGACACCTCGGCCGTTCCTTCCACCTGCAGCCAGTGCTGCGCTGTCTCGAGGCTTGATACGCCCAGGGAAATGTGGGCAGCGGGGTTTTTCCTGATCTGCGTGACCTTTCTTGATCCAAGGCTGGTGCAAAACCGGAAAAGGAGGTCACCGTCGGCCTTCCCCATGACATAGCGGACCCAGGGCCTGCTGTCCTCAGTGATCGTGGCCACGTTCATCAGCTGCAAATCCTTCGCAGCTTCATAAATCTTCTGTTTCAGCTCACTCATACCCCACCTCTCTGAAGAATTTCATGCACGGCATGCTCAGATGTTCCTGCGGTGTAATCAGTATATCACACCCGGGGAGAAGGCCATTTCAGTGTGTTTATGAGCTTATGGCAGATGCAGATCTGTCAGTCATTTATGGAGTTCAAACTAACGTGCTCAATCAGGCCTTAAAGGGAATCGCAGCCCTTTCCCTGTCAACTTGATGTTTCAGCTGACCAAAGAAGCAAAAGGAAAGGTGGCCACAAAACGTGATCACCTCATACCCTTCATTTTGATAACTGATCTTTTCAGTAGAGATATGATCGGTATGTCTTCAGATTTTATAGGATAGCCGTCTCATTGTGATTCATAGTTTGACACTACTATTCGCATCAGCATTTATAAGCAGCGTCACAGCCTGCTTCACTTCAGGTCATGCAAAAGCCGCTGGTACTCCTCAGAGCCGCTCAGTATACGTCTCGCGGCCTCCCTGAGTTCATCCACCTGCTGATCAGAAAGCTTGAAGGACGTGGGAAGAGTCGTAAAATACAGTCGCTCATGTGCGTCTTTCAATGCATCGAACTTGACCTCAACGAGGTAAAATTCGATATCACCGCACCCTCCCGGATCCGTCACTACAGGTCCGCCGGCACAGCGATTCTCCCGGATCTCCTTTTTCCACCGGACGAAACTCTCCTGCAGAAGCATCACCGTCTCATAGTTGTACCGTGTAATGGCAATTGATGAGTAGGACTTGAGCATCGGTCCGACGCCGGGGATCCTGTCGATAATGGCGATGTCACGGCTCACCTCTGTTTCTGCATTGACGACAATAAAGGCAATCTTGTGAACATTCTCGTTGCCTGCAAACTTGAGGGTCTCCCATACACTGCCAAAGGCGAGAACCCGGTCGAGGACAGCCCTGAGGCCGAGATTATCAGCCACGCCGCCGTCCACAAGGTGTATGTTCCTCATTTTATCGGCATCCAGGTAGGGCCTTACATTGTTTACCTGATGGAAGCTCCGTTCGGTGACATAGTGCTCGTCGAGCATTTTCTGCAGCCGTTCAGGCAGCGCAAAGTCGCAGGTGCCCGCATAATTTCGCAGGCTTATGGGGGTAAGGAGAATCGGCACTGCCGACGAGGCAGCCGTTGCCCGTGCGACAGGGAACGAAGAGATGTCAGAGCAGAGCACGTCAAAGGCATCCTGGATGAACCCCAGCCGTATTCCCGTCACCATGTCCGTGGCATTCACAACGACCAGGGGACCTTGCGCGGCTGCCATGTCGCCGAAGGTTTTGCGGTCAAAAACGTGCGTATCGTAGTACTCTGCGGCAAGATCGCTCCTGTCATACCACGGAGATGCCAGCCTGATCCAGTTGTAGGGGTTGAAGAATGTCCTGACCAGGAGCGCGCCCTGGATGTTCTTTCTCAGAAACCTGTCCTCAAATTCATCAAAGATCCTGTCTCCGAAGAGGCCGTAATAGGCAGCGGTAAAACTTCCTCCGGACACCCCTGATATCGCGTCGACTTCATGGATAAAGCGTCGCTTTCTGCCGTCCAGCGTAACTTCCGTGTCTCTCAGTTCCTCCAGTACCCCGTAGGAAAACGCAGCAGCCCGTGTTCCTCCTCCCGAAAATGTCAGCAGGAGCATAAGGCTGTCAGACCGTTCGGGATTCTTCATGAACTTTCCCCGGTATCCGCTGTCCGGATTATACCGGTCAAGGGGCTCGTTGACGGGGTAGTGCGCGCAGCCTGTAATGAGGAGCAACGCAAAGAGAAGAAGTGAAAAAGCTGGCAGTCTCGTCATCTGAATCTTCTTAACGCTTCTTCTGAAACACGCGACAACCGGAGACATGATTACTCCCCCTCATAAGCTGTCTTCAATTATGGAAAAGCAGAATATTGAGCGGTAACCAGATCAGACAAGCTCATAGTCAGCGCCGATATCTCTACACTCCTTTTTTTCCTTCATCATATAGTTTCCACCCAATCCGAAACACCTGGTCCTTCCTGCCAACAACCAGAAATCCTGTCTTTGTGATTACCCATGAAACTGTCACCGGCAGTGCCAAAAAATAGGAGTATCAGAATGTAAACTTTACTCCCACATAGGGACCACTGATATCCAGATCATCGAACACGGCATCGTCAAATTCCCATGCGAGATATCGATACCCCGCGGCCACATCAACCCTGCTGAACCGGTAGCCAAGACCTCCGATGGCCTGCCAGGTAAGGTCCGAATCACCGGTGCCCACATCCGCATGAAAGGGCAGATACCATTTCTCATTCAGGTTAACATGGCCCCTGATGCCCACGATACCGTCCCACAGATCGTCCGACTCGATTATCCTTTTGTCTACCTCCCCGGTTCGAAGGATGTTCCGGCGACGCAGTTCAGCATCAAAACCCCTGGCGATATCCAGTTTCGCATCAGCCTTCAGGTACAGATATCTGGCTCCGCCCACCACGTCCATGCTCATCGTCTCATTCTGAATCACCCTGTAGCCCACCACCGGTGTCAGGATCCAGGACGTCATTTCCACCTCGGCATCCACGTCTGTGTATACAGTGCCGCGTCCACGCGGCCCTACGGGTATGGCAGCGCTGTAGCTGATATCGTCTTTGCTCATGTTCAAAT
>CP070788.1:634039-636992 GCA_020346765.1 Nitrospiraceae bacterium
AGCGGAAAAAAGGTGGGTAATGACAAGCACCAGGATGATAAAGAGCGTCGTGAGAAGACCGGCGGAAAGTGAATATACCATGGTCCTCCTGAACACGACATTTATGTCCATGAGGTGGTATCTGGTGATCGCATAGGCAGTAATAAAAGCATAGCCGGCAACAGCATAGGTAGCAAAGGGCATGATGAAGGGAATTTCAATCCCGAAGGTCGGCAAAAAGTTGGGCATACCGCCCATATAGGCCACAAGCATTGAACCATAAAAATATTTCATCTGATTTTTCCTGTAATGCGTGAGCCTGCTTCCCGTGAGGGCCCGGTGCAGTTCGTAGAGTCCTAGTACTGCCAGCAATACCCAGAGAGGGAAAAACACGTAGTAGAGGGGGCCCGGTTCGATAAAAAACCTGAAGGAAAATTTCGGGACCACATCCCTGATAAACAGCGGGGTCGCGTTGCATATCGTAAATAGCACTGCCACGGCATAGAAATAGGGAATGAGCTTCTTCTTTCTTCCCTCAATATTTAGAAACTCGAACACGAAGTGGACAAAGGTAACCGTTAAGAATATGACACCCACATGGTTGATTCTCCACAGCAGGAGGGCAAGGGAGCGGTCATAGCGGGTGATTGCCAGGGCCTCGAATATGCTCCATACGGCAATGGACAGCGAGTAGAGCGCGTAGATCTGGTTCAGTTTTGCGGCGCGGTTTCGCGTATAGACAAAGATGGCGAGCAGGAAATGGGTAATACCCGTCACCGTCAGGGACACAAAATAATGTGCCAGTTTATCCATGGCCAATACCCGGGGGCGTCATGATATCTCCGGCCACAACAATCTCATGCATAGGCCGATGCCCTTATCGCGGCTCCCAGGGCCCCGATGATCTGAGGGTCCTCCGGGACATTCACGGGTGCGTCAATCCTGTCTTTCAAAGCCCGCAGCACACCCGAATTTTTTACCACGCCCCCCGTGAGGGTAACGTCCCCGATGATGCTGATTCTCTTTGCGAGACTGATTACCCTGTCTATGACTGCCCTGTGGACACCGTCGGCAATGTCCTCGGGCGCCACACCTGACGCGATAAGCGAAACGACTTCGGACTCAGCGAATACAGCACACATGCTGCTGATCTCCACCCTCCTGGATGACCTTTCGGACAGCTCTCCCAGCCGGTCTACGCCTATTTCAAGGACCCGCGCTATAACCTCCAGGAACCGGCCTGTTCCGGCAGCGCACTTGTCGTTCATCACAAAATCAACGGCATCGCCCTTTTCACTGACGCGGATGGCCTTGGAGTCCTGCCCTCCGATGTCGATCACCGTCCGTGTGCCCGGAAAGAGAAAGTGGGCACCCCGGGCATGGCAGGCAATCTCGGTGATCTGCCTTGATGCAAAAGGTATGTTGAACCTGCCGTATCCCGTACCCAAAATGAACGCGACGTCATCCTGCCTGACTCCGGCCCCTTCCAATGCCTGTTCAAAGGACATCCGGGCGCTTTTCTGCGCATGTGCGCCGGTGACAACCACTCTGCTGGCCAGTACCCTGCCCTCCCCGGCGTCAAAAATGACCGTCTTTGTCGATGCCGAACCCACGTCTATGCCCGCTGTAATCATTTAGCTCCTCACCTCCAGCAGCTCAATGAACGCATCGATCCGTGTCCTCACCTGCCCCTCGGAATAGTCCCGTGAATCAATACAGTCACCGTCAATAATGAGGAGCGGTATGCCCCGCTCCTGCAGTGCGTCCTTCAGCATCTGGGTACCGCTGTTCAGATGCCGGCAGCCCCAGTGTGCGTATTCGATGACCCCCTCGATGGAATAGTCATCAAGAAACCGCAGGGTGTATTCAAGCCACCGCTCAAATACGCCGAGCGGGGGATTTGAGAGCATCTTTCGGGCCAGACCCTTAAAGGGGTCCTGCACATCCAATTCATTCCAGTGAATGCAGTTTGCCTCCTCAAAGGCAATCACCGTTCTTTTGTCAAATTCCAGGTACTGCATCAGGTAGTCGCTGTAGTAGGGCTTCAGGTTCCTCCAGAGAACCCGGTGAGCTTCCCCTCCGTCCACGGCCGGTTCCTTCCGAGCGACCCTCTCCTCCAGTTCATGGCAAAGCAGCTCGTAGATCCTCACCGTTTCTTTTGCACCCCACGTATGGGAAAGCATTGCCGCATAGTTTATCGCCTCGCCTCCATAGATCGGCGAGGGGACGGTCTTTCTCAGGTCATTGACCCTGGTGAAATAATCCCGCGCCTGATTTGAATACTCCATGGCCCGGGATAACTTCCCCGGATCACATTTGACTCCCGACAGCCTCTCCATTTCCTTCACCATTTCCTCAAGCTGCCGCGCCACGTAATCAACGGCCCGCTCCCTCTCATGGTGATAGGGAACGTCAATAAAGAAATAGGGCCTGCCATATTCCCTGGCGAGCTGGTAAAAGAGTTTGGCAGAACCGTCACAGTAAAGCGATGTGCAGGCAACAAAATCGGGTGCAGGCAGACAGTCCCTGATGGAAGCACCGAAAGTGCCCCTGAGAAAGGAGCAGGTATCTCTCAGATGGTAATTGTCTTCGGCGATGGCCAGCACGGCAGAGCCAAATCCCGCATTGGCAAGCATGGCAACGATCGTCTCGGGCGGAAAGGGGATAAAGCCCATGGCATACATCAGCTCCGTCGGGACAAAGGAGCTCCGCCAGACAACGGTTTCATCGTCCGAGTAGGCCCGTGAAAAAAGGTCGGCGGTGAAGGCAAGCCTCTTTTTCGATGCCTCAAGCGTGTTGTAGGGAGAGGTCTTCCTGGTGAATCCCCTGATGAGGTCCCGGTAATTCTGAAACTGCTTCCTTCGAGCTGTCTTTCCCTGAGTTGCTGAAAATGTCATGGTAATTTCACGGCAGTGGAACGTGTTTCCAGTAATTCCAGAAAGGCCTGGATGCGCGTCTGCAGCTGCCCGCGGGC
>CP070788.1:637092-640014 GCA_020346765.1 Nitrospiraceae bacterium
CCATCATTGACGACTCTACCCTTCCAGGCAAAAGAGGATCCTTCAGGTTCGATGATGAAGGGACGCCGTCACAGAGGACGGTCCTGGTAGAACGGGGGATTCTGCACGGATACATGTACGACAGGATGACCGCCGGCAGGGACGGGGTGCCGTCCACAGGAAACGGCAGGAGGCAGTCCTACAGGGACAGGCCAATACCGCGCATGAGCAATACCTTTATAGATGCAGGACAGGACGACCCCCGGGAGATTATCCGGTCAACAGACCGGGGTTTTTTCGTTCGCAAAATGGGAGGCGGACAGGTAAACACGGTGACCGGAGAATTCGTCTTTGAAGTCTCTGACGGGGCACTTATTGAAAACGGGCAGATTGGAGAGCCGGTGAGGGGTGCCACACTGATCGGCAACGGCCCCCATGTCCTGATGTCTATTGACCGGGTTGGCAGCGATCTGGGTTTTTCCATCGGAACCTGCGGAAAAGACGCCCAGGGGGTGCCTATTTCTGACGCCATGCCAACGGTCAGAATTCCCGAGATGGTGGTGGGAGGGAAGGTCTGATTTGTGCAGAATAGAGACACCAGCGATGCATTAATGATACATTGCAGGATATAAGTACCCTGATTTTAAATGATAATATCTTTGGTATTTAATTTGCTTGTATAGACGAGTTATGCGACTTCAGAATACGCTTGATAAAGACATATACATCAGCGGTCAGGGCCTTCATTCAGGCAGAAACATCAGCATGAGGCTCCGGCCAGCAACGAGCGACACGGGCGTTGTTTTTATACGGACCGACAAGGGAAATGTGAGAATCAAGGCAAGTGTGAGCGCTGTGTCTGACACGACCTTTGCGACGACTCTTTCTTCTGAGGGGGTTAAAGTCGGAACGGTGGAGCACCTCCTTGCGGCACTTTCAGGACTGAATATCGACAACGTGTATGTAGAGATAGACGGACCGGAAATTCCCATCATGGACGGCAGCGCCTCCTATTTTGTGTCCATGATCATGAAGGCAGGGATTTCCCAGCAGTCACAGGCAGTGTCCTGTCTGCGCATCCTGGCGCCGATTGTGGTGACGGAGGGGGAGAGCCAGATTGCTGTCACACCCTATGATGGGACACGGATAACCTATCGGCTGTTTTACACCCACCCTGCCTTTGGTGAGCAGAAAATGGGCATCGATATCTCTACCATGAGCTTTATCAACGAGGTGGCGCCGGCCCGGACCTTTGGCTTCCTGAGGGATGTTGAGATGCTGAAGTCGCGGGGGCTGGCCCAGGGCGGGTCCCTTGACAATGTCATTGTCCTCAATGACCGGGAGGTTATCAACAGCGAGACCCTGCGCTTCGAAAATGAATTTGTCAGGCACAAGATCCTTGACGCGGTTGGAGACCTTTCCCTGATTGGGCTGCCCATATACGGTCATGTCATTGGGAACAAGTCAGGCCATACGCTCCACATAAAGCTGCTCAGAAAAATCCTCCTGATGAAGGACTGCTGGGACATTCTTACGCCGTCAGCCGTGGTTTCTCCGGCCTCGGAACTGGCTGCCCAGCTCTGAATTTTTTAATACGCTCACCGTCGTCCCTCCTGTGTCATCCAGAGCCTTGCCTGTCTCTTCACACCTCCACTCATCCCGGGGAGTGAAAGAAATTTTGCGTCATTCCGGTCCTGTGAAAGGACAGACATGATCTGAGCCAGACGAGGTATTGTACGGGAACTCCTTGCACGCCTTTCCTGCCGGAGGTGCAGCCACTGGAACAACGTTCGTCCCAAACTTGAGAGGGCGCTTCTCAACAGGCCGTCAGGAACGGAGAGCACAAAAAAAAGGGCTGTCCCCCCGTGTGAACGATGGGACAGCCAAGCGTAAACAACATTCGAAAAAGCTACCTCTTTTTCTTCTTTGCTGTGGTCTTCTTCTTCGCTGTGCTCTTCTTCTTCGCAGTAGTCTTCTTCTTTGCTGTGGTCTTCTTCTTCGCAGCAGCTTTTTTCTTTACGACTGCTTTCTTCGGAGCAGCCTTTGACTTCCTTGCAGCGGCTTTTTTAGTGGCGGCCATGTGTTTTCACCCCCTTTCTTCTCCCGTGACCGGGAGCGTATTAAAGTCTTCCCAAGAGCAGTATCTTCTTGGCATTCAATAGTTTCCTGAGCTGACGATCCCCGCTTTTCTTTTTTGACTTGTAATCCGGGGAGTTTAATAGTGTCAGATTTATCTCTCGTCCAAACCTCTTTTCAATATCGTCCAGTGTCTTTCTGATATGGTTTGAATCGGAGACGACAAAAAGGTCGAGAGACGGGAGATTCGTGTTGTTTACATAGGGGCCATGAATAAAAGCCGACTTGGCCTCCGAGGCCTTCAGCACGGATTTCAGAGCGCCTGGCAGACCAAGGGACTTGGCGATCAGGCCTTTGAGTTCCGGGAAGAGCGGGGAGTTACGGTTGACCTTGAAGTACTTCAGATTGCCTTCCCTTTCGGTCTCGACGAGGTCCATCTTCAGGAGTTTGTCAAGTTCTCTTTTCACACCGGAAGGGTTCTTGTTGACCAGCCTTGCTATTTCTCTGACATAAAATTTTTCTTCAGGATTGTTGAACAGGAGCGACATGATGTCAGCCCTGATTCCCGATGTAAAAAGTTTCTCTAACATATCCTGACTAATAAGATATACGAATCAAATTCTCTTGTCAAGAGAAAAATACATATTTGGAACATATAAATACTTTTTGGCAACATTATTAATGTTGCTTATATCGACACTATTGTTGTCTTCTGAGAAACATATTCTCATGAGAATATATTCGGCATCGTTAAGCGGCGGCTTTAGTGCCGCCTTTAGTGCAGGCACCTCATCAAGCTGACCCGTGCAGTCCTTGCACGGGTCCAGGAGGGCATGAACTGTGCCCGTAGTAAAAAAACCGAGACCA
>CP070788.1:640114-643018 GCA_020346765.1 Nitrospiraceae bacterium
GGCATGGAGGCCCTGAAATACTCCCGCGTGAGAATGAGACACAGGTGCACCGGCGACAGCAGCACTCCCACATAGCCCGAGGCAAAGGCAAAGGCAACAGCGCTCACGCTGTGGGCACTTTCAATCCCCCAGATAATAGGGAAGGTGCTTCCCACAAACCCCACAGTCAGCCCTGTCAGTATCCCCGAGAGAAAAGGCAGGATGAAGAGGACCGGCATCAGGGGTATGCCCTCGGAGGCCAGGAAGGCACTGACGTTTGCCACTGCTCCCGAGGAGACCAGCACGGATTTGAAGAGCATGATGCCCAGGATGATGATGACGATTTCCCAGGAGAATCCCTGCCGTATACTCAGGAAAATCCGTTGCGGGGAGTACCGCAGCACCGCATACAGCGCCAGTGTCACGGCGCCGATGCTCAACGACAGGCTGATGTGAAAAACGATGACCATGATCAGAATCAGGGAAAGAGGGAGAAAACTCATGAGACCCTTTCCCGATATGCTCCTGAATCCTTCCCGGTGCACACCCATGCCGGCCAGGCCCCAGAACACACCACCCGCTGCAAGGAGCAGGGCGCTTGGAATGTTGGCAATAATTAAATCCCTCAGGGGATAGGCGGTAATTGCCGAGGCGAGGATCAACCCCGGGTACAGGGGGAGAATGAATTCCCAGGGATGCCTGAACACGTAATTGACAAAGGCCTTTTTCTCCGGCGTGGTTTTGATCCCTGCTGATGCCTCCTCAACCATGGGTGCGGAAAACAGGGCCCCGCCCATGGAGGGGAGGAGGCCGATGAGGGCCGGCATTGACGCCATGAGGACCCGCCTGTCCATGACCAGCCCCCTGAATGAGTCCATCATCTGCTGCATGATACCGCTCGTGCGCATGACGTTTTCAAAAACCCGGATGAACGTGAGGGCGACGATCAGGGTCACGGTGGTCCCGTCAGTTACTGCCTGGCCGGCGGTCCTCAGAAAATCCGCGGGAGACTGCACGTAGAGGACGGCAAGGAGGACCGATGAAAGGGCCATGACAGGGCCGAGGTTCCACCGCCGCTTGAGCAGGACGATAATGACAAGGAGTACCGAAAGAACTTTGGCAACGTCACTCATGGTGAACTCTTCTCGTAAAACTCAGCTGCGATTTATTTTGCATCAGTGAACGAAAGCTTCTTGCCATCATTGGACGGCAATAACATGAGAGTATTATATACCAGGCATATGAGCGGGCAAAGCGGTGCCTTCGGAAGGATGAATTATGCTTGCATTAACGTTACCCTATAGTATAATATGTCCTAATGCCGGAGGTGCTGGAACAGACCAGGCCGTCACAGGTCAAGGAACACGACAGCGGCGGCTTACCCCCTGAAGACTCTGGACACCAGGCCGAGTCGATAAGCGCCCTTCATTTCAAACTTACCGTTTTTGAGGGCCCCCTCGATCTTCTTCTCCATTTAATTAAAGAGAGCAAAATCGACATTTACGACATCCCGATTGTTGACATTACCCAGCAGTACCTGGGGTACATCGCCCTCTTGAAAGAGCTGGACCTGGAAATCGCCGGGGAGTTTCTTGTCATGGCAGCGACGCTCATTCATATCAAGTCAAAGATGCTCCTGCCTCCTGACGAGGAGGATAAGCAGGAGGCCGTGGAGGACCCGCGGGCAGAACTGGTCCAGCGGCTTCTTGAATATCAGGCGTACAAGGAGTCTTCCCAGCATCTGAGAAAACGGGAGGAGCTGTGGAAGAACATCTTCAGGAGGAGCGCCCCCGACACTGAGGATATGCCGCATGATCAGTTCGGGGCAGAGCCCATACTCGTAGAGGCCACGGTCTTTGACCTCATCTCATCGTTCAGAAAGCTTCTAGCGAAGGCCCCGCCGCAGGTCCTTGAGATCACGCGGGAAACTCTCACTGTGGCAGATAAGATCAATTTTATTGTGGGTCGTCTTGAAGAGCAGGACGGGGTAAAGTTTGAAGCCCTCTTTGAAGAGGGGCATTCAAGGATGACCCTGATCGTGACCTTCCTTGCCCTTCTGGAGATTATCAGGCTCGGCCTTGCGAGGCTATACCAGGAAAAGGACTTTGGCTCAATCTGGATCCTGCGCCCCCAGGAGAGGCCTGATGCGGTACCTGCGGAAGAATCTCTCCCGGCTGAGCAACAACCTCCCGTTATCCCCGCCTGAACTGCTCACCAGTTAACCGTATCAACTATTAATGAATGATCAATGAGCAATGAGGGAATATTCATTCCCTCATTGCTCATAATTAATTAATAATCAGCCCGGAAAATGAAGCTTCAGCGGGGCCCCTTCACCTGGCTGATCTCTGCAATTGCCTCGGCAATGGTTTCCCGTACCAGGTCATGGTCATCGTCAGCGGCATCCATGAGAAAGGGCAGTGCCTCCTTGTGGCCGATGATGCCGAGGAGGTATGCGGCATCGCCCCGTATTGTGGCATTGGGGTCCCGGAGCAGCCGGGCAATGCCGGGGATGGCGAGGAGGACGTTGCCGCTGTCCTCTTCCTTGAGGGTCTCCACGAGGGCCACGGCGCCGATCCTCACCCTGCTGCGCTCATCGCCGAGAAGCCTTCCGAGCAGGGGGTAGAAGCTTGGGTCATGCCTGAACATGTCGACAATATTATCAAGAAAGCCGCTCTCCATGTAGTCGGCGATCATCTTGATGGTTGCTTCACTGCCCTGCTGTTCTTCCATTACTCTACGATAATCTTTCCCGGGCCTTTCACGGTCTCACCGATCACCCAGTAGGGCATGCTGTTTTTTCTCATGGCCCGGTCAAACTTCTTCAATCCTGACGGAGGAAGCGCCACGAGCAGGCCGCCTGATGTCTGGGGGTCGGACAGGGCGAGACGGGCTCCTTCCGGTACCGTTTCCGCGAAGACGGTG
>CP070788.1:643118-646020 GCA_020346765.1 Nitrospiraceae bacterium
CGGGAGTTCATCGGCCTTACGCTTCGTGACCCTGCTGCCGTGGATCTCCTGAAAAAATTTCTGACAAAACGGGCAGAAGGGAAGTTCGAACTCAGGACATCCACTGCGTCTGATGGTACCATCATAGGCCTCATAGCCCTTGACCGGGGGATATCGGAGAGCATAAAGGCCTCCCTCAGCGATAAGGACATCCCGGAACTGAAGTTCCCTTTCTCCTTTGAAGGACTTACCTTTTTCCAGAAAATTGAACTGCTGAGAAAAAGGATTTCCGACATAGCAGGCGAGATCGAAGCCGTTGATATGGAACTGGACTGCTTTGCCACAAAATGGGGCCCCCTCTATGCCCGGGTCAGTGAATGGATCGGTGAAAGCCTGTCCGTGCTGAACGCCGTCGGCTCTGTATTTGAGACGCGGATGTGTTTTCTCATCTATGGGTGGATGGCTTCGGCAGACGTACAAAAACTTGCCGACAGGCTGATCCGGGACTTTAACGGGAAAGTCGTGCTCGAAGAGCTTGAGGTCCGGGAGGAAGACCTGGAACGGATGCCGGTCATCCTGAAAAACCCGCTCTATTTCAAGCCCTTTGAAATCTTTACCCGGATACTGCCCCTGCCGAGATACACGTCCTATGACCCGACCCCGTTTATCGGGATATTCTTTCCTATTTTTTTCGGCATGATTCTCGGCGACGCCGGATACGGGATGATTCTCATCGTGCTCTCCCTGGTCATGATACACAGGTTCAAAGAGAAAAAGCTCGTTGGCGATGCCTTCAAGATACTCTTCGTGGCAGCACTCTACGCCTTATTTTTCGGGATCGTCTACGGCGAGTTTTTCGGGGAACTGGGCCACGACCTCTTCGGCCTGAGTCCGCTCTTTGTGGAACGGCGCACGTCCATCATACCCATGTTGTATTTCGCCGTGAGCGTCGGCGTTGTCCATGTGGTCCTGGGAACCATCCTGGGACTTGTCTCCGCCCTCAGGCAAAAAACAGGGAAGGAAGCGCTCGGCAAATTTCTCAATCTCCTGATCATTCTGTTCATCCTGGTCCTGGTGGCATCATTGTTCGGCCTTTTTCCCGCCGTCCTTACACGGCCGATTATCCTGGCCATACTCTTTCTGGCACCCTTTCTCCTCTTTACCGGCGGCCTCCTGGCACCCCTTGAGCTGTTTAAGAGCATCGGCAATATCATTTCCTACGCGCGCATTATGGCAATAGGCCTCACCTCGGTACTGCTGGCCTATGTAGCGAACCGCCTTGCAGGAATGACGGGAGATATCATCACGGGGATCGCCGTGGCCGGCATGCTCCACCTCCTGAACATAATCATCGGGGTATTTTCACCGACCGTTCACTCCATGAGGCTTCATTATGTCGAGTTTTTCAGCAAGTTTCTCGAATCGGGCGGAAGAAAGTTTGAACCTTTTAAGAAAAAGGAGGTCACCTGATGTGCCTTCGGATTTTCATGGCCTCTGAGTCATTGTCAGGAAGAGACCGGGTGAAAGGAGAGACGCTATGGAAAAAATATTGATGGGATTTGCCGCGGCCCTGGCCATTGGACTGACTGCCCTTGCAACTGCCTGGGTGCAGTCAAAGATCGGCTCAGCCGGAGCGGGTGCGCTGGCTGAAAAACCTGAACTGGCTGCCACCATAATCATACTGGTCGCAATTCCGGAGACAATGGTAATACTGGGGTTCGTTGTGGCAGCCATGATCCTCTTTGGAGTATAAACGGGTGGGCTATACCGAGCTGATCGACAGCCTCCGCAAGGACGGGGAAGAGAATATTAACCGGTTGTGGAGCGATGCGCAGGCCGAAGCTGATAGCATCAATGCCGGGACGGACCGGAGGATTGCGGAACTGAGGGAAAAGCACGTCAGGCTCCTGGACGCAGCCAGAAGGGAGCAAGAGGTTTCCATCCTCGCCGATGCACGACGACAGGCCCGTCTCATCCGCCTGTCTGCTGAGAGGGACCTGGCAGAGCGTCTCTTTCCCCTTGCCCTGTCTCTGCTTTCCGAGCTGCGGGACAGCGGATACAGGGATGCCTTCACATCACTGGCAAAAGAACTGCCAGATGCAGCATGGACAAAGGTTCGGGTCAGTCCGCTTGATGAAGCCATCGCCCGTGAACACTTTCCCCATGCGCAGGTCATCCCTGACGATGCCCTGTCAGGAGGCCTCGAAGTCATGCGGGAGGACGGAAAAATATCGGTCGACAACACCCTCAATAAACGGATGGAGAAGGCATGGGAGGATATCCTGCCCCTCCTGCTCAAGGACATCAGTGGGGAAGTATACAGTCATGAACCTGATTCACACTCCTGAACACAGCGGGTATCCAACGGAATATCTGATAGCACGGATACGGGGCAGAGGCGTCTCTCTGGTCAGGGAGTGGGACACGTTCCTTCAGAGCACCGGCCCTCTGGAATCCCTTCTGCCGGGACACTACCGCGAGCTTGTTGCTAAATTCGCGCAGGAAGGGGTGTGGAAGCGCATGCTCCGGGAGTATCAATGGGTTTACCTCCAGATGAACAGGGCCATGAGAAAGGTCTTCTATCCCTTCTTCCTCTTCAATGAAACGAAAACCATGGTCCTCTGTTTACGGCACGCAACACGGCAGGACAGCGGCGCAGACAGAGAGGCCCTCCTGTCCTTCAGCCTGCTATCCCGGGACGTGAAAGAACTGCTGCACAACGACGCTGAACTGCTGCTCCTCCTGGAGAACCTGGAAGGCAGGTTCCTGACGCCCGCGGGGCGCGGGGAGAAACTGAAAGAGGCCTATCTCGATAGGGGGATGCAGGGAGCGGAGGAGACGCTGGCCGCTATCATTCTCGAGCAAATCATGGACCTGAAGCTTTATCCCCTTCTGAAAAGACTGTTCGTGTACCTCATAGACA
>CP070788.1:646120-648975 GCA_020346765.1 Nitrospiraceae bacterium
CATTGCCGGCGACGGGAGCATCCAGATGAACATCCAGGAACTGGCAACCGCCGTGATCAACAAGCTGCCCGTCAAGGTGGCGATCCTCAACAACCGCTTCCTGGGGATGGTCAGGCAGTGGCAGGAACTGTTTTTCAAGGAGCGCTACGCCCATACCAGTCTCGACGTGATCCCCGATTTCGTCAAGGTAGCCGAGGCATACGGCGCTGTCGGCCTGAGGGCGACAACACCCGACGAGGTCGTTCCTGTCCTGAAAGAATCGCTGAAGGTCAAGGACAGGCCGGTCTTCATCGACTTTGTCGTGGACTGGAAAGAGAAGGTTTTTCCCATGGTCCCTGCCGGCGCGGCCATTGACGAGATGATTTTCGGGGAAGAAGAGAAGAAGCCGCAGAAGAAACTGAAGGCAGTGAAGTAAAAATAAGGCAGTAGTTTGCAGACAGCGGTCAGGAGACAGGGAAAAGGCGGTCCACCTGTTACTGCTGTCTACTAACTACCAACTACTGCCTTCATGACAGAGGAGAATCATGAGGCATACTATTTCAGTACTGGTGGAAAATAAGTTCGGGGTACTCTCGCGGGTATCGGGTCTCTTCAGCGGAAGGGGATTCAATATCGAGAGCCTTTCCGTGGGTGAGACCATTGACCCGGCAATATCGCTCATGACCATTGTCACATCCGGAGATGACCGCATTGTAGAGCAGATCACCAAGCAGCTCAACAAGCTTATTGATATCATCAAGGTCACCGATTTCATGGAGATCGACCACGTCGAGCGTGAAATGGTCATCATCAAGGTGGCCCCTCGGAAAAACGACAAGGCCGACTTTCTGAGAATCGCGGAAATATTCAGAGGGAGAATCGTCGATTCAGGCCCGTCTACGTTCACTGTGGAAATTACCGGTGATGAAAAAAAGATCGCGGCATTCATCGACATGGTCAGACCCTTCGGGATAAAGGAGTTTGTCCGCACCGGCAAAGTCGCCATGGCACGGGAAGGGTTCAGGAAGCCACAATAGAGAATCAGTAGATTGTAGTTAGTGGTTAGTAGTCAGCAGTCGGCATCTGGTAGTCAATGGCTTACTGGAGACCTCCCTAACTACAAGCTACAACCTGCTAACTACTTTTTAATGAAGAGGGAGGCTCAGTGAAAATCTATTACGATAAAGACATCAAAAAGAACCTTATGAAGGGTAAGACCATCTGCATCATGGGCTACGGAAGCCAGGGTCATGCCCACGCAAACAATCTGAAGGAAAGCGGCGTCAATGTCATCATCGGTGTGCGCAGGGGATCCAGCTTTGACAAGGCGAAAAAAGCCGGTTTCGAGGCCTATGCTCCAGCCGAAGCTGCCCGGAAGGCAGAGGTGATTATGATGCTCCTCCCCGATGAGAACCAGGGAGATATTTACAGAGGCGATATCGCTCCAAATGTGAGGAAAGGGGCTTATCTCGGTTTTGCCCACGGCTTTAACATTCACTTTAACCAGATCGTCCCCTCCCCTGATGTGAACGTCTTTATGGCTGCACCCAAGGGGCCCGGCCACCTCGTGCGCTCCGAGTTCTCCCGGGGCAGCGGCGTCCCCTGCCTTATTGCCGTGGAACAGGACCCGTCAAAAAACACGAAGGCCCTTGCCCTGTCCTATGCCTCGGCCATAGGGGGCGGAAGGGCAGGGATCATCGAAACAACATTCCGCGAAGAGACTGAGACAGATTTATTTGGTGAACAGGTAGTTCTCTGCGGAGGTCTCACGTCGCTGATCATGGCAGGATATGAGACGCTCACCGAGGCGGGCTATGCACCTGAAATGGCGTACTTCGAGTGCCTCCACGAGGTGAAGCTGATCGTGGATCTCCTTTATGAAGGGGGAATATCCAACATGCGATACTCCATCAGCAACACCGCCCAGTACGGCGATATCACCCGGGGGCCACGGGTCATTACCGATGAGACCAAAAAGGAAATGAAAAAGATCCTTGGCGAGATCCAGTCCGGCCAGTTTGCAAAGGAGTGGATGCTGGAGTGCCAGGCTAACAAGCCCGTTTTCAATGCCCTCACCAGAAAGGGAGAGCGCCACCCCATCGAGGAAGTAGGCGCGAAACTCAGGGCTATGATGCCCTGGCTCAAAAAAGGAAAGCTTGTAGATAAATCGAAGGCATGAAATGCTTCAGAACGCTGAATCCAGATTTCAGAATCCAGATTCCAGATAACCAGATAAAAGAATCAGTCGTTAAACATTCCCGCAACGAGAACCATTTTCAGTCTGGAGTCTGGTATCTGGCATCTGGTATCTGATTGCTATGTTCCAGTTTGCCAAAGAAGGATATCCCTTCATTATCGTCTTCGCGTCCATTACCCTTGTCTCGGCTCTCCTGCGGCTGAACTGGGTCACGGCCCTCGCCCTGATCCTCACGCTGTTCATGTTCTACTTCTTCCGGGATCCTGAGCGGACAACACCGCGGAATGAAAACGCCTTCATCTCCCCGGCTGATGGAAAGGTGATCCTCATTACCAAGGCAAAAGAGGAAGAAGTCCTCATGGAGACAATGCGCAAAATCAGCATCTTCATGTCACCCCTCGACGTCCATGTAAACAGGGCCCCCTGTGATGGTACCGTGAAAGAGGTGACGCACCACCCCGGCATGTTCTATTCCGCCTTTAAGGACGATGCATCAATCCTCAACGAGCACATTACCATGCTCATGGAGTGCGGCCCCCACGGACCTGTGGTGGTGAAACAGATCGCCGGTGCTGTAGCCCGGCGTGCCGTCTGCCGGGTAAAACCGGGAGACGCTCTTCTCCAGGGCCAGCGGTATGGTATCATAAAGTTCAGCTCCCGGGCAGACATTTACCTGCCC
>CP070788.1:649075-651921 GCA_020346765.1 Nitrospiraceae bacterium
CGTTATTGGATAAAATATTCGGCACCTATCTGGGGATAGAGTTCAAGGAAGATTCCCTGGTCATTACCCGGCTCAAGAACAATGTTTCGGGACTGGCACTCCAGTCGTCTTCCTCCTTTCCGCTCAGATACGGAGAGAGTGTATCCGATGAGGTGCGCGAGTATATCAATGAGCACGGGAGAGATGTTCAGAAGGTCTTTGTGAGCATTCCTGACCGGTGGGCGATTACGAAATTCCTTGAGGTCCCGTCCATGAGGGGCAGAGGGCAGGGGGCCCTGGCTGACCTGATGAAGTTTGAGATTGAGCGTCATATCCCCTTTGAGATAGATGACGTTGCCTATGATTTCATGGTCATGGAAGGTCGGGACAAGAGAACGTCCGTGGTGTTTGTGACCGTGAAGCACGAGAAGATTGAGTTCGTCAAGGACTATCTGGAAAAAATTGCCATCCGGCCTCACGCCATCACCATATCCTCCTTTGCGGTGCTCAATTCCATTGAACTCGGCGGCCTGACCGCCGGTGGATGGCAGGATATCATAGGAATCATAAGGAAGTCCGATGTGCTGGGGAAAAAGGGTGAAACAAACATGGTTGTCTATATCGAAGCCGACTGTATAGTGGTGGCAGTCATCAGGGACGGCCTCTGTTCCCATCTGCGTTCCATGGTTCTGCCCGCTTCCCAGGCACCGGAGGAGTCGCTGATTGAGATGTCAAAGTATCTTGCCGAAGTTCAGTCATCCCTGTCTCTGGACCAGTTCGACAAGGTACTCCTTGCAGGGGGAGCCTCCTCCCACGATACAGCCAAAAATGAACTGAACAGGATGATCACGGAGGGCATGATTCATGCAAAACGGGTCCAGCATTTTTCGGGAAAGCTCAAAGGACTTGAGATGAACGGCCTTTCCCCATCCATTGGTGCCTGCTTCGGCGGACTGGGAATAGGGACGTACAGGATCAATCTCCTGCCCCATAAGACTGACTATGAAATAAGAAAAATCGCGCCGCTGGCAGCCAAGGTGTTTCTCGCCGTGATATGTCTGCTCCTTGTGGCCATTGTCACAACGGGAACCATCAAGCAGAAGCGATATCTTGAAAGAATGGATGCGGCGATGGAGCAGAATGAACCACAGGTGAAGGAACTGGAAGTCCTGCTGGCTGAAATTAATGCGGTAAAGGAGGAAAGCGGGTTCCTCAGCGGGGTGAAAAGAAATGAGATTACCCTTGAGATACTGTCGGAACTTGCCGCGCTCCTGCCCAAGGATGCATGGATTACCAACCTTCAGTATACGGGGTTTGACCTGGACGACAGAAAAAACGCAGAGAGCGAACTGGTCATTAACGGCTATGCCGCCTCTTCGTCATCACTGATTCCCCTGCTGGAAGACTCTCCACTGTTTGAAAAAGTCGAATTTGTCGGCCCCATAAAAAAGACAGGTGACAGTGAACAGTTCAAGCTGAGCGCGAAAGTGATACGGCCTGCGGACCGCGAAAGCGAGGGCAAATGAAGCTGCCCGTTAAGATAAACGAACGGGAGAAGCGGGTCCTCATTATTGGGGGACTTATTGTAGTGCTGATATGCGCCTTCTATGTGCTGACATGGTACAGCGACACAAAAAAAGGCATTCAGGAGTACTCCGACGCCAGGCGTTTTATTCTGCAGAAACAGATAAACAGGATATCGGAGAAGGAGTATATCGAAAAAAAGCACAGTTCGGTGAAGCTGGAGCTTGCGAATCAGGAACGGTTGCTTCTCCAGGGGAACACGCCTCCTGTGGCTGCCGCGGCGCTCCAGAAGTTACTCAAGGACACGGCGTCTTCGCTCAATATAGACGTGAAACTGGAACGCACCCTGAACCTCGTTGAAGCCCGGCATTATCTCGGCATCCCTGTTGAAATCGGCTTTACCTCCACTACCGGGGAGGTAAAGGACCTTCTCCTCCGGCTGCGCAAGTCCCCGTTCCTGATTACCGTAGCTGAGATGAAAGTGCGGGTTACCAACATCAGAAATCCTGAAGACATTTACACGACGCTGGTTGTCACGGGATTCATCAAGAAACGGGAGGACAAAGGGCAGGAGGCAAGGGCGGAGAACAATGCTACGTAATTATTTTCTGATAAACATCCTTCTCGTTCTCGTCATCGGCATTCTCGGCTATAAACTCTACGGGATACTTTCGGAGCCTGAGGAAATCCCCTCTGAAGCGACCGTGCGGGAACTGCCCAAGGGCGAGGGAGCTGTCAAGGTGCAGGAACCTCCCCTCGGTGACAGCGCCTTTGAAAATATTGCAAAGCTGGACCTCTTCAGGCCTTCGCGGTCCTCTTCCGGGCGGGAAGGCAAAAAAACAGAACCTGCTGTCCTGAAAGAGCCGCCGAAACTTTTCGGGACAGTTATTCTCAACGATCTCAGGACAGCGATCATTGAGGACCCCGACTCAGGGAAGACCAAAGTCTACCGTCTGGATGATTCTATCTCCGGGTACAAGATTTCAGAGATCCATGAAAACCGGGTAGTCCTGTTGAGGGACGGGGACAAGGTGGAAGTTAAGCTGAGGGAA
Source organism: Nitrospiraceae bacterium (assembly GCA_020346765.1). GTDB lineage: Bacteria > Nitrospirota > Thermodesulfovibrionia > UBA6902 > UBA6902. Next base: position 651,631 of record CP070788.1, read on the forward strand.
GACAAGGGAATACAGCCCGTGCGGCGGCAGCCCGCTATTTCTCCCGCGCAGCGCCAGGCCGGGGTTGAGAGGCCGGTGCCGCAGCGGCGCAAGAGACCTGCGACGCCGAGAAGGCGTCCCTCCAGGGTCAGGCCCCCTGCCGAGTCGCCCGAGGAGCAGGACGAGGAACTTCCCGAGACACCGCCAGAGCCCGATCTGCCACCCAACGACTGAAAAGAAATGGTTTATTCATATTCAATACAGGATTATTTGGAGGCTCAGGGTGTTTCTATTCCCAGAGACTTGATCTTT
>CP070788.1:652021-654864 GCA_020346765.1 Nitrospiraceae bacterium
GGGTCTTCCCCGGAGCTGATCGAATATGCCAAATCAAAGGGGGCCAAAGGCATCAACATCGGCGGCATGTGCTGTACGGCCAACGAGGTCCTTATGAGACACGGCATACCAACCGCCGGGGGGTTTACGAACCAGGAACTGGGAATCATGACTGGTCTTATTGATGCCCTCTCCGTTGACGTCCAGTGCATTATGCCCGCCATCACCGAAATATCAAAAAAGTTCCACACAAAAATAATTACCACAAGTCCGAAGGCCATGATTCAGGGCGCTGTCCACATAGAGCACGACGAGCACCATCCCAAAAAGACAGCGGAAGAGATTCTGAAGCTCGCCTGCGATAATTTCCGGAACAGAAAGAAAACGGGCAGCCACATATCTGACAAATTTCCGCTTATCGGGGGGTTCTCCGATGAATACATCGAATACATGCAGGGCGGTAAATGGAGGGGTTCTTACAGGCCGCTGAATGATGCTATCATGGCTGGCAGGATACGTGGCGTGGTAGGTCTTGCGGGCTGCGATAATCCCAGGGTCCCTTCCACAGGCCTTCACCAGTATCTCGCTTTAGAGCTTATCAAAAACGATGTACTGATTGTGTCCACGGGCTGCGGCTCGGCGGCATGCGGAACCGCAGGTTTCCTGACACCGGAAACTGCCCTTGAGATGTCGGGACCGGGTCTCAGGGAAGTGTGTGAGGCAATCGGTATTCCCCCTATCCTGCACCTGGGAGCTTGCGTAGACAACTCACGAATACTTACCATTGCAACGAATATGGCCAAAGAAGGCGGACTTTCCGACGAGATCGCCGGTATGCCTGCCGTAGGTATTGCACCTGAGTGGATGTCAGAGAAGGCCATCGCCATCGGCTGCTACTTTGCGGCATCGGGAGTTCCCGTCATATTCGGCGGTGAGTCCCCTGTGGGAGCAAGTCAGGAGGTCACCCGGATCATGACGGAAGTCTGGATGGAGCGCTATATGGGTGCACTCCATTTCGAGCCCGATCCTGAGAAGATACTCGCAATGGCTTTGAACTACATTGATGGCGCGCGGGAAAGGCTGAAGCTCAGGAAATACGAGCCCGGCAAGTTCGGGGCAGAAAGAGTGCTCATGGACATGGCCGCCAGGAGAGAGCTTGAGAAAGTGGCCACACCCCATGCTGGTGTAGGAGGTTCACATGACCCTGATGCTTGAGGAAATCATCGGAGCGGTCAGCGGCAAACTGACAGAAGACCAGAAGCGGAGGGGCGTGCTTATCCACGCCTTCCAGAAGATTCAGGAAGAGCATAACTACCTGCCTGAAGAAGAACTGCACAAGCTTGCCGGTGAGCTCAACGTCCCGCTCTCCTACATTTACAGCACCGCCACGTTTTACAAGCAGTTCTACTTTACGCCCCGCGGCCGGAAAATCGTCAGGGTATGCACCGGCACGGCATGCCACGTCCGGGGCGCCGGCAAGGTCATGGAACAGCTGACGGCCGAGTTCGGCGTGAAGGACGGGGAAACAACGGAAGACCTGGCCATGACGCTGGAGACGGTGGGCTGCATCGGATGCTGCGGCCTTGCCCCTGTGGCAACGGTGAACGAAGACATCGTGGGAGAAATCGACGGCAAGAAAATGCCCGGAATGATACAGATGATAAAGGAATAGAGCAAGGTGGGAACATGCAAAAACTGAACAGTGTTGATGATCTGAAACAGTACAGGGAGCGGATTAAAGACAGCGTCCTGAAGCCGGACACGCTGCGCGCCCGGGTCTGCTGCGGTACCGCATGCACGGCAACGGGTGCTCACAAGCTCATTGATGAGTTCAAGAAAGAGTCCGCGAACAGCGGCGTTGACGTTGAAATCGTGAAGACGGGATGTCAGGGCATCTGCCAGAAAGGCCCCGTGCTCAAGGTGGAGCCCATGGACATCTTCTATCAGAGGACAAAACCGCAGGACGTGCCGGCCATTATGAGCTACTCATTGATCGGCAGTCTTCCCTACCGTCAGGGCTTATACCGCGACAGTATCCTCGATGCCCCTATTCCGATCATGACGGACATCCCCTTTTACAAGAAACAGAAGCGGATTGCCCTCAGAAACAACGGCATCGTTGACCCGAGGAATATCGATCACTTCATTGCCGTCGGCGGGTACGCCGGACTGGAAAAGGCACTGTCCTCCATGACCCCTGACCAGGTGCTCGAAGAGGTGGACCGGGCCAACCTCCGGGGACGGGGAGGCGCAGGATTCCCCGCCGGGAAAAAATGGGCGCACACGAAAAAGGCGCCCGGTGACATCAAGTTCGTCATGGCCAACGGTGACGAGGGTGACCCCGGCGCGTTCATGGACAGGTCCATCATGGAAGGTGACCCGCACAGCCTCCTTGAGGGGATGGCCATCAATGCCTACGCCATCGGGGCACAGTATGGAATTATCTATGTGCGACATGAATACCCCCTGGCGGTCAGGAACCTTCACATTGCTATCGAGCAGGCAACGGAAGCGGGACTGCTCGGGAAGAATATTCTCGGGACAGATTTCAGCTTTACCATAAACATCAGGGAAGGCGCCGGGGCATTCGTCTGCGGTGAGTCAACGGCCCTCATTGCGTCTGTGGAAGGCGAGCGGGGATTCCCGCGACCAAGGCCTCCCCGGCTTTCCGAACCCGGCGGCGGACCCTGGGGATACCCGGCAAACCTGAATAACATTGAAACCTTCGCCTGTGTCCCTGTGATCGTCGAGAAAGGCGCGGACTACTTCCGTTCCATCGGTACGGAAAATTCTCCCGGAACAAAGGTGTTCGCGCTTACCGGAAAGGTGAAAAACACCGGCCTTGTTGAAGTGCCCATGGGCAT
>CP070788.1:654964-657789 GCA_020346765.1 Nitrospiraceae bacterium
CGGAGAGATGATGGGGGCCTATATCCACAGCTGTCATGAACATGATTAGCGATTTTCTCCAGTATCCCTTTATTCAGCGGGCATTCCTTGCCTCGATCATGGTGGGCCTGCTCTGCCCCTTTGTGGGGTCTTTTGTGGTTCTCCGGAGGATGTCCTTTTTCTCCGACGCCATATCCCATTCGGCATTTGCAGGAATTGCTGCAGGGGCGCTCCTCGGCATTGATCTGTCCTTGTCATCCGTTGCCGTGGCTGTCCTCATTTCGCTGCTCATTGCCTTTCTCTCCGAAAGGACGTCCCTTTCCCATGACACGGTCATCGGTGTTGCCTTTTCCGGGGCCATTGCCTCGGGAATGCTCATCGTGGGGATGCTCAGGGGCTTCAGGGCAGAAGTGTTTACGTACCTCTTCGGCGACATCCTTGCCCTCTCCAATACGGACCTTGTGATGACCCTTGCCGTCAGCGTCCTGGCAATGACGGTCCTCCTTATCTTCATGAAACCCTTTCTTCAGATCACCTTCAACCGGGACCTTGCCAGCGTTGAGGGGGTCAATGTGCGGCTCTTTGAATATCTTCTGTTTCTCATCATTGCCGTCGTCATCACGGTGAGCCTCAAGATCGTGGGCATAATCCTTGTCACCTCGCTCCTGATCGTACCCGCTGCATCGGCAAAAAACATTGCCTCCAGTATGATGCGGCTATTTGTCCTGGCTGGCCTCTTCGGCGTTGCCGCAGGTGTCCTCGGCCTTGCCGGGTCGATCTGGCTGGACACTGCGTCAGGCCCCACCATCGTGCTCGTGAGCATCGGAATATTCTTTTTGACCCTGTTCAAACAGGCAAAGAGATAGGGAGATCCAGTGAACGTCGTAAAGCTCCTGCCCGTCATCGTGAGTATGCTCCTGCTGGCTGCGCACTTTTACCGGGCAGGACAGGCAGTCATGGTTTTCTTCAGCATTGCACTTCCTCTGATACTACTCATACGCAGGCCATGGGTTGTCCGGGTAATGCAGGCCGTCCTTGTTATGGGAGCCCTTGAATGGACACGGACAGTGATAAGGCTGGCACAGATGCGGATGGAAATGGGAGCGCCGTGGGGCCGCCTCGCGCTGATACTCAGTGTCGTGGCGGTATTTACCACAGGTTCCACATTTGTTTTTACGGCCCGGTCGCTCAGGAAGCGATACAGGATCAATAAAGGGATAGGTCAATGATTTTTTTATTTTTGCATAAACCCCAAGGATACTTTGCTTTATCTTTAAGCAGAGGGGTGTTACAAGGGGCTTGATTTATTTTTGAAATAACGAGGCTCGGAGGAAGGATAAATCATGCAGCATGAAAGAGTGTGCCCGGTGTGATGTATAACCTGCCGGTTAAAGTACGGCCGTGGGAATTCGACAGTTTAGCCATGGAGCTTGAGAGAGGTGTTAAGGGTAACCTGAACCATTAATATCCTGAAAAAGCTTTATTCGGTGAGACGAGTAAACTCGGAATCAAGTCATACCGACCCGCGGATCGCAGCGAGAGCGAACCTCTATGTAGCATCGAAAGTGGACAAAGGAGTTGCCGACCCGCCGGATTTTCTGTTAGAATTGATGGAATCTTAAAAAAGCAACTCCGTATCAAGCACGTTATGTCACGTGAGCGCCTGCGACAGAAATACTGTAGAAAGCCTGCTGTTCCCATATAAACAGGATCAAATAGACTACGTGACCTCCCTGTCTTAGCCTGCTTAACTATGGGGGGGCGGAAAGGAGCAACGGAGAACATGCCGAACATTGCGGATGTACTTAAACAGGAGATTACGAGACTTTCCCGCAAGGAAATCCGTGGCCTGACGGCGGGGATGAAGAAGGCCTCGTCTCAGTACCGTAAAGACGTGGCAGACCTGAAGCGCCAGGTGGCTAAACTCAAAACCCAGGTGTCGCTGCTGGGAGGCAAAGTTCTTCAAGAACTTCCCTCTCCTCAGGCGAACGCCGACGCTCAGACCGTGCGATTTATACCGAAAGGGCTTCGTTCACAGCGTAAGCGTCTGAGCCTCTCAGGCGTTGACTGTGCCCGGCTGCTGGGTGTAACTCCCCAGTCAGTATATAAGTGGGAACGCGGGCTTTCCCGCCCCAGAAAGGAGCAGCTGGCAGGTGTTGCTGCCCTTCGCACCATGTCCAAGAGGGAGGTCAGGGCACGCCTGGAGCAGCTTGGCGGGAATAACTCCGGAAGGACGAAGAAGGCCTGACGCACCAGCGGGCCATCTTTAAACGTGCCGCTGATGACCACCCTTTAAAAAGAGATGCCTGCGAGGGAATAAAAGAGTGGTCGCGGCAGTCTCATGCGATGACGCCTAGTTATCCATTGTAATCTTCTGCTTCTGCATCGATCCCCAGTTTGCGAATATTCCATTGATATCATGAGCATTTGTTCGGTCATGATGTCGATAACAATTCGCTTTTATGCCATTTTTAGAGATTACGGGGATAGTCAAGGCAACTATTCATAGCAGGGATTTTGACAACTGGTTTTTGATAAGTAATTACAAATGCTTATTATTGTTTGCCTGTTCTGGCAATCACGTATAAATTTTTCTTATGACAACTATAAGCATATGGATTATTTGATGATCAGTCAGTTATTCTGATTTGTCTATCACGCCGTTTGTTTGTTGGTCTTATTTCCTCAGTGGACGCAGCAGAGAGGATACCAACGCCTTCTATTTTCATAGAGACGTAATAAGGGGCGAGAATGAAGTCCGAAGAGAAGGTTCAATTTTCCTTGAAAGACATGTCTTGTACTTATTTACCGCAATTTTGGGGATTTGATGTCTCCCCGCCTGATAG
>CP070788.1:657889-660698 GCA_020346765.1 Nitrospiraceae bacterium
AGGGGAATGAGAAAGAGCACGTCCCATTCAAAGAGTGATGACGGCCAGTCAAGAAGGACCTTGAGCCAGACATAATAAAAGACGTCCCATATGCCAAAGCAGATCATGAAACAGGCAAAGCGCTCCCAGAGCCGATGAGCGGCGAGACCGGCGATGGACAGCAGCATGACTATGGTTGCAACTTCGCGGACCACCTCGACGAGGATTTTCTCGTCAGTCCCGATGCTCAGCGGAAATGAAAAGCCTTCGGGATAGAAGATGGCCCGCAGATACACCACAACCGCTGACTCGACAAAGGCCATGGCGATGCTGAAGAGTATCAGCCAGGTTAATCTGGAGAGCAGATTGTTAATGCTCATTCCCGTTGTCTCATTCCGCGGAACTGGTCCGGCTGGACAATGCAGGCGTCTGAACGGCCGGCGCACTGGAGGAATGGAGTATTGGGGAATTGGGGAAAGCAGAAAAGAGGGACATCGACCACATCATTGATTCATCACTCCATTGCTTTTATGCTGAACCACATTATTCACAAACTCCTGGCGGGGCTGCCCTTTCACTCGTTCTCGACGAACGTCCTGTTTGTCTCCGAGGAATTGTGCCGGAAAAACTTCCTGTTTTTTCGGCACAATAAAACCGCTCAAAGCCAGTCCCACCAGGAGATTGCTGGCTGAATGAAAATATATGAATCATGAAAGCTAAAGTGCCAGCCTGAACAGCGCCTCGGGGTCGACACTGACGCCGTTCAGCTTGACGCTCATATGCAGATGCGGCCCCGTTGCCCTGCCGGAGCTGCCCACAAAGCCCACGACCCGGCCTTTTTCCACCCTGTCTCCTTCGGCAGCATTGAACTCCGACAAGTGCATGTACACGGAATAGAGCCCCATGCCGTGGTCAATGACCAGTGTGTTGCCGCCGTAGAAAAGATCCCGGGAAAGCACAACCGTCCCTGAGTTCACAGCCTGCACCGGTGTACCCGCCTTTCCCCGGAAATCAGTGCCGCGATGAATGCTCGTCTTTTTCTTGTTCATGATACGCTTGACGCCGAATTCCGTGGATACCTCAGTGTCCAGGGGGGATATAAATCTGCCTTCCCAGGCAGGTTCCGTTGTTTTGTTCCAGAGGGTGGTTTGAAGCACATGCTCTTCTTCCACCCGTTTCTGGTCTTCAGGGCTCAGGGTGACCTTTCCCTCGGGCAGGGTCAGGTTGATGGTCCTCACGTCGCGGATCCTGACTGTTATATGAGCAGCCAGTGTTTCTGTTCCTCTTCTGATATGCAGTTTGTACATATCCGGTTTAACATCAATGTCAACAGGAACAAGCCCCATGAGATAATCACCGTCAGGGTAGAGATAGATTTTTCTATCAAATATGGATGCGTCAACAGGTGTGTTGTCCTGTGATTTTACCTTCAGGATGAACAGGTCTCCAGGAGACAATTCGGCCGGGGTTACGCTCACGTCAGAGGCGTGGGCAGAGGCCCCTGCCAGGAGGAGGGTGATACAGAGCAAAAAAAACCTGCAACAAAATTCCCGTTTCACGATTTTTTATTATAGCAAAAAAAATATCCCCGGAACCGTTCCCATACATCACATCAGCGCAGCAGGCCCTTCTCAAAAGCGGTTGAATGCCTTCAGATGCAGCAGTGTTGTAAGGATCAGCTGATATAATTGCCTTAAGAGCACGAGGGGAGCGGAACGGCAGATGAAGGCTATAAAACTGGACGGGAGCTTCGGAGAGGGCGGGGGGCAGATCCTGAGAACAGCCCTGAGCCTGAGCTGCGTGACGGGGCAGGCCTTCAGCCTGTTCAATATCAGGAAGGGCAGGGAAAGGCCGGGCCTCATGCCGCAGCACTGCACCTGCGCAAACGCTGCCGCGGCCATAAGCAGTGCCCGTATGTCCGGAAATGAAAAGGGGTCAACTGATCTGTCATTCACTCCGGGCAGAGTCAGCGCAGGCAGCTACCTTTTTGATATCGGAACAGCAGGTTCATCATCCCTTGTCCTGCAGACCCTTTTGCCGCCCCTGATCTTTGCGGGGGATCCGTCACGCCTCACCATCAGGGGCGGTACACACGTGCCCTGGAGCCCGCCCTTCGACTATATTGAGGGAGTCTTTCTGCCCATGCTGCGGAAAATCGGGGTTGAAGTTGAGGCGTCCATCAACCGGTACGGTTTTTATCCCCGTGGAGGAGGGGAGGTTGCGTACGCCATCCACCCCCCAGGGAAATTGCATTCCCTGAACCTTAAGAAGAAGGGTCCCCTGCTCGCCATAAAAGGCCGTTCCGCTGTTGCGCGCCTTCCCCTGAGCATTGCCGAGCGGCAGAGAAAAGCGGCCTTTGAGGAACTCGCCCCCCTTGCCGCGGACATAGAGGTCGTCGAAGTTCCCGCAGCAGGGCCGGGCACCTTTGTCTTTTTAAAGGGACAGTATGAACATATCCGGGCCGGGTTTTCATCTCTCGGCATGAGGGGAAAGCCGGCAGAGAAAGTCGGCAGGGAGGCTTCCCGGCAGTTCAGGGCGTTTCACGCTTCCCCGGCCTGTCTTGACCAGCACCTTGCAGACCAGATCTTACTCTATCTGGCTCTCGCCGGGGCAGAATCGTCATTCACTGTTTCACGGATAACAGGACACCTCATGACCAATCTCTGGGTGATTGAACAGTTTCTGACTATTCAGTACAGGGTAGAAGGGGATAGTGGTTCAGAAGGCCGCGTGGTGATCCGTCCGCAGTAAGTTATTTCGGGAATCAGTTTCTGTTGTTGTAAAAAGAAGGAAGGCTGCGGAACAATTTCTATACGACACCTCTGAAAAA
>CP070788.1:660798-663597 GCA_020346765.1 Nitrospiraceae bacterium
GCGGCCAAGGTGTGCGGTGAGTCTTTGCCCGTCATCTTTTTCTGACCCGATCTGCATATCTGAAACAGACAGGGACGGCTCCATTGAAAGGTCAAGCACGACGGGGCCCTCAATGAGGACCTGATGGCCCGTTACAGACTCAAGGGTCCAGGCAAGGATGTGCTCTTTTGCCAAGAAGAGGACGACACCTGCAAGTATGACGAGCACAAGAACTGCGCTGCACAGGGCAAGAAGGGTTAATGATGTCTTTCGCATATTGTCAGATATTGTTTTACCTGCACGAGAGGAGCATTTGTTTATAATTTATTTCATGTATTATCCTGAGGTACGTTAAATTATACAACAAGCACACCCTTAACCATTCTCCAGAAACAAGAGAATGACACTGAGCGTTTGCAGGCTTCGCGGGCACGCACATCAGAGGATTTCCACGCCTAACGATCCGGGACTTCACGTGCCGCTGCGATCCCTTTGCGCAGGCGTTCAATATAATCAGAAGGAAAGGTCCAGAGGGGCAGCTCATCCATCAGAGCCAGTCCCCGGTTCTCCGGCTTCAGGTCATACAGTAGGGTCATGAGGATGTCGCTGCTCACCCAGGGACTCTTGCGGAAGTAGGCATGACCGTTTCCGGCAGTCGCGGCTTCTGCGTCGGAAACATCGATTGCAACGAAGTTCTGTTCGCTGCGAAGATACTGTACTGTGGCAGGGGACATGCTGCCCTCCTCGTGAATCTGCCCAAGACGTTGGCGGCCAAAGATCCACCGGGAGAGCCCGAGGGCCTGATCACCCGCCGAAAGGTAGACGGTGAGCCTTTCCGGCACCCTGAGCAGGCCATCGACCAGATAGCCGCCCACGATGCCGCGATCAAGATCGCTTCCTACCAGAATGACATTCCCGATGCGGTATTTCCGTCGGACAGCCGATGAGTCTTCATCGGTCGTCATGAGCGTGATTTGCTGCAGAGCACCGGTTACGACACGGGTCCCCGCGCTGTAACCGATAATGTGAATACGGTCCGCGCTCGTTTCCTCTGCGAGGTATTCCAGAAACAGCCGGAGGGACCGGGAAGAATAGACGGCCGTTTCCAGGTCATAGAGGTAGGCCCAGCGACTCGGGGTGGACGGCCAGGCAAAGGCGATAAATACGCCGTCATAGGCGAGGAAGTGCCAGAGTTCAGCTGCAACCAGGAGGGGGTTCTCAAATATGACCTTGTACCCGTGCAGGTAAATGTATATATCCTTTTTCCGGGAGAGCGCGAGCCTTTCATCGATCATCGATGAAAATTCCTTCGCCGGCCCTCGCAGATTAACCGGAATGGATGAAAGATCAGTAAAAGGAGAGATGCTGCGGTCGAGAACTCCGATTTCCCGTACCACTACGACCCTGAGCGGATAGGAGCCAGTGCGGTCCTTGAGGAGCGAGATCCTGCGGGCCTCTTCCCAGGTCATTGCGCCCGTGCCGAGCTCAATATTCGCAAGCCCGAGCCGTAACAGGTGGCCCCGTTCATTCCGGTAATACTGTTCCTTGTCTTTCTCTCCTGCAGGTTCCCGGTCAGTCGCGTAGAGCACTCCGGAATAGGGAAGGTTTGCAGTAGGATTGCTGACGATAAAGGGATCGACGCCCTCTTCGCCGTATATCTCCGGGGCAGGCATGAGATTAATCTCATAGGGGCTGCGCGATGCGCAGCCGGAGACATTCATGATCAGCATGATGACAAGGAACAAAGAAAGCACCGTTCCGGATAATCTCCTCCTCAGCAAGGCACTTCCTTCAACTCTCTGCAGCCGAGGGGCTTTGCCATGAACCTCCTGTGCAGACGCGTGAGCAACGTTTTCATCATGCGTAAAGAGGTTACTGGATTACCCGGGCCTCCCCGCCGGGACGACGAAGGACTTTTACTTCATCGCCAACGCGGAAATCCCTGTCCGCTGCCTGCACAATGGACACGACCTCACCGTTATCAAGCTTTACCGTGATCTCAAGGCCGGGCTGGCGTGTTGCAGCCTCTTCAATGCCTGCGCCTGCCGCCGCACCGCCCACCGTCCCGGCTGCACGGGCGATGGTCCGGCCTGAGCCACTTCCTACAGCACTTCCCAGGGCATACCCCATGATGCCTCCGGCAATGGCTCCGAAGGGCGATTTTGTTCCCTCGATCAAGACCTCCCTCACCATGATCACCTCGCCTTCATCAACAGTCTGCACTTGCCGGGCCTGATCACGGGAATATACGTCGCCGGACATGCTTGGCGCACAGCCTACTGCGATAAAAGCAAACAGTATGAGAGTTACGAAGATTGTTAACTGCCTCATCATCGGACCCTCCTTTACAAATGTGAATGTTCTTGAGAAATTACTGGCCCGGTATGGTAAACATTTTTTAGAGATTTCATCAATGATGCTTTGCAATCAGTCATTGTAAACTATATACCATAATCTGATTTGAGCTGCAATTATATTGTCCACCCCTTTGGAAAAGGTCGCTGCGTCGGTACGACTCGATTCCGAGGGGATTGAGGAGGATAAATATCTTTAGTTGTGCAAGAGAGTGAACAGGTCTGCAAAAAGTTCCCCCATATTTTTAAAATCTATCATCCTCCACTGAATAGATTTTCTTTCCCCTCATTTCATACACAAGTATCTTCCGCCAGTCCCTATTTCTGGGAGAACTCCTGTTACTCATAGGATCATTGCTTAGAGAACATATTCAAAAAATCTCCCCTGCCCCCTCTTTACCAAAGAGGGGTATTTTCCCTCCCTGAGCCTGCCCTGAGCGAAGTCGAAGGGGCAAAGGGAGGAGAG
>CP070788.1:663697-666483 GCA_020346765.1 Nitrospiraceae bacterium
AGTGGGCAGCTTCTCTGCCTTATGACCAGGGCTAGAGCGTCCCGACTGAAGTCGGGAAGGTCGGTAGTTCAAATCTACCTAGGCCCACCAAATATATTATCAATTAACCCCTGAATAATTGATAATTGTTGGCTGATCATTGTACATTATACTATTAGGGGGTGTAGCTCAGCTGGGAGAGCGCCTGGTTTGCAACCAGGAGGTCATCGGTTCGATCCCGTTCACCTCCACCATTTTTCTGCTTGCATTTTGTTTGTGCCTGATGGTATTATGATGGGCAATTGAATATCGGTTTTTCCGGTGGCAATACCGGAGGGGTCACACCCGTTCCCATTCCGAACACGGTAGTTAAGCCCTCCATGGCTGATGATACTTGGGCTGTGAGGCCCTGGGAAAGTAAGTAGCCGCCGGATTAAAATAATAAAAGGCCTGGTACAAACCAGGCTTTTTTATTGCACTGATGTTCTGGCGGAGAGCCTGAGCATCAGTTTTCATCATCGCGGATACCTTTCTTCCATCCCCTATCACTCCGGTCCTCCTGTTCCCTCCTGACGGTCTCTATAAGAAATTTAAATTACCAAATATGCCGGTTGACAGGCCCTCAGATGCTCAATTATCATTAGGTTCACTTTTGAAGAAAGCGGGAACATAATGCACGAATCTCCTTTTATCTTTCCGGTTAATATTCTGATTCACATGGGCATCCCGTCTTTCGTGGCATTTTCCTGGGTGGCTACCGTCATCATCCTCGTCATCGCATTCCTCGCCCGGAAATCGCTCAGCCTCGTACCGCGGGGGACCCAGAATCTGGTTGAGGTCATCATGGAATTCTTCCTTGACCTTGCCGAAACCAACATCGGGCATATGGGAAGGCATTTTTTCCCTTTCATCGCAACAATCGGCATCTACATTCTCGTGTGCAACCTGCTGGGGCTGGTTCCGGGATGTCAGGCGCCCACAGACAACCTCAATACCAACGCAGCATTGGCCTTGCCTGTTTTTTTCGCAACGCATATTTATGGAATAAAGGAGCACGGCCTGGGGTATATTAAGCACTTCGTAGGGCCGATGAGGTCTCTGGCTGCCCTCCCTTTGATGATCCTTATGTTCATCATCGAGGTGATCGGCCATATCGCGAGGCCGCTAACCCTGTCAGTCAGGCTTTTCGGGAACATGGTGGCAAAGCACAAAATCATCATCATTCTGGGACTGCTCTCGCCTGCGATCGTTCCCACGGCAATCCTTGGCCTCGGAGTGCTTGTTTCGGTGATCCAGGCCTTTGTGTTCGTGCTTCTTACAACATTATATCTTGCCGGTGCCGTTGAAGAGGCGCACTAGCAGGATATGATTATCTCACCAACTCTATGAAAGGAGGGAAAATGAGAAGGACAGGTACTGCATTACTGTTTGCGCTTACTCTGGTATGCCTCCTGGCGCCTGCTGCATTTGCGGCCGAAGGCGCTGCTGAAGGAGCATCCGATGCACAGATGGGATATTTCAGTATGGCAGCGATGGCATGTGGAATAGGGATCGGCCTTGCTGCTTTGGGAACAGGCATCGGACAGGGCATTGGACTCGCCAGGGCAGCGGAAGGTGTTGCAAGAAACCCCGGCGCTTCAGGGAAAATAACCACCACCCTGATTATCGGCCTTGCAATGATCGAGTCCCTTTGTATTTACGCCCTTGTTGTTGCATTGATCATCCTCTTTGCAAAACCCTTCGGCTTCTAACCGGAGGCGCATCTGTAAGAGTAAAAGGAAGGCAGGTCATATCCTGCCTTCCTTTTTTTCCAGGGCACGTACATACCAATTTTATATGTAAACCTGCTAAAATCTTTCTGACGTTATCATCTGCGGGCAGCCAGCCTTGTTCGGTCATACGCCATCGGGGCACACATAACAAAAAGCAGGCAACGGTAACAGGGAGTATATCGTGGGATTGTTCGATAAGCTCAGGACAGGCTTATTCAAGACTAAAAAATCGCTTGTTGAAGAGACGGAAAGGCTCGCCAAAGGAAGAAAAGTAGATGACGCCCTTCTTGAGGAATTCGAAGAGCTGCTGATCATGGCTGATGTGGGGCCTCTGGCAGCAGATACCATTACAGAGGCTCTGCGCGAGAAGGTCAGGGCGGAAAAAATCCGGAACGAGCGGGATTTGAAGGCGGCCTTCCGGGAGGAAGTCCGGAAAATCCTCAAGCCGGGCCATAAAGTGATGAGTGCGGGAGAAGACCCCTATGTGGTTCTCATGGTCGGGGTGAACGGCGTGGGCAAGACAACGACCATTGGCAAGCTTGCCCGCCGCTTTACAGACCTGGGGTTCACGGTGACCCTTGCAGCGGCTGATACGTTCAGGGCCGCGGCCATTGAACAGCTTGAAATATGGGCTGAACGGGCGGGAGCGCACATTGTCAAACACCGGAGTGGGGCGGATCCTGCGGCTGTTGCCTTTGATGCCGTTTCATCGGCACAATCCCGCGGCAGTAACATTGTCATCATTGATACTGCCGGAAGGCTTCACACAAAGACGAACCTCATGGAGGAACTCAAGAAGATCAAGCGGGTCATCGCAAAGGAAAAGCCCTCTGCCCCCCATGAAGTCCTCCTCGTTGTGGATGCCACGTCAGGGCAGAACGCGATCACTCAGGCAAGAATATTCAATGAAGCCGTGGGGATCACCGGCATTGCCCTTACCAAACTTGACGGTACAGCCAAAGGCGGCATCATCCTCGCCATCAATAAGGAACTGGACATTCCTGTCAAGCTGATCGGCGTGGGGGAAGCCGTGGA
>CP070788.1:666583-669328 GCA_020346765.1 Nitrospiraceae bacterium
CGGCTCCAGAAGCTGGAGCGTGAGCAGCAGGACCTGAAAAAGGCACTCACGGAGTGCTGCAGCGGTTTATCAAAGAAGAGAAAGGCAGCCGCAAAAAAAATCGCGGCAAAGGTAGAGGCGGAATTGGCCCAGTTGTCCATGGCAGGTACATCGTTTTCCATCGCCATAACGCAGGAGCAGGGCAATGACACCGAAGACGGGCTGAAGGCAACAGCCGCGGGAGTTGACCATGTGGAGTTCCTCATCGCCCCCAACGTGGGGGAAGAACTGAAGCCCGTGGCCAGGATTGCTTCGGGAGGCGAGCTCTCGCGGATCATGCTGGCGCTGAAGGGGACCTTCGCGAAAAACGACAGCATCCCCGTCCTTGTCTTTGATGAAATTGACGCGGGCATCGGCGGCCAGGCCGCTGAAATGGTGGGCCTGAAGCTCACGGGCCTTGCCGCCACTCACCAGGTCATCAGCATCACACACCTGCCCCAGATAGCGGCATGCGCCGGGAAACACCTGAAGATCGAAAAGCAGGTCCGGGACAAGCGGACTATTGTGCAGGTCAGCGCCGTGGACAGGGAGGAGAGGGTTTCCGAAGTGGCCCGCATGCTGAGCGGCCGCATCTCCCACGTGTCCCTGAATCATGCCCGGGAGCTCCTGAAAAAAAAGCCTCCCACCAGGGACACATGACACGGGAAGGGAACAGCATGGAAACAGAAAGACATGCTACATTCCGTAACAAGTCATTACCCCCGGTTACCTCCCGTTACACCGAAAAACAGGATTTTTCGGGTTGAATGCTATTAACATGATGAATTTTCGTTATAATTAAATTTTGCTTCATGGGCATCTATTTTGCGAACTCCTTTTCCCTGAGTGATCAATCCTGTTGTCACTCGGGCTATCCCCTAAGCGCACTGGATCGCCTGTTTCGCAACTATTTCATTGACAAGTCACAAAAGCTGTGATATTTTCACAACATATAATCTCGTACTGTGACGTTCTGATTCATATTAATAACAAAAAACCTCATCAAGGAAGGGGGGTATCACATGAAGTTTGAGCATGATGATACTTTTCAGGAAGTATCAGAAACGGTGCAGGCCTTCGTGAAGGAAAAGGGGATCTCCCGAAGAGATTTCATGAAATTCTGTACCAGCATGGCAGCGCTTCTGGCCTTACCCTCGTCATTCATCCCGAAAATCGCCGAGGCCGTGGCAGCAAAAAAACCATACCTGGTGTGGCTGGAGTTTCAGGACTGCGCCGGTGATACGGAATCAACCCTCAGGGCAACAAAGCCCACCATTGCCGAGATCGTCCTCGATGTCCTCTCCATAGAGTATCATGAGACAATCATGGCCCCGTCAGGAAAAAACGCTGAAAAGTCCCTTATGGACGTGGTGAATAACAACAAGGGAAACTATTTTGCCGTTGTGGAAGGCGCCATCCCCATGAAGGACAACGGCGTGTACTGCTGCATCGGGGGCAGGTCTGCCCTGGACATAGCCCGCGAAGTGTGCGGCAATGCCCTCGCCACGATCTGCGTCGGGTCCTGTTCATCCTGGGGGGGGATAGCCAGCGCAGAGCCGAATCCCACGGGGGCTGTCGGTGTTGAGAAGGCCGTTCCCGGACTCACCCTGGTAAATCTCCCGGGCTGCCCCATGAACGTGGAGAACCTTACGGCAACGATCGTTCACTACCTGACCTTCGGTTCGCTGCCTGCCCTTGACAGCCGCAAGCGCCCCCTCTTTGCCCACGGCAAGCGGATCCATGACAACTGCGAACGAAGAGGGCATTTCGATGCCGGCCAGTTCGTCAGGCAATGGGGCGACGAAGGCCACAGGCAGGGATGGTGCCTCTATGAAATGGGGTGCAAGGGCCCGGAGGCCTTTTTTAACTGCCCGACCGTGAAATACAACGAGGGAACAAGCTGGCCCATCCAGGGCGGCCATGGCTGCATTGCCTGCGCCGCTGACAATAACTGGGACCTCATGACGCCCATTTACCAGCGGCTGCCCAATGTGCCGGGATTCGGCATTGAAAAGACGGCCGACAAGATAGGCGCCGGACTGGCCGCGGCCACTGCCGCAGGCCTCGTTGTCCACGGAATCGGACGGGCCCTTTCAGGAAAGAAAAAGGAAGAGGAATAACATATAAAATCCAAAGGAGGTGATTTGCATTGGCCAAGAAACTGATTATTGATCCGATCACGAGAATTGAAGGCCATCTCAGGATCGAAGCGAAAGTGGAAAACGGCGCAGTAGTCGATGCCTGGAGCTCCAGCACCATGTTCAGGGGAATCGAGCTGATCATGAAGGGCCGCGATCCACGTGACGCCTGGGCATTTACGCAGCGCATATGAGGCGTCTGAACAACGGTGCATGCAACCGCCTCGGTGAGAGCGGTCGAAGACGCATTAGGCATTACCATTCCTGACAACGCACGGATCATCAGGAACCTGATTTCAGGGATCCAGTATGTACAGGACCATGTGATCCATTTTTACCATCTCCATGCCCTTGACTGGGTGGACATCGTCAGCGCTTTGAGCGCGGACCCGGTAAAGACAGCGGCCCTTGCCCAGTCCATATCGGACTGGCCGAACTCGGGCGCAGACTACTTCAAGGGTGTGAAGGAGAAGCTCGCGGCATTTGTTGAACGGGGACAGCTCGGCCCCTTTGCCAACGGATACTGGGGGCACCCGGCATACAAGCTCCCGCCAGAAGCCAACCTCATGGCAGTGGCACACTACCTTGA
>CP070788.1:669428-672129 GCA_020346765.1 Nitrospiraceae bacterium
CATGAATGAAAGAAAAAGCTGTCAGCTTGCGGCGATCAGCTGGCAGTAACCTCCCCGCCACAGAGGCGTCGGGGAATCAAAAATATTCCCTCCCTTGACCTCCCGCCAAGGGGGCGGATGAACAGGGCTTTCCCAGCAGAGACGGTGAGGAATGAATACGTAATGAAGGATTAAAAAACTTGACTCTCTGCGATATTAAATTCTATCCTTACTCACATGAATAAGCTCTGGTCCGGACGGTTCAGGGGAAGGACAGAAAAGGCCGTGGAGGCCTTTACGGAATCAGTGTCTTTTGATGCCCGCCTCTGGAGGCATGACATTGAAGGAAGCATTGCCCACGTAACCATGCTGGGCAGGCAGAAGATCATCAGCAAGAAGGATGCCGGTCGTATCATAAAAGGGCTCAGGGCGATAAAAAAAGACATCCAGGAGGGTGCTTTTTCCTTCCGGGAGTCCCTTGAGGACGTGCACATGAACATCGAGCAGGAGCTGATCAGGCGTATCGGCCCTGTGGGCGGAAAGATCCACACTGCTCGGAGCAGGAACGACCAGGTTGCCCTTGATCTGAGGCTCTATCTCAGGGATGAGATCTCCGCGGTGCTCGGGCTGATAGAAGTGCTTCAAAGGGAACTCCTTGCTGTGGCGGAGAACCATATTGGCTGTATTATGCCCGGTTATACCCATCTGCAGAGGGCCCAGCCTGTGCTGCTTTCCCACCACCTGCTTGCCTATTATGAGATGCTTGAGCGGGACAGGGGGAGATATGAGGACTGCCTGAAAAGGACGAACGTTATGCCCCTGGGGTCTGCCGCGCTGTCAGGAACGACGCTGCCCATAGACAGGGCCTATGTTGCGGAGCTCCTGGAGTTCCCCGCTGTCTCCGAAAACAGCATCGACGCAGTTTCTGACCGCGACTTTGCCATTGAATTTATCGCTGCTTCGGGAATGCTCATGACCCATCTGTCCCGCCTGGCCGAAGAGTTTATCCTGTGGAACAGCGAGGAGTTCGGGTTTATTGAACTGCCCGACGCCTTTACCACGGGGTCAAGCATTATGCCCCAGAAGAAAAACCCTGATGTGCTGGAACTGACGCGGGGGAAGGCCGGGAGGGTATACGGCAATCTGATGGCCGTTCTGGCAATGATGAAGGCCCTCCCCCTGGCCTATAACAGGGACATGCAGGAGGACAAGGAACGGGTCTTCGACACTGCCGATACGGTCAGGGCCTGCCTCGACGTCCTCGCAAGAATGCTTCCCGGTGTGAGGTTCAGGAAGGATGCCCTGGAACGGGCCACGGTCTCGGGATTTCTTACGGCAACGGACATTGCTGAGTACCTGGTCAGGAAGGGTATGCCCTTCAGGGAGGCCCACGGCGTCACAGGAAAGATTGTCAGGCACTGCATAGATCAGGGCAAGATCCTCGGCGGACTGACCCTTAAGGAAATGAAAGGGTTTTCACGGCGTATCGAAAAGGATATTTTCCATTATATTGACGTAAAGACATCAATCGGGGAAAGGCAGTCTTACGGCGGCACATCCCGGAAGGCTGTCCTTTCCCGGATCAGGAAAATCAAAAAAATGAAAAAGAGGAAGTGATCGGGGAGTGGGAACCGGAAAAAATAAAAGGGCAGTGGCACGTCTCAACATTTCCGTAGACGCGTTATTTCTCATTTCCTCCTTCTTGATTCTTACGTTTATTGCTTCCTGCGGGAGGAGGGCCGATCCGGTTTATGTCCCGTCCCATGATCAGAAAAAGATGGCGGAAGAGCCTGTAGTACAAGGGGATAAGGCGCAGCGGGAAGCACAGGAAGCCCTTCCGGCAACAGATGTGCAAGGGACAGGCGGGCCCGATGCGCCGGCAGGACTTGTGGGGCTGTATACGGGCAGGAGCGTGATTCTTGCCTGGCAGGAAGTCCGCGGTCAGGGCGTGAAATCGTACCGGATCTACCGGTCTTCAGGCGGAGCATTTGAACGGACCGGTGAATCCCCGACCCCTGCCTTTACAGACGGAAATGTCGTACAGGGTGTCCTGTACCGCTATTATGTAACGGCGGTGGGAAAGGCCGAGGGCCCGCCGGCAGAGGAGATCAGGATTTTAACAGAGGTCGAATAGGACGTGAAAGAGAAAATACAGAAGGCATTTTCAGAGAGCATTGCCGTCAAGCAGCAGTTTGTCGACAGGAACGTTGACACCATTATCGAGGTGTCGAAACTCCTGGCCGATACCTTTACGCGGGGAGGCAAGATCATTCTGTTCGGCAACGGCGGGAGTGCCTGCGATGCCTCACACATTGCTGCCGAGTTTGTGAACCGGTTTATGAGAGAGAGGCCTGCACTGCCTGCCATTGCCCTGAATACGGACGTGGCAGTGCTTACATCCATTGCAAACGACTATGATTATGCCGACGTGTTCGCGCGCCAGGTCAAGGCCCTTGGCCAGGAGGGTGATGTGGCCATTGCCATCAGCACAAGCGGACGCTCTCCCAATATCATCAATGCCGTTACTGCGGCAAAAAAGAAGAAGCTTAAGACGGTTGCCCTCACGGGTCCGAAGGGAGATGAACTTGCGGCCCGGTGCGACTACGTTTTTACCGTTCCCTCCGGCAGCACCCCCCGGGTGCAGGAGACCCATATCACCCTGGGGCATGTCCTCTGCCAGATGGTTGAGGAAATCCTCTTTGAGGCCCACCGGTAGCAGCCG
>CP070788.1:672229-674914 GCA_020346765.1 Nitrospiraceae bacterium
GGTTATCATCTTCGGGGATGGTCTCGTCCATCCACGTTTTACCTGTGACTTCAAACAGTGCGCCGAGACGGTTTGATGCGGTTTCGTCCGGACCGAATACACGAAAATTCCTGCTCTTCATATTGAGCTTCATGACATCACGTAAAAACTTGCCCAGTTCACGGGTCGCCTCGGCAACGACCTGACCGGGCTCCTTTATGTCTATGGCATAGTCCCTGAAATCAGGCATCCTGAGGTTTTTCATAAGGACGCCGCCGTTTGCATAGGGATTCGCCCCCATACGGCGATTTCCCTCTGGAGCAAGCTCAGCCAGCTCCCCTTTGAACGTACCGTTTTCGTCAAAGAGTTCTTCCGGTTTATAACTTTTCATCCAGTCTTCAAGTAGTGTCACATGATCAGGTCTGCTTGCCATTTCAGAGAAGGGCACCTGATGGGAACGCCAGAAGTCCTCTGTTTTCTTACCGTCAACTTCCCGTGGACCTGTCCAGCCTTTGGGGGTACGTAAAATGATCATAGGCCATTGCGGGCGCTTTGCGGTTCCGTTATTGCGGGCCCTTCTCTGTATTGATCTGATTTCTCTGATTATTTTATCCATTGTCTTTGCCATGAGCTGGTGCATGGTGTCAGGCTGTGAGCCTTCGACAAAATAAGGTTTATAGCCATATCCTACAAACAGGCTTTCCAGTTCTTTTTTGCTGATCCTTGCGAGCACTGTCGGATTGGCAATCTTATAACCATTCAGATGAAGAATGGGGAGGACCGCTCCGTCATGGACAGGATTCAGAAACTTATTAGAATGCCAGGATGTTGCGAGGGGGCCTGTCTCAGCTTCTCCGTCGCCGACCACGCAGGCGACGATCAGATCGGGGTTGTCAAAGGCAGCACCAAAGGCGTGAGAGACCGCATAGCCCAGCTCGCCTCCTTCATGGATCGAGCCAGGGGTTTCAGGGGCGGCATGGCTCGGAATCCCTCCAGGGAAGGAGAACTGTTTGAACAGCTTTCTCATTCCGTCTTCGTCCTGTGAAATGTTCGGATAGGTTTCACTGTACGTCCCTTCGAGGTATGTATTGGCAACCATTCCCGGCCCGCCGTGACCAGGGCCGCACAGGTATATCATGTTCACGTCATATTTCTTTATTGCCCGGTTCAAATGAACGTAAATGAAATTAAGCCCCGGCGTTGTTCCCCAGTGGCCCAGCAGTCGCGGCTTCACATGGTCAAGCTTCAAGGGCTCTTTCAGTAATGGATTTGCGTAGAGATAAATCTGTCCCACCGATAAATAGTTGGCAGCGCGCCAGTAGGCATTTATTTTTGTTAATTCATCGTTTGATAAAGGATCAGCCATGTTGCCCTCCCTGTGGATATGTATCTGAAACAGATTGATTATATAAACTTATATACTGTTCTCAGGTGATAGTCAAGATATTTATTCTGTTAACGTAATGCCGCTGATTTGCAAAATGAACGGAACAGTGTATTATCTAACTAATGCGAAAAAAACAGAGGGCTTATTTGCGGGTATTTGGCAGTGAACGTTCTCATGGCGAATGAGTCACGGAAAAAATGAAGAAAAATAAGTTTGTCATTGTCGGGCTTGGCAGTATTGGTCAGGAACTCCTGATGAAGATATCAAAGGAAATGGAACTTGTCTGTGTTGACCTAGACCCTGCCCTCGAAGAAACGGCGCAGAGTATCCGTGGTGACTGCACATTCATAACCGGAGATGCAACAAGCAGGCTGATTCTTGAATATGCGGGTGTTGCAGAGGCAGACGGTGTTATTGTGACAACCCGTGATGAGAAGGTGAACATTGAAACGGCCAGGATAATACATGAACACTTTGATTCAAAAAGAGTAATTGCCGTAGGTACGACAAAGGCGAGTCTGGAAACCCTGGAATCCCTTGGTGCGGAAGTTGAAAATATCTTTACGGCCAGTGCAGCGGCGATCCGGAACAGGCTTGAACAGACATCCCGTGCCGCACACGCCATCGGTCTCGGAAAAAACGAAATACTTGAGGTGGAGGTACATCCCAACTCCCGCCTTGCCAACAGGCCTCTGCGGAGTCTCACCCCTGTCCGCTGGAGGATCGGGATCATATACAGGGATGATAATATTGTTGTTCCAGGACGGGACACGGTGCTGAAGCCGAAAGACAGGGTCGTCATTCTCGGTGATCCTGCTGTGTTAAAGACCGTATCGGAGATACTGACATTCAAGTTCCAGCAATTCCCCCTTGAGTACGGCTCAACAGCTGTTGCCTACCTGTATGGCAGCGAAACGGAAGAGTACTTTCATGAACTGGACTATCTCTTTTCCGTACTGTCCCTTTCCCGGATCGTCTGGGTTTATTCAAAGAGATCACTGCGCAGTGAAGAGCAGTTTCATGAGTACAGGCAGAAAGAAAATCTGAAGAACATGAAAATGATCGAAACCGAATCCCCGCCGCTGGAGGCGGTGGAGGAGGCTGTAAAAGAGCTGAGAGGTGATGCAGGACTCATTGCGATGCCGAGAAATGCCCTTCGCCCTTCGTTCCTGCCCTTTTTTCTTGAGGACAGAGGGAAGGCCTATCTCCGCTCGATGATAGGGGCAGTGAACTGCCCCGTTCTTCTGACCGGCGGAACATTCCCCTATGCTCAGGCTGCAGTGCCCTGTGTGAACCTCGCTAACCTTCAATACACGCTC
>CP070788.1:675014-677650 GCA_020346765.1 Nitrospiraceae bacterium
TTGGCGGCGACAGCTTCCCAAACAAGTGGTTTATAAAATATGCAAAGGACGCCGACCTGGCCATACACGAATGTTTTCACCTGCCGGAGCAAATGGTGAAGATGTACAATCAGGCGCCTCCGGTCGCGCTCTACGTGGCTACCAAGATCCATACCTCACCGCAGGCCTTCGGCAAAATCATGAGCACTATCAAGCCGCGTCACGCCGTTGCCTATCACTTCTTCAACGAAGCGGAGACCCGATATGAGATCTTCGCCGGTGTGCGCGAGACCTACGATGGGCCCCTGTCCATGGCTACCGACCTGATGACCTGGAACATTACGCGGGACGGAGTTGTGGAGCGCATGGCGACTGTAACCGAGGAGGCCTGGTCAGTGCCTGGTGCGAAGCCTGCACCGCCGAACGAAAAGGGGGATAATCCGAACAAGTGGATGACCAAAGAAATCCTTGACGGAAAATGGGATGTTAGCGATGCCGAGGGACCGATGATCAGGAATTACATGAAGAAGTTCAATCTCGATCCCGCGATGTTTAAACCAAAGGAATAAGGAGTTTTATCATGAATAAAAACAGCATAGGGTTTAGAATTTCAAGTATAGTGGTATCTCTTGTGATGTTTATTTTTCTTTCCGGGCTTGTTCCGCTTGCGATCATTGCCTACAAAAAGGGCACGCAATTCCACTCAGCAACGGTGCAGATACCGGCAACAGCCAGTGATGTGTACAGCACTGCCCTGGGGATTATCTATGATGATCCAGCTATAGAACTGAAGAAAAAAGATGACAGGAAACTGAAACTGGAAGGAACGAAAGGAAAGCTGAAGGCAAAGATAGAGGTAAAGCCGATTGACAACGAAAATGCAGAGTTAATCGTCAAGGCAGATGCCGGCAAAAAGACAGCAGACAAGGAACTCGCCCTGCACATTGTCGAAAGAATATGCGGCGTCATGGACGTTCAGTATCAGGTTGCAGAGGAATAAAGAACGAATTACAGAAAACTCAGCGTATCGGATATCGAGTCACGGAGAGGCATATTGCGCTATCCCTTTCCTTCGGCAGTCACATATTGATTACCCTGCAGGAGTGAATAAAGATTGACATGGCCATGCGGAGGGCTTTGATGCCAAAATGCCTTTTCATGTTCCTCATGAGTGTCATTCTGCTTGCCGGATGTGCAGCCCAGCAGCTCAAGAGGACTTGTTTCGCTCCTGATCGCCGTGATTCTAACGCTCGTTTCTTTCCCTGCACTGGCTGCAGGGCCAGCTTTCACGGGGCTTGCGGCAAAGGCTGACACAGCCGAGACAGTCTATCTGAACCCTGCCGGCATGTCCCGCATGAAAGAACCGATGTGGTATGGAACCCCCCAGATAATGTATACGGAAAACGAGACAGAAATTACCATTGAGAGGACCGGGGGAAATGAGACGAGTAAGGACGACGGGTTTATCTTTCTGCCCGGACTCTACTATGTACGGCCCCTGAATGATAAGTGGTCCATCGGTATCGGACCAAACGCTGCAACAGGGCTGGGTACGAGCTACGATGATTCATGGCCCGGCCGCTACCTGGTCGAGGATTGGTCTCTGGTATTTATAGGCGTGGTACCTTCAGTTGCCTACCGCGTAAATGAAAAACTCTCTATCGGTGCATCCCTGTCGTTGAACTGACCTGCCCCACGTTATTGTACCACTCTATGAGTAGTAGTCAATTTTAAATAATTCGGCAAAATAGTCTCTGGTACAGGCGGTCTGTAGCCGAGAGAACTATGTGGCCTCACGTGGTTATATTCTCTCCTCCAGTTTTCAGTCAGCACTTGTGCTTCATACAACGTCATGAATATCTCACCATTAAGAAGCTCGTCTCTCAGTTTCCCATTAAATGACTCGATATAGCCATTCTCCCATGGACTTCCAGGCTCTATGTATAAGGTCTTTACCTTTAAATCGGTCAACCACTTCCTTATTGCCTTTGCTGTAAACTCAGGCGCATTGTCAGATCGGATATGCTCCGGGATGCCCTTTAGAATAAACAGCTCGGCAAGCTCCTGTATCACATCATCAGCTGTTATGCTCCGCTCTACCTTAATACACAGAGATTCACGGGTGTATTCATCAATGATGTTCAGTATCCTGAAGGCCTTACCGTTATGAGTCCTGCTCATCATCATGTCATAGCTCCAGACATGATTCTTTCTCAGCGGTCTCAGTCGCACGCATGAGCCATGATTGAGCCAGAGCCGCTTCCGCTTGGGCTGCTTCTGAGGCACCTTCAATCCCTCCTGTCTCCATACCCGCTCCACCTTCTTGTGGTTTACCTTCCAGCCTTCATGATTCAGTAATGCAGTTATCCTCCGGTACCCGTACCGTCCGTACTGACTGGCCAATTCAACGATTCTCTTCCTTAACCTGTCATCTCTGTCACTGACTGCTGGCATATACCTCTGCGTTGATCTGCTCTGCCCCAGTACTTTGCACGCCCGACGTTCAGATACGTTCAATTCTCTAACGACCGTCTCCACCGCATTGCTCTTCCTCGCCGGGCTTAGTAGTTTCCCTTCAGGGCTTCTTCCAGTATTGCCTTATCCAGATTCAGATCAGCTACAAGCTTTTTCAGTCGGGCATTCTCCTTCTCCAGATC
>CP070788.1:677750-680350 GCA_020346765.1 Nitrospiraceae bacterium
CTCCTCGATGCAGGTAAAACTCCTCCGGGTAATCCAGGAAAGGGAAGTGCTCAGGCTGGGGGCAACGTCCCCTGTAAAAGTCGACGTGAGGTTCATTGCAGCCACGAACAGGGACATCAAGGACTCAATCAGGGGCGGCCAGTTCAGACAGGACCTCTTTTTCCGTCTCGACGTGGTTTCCTTTCATATCCCCCCCCTTTCAGAGCGGAGGGATGACATTCCCCTCCTCGTCTACTACTTCCTCAAGAAATATTCCACACTCATGAATAAGGACGTAAAGGAAGTACATCAGGACGTCATGTCTATTCTCATGAGTTACGACTTTCCCGGCAACGTGCGGGAGCTGGAGAACATCATAGAACGGGGTGTGGCCCTTGCTGCAGGCCCTGCCATTGAGATGAACCACCTCCCTGAAGACCTGAGGGAACTGAGCATCAGGACATTCAGAAAGAAGGAAGGCCGGATCCAGTCTCTTGAGCAGCAGGAGCTTTCCTACATCCAGTGGGTCCTCAAAGAGGTGGGAGGGAACAAGACCCTCGCCGCGCAGACACTGGGGATCGACCGTGTTTCCCTCTGGAGAAAGCTGAAGAAGTACGGCCTGGAAGACAGCACATCCGATTGATTCATTGCGGCATTTTTCACCCACGGTTGCCTAATTGAAACTGAAATTTTATAATATTCCGTCTTCCTGCCGGACTGGGGCAGGTATCCGCTGACACGGAGGCGTCATGAGGCTTGAAGGGAAGAATGCGTTAATCACCGGCGGTGCCCAGGGGATCGGGAAGTCAATTGCCCTCGCAATGGCGCGGGAAGGCGCCGGTATCGCCGTAGCCGACGTAAACAGGGAAGCCGGGCGCGCCGCGTCTGAGGAGATCAGTTTCCTCGGTGTAAAGAGCACCGCCCTCAAGCTGGATGTCTCCAGCCAGGAAGAGGTGGCCGCTGCTTTCAAGGCATTCACCCGGGAGTTCGGCACCCTGGACATACTCGTCAACAACGCGGGCATAACGCGGGACGGTGTGCTGCTGAGGATGAAAGACGAGGACTGGGACGCCGTCCTGAACATCAATCTCAAGGGATCATTTCTCTGCTGCCGCGAGGCCGTGAAGATCATGGCAAAACAGCGCTCCGGCAGGATTATCAGCATATCTTCGGTGGTGGCCTTCATGGGCAATGCCGGGCAGGCCAACTACAGCGCCTCAAAGGCCGGCCTCATCGGGCTCACAAAGACGATCGCCAGGGAGTACGCGGGCCGGGGAATACGGGCAAACGCGGTGGCTCCCGGGTATATCCAGACAGCCATGACAGACGTTCTCACCGAAGAGGTAAAGCAGCACATGAAGAACACCATCCCTCTCGGCCAGTTCGGCACGCCTGAGGATGTGGCCGGCGCCGTTGTGTTTCTTTCGTCAAAGGAGGCCGATTACATTACAGGACAGGTCATCCATGTAAACGGCGGAATGTATATGTAAGATATGAAATTCCTTTGGCAAGAATGTATAATTACAGACTTGAGTTTGCACAGAATTTAAAAAAACGGAGGTGTTAGATGTCAGTCGAATCAAAGGTAAAGGATATCATTACGAAACAGCTCGGTGTCGACCTGGGGAAGGTAACGCCTGAAGCGGCATTCATAGAAGACCTGGGAGCTGATTCCCTTGACACGGTCGAGCTGGTCATGGCTTTTGAGGAATCATTCAACATTGAAATTCCTGATGAAGACGCGGAAAAGATTCTGAAGGTCCAGGACGCCGTAAAATACATAGAAGACAAATCGGGGAGCTGATTCCGCCTTATCTTAATGTTCCTTTCGTCAGGTCTCAGTCAACAGCATCTGTGAGGGCCGATGTCTCGTGATCGTCTTTTACAGATACTGTGGAAGCGATGCCGGGTCAATACCGCCCGGAACGGTGCCCGGAACCTGACGAAACATATTTGTTTTGGCGAGGTGCAATGATCGAGCGCAGAGTGGTCATCACGGGTGTGGGTATGATAACACCCCATGGAACAGGAAATGAAAAGGCCTGGCAGGGACTCATGGACGGACGGCCCGCCGTGCGGAGAATCACCCAGTTTGACGCTGAAGGATATCCCTGCCGGATTGCCGCAGAAGTCCCTGACTTCGACATCGACAGGTTCATCGAGGCCAAAGAGCAGAAAAAAATGGACCGGTTTATCCACCTGGGTCTCGCCGCGGCAACCATAGCCATGGAGGATTGCGGGATCAGGGTCAATGAGGGCAATGCTGACAGGATCGGTGTTATCGTGGGCGCAGGGATCGGCGGCCTGTCTTCTATCGAGCGATACACCAAGATACTCAACGAGAAAGGGCCCAAGCGGGTCTCCCCGTTTTTCATCCCCATGACAATCATAAACCTCACCTCAGGACAGATATCGATCCGCTTCGGCGTCAAAGGCCCCAACTCCGCTGTTGCCACTGCATGCGCAACAGGGACGCACTGCATCGGCGATTCATTCCGGCTGATACGGGACGGCATGGCCGATGCCATGATCTGTGGAGGCTCCGAGGCCGTAATCACGCCTCTGGGAATAACAGGCTTTACTTCAATGAAGGCATTATCAACGAGAAACGATGAACCGGG
>CP070788.1:680450-683013 GCA_020346765.1 Nitrospiraceae bacterium
CATAAGCTCTGCCATAGCGGCCCCTGCCTACGCGGGGATTCCCCTGACCCACAGGTCCTATTCATCATCTCTCGCCATTGTTCCGGGGTATGAAGATGTTACGAAGGGCGACAGTTCCATTGACTGGGCGCGGCTTGCCACAGGCGTCGGCACCATTGTTTTTCTCATGACAGTAAAAAACATATCCCTCGTATGCCAGAGGCTCATTGAACATGGAAGGCATCCTGACACGCCCGTGGCTGTCGTTCGGTGGGGAACACGGGCGGACCAGACAACGCTCACGGGCAGCCTGGAGACGATCCCCGGCATTGTGAGGGAACGGGAGATAAAACCTCCTGCGGTGATGGTCGTGGGAGATGTGGTCCGTCTGCGGGAGCGCCTCCAGTGGTATGAGAAAAAACCGCTCTTCGGGCAGCGCGTGCTCGTCACAAGGGAACATACGGAAGGCTTTGAGCCCCTGGAAGACCTTGGGGCCGAGTTGATTGATTTTCGCACCATAGAGATCGTGCCCCCTGAGGACTGGTCAGAGCTTGACCGGGCGATCGGCCGCATTGATGGCTATCACTGGATAATCTTTACCAGTGTGAACGGGGTCAGGTTCTTCTTTCAACGGCTTCAGGATAAGGACCGTGATATCAGGGACCTGAAGGGGGTCAGGCTGTGCGCCGTCGGTACAAAGACCGCTTCTGCAATCAGGAAGTACGGCATAAAGGTTGATCTGGTGCCCGCCTCATTCAACGCCGAGGGGCTTATTGATGCCTTCTCGCAGGCAAACGCGGGCGGGCTGAAAGGAGTGCGTATTCTGCTCCCTCGGGCGGAAACAGCCCGGGAGGAGTTCCCCCGGAGGGTCAGGGAACTGGGCGGTGAGATAGATGTGTTCACGGCCTACCGGACAGTCGCCCCCGAGATCCACGGCAAAAGGCTGAAACGGTTCCTGAAAGAGGGGAAGATCTCCATCGCCACATTCACCAGCGCTTCCACATTCAACAACTTTCTGTCCATCATGGGCAGCGACGCCCTGAACCTTCTCAAGGACGTGGCCATAGCCGCCATCGGCCCTGTCACTGCCCGGTCAGTGGAGAAGACAGGCCTGAAAGTACACATCCTGCCCCCGGAAGCCACCGTGGATGCCATGGTGAAAGAGATCATTGCGTGGGTAGAGAAAAAAAAGTAGTCAGTAGTCAGATTCTGACACCTGGTATCTCAAATAAATCTGCCCTTCCTGATCGTCCTTTCACCGGCATCCTGCACCCGTTACTGCAATAGGGGGCAGGAAATCATTCATCGCTGTGCTATAATCATCCATGCCTCACAAATCCATCGTTGACAGGGAATCCATTCTCCACTTTCTCAGGGCAAAATCGTCCAGGCCGCTCAGCCTGCGGGAAATAGCCCGCGCACTGGGAATCCATAAAACAGAAATGCGGCCGCTCAAGAGGATCATACGCTCGCTGACCGCCTCGGGAGACATCTATAAAACCAGATCAGGCAGTTACGGCCCTGCGGAAAAAATGAACCTCCAGACAGGGATGTTTGAGGCTCACCGGGACGGGTACGGATTCGTCGTACCGGACAAGTCAGGCGAGCAGGATATTTTCATCCCTCCCCGGAGGACCATGGGGGCAATGTCCGGCGACCGTATTGTGGCGAGAGTGGACCGCCCTGCAAAGAGGGAAGGCAGCATCATCAGGATCCTTGAGCGCGGGACAAAGAAGATCATCGGAGAGTTCTGCAGGGAAAAGAACGTCTTTTACGTCAAGCCAAAGGGGAAAAACGTCCCCTTTTCCATCCTCGTCGCTCCCGGGGAACGGGGCAGGGCCAGTATCGGAGACACCGTGGCCGTGGAGATAATCACCTTTCCCACGGCATCCACCCCGCCTGAAGGCAGGATCGTGAAGGTCATACCCCCCGTCACCGAGCCCCGTCATGAGACTGAGCTGATTATTGAGGAATATTCCCTTTCACGCCGTTTCCCTCCGGCGGTCATTTCCGAAGTCAAATTCCTGAAGGAGGGGAAGAAGTCCCGGGGCCGCGTTGACTGCCGGGAACTGCTCACCGTTACCATTGACGGCGAAACAGCAAAGGACTTTGACGACGCGGTCTCCATAGCCAGAGAGCAGGCAGGGTATGTCCTGTACGTTCATATTGCCGATGTGAGCCACTACATCCCCTGGGATTCAACCCTTGATCTTGAGGCACGGCGGAGGGGCACCAGCGTTTACTTCCCGGGCAGCGTCATTCCCATGCTCCCGGAAAAGCTTTCCAATGATCTCTGCAGTCTCGTGCCAAGGCAGGACCGGCTCACATTCACCGTGGAAATGCACTTCGACAGCCATGGCCATATCACGGACAGGAGTTTTTATCCCAGCATCATATTCAGCAACGAACGTATGACCTATACGGCAGTAAAGAAGATCCTTGCCGACCGTGACCCCGAAGAGAGAGCACGATACGATTATCTCATTGAAAGCTTTGAGGTCATGGATGAACTCGCTGCGGCCATCAGGAAAAACAGGGTGCGGCGGGGCAGCCTCGACTTCGATCTCCCTGAGCCGGAAATCCT
>CP070788.1:683113-685671 GCA_020346765.1 Nitrospiraceae bacterium
ACAAAGAAGGAACTGGCGGCAATGGTGAACTACGTCCGCAGGACCCCTGAGGTACGGGAGGTGATCATATCCGGGGGTGACCCGCTGACGATGAACATGGAGCACCTGGACTGGTTTATGGGGGAGCTGCAGAGAATATCACACGTGGAGGTCCTCAGGATCGGAACGCGGGTCCCCGTAGTTCTGCCCATGAGGATAACCGATGATCTCGTGAGAATGCTTGCACGCCACAGGCCCCTGTGGCTGAACACGCAGTTCAACCATCCCCGGGAAATCACTCCTGAGGCGCAGGATGCCTGCGACAGGCTCCTGAGGGCAGGCATCCCCGTTTCGAACCAGACCGTGCTCCTCAAGGGGGTGAATGATTCCATTGAGGTCATGAGGGACCTCCTCCATGGTCTGCAGCGGATCATGGTGCGTCCCTACTACCTGTTCCAGTGCGACCCTGTGCTGGGTGTTGAACACCTGCGGACCAGCGTCTGGAAAGGAGTGGAGATCATTGAAAAGCTGAGAGGGCACACCGGCGGGCTGTGTGTGCCCACCTTTGTCGTCGATGCCCCCGGGGGCGGAGGAAAGGTCCCGCTGCAGCCCTTTTACCTGGTATCGGCAACGGACCGGGAGATCGTTATGAGGAACTACGAGGGCATGATCATTACATACGACAATCCCCAGGAAGGGGATTTCACTCCCTCAGGCAGAAGCAGCGGCAACGGCAGGCACCGGCAGAAGGCCAGGGCAGTCATATCCGAAGGGAAAAGTGTTGATCCTGCAGAGACTGCGCGTCACCGGAGGAGAAAGCTCAGAAAGATATTTCCGGAAGAAGCGGGGGCAGTACAGTGAATATCGGCATAACCTACGACCTGAGAAGGGACTACCTTGAAAAGGGGTTCTCTGAAGAGGCAACCGCGGAATTCGACTCTGAAGAAACCATCGGCGCCATCCATGACGCTATCAGGGGCCTCGGCCACAGCGCGGTGCTGATCGGGAGCATCTATGAGCTCACAGGCCGCCTTGCTGCGGGAGAGCGGTGGGACCTTGTGTTCAATATCGCGGAAGGGCTCTTTGGCAGAAGCAGGGAGGCACAGGTGCCGGCCCTCCTTGAGGCCTACGGCATCCCCTGTACCTTCAGCGATCCCCTGACCCTTGCGGTGTGCCTTGACAAGGCGATGACCAAGGTCGTGGTGCGGGACGCAGGCGTTCCCACCCCTGACTTTATGGTGGTCACGTCTCCCGGCGAGGCCGCGGGAGGGCTAACGGGCAAAAATATGGCCTTTCCCGTCTTTGTCAAACCCCTCTCGGAAGGGACGAGCAAGGGGATCAGCAACGAATCCATCGTGGTGGACCGGGAATCACTGAAGAGGATGTGTTCCCTCATGCTCGTGCAGTATGGTCAGCCGGTTCTCGTGGAAGGGTACCTTCCTGGCAGGGAGTTTACCGTAGGCATTACCGGGACCGGCAGGAGCGCCAGGGTCCTTGGAATGCTGGAGATAACCCTGGGGAACAAGGCGGAGCCCCTTGTTTACTCCTACCTGAACAAGGAGCACTTCGAGGACAGGGTCCGCTATGATCTTGTGCCTGAGGGAACGCTGCTGGCAGAGGCATCGGCCGTTGCCCTCAGGGCCTACCGGGCCCTCGGGTGCCGTGACGCCGGGAGGGTCGATTTGAAGGATGATGCCGGGGGAAGGTTGCAGTTTGTCGAAATCAACCCCCTTGCGGGCCTCAATCCGTCGCGTTCAGACCTGCCCATCCTGTGCAGGAAAGCGGGAATCCCCTATGGGGATCTCATTGGCGCTATTATTGAGTCAGCAGCGGAACGGGCAGGCGCGGGTTCCCTGAAGGTCCCTGGCGCATGCGCCCCTGCAGAAGGCTGATACCCTGCGATGAAAGTAGCCATCCTCTATAACGAACCGGTGGCGGGGAAGCCCGATTCGGAAGATGTCCTTGATGAGGTAAACTTTGTTGTCCGTTCGCTGGCAGAGCTGGGCTACGACCACAGGCTCTTTCCCCTTGGCAGCACAGCGGCCGCCAGGGGCAACGGCGCATCGCGGGAAGTCAGAAAGGCCGCCCTTTCCCTGAATGAAGTAATTTTTTATCTTATCTTCAACCTGAAGAAGTTCAGGCCTGACGTGATCTTCAACCTCGTGGAAGGGGTCAATGACGATCCGGTCTACCAGCAGTTTTTCGCCCTTCTCCTTGAGCACCTCCGGTATCCCTTCACGGGTTGCGGGTACGGGAGCATTTTAACCACGTCGGACAAGGGCATCTCCAAGACGCTCATGAGCGGCTTTAACATCGTCTCGCCCGATTTCAGCGAGTACCGGGGAGTCAGGGAAGAGATAACCGTTCCCGGGCCATGGATCGTAAAGCCCGCCCTGGAGGACGCCTCCATTGGCATCGATGAGACATCTGTTTTTCATGAAAAGTCGACACTCAGATTCGCTCTTCCCTATATCTACGACAGGCACGGCAGGCAGCCGCTCATTATCGAGCAGTTTATCAGGGGCAGGGAGTTCAACGTGTCCCTCATGGAGAACCCCGGGGGGACCGTGGAGGTCCTT
>CP070788.1:685771-688321 GCA_020346765.1 Nitrospiraceae bacterium
AAGCGAAAAATAAATGATGTCCGGTCTGTACAATTTCATTGACTCATTTGCATTATCGTCAAAGCAGGCC
The DNA here is from genome assembly GCA_020346765.1 of Nitrospiraceae bacterium. GTDB lineage: Bacteria > Nitrospirota > Thermodesulfovibrionia > UBA6902 > UBA6902. Next base: position 685,842 of record CP070788.1, read on the forward strand.
CGGGACTGATTCAACGGCACATGGTGCATGACGTCCGTAACGTGAGAGGGAGGCGAGGGAAGAGAAGTTCCCCCGTATGGCCAGTGCAATCACACAGCGGAGCAGCTAACTCCGCATATGAGTTAACAGGACTGACCCGTACAGGCGCAGGGGCGATAGCCCTGCGCCGTTCCTCTAGTCGGACAGGTAGTATTCAACGGTTGATACGACCCGGACCTTTTTTATGTGCGGATTGTTTTTGTCCCTGGGCTCTATGGTGAATTGCCCCTGGGAGGCCTTCCTGATCTTGCCGAGCCTGCTCTGTGAATCGGCGGCAAATTTCTGGGCCACTTCCCGTGCCATCTTTGTGGCCTCTTCGATCATTTCCGGTTTGACCTCGTTCAGGCGTGTAAAGAGGTATTCTATCTGGGATTGATAATCGCCGCCGGTGAGAACGATCCCTTTTTTCCCGAGCCCGGACAATGAGCTCATGACAGCCCTGACACTTCCCACGTTCTTTGAATAAACCATAACGGTCTGCACGGCGCCATAGCGGAACTCGGCCCTGGCAGTGGTCACGTAGGACTGGGCCGACTTATCCGTGATTGCCGGCGTGGATACTGATATTTCGTTTGAACTGATACCGCTTTTTTCGAGAAACTCTTTTATCTTTGACGTGCTGGATTCCAGTGAACTGTAGAGCTTTTCAAGATCGTTGCTTGCTTCAGTGAACTGAATGGGCCAGATAACGATATCTGCCTCATATTCGCGCTCTGACAACCCCTTTACCGTGACCGTGCGCTCATACTCTTTAAATGCAATTAATGCATTGCCAAGCAGGTAGCCCAGGGCTGCCAGTCCTGAAAATATAAATATCCCTAAAATAAATGCGTTCCCTCTGCTATGTTCCCGCACCTGACCCTCCTTGTGGAATACCGGATGGAGCCTCCCGTAAAGATTTCACAAACAGCGTACATATCCATGAGGATTGTTATCGTTTGCTGTCAGACGCTACTTCACGTCCGCAAGATACTCCTGGAGGCTCCTCACCGTCCCCCGCTCTTTTCTGTATGCTGCAATCCCCTTGGCGGTCGCGGTCGCACCGGCAGTGGTGGTGATGTAGGGTATTTTATGTTTTATGGCGGCCTTCCTGATGTAGGAATCATCAACGGTACTCTCCTTGCCGCTAGGGGTATTCACTACGAGTTGTATCTCCTTGTTCGCGATTGCATCGAGGATATTGGGACGGCCCTCATGGATCTTGAGTATCAGTTCCGTCTGAATGCCCTGACTGGCAAGGTATTCCTGCGTGCCCTTTGTCGCCATTATCCTGAAGCCCAGATCATCAAACCTCTTTGCCGCCTCGACTGCACTTGCCCAGTCCCTCCCGGAGACTGTTATCAGGACGGTCCCCTCGGTAGGCAACCCCTGCTTCGTGGCTTCCTGTGCCTTGAAAAAGGCGAGTCCTGAATTGCCGGCCATGCCCAGCACCTCACCGGTGGAACGCATCTCAGGGCCGAGGACCGGGTCCACTTCCGGGAACATGTTGAAGGGGAATACAGCCTCCTTAACACCAAAGTGCGGCACAGGCCTCCGCTTGAGGTTCAGGTCTGCCAGTGTCTTCCCGAGCATGATCTGCGTGGCATGACGGGCCATGGGAATGCCGCAGACCTTGCTGACGAGGGGCACGGTACGGCTTGCACGCGGGTTGGCTTCCAAGACATATACCATGTCATCGGCGATGGCGTACTGGATGTTCATCAGGCCCTTCACGTTCAGTTCGATCGCTATTTCTCTCGTATATTCCTCGATCGTCTCGATGTGCTTCTGTGGGATGCTGACGGGCGGGATTACGCAGGCGGAATCACCTGAATGGACACCTGCCAGCTCCACGTGCTCCATCACTGCGGGGACAAAGGCATCTGCTCCGTCGGATATGGCGTCAGCCTCTGCCTCTATCGCATTTTCAAGAAACTCGTCGATGATGATCGGCCGTTCCGGAGATATTTCAACTGCGGCCGCCACATACTGTCTGAGCATCTCCTCATCGTGAACCACTTCCATAGCGCGTCCGCCGAGCACATATGAGGGACGGACAATAAGGGGGTACCCGATGTCGCCTGCGATGACGAGCGCCTCGTCCAGGGTACTCGCCATCCCGGATTTGGGGTAGGGGATATTCAGTTTCTCCATGTGCTGCCGGAATCTGCCGCGGTCTTCGGCGAGGTCTATCGTCTCGGTACTGGTGCCGAGGATCCTCACACCCGAGGCCTCGAGTTCAGCAGCGATGTTGAGAGGTGTCTGGCCGCCGAACTGGATGACAATGCCTTCTGGCTTTTCCTTTTCATATATTGCAAGTACATCCTCAACCGTGAGGGGTTCAAAATAAAGCTTGTCCGACGTGTCATAGTCTGTTGAGACGGTTTCAGGGTTGCAATTGACCATCACGGTCTCGCACCCTTCATCCCGTAGCGCGAACGCCGCATGGACACAGCAGTAAT
>CP070788.1:688421-690957 GCA_020346765.1 Nitrospiraceae bacterium
CAGGCGATCGAAGAATTCAAGAAAGGATTTCAAGCATAAGAGACAGTAATCAGCTGTCAGATTTGAGCAGAGAAATTTAATTTTGAGCTGATGGCTGACTGCTGAAAGCTGAGCGCTTACTATTATGCCGACACTCAGGGATATCAAGCGGCGGATAACCGCCGTTAAAAACACGAAGCAGATCACCAAGGCCATGAAGATGGTTGCCGCGGCCAAACTCAGGCGGGCCCAGACGAGGATGCTTGAGATGAGGCCCTATGCAGAAAAGATGGGCACGGTGATACAAAGCATGTCCGGCGGCGTGAAGGACCTGCATCCCCTGATGGTGCAGCGGCCGAGGAATATGGTGGAGATTCTTGTCATAACGAGTGACCGCGGGCTCTGCGGCGCCTTTAACACCAATATCCTGAAATCAGCGGAAAAGACGATCGCCGAATGGAAAAAGGAGAACTTCAACGTCAACGTGAGCGTTGTCGGAAAAAAGGCCCGTGATTACTTTAAGCGGCGCAATGTGGAGATGAGCAATACCTGGACAGGGATATCAGGGAAACTGGCCTATTCAGACGTCCGAAAGATCGCCGGCGATATTATCGGCAGGTATCTTGATGAAACCATTGACGAAGTCATCATCATTTATAACGAGTTCAGGACCGTCATCAGCCAGCAGGTACAATCCCTGAAACTCCTGCCCATGGCTGCACCGGAGGTGGAGGGGCAGGAGGAGTCTTTAAAGGTCTTTATTTACGAGCCCTCGCAGCAGGAGATCTTGAACCAGATCCTGCCCAAGAACGTGGAGGTCCAGATATACAGGGCCCTTCTTGAGTCCCAGGCATCGGAAGAGGCAGCGCGGATGACGGCCATGGAGAATGCCACGAAGAACGCCGATGAAATGATCGACTCGCTGACGCTCCAGTACAACAAGGCCCGCCAGGCATCTATCACGAAGGAACTGATGGACATCGTGGGCGGCGTGGAAGCACTGAAAGAGTAATGCAGCTGACGGCTGTAAGCTGTCAGCTTGTTGGGTATTTGATTTTTAATCATTGGAGGTTATAGATCATGAACGAAGGGAAGATTGCACAGGTCATCGGCGCAGTTGTCGATGTTGAGTTTGAGGACAAGCTGCCCGCGATATTAAATGCCCTGAAAGTGTCACAGCCCGGCGACACCGCCAAAGGTATCCCCGATATCAATGTTACCCTCGAGGTTGCTGCCCACCTCGGCGACAACATGGTGCGGACAGTTGCCATGTCCTCAACAGACGGACTCGTGCGTGGCACCGCAGCCGTTGACACGGGCCAGCCCATTACGGTTCCTGTGGGAGAGAAGACGCTCGGCAGGATACTGAACGTCATCGGCGAGCCCGTGGACCAGAAAGGCCCTGTCGATGCGAAGGACCGGTGGCCCATTCACCGGGAGCCCCCTGAGTTTACGGCTCAGGACACATCAACGCAGGTCTTTGAGACGGGCGTTAAAGTCTTTGACCTCCTTGTCCCCTTTGTGAAGGGGGGCAAGATGGGAATGTTCGGCGGCGCCGGTGTGGGCAAGACTGTTGTTATCATGGAAATGATCCATAACATTGCCATGGTCCATGGAGGTGTGTCCGTGTTTGCTGGCGTGGGAGAGAGAACGAGGGAAGGGAATGACCTCTATCTCGAAATGAAGGAGTCAGGCGTTCTCAACAAGACCGCCCTCATTTACGGCCAGATGAACGAGCCGCCCGGAGCCCGCGCCAGGGTTGCCCTTTCAGCCCTGACCACGGCAGAGTACTTCAGGGACGAGGGCCAGGATGTGCTGATCTTCCTGGACAACATATTCCGGTACACCCTTGCCGGTGCAGAACTGTCGGCGCTTCTCGGAAGAATGCCCTCAGCCGTTGGATATCAGCCCACGCTGGGGACTGACATGGGTATTTTGCAGGAGAGGATTACCTCCACCAACAAAGGGGCCATTACCTCCATGCAGGCCATTTACGTTCCTGCCGACGACCTCACTGACCCTGCTGTGGCCACGGCATTCACGCACCTTGACGGAACGGTCGTTCTCTCACGGCAGATTGCCGAGCTTGGTATTTATCCCGCTGTTGACCCCCTTGACTCAACGTCACGGATTCTCGACCCCCTCGTGATCGGTGAAGAGCACTACCACGTGGCGAGGGAGGTCCAGATGGTCCTCCAGCGGTACAAGGAACTGCAGGATATCATCGCCATTCTTGGTATGGAGGAACTCTCCGAGGACGATAAAATGACTGTTGCCCGGGCGCGGAAACTGCAGAGGTTCCTGAGCCAGCCCTTTCACGTTGCAGAGACCTTTACGGGCACTCCGGGGAAATACGTGAAGCTGGAGGACACGATAAAGGGTTTCAAGGCCGTTGTGGAAGGGAAATATGATGACGTTCCCGAGCAGGCCTTTTACATGGTGGGCCCCATCGAGGAAGTGGAAGAGAAGGCCAGAAAGCTGGGCTGGAGCAAATAATAACACGAGGTTTGCCACATGGCTGAGAAGTTGATACTGGACATTGTCACCCCCTATGGCC
>CP070788.1:691057-693582 GCA_020346765.1 Nitrospiraceae bacterium
ATGCCTTTAATTCCATTATCCTTTCCGACTATCAGGCCATTTTAGGAGTGACCCTCTGGGCCGGGATTGCGTATATCACCGTGAATTTGATCGTCGACATTACCCTGACCGTAATTGACCCGAGGAAGGCTGAGCTATGAGTGGTTTGAAGCTGGCATGGATTAAATTCTCCCGGGACAGACTGGCTTTTTCCGGCTTTCTCATCGTTTTTTCCCTCCTGCTGGTGGCAGTCTTTGCCGGATTGCTGGCGCCTTATCCGGAAGATGTCTTCGGCATACACCCGGCCGAACGGCTGCAACCCCCGTCTCTGAGACACTATCTTGGAACCGACAGCATGGGCCGGGACATTTTCAGCCGCCTGCTTTTCGGCGCCAGGGTCACGCTGGTCATATCCATTATCGCCGTGGGCTCCTCGCTGCTGATCGGGGTTCCCCTGGGCCTGGTGGCCGGATACTTCGAGAACTGGTTCAGCGAACTGATCATGCGAATTGCGGATATATTTCTCTCCATTCCCCAGGTAATTCTGGCCATCTTCCTGGCCCAGTCCTTTGGTCCCAGTATCCAGAGTGTCATTCTGGCCCTGTCGATTACCTACTGGCCGTGGTTTACACGAATTGTTTTTGCTGAGACCCGCGCGCTCAAAAAGACCGCCTTTATCGAGGCAACGGAGGCATTAGGGGCCAGTACCCTGCGGACGATCTTGCTGCACGTCCCGCCCAATGTATCCTCCTCCATCATCGTGCGAAGCTCCATCGGCATGGGATTCACCATCCTGACCGCAGCCACCCTGGGATTTTTGGGTGTCGGCGCCCAACCTCCGACGCCGGAATGGGGAGTGACGATTGCCGAATCAAGAGAGTACCTTCCGGACGCCTGGTGGTATGCCACCTTTCCGGGCCTTGCCATTTTCGTTGTTGTCATGGGCTTCAACATGTTGGGGGATGGGCTGAGAGACATCCTGGATCCTCGCATCAGAAGGGGGTTTGAATAAGACCATGTCGCAAGAACACAGAGAATCCCTTCTTGAGGTAACAAATCTCAGCGTGTACTTCCACACGGATCGCGGAGTGGTGAAGGCCCTTGACGGGGCGGAACTCCGCGTGGGAAAAGGCGAGGTGGTCGGATTGATCGGGGAAAGCGGTTCCGGGAAGACCACCATCGCTCGCAGTGTTTTGCGGGTGCTTCCGCCGGCTGGAAAAGTGATCAACGGCAACATCAGGTTTGCGGGGAAAAACCTGCTGCAATTGAGCGAGGCGCAGCTCAATGACAGCGTGCGAGGCAAAGGCATCACCCTGATTCCCCAGGATCCCTTCAACTCCTTGAATCCGGTATTCAAGGTCGGCACCCAGATCAAAGATATTATGAAGTGGAAGGGATCCGACGGAGAAGGTCGCAATATTGATGAGGATAAAATCATTGCCATGCTGGAGCAGGTTCAGATTCCCGCGCCGGCAGATCAACTTAGAAAATTTCCCCACCAGTTCAGTGGCGGCCAGCGGCAGCGATTGATGATTGCCATGGCGCTGTTGCCCGGGCCCGATCTGGTGATTGCCGATGAGCCCACGACGGCTTTGGACGTGACAGTGGAGGCCCAGATTCTGCAGCTGATGATGGGGCTTGTTTTGGAAAGGGGCATTTCGGTGCTTTTCATTACCCATGACCTGGGCGTGGCCAGTCAGATCTGCAAAAGAATCGTGGTCATGTATGCCGGACAGGATATGGAGGATGCACCGGCGGATGTCATTTTCTCACAGGCATGTCATCCCTACACCCGAGAACTTCTTGAAAGTCTTCCCAATCCGGAAGGAGACATCAGAGATATTCCCGGGGAGGTACCCGGGCTTGTGAATCCGCCCAGCGGCTGTCGATTCCATCCCAGGTGTTTCAGGGCCACGGATCGGTGTTCGAGCCGGACACCGGAGAAGACGATGATGGGTGACGGTCATTGGGTGCGTTGTTATCACCCGATACGGGCTTAAATGCGCAAGATCGGCAATTTTTTGTCAGTGTTTGTGACCGGTTTGAGCGGCTTAAGGCAATACGTATGGATAAACTTATCCTGGAAGTCAATGGATTGAAAAAGCATTTCCGCGGCTCCGGCGGCCTGCTGAACAAGCGCTGGGCGCGGATCAGGGCCCTGGATGGTGTCTCTTTCCGGGTGTACAAGGGTGATGCCTTCGGGCTGGTCGGGGAAAGCGGTTGCGGCAAGTCGACTCTGGGAAAGACGATACTCGGGATCTATCGGCCCACGGAGGGTTCGGTGACCTTTAAAGGCCAGAAGATCTCCCAGCTTCCGAAAAATGAGCTCAAAAAGGTCAGAAAAGATATTCAGTATGTCTATCAGGATCCGGGAAGTTCGCTGGATCCTCACTGGAAAGTGAAACGAATCCTCTCAGAGCCCCTGGTCATTCACACTGCTTTCAGCAAGCGGGAGATCGAGACGCGGATTTACGAGATGATTGAAGCCGTCGGCCTCAGGAGGGGGCAACTTGCTCTGTATCCCCACGAATTCAGCGGCGGGCAGC
>CP070788.1:693682-696161 GCA_020346765.1 Nitrospiraceae bacterium
CATGACGCATCGGGATGGGACTCCAGGTATCCCATGGTCCAGAGCTCGAGAGGATGGCGGGAAAGAATGTACCCGCAGTCAGAGAGGGTCAGCCCGGGCTTGCCGTACTGCTTCGCCAGTACCGCAGCCTCCCGTCCCCCTAACTCAGATAACCCGGGCTTCCGCTGCCGCAGCCACGCGACGAGTTCTTCAGGAGATCCTGAGGGGTGCAATGCATAAAAAAGGATTGCCAGATGGCGCGGAGAGGTGCGCCGGTCGCCCAGGAGCTTTTCCATGGCCTGATCAGGCGAAAGTCCCCTGTATTTTTTTGCAAACCGGTCAAGAAAGCGACGGGATTCGCTGTCAGCAACTTCTTTCAGGAGCTCCCTGCGGCGGGGATGGCCCTCATCTTCCAGAACTGCCTTTGTATCAAAATCCAGGCGGGCCATGTGATACTGGACAATTTCCCTCATGAGGCGGACAAAGACAAGATTGACGGACCTGCTCATGCCTTCATAGAGTGTTACTGTCCTGTTATCGTCAAAACTGCTGAAATTATGGAACCTGTGCTCCCCGCCCCCTGTGAAAAAAACCTCGTTGGGACTGGCGGAAAATTTTCTTTCCATGGCGGCCTCCAGCACATGGCCAAGGGAGATTTCCGGCCGGGCCCTTACCTGCGCTTTCACCCATGCGGTTATGGGGTCATTACTCGTCCCGGGATGGCTCTCCAGCGGGGCCAGGCCCTGTCGCAACGCCTCTTCATACACCGCAGTCACCACCTGAAGATAGTGAGCAAGGGTCCTCAGCTTTGCCGTTGAACCAAGGTCCAGTTTTACCCCTTCATTGACGCTGAGGGGTTTGTCCAGGTTGTCTGCCTGAACGCGAAGCATATTGCCAGAGGTGGTTTTCTCATAGAGGGTGAAACTGTAAATAAGCTCCCCGGGGTCGCCGCGGTCAAGCATTCGCTCCCGGTCCAGGGCGGCGGCCTTCACATAACCCCTTTCACCGAGGCGGACAAGCATGTCCGTGACCTGCCTCTGCAGGTCTGAATCAAGGGTGCTCTGAACAGTGAGATCCAGGCGGTCGAGGTCGTAAAAGCCTGGCAGATCCAGCACTTTAAGCAGATAGTTCCTGATCATGTCAGAGCCCTTTCGCTGAGGGGCAGGCCGCGGGGGCATCGTAACCGGCCCTGTCCTGAACAGCAGGGGGGCAGCCTTCAGAAGATCTCGGAATTCTTTTGTGATCTCTCCCTCGTCCTCCATCAAATCGGCAAAATGGGCGATCCGCTTCAACAACGCCGGCCGGTTTTTTACAAGATACTGGGTGGGGGCCTTTACCGCAAGAAAGAGGGCCATGACTTTTTTGAATGCCTCGGCACGCCGGTACTGCTTCTCTAGGCTGGTGTCCCAGTCGCGCAGTGTCTCTGAGATCATCCTGATGTCATCACCAAACCATGCCCAGAGTCCTTCACCCAGCCCGTGCACTTCACCATACCCTGCGACAGACGCAAGGGGCACGGTGTTGACATAGTCCGTTATGATTTCCCTCCGGGACACTGTTGTGCTCCTGCCCGCCCGGTATGCCCTGAGGCTTGCCGAAGTAATCTGCCGGATTTTCTCCTGTGCTCCCCGGGTGCGTCCTCCGCCGGAATGCTGATATTTCTCGAGCTGCGTGGCCAGCGTGCTCCCCCCTTCTACGGCTGATGAGATCCCTATGCTCCTGCCGATATACTGGATGCCAGCCTTAGCAAGACGGTCCCATTCCAGCACAGGATTCTGGTTCTCATAGGAGGGGGTCAGAAGCTCCCGGTTCTCAATAAAGAGCAGGGTTCTGATCACATCCCCGGGGATGTCCTCAAACCGGGAATAGATTTTCTCCCGGGGTACGCTCTCGTGGACGATGTTGTTCCGGCTGTCAAGTATGGTCAGGCCGGCCGCGGGTTTTTCTCCATAGGGCGGTGATATGCCCTCGCGGGCCGCGCGGAGGAGTTCCGGGGTGAAGCGGGCCTGGCGCGTCACTTCGTACTGATACCTTTCCAGGTTCCGTACAAAGGCCGGGATCCGCACATACCCCCGCCTCTGATCAAAGGGCCCCTCCTCGGGGAAGACAATACTGGAACTGGGCCCGTCTCCCAGAGAATAATGCAGTTTCCTCGCGTAGTGCGCATAGACCACCGACTGGAACACCGAGGTGCGCCATTCATAGACAGTCAGGAGGAAAAAGAGCATGACAAGGTAAAGGATCAGGCGGTCACGCCTCGATTGCCTTAAATGTTCAATAAGTCTGAGCACCGGCATTGGGGGATCACAATCACAGGCGGAGAAAACTTATGTCATGCATAACCCTATTATAGAACAGGCCTGCTGCCTGTTCGCAAGTTGCCCTTGTAAAGGCTTCTGTAAGACATAATTACTGTTCCGGAAACAGGGCAGGTTTAATACAGAAACATTTCAGGGGTAAGCCCCCACTTTTCCGGGACCTCGTAGCCCGCTACCCTCTC
>CP070788.1:696261-698709 GCA_020346765.1 Nitrospiraceae bacterium
GGGCGGCACTGAGGGACACCTTTTCTTTCTCGCTGCGGCTGCTGTTTTTCATCACCCTCCCTGCCATGGCCGGGCTTATTGTCCTTTCAGAGCCCATCATCCAGGTTCTCCTTCAGCGGGGGGAGTTCACCGCAGAGGCGGCATCGGAGACTGCCTACGCCCTGATCTGTTATTCCACAGGACTGTGGGCATTCGTGGGGACGCGGATCGTGGCCTCCACCTTCTATTCCCTGCAGGACATGAAGACTCCCGTAAAAATCGCGGCCCTCTCGATACTTACCAACATCGTTTTCAGCCTACTCCTCATGGGACCCCTCAGGCACGGGGGGCTGGCTTTGGCGAACGCGCTGGGTTCAGCGGTAAATTTCTCCTTGCTGTTCTACTTTCTCAGGAAGAGACTGGGAAAACTGGACGGGAGAAACATTGTCCGGTCGTTCATCAGGGCAGGCGCGGCCTCGGCAGCCATGGCAGCAGCGGCACTCCTGGGCCTGCGGGCATTCGGATGGAGCGAAATAGCATCCAGGGTGGACAGGGCGGGGGTGCTTATCGCGGTCATTGCGGCCTCTGCGGCACTGTTCCTGGCACTGGCCGCTGTGATGAAAAGCGAAGAACTGGGCTACCTTATTTCCATGCGAAAAAGGAAGGGCCCGGATACAGCAAAATGAGCAGAGAATCGTTCCCCTTTGTTCCTTAAAGTTGAGCCCTGATATCCAGGATACGGTAACCTGTATTGCCAATTTCGGGGAAGGCTTTCAATAAGTATTGAAAGCCCTGAACGTTTGAATAAAGTAGTTCCGCATATTGATAAGGTCTTTGAATCACGCTGTTCATATATCCCTCTTGCTGGAGATATCTGTCTATGGTATGGCACAAGTCTTTTTTCGACCCTCTCCCGAAACTTGTGAATGTGGGGTAAACATTTGGTGCGCAATTATTTGTATAATTATAAAAACCATGGCTGAACAATAACAGGACGAACCAGACAACACTCGACAAGGAGACAGGTCATGCTATTCGAACGGTTTGTAGTGGGGCCGCTTGAGGAAAATGCCTATGTGATTGCTGACGAGGCAACAAAGGATGCCATTGTTGTTGACCCCGGCGATGAGTCTGACAGGATCATCGAATACATCAGGGACCATGGGCTCAAAGTTGATGCTATTATATACACGCATGCCCATTTTGATCACGTGGGGGCAGCAGGTGACATCAAGAAAGAGACCGGCGGCAGGGTGCTGATTCACAGGCAGGACCTGGAGGTTTATGAAACTTCTAAAGACCAGGCCGCTATCTGGGGATATGACATTGACGAAACCCCTGACCCTGACGGCTTTCTTGACGAGGGCGATGAGATCAGGGCCGGTACACTGACATTCAGGGTGATGCACACCCCGGGACACAGCCCCGGCGGGTTATGCCTGTATGGAGAGGGGATCCTGCTTACAGGGGACACCATATTCAAGGGGTCTGTGGGGAGGACCGACTTCCCCGGCGGGAGCCTTGAGGAACTGAAGAAATCCTTCCGGCGCATCCTCGAGCTTCCGGACGCAACGAAAATATATTCCGGCCATGGCCCGGAAACCACAGTGGGTATGGAGAAGAAGACGAATTTTTTTGTGAATGAGTTTCTGTAAAATCTTCTCCAGCGATAATAAGAGCGTATTTGTCATGGTGAGTCCTTAGATAAGTGTCACACTGAGCCTGCTGAAGTGCGCACATTCACAGGATATGCTCTATCAACCCATGACGCCCCGCTTAATGCTTAACGATAACTTAAGGTTATCAGGAGCCTTATCATCAGTTGCTCTTGTTGATACTATCTCCTAAGTATCTTCAGGAAAGGTAGTTGTCGCTGGTCAATCATAAATTTATATTATCTTCAGGGATGATGCGAATTGAAAAGCGAAGTTGAAGTTTAGAATAACGGAAGAACAGCAGTATACTTTCTTAAACGTTTTACTGTCCGCTACTAGGCGTGTGGGCCCATAATCGTAGATTTGCCGTTTCAAATTCATAAAATTAGTCTGAAGGGGGCAAGCTTATATCCATACGCAACGCACCGCCCGGAGGAAGAATGACACCAACTTCCTTGAAATATTGCTTCCATATGCCAATCATTTCGTTTCGCAGTTCCGGATGCTCCTGCGACATGTCATTCAGTTCTGCGGGATCTTTGGAAAGATCATAGAGCTGCCAGTCATCAACACCAAAAGGAACGGGGAGCCAGACTAACTTGAAGTCGCCTCTGCGTACGGCTCGGAAACCGAGCATTTCCCAGCTCACCGCAGTATCGTTATCGTAAACAAATTCCGATCTTCCGTTGAGCACCTCCATCATGGAACGGCCGCGGAGAGGCTCAACGGTACGCCCTTTATAAGAAGTGCCCGGATGATTAACACCCGCTGCATCTAATATGGTAGCCGAGATGTCCATTACGTGGACAAAGGC
>CP070788.1:698809-701242 GCA_020346765.1 Nitrospiraceae bacterium
GTTTACCGTATTGCATGCCCAGCGTTCAGGGTGGGTGCTGAGGTAAACCGGTGTCACCCTGTCTCGCAAGAGCCGGATAAAAGCATCTGATCCAAAGGGATTTTCAGACGCCGCAGCGTGTGATGACGGGCTTATCCTGTCCCTCACATTCAGTGATGGAGCGGCATTCCATGAGCCGCCGGCATCAGTATAGTAAACCACATCCGTGTCGGCAAAGCTTAACGATGCATCGGCAATAAGGCCCAATTTCCCCAGATCAATGCCCGTGAGCATCTCCTCATTGTTAAGTCTGCTTAGCGGAGAACCATGCATGCTCACGGTGATACAGGGAGCAATGCGCCTGAATCTTTCCAGGTTTTGCTTAAACAGGTCAAGGGCCCGCACCTGATTCCCCGCAGCAGTGGAGAGCGTCTCATAATGGTAGCCCGTCTCATGGCCACTATCTGCAATGGCCCTCATCGCCCGTTCAGGAAATCGTCCGGTCCGTGTACAGCGGAAGTAATATGTCGATGCTATGCCAAGTTTATGTTCGAGCCGTGCCATTCGGACCGCCTGCTCAGGCCAGCGGTCCACGTCATGGCGCAGGATCACAGACTCATTCCTCTTTCCCTCTCCGAAAAAGGCAGCCACACCGACAGCAGAACGCCCGCACTCTTTCACTGTGGCAATTATATCAGCGTAGTTACTGTGGGTAAAGGCATCTCCCATCATTTATTTCGCAGGATTTTAATGAGTCTCCTCAGTATCAGAGAAGGGGTAAAGGTTATAAATACATATTCAAATATCTGCCAGGGGACATAACAGGCCCTGATCACTCTGTTTTTTGGAAGCACTATCTTCATTAAGTCAACAGCAGCATAGATATAATGTCTCACCCCCACTGTCTTTTGTAATTCAGGATATACGGATATATGCGGGACGCTCTCGCCCAGCAGCTCAGCCATCCTGACATAGGCAGTCACATGACGTCGATTGTCGAGCGTGTATCCCTGGGAAGAGATCAGGTCCTCCCTGTCCACGGTCTCCCCCGCTATCTTCCCGAGGCTCAGCATCTCCTTCAGCATCTCTTCCCCCCGCTCCGTGCGGCTGATTGTTGCTGAGAAGCCGGCACCTCCCTGCGCACGGTACTTTGCCAGATGGGGGTCTCCCACGGCGATGTCAGCGAAATCATTGACCTGGTCAGGACACAGGCGGCACCGTTTCAGCATCCAGTAACCCTGAAAGGCGATAATGTACCGGAGTATTTTCCACCGTGAATTTCCCCGTATCCTCGGGATAAGAATATCTCCCCCTTTTGATTTCGATGTTACCCTGATCTTTCCGGGCCATGGCCCTTCTCGGTAGGAAATTCTTTCCACATCCCCCCAGGAAATCCGAAAGCCCTCAAGGTAATAAGCGATACCGCTGAATGTGTTAATCCCTCCGCAGAACAGCCCGAGGGACAGCACATGCCGACGCGCCAGTTCAGGGTATTTAGCCTTGAGCATTTCAAGCCCTGCCACCTGGCAGGGCAGGCCGACATAGGCGAATTTCCCCGGGCTCGTATACAGGTCATAGAGGTGTTTGCCGAAATTGGCAGGATGATATACCGAGCCGTGAAGTCCGGCCAGTTCCGCGGCGCTCTGAATGATCCTTCCTTCAGCTCCGTAGGGATCAGTCCCCGGGTGAAGACAGTATGCACTATCAATCCGTCCTGTCTCAAAAAGATGCTTTAACACGCCGGGAATAACGCCGCCTGATGCTGCTCTATGGCGGACTTCCTCATCAGCAGCGTAACAGACCCGCAGCTCCCGGCAGGTGCCCAACAGAGGGTCATCGGGGATTTTTCCATGTACCTGTTCCGCCAGTCTTACCATGTCCATGGTCATACCGGGACAGATAAAATCATGCCTGCCAGCGCCTGGAGTCTCCCTGTTCACGGCAGGCACAAAACTGTCCGTCTGCCGGTCATATCCCATGGAAACGCCTGCATCCGGGTTCTCTATTTTGAGCGATGCCGTACAGAATCCGCAGCCCATACAAAGGCCTCTCCGCACAACGTCTTCTACCGTTGTATCATAAACAGAATCACAGCGTTTCACGTTACTTTTTCATCCTTTCCAGATACAAGAACCCCGCCAGAATTCCAATGCCGTCAACGGCAGTCGCCACAATCCGGGCCAGAACTGAAATAACCGCTGCAACGGGAACCGGCATAAACGTCCCCAGCCCAAAAATAAGAACTCCTTCGCGTACGCCCATCCCTGACGGAGCGAACAGGCTGATCATCCCCGCAATACCCGCAAGTGCATAAATCAGAACAATACGGGGCCAGTGGGCGGCCTCAAGCGTCGGGTAAACCGCATAGGTGAGACAAATCAGCGTGGCCCCCAGCATGAGCCATGCACCGGCATAGGCAATAACGAGAATAAGCGAGTTGCCCGGCTTCATGCT
>CP070788.1:701342-703749 GCA_020346765.1 Nitrospiraceae bacterium
CGATGTCCAAAATGGCAGGTGGCCGCTGCCACTGAAAAAGGAGGGTTTAATTGTTGACGATAAAAGTATTTCTCAAAGACAAGAGTGAATTGTCGTTCCCCTGTGATGTCCTGGTCCTGCCCGTTCTGGAAGCAGAGGGTGTAAAGGCCTACCGGGACATCGACAAGGCCATGAAGGGCCTGCCGGGAAGCGTCATTGCTTCCGGTGAAATAACGGGAAAGCATAAGGAAGTGTGCCTGCTGCACAGAGAGGGCAGGATTACGCCGCGGAGGATCCTTCTTGTGGGACTCGGGAAAAGAAGCGAACTGAGCCGGGAGAAGGTCAGACAGGCGGGAGGCACTGCCCTGTCCGCTCTCCGTAACGGGCGCGCCGGGGATATTGCCCTGTCATCACGGCTCTTTCCCGCGCTCAAGATCTCTCCGGCGGACTTTCTTGAAGGACTTCTTCTCGGCAGCTATCGTTTTGAAAAGTACCGTAAAGAAAATGACAGGAAAAGGATAAGACGCATCACCATCCTTTCCTCCCAGAAAATCAGCCGGGAAGTAAAACGGGCTGAAGCTGCAACCCGGGCCGCCTGGCTTGCCCGCGACCTGGTAAACACGCCATCCAACGAAATGACGCCGTCGGCACTCGCGGCAGCTGCGCGCTCCCTGAAAAATGTCACCGTCAGAGTGATAAACAGAAAGGAGGCGGAAAAACTGGGCATGGGGGCCTACCTCTCCGTGGCAAAGGGCTCCACAGAACCGCCGAAGTTCATCGTCATCACCTATAAAAAGACAAAAGGAGCGCCCGTGGTGCTCATTGGTAAGTCCATTACTTTTGACAGCGGAGGCATCTCTCTCAAACCAAGCGAGGGCATGGAGAAGATGAAATATGACATGGCAGGCGGTGCAGCAGTGCTCGGGGTCATGCAGGCCCTGTCTGAGCTCGGACTGCCGCTCCACATCGTTGCCGTGCTGCCGGCAACGGAAAACCTCCCCGGCGGCAGCGCTTCCAAGCCAGGAGACGTGGTAAAGACCATAGAAGGAAAATCCATCGAGATCATCAGCACCGATGCCGAAGGCAGAATGGCCCTTGCCGATGCCATCGGGTACGCAAAGAGGTTCAAACCATCGGCAATCATTGACATCGCCACCCTCACCGGCGCCTGTTCCATCGCCCTGGGCAATGAGGCAGTGGCCATGATGGGAAATGACGCGGCACTGATGAAGAAGCTGGAAAGGGCCTCTGAAGAGACAGGCGAGAAGGTCTGGACTATGCCGCTCTTCGATGAGTACGGGGAATACATTAAAAGCGATATCGCAGACCTGAAAAACTCGGGGGGGAGGTCCGGGTCCCTCGTAACCGCAGGCTATTTCCTGAAAGAATGCGCCGGCCGCGTCCCATGGGTCCACCTGGACATTGCCGGCGCTGCCTGGACTGACAAGGACAGACCGTACGCGCCGAAAGGCGGCACCGGCATCGGCACCCGGCTGCTCCTGAGCTTCCTCATGAACAGGGATCTGCCCAGGGCCTAGGCACCCGTGCCGGGCCCTTTCACCACCATGGACAGTATCCGGGACAGCTCTTTGTCTGTGTAGGGTTTGGCGAGGGCATCGACAAAGCCGTAGTCCCGGTACCGGGCGATCACTGGATCGTCGGAATAGCCGCTTGCCACGACTGCCCTTGCATGAGGATCGATTCGGAGGAGTTCCTTCACCGCGTCCTTTCCGCCCATCCCACCGCGCATGGTCAGATCCAGAATGACAAGGTCAAAGGTGCGGGATGACTCCATGGCTTTGCGGTACTTTCCGACGGCCTCGCCTCCTTCGACGGCGTTCTCAACTTCAAACCCCATTGCTGACAGCAGCCCGGCCATGCTGTTTCTCACCATTTCATCATCGTCGACAATAAGGATTCTCCCTTCTCCCCTGAATGCCGGCGGCCCGGCAGGCCTATCACTGGCCCCGGGCCCTGCAGAGGCCGGGAGATACACTGTAAAGGCCGTGCCGCTGCCCTGCCGTGATTCGGCCATGATATAGCCGTCATGTCTTTTGACAATGGAATAGCTCACCGAAAGTCCGAGCCCGCTCCCCTTTTGCTTGGTGGTGAAATAGGGATCAAATATCTTTTGCATATGCTCCCCCGATATGCCCACCCCTTCGTCGGCGATAACGATCTTCACGTATCGTCCCCGATGAAGCGGCACATTCATGCCGCTGTCGAGAAAAACATTTTCAGCACGAATGCTGATGGTTCCTCCCTCCGGCATGGACTGGTCCGCATTGACCACGAGGTTGTGGATCACCTGGCTTATCTGTCCCTCGTCCGCATCCACCTTCCAGATGCCTTCCGCTGTATCGATATCACAGCGCGCCCGGGATCCGCTCAGGGCGAAACGGGCCGACTCAGCCAGGAGTGCCGCCAG
>CP070788.1:703849-706246 GCA_020346765.1 Nitrospiraceae bacterium
GCTGGAAAGACAGAAACAAAGGCAGGTTGCCCTGGATGTGTCCAATGATATTGAAGAAATATTAAAAAATATTCCGGACATTGATGCGTCTGGGTACGAGAGCCGGGGTGACTACCATATGGCAAAAGGAGATATGGCAAAAGCCTATGTCCAGTATCGCAAGGCCATGGAAATGAAACCCGATCATCCAGGCTTGCGCTATAAGATAGGACGACTGTATTTAAAGAAAGGATTGTCCGAGCAGGCAATAAAAGAGTTTATGAATATTTTTTCCTATGACGAGAACAATGCGCTGGCTTTTGATGGTCTCGGACGTTCCTATTTTAAACTGAACAAAATGCAAAAGGCAGAGGAAAACTTTTTGCATGCTCTTGAGCTAGACCCTGAATTATGGCAAGCTCACAACTTCCTGGGAATCATATATAATCGTCAGCGTATGTTTGATCGTGCAGTTCAGGAATTCACATCCGCTCTTTCTCTCCATCCAAATGACGGGATGATACTGAATAATCTTGGATTGTCCTATTACTTCACCGGGGAATACGAAAAAGCAGTTGATTTATATATACAGGCATTGAAGACAGAGGGATCCAGTGTACGAATTTATAATAACCTGGCCCTGGCATTGTGCCGGCTTGGACGATACAACGAGGCCTTACATGCATTCCGCGAGGCCGGCAGCAAGGCCTCTGCTTATAACAATATGGGGTACTATCACCTCAAAGAGGGGCACTATGACAAGGCCCTTCAGGCCTTCGAAAATGCTATTGAAAATAACAGCACCTTCTATGTGAAAGCTTATGAAAATATGAAAAATGTCAAGGCCTCTTCTCATCGTGACCTGCACAAGGCTGTTGAACCACTCCATGAGTAGTGTTTAACTGCACGCAACCTGGCAATATACTCTCTATCGCCCCAGGTCTATGACCCGCTGCAGATTGCTGGCTTGCCTCTATCGTCTGCTTCCAATATCCATCCCCTGATCCCCTTTCTTCCTCATATCGTATTCTTTATCTTTGCGTCAGGGACGGGTATAATGCAGTCAATGATTTCAGTCTCCCGGGAAAGGAGGTGGAGGGAATATGGGTGATAAAGGCGGCAAGAAGGACAAGGCGAAATCCGCAAAACAGGCAAAAATTAAAAAAGACGCAAAAAAGAAAAAATAAGGAACCATTCCATTTCCCTGAAATATCAGGGTACGAGCAATGAGAAGGGTCATGCAGGCAATGGGTCTTATTGTCTTATCACGGGTGCCTGCATTTTTTTCATACCCGTTATTCTCATTGACAGACTGTTTGGTATGTGCTATGCTCGAAATAGAATTTTGAAAGTTTTTGTAGTTCACAAGGCCACAAAGATTTTTAATCTTTGTGGCCATTTTATATGGGAGGGAAGCCTATGAACCATTTAGGGGCGGATCTGAGAAAAGTAACCGTTATTCTGAAAGAAAAGTACTATAATGGCAGTGAATCAGTAAGAACATTCATGTGTGAGACCGGTTCCGGCTGTATGCAAGACTCGATCGGCAATGAAATCATGGGAACGTTTGCAGATGGCGAGAGGGGCAGGATTGAAAGCTATGAGATCGAAAAGATCAAGGATTAAATCTCATCTCGCAAAGTCAGGATTCCCTCCCTTTCCATGCAAACAGGACGAGAACCTATCTCAAAATTCGTCATAACTGCGAAAACGGGCCTGCCCTCCGGCAGGTGCCGGATGACCATAACTCCGTGCAGACCTGACATCACCCCCCTGGTGTGCACTGTTCATCATTGCCTTATTACGCCCGAAACCTTACTATAGATAGTCCTGATTTTTCCCGGCTTACCTGCCGTGCACCGCGTACAGGGACAAGCACACGGGTCGGCCCCTGATGCTGGTTTTGTGCTTCTGCGCTTTTTGATTTCCGCTCTGGTGCACGACACCCATGTGAAAGGAACTCCGGATCTTCTTGGAT
This sequence comes from Nitrospiraceae bacterium, assembly GCA_020346765.1. Lineage (GTDB taxonomy): Bacteria > Nitrospirota > Thermodesulfovibrionia > UBA6902 > UBA6902. Next base: position 705,807 of record CP070788.1, read on the forward strand.
ATATACAAAGAATTATCGCGTCTCAATCCCCGGCAGAAAGAAGCTGTACTGCATACTAACGGGCCTCTTCTTGTCCTTGCCGGAGCCGGTTCAGGAAAGACCAGGGTAATAACAACGCGGACTGCATACCTGATACATTCAGGCATACGTGCCGATTCCATTCTGGCAGTTACCTTTACCAACAAGGCTGCCCGCGAAATGAGAGAACGGGTATCAAAAATGGTCAAAAAAGGAGCCGGTACGCCTGTCATCTCAACGTTCCACTCGTTGTGCCTGAGGGTCCTCAGGCGTGAAATAGAGGCACTCGGCTACAGGAAAGACTTCACGATTTACGACACCTCCGAGCAGGTCTCGCTCATGAGAACCATCATGTCGGACATCAAATTTTATGACAGGAGTTTCAAACCCGAGGCGGTCCTTGAAAGGATCAGCATGACAAA
>CP070788.1:706346-708657 GCA_020346765.1 Nitrospiraceae bacterium
CCCAACCCGCTTGCCCTCTATGAACCGCAGCTCAAGAACGCCCGGGCAGGCCTTGCCTCGGCCGCTGCCCGCGTTGAACAGGCACGACTGGATCTTGAGCGCACGACAATAAAGGCTCCCTTCGATGCCCGCGTGCGCTCCGAGGACATTGAGCAGGGCCAGTATGTGCGGTCGGGCACAGTTGTTGCCGTGCTTGCCGGCACAGAGACGGCGGACATTTCCATCCCCCTGTCTCTTGATGACCTGAGCTGGCTCGCAGTTCCGGGGCCGGGACAACGACGGAACGGGGCTCTTGCAGAAGTGCATATTGCCATCGGCGGCAAGTCCTTCCAGTGGGAGGGTCGGGTGGTACGCTCAACAGGGGAGGTTGATCCCAGGAGCCGAATGATGCAGCTTATTGTCGAAGTAAAAGACCCCTACGGGTTGAACAGGAAAGGACCCGCTTCCCCGTCCCTTGCCGCGGGCTCCTTCGTCGATGTCCGCATCAGGGGAAAGACGCTGGAGGATGTATTTACCCTTCCGAGAAGGGCCTTGCGCGACAATTCAACGATCTGGATCATGGACGGGGACAGTGAGCTTCACATCCGGACTGTCAAACCCCTGCGTATTGAACGGGATTACGTTATTATCGGTGAAGGCCTTGAGGACGGTGACCTGGTTGTCATGACCCGCATTTCAGGGGCGGCTGACGGGATGAAGCTCAGAAGAATGGAGTAATGGATCAATGAAGAAGTGGAGCATCAAAGGGTAAATGAACCGCCAGATTACATGGATGGCAGGCAACCACGTGGCTGCTAACCTGCTGATGATGATCTTCATCTTCGGCGGTATTGTGATGGGCCTGTCCATAAAACAGGAGGTCTTCCCTGAGATAGAGCTCGACATCATCCGGGTAGACGTAGCCTACCCCGGTGCAGGGCCCGAGGAAGTGGAAGACGGGATCATCCTGAAAATCGAAGAGAACATCAGCAGCATCACGGGGATAAAGGAGATCAAGTCGGTCGCCTCCGAAGGTTTCGGGACGGTGACAGCGGAAGTACTACGCGGGGAGGACACGGACCTTCTGCTGCAGGACGTAAAGGCAGAGGTAGACCGGATAACCACGTTCCCCGAAGACGCGGAGAAGCCCCTTATCAGCAAGGTCACTAACCGGCAGGAGGTCGTATCGGTGGTCGTCTCCGGTGATGCTCCGGAGCGGAGCCTCCGCGAGCAGGCGGAGTCCATCAGGGACGACCTGCTGGCAATGCCTGAAATCACCCAGGCCGACCTCAGGGGCGTGCGGCCCTTTGAGATATCAATAGAGGTCAGTGAAGAGAACCTCAGGCGCCATGGGCTGACCCTGAACGGAATCGCAGACCGGGTACAGGAGGCATCGCTGGACCTGCCCGCGGGATCGGTAAAGTCCAGCGCCGGTGAGGTCCTTATCCGCACCATGGAAAAACGCCATACCGGACCGGAATACGAAACGATCACCATACTGGAGAACCGGGACGGTACGGAGCTTAAACTCGGTGATATAGCACGGGTGCGGGACTCCTTCGAAGAGACTGACGAGTACGCGCGTTTTGACGGAGAGCCAGCGGCAATGGTGGCTGTCTTTCGTGTGGGAGACCAGAAGCCAATCGAAATATCCGATATCGTCAGAAAATATGTTGAGCAGAAGAGACAATCACTCCCTGAATCCATACAGGTGTCCATATGGAATGACACAACAGATTACCTGAAGAGCAGGAGAAACCTCCTCCTGAAAAACGCCTTCCTCGGCCTCATTCTCGTGTTTCTCGTCCTGGGGCTCTTTCTCAGGATACGCCTTGCCCTGTGGGTGATGCTGGGCATTCCCATATCCTTTCTCGGTGCCATGCTCATGATGCCGTCCCTTGATGTTTCGATAAGCATGCTGTCCCTCTTTGCCTTTATCCTGGCGCTGGGAATCGTTGTCGATGATGCAATCGTTGTCGGTGAAAATGTGTACAGCCACCGGAGCATGGGCAAGTCATTTACCAATGCCGCCATTGAAGGGACTATCGAAGTCGCCGGACCGGTCATTTTTTCCGTGCTGACTACGGTGACCGCCTTTGCACCTCTTATATTTATCAGCGGAACCATGGGCAAGTTTATCAGGGTCATACCCTTTGTGGTCATCCCCATCCTTACCGTATCACTGATCGAGTCCCTGCTCATCCTCCCGGCCCACCTCAGCCTGGGACAGCCCGGAAGCAGGACCAGGGGGGTGGCGGGTTTCGTAACCGGGATACGGGAGCGGTTCGGCAGGGGGCTTGAGGGATTCACGGCTGGTCCCTATGAGCGGTTT
>CP070788.1:708757-711060 GCA_020346765.1 Nitrospiraceae bacterium
GATCCCAAAGAGGATCACGGTTTTTTCCATTTTCTCCGCTGGCGCTGGGAGCGGCTCTGGAAAGACGTCCCGTCTGCTGATTCTTATGCCTTCCCGCCTGGGGAGAATGACCCTGCATTTCTTCGTTCAAACCGTGACAGGACGACCCTCACATGGATTGGCCACGCAACCCTGCTTCTCCAGATCCAGGGGGTCAACATCCTTACTGACCCCCACTTTTCGGAGCGGGCGTCTCCGGTGCAGTGGGGTGGGCCTAAAAGGGTAGTTCCTCCGGCAATCGATCTTGAGAAGCTGCCTCATATCGATTTCGTTCTTATCTCGCATGACCACTACGACTCCCTTGATGTAACAACGGTCAAGCGATTACACGCGCGGACCGCAGGCGGTGAGACAACATTTTTCGTCCCCCTCGGGCTCAAGAGATGGTTCGCACGGCTGGGGATAACGAATGTCATAGAAATGGACTGGTGGGATGAATATGCCATAGACGGCATGAGATTGGTTGCCACGCCCATGCAGCACTGGGGCAAGCGGTCACCCTTTACCCGGAATGAACACCTCTGGGCAAGCTGGGTCATTCTCGGGGATGAATTCCGTTTTTACTTCGGCGGCGACACGGGCTATTCGCCCCATTTCAAAGAAACGGGGGAGAGGTTCGGACCCTTCGATCTGTCCGCCCTGCCGATCGGCGCATATGAGCCGCGGTGGTTTATGAAATATCATCACATCAACCCTGACGAAGCAGTGCAGGCCCATCGTGACCTGCGTTCAAAACTGTCCGTGGCAATGCACTGGGGGACGTTCATGCTTACCGATGAACCGCTGGATGAGCCGCCGGTAAAACTCAAAGCGGCACTGCAGAAACAGGGCATCCCAGAAGACGAATTCCTCGTCCTGAAACATGGAGAAACGATCATTCTTGAACAGGCTGATGCGGATAATGGGGATTAACTTATCTCAGCAGTAGGGGAATCAGGTATCGAGGGCAGATCCGGATGCTGCGCGGTCAGGAGGACAGATTTTCCAGGGCCAGCAGCGCTTCGGCTGGCGGATGGTCCGAGGCGTCTTTGGAAAAGTACGAATACCGGATTCTTCCCTCTGTGTCAATCAGGAATACCCCCGGCATCTGCATCACGTCTCCCTGGGGCATTCCCGGCGTATACCCGCGCGTGACGGTCCTCATCCCCCGGACTATTACCCCCGGTGATATGAGAGAGGAAACACCCCCCCTCCTGAGACCGTACTGGCGGTAGAGTTCCTTGTGCGGGTCACAGATGATCGGGAACGGCACTGAGAATTCCTCTCTGAATTCCTCGGCCTGCTGAGCCGTGCCAAGTCCGACGAGCACGATCCCGAATCCCTTTTCCTCAAACTGTTTCTGTGCGTTGCGCAACTGCACAACCTGCTCCCTGCAGAAGGGTCAGCCGAAGTGTCTGAGAAATACGAGAAAGACGGGCCTGTGTTTCCACAGGTCGCTGAGCCGGTGCACCGTGGCATCGGAAAGAAGAACGTCTGCGTCAGGGGCCTTATTGATCATTTCCATGGGCTTCGTATCTCAACCGGTTAGCGGACAATCATGTTGTTCCATCTATTCCTGCACCGGGAAGAGGACAAGGTCAAAGACATCCCCTTTTACACTTTTTTCAGGATAGTGCTGGGTTATCAGTGTCCTGAAACCCTCTGCAGAGACCCTGATATGAATATGGGGCGGCCGGCCGAAGTACGGTTTCGGTTTGTTACTTTCGAAGCTGTAAGCCCCTGACGTGTCTGAATAGACAGTCGCCCGGTAATCATCACCGTAATTGCCGTCAGGCCCGGTGAGCCAGATCTCTATTTTCGCCTGAACGATGGGAGCGCAGTCTCGTGATGATTGTACCGTTCCGGTCAGGATATATCCTTTTCCCACCGATGAGCGTACGGGGGCGCCTGACTTGTAAAAAGGTCCCAGCTGATCCTCCGGGGTGGGTACACAGGAAATTCCACTGCCCATCGAAGGGGTTGCGACAATAAGCATTATTCCCATCAGTAAAAATGCAGCAGGCATTATATGATGGATTCCTCCTTTCATATACATACTATACTCCTATTTTTGTCTGCGGGCAAACCACCCCGAATTGTCCAGCGGTTTCGGGAGAGGGCACAATGACGAAACGTCATGAGGGCTTGCGGATATGATATTTTAAAGTATGGCTCTCTACTATCAGTTGAAATATGTTTCCTCGCTTGCCCGGCACAGCCATCTCCTGTGGACGGCAGATCAGTATGCAAACAGGGAAGTCTCAATCCCGGATTTTCAAAAGAGC
>CP070788.1:711160-713454 GCA_020346765.1 Nitrospiraceae bacterium
TGAGCTGTCATGCCCGCATGTAGTGAGCGGGCATCCAGAACTTCGTGAAAAGACTGGATTCCCCGATCCTGAAGCGGGTCTCCGCGAAGGTCGGTACGTCGGTAGACCCGTTCCGAAACTGTTCCGAGGTTGCTCCGAAAAGTCGGGGAATGACACCTGGACGGAATTATATGATGAATTTCCGGGAGAGCACACTAGAATCGCCACGTGCCTGTTGTTCGGGTAAGATTAATATCCTTGGCCGCACCTTTATGTTAGCGATATCGTCCTAACCTGGCCATTATTTGTTATTGTCCAACGGTATAGTTATGTAATGAGGTGAGGTCAGAACCATCAATTGAAATAAATATCCTTATACCCTAATATATATCGGATTATGTTTGCTGCAGTGTCTGAAAGCAGAGAAAAACACCGTCTTCTCCGGCGGTGGATGCTCATTATTCAATACTATTCAAGGGGGAGTCACCATGAGTCATGCGAAAAAAGGCAAGGTCACCGATATCGGTGAGCTGACAGAGATTGCCAAGAAAATACGGATCAGTATCCTTCACATGCTCACCCGGTCGGGGTCGGGCCATACCGGCGGTTCACTGTCTGCCGTTGATGTAGCCGTGGCCATTTATTTTTCAAAAATGAACTTTGACCCCGGCAATCCGGGGTGGGAAGGGCGTGACCGGTTTATCCTTTCTAAGGGCCACGCTGCGCCCCTGCTCTATGCCGTCATGGCAGAGGCAGGATATTTCCCCGCAGAAACCCTGGACTATCTCAGGCGGGTTGAGTCCCCGCTGCAGGGACACCCCTGCTGCAGGAAACTGCCCGGCGTTGAAGTATCGACAGGGTCACTCGGCCAGGGCCTTTCCGTAGCAAACGGTATGGCACTCGGTCTCAGGCTGGACAACAACCCTGCCCGGGTGTACTGCATCATGGGTGATGGGGAGGTCCAGGAGGGTCAGATCTGGGAAGCTGCCATGACCGCCGCGCACTATAAAATCGACAATCTCTGCGCTGTGGTGGACAGCAATGAACTGCAGATAGACGGGCCCGTGGAAGAAGTCATGGGCATTCAGCCGCTCCATGATAAATGGGAGGCATTCGGCTGGCACACCATCAGCATTGACGGCCATGACATGGAGGAGATACTGAAGGCACTTGACGAGGCGGAACGCGTGAAAGGCCGTCCGACCGTTATTATTGCAAATACTACCAAGGGCAGGGGCGTGTCCTTTTTTGAGGACAAGGCTGAATATCACGGCGTAACCCCCACTGAGGACGAATTTCACGCGGCAGTAAAGGAGATCAGCAATGGGTAATCTGCAGACAACAGATGACAGAACACAGAACAGAGATGATAAAACTCAGACCCCTGAGCGGAAACCGAAGGCAACACGGGACGCCTATGGCGAGACTCTCCTGGAACTGGGGAGGTCGCGGCCTGATATCGTCGCCCTTGACGCGGACCTCTCGGGGTCGACGAAGACCAGTAAATTTGCAAAGGAATTCCCCGAGCGATTTTTTAACATGGGCATTGCTGAGCAGGACATGGTCGGAACTGCCGCAGGGCTGGCGCTGGCAGGAAAAGTTCCCTTTGCCTCCACCTTTGCCGTCTTTGAGACCGGCAGGGCCTGGGACCAGATCCGGCTCGTGGTCTGTTACTCAAACACCAACGTGAAGCTCGTGGCAACCCACGGAGGGATCACCGTGGGCGAGGACGGCGCATCACACCAGGCACTGGAAGACATCGCCCTGATGCGGGCGCTGCCGAACATGACGGTCATCGTCCCCGCTGACGCAGCGGAGACCGTGGCGGTCATCAGGGCCGTCGCCGACGTTAAAGGGCCGGTATACGTCAGGCTCGGCAGGGCAAAGGTGCCCGCTGTCATGCCTGATGACTGCACCTTCACCCCCGGCAGGGCCCATGTGTTTCACATCGGAAAAGACGCCAACATCGTGGCTGCCGGCATCATGGTCGACATGGCGGTCAGGGCCGCGAACGTCCTTTCAGAGGAGGGCATCGACACGGGGGTGATCAATATGTCCACGATAAAACCTCTTGATGAAGACGTGCTTTTACAGGCAGCGAAAAGCTCGGGATTTATCGTGACGGCAGAGGAGCATTCCACCATCGGCGGGCTCGGGGGGGCGGTCTGCGAGTTCCTGTCTGAGCGTCATCCCGTGCCGGTCAGGCGGATCGGCGTGGGAGACTCATTCGGCTGCTCCGGAAGCTCCGCTGAACTGCTAAAGTTATACGGTATGACATCCGAGAATATTATTGACACAATCAGATCCTCTTTGAA
>CP070788.1:713554-715802 GCA_020346765.1 Nitrospiraceae bacterium
CTCCGGCATACAGTATCAAAGTTTGCGACACCTGAACAGTCAGATCACGGGATGAAGATTCCGGCTGAAGAACATGGCCCCCGTTCAGAAGGGGTACAAATAAAAAAACGGATATCAGGCCGCCGGAATGCTGGCACAAATGTCACGATACCGGGGGAGTCAGATCTTTCTTCAAAAATCGAGTCCGGAAAAAATATAACCACCAATAAATCATCCCGTCATGTCTACCCTACAAATCAGAGCACAGATCAGATACATTCTTCCAAAGGTGATTCATCGCAGGCTTCAATCGTCCGGAATAGTGTGAAGAAATATACTTATAATGATATCCTTGTAAAAACGACTGACCCTGAACAACTATTTAAACCGGGAACGGTTATGGGCACAAAGGGGAAGCCTGCCCCGATAGAAAGTAATCCGAAAGAAAGAATTATCCAGGCTCGGCAACCAGGCACATCCCTCATAAAGCCATCACGTCATGACAGGCAAACTTCAAAGACATCAATCAGGTCATCACCCGTTAAAAATACTGAAAAACCTGAAGAGCATCCCGGCAAAAACTTCTGGCCCAGGCTGCCAGAGGAGCTGTCAGTGGGATCCGCCGGGATCGAGGGATCAGTCTCATCTTCGTGGAAAGGAGCGGAAAACCTCTGGCCTGAGCTTCCTGAAGCAAAGCCGTCAAAATCATATGATGAATTAATAATAAACTACCATGAACGAGAACGACTCCTCAGGGTTGACAGGGAGCAGAAGGGAATATTATGGAACGTATAGCATTTCTGCTGGAGCAGACTGGCAACAGGCTCAGTTGCATGTTGAATCCTGACAGTCTCACTGTACGACGACTGGCAGGAATGAAACAACGGCGCTCCGTTGGTGGTGTCTTTACTGCCACCGGCCTTGCTGATGATCCCCTTCTTTATACAGGGGGAGGCATGACTGAAATCATTCTCGACCTGTTGTTTGACGTTTCACTGGCAGGCTCTTCAATCTCAACCGAAGATGTGAGGGATATAACGGCCCCGCTCTGGGAGCTGGCCGAAAATGGAGAGTCGGAAGACGGATATAGACGACCGCCCCTGGTACGTTTAGTATGGGGAAAGAGCTGGAATATCCCGGGCATTGTGGCATCAGTGGCAGAACGTCTTGAACACTTCACATCCGGTGGAGCCCCCGGACGGTCATGGATGCGTATGCGATTCCTGAGGGTCAAGGAGTATTCATCGCAGACAGGATCTCATGCCCCTTATAAATCACCACTATCATCTGCCGCCGAAAGTGCCATTCCCGAGGACCAGTTCAGGTTGCACAGGATTGCCGGTGAAGGTCTTCAGGAAAAAGAAGGCATACTCACCTCCGGTGAACGCCTCGACGTGATTGCACATGAGCACTACGGCAGTGCCTCATTCTGGCGCGTGCTGGCTTCTTACAACAATATATCCGATCCGATGAACATGGTACGTGGCAGCGCGATCAAGTTTGTACCGATGACTGATCTGGAGGGAGTATAGTGACCCGCATTTCGACACTGCCGTACATCACGGTTGAACTGGAAGGGAGACCTCTTCAGGAAGAAGATGTCCAGGCACTGGGGAAAGTGAGGATTCAACAGCGCCTGTCAATGCCGACACTGTGTGAACTGAGCTTCTTCGAACCTGCCGGCTCCCTGGGCGATGCTTCGCTGCAGCCTGTCGGATCTGCACTGCGCATCCTGGTACGTGGAAATAATACCCCCCTTTTCGTGGGACAGGTGACGGCAGTGGAGTATGCCTACGACTCATCCCGGGGACGCGTCGTTCATGTTCGCGGCTATGACCTGTTACATCGATTGCGAAAACGCCAGGAGGTGCGTGTCTTTGTTCAGATGACTCCTGCTGATCTGGCACGCGAACTTGTTGCCGATCTCGGGATAAAGGTCTCAGAGTCAGTTTCAGACCCGCTCTGGCAGAGAATGGTCCAGCACAGGCAGTCTGACCTGGACTTTCTCGTAGAGGTTGCAGAACGCAGCGGACAGTTCATGACACTCCGCGGAGATGTCCTGCATGTGATGACTCTTGACGGGCTCGGAGATGAGGTCCCTCTCGTGCTTGGTGAATCGCTCATGGAGGCGAGCATGGAGATTAACGGAGATCCGGCCTGCAGATCGGTAACAACATCCGGCTGGGATCCATGGAGAGTCGAACACCATGAAGGACGGGTGAAGACAGCCCGTGTTGGGCGCAAAGTTGCAGTAAATGTTCCTCCGGAC
>CP070788.1:715902-718126 GCA_020346765.1 Nitrospiraceae bacterium
AAGGACGCCTATGTTATCAGGAAGTTTCCTTCAAAGATCGCCAACTGGCTCATCAGCAGGGTCACGGGAGTGAAGCTCCGTGATTATGGTTCCGGCCTGAAGGCGTACAAGGCGGAGGTTGTGAAGAATATCAACATGTACGGAGAACTGCACCGGTTCATTCCTGCTGTGGCGAGCTGGTACGGGATCACGATAAAGGAAGTGGAAACGACGCACCACCCCCGGCGCAGGGGAAAGTCCAAGTACGGGATCTCGCGGACGCTGATGGTGATCCTGGACCTGATTACGGTGACCTTTCTCCACAACTACTCAACCAAGCCCATGCAGGCCTTTGGGCCCATAGGCCTGGCATGCGGGATCTCCGGGTTCGCCATCAATCTCTACCTTGCCTGCCTGTGGCTGTCAGGAGAGGCAATCGGGCACCGGCCCCTGCTCCTTCTGGGGGTGCTTCTCGTGATTATCGGGATACAGCTTATTGTCATGGGTCTGCTCGGTGAAATGCTGGTCAGCTCCTATCATGAAGGCCTGAGAAAGCCCCTCTATGTTCTTAAAACCCCTCCATCCGGGGAAAAGTCCTGACCTTCCTGCACGAGTGCAGCTGACAGGGGATCGATCATATCCTGGCCGTTCTCATGTTCATCATGCCTGAAATGCAATATAATAAATCACGGGGAACAGCAGATGCATGCCGACAACAGAAAAGACAGCAGGCGCGATAAATTTCTTATTGCAGAGTATAAACTGAGGGGAAACAGAGGGAGCTATTCCCTGGGAACGGTAAGGAATCTGTCCCCTGAGGGGTTCAGCCTTGATACTCAGGTGTTTCCGTTTGAACGAGGTCAGGTCCTGGAGTTCAGGCTGACCCATTCCCGGAATGATCCTGCCGTAGAAGTTGCCGGGGAAGTGGTGTGGAAGAAGCAGGCCTGGTTCAAAAATGTATCCGGAATAAGGCTTCTCCACGAAACAGAGGACACGCGAAGCAGGATCGGAGCGCTGATGACCGCGGTGGAGGAAGACTGGAATGATGCGGGGGTCGGCGATGAGTCTCCAGAACGTGTCCAGTCAGGAGGAGATCATGCACCGGTACCGCTGCAGAAGGAAGAAAGGCCGGAGGTTCTCTCTCCCCATACCGTTGCAGCCGGTGGGAGCGAAAGGGGCGAGCTGCCGGAGCAGGGAGGAAACCGGAAGAGTGCACTCTATGCTGCCTTGGCGGCAGTCGTGATATTCCTCCTTCTGGTCCTCCCGGGGGCAGTAAAAAAACTCACGCCCCTGGGGAACAGCGACCGCGAATCGATCGTTTATGACAGCCGCGACAGGGGGCCGGGGAGTGAGCTGCCCGCACCTGCCGCGGACCACGTCTCTGAGGGGAGCGGCGCTCTCACTGAATCAACGGTACAGGCTGAAACTGAGCGGCCCTTGTCCAGAGAAGCGATACAGGAGAAGGAGGATGGTGACGCCGTTTCAGTGGAAAAGGAAGGACTCAACAGTGTGAGGGGAGCGGGTATTGCATCCGATACCGGGGAGGGGAAGGATTTTGAAGCCATTCCGGAAAATCAAGGGACGGAAGACCTGATCGGCCGGATTAACCGTACCCTTGCGTCTGTCCGGGAAATAGAAAAGGAGGAGCGCCGGAAAGAAAACACCGCTCCTCCTGAGGGCGGCCCCACGGCGGACAGCGCTGCCCTTTCTGAAACATGGGTCCCCGTTGGCGACGTCAGGGAGGGGATGTCGCTGTTCATTCACACAGCCACGGTGTCACATCCTGGAGAGAACATTATGAAACTGCTGGTGAAAACCGTTGATGAGGAGCGGGAGTTCATCGATCTCATCGAGATCGACTGTGCCCGGTCCCTGCTCCGTGTGATCGACGGCCTGAGCAGCGATAATCCTGCCACCTCAGCCTATTCCCGACAGTGGCAGGACATTGTTCCCGAGAGCGAGATGCTTCGCGATGCCGCCTGCTCAAGACAGGAATAGTGGCTGAAGCGAGGCCGTCGGGTTCTCAAAAACCCCCCGGCTGACATTGAAAACATATATCAAGTCTATGGTATAATGAAGTCCGCCTGCCGTTACAGAGCGGAGAGAAGAGCGCAATGGTCTGTGGTTTTATTTTGTAATTTGATATGTGTCATTTGTGATTTCTCGTAATGGGGCTGTAGCTCAGTTGGGAGAGCGCTTGAATGGCATTCAAGAGGTCGTCGGTTCGATCCCGATCAGCTCCACC
>CP070788.1:718226-720354 GCA_020346765.1 Nitrospiraceae bacterium
ACTATCCAGGACGTGATCCAGACCGACGCGGCCATCAACCCGGGCAACTCGGGGGGGCCGCTCCTTGACAGCGCTGGACGGCTCATCGGGGTGAACACGGCCATTTACAGCCCCTCGGGTGCCAGCGCGGGCATCGGCTTTGCCGTGCCCGTTGACATCGTGAACCGCTTTGTCCCGGAGATCATACGGTACGGAAGGGTGATACGTCCGGGACTGGGAATTACCATTGCCAATGACCGCATTGCCCGGAGGCTGGATGTGAAAGGGGTCCTGCTTATCAATGTCCTGCCGGACAGTTCAGCCGGGGCAGCCGGGCTGCAGGGCACCCGCAGGAGCGGGAACGATATCATCCTGGGTGATATTATTGAATCGGTCAATGGCGTGGCCGTGTCGTCCTATGACGGTCTTCGGAATGAATTTGATAAATACCGTGTAGGCGACAATGTGACGCTGGGAATACTCAGGGGTGAAACACAGCTTGATGTTGTGGTGAAGCTGGAGCAGGTGGAATGAAGTCAGTGCCATAGTGCAGAAGTGCCGCAGTTCCAAGGTACTACAAAACAATGGAACTATGGCTCTTCTGCACTGAATTTGCCAGTTCTCTGGCAAATTCAGAAAGCGTTTCATCCCGCGCGCCAAAGACGACCCACGTGTCATAATCACTGACCCTCTGCAGCACGTCAGACCTTCTTTCAACGGCCTCGGCTGACTTTCCCCGCGCCGTTACTCCGGCTGCCAGGTCGTGGCTTGAGATGTCCCTGCTTGCCGTGCCTCCCGCGTAAAAGATGGGAAGAAGGATCAGATGATCTCCGCTTCTCATGTTGCCGGCAAATACCTCGATGTATTCATTCCTCATCATCCTTGTCGGTGCGAATCCATGAGGCTGAAATACATAACAGGCTTTCGGCCGCAGGCGGCCAGCGGTTTCCATGAGCGATGCGATCTTGTGAGGGTTGTGGGCGTAGTCATCAATGACAAGGCCTTTTCCGTCATTGAGATGGATGTCAAAACGCCGCTCAATCCCCTGGAATCGGGGGAGCAGCCGGGCCATATCATCCAAAGGAATCCCAAGCTCCGCGAGGAGTGCGATGGAGGCAATGGCATTGCTGAGATTATACCTCCCCGGCATGGAGAGGGAGAAGGCAGTCCCTGAAAGGGAAAAGTTTGTGCTGAGTGGTTTCCACAGGACCTGATCGGGTTTATAATCGGCGGCGCTGTCCAGCGAAAAGGTGACGGCTCCTTTTCCCCGCAGGAAGGAGAGATTGCCGTCGTCAGCGTTTATTATGACCGTGCCTGACGTATGATTGATGAGGGCCTCGAACATCCCGGCAGTCTTGTCCACTGCATGATGGTCAAGGGCGAGGTTCAGTATCAGGCTGTGCTGCGGCCGGTAGTGAACGATGGTCCCGTCCGATTCGCAGGCCTCGATAACCAGATAGTCCGAATCCCCTGCAAGAGAATTCCCGGGGCGTGTGGCAGTGCGGAACTGCCTGACCCTCCCGCCGCCGATAAAGTTTGGGGCCAGACCCAGCTCACGCATCAGAAAGGCCAGCATCCCTGAAGTGGTGGACTTTCCGCTCGTGCCTGAGACAGCAATGGTGGTAAATGACTCTGTCAGCTGGGCGAGGAACTCGGGCCGTGTCTTTACGGGAATGCCCAGTTCCCTGGCCTGCATTGCCTCAGGCCGGTCCGGTTCAACGGCAGTGCTGAATACAGCCAGATCATAGGTACTGTCAAGACCGCTCCCATCCTGGGGAACCACAGCAATGCCACCTGCCTCAAAAGTCTTTTTCAGGGGGTGGTCAGGCTGCATGTCAAATGACCGGTCAGAGCCTGCGACACTGTGGCCCTTGTCTGCCATAAAGGCAGCGATTGCTGACATGCCGCTTCCGGCAATGCCGGAGAAGAAGATTTTCTGTTTTTTCCCGATCATAGGACGAAATTATTGTAGCGTACTTGCATGTGATAATGTTAGACCTCATGGTTCTTTTGATAGTTGACTTTTTTCTCTTACGAAATTCTTTGGTTGTTTGATAAGGGTATGCAATGTAATGTATTATTATCGCTCAGGCACTGTCGGTTTGTAATAAACCTCATCATGTTAGGAACTGAGACAAAATATCCTTGA
>CP070788.1:720454-722575 GCA_020346765.1 Nitrospiraceae bacterium
GCGCCGGACCTCTGCAGGCTTGATCTTCCGGCAGACAGGGAGTGGGAGTCCATAAGGGCAGAGTATCATTATTGCATCCCGCCCGCGTGGCAGTTCAGGAAACTGATGAGGGAGGGCAACGACTATGTAAGGAGCGGCATGTACGACGAGGCAGAGCGGAAATACAGGGACGTACTGTCAGCTGAGAGGATGTCCAGGGACCATTGGGCCGCTGCAGTCCTTGAACTCGGGCAATTATACCTGAAGATGGGCGACGATGATAAAGCAGAAGGCCTCTTTATGGAGGCCTGTTGCTTTCAGGAGGTATCACCGAAGTCAAGGTCAGCACTCATGCAGGCCATGGCCTATATTCATCTCAAAAAGAAAGACCATGGCAGGGCCCGTGAAGCCTTCAACCATGCCATGGAAATTGACAGGGCCGGTGAAAATACGGAGGGCGGCACTGCACCAGGGGGAGGGAAAGAAGCGTGTCGTTCCTCTGCCTACTGTAATGGAGACGCAGCGGGAGAGACCGGACGTTTAAATAAACAGGGAGAGGACCTCTTTGCACGGGGGGATATTGAAGGGGCTTTGTCCTGCTTCAAAAAGGCCCTTGCCATTGATCCGGATGATACAACGGCGAATAATAATATGGGCGTGGTTTGTATGCAGACAGGCATGTTCAGGGAAAGTACTGCCCGGTTCCTCAGGGTCCTCAAAAAGGATCCCTATAACCGGGACACGACAATTAATTGTGCCGAACTCCTCAAGTCCACAGGTGACGTAGCATCGGCCATACGGCTTTACCAGGCCTATATCACTGTCTATCCGGACGATGAAGAGATCCGCCAGCTCATGACGGACATTATGGATATGAAGGAGAACAAGGATCTGAATATTATTTATGTCCCGGCCTTTGACACAGCAGAATCGCTGGCAGACCAGTACTACAGAATGCTCTGGTATATGCACCCCGTGGCAGAAAGTATTAGACACATCCATATACCCTTGTCCCTTGATAACATTACAGAACTGAAATTGCCGGGGTACCTGGATCCAGAAATAGTAAAACTGGAGAGCAGGTTCAAAGGAAAAATCACTTTCTTTCCGGACAACGAGCCCTATCTCTGGAGCAGGTACTTGGAGGACGCCGATATCGTTATGAAGTGGAAACTGGATTTCACTCATGACGACGATGGTATAGACAGGCTTGTCCGCGACAGGATAGAGAAAAAGAAATCCTGGGACATTGACAGGGAGAAGGTACAGCAGGACGGCCTCATGTATCTGAGGATGTCCCATGACGCAAACAGAAACAGGACGGCTGATCTTCAGGAGTCACGGGAAAAGTTCGGTGATTTCATGAAGCGCGTTGAACACGCGCGGAAAGGGTACATATTCGGCACAGGGCCTTCACTGGACGAGGCAATGAATCACGACTTCTCCGATGGTGTTACCATTGCCTGCAACAGCATGGTGAAAAACGAACGGCTCATGGAGCACCTCAATCCTGAAGCAGTTGTGTTCGGCGACCCCATTTTTCATGCTGGGTGTTCACGCTATGCAGGGGAGTTCAGGAAGCATTTATACAGGTTGCTTGACAAATACAATGCTCATATAATCGTTCCCTTCAGGGATTACAAACTCTACAGTGAAAACATGCCGCCGAAATACCGGGGAAGGCTCATAGGCATACCGACAGGAGGATATGACGAGCCCCTGAACCTTAACCTGAACGATATGTTTATCGTGAAGCCGACGAAGAACATCCTGACCCTTCTGATGATCCCCGTGGCCTGCACGGCCTTTGAGGAAATAGGGATCATGGGCTGCGACGGGAGAAAGATTGAGGACAACCGGTATTTCTGGGCCCATCACAAAGAGTCGCAGTTCAACGAGCAGATGGAAGGCATAAAGAAGGCCCACCCGGCCTTTTTTGCCATAGACTATAATGATTACTACATAACCCACTGCGAGATCCTGGAGACATGGCTGGCTGAAGCTGAAAGAGCCGGAAAAACAATATTGAACCTGACGGAGTCTTATATCCCGGCCCTTCAGAAAAGGAGCGCTTCAACCGTTGGCACACCGTGGTCAGGCCAGAGCGCCGGACAGGAGAACAGTACTGAACAATGAAAGAGA
>CP070788.1:722675-724783 GCA_020346765.1 Nitrospiraceae bacterium
AGCGACCCCCTTTGACAGGAGCTGAATGATTTCAACATCAACCAGTTCGGGGGCTCTGTCAGTAAGTGCTTCCACAAGTTCTGACGGTTCACCGCAGCCTGTCCCTATAAAGACCCTCTGACCGGGACGGAGACGGGACAGGGCCTGGCGGGGAGTTTCAATCATGTCCTGGAAATCTTCTTTCCAGTTGTTGTTGAATTTGATATAGGACTTCATTGTCTGTTTCACGCCTTTGACAAGGTTATACGTGCATCTGCCACATAGGATCCGCTGCCCGCTTTTCCTACTATAAAAGGATTAATATCAAGCTCCGTAATTTGGGGGAAATCAGTTGCCAGCTGACTTACCTTCTGGATTCCTATGGCGATTGTCTCAAGGTCAACCCCTTTCTGTCCCCGTTTGCCTTTCAGGATCTCATATGAGCGGGTGGACTTGAGCATGAGCGTTGCCTCATCCTGGGTAATGGGTGCCAGATAAAAAGTGACATCTTTCATGACTTCCACAAATATACCGCCCAGGCCGAACATCAGCATCGGACCGAATTGAGCGTCCCTCGTCATCCCGAGGATCACTTCCAGTCCGCGGTCCGCCATTTTTTCCACATAGATGCCGTCGATTGAAGCATCGGGAGCCCGCTGCAGCATATGGAGCATGATGAGTTCAAAAGTGTCCTGCACTTCATCGCTGCTGGCCACGTTTAACCGCACCCCTCCCAGGTCGGTCTTATGCACGATATCAGGAGACACTATTTTCATGGCCACAGGAAAGCCCACTCTTTCTGCGGCTTCAACCGCCTCCTCAGAGTTCACGGTGAGGTAGCCTTCAGGCGTTCTGAAGCCGTAGGCACGCAGTATGTCCTTGGCTTTGACTTCCCCCAGGTAGTGACGGTTTGTTCTGACACTCCGGTTGATGACTCTTTCAACCCTCCTCCTGTTTACCCTGAAACGGGTAACAATCCGGGGCGGTCTCTGTTTCCAGACGGAATGCTCATACATTGCCTTCATGGCTCCGACGGCCCTTTCCGGTGAATAGAAATAAGGAAGACCGTGGGCAGCGAGCTCACTGCGGCCGGGCAGGACTGCTTTCCCTCCCATAAATACGGAAAGCACAGGTTTGCTGCCTGAAGAATTTTCAGCAATGGCCCGGGCTGTCTCTGCCGGTCTGGTCATGGCCTGCGGGGTCAGAATTACTATAATGCCGTCAACTGATTCATCATTCTGGGCTGCCTTTATTGCTTCAGCGTATCTCGACGGATCTGCGTCACCGAGTACATCGACGGGATTGCCTACACTGGCTGCGTCAGGAAGCCTCCCCCGCAGGGCTGTCGCGACATTGCTGTCCAATGAAGCTACCTCAAGGCCCGCTCTTTCTACTGCGTCTGCGGACACGGTGCCCGGTCCTCCGGCGTTTGTAATAATTAACACTTTCTTACCCGCGGGCACGGGCTGCAGTGCAAATGCCGCGGCAAAATCAAACAACGCGTCAAAGCTCTCAGCCCGTATGACTCCCGACCGTTTAAAGGCCGCGCCGTAGGCGGTTTCCGAGCCGGCCAGCACTCCTGTATGGGAAGAGGCGGCTTTTCTTCCTGCGGCTGTGTCACCCGCCTTGAGAATGATGAGAGGCTTTTTCGATGATGCCCTTTCCGCGGCTTTCATGAAATCGTCGCCTGTGCTGATGTCCTCAAGGTAGCCGATAATGACTTTTGTCTGATCATCATTGGCGAGGAAGTTGATAATGTCCACTTCGGTAACGTCTGCCTTGTTGCCGATGCTGAACAGCTTTGCCAGTCCCAGATGTCTTATCGCAGCCATGTCCAGGATTGAAGTGCACAGGGCCCCTGACTGTGAGAACACTGAAATCCCTCCTGCGCCGGGCATTTTCCCCGCAAAAGACGCATTGAACCTGTGGGCCGTATTTATGACGCCCAGACAGTTGGGGCCGAGCAGGCGGGCCTTGTAGGTTCTGCACATTCCGGCTAATTCCTTCTCCAGCGACGCACCCTCGCTTCCTGTTTCCTTGAATCCCGAAGAAATGACAATGAGAGATTTTGCCCCTGCCTTCAGTGAGCCTTTAGCAGCATCGAGAACCCCCTGCTGCGGGACGACGAT
>CP070788.1:724883-726987 GCA_020346765.1 Nitrospiraceae bacterium
GCGATGAACGCTTCCGGTCTCGGCGCTGTTGCGGAGGTGCTCATTCACACGGGGCAGCACTATGATTATAATATGTCCCGCATATTCTTTGAAGAACTGGGGATCAGATCGCCGGATTATCATCTCGAGGCGGGGTCTGGACTGCATGGACAGCAGACTGGGCTTATCATGGAAAGAGTCGAAGAAGTCCTGTTAAGAGAGAAACCTGACGTCGTCCTGGTCTTCGGCGACACCAATTCCACGCTGGGGGCCGCAGTGGCCACGTCAAAAATTCATCTGCCCGTTGTTCACGTCGAAGCGGGACTGCGAAGTTTCAACAAACAGATGCCCGAGGAGATAAACCGTGTTCTCACGGACCATGTATCTGCCGTCCTCTTCTGTCCGTGCCGGGCAGCAGTATTAAACTTGCAGGCTGAAGGCTTCCGGAATGTCCTGAACAACGGCCGTCTTACATCCCTTGACGTTTCCATTAAGGATGAATCAGCACAGGCGCCGGGCATCAACAACCCGGTAGTCATCAACGTAGGAGATATCATGTATGACCTGCTTCTCCATGCGTCACGGATTGCCGAAACAAAGCCTTCAATACTGGACCACCTGGGCGTGGATAGCAGAGAGTACTATCTCCTTACCATACACCGGGCGGAAAATACGGACGATCATGCGAAGTTCGGAGACATTGTGGAATTTGTGAATAACCTGGCGTCAGAGAAAACGGTGCTGTTTCCCTGCCATCCGAGGACGAAAACAGTCCTGAAAAATTCAGCCAGGCATTTTTCTGACAAGGTCAGGATTATTGAGCCCGCTGGGTACTTTGACATGCTGATGCTGCTTAAAAACTGTGACCTTGTAATGACGGACTCCGGTGGCATACAGAAAGAGGCCTACTGGATGGGGGTACCCTGCATCACACTGAGGGATGAAACGGAGTGGGGAGAGACGGTAGCAAGTGGGTGGAATGTTTTGCGGAGGGATTTTATCGGTAGGCATAACGTCCATCACGGGGAACGGAATGCTTACGGGGATGGAAAAGCCTCTGAGCGTATCGTCCATATCCTGCAGCATTTGTATCCTTGATAATATCGATTGTGCCAGATGGTTGCCTGTGCCTCTTTCTGAGCATAAATAAAATCTGATATCCCGGGATGCTGTGCCGGGGAATAATTCTGTTTCATGCGTGACCACGCCATAAGCCGATGACAAAGAAAAGAATCTGCCTCCTGACCCAGTTTTTTCCCCCTGAAACATCTGCTGCTGCCAATCGCCTGTATGCCATGGCCGAAGCGATTGATGATTATTATGACCTGACCGTGGTTACCAATAATCCGGGCTATCCTCATCCGGAACTGTACGACATGTCATCGGTCGCGGAGTGTGACCAGGCCAGGACGTACAGAATAAGACGAACGATAATGTTTTCCCCCCATGCCGGCTCGCTGATAATCCGGGGAATGAGAGAGTCCTTCATGTCTTTCAGGATGATGCTGGCTGCGCTGAGAGAAAGGGCCGACATTATCATGGTATCTACCCCGAGCATGTTCCTCGGCCCGCCAGGGCTGCTGCTGTCAGGATTAAAAAGGGCAGGGTTTATCTGGGACGTCCGTGACATTACATGGCGGTATCCCCAGGAAGCGGTAAGCGCTGCCTGGCCGGTGCGAATTACCGCGTCTATAATGGAGCGGATAATGGAATTCTGCCTTAAGCGCGCTGATCTGGTGACAGCTGCCACTCCCGGCATCAGGGATGTCCTGCTGGAGAGGGGACTCTCTGAAGACAAAGTGGTTATGGTGCTGAACGGCGTATCCCGGGAATTTCTTCAGGACACAAAAGAATTGCGGCCCGATCAGCCCAAAGAACGGTACCGGGTACTCTATGCTGGTGTTCTGGGCTATGCCCAGGGCCTCAGCTCAATTCTTGACGCAGCAGAAGAGCTGCAACACCTGAACGTAGACTTTGTGTTTGCCGGAGACGGGCCGGAACGGAAAACAATGGAAGAACAAGCGAGGCGGAAAGCCCTGATGAACGTAATGTTCACGGGTTATCTCACAAAGAGTGACCTTATTAACCTGTACCGTCAGAGCGACATCCTTCTGTCACAACTCAA
>CP070788.1:727087-729175 GCA_020346765.1 Nitrospiraceae bacterium
CCCGGCAAGAGCGGGCTCACCGTGCTCAATGACAAACCCCTGAACGCTGAAACCCTTCCCCATTTTCTCGATGATGAAGTAACCCCGGCAGAGCGGCTCTTTGTGAGGAACAACGGGCTCCCGCCCGTCGATCCCGACCCGAAGACATGGACGCTCACCATCGAAGGAGAGTCCGTGCAAAAGCCCCTGACCTTCACAATCGATGAATTAAAGAACAAATTCAAGCATTACACGTATCAGCTCCAGCTTGAGTGCGGGGGCAACGGCAGGAGCGAGTTCTCTCCTTCGGCAAAGGGGAATCAGTGGACCCTGGGAGCTGTGGGGTGCCCCGAATGGACCGGTATCAGGCTGAAGGACGTGCTCATGGAGTGCGGGCTGAAAAAGGACGCGGTCTATATCGGATACTATGGTGCTGACACACATTTGAGCGGGGACCCGGATAAAGTGGTCATATCACGGGGTGTACCCCTGCGCAAGGCAATGGAAGAGGAGTCGCTCATCGTCTGGGCAATCAATGGGGGAGACCTTCCGCTCCAGAACGGATATCCCCTGAGGCTCATGACAGCAGGCTGGCCGGGCTCCACCTGCGGCAAGTGGCTCACAAAAATAGTCGTGCGCAATAAAGTTCACGACGGCCCCAAAATGGGCGGCCATTCCTACCGGATGCCCTGCTCTCCCGTAGCACCGGGGGAAGAGGTGGATGAAAAGGACATGTGCATCATAGAATCCATGCCGGTCAAGTCACTGATCACATCCCCGAAAAGCGGCACAAAGGCAAAACCAGGCAAGGCCTTCCCTGTGCGCGGTCATGCCTGGGCAGGAGACCTGGAGGTCTCGGCAATGGATATCTCCATTGACTTTGGATCCACCTGGAAGACCTGTGATCTCAGGAAACCGAGGAACAGGCTGGCCTGGCAGCGCTGGACCGCTGAGATTGCCTTTCCCCAAAGGGGATACTATGAGGTATGGGCGCGCGCTACGGACGCCAAAGGGAACATGCAGCCCATGGTAGTTCCGGGCTGGAACCCCCGGGGCTATCTCAACAACGCCTGCCACAGGATTGCCGTGAGGGTGATATGAAAATACATGTTCCCGTACACAGGATATCAGCGATAACGATCTGTATCCTCACCGCGGCACTGAACATGCTCGGCAGCGTCTCAGGCGCGGAAACAGACAGTGACACGGGCCTTGTGATTGCTCCGGGGTTCGAGACGGTCAAGCTGAACTGCACGGTGTGCCACTCGGCAAAAATAATCACGCAGAACAGGATGGATAGGGAGGGATGGCTGGAGACCATCAGGTGGATGCAGGAAACGCAGGGGCTGTGGCAGTTCAATCCGGAGACGGAAAAGGAAATCCTCGACTACCTGTCAGCCAACTACCGTCCCGAAGGGATATACCGAAGGCCGCCCCTGAATGTTCAATGGGAGTAGCATAGTTCTATCCCGGCATCGGGATGGAAGTGACAGCTTTATTGATTCACGCATTAATCCGTATCATCTGTAAATTTCGGGGAAGGTTGAAAAAAAAGGGTTGCGCCATACCTTAGATAGATATTTCTTGCAAGAGGGATATCTGAACAGCGTGATTCGAAAACCTTATCAGCAAGCGGTACTGCTTAGTTAAACGTTCATGGCTTTCAAACCTTTTAGAGAACCTTCCCCGAAATTGTAACAGCCTTATGCTATTGAATTTCCACTATCTTAAATTCCTGTTAACATTTTTCGGGAGATAGGGAAGCCTGTATCAAAATCTCTCTAATCGACACACACCATATTACATCTTGCTTCGCAGCTGACGATACTTTCAGATTTTCTTCACTCTTACCTCTTAAATCCAGACTCATGTCTCTTTTTCAGAGGTGTCGTAGAGAAATTTCTCCCCAGCCTTCCCTCTCTCCTTCACCATTGGAACGGAGTTAGTTATTATAGTAATCCGTGATGGAAAAAGATTGACTTGCGTCACTGCCAGCGCTTCTTCTCCCAGGCTATAGCCCGGTCATAATCCCGGAACATTCGTTCACGCCGTTTGAATTCAGGGGAATGCATGACACGCCTGGTCCCGCGGATTCTGATGCCAGTATGG
>CP070788.1:729275-731348 GCA_020346765.1 Nitrospiraceae bacterium
GTGAACAATTACATCGTCAAGCCCTTTACTGGTGAAGTGCTGAAGGAAAAAATAGACAAGATTCTCCAAAAGCTTGAATCACAGCAGAAGTAGATCATAACAGGGCGGGGGGAGTTTAATGAATGATGAAATGGAAGAAATAATATCCGAGTTTATCACGGAAGCGGACGAGTCTCTGGACAGGATAGAGCCCCTCTTCGTCGAACTGGAGAAACGAGGTGAAGACACGGACCTGCTGAATGATATATTCAGGTCCATGCATACCATAAAGGGTGCCGCGGGATTCCTCGGATTTCAGCCGATCGTTGATGTGGCCCATTCATCGGAAAACATTATGAAGAAACTCAGAGACGGGGAAATCCCTCTTTCCCGGGATTTGATGGATGCGATTCTCAGGTCCATCGACATGCTCCGCCTCCTGTTGGGCCACCTGAAGGCCAGAGACGGAATAGAGGAAAATGTGTCCCCCCTGGTGAAGGAGCTGGAATGTGCCCTGTCATCTGCTATGAACGGTGGACAGCCCCCCGCTGATCAGCACACTCCGGCAGCTGTGGTGAGCAATGACCTTTTGTCTGCGGCAAGAGCTGCGGAAGGAGATAGAGAAGACGGGAGTGAAGATGAAAGCGGTGCCGCTGTGATGCGGGAAGAAGCCGCCGCTCACGGTGATGGCCCCCTTGTGCAGGAGAGCGTCATGGGAGGATCTCAGCAGGCAGGCAGTGACCCTGGAGACAAGGACGTTGCAGAAAAAAAACAGGCCGATCATAGCAGGAAGCTCAGGGAGAAAACAGCCCAGAATCTTCGGGTAGACGTCGAGCGTATTGACAAGGTCATGGACCTGGCTGGTGAAGTTGTCCTTGTGCGCAACAGGCTTCTGAACATATCCAATTACTTCACCCAGAAATATTCCCATGATCTCCATACAGAGACGCTCATGGAGACCGTGTCCTTTCTTGACCGTGTAACCTCGGACATGCAGCTCGCCGTGATGAAGATGCGCATGCAGCCCATAAACAAGGTCCTGGCCAAGTTTCCGAGGCTGGTACGGGACATGTCGGCTACTGTTAACAAGGATGTAGAACTGATCATATACGGCGAGGGTACAGAAGTTGACAAGTCGGTTATCGAGCACATTGGCGACCCCCTGACACATATCCTGAGGAATTCCATTGACCATGGACTGGAGTCGCCAGAGGAGCGGATTGCCGCAGGCAAATCCCCGAAAGGCAAGGTCATTATTAATACCTTCCAGCGAGGAAGCCAGATCGTCATAGAGATATCCGATGACGGAAGGGGCCTGGACATTGAAAAGCTCAAACGGATAGCCGTCGAAAAAGGGCTTCTCACACATGAAGACGTAAAGAAAATGTCTGACGAAGCAGCCACCGACATCATTTTCATGCCCGGCTTCTCAACGAAGCAGGTTGCTACCGAGCTGAGCGGCCGGGGGGTTGGCATGGACGTAGTGAGAAACAATATCTCCCTGCTTAACGGATTCGTCGAAATTAATACAGAGAAAAACGGGGGGACCACATTCAGAATCTGTATCCCCCTCACCCTTGCCATCATCCAGGCGCTTATGGTAGAGGTTTCAGGTTCAAAGTATGCCATTCCGCTTACACCGATAGAAGAGACTCTCAAGGTTTCCCATGAGGACGTCAATAACGTGACGGGCCAGAGCGTTATCGTAATCCGCGACAAAGTCTGTCCGCTCTTTCAGCTGAAAAACCTGCTGGGACAGGGCATGTACGAAACCGGGACCGATCCGGACCATAAATATATCGTGGTAATCGCCATGGGAGACAAGCGGTTCTGTGTTGCCGTGGACCGTCTTCTCGGACAGGAGGAAGTTGTGATCAAAACCATCGATGGCATAGACACCACGATGTCCAACGTCCTGGGAGCAACCATAACAGGAGACGGAAAAGTGGTATTTATTCTTGACGTGACCTCCATGTCACGTAGCCTGCTGGGTGCCGCGAAAAATTGACTGATGGAAGCACGTGCATGATTACTATTCCAAGACTAACAGAAACGAGGTGGAGCGCAAATGAATGACAGGATTATCAACCCCCT
>CP070788.1:731448-733485 GCA_020346765.1 Nitrospiraceae bacterium
CTATTCGGCAAGAGGCATGATCAGTCGTGATCAGTTGGGAAGATCGGAATCGCGGAAGGGAAAAAAGGGGGGTAGCCGTCTCATCTGTTCAAACAGTTTCAGACTTGGATCGCCTGAAACTGTTTGAACTGTCTGAATTGAAAGGCTCAGAATGCAGCAGTAAGCTTGACAGGTGTGACAAAGCCCTCGGGTTTCACAACCAGCACGGAACAGCCGGTCCCATGGAGCGCATCTTCAATGGCTTTCTCGCTGAATATTTCAGTGCCCGCGCTCCTGGGGATAATACCGCTCACAATGAGCCCTGCATGAAACTCCTGTGCCACACGGGAAACCAGTGTCTCCGTTTCCCCTTCAAAAAAATGCACATGACACTTGCCGGAGCCGGGCATCCGCTTGTTGAGAAGGGAGTAAATCCATGTCCTGTTCATCTTCTGACGGTCATCCTCGTACTTGTCCAGCACGTTCAGCGGCACACCGGCATAGCAGTAGAGGATATGCTCGGGGTACTTGCTCCAGGCATGGACAACATGGAGTTCCCTTTTTTCCAGAGACGCCATCCGGACGGCTGTTTCCAGGACCTCCGCACTGAGCCACATCTTTTTCTGGTCAAAGGGGTCGGGGTTCACAAAGGCGAGGATGGCATTGCGCTGCAGTTCCCGGGACGGGCTCACCCATACCGGACAGGGGCATTTCTGCACAAGATGCATTGCCGTCGTGCCGAAGAGCGCCTCCTTTAACCTGCTCTCCTTCCCAAGGGGAACAATGACAAGGTCGTGCCTGTTTCGCAGTGCCTCCCGTATGATCTCAACGTGGGGGCTTCCTGTGAGGACCCTTACGCTCATGGACAGTCCCCTGCGTTCTTCCCTGAAGGGGGCGACCACCTGCTCAAGTCCCTGCTGCCGTGTGTTCACAAGGGACTCCTGGATGTCCGCAAGGTCATTGTAGGTGACCATTTTCCACATGCTCTTCGGCAGCTCATCAACCACTTCGGCCACGGTGAGCAATGAACCGCCGCTCTGTGCCAGGCGGACGACGCGGCTGAGCATGCTGCTGTCCCTGTTTCCGGCCTCCAGGACAAACAGGATGTTTCTGAAATTCCCTGTCATATCTTCTGTGAGCAGCCTCCTGAAATATTTTTCATGAATATTACCTTGTCGTCCCCGTCAGCGTAATACCCCTGAAGCCGGGCGACCTCTCGGTAGTTCCGTAACCGGTAAAAATCCCGTGCTGGCCTGTAGGGCTCGCGCGACGAGGTGTCAATATACACACGGCGGCCTCCGAGGGCAATCACCCGCTCTTCCATCCGGCCCGTGAGCAGGCTGGCAATGCCCCTGCCCTGAAATGCCCGGTCAACAGCCAGCCAGTACAGGTCAAATCTACCGTCCGTCATGGGGATCATGCCGTAGCAGACATACCCTGCTGTCTTGCCGTCCAGGTCGGCAAAGATAAAGCGATAATCAGTGTTCTTCCCTTCTCGCATGCTGTCCCCTACAAGCTCCAGGGCAACGTCGACCTCGCAGACCCTGAAGACATTTGTCCCCTGAAGGATCTCCCTGACCCTGCCCAGGTCCTGTGGGAATATGCATTCCCTCAGCACAATTCCTTTGACAGCATCCCGGGTTTTTATCATCTGTTGACGGCCACCTCGATCATGGTCTTCACAAAATCAGGCCCTGAGTAGCCCGCCTCTTTCAGAGCCGCCACAAACCCCGAGTCAGGCGATATGCAGGGGTTCGCATTGGCTTCGAGGACATAGGCCCTGTTGTCCTCACCGACCCGTATGTCCACCCGGGCGTACCCCTTCAGCTTGAACACCTTCCAGCACTGGAGGGCCGTGCTCCTGAGCACGTCAAGCCGCATATCTCCGGGCTCGAATTGCCGCGAGGTGTGGGTGTACTCAAAGGACTTCCTGTCCCACTTGGCCTTGTACCCCACGATCATGGGCGCCTCCCGCGGCCATTCGTGGAAGATGATCTCCGCAACGGGAAGGACCTCCACGGTGCCGCCGGGCTTCTCCATAAGCGATACATTGAACTC
>CP070788.1:733585-735580 GCA_020346765.1 Nitrospiraceae bacterium
CAGGTAGTTTACCAGCGCCTCGGGCAGGTATCCCATGTCATAATATGCCATCACCGACATTGCTCCATGCCGCTTCGAAAGCCGTGCCTTGTCCGAGCCGAGGATCATGGGCAGGTGCGCGAAGCTCGGGAGGGGGTACCCGAAGGCATGATAGAGCTGTATCTGCCGCGGCGTGTTGTTCAGGTGGTCGTCGCCCCTGATAACGTGAGTGATCGCCATGTCAACATCATCAACTACAACGGTCAGGTTATAGGTCGGCGTCCCGTCGGACCGCAGGATGATCAGGTCGTCAAGCTGTTCATTGTCAAAAGATACAGTCCCTTTGATTAGATCATCAACCACTGTCTGGCCCGCCAGCGGCATTTTGAACCTCACCACGGGTGTCACACCGGCAACAGGCTTCCTGAGGTTTCTGCACTTGCCGTTATACTTGAGCGGCCTCCCCTGGTCCATTGCCTCTTTCCGCCGTGCTTCAAGCTCTTCAGGCGAGCAGTAGCAGTGATATGCCTTCCCCTCCCGAAGCAATCTTTCGGCGTACTGCCGGTAGGTCTCAAACCGGTCGGTCTGCCTGAAGGGGCCTTCATCCCATTCAAGACCGAGCCATGTCATTCCCTCAATGATGGCATCAATGTATTCATCGGTGGAGCGGGACCTGTCCGTGTCCTCGATACGCAGGACAAAGGCGCCCCCCGTGTTTCTTGCGTACAGCCAGTTAAAAAGGGCAGTCCGCGCGCCACCGATGTGCAGATACCCCGTGGGGCTCGGCGCAAAACGTACTCTCACCCTGTCAGTCAAAAGAACCTCCTTTAAGCTATTGGCTATAAGCTTTTAGCTGTAAGCTTTAAAGACATCAAACTAACCAGCTTATTGCTTACCGCTTATAGCTTACAGGCTGATTATAGACAGCCTCAGATAGCGTTCTGTCTTTCCCGTCACCCTGAACCGCTCATCAGCCCGGTAACCGGCAACCCATATGATATCATTTCCCGACAGGACAAGGGGTATCACGTCCCGCTGGTCACGGGGTATTTTTTCATCGACAAAGAAATCCTGAAGCTTCTTCTTTTTCCCGAACCCGGCAGGGAAAAAAAAGTCCCCTGACCTGCGCGGCCTGACAATCAGCGGAAATGACATGCCCGCGGCATCAAGGAGGACGGCATCCCTGACATTGTCCTTTTCCCCGCCCCCTTTTTCGAGGGATGCCCTGATCGCCACCCCCGCTTCCTTCAGTACAACCTCGCCGGGAGGCAGGAGTTCATACTCTGAAAGCGACGGGGGCCTTTCCACCGTTATTTTCAGGAGGGAGTATTCCCGGATCACCCTGACGCCTCCGGGTAAAGCAATGCTGTCACCGGCCCTGCCCTGCCTGATAAGCTTCATCATGTCATCGATGTGAACAAAAGCTGTCCTCCTGAGGCCCTGTGTCGCTCCGATGGCCCGCCGCAGGATACGCCTGAGGAGCGGGACCTCGATCACCGCAAGAGGAGAAAGGAATAGCTCGATGGAACAATCGGTCTTTCTGCTGATGAGCCTCATCAGGGTCTTTGTGACAATGATCTCAAGATATTCATCCTCCTCACGTAAGATGTCCGCTGTCCTGCACAGGTCGCGGACGATGGCGGGATTCTGCTTCCTGATTTCTTCCATGAGGGAGCGGCGGACCCAGTTTCTGAAGTAATCAACTCTGAGATTGGATGAATCGGTCATAAAGGAGACCCCGCCAGCAGAGAGGAATGCTTCAATCTCCCTCCGCTCAGTTTCGATCAGGGGCCTGACAATCCTGCCCCGGACCGGGGGGATGCCCGTGAGCCCCTTTCTGCCGGCACCCCTGATCAGCCTCATCAGGACAGTCTCGGCCTGGTCATCGGCATGGTGGCCGAGTGCTATCCGCGTTGCACCGACCTCTTCGGCGGTCTCTTCATACAGACCGTACCTGAGTTCCCGCGCCCCTTCCTGGAGGTTACAGCCCTTTTCCCCGGCATAATCCTTCACATT
>CP070788.1:735680-737635 GCA_020346765.1 Nitrospiraceae bacterium
GATGAGCCAGTTGGCAATCTTTGAAGGGAATTTCCTGATGATATATGCGTCCTTCCGGTCCTTTCTCCATCCATTGACCACGTCATATTCGCCGAGATAGGATACCAGCCGGGGGATGTCCTTCGGGTCATTCTGAAGGTCACCGTCTATGGTCACGATCACATCTCCCCGGGCATAGTCAAAGCCCGCTGCCCAGGCCGCAGCCTTGCCAAAATTTCTTCTGAAACGCAGGAGCCGCACAGTGTTGTCCTTCTTTTCAAAGGGCTCTATCAGCTCCAACGTCCTGTCCGTACTGCCGTCGTCAATGAAGAGCAACTCATACTCATTGCCGCCCCCGTCCATGACCGCCTTCAGGGCATGATAGAGATCGACCACATTCTCCTCTTCATTGTGCAGGGGGACTACCACCGAGACTAACATAGGATCCTTTCTTTCAGATGTATCATAACACGAGCCTGAACCACCGCACCGGAACTCATGTATTCCTTCGCAAGAAATGACCCTGCGTAACGCTGCAGGGTCATCGTGCAGGGACCTGATGGGGACATCACAAATTTAAGCTTTTGACACAAAGATCTGATTGTAGATGATTCTCGCGCTTTCAGCGGCTGAGACCTTGTAAGGATAAATCCTGTACCGGTACACATAGCCCTTCCAGAATTTTCTGACCCTGTTATAGACAGGCCGCAGGGGAAGCTTGATCAGGACATTTTTGATAAGGGGCATCAACCAGGGAAATTCAACGGCCACCCCGAGAAGATGCATGAAGTTCTCCAGTTCCTTCCTGTCCTTAAGGTTCAGGATGATCCGCTCGTGGTATGTTTCCGGGTACTCAATGCCCGGGTCAAAAAAACCGTTTGCAACGGAATAGTCATAAATCTCCGTCTTGGGATAGGGCGTCATGAGAAAGGCATCGCAGAAGGTCGGCTTGCACTGTACCGTGAGCTGCCAGGTCTCCATGGCCGTATCGAGGGTCTCGTGGGGGGCGCCGATGATGTTATACATGGAGAACTTCACGTTCTTTTTCCTGAGGATGGTCATCCCCTGTATGATCTGCTCCTTCGTCATCTTTCTGTTCAGCACCTTGTTCCTGATAAAATCATTGCCCGACTCTACCCCGATCCCTATGTAGAACAGGCCGGCCTTTATCAGGTCGTCAATGACCTCTTCCTTGATGATCTCCGGTCTCATGAGGCAGTAAAAGGGGATGCCGATCTCCCTGGGGTATTTTTCGGAAAACTCCTTGATCCATTTCGGATTGACCGTCAGTATTTCATCCCTGAATATCAGATACTCCACATGGGGATAGTCCTTTTTCATCTGCTTCAGTTCTTTAATAACGTGGTCAACACTTCTCTGGCGGAATATGGGGTCTCCCTTGAGGCGCATTTTATGAAGCTGGTGGTTGTGGCAGTAGGTACAGTTAAAAGGGCAGCCCTGGCTCGTCATGACAGTAGCCGTCCTGGCCAGGCGGTAGTCCTTGTACCGGTCGTAGAGGCTCCGGTCAGGGGACGGGAGCACATCCAGGTCCTTTATAAGAGGCCGCTGTTCGTTGCGGTAGATCTTACCGTCAACCTTGACCCACCAGTTTTTTTCGGTGGTAATGTCCTCACCCTTTTCGAGCTTGTTAATGAACTCCGGCATTGCTTCAAATCCCTCGCCCCGGCACACGGCGTCGACGCCGTCTTCCTCCACCATTTCCGGGGAAAAGGTCACATGGGGGCCGCCGAACATTGCATAGAATTTGAATTTCTTTTTTAATCTCCGGTTCCAGTCCAGGTAGGTCAGGTGGCCGCCGCTGAATGTGGTATATGCCACAATGTCGGGCCTGAACTCCATGAAGGTCTTTTCAACCTCAGCGTAATTCACCCCGGCAATGGATGTCTGGTGTCCGTGCTGCTTCAGCACCGCAGAAAGCCACATGGGGCCAAAGGTGACAAATCCCCCGCTTAACA
>CP070788.1:737735-739656 GCA_020346765.1 Nitrospiraceae bacterium
GGTTTCCTCTGTACACAGCTATGCAGTGAGCTTTTTATTTAGTGCTATTTTTATGCATGTCATGCCCGAGGTCTGTAGCCGGGCATCCAGAGCGTATTGAATAGACTGGTTTCCAGCTTAAGAACTGCCGGAATGATGGACAAAGGCATTGAATGATTACACAGCCACTGTTTTATTTGCTTTCCACGGCTTTCGTGGTATAATTTTGATTAGCACATGAAATGTGAGGTATAAGCTGACTTGACATGATCCATGTCAAGTGATATGCTAATTATTATGGAAGGTCTATATTCTTAATAGAAGGGATTCACTATGTCAACATCGACTCAGGACTACTATGAAATACTCGGCATCAAGAAAAGCGCTTCTGCTGATGAAATAAAGAAGGCTTACAGAAGACTTGCACGCAAGTACCACCCCGACTTAAACCCCGGTGACAAGGCAGCGGAGAAGAAATTCAAGGAAATCAATGAGGCATACGAAGTGCTCAGTGATGACAAGAAGAGGAGCGAATATGATCAGTTCGGCAAGTCAGCCTTTGAAGGGGCGCAGGGCTTTGAGGGCTTCAGGACACAGGATTTTGGCTTTGGAGGGGCTGAAGACATTTTTTCCAATATCTTCGGCGGCTTCCAGCAGCAGGAGACCCGGCTGCGGGGTGCTGACCTGTCAACGCATCTTGATATTTCCCTGGAGGAGGCATACAGAGGTGTGACGAAGCCCATTACGCTGAGGCGGGAGGTGTCCTGCAGGCAGTGCGGCGGCACTGGTGCCGAGTCATCACAGATATGTTCCCAGTGCCATGGCGCCGGATCAGTAAAACAGAGCCGGGGAGTATTCAGGCTCAGCCAGCCCTGTCCGGCATGCAGGGGCACAGGGAAAATCATATCAAAAGCATGCAGTGCCTGCAGGGGAAGCGGAAGCAGTATTTCAAAGGAAACCATAAAAGTGAAAATACCGCCGGGCGCTGACAGAGGCAGCAAGGTCAAGCTCAGGGGTATGGGAAGTGCGGGAACAAAGGGAGGGCCTGCAGGTGACCTGTATATAGAACTGGGACTAAAGCCCCATGACCTGTTTAAACGTGAGGGACGCAATATTTACGTTGACACTCCTGTGACGGTTATCGAGGCCACACTGGGCGGCAAGATCAAGGTCCCTACCCTTGACGGCACAGTCACAATGACGCTCCCTCCCGGAACTGACAGCGGGAAGAAATTTAAACTCAAGGGCAAGGGCATCCCGGACAGGAAAAGCGGAGTGAAGGGAGACCAGTTTGCAGTGATTAAAATTGTTGTGCCGAAGACAGTGAACAGCAAGACAAAGGAAGCTCTGGAAGAGATAGGAAAGGCGTATAAACTTAGTTCAACATAGTTCAAAGTGGTTACACAATGGTTCAACATTGTGGACTATAAAAAATACTGAACTGCTTTGAACGAAGGTTTTTATTATGAATGAACGAAAACGGCCATTATTCATGATTGGTGTTGTATGCGAGATGTTTAATATCCATCCGCAGACGCTGCGGTTATATGAACGGGAGGGGCTTCTCCATCCGCAGAGGGCAGGAGGCGCACGCCGTTATTCACAGGAGGACCTTGAACGTATCAGGATGATACTGAACCTTACCAAAGAACTGGGTGTGAACAGGGCAGGTGTTGACATTATTTTGAGAATGAGAAGGAGATTCGAGGCCCTGCAGAGAGAGACGGAACAGATGATGGATTATCTTGACAGTGATATAAGAAAAGAATTCAGGAAAAGAATTAAGGAGGTCTTTGAAGAAGACCTTTAGTTCAACATAGTTTGTTGAACAATTTGTAACGGAGGGTGTGATGAGAGCAGATAAATTTACATTGAAAAGCCAGGAAGCCCTGCAGAAGGCACAGGATCTTGCCCAGCAGAAAGGCAACCAGCAGGTTGATGT
>CP070788.1:739756-741665 GCA_020346765.1 Nitrospiraceae bacterium
TGCTAAAGAGGGGATTGAGCTCTGCAAGCTTATCGAGAAGCTCTGAAATTCTCCCCTTTACAAGGGGAGACACAGAGGGGTATTAATAAATTATCTTCTTTCCTTCAATGTAAGCTCAGCCAGGGAAAACCACTCGTCGGTATCAAAAAACCACCGGCTTATCTTCAGCCCGCTTTCATCGGCCAGCTTTTCCACGCCTGATTTGCTGAACTTGCCGCATATTTCGGTGTGGATGGTTTCGTTCTTCTCAAGCTCTACCGTTACTCCCAGGTCATCTACCATTACCTCCAGGCTGTGCCTGGCCTGCAGGTGCATTTCTACCCTCTGTTTTTCCTGATTGAAGAAGGCCAGGTGTTCAAAATCAGAGGGGTCGAAATTTGCCTTTAACTCACGGTTCAGCACATGGAGGACATTCTTGTTGAACCTTGATGTAATCCCGACTGAGTCGTTATAGGCGGCTTCCAGTGTTTCTGCCGGTTTAAGCATGTCGAATCCTATAAGAAACCTGTCCCGGGGATTCATCGTGAATGCGGCAGAGCGCAGGAAATGATGCCGCTGTGCATCACTGAAGTTCCCGATGGTACTTCCCAGGAAAAGGAGCAGCCTGGGACGGTCAGAGGGGATTTTGTCCAGATGGAGGGTGAAGTCGGCTACAATGCCGAGGACCTCAAGGTCCGGGTATAATGTGAGCAGCTCCTCCGAGGCGTCAACAAGGGCGGATGTGCTTACATCGACAGGCACATACCTCAGTTGTGACAGGTGTTCTGTAGGGGCAGCATCGAGAAGCATCCTGATCTTCAGGTTTGCACCTGAGCCCAGTTCAACGATGTCGCCTTGTTCGAAGGAGCCCATGATTGCAGGGGCGGCGTGTCTGAGTATGGCCATCTCAGTTCTTGTAGGGTAGTATTCCGGCAGCGAGCAGATCTGATCAAACAGTTCAGATCCGCGGGCGTCGTAGAAATATTTGCTCGGAATGAATTTCCTGGGAGCCGTCAGTCCCCTGAACACATCTTTGGCAATTTCCTCCCGGTAGGTGTCAGACATGTGGTTATGAACTTCCATGCGTGACTGTTTGAAAATGATCTGAGAGTCCATGGTATATCCCCTTTTGTTCGTTTAACGGCAGGGCGCAAACCTTACCGCACTTCCTGTCTCCTGCACCACTTCTTTAAACAGCATAACAGTCCTGTCAATTTCATCGGCTGTGTTATGAATTCCCGCGGACAGGCGTACGGAACAGTGAGCCTCTTCTTCTGACAATCCCATAGCCAGCAGAGCGTGAGACGGTTTCGGCGAACCTGACCTGCAGGCCGAACCTGATGAAAAGGCGATCCCTTTCTGGTCCATTGCCATTACAAGGGATTCTCCCCTGAATCCCGGAAGATACATGTTCAGTGTGTTTGGCAGCCTTTCATGCTCATGCCCGTTCAGTCTGCTCTCCGGAAACACTTCCTTTATGCCTCTTTCAAGTCTGTCACGCAGTATTCTGACCATGTCCATATCCGGCAGTCTCTGCACGGCAAGCTCCGCGGCCTTGCCGAGGCCGGTTATTCCTGTAAGGTTTTCCGTGCCCGCCCTTAATGAGTGTTCCTGACTGCCGCCGTGAATAAGGGGGGTGAGTTCGACACCTTTGCGAATGTATAATGCTCCTGCTCCTTTCGGGCCGTAGAGTTTATGCCCTGACAGGGTCAGCATGTCAACGCCCATGGCTTCAACGTCTAAAGGTATTTTCCCTGCGGCCTGCGTGGCATCAGTGTGAAAGAGGACATTGAGGCTTCTGCAGATCTCTGCCAGCTTTGAAACCGGCTGGATAACGCCTGTTTCATTATTGGCGGCCATGATACTTGCAAGGCAGGTTTTTTCATTAATTGCAGAAGCAAGATCATCGGGACGAACTCTCCCTTCATGA
>CP070788.1:741765-743663 GCA_020346765.1 Nitrospiraceae bacterium
TGGTCCTTGTGGCTCTCGGGCACCTTTCTCTTCTCTTCCTTGAACCTCCCGACAGAAGGGCCGTATTTATTGACGAGGTCCTGCAGTTCGCATTCTCCGGCCTTGTCGCAGTACGGACAGTCAAGGGGATGATTGATCAGAAGGAATTCGAGGATCCCCCGCCGGACATTTGAAATCACCTCTGACTCGGTCCTCACGACCATCCCGTCCGCGGCGAGCAGAGAGCAGGCGTTCTGGAGTCTTGGCATTCTCTCAACTTCAACCACGCAGAGTCTGCATCCGCCATAGGGCTTCAAAACTTCATGATTACAGAGCGTCGGAATCTTAATGCCCGCCTGACGCGCGGCATCCAGAACCGTCATCTGCCGGTCAATGGCCACTTCTCTGTCGTTAATTGTCAGTCGTATCATGTTCGTTCATCGATAGTCGTCATTGGTTATTCGTTAATCGATATTTTGTAAGTGGATCCATTTCACTATTCACTGTCCTGCGGATTCCTGTTGATCCATCCCTGATAACCATTAATGAATATCTATTCAGCTGAACGTACATTTTTTGCTCTTTATATGCTGCTCAAATTCATTTCTGAAGTGCTTCAGCATCGCAATGACAACGCCTGCCGCGCCATCACCGAGCGGGCAGAATGTCCTTCCTGACATGATTCCCGCTACTTCAGACAGGAGTTCAACATCGCCTTTCCTGCCCTTGCCACGCTCGATCCGTTCAAGGATCTTTCTGAGCCATTCGGTGCCTTCCCTGCAGGGAACGCATTTGCCGCAGGACTCATGTTCAAAAAATTTCAGGGCCCTGTATGTTACCTTCACCATGCAGACCGACTCATCCATGACAATCACAGCACCCGAACCGAGCATGCTGCCCGCCTTCGGCATCGCTACAAAATCCATCGCACAGTCAATACTGCCGGCAGGGAGCACCGGCGTGGAAATACCGCCCGGGATCACTGCCTTGAGTTTCGCACCGTTTCTCATCCCCCCTGCATGGTCAAAGATGATCTCTTTCAGGCTCGTCCCCATCGGGAGTTCATATACCCCCGGTTTATTGACACAGCCGCTCACGCAGAAGAGCTTGGGCCCCGGACAATCCTTGCTTCCGATCGACGCGTAGGCCTCTCCCCCGGCTTCAATAATAAACGGGAGATTGGACAGTGTTTCCACATTGTTGACGATGGTCGGCATGGCCCATGCACCCGAATTGACCGGAAACGGGGGTTTGTTTCTGGGCTGCCCCTTTTTCCCCTCGATCGACTCGATCAGTGCTGTCTCCTCACCGCAGATATACGCGCCTGCGCCCTGATGGACCGAGAGGGTAAAGGTCACCCCCTTGCCGAGGATATCGGCTCCGAGATATTTTTTTTCGTATGCCTCTTGAATTGCCTTGTCGAGAATGTTTCGTGCCTCCGGATATTCGCCTCTGAGATAAATATATCCATGCTCCGCCCCGAGCGCGTACCCTGAGATGGCCATGCCTTCGATTAACAGGTGCGGGTCCTTCTCAAGAATCGGCCTGTCCTTAAAGGTCCCGGGCTCCCCTTCATCGGCATTGCAGATCAGGTATTTTGGAAACTTCGGGTCTGCTACCGCAAAGTTCCACTTCATGGCAGTCGGAAATCCAGCACCACCCCTGCCCCGCAAGCCTGACTTCTTTACTTCCTCAATAATGTCCTTTGGCTCGCGTGCAAGGGCCTTTTTGAGACCTGCATAGCCTCCGGCCTTTTCATATTCTTCAATGTCAGCGGCTTTCGGATTGCCAGTATTTTTCAGTAAAATTTTTTCCATGAATTCAGTACTCAGTATTCAGTAATCGGTAGTCGGTTTCTTCGGACAACTGACTACCGACTACTGACAACTGATTTTTATTTGTATTTGTCCAAAATCTCC
>CP070788.1:743763-745577 GCA_020346765.1 Nitrospiraceae bacterium
GGAAATGGCGGGGTATGCGACGGGAGAGGTGTTCTTTGTATCGCAGGCACTGGGGTTGCGCCATTCTCATCTCGATAGTGCGGGGTACTCATATGACCAGAAGCCGAAGGGCAAGACCGTGGAGGAGGCTGTAGAGTTTCTGATGCAGGACGAGAAGGGAAGGGTCTTTCTCACCTCCATGGTAGCCTGCCTCTTTGCAAGGAGTGTCTATACTGATGATGTGCTTGCTGAATGTCTGCAGAGCGTCGGTTATGATGATATTGCTGCCAATATGGATTCTGTTTCAGGACACATCCAGAAACTCCGGTGGAAGACCCGCATTGCAACGGGATTTGATCCTGCAAAGATTTCGATCCCGAAACGGTTCATGGAGGTGACAACGTGGAAGGGGAAAATTGACGGGGCATTTCTTTCACAGCTGAAAATGGAGTATGGCAACAGGATCGTTCAGCTTGGGGGTGAGAAAAAGGATGAACCCTGATAATAGAGGAAGGGGCAGGGTCAGGGCTTGAAAATGGAATTATCCGGGAGCAACCTTGACGCCCACGCACCCTATTATCTAATCTAACTCATCACACCATATTAAAAAGGGGGGGAGATGTCAGAATTAATTCCAATAGAAGTTATTGAGAAGAAAATCTATGTTATTAGGCGACATAAGGTTATGTTGGACAGTGATCTGTCTGAGCTTTATGGTGTTGAAACAAAAGTTCTTAATCGTGCAGTAAGAAGAAATCTTGATCGGTTCCCGGGAGATTTTATGTTTCAATTAACAAAGAATGAATATGATAACTTGAGGTTCCAATTTGGCACCTCAAGATGGGGTGGCCGCAGATATGCACCCTATGTTTTTACTGAACAAGGTGTATCAATGCTTTCAAGTATTCTTAACAGTAAGCAGGCAATTCAGGTAAACATTTTAATCATGCGGACATTTGTAAACCTTAGAAAAACCCTATCAACTCATAAGGCACTTGGTCGCAAAATGGGTCTTATAGAGCAAAGAATAGAAGAACAGGACAAAAAAATATATACCATTTTTGAGGCGATACGCCAGTTAATGTCACCATCTGAAAAACAAAAGCGAAAAATAGGGTTTAAAAGAGAGAAGGAGTAGACCCCGATGTTATGCGTTGTTACTTTTTGCATGGGCAAAAAGTAACCAAAAATCCACCCCACGTTTGTTTCTCGTTCGGAATGTATCAGTCCTGCTCGGTAAATTCAATAAGCCGCTTCGCTTCTCCATTGAATTTTTAACCCTCGCACTCCTTCACATTCCGGAAACAAACAATGGGGCCCCGTAAAGACAAAAAAGACTTTTTAAGATCCCCTATAAAAATTGAGTGGAATGAGGGAAGTCGAAGGGTTAAGAATTTGTTCATGTCTGAATCACGAAGGGGCGAGCCTGCCTGCCGGCAGGCAGGTTAGAATAAATTTACCGGAGACTTTCTGAATGAAAGAGAAGATGCAAGGACACTTTCAAGCCCTGACCCCTGTTCTTTTCACAACTCAGGACAATTATATCATCCCTCTCTCTTACCAATTAGCATAACACGTACGTCCATGACATTGGTCCGGGTCGGGCCGGTCATCAGCAGGTCATTAAGGGCTTCAAAAAAAGGGTAGGAATCATTCCTCTGCAGATAATCCCATGGATCAAGACCCTTTGCCCGTGCCCGGGCTATGGTCTCACCATCGGCAATCGCACCCGCAGCATCGGTAGGACCGTCAGTGCCGTCAGTGCCGCCGCTCAGAACGACCATATGCTTCTCCCCTTCGAGTGCAAGGGCTGAGGCCAGCACGAACTCCTGATT
>CP070788.1:745677-747449 GCA_020346765.1 Nitrospiraceae bacterium
TGTCCGTGTACCCGGCCCCGTAGATAAATCCACGATAGGTATACTGGAGCCGGTACGCCTCGATATAAAAATGAAGGGCGAGGACTGAAAAGATGAACAGTCCGAAAATCCCCGCGTGCTTTTTCACCGCGGGATGGATGGAGATATTCCTCTCGGACCAGGAAATTCCTCCCCTGAGAAAGCAGCTCAGGAGCGTGGCGGCAGCCGTAATAATGACAGTCAGGACAGCGAAGCTCTTTACTGTGGACACGAGGGGAAGGGTGAAGAGATAGAACCCGATGTCCCTTCCGAACACAGGGTCCTTCATCCCCACGTCAAGGCCGTTCAGAAAGAGGACCAGTTCTTCCCACTTTGAGGCCCCGAAGAGTGCCATGAGAAGGGCTATGAGAAAGCCCCCTGCCATGGTCAGCGTTTTGACCGGCCTGTCCATGGTGAGGGTCTGCACCGGGTAGACCGTGTCTCCGAACAGATGGAGGTTCCTGAGGGGGAAGTTTATCCGGTTTGAGAAATAAAGATTGGGCAGGTAAAAGGCAAGGAATGCAGCGCTGAATGCCAGCGCGGAAGTGATCTTTGCCGACAACATGGTCCTGAAGACTCCTGCATGATCCACCTCCTGGAAAAAAAGCCAGTCGATGTAGAGATTGAATCCTGCGGAGCCTGCCGCGAGCAGGAGCAGGGCCGCTGTGATAACCAGGATGATGATGCCGATATTCTTATTCATGGATGATCTCTCCGTCATGGGCGCACCTGTTGATTTCCTGTAGGATACCACATTATTTTTCTGAGTCAACAACTTTTGGTGCAGATGAACCGGACAGGTGGCCTTTTAGCTCTGTGACAGCACGGGCTGTGATCCCTATGACATGTGGTGAGACATGATGCCCTGCCTGCATGCCAGGAGAACATAAAAGGAGCCAAAAGGAATGCTTCTCAGGCTACAACGATGCGGTTACCCCCTGATTATCAACAGGGAGTCTCATTCTCTTCAGGACATATGAGCTATGAGCACATTCGCGAACCGGGAAGAATATATCAGAGGAACATTTGTGCAGGATTTGAAACAGTATCCGGCAGCCATGGTCAATGTAAGACCGGGTTCACATTGGATTCTTCCT
Source organism: Nitrospiraceae bacterium (assembly GCA_020346765.1). Lineage (GTDB taxonomy): Bacteria > Nitrospirota > Thermodesulfovibrionia > UBA6902 > UBA6902. The sequence continues at coordinate 746,793 of CP070788.1, forward strand.
GTCTTTATAACGACCTGCCCTGGTTGTGCCTGGGCATGCGGTCTTTATCATTCATAAACGTGAATGAGGAGAGAAGACAACATCATGTTCACTTATTCTCGCCGGACCTCCTGTCCGTCTCCGAGGACTATTTTTGACATAACGTCCTGTTTTGTCCTCTGAAAAAATAAATTTGTTCACACGCTGTTCCCTTCTCTCCTTAAACAGTTGTACTGTGCAACTTATGGATTAAGGAGATCAGACGTAAAAGCCCATCTGTCCCCTCACACATGGTGCTTTCAGCAAGGAAATGGCGGGATGGACGGGACTTGAGTCGGGACGGCCTTCCCGACTGACAGTCGGGACGTTCTAACCAACTGAACGTATCAGGTTGAGCAGGAGGTCTTTTCGGTGAAACGATTTCAGTTTGTGCTCTTTCCTGACAGCCTGTGAGCGGGTTTCAAAGCGCTCTGAATAAAGAAGAGACCAGGGGCGTTTGCCTTTGGTGTAGGATGACCTGCCCTGATTGTGCCTGAGCATGCGGTCCTGCAGATTACCGGTTTGACCGATATAAAGCGAGCTGTCCTTTTGGCTTTGGATGATGTAGACGTAAAAGCCCATCTGTCCCCTCACACATGGTGCTTTCAGCAAGGAAATGGCGGGATGGACGGGACTTGA
>CP070788.1:747549-749250 GCA_020346765.1 Nitrospiraceae bacterium
TATCAATGATGAACAGTTCCGCGTCCTTGCCGTGAAGAAGGCCGCCGTCGATGAAGAACTGAAGAGAATCAGGTCAACCCGTGTAAAGCCTGGTATCGTCAATCCAGTATTGAGCAGGCTGGGAGGCACGCCGGTCAGGGAAGATATCTCCCTTTACCAGCTTCTCAAAAGGCCGGAAGTGAAATACGCACACATTGCCGAAATCGCCCCGCCGGGCAACGGCATTTCCCGGGATGCACTGAACCAGGTGGAAATAGAGACAAAATACGGGGGCTATGTCAGTCGTCAGGCGGAGCAGGCAGAGCGGTTCAGGAAAATGGCAGGGAAACTCATTCCCGCAGGATTTGACTACCGGGGCATCCCCGGCCTTTCACGGGAGATCATCGAGAAGCTGGAAGAAGTGAGACCGCTCAACCTCGGACAGGCCGGAAGAATCCCCGGCGTAACCCCGGCGGCAGTGTCGCTTCTCATGATTGCCGTTGAGAAACGGAGAAGGTCCTAAGGCAGGCCTGTCTCAGTGGATCAGGGGGAAAGCGGCGTCCGGAGAAATGGCGGAGGAGGCAGGATTCGAACCCACGGAACTTTCGGTCTACGGTTTTCAAGACGAAAAAAACCATCCACCACCAGTTTTCCAAGCCCTTGTTTTTAACAAATAACCATTTAAATTTCAAGGGCTGTTTCTTTTTCTCAGTTCATAGGGAGTCAGATACTATGATGAAATCCAAGTGATTTCCATCAACCCCGAAGAAATGTCTACTCGTGATAGAAAGAGACGTGTCAAGAGACTTAACCTCTGTTATACGTCTGATTATCTTCATCTCCGCGCCACAGTTCGGACGCTCCAGCGGATTCACCTTCCATATCGTCTTGATACATTCTCGCCAGGTTCTTGAGGGGATTTTTTCTACTCATATTCAGACACGTCTATTATTTCTGCATCCTCATTGTGTTCGGATTGCTCATCTTCCGGCCTCACAATACCCCTTTTCAGACGCATCCCTCTTGATTTGTTCGCGTACCACCCGCAATAGCGGACCATCTGAAACGATTTGTCAGGTATATGCTGCGTTCTGGCTGCGATAAAAGGGTATCCATTAATCCGGATTCTGCTTTTTGCCGGTCATACTCATTGTGGGCGGTAAAAACATATTCTTTCCGGGCAGCAACGTGTTCCAGTATAACCGCTCAAACCCGAGTTTTCCCTGCCAGTTTATACGAGTCTCTTTTAAAAGTGAAAAGGGGCCAATTCCGGGAAAAGGATAGGTGCCGAATAGTGGCTCAGTGTCATAATTGAAATCCACAAGGTAGGCCTTCCCTTTTTCAGAAACAATAAAACAGGTTGAGTGCCCGTCATATTTTGGCTGGGGCTTTTTCCCGTTTATTTCCGCCAGTAAATTCTCAGTGACCACTTCCGCCTCATAATGTGCTACTGATCCGGCTTTTGAAGTAGGAACGTTCGTAGCATCTCCCAGCACATATACATTTTTATGGTTCAGGGCCTTCATGGTATTTTTGTCGGTCGGAACATACGTGCTCCCGTCATCCATTTCCGAGTCCACAATTACCGGGTCGCCGGTGTTCGTTGGTATGATCACCAGTAAATCATAGTTTATTTGCTCGCCATTATAAGACTCAATATATTTCCCAGCTTTATTGACTTCCTTAATAGCAAAGCCTGTGGACATCCCAATCCCTTTGTGT
>CP070788.1:749350-751006 GCA_020346765.1 Nitrospiraceae bacterium
CAGGACTCCGGATTATGCATGCATAAACGTTTCAGTGTGCGGGTATCTGATCCCTTTTCCACTATTCATGGCAACCGCCGTTCAAACGGAAGGCACAGAGGCCAAGGGGAGTGATAACACCCCTCTTTGACAAAGAGGGCCTGCCTGCCGGCAGGGACAGGGGAGATTCTTTGAATACCTTATCTAACCAATGATCCTATGAGTAATGGCAGGTCAGGGCCACTCCTGCCGTTTCTTTTCCTTCTCTGCATACATGAGATTTTCTGCGTGTGAGAGCATCTCTTCGAGGGTCCCGGGGTGGTCCGGCCCGAACTTCGCAATGCCCGCGCTTATGGAAAGCCTCATGCCTGGCCCCCTGTGCTGATTATGGGCGCTGACCAGCTCGTTCAGGCGACCCATGATCACGGGGGTGCTGATGTCCGAATCTCCTTCATAGTAGACCACAAACTCGTCACCACCCAGCCGGGCAACGATGTCTGACTCCCGGCTTGCCTCGCTGAGAATATGGGCCACGTCTTTCAGCGCCCGGTCCCCTTCACTGTGGCCGAAGGTATCGTTGAGAATCTTCAGGTTGTCGAGGTCGACATAGACGAGGAAACGCTCCCGCTTCTTCCGCCGGGTGACTTTAATCTGGTGCTCTATCAAGGTGGAAAAGCCCCTCCGGTTGTAGCATCCGGTGAGGGAATCCGTAAGAGACTCCGTGCGCAGGCGTTCCCTGAGCTTAATATCGCCGCTTGCCTTCTTGTAGAGGTACAAGACAAATGATGCAATGAGAAGGCACAGTGACGATATGACGTAGCCGCTTTCCCTGATTAGGGGGTTAACAAGGTCACCCAGGACCTTTTCTTGGTCATGGAGATAGAGAATCTTCCATCCCGGAGGAATACGCAGAGTCTTCTCGTGAATCTCATATTTCTTCCCGATATGGTCAACGGCCGTACGCTCACCCTCTCGTTTCATACCGGTCCAGTGCCAGGGACCTGCACCGAACTGTCTCGATGCGGCGATGTCCTCGATGTGTTTGGGAGTCAGCTGCCACAGGAGCTGATAATCTAAATCAGGAGAGCTGCAGATAAAGATGACCCCCCGGGGGTCTGTGAGAAGCATGACCCCCTGATAGGATTTATGCAGTTCATTTTCTATGTCCTTGATGGAAGATTTGAGAACGGCGACGCCTGACGGCACTGTGCTCTTGTCTCCCCTTACGGGATAGCTGTAATAAATGCCCCGCTTCTGAGATGTGACGCCGAGGGCGAGATAGGTCGTTGGGTTGCCGGCAATTGCATTCTGGAAATAGGGGCGGAAGGAATAGTTTCTGTCCAGAAAGCTGTCGGGATCGTTGCGGTTAGACGAAAGGATGGTGTTCCCGTCCCGGTCCATTACATAGCAAACGTCACCGCTCAGTGTTTCGCAGAACCTGTCGAGAAGGGCATGTGCCCGCTCCTGACTGTCCGGCATGTTTCCAGACAGGGCATTACGGATTTCTTCAAGGGACGCGAGGAACCTGACCGGTTCATGTTCTTTCATGAGCCGAGTTTCAATGGCGCTCTTGAGATCTCGCACCGCCTCTTCCGCCTTTTCGTGGGCACTTTCCATGGCAGAGTTCCTCAGGGAGAAGTAATAGGAGAGGCTCCCGAGCAGGGATGAGAGTATGGC
>CP070788.1:751106-752707 GCA_020346765.1 Nitrospiraceae bacterium
CCCCCCCCTCCCACGTCGTACGGTAATATCGCCGGTCCGACCCTCCGGTGCCGATGAGCTGCCGGCCCTCGGTATCTGACAGGATAACGTCGCGCTCACTCAGGGGGATGACAAAACCAGGGCCGACAATGCAGTTTTCAGAAGTATCCCCCGTCTGCCAGCCGGTTGTCAGGGAAGGAGGGGGCGGCACCGTGCCGCCCGGCAGGACAATGCAGTTCCGGAGTTTCACCCTTTCCCTGACATGGCACCCCTGCTCAAGAACAACATTCCGCTTCAGGTCAATGTACCCGCAATTCTCTACAGACCGGTGCAGATATATGACCTCGCCTTCTTTCCTCAAGGCGTCAAACACTGCAGCGGCATAGGCAACCGGGGTCCCAATGTCAGTCCAGCTGCATCCCGTCACATCGAAGGTGCCCACGGCATGCCCTGCACGGGCCGCTTCTGTCCACGCCTCCACAACACCTGATCTGCCCTCAGGGAGAAACGCAAGGAATGCCGGTTCATAGACAGCAATCCCCGTAAAGGCCAGAATGCGGACCGGGGGCCTCGCTGCATGGGAAGGGTCGTCCTGGCTGTTCAGGACCTTGAGAAGGCAGCCCCTGTCATCAATCAGGAGCGAATTGAATTTCTGCTCATCATGGACGGCAAGGGTTACGAGATTACCCGTGGTACGGTGCGTTTCAAGCAGGTCTTCCAGGTCAATATCAGAAAGGATGTCCGAATTGTGTACCAGAAAGGTGGCGCTGCCGAGGAATTCCCCCGCTTTTTTCAAAGCGCCGCCTGTCCCCAGAACTTCATCCTCGTAAAAGAGAATCATCTTCTCCCTGAGGGGATGGCCTGCAGCCCACTTTCCCATGTCCTCTTTCCGGTGATGAAGATTGATGCCGATTTTTTTGTAAGGAAGGCCCGTGAGGCCATCCAAGATATACTCAAGCGCCGGCCTCCCAAGAAGGGGAACAAGGGGCTTGGGAATGCTGTCTGTAATCGGCCTGAGACGCTCTCCCCTTCCCGCGGCAAGGATGAATATGTTGATCTGCCTGTTGTTCATTGCCTGTCCCGGGAACGCCCAGCATGGCCCCCGTTCGCAGCGGACTGAAGGAATGCTATCACCGGTAGAGCAGGTACTTCCTTCTCACCTGTTTCTGAAACGCGGAGCGTTCTTCATTCCACCATTCTTCCATTGTATGAAGGGGCATTCCCTTCTCAACATCACTCCTGAACCGGTCCGTTCCCGCGAGGATATCAATAGGCATTTTCTTCCGTTCATATTCATAAGGCGGCTTCTGCCACTGGAAGTGCCCGGGACAGAGGTCGTGCACAGCCTTAATCACGGCGGCTCCGGTTTTAAAGGGCTTGAACTTCTTTCTGTCCGTCACATGAATTTGTGCCCCCCCGCACAGTCTTCCCGCGTGCTTCTGAAAGGTGGGCAGAAAGGACAGAGGCCTGAAACGTACGCCCTCAAGTCCCGCTTCTCTCAGCCGCTTTACCAGTCTGTCAGGATCAATGAAGGGTGCCCCGAATATTTCAAAGGGCCGTGTGGTTCCCCGGCCCTCGCTCACATTTGTGCCCTCCAGCAGGCACATTCCCGGATATACGGC
>CP070788.1:752807-754406 GCA_020346765.1 Nitrospiraceae bacterium
CACCAGCTCGGCAAGGTAAATATCGTGGCCACCCAGAGTCTCGTCACGATCGGCAGGCGAAGGGTTCTCGTGGAAAGGGACCCAGAAGGAAAGCCGATCGCCGGCTGTCCGAACGTCGGAGCAACTATCAAGCCCTGTCTTACGACGCTGCCGGTTGAGATAGGCTATTCTGCCTTCCTCCGCATTGAAGGACGGCGTGTCTGTCTCGATACGGTAACGGGACTTACTGACGGAACCCCTCCAGGCACGGTAAAATATGTGGTCAAAAATCCCGGGCAAAACTTCGTTTCGGAGGTCCAATGAGCTCCCGCACCTATCGCGCATGGCGGTTCCGGATTCCCGATATTGATACACCGGAAGAGGAGGCAGGATTCGGGATTTCTCATACCGGTGGCATTGACATGGTGGATGAACATGAGTCAGTACGTCAGTCAATACTGCTCCTGATGTCTCATACCCGGGGGGAAAGAGTCATGCGGCCTGAATATGGCTGTGACCTGCACAAGCTGGTTTTTGCTCCAAATGATGATACTACGGCAGGCCTTGCCATTCACTATACACGGCAGGCCCTCGAGCGCTGGGAACCGCGCATTGATATCCTCCGCCTGGATGCAGGCAGCAATGAGGACGATCCATCAAGGCTCGATATCATGCTCGAATACAAGGTACGTGCTACCCAGCTCAATGAACAGTTAACCTATTCTATTAACCTTTCTGGAGAGGAGGCCTGATGCCGCTTAAATCACCAAATCTTGATGATCGAGATTTTGACCAGCTCGTAGAAGAAGCCAGACGGCAGATTATTCAGTCATGCCCTGAATGGACAGATCTTTCCCCTGGCGACCCGGGCATAATGTTACTTGAGCTCTTTGCCCATCTTACGGAGGTTATGATCTATCGTCTCAACCGTCTTCCGGAAAAGGCTTATATCAAATTTCTCAACCTTCTGGGTGTCAACCTCTACCCCCCTGCTTCAGCCATCGTGACACTGCGCTTTTCCGTGAGTCGTGAACTGAATACTCCATTAGATATCCCCAGAGGCACACGCGTTACCATTGCACGCTCCGCAAGTGGGACAGAGCCCCCCGTGTTCGTAACAGCACGAAGCGCAACCATCGAGCCGGGAGGTAGTAACGTCGATGTTATAGCGCACCATTGTAATCTGGTTGAAGCCGAAATAGCAGGAAAAGGCAGCGGACTCCCCGGTCTTTCCGTATCGGTACGCAGGCCGCCAATCATTGCCCCTACGGGTGACGAATTAGACCTTCTCGTCGCGGTGGAAGCTACTGCCGATGAACTCGGTGAGCGCGTCCCTGCCATCCAATACAACGGAAAGGCCTACCGTATCTGGCGTGAAGCGGAGAATTTTACCAATCTTGGATCAGACAGGTTTGTCTATATTGTAGACCGTATAACAGGTACAATTTCGTTTGCCCCCGCTATACAAATGATGCAAGCCGGAGGCCACATGGACAGAACACCTCAGGCTCTGGCAGAGGTGGTGAAGGAAGGAAGGGAGATTCTAGTATCTTACCGGACTGGTGGCGGACCTTCAGGCAATGTCGCGGCCAATTCGTTAACTATACTGAAAGATCAGAT
>CP070788.1:754506-756097 GCA_020346765.1 Nitrospiraceae bacterium
GCTCTTCCCCCTTTTGATGCTCATCTTTATCCTTGAAAGTGTAATCGGGAAGAACGGCGGTCTTCTCCTGAAGGCCCTTGAGCAGTGCTGCAATTCCCTGGTCCTGCTCAGGGATCTTGCTTTTGCCGTATACTTTTTCAACAGACCATTCAAGGCCGTCCGGAAAGGTGGATGCGAACCACGAAACTACCCCTCCGGTAACCGCTGCAACTATGACGAGCACCCATAAAAGCCTCTTCAGCGAACTTCCTGATGCAAGCGGCCGGGAATGAGGAATCCCTTCGAGCATCTCCGGCTTTGCATGACGGACATAGCTTATTACTCCTGCCGTGACAACCCCCTCGACAAGACCGATGGCGAGGTGAATCGGCTGCATGAGAGCCAGAAACGTCGCGAACGGAAGCTCGCTTTTCCCGGAAAGAAGGGTCTGCAGGACCACGGAGAATGACCCGGCCTGGAGCCCGATAACGGCACTCAGAAGTGACGCAAGAATTATCCGTCCGTTACTCTGGTTGTGGCTGGTCAAAGGCCTGTAGATCAGCGGCAGGCCGATGAAGCAGGGATAGATGCCGAGGTTCCAGATATTGCATCCCAGCGCAAGAAGGCCGCCGTCTGCAAAAAAGAGCGCCTGGACAGTAAGGACTGACGCCATGACAAGAAAGCCTGCCCAGGGGCCCAGCACAATGGCAAGAAGCATCCCTCCCCCAAGGTGCCCGCTCGACCCCGTTCCAGGGATCGTAAAGTTGATCATCTGAGCAGCAAAGATAAAGGCGCCGAGAACGCCCATCAGAGGGACTATCTTCTCATCAAGATTCTTTTTCAGCTTTCCTGATGCATACCCGATAGCACCGAGCGTTGCAGCCCAGAAGGCCGTCCCCACCGAAGGGGAAAGTAACGCGTCTGACATGTGCATACCGGTTCCTCCCGATGATCTGATATTCTGTCGCACTCAACTCACAAACCCGGGCATGAGACACGGGAGCCTTCACTGAATGGAGGCGACTTGTGCTGCTGTCATTATCGTGCTACCGTAGAGTCAAAATAAATTTACTTCAGGTCTCTGCCCGTCGTGGTCACGGTCAGCTTTCCGTGCTTTACCCCTTTTGTCCCGATCAGCCTGTCTGCGATGGTCTTGATGTTTTTGGCCCTGCCTTTGACCGCGATGATTTCCAGGCAGTTGTGGTCGTCAAGGTGGATGTGCATGGATGACATGATAGACTGGTGCTGGCTGTGCTGAAGTTCCGTAAGATTGTCCGTCAGTTCCCTCGTGTCATGGGAATAGACAAGGGTGATCGTCCCCACAGTTTCAGCTGTTGCGGACTCCCATTCCTCGGTAACGAGGCTGTCACGGATCAGGTCCCTGATGGCCTCACTCCTGCTCGCGTAGCCCTTTTTCCTGATGCTTTTATCAAAGCGGTTAAGGAGGGCTCCATCCAGGGATATGCCGAACCGTATCACTGACATAGTGTTACTATATCATATATCGTGCTACTGATACAAATAGCGATAAGCTCTCAGCTATCAGCACATCAGCTCAGAAATACTAGAACCTGTCTCATAAGTTAAATACTATGAGCTGTCATACCCCCAT
>CP070788.1:756197-757784 GCA_020346765.1 Nitrospiraceae bacterium
GCACGCTGAGGGAGGCGGGACTGTCCAGGCACTGAGAGGGTTTTTCAGGAAGAAGAAATGGTATTTCCGCCAGGGGAGGGCTGACAATACCTGTTTCGCTGTCAAAAACCGCTACTCGCCCATCGGCTTTATCCTCTTTCACTTCAGCTTCTTTCTCTGTCTACTGGGCGGCCTCATGATCATGTACACCCGTTTTTCCGGAAAGCTCCCCCTTACGGAGGGGCAGCAGTTTAACGGCGATATGGCCCAGTTTCGCACGGTTATAAAGGACCCGAAAGTCATGAAGGAACTCCCCTCACTCGGCCTCTATCTCCAGAAGGTGGAGCCTTCCTATGAGAACGATGTGCCCACGGAGCTGGTGACCTATGTTGCGGTACGGTATGAGGACGAGATAAAGAACGAGGTGCTCAGGGTAAACGAACCCATAAAGAGGGGACCCATGAGCATACTGGCGGAAAGTATCGGTGTCTCGCCGCTCTTTGTTGTGCGAGGGCCGGGAGGGAGGCAGATCGATGCCGCATATACCAGCCTCAATGTACTTAACGGCGAGGAAGACTCCTTTCAGTTTGAAACGGACAGACGGTTCGTCTTTAACGTGAAGTTCTACCCCGATTACGTCGTGGAACAGGGTGTCGAAAAAACGCTTTCCATTGAACTGAAAAACCCTGCCATACATCTTGAGGTCCTGAAAGGGGGCATCAAGGTCTATGAGGGGACAATCGGCAGGGGTGAACCGGCACAGATTGACCTCTTCAGCATAAGCTTTGAGGACATCAGGTACTGGGCGGAATTCCTCCTCGTACGGGAATACGGCAAACTGCCGCTCACCGCGGGCTTTGTCCTGGCCTCGATCGGGCTCATCATGAGACTCGTCTTTTACCAGAAGAGCCTGCGCTTTGCCATTGAATATGAAGGTGAAAAACCGATACTATACATGGACGGACGAAGCGAGTATTTCCAGCATTCCTACAGGGATGAGAAAGAGAAGATTGCTGAAGAGCTTGAGGGATATCTTTCAAAGGCACTGATCAAAGAGACAGGCGGTACATAAATTCGGTCGGGAGATGAAGGCAATATTATCTGTCTTTGCAGAGATTAAAAAGGACTTGATTCTGGTGAATAATACTGACCATGGAAAATTTTGAAGACATTCTGACCTGGGGCTGCATCTATGCCTATGCCCTTTCCAGTATACTTCTGCTTACGGGATTTGTATTTAACCGGGAAAGGCCCCTGAAGCTTGCCAGCTATCTCCTTATCCCCGCCTTTGCGGCCCACACAGTAATTTTCGTGATGAGGTGGACACGGACGGGCTATTTCCCCGCGAACAGCGAATTTGAAAATGCCATGACGAGCGGGTGGTTCGCCATCGGCGTCACCCTCTACTTTTTCATACGGAACAGGGCGCTGACGGGCGTGGCGCTCTTTACGGTGCCTGCCACACTGCTCTTTCTCGGGTACGGCGTCATGAAGGCGCCGCATCCCCTGCCCCTTGCCGCTGCAATGAAAAGCAGCTGGCTCATCATTCACGTACTCTTTGCCCAGATTGCCTTTGGGTCATATGTGATAGCGTCGGGCATGGGCCTG
>CP070788.1:757884-759417 GCA_020346765.1 Nitrospiraceae bacterium
AAAAGCCGAGAGTCTGAAGTTAAGAGTTAAGAAGATCAACGCGGACCGTCGGCCCATAATCACACCGTAATACCCTGTCCATGAGAGAAATTCCGGGACAGTCTTCCCTGGCTGACAGTGCACTCACGATAGCAGGGTCTCCCCGGATCTCATGTTAATCAAAGTATAGCAGATCACGGAATTTCGTCAAGAAGAGAGAGATGATTCGCTGCGACGAGATTCTTACTCGATGATAAAATTTTCCATGGAAACCGAACCGGCGCTTATGGTTACTGACCCCCTGATCGTTGTCATCCCGCTTCCCGGTATGTATTCACAGCTATACCCGCCCTGCAGGGCTACCGATTTATTCATATTGATCATAAGGTCCTCGGTAAATTGTTCAGCCTGGCTCTGGATAACGTCTCCCCCGGAGGCCGCATCATAGGCATCCTGAATAAACAAGAAATAGAGGGCTGTGTCCTTGATCTTTATGGGATCATTCTGGCAGGTACCAGAGGATGAGACAAGCACATAATCATTCCGGGTGAGGGAATTCGTGCTCCCGTCAGCATCGGTAACGGTAAGCTTCACGGTGTAGGTCCCGGGGGCAGGATAGGTATGGCCCGGAGCCACTTCTGTTGAATCGGTAACGCCGTTATTGTCAAAGTCCCATGCAAACTGGAGCGGCTGGTCGTATCCTGTCGAATAATTCGTAAAGCCCACCGTAAGAGGCGATGCACCGCTGAGCGGCGCACCGGTAAAGTCCGGGGAAGGAACGCTGTCCGTGATTTCAGCGGTGGTCTGTGCCGTGTCCGTTATGTTGCCCTCAGCGGTAATCCTGAGCACTACGGTATAGATCCCATTCTGCCCATAGGTATAGCTCTGGGTTGGTGATACCGAGCTATAGTCATAGGTCCCGTTGTTGTCCACATCCCATTCGTAAAGCGATGGATTGCCTCCTGAGCCTGATCCATCGAGGAGCAGTGACTGTCCTTCCATGCCGATGTAGGGACCTCCGGGGTCTGCTGAAGGGCCATCGAGGACATCCAGTGTGACATCAACAATTTCCTGTGCTCCCGAGCCCGCGGTTACCGCTACCTCACCGTAATAGGTGCCCGGCAGAAGTCCGGAAAGGTCAATGCCTATTTCTAATGTGTCCGCCGATGAGCTCGCTGTCGACCCCGACACATAGGGGAGCACGATCCAGTTGTCGTCACTGCCGGCAGTCCAGTCCAGAACCTGGGTGCCGCTGTTTTCAATGCTGATAAACTGCGATGCAGGGCTGCCGCCGTTTGCCATTCCCTCAAAGAGCAGGGCCAGGGGATTAACCGTCATATCTGCTAAGCCATAGACCTCGATCTGCGCTGTTCCAAGGGACGCGATGTAGAGCTTGTTGCTGCTGCTCAGGGCAATACCTATGGGTGACCTGAGAGGATAACCCACGTCATACACGTCGCCCAAGTATGCACCGTCGCTTTTATCATAAACATAAACAGCATAGTGAAGAATATAAGAATCAGTAACATAAATCCTGCCCTCGCCGTCCATGGC
>CP070788.1:759517-761038 GCA_020346765.1 Nitrospiraceae bacterium
AGACCTCGTGATCAGTGCAATGGGATCAGCAAGACCCACCTGGAGGGAGCCGAAGGCCGCGAGGACAAGAAAGATCGTAAGCAGATAATACTTGAAACGGAAAACAGGCCTGTAGGCATTCAGTTTATAGTCATCGACAGGCCTGTGACGGTTCAGGAAATGGCTTGTCCATTGATTGATAATTCCCATGGGGCATACCCAGGAGCAGAAATATCTTCCAAAGAGACTCGTCGTAACGATGACGATCAATGACAGAGCAAGCCCTTTGTAGAGAGTCCATCCTGAGAGGAATGACGAAAGGGCAACGAGAGGATTGATCTCGAGGAAGAGAGATACCTCATAGCCCTTCATATTCCTGAAGTCGGTAATCATCAGGAGGTATACAAAAAGCAGAACAAAAAATACCGAATAGGCCCGGCGTATGTTCTGAAGCGTCAGCAGTTTCATCATACCTTCAACTCTCGGTAGTCGAGGGATGTCCAGTCAACAGCACCCAGTCCACGCTCTTCGCCGATCAAGAGATATGGCACTTCACTGGCCTGGATATTCAGAAACCTCAGACAGTATGAATCAAGGGCAATTTCGTCCAACCCGGCCACGACCGTGTTCTCCAGGGACACATCAGAAAGATTTCCCCCCGTAGGACCATTGCGAACAAGCACTCTCGTGGCATCAACGACTGTCAGGGTAGGTCGGATTGCCGATGCGAGGTCAGCTATCGATGTGTTGATGTCCTGGTGAAGCCTGTTTCGGCGGCCGCCCAGAACCCCGTACCAGTTCTTCATGGAGATTGTGCACTTACTCAGGGAATGATGTTTTACAACGGGCATATTAATCACCTTGTCCGCTTCATGATAAAACCTGCTGACAGGCCAGACACGCAGGACCTGCCCCTTCAGGTCCGTAAGCACAAAATCATTCTCTGTCGTAAATCTGATCCTTCCTCCGGCTTTCAGGACAGCCTCCTCTATCCCTGAGCGTGCAAAACTCCTGTACGGGTCATTGATGGAAACATCGGTAACCCATACCTCCTCAGCGCCGGCCGCTCTGCAGAGACTGACCACGGCACCAACGAGCTCAGGGTTTGTGTTCGCTGCCTGCTCGGGCTGTCTGTCCCATCCCACGTTCGGTTTTATAATCACGCGATCACCGGAACTGATAAAACGTTGAATTCCTCCCAGACTCTTCAGAGCCGCTTCTGCCATGGCTCGCGCATCCTTCCCATGAACGATGACCATTGAAGGATGTGATGGAGAATCCCCTATCCTGAAATCTCTGAAGGAGTATATTCTTTCACTGCTTCGCCGAACAGGCTTGTCACTGTAGGCAAGGTAACCCCAGATCCCCGATGCAGCGGCCAGACCGCATGCCGATGCAGTATTCCTGAGAAATGTTCTTCGTGAAATATCAGGGTCTTTTCGTGAGTGCTTTGACGGCATCAGTCCTGAACCTCTCTCTGCAATGACTGGATCAGAGATTCATTCACCGATCCAAAGGCGCCGATGATATGTCCCGTTGAGG
>CP070788.1:761138-762599 GCA_020346765.1 Nitrospiraceae bacterium
TTTGTTTGCAATAAATGAAACTTCATTGGTCCAGTAGCAATGATAAAGGGGAAGTAGAGCGCTGAAATAAAACCATACGTCAATATGGCCCCTTTAAATCCAAACACCAGGGCACCAAGAATAAGCGGCAGATAATACAATTCAGTAAATATATTGTGGAGGTCATGAACGCTCTGAAGAGTAGAGTAATGCAAGTACGATATGAACAGTGCTAAAACAGCAATAGAAATTACTGTTATCCTTTTTCTCCTGTTCAGACGTTCCAGCAGCATTTGTTATTCGATTGCTCCATTCTCATGATCAATGCAATAAAGAACATCGTGAGATACAAAACAAATGCCTCTCTCTTCAGCGTGGAATCAGGCAGGGCCGGTGCGATGAGGTAATCATAATACCCCTCTCATAAACGCCGCTGTCTCCTCGGGCAGGGCGGTATTGATGTAAATCCCTGAGCCCAGTTCGAAGCCTGCGGCCAGTGTCAGGCGAGGGATGATCTGTATATGCCAGAGAAAGTAGGTCTTGTGTTCGTCATCCACGGGCGCAGTGTGGATGATCATGTTGTAGTCAGGGTTGTCCAGTCCTTCGGAGAGCCTGATGAGCACCTCCTTCAGAATCCGGGCAAGGTCGCTGGTCTCAATATCAACGATCTTGCTGAAAGAGGAACTGTGCACCTTCGGCATGATCCATGTTTCAAAGGGGTATCGCGATGCGTAGGGGTGGAGTGCGACGAAATACTCGGTCTCCCTGATAACCCGTTCTCCCGCCTTCACCTCATCAAACAGGAGGTCGCAATACAGACAGCGGCCTGTGTTGTCGTAATGCTGGGTGGCAATCTCGTATCTCCTCCGGATCAGGGGCGGCACGATGGGAGAGGCGACGACCTGGGAATGAGGGTGTTCCAGGGACGTTCCTGCTGATTCACCGTGGTTTTTGAAGATAATGATGACTTTGATATTCCTGTCCTGTTTTAGTGAAATGGCCCTGTCCCGGTAGGCCCGGATAATCTGCACCACCTGTTCATCGGACATGAAGGGGATGCACTGGTTGTGGAGGGGTGTTTCAATAATGACTTCGTGCCCTCCGTACCCGTCGGTCTTTCTGAAAAGCCCCTGTTCTTCCCGCGCCGTGTCTCCTTTGGGGGTAAGGGCGGCATACTTGTTCTCTACGACGCGTATCCTCCAGGCGCTTCCTTCTCCGTACACGGCCCTCGCCTCCGGCGTCCGTGCCTCGTTCCCCGGGCAAAAAGGGCAGTTTTCGTCATGGTCGGGAAGCAACCTGCTGTTCCTTCCCTTTTTCACGAAATCATGGGGACGCTTTGCCCGCTCCTTTGACATGATAACCCAGTCAAAGGTTGTCGGGTCCTGCCTGAGTTCTGACATAGAGCCGCCTCGTTCTGGTCTTTACTCAAACGGTAGTACTACAGGTGATTATAACAGGATGGAGGACCATGTCAATGCATGG
>CP070788.1:762699-764157 GCA_020346765.1 Nitrospiraceae bacterium
TGCGCTTTACCTGGGAGTTTAAAATCCCTGAGTATTACAGGGAGGAAAGGGAAACGCCGGCTCCGGTCCTTGTGGTGATCGCAAACCGCGGTGACAAAAAACTCCCGGAGCGGATTGAGAAAATTCTGAAGAGATATGAACAGACAGGGGACTTCAGGGCATCGACGGGCCTCTTCCAGTACAGCCCCGCTGTTTCTGTTTACTCGCTCCGCCACTGAACAGTCAGGCTGCACTGTGTGCCTCTGTGCTTCTGAAGAAAGGCCTGCCGGTTTCCGCGATATTGACATGCACTCCTGTCAGTGCTACAAAATAGGTATAAGGAGCTGCAGAGGGCATTGTCCCCTCGTACTGTCCCATGTATCACTTCAACTTTGAAACCGGCGAGCTCAAGGACAGGCTGAAGAATCTTTTCAGCCTGGTTTACACAAAAAAGGAAGACCCCCTCCTGAGAGACGTCAATAATGTCGTCGTGGCGTCAATGGTGCTTCAGATATCGGAGTTCCGGCTCTTCCAGATAGCCCATGTTCAGTGGTACGGACGGGAAATACCGGAAAGCCGTCTTGAGTATGTATTCGATGATTACCTGTTTGAACAGAGAATCCCCCACTATGTGCGGTACTTCGCACGAAAAGTCATCCGTCTCTTTGACGAAGGTGGGCTTGATCCCCGGGATTTCAATATAAACCATCCCGCTGCGACACCTGAGGACAGGGCAGCTGGCATTGGATATACGGTCATGCTCGCCCTCATCCTCATTATTTTCTGTCTTCTCCTCAGTAATTTCTCTCCCTATCATTAACAGGTCGTACCACTGGCTGCCTTACGGGCTGAACCGCATTCTTCCAATGTAAACGCTGTTTCATGCGGCGACAACGGATGGCATGAAAATTTCATCCATTATATCAAGGCATTTGAGTTGGTATTGCCTTTTACGTGCAAACCTCGTTTGCAGCAGACTAACACCTTCCCGCTGCTGTCTGTTCCGCCGGGTTCCACTAACCATTGGTAATATGTGGCTTTTATCATGCTGGCAGAGACCTGGCATGCATCTTGATCATGGAGGGATATTGTCGCACAAAAAATTCAAAGGGAGGTTGGAAAAATGGAAACAGCATTATCAACAGTACTGGGCGCAGTGACGGAAGAGTTATCGACGCAGGGGGAACAGGACGGAATGAGCATCGCTGAATTCAGCGCGCTGATCCGGGACGTCTATTATCCTGCCGGGATGAATGAAGCCCTGGTGACCGGGCACGGCAGCGAAACCGGCGATGGGCTGCGCGATATACTCATGAGATGCAATGATATGGTTGCGCGGGGGGATGTTATCGAGGCCATGAAGGGTTTCAGAATGTGCATTTCCCAAGACCCTGCAGATTCAGTCCTGCACTTCAAGCTGGGCATCTGCAGCCTCATGCTCAGCGACCGGCGGTCAGCCCTGGAGGAGTACAAGATCCT
>CP070788.1:764257-765704 GCA_020346765.1 Nitrospiraceae bacterium
ATGTCCCGGGGGAAGATGATCTTCAGGCACCGGACGGACTGCGGGACGACACAAACATAGTCCTGGCAGCGGAACTCTGGTATTACATAAAAAAGCACTGGTGCCGGGAACTGCAGAGACATATCAGGGGCAGTGCAGCTCTCGACGGCACAGGGGAGGATGATACTGCCGTTTCCGCTGCACGAGAGGATTATGAACTCAGGAGCCATGATGCAGGGTACATTAAATATTTTCCAGAGGACCATTCTCCTCTGGAACGATATCCATCCCTACAACGCTGTCCACGTGGTGAGGGTACCGGGGCACCTTGATGCATCACGACTGACAAGAGACATTTCCTGCTGCATAGACCAGTGCGGCATCGGCAAGCTATCGGTCGACCGGAATCGCAGAAAATACCAGTATGGGGGCCTTCCGGCGCCCCTTCGGATCAGGGCCGTGCAAGGGGACGATCCTGCCGCCACCCTCAGGAGGGAAATCGAAGACCAGATCAACCTCCCCTTCCCAGCCGGAAGGGATTTCATCCCCTTCCGTTTCTTCACGGTCAGGGATAAGGACTCCTTCTTCCTCGGGCTCGTCTACTATCATCTCATCGCGGGAGCGGACTCGATCATAACCATCTTCAGGCACATGGTACGGAGCTACCTGTCGGAAGAGCAGTCAGCCGGATGCCCTCCTGCCAGTCTCTATCCTGACACCTACACGAAGCGCCTCACGGTCAGTCCCTCAGACATGGCACGGTGGATCTTCACGATCCCCCGGCGCATAACCGAGGTGCGCAGGGCCATAAGGCCCCGGTATGATGATGTTCACGACAATCGGAACGGGTTCCAGTTCTTCTCAATAAACGACGGCCGATTCCGCGCGCTCTCGGAAACAGCTAAAGTATGGGGCGTGACCCTCAATGACATGTTCCTGGCACTTGTCATGCAGTCTGTTGCACCCCGGGCGCTGACGCGGAGAAGGGGGAAGAAGAAAAATATATCCCTCTCGTCAATCGCTGCCATCAGAAAGGACATGCCCCCTGAAGCACGGGATCTTTTCGGGCTGTTTCTGAGCTCCTTTAACGTTTACCGTGAGGCCGGGGCCGGGACTCCTCTGAGCGTGCTGGCACGGGACATCCATGCCCAGACAGAGCAGATAAAGAAACACCGGCTCTACCTGAGGACCCTCCTTGAGATGGGGGCCGCCCTTGTCCTTATCCCCTGGTTTTTCAGCACGCGGAAGGAAAAGTTCTACTCAAAGTACAACCCTGTGTGGGCAGGGATCACGAACATCAATATCAATACTGCCGGTGGATGGCCCGAGTACCCCGGCGATGTTCCCGCAGACTACCTGAGGGCCGTCTCCACGGGGCAGGCTGCCCCCCTCGTCTTCTCCTTTACCACGCTGCATGATAAAATACAGGTAGGAGTGAGCTACCGCGAAACGGTATTTTCCGGAGATG
>CP070788.1:765804-767107 GCA_020346765.1 Nitrospiraceae bacterium
AGGTTCAGGGGGCCAAAGGCAACGTCATCAAATACCGTAGGCATGAACAGCTGGTCATCAGGGTTCTGAAAAACCATGCCAACCTTCTTCCTGATCTCCTGGCGAGTCTTCTTTGTGAGGATAAGATCGCCGATCCGGATGGACCCGTCCGCAGGCAGCAGATAGCCGTTCATATGCATAAGAAGCGTTGACTTGCCGGCGCCATTGGCACCAACGATCCCCACTGACTCACCGTGTACGATCCGGAATGAAATACCGTTCAGCGCCTGAGTATCATCGGGATAGCGGAAATGGACGTTATCAAACTCAACGATATGGTGGCTCATCCTGTCAACCTCTGAACGAACTGTCCTGCCATTTCAGTGATATTGAAAAGGCGAATCGCAACAAGAACGGCCGCGGTAAAAAGAGTAAAGAGGGCATCGCCCATGCCGAACCGGGGCGGTCTCATATCAGGGAACGTTCCGTGGAATCCACGGGACAGCATGGCATTATAAATACGTTCAGACCGTTCAACGGTCCTGATGAAAAGTATCCCCATGAGACGCGCAAAAAACCTGAGGCCTGTTCCGGTCCCCTCGAATGACCGCACGTCCCGCGCCCGGACCATGCGCATCGCCTCTTCTGCGAGAACAAAAATGTACCGGTACAAAAAGAGGAGCTGGGACGTGAAAATCGAGGGGACTCCCAGTTTGTGAAGGGCCTGGCACACACCGGGGAATGAAGTCGTTGCGATCAGGAGAAGCGCCGCGCTTACGGTAAGGGTAAACTTGATCATGATGGAAAAAAAAGATATCCATCCCGATGAAATAGTCATGCCTGCCGGAAGGACCACCCTGCCCGCGTCAAAGAAGGGGTTAAAGATACCAATGAATACGGCAAAGGGTGAAACAATGATCACTCTCTTAAGAATGTACATGAAGGGTGTATCGCTAAGGGCAGAGATTAATATGGGAAATAGAAAAAACGGTACAAGGGACGTGACCTCATACTTGGGATAGGAAATGACCAGTGTCACAAAGAGCATGGTAGTTATGACTTTCGCCCGTGGATCAAGCCTGTGGATAACCGTATTCCTGTAGGAGAGCCTGTCGAGATAGCCGAGATTAAAATACTCTTTATCGAATGTCACTGCTGCCCTTTCTGTTGGCGTCTGTCCAGCTCCTTGCCGCTGCTCCCTCCATCTGCTGCCTGGCAGTGTCAATCCGTTCCATCCGTCAGGACCTTCGGCCCCTGGCAGCCCGCACCCCGAACCCGACGCCCAGGGAGACGGCGAAAACGATGAGTGCACCAAGTATACCCG
>CP070788.1:767207-768502 GCA_020346765.1 Nitrospiraceae bacterium
CTGGCTCAGGTCGGTACGTTGGTATGACTCGTTCCGGGGAGGAGGGATTGTATAATGAAATGCCCTCATACTATGTATGATGAACTTCATGGCAGCAGGCTAAGTAACCAGTGACACCGGCAGGCCACATTGCAGTTTCCTACATTGCGGGAAGATTAAATAAGCGGCTGGTACTCCCCGCTGTTATTGCAGGGGGGGTGCTGCCTGACAGCGACTTCATCTTTTTCTTTTTTGACTGGTTCAACGGAATACACCGTCTGGTTTCTCACAACGCTCTGTTCGTGCTCCTGGCATCCCTGGCAGCAGGAGCCCTTGCGCCCCGGGGACTAAAGGCGGCAGCCGCCGTCAGTCTCTTCCTGGGCGGCGTTGCACATCTGCTGATCGATTCGACAATGGACGTTAACCCCACCAATGGAATCGGCATTGCGCTCTTCTGGCCGTTCAGCAGCCAGTTTTATTCACCATTTAATCTTTTTGAGGCATCGTCCGGTGCGCTTGGATGGAGTCAGCCTGCGGCAATGATAAGGTTACTGGCTCCGGGAATGCTCTACGAAGTCCCTTTTTATACGGGGGCATTCCTCCTGTGGAAGGGGAAAAGGAGAGAGTCCTCAAAAGGGCAGTCCGGTGCGGTGTGTCGCTGACTGCAGGGACAGAGGGCCGGTCCTGAAATTCCTTGAAGGCATAAAAATTTTTGTTGACTTTTTAGGAAATAACATGACATTATAAATACTAAGTTTATGGTAAACTTGTACGCAAGTAAGGCCACAAGGACCTAAATCTTGTGGCCTTTTTAATATAACACTAGTCTGAACAGACTAAAGTATTTCATTAAGGAGGTAAGAAGTTTTGGCTGAAGGAAAAGTAAAATGGTTCAACGAGTCCAAGGGGTACGGGTTCATTACATCTGAAGAGAATGTTGACGTCTTCGTACACTACTCTTCCATTCAGGGCAATGGGTTTAAAACCCTCGCTGAAGGAGATGCCGTGAGCTTTGACATCGAACAGGGCCCCAAAGGACCGAAGGCAGTAAACGTTACAAAACTGTAACAGCTAAGACAGAAAACAGGCAAAAAATCCCTCTGTACTTCAGGGGGATTTTTTTTGCCCGATCTGAGAGCGTTTTGAGACAGCCCCTTTCGTTTCCTCAAAGGAGAGAGGGTGAGTGTTCCAATAGTAATTTCACCTGGTGGCAGGGCAGCCAGGCAGAAAAGGCGCGTAGCTCAGGGGGAGAGCGCTTCCTTGACACGGAAGAGGTCGGCGGTTCGAAACCGCCCGTGCCTACCATGAATCAAGCT
>CP070788.1:768602-769865 GCA_020346765.1 Nitrospiraceae bacterium
CCTGGCTCTTATTCCCCGTTTTGCCGCCGGTGCGGAAAACACGCTGACGATCATTTACACGGGTGGTCTGCAGGGCCAGCTCGAGCCCTGCGGGTGCTCCCCCAAAAGCGATTTCGGCGGCGTTGCACGGATGGCCGGCTATCTTACCGCGCACCGTGATGCATTAAGCCCATACATCATTGTCGATGCTGGCAACTTCACGGGAGACGTGACTCCCCAGGGTCGTCTCAAGGCAGAGGCAATGATCAAGGCCCTGCGTCTCATCGGATACGACGCGGTTGCCGTCTCCGGCAATGAACGGCAGTTTCCCGGGGACTTCCTCAGGCCGCTCATCAGGGAGCACGCACTTCCCGTTGTTTCAGACGCCCCCGGATACGCCAGCTCACTGTCATTTGAGCGGGACGGTTTCAGCATGCAGGTGAGCACCGACCCCGCAAGGCCGGAGGAAGGCAGGGTAAACGTCCTCCTTACTCATCTTTCCGTTGAAGCAGCAAAGGATATGAAGGGATGGAACGTTATTATCACGTCATCAGGAGAGGAACGGGAAGAGCCTCTCACGGTAAACGGCACGGTCATTGTTTCGGGGTCTCCCAAGGGGAAGAAACTGGGTCTGTTAACGCTGCGGAAAGACAGTGAAGGGGCGCTGACTTTTACCCATGCATGGCAGCTTGTGGGCAATGACCTGCAGGAAGACGGGCCAGTCCGCAGCGTTTTGAATGAGTACGACCGGAGCGTGGCCGCCCTCATGAAGGAGACGGAACCCCTGCCGGGGACGACCTTTACAGGAGCGTCAGCCTGCGCTGCCTGCCACCAGCCCTTTTTTAAGCAGTGGCAGCATACCCGCCACGCAACCGCCTTTGCTAGCCTTCAGGCAGTGGGCAAGTCAGAAGATCCTGAGTGCATTGTCTGTCACGTCGTCGGATTCAATGAGCCCGGCGGGTTTTACAGCCTGGATGCAACACCCGACCTGCCTGATGTCCAGTGCGAGTCCTGCCACGGGTTGAACAGGGAGCACCTCTCCGACTTCTCCCCCATGCCCCCGGTAACGGAGCGGACATGTCTGACGTGCCATACACAGGAGAACAGCCCTGAATTTGATTACCCGCGCTATCTGGAGAAGGTCAGGCATTAACCTGATTTTATATTCGACATCCTGTCGGGAGTGGCTTTGAACGGCATGATTGTACCGAAAGAAAAAACTGGATGTTTTTTCGGCACACTTCCTCGGAGACGGACAGGATGTCCGTTGAGAATGAGTGAAAA
>CP070788.1:769965-771222 GCA_020346765.1 Nitrospiraceae bacterium
CCTTGAATTCACCGATAAGCGTGTCATCGTCAGCATAAACCCGCGCCCCGTTCGCAGGAAGATAGCCCTTGATCTCTTCGATGTTCGGCACACCCCTGACAAGGGCGAAGTATCCGCCTGCAAGGATGCCGGACGTGGCAACGAGGACTACTGCCAGTGATTTTAAGATAAGGCCTTTCATATCAAATGAATTATAGACACAGCTCCGGAACAGTGTCAATTTGGCCCGCACCAGCCACACACCCCTGACAGGCCATCCTTTTCTACTCATTCTCGACGAACATCCTGTTTTTTCTTTCAGCACACTAAACCCGCTCAAAGCCGGTCCTGTCAGGAGTGTGTGAAGGGCTGAAAGAAAATTATTGAATTTGTGAGTCAGGTCAGTACATAGGAAATGTTCCTGCCATGCATAGGGATGCACGGGGGGTGTTTCGAACAGCGGCTATGCGTTCGCCACAAGAGTGATTGCTTCAACGGGGCAGTTTTCCTCGGCAGCCTCGCAGCAGTCCTGAAACTCACAGCCTTCAGGATCAATGACCTTTGACTTTTCATCGACCACCTGAAAAACGCTCGGACAGATTTCTTCACAGGCACCGCAGCCGATGCACAGGTCTTCGTCAACAATCGGTTTCACGGTACACCCTCTCTCTCCGCATATTGAACAGAATTCTCATACGTTCAGGCCCGGGGTGCCAGTAATAATGAGAAATTATCAATGCATACTGCTGAATGAAAGACAATTTCCTCATTGATACTTAATCATTGAGCTCATCGAGCCCCTCACCGCTTGATACCTGGATCCCGGGTCCCCTCATCCCCTTTCCCTGGTGCCTTTTCCTTAATTGCCGCTGCCAGCAGCGGGAACATGATCTCGTGATGCCCGGTCAGGGCGTATGACTTCCCGCCCGAGAGAACAGGCCGCCTCAGCACGTTCTCACGGCACCGGTAGTGCTGAATAAAGTCCATATTGATCGTGGTGAAGTCCTTCACCTGATATCCCAGATTCCTTGTGACGGCAATCGCCTTGAGAAATACTTCCGGCATGATAACGGCAGAGCCGAGATTGATGTAAACGCCACCTTTGAGGCTGGACACAACGGATGAGAAAAGCCTGAAGTCCCTCATGCTCCCTTCTCCGATGGCTGCACCGTCCGCTTCAGGGCTCATGTGAATAATATCAGTGCCTACCGCAACATGGACAGTGGCGGGGATGTCCAGCCTCGCTGCTGCCGCGAGAATGCTCAACTGCTTAAAAGA
>CP070788.1:771322-772578 GCA_020346765.1 Nitrospiraceae bacterium
TTTCTCCTCCTTTACCTGAATATTCAAAATCCCGTTACGCTCTTAAGTCCTGAAATTCCCGCTTTTCACCTCCTTTTCTTCGTATTCTGGTTCTGCCCTCTCAGGTAGGCTGCTTCTATCAGAATCGCGCTTCATTACCTCCTCTTGGCAGACTCCCCTGTGCTGATAAGTATAGTACACTACCAATGTTAAGATCCTGTTAATGCGATATCTCAAATCACTCTCGTTTTTCCCCTGTTTTCGGCCACTTCTGATTGCTTTGCAGGAATCCAGTATCACGCCTCATGATCTGAGTGCATTACTTCGCCCGCGGATGAAAGAACCCGATGAACTCAGTACTACCTTTGCCCTTGTGCTATCCCTCTGCTAGTTCGGAGTTCTACGGCGGACACCGCATTGAAATTCTCGGCGCACGCGGGTATTATACAGTTGTATATACAAGCTGTCAATACTCTATACGAAGTACAGGGCGGGTTCTACTACCTCTAGCTATATAGGGCAGGAAATGCGGAAAGTAGATCAGGATTCCTATGAACCAAGTTACGCTCAGGTGGTGCGGATTCTGCAAGAGCAGATCGCAGTAGGGAAACTACGGCCTGGAGATCGACTGCCTTCTGAATCTCAGCTCTGCGCATATCACGGGGTTAGCCGCATGACAATACGCCGGGCAATCAACATTCTCGTCGAACAGGGGGCAGTAATCACAAAACAGGGGCAAGGCACCTTTGTTAAGCCTATGCAATTCTGGGCTGCCACCTTCGGCCTTGGCCAGCTACAGAATCTACTCTCTGACGAGAGCGGGATACGGATTAAGATAATGGAGGCTTCGATCAAACTAGCCGAGGGAAGAGTCACGCACAAGATGGCTATAAGAAGAAGACAGCGCCTACTCTTCATGCGCCGACTGATATTATCAGGGGACAAGCCAATTATGTATCATCGAGAGTATCTTGTTTATGATCCCTCGCGACCCGTAGTTGAGTCCGAACTAGAGGTGACTTCACTCAGGGGCCTATTCGAGGGGACCGGTAATTCCTTTATAAAACGCAGCGTGCTTTCTATAGAGGCCACGGTACTAAAAGATGAAGAGGCTCAGTTGCTGCAAGCACCGGCTGCTACTGCCGCCTTCAATCTGGAACACCTATTTTACGATTTTGAAGATCGACCGGTTAGCTGGGGGTGGTTTATCTGCCCCGCAGCCAACCTACGTTTTACAACTATAGTCGGAGCCCATAATAAGGAGTTACTTAACGTAT
>CP070788.1:772678-773928 GCA_020346765.1 Nitrospiraceae bacterium
GTGAAAGGTTTCCCCTGGCACCCCCACCGGGGAATCGAGACAATCACCTACATGCTCCGCGGAGAGGTCGACCACGGCGACAGTATGGGCAACAGCGGCAGCATCAGGCCCGGCGGTGTCCAATGGATGACAGCGGGAAGCGGAATTATCCATCAGGAAATGCCCCGTGGGCAGGACGACGGGTCCATGTGGGGATTTCAGTTGTGGGCAAATCTCCCGGCATCCCGCAAAATGATGACTCCCCGGTACCGTGACGTGAAGAGAGACACAGTCCCTGAGGTCACCCTGGCCGGGGGGGCGAAGGCAAAAATTATCTGCGGCAACGTCATGGGAACAGAGGGGCCTGTCACCGATATTGTGATCGAACCGGAATATCTTGATGTCACGCTCCAGCCCGGGACGACAATAGGCCATGCAGTGAAGGAAGGCCATACCGTATTTGCCTATGTGTTAGACGGCGAAGGATATTTCGATCAGGTCAGGGACCCCTATTCGTACGAAATAAAGGGCGCCAACTACTTTGATATGAACAGAGACTGCCTGGTGAAAAATGAAAGCCTCGTCCTCTTTGATGACGGTGACCATGTTCTCATTTCCGCGGACAAGAGCGCCGTGAGGTTTCTCCTGGTTTCCGGAAAGCCGCTGAAAGAGCCCGTAGCCTGGTTCGGACCCATCGTGATGAATACCCAGGAGGAATTGAAGATGGCCTTTGAAGAATACCGGGAAGGGACCTTTATCAAACACGGGAAATAACTGCATGCTGCCCTGTATTATCCCGCCAGCTGTCGAACATACCGCGGCCTTTGAGCAGGACCGGCAGGAAAGGCAGTGAGAGAGGGAACGCACGTATCATGAGAACATATGGATGGGTTATCATCGGTACGGTTCTACTCTTATTGACCCTTGCGGCTTCCGTAACGGCTGAGGACTTTGCCCTCACGATGGAATATTACCAGAGCCGGGAAGCAGAAGTCGTTGACCAGGTCCGCATGATCAGGCTCGCAAAGGAAAAACAGAAGCAGAAGCTTTATGATGACCTCATAGTCGCCGATGAGAGTTCACGGCGCACGATCAACGCGCTCCTGGGAATATTCGAACGCTTTGAAAGCGACCAGTTGAGGCGCGCCCTGCCTGACCGGAGCAGGGTCTTTTCTCAGACATTCACCGTACCCCCGGGAAACGCATCTTCCCGGGCTGCCATGGTGTCAGGAAAAGGGCTTTACTGCCGGTTCACTGTCCGGTCAACGGGC
>CP070788.1:774028-775272 GCA_020346765.1 Nitrospiraceae bacterium
TCTTCAGGGAGGAAGAAGAATACTTCGAACTAAAAGTCACAAAGACGCTAATGCGGATGATAAGCAGAAAGAGTGATACATCGATCGAGCTCTTTGTCAATCCCCTTGAGATACTGGAAAAACCTGTATTGAGGCGTGTCCTCAGGAGGGCCATCAGGGAGACAAGGGGATTGAGGGGAATCGGTTATGAACATGTGGAGAGCATCATTTCATTAATTAAAAAAGGCAAGGCAGGTGACAGGATCATTCTTCCCGAAAATATCCGTGTTGTGCGGGAGTATGCACTCCTGAAGGTCACACTGGAGAAACCCTTGGAAATCGGGGAGTACGAGCTACAGGTCCCCGGTGAGGCGGAGATTAGGGAAACTGGAAAATTTATCAGAGCGTCTCATGTTGAGAGTGGGGGGGAGGCCGGCAAAAACAGGGATGAAGCAATGCTGGATGCGGATAAGGTTGTCTCGCCTTTAAAGATAAGACGCAGGTCAGAGGGAGATTATTTTTATCCCCTTGGTTTCGGGAAGAGGAAGAAGCTGCAGGACTTTTTTGTTGATGAAAAAATCCCCAGAGATGAGCGGGACAGCGTGCCTGTTGTGCTTTCAGGGAGTAAAATTATATGGATTGCCGGATACAGGGCTGATGACCGGTTTAAGGTCACGGACAGGACAGAAAAGATTTTAAAGCTTATAATAAAAAGCCGTCAGCTATAAGCAGTCAGCGATGAGCAGGACAATAAATTATGAGAAGATGGATTTGGAGCTGACAGCTTATCTGTCATTCCGGCAGTCCGTAAGCCGGAATCCAGATTTTTTAATATCTTACTGGATACCTGCTTTCGCAGGTATGACATTATTTTGTCTAAGTCCAGCAGAAAGAGATAGGCGGGACTTACCAGTACTGTATAACGATACGGGATCATATATAAATGCCGGGTTGGAAAACCCTGCCTATCGCTGAGAGCTGAATGCTGACATCTTATTAAGGGAGAATATTGTGACAGAACAGATCAGAGTTCGTTTTGCACCGAGTCCCACGGGTTTTCTACACATAGGTGGAGCGAGGACAGCCCTCTTTAACTGGCTTTATGCAAAACATAATAAGGGAGTGTTTGTCCTGCGTATTGAAGATACGGACAGGTCCCGTTCAACAGACGAATATATTGACGCCATAATTGAGGGGATGAAGTGGCTTGGGCTTGAGTGGGATGAGGGGCCCTTCAGGCAGACCGACAGGTTTGATCTTTACCG
>CP070788.1:775372-776592 GCA_020346765.1 Nitrospiraceae bacterium
AGGCCCTTCAGCTCCTGTTCTGTTGGAGGACGCTGCCAGGTCCGGGTGAACTGTGCCTTCAGATGCTCGATCTGCCCCTGGGTGACAATGATCTTCGTAGACTGAGCATCTGATTGACTGCCCGGCTGCGACGAGGGACCGCCCTTCCATCCAAAGAGAAGGAATAGTGACGCCCCGATGAGCAGAAAATGGACAAGAGGCTCTTTCAAAGGATTGTTCATAGTTATATTTCTATGCCTCCCCACTGGAAAAGGAGGGGTAAAGAGGTATAGACACTGCGATCTCGAGGTATTCCAAAAACAGGGACATATCCCATCTGTTCTTATCTTGTATTACAGAAACTGTCAAAACAGGATATGTTCCCTTGTATTCACCGGTTTAGAAATTCACCACCCCGGTCAGATAGAACGCATTTCCCTCAAGGCGGTTCTTGGCGTCGAACTCATCGTAATAACGGGCGTTGACGAAGAGATTACGCTTCTCCCCCAGAGGGATCGCTCCTCCGATCACAGGGCCCCAGGCGTACACACGCCCCTTGAAATCATCGGAGGCGCCGTCACCGCTGTCACCTGACAGTTGATGGTAAACGTAGCCCACCAGCCCGAGGTAGAAATATTCCGAAAAGTGCTGGATCGCCGCGAGGTCGAGATGGAATTCCTCCCCCGAAGTGTACTCGGTGTCCTTGTTTTCCATGTTGAAGGTAATGCCGGCCGCGCCGGAAAGTTCCAGTCCTGTTTTTTCATTCAGGTATGTGACTGCCCCCATGGGCTCGATTGCCCAGTGGTTCTTGCCCACGTTCAGGGCCTGGTCCTCGTCATACTCGCCGGTGGGGGCATACACGTTGAGGATGGCGAGGTAGTGCAGGCGTTCCCTGTGCCAGCCCAGCAGGCCGGTGAAGCTCATATCACCGATGCCGTTGTCGCTGGTGTCGGATTCGCCGCTGACGGGAATATCGAAGGAAATCATGCCGCCCGGACCGGTCAGGGTAAGTACCCCGTCGCCGCTCACATCGAGATCTGCATTGACGTAAGGCACCATGACGGCGAGACCCGCATTTCCTCCCAGCACCTTTTTCTCAAATACGTGGGTAAGCGCGAAAATATGGACGTAGGACTCAACGTCGATCTCAACGCTGCCTGTCAACTGGGCAGGGAGTGTCAGTCCCGTCCCCGGCACCGGTACCTCGCCGGAGGCTGACACGTCGGCCTCGGCGTCTCCTT
>CP070788.1:776692-777901 GCA_020346765.1 Nitrospiraceae bacterium
ATACGCCGTACCCGAGGCCCTGAATTTCGCGTATAAATTCATCAACGGACGCCTCGGCGGGATTGTAGACAACAGTTGCCCTCTCCGCAGGGAGATTGACGCTGGCATTCTCAACGCCTTTCATACCGGCAAGCGACTTCTGGACACGTGCTGAGCAGGCAGCGCAGGTCATGCCCGTCACAGGAAGGTCTATCCGCAAAGGCTCATTCGCCCTTTTCCCTTCCTGTTCGGCCGGTTTTTTTACTTCCGGCACGTTGGATTTTCTACCTTCTTTCGCCTTACTCATAGCACTTGTTTTCCCCTTTCCACGCAGGGCCCCTGCATGGGGAACTCCGGCACGTGCTTTATCCTAGATCAAATCCTTCTTCTTCTGCTCAAACTCTTCCCGGTCAATCTCTCCCCTGGCATATCTCTTTTTCAGGACGTCCATGGCCGTCTCAGGCTTTTCCGTTTTATGTGCTCCCCCGGCAATCATCTTAATGACAGAGACAATGCCAAGGACCACCAGCACCCAGAACACTATCATGGAAACCCATCCAAACCCCATTCCCCATCCGTAATCCCAGTGCATCATTTCCCGTCAACCTCCCTTCAGGTACATTCATCACAGCGGTTATATCCGCTACCGAGATTATATCACTCCATTTCTGAAGATAATATGAATTTCAAGGGGTCGAGGGGCAGGAAAAAGGATGTTGTCAGCTTTCAGTTGTTCGCTGTTAGTCTAAAAACTGAAAACTGACACCTGACAAGTTATTATCACTTGAACCCTCAAATCTCGAAGCGAGTCGGAGTTTACTCGTATCGAGCCAAGTCGGTACGGCTCGTTCCGCGAGAGTCGCTCCGGCCACGAATCGTTGCGTTGCAACCAGTGAACCGGTGCTTTCCATGAACATTCAGGCTGGCAAGCAAGGAAGAGAACAATCAGTACTATATTGTGACAGTCCATCAGGTTCACAGCTTCTTCATGAATCCTCTCTATAGTATAATGGAGGATAAAATGAATGGATAGTATGCTTTTATACCACATTCAGCGATAAGAGCGGCATATTTGTTATGGTGAGCTTGTCGAACTATGACTGGCTATTCACCATTTGACAGAGCTTGCCCTGAGAAGTGTCATCCTTTGACAAGCCTTCGGCGTGAGCTCAGTCGAACGCTCGGGATGACACGAATCGAAGGGATCAGGTCGGTGCGACTCGTTCCGAG
>CP070788.1:778001-779193 GCA_020346765.1 Nitrospiraceae bacterium
CTGCAAAAAAGAAGACAGCGGCAAAGAAAAAATACGTCTGCTCAACGTGCGGAGCAACAACTACGTCAAAGGGGCATCTCTGCACTCCGGTAGTACAGGATAAGGCCTACACGTGCGATTTCTGCGGTATTGTCGTCGGTGATCCCCGACATGTCTGTAAACCGAAAGCGGCAAAGATGTCATACGTGTGCGGCGGATGCGGGCGGACGGCAGCAAAGAAATCCGAAGTGTGCGCTCCTGAAAAGATCTAACTGCTGAGGATCATCTGGTTTGTCTGCGACCGTGTCTCGCCGATGGAACTCACCCGGACGGCAGGCCGGTCGTGGACAGGACATTTGTTCTCACAGATACCGCATCCCACACAGAGTTCCGGATCAAGATAGGGGTGCTTCAGTTGTTTGCTCACGCCGTTTCGCAGGATAACCTCTTCGGTCTTAAACCATATGGCCTTTGGAGACGTGGGACAAACCTCTTCACAGACGATGCATTCGGTGTTCATGGCCCAGGGCAGACAGCGCCCCCGGTCATAGAAAGCAGTGCCGATTCTGAGCGGTTTCTGGAAAGGGGGTCTTCCTGTCTTTTTCTCGATTGTGAGGGGCATGATGGCTCCCGTGGGGCAAACCTGGCTGCAGAGGACGCAGTTAAACTCGCAGTACCCGATTCTGTTCATGAGCAGCGGGGACCAGAGCCCTTCAAACCCGCCTTCGAGAAGGGCAGGTTGAATAACGTTCGTTGGACAGACTCTCATGCATTCACCGCATTTAATGCAGCGTTTGAGAAAATCATTTTCTTCAATCGAACCAGGGGGACGAATCACGTTGTGTGCCGGAACACTCCCGGCGTTCACAACACTCCGCATCATCGGGTAGAGCACAATACCTGCGACTGCTGTTTCAATGACTCGTCTCCGTGATACATCAAGAGGACTGTGAACCGAGCTGTCCTCCCGTGCCAGACCGAAATGAATTGCATCTTCCGGACAGTCTTCAATGCAATTCATGCAGAGGTGGCATTCACTCACCCTGAGTTCACTCTGCGGATCGCACCCCCCGTGGCAGTACCTGAGACACTTCTGGCAGTCAGTGCACTTCTGAACGTCTCGTCGTATCCTGAGTACTGATGTGCCGGAAAGAAGACCGAGAAATGCCCCAAGGGGACAGAGCACCCTGCACCAGAAACGGGGGATGAACCG
>CP070788.1:779293-780472 GCA_020346765.1 Nitrospiraceae bacterium
ACGTTTTCGTGTTTCGTTGCCACCGCTATCATTTCCACTGTCCAGGGATACCCGATGTGCCCGCAGACGATTCTCAGCTCCGGAAACTCGAGCGCTACTTCGTCAATATAAGGGATAGGCCGTCCCGGTTCGGAAGGACGAAGAGGGCCGGTGTGGCCAACCTGGCAACAGAACGGGATCCCGAGGTCGCAGCACTCGGCGTAGAGAGGGTAATAACGCCTGTCAGTCGGGGGCAGGTTCCAGTACCACTGGACAATTCTCAGGCCCTTGAAGCCGAGTTGACGCACACAGCGCCTCAGCTCTCGAATACCATCCATGGGTCGGTACAAATCAACTGACGCGATTCCGACAAAGCGATCGGGATGATTCTTGACGATGGCTGACACCTCGTCGTTAGAGATTGTTGGCCCCTGAGGGCCCCACCATGCACATATCAGGCCGACCTGAACACCTGCTTCATCCATGGCACCGACTGTGAACTCTACCGGAATATCCTCGGTGAGTTTCTCCTGGCCTGTCCATCTACGAAGGGAATCGAAAATAGGCTGGTTCAAATGCTTAGGCGTCGGGTGCTGCATCCAGACATCGACAATTCCATAACCCTCTCCCATGATATCCTCCTATCGGTAGCAGTGTGAATCCCAGGTCTCTGAGATGCTGCAATTATATAGGAGAACAGCAATGCGGTCTTCATACGATGAGAGAACTCGCTAGTTCCTCTGCGCAAACAAACAGGTACCAGAAGATCTGCTGTTATCGCTATGCATAGTTCTCCTACAAACAGGACTCCGTTCATTCTTGCCCTCCTCAGCTATCCTCGTATTGAAAGACTTCTTCGAGGGGGACACCAAATGCCCTGGCAATCCGGAAGGCTAACTCAATAGAAGGAACGTACTTGTTTTGCTCCAGAGCAATAATGGTCTGTCGCGTGCAGCCTGCTCTGGTGGCCAGCTCTTCCTGGGTCATTTCACCGTGGTCGAAACGAAGCCTTCTGATCCGGTTGTCTATTCTACCCATTCCGGTTCATTCTCCAGTAGCCAATCAGGATACCAAGAGACTCAGCAAGCGCACTAATAACCAGAGTAGATATGAGAATAAGAGTCAGGTAAACGACCGGTAATTGCCCCTGATCCCAGTAAAGGTCATTCAGTACTATATACCAGACCACCAGAGTGAATA
>CP070788.1:780572-781731 GCA_020346765.1 Nitrospiraceae bacterium
GGGCAGGGATTCTTCCGGAAATCCCGCGGAAAAGAAAAGGACGGAAATCCCTGCAGCCGGGGTTGTGGGACGGGAAGTAAACACCCTCCTGAAGGGTAGCAGGCTCACGGGGGACATCAATGTAACCTGTGATCTGGAACTGAGCGGAGACGTTGAGGGCAACATCAGATCATGGAATGATTCAAACATTATCATTACCGGCACATGCAAGGGGAGCATCGAGACTGTGGGGGGAAGCGTTTACATCAAGGGGGAACTGAAGAGCGGCGATATTACTGCAGGAAAGGATGTAACGATTGCAGGCAGATTCGGCGGTGGAGTGGTTAAGGCGAAGGGGAGGATATATATCAACGGCGAATTCAACGGGAAGATGGACGGAAATGAGGTGGATTTGGGTCCTGATGCACGGGGGAAGGGAGAGTTGCTCTATCGAGAAGCCGTCTCCATTGCCCGGGGGGCAAAGGTGGATGTACAGATCTCTTCAGCAGATGGTGCGGGCAGGCAGGAAAACGACGTGACTGATAAAAAGGTGATAAACTTGGCTGCTCCGGCGAAACAAACAGGGGGAAAGAAGCAGCCCTGACGGTATGCTCCTGCCCTTACTTCACACGCTTGATGCATCCGGAATTGAGGATCATCTGACGGTGCATTTTTCTTTTCTTGCGCAGTTTCTCAGCAGACGTTCCATGATTCCGCCTGCAGGCCCGGACTCCAAGCTCTTTCAGATATGACAGCATCTCCTTGATTTTCAACGTCTTCCTTTACCTCCCACCGTGCAGCGCTCCAGCGCGCTGCCGGTAATTCCTGCTTTCCTATCGGATTCTTGATGCCGCGGCTTGAATGCACTGTGGGAATTCCCGTGCCCCGTTTACAGGGCCCGGACTCAATAGATGTGACATCTTCGGCTGCGCAGGTCGGCTCATACGCAGTGGTCGGTGCAGGGAGCAGGAAGTAACGAAATGATCAGGCTATCCAGCATCCGTTATCATCACGAAGAGTATCTCCATGCTTCGGCTGAAAAGCCCTTTCCCGGCATTTTCATGGATTAGGATGAACTGGTCCATGGGATATGCCGCAGGAGCGCCAGAAAAGATCTCCCGCTCATCATACACCACCATAATGCCAGCGGAGACGTGGCGGCTGCCCGTTGACCGGACAG
>CP070788.1:781831-805356 GCA_020346765.1 Nitrospiraceae bacterium
TGTATTAACCCACTCGGGTCCACTGTCCCCATAGCCCAGAATATAGCCTTTAATAATTAACCAAACAAATACTAACAAAAAGCTAACTATAATACCTAAGCCTGCTCTCCCTAAAAGAAATAAAAGTCGTTTGGATATTTCTTTCATCTTGGCCATATATCACCTCGTCAGTAACAAAAACTTATTAATGTATTTTTTTGTATCTACCTCTGTTAGCCTAGCAGCTGTCATATTTCTTGGATCATACCAATCGTCGTACCACAATGGGTGAGCTGCAGCACCATAAAAACCTGTGTTCCAGTCTCGGTGCGCATATTTGTCCTGGATACTGTGCAACCCTTTACCAAGATGCCCCCAGGCAGCTCTACAGTCTCCCTCTTTTGCATACTTCACTGCACGGGCCAGCTCAATCTCCGCCCAATTGCTGCGTGTGTCACCAATACCGGGTGGTGCCAAGTATTGATCATTGAAATGCCTTGTCTGGTCTCCCCAGAAAGGAAGCCAACTCGTCCAGGGACTGGAATCGATTGCATTATTGGCGTGAGCAACCATTCTCGCTGCGGCTTCAGGCATCCCCACATCTCGTGCCCACAGATAGGTTCCATAATCTTCATTGCCAATTCCTGAATGTACATCCTTTCCCCACAACCCCCACGGATCAATCACATTAACCGCATTATTCCCCACAAAGCCATAGAGATTTAAACCTCCTGCTTCACCCAGCGGGTCCCGGCTCATCCACCTGCCGATGGACGGGTTATAGAAGCGAAAGCCATAGTAGGAAAGCCCTGTCTCCTCATCATATCGCTTGGTTGAAAACATGAAGGGCTGATCAAAACTGCCGCTTTGTGCCCTGAGATCGCCAAACTCATCATAGCGGTAGCTGGCTACGGTCATGTGTGAACTTCCGTCTACGACAGCCATCACATTCCCCCTTCCATCATAGAGATAGAAATAGCCCTGCCCGCTATGTCTGAGATGAAGCAGCCCGCCAATGCCTCCCCCAGTGTGCAGCCCCCAGGTGTACTCCCTGGTGACATTATTATTTTCGTCCCGCTCTTGGACCGGCAGAAATCCTGCCCGAACAATTCGTAGTGCATCTCTTATCGTACCATCGGTAATTTTCCTTAATTCGGCCAGCATTCCCTCTCCTCTGTAGAAGTATTCAGTCCTATGACTGATGCCGGAACCGTCGATGTATTCAAGGGAGGTGAGGCGGTTTTCCCCGTCATAGGCAGCGGTAAACAGATGGCCTTCAGGAGTATAGCCCCGAATCATATTTCCGTCATGGTCATACTGAAACGCCTGGTACGGATTTGTCGAACTCAGAAGCTGGTTCGCTGCATTATAACCGTATGTCTTTATCCCCTCGGGAAAAGAACCCGCCTGAATCCCTGTTTCAACTGTCTCGGTAGCAAAACCATCAAGGTTGTTGTAGGTGAACGAGTGCTTATTGATTATTGTCCCTGTAGAATCTCTGCTGGAAATTTCCGTCAACCTTTGTAAAGGGTCTCCATAGAGGTATTCCGTAACACTCCCATCAGGCCTCGCGATCGCCCTGATAAGCGGGCTGGCGCCGGCATACGCATAGGCAAATGTATTCGTCCCTGACTTTATCTCCTGTAATCGTCCCAGACCCTCTCCTGGATTTCCCGTGTCGTAATCATACCAATAGGTAATACTCTCTCCTTTTTGAGGAATAAGGCTTTTGATGTGCCCAAGACTATCGTAGGCATATATGATGAGGTCGTCTTCCCAGGGACCGTCGATGCTGGTCAATCGTCCAAGGCCATCGTAGCTGTACTGAGTGAGGCCGATACCGTCTGTCATTGCAGAGACCCTGTCAAAGTCATCGTAACCGAGCACAACTCCCGGTGTGGCGTCAGAATAAGTGATGGAAAGCAGGTTGTGATTATCATCATAGGTAAACCTCTTTTCGATATTCCTGGCATTCGTCATTTTCAGAAGCAATCCCGCATGATCGTACTCATAGGCCTCAGAGGCACCGTCAGCATAGATCCTTCCTGTCATCCGGTTGTCAAGGTCATATTCAAATCTCGTTGTCCTGTTATCAGCGTCAATGAGTCTTGTCAGGTTGCCATTCCCGTCATACTCATATGATACTTTGCCCTGGGGCGACATCATCTCTGTCACTTGCTTAGCGGCATTGTAGGTGTATGTTGTTATTACCCCGCCGCGGTCGGTGATGCTGTCTATCATTCCGGGGCAGCAGGAGGAATAGGTAATGTCGATATAGCTGGATAAGGGGATTCCGCTGTCAAAGACCGTATCAGGGAAGGTTATCTTGAGAGGCTGGTCAGCAGAACTGTACTCATGATACGTCAGGGTTGCGCCCCCCGTATGAGAAGCGGTTCTCACCCTCCCCATAGCGTCATAGGTGAATGACGCCATGGTACTGCCTTCCCGCTGGATTTCCAGGAGGTCACGCGTTTCAGCATCGTAGACCAGGACCGTCCTCATCTCACTGGCTGTACCTTTTGCCTTTACAACTTCAATGAGCTGCCCGTAGACGCTGTCTCGTAAAATTTCTGTGACATTACCCATCCGGTCTGTGACTGTAGCCACGTCATGGGTATTTCCATGGTAAGTAAAGGATGCCATGATTATAGCATCGTCCTCCGCCGTAGAAGCGAGGTCGATCCTTATCTCTTTGACATCAATGCCGTTCGGAAAATAATCCATCGAATATCTATTGCCTTTCGCGTCAGTATATTCAGAAATGCTTCCCCTTTCATTGAAAGTGTAGCGCATTGTATGGACGTCGCTCTGGCCATGGTATTCATGGATCAGTCCTGGCTTGCCCGTCCTGTCGTCAAAATTACTGTATTCGATGTATCCGCCTCTGGGAGTGATCACTTTTTCGATTGCGCCGGCGTCATTGCCGGCTGCAATCACAGTCCTGTGATAGTACAGTGATTTTGGTGCGTTGATAAAATTATTCTCAAGGCCGCTCGCATAGGGTACGTAATCCCCCGGGGAAACATACCAGCTGTAATGGTCCCGGGAAACTCCGCCCGCGTACCCGCTCCCGCCGTGATAAAAATACTCTTCCTTATTGCCCAAAGGATTCTTGACCGTTATACGGTAGCTTTCCCACATTGCACCCCCGGGCGGAGGATAGTCATTGGTGTAGGCAACTGCGCCGTCGGAAGGCTCAATGAAGACTTCCCATGCACCCCCTTCATTCTCAATTCTGGTAAGATACACGTCCTGGTCGTATTCAAACCGTGTCACGTACCCCCCCATATCGGTAATGCTCACAAGGTTGTTCTTATCATCATAAAAAAACAGGGCGGACCGCCCGAAGGGATCATCGATCCGGTCGATATGGCCGTCACCGTCACTGTCCACCAGTGCCGTGACCCTGTTTTGTGCATCAGTGAGGGACTCTATCTGAATGGTTGTACTGTTGTAGCCTATGGTCAGTTTCTGGTCATAGGCGTCCCGAATCTCCACAAGGAAGGGCTGCTGCGACATTGTCCCCTGGGGGATATTGTATTCATAGACAATTCCGTCAGGGAAGTGCAGCTCATAGTGGTTCTCTGCCACTTTCACAAGGTCGTTAAACACCTCGTAAGGACGGGAGTAGCCGCCTGCTTCGTCCGGTGAGTACACGTCAATCCTCCCGTCAGGCATCATGATTGTCACGGTCTGGCCTGTGTCAACAGTGAGGTAGCTTCCATAGTTCAGCATCCATTTGTTGCCAAAGGGCTGGCTGTAGGCAGTGGCTGCCTGGGAATTGTAGCTGAGATTCACTCTGACAGGCGGACCAACAGGAGGTTCATACCAGAGCGGGATGTCCGTAAGGTAGAAGTTCATGTTGATCATGTTGACCTTCCATGCGGGTGATCCCTTAAGGCAGGATCGCCCCTCCCCCCGGGAAAAGGCAGGATGATCGCCCAGCCCGCTCTGATACATCTTCGCGCCGCAGAAGGCGACAAAGGCCTGGGCCATCTCTTGGCGGGTCATCCTGTCTCCCGGAAGATAATTCGCTTCTGAAAACACCAGGGCGCGGCCATCCCACTCACGCAGGAAGTCTTCACTGTTCTGATAAAACCGGCGGCCGCTCTGCGGATCGTAGAGCGTCACTATATTGTTGCCAATGGCCTCCACAACCCAGTAATGTCCCCTGTCCCCTTCATTGTTCCCCTCTATCAGCGCTACCGCGGGAAGGGGTATCCGCGACAAATCATGTTCAGCAATCCTGACGCCCTCTACCGTATACCCGTACTTTTCGGCAAGAGATTTCAGCTCATCCATGCTCTGCCCCCTGAGCGAAGAGGAGACACCATCAAGCACCTCCCGCGCCTCACTGTGCCTGCCCTGCTGCGTCAGGATGTGAGAAAGGGCCCGGGAGCCGCAGCTCAGTAGAGCATGTTCATTTGCCCTGTATCGCGATAACCTCTGGATCCAGTGGGACGCGTAGGTGCGGTCTCGCCAGGCAGGGCTTTCTCTCCTCACTGCGCTGAAAAGATTCAGCGCTTCCCTGAAATTTCCCTGCAGCACCTTCAGCGTCCCCAGCCTGCTGCGCGCCTTGCTGAGGAGCATTTTTGCTCCCTCGTGACCGCTGTCTCTGTTCTTATCAATAATCCATGAGAACTGCTCTTCCGCTTCCGTATACCGGCCGTTGTATCGCGCATCGCACCCCACATGAAGCCTTGCCTCGGACACCCAGGGACTTTGGGGAAACTGCTTCACATGCTGCCTGAACATTGTTACGGCCTTCCGGTAATTGTGCCTGTTCCATTCCTCAATGGCACGGCCAAAGGACATATTGATTTCCCTCTCCCGGCCCCTCCGTTCTGCCAGGGCGGGTATCTCCCCATCATCCGCATCTCCCCCGGCTCCATCCTCAGTCGGATACAACTGTCCGCCAAGCTGCCCGGCAGCCATGAGTTCCTCTGTTGACGGTGCGACCGAAAGATCAAGGGCACTTAGAGAATGCCTTACAGCCGTCACTCCCGACGCAGCCTGTGCTGAAGTGAGAACAGTGAAAGAGAGAAAGATAAAAATTGCCGCAAGCACGCCATCAGGCGAGCAACCGGAGTTCTTCTGTTTCTTTTCTGAGCCGATCTGTGAACCGTCAGGACGGTTTCCATGCACTATCTGATCCATCGGGTCAAATATTATATTGAGCACTATGCGCATCATTTTCCTTGAGGAAAGACAGGAGCACCTTCGAGAGAGCCCTTGCCGAAACTGATATACCTGTGAGACATGGGTAGTATAGAATGGTCGGCTTCAAAATGAGCACTGTCATTTTTGACAGGTGATATATCCGGGGCTGCTGCCTACACTAAGAGGTTTTGCTGATGCGGGAAAGGGAGAAGGGTGCTACTCAGCACTTCGGCAATGTGAAAATTTCGTCGGAAAAGGGGACCCTGGCTATTGACTCTTCCATTTCCCTGAGGTCATTATCCGTTATTGAAAGGATGTCAAAGGCACCCAGGTCAAGCGGATAGGACGGGTCTTCCTGAACAGGGCTGAAATTATTTTTTACTGCAATGAAGTCTGCCACATGAACAATGGCACTGTACTTGGCATTTCGCTTCGCAAGCGAAGGGGTGTGGTGATACAACGTGGTATCAAGAATCGTCTCAGGCAGGCCCCACTGGTCAGCAAGCCAGAAGCCTATATCCGCATGGGTGTAGCTCAGTGCCTGTTTTTCTGCCATAAGGATTGACTTTGTCTTATTAAAGGCTGCCATGATCTCCCGGTACAGATCAGGGAAGTACCTGAGGAGGGCGAGCTGCCCCAGGTCATGCAGTAAGCCATCAACGAGTATGTCCTCTGCAATGTCAAGCCCGAGGGTCTCGGCCATATAGCGTGATGTTAAACCAACAAATACGGAATGATTATATAACCTATTATATTCAATAGTTTTTTTTCCGGGTCCGAGAAAACTCAGCACCGATATCCCCACGGCTATGCTTTTTACGTTGTTGAACCCCACTCTCATAATGGCGTCGTTGAGCTTGGTAGTGCGCACGGGATACCCAAAAAACGCCGAATTGGATACACTCAATATCTTGGATGAAATCGCCGGGTCTGTCCCGAGGACATCGATCAGGTCGTCAATGGACAGGTAAGGGTCATTGGTCATTTTCAGTACTTCGCGGGCCACTGTAGGGAGGGTTGGAATCTCCTTGATTTTGCGTATGTAGGATTTCAGGATATCAGCCATGATATCTCTCATTCGGCTATATTTTTACCCGGCTTTAGCCCCTGCAGGAAGCAACAGTGGTGAGAAGAGGCATAATCCGGCTTCCGGCATCAGACATCTGGCATCTGAAATCTGTTTTACAAGGAGATACGATCTCAGACAGCGAGCAGATCAGGGTTTACAGAGGGGAGGCTGTGCCTCCGGCACGTGCGTCTTCTGACAATCCTAATTCTTTTTCAGTGATTCCTGAAGCTTCCTGTGACATACCAGGATTCCCTCCCTGAGTCGCTCCTTTGACGGCGCTCCCTCTTCGACCAGGGGAAGAAGGCGTATGAGCTCAACCTCGATGTCCCGGAGGAGGTCATTTGTGCGAGCGTGTTCCATATCATGAGTTTCCAGGACCTTGTTTACCTCTGCCACAAAGGCTTTGATATAGATGTCGTCACTGCTTCTGACATTCAGCCTCCTGCGATAATCCCCCGCACGGATCAGCCTCATTTCCGTGTTCAGGCGCTGAAAGGGGCCGATCAGACGGTGTGAGAACAGCATGGTCAATACAACAATAATAACGATGTAGCCCACCATGATGATGACAAAGAGCAGATTGCCACTGCCGATTTTCTCACCCAGCTCCTTGGCAAAATAGGTAAAAAAGGCGGTGACAAAGAGCGACCAGAGAATGATGAGGGCAATAGAGAGCCTCAGCTCTTTTGCTACGAAGTATTTCTGTCTTATCACCTTTATTGCCATTGATCAGTAGTGCACCACCCCAGTCAGACAGGGCATCAGACAGCGCAGACATTACTCTTATTCCTTTACGGTAGAAGTGGGATAAACTTGAATCAAAAAGGTGGGATAGCCTGAATCAGGGGCTTTGTCCGGATGGAGCTCAGGCCTGGGGAGCCGCTTCTTTTTCGGCCCGGGCCCTGGCTATCTCGGCCTGTTTTGCCTCGTAGGCTGCAATGACTTCTGCATAGTTGAACGTCCCGGTAATGGCCGCTTTGGGGCACTTGGCAGCGCAAATGCCGCAGCCGATACAGATATCCTGGTTGATCACGTGGAGCTTCTTGAGCTCGCCCGATGCCGCATTAACCGGACATACCTTGGCGCAGGCATGGCAGCCAATGCACTTCTCGGTGACAAAGGCCTTGGGTCTCTTGGGGATGTAATCCATGATTGCATTGGTCGGGCATTTCTTGACACACAACCCGCACACCCTGCATTTGTCCAGATCGATCCGCGAAAGGTAATTCTCAACCGTAGGGGCGTTGTAGGGGCATACTTTCACACAGAGCCCGCAGGCAATGCAGCCGACCTGGCAGTTCTGT
Source organism: Nitrospiraceae bacterium (assembly GCA_020346765.1). GTDB lineage: Bacteria > Nitrospirota > Thermodesulfovibrionia > UBA6902 > UBA6902. The sequence goes on from CP070788.1 coordinate 789,344, forward strand.
TTGGTCGCCGGCCCCCTGTCCTTTGAATGGCAGCTGACAAGGACCTCCTTTGCCATGGGAAGTATTTCAATGACTTTGGTCGGGCAGGTCTGGGCGCAGACCCCGCAGGCCGTGCACTTTGCCGGATCCACGACGGGCAGGTTCTCGGCACTCATGGCAATGGCACCAAAGGGACAGGCCCGCGAACAGGACCCGTAGCCGAGGCATCCGTAAATGCAGGCCTTGTCACCGCCGCTTGCAAGTATTGCCGCCCTGCAATCCTTCACACCCTCGTATTTGAATCTGCGGACTGCCCGGGAACATCCTCCCTGGCAGAAAATCCTCGCGATTTTCGGCTCTGCTACCTCCGCCACCTTTCCTGTTATGCGGGCCACGGCCTCGGCAGTGGCAGCCCCCCCGGGCGTACAGAGGGAAGGCTTCACATCAGGGTTGAGAACCACAGCCTCCGCGTACTGGCGGCATCCCGGATACCCGCAGGCCCCGCAATGGGCATGCGCCAGGACTTCCGAAACCTGTTCCACACGGGGGTCCTCCTTCACGGCAAACTTCTTGGCTGCAAAGGCCAGACCGATCCCAAACAGCGCGCCAATGCCCAGCAGAAAGGCTGCGGTAAACTTTACCACCTCGATCAGGTCAACCGTTTCCCGTGCCTCAACCCCGCCCCCAACACCCATCATGGGAAGGGGTATATGGTTAAAATCAAAAGCACCGAAGAACCGGATGATTTCAGCGGCTGCCTGTGTGATATTCAGATCAGTCATGGTATACCTTTTCTAGTATAAATGAATTTTCGCATAGCGTAAAGCGTGCGATGCGTTCAACTGCCTCTCTTCCTCACTGACACCGGTGATGGCTGTCAGCGAGCGGTTGAGAACATCACAATGTAATCAACCCTGAAAACCCGGTAAACGCAAGGGCAATCAACCCGGCAATAATAAAGGAAATAGGCAATCCTCTGAAAGGCCTCGGCACGTCAGCCACCTCAAGTTTTTCCCTGATGCTTGCCATGATGATCAGGGCAAGGGCAAATCCAAGGCCGGAACCGAGGCCAAAGGCCATGCTCTCAAAAAAAGTGTAGTGCTCGCCTGCATTTATCAGCGGCACAGCGAGAATAATGCAGTTCGTCGTAATCAGCGCAAGGTAAACACCGAGCTTGTAGTACATCGTGGGGCTGACTTTTTTCATGATTGTGTCAGCAGACTGGACGAACGCCGCAACGATCCCGATGAAAATAATGATTTTCAGAAAGGTGAGGTCAAGCGGTATCATAACATTCTCATAGACGACCCAGCTCAGGGCAGCGCTCACCACCATCACTGCCGTGAATGTGATGCTCATCCCCACAGAGGTCTCCATTTTCTTGGAAACACCGAAAAAAATGCAGAGGCCCAGAAATCTTGTGAACACAAAGTTATTGATTAATGATGCTGCAATGACCAGCTCAAACAGTTTGCCGAATTCCATAATAGTCTCCCCGTCAGGATCAGACGCCTGACGCGCCCTTGCCGCCGAAAAATCTCATGTCAACCCAGTTGAAAAATCCCATGAGCAGGCCCACGGCCAGAAAACCGCCTGCCGGAAGGATCATGATGAGCAGAGGGTTGCCCGCGATCAGTGAATGGCCCCACAGCTCGCCTTTGCCCAGAAGCTCCCTGAAAAAGCTGATAACGACCATGGCAAGCAGAAAACCGATTCCCATGCCCAGGCCGTCTATGGTAGACGGGACCAGTTTGTTCTTGCTCGCGAAAACCTCCGCCCGCGCAAAAATTGAGGCAAAGGCAACAATGATCTGAATGTAAAGGCCGATTTCCTTGTACACGGCCCTGGCATATGTTGCCATCAGCATGTCTATTATCGTGACATACCCGGCAATGATAAGCATGAAAATGGGGATCCGGATCTTGGGATGGATGAACTTTCTGATCAATGAGACCGTAAAATTAACCATGGTCTGAACAAACACCACGGATACCCCCAGGGCCACCCCGTTTTTCAGGCCGTTCGTCACGGCTATGGAAGGACACAGGCTGATGGCCATACGAAATATGGTGTTCTCACCGAACATCCCGTTCCTCAGTAATTCCCAGTTGCTCTTCGGTTTAAGACTCATCCCTGCACCTCTCCCGATAGTTTCTCCTTCAGCATCTCCACGGCCTTTCTGACGCCATCTTCGGTCACGGCCCGGCTGGAGATCGTTGCGCCCGTGATGGCCTGGATCCTGTCCTGGGTCTCGCCCTTGATTACGACGAGATTGTCGGCGGTCTTGCCCTCAAACTGGCTGAGGAAATACTCCTTCTCAATCTCATCACCCAGCCCCGGCGTCTCGCCATGACCCAGTACACTGATCCTATTTAATACGAAATTTCTGTCCACCGAGGCAAGCACGTGGATGAAGCTTGAATACCCTTTTCCAAAACCCTCGACGATGTAACCAATGTCCTCAGGATCAAGGCACTCCTTTTCCTCCGTCACGGCGCCGGTCTTTTCATCGGTAACGCTTATTATCTTCACTTCGCCGCATTTCTTTGCAGCGTAGTACTCAGCGTGCTTCTCATGGGGTTCCCACACTCCCAACACGATGATGCTGTCGGCTTCGGGCATCATGGTCTTCAGAGCTGCCTCCTTTTCCTCTTTGGCCTTGATGAACATGATCGGTGAGGTCTTGGCATACACAAAGGCCATGATCAGCCCGCCGATGAGATATATCGCGACGAGGTTGACGGTGATCTTTACCATGTCCAGTGCTGTCATGTTTTCGGCTCCTTTTTCTTCCTGACCGCCCCGAACAGCTCGGACTTGACACCCCGGTCGATCAGGGGCGCGAAACAGTTCATCAACAGGACGGCAAACATGACGCCTTCAGGAAACCCGCCCTTGAGCCGGATAAGCATGGTGATCGCGCCGCAGCCTATGCCGAAAATGATCTGCCCCTTCCGAACGGAAGGACAGGTCACATAATCGGTCGCCATGAAGAAAGCGCCCAGCATCAACCCGCCGCTGAAGAGATGAATGAGGGGGTCGCCGGTAAACAGTCCGCTGTCGCCGCCAAGCGCCCAGGCCATCACACCGACCGTCGCAATAAACGAGAACGGGATGTGCCACGTTATGTATCCCCGGTAGAGAAGCAGCGCAGCCCCGATCAGGAGGGCAATCACCGAGGTCTCGCCCAGCGAGCCGGCCCGGTGGCCGACAAGGAGGCTCATGTAGAGCTCGGTCTTGTCACCGAATACTTCCACGAGCCGCGCTATTCCCTCTTCCTTCAGGATACCCAGCGGCGTTGCCGTCGTCTTTGCATCAAGGGCCACGAATTGAGCCGTTGGTTCTGACCAGGTCGTCAGCAGCTTGGGAAATGAAATAAGCAGAAATGCCCTTCCAATAAAGGCAGGATTAAAAATATTGTAGCCCAGCCCTCCAAAGATAAGCTTGGCTATGATAACAGCAATCAGGGAGCCGATTATGGGGATGAAGAAAGGTACACTCGGGGGAAGATTCAGTCCCAGCAGCAGGCCCGTCAGAAAGGCGCTGCCGTCACCTATAGTGGTTTTCTTTTTGAGGCTTGTCTGATAAATGTGCTCGGCAAGCACAGCCGTTGCAATACACAGTCCCGTCACGTAGGCTGCCAGCGGGCCGAAATACCAGACGGACATGATAAACGCGGGAAGAAGGGAAAGATTCACGGTCCACATGATGCGCGCCACCGTCTCTTTCCCCCTCACGTGGGGGCTTACGGAAACAATCAACTCATGTGCCTTAGCTTCAGTCGCCATTGATCATCCTCTGCAATTAATTAATAGTCCTATGTCGTCCCTGACGTATGTGCTGACAGCCTGCGGCTGACGGCCCTTTACGGTTTGACCTGCGACTTGGCCAGCCTCATGAACTGCACCATCGGCCTCTTTGCGGGACACACAAAGGCGCAGGAGCCGCACTCAAAACAGTCAAAGAGGTTATATTCCTTGGCCTCCTCGAAAAACCCTTTTTCTGAGAGGATGCTCAACATGGACGGGTTCAGTCCCATGGGGCATACATCGATGCAGCTGCCGCACCTGATGCAGGCCGAATAGTCGTCATAGGAGATGTATTCGTCCTGTGAAAGGACGAGAATTCCCGACGTGCCCTTGACAACGGGAACGTCAAGCGTCCACTGGGCAAAACCCATCATGGGCCCTCCCGATATGACCTTGACGGCACCTTCAACAAGGCCTCCGCACTGTTCAATGACCTCCGACATAAGGGTGCCGATCCGCACCATCATGTTCGCCGGCTCCTTGATGCCGCTGCCCGTCACCGTGACCACCCGTTCAATAAGGGGCTTGCCAAAGCGCGCCGCTTCATACACGGCAAAGGCCGTGCCCACATTCTGGACGACAGCGCCCACATCCATGGGGAGCCCCTTGCTCGGCACCTCCCTGCCCTTGATGGCCTTGATGAGCATCTTTTCAGCTCCCTGGGGATACTTTATTTCCAGCGGCCACACGGTTATGTTCTCTTCACCGGAGGCAACCGCTTTCATTGCTTCTATGGCATCGGGCTTGTTCTCCTCGATCCCTATGTGGCCTTCCCTCACCCCGAGAGACTTCATGATCAGTTTCAGGCCCTCCACGACCGCTTTGGGATGCTCTGCCATAAGCCGGTGGTCTGCCGTCAGGTAGGGCTCGCATTCGGCCCCGTTCAATATCACTGTATCGATGGGTTTTTCCTTGGGCGGCGATAGCTTCACGCTGGTCGGGAAGGCAGCGCCTCCCATCCCTACAATTCCCGCGTCCTTTATGACTGCCTTGATTTCATCAGCGGAAAGGTTCAGGTAGTCAGGATGTTCCCTGAATGGCACGGCCTCATCCTTGCCGTCGCTTTCAATAACAATGGACTGCACCATCCTGCCCGTTGACATGGGGAACTCGGCTATGGCAATGACCTTCCCCGAGATTGACGAATGAACGGGCGAAGAAACAAATCCCGTGGTCGTTCCAATGACCTGTCCCCTTTTGACTTCATCCCCGATATTCACTTCAGGCTTTGCAGGTGCCCCGATATGCTGGCTCAGTGGAACGACAATCCGTTTGGGCAGGGCCGCCTGACTGATGGCTTTGCCTGAAGCCAGCTCCTTGTGATAGGCAGGGTGAATTCCTCTCTCAAACGTCGCCGCTTTGCTCATCGCACATTGCCTCAGCCATCAACGGAAGACTTATGATGGAGTTTAAGTTTTGCTTATAGAGCTATTAGTTCTGCTTTTTGATAGAGAATCTGAACAAACGTATATTCATAACATTTCCAAAAATTAATGTCAACACGAAAGAGGTTTGGAAATACATTTCCGAACGAAACACCGATGCATGCATTTTTCTTGCCAGAAGCTTTACATGGTACGTACCCTGTGATATGCTAAGGTATGTTCAAGACCAGATTGATTTGGATCCTCTCTGCACTCTTCGCCGTGGGTATCCTCATCCTCCTCACCTATGATGGAAACCGCGTAGGCATAATGCCCTCATACCAGAGCTCTTATATGACAGATCTGCATATGAAACACCGGGAGGGCGGGGAGGTAAAATGGGAGCTTACGTCAGACCGTGCGGTCTTGCCCATTAACAGGAAAGAGGTACATCTGGAGAAGATCGCGCTGAAAATCAGGCAGTCGCCGGAGATCGACCTCACCAGCGGAAGCGGCGTTTATGAAGTGGATGAAGGGAATATTATGCTCAGTGATACCGTAAACCTTAACGTGAAAGATGCCGTCTTTTCAACCGCATCAGTCAGGTACACCAGCAGAGACGAATCAATCGTCTCTGAGGAAACTGTCAGGCTTACGGGCAACAACTTTACCATAACCGGGTCAGGTCTTGCCGCACAGGTAAAGGAAGAAAAGGTAAGCATACTGCATGATGTCAAAGCTGTTTTTTATCATTAACGTTCTGTCTGCTCTTGTACTGATGATCGGGCCGGCCCTCGCGCAAGATGCGGGGGATAAGCCGGAAAAGGCCCCCATCGTCATTACCTCGGAGACACTGACTGCGGATAGCAAGAACGGCACCGCAATTTTTGAAGGGTCCGTGGTGGCCAGAACCGACGATATTACCATGTATTCGAACAGAATGACTGTTTACTATGACAATACCCGGAAGAAAGTCCGGAAAATCCATGCCCTCGGCGATGTCAAGGTTAATAAGGAGGAGCGCGCCCTCTTTTCAGACGAGGCCGTTTATCTCGAAGAGGAAGGCAAGATCATTTTTACAGGCAGCCCCAGGGCGGTAGAAGGGGGGAACCTGATTTCAGGCAAGCAGATAATTTTTTATCTGAAAGACGACAGGGCCGTGGTTGAGGGAAGCCGGGTGGTCCTGCAGAACAAGCAGGAGTTGGACTAATGCACTCTCTTGAAACCAGGGGGCTCAAGAAGAGTTACAACGGGAGCCCGGTCGTCGCAGACATCAGCCTGTCAATTGACTCGGGCGAAATAGTGGGACTCCTCGGGCCGAATGGGGCGGGAAAGACAACGACCTTTTACATGATTCTCGGCCTCATTCATGCGGACGCCGGCACCATCAGCCTTGACGGCGAGAACCTCAACAACTCTCCCATGTATAAGCGCGCGCGAAAGGGCATTGGATATCTCCCCCAGGAGGCCTCCATTTTCAGGAAACTCCGGGTAGAGGACAATATCAGGGCGGTCCTGGAAATCACCCATGCCGATAAGACCACCCGTGAGGACAAACTGCACCAGATCATGAAGGAATTCAACCTCCTCCCCATCTCAAAGAGCTACGGATATCACCTTTCCGGCGGAGAGCGGAGGAAGGTAGAGATAGCGAGAGCAATAGCCGTCGATCCCGTCTTCATCCTTCTCGATGAGCCCTTTGCCGGCATTGACCCCCTTGCCGTCAATGAACTGCAGAAAACGCTGAGGCAGCTGACGGACAAGGGAATAGGTCTGATCATAACGGACCACAACGTACGTGAGACTTTATCTATCACTGACAGGGCATATATAATAAACGACGGAAGAATACTGGCACACGGGGTTCCCGCTGAGCTCATATCCAATGAACTGGTAAAGAGAAGCTATCTCGGGGAGGGATTCAGACTCTAATGGCACATGAACAGAGACTTGAACTCAAGCTTTCGCAGAAGCTGATCCTCACACCCCAGCTCCAGCAGTCCATAAAACTCCTCCAGCTTCCTCTCCTGGAACTGTCCCAGGACATCAACCAGGAGCTCATGAACAATCCTCTGCTGGAAGAAGGTATCGAACGCGAGGGCGACGGGAAGTCCGAGCAGACGGAACCGTCCATGGAGGAAGAGAGGTTTGGCGATTCCGCTGACAACGCTGAAGCTCCCCTTGAAAAAATATTTGGCTTCACAACGGACAGCTACTTTGAAGAGCGGGAGAGCGACGGCAGGGACTTCGGCTATTTCAATGAAGGAACCGAGGAGGTCCCTTCCCCCTTCGAACGGAACAGAAGCAAGAGGAACCTCTATGACCACCTGCTGTGGCAGCTGAGGCTTTCTACCGTACCGGAGGACGTGGGGAGAACCGCAGAGATCATTATCAACAACCTGAACGATTACGGGTACCTTCAGGCCTCTATCGATGAAGTATCGGCCATGGCTGAGGTTGACGGGACAATGGTTGAACGGGCGCTCAGGCATGTTCAGAGCTTTGATCCCCCCGGGGTCGGCTCCCGGGACCTTCAGGAATGCCTGCTCCTTCAACTTTCCCCGCTGAGCCTGGAAGGCACCCTCGTCGAGCGGATCCTCAGAGAGGGGTTTTCCGAGCTCGAGGGCAAGAAATACAAACAGCTCGCGACAAAGCTGAAGACGTCCCTCGACGACATCCTTGCAGCCGTCAAGATTATCGAGGGGCTTGAACCCCGGCCAGGCAGGAATTACTCCAGCGATGAGCCGGTGCACATCATCCCCGACGTATACGTCGAGGAGTCCGAGGGCAAATTCATCATTACCCTTAATGACGAAGGCATTCCCAGGCTGAGGCTTTCCAATTACTACCGGAAGCTTCTGGCAAACAAAAAATCCCTTGGTCCTGAGGAGAAACAGTTCCTGGAAGAAAAACTCCGCTCTGCCATTTGGCTGTTGAGAAGCCTCGACCAGAGAAACAAGACAATATACAAGGTTACGGAGAGCATCCTGAAGTTCCAGGAGGACTTTTTCAGAAAAGGGGCCAAGTACCTCAAGCCGCTCAACCTCAGGGACGTGGCAGAAGACCTCGGCATGCACGAGAGCACAATCAGCCGGGTAACATCCAACAAGTTTATCCAGTGCCCCCAGGGGCTGTTGAACTTCCGGTACTTTTTCAGCAACGCTGTCCCCTCGTCCCAGGGAGACATGTCCTCGTCAACGGTGAAAGACATGATCCGTGCCATCATCACCGAGGAAGATCCGGCAGAGCCGATGAACGACCAGAAGATCTTGGACATCCTCAAAGGCAGGGGTATCAGTGTCGCACGCCGGACTGCTGCCAAGTACCGGGAAGAACTCAGGATCCCCTCGCACCTGAAACGCAAAAAGTGGTTCTGATTTTGATACGTGGTATTCATTATTGCTTATGTGTTAATCTGCAATTGGTATTCATGGCAGTCACTCATTCATGACCGGCAACTTTTCTTTCAAAACACGGAGGAACACATGAACATCATCATTACCTGCAGGCATATGGACCTCACAAAGACCCTCAGGGAATACACGGAAGAAAAACTCGGCAGGTTCAGAAAATATCTCGGCAACATCTCCGAGACAACGGTGACCCTGAGTGTTGAAAAATACAGGCACACTGCTGAGGTGCTTATGAAGGTAAACGGTTCCCTCATCCAGGCGGAAAGCACCACGGGAGAAATGTATTCATCCATAGACGAAGTCGTTGAAAAGCTCGCCCGTCAGGTGAAGAAGGTCAAGGACAAGAACGTCTCTTTCAGGAAGACCAGGAGCAGGACAGCAGCTTCCCTGCAGGGCGAGGAGACGCCTCCGTCCATTATCAAGAATAAATCCTACAACCTGAAGCCCATGAGTGTTGAAGAGGCGGCAATGCAGATGGACCTGTCGGACAGGGAGTTTTTCGTCTTCACGAACGCTTCATCAGGCGACATGAATGTTCTCTACAAGAGAAACGACGGGAACTTCGGGCTTATCGAACCGATAAAGTGAGCAGACAGACAAGGAACACCCTCCACGCCATCATTCTGACAGGACTATCGGGCGCTGGAAAGTCCGTTGCGCTCCACGCCTTTGAAGACGGGGGCTTTTTCTGTGTGGACAACCTCCCCCTCATGCTCATGGAAACCTTTGTGAGCCTGGGCGACAGGACGCCCACCATTTCGAAAATAGCCATAGGGATCGACATACGGGACAAGAAGTTCCTTACGCACTTTTCCGGGGTCCTGTCAGCGCTGAGAAAAAATTGCAGGGTGGAAGTCATCTTTCTTGAGGCACAGGACGATGTCCTGATCAGGCGGTTCAAGGAAACGCGGAGGCCCCATCCCCTGGGACAGAGGGACCTGAGGTCGTCGATCGTGAAAGAGATGCGGCTGCTCCGGTCCATCCGGCAGCAGGCCGATATAATCGTTGACACGTCCACCCTGACCCCCCACAGGCTCAGGAAATTCATTACCGACGCCTACATCAGGAAGGGGTCGAAGAAGATGACCGTCAGCCTGATATCCTTCGGGTACAAGTACGGCATACCTCCGGAGGCGGATTTGCTCTTTGATGTGCGGTTCCTGCCCAATCCCTATTTTATTGAAAAGCTCAAGCCCTATCCGGGAACATCCGCAAAGGTGAAAAATTTCGTTCTTTCGCAGGAGAGCACCAGGGAATTCCTGACACGGCTAGACCCCGTGCTCAATTACATCATACCCCTCTACGCTCAGGAGGGGAGGAATTATCTGACCATCGGGGTCGGCTGTACAGGCGGGCGCCACCGGTCGCCGGCGATTGCCCTGGAGATGGAGAAACGGTTCAAAAAGCTCAAATTGACGACCACAGTCACGCACCGTGACCTGGAGAATGAGTCGGCATAAGCCCTTTCGCTCATGATTTACCTCGACCATAACGCCACGACACCAGTCCTCCCTGAAGTTGCCACTGCCATGGCCCATTGCCTCAGGCATACCTTCGGCAATCCCTCAAGCTCCCACGCATGGGGACAGAAAGCGAAAAAGGCCGTGGACGAGGCCAGGGAACAGGTTGGGGAGCTCATTCACGCACGGCCCGATGAAATTTTTTTTACCTCAGGGGGTACCGAGGCAAACAACATGGCCATCCTCGGAACGGCAGCGCGGTTTTCGCGCGGCCATATCATATCATCATCCATTGAACATCCCTCTGTCCTGAACCCCCTGAAGCATCTCGGGGATCAGGGCCGCCGTATTACCTGTCTCCCCGTGAACCAATACGGGATTGTCGAACCCCGGCTCCTTGAAAGGCACCTGGGAAGCGATACAATCCTGATTACGGTCATGCACGCAAACAATGAAACGGGGTCGCTGCAGCCCATAGCCGAGCTGGGCACAATAGCCCGCAGCAGAGGGGTCCTTTTCCATTGTGACGCTGCGCAGTCCGTGGGAAAAGTCCCGGTGAACGTGCAGAGACTGAACGTTGACCTTCTGACAATCGTGCCGCACAAGTTTTATGGGCCCAAGGGCACCGGGGCGCTCTATGTACGGAGGGGGACAGAACTGAAACCGATTCTCTTCGGCGCTTCCCATGAGAGGGGACTCCGGCCCGGCACGGAAAATGTCTGCGCTCTTGTTGGATTCGGAAAGGCCGCAGCGATCGCAAAAAGGGATATGAAGTCACGGGTGACCGAGATGAGGAAGTTGTCGACGTTACTTTATAAGGAACTTATGAGAGAAATTCCGGGATTAAAACTGAATGGACATCCCAGAAAGCGGTTGCCCAACACGTTAAACCTGTCCTTCCCCGGCGTTACGGGCTCAGCCCTGCTGGATAACCTTAAGGGAACTATCGCCGCCTCAACAGGTTCAGCCTGTCACGCCGGCAGGCACACCCCCTCTCCGGTGCTGAAAGCCATGGGACTCAGTGATGAAGAGGCCCTTTCCGCAGTGCGTCTCAGCCTGGGCACAGGCACCGGGGAGAGCCAGATACGCCTGGCCGTGAAGGCTATTGCAGGAGCCTGCAGGAGTCTCTGAGGTCCTGTTCCTTTACAGGACCGTACACGGTCAGCGCGAAGGGGTTCCTGTCCACCAGCCGCCTGGCCAGCTGCTTTACCTGCCCGAGAGAAACCGAATCAACCATCTCGATGATTTCCGCGGGACTGTAGTACTTCCCGTAGTAGATCTCCTGCTTGGCAATATTGGTCATCTTGTTGCTGGTGGATTCAAGGGCCAGAATCAGATTGCCTTTAAGCTGGGACTTTGACCTCCGCAGCTCTTCTTCAGTGATCGTCTCCGGAAGGCCTTTGATTTCATCCATCGTGATATTCAGGACATCACAGAGATGTCTCCTGTCCGTGCCCGCGTAGACCGCCCAGAGCCCCGTATCCACATACGCCGCATGGTACGAGTAAATTGAATAGACAAGGCCCCTCTTTTCCCTGATGTTCTGGAACAGCCGCGAGCTGATGCCAGAACCCAGCACCGTATTCAGTAAATGCATGGCGTACCGCTCCTCGCTGCTATAGGGCAGGCCCTCCAGGCCGAGACAGATGTGCGACTCCGAAAGGTCTTTCGTGATAACGTCGACTTTTCCCGAGAACAGTGACGGGGCCTGCTGCCCCAGGCCTCCTCTTTTTTCCAGTTCCCCCAATGTGCGGTTCAGGTGGTCGAGAAGGAGCTGCTCGCTGAAGTTACCGCTGCACGCCACAATGATGTTCTCTGCGCCGTAAAACCGTTCGATATGGCCTATAAGGTCCCTCCGCGTGAAAGAGGATATGGTATCCGTGGTGCCGAGTACAGGCTGTCCGAGGCCTGCACAGCCCCATATGTTTTTCCCGAACAGCTCATAGACATAGTCCGCGGGATTGTCTTCGATCATTTTAATCTCCTCGTGGACGATGTTCTTCTCTTTCTCGATATCCTCCTCAGGAAAGAGGGAGTGCATGACAATGTCCGTCAGAAGGTCAAGCCCCTGCTCCATGAATTCGTCCAGGACCTTGATGTAGTAGAGGGTATACTCCGATGATGTGTAGGCATTCAGTTCCGCCCCCAGGGTGTCCACTTCCGCCGCAATGTCCTGGGCCGTGCGGCGTGCAGTGCCCTTGAAAAACATATGCTCGAGAAAGTGTGAAATCCCGTTTTTCTCCGCGGACTCATTGCGCGCCCCCACCTTCACCCAGATGCCGATGCACACGGAGTGGACTTCACGCGCTGTTTCCATGAGAACGGGGATCGTGTTGCGGAGGAGTACCCTGTTATGCATGATCAGTCCTGTTTGACGGCTGCGAAGACAGCCATTCATGACAAATGCCCGGCACAGCTTCCCGCCGGGGATTCCGGGACAAGAGATTTGTTATGGTGAATATTATAGAGGTTTGAGTGCTTGCCTGCAATGCCGCGGGCCGGAACGCTGCATTTTTCAGGAAGTGATCCCGGCCTGCTGCTCTTTAAGAGCGTCTTTCCTGCTGAGCCGGATTCTCCCCATCTTGTCAATTTCTATGACCTTAACGGGCGTTTCATCGCCTTCCTTCAGTACATCGGTGACCTTGGCGATTCTCTTGTCAGCGATCTGGGAGATGTGGAGCAGGCCCTCGGTGCCCGGCAGTATCTCCACAAAGGCCCCGAAATCCACAATCCTCTTTACCGTCCCTGCATAGATCCTGCCCAGCTCCGCTTCGGCGACAATACCTTCAATGATTTTTATCGCCTTCATTGCTGACTCTTCGTCAACGGAGGCTATGTTTATATTACCGGTATCATCGATGTCAATCTTTACGCCTGTCTGCTCGACGATGCCCCTGATGACCTTGCCGCCGGTGCCGATAACTTCTCTGATCTTGTCTGGTTTTATGGTCATGGTAAATATCCGCGGAGCATGGGCCGCAAGATTCTCCCGAGGTCCGGGGAGTACTTCTTTCATTCTGTCCAGAATAAACAGCCGTCCCTTTTTTGCCTGCTCAAGGGCGTCGGCCATGACCTCCCGCGACACGCCGCTTATCTTGACATCCATCTGGAAGGCGGTTATTCCTTCTTCCGTACCCGTTACCTTGAAATCCATGTCTCCCAGGTGGTCTTCAAGCCCCAGGATGTCCGTAAGGACCACCGTTCTGTCACCCTCCTTGATAAGTCCCATGGCAATTCCTGCTACAGGTGCCTTGATGGGAACACCGGCGTCCATCAGCGCAAGGGTTCCACCGCATACCGTTGCCATGGAGGAAGAACCGTTTGACTCAAGGATATCGGACACGATCCTGATCGTGTAGGGAAACTCTGTTTTTTGCGGGAGAATAGACTTCAGCGCCCTTTCCGCGAGCGCGCCGTGCCCGATTTCCCTGCGGCCCGCCGAACGGAGAAACTTGACCTCACCGACACTGAACGGCGGGAAGTTGTAGTGAAGCATAAACGCCTTCTTCGATTCCCCTTCGAGGGCGTCAATCCGCTGCTCATCTTCAGACGTGCCGAGGGTAACCACTGCCAGGGCCTGGGTCTCTCCCCGGACAAAGAGGGATGATCCATGCGCCCTCGGAAGAAATCCCACGTCGGCACTTATTTTTCTGATCTCGTCAGGCCTGCGGCCGTCAGCCCTGAAGCCCCTGTCAAGGACCATGTTCCTGACCAGGTCCTTTTCAAGTTTATTAAATATGAATGAGACGTCCTTTGAAATATCCTTTTCCTCTGTATTGAGTTCCCCAGAGATGTCCTTCAGGATACCGTCAAGTGTGTCCTGCCTCTGCAGTTTATCAGGGATGACGATGGCCTCTTTGATTCTCTCAATAGCACGGTCAGAGACGGCCTTCTTCAGCCCCTCGTCCACGTGAGGCGGCGTAACAGACCGCTTGCTCTCGCCAACCTGGGCGATGAGTTCTTTCTGAAGAGCAACAACCTTCCTGATCTCCCGGTGGGCAATATCAAGGCCTTCAATCAGCAGGGCCTCAGTGATTTCGAGACCGCCCCCTTCAACCATGAGCACGGCGTCCTCCGTTCCGGCAACCACAAGGGAAAAATCACATTCATCGATTTCCTGAAGATCGGGATTAACAACAAAGGAGTCTTTTAAAATACCGATACGCACAGCCCCGACAGGGCCGTCGAAAGGAATGTCCGATATACCCAGCGCCGCGGACATGCTGATGATGCCCAGGATGTCCGAGATATTCTCGCTTCCAAAGGATAGCACCGATATAATCCCCTGGGTCTCGGCATAAAAACCGTCGGGGAACAGGGGCCTGATGGGCCTGTCAATAAGGCGGGAGGTGAGTACTTCCTTTTCTGTTGGCCTTCCTTCCCGTTTAAAGAACCCGCCTGGGATCTTTCCGGCGGCATAGGCCTTTTCCTGGTAGTCGACAGTGAGGGGGAAAAAATCTATGTCTTCCCTTACTTCCTTCTTTGCTACTGCCGTAGCCAGGACAACGGTTTCTCCGTACCTGGCCAGAACAGAGCCGTCAGCCTGTTTAGCAAAACGCCCTGTTTCAATGTAAAGCGTCTTTCCTTTAAGTTCAGTCTCAACATGTCTCATTCAGTATTACTTTCTCAGCCCCAGCTGCTGCACGAGCTTTTCATATCTTCCTGCATCAACCGATTTCAGGTACTTGAGCAGTTTCCTCCTCTGGCCAACGAGTTTCAGAAGGCCCCTTCTTGAGTGATGGTCTTTCTTGTGGGTCTGAAAATGGGAGTTCAGACTGGAAAGCCGTTCGCTGATGAGCGCTACCTGGACTTCGGGAGAACCGGTGTCTCCGTCATGCAGTTTATATTGTTGTATGATGTTTTCCTTCTGTTCCTTTGCTAACGCCATAACGCCGCCTTTCTGTTTATTAAAGGAAATACATATTAACACAATTTTTTATGGTAAGTAAAGGTGTCTGCTGACCTTCATGATAAATTTATTTTCTCCCGTTTTTTGTCGTTGATTATAGAAAATTGCCGACAAAAAAAACAGTGTCCCTGCGCCCTAAATTGCTCATCCCCTCCCCCTGCCGCGAAAATAGATCCATGCACACATAAGGGCAAGCAGAATGGTCAGCGTGAGAATAACCGGCGCGGGCAGGTCAATGTACACAAGCCGTTCCGCATAGTGACTGATAAAAGACCCGGCATACCCCCCCGATGGATCGGCCTTGCTCCTGAGCCATACTTCAAGGTGTGTAAAGGGGCAGGAGCGGCCAGCCACCTGAATGAAAACCGCAAAGCATATGCCCGCCACGTGGATCCCTTTTACCAGTCGGTTCCGCCTTCCCCAGAGCGCGCCAAGAATAAGGAACAGTATCCAGATGAGGTGCAGAAGCACGACGCTGTCAGCGGCAATCAGATAGAATGAAGAACGGTCCATGGTTCACAGGATACCATCGGTCCTCAGCGGGCGACAGAGCATGCCTCAGGGATAGAGCGTCCCCTCCCGCACCCGTCTGAAACTCTTCCGGTGTATGGGGCAGGGCCCGTGCCGCCTGATACTCTCCATGTGTTCCCGCGTTGAATACCCCTTGTGCTTCCTGAAATTGTACAAGGGGTACTTCCCGTCATACTCAAGCATGATTTCATCACGCACAACCTTGGCCACGATTGATGCGGCGGCAATGGACGCGCTGACAGACTCTCCCCTGATAATGGCTTTCTGTGAGACAGGACAGGCGGGGAGGACAACAGCGTCTATCAGCAGGATGTCAGGCGTTACTCCGAGGTCTGATACGGCAGCAGTCATTGCACTGCGGGTGGACTCCAGGATATTGATTCTGTCAATGGTTTCGGCGTTGGCAATTCCCACGCCCACGGCACGGGCCTTCTGCACGATTTCCCAGAATATTCTCTTCCGGTCCTTTTCTTGCGTCTTTTTTGAATCCCTGAGTCCCCTGATGACGAGGCCCGGGGGAAGGATCACTGCAGCGGCAACCACCGGCC
>CP070788.1:805456-810750 GCA_020346765.1 Nitrospiraceae bacterium
GAGACCGTGGGGTATGACGACTTCATCGCATCAGAGGGCAGCATGACCGTTGTTAAAGAAAAAGGACTTGCCCGGCTTGAAGGCAAGACCTACGAAGTCAGGGACGGGGATATCATCAATTTCAAGTTTAATGTGTAGTCGCTTTTCCCCAACGGCACGGTATCAGCCAGTGAATCGGCTTGATTGCAAGGAGTATCGGTACAGGAATCGGGTTAGAAATAATCCGGAAAGCGTATGCAATTTCTCCCTGAGAGGTATTATTGATTGACATTGATTTATTTTTCTGTCAATCTTCAAAACACTCGTGATAGGCGTTGCTGGCACATGATTGTGCAAAGGCACACTGCTGTCCTTCCGGACCTCAGGCCCCCTTTTCCCCTAACTCCTTATAAATAATGCCATCAGGCAGCACATCATTTTTTCTCCTCTAAGGCACATCATTTGCTTCGGTTTTATTATTCAGATATTTTCGTGAATGATTTGCTTCACCGGGCTGTTAACAAAAAAGGGGGGGGAATGAATACGACATTCAAACTCTGGCTGTTTGTTCTGGCATTATCAATCTGTATTGCATCGACCGTCCAGGCTTCGGTAAGCATCGCAGAATTTTTTGATCCTGCTACTAACCAGGGCTACTACGACGTCAGTGTTGTCAACGAACGAGTCATTGCCTTCGCCGTGGGGAACAACACTGCCTCTGATTCGCAGACCACGAGACCAAACTGGGATACTGATCCGGTCAGCATGTCGGCCTGGAACGGCGTCGTCGGTCTGCTGGGACTGCCCACGTCCCTGTCATTTGAAACTATTTTTGGATCCGGCTTTACACAGGCTGTTGCCTACTGGGATGAAGGTCTCGAGAGTTTCGGCAATCCAGTATCAAACCATTTTATCGGAATGAACGAGTCAGACAACCGGTTTACCTGGACCGCAGCAGCAGCGGCATCGAGTTTTATTGTCTATACCAGAGACGAAGCCGGAAATATCAACCAGACTCCGATCATGGGCACGACAACCATAGTTCCTGAACCTGTCAGCTCAATGCTCTTTCTTGTCGGCGGAGGAGCACTGGGTTTGAGAAGGTTCTGGAAGACAAGAAAATCTGCTTAAATCTGTATCGTTGCAAACCGTGCTCGAAAGGGGCCAGATAACCTGGCCCCTTTTTCATTCTTGCAAGGTCCCTCTAAACCCCGATAATTCATACGCCCATGCACATTTCGGGGAAGGCTCTCAAAAAGTCTTGAAAGCCATGAACGTTTGAGAAAAATAGTACCGCATATTGATAAGGTCTTCGAATCACGCTATTCAGACATCCTTCCTGCTGCAGATATCTGTCTATGGTATGGCGCAAGTCTTTTTTCGACCCTCCCCCGAAATTTGTGAATGATGTGGGTTAATTCATCAGGCTCACGACAGTCCTGCCCCTGAGCTTACCATTCAGTATTCTTTCAATATAAATATCCAGTTCTCCCAGGGATATTTCTCGCGTCAGAAGCTCAAGATTATCTATCTTCCATTCACCGGCAATTTTCTGCCAGATCATGCTGCGCACATCCATGGGGCAGTTCGCGGAGTCAATGCCGATGAGCCTGACGGCACGGAGAATGAAAGGATAGACCGTCAGGGCAAGGTCAGGAGAAGCAGCATTCCCGCAGCAGGTCACGGCACCTCCGTAGTGTACTGACTTTATCGCCGCGGCCAGTATATCTCCCCCGACCGTATCAACCACCCCTGCCCACCGCGCCTTGAGGAGGGGCCTCCCGGAGCTGTCCCTTGCTTCGTCCCTTGAGATCACCGTCCTTGCGCCGAGGTCAATAAGGAACTGCTTTTCCTCCTGCTTGCCGCTTGCGGCAACAACATGATATCCGGCCTTTGAAAGAATAGCAACTGCCATGCTGCCGACCCCGCCTGAGGCACCCGTCACAAGGACATCTCCCTGCCCGGGAGCAAGGCCCTGCTCCTGCAGTCTTCGCACTGACAGTGCTGCTGTGAAGCCGGCTGTGCCGTATATCATGCTTCCCCTGAGGCTGAGATGATCCGGAAGTTTCACGACCCAGTCCGCAGGCACGCGGATGTACTGCCCGAATCCGCCGGGTGTGTTCATTCCAAGGTCGTAGCCGGTCACGATGACCTTTTCCCCTGCCTGCACCTCACTGCTTTTGCTGTCCTCCACGATTCCCGCTGCGTCGATCCCCGGCGTGTGGGGATACTGTTTGGTTACACCCCTGTTGCCTGAGGCAGACAGGGCGTCCTTGTAGTTCAAAGAAGAGTATTGAACCCTAACCAGGACATCGCCAGGGGGAAGATCATTAACAGACCGCTCCCTGATATCCCTACTGAATGTCCCCTCCGGCGACTCACTAACAACGAGCGCCCTGAATTTTTTCTCATGCACATTCATACTTTCCCTACCGGAGCGAGGTAGATGACAAACTCATCCTCGCCATCAACCTGAACAAGCTCATCCATCAGCTCCTGATGATAGGCAGCGACCGCGCATGTTCCCGCGCCGACAGCTTCACAGGCCAGATAAAGGTTCTGACAGACATGCCCGGCATCGAGCAGTATCACTTTATGCGCTGCAATGTCATACCGCCACTCCATGCGGTAGGGAACAGCCGTCCATATGAATGTGACAGCGGCCTTTGCCGTGAAGGGCTGTCCGAGAGCAGCGTTTACAACACTCTCTGACAGACTCTCATCGCTGTAGAGATAGAGAAGCTGATGTTCGAGGGGAAGGTACCGGTACATCCCGGGGTCCAGCCCGGTAATGTTCAGCACACAGAGGTACGTTTCAAGGGCATGCCGGCATCCGGCCGACGGCACGGTGCGGTAGGCAGTCCCCTGGTCCACCCTTTTTTTGATCCCCTGCGTTGCCCGGAGAAGAAAGGACAGCTCTTCCATTGTCAGCGGATCAGGGCTGAAGGTTCTGCGGCTCCTGCGGTTTTCTATAGCAGCGCTGATATCAAGAGTGCGCACGGCATGCCTGGCCGCCTCCCGTGCCGGGAGGTCAATCCGGATACTGTCATGGAGGAAGGGCTTTTCCACAGGAGGAGGAGGTATTCGCCTGCTCTGATCGGTGAGTGCAAAGTTTATGGCAAGACGGACACTGTCCTTAAGGAAATAACGGTACTGGCCCCGGATGTCCTCAGTCATTTCACCTCCTGTTGATTTACTCTCAAGCGAGATAGAACCCATTATCTCATATTCCCGCATGGGAATAAAGGCAACAGCATGCAAAAAAGCCCCCTTCCCTGATGGGAAGAGGGCCGTTCTGTTCTTATAATGACTGCGGAAGGCAGAATGTGCAGAGCGCTACTTCAGTACCGGACGTGCATAGCAGGGCTGAACAGGGCGGTTGTTTTCATGCATCACACTTTTAAAAGCCGCGACCTGCTCCTTTGTTACCTCTACCGTGTACTTCATGACAAGCCAGCGCACGCCTTCGGTGCAAGGCGGTGTAGTCAATGAGCCGTTAAATCGATAGCAGTCTTTATTCTCCGGGAGCATGTCCATGACATTGATCGACTGTTCTGATTTGTTTGTCTTCCCCACCTCTTCAGGCATATGATCAACCACCGAGCTGATCAGGGAGTTTCCCTTTCCTTCCGTAAACATGACCGCCACAACAGCCAGGTTACCGTCTTTGTCCACATGAACGAGATGGGTCTCCATGGGATATGATTTTCCTTCAATGTGATTCTCACTCGGCGTATGGAAATGAAACTGCAGCAATTTTAAGGAGGTCCCGTCAATCTCCATGGTACTTTCGCCCGCATACCCAGCCTTGATGGAATGCCCGTTATTTTCGACTTCCAGCGGTGTGCCATGATAGGCAAAGCTGATCGGCTCAAGTTCAGCTTCTATCATACCGGTGAGATTGACAGGAGACTGATTCTTCCCGCTTCCGCAGAGTGAGTATTCCGGCGAGAGTTCTCTTCAGTGTTCAGGCCCTTCATGCCCGGCGTAACCCCAGTGGCCCTTTGTCTCAGCAGCAACGAGGCCGGCGGTCAGAAAAAAACTCCTATGAACCCTGCAATAACTCTTTTCATGATACCCTCCCTTTTACGTCCTCGTTATAATTGTGTCTAGATAAAATCAGGGCTGCGTGAAAAAAAGAGATGACACATGTCCTGCGCAGAATATGCACAGGGGAAAGTATATGCAAGGGTGAACAATGAGTCCAGTAAATAATTCTTATGACGTGATTGCAGATATTGATCAGCAGGCCGGATTATTCCTTGTTTCTGCTCTCAATCGATCTGAGCAAATCGCTCAGCTGTCTCTCAAAGTCCTCGGGGATATCTTTTCTGATAATTATATCGCGCTGCTGGGATGTCCGAACAACGGCTGAAACCTGATTGTAGGCCGTCAGTCCGGCAACCTTGATCGGTCCCGTAAATGAGGATGCAAAAAAGAGAAGCACAAGGTAGGTTGACGGCTTTATTATGGAATGCCACTTCAGCGGGAACAGAGATTCCACCCCATCGTGAAAAAGGTTGTAGATAAGTTTGAGAACGAAAAACACGGCAAAGATCACAAAGCCGGCGGCCATGATGCCAAAGAAAAGAATTACCAGTGCATCGCGGGAATCACTGAGTACAAGGCCCATGTTTTCCCGGGGTCGTACCTCAAGGGACATAAACTCATATGCCCAGAACCCACACCCAATAAGCCACAGGATGTGGAGAAATATTGATACCTGCCTCATGTACTCCGACAGAAGCCTGAAGGGCATTGACTCCCCAACATCTGTCCGAAGGCGGGCCAGAGAGGTCAATAATGGTGCAAGAACACCCCCATCCCCAGCAAGGGCGTAAAGGGCCTGCCTCCAATGAAACCTCTTTTTTATAAGATCCCTGAGCATCATGTGTCTTTCATTCAGTAGACGGCTTCCGCCGGTAAAACTTTAAAGGAAACATGAAGAGCAACATTTTTTCTGTCCCCCCTATTTCAATTCCATGGAAGGGACCAAGGCACAGAGGCCCAGAAGGGAGGCTGCGGAGGAATTTTTACCTGTCTTCCGGCAGGCAGGTACGACACCGATAAAAAAGGACAGAGGATACTCTGCTCACGGCCCTGACAGTGCGGGCTGTTACAGGCCAGGTGTGCTGATCAGGCGGGTTCTCCGGCAAGGGCCAGCCATCTCCCCGTCTCAGCAAGAGAATCAAGGACCAGATCCGCTTCGGTCTTCAGCAGTTCTTCCCGGGAATAGGGCCCCGTGGCCACGGCAATGCAGCGCGCTCCATGAACCTTGGCGCACCGTACATCCCGGGGAGTGTCACCGATGACGA
>CP070788.1:810850-816608 GCA_020346765.1 Nitrospiraceae bacterium
TATATAGACGGGTCGCCTCGGCCAGTTTTTTTATCAGGGAAGGCGTTATCTGATCGGCGGCCAGCCGCCATTCCCAGTTTCCCTCAATGCTTGCCGGCAGGTTCATCCGTGCCTCCTGGCCAAGCCCGAGGAGATCCTGCATGGGGATAATGGCCAGATCCGCCACGGACATCATGGCAAGGCGGATAAGCTCCCAGTGAACGGTCCTGTCGGACATCTCGCGGCCGATGTACTCGGCCAGTCTCTTCCTCTCCTGGTCCCCCACTTCTGCCTGATACCAGCCCCTGATGGTATTGTTATCATGGGTCCCTGTGTAAATAACGCAGTTCTTTACATGATTGTGGGGCACATAGGGGTTTGTGGGCAAATCGTCTCCAAAGGCAAAGAGCAGCACCTTCATGCCCGGAAAGCCGAACCTGGCCATGATCTCTTTCACGTCCGGGGTTATCGTGCCGAGGTCCTCGGCAATGATGGTAATGCCCGGAAAGTGCTGCAGGACTGCTGTGAAGAAGTCTTCTGCCGGCGCCTCAACCCACTTGCCGTTGATTGCCGTTGCTTCACTGGAGTGAACCTGCCAGTAACCGACAAACCCTCTGAAGTGGTCGAGCCTGAACACATGATAGAGGTCCAGGTTGTGGCCGATTCGCCTGAGCCACCACTCATAGCCCGATTTCCTGAGCACATCCCAGCGGTACACGGGATGACCCCACAGCTGTCCCGTCGTGCTGAAATAATCCGGCGGCACGCCCGCCACATAGAGGGGCTTCCTGTTTTCATCGAGGCTGAATATGGCAGGGTTTGCCCAGACATCGGCGCTGTCGTAGTTGACATAAATCGGGATATCGCCCATGATCCGGATGTCCTTGCTGTCGCAGTAGTTCTTGAGTGAATGCCACTGGTTGAAAAATATGTACTGGAGAAATTTTTCTCTCAGGATTTCATCGTTCAAAGCCCGTGCGGTCTTTCTCAGCGCCTGTGCATCCCGGTCCCGCAGCTCCACAGGCCATTTGTCCCATTCCATGTCTTCATGATGGTTCTTGATTGAAATGAACAGGGTATAATCATCGAGCCAGTGTGAGTTTTCAGCACAGAACTTCTGAAAGTCCTGGTGATCTGCCAGCTTGTCCCTGTTTCGTTCAAAGGCCCTGTCAAAAAGGCTGCTCTTGAATGCCGTTACCGCTGGGAAGTCAACCCGCCCATCGGGAAATGCAGGGAGATCCTCCATGTCGTCCTCCGAGAGCAGCCCGGTTTTCAGCATACGCTCCGGGCTGATCAGGAGGGAATTTCCCGCCAGGGCAGAGTGGCTGCTGTATGGAGAGTTGCCGTAGGCAGGGCTTGTGGTCGTCAGGGGAAGGATCTGCCAGACGCTCTGGTATGTCTCTGCAAGAAAGTCAACAAAGCGGTACGCGTCTGCCCCGAGATCCCCTATCCCGTAAGGGGACGGGAGGGATGTAATATGAAGAAGTATTCCGCTTCCTCTGTTCACCTGCGATTCCTCCTTATATCTTCACATGAAGGAAGTGGCCGAGCCTCAGAAAGACCTCCATCCACTCCGCAGCAGTGTCCTCCGGTTTCAGGGCCCGCTCCCTCATGGCATGGAAGCGGTCTCTTCCAATGGAAAAATACATGTTCTGGGCCTCCCAGAGGTTCAGGGTCAGGCCCAAAGGAGAGAGTGCCTCCAGTGCCTCATCAATCAATGAATAGAGATCGATGTTTTCCGGCTCCTGCATCAGCCGTTCCATCATCCTCCTGATCCAGGAACTCACCACAAACTCCATGGTCGAACGGTCGATGGAAAGGGCCAGTTTTTTCGTTTCTTCCATGAGCCGCTTCAGCTTCTCCAGTTCAAACTCTTCCTCTTCGAGGCAGCGCTTCAGGTCGGTGTTGATGATATACTCGGCCGCGAACAGGAGGGGGCGCGGGGTCTTGTGCTGGAGGCTGGTGTAGAAGCTCATGATGCTGTAGTTGTTTTCGTATACCTGGCGGTAGGAAAGCTCGATGCTCTCATAGGTCAGCTGCAGGATTTCATTGAGGATCTTCCGCTGCTCATCCCTGAAGAGGTGCCAGAGGGAGTAAATGCTGCCGTTGAAGTGCTTGTCCATGACCCGTACGACTTCAGGGATGTCCCCCTTTTCAAAGGCCTGCGAGACCTCGCGGTGCAGGAGTGCGTAGTCTTCTGCACCCCGGAAGTCCCTGATGCCGGCATTGATATTGTGGTCGCCGAGATGAAGGACGGCAAAGGTGATGTCCCTGCTGTCTAAGGTGATGTCCGAGCTGATTGCAGCCCGGCCGGTGATCAGCTTCATCTTTCCCGCGTCAAGCCTGTTGTGAACAGCACTTCGTGCAGTGTAGCAGTAGATGCTGATCTCGTCGGGATACTCCTCAAAGACCGATGAGATGCAGTAATGAGAGCCCACGCGCATGAGGTCTGTCCGGGAGGGCCTGATATGCCTTTCATACACTTCGGCAGCACTGGAAAACACGTTGCTTGGTGCCGCCCTGAGCAGGTTAGAAAACCGGGGATCCAGGGACGTGCCGGTGATGTCCTCAGCATACTGGATCGCCCTGGCGGCATACTGCATGATCTGGGAGGTTTCAATGCCCGATACCTCGTCAAAGAACCACCCGCAGCTTGTGTACATGAGCATGGCGTTCCGCTCCATTTCCAGAAGCTTCGACACCCGGATTTTCTCCTCAGGGGCCAGGTCTCTTATCCGGTGCCGCTCCAGCAGGGCATCCCGTTCCTGCAGGGTCCGCGAAAGGACAACGCCGATGTAGTCGTTTCGTGACAGCCAGGGGTCTTTCAGGTACTGCGATGCCTCGGCAGCGAAGATTTCGGCAAGCTGGTCTCTCAGCCAGTCCAGTGCCTCCCTGAGCGGTTTTCGCCACTGCTGGGACCAGCCCGGGTGTGTCCCTGAGTGGCAGCCGCAGTTGTTCCGCCACCGCTCAACGCCATGGATGCAGCTCCACGATGAATTTTCGTAAATCTCAACGGCATCGACAGGGGGATGCTTCTCCAGATACTCTCCGTAATTGGTAAGCCGGGCGAGATTCTTTGATTCGATATAGTGCAGGGCGTAGGAAAGGGCCATATCGCCAAAGCGGTGATGATGTCCGTAGGTCTCTCCATCGGTGGCCACGTGGGCGATCTGGGGCCAGGGCCTGTCACTGCGGAACAGGGAGACCAGCCGCCGCGCAAATACCTCGCCGTTATTCAGGAGTCCCCCAAAGGAGATGTCCTGGGACGTGGGCCCGTCATAGAAAAAGACCGCTATTGACCTTCCCGAGGGAAGTATGCATGCGTAGGGCTTTGTGGGGTCGATGCGCTCATCGCTCACATCCTGCCACTGCACCAGCCCCTCAAGGGGGCGTACCTTGCGGGCCTGGCGCGGCGAGAGGATGGTAAACTTAACGCCGTGGTTCACGAGCACCTCAAGGGTTTCCATGTCCACGGCCGTCTCAGGGAGCCACATGCCCTCGGGCATCCTGCCGAAGCGGTATTCAAAATCCCTGATCCCCCAGATTGTCTGGGTGTGCTTGTCCCTCCTGCTGGCAAGGGGCATAATCATGTGATTGTAAACCTGTGCAAGGGCGGAGCCGTGCCCGGAGAACCGCTCCATGCTCAGCCGGTCCGCTTCCTGTATTGATTCGTAGATTTCCGGTTTCTTCCGTTCAAGCCAGGAAAGCACCGTGGGACCGAAATTGAAGCTGATTTTCGAGTAGATGTTTACGATGTCGATGATGCGGCCGTCCGTGTCAAGCAGGCGCGACGCTGCATTGGGGGCGTAACACTCGGCGGTTATCCTGTCGTTCCAGTCATGGTAGGGGTAGGCGCTGTCCTGCACCTCGATTTCCTCGAGCCAGGGGTTCTCCCGGGGAGGCTGATAAAAGTGCCCGTGAATGCAAATATATCGTTCCATAGGTTCCGGTGTTCAGCCTCCGCGGGCAGTCCGGCAATGGCCGGCAGCCCCTCTTTGCCGGGCTTCGCATCGCTGCTGCCGCCTCGCGGGAGTCTTCATGAGTTTTTGAAAAACACGATCCCCAGGGGAGGCAGCACCACGGAGAGGGAGCACTCACGCCCCTGCGCCGGGACAGGCTCGGCATGGCACCCTCCGGCGTTGCCCATACCGCTTCCTCCGTACAAATCGGAATCGCTGTTGAGCAGCTCCCGCCAGAATCCGGCCCGGGGCACGCCGATCCGGTACAGCTGCCTGGGAACGGGCGTAAAATTGCAGACGGCAAGGATGATCTCATCTCCGCCCCGGCTCTTTCGAATAAAGCTGAGGGTGCTCTCCTCCCAGTCGTGAAAGTCTATCCATTCAAAGCCCTCTGATGATGAATCCAGTTCATGCAGTGCGCGTTCGTTCCGGTAGAGGTGGTTCAGATCGCTCACCCATTTCTGTACCCCCCTGTGCGAAGGGTATTCGAGGGAATGCCATTCCAAGCTTTCATCATGGCTCCACTCCTTCCACTGCGCAAACTCGCCTCCCATGAAGAGGAGCTTTTTGCCGGGATGGCCGTACATGTATCCGTAGAGGAGCCGCAGGTTCGCGTTCTGCTGCCATTCGTCTCCCGGCATCTTTCCGATGAGGGCGCCCTTGCCGTGGACCACCTCGTCATGGGACAGGGGGAGGATGAAGTTCTCCGCAAAGGCATACCAGATGCTGAAGGTGAGCTGGTCATGGTGGTACTTCCGGAACAGGTGATCCCGGGACATGTATTTCAGTGAGTCGTGCATCCATCCCATGTTCCATTTCAGCCCGAACCCGAGGCCGCCCAGATAGGTGGGCCGGGAGACCATGGGCCATGCCGTGGACTCCTCGGCCATGGTTTGCACATCAGGGTAATTGCCGTAGACTGCTTCGTTCAGGCGCTTCAGAAAGCTGATTGCATCCAGGTTCTCATTGCCGCCGTACCTGTTCGGTATCCACTCGCCGTCTTTGCGCGCGTAGTCAAGATAAAGCATGGACGCCACGGCATCCACCCTGATCCCGTCGATATGGTACCTGTCAAGCCAGAAGAGGGCGCTGCTGATGAGGAAGTTACGCACCTCGTTTCTGCCGTAGTTGAAAATATAACTGTTCCATTCCGGGTGGTATCCCTTCTTGTAGTCTTCGTGCTCATAGAGGCAGGTACCGTCAAAGTAGGAAAGGCCGTGCTGGTCCGAGGGAAAGTGGGACGGTACCCAGTCAATAATCACACCGATGCCCTTCTGGTGGAGATAGTCCACAAAGTACATGAAATCCTGGGGCGTGCCGAACCTGCTGGTGGGCGCGAAATACCCCGTTGTCTGGTATCCCCATGACCCGTAAAAGGGGTGTTCCGTGACGGGCAGCAGTTCAACGTGGGTGAATCCCATGTCAGCGGCGTAGTCCGCCAGGGCATGGGCAAGCTCCCGGTAGTTCAGGAACCTGTTCCCCTCTTCGGGGACACGCCGCCATGACCCGAGATGGACTTCGTATACGGCATAGGGTGCATCAAGGGCATTGCGTTCTTTTCTCGAGGACATCCACAGGGCATCGTTCCATTCATAGTCAAGGTCCCAGACGACCGAGGCGGTCCTGGGCGGCAGCTCCCAGTGAAAGGCAAAGGGGTCGCCTTTGTCCACTGAGTAGCCGTTATACCGGGAGGTGATGTGATACTTGTAAATCCCGCCCCTGGCTATGCCCGGGACAAATCCCTCCCAGATACCGGACCCGTCCCACCGGGGGGCCAGCTGGTGCGACTCCCGGTCCCAGCCATTGAAGTCCCCCGTGAC
>CP070788.1:816708-822365 GCA_020346765.1 Nitrospiraceae bacterium
AGTAGTGTCATCCTTCGACAGGCTCAGGATGACACGAATCGAAGGGCTCAGGTCGGTACGACTCGTTCCGAGGTGACACGTTGTAATCAGGTTACCACGTTATTGCTGAATCTGGGTGTTATGTTACTATGGGACTTTATCAGAAATTTGCAATCTTACAGGATATCACATTCCCGACGCCTTCGGTTATAATAAAAGTGCATATCCGGCTTCCATGAAAAAATACGTTTCATCGGTATTGTTCACAAAATCATCTGCGTGCCTGACCGCCCTTCTTGCCATTCCTGTTCTCCTGTCGGTCTTTCAGGGATGCACCCGGGAGGAAACGCCAAAGAAGGTGAGTCTCTCCTCACGGGCCGGTGAGACCGCCGAAGCAGTTGCATCACCTCAGCCCAATACCCTGTGGTTTGGTTTCGACCTCCGCCTCGGGCCCAAGGAGGAGGTGATGATTTACACCCCCTTCCTCCAGTATCTGGAAACCACTACAGGAAAGCGCTTCCGCATCAAGTTTACCGAGAGCTATGAGGACACGGTGGAAAACCTCGGCAGGGGGATCACCCAGTTCGCATCCCTGGATACGCTGAACTATGTGACCGGCGCGTCCAGGTACGGGGTCAGGTATCTTGTGAGCGGCGTAAACCGGGAAGGGGACCCCCGGTATCATTCCGCCATTATTGCCATGCCGGACAGCCCGGTCCATGACCTTGCCGATTTAAGGGGCAGATGTTTTGCCTTTGGTGCAAAGATGTCTACCCAGGGGCACCTGATCCCGAGAAAGATGCTTGAGGATGCCGGTATAACCCTCGAGGACTTAAGCAGCTCTCGCTTCACAGGATCACACATGAACGCCCTCAAGGCAGTGCTCAACGGCGAGTGCGACGCTGCCGGTGTCCAGGATACCCTTGCCACTGCCTTTGCTTCAGAGGGCACGGTGAGGATCGTCAAAATCTCGGGGGCATATCCAAGCAGTATTATCGCATACAACAGCTCCGTTGACAGCAATACCGTGGAAGCGGTCAGGGCGGCTCTTCTTGCCTTTGACCCGCGGGGGAAGCACCGGGACCTGCTCTTCGACTGGGATCGGACCGAGATGCCGATGGGTTTTACACGGGTCGAAGAACCGGAATTCACCAGGGTGGCAATCCTGGCAAGAAAGTACGGGCTGCTGACACCATGACTTTACGGTCTAAAATAGCGCTGCTCACCATAACCGTGGCCCTGAGCGTGGGGTTTTTTATTATCGTGTCCGTGCGGGGGGTCTTTGTTGATGCCTTCCGGGGAGAGCTGGAAAAAAGGGGCCTCTCTGTCGCGGGAAACCTTGCGGACAGGGTCGCCAACTACATCCTGCTCAGTGACTTCTTCCAGACATCACGGGCATTCAGCGAAGTCCTTGCCAAGGAACGGGACGTGGAATATATCTTTGTCACCGGCCAGGAGGGGAACATTGTGGCCCATACATTCACCGACGGCATCCCCCCCGAAATCCTGACCTGGAATCCTCTGAAGGAGCGGGAGAGCAGTGTTCAGCTTCTTGATACCGAGAAGGGGTACATCCGGGACGTGGGAGTAAGCGTGTTCAGGGACTCCAGGTCCGAACTCCACCTTGGCATCAGGGAAGACAGCCTCCGGGAGACCCTCGCCCGGGCCCGGCGCATTACCTATCCCCTGATTATCCTCGTTGTCGCGCTGGGGGTGGTCGCCTCGTTTATCTTCAGCCTCCTGATCACGAAGCCGCTCAGGACGTTTGTGGAATTCACCAAGGTGCTGGGACGCGGGGAGTACGGGAAAAAAGTGGAGGTCCAGTCCAGCGACGAGATCGGCTACCTCGCCCGGAATTTCAACACGCTGTCCGTGCAGCTTCAGACAGCCCGGGGGAAAATGGAGGAGGCCTATACCTATACCCACCTCCTTGAGGCGGAAAAGCTCTCCTCCATAGGCCAGATTTCCGCTGGCCTCGCCCATGAGCTGAAAAACCCCCTCACAACGCTGAAGTCCATGTTCCAGGCATTCCGGGAGCAGCCGGACATGACGCGGGAGGACGCTGAGATCATCAGCGCCGAGATCGACAAGATCGACCGGGTGATGACAAACTTCCTCGGCTTTGTGAAGCAGAAGAGTGTCTCCTTTGCCGAAATCAGTCTCAGCGACCTCATCGAGCGCGTCCTGTCCCTGGCAGCCTTTGACATTGATAATGCGGGAATCACCGTTCACCGGGACCTGATTGATGCCCTTCCTTCGGTACGGGGAGACCGGGGCCTTCTGGAGCAGGTCTTCCTGAATCTGGTCCTGAACGCTGTCCAGGCAATGCCAGGGGGCGGTGATATCCGTGTTTCGGGAAAGTCCGATGACCGGTTTGTGGAGGTCATGGTCTGGGACAGGGGCGGAGGCATACCCTCCGATGTCCGTGCCAGGGTCTATGACCCTTTTTTTACTACGAAGGAAAGCGGCACCGGCCTGGGTCTGTCAATCGCGTATAATATCATAAAATCCCACGGCGGTACGATGTTCTTTAACAGCAACGAAGGGGCCGGGACCGTCTTTACCGTGAGGCTTCCCCGGGAGGTGGAACATGGACAAGATTCTCGTCGTTGACGACGAAAAGGGCGTCTGCCATTCCTTTAAAAAAATACTCGGCAGACGGGGATATACGGTGGTGACGGCCGGGGACGGCCTCGAGGCAATTGAAAAGGCCGGCCGGGAAAACCCTTCCCTTGTCATTATGGATATCACGATGCCAAAGCTGGACGGCCTGGAAACCCTCCAGAGACTTAAGTCCATCGACCCTGATGTGCACATCATCATCATGACTGCCCACAGCACCTCTGAAAAGGCAATCGGTGCCATGAAGCATGGAGCTTATGATTACCTTACAAAGCCCTTTGATAACGAGGAAATGATCTCGCTTGTTGAAAAGGCCCTTGCAGCAAGGAATATACCCCCGTCCTTGACAAGAGAAGAAATAGTCGATGACCGGGGCGGAAGAATTATCGGCAGGACTCCTCAGATGCTGGATATATTTAAAAAGATAGGCCAGGTCTCGGCGACTGATGTGACCCTCCTTATCAGGGGAGAGACAGGCACCGGAAAGGAAAAGATCGCCCGTGCCATATACCACCACAGCACAAGAGCTGACAAACCGTTCCTGCCGATTAATTGTGCTGCCATCCCCGAGAACCTTCTGGAGAGTGAACTCTTTGGCCATGAGAGGGGTGCCTTTACCGGGGCGGAAGGCCGGAAGACAGGAAAATTCGAACAATGTGACAGGGGCACCATGTTCCTCGATGAGATCGGGGACATGCCGCTCCATCTGCAGTCAAAACTCCTGAGGGTCCTTGAAGACGGGACGTTCCAGAGGCTTGGCGGAAAAGAGATGATCAAAACTGACGTGCGAATCCTTGCGGCCACAAACAAGGATATTGACACACAGGTGCGGAGCGGTGAGTTCAGGGAAGATCTGTACTGGAGGCTGAACGTGGTAACGATACACCTGCCTCCGCTCAGGGAGAGACTGGGTGACCTGGAAGACTTTGTACATCACTTCATTACGCGATTTAACGCCCAGCTGGGAAAGCGCATCAGGGGAATTGAACCGGAACTGATGAAAGCATTCAGCAGCTATCACTGGCCGGGAAACGTGAGAGAACTTCAGGGGGTTGTGCAGCGCGGCATGGTCCTCTGCCAGAAGGCCTATCTCTCTTTTGATGACTGCGAGTGGCCTCCGGAGAAAGGGCATCAGGAGGGCAGTGCGGCAGACACCGAGAGGCTCCTGTCCGATGCCGCCCGTTTCTATCTCAGGCAGGGCAGCGCGAACATCTATCGGGACGCTGTTTCTTCCTTTGAACAGCATCTCGTGAAACAGGCTTTGGAACTGCACGACAATAATCAGGTTCTGGCAGCAAAGTTCCTGGGCATCTCACGGAACACGCTCAGGGAAAAGATCGACAGACATCCCCAAAAAGACGTGCCTGAAAAGTAAACAGGCTGCTCAACTTCTGAACAGTCCTCCTCTTCCTCTTACAGCATATCTCCTTGTATATTGAGACTTTTCACCGTGGCACTTAAGTTGCTTTTAATATACCGTCCCTATGATCAGAACCCCGGCACATAATCCTCGAATGAGCAGCAGCACCACTATACCGGACAGAATATTCAGAAAGCCCGGAGAGGGCCTTGTCATTACCAACCTCAACGAAAGGAGTACCAGCACATGAAGAAAATCTTTTTGGCTGTGCTCGTCATGCTGGCTTTTGCGGCTGGATTTGTATCGCAGGCTGCTGCCGCAGATTCCATCTATGACGAGGTGAAGGAAAAAGGGCTCATCAGGGTCGGCCACGGGACCGATGTTCCGCCCCTCAGCTTTATCGATCCCAAGGATGGAGAACTGAAAGGGTTCGATATTGATATCATCGATGCCATGGTAAAGCAGATTAGCGAAATAATGGGGAAGGAACTCAAAAAGGAAATGGTCGTGGTCAACAACAAGACGAGGATCGCCTTCCTGGCGAACAGAAGAATCGACATGACCGTCAGGAGCATGAGCCACACCCGGAGCCGTGACGAGGAGATCGACTACGCTGAGCCGCCCTATCTGTGGACCGGCAAGATCTTCTACGCGAAAAAGGGCAAATTCAAGTCCCCATTGGATATCTGCGGCAAAAAAATGGCCGTTACCCAGGGGTCCAATGCCTACCTCGCAGGACAGGATTACCTGAAGGAGCTTGGCTGCAAGGAAGATTTCCAGATCCTCTCCTTCCAGAACAACGCCGAGTGCTTTCTTGCCCTCAAGCAGGGGAAGGTGGATGCCTACGTCCAGGACAGTCCGATCATTGCCGGCGTGGCAGGATCAGAGGGTGTTGATTATGAGGCCGTCGGCCCCATCTTCAGCCCCGGTCTCTACGGCATCGGGGTTCCGCCAAATGACAGCAAGTGGAGGGACACGGCAAGCTTTGCCCTTCAGGACATGATCGCAAACGGGACCTACGAGAAGATCTACCAGAAGTGGTTCGGCCCCAACGGACTGGCCCCGCTTCCAAACAACGCCCGGCCCAGACTGCCGGAAGACGTGTACGGCAACCTAAACCAGTTCGTCTGGCCGCGATAAGTGATACCATCCGGGCAGAAGCGATACACTAGCGGGGATCAGCACAGAGGGGGCTGCTGATTCCTGGCTATCCCGGATTCCCTTCTAAGAGCACAAGGTCAAAGGCGGCACTCGTCTTTCCACCCTCTGGGTAATGCTGGGTCACCAGCGTCCTGAAACCCTCTGCGGACACGCGGATGTGAATGTGGGGCGGCCTGCCGTAATAGCCCGGCGGATGGTTGCTCTGAAATGAATAGGCCCCTTTTTCATCGGAAAGGACCGTTGCCCGGTGATCATCGTCATACTGCCCATGAGGGCCGGTAAGCCAGAACTCGATCCGGGCCCCTGCGATGGGAGAGCAATCCCGTGATGACCGGACAATGCCCGTCAGGACATACCCCTCGCCCACTTTAGACCGCTCCGGCGCCCCGGGCTGGTAAAAGGGCCCCAGCATGTCAGGCCTGGTGGGGACGCATTTCTTTTCAGCATCAGCACCGGCAGCTGGAGCTGAAATAACAATCAGACAGAGCAGGGCGCATTTCATGACAAAAGGACCCTTCATAGAAACACTATAGGA
>CP070788.1:822465-840599 GCA_020346765.1 Nitrospiraceae bacterium
AACGTTCAGGATATTGCCGCCGCTTGCTGCTATTAATCCTGTGAGGGCGTGCAGGCTTCCGGGGATGTCTTTGACAATGACTTCAAAAATTCCTATTCGTCCGCTTGATACAAGGCCCTTATTGATTATCTTGTCAATAAGGCTAAAATCTATATTGCCGCCGCTGACGATCAGTGCTAAACGTTTTCCCTTAAAACGATCTTTATTCTCCATCAGGGCTGCGAGCGGCACGGCTCCTGCGCCTTCAACAACGAGCTTTTTCCTTTCGAGAAACATCAGTATGGCCATGGCAATGGTATCTTCACGTACCAAGAGCATATCGTCCACATATTTATTAATAGCGTCCATCGTTCTGCAGCCAGCCTGGCCGACTGCTATGCCGTCCGCAAGAGTGGACACCGGCGGCCTCCCAATTAACTTTTTACCCCTGAAAGAGAAGTAAGCCGATGCAGCGCATTCGGTCTGGACGCCGATAATTTCCGTATCAGATGAAATTGATTTCAATGCTGTTGAAATTCCTGCAATAAGCCCGCCCCCGCCGACGGGCACCAGAACGCAATCTACCTGCCCTGCATCCTCCACAAGCTCCATGCCAATCGTCCCCTGACCTGCGATAATATCGTCATCATCATAGGCATGAATAAAGGTATAATCTTTCTGGGAGACGGCAAAGTCCAGTGCTTCCTGAAAACTCTGTCCATGAATCAGAACTTCCGCACCATACCCCTTTGTTGCTTCCTGTTTTACTAAGGGAGCGTTAACCGGCATGACTATCTTTGCCGATTTCCCGAGGACCCCTGCAGCATACGCTACCCCCTGCGCATGATTCCCCATGGAAGCGGCGATTACTTTATCCCCGGGTATGTTCAATATCTTATTGAAGGCCCCCCGTACCTTGAATGATCCTGTCTTTTGAAGGTTCTCGGCCTTCAAGTAGACAGTTGCACCTGCCAGGGTAGAGAAGGAATTTGAATGGATAAAAGGGGTTTTATGGACATATGGATTGATCTTTTCATACGCTTTTTTAATATCATCGATATCTATCATTGAGCAGCTCCTCAGTGCGAAGCATTTTCCCGGCAATCTCGTGTCAAGTTACAATGACAGTAAGTCTATATCATCCTGTAAACGCTTTTCATAACTGCTGCACTTACGGTGGCATCCACTTCTTCAGGAAAAGGTCAATGCCGGAAATACCCCCCCTTTTGCACTTCTGGCTCTTGCTCTATTGAACTGACCCGATGATGCACGGCCCTGCTCAGATTCTCCGTCCCGTTCCCCTGTCAAAGAGCATGACCCTGTCTTCCGGTATGGTGACAAAGCCCCGGCCTCCCGGCTCCAGCGGCTCCTCTGCGGAGGACGTGCCCTTGATCATGCTGTCCCCCCATCGCAGGTCTACCCAGTTGAACGATCCCGCGGACTCGATGATGGACAGGACAACTTCAACACTCCCTTCTGTTTTACGGGACAACACTGTCAGGTCTTCAGGACGTATCCCGATTGTCACATCGTCATGCTCCGGGACCCTCTCCGTTACTGCTGATATGAGCACACCGCTGCAGTCCACCTGAACGGGGCTCCGGCTTTTCAACTGTGCCGGCAGGAAGTTCATCGGCGGGCTTCCCATGAACCCGGCCACCATGGTGTTGACCGGCTTCATGTAGATCTCCTGAGGGGTGCCGCACTGCTGTATTTCACCCTCATGGATAACAGCGATCCTGTCTGAGAGGCTCATGGCCTCTGCCTGGTCGTGGGTCACATAGATCGTTGTAATTTTCAGCTCGTGATGGAGCCGCTTCAACTCTGCCCTCATCTCAACGCGCAGTCGCGCATCGAGGTTTGAAAGGGGCTCATCCATCAGAAACACCCGGGGCTTCCTGATAATGGCCCGTCCCAGGGCAACGCGCTGACGCTGTCCGCCGGAAAGTTCCCGGGGTCGTCTTTTAAGGAATCCGTCGATTCCGAGCAGACGGGCGACCCTGCGTACCTCCCTGTCAATGATGTCCCTCCTTTCTTTCTTCATTTTAAGGGGAAAGGCCAGGTTCTCATAGACAGCCAGATGCGGATAGAGGGCATAGCTCTGGAAGACCATGGCAACATCTCTGTCCCCCGGGGAAAGGTCATTGACCGGCCTGCCGTCAAAGCTGATCACGCCGCCTGTGGCGTTTTCAAGGCCGGCGGTAATGTTCAGAATAGTTGACTTGCCGCACCCGCTGGGGCCTACAAAGGTGAAGAACTCGCCGTCATGAATGCGCAGGCTGAGGCCCTTGATAACCTCCACGCCGCCGAAGCTCTTTCGAATGTCCTCATAAAGGATCTCTGCCATGTTCAGCCCTTTACCGCACCGGCCGTGAGACCGCTGATGATCCTTTTTTGAAAAATAAAGACCATGAGAACGAGGGGCACCGTGGACACGGTGGACGCCGCGGCGATCTCTCCCCAGGGCATCGTGTACTGGCCCTGAAAAAGGGCGATTCCCACGGGCAGCGTCTGGTAATCCTGCTGGGTCATGATCAGCAATGCAAAGAAGAACTCATTCCACGCGTAGATAAACACGAGGATGGCTGCCGTGAAAACTCCGGGTGCAGACAGCGGCACGATGATCCTGAAGAGGGTCTGAGCATGACTGCATCCGTCTACCCGCGCAGCAGCCTCGAGTTCGGGAGGCAGTTCTTTAAAAAAGCTTGCCAGTATCCAGACCCCGAGGGGGAGCGTCAACGTAATGTACGGGATGATCAACCCCTGGTAGCTGTTCAGCCACCCCAGATGCTGAAGAATTCTCCATACCGGGCCGGCAATAGATATCTGCGGGAACATTGATACGACCAGGAGGCTCCCCATGAAGAGGCCCTTGTATGCAAACCTGAGGCGGGCAATGGCATATCCCGTAACAATGGAAATAAGGATCGTGACCACCGTGGTGATGCTGGCTACTATCAGGCTGTTCCGGACAAAGTGCAGGAGGTTGTATTCGTCAATGGCGGACCGGTACGACTCCAGGGTTCCGGCAGGGAACAGGACCGGAGGGATGGTGGTTATTTCGACGGTGCTTTTCAGGGATGTATTCACAAACCACAGAAAGGGAATAAGGCTCATGAACAGGATGACACATACCACCATGTATACCAGCGCTTTTTTCATGTCAATCATGATCTTTCCAATTCACCTGACGGCCCTCATTCCCGTCCGTGCCCCGCTACCCTTCCCTGAACAGCCTCATACCCATCACCCTGATATAAAAGAGGGAGATGATAAGGGATATGATAAACACAAACACCGAAATCGTCGACCCGTACCCCATCATCCCTTCAGCGAATATCTTCTTGTATCCGTAAAACTGCAGCACGTTCGTCGAATCCGCGGGGCCGCCCTGGGTCATGACAAACACGAGATCGAAAACCCTGAAGGCGTCCATTGTCCTGAAGAGCAGTGCGATCAGGACAGCAGGCTTGATCAGGGGCAGCGTAATCTTCCTGAACCGCTGCCAGGGTGATGCACCGTCTATCTTCGCTGCATGGTACAGCTCATCGGGGATCAACTGCAGGCCTGCGAGGATAAGAAGCCCCGCAAAAGAGGACGTCTTCCAGACATCGGCTACCACAATGGCCCCAAAAGCAGTTGCGGGATGGGCCAGCCAGGCTATGTAGGCCCCCGTGTCACTTCTGAAAAGGGCATAATTCAGCAGTCCGTATTTGTCATTGAACAGAAACCGCCACATCTGGGACGAGACCACCGTGGGTATGGCCCAGGGCACGAGGATTGCTGCCCTCACCATGCCCCGTCCCCTGAAGCGCTGGTGTATCACGAGCGCGATGACCAAGCCCAGGAGTATTTCAAAAAAAGTCGTGGTAAACACAAAGACCAGGGTATTCAGCAGGGAGTGCAGGGCGATACCGTCTCCCAGGAGCTGCCGGTAGTTATCGAGACCGATGAATGGCCTTCCCAGAGAGGGAAGCCCCAGTACGATCCTGTGCAGACTCAGGTAGACAGAATAAAGGATCGGATAAAAGGCAAAGACGGCAACAAAGAGCAGGCTTGGCGTCAGAAGAGCCGCAGCAAATACCTTTTCCCGGGCCGCCAATGAGAGCCTCATGGTCCGCTACTGCCCCAGCGCGATAATCCTGTCAATCTCCTGCGATGCCTCCCGCGCTTCCTTCTCCAGGTCCAGACCTGGAGAAGAGATGGCTTTACTGAAATATCTCTGCAACACATTGGAGACAGCAGGATACAGCGGCGTGCCAGGACGGGGGTAGGCCGTCAGGAAGACTTCCTTCATGTCACGAAAGTGGGGGTAGGACTCCAGGATTTCAGCGTCCCCGTAGAGGGCCTTTCTCGTCGGCGCCCGCCCACCCCTGAGGGCAAATATTTTCTGCGCCCGCTCTCCCGTGAGGAATTTAACGAAGGCCCACGCGGCCTCCCTGTTCTTTGAATGGCTGCTTATCCCTGCCTGCCAGCCCCCGAGAGTGGCATAGCTCGCGTGCCCCTCAAAGCGCGGGAGTTTCGCTATCCCCACCTTTCCTGCAATCCTCGATTTCCCGGGGTCATTCGAGATCCGCCACGCGTAGGGCCAGTTCCTGTGAAAAACCGCCTTGCCCTGCACAAAGAGGTCAAGGGATTCCGGCTCCTGATAGGTCAGCGCTCCCCGGGGTGCCGCCGCTCCGATAATGTGTCTTCTCACGAAGTCCACCGCCTCCAGCGCAGGCTCATCCACAAGCCCGGACTTCCCGGTTTCTGAGTTCAATATCTCTCCGCCGTTACTCAATATATACTCCATCATATCACAGACCAGGCCCTCATACTGCTTGAACTGTCCGGAAAACCCGTACAGGCCGCTGCCCTCCTTCGATTCCCCTGCAACAATAACCTGCGCCTGCTCAACCATGGCCTGCCATGTTTCAGGAGGCTGAAAATTATATTTCTCCAGCAGGTCCTTCCGGTAGTAGAGAATTCCGCTGTCAACGAAAAGGGGCACCCCGTAGATCCGGTCCTGGTAGGTATTGGCCAGTATTGTCCCCTCCAGAAATTGTTCCCTCTCAGAGAGGGGAAACAATTCATCAAGAGGGAGGGCCCATCCGGCTGCCGCAAATTCGGGAGGCCAGATAACATCCATGAGAAAAACGTCCACGTCCTTGCTCCTGTTCTTGAGCTTCTGGGTCAGCAGGTCATGAAAGGACGTTGAAGAATGGGGGCCGATCTCTCTCACCACGGTGATGCCGGGATGTTCGGACTCAAAGAGTCCTATGATTTCCTCCTGGACTCCCGGTATGTTGGGTTTCCACGTGACAAAATGAATAGTGGTCCCCTCCCCTGTTTCTTTCCGGGTGCATCCGGTCGTGAAAGCCAGCACGACCAGCAGCAGGGCCATGGCAACAAACGGCCGCCCGAAATGAAATATGGTAATAATGCAGTGGTCACGCCGTGTATTCATCGTCTCCTCCCGGTTCTCCCGTCCAGGAAAGTGGGTCCCTGACAGGATGCCGTCCCCCTGTCCGCTGTTTCGTGATGTCCCGGTACAGAAGAGGCCTCCTGTTTTCATAAATCCGCTCGTCCTTTCTCCAGGCCCGGGCATCATCGAGGTCGATCTCTGCGCTGAATATCGTCTCCCCGGTTCCTGCGCTGGCAATTACGCCGCCTCTCGGATCAAAGACCGCGCTGTGCCCCGCGAAATAATCGCCCGGCCTGTTTGCGTAGATCACAAAAACCTGGTTGTTCAACGCAGCGCTTTTCATCCTCAGCCACATATAGTCAACGGAGAATGTCCGGGGGACCGCCGATATATTCACAACCACGAGCGCTCCTTTCAGGGCCGCAACCCTCCAGACCTCGGGAAAGGCAGCGTCAAAGCAGATGTTTATCCCGATTTTTCCCAAAGGGCTGTTGAACACGTTCAACCTCCTGCCGGGAATAAAGTTCTCTGTCCAGTGCACATGGGTCTTGCGATAGCTGTCCAAGGTGGTCCTGTCTGCGTAGGTAGCACAATTATAAAACATCCCGGGCAGTCCCTGTAATTCCCCGATGATGACCCTTGCATCGATGTTTTTTATGTAGCGAAAAATATCCTTTGACTGGTCTCTGATTGACCGGTAGTACTGTTTTACCCTTCTGTAGAGCATCCCCTCCGGCCGGTCTATTGAGGGATGGCCGTGCAGGATGAGTTCAGGAAAGACAATAAGATCCGATGAGCGGTTTTCCCTGATGATCTCCTTGAGCCTTTCAATGTGCTTTCCTATGTCATCAGACCGGTAATTGATCTGGGCGATACAGATGAGCAGTTTCACGGGACGGGCCTCAGGACAGTCTCATTTCTGTACGGCTGACAGGAACTCCGGGATGTAGGTGAGCTTTATCCTCTCTTCGATCTCCTGCAGGAAGGACCGCGTCAGCTCCTCGCCGTAGGGTTCATCGCCGTACCGGTACAGGCTTCCCTTGTCCTGTTCAAGGTTTCTGTCAGCAAGTTCGGTAACAGCTTGTTTGATGTTCAT
Source organism: Nitrospiraceae bacterium (assembly GCA_020346765.1). GTDB lineage: Bacteria > Nitrospirota > Thermodesulfovibrionia > UBA6902 > UBA6902. The sequence goes on from CP070788.1 coordinate 828,948, forward strand.
CCGGGCTATTTTCTTGATGATACTGTGTATCCCCGACCCGGACTGCGCCGGGTCTTTGATCCTGAATGCAAGATTGGCGGGGACACCCAGTTCGACGGCAGCCTGGCGGTGGACCCGTTTCCTGAGACTGTCCGATTCGCTTTCTATCTTGAGCTTGGGTGAAATTCTCATTGCCGTCCGGATAACGTCCCTGTCGAGATAGGGAGCCCTTAGTTCGATTGAATGGGCCATCGTCAGCTTGTCTTCTCTCTCCAGAGTGTCCGTATACAGGTAGTTCAGGTCTTCCCAGAGCCGCTCATGAAGCTGAAGATACCCCGAATCCCTGACAACGCCATTATACCAGGGATAGCCGGCAAAGAGCTCGTCCGCTGCCTGTCCCGTGTACATCACCCGGATATTATCCTCGGAGGCAAGCCGTGCCGCAAGGTACATGGGCACGGCCACTTCCACCTGCAGAAGGCCGCATTCTTCAACGTTCCTGATGATCTCGGGCAGGATTTCCTCCACCGTGGATTCATCGATAATCGTTGTCTTAAGACGAAGCCCGAGCATCTCCGCTACCGAGCGCGCGGCGATTATATCACCTGACTCTTCGGTCCCCGTACAGTAGCAGATAACATTTTTCCCTTCTCTCTGAAGAAGCTGGGCAATGAGAACAGAGTCTATGCCTCCTGAAAATATAACTCCCAGGTTGGTTTCCCTGAGGCCGGTCAGGCGTTTTTGCACCGCTTTTATCAGTGCTTTCTTGTACCGCTCCACCGCCTCACGGAAATCAACAATATCAATCTGTGGCAGCTGCAGGTGGCTTCCCTCAACCACGGTAATACCCCCGTCGTCAATGTTCAGGACATCGCCCGGATTGAGCCGTTCCGGATCGTCTGTTCCGTTCCACAGGGCCTTCTTCTCCGACGCAAAGTACGTGATGCTTCCGTTTCTTATGAAGTAGAGAGGCTTTTTCCCGATAGGGTCCCGTGCCACCACCAGTGACCGGCCGTCTGTTACCGCCAGGGCGTACATGCCGTCCAGAAGGCTTGTTACCTTCCGGACAGCGTCAAGCAGGTTGCCCTTGTATGTCTCTTCCAGAAGGTGGACGATTATTTCGCTGTCGCTGCCGGTCCTGACTTCATGGTGGCGCATGAGAAAGGTCCTGAGTTTTTTGTAATTGTAGATCTCACCGTTGTGGATCAGAGAAAGTTTCCCGTCACAGGACGTAAAGGGCTGCGAGGTGTTTTCTTCGCCCACGATCTTCAGCCGTGAATGACCCATGGCAATATGGGATTCGCCAAAAAGGGCGTCCTGCAGTTTGTCTATATCATCGGTCTGTGCTATGTTTCCGTCCATATAGATGCCGTGCGTGTCAGGACCGCGGTGCTCCATCTTCTTGAGCATGTCATAGATATCGTTGGATTTGATCTTTCCGTCCCGGGCAAAATGCCCACAAATTGTACACATGGTTACATCTCCTTTTCCTTCTGTTGTCACGGTGCCGCGATAAGCAGCACCGTTCCGATCACTGATCCATTCGGCTATGCAGTGCTCGCAGGGAGGCATTATTGCTTAGAACAATAAATACAATCCCATGCGCTTTGTTTTATCTCTTATTTTCACAAGGCAGGTTATGCAGTATCTGCACTGAGCCAAATAAAATATTAATTAGTTTACTAAATTATTTCATTTTACTCAAGAAAATGCCTGACTCTGCAGATATTTGTGTTATCGCTGGTTACCCTGAATGATTCATTCACACGAAAATAATGCCGCATTCTACATGGTAAACACCCGTTTCATAAAAGGCACGGAGAGACAAAGGTCCAAAGGGGGGGTCTGCGAAAAAATTTCTCCCGGCCTGCCGGCATGCAGGTGCAGCAGCGCTGAAAAAAGAGATATGAGGCCGGAGTTGTGAGTTGAAGAAATCAGGATAACTTGCCAGCCAAAAGCAAAATGTACTATACCGTGTATCAATAAGAGAAATCTCGCGGCAGGCTGTCATTCAGGCATGTACAGATGTTACAGGAAATTTAAGCTGGGGGATAAATACCATGGATCCGGCGATAAGGATAGATGATTTTTTCGCTCAGGGCCGCGAGGCCGGCAGGTCTATCCGGATTTCAAGTCCCCCGCCGGTCGCATTAAAGGCCTGGACGTTTCCTCTATGTAATCGAACCGCCCGGTCTGTGATCGCCAGTCCGATCCCCATGCCGCCTGACTGGCGGTCCCGTGACTCAGCAACGCGGTAAAAGGGGATAAACAGGCTGGCAAGGGCCTCTTCAGGCACACCGGGGCCATGGTCCCGCACAGTCACCAGAGCACTCTCCCTCCCTCCTGACTGAATGCGCCTGAGTGTGATCTCCACGCTGTTTTCTCCCGCGGCGTAACGCACCGCATTACGAACCACATTCTCGATTGCCCTTCGCAGCAGTTCTTCTGACCCTTCGACAATAACAGACACCTCCAGGTCGGCCTTTATCAGGCCCTTCCTGTCTCCCGATTCAAAATCAGCGTCCCCTGCAATATCGCGAACCAGGCGGGAAAGGTCAACGGACTTTCTGTCCAGGCTCTCCGCGCTGCTTTCAAGCAGCGTCAGCGTACGCAGCTCCCCGATAAGGATATTCATCCGCTCCGCTTCCTTTTCAATCCGGTTCAGAGGCTCTTCGGCTTCCCTGCCCGACCGCTGCCGGGCAAGCTCCAGGGCCACATTCAGGCGGGCCAGGGGAGAACGCAGCTCGTGGGATATGTCCCTCAGCAGGCGGTCCCGGCTGCTGACGAGGGACTCCAGTCGTTCAGCCATAACATCAAAGTCACGCCCCAAGTCTGCCAGCTCGTCCCTCCTCTCTCCAAGCTCAGGGCCCACACGTGTCTTCAGATCACCCGACGCAAGCTGCCGCGCAGCTGCCCTGAGTTTTCGTGCAGGCGCAGTGAGGTACCACGCCAGCCAGGAACAGAAGATGCTGGACACGATGAAAACGGCAAGAAGGCGCAGCGTAAGAAAACGGGGATTGAGGAACCTCCATGCCGCCGGACCCCGGTGGTGGCGAGGCATTTCGCCGAGAACAATAAAGGTCCTTCCTCCTGATCCGTAGAGGGGCCGTGCCACCATGAGGGCACGGTCAAGCCTTACAAATTCGGTCATGCCGCTGTCACCGGCGCGGGCAGCAAGTTCCCGCGCCTCTGGGGGCGCCTGCCCGCCTGCAGCTGATTCAATCTTCTCATTAAAGAGATACACATGGGCGCCGGGCCCCTGTTCCAGGCCGTCAAGGAATCGCTGCAGCCCCTGGGAACCCTCCCGGTCCAGCACCTCGACAGCCCGCGTACCCAAATAGGCAAGCCTCCTTACATACCGGCCGTCTTCCCTGACAGGCCTGTATGGTTCAATGAGGGACAGAAGCACCAGGGTCGATACAATTATGAGTATGGACGCCAGCCAGAACCAGAGAAATATTTTTATAAAAAGACTTCGCATGAAAATGTCATTTCCTAATTAATTTTGACTTTTTATATTTCCGGATCATCACGTCTTAATATGTGCTGAATCAAGCAAAAAACTGTGTCATCCCCCGACTTGATCGGGAGATCCAGTCGTTCGGTGCTCAGCACTGTACATTGTACTACCACGTGTTCCGGTGCAGTCTGCTTCTGCGTTTCTATCGTGAGTCTCGTTTCCTATTTGGGGGCTGGATTCTCCGGTCTCCGAAGTATCGGGACAGGCAAGCCGGAGAATGACAGGCTTTTCCCTTTACTATATAATTTCCTATTTATGCTCTTCATCACTAACTGAAAGCGCATACAGATACCCGACGCCCCGAATTGTCTTGATCCGCTCCATGCCTTTAACTGAATGGCCGAGCTTTTTCCTGAGGCTGCTTACGTGGACATCAATACTCCGGTCAAAGGGGTCAAGCCCGCGCCCCAGCACCTTTGCAACGAGGTCTTTACGGGGGACCACATGTCCTGCGGCCCTCAGCAGCATCTCCAGCAGGTCAAACTCCACAGCAGTCAGGTCCACTGGTTCCCCTCCCCGCCTTACAGTCCGCGCACCTGCGTCCAGTTCAAGGTCTCCCACAGAAATCCGCTCAGGAGGAGCGGCCTGCTCTTTCACATCCTTTCCCGTATCGCCCCGCCGCTGGATTGCCCTGATACGCGCCACCAGCTCCCGGGGATTGAAGGGTTTAGCCAGGTAATCATCGGCTCCCATTTCAAGCCCTACGATTCTGTCCACGTCTTCCCCGCGCGCTGTGAGCATGAGGACCGGGATGTTAGAACTCTTCCGCACAGTGCGGAGGACCTCGAACCCGCTCACACCGGGCAGCATCACGTCCAGTACGATAAAGTCGTGCGCCCCTGCGAGGGCACGCTCAATCCCCTTGGTGGAGTCGTGGACTGCATCAACATGAAACCCCTCGGGCCCGAGATAATCCTTCAGCAGGTCACAGAGTTCTTCGTCGTCATCAATGATGAGTATCCGGTTCATTGCACCTGGTTAATCCTTCCTGTTGCGCTTAACTCGAACCTATTTCAAGATCAGATTCTATCATCAGTCAGCCACTTTGTGTCATTCCCGCCCCGAATCAAAGTTCGGGATAAACTCCGGCGGGATTCCGCCCTTCACAGAGCCTGCCCTGAGTAGTGTCATCCTTCGACAGGCTCAGGATGACACGAATCGAAGGGCTCAGGTTCGTACGTCGGTACGACTCGTTCCGAGACTCGTTCCGAGGTGACACTTGTCATGGTGTGCCTTCGGCGTGAGATCAGTCGAACCATAGATGCCCGCTTACTACATGCGGGTATGACAAATAATACAACTTCACCATACAGGTTCTGCTTTGACTATTGCTTTAATTATAGCCCAAGTCTTCGCCCCGCATACGTTAAATTTTGTGAAGCCGTCTTAACAATTCTTTACAAAACTTTGCCTTCCTGCAGTGTCCCTTAACGCACACTTAATGATTTATTTCTTACGATATGATCATGAAGCACATAGAGGATGAAAGGAGGACGTCATGAACAGAATCAATCAGGAAGAGAATTCATCAAAAGGAACAAACAATGAAACACAGGAGGACACTATAAAAAGAACGATCACAACATGGAGAAAAAAGAAAGGAGCACTGCTGGCAGCACTGTCTGCGGGGCTGACCGTCATTGCACTCGGCCTGGCACTGAACATGCCTGCGGCAGCGGCACGGGGCTGGTTCAGGGGGCCTCAGTCCGCAGAGCAGATTCTGGAACGGCTGACAGAACGCCTTGCCCTTTCCGAACACCAGATCGAGGCAATCAGGCCGCTCATTGAAGAAAAAGTACAGATGAGAAATGAACTCTGGAAAGAGGAAACTCCGGACAGGAGGGCCATGCGCAGGGAAACGCTGAAGCTCCGCTGGGAAACGGAACGGAGACTTGGTGAGATCCTGACCGATGAGCAGATCGGGAAATACCTCGACTTCCGGCAGGAGCAGCGAGGCGGGAAAAAGTGGGGCTCACACCGGTTCGGCAGAATGGCCGGCACAATGGGCAAGACCCCTGAACAGGCCATCGCACGGTTGAGCAGCCGCCTTGACCTGACCGATGACCAGGCCGCAGCAGCAGAGCCCATTATCCGGGAGAGTCTTGATAAAAAACGCGCTGTCTTTGAAAAGTACCAGGGCCAGGGCCCGAGCACAAGACTGGCCATGCGTGATGAGATGCTGGCCATAGGCGATGAGACCCATGAGCAGTTGTCGGCGATCCTGACCGCTGAGCAGATAGATGAGCACAACGCCATGCAGGAAGAACGGCGCGCACGCAGGGACAGACGTATGGACTGTCCCCGGGCCGACGGGTTTTTAACGCAATAAGGACAGAGACTCGAGGCACGGGGGCCAGGCTTGCTCTCGTGCCTCTGCCGCTGGCCGGTTTGGTTTTCCAGAAGTGAAAGGAGGAATACCATGATCAAGAAATCAGGAACAATGCTCAAAGTTTTAACGATTCTCTGCACTAGTGTCTTTACCCTCACATCAGTACCGCTGACAGCAGACACATTCGCTGCTGAGCGGGACAGGAGGGGCAGGTCAGAAAGCCGGGTGTACCAGCAGACCGAACGAAAGGCAGTCTCAGCACGCCGCGAGGTACGGCGGGAGAGCAGGAGGCGGGTCATTTCTCCACGTCCTTACCGGAAGGGGCATGTTGTCTCCCGGCTTCCCAGGGGATACAGACGGGCCTGGCACCGGCATGAGCCCTACTTCTATTTTGGCGGGACCTTCTACCGGTCGGGGCTATCGGGATTTGTTGTTGTAAGCGCTCCTGCAGGCACCCTTGTGGTCAGCCTGCCTGTGGGGTATCAGAGAGTGTGGTTTGACGGGGCCCTGTACTATGCCTATGGCGGGACCTTCTACCGGAGGATTCCTGCAGGCTATGTTGTCGTGGCCCCTCCTCCGGTTGTGGTTGTCGAAGACGATGAGCCGGTCCTGGTTCAGCCTTTAGAGACTGCTGCAGGCGAGGTTATCGTTACGGCACCTCTCCTGAATGTCCGTTCAGGTCCGGCCCTGCATTACCCGAAGCTCTATCAGGTTGAGCGCGGCTACATTCTGGACATCCTCGGCAGGTCCGATGGATGGCTCTACGTGCAGCTGCCAAATGGAGAGCTGGGATGGATAATGAAGGACCACACGAGGAGGCTTGATTCGTCAAGCGGTTAGGCACACCGGTCTGTCGCGGGGGAGTATACACCGCCCCGCGACAGATTGCCCTTTCAGGGTGGAAAGAAGACCGCCTGAGCGGGAGTGATATACTTTTATCAGAGGAAGCTATTAAACTTTATCGATGAAATCACGTACATCTCCACTGATTGAAATGCAGACGCATCGCTCTGCCATACAGGGCAGAGGAACAGCACTGCCAGTGCTCTGCCTCGTTCTCATGCTCGTTGGAGGCTGTGCTGCTGTGGGCCCTGACTACATGCGCCCTGATACGCCGGTGCCGGAATCCTGGAGTACTTCATTCGAACAGAATCTGAGTGCTGGTATGGCAGATCCGGAAGAGCTGGCCCGCTGGTGGTCATCATTGAATGACCCGCTCCTGACAAGCCTGATTGAGCGGGCCGTTGCAGGCAACCATGACCTCCGCAGGGCACGGGCACGCATTCGCGAGGCACGGGCACGCCGAAATATTGCCGCGGCTGCCCTTTTTCCTTCCGTCGATGCGGCAGCGTCCATGACAAAGAGGCGAAGCAGTGAAGACACGGGTGGCGGCGGGGAGACCGACCTCTATTCAGCGGGCTTTGACGCTGCCTGGGAACTGGATCTCTTCGGTGGTGTCCGGCGCTCGGTTGAGGCTGCGGGGGCAGAGCTTGAGGCAAGCGAAGAGGACCTGCGCAGCGTGCTGGTGAGCCTCATTGCGGAAACCGCCCTGAATTATGTTGACCTGCGGTCCTTTCAGAACAGGCTTTCCCTTGCCAGTACGAACCTTGCCTCGCAGGAGGAAACCTATACCATTACACGCTGGCGATTTCTGGCCGGACTTACCACGGAGCTTGACGTTGAGCAGGCACGATACAGCATGGAGCAGACGCGCGCGCAGATTCCCCTGCTGCAGATCGGCTTCGAGCAGGCTGGATACCGGATCGCCGTCATCCTGGGGCAGAACCCCGGCACACTGAGGGACGAACTGACAGAGGAGCAGCCCGTTCCCATGCCTCCCGATACCGTTGCTGTGGGGATACCAGCGGACACCCTGAGAATGAGGCCGGACATCCGGCGCGCAGAGCGTGAGCTCGCAGCACAAACCGCCCGGGTGGGCGAGGCCACTGCTGATCTCTATCCGAAATTCAGGCTCTCAGGCTCTATCGGGCTTGAGGCCCTCTCGTTTGATAATCTTTTTCGTGCAAGCAGCCGTACCTACGGGATCAGCCCGGCTTTTTCCTGGAACGTATTTGATGCCGGCAGGATCCGTGAGAACATTGAGGTACAGAACGCCCTTCAGGAACAGGCCATGATACAGTACGAACAGGCAGTGCTCGCAGCACTGGAAGAGGTTGAAAATGCATTGACCGCCTATGCGAGGGACCAGGTGCGCAGGGGTTCCCTCACAGAGGCATCTCAGGCCGCACAGCGAGCCGAGGAACTTGCCCGGAGCCAGTATGCCTCAGGGCTCATTGATTTTCAGGCCGTTCTCACTGCACAGCGGTCTCTGCTGTCGCTCCAGGACCAGCTCGCCTCCAGCAGGGCTGATGTCACATCAGACCTGATCAGCCTGTACAAGGCCCTTGGTGGCGGGTGGTCGTCACAGGCGGCGAAGGAAGGACTCTAGTATAACAATCATTACGTAATGCACATTGCAGTGTAAGGAGAAAAGGGATGACAGAGAAAAAAGATACGGAACCAGACATTGCTCACGTGCTGGGGCTTGACCAGTCCCCTGCACAGGGGAAGCGGCTCATTCGGTGGATTGTTCTGTCCCTGCTCTTCGTAGCCGGTGTTACGGCCGTGCTCCTGTGGAGAACAGGCAATAACGCCGGGGCCCTGCAGTACAAGACCCAGGAAGTGCGCCGCGGCAACCTGACGGTAACCGTGACGGCCACAGGCAGACTGGAACCTACGAACCAGGTTGATGTGGGCAGTGAGCTGTCGGGCATCATTGAAACGGTTGACGTGGATTATAATGACCGGGTCAAGGCGGGGCAGGTCCTTGCGAGGCTCGACACCTCGAAACTGGAAGCGCAGGTCCTGAAATCAAGATCAGCCCTGGAATCTTCCCGGGCCCGGGTCCGCCAGGCAGAGGCTACGGTCCGTGAAACGCGTGATCAGCTGGCACGGCTTCAGCAGGTCCTGGAGATGAGCGGCGGCAAGGTTCCGTCGCAGCGCGAACTGGACGCTGCTCAGGCCGAGTTCGCACGGGCTGAAGCCGATGAGGCCAGCGCCCGCTCAGCAGTGGCAGAGGCCCGGTCCACCCTGGATGCCAATGAGACCGACCTTGCCAAGGCAGTGATCCGCTCCCCCATAAACGGCATTGTTCTCGTACGGGCCGTTGAGCCCGGCCAGACCGTGGCAGCGTCCCTGCAGGCTCCCGTGCTCTTTACCCTTGCCGAGGACCTTACCAGTATGGAGCTACATGTAGACGTGGATGAGGCTGACGTGGGACAGGTGCAGGAAGGGCAGACTGCATCCTTTACCGTTGATGCCTACCCGGAGCGGACCTTTACCGCCCGGATTACCCAGGTGCGCTTCGGCTCCCGGAAAGTAGAGGGCGTGGTGACCTATGAGACGCTCTTGCGCTTGGACAATTCAGATCTCTCCCTGCGGCCCGGCATGACGGCCACGGCCGACATCACTGTAAACCGGATCGAAAATGCCCTGCTCATTCCCAATGCGGCCCTGCGCTTCACACCCCCTGGTCCGGGGGAAAAGGAGGAGGACGTGGGTTTCATCGAAAAGCTCCTTCCGCGCCGGCCGCGGAGGTCAGGCGGCGGCACTCCTCAGGCACAACGTGAGGGACCCCGCGTCTGGGTGCCCGATGAGAAAAACAGTCAACGGATCAGGCCCGTCCCCGTGGAAACAGGCTTCACTGACGGGAGTGTCACGTCGGCCAGTGACGGGGCACTCCAGCCGGGGCAGCGCGTGATCGTTGGCATGGAAAAAATGGTGAAATGACCCCTTCCCATTCATCTTATTCAGAAAACGGGCCTGTGCCCCTTGTGGAGTTTCAGCAGGTAACCAAGGCCTACGGCAGGGGAGCCGCAGAGGTCAAGGCCCTCAGGGGCTTGAACGTGCGTATTCACGAGAAGGAGTTCGTTGCTGTCATGGGGCCAAGCGGCTCGGGGAAATCAACGTGCATGAACATCCTGGGATGCCTGGACATCCCCACCACCGGGAGCTATCTCTTCGGGGGAATTCCCGTGGGAACCCTTTCCCGGGACCAGCGTGCCATTCTCCGCCGTCATTATCTGGGATTTGTATTCCAGGGATACAACCTCCTTGGCCGCACATCAGCCATGGAAAACGTGGAGCTGCCCCTTCTGTACCGCCGCACCCCTGCATCACGCCGTCACTCCCTCGCCCGTGAGGCACTCAGGACTGTAGGGCTGGAAGGATTTGAACATCATACGCCTGCCGAACTTTCTGGAGGACAGCAGCAGAGGGTTGCCATTGCCCGCGCAATCGTGGCACAGCCGGCGCTGCTCCTTGCCGATGAGCCCACAGGCAACCTTGACACGGAGAAGAGCCATGAAATCATGGACATGTTGAGATCATTCAACAGCGGGCTCGGCATCACGATCATCATGGTCACCCATGAACCGGACATGGCAGCCTATGCCGGACGGGTCATCAGGTTCAAGGACGGTCAGGTTGATTCTGATAACCGAAACGGAGGAAAGGCCTGATGTATCTGCAAACGCTTTTCATCGCCCTGAGAGAGATCAGGAGAAACGCCATGCGCTCCTTTCTCACGATCCTGGGCATTATTATCGGCGTATCAGCGGTGATCATCATGTCCACGATAGGCAATGGCGCAACGGCAAAAGTGACCGCTGACATAGCCAGGCTGGGCAGCAACATGCTCAGCATACGGCCGGGCCAGATGCGGGGGCCGGGAGGTGCTTCCGCCGAGGCAAAGCCCCTCGAAATGGCTGATGTCACTGCCATTGAACGGGAGGTGGGCAACCTCGAGGCTGTGGCGCCCACGGCAACCAAGGGAGTGACCGTGATATACGGGAACATGAACTGGTCCACATCGGTCATCGGGACCACGAACCGGTATCTCGCCGTCCGGGACTGGGAAATCGCTGAGGGCAGGCCCTTTTCTGAAAGTGAAACACGGTCCGGCAAAATGGTATGCCTCATCGGCCAGACCGTACGAAGGGAGCTCTTCGGCGGGCAGAGCCCTGTGGGAGAACAGGTCCGCATCGGACGGCAGTCCTGCAGGGTGGCCGGTCTTCTTCAGTCAAAAGGGCAGTCCAGTTTCGGCACGGACCAGGACGATATTGTACTTATACCGCTTCAGGCCTTTCAGAGTAAGATCAGCGGCAACCGGGACATCAGCCGGATCTATCTCTCGGTGAACGAGGGGGCTTCCACGGAGCAGGCCCAGGAGGAGATACGCCTTCTCCTGCGGGAACGCCGCAGGGTCGGACCAAAGGAAAGTGATGATTTTTCCGTCTTTGACATGAAAGAAATTTCTGATACCATGACCGGTACCACGGAGGTCCTCACCACACTCCTCAGCGCCGTGGCCGCCGTAAGCCTCCTCGTGGGAGGCATCGGAATCATGAATATCATGCTTGTTTCCGTTACGGAGCGCACGCGGGAGATCGGTGTCCGCCTTGCCATCGGTGCACGCGAACGGGAGGTCCTGCTGCAGTTTCTTGTTGAGGCGGTTGTACTGTCAACCCTGGGGGGCATCACGGGGATCCTCTTCGGGGTCTCCTCCTCTTTCGGCATTACCAATCTCCTCAGGATCCCCTATGTCCTCGACCCCCTCATGATCATCATCGCCTTTATTTTCTCCACGGCCATCGGCATCATCTTCGGCTTCTTCCCGGCGCGGAAGGCCGCGCACCTTAATCCCATCGACGCCCTTCGACATGAGTAGCATGTCCTGTCCTTACCCGGACTGCCCCGCAGCATGTATACATCGTAAGCTCCCTTGCCCTGCTTCATCACTCATGGTGAATTCCATTTCAATAAT
>CP070788.1:840699-853263 GCA_020346765.1 Nitrospiraceae bacterium
TCGCTTTGCGGCCTTTTCATGGTGCCTGGCCAGTCTGATTATTATTGCTGTCCACAGCGCTGCCAGCATCCCCGGCAAAGAGAGCGCCCCGGTCCATATCAGGACGGGCAGCCATTCCGCCTTTTTACGGATAGTCATTGAGGGAGCACAGTCACTCATTTCACAGGGGACCGTGGAGCAGAACGGAAGCGACGTCATCATCAGTTTCCGCGGAAGCCCATTCAGGTCAGAGGAAAAGGAACTGCCGGGGTACTGCCGCATAGACGGAAAAGCACTGAGATGCGCGCCTGGATACAGGGGAACGATAAAGTCCTTTACGCTGGGTAATCCGGACCGCTTTGTCGTTGACATATACCGCGGGACAGTGGCGGAAAAGAAAGAAACCAGTCCTGAAGTACCACCCGCAACGAAAAAAGAAGAACCTGAACAGGTGCGGGACGTGGAGGATGGGCAGTACCGTCCTCCCTTAGCGCAGGCCGAGAGCGGCGCTCCCATCAGACTGGAGCGGAAACGGGATGAGAAAGACTTCATTCCTGAACAGTACCGTGCCATGTGGACCCTTCTGGAAACGGGCAACTTTTACGCGGTGATAAAGGAACTGCCATCATTCAGGCCCGGGGACAGGGTTTCCCTTGCAGCGTACTACTACCTCTCTGCGCGGGCCAGCTTGATGGCAAAACAATACCGCGACGCCGCCAAATACATGCGCCTTGCGTACATCTATGCCGAAGACAACCTGTTCAGAGAACGCATCCTGATGGCCAGGGCGGACACCTACATGAGGATGGGTCTGTATTACGAGGCACAGGCAGACTACATCGTGTTTTTGCTGGACTACCCCTCGTCGGAATTTATCGAAGCTGCGCACTTCGGCATGGCAAAATGCCTTGCATCGATCGGGCAATACCGCGACGCCGTGGAACATTATGAAAAGGCGGGAGGTCACCCCGAGGTGCTCTTTGGAAAGGCAGACGCATTGCAGAGGCTCGACAGGGCATCGGAGGCAAAGGACGTCTACGCCAGAGCCATGGCCCTTGACAGGACTTATCCTGACAGCTCCCCTGAAACGTATTATCTCATGGGTGAGAACATGCGCATGACCGGCAATATCTACAGTGCCAAGATACATTTCGCCCGTATTGAGTCGGGCCCCTTTTACCATAATGCCCTCATCAGCGCGGGCCTCATTGCCCTTGAGCAGGGAATATTTGACGATGCCATAAAAAAGTTCAGGGGGGCAGCAGCTTCCCCGGTGCAGAAAGTACGGGTCCAGGCCCTCTTCAATATGTCCCTGGCATACGCCCGGCAGGGCGCATTCACGGAGGCAGTGGTGAACCTGGAAGAGATACGGCATGACCACATAAATTCATCAATGTACCGGGACACACTCCTTGTGCTATCCAAGCTCTACAAGAAGGAAGGCAGGATGGACAGGACCGTGTCGCTGCTCAAGGAACTTGTCTACGGAAGTCATCCCCCTGCAGAGGCCTTTGAAGAACTGGAAAAGATTGTCCTGGAGAGGCTGATGAACCCGGCCGGCGATGATTCGCTTCTGAAAATATGGGCGGAAGTCGGCCCGTGGCTCACTGACCCCCAAAGGGAGGACTTCCTCCTGAAGGTGGCATACGGCCTGAGGAATGAAGGCAAACCCTACATCGAGCTGTGCCTCTGGCTCATTGACAACGGCTCACTGAGTGCACGGGGCTGGGCAGCCGCCAGACTTGCCGGGTATTATACCGCCGTGGGCAACGAGGAACTCGCCCGGAAGTATATCACCGCCGCCCATGGATTCGGTGAACGGGGAGACGAGGTGCTCCGTGCTGAGTCAAAAATGCTCCTTGCAGAGGGCAGGCCTGCTGATGCGCTGAAGAACATACTTCAGATCAAGAAGATAAACGGCGACGACCTGGAAGTTCTCAATACAGTCATAGCGGCCGCTGCCGAACCGGGCTCACAGGAGGTTAAGGACGCTGTCGACTTCTACGAGCACAGGATGATAGAAGGACGGTGGAACGCCGAACAGTACAGCGCCCTGGCCGATCTGCTCTATGACCGCAGGGAGTTCAGAAAGTCCCTCACCTATTACCGGATGGCCCTCAACAGGGAGCCGGGAAACCAGTGGGTCCTCTACCGGATGGCCCGGGTAGCGGAAATGCCAGAGTCACAGGAACTGTTCAGCCGCCTTGAGAAGCAGGACAGCCTTCTTGGAAACCTCGCACGGTCAAAGCTCCTGGAACTGGCCCTCACGGAGAGGGTCAAGGAGGTGTATTAATGGACAATGTTGTGGAACTCAACCGGGCCTTCCACGACTTCACTGAGGCATCAAAAAGCCTTGAGTCTTACTATGAAAAGCTCCGTGAACGTGTGCAGTATCTGACCCTTGAACTGGAGAAGAAAAATGTCCAGCTCAAGGACGCCGTGGAGGAGATGCGCGAATCAAAGGATTATCTCCAGACGGTGCTTCAGAGCATGGGCGATGCCATGATCGTGCTCGATCAGGACGAAAAGATCACGATGGTAAACAACGCCGCAGAACGGCTGCTGCACCTGGCGTCCCGGGACGTGAGGGGTCTCATGTTTGAAGACCTCCACATCGCCATTCAGGAAACACCGGCGGGTACGCGTCTCACCGCCGGCGGCATGACCTATGACGTTATTCTTTCCCGTTCGGCCGTGTCTGAAGACGGCGGTTCGGTCCGCGGGTATGTGCTGCTGATCAGGGACATCTCACCCCTGAAAGAGCTCGAGCGCCAGAATGAACGGAACCAGCGGCTCATTGCCATGGGTGAAATGGCGGCAACGATTGTCCATGAAATAAGAAGCCCCCTGTGCAGCATTGAACTGTTTTCCAACATGCTATCCGGTGACCTCAGGGACACTGCCCACGCGGACATTGCGAACGGTATCTCCACGGGGATAAAAAGCCTGAACAATATCCTGACCAACATGCTCTTCTTTGCCAAGCCCCAGAGGCCGTCCTTTACCGCTGTCAACCCTGCCGAACCCCTGGGCCAGTCCCTGGACATGCTTATGCCCTTGATTAGGATACGGGGCATCAGGCTTTCCAAAAGCCTCACCGGGGCTCCGGTGGCGGGAGATCCCGAGCTGATGAAGCAGGTTTTTATGAACGTGATCCTCAATGCCGTGCAGGCCATGCCCGACGGAGGAGACCTGGGCATATCGATTGCCCTTTCTAACGGGTCTGTTGACATATGTGTGTCTGACAGCGGGGAGGGAATAGACCCGGAGATCATTGAAAAAATATTCGATCCCTTTTTCAGCACCAAGGAGCGGGGGACAGGGCTGGGACTGGCCATTGCCCACAAGATCATGCAGGGCCACGGCGGGTTTATCAGGGCCCGCAGAAACGAGGGCAGGGGCAGTACCTTTGTGATCTCCTTCCCTCCGGCAGGCGGGAGCACCGACGGGCGGGAGTATGAATCCAAATATGAAAAAGCAGGGAAATGAGATCATCTGTCCTCCAGGAATTCTTTGCCGGTCTTCCCTGCCCGGAATGCAATCTTGAGAAGGGAGTTTCCCGTGAATATGAGCGAAACAACAAAATCAATACTTGTCGTTGACGATGACGCCCAGATGAGGGCGGCACTCAGGGAGTCTGTCCTGCGGATGGGCTACCATGCGGAAGTGGCTGAAAACGCCATTGACGCGCTGAAGAGGCTCGATGAGACACCGGTCTCCATGATCGTGACGGACATGAAGATGCCCAGGATGGACGGACTTTCGTTCATCAGGGAGGCGCGAAAGAAAATCGGCAATCTGCCTATTCTGGTGATTACAGGGTATGCCACCGTGGAAAATGCCGTTGACGTGATGAAGGAGGGCGTGTGTGACTACCTTATAAAGCCCTTCTCCTTTGAAGACCTCACGAATACGATTGAGGCAATCCTCTCCCGGGACGTAAGCGGCAGGGATATTATTACCGACGACGAAGGCATGAAAGGCCTGATGCAGCTTGCGGGGAGCGTTGCCTCCAGCGACATGACCGTCCTCATCCTGGGGGAGAGCGGCACAGGGAAAGAGATGCTGGCGCGGTACATTCACAAGTCCAGCCGGAGGGGCAAAAAGGCCCTCATCGCTGTCAACTGCGCGGCCATCCCTGACAATCTTCTCGAATCAGAGCTCTTTGGATTTGAAAAGGGTTCCTTCACCGGTGCGCTGGAGAAAAAGACGGGGAAGTTCGAACAGGCCCACGGCGGCACTATCCTCCTTGATGAAATAGGGGAGATGTCCGCCACCCTTCAGGCAAAGCTGCTCAGGGTCCTTCAGGAGAAGGAAATAGACCGTATCGGGGCGAAGCAGCCTGTTCCCGTTAACGTGCGGGTTATTGCCACCACAAACCGGGACCTGAAGAAGGAGATGTTTGAGGGAAGGTTCAGGGAGGACCTGTACTTCAGGCTGAACGTATTTCCCCTTCACCTCCCCCCCCTGAGAGAGCGGCCACATGATATTGAACTGCTGGCAGCCCATTTTGCCGGCAGATTTTCCCGGGAGCTCAATAAACGCGTGCAGGGGTTTACCGGTGATGCCTTGGCATTTCTGAAGTCGAGGCCATGGAAGGGGAATATCCGGGAGCTGGAGAATGCAATCCACCGGGCGGTGCTCATCGCCCGCTATGAACAGATTGATGCTGACGACTTCATGCTTGAGGACCAGGCAGCGGAGCCGACCACGAGCAACGGCAGCATCAGGGATATGGAAATGGACCTTATCATGAAGACACTGGAAGACACGGGGGGGAACAAATCGAGGGCAGCAAAGCTCCTCGGCGTCAGCGCACGCACAATAAGGAACAAACTGAATGCACAGGGGAAAAATTTTCCTGTTGCGGGACAGGAATGAGTGTCAATTACGTGACGGCATCCGCGGTGCATCTCAGGAAGGCCTGCAAGTGATAACATCTTTTAAAGATGAGAAAATTAGGCTGATATCCCTGCTGTTCAAGTACTGGATGGGGCATGGCATGATTCTTGATAATTCCTGTATGCCGTAGGAATGAAACGAGGAACAAATGGACAAAGGATTCGAAGTTCTTCATCAGGTAGTAAAGACAGCGAACAGGAGGCACAAGGTCCTTACCTCCAATGTGGCAAACGCTGATACCCCGGGCTACAAGGCAAAAGACGTCCGGTTCGGCAGCCTTCTGAAAAAAGAGGTGAAACTCCTTACTACGGACCCGAAGCACATGGGAGGAGGCAGTCAGGCGGAGGTCAACGGACAGATACAGGAACGGCAGAACCCCTCCTGGGGTGACAAAAACAATGTGGAGCTGAATGTGGAAGTGGCCAAGATGACGGAGAATGCGCTCACCCACGATGCAGCGCTTAAAATACTTGGCTCCAAGATCAAGATGTACAAAAACGCCATACGGGGGAGGTAATGGATGGACGTATTTAATGTAAGCGCATCGGCCCTGGAGGCCCAGAGAATTAGAATGAACACGATCGCCTCCAACATGGCCAATGCCCAGTCCACACAGACCGAGGCAGGCGGGCCCTACGTGAAAAAAGACGTGATATTCCAGACAAAGCCCGTAGACGGAAAGGACAAGGAGGGCCTCATGGGCGTCAGGGTCTCGGCGGTCGTGGACAACGGCAAACTGCCCATCGTGATCTATGACCCGGGCCATCCTGACGCCGATGAAGACGGCTATGTGTCCATGCCCAATATCAATGTCATAGAGGAGATGGTAAACATGATGATGGCATTGAGGGCCTATGAAGCAAATGTGAAGGCCTTCAACATGTCAAAAGGGATGTATCAGAAGGCCCTTGAAATCGGGAGGTTTTAATGTCTGATCTTCCCATAGGAAAAATCGGGAGTCTGCCTCTCCCTGAAGAGAGCCCTGACACAAAAAAGGGGGTTCCCGGAAGCGGCAGCAGTTTTCAAAGCGTGATAGACGAGGCACTGAGCAAGGTTTCCCAGGTTCAGGAAGACGTGGAAAAGGCGGTGAATGAGCTTGCCACCGGGGGAGACATAACAGATGCTGTCCTTGCCATAGAAAAGGCGGACATGTCTTTTCAGCTCATGGTCGAAATCAGGAACAAGCTGATCCTCACCTACGAAGAAGTCATGAAGATGCAGGTATAGCCCTGCGTCGGGAACAATGAGTGCCGCCCCTGACGGGGGCGGAGCACAGTCCAGAGCACGGAAGGGAAGATCATGGCAGCTTTTGATAACATCATGCACCACATCTCCGCGATGCCGGCGAGCAGGAAAACGGCGATTCTCGCGGTTGTCGTCGTCAGCGTAGCCTCCATGCTGCTCATGTTTTCCTGGGTACAGAAGGCCGATTATCAGGTCCTCTATGCGAACCTTTCCGAAGACGATGCCGGACGCATTGTCCAGGAACTGCAGGAAAAGAAAATCCCCTACCAGCTCGGTGCCTCGGGCACTGTCCTTGTCTCTGCGGACAAGGTCTATGACCTCAGGCTCCAGCTTGCGTCGCAGGGGCTTCCCCAGGGCGGTGGTGTGGGCTTTGAGATATTTGACAATACCAGTTTCACCACGAGCGAGTTTGTACAAAAGCTGAACTACCGGAGGGCCCTTGAGGGCGAACTTGCCCGGACCATCAAGTCCCTTTCGGGGGTCCAGCAGGGCAGGGTTCACCTGGTAATTCCTGAACGAACCATCTTTGCCCTGCAGGACGACAGACCGAAGACGTCGGCCGCTGTGTTCGTGACCCTTCAGAAGGGAAGGAAGCTGTCGAGCCCCGAGGTGGAGGCCATTGTCCACCTCGTCTCAAGCGGTGTTGAAGGCCTCGGCCCGGAAAACGTCACCATCATCGACAACAAGGGGTCACTGCTTACCAAGTCGGCGGAAGGCGGCGTCATGGCTCTTACCGGGTCACAGCTGGAGTATCAGCACAGCTTCGAAAAGGACCTGACAGCAAAGATCGTGAGCATTCTTGAGCCCGTTGCCGGCAGGGGAAAGGTGAATGCCCGCGTCTCGGCGTCTTTTGACTTTACGCGCAGCGAGCGCACGGAAGAGAAATTTGACCCTGAAGGGGTTGTGGTAAGGAGCGAGCAGAAGAGCACCGAGAAGACAACATCGGGCGGGCCCGGAGGCGTGCCGGGGGTCTCCGCCAATCTCCCCGGAGGTTCCTCGGATTTTGTATCATCATTGACCGGCCAGTCGCAGAAGCAGGATGAGACGATCAACTATGAGACGAGCAAAACCATCACCCGGGTGATCGATTCGCCCATCAGCCTCGAGCGGCTCTCCGTTGCGATCATCATCGACGGGATCCTCGCCTCCCAGAAGGGGTCTGTTGAAAATCCCGATCAGTACATGGTCCGCTCGGAAGAGGACATCAAGTATTACCAGGATATTGTCAAAAAGACGGTAGGCTTCAGCTTAGACCGGGGCGATGAAGTCAGCGTGACCGTCATGCCCTTTGAAGCAGAGGCCGTAGAAATGGCTGAGGAGGGCAGGGATTACATGCCCATCGTTATCACGGTCCTCAAATATGTCGTCCTGCCTCTGTTCCTTTTCCTGATGTTCTTTATCTTTGTGGTCCGCCCTCTCATATCGTCCCTGACGAAGGCGATCCCCCGTATGCCGAAGGGAGCAGGACAGGCAACAAGCCAGGAAGAGCTCGAGCATGCTGGGCGGCCCAGAGAAATCAGCCTGGAGAAGCAGGTGATTGACTGGGCGAACAGCAATCCTCAGCAGGCAGCGGGCATTGTCAAGGGATGGCTGCAGGAATAAGGAAACAGAATGAACGGATATGAAAAAGCCGCCATATTTCTCAGCTCCGTCGGAGAGGACGTCGCTGCTCAGATACTCAAGGAGCTTGATCCGGCGGACATAGGGAAAATATCGTCGTATATGGCTCGGTTCAAGAAAAAGGACACAACCAAGGTGGAGAGCGTCATGAAGGAGACCATAGACCGGGTCTCCAGTGGTGATGTCAGAGTCGGCGGCGAGGATTATGTGAAAAAAATCCTTACGAAGGGTCTGGGCGGCGATGACGCTGAAAGGATCCTGGAAATGGTATCCAAGGAAAGCCCCCTGGAATCCCTCAAGTGGGTCAATCCAAAGACCCTTTCCAGTTTTCTTATAACGGAGCATCCCCAGACAATAGCCCTGATACTGTGCCTCCTGGAGTCGGAGCAGGCCGCGGAAGTCATTACGGCCCTGCCCGAGCACATCAGGTTTGACGTGGCAATGCGGGTCGCTACAACCGAGCGGATCCCTGACAGCGCCCTGGAAGAGATTGAGACCGTCCTTAAAGGACAGCTTGATATCGGCAAGGGGAAAGATGGCAAGACATTTCATGGCACAAAGGTCATTGCCGAGATTCTGAACCAGTGCGAACGGGGGACAGAGCAGGTTATCCTTGAGAAGATCGAAACCCAGAACGAGGCCCTCGCAGAATCTATCAGGGAGCTCATGCTAGTCTTTGACGACCTTGAGCAGATCGACGACAGGGGCATACAGCTTATCCTGAAGGAGCTGAGCACGGAAGACCTGTCTCTTGCACTGAAGACCGCCTCCAACGAACTGAAAGAAAAAATATTCAAGAATATGTCCCAGAGGGCAGTGCAGATCCTGAAGGAGGAGATGGAGGCCCGGGGCCCGGTAAAGGTCTCCGATGTGGAAGCGGCGCAGCTCAATGTCGTGAAGATTGCACGGAAACTGAACGACGACGGGAAAATCATCATCGCAGGAAGAGGAGGAGAGGAACTTGTCGTCTAACGGTAAGGTCATGCGGTCTGCGGAGGCCCTGGTGTACAGCATGCCCTCCTTTGAGGATGACAGTCTGCCGGGAAAACGGGAGAAGTCGCTGCAGCGGATCGAAGAGTTGCAGCGGAAGGCCTATGAGGAAGGCTTTGCCGTAGGGGAGAAGGCAGGCTTTGCCGAGGGAGAAAGAAGGGCCTCTGTCCTCATCGGCAGCCTTGAAAAGATTATTGAAGACGTGGATCGCTTCAAGGAAGGCCTTGTCGATGCCGTGGAGGAGCAGGTTGTGGGACTTGCCACAGCACTGGCCAGAAAAATAATCGCCGAAGAGATACGGACGAGGCCCGAGGTCATTGTGAGTGTTGTGAGGGAATCGCTGAAGAAGCTCCAGAGGATGGGGAGGATCACGTTAAAGATCAACCCCGCGCTCCATGACCTTATTATGAAAAACAAATCTCAGCTTACAGACATCCACGAAGACATTGCCTTTGATATCAATGCCAATGTATCCCTCACGGGGCCGCTCGTGATCAGCCAGACAGAGGAAGTGGTCACTGACATTGAGGCCCTCATGGCCAACATGGTCAGCGAACTTGAGAAGGTTCATGCGGAGAAGATCGCCGCGGCTGGGTCAGTCAGACGCGACCAGGGGAAACATCCGGATCAGGGTCCGGGCCCGAATGATGGCGCAGAAACAGGGGGGCGGCCATAGTGGCAGCCATTAATCTCGGCACCTATCGTGCGGCCGTTGACAATGCAGACCCCATCCGGGTCTATGGCCGCATCGTGGAGATCACCGGCCTGACCATCAAGGCAACGGGGCTGGATGTGAGCATTGGCGAGGCATGCAGAATATACTCTGACAATGCCCCTTCCGTTGACGCCGAGGTCGTGGGCTTCAGGGATGGACGGGTCATCCTCATGGCAACGGGAGAGGTCTCGGGTATCCACCATGGAAGCAGGGTACGTTCTCTCGGAAAGAACATCAGCGTTCAGGTTTGTGATGACCTCATCGGCAGAGTCATTGATGAAGCGGGCGTCCCCATCGACGGGAAGGGCCCCGTGTCGGGGACTGAATGCAGCCTTCACGGCGCTTCGCCGAATCCCCTGAGGCGACACAGGATTACGGAGCATCTCGATATCGGGATAAGGGCGATAAACGGGCTCCTGACCTGCGGAAAGGGGCAGCGAATCGGCAACATGTCCGGCTCGGGCGTCGGGAAAAGCGTTCTGCTAAGTATGATTGCCCGCTATTCCGAGGCCTCGGTGAACGTCATTGCCCTTATTGGTGAGCGGAGCAGGGAAGTGCGAGAGTTCGTTGAGAAGAACCTCGGCGAAGATGGCCTCAGGAAATCCATTGTTGTTGTGTCCACGTCGGAAAAGGCCCCCCTGGCAAAAGTACGGGGAGCGTTCACGGCAACGGCCATAGCCGAGTATTTCAGGGCCAGGGGGCAGGACGTGCTCCTGCTCATGGATTCCCTGACACGGGTGGCAATGGCCCAGCGGGAGATCGGCCTTGCCGTTGGCGAACCGCCCACGACAAGGGGCTATACCCCTTCGGTCTTCGCCCTGCTGCCGAAGATCCTTGAACGGGTTGGCACATCGGAAAATGATGGAAGCATCACCGGACTCTATACAGTACTGGTCGAAGGGGATGACATGCTGGAACCCGTTGCTGACATGTCGCGATCGGTACTTGACGGGCACATCGTGCTCTCCCGGGATCTTGCCATGGAAAATCACTATCCGGCCATTGACGTGCTGCAGTCCGTAAGCAGGGTCATGCCCCATGTTATTGACAAACGCCACAAGGACTATGCCGGGAAATTCGTCGAGATGCTTTCTACCTACAAAAAATACGAAGACATGATTAACCTCGGCGCCTACAAGCCGGGGTCTAATTTCAAGGTCGACTACGCCATCGGGATGGCAGATAGGCTAAAAAATTACCTGAAGCAGGATATGAATGATTTGATTGATTACACGGACAGTGTCCAGGGGCTCTACGCCCTCTTTGACCAGATGGAGAAGGAACATGAATAAAAAAAAGACGCTGTCAAAAATGCTCAAACTGAAAGACGGGAAAAAGGCAGAACTGGAAATGGAAGTGAAGCGGGCCGCTGACCGTGCCGACAAGGAGGAACAAAGGCTCAACTCCCTTGAGAATGCATTCGCCGAGACCCTTTCGCGGTTCAGCCAGAGCAGCCTGCACGAGAGTACCGATGTGAGCAGCATACACTCCTATTATGATTTTTTCGCCCGGATCAACGGCAGCATCAGCGAGCAGCAAAAGATTCATGATGAACGCCAGAACGAGCTCGAATCACTCAAAAACTGCCTGATCGACGCGCACAAGGACAAGAAGGCCTTTGAGATCCTGAATGAGAGAGAGACTAAAAAACAGCAGAAGGACCAGGTCTCTGCGGAGCAGAAAGAGGCTGACTTTTTGACCCTTGCACGGAGATTGAAATGAAGGGCTTCCTTGCGATGGCGGCTGCCGTTCTCCTCGTTGTTCTTCCGGTCAGTGCGTACCCGGTAGATGATGTGGAGGTTAACCTGGATAAGCAGAGGTCCGAACTCAATGAGAAAGAAGAACTGATCAAACAGGAAACAGAGAGGCTCAAGGCCCTCAAAAAAGAAGTGGAAGAGGATATCGACAAGTACACCAAGCTTCTCGGCCAGATTGAAAAGTCCCTGAAGGAGGCGGAAGAACTGGGTGCCCGAAGGCTGCGGCACATTTCAAAGGCCTACGAGGCAATGCCTCCTGAGGACGCAGCGTCGCGGCTCTCCGGGCTTGATAATGACACGGCTGTTCAGATTTTGCTGAAGATGGACAGCAAGAAGGCCGGGCTTGTTATCGGAATGATGCAGACTGAACGGGCAACGCTTCTGACCCGGGAAATCGCCAGACTGAATAAATAATTGCACGACGGTTTCCAGGACCCTTCCCGCACAGGTAAGGGCTCTCCCCCTTTTTCTAAAAAATGCTGATGGTGGCTGACTCTCACCAAAAGTAGGAAGCTCCCGCGGTTAGCGTGTCTGAATCGGAGCCATTGTCTAAACAGTTGCGGATTACGACGTACGCGAACTTCAGACCGAACTGGCGAGTCAGAGAATAGCCCCGCCCAGTGCCCAGGCGTCATTGCGCTGCTTGTCGTCCTTGGCCAGATGGTCGATGGTGATCTTTCGCCGAGATAGAATGGCATTGCTTGTCACCTGTCAGAAATGACTGGTATTGATTCCTACCTATTATCGATAGATACAGGGAATAATGCGGGTTATCAACAATATCTAATTACAAACGATTCGGCTGTGGCTCTGATTCTGCGGATAAATTCATGTTGTCAATAAAGGGTTCACAAGGCTCTTTTAGCGATGTTTATGATTTATCTTCAGAATGCATGAAGGTCATGGATTAACTATGACACCAACAAAGCAATGATCTTGCAGGATGCAGAGAATAAGGATTATAGATAGAAAGAGATTATAGCTCCCCGGTTCAACGGCGGCGTGCAGCGCCCTCCGCTGCCACGGACGTCATGGCCGCCATCAGACTGAGTAACAATATGCTCAAAAGCATTATCAGTTTCTTCATCTCGATCCTCCTTCATGTATCAATTGTTTTTTTACTGCTGCACATATCCATCGCTGTGTTTGTTGTGACTCCCCGAGCCGGACGATCATGGGCAATGTGAAGAGTTTCTTAAAATCTAGAGCTCATGCCTGGCTATATTTATGAACTAATTACACTCCCCTTGTGTATAACTGATGACATTATGATCGGAACAGGCATTACAGCCGTTGGAGTACGTCTTAAATGAACCATCAGACAGACTGCCGCAAACCGGATTGTATTCCATCGTG
>CP070788.1:853363-863872 GCA_020346765.1 Nitrospiraceae bacterium
GGACTTTGGGGGGTCATGCAACTGGAAAGGCCGCGCGGAGACACTGGAGGAACTTCTGAAAAAAATTGCCCGGCACGGGGCGATGAAGCATAACATGAAGGGGATGTCGAAGGAGATGCGGGAAAAAATAATCACCGTAATCAGGGAGAACTGAGAGCATTTCAACGATACAACACAGCTGTGTTACGCTCTGACGCTCAATGAGCGTTCCTGCCTCCTGACCACGATCGTATTAACAACTGTTCAGGCGGGCACAAGATGTGTTCTTTATTCATCTTCTTTATCTTCTTTATCACCGATATATTTTTTTTTGGCCGCCATGAGAAAGACACGGCCGGCGCGTATCATATGACCGGCCGTGAGTTCTGCTTTCGGACCATGCCCGAAGAACAGGTCCACACGCCCATGCCCCCTTATTGCACCGCCTGTATCCTGAACCAGGACGAATCTGCGTACAGGCCTCCAGCCCGTCAGTTCACAATCCTCAAACACAGGCAGCTCTGTCTCAATAAACGCCAGCCCGCCTCCCGGGATGAGGGCGCTGTCCATGGCAATGGAGCGGTTTGGAGTAAGGACAACGCCGATATTGCCAAGAGGGCCCTCCTCCACTTCGCGGAAAAAGGTATAGCTCGGGTTCAGGCTGAGGATGTCTCTCACCTCTTCAGGGTGTTCATGGAGATAAGCCTTGATCGCCTGAAGGGACATTCGCTCAGAGGGGATTTTATCTCTGAGAACACTTCCAATGGAGACATAGGGATGACCGTTTTTCTGGGCATAATTCACGCGCGTGACCCTGCCGTCAGGGAGCCCGATAAGGCCCGACCCCTGAATCTGGAGGAAAAACAGCTCGATCTCCCTGACGTAGGCAAGGGGCCGCGCCCGGTTCTCAAGTGAATTGCCATAGACGATCTCCTCTCTGCTGTCATAGGGGACCAGCCTGCCACCATCGAGCCGTCCAACAATACTTCTCTGTTTCCATTCCCTGGAAAACATCCCCAGGTCCACCACGATGAGGTCGCCGGGCGTTTCATAGAGAGGCTCCGTGAACTCAGCCGTGGGCTCGAGACTGCCCTGGAGAAAGGGTTCATAGTACCCGGTAAAGAATGCACCTCCGTGGGCATTCGCACTTTCAAAGAAGATGAATTTCTCCCTCAGGCTACGTACCAGGTCCATACCCGCAAAGTCCTTTACAAGAGAGAGAAACAGACGGTGAGAGGCCGCCATCTCCTGTGCCGTGTAGACCTCGCCACCATAGCGGAAGACCGTTCCCGCCGCGACCTTTTCGTAATAGCCGATGGACTGCTCTACTGACTGATCAATATCTGTGAAATCCAGGTCGTCGGCCCACTCGTACTGCAACACCTCCCGGTCCGAAAGCTCATGAAGCCGCGGTTCAGTTGGCGGCTTCACGAGCATGTCGCACCCGCCCGTGATCACGATAAGGCAGCAGACCAGGAGGATACAGCCGATACCGGGAAATGATTTTACCGTGAATCCCCGATGGACTCTCCATGCCATGAAAAGATTCATTCAGGCCCCTGCTCTCCTGTCTTTCCAGAGATAAAAAAATATTACCGTCAGGGAAAGAATATTTGCCACGTAATTAAACATCATCCATGTGACCCAGCCGAACTTCATGAGTACGCTGATAACGTAGCATATCTCGCCGGTGAGCCACAATGCTGCAAAGGCAGGGCTGATTCCCCGGGCGCTCCTGTTTCTGTAACATTCCCATGCCTGGGGCAGTCCGCACAGGGCAAAGGCAATCGAGCCGATCCATCCGATGCTGTCAGCCACTGATCATTGCTCCTGAAAAGATTCCAGCTTTTTCATTTGTTACACACCTGTATAGAGAGAAGGAAACGGCATGTGAACAGATTTATTTTTCAATGGGACAAAACCGGCCGGCACGACTCGTTCCGAGAGGTTTCGTCGATAAAATACCTCGGAGACGAACAGAATGCTCGTCGAGAATGAGGGGACATGATGTTGCCTTCTCTCTGTATTCATGTTAAATAACTTCCCGGTTACAGAAACACAACGGTCACCGCCTCTCCCCCCTCCTCCTCGGTACCCCCCCGCGAACTCTCCACAAGGGGATGGTCCTGCACAAACTCCCTTACAGCGCGCGCCAGGGTGCCTGTGCCATACCCGTGGATAATCCTGACCTGCCTGAGCCCGGCCAGGGCAGCGTCGTTAAGGTACCGTTCGATCTGAGAGAGCGCGGGATCAACGCGCTGCCCAATGAGATTGAGCTGGTCTTCCACGCCCTCCCGTGCCCGAAGGTTTGGCTGCACAGGGGATGTTCTGTCCTTCCCTGCGGAGGCCTCAGGCTGGGGGGTGGGGGCAGAAGCATCTGCAAGTTCTGAGAACGGCACGATCACTTCTTTCCCGTCAATCAGCACCGTGCATTTCCGGGATTTTTCATTCACCGAGGAGACCAGGCCCCTGGACCCCAGCGCTGTAACCGTGACATACTGGCCCTCACGGACATGGCTCAGGGGTGAAGCCCTTTCAGGTTCATGGAGACGCTCGGCGGTTCTGATATCACGCTCCATCATCTCCAGAGCCGGCAAGGCCTCAGTCCGTTTTTCAGGCGAGGACTTCCTGAGCTGCCGGATAATCTCTGCGGCCTCTGTTTTCGCCTTCCTCACGATTTCCCGTGCTTCTCTCAGTGCCTTTGAAAGAACGGTCTTTTTTGCACCCTCCATCTCCGCGAGCTCATCCCTCAGACGGGAATGAACCTGCCGGGCCTCCTCCCGAAGCCGTTCAGTCTCTTTGAGCCTGCTTTCCAGTTCTCCCGTTTTTTCCCGCAGCTCTGAAAGGAGGGACTCAATGGCAGCTCCTCCTTCAGTAATGAACTCTCGAGCCTCCCTGATGATGTCCTCATCAAGTCCAAGCGAACCGGCAATCTCCAGGGTATGGGACATGCCGGGCTCACCCACAATAAGGCGGTACGTGGGGACAAATGCAGATGCCCCCTGGACCGTCACCTCTCTCATTTCCATGGCACAGTTGATCATCCCCTGTTCATTATGGGCAAAGGCCTTGAGCCTCCCAAGGTGTGTCGAAATGAGTGCGAGTGCGCCCGATTTCATGATTCTCCTCAGGACGGCGCACGACAGGGCTCCACCCTGGTCAGGGTCGGTCCCCGTTCCCAGTTCATCAATGAGAATAAGTGTGCGGGGACTGCTCAGCCGCACGATCTCAGAAATTCGTCTGATATGGGCAGAAAAGGTGGAGAGGTTCAGTTCAATAGACTGGTCATCGCCGATATCGGCGAGAAGACCCCCCAGGAAAGGAAATGATGTCCCTGACCCGGATGGTGTGTGCATACCCGACAGGGCCATGAGGGTAAGGACACCCACGGTTTTCAGGGCCACTGTCTTGCCTCCTGCGTTGGAGCCGGTGATGACCACGCAGGAGTGCCCCCTGCCGACCTCCAGGTCGAGAGGCACAACGCCCTCCTCCCCTTTCACCTGCCGCAGTGTCTTCCAGAGAAGGGGGTGTCGACCCGCAGCAATCCGTATGAAACCCCCTTCATTGATCTCAGGGGGAGACATGCCCATCTGAGTGGAAAAGGAGGCCGTGGCCTGCAGTGCATCGGCTGCAGCGATTGTCCTGTAATCGTTCTCAATAACCGGGAGGCTGTCCCTGAGAATCGCCGAGAGCGACCTGAGGATACGGTATGTCTCCAGCTTCTCCTCTGCACGGAGTGATTCCAGCTCATTGCCCAGGTGCTGGGTAGAATAGGGTTCAACGTAGACAGTCTCACCGGTGTTGGATATGTCATGAACAATACCGGGAACACCGCCCTTTGAGTCCCGCTTCACCGGAATGACCCACCGGCTGTTTCTCTCGGCCAGGTAAAAATCCTGAATGTGGGATGCGAGGTCCTTCTGATGCAGGATCCCCTCTAACAGTGTCCGGATCCTGCTCTCGCACTGTTTTATCCCCAGTCGTATGCGGGAGAGTTCGGCAGATGCGCCGTCACGGACCTTCCCTTCCCTGTCTATTGCTCCTTCAATCGCAGCTGCTGCCACCTGGTGGTCAGAAAGCCCTGACACCAGCAATCCTATGAGGGGGAACGAGGGGTCATTGCCCAGGGCGGACAGGCTGCCGGCTGAGTTGAAGAGAGGCAGAAACGAACGCAGTTCACCGGGCTCAAGCACTGAATCAGCAGGCCGCAGCCTCTGAAAGAGCGGTGAGAGTTCATGAAAATGCTCAATGCCCGTGTGCCTCCCCCCGGAAATAAGCCTCTTGAACTCGGAGACTGCATCAATCCGCTTTCTGACCTGATCAGGGCCTCCCAGAGGTCTGGTTCTTAAGACTTCGCTCCGACCCGGCTCAGTAATCGCCCAGGCAGCAGGGATTGCAAGGATTTTATTGAATTCAAGGACACGTAACGTATGCTCATCCATCTCTCATGAAGCTTACAAAAAGCAATAACCATTGTAAAGGGGATGAAAATTTCCAGCCCTTTGATCTGTTCCATCCGTTACATCTTTTCGCAGTCAGTAGTCCGTAGGGCTTTTGGAATCATTGAAACAGTTGGAACATGTTCGTTAAACCCGATCCAGCAATAACTTTGTAACCTGATGAAAAACTGTCACCTCAGAACGAGTCTCGGAACGAGTCGTACCGACGCACCGACCTGAGCCCTTCGATTCCTGTCATCCTAAGCGTTCCACTGAGCTCACGCCGAAGGCTTACCATGACATGTTGTTACCCTTATTGCCTGATCAGTGTTCAAGAAAAGAGGAGAGAGAGTCGATATAAAATCATCCCACCAATGGCAAAGGTGAGATCAGATTATGCAGGCTCCCTGGAGGCACGACAGGGGAAGATGAAAAACAGCTGCTTTAATGTTTCGTCACTGTTAAAAAAGATTCCGACCTCGCTCCGGAAGGATTCTGCCTGCCGGCAGAGCACGATTGAAAAAGACATGGCCGACATAGAACAGTCGCCACAATTGCTCGGCCTTTCGGAGTTTGCTTTCTTTCAACTTGCCCATTCACAGTGGTTCGGCCGGGAACTTCCCGAGCGTGCAATGGAGCGGATCTTTGCCGATTACCCTTTTAAGAACAGCATCCCCTTCTGGGTCCGCCACCTGGGCCGCTCTGTCCTGTCGCGTCAATTTCAGGGGGCACTGGCACTCAGGGAAATCTGGACACCCGACCCTGACCAGTCCACCGCCACTCCGGGGATGACCGTTGTCTCCCTTGTCTTCTACCCAGATCCAGCGATAAGCCCGTAACCTGCTGACAGAATGTCACCCTGAGCTTGTCGAAGGGTGAATCGCTAGCCATGGTTCGACAGGCTCACCATGACATTAATGCTATCCTTATCGGTGGATCTGGGTTCTATATGATTCTTTCAGGACTGATTGTCTTTCTGTAATCACGGACAGCAGGAATGAAAAGCCTTTATCAAGCGGGGATGAGCCTGTGGTCCTTCATTTCACGGACCATCTGGTCAAACTCTGCGGGATTTTTCCGCCAGAGCAGGATTATGGCGTAATAGGGCTCCATTGACCCTGAGGGGTCAACCGGTGAGAGGTAGCGTTCAAAGAGGGCCTGAAACATCTTCCTCTTCTCTTGCAGATGATAGTGGTCCTCATAGGAAAAACTGATGGTCTGGGCAAGTCGCCCTGCTTCTTCCATGGCATCGATATTCATTATCCGGCCTCCCATCACTCCTGGACATTATGGGCTTTTTCCATAAACAGCATATAAAATATGTGATGATAAGGATACCTTCCGTCACACCGATTGTCAAGGAAGAGAAAGGCCCGGCCAGCCTGTCAGGGATTGAACGTTCTTAGAGCAGCTCTGCAGAATATGCGCCGCCTGTGAGTTCGGCTTCCGCATCGCTGAAATCATCATCGGACATGCCGAGAATGTCAAGGGCGCCTCGGTCAAAGGGGTAGGAAGGATCTTTTTCCACGGGGCTCAGCAACTTCTGCGTGGTGACAAAGTCGGCAAGGTGGATGACCGCCGTGCGCTTCACGTTTCTCTTTGCCTGCGAGGGTGCGTGATGGCAGCGGGTTGAATCAGCAATGGTTCTGGGCAGGTTCCACTGGAGGGCAATCCATTCGCCCATCTCGGCGTGGGTAAAACCAAGCACCTGCCCTTCCGCATCCAGAAGGTCACCATGGCCATCAAAATAATCGAGTACATCGGCATAGGGCTCAGCGAGGTATTTGTTCAGGACCAGGTACCCGAGGTCATGGAGCATGCCCTGCATCATGATGTCCTCGGCAAATTCGAGCTTCAGCCGTCGCGCCAGAAGCCTGGCGACAAACCCCGTGGTAACGGAATGATTGAATATCCTCTTGTACCGGGATGCCTTCTTTCCGTTGCCGTCCTGGAGGACCGTCATGAGAGAAATTCCAAGAGCAATGTTCTTTACGCTGTTGAAGCCAATGCGCATAATGGCTGACCCCAGAGAAGTTGATTTCACCCGGGAGCCGAAGAAGGCAGAGTTGGCAACGCTCAGGATCCTCGCTGCTATTGCGGGGTCAGTGCCCACGACCTTCTCGATTTTTGCTACGGAAGCGCGGTCGTCGTTTACACTGCTCAGTATTTCCTGCGCAATGACCGGGAGGGTGGGCAGTTTCTTTATCGATTGTGCTGAGAGTCTTAAGGCTTCATTCATAGGGAACTTCCTTCCCGGGGCACGACAGGTTCTACTTCACCTCGCCCAGTGACTGAAACTCCTTTTCATTGATCCCCGTAGAATTGATCTGATCAAAAATTACCAACATGCCGACAACGGTGGCGCACAGGAGGACCAGTCCGAGAAAGAACTTCGGTTTCCGGAAAAGCAGGACGAGGAGAATCACCCCGGCTGCGGCAGAACCAAGCAGGTTGCCCTGCACATAATTTGTGACCAGTGCTATTATCTCATCAAGGTTCATAGCGGTCCTTGCCTTTTTGCTGCCTGTCATATCGGCACAACCGCATCAGACCTTTACCTGCTTCCTGTCAGGCGTTGTCAGATCTGCTTCAGGCCCTGATATCAGAATGTCCTGATGCGCATTAAGACCTGAAGAGCGTCCAGATCCCCACCAGGATGAAGGCGGCTCCAGCAATCCGTGTGAGGACCCTCCCGTTGATCCACTGAGATAGCAGGGCCCCGGCAAACACCGCAATGGCAGAGGCAAGACAGAGGGCAAGGGCAGAACCGAGATAAACGGCAGTCTTGCTGTGACCCGCGTTTGATGCATAGAGGAACGTGGCGATCTGCGTCTTGTCAGCGATCTCCGCTATAAAAATGGTGAAAAAGACTGTCCCGAAAAGCTTCAGATCCATGGCAAACTCCGTTTTACTGGTGCACTGCAGGCACGAAGGCCTGACCAGATGGTCAGAATTGTAACAGATATGCCGGATAACCTTCCAGGGCATACCTGCAGGGCACCGGCGGCGCTGGCTCACCGATTGTTAGTGACATTCAGTCACCTGGCCCCGCTGATCACGGAACGGCCCTGCATGAAAAACTGCCCCCGGGGTACAGATCCTTAGGGCTCTCCGGGCGTGCCTCAGAGAGGTTTTTAAAAAAAGCTCCTCTATTCGGCGGGCAGGGCCTGGCAGAAGGCGAGGACATCAAGCTGTTCCTTCAGGTCGAGAAACACGAGTGATATCATCGGTGTCCCAGGATGCCCCCAGCGTATTTTATGGAGAGTCTCCCAGGGATTCTTGCTCGCGAGGGTACCGATATATTCCGGGCTTTTATCATCCTTGAAGTTTATCTCTTTTCCGTCATACCCGTGGCATTTGGTGCACGTTGATAAATAAATCCTGCCGCCATTTGTTGCATCGCCTATTGTTTTCTTTGTTTCCCTGGAAATGTACAGATCGGTATCTATCTGCCCATAGGCTACAAAAAGGGCCAGGGCTTCCACGTCTTCCTTCGTGAGCCTGTCTCCGAAGGCATGGAGATCATCCCCGATTATCCGGGCGATGAAATGAGGGTCCTGGTTGGCATAATCACGAATGCCCTTTATACCCGTGAAATGACTGCCCTGTGAATAGGCCCCTGCCTTTCCCTTGTAATCCCATCCATGGCACTCCTTGCATCGCCACGTGGATTCACCCTTCTGTGTTCCTGCGGCAGGATATGCGGGATGAGTCTCATTTATGGCAACTCCACGTTCCGCAAGCCAGTTGTCATACAGCAGGCCGCCCCGCGCAAGCTGGGCAAAGGTCCTCCCCGTTAATGCCCTGACATCATCGGCCCGCAGCGATGAAGAGGTTGCAATCATAAGCACACATGCCACGAGCAGTATGCACAGAATTTTCCCAGTCTGACACCCGTTCATTTTCCCTCCTTCAGTCTTTTATGGTCATGATCTGTTACCAGTGCAGTGCTGCCGGGTATCCGCGCTTTCTCATACGTGGTCATGCATCCGGACCCCCGGAAGTACGTCCCTGATCTTTGTACAACGGGACGCTAAATCCTCTTCGGCACGCAAAGCTCTGTCTTTTTGGCGGCCGTCCGTCCGCAGGCATCACAGTAAAAGGACATCTTCGCTGCCTTGGGCTTGCAGACGTGGCGGGGGTCTCCCACCATCATACCGCAGTATTCACAGCTGTATGCCTTTTCCGCCACTACGGGGGTACACAGATGCCCCTTTGATGTTGTCACGGCACCGCAGGTCCCGCAGACGTATTTCTTTTTTCCCGCTGGCTTCTTCGCTGTGGACTTCCTGGCCGTCGTTTTCTTTCCCGCTGCCATCTTTTTTGCCGCCATCGTCTATCCTCCTTGGTCAGGGTTAATAAAACTCCTTTAAGGTGTGCTCCACCCGTGCTGGGTCAAAAGGCTGCTGCACCAGCGGTCTGTCCCGTATGACGGGGATCCGCTCTTCCATAATCGGACGGTTATTCCTGTAGACAATGCCAAGCGGTATCCTGTCACCCCATTCAAGGGCCTTTCTGAAGGCCTCCACCCGGTCTTCGGGGTTGTATTCCCCGGGAAGGTGATATACACGCTCCTTGTACCAGGCAAAGGTGTTGACCTTGTTAAAGGACACGCAGGGCTGCAGGATGTCTACCAGTGAAAAGCCCTTGTGGCTGAAGGCTGTTTTGATCAGTTCTTTCAGGTGGTTCATGTCACCGGAAAAGCCCCTGGCCACAAAACTACAGTCAAGGGCCACTGCCAGTGCCAGGGGCCTGAGCTGCTCCGAGAAAACACCGAAGGGCTGATTTTTTGTCTTCATCCCCTCCATACTCGTGGGGGAGGCCTGTCCCTTGGTAAGGCCGTATATCTGGTTGTCGTGGACAAAAAGCTTTATGTTCACGTTTCTCCGTATGTTGTGTATGAGATGGTTGCCCCCTTCACCGTAGCAGTCGCCGTCGCCGGTGAAGACCATGACCGGGTGTTCATGGTTGGCAAGCCTCATCCCCGCAGCAACAGGAAGGGCCCTGCCGTGGAGTCCGTTGAAGGTATTGCAGCGCACATAGTGCGGGAATTTGGCTGCCTGGCCGATGCCCGATACGATGGTAAACTGATGGGGCTCGATGCCCATCTCGACCATGGCATCCCTGAAGGATTTGATTATGCCGAAGTTGCCGCACCCCGGGCACCAGGCCGGGGTCCGGCCTTTATAATCTTCCGATGAGGGCATCAATCTCTCCTGTAAGGCCGTCAAGGGTAAAGGGACGGCCGTCATATCTGTTGATCTTCAATGTAAACTCAAAGCCGGTCTCGGCCCGCACAAGACGGGCAAACTGGCCAGTGGCGTTGTTTTCAATGCAGATGGCCGCCTTGGCCTGTGTGAGAATCGCCATATAGTCAAACGTTTCAACCTCAGGGAATGGGTATATTCCGGAAAAGTGCAGCATGGCAATGCTCTGCCTGTCCGAAAGGACGTCAACGGCCTCTTTCAGCAGTCCATAGGTCGATCCCCACCCCACGAGAAGCACCTCCGGGCCTTCCTTGCCGTAAAGGAGGGGCGGCGGCATCTCTTCACGGATATGGGGAAGCTTCCTGAAGAGCCTCTTGTCCACCATCCTGATTCTCGTTTCAGCGTCCTCTATGATGTGGCCTTCCTCATCGTGCTCATCGCTGTCAGTGACGACCAGGTGCTTCGAATCACCCGGTACTGCCAGGGGGGTTACGCCCGCTTTCGTAAAGGCATGCCTCCGGTACGCTGACTCCTGCCTCAGGGCTTTGCCTCTCAGTCGCTGATCTGAGTAATGGACCTTTTCCAGGTCAAAGGCATCAAAGGTCCACTGGGAATCACCGAGGTACTGGTCCGTAAGGATGATCACAGGCACCTGGTATTTTTCAGCCAGGCCAAATGCCCTGTTGGTCAGATAAAATGCCTCCTCCGGGGTTCCCGGCGCCAGCACAACACGCGGGAACTCGCCGTGCGCCGTATGCAGGGCAAACAGCAGGTCCCCCTGCTCAGTCCTCGTGGGAAGGCCCGTGGCAGGGCCCGGCCTCTGGGCAAGGGCTACCACGATGGGGGTCTCCGTTATCCCCGCAAGGGAAAGTCCTTCAACCATC
>CP070788.1:863972-872071 GCA_020346765.1 Nitrospiraceae bacterium
GAACTACAGTTATCTCCCGGGCCCTGACGATATTTATGTATCGCCTTCCCAGATACGGAGGTTCAATCTCCGCACGGGAGATCTCGTCACAGGACAGATCAGGCCGCCCAAGGAAAGCGAACGGTACTTTGCCCTTCTCAAGGTCGAGGCCGTCAACCATGAACCCCCTGACGAAAGCATTGAAAGGCCGCTCTTTGACAACCTCACCCCCTACTATCCGACAGAGGCCATAAACCTCGAATACAGCAAAAGCGACTATTCCACGCGGATCATGTCGCTGGTGACCCCTATCGGAATGGGACAGAGGGGAATGGTTGTGGCTGCGCCGAGGACGGGAAAGACCATGCTGCTCCAGTCCATTGCCAAGGCGATCAAGAAAAATCACAATGACATTCATCTCATTATCCTCTTGATCGATGAACGGCCTGAAGAGGTCACCGACTGGAAACGGCAGGTTGACGCGGAGATCATCAGTTCTACCTTTGACGAACCGCCCCAGAGGCACCTTCAGGTCGCCGAGATGGTGATCGAGCGGTCAAAGAGGCTTGTGGAAACAAAGAGGGACGTGGTTATCCTGCTGGACTCCATTACACGGCTCGCCAGGGCCTACAACGCGGTAATACCGGCCAGCGGCAAGGTCCTCTCCGGTGGACTTGATTCCAATGCCCTTCAGAAACCCAAGAGGTTTTTCGGAACCGCGCGAAACATCGAGGACGGGGGCAGCCTCACCATCATTGCCACGGCCCTTGTGGACACGGGAAGCAGGATGGACGACGTTATCTTTGAAGAATTCAAGGGCACCGGCAACATGGAGCTGCATCTGGACAGGAAACTCGTGGACAAGCGGATCTTCCCGTCAATCAATATGAATGCCTCAGGCACGAGAAAAGAAGAGCTCCTTGTTGACAAGAGCACCCTCCAGAGGATGTGGATTCTGAGAAAGGTCCTTCACTCCCTCAGCACCGTTGAGAGCATGGAGTTTCTGCTGGACAAGATCACGGGCACCAAGAGCAACAAAGACTTTCTCGATATGATGAACAAATAGTCCCCCCCCTCTGAACGCAGTTTTCTGACCTGTACCTGACAATTCTGAAAGTGGGGAATGTCCACCCGCGGGGCCGGGTCTGCAGATGCATTCGCCCGGCAGCAGGGTTCTCCGTCTCCCTGTCGTGCTCCTGCCACAAGCATTATTGCTATTGGAGTGCCGAAGATGTATTCTTAAGCGTATTGCCCATGAAAAAGGAAGCCCTTGATATAATTCAGAAGTCCCTCGAAGGCCTCACGGCAACGTGGAGGATGGATGCCCTCCCTGATATAGAGATGGAAGTGCCGAAGAATGAGGCAATGGGCGATATTGCCTCTACCGTTGCCATGAGGCTTTCAAAGCTGCTGAAGAAGGCCCCCCGGAAGATTGCCGAAGAGATCATGGCCGAGATCAATAAAAAGCTATCCGCTCCTGCGGAAGAGGAGGGCCCGTGCGTATTTGACAAAATCGAGATCGCCGGCCCGGGATTTATCAACTTTACCTTCACAAAGGAGTTCTTTCTGCAGGAACTGGAAACCCTGCTCAGGGACGGGCATTCATTGCTCCGGACAGATATGGGCAAGGGGCAGAAGATCCAGGTGGAATTTGTCAGCGCCAACCCCACGGGCCCGCTTCACATCGGCCATGGAAGGGGGGCTGCCGTGGGAAATGCATTATGCAATATCCTGAAGGCCGCCGGGTATGACGTGCAGAGAGAATTCTACATCAATGACGCGGGACTGCAGGTAAAGCTCCTCGGCCGGTCTGTCCATGCCCGGTATCAGCAGATGCTCGGCAATGAGGTGCCTTTTCCCGAAGATGGCTATCACGGCGACTATGTCGAGTCTGTGGCACGGGAGCTGGAGAAACACAGCGGGACCGCCTATCTGAACAGGAGCTTTGACGAGTGCGGGGGATCCATTACCGAGCAGGCGTACAGGATGATGCTTGAGAGCATTGCCTCAGACATGAAGGACTTTGGCGTGCTCTTTGACCGGTGGCAGAGCGAAAAGGAACTGCACGGACAGGGCAAGGTTGAACAGGCACTGGATGCCCTTCAGGCAAAAGGGCTGCTGTATGAAAAGGACGGTGCCGTCTGGTTCCGGTCTTCGCAGTTTGAAGACGACAAGGACAGGGTCGTAAAAAAGCAGGATGGGGAATACACCTATTTTGCCTCGGACATCTGCTACCACAAGGACAAGCTCGACAGGGGCTTTGACGCGATTGTCGACATCTGGGGAGCGGACCACCACGGGTATATTCCCAGGATCAGGTCTGTTCTCGAGGCCTTTGACTTGCCAAAGGACAGGTTCAGGGTGATCCTTATCCAGATGGTGACCCTCCTCAGGCACGGCGTGCCCGTGCAGATGTCCAAGAGGGCGGGGACATTCATTACCCTCCGTGAAGTCATTGACGAAGTGGGGCCTGACATCACGAAGTTCATCTTTCTCACAAGGAAGGCTGACAGCCATCTTGATTTTGACATTGACGTTGCCAGGGAGCAGTCAGCGGAAAACCCCGTCTTCTACATTCAGTATGCCTTTGCGCGGATATCGAGCCTCTTCAGGCAGGCAAATGAAAGAAGGGTTTTCAACACAGAGCACAGACAGTTACTGGAGAAGACAGATTTAACATACTTGAAGGAAGATGAAGAAATTTCTCTTATCAAGAAGCTTCTTCACTATCCTATGGTATTTGAGGGAGCGGCGCTTACCTGCGAGCCCCACCGGATAACCTACTATCTCCAGGAACTGGCCGGCCTGTTTCACGCCTACTATTACCGTCACAAGATCATCACTGACGACACCGGCCTCACCCTGGCGCGGCTCAGTCTTTGCAGGGGGGTGAAGATCGTGCTCGAGGAAGGTCTTGGAATTCTCGGCGTGAGCGCGCCGGAGAGAATGTGACACAGGTGCACAAAAGGAAAAGAGCGGAAGTCAGAAGCATAAAGGCATAGACGAGTGTTCAATTGCTATTGCTCAATTGACTCGCACATGACTGACTGAAACAGGGAGGTTTTATGGATTACGTAATTGCCTTAACCATTCATGTCATTGCAATCGTTATCTGGATCGGCGGTGTAGCCTTTGTGACAATGGTGACCTTTCCCATGATCCTTCGCATGGAGAAATCACTGGAGATGGTCATGGTCTTTCAGGGAGTGGAGCACCGCTTTGGGAAAATCGCAAAGGTGATGGTCATCCTTGCGGGGCTTTCGGGGCTCTACCTGCTTAATGTAAAGGGATTCAGCGCGGGGGTGTGGATCATGATCATCCTCTGGGTCGTGTACGCGTCGCTCCTCTTCGGCCTGGAAAAAATGATTTTCAAAAAACTGTTTTCCCGTCCCGGAGAGCAGGCTGACATGAAGACCGTCTTTAACATGCTTCAGGTGTTTCACTGGATCGTGCTGGCCCTGAGTCTTTTTGCCATTGCCGCCGGGGTGTATGCAGGGCATTATTAATGCATGCATTCCAAACGGTGAGCCTCACATTACAAGTAAAGTCCAGTACTCAAACACTCAAACGCTGGAGCTTGAGTTCTGAGGGCCATTGGAGCTTCGAAATTAATTGTTATTTGGCTCTTGGAATGTGGAGCTTTTTCCCGCTATTTGAGACGAGAAGAATCTGTCCTGTATCCGAATGATTAATTTTCAAATCATTTCAACGGACAACAACGCCCGCCTCGGGAAGATCACCACGGTGCGGGGGGCAATTAACACCCCGGCCTTCATGCCTGTGGGCACCAACGCTACGGTGAAGGCAATGAGCCCTGACGAAATGAAGGGACTGGGTGCCGAGATACTTCTGTCCAACACCTACCACCTCTATTTGAGGCCGGGCCACGAGGTAATCAGGGACGTGGGGGGACTGCACCGGTTCATGCTATGGGATGGCCCCATACTTACCGACAGCGGGGGCTTTCAGGTCTTTAGCCTTTCTCCCTTGAGAAAGATCCGCGATGACGGGGTGGAATTCAGGTCCCACATCGACGGGTCGCTGCACTTCCTCACCCCTGAACTGGTCATGGAAATACAGGTAGCACTCGGGTCTGACATTGCCATGGCCTTTGATGAGTGCCCCCCCTACCCGGCAACACGTGAGTATGCGCTGAAGTCACTGAAACTGACCACGGAATGGGCGCGGCGGTGTCGTGAGGCCAGGAATAATCCCCCCTCGCCCCCTTTTATGAAAAAGGGGGACAAGTACAATCCCCCTTTGAAAAAGGGAGAAGGAGGGGGATTTTCAGGTTATCACCAGGCACTCTTCGGCATCATTCAGGGAAGCATATACCCGGACCTGCGCAGGCAGAGCGTTGATGAGCTTGTTGCGCTGGGCTTTGACGGCTACGCCCTCGGCGGGCTGAGCGTTGGCGAACCCAAGGAACTCATGTATGAGATGGTCAACTTCACCACTCCCCTTCTTCCAAAGGAGCAGCCTCACTACCTCATGGGGATCGGAGACATCCTTGATGTGCTGGAGGCCGTTGCCGCGGGGATCGACATGTTCGACTGCGTCATGCCCACGAGGAACGCCCGCAACGGCACGCTCTTTACGAGCCAGGGAAGGATCAGCATCAAGCGGGAGGAGTTCAAAAAGGACCCCGGGCCACTTGACCCGGCATGCTCCTGCTACACCTGCAGGAGCTATTCGCGGGCATTCCTGAGGCACATGTTCATGAGCAGGGAGATCCTCTCCATGAGGCTGAACACCATCCACAACCTGCATTTCTACCTGGAGTTCTTCAGGAGGATGCGGGAGGCCATCGCCAGGGCGGAGTTTGCGGGATTTCGACGGCAGTGGACACCGGTTCTGCAGAACAATTTTCATGAGTAATTTTCTTTAACCACCCCTGCCCTCCTTGGTAAGGAGGGGATTTAGCTTATCCCCTTTATAAGCGGAGATACAGAGGGGTATTGGTTAAATTTACTCCGTCCGGCGCTATACCCTTCTGCTATAATGGTCTCATGAACATCCTCATTACCGGCGGAAGGGGTTTCATCGGAAGACCGCTTGTCAGGGAGTTGCGCCAATCCGGGCATCAGATCGTTGTCACCACACGGGAAAAGACAACTTCCGAAGAGGCCCTCACCTGGAACCCGCCGGAACTCCTGCCCTCTGATACCATGTCCCGGTTCGACGCGGTCATAAATTTGGCCGGCGAGAAGATTGCGCCGGCTCGGTGGACGAAAGAAAAGAAAGAGAGCATCCTCTCCAGCCGGGTCAATACCACCCGTGCCCTTGTCCGCTCAATCCACAACTCCCTGACAAAGCCACGGGTACTCATCAGCGCGTCAGCCATCGGCTATTACGGAGCCCGCGATGATGAATTCATCACCGAGGATGCACTGCCCGGCACAGATTTTCTCGCTGAGGTATGCGTGAAATGGGAACAGGAGGCGTTCCGGGCCGAGGAGTACGGAACGCGCGTTGTTACTGTGCGGATCGGCGGGGTGCTTGAGGCTGACGGAGGGGCTCTGCCCACAATGGCGCTTCCCTTTAAATTCTTTCTCGGCGGTCCCATTGGAAAGGGCAGTCAATGGTTTTCCTGGATACACCGGGACGATGTGGTTGGCATTATACTCTATGTTCTTGAAAACTCATCAGTAAAGGGGCCGGTGAACGCCACTGCCCCGAATCCTGTCACGAACAGGGATTTTAGTGCGGCCCTTGGAAAGATCCTGCACAGGCCGTCCCGGCTGGCAGTCCCGGGATTCATGGTGAAACTGACCCTGGGGGAGCTGGGAGCTGTTCTCCTGAAAGGACAGCGGGTCATTCCGGAGAAAGCAGTAAAGGCGGGATATGTGTTTAAGTATGGCGATCTGCATGAGGCGCTCAGGGTTATTTACGCATAAGGGGATGTGCTTTATGCCCGTGCCGTTTCGTCACTCTTTCCAGGTAAGATTCAGCAAAAACTCCCTGTTCTCCAGGAACCAGTCGACGGTCTTCTTGATGCCCTCCTCAAGGGGCATGGTGGGCTGCCATCCAAGCATCTTCTTTGCCTTGTCGATATGGGCCCAGGTTGCGGTGACGTCAGCGGGGTGCAGTTTATAGCGCTTGATTTTGGCTTTTTTCCCGAGGTGCTTTTCCAGGAGCCCGATCACGTAGTTGAGCTTGACGGGGTGGTCGCTGCCGAGGTTGAATATTTCAAAGCCGGTCGGCCTAAGCGCCCGGATGGTGCCGTCGGCGATATCGTCAATATAGGTGAAGTCCCTGGTCTGCGTCCCGTCGCCGTAGAGGGGGATCGCCTTGCCGGCATCCATGTTTTTCAGAAATTTGAATATGCTCATGTCCGGCCTCCCTGCCGGACCATAGACCGTGAAGTACCGCAATATGCTGATATCAAGCCCGAAGAGATAATGGTAGGCGTGACAGAGTGCCTCGGCCCCCTTCTTTGTCGCCGAGTAGGGGGCCAGCGGGGTATCTGTCCTGGAGGTCTCCTGAAAGGGCATGTCCAGAGACGCGTACAGGCTTGACGTCGAGGCCAGAACGAATTTTTTTACCTTGTGTACTTTCGAACATTCCAGCAGGTTCAGGGACCCCTTTGTGTTCGTCTCCAGATACACCCAGGGGTTTTCAACGGAGGCCCTTACCCCGGCCCGGGCAGCGAGATTGATGACAGCGTCCACTTTGACTGCCTCAAAGACCTTCTTCAGTTTTTTATAGTTGCCGATATCAGTGCGGTAAAAGGTAAAGCCGGGATGCTTCTTCAGGGATGCAAGCCTCCAGCGCTTCAGGGCAGGGTCATAGTAGTCATTCATGTTGTCAACGCCGATGACACGTTTGTTCATCTCAAGAATCTGCTGGGATACCTTCCATCCTATGAACCCGGCGCAGCCGGTGACAAGAATGGTCCTGCCGCGGAACTGCCGATGGTCAAACGTCTTTTTCATGTGAGCCTCCGTCGTGATTTTCCTGTTTCCTCTGCTGAAGCCGGGCACCTGCACGAACAACACGTGACAGGGGGTCCTGTGCTCCTCTATTCCCTGTGCCGGGACAGCGGGATAACAGCATCCAATCTGATATATTATATGAAAAATCAAGGGATAACAAGAGGTTCGGGCTGGAATAGCTTTAAGATCACCTATTCTTTATACTATAACCGGTGATATGAATGCATAAAAACCCCGACAGGTACCCGGGCTGTCATACAGCGGGGCAAAAGCTCCTGTCGGGGGTGAAGAGAGAAAACTGACTTATCCATGAATATTCTCAAAAAAATAGTTGAGCTTACGAAGCCCTACTGGCCGCGTGTTGCCGGCGGTATTGTGATCAGTCTTCTCCTGTCCGGCATAACCGCGGTGATTGCTTGGGCGGTGAAGCCGGCCCTTGATGAGATCTTTGTCAGGGAGCGCTACGAATATCTGACGATTCTTCCCGCCGGGGTCTTTCTGCTTTTTATAACCAAGGGGGTTCTTGACTTTCTGCAGGCCTATCTCATGCGGTCGGCAGGGCTCAAGCTCATGCGGGAGACGAGAAACAGGTTATACAACCACATCCTCTATCTGCCCATAGGGTACTTCAGCAGGGAGTCCTCGGGAGTTGTTATCTCACGGGTAATGCATGATGTGGAAATGCTCAAGGACCTGATTTCAAACGTGATACGGAATTTTGTTGTGGCCGTGCCGACGGCGCTGTTCCTCCTGGGCGTAGCATTCTTCCGGAAGTGGGACCTGACGCTCATGACCCTGGTGCTCATGCCCTTTCTGGCCTACAGCACGAGGAAGTTCGGGAAGAGGATCAAAAAGAAGAGAAAAGAAGCGCAGAGGATGATGTCCTTTCTCACGCAGAATGTGGGGGAAACTATCCTCGGCTCGAGAATCGTCAGGATATTTACCCGCGAGAGCTTCATGGTAAAGCGGTTTGAGGGAGAAAACAGGCGCTACTACCGGGAGATGCTCAGGGTCGTGCGATTCAAGGAGTTTACGGCCCTGATCACTGATATGGTGACGGGCCTGGGAATAGCAATCATCCTCTGGTACGGGGGGGGGATGGTG
The DNA here is from genome assembly GCA_020346765.1 of Nitrospiraceae bacterium. Taxonomy (GTDB): domain Bacteria; phylum Nitrospirota; class Thermodesulfovibrionia; order UBA6902; family UBA6902. The sequence continues at coordinate 871,991 of CP070788.1, forward strand.
CAGAAAGGTGTTATGACTCCCGGCGATTTTGCCTCCGTTATCGTGGCGATTTACATGCTCTTTCCCCCCATAAAGAAAATC
>CP070788.1:872171-884067 GCA_020346765.1 Nitrospiraceae bacterium
ATCACGCACCCCGGCTGGCCGGGTATTTATTTTTGAGTCATGGGAACTGTCTGCAGGACAGGAACTGGACGTCACATATGATCATCGGTCTCCTAACGATTGACTTGCACATACCCGGGGCCAATTCCCTGAAATCCAAGCGGATGGCAGTCAAAAGCCTGATCGCCAGGATCAAGACGAAGTTCAACGTGTCCATTGCCGAAGTGGATCACAATGACCTGTGGCAGAGAAGCGTGCTGGCTGTGGCCCTGGTGGCCAATGAAACGCAGATAATAAACAAGGTTTTCGAGAGGATCAGGAATCTGATTTCTGAGACCCATTCGGTGGAGCTGATAGAGACGTCCATGGAACTGCTGTGACAGAATAAAGGAAAGATACTCTATGCATTCCTATAAACGTTCAGCCCGGGTCAGCGACCTGGTCCGGGAGGAAGTGGCAGACATTGTGATGAACAAGATCAAGCATAAGGTCCTCGGGTTTATTACGGTCACCGGGGCAAAGGTCAGCGACGACCTGCGAAATGCTACGGTCTATATCAGCGTTCTTGACCCAGCGGATCGCGACAGCGCAGTGAGGAAACTCAACGCATCGGCGTCTTTTATCAAGGGGGAACTGGGACGGCGCCTGAAAATGAAATACGTCCCGTCTCTTGTCTTCAGGATTGACGAGGCCGTTGAGTACGGAAGAAAAATTGACCGGATACTTGACGATATAAAGTCAGAACGGGATCACCACGACGATGATGAAGATCTCTTCTAAGCTTCTGGCCATCCTGAAAGAGAGCCGCTCCTTTCTCATCGCAGGCCACATAAATCCTGAAGGGGATTCCATCGGATCCTGTCTGGCCCTGGCCCTGGGACTGAAAAACCTGGGGAAGAAAAAGATATCCGTCATCAGCAAGGACCCTGTTCCGGAAAACCTCAAATTCCTTCCCGCCTCGGGGATTATCAGGCATCAGCTGCCCCGCGGGGAGGTAGACGCTGCTGTCCTGATTGACTGCAACTCAATGGAGAGAACGGGTTTTTCTTCATTCAAGGCAAAGAAGACCGTCATTATTGATCACCATCTCCTGCCAGCGAGCACAGCGGAGGCACGATTTTTCCAGTCGGTTTCGGCCAGCCTTGTTGACCCAGGCGCTGCTGCTGCAGGCGTGCTCGTATACCGGGTCCTGAAGGCCCTCAACGTGCCCATAGACAAAAAAATAGCAACGAACCTGTATACGGCTCTCCTTGTGGACACGGGAGGGTTCCGTTACTCCAATTCGTCGCCCGAGTCGCTGAAAACAGCATTTCACCTTGTGAAGGCGGGCGCCATGCCCTGGAGCATAACTAAAGATCTTTACGAAAACATCCCCTTCCGGGGCGTGAAGCTCCTCGGACTGTCGCTTTCCACCCTTGAGAGAAAAGACGGCATCGCCTGGATTACGACAACCAAAGAGATGTTTGAAAAAACCGGGACCTCTGCCGGAGATTGCGAAGACTTTGTCGACTTTCCGCGGAAGGTCAAGGGTGTGGAAGTCGCCGTATTCTTCAGACAGGCTGAAGACGATCTGTTCAAACTCAGCCTCCGGTCCAAGGGAAGAGTCAATGTGCAGAAAATCGCGAAGGCATTCGGCGGTGGAGGCCATGCCGCTGCAGCGGGGTGCAAGATCCGGGGATCGCTGGAAGACGTACAAAAAAGGGTTTTCCGGGTTTTAAGAAAGGCACTAACGGAAACCGGCCGCTAACCGTGGATTCCTGGAGTAGTGGAGAACGCAGTTCTCCATTTCTCCATCACTCCATCACTACATTTCTCCAGTAATCCATTTTTTCTATGGACATCATAATCAGTATCAACAAACCAAAGGGCATTACGTCACAGGACGCGGTTACAAGGGTAAAAAAAATCCTCAAGGTAAAGAAGGCGGGGCACACGGGAACGCTGGATCCGCTTGCCACAGGCCTCCTTCTGGTATGCGTGAACAGGGCAACACGTCTCGCGACCTACTTTTCCGGCCTCGACAAGCAATACAGGGCGGTCATGAAACTGGGGGAGACGACCGATTCCCAGGACGCCTGCGGCTCGATCCTTGAAGAGAGAGACATCACAGGCGTCACCAGGGAAGGCCTTGAGGAAACTCTTCGCCTGTTTACCGGGAAAATTCTTCAGATACCCCCCATGTTCTCCGCCCTGAAACACAAGGGGAAGACCCTCTACAGCTATGCACGGAAAGGCGTCGAAATAGAGCGCACACCCCGGGAGGTGCTCATCCGGGAACTTGTCCTTGAAGACATTTCCCTTCCCTTTGCCGTGTTCCGCGTCGTCTGTTCAAAGGGGACCTACGTCCGGACCCTGTGCCATGACATTGGCGCACGACTCGGCACCGGCGCGCACCTCTCCGGCCTGGAGCGCAGGGCTATCGGGCAGTTCCACCTGGAGGAAAGCCTGAGCTTTGACGAGCTGAGGGTCATCAATGAAGGAGAAAAGATCACAAAAGGCGTGTATTCCATGGACGAGGCCCTTTCCTGGATGCCTGAGATAAAAATCAGGGAGTCCATGGTCCGCGCTGTAATACACGGCAACCCCATCGGGCTCTCCTCCATGGACGTTACGGACGAATTGAGGACATCACCGGGGATCAGGGTCAAGTCACCAGAGGGGACACTGATGGCAGTGGGCAGCTATTCCCCTCTTAATAATGAAATCAAAATGGATGTGGTCTTTTCCTGACCCGGTTACTAATCGAATCATTGTTTACACAATTAAAAAATCTCCCCTTTCCCCTCTTTACCAAAGAGGGGCATTATCCCTCCCTTTGAAAAAGTCGGTACGACTCGTTCCGAGGAGGAGAGGAAAAATTTATAATGAAATGTATCAATACGTATGAATTCCTAAATAATTAACCAATTCTATGGCAGTAAGAGATCTCCATTGAAGTGAAAAAAAACACCGGCAGATCAGACAACAGCCTCTTCCTGAAAGTCAGGGTGGAGCCGCGCTCTTCACATCCGGGTATTGCAGGGCCCTATGGAGATGCCCTGAAAGTCAGGCTTGCCTCTCCCCCAGTTGAGGGGATGGCAAACAGAGAGCTTATTGACATTCTCGCCGGAGAGCTTGAAATCCCCCGGAAAAACATTCACATTGTTTCAGGACAGTCTTCCCGGAACAAACTGGTGAAACTGACTGACGCGCAGGACATCCGTGCGAAAGTCACCGCGCTCATGCAGATGGGCAGTTCAGGCACCTAACCGCTATTATTTAACAAAGCTCGCATCTTCCACGATAACAGAATACTTATAGCCGCTGCCAAAGTCCTTGTCCTTGTACAGCGTCCCCTGTGCCGTTACCACATCGCCCTCCACCGGAAGGTCTCCCGAGGTAATGACGATTGCATTGGTTCCCCGGGAAGGATCGCCGCTGCCGTCCTCTATGTGGACCCAGTTCCTCTCCATGATGCCTGAAAGGACCTTCGTGACCCTGCCCCTGACAGAGACATTCTTTTTGTCAAGATCAGCACTCTTTTCATGGAGCTCTGCCACGGTATATCCTCCAGGGCCGGCCGCCCTGTCTACCTTCTCCGGCGAAACCGCCGCGGCACCCGCTGCCCCGGCCTCCTGGGATTTTGCAGGAGCGTCTTCTGCCTGCCCCGCAACCCCTCCGGAAAAGACAATTTCATCAAAGGTCCTGTTCAGGGTCTTGCTGGTAAAATTCTTCATCACAAACCCCGGCTGAAATGACATTTCCTCCCCTACCGTAACCGCCCTTTGCGGTACCGCGATCCAGGTCCTCTTTCCGCTGTTTTCAATCTGTACATAGGTGTACCCTGCCACGTTTATGGTCTCCGTCACTTTGCCTGAAAGGGGGGCCTGTCCGAGGGGCGCTTTCGCTTCTTCCCCTTTCTGCATAACTTCCCCGTCCTTAACCGCTCCGTTAACAGTATCCCGGGCAGAAACCACAGCGACGGTCATTAGCAGTGAAAGAAAAAAAACAGTCAATTTAGTCATCTACTCTCTCCTTTATATCATTTTCTTCTGGATATACTGTGCGGCATGCACTCTCTGTAATCATACTTCTTTGCCGGCAATAAAACAAGCTTCGCACTCACCAGGCCCCGCTCACTCAGCGATCATAAACGTTTTTTATACTATGGCAGGCAAATCCGATCGACAGCAATCAGTTGTCATGAAACATAAAAAACATGGGATGTAAGGAGAGGGTATACCGTGAACAGCGGGCTGATCGTGTCCAGGTTACAGTCCGAGGAGTTCCCTCAGGCAGGATGCTGCGTCAGGAGAGCCTGAGCGCTTACAGTAGAAAACAAAGCTGAGGACAAGGGCAGCAACAGAGAGAATGAAGAAGATGAGCGGTTTCATCAGGCGCCGCCCTTCCTTTTCCTCAAACAGGGGCATGGCCTGGAAAAGTTTGCCTGCTGTTTCTCTAACTTCCTCAAACAGGGGCATGGCCTGGAAAAGTTTGCCTGCTGTTTCTCTAACTTCCTCAAACAGGGGCCCAACCCGGAAAGGCCTGCCTGCCGTTTCTCCATCCGGGGCCGGCTTTACCTGCACCGCCGCGGGAACAGACGTGGGGCGTGGCGGCTCCTCAGTCTTTGGGCCCTTGCCTTCGGCAGGGGGCTGTGTGTCATGCCTTTTCTCCTGACTCTTCAGACTGACCAGGTAGAAGAAGATCTCTTTTTCCAGGCCAATTGCCTTTGCCCCCTCATAGACATCATTCACATCAACATGTTTTTTCTGCCTCTCACAGGCCGTATTCAACGCCCTGTCACAAAGAGAGTTAATAACGCGGGGGGTGCATCCCGATCCGAATGCCCTGTCGAAGGCCTCCCACCCGGTGGCCTCGATTATGGACGGTGAGCCGCCAGCCACTATGATGCGGTGGGACACATACTGGCGGATCTTTTCGGGGTTCATCTTTCCGATGATTTCAAGGGCAGAAATGCGCTGCTTAAAGTTTTCCATTTCCGGCCGGTTGATGCGCTGTATCAGTTCTTGCTGACCGAGAAGAAAAATCTGGACAAGTTTGACCGCCCCCTCTTCGAGATTGTTCAGCATCCGGATGCCGTTGATAACGTCATCGCTCATCAGGTGAGATTCATCGATAATAACCAGGCACCTGCGGCCCGCAGCATTCATCTTCATCAGGGCATCCTTGATATCCCGCAGAAGAAAGACCTTCTCAGAGGTAGATGGGCTCAGGCCCAGTTCCTGGGCAATAAACAGGTAAAGGTCTATACTGCTTCCCGGCGGCTCAGCCATCCAGATGAGATTCGCGTCATGGGAGAACTCGCTGATGATCTTTTGACTCAGGGTTGTCTTGCCTGACCCCACAGGCCCTGAGACCACAATCAGGCCCCGTCCCGCCCTCAGCGAATCTGCTATGCGGCTGTGGACCCTGGCATAGTCATACCGATCAAAAAAGAACAGCGGATCAGGCACGTTTTCAAAGGGAAGCCTGTCCAGGCCAAAGTAGCTCGTGTACATTAATTACTGCCCTCCCCTGCTCTGGGGGATGAGCTTTATCTCAACCCTGCGGTTTTTTACTCTCCCCTCGGGGGTTTTATTGGAAGCAATGGGACGGCTGTCACCGTGACCGATAACAGAGATGCGGTCTGAGGACACCCCGTTCTCAGCAAGGATGTCGGCAACTGCCTTAGCCCTCAGAAAAGACAGCTCGATATTGTCCCGGAAAGGCTCCTCGCTCGAGGCTCTGATGGGAATGTTGTCCGTATGCCCCTCGATCAGGACGCGGTAACCGGGGGATGCCGCAATCTCCGGCACCAGGCCCTTCACCGTTTCCACCATGTCCTTTTCCACCACAACCTGCCCGGACTGGAAGGCACCGGCGCCCAGCACGGCAAGAGCCCTCTCTCTCATTTCGGGTTCCCTGCTTCCCGCTGTGTAATCAGGGGCCTCTTCTGCTTCCTTCCTGGCAAGACTCTCCTCAAGACTGGCAATCCTGGCCTGCAGCTCCTCAACAGAGGCTTCCTTTTCCGGCACTCCCCTGTCAGCTGCGGACGGGGCCACATCCTCCCGGGCCGCTGCCGGCTCCGATGCCCTGTGATTCCCCGCTTCCTGGTAGAGGGACTCGCGGGAGGGGAGCTGTAATGCCATGAAGGTGATTACCCCTGATGCAGCAAAAAAGAGAAGAGCAAGTACAGTTATGAATTTACCCATTGTATTCGTACAGGAAGCCTGACATGACCATCGCAACGGTATCTTAATTATTTTTCTGTTTCATTTTCAATACGGGCAGTCCCCGGCCAGGAGTAACCATCCTGCAGAACAGCCCACATTCGAAAGTTTTCTTATATTCAGTATTTAGTAATACGGACAGAACGGAACAAGGCTTGAGTTTTTAATTCCCATTTCCCGCACACGCAGGTGCCGTTATCACTGGCCTGCTCCGTTCATGGAGAACTGTTTCAAATCACCACAGGGGGCGGGAAGTTTGAGGGTAGAACTTGAAGCTGTGGGTTTTTTCACGTTTCTTACAGCACTCCCGACCTGATAATCATGAGCTTTTCAGAGCACATGTCCCGCATAGCATATCCGATCCCGCCCGTGCCCAGTCCTGACATTTCAGCCCCCCCAAAGGGCATCCAGTCCACACGAAAGGCAGTGTGCTCATTTACAAGGACGGTTTTTGCCTTGAGGCGCCTCACGCAATCCAGGGCCCTGTCCAGCGATGCCGTATAAACAGACGCCTGAAAGCTGAATGGCACCCTGTTTGCCCTGTCCACGGCATCGAGGTAATCATCATACTCGTAAAGGCAGACAACAGGGCCGAAGACCTCCTCCTGCGAGCATTTCGATTGCAGAGGCGGTTCGAGAAGAAGCGCGGGTTCATAGCAGGTATCACTTATTCTTCTACCTCCGCACAGGAGCTGAGCTCCGCCACGGACCGCCTCCTCCACCCAGCCTTCAACCCTGTTCAGTTCAGCAGGCTTGATAAGGGGCCCGACCTCGGTGGCCACATCCAGGGGGTCCCCCACCCTGAGTTTCCGCACCAATTCCGTCATCCTGTCCCTCAGCTCAGGCATTATCTTCCGGTGAACGAACAGGCGCTGAACAGAGACACAAACCTGCCCCGCGTGATAATATCCCCCCTTCACAAGGCCTGGAAGCATGGCATCGATATCAGCATCGGGCTCAACAATGACAGGAGCGGCTCCGCCATGCTCAAGGGAGCATCTCACCCCCGGTGCCAGGTTGCTCCTCAGTTTCCAGCCCACCTTTGCCGACCCGATAAAGGACAGAAATGCTATGCGGCTGTCGGCCGTAACCCTCTGTGTGACCTCGCGCTCGCAGAGGACAGCACGGCACCAGTCCGCCGGCAAACCGGCCTGGTGGAGCATGTCCGTCAGAGAAAGGCAGGACAAGGGGGTGGCAGCCGCAGGCTTCACAATGACCGGGCATCCAGCGGCCACAGCAGGAATCACCTGGTGGATAATCAGATTAACGGGATGATTAAAGGCGCTGACGGCAAATACGACCCCTGCCGGTTCCATCATGGTATAGGCAATGTGATTCTTTGAGCTCTCCGTGAGCTCCATGGGGATCTCGGACCCGCCTATCCGTGTCAATTCATGGATGGCAACATCCACGCCGTTGACCGCCCTGTTGACCTCTGTGAGTGAATCAGCAAGGGGCTTCCCGCCTTCTTCAGCAGCCTGCCGGGCAAGGCCCTCCCGGCCTTCCGCCAGGAGATCCCTGAAATTCCTGAGGATCCTTATCCTCTCATATTTGGGGAGCCATCGCCGCCGGTCATGGAAAAGATCGCGGGCCCTGTCAAGCACGGTGCTCACCTCGTCATATGAGGCAAGCGGTACTTCCCTGATGAGGTGCCTGTCATAGGGTGCGGCCACCTGTACGGTCATCGCTGCCATATCAGTCCTCCTTCTGAACGGTGCTATTTGAAGACGCACCGGCTGAGCAGTTCATAATTCCGGGAGTAATCGACGGGCACGTCGATGACATGGACACCACCGGCCTCGAAACACCCTTCAATCAGAGGGCCGAGGTCATCCGTTCTTTCGACGCGGTGTCCCTGGGCCCCGTAGCTGCGGGCATAGGCAACGAAATCGGGATTGCCGAAGTCAAGGCCGAAGTCCTCAAACCCCATCTCCAGCTGCTTCCACTTGATCATGCCGTAGGCCCTGTCGTTAATGATCAGCACAACGAGGCTCAGCCTGAGCCTAACGGCTGTCTCAATCTCCTGGGAGTTCATCATGAATCCGCCGTCACCGCAGACCGCCAGCACCTTTCTGGCAGGATACAGGATCTTTGCTGCCATGGCCGCAGGAAGCCCAGCTCCCATGGCAGCGAGGGAATTGTCGAGGAGAACGGTGTTCGGTTCATGGGCCTGGTAATTGCGGGCAAACCATATCTTGTACATGCCGTTATCAAGGGAGACAATCCCGCTGGAGGGCATGACACCCCGCACCATACTCACCAGCCTCGGCAGGACCAGGGGAAAACTGTTGTCGTGAGCGCCTTCCTCAATTGAGGCGTCCAGTTTTTTCTTCACATCCAGCATGAAGGCAAAATCCCAGTGCGCCTGAGGTTTCACAGAACGGGAGATCTCGGCAACATTACGGGCAATGTCTCCGGCTATCTCCAGCTGGGGGAAGTACACTTCATCCACATTGGCTGCCAGGAAGTTTATAGAGATAACGTCAAATCCGTCCCGTCTCATGAAAAAGGGCGGCTTTTCGACAATATCATGGCCGATGTTAATGATGAGGTCTGACCTGTCAATGGCCATGTGCACGCAGTCGTCACTTGAAAGCGCTGCCGTGCCCAGGCAGAGGGGCGAGCGTTCATCCACCACCCCCTTGCCGAGCTGTGTGGTAAAAAAAGGGATGCCCGTCTTTTCGATAAGCCCGGTAATCACATCACATGTCCGCCGCCTGTTCGCTCCAGCGCCCAGGAGAATCAACGGCGATTTTGCCGAGTGCATCCGGTGCACCGCCTCAAGAATGGCATCGCTGTCAGCAACGGGCAGCCGGTAGCTCCTCTTCTGATAGAGCTCTGCGTCCGAGTACTCCCGGGCTATGTCTTCGGGCAGTTCAATATGCACTGCGCCGGGACGCTCCTCCATGGCCAGACGAAATGCCTCACGTACAACCGCGGTAACCGTATGTTCATGCACCACCTGCCGGGAAAGCTTGGTGAGGGGCTGCATCATCTCAACGACATTGACGATCTGGAACCTTCCCTGCTTGCTCTTTGTGATCGGCTTCTGGCCGGTAATCATGATCATGGGCATTGCCCCGAGCTGCGCGAAGGCCGCTGCCGTGACGAGGTTTGTCGCGCCGGGGCCCAGCGTGGCAAGACACACTCCGGGTTCACCGGTGAGCCGGCCGTAGGTGGCTGCCATAAAACCGGCAGCCTGCTCATGACGGGTCAGTATCAGCTGTATCGGAGAGTTCTTCAGCGAATTGAGTAGGTCGAGGGTCTCTTCGCCGGGTATGCCGAAGATATATTTGACCCCTTCATTTTCCAGCGCCTTGACAAAAAGGTCAGATGTTTTTTCCACACTGCTCCCTGAACAGCTCTTTCCCGTACAGTTTATCCCTTTTCAACGGGCGATGACAGATAACTTTTCACAAAAAGTATAGCATGAATCAGTTCGCGGTGTTCCGGAGCGGTTCCGAGGTGTTGGCCTTCCCCTGTTCTGAGAAAAAACTGCCAGGCCTGCATTGTTCACGCACTGAACAGGCAGGCCCGACAGTAATCGTAGCCCGGGTCTTTAACTCCCCCCGGCCGTCACATGATCGCGGACCCTGTCAAGCAGTTTGGCTCCAATACCCTCAACTTTCCTGAGGTCCTCCACACTGGCAAACTTCCCCTTTTCATTCCGGTATGCCACGATGGCCTCGGCCTTCTTTTTGCCGATGCCCGGCAGTCCGGACAGTTCCTTTACCGTTGCCTCATTGATATTGATTTTACCGGACCCATCGGCACTGCCCGCAAAGGCAATGCTCCCCGCAAAAAAAGTCAGGATGAGAGCCGCAACTGCGAGCCGGCTCAGACGGTACATGATCTCTTTTCTCATTTCTCCCTCCTGGTAGTGTATCCCCTGAGAAGACCTGTGTCTGCCGACAGGCAGGCCTTCGCCCTTCTCACGGGGTAAATGTTTTCCTGCAGCCCCCGATAATATCTCACCTCCTTCCCCCTGCACGAGGAAAGCGGCCGGCAGGACTACGGCAGATCCCGAGATGCGCCGTAGTCCTGCTGACGTTTTTTGTTAACGTCAGGCCGCTTCAGCCATGTCCCCTGACATGTTCGCTGTAAACTGCGGGATACAGCAGTCTAACATTTTGGAGTAAACAATCAAACTGTCATTTTTGACAGGTGGCCTGGACTGTATAGCACGTGGTGAAATCCGCTTCAATAGTTGCAAAGCAGAAAGGCAAGGCCGGCAATCAATGTGGAGAGGAGAGAAGGCATCAGTGGACAATGTTGCAACCCGTCTTCGCCATCCTGTATCATGATGGAACCATCCCTGGAGTACATGAGCAATGATTTATACGGTATGGCAGACGTTACAAAATAGTTAACAAATTTTATGAAGACGATAAGAAGCGGGAGAACAGGAGTACTGCATGGATAACCGGGTCGTCATCACCGGCACAGGCCTCGTTTCCTCGCTCGGCCTGACCCCCCGGGACACATGGGACGCCCTGCTTGCGGGGAAGAGCGGCATCAGGCCCATCGAAGGGTTCGACGCCCGGGGTTTCGAATGCCCCCGGGCAGCGCAGGTCCCTGGACTGGGGCCGTCGGAGCTGAACATCCACCCCCGGGATTCGCGGATCATGGACCGCCACTCTTATATGCTCCTGAAATGCAGCCGTGACGCCGTTCGCGAGGCACGGCTTGACAGCGGGGCAGTTGCCGCTGACGACATCGGTTTTTTTGCCGGCATGGGAATGGTTGATTACAACATTGAAGACCTGCTCCCGGCAGTCACTCCGTCCCTTGACAAAGGGGGCGCCCTTGACTATGACCGGTTCTTCTCCGGTGCCTATCGGGAGATCCACCCCCTCTGGCCGCTTTCCATGCTGAACAATATCGGTTTCTGCCAGGCCGCAATCGACCTTGGCATCAGGGGCGAAAACACCACCTTTTCCCCCCACGCTGACTCGGGCGTTCATGCCGTCATCGAGGCATATCATACGCTTCTTGAAGGGAAGGCAGAGGCAGTGCTCGCCGGAGGTGTGAGCGAAAAGGTCTCTCCCCTGAGCATGGCACGGGCCCTCTGGTCCGGCTTGCTCAACACGTCAGACAGGGGACATGATGCCCCCTGCCGGCCCTTTGGCCGGGACAGGAGCGGAACCATCCTGGGGGAAGGATGCGGCATCCTGTCGCTTGAGCTTCAGTCCTCTGCCGGGAAAAGGAACGTTTCTCCCCTGGCAGCTGTCACCGGCTACGGAGCGTCCTGTGAGCTGAGTGCTGATGCACACTGCCCGACCCCGCAGGCCATGTCCCTTTCCATGGAGCAGGCCATTGCCGGAGCAGCCCTTGAGCCTTCGGACATTGACCTTATCATTGCCCATGGTGACGGTACGCTTAAGGGAGACGGGCATGAAATCGAGGCAATTCACCGGACTTTTTCCCCTGTCATTGACAGGATGGTCGTATTTTCTTCAAAGGGGGCACTGGGACACCTCCTTGCCGGTGCTCCTGCCGTTGATGCGGTGCTGGCTGTCTGCATGATGACCCAGGGCATCGTCCCGTCAGCCTCCCTCCTGCCTCCCCATGACGAAAGCATCAAGTTCACTATGGCAGGAGACACACCGCGCTCACTGCGTCCCCGGCGGATACTGATCAATAGCCGGAGCTCTGAAGGCCAGTGCGCGTCGCTGATAATAGAGTCTGTGAAATGAAAGGGGCGATGA
>CP070788.1:884167-896609 GCA_020346765.1 Nitrospiraceae bacterium
AAGGGTCATTCCGAACGGGTGTCCCACTACGCCGAACTCATCGCAAGCGAAATGTCCATTGACGAAGAGGAGATCAAGGGAATCAGGCTTGCGGGATTGCTCCATGACATCGGCAAGATAGGGACCTACGACTACCTTCTGGACAAACCCGGGAGGCTTAATAACGAGGAATTCGATATTGTCAAGAAACATCCCGAACAGGGAGCCGCGATTCTGAAGGATATCAAACAGCTCAACGACGTTATCCCCTTTATACAGTACCATCATGAAAAGCTGGATGGTAACGGCTACCCGCACCGCCTGAAGGGCGATCAGATCCCCCTTGGTGCGCGTATCCTCCACGTGGCGGATTCCTTTGATTCCATGACGTCTGACAGGCCATACCGTCCTTCACCGGGACTTGATTTTGCGCTCTCGGAGCTGGAAAAATTCAAAGGAATTCAATTTGACCATGAGGTGGTGGAGGCATTCCTCCGGGTGCTGCGGAAGAGCCTGGAATGGAGTGCTAGGATGCCTTCAGAATGACCTTGAGGGCATCTTTTCGCGCCGCGTGATCAAATGCCATGAGGCCATCTTCCAGAGGATAAACACCGCTCACCAGGCGTTCCGTATTTATCTCCCCTGCCTCAAGTGCCCTGATGGCAGTGTCAAAGGGTCCGCAGCGTGATCCGATAAGGCTTATCTCGTCAATTACGATCTGATTCAGGTCAATCTGGCATGGTGAGGCAACGGTAGTCTTGAGGACGATTGTTCCCGCCGGTTTCACAGCCTGAAGGGCGGTCCTGATTCCATCAGGAGATCCTGTGCAGTCCACAACAACATCGAACTCCCGCTCCCTGAATTCAGGATTGATTCGTGTGTCTATCCCCGCGTCTTCCAGAATGGACAGCTTTTCGCGGTGCCTGCCTGAGGCAGTGATATGGCAGCCTGTCCTGGCGATGGCCTGGGCCGCCAGGAGGCCCAGCTTGCCGTCACCGAGTACACAGACCCTGGTCATGGGGGTAATGCTGACCTGTTCCATGATCTCATAAGCCGCTGCAACGGGCTCCACGAAAACAGCATCAATGGGAGAGACCGTGTCAGGGATCACGTGCAGGTTTACAAGGGGCAGCGCAGTATACTCGGCAAAGACTCCGTCCCTGCCGGCAATACCGAGGACTGAACGTGCGGGACAATGTCTCCGCATCCCTGAACGGCAGAAAGAACAGGTTCCGCAGCCGATGTTGATTTCCCCGACAACAGGCCTGCCGATCATATCCCCGCGGCCGCATTCCTCCACCACTCCTGCGAACTCATGGCCGAGCACTCCTCTGAAGTCCATATATCCCTTGATTATTTCACGGTCTGTATTGCAGATCCCGGCGCAGGTAACGCGGATGAGCGCCTCACCGTCTCGGGATTTCGGGAAGGGATAGTCCGTTACATACCGCAGTTCTCCATCGAAAATCAGGGCGCGCATAATTTCTATTGTACATAAAACATCTTGAGTATTGGAGAAGTAGAGAGTTGCAGGGGTGGAGGCGCGGTGTCGTGGGAAAGGATGGCTTCAAAGTTACTCCTTAATCCAGCTACTTCATGCTCCAGTCTCCGTTCTCCATAACCCCTGCTAGTACTGTTACCTTGACCATTCGGCCCTGAGCAGTTTGGTATCATGGGACCATTTGTAGTGTACCCTGCCCTGGTATGCCCTCTGAAGGCTCTTGCCGATCCTCTGGGCAAGTTTTTCGTTCGTGGTGGTGATTTCCATCTCCTCATCCTGCTCTTTTATGGCCATGATCCTCTCCAGGGGGTTGAAGCCCCGTGCGCGGTCTTCCTCGTTCCTGATGAGGTTCAGAATTTCATCTTTGTGTTCGGCCAGAAACTCTCCCCTGAGCGTTACGATGCCTCCGGGGAAGTTATCCTTTACTTTCCGGCATGCAGGACAGAGGACCTTTGACGTGCCCTTCTGGTCAGCCTTTTCCCGGTACAAATCCTCGTCTATGGACCATCTCTTGTTGCTGAATACGGAATGGCACTTTTTGCACACAGCCATTCCGTTTATTGTCACGGTCATCAGATAGGGATCAGCGGCAGTGTCAATACTTTTTCTCCGGCTTATTGTGTGAGGCTTACTTACTTTCATGCGATCCTCCCTGACCTGTTAGTAAAAACATTCTGTTCTCTAATAAAATTATATCACATATATGGCGGCGCGCAATTCGCCCTCATTCGTGAAAAAGCTGCCGGGGGGTGCCTGACGTGTCTGCCGCGATATGATAAGATAATTCTTATTAAAACAATGCCTTGTGCATAGAGGTGTGAGATGGATGAGGGGTGCCTCTGAAGCCGCTGGAGCTGCCCTGATTCGGAGCGTGTAATGAAGGTCACTGTGTTTCTTGCGTCCTGTTTTCTCTGTCTTTCACTAACTGCATGGGCCGGAGATCGTCCCGTTGTGAGCAGGGCCTCCAAGGAGGTTGTGCTCACGGGATTCACACGTGAGGCTGCATCACAGGTCATTTCATCGGAGGTTCCGGGTAAGGTAAAAAGCGTCAATTTCGACATCGGTGACAGGATAACCGCTGAACCCTTTGTCGAAGTCGATCCTACCTTTGTCGATTATGCCATCAGGAACAAGTCCCAGTCCCTGGAAAGGCTTCAGGTTCAAATAAACAGTGCCCGGTCACGGATCGATTATCTCACTAAAGAATCAGCCCGTGTGGAAGAACTCAGCAGGGAGCAGATGGCAACGGAATCCAGACGGGACGCCCTGTTTCAGGAGCTTGATCAGGCCCGGCTGGAACATGAATCAGCACTGAAGCAGAGGGCCGTACTGATGATCGAGCTTAGTGAATTGCGGGAACGGAAGGAGCGGCACCGCATTTTTGCCCCGCAGGACTGGATTGTCACGGAACGGCGCGTGGAGGAGCAGGAGTATGTCCAGGCCGGTGCAACGCTTGCCGTGGTCTCTGATTTTCGCACACTTGTAGTGCCTCTGTCCGTGTCTTCAGACGAACTTACCGCCCTGCGCACCGGCCTGGAGGGCCTTGATGCCAGGCTGAATGGAACACTGGTCATTGCACAGATCAACTGGGTAAACCCTGTCTTTAACGAAAAGACCAGAAAGCTTGACATTGAACTGCGTATAAAGGAATACGACGGAATAAGACGGGGCGGCCTCAAGCTCACCCTTCCCGTTTCCGTACAGACGGAGGGTCTGCACATCCCGAAGGCCGCAGTGTCCATGCGTTATGAAAACCCCGCGGTAACGGTAAAAACAACAGGCAAACGCGTTAGTCTTGTGGTGCTGGGAGAGGGCCCGGATTATTTTCTGGCTGCCGAAGACGCGCGGCTCACGCCCGGAACAGAGCTGGAACCAGTCCGACCGGAAAGCGGCCAGGACAAAGAATGAACAGGCAGGTAAAGACTGCATGAAGTCCCTTGTCCGCTTTTCCCTCAAACAGGTTGTCTTCTTTAACGTTATTTTTGTCCTTCTTATCGTTGCCGGATCATACGCTCTCCTGACAAGCCCTGTGGAAAACATGCCTTCCGTTGCGATGGGAAGGGTCATCATCAGTACGGTCTATTACGGGGCCTCTGCCGATGATGTGGAAAAACTGGTGACAAAGGAAATCGAGGACGCCCTCGACGGCCTCGAGAATGTAGAATACATCTCATCGCAGTCCCTCAGAAATTCGTCCATCATCGACGTAAAATTCATAGATGACTCTGACTATGAATCCCTCTACGACGATCTGCGCTTCAGGGTGCTCAATATCAAGGACGAACTCCCTCCGGAAGCGGACGACCCGTTCTTTTTCTATATCGACACGCAGATATGGATGCCCGTTATTGTGGTGGACATTGCAGGCGACATCCCGAACAGGAGCCTGGCGCTTCTGGGGGATCAACTGAAGGCAGACCTTCTGAACGTGGAAGGGGTCCGGGAAGTGGACATAGCCGGTGACTATATCCGGGAGTTCCACGTTTCCCTCGATCCCGGGAAGCTGCGTGCCTTCGGCATTACCTTTAATGAAGCCGCCCGTGCAATTACATCGGCCAACAGCAAGATCCCGGCGGGGAGGTTCAGAAAGGATGATGCAGAGTTCATGCTTGATGCCGGCAGAAAGCTTTCGTCCCAGGAAGATGTTCTCAATGTGGTCCTGCGAAGGGACGGCGATGGCAATTTCCTTCGGGTCCGGGACGTGGCGACAACGGCGCGTCCTGCGTACAGGGACCCGGACCTGATCTATTCCGTAAACGGGAAAAACGCCATCAGCCTCCTTGTGAAAAAGGAGGACGGCGGCAATTCCATAGAGATCGCTCATACCGTCAAGAGCCTGGCCCGGCAGTTTGAAAGTCTGCATGCAAAGGACGGCATTTCGGTCAGAAACACCTGGGACTCAAGCATTGAGATCAATGACTCAGTCAGGACGCTGCGGGGCAACCTCCTCCTGGGCATTTCTTTTGTGATGATCATTCTCTGGCTCACCCTTGGATTCAGAAATGCCATGATCGCCGCAGTGGGTATTCCCTTTTCATTCCTCTGCGTTTTCGTCATCATGCACTTTACCGGTGTCTCCATAAACACTATCAGTATTTTCTCCTTTGTGCTTGTCTCGGGGATCATCGTTGATGATGCCGTCATAATCCTGGAAAATGTGTACCGCCACAGGCAGGCAGCAAAGCCTGTTGCTGAAGCCATAGTGGACGGTACCTCGGAGGTCATGCTCCCGGTCATCAGTTCTGCCCTGACAACGATCGTGGCGTTCGTCCCCATGCTGATCATGACGGGAAGCACGGGAGAGTTTTTTGCCGTCATTCCCAAGTCCGTCTCATTTGCCCTTGCCGCCTCACTCTTTGAGGCCCTCTTTATCCTTCCCGTGCACCTACTGGATTGGGGCCCCGGTGATGCCCGGCCCGGATCCGGGAAAGAGGAAGTGGCAGAGTCGCCGGGCAGCAGGATCTTTGCTTCAGCCTGGGACCTCTACACAAAAGTCCTCCATACCCTCCTGTCCCACAAACTGCGCACCCTGTTTTTAATGCTCGCTGCCTTCACTGCCGCTGTCCTTATCCTTGTCCTCTCTGTTACGGGCATGGTTCCCCTCATCAAGGTAGAGTTCTTTCCCGGGAGCTATTTCCGGTATCACATCCCCGTTGAGATGCCCCGGGGGACTTCCATAGAAAACACGGACAGGTCAATTCGTGGCATTGCAGAATTCATCATGTCCCTGGGAAGCGGACAGGCCCACGCGGCTGCAGGAACAGCAGGAAGATATGAAGACGAGGACTATACCATCCACCGCGGACACCACCTCGGGCAGGTAGTGGTAACTCTTCCGGAAGAACATGAGCGGGATTTTCCCGATAATCCGGGAAATGACGTGGAACGACATCTCAAATATATCCGGGAAAGGCTGGAGGGTCATCTATCGACCAGACACGATGAGGCCGTACCAAAGACCCGCTTCAGGGTCTTTCCTGAAAACACCGGACCGCCTGTGGGCAAAGCAGTCAATATCAGGGTGATGGGAAACACCATGGAACAGGCGGTCGGGGCGGCCGATGCCATGCTTGATTTTCTCGGAACTGACAGGGAGTTTGCCGGACTTGTTGACCTCGGGGACAACAGGGCCGTGCCCCAGAGAGTGGTAAAGTATATTCCCCGGCAAGAGGCGGTTTATGAGTATAACCTCTCTCCCGGAGACGTTACGGCCCTAGCTGCCCGTGCACTGAACGGATGGTTCGCCGGCACATTCAGAAATCCCGATGAAGAGGTTGATCTCCTCGTTCGGATTGCCAGAAGGGACGACCCGGGCAATGTTTCCGGGGCAGGCATTGACGACCCTTCGGATATCATGGAGGTCCCTGCAGTGGAGCACAGTTCAGCACCGGTGCTGCTGAAAGACCTGGTGACCATGGACTACGCCAGTGAGCCTGACATGAAGGCCCGCTACAACAGCAAACCCACGGTGACGATAACGGCAGACATAGAGGCAGGTTCCCGTCTCTCGCCGGGCCGGGTTCAGTTTCTTGCACGGGACTATTTCAACAGAATAGCCGATGCCTTTCCCGGCGTTACGCTGGGCTTCGGCGGCGAGTATGAGTCAACGAGCAGATCCTACATGTCTCTCACCTTCGCCTTCTTTATCGCTGTCATGGCCATTTACGTGATCCTTGCGTCCCAGTTCAGAGATTACTTTCAGCCCATGATCATCCTTTCCGCTGTCGCCTTTGCCGTCATCGGTGTGACCTTCGGGATGTTTGTGAGCAGGTCCACATTCACCGTGGGCAGTTTTCTTGCCGTTGTCGGCCTTGCGGGTGTGGCCGTGAACGATTCTCTCATCCTGATCGATTTCATAAACGTACGGCGGAGGGAGGGCAAGGAAATACGTGAGGCCGTCATTGAAGGATGCCGCCTGAGAATGAGGCCTGTCCTGATCACTACGGCAACGACCATTCTCGGCCTGCTCCCAATGGCAGTCGGCATTCCGAGCAAATCCATCTCGTGGGCACCTATGGCAACGGCATTCTGCACCGGGCTGGCGAGCGCCACGCTGCTGACGCTGCTTGTTGTTCCCGTGGAATACGAGCTGGTGGAAAAGATACGGCCGTTCCTGAGAAGGGCCTTCAGGCGGGATTGATTCAGGAGTGCAATAGTTTCAGAGATTGCTTCCCGGTTGATATAATGCCTCTAAATGAATATTCTATTCAGTATTCCAGATGGTGACAGAACCATTCAATCAAGGAGAACGACATGTTAGACCCAAAAAAGATCACGCTCTATTCAGGCGGCCACCGTGGCACGGAGGAGTATTTCGGCACGACCGCAGAGAAGTGGGGCATAATGGAAGTGACATTCAACTTTCAAGGCCATGAGATAAGCCGTGACCGGGGGCTGAAGATGCTTTCTGATGAGGAGCTTTCCCGCGGCGGCGTGGGCCCGGATATTATCAGGAAACGGATGGAACGGTCCTTTGCCTTTACACCCATGATGCAGAAGGTCTTTCAGGTGCAGTTTCATATCGTCAATAACGGCTATCAGGTATTTGCCGTAGGATGGCTGCTGTCAAACGGGACTGTCAAGGGAGGCACTGGCTGGGGTGTTGAGCTGGCAAAACTGTTCAACCGCCCGGTCCACCTCTTTGATCAGGACAGAAAAGAATGGGTGTCCTGGATACACAATGAATGGGTGACAGAAGACCCTGTCATATGCCACAGGACAATCGCCGTCACCGGAACCCGCTATCTGAGCGACGAGGGCAAAGAGGCAATCAATGAATTGTTTGAACGATCTTTCACGGACTCAGGTAAATAGACGAGAAAGGTCGGAAGTGCGGATGTAAGGGCGGGTTTTAAACTTGCCCCTACTCAAAGAGCCCAAGATACTGGCCGTAGCCTTCCTTTTCAAGGTCATCCTTCGGAATGAAACGGAGGGCTGCCGAGTTCATGCAATACCGGAGCCCTGTAGGTTCAGGCCCGTCGTCAAAGACATGACCAAGGTGGGAGTCTGCATTCCTGCTCCTCACCTCGGTACGGACCGTGAAAAAGCTCCGGTCCTCCCGCTCCACAATGTTATCAGGTTTGAGGGGCTTCGTGAAGCTCGGCCATCCTGTTTTTGAGTCGTACTTGTCCCGTGAGCTGAAGAGCGGCTCGCCGGACACGATATCCACATAGATCCCTTCTTTCTTGTTGTCCCAGTACTCATTGTCAAAGGCGGGCTCGGTGCCGTCCTCCTGCGTCACGTGGTACTGAAGAGGTGTCAGCCGTTTCCTGAGTTCTTCCCGTGAGGGTTTAATATATTTTCCCGATGGTTTTTCTCTCATTGCCTCTTTCTCACTTTCCCATACCTTTTCCAGGTACTGGTCCCTGCCTGACCAATAACGGTAGAATTTATACCGCAGGGGGTTCTTTTTATAGTAATCCTGGTGATAGTCCTCAGCGCGGTAGAAGGTTGAGGCCGGCAGTATCTGTGTAACGATGAGCTTGTCATACCTGCCTGACCTGCGCAGCTCTTCAAGTGATGCCTCGGCCAGCCTCTTCTGTTCCTCATTGTGATAAAAGATGGCTGTCCTGTACTGAGAACCCCGGTCAACGAACTGGCCGCCGTCGTCCGTGGGATCAATCTGGCGCCAGAATATGTCCAGTATCATCTGGAAGGAGATCTTTTCAGGGTCATAGCGGACCTCAACGGCCTCAACGTGGCCTGTGGTTCCTGACGATACTGCCTTGTAGGTCGGATTCTCCTCCCGGCCTCCAGTGTATCCTGAGATTACCTCACTGATCCCGTCGAGCTTTTCATAGGGGGGCTCCATGCACCAGAAACATCCCCCGGCAAGCGTGGCCTTTTCCGGCACTGCGGCATCAGCGCCCGTGCCCCACCACAGACAGATGAACACTGTTACCCATAGAATTCGGTAAAAAGCTGTTTTCATTGTTGCATTACCTCGATCGATCACTTCAGTATGAGATTCATCTTTAGCACAGCACCAGTCATCAGTGATATACTGCTCAGTGTATACTGCCCGTCTATATTATTATACCCCTTTATTACAGTATGCTCCCGCCGAGGCACATGAATTTCAGGATGTGCATAGCGGGTATGCCGTACCATGGTTATCTCCACCTCTGGTACGGCATACTCTGCGATTGCCAGACCGCTATCAGCGGCCCCTTCTTGGGAGCAGGGGACATTCAAAATAAAAGTTGGCGTCATTGATGACAATGTGCCCGAGCTGCTCATGTGCTTCCACTTCTTCTGCACTGGTAAGCTCAAAGTCTACCAGCCCGTCTCCGTCCGGATCATGGTCCATGAGGCCCTGAGCCGTGAAAACGGCCATTTGCACATCCCAGCGCCCTCCGTTGAAGTCCCTATCACCCGGTGCGGCTTCTGCCACCGACCTCTGGCCACTCAGTCCACTCATCATGAAGCTGTAGATGATGTCAGTGGAATGCTCAGGCGGCGCTATGAACGTAGCGGGAGTAACAACCGTATCATAGAGCTGCCCATGTGCCCATATAGCCCCGGATACACGCGTTGCTCCTGCAAAGGCAGAAACCGGGACCACACAGGCTGACACGGAAATTACCGCGGCTAACAAAATGATTCTTCGTTTCATCATTTCTCACCTCCTTTCCCTGTGGATGTATATAAAGGATATCTGATAAACTTCACGAAACTATCACGAAGAGATAACGTTTATGTCACACACGTCATATCGGGAGCACAGAGGACTGTCAGCAATATTGTTGGAGATACGCTAGCAGATGATGGATGCGGGAAGGCTGAACGTGAAGGTGGTGCCCGTACCCACATGACTCTTCACATCAATGGCAGCGTTATGAAGTTCCAGAATACGTTTGGTAATTGCAAGGCCAAGGCCGGAATGAAATGGTTTGTTCCTTCTGTTGCTGTCAAGCTGATAGAACCGGTCAAATATCCGCGGGATTTCCTCCTCAGGAATTCCCCGGCCGGTATCGCTCACCTGAATGGTAATGTGTTCACTGATGTGGCTGCTCAGGGCAATGGCGATCGATCCGCCTTCAGGGGTGTACCGGACAGCGTTTTCAAGAAGGTTTTCGAGCACACGCTCGATAAGCGCGATATCAGCAAAGACAAAAGGCAGGTCCTTCCCGATGTTTGTCTCGATGTTTATCTGCTTATCCCTTGCTGAGAGAGAAAATTTCTGTACCACATCCTGAACGAGTTCGCTCAAACTAAAGGATTCACAGTGCACTGTACTGTCCCGGGCGTCAAGCGTTGCCAGCTCAAAGAGGTCAGTAATTAGCTTGCCCAGACGTTCGCAATGACTGATGGCAATTGCGAGATAGGTTCTCCGTTCTTCGGGAGACAAACGGTTGTCTTTCATGAGCAGCGTTTCCATATATCCCCTGAGAGTTGCCAGGGGCGTACGCAGGTCATGGGAAACATTTGCCACAAGCTCGCGTCTCATGTTGTCCGATCGTTCCAGCGTCTGCATCTGAACCTGAATACGTTCAGTCATTCGCCTGAACGTCGTAATGAGCCTGTCGATTTCATCGTGAGGGCCATCCCTGCCCACAGGAGGAAGGTCAAGCTTTTCAACGGCAGTCCTGCTCTCATATCCATCCATGACGGCTGCCAGGCGTTTCAGTCTTCGGGTCAGAAACGCAAAGATGAGCAGTCCTGCCATCAGTGCGACCAGAAGACTCAGGGATATGACACGGATGCTAAGCTTTAGTATATAGCTGCCCTGGATTTTCTGGATAATGCTGTCATAGGTTTCGCCGCCCAGTATGATATAGAGATACCCCTCAAGCCTTCCCTCCGTGAAAATTGGTGCTGCCGTGAATGCCTTTTCCCCCAGCGTGTTCCGGGGATCATCCCCCAGAAGTGGAAGGGTCCCGTTACCTCCAAGCCATTTCCGTATTGGCCCCAGGTCAACCCGTTCACGTCTGACCTTGCCGGGGTCTGCTGAAAATGCAAGTATCTTCCCTTCGGTGTCCAGGAGATACAGTTCTATGCTGGGATTGATGACCATGAGCATATGGAATATTTCCTTCAGGGCGTCGTGATGTATCCTGCTGTCCCGGAGAATGACCGTTTCTGCCACTATGAGTTCGGCCAGTTTCCGGTTGAGCTTCTGATTTATCTCCTGCTGGTACTTTTCA
This sequence comes from Nitrospiraceae bacterium, assembly GCA_020346765.1. Taxonomy (GTDB): domain Bacteria; phylum Nitrospirota; class Thermodesulfovibrionia; order UBA6902; family UBA6902. The sequence continues at coordinate 894,794 of CP070788.1, forward strand.
GTAGAAATAACACTGATGACAATGAACGCTGCGCCAACGACAAAAAAAAGGGCGAACAGAACAAGGGCCAGTTTCCCATATAGAGATTTAAACATCGGTCACCTTTGTCTCCAGATTTGCGAACCGGTAGCCCACACCCCAGACGGTCAGGATGTACCGGGGCCGGGCAGGATCCTCTTCTATCTTTGAACGCAGTCTGTTTATATGGGAATTTACGGTGTGCTCGTACCCGTCATGGCCGTATCCCCAGACTGTGTCCAGCAGTTGTGACCGGGTAAAGACCCTGCCCGGGTTACGCGCAAAATGGAGGAGCAGGTCGAACTCTTTTGTTGTCAGATCTATATCTCTTCCCTGCAAAGCAACATTCCGTTTCCTCGTGTCAATAACCATGTCCCCCCTGCTGATAACTTCGGAAAGATTCTCCTTGTCACCGCTCTTCATGCATTCAATTCTCCGGAATAAGGCCTTCACCCGAGCCATAAGCTCCATGATACTGAAAGGCTTGGTGACGTAATCATCAGCCCCGATCTCCAGACCGAGCACCCGGTCCAGTTCAGAAGATTTTGATGTTAGCATTAAAACAGGCACATAGGTTGATGAGCTCCGGAGACGCCTGCATACTTCCAGCCCGTCAAGGTCGGGGAGCATCAGGTCAAGGATAATCAGGTCATAGGAGTGTCTCTCCGCCTGTGCGATACCCGTAACACCGTCATAGGCCGTATCCACATGAAAATGAAGGTCGCTCAGGTGTAATTCCAGGAGATGGGCAAGATCGCTATTGTCTTCAATGATGAGAATATTTTTCTTCATCAGGAACTCCTCATCCCAAACTCTTTCCTTCTTCTATTATAAGGGGCATTTATCACAAAAGAATCACAAGAAAGGACACAGCGTTCTTGACATTCAAGTTCCGATTTCTCTAACATGAGAAATATGATGAGAAATGATGTTTTCCCGGCCGATCATCTTTTCTGCACAGTACGACTTTTCATGGGTGCGGCTGAGGGGAATGCCGTGGTCTGACTGCCTTGTGTATTGTTGAAACGGAGGCCGCGGTCAAAAGGACCGCGGCTTTTTTATTCCCTGTTTATAGGGCACGAAGTCCTCTTTCTTTTGGAAGTGAAGCATATGTTCGGGGGTGGTCATGGGAGATTTCAGCACATCGAGATGGGCACATGAGGAGTTTGCCCGTCAGTACAGGGTAAATGCTGATATTTATATCGTTGAGAGGGATCGGATGCTTGAAATCATGAAGTCCTTTTACCGGCAATTCAGCGGCATCGGGAAGGGACATGCTATCCTCGACCTTGGCTGCGGTGATGGCATAGCAGCCCATGAACTGCTGTCCATGGACCGTACTGCCTCGGCAATACTGCTGGATCCCTCCGAGGACATGCTGGGCCGGGCGCGGGAGCGGATGAAAGGCTGCTCCGATGTGTGCTTTCTGAGGGCCAGCTTTGAGGAACTCCTGGAGAACAATCGCTTTCCCGTCCAGGGCTTTGATTTCATTATTTCCTCCCAGGCAATCCATCACCTTGCTATGGATGACAAGGAGCGTCTTTTTGCCCTCATTCATGCTCTCCTGCGGCCGTCTGGGTGCTTCCTGAACATCGATGTCGTTTTGGGAGGGACAGAGCCACTGGAAACGTGGTACATGAAACTCTGGGAAGAATGGATGATTGGCAAAATCGCTTCTCTTGGCAGAAGGGATGTTTCTTTTCAGGACGTCGTCAGGAGATACAAGGAAGGAAGTGACAATAAGCCGGACACCCTTGAGGACCAGCTGCAGTCCCTTACGGACATTGGTTTTCGGGAT
>CP070788.1:896709-903302 GCA_020346765.1 Nitrospiraceae bacterium
AGCCCGTTGAGCAGCGCGATGTTGCTGCCGGGACGAAGGTTGAGCCACACATCGGCTCGCCGCGCCATCCAGGTCCTTCGCGGGTCGCCCACGATGAGCCTGGCCCCCTTGCGGAGCGCCTTCTTCAGATAGATGGAGACAATGGGATGTGCTTCCGTAGGGTTCGATCCGAACAGAAAGAGCGCATCAATCTCCGGCATCTGTGCCAGAGAATTGGTGGCAGCGCCCGCCCCCAGGCTGGTGGCCAGACCGGCCACCGTGGGAGCGTGTCAGACACGGGCGCAGTTGTCAACGTTATTGCTCCTGAATACTGTCCGGACAAATTTGGCGAGGAGAAAATTTTCTTCATTGGTGCACCGGGACGATGAAAAGGCTCCCACTGATTTGTTCCCGTGCTTTTTGATGACCTTCCGAAAGTTCTTTGCAACAAGGTCAAGGGCCTCATCCCATGTGGCCTCATGGAAACCGTCTCCCTTCCTGATGAGCGGGGCCCTTATCCGTTCGGCGCTGTGGATGAAATCATACCCGTACCTGCCCTTGATGCAGAGATTGCCCTGATTCACCGGCCCGTCAAAGGCAGACGTCACTTTTACCACAGTCCCGCCTTTTACATTGAGATAGAGAGTGCAGCCCGTGCCGCAGTAGCCGCAGGTTGTTCTCACCCGCTGCATCTCGTTGACCCTGCCTTTTCCCCTTCCCTTCTTGTCTGTAAGGGCTCCGGTGGGACATGTGGAAACGCACTGTCCGCAGAACTCGCAGTTGGAAAGGGAGCGGGGCCTCCTGAAGGCCGTGTCAGGAAGTGTGTAAAAACCCTTTCCGACCCAGTCAATGGTGCCTGCCATGACCACTTCGCTGCAGATCCTGATGCACCGCCCGCAGGTGACACACTTGTTCGGCTCATAGGTGATAAAGGGATTCGCCTCCCGGATGGGCAGGTCCCATCGCTCACCTCCGTATTCACTGCCGTCCACGCCGAATTCGTAGGCAAGGTCCTGGAGACGGCATTCGCCAGCCTTTTCGCAGTGCATGCAGTCATTGGGATGATTGGAGAGCATAAGTGAGACAAGGCGCTTTCTGATACGCGTAATTGTGGCGCTCTCAGTAATGACCTCCATGCCGGGCTTCACCGGCGTGGTGCAGGCAGGCAGCAGCCTGTGGATGTGCTTCACCTCCACACTGCAGAGCCTGCAGCCACCGTAGGGCTCGAGCCTGTCATCATGGCAGAGCGTGGGGATGGGGACGCCCACCCGTTGAGCGGCCGTGAGGATGGAATCACCCTTTTCACAGACTGTTTCAACACCATTAATCTTTATTTTAATTTTACGCTGGGCCACACCATCCTCCTCGATGAAAAGGGGCCATGGGTTTCAGGGGCCGGGGGAGCATAGAAATAGAAGAGTCACTCTTTTCCCTTGAACCCTTTTTCATAATATCGCCCGAAACTGACATGCGTCGTAGCACATCCCGCACTTCGTGCATTTTTTCACGTCAATAAAGGCCTTCTGTTTTTTCTCCCATGCTATGGCCCTGCTGGGGCATTCCCTGAAACATTTTCCGCACATGGTACAGAGGGTATCGCTCACCACATATCTGCGGAACGCCTTGCAGACCCGGGCAGGACAGATCCCTTCATGGATGTGGGCCTCGTATTCATCCCTGAAAAACCTGATTGTCGAAAGGACAGGGTTCGGCGCGGTCTGTCCCAGTCCGCACAACGATGAAATCTTGATGTCCTCAGCCAGGTCTACGAGAAAGTCAATGTCTCCTGCCCTGCCCTTCCCTCCGGTGATCCTCTCCAGAACCTCGTAGAGCCTCATGTTTCCCACCCTGCAGGGCAAACACTTCCCGCAGGACTCGTTTCGGGTGAAAGAGAGAAAAAACTTCGCCATGTCCACCATGCAGGTGGTGTCCTCCATGACAACCATGCCTCCTGAACCCATCATTGACCCTATGTCACCCAGGGACTCATAATCCACAGGCATGTCAATATGAGAAGCGGGGATACAGCCACCCGAGGGGCCCCCGGTCTGGACAGCCTTGAGCTTGCGGTTCCTGCCGCAGCCGCCGCCGATGTCATAGACGATCTCACGGAGCGGCATGCCCAGGGGGACCTCGATCAATCCCGTGTTTTTGATCTTCCCGGTGAGTGCGAAGATTTTCGTCCCCTTGCTCTTGTCGGTTCCAATGGAAGAAAACCACGCCGCACCCCGGGTCATGATCTGGGGCACCGTTGCGAGGGTTTCCACATTGTTCACGACCGTTGGCCTGTTCCACAATCCCCTGTTTACCGGGAAGGGGGGCTTGGAACGCGGCATGCCGCGTTTGCCCTCGATCGAAGCAATAAGAGCGGTTTCCTCACCACAGACGAAGGCCCCGGCCCCTTTCTTGATGCTGATGGCAAAATCGTATCCGCTCCGGACTATGTCCTTCCCGAGAAAGGCCCCCCGCTCTGCCTGCTCAATGGCGATCTCGAGCCTCTGGATTGCCAGGGGATATTCAGCACGCACATATATGAACCCCTCGTGTGCCCTGATTGCGTAGCCGCCGATGATCATTCCCTCCAGGACAGAATGGGGATTTCCTTCAAGCACGGCCCGGTCCATAAAGGCGCCCGGGTCGCCCTCATCGGCATTGCATATAATGTACCTCACCTTGTCAGGCGACATGGAGCAGAGTTCCCACTTAAGCCCCGTGTGAAAACCTGCTCCGCCCCTTCCCCTGAGACCGGAGGCCTTCACTTCCTCCCTGACCTCAAAGGGGGAGAGCGAAAGGGCTTTTTTCAGGCCTTCATAGCCCCCGACCCCGATGTAGGCGTCTATATCTTCCGGGTCTATTTCACCGCACTGCTTGAGGAGTATCTTGGTCTGCTTCTCATGGAAGGCGTGGTATTCAGGCCCCACAAGCCATTCATCGACAGGGGCCCCCCCGATCACATGGTCGTCAACAATCCGGCTGACTTTTTCAGGAGTGATGAACTGGTAGGTGGTGCGAATGCCATTGCGGATGACATCAACGAGCACATCTTTTGCGCAGAATCCCCGGCACCCTGTCTTGTTGACGCACTTTTTTACGACCCCGGCCCTGACGCCCCGCGAACTGAGCCGGGAGCTGAACTCCCGGAGCACTTCGCTGCTGCCTGCCGCAAGCCCTCCCGTTCCCATGCAGACCCGTATGGTGATGTCTCCCATCGTGCCACGTGAGGAAGGTTCAGCCCCCTGTTCTTTCTTCCGCGTTGCCACGCCCTTTCACCCCGAATGCCTTGTTCCGGAACTGGTACGCGAGCTTACCTGTCAGGAAGGGTCGACTGTCTACAAATACCTACCACTATTTTCATGTATGTGACGGTAAAAAGCAAGGATAATCGCGGTGAAGACCTGCCGGGATATTAACAATTATTTTTGTATCTGATATAATAATCCGTTCCTCGATACTGCTGCAGTTGCGCACGCCCCGATGCATGAGACGCACCTGACGCGCAGCAGCCCGGACGATCGTGATGAGCCCGCACGGAGAAACCGCGGGTGACGGTACCAGACTATGAGTATCCGGGACCAGGAGAAAAAAGACACGTGTACAGGATAGTCCATAAAGAGACCGTTGCACCCCAGGTGGATGCAATGATCGTAGATGCCCCTTATATTGCACGGCACCATCAGGCCGGAAACTTCGTTGTCCTCCGAATCCATGAAAAGGGCGAAAGGATCCCCCTTACGATTGCAGACTCCGATAAAAAAGAGGGCACTATCACACTGCTCTTCCAGAAAATAGGCAAGACAACGGAAGAACTGGGTACCCTGAAGGCCGGTCAGTCAATCATGGACATCGCCGGCCCTCTGGGCCATGCCACTCCGATCGAGATCTATGGTCATTGCGTACTCGTTGGCGGCGGAATAGGCTCGGCAACGCTCTTCCCCATTCTCAGGGCGCTAAAGGCCAGGAAAAATAAAATCACCGTGATCCTCGGAGCCCGGACGCAGGACCTGCTCGTATGGGAAGACAGGTTCAGGGAATACGCGGATACGGTCCTTCTTACCACCGATGATGGAAGCTCGGGCAGGAAGGGGCTGGTAACAGAAGCCCTGAAAGAGGTGCTCGACTCAGCGAAGGTCAAAATCGTTATTGCCGTAGGCCCCATCCGGATGATGCAGGCCGTTTCAGAGCAGACGCGCCCTTACAAAGTCAGGACGCTGGTGAGCCTCAATCCCGTGATGGTTGAAGGCACGGGCATGTGCGGGGCGTGCAGGGTGAGCGTCTCCGGTAAGACACGCTTTGCCTGCATTGAAGGGCCTGAATTTGACGGCCATGAAGTGGACTTTCAGGAACTGGCAAGCAGGCTGGGATTCTACCGGTCTGAAGAAGCGCAGGCAATGGAAGCCTTCAGAAAAAAATGTAAAGGGAAATGTAGAAGTAAAGGGGTCAAGTGAAGGAATTAAGAACTTTTTCTTTGTCGCTTGAATCCTCGAATCCTGGAATCCTCGAATCCTGTTTTTAATATGCGAGCACGGGACCCGAAAATAAGGAGCACTGACTTTAAAGAGGTCGCCCTCGGCCTGACAGAGAAACAGGCCGTCAAGGAGGCTCGGAGGTGCCTTCAGTGCAAGAAGCCGAAATGTGTTGCAGGATGCCCTGTTGAAATAGACATCCCCGCGTTCATCTCCTACCTGCGAGACACTGATTTTTCAGGGTCACTCAGGGTGCTGAGGAAATACAACATGCTTCCCGCCGTGTGCGGCAGAGTATGCCCCCAGGAAAACCAGTGCCAGGGCAGCTGCGTCCTGCAGAGGAAGGGTTCGCCCATCGCAATCGGCGCGCTTGAGAGGTTCGTTGCCGATTATGAAATGAAAAAAGGCATAACGGAAAAAGCGGAACGGGAGAAACCAAACGGCCACAGGGTAGCTGTCATCGGATCCGGCCCGGCAGGGCTGACTGCGGCAGCAGACCTTGCAAAGTTCGGCTATGAGGTGACCATCTTCGAGGCCCTCCACGAGGCAGGGGGGGTTCTCGTCTACGGGATCCCTGAATTCAGGCTCCCCAAGAAGATCATCCAGAGGGAAATAGAATTTGTTAAAAGTCTCGGCGTGACGATAACGCTCAACTGGGTAGTAGGAAGGACCCAGACAGTGGAAGAGCTTTTCAGTGAAGGATACGAGTCGATTTTTATCGGCGTCGGCGCAGGCACTCCCCAGTACATGAATATTCCCGGTGCCAACCTGAACAATGTCTATTTCGCCTCGGAGTTTCTGACACGGGTAAACCTCATGAAGGCCGACCAGTTCCCCAAATATGACACACCGGTAAAAAAGGCGAAAAAAGTCGCCGTCATCGGCGGCGGAAACGTGGCAATGGACGCGGCGCGAACGGCCCAGAGGCTTGGGGCAAAAAAGGTCTATATCGTATACCGAAGGTCTGAAGCGGAGATGCCCGCGCGCCTTGAGGAGATAGAGCACGCCCAGGAGGAGGGCATAAAATTTGAGTTTCTCACCAGTCCGAAAGAGATCCTCGGAGATGAACGGGGTTATGTCAAGGGCCTGCGGTGCGACCGTATGGTACTCTGTGAACCCGATGCCTCGGGCAGGAGAAGGCCCGAATGTTCAGGGGAAGATTTTGTCCTCCACGTGGACCAGGTCATCATGGCCATCGGCCAGACATCCAATCCGATCCTTGTGAAGTCCGTCAAGGGCCTGGACCTCTGGGGCGCCGGATATATCGTCACGGACAATGAGGGACGGACGAACCTCCCCGGCATCTTTGCAGGGGGAGACATATCAACAGGCGCAGCCACAGTGATCAGTGCCATGGGCGCGGGCAAACGCGCGGCACGATCAATTCACGAGTACATCATGGACACATCATCCCGCACATCACCACAGAAGGCCTTGTCAAAAAGGTAGATCCATGTCAATACCCGACCCCTTCTCGTTCGTCAGCCGGGCCTCCCGGTGCGGTCACGACACGGCGGTTCACCTCCGGCATGCCATCTTATTCATTATCTCTCCGCACTGCATAAGGTAAAAATCCCGGGCAGCATAAGGCTATGTATTCTGCTCCTTCCGTAAACGTCATGATGTCTGACAAGTACCTGTCAGGCGCATTCCTGCTAAAAACCAATCTGCCCGGCTTAAAAGGTCCCATTGGTACGCATCCACGTCCATCCGCTGGTTATCTGCGGCTTTATTGGTCTGTATAAAGGATATTTAGTTTGGAACTAACTGCACGTAATTGTTTTTCAGGGGGCAGGTCACTAAACAGCCGCTGCGTACACATGAACTTCTTTGTTTAGCCTATCTTTCAATTTGTCTTTTTCTGATTCAAGATCATAACGAGCCTGAAGGTTAATCCAGAACCTCTCAGATAATCCAAAGTATTTTGACAGCCTCAAAGCAGTATCAGGTGTTATCGATCGTTTCCCCTGTACAATTTCATTTATACGCCTTGCCGGAACATTGATATCTTTAGCCAAACGATACTGACTGATCTCCATAGGTTTAAGAAATTCCTCCATCAGGATCTCTCCGGGATGTATTGGTGTTAATTTTGTCTTAGTCATAATGCCTCCTAATGATAGTCAACTATCTCAACATTGTAGGCATCTC
>CP070788.1:903402-909487 GCA_020346765.1 Nitrospiraceae bacterium
GACCGCATAGGTGAGGCAAATCAGCGTGGCCCCCAGCATGAGCCATGCACCGGCATAGGCAATAACGAGAATAAGCGAGTTGCCCGGCTTCATGCTGACAAGGCCGGCCTCTTTGTTCAGGATGCGCAGGGCACTATTAAAAAGAACTCTGTGTACCGGGGGCAGCAGCAGCAAAAAGAGTGCAGACGCATACAGTGCGTAACGGGAGATGCTTCCCGGAACCAGTCCTGCAGCCCCGGCCCCGAAAAAAAGAAAAACAAAAACAACGACAAAACCGCCCAGGATCGAAGCCACATATTCCATGTAACATAACTGCCCTATGTGCGCGAACCCGTGCCGGGTGCGCTCGCGATACGCTGACATGCGAAATCCAATACCCGTTACTTTAAGCGGCAGATATTTCCCGAAGTTTGAAAACAGCCAGACCGCTACGGCATCTGGCGTGGGAATGGCTGATTTGTACATAGAGGTTATGCCATGCCACAGGAACGCATACACAAGGAGGTAGACCAGGTTCAGCACGATACCCAGGGAAAGCCAGAAGGGATCTATGGTAAGAACACTGAGGGCCTCCCATTCGAAATTGCCAAGGACGTAGTTAACAACAAAGACGATAGTCAGGCAAAAAAGAATTCTCTGGGTCCATCTGCTCTTTACTACAGCCGTCAGCCGGGGTATCATCTGCAGGCCCTTACCCATTCCCACGAACAAGGCAGCCGGCAGCAATATCAAAGTTAAGGGCTGCCTTTTTCTGAATTGCAGGCAGGACCCGTTGAATCTGAAGGGAAATTTCCGGCCCCTTTGCCTGCACGTGCACAATAAGGTCCAAAAGCCTGCTTGAAGAAAAGGTCGATGCGTCAATGACCCACTCTTCAAGTCCAAAGGGACTCAGCATCTCAGCATATTTATGGCTCCATCCAATAACGACACAGGGGACACACATGGTCAGAGCAGCCACTATGGAGTGAAACCTGCATCCGACAAATATTCCTGCCTCGCCGATCAGGGCCCGCAAAATCCTGGCATCATGAACGTCGGTAATGAGGTCCGTCTGATGCCTGCTGTCCATGCCGTCCAGGATCTCATGGCACAATGCTACGTCGTTGTTTTTACTGGCCCCCGAGGCAAGACTGTGGGCAATCAGTACGACTGACTGGCCACGGTCGCGGAGTTTTTCTATCAGACTTTTCATTTCCCTGGTGAAATTTATCCCCGCAGCAGCGCACTGTCTCTGAGCCACCCGGCTGGGAGAGATCATGAGAGGCTTTTGGCCCGCCTTCAGAGATGCAGACAGCACCTTCGCCTGCTCCACAGAGGAGGGGGGGACATCCATGGCAAAGGCGACATCGGGAAGCATTGTCACGTTGGGAAGGTCAAGTTTTTTTATTTTCTCCCTGGACTGTTCTCCACGGACAACTACCCTCGTGCAGCGGGACAGTGCGAACTGTGATACGATCCGGTTCAAGGGCTTCTCAAAGGGGCCCAGCGCCTGGGAAAGCTTCACGACCGGCTTCCCCAGGATAATAGCGGGGAGGAAGCACGCAACGTTGTACAGCAACAGCAGGATTCCCCTGTTGTCAACAAAGGCAATTCCGGCCAGGTCTATCACCATGTCGGATTTCAGCACCGCGTTAAAATAGGGTATGCAGCTAAGAATGCGTCTTACACCAGAAACATGCATGAAGGGCCAGGCGATCAATGCCAGCGGGAGGTAAAGGCCGGTGAGTAAAGCAGCCGGAGCCGGAACAATCGTGAGATCATCAATGTCATTGATCTTCCTGTCACTGCCAGGGTATATGGAGAGAAGGGAAAAGGAAGCCCCGGGAAACCTGGAGCGCATTGCCTCCAGCGTAGCGAGCAGCATTGCCTGCCCACCCATATTGCCGCTGAGAGTGACCCCTGCAATGGCTATCTTTTTCACCGCGCACTATCCCGCACAGCCACAACCGTCATGATATCTCCCAGGTTCAGGGGAATGGAGAAGGACGGGCTGAAAGGCAGCTGTGTTTGTGCACGGTTAGCAAATCCGGCGGTCTTCATGAGCTTGCGGAGCAGAAAGTCAATGCTGACCTGCTTGGCGTCATGCCTGATCTCCTGAACCCTGAATCCCCCTGAAGCTAAAAGGTGCTGAACAGACTTCCGCGTATAGAACCCGAGGTTGACAGGGGGGATCATGAGCGGCCAGTACCGCTTCAGCAGCCGCGCTGCCGCAGAACCCCCATCCGGCAGTGTCATCACCAGTAACCCGTCCTGTTTAAGCAGGCCCTGTATCCTGGCAACAGCAGTTTTTGGCTCGGGAAGAGAGGCGATAACATCCCACATGGTAATAATGTCATACTGCTTCTCCCGGAAGTCATGGGTCAGAAAATCACCGGAGACAACGTGTACGCCCATCGACCTGCCAAATTCAGCGGCGTCAGGATTAAGCTCAATCCCTTCTGCAGAGAACACCTGTGACGCAGCCTTCACAAAGTAGCCCCGGCCGGCCCCCACATCGAGCAGATCACCACTGCTGCGAAGACGCTGCAAAGAACGTGTCCGGTCAATCACGTTTCTTATGATCGGGAACTTCATGCTTTCAGGGGTAAACTCGCCATTGTCGCCCACAGGAGCTGCCTGCTGGCTTGACCCGTGGAAGCCGCCGTTATAGAGCCGGGAAAGAAGGGAGGGTTGCAAAGGGCCCTGAGCAAACTTGAAGGTGCAGGAAGGGCAGTCCCAGACACTATAGCAGATACCTTCACCGAGGTCCGGGCGTTTTACGTCGAATAGCATTGTGCAGTTTTCCTCATCACAGACAGGACATCTCATTTTGCTTCAACACCCTTGTCCCCGCTACGCTCGTGTCCTCTGTGAAGGAGGTCCACGTAAAGCCTCCTGTTGTATTCAAAATCCATGGTGAATGCACTGAGAACGAGCTGCAGAGAAATTATCAGAGTAACACCTGCCACGATAAGGGCGGCTTTCGGGATCAGTCCTGTAAGGACGAAAACAACACCTATATACATGCCCAGGCCAACAAACATCAAAAACAGCAGTGCAGAAAATGCATAGGCAAGGACGAGAGGATGCCCTATCCTGAAGACGTATTTCTGGAACATCCTTTGAAAAAAAAGAGTTGCGAGCAACAACAGAATGGGCAGGATAACGAGCGGTATTTTCATCTTCGATTTTTCACCAACTTTGTATAACGGATTAACAGGCACTTCCGCAACCCGCATTTCAAAGATGTTGAGTTTTGTCAGAATATCGTTGGGACATCCGTATCGCGGATATATGGCATCGAGGTTTATCCTGGACAATGCCTCTTTACTGATCGCTGTGTATCCGCACTGGGTATCGGAGATATGCCAGTACCCGGAGACTATCTTTGTCAGCGCCGTAAGAACAAAATTTCCTATGAGCCGTTTATAGGGAATTTTTTTTAGACCCCGGTCATAGAAAAACCGGTTTCCTTTGCAGTAATCGACAAGCCCTTCTGCGACCGGCCCGGCAACTGCTTCAAAGTCCCGGGGGTCCATCTGGCCGTCACCGGCCATGACAACAGTGACATCATATTCATTCTGCAGAGAGTGCTTGTACCCGACAGCAATTGCTGCCCCGACACCGGAGTTTTTTTCAAGGGATATGAGAACAACCCGCGGGTCACGGGATGCATAATCACGCACTGCCTGAACGGTCTTGTCGGTGCTTGCATCATCAACAACGCATATGCTGTCCGCATAGTCCGGTAATGATGAGAGCACTTTTGTTATCTGACTTTCCTCATTGTAGCAAGGAATAACAACTGATATTTTCTTGCCTGAGTACATTCAGTAACCTTTTACGTGTTGGCTTCGGATCGATGAGGGCTGATCAAATAATAAAAGACAGTTCTCCAATGACTATGTCTCTGGCAAGGCATGGCAACTCATGAGACGCCTGATGCCAGAACATATCTCTTTATGGATCACAATACCCCTTGATACACTCTATGACATACTCCGTGTCTTCCCTTTTCTGCAGGGGCTCAACGGGAAGGCTGAGGACGTTCCCGGCCGCCTCCTCGGCGTGCCTGAGGCTCCCGTGCATCCTGCTCCTGCCGCTGCGGAAGACCTTCATCTTGTGCAGGGGATAGGGATAGTAGACCATAGTGGAGACGCCTTTGTCCTTGAGGGCCTTCTGCAGTTCATCCCGTTTCCCGTCAAGCACCCTGACGGTGTACTGATGGATAACGTGGTCTGCGCCGCTGATGGTCCCGGTGAGGCTGATGCCTTTCACACCGCGGAGCCCCTCATTGTACTGAGCGGCTATCGCCTTTCTCTTGCCGTTGAACTCGTCGATGTACGTGAACTTCGCTCCCACGATTGCCGCCTGCAGCGTGTCCAGCCGGGCATTGTAGCCCACGTGGTCCACATTGTACTTGTCCCTTCCCCCGTGCTTGATGAGCATGCGGATGAGTTCGGCAAGGGCTTCGTCATTGACGGCAACCATGCCGCCGTCGCCAAAGCCCCCCAGGTTCTTGGACGGGAAAAAACTGAAGGAGCCCGCGTCGCCGATGGCACCCAGTTTCTTTGAGTTCCACCCGCCGCCGAAGGCCTGGGCCACGTCTTCCACGACAAACAGGTTATGCTTTTTCGCAAGGGCCATGATCCGGTCCATGTCGCAGGACTGGCCGTAGAGGTGCACGGGCATGATCCCCACTACCTTCGCTCCCGTGCCGAGGTACTCCTCCACAAGCCCTGCATCGATATTGCAGGTCGACGGGTCTATATCCACAAAGACGGGCGTGGCGCCGGCCCTGAGAATGGCGTCGCCCGTTGCCGTAAACGTAAAGGAGGTCGTTATGATTTCATCCTCTTTGTCAAAAAACTCCTGCCCCTTTGTCTTGATGGCAAGGGCCCGCAGCGCCAGCACAAGGGACTCCGTGCCGGAGCAGGCGCCGATGCAGTGCTTTACGCCGAGGTAGGATGCAACCTTTTCCTCGAGCACTTTGACCTCAGGACCCAGAATCCATCTCTGGTGGTCCAGGCATGTCTGGATCGCGGCATCGATGTCCTTTTGCATGTATTCATATTCAAGACGTAAATCAAGCATGGGTATCTGCTTCATAAACTGATCTCCTCCCTGACCGCAACCAGGTGTTTTTTCTCCAGCCTGTAGGTGCTTTTACAGTTTCCGCACTTCGCCTTCTGGCCTTTGAATGTGAGGGGGACGCCGCATATGCAGGCCCATCCGATCTGCTTCGCCGGCACACCGGCAACAACAGCATAGTCTGCCACATCCTTCTTGACCACGGCACCTGCGCCGATAAGGGCGTATCTGCCTACGGTCACCCCGCAGAGGATGGTGGCGTTGGCACCGATAGTCGCGCCCTTTTTGACCAGGGTCTCCCGGTACTCGTGCTTTCTCTCCACAAAGGCACGCGGGGTATAGACATTGGTAAACACGCAGGAAGGCCCGCAGAAAACGCCGTCTTCGAGGGTCACCCCCTTGTACAGGGACACGTTGTTCTGTATCTTGCAGCGATCACCGACAGTAACGCCAGGGCCGATGGAGACGTTCTGCGCGATGATGCAGTTTTTCCCTATGCGGGAGTCGGAAAGCACATGGGAAAAATGCCATACCTTGCTCCCTTCGCCAATGTGCACGTTCCCGTCGATGCAGGCACTCCCGTGCACGAAATAGTTGTTTGTGCCTGCCGGAGACGGCGTTCCCTTCTGACCCGTGAGCATCCCCTCTTCAGCCATCTCAAGGATCCTCAGGACCCTGAGCCCTTCACGGCCGTCGGTAAGCGGCGTTTTTCGGTCGGCAACGCAGGATATGAAGTGCCTGAGTTCCTCTTTGAGCGGTTCTTTCTTTTCAATCGGTACGCTATGACGGTCAGCCTTCTGTGCCACAGGGATTTTCCCGTCCTGCCATTTGATCGTGTGCGGGTAGATAAAGAGCTTCTCTTCGCTCATGTCATCAAAGACAGCCATGGCCCTGGATCCGACCACAACGAGTTTCTGCTCCTTGAAGGGATGAAGCCAGCTCACGAAAATATGGCTCCTGATCCCGTTTCTGAATTCCAGGGCCGTCATGGTGGTGTCATAAATGCCCTCGCTCA
>CP070788.1:909587-926597 GCA_020346765.1 Nitrospiraceae bacterium
TTCCCTTGTGCCTTTCTACAACCTGGGTGATAAGGTCTATCTCAAGGCGTTTGCGGGCCTCTTTGAGGGTGATCCCATCGTACCGTATGTCCTGACGGCCGCTGCCGCCCCTTTCAGCGGCGAGAGAATTCTCCAGCCCGAGGTTATGCGGTTCGATCATGCCGGAAGATGCCGTGATCACGGCCTTCTGAAGCTTGTTTTCCAGTTCTCGTACGTTCCCCGGCCATGCGTAATTTCCGATTTCCTGGAGGGCTGCTTGGCTGAACCCCGTTATTTTTTTCCTGAACAGGGCGGTATAACGCTCAAGAAAGGCCTGGGCAAGGAGCATCACGTCGTCTCCGCGGTCGCGGAGAGGCGGGATGGCTATAGTGATAACACTGATCCGGAAGAACAGGTCCTCCCGGAACGTCCGCTCCTGCATGGCGGTGTTCAGGTCAACGTTGGTGGCAGCGATGACCCGGGTGTCGATATCGATGTCCCTCCGGCCACCCAGTCGCTGCATTTTTTTCTCCTGCAGAAACCGCAGCAGCTTTGCCTGAAGGTTTGGCGACATCTCCCCTATTTCATCGAGAAAGAGCGTGCCCCCGTCAGCGTATTCAAACTTGCCTTTCTGCTGGGCATAGGCGCTGGTAAATGCCCCCTTTTCATATCCGAACAGTTCCGATTCAAGAAGGTTTTCAGGTATGGCACCGCAGTTAATGGGGATGAAGGGGCCCTGGCTCCGTGAACTATTGTCGTGAATTGCCCTGGCAACCAGTTCCTTGCCTGTTCCGCTTTCTCCTGTGATCAGAACGGTTGCGTCCGTGGCAGCTACCTGCCGGATAGTCTCGAAGACAGACTCCATGAGCCTGCTCCGGGCGATCATGCCGGCAAAACCCATTTTCTTGTTGAGCGCCCTGTGGAGCGCACGGTTGTCAGACTCGATCTCTGACAGGTGAAATGCCCGTTTAATGATGATCTTCAGCTCATTCATGTCCACGGGCTTGAGATAGTAGTCGTATGCCCCCGCGTTGATTGCTGCCAGGGCATTGGCCCTGTCAGTGTTGCCCGTGATAATGATCACCTTTGTTTCAGGGGATTTCTTCATTATCTCCCTGAGGCATGCCAGGCCTTCTCCAGAGTCGTTTTCATCAGGGGGAAGGCCAAGGTCGAGGGTGACAACAACGGGCTGTTTTCTGTCAAAGAGCTGGAGTGCCTCTGCCCTGTCTGCAGCCATCAGGACGGTGTACTCCTTTGACAGTCCCCACTTCATCTGGTTTTGAATGTCCTGGTTGTCTTCGACGATGAGGATCTCTTTCACGACCGGTGGCTCTCTCCTGTAATCGTAATCACCCGGCGCATTACATGTATCCCAGGTCCCTGAGCTTGCCCATGATTTCTTCTTTGCCCTGTCCGCGGCCGGCTCGTTCGTAGGTGTTCTCCAGGTCCTGCTCCCAGGCGGGGATGTCGGACATCTTGACAGTGGAGCCCTTGGCCCCCAGTGACCGGTAGCCTTCACGGTACAGAACGCAGAAGGGCACTTTGAACTTAAAGATGAAATTCCATATATCCCGCTCTTTAAAATGCAGGATGGGCTGAACGCGCATGTGGGGAGGAACTTCCCGGGGACTGAAGTAGTCTTCCTCTACCCGCGCCTCCTGCTCATCCCACCTGATGGCTGTTGCCAGGGCCTTGACGCCGTTGTCTTCCAGAAATGCGTTCATTGCTACCGTCTTCATGAGATGATTGCCCACATATGATTCAGGCTCAAAGGGGAAGGCATCTTCCTGGAACTGGAGCTTTTCGATTTCAGCCCTGTTCCTTGCATTGAGACTGCCGATCTTGATCATGTCTCCCACGTTCTTCGCCTTGTCACTCACATCGGTGTTCTTTGCAATCTTCACGTCAAGCGTCCATTCCTCTTTGAGCTGGTTCACGATGTCCCAGATCTCCTCAAACACATACCCCTCATCGATGAACATGCATTTGGGCATGGGAACTCCCATCTCTTTACATGCCTCCCTGAAGAGCCAGACCATGGTGGTGCTGTCCTTGCCCCCTGTCCATGCTACGGCCACATTCTCCTCGCCGTATTTTTCCAGTGCCTCTTTGATGATCTTTTTGGAGTGCTGAATCTTTTCATCAAGATTCATGGACATTAATTTCTCCATTTCGCTCTGTGTCATGGAATCCTCCCATTCTTATATTCATAAAAGACGTGTAATTTCAGACAGGACAGCCTTATCCGCAATGCCGGACAGACCCCCCTGTAAGTATAAAAGGAGCAACTGAAAAGAATCAATGTCGCCTGATAGCTCGTTTACGTCAATAAAAGCCATTATTTTAATTTCCGTATATAAAAACCGTGCGCTCCGGGTACGGTTAGGTGCAGCTATGCCTGCGCCAGCGGGAGATATAGCGTAAAGTCACTCCCGCAGCCTTCCTCGCTGTCAGCAATCAGCCTGCCGGAGTGGGCTTCGGCGATTGTCTTGCACTGG
Source organism: Nitrospiraceae bacterium (assembly GCA_020346765.1). GTDB lineage: Bacteria > Nitrospirota > Thermodesulfovibrionia > UBA6902 > UBA6902. The sequence continues at coordinate 912,065 of CP070788.1, forward strand.
TAGAGCCCTACTCCAAAGCCTTTTTTCTTGGTGGTCTGAAAGGGTCGGAAAAGGCGCTCTTCGATAAAGTCGGCTGACATTCCGCAGCCGTTGTCAGACACCCGTATAAAAGCCATGGAACCCTCCCGACCAACCACAACGCTGATCTTCCCTGCTTTACCCGCTGCCTCGTGAGCATTGATAACGAGGTTTACAATGACCCGCGCTATTTCTTCGCGGTCAATATGTGCCTGGACGGGCTCAAGTTCCCTGAGTGAACATGAGTTCCAGCCGTTTGAACTGAACTGCTCAAGCGCGGCCCGGACCTGGGTCCCCAGGTCCGTCTTCTCGAGGGAGAGGCTCTGTTTCAGGGGAATGTTTTTCAGCTTTCCGATAATCGCCTTCATCCTTCCGGCAGTGTCTGCTATTGCCTTGATTGCATCCTTCTGGAATTCGGGATTGTCCATGTGTTCTTCAGCGTTGTGGGCGATGAGTTTCAGCATGGAGGTGGCGTTTTTCAGGTCATGGATGATGAATGACGACAGGCGTCCCACTGCCTCCATTTCTTTCGCCTCTGCGAGATCTGCCGAAAGCTGCGTATTGACGATGACTGACGTCGCCTGCCGTGCGAGCGTTTTCAGGAGATCGTAGTCTTCATAATTATAATTGTAGTGTGCCCGTCCTTCCCTCAGGACCACAAAGCCCGTCAGGTCGTCACCGTCTAGAAGGGGCACAATGAGCGAGGCCCTTGTTTTAGTTATGAAGTCCCTGCTGCGCTCAGTAATTTCACTGCATTTTTCATGCCGCACATTGAGGACCCACTGTCTGGTTTTCAGGAAGGCAAGAAGGTCTTCGCCGGGCTTCACCTCAGGCGAGCAGGCGTCTGTTGCCCTGGCGCAAAGGTACTCGCCGGTTCCCCTGTCTTTCAGCCAGACAGCGGCTCCTTTTACTCCCATGGCCTCCCTGAAACCTTCGGAAACGGACCTGAGCAGATCATTGAATCCGTGTTTCACGGAGATCATCTGGGTGAACTGAAGCCACTGCTCGCGGTAGTCGTACTTCTGGCTGAAGAAGTGTTTGTTTATATGGACCGTTACATTCCGGCGAATCCGCTCTGAAAATATAACAATAAGCACGAGCAGTGCTCCCACAAATCCGAGGAATGTTGTGATGTTCCTGCCCACCTGCGGCCCCATATATCTCATGCCTTCGCCAATGAGCCCGAGTCCGAGAAGATAGGTGCCAATGATGATAAGACTCAGGGAGCTGTAGATAACCTTCCGTGATATGGCAAATTCGGTGTCCAGTGCCCTGTGGCGGAAGACGGACAAGCCTGTCAGTATCATAGATATGAGTACAATACCTGTACGCACAGGCAGAAGGTACATGCTGATGGAACGGTAGAGCAGGGCATGGCTGTGATAGAAGATGTTGATAGCCAGGATTCCTCCCACCCCCAGTATTATGTACTTGAGCTCCCACCTGTCGTTGCCCCGGGAACTCCTGAGCGTTATTTCCAGGTTGATGATGGCAAGTATTGCGTAAGAGAGAAGGATCAGGTGAAAAATGTACCCTGAGGTGCCGAGGAAGAGCACCTGTTCACTCCTGAACGCAGGTACGGAGAAGAAATCCTCCATTGAAGCGAAGAGAAAAAGGGCGGGGACCAGCGGGAAGAGGAAGACGGAAAGTCTGCCCAACCGTTTCGATCGCTCCCAGTAATTTTTCCGGGCGAAGGTAAGGCTGAAGAGGAGCCAGGCAGCGGCCATGACGGACTCGCTCACAAGCACCAATTTTTTCAAGGGAAATAACAGCTCCGGCCATGACATACACATGGCGTCGCCGAGCACAACAGCCGCCGTTGAGATCAGCCCTATGGCAAGGAGGATATTTTTCAGGCGCCGGTGCCGCCTGAAGACAGCGGCTAAGGCAATAGCAGTTGCAACCCATCCTGTTAAAAGAGAAAAGGCCAGCATCTCAGGCTCCAGAAAACAGATAAAAGCATTCTCATAACTGACAGGTGCGGGTGGCGCTCAAGCTCCCCCTCCCGGTGAATCTCTGAATCACCGCTGCATGGCACCTGCCATACTTATCGACGTTGTCGCCCATGACCTTAAGAACCTGTGATTGTTGTCAAAGGATTTGTTTGCGTTGATTCACTGCCAATTGATTTCTGCCGTTCCTGTGTTAAGATTTTCTTAGATAATGACGTCAAGATAGTCAACGCGTCTGGTGCGCGTACCAAGTTTTCAGTGGAGGGGTAACATAACCTCCGGGTATCATCACCACGGCAAGGATCATGGACAATAGTAATAAAAATAATTTTCTGAAGAAGACAGAGATATTCGCCTCGCTGACTGACAGCGAAATGAACGAGATCATCGACAAGATGGTGGTCAAGCAATTTAGCAAGAACGAGACCATTCTCTATGAAGAAGACACAAACGAGTTCATGTACATTATTCTGCTCGGCAAGGTGAAAGTGGTGAGGACAACCGAGGACGGAAAGGAGATAATCCTGGCCATCCACAAGTCGGGCAGCTTCTTCGGCGAGATGGCCCTTATTGATGGAAAGACCATGCCTGCTTCGGTCATTGCTACTGAGGACTCTCTCATCGCAATCATATCAGAGCAGGACTTTTTTTCTATTGTGTTCCAGCAGAGCAAGGTAACGAAGAATTTGCTTGAAATTCTCTGTGCCAGGCTGCGCCGGTGCTGGGACACGATCCAACTGCTGAATTTCAACAACGCAACCCATCGCACCAAGATGCTTTTTCTTATGCTGTCTGATGACTATGGAGAAAAAACGCCTGATGGAATAACGCTGAAAATAAAACTTACCCATCAGGACATATCCGATATGACGGGGCTCACCCGGGAAAGCGTTACCAGGGTTATTGACAAGCTGCAGAAAAGCAAGGAAATAGTGATCCTGAAAAGCCGGTTTATCTGTCTGACACGGAATTTCCTGCAGGAAGATATTAAGATTTCACGCTGACCCGGAAGACCCGGATAGGAAAGGGGATTTATTTTTTTCTAATCCGCCTGTAAAAGGCAAAGGCCATCAACACAGAGCCGACAATGAGCAGTATCCCTGGCTCAGGAAGGGAAAGGTTTTCTCCGCTGGCGAGGACTGTTGCCGGGTTCAGTCCCTCCGAGATCCCTGCTAATTCTGAATAGCATGCCAGCCTTATTATTTTCATTACCATTTGTAACCTGCCTGAAATGCTGTAAAAACTGATTTGCAATATCCGTACCATAGAATCCCGATTCATTTAACATCTTGTAATAAAACAGAAAGCTGACTCCTTCGCAGAGGGAAAAGTCCATTGTAACGGCAACCTAGTGTAAACTATGCCGACGTTGGAAGGTGAGTGGTTGCCTCATCGACTCTTTCCACGAGGGGGGGGATGTATAACCATATGATATAAAAGTATTATTTTTGTTAACTGGTACCGGTTCAGACTGTAACTTTTTTCGGTTTATTCAGGGAATTATCGGCATATCCGGATAGTATTTTTGCTGGTAGGGAAGGCCTCCCCCCTGAGCAGGGCAGGAGGGGTGCACCACGTAATGTGCAATAATGTGTTTGTAATTCAATAAGTTAGTCCTTTACGGATGCAGGGCAGTCGTGATTTTAATCACTTACTCACTCCGTACTGTTCCGATACCATACATTCAGGACAGATGAGAAACTCCAAAATGACGGGAAAGGAGATTCTTTGATCAAAAAGGGGTTCTTTTTTGAACTGCCTTTTCAAGGGGCATATGGATGCTTAAACTCCTCTGACTGCCTGATGAACAGGGGTGATATGCGGTTGCCGCTGCGCGTCAGGCCGTCATCCTCCCGGACTTCCTTCCCTCCGGCCTATGGCCGGAGGGAAGGTTTTTTTGTTCCTGTACGGAATTCTTTCATTGCAACAGGACAGAAACGGAGTTAAAGCTCTATCCCTGCACACCTATAAAAAATATTTATATGCCATATAAGTCTCTTTACAATTTTCGAAAAGGCAATTAGAATGTTTAATAATTCGAGCAGTTCGTAGAGGGAGAAATGCGCCTTGATCTGGCGGGTGATAGAAGATTGCGCAGCCATGAGGGGGACAATATCTTTCTCAGGGTCTTTCCATAAAGCCATTAAGAGGGACAACGGGGGTATCAGCAAATTTTAAGGGATTTTCTATGAAAAAAAATGATAGCAAAGTAGACTTGTCTTTCGAGAAAAGGCGTTCTCTGAGAAGGGCAGCCGGGGCATGGAACACGGCCTTTGTTTGCAATGGCACGTGCTACTCCGGCATCATCGAAAACATGAGCGATCATGGGATGCATGTGATCGCTGCCTCAAAGGAGAGTGTCAGTTCCTTTGTTCCTGAGGCGGTCCTTGAACTGAAATGCAGCGCACCGGGAGAAGAACCGATTATGCTCTACGGAGAGGTGCGGTGGGTGCATATCAACAAAACGCCGATCCTTGGATTGACCTACCGGATGGGTATGGAGATCCTGCAGCAGTCCCCTGAATACGGGCAGTACCTGGCTGTCGTGAAGTAATTCTTTTTTCTGCTTCCGGTGCCTGCTGATTCGCCAAGATTTCATCCTCCCCCAGGGGCTGAGGCCCTGACAAAAATTGCAAACGCAGGGGCGGGTTTTTTTATACCCGCCCTTTGTGTGCCTGCCCTTTTTTATTGAAATATGAATAGATAAACTACAGCAAATGTGATAGTCTTTGTTGTGGGTAAAAGAATGTCATTGTACACGGGAACAACCCCCTCATGACGCGGCTGAAAAAGGTATCTAAGAAAGCAGGGCTGCCTCCCGGCACACCGGTGCATGTGGGCGAGCGGGTCGCTGAAACGGTAAAAATAACGATCATTGACTATGACAGGGACAGCATTGAAGAGAAAGAGCTGGCCAGTATTGAGGAATGCTTTCCCTACAAAGACAGGCCAACGACAAAGTGGATCACTATCTACGGCCTCCATGAAGTCTCCCTCATCGAAAAACTGGGTAGCTGCTTCGACATTCATCCTTTGACCCAGGAGGACGTTCTGAACACGGAGCAGCGCCCCAAGGCTGACATCTTTGATGACTATATCTATATCGTTCTCAGAATGCACTCCTATGACAGCGGGAAGCGCCAGCTCCTGTCGGAGCAGATGAGCATCATCTTCGGCCATAAGTTTGTCCTGACCTTTCAGGAGCGGGAGGGGGACGTCTTTGACCCCGTGCGGGCACGACTCAGGGCCAACAAGGGCAGGATCAGGAAGGCCGAGAGTGACTATCTTGCCTATTCCCTTGTAGATGCTGTGGTGGACAATTACTTCAAGGTGCTGGAGGGAATAGGCGGGGAGATCGAGGACATGGAAGAGCAGGTTGTAGCGAAGCCGGTGCCGGCGACGCTCCGGAAGATCCACGACCTCAAGCGGGAGAGCATTTATCTCCGAAAGTCCTTATGGCCCCTCCGGGAGCTTATCAGTGCCCTGGAACGGGATGAGACGCCGCTTATCCGGAAGACGACCAGGATTTACCTGCGGGACATCTATGACCACACCATCCAGGTCATCGACACGGTGGAGACCTACCGGGACATCATCGCGGGCATGCTGGACGTGTATCTCTCAAGCATCAGCAACCGGATGAATGAAATCATGAAGGTGCTTACCATCTTTGCAGCCCTGTTTATTCCCCTCACCCTGATTGCCGGGATCTACGGAATGAACTTTAACACGGAAAAAAGCCCCCTGAATATGCCCGAGCTCAACTGGTATTTCGGCTATCCCATGGCGCTCGGGCTGATGATAATTGTCGCCATTGTCATGCTGGGGTACTTCAAGAGGAAGAACTGGCTGTAAGGCTGCCTGTCCCGGGCGCCATTGAATTCTTCCTGCAGGTCATGTTATCTTCCTGAATTTTTCAAGATCCCTGTTGCTGCCAAGAATGACGATCGAGTCCCCCTTATTTATTACGGTTGACGGATAGGGATTTATGTTCCATGACGGCGAAGCCCGCCCTGTATCATTAGCATGCTTTACCGCAATGATGGTTATTCCATGCAGTGCCCTCATATTGGCTTCCAGTATTTTCTTGCCCTGGATAAATTCAGGGGCCGGCAACTCGACGATACTGAATTCGGGTGAAAGCTCGATCAGCTCGAGGATTTCAGGACGAATGAGGTTCAGCGCAACTTTCTGGGCCATATCGCGTTCGGGATGCACTACCCTCCTGATGCCGAGCTGTGTGAGGACCCTTCCATGAAGTTCGCTGATCGCCTTGGCGATAATTTTTTTTATGCCCAGATCTTTCAGTATCATGACAACGAGGATGCTTGCTTCGATGTTCTCACCGATGCTGACTATGGCGACGTCCACGTTCTGTATGCCTGCTTCCCGAAGGGCCTTCTCATCCGTTGCGTCAAGCTGAACTGCAAGGGAAACCTGGTCGGCAATTGCCTTCACCTTGCTTTCGCTCCTGTCTACAGCGATGACACTGTATTTGTTCTCAGAGAGGATGCGGGCCACTTCAGACCCGAACCTTCCCAGACCGATAACAGCAAACTGTTTCTTCATCCTATCATGACCCTCCCTTCGGCATACCGGACCCGCTGCTGCTCCTGCTCAATAAGTGACATGAAGAGCGTCAGAGGCCCCAGGCGTCCGGCGAACATGGTGAGTATGATAATACTTTTTGAGAGATCTGAAAAGGTGGCGCAGTAACTCAGAACGCCGCCGTCACCCGTGGAGAGACCGACCGTGGCAAATGCCGATACCACCTCGAAGAGCGTCTTCAGAAACTGGCTGTGCTCGATATGCACGACGGCGAAGGTCATGGCAGAGACAAACATGACGGAGAGGGACATGACCGCCAGCGCCTTGGAGACCAGGTCCACGGGAATGGTCCTGTTAAAGGCCACGGTGTCACTCTTTCCCCTGATCACGGACCATACATGAAGAACGACAACGCTGAAGGTGCTTGTCTTGATCCCCCCGCCGGTGCTTCCGGGGGAGGCACCAATGAACATGAGGACCATGGTCAGGAATAATGTGCTGTGCTGAAGCAGGGAATAGTCCACGGTATTGAAGCCCGCTGTCCGCGCCGTCACCGAGGAGAACAGCGTGACCAATGCCGTTTCTCCGCCTGTCAGGGGGGAGCGAGATAACAGGTAATGCCTTTCACCCAGATAAAAAAGGACCGCGCCGACGATGATCAGCAATCCTGATGTCATGAGGACGAGCCGTGTATGAAGCATCAGACTCCGCTCTTTCCCGGTAAACCGCCCGCAGAGATCGTACACAACCGTGAACCCGATGCCCCCGAGGAAAATAAGGGACATAATAACAAGATTGACCGTGCTGTCGCTGGAAAATGAAATGAGACGGCCCTCAAAGAGGCTGAAGCCGGCGTTGTTAAAGGCCGACACCGAATGAAAAATGGCCTGGTAAAAGGGCACTTCGAGATGATACCCGTAGTGAAAACGGAGATAGAGGAAGATTGCTCCCGCGCTCTCGGCGGTTAGCACAAAAAAGAGCATTCCCTTAATGAACCTGACGATGCCCTGATAGGACGCAATGTTGAGGGATTCCTTCAGGAGAATACGCTCTGAAATCCCGATTTTCTTCCCGGCCAGCAGGGCTATGAAGGTGGCCATGGACATATATCCCAGGCCGCCGATCTGGATCAGGACGAGAATGACTGTCTTACCGAATTGGGTGAAGTCCACAGGCGTGTTTTTCACGATCAGGCCTGTGACGCACACGGCTGAGGTGGACGTGAACAGGGCGTCCACCGGGCTGATTCCGCTGTGTGTAGCGGCGGGAATCATGAGCAGGCCGGCTCCAATGAGAATCACCGTAATGAAGCCTGCAGCCAGAATCTTGGGGGCAGAGACCTGTGACGATGAAAATTGTCGTGCCATGAGAAAATATTATACACGCACCGGCCTTAAGAAAAATGTTCTGTGGTATAATGCCCCTATGCCGGTTGAACTCTCCTTTCACGGCGGCGTGGACGGCGTCACCGGATCCTGTCATCTGCTTCAGGCGGGCGGCCTCCGAATCCTTGTTGATTGCGGCCTCTTTCAGGGCGGCAGGGAAACTGAAGAGCGGAACCGCAGCGAATTTGGCTTTGACCCTGCCTCACTGGACTATCTTTTCCTGACCCACGGCCATCTTGACCACTGCGGGCGGATCCCCCTTCTGGTCAAGCGGGGGTTTCATGGACAGATCCTCTGCACGTCGGCTACTTACGATATTGCCCGGATCGTCATGCTCGATGCAGCAGGTATCCAGGAAGAAGATGCAGCCCTGTGGAAGAAGATCAGGAAGCGCAGGGGAGAGAAGGCCGAGGAACCGCTCTATACGACCCTTGATGCCCTTGATGCCCTGCGATACTTTGGCCCCTTTGCCGAGTACGGCAGGCCTGTTCCGCTGAAAAACGGGATCACCGTCATATTCAGGGACGCAGGGCACATCCTTGGCGCGTCGTTCCTGGAAATCAAAGCAGAGGGCAGGAAGATCGTCTTTTCGGGAGACCTGGGGAACAGGGAAAAACCCGTTGTGCGAAATCCTGACTTTCCTGGCAGGGCGGATATCTGTGTTGTGGAAGGGACCTACTCTGACAGGGTCCATAAGGACATCCAGACGTCGGTTACTGAACTGCATGAAGCCGTCCTTGAGACCTGCCGGCGGGGAGGCAACGTGCTGATCCCCTCCTTCGCCATAGAGCGCGCCCAGGATATGCTTTATTACCTGAGCCAGCTCTATTACCAGAAGAAAGTTCCGGCATGCCGCGTTTTCCTTGATTCTCCCATGGCCATAAACGTGACGGAGATCTTCAGGAGGCATCCCGAATGTTACGATGAAGCGACAAAGAAACTTTTTGAGAAAGACCATGACCCCTTTTCTTTTCCCGGCCTCCAGATGACTCGGACGCCTGACGAGTCGAGAAAGATCAACAACATCGAAAGCCATGCGATCATCATTGCCGGCTCAGGGATGTGCACGGGCGGAAGGATCAAGCACCACCTGAAGCACAACTTATGGCGGGAGGAATCGTCCGTCGTTTTTGTGGGCTACCAGGCAGAAGGGACACTGGGAAGAAAGATTGTCGACAAAGAAGACGAGGTGAGAATATTCGGGCAGACCTTCCGGGTCCGCGCCCGCGTGTATACCATCGGCGGGTTCTCGGCCCACGCAGACAGGACCATCCTGCTCGACTGGCTCAGGCACTGCGGAGGCCTGGAGCATCTCTTTCTGGTCCACGGCGAGTCAAAGACCCTTGCCTCTTTCCGGAGCTGCATTGAAAGCGACGGCATTGCCCGTGAGGTCCATGTACCGGCAATGCACCAGACCTTTACCCTGTAACGCATGGCAGGAAATGCCAGGAGGAAACCTGTAATGGACAGCGAGAAAAAAAGGGCCAAAGCAGACGACGGATCTCTCCTTGCCAAGGTTGCAGGCACAGAAAAAATATTTCTCACGGGCAGGCGGAGCCGCGAAGCGGACCTCGAGAGCGCCGTGAGGATATTCCTCGAGTTCCTGCGGGGGTTTGAAAGCCTTGAGATCCCCGGGCCCTGCGTCACGGTCTTCGGGTCTGCCCGGTTCTGTGAAGACCATCCTTATTATCAGCTCGCGCGGCAGCTCGGCTCGGCCCTTGCCCGTTCAGGCTATTCCGTGATGACCGGTGGAGGACCGGGTATCATGGAGGCGGCAAACCGGGGTGCCCGGGAGGCAGGTGGATTCAGCATTGGCTGCAACATCCAGCTCCCCATGGAGCAGAAGCCAAATCCCTACCTGGACCGGTTTATCGAATTCGAGCACTTCTTCGTCCGGAAGGTCATGCTTGTGAAATACTCCTCGGCCTTTGTTCTCATGCCCGGGGGGTTTGGCACGCTGGATGAACTTTTTGAAGTGACGACCCTCATACAGACGCAGAAACTCGAATCATTTCCCATAGTCTGCCTCGGCGGCGAGTACTGGCAGCGTCTTCAGAGTTTTATCAGAGAGACCCTCCTCACGGAAGGGACGATTGGCAAGCCTGATATGGACCTTATCATGAGCGCAGATACTGTGGAAGGCGCCATTGAGCGTATTAAACAATGCGTCCCCTGCGAGGGGAAAGGAGGAAACCGGTCATGAAACAAACGACCCCGTCATTTTTTATTCTGTGCCTGGCTGTGCTTATCGCCTCATGCACCTCTTCGAACCTCCCACCGGTCAATGCTGACAGGGAGGGCATTGCCATCAAGGGCTATGATGCCGTTGCCTACTTCACCGAGGGAAGGCCTGTCCCGGGGGATAGGGGGTTTTCCCATGAATGGAACGGGGCACGGTGGCTCTTTGCCAGCAAAGAAAACCGCGATCTGTTCATGAAGGATCCCGGGGCCTATGCCCCCCAGTATGGCGGCTACTGAGCCTATGCGGTGAGCCGTGGGTCCACGGCTGATATCGACCCGCAGGTCTGGTCTGTTGTAGAGGGCAAGCTCTACCTGAATCTGAACAGTAAGGTCCAGAAGAGCTGGGAGGAAGACGTCCCCGGCAACATTACGAAAGGCGACCAGAACTGGCCTGCTGTTCTCAGTAAATAGCTATCTGCTTCCACCGCCCCCCTTTGAAGCGCAGAGTCATGGCCATGCCCTGAAAGAACATGGACGTGATCATCGCCAGCCAGACCCCGAGAGCTCCGTATTCTCCAGGGACGGCGAGAACGTAGGCCAGGGGAAGTCGGATGAACCAGAGGGTGCCCACGATGACGAACATGGCACCGCGCGTATCCCCGGCGCCCATGAGGCACCCCCCGAGAATGACGCTGATTGCCATGAAGGGCTCTGAGAGCATGGTGATCCTGAGGTACCGGATGGTTTCGGCAAGGACCTGCTGGTCCTGTGCAATGGGTGCAGAGACTGGTTCTGCCCAGATGAATACGGGCAGTGCCATGAGGCTAACAAAGGCCACACCCCATAAGGCCATCTTCCAGCCGGTCTTTTCCGCCCGTTCGGGCGCCCCCGCGCCCAGGTTCTGTCCCGTGAGCACTGAAGCGGCCATGTTGAGGGCGAACATGGGGAGATAAATGATCCCTTCGATCCTCAGGCCGTTCGTGAGCGCTGCCATTGCCGTAATGCTCCCGGTATCAAGGCGGCTGAGGATATTGTAGAGGACTATGTTCCCCGCGTTCCATGACACCTGGATCAGGACCGCGGGCCAGCTCAAGAGGAATACCCGCCGCACGAGGCCTGATGACAGGCGCCAGCTGCCTGAAAAGATATTCTTCCACCTGCTCTTTTGTAAGAGCATAAGGCAGATAATCATGCCCGTGAACATGGCAATTGCCGTTGACAGGGCAATGCCGCGGTACCCCAGGGCAGGGAGGGAATAAAGCCCGAAGACGAGGATAAAATCCAGGGCGATATTGACGAGGCTCACGACGAACATGGCGAGGAGGGTGAGTTTCACCTCTCCTCCTGCCCGGAAGAGGGCGTTTGACAGGATGACAAGGTAGTTCGGCGCAAGGGCGAAGGTAAAAATTGTAAAGAAGTCCAGAGCGGTCTGCCTGATAGGGCCGGAAAAGCCTGCCAGGGATATGATCTCCTCTCTCAGGAGCAGTCCGGCAGTGGTGAGTGTCGCGGCGCAGAGTGCGCCGAAGAGGAGTGACTGCCGTGCTATGGACCGGGCGTCTTCAAACTTTCGCGCCCCCACGGAGCGGGAGACCAGTGCCACGGTGCCGATGCTGATGGCGTTTGCCACAATGATGATGAAAAAATAGAGCTGGCCCACAAAGCCCACGATGGCCTGGATCCCGGGGCCGAGAAACCCGGCGACGTAAATGTCCGTGATGCCCACGAGGAAATTGAAGAACATGACAAAGAGCATGGGCCATGACATGCGCCATATGTTCTTCCCGATGCTCCCTGTGGTGAGATCAACAGCCCGCTGCTCCTGCACTGAACCTCCTGACATGAGAGTCTTCCTATTATATAGATGCGTGCGGAGCTTTAGAAAATAGACAGGAAGCGGGAAAGCGGATAAGAGGGCAAGGGAGAAAGTTCGGAAGATCGGAAGCGCGGAAGGACTGAAACGTGGATGTAGAGGCGTGCGGCTGCCCGCCCGCCCTTTATTGATGCTGGGGGTTGGTGCCCGCGCCCTCAGCGGGAAAAGCACATGCCGAGATTAAACCTACAGAAACGGAGCGTCACCTCTACACAAGAATCGCCAATGCAGGGACAGAGCTCGTCTTCCGTGCCCTGTCCCTCACGGCGCCTCTTTCTCAAGTGCCATGCTCAGCAGGCTGTCCCGTCCTTAAATGTCGTTTCTAAATTGAAGAATTCCGTCCTCCTGTGCCCAGGCAGTCCAGTAAAGCAGATGAACCGGGACAGGCTGCTTCAGATGAAGTTGAAATAGCCTGATATGACGAGGACGGCAATGATGATTGAACTTACGAGAAAGCCGAGGATTATCTTTTTCTTGAGCGACATGTTCTATAGTATCACCGCCTTTGTAAAATTAAAAACAGACGTGCGGCGCTGCCGCACCTAGCCCTTCTTCAATTTATCAGTAAAAAACTTTCTCAGTTTTGCCATCTTGGGCTCGACCACGAGCTGGCAGTAGCGCTGCTCCCGGTTCCGTTCGAAGTAGTTCTGGTGGTACTCCTCGGCGGGATAGAATTCCTGCAGGGGTGAAATCTCTGTTACGATGGGGCTGTCCCACAGGCCGGCGGCCTGCAGCTCTTTGATTACCTCCTGGGCGGTTGTTTTCTGTTCATCGGAATGAAAAAAGATTGCTGAGCGGTACTGGGTGCCCACATCAGGTCCCTGGCGATTGGGCGTTGTCGGGTCATGGATGGTGAAAAAGACCTGGAGGATTTCCCTGAATGATATCTCTGCAGTGTCAAAGGTGACCTGCACTGCCTCGGCATGGCCTGTTGAACCGGTGCAGACTTCACGGTAGGAGGGGTTTTTCACGGTGCCTCCTGAATATCCCGAAACCACAGTTGCCACCCCTCTGAGCTCAAGGAACACTGCCTCGAGACACCAGAAGCACCCGCCGGCGAGGGTGGCTGTTTGAACCTCTCCTGAACTCATGAACGAACCTCCTCAGTGTGTGTCCTTTTTCCCGTATCCAGCGATATCTTTGTAACCGGCTGAAAAACTGTCATCCTGAGCCTGTCGGAGGGTGACGCTGCGAGGGGAACGATATTTCCAAGAAAGCACTGGTCGAGGTTCGACAGTGCCTGTCCTGAGTGAGTGTCGCACTTCGACGAGCTCAGTGTGACACGTATCAAAGGGCTCATCATGACATTTCGTTATTCTTATCGCCGGATATGAGTATTTAAAAAACTGTGCCTTCTACAAAACAGTATACTGCCGTCTGCCGGGGAGCGCAACGGGGAAATCGGAAGCGCGGATGATAAAAAATGGCAAGAGGCCATGGGTTCGCCGCCAATCGCCTGTAGCCCATGGCCTGTTGTTTCCTGGCATCCGGCATCTGCCTCCCCTGAGGACTTGACAGAATTCCCCCAAAACTGATAGAGTTGGTCAGTAAAACTGTTGTACCCGGATGAATACTGCGTCGTAAATAACTACGTCATTGTAAGCCCCGGAATACACCGGGGCTTTTTTATGCCCCGCAGACAGAACACAAAAGGAGACTATAATCAGTATGGAATTCAAGGAATTTAATTTACACCCCCATGTTGCCGCCGGAATCGCGGCAGCGGGTTTTGAAACACCAACGCCCATTCAGGTCCAGGCGATCCCGCCGGCACTGAAGAAGCAGGATGTCATGGGCCTGGCACAGACCGGAACAGGCAAGACAGCTGCCTTTGCGCTGCCGATCCTGGAGCACCTGCAGAAAGGGCAGCGCGGCCCTGTACGGGCCCTGGTTATCGCGCCGACACGGGAATTAGCAGAGCAGATCCATGAGGCCTTCTGCACCCTGGGCCGGCATACCCGTGTGCGGAGCATGACTGTATACGGCGGCGTGGGCATGGACCCGCAGATAAAGAAACTGCGCGCCGGTGCTGATATTGTCGTCGCATGCCCCGGGCGCCTGCTGGATCATATGAATCAGCGGACGATCAGCCTGTCGCAGGTGGAAATGCTGGTACTGGACGAGGCGGACCGCATGTTTGACATGGGGTTTCTGCCTGATATCAGGAAGATCATCGGCAACCTGCCGTCCCGCAGACAGACCCTGCTCTTCTCAGCCACCATGCCCGATGACATCAGAAGGCTGGCCCGGGATGTATTGAAGAACCCCGTCACAGTCCAGGTCAATCATTCTGCACCGGCATGCACGGTTTCCCATGCCCTCTATCCTGTGGACCAGCACCTTAAAACAGCGCTCCTTCAGGAACTGCTGAGCAGCACTGACACGGATTCAGTGCTGGTGTTTACCCGGACAAAGCACCGGGCAAAGCGCCTTGGCGAGCAGCTGGGAAGGGCCGGCTACCGGGCCGTGTCCCTGCAGGGGAACCTGTCTCAGAACAGGCGCAGGGAAGCACTCAATGGATTCCGTAACGGTTCCTACCAGATACTTGTTGCCACGGACATTGCAGCGCGCGGCATTGA
>CP070788.1:926697-937440 GCA_020346765.1 Nitrospiraceae bacterium
ATTTTATTTGTTATTATACCGATAAGATCAATAACTTAAAACAAAGGGAGAATTTTATGCGAACACTTATGGTACTGATAATCTCTTTGATGCTCACTGGATTTTCCCAGTCAGCTGAGCTCACCATCGGTCTCATCCCTGAGCAGAACGTGTTCAAGCAGATAAAACGGTACCGGCCCATCGGCGATTACGTGGAGAAGAAGACCGGCGTCAAGATCAAGTATACGATCCTGCCGAGGTACGGCAATATCATTGAAAGTTTCAAAATGAAGAAAATGGACGGGGCGTTCTGGGGGAGCTTTACCGGTGCGATGGCTATTAAAAAGCTGGGCGTGGAACCTATTGTGAGGCCGGTGAACCTTGACGGCCTATCCACTTACCGGGGGTATATCTTCGTACACAAAAACAGCATGATCGACAGTGTAGAGCGAATGAGGCACTCTGTCATTGCCTTCGTGGACAAGGCCACGACCGCGGGGTACATTTTCCCCGTTGCCTATTTCAGGGAGAAGGGGGTCAGAAATATAGAGAGCTATTTCAAGGAGTATTATTTTGCCGGCAGCCACGATGCTGCTATCTTCGCGGTCCTTGAAAAAGAGGCCGAAGTGGGGTGTGCGAAAAACACCATTTTTGACATGCTTGCCCGGCAGGATTCCCGTGTGAGGGATGACCTCGTTATCCTGGTTGAATCCCCGGAAGTGCCCTCCAATGGACTTGGGCTTATAAAGGAAGTTTCTTCTGAGGTAAAAATGAAACTACAAAAAACATTCATTGAAATGGATAACGATCCGGAAGGACGGGAGGTTCTCAGCACCTTTGGGGCATTGCGGTTCATCGAAACGTCGGAGGCGGACTATGCGCCTGTGTTCGAACTCGCCAGAAAGGCAGGGATAGACCTGAGACACTATGACTATGAGAATGATTAGCAGCGGAGCGGCTGCATGAGAAGGAAGATTATACTGTCCCTGCTGGCGATCTTTGCCTTCTTTACCACCGGCGCGGCCATAGCCATACTGAATATGTCCAGCATCACTGATGAGCTAAGCCATATTATTAAGCTTCAGCAGGTGGAGCAACTGAGGCGGTCTCTTGTCATCAACCTTCAGACGGTCCAGGCAAATCTCTATGCCGTCAATACCCCCTATTCAGACGGGCTTGACTCAATCGTGAGCAATGTGGAAAAGCTTGAGGGAGCCGCGCGTCAATGCACTTCCTGCCACCACCCGCCGCGGTTGTCAAACAGGATAGCAGGCCTCCAGACCCTGATCCAGGATTACGAGAAAAGCCTGAGCTACTTTATTACCACAAGGGCCGACAATGAGAGAATCGAAAGGGTGAAGGCAGAAGCCGTTAGTATAGGGGAACGGCTCATGAGCCTCGCCGAGGAAATGTCCCACAGGGCATCAATGGCCATTGAGGCTGAAAGAAGCAGTACCATGGCGGACATGGGCAATGTGAAGAAAACGCTTCTTTTCACCATCGCTGTTACCATGTTCATGGGGATTATTATTGCATTATTACTGACACGGTCCGTGATCCGGCCGGTAAGGGCGCTGGTAAGTGCCACGAGATCAATCGCGTCGGGTGATTACGAAGTGACTATTTCGTACCGCGACGGCACAGAGTTTGAAGAGCTTGCCGGGCATTTCAATTACATGAGCGCGGCGATCAGGGGAGGCTATGAGAAGATCAACGCTGAAGTTGAAGAACGGAGGATCACAGAGGAGGCCCTTATCAAGTCAGAGAAATTTCTGAGCACCATCTTTGACAGTATCCGCGATCCCTTCTGCATATTTGACAGTACCTACAGGATCGTAAGGACCAACGAGGCATATGCGGACATGAAAGGCATGGCGATCGAGGAACTGATGGACAGGAAATGTTATGAAGTCATCCACGGCAGGAGCTCCGTATGCGAAGACTGTATTGTAAAAATAACATTCGAATCAAAGGACCCGTGCGCAAAAGACAAGCTCGTCGTGTATCAGGACGGGGGTCAGACCTGGTCGGAAATCTATACCTATCCTATTTATAGTGAGAAGGGAGAAGTGTCCCATATTATTGAGTACACGAGGGACATTACTGACCGGAAAAAAACGGAAGAAAAGCTGAAGAAGAGCGAAGAGCGTTATGCCCTTGCAGCGCGAGGTGCCAGCGACGGGCTGTGGGACTGGGACCTGAAGTCACAACAGGTGTTTTTCTCCCCCCGGTGGAAGTCCATGCTCGGGTTTGACGAGGATGAAATTACCAACAGCCCCGATGAATGGCTCACACGGATTCACCCCAATGACCGCGTCCAGGTGGAGATGGAAATCAACTCTCATATCAACGGGCAGTCCCCGCACTTTGTCAGCGAACACCGGATGCAGCACAAGGACGGGACGTACTGCTGGATGCTCAGTCGGGGACTGGCCGTCTTCGATGTCTCGGCAAAGGCCCATCGAATGGTTGGGTCCATGACGGACATTACGGAGCGCAAGTTCGCTGAAGAGCAGCTTGTGTATGATGCGCTTCATGATTCCCTGACAGGCCTTCCGAACAGGGCCCTTTTCATGGACCGGCTTACCCATTCTGTAGAGCGGGAAAAGCGGTTCAGCAAGTACCTCTTTGCCGTGCTCTTTCTGGACATCGACCGCTTCAAGGTGGTCAATGACAGCATGGGTCATACCGTGGGCGACCAGCTTCTTGTAGCCGTGAGCAAGCGGCTTGAGGAAGGGCTCCGCCCCGGCGACACCGTAGCCCGCTTCGGAGGAGACGAATTCGCGATCCTTCTCGAAGACATGGGCAGCAAGCGGGAGGCTATCTTTGTGGCGGAACGTATCCAGGAAAAGCTCGAGGCTCCGCTGAACATGAACGGACAGGAGGTCTTTGTGACTGCCAGCATCGGCATAGCCTTTAGTACCACGGGATATGAACAGCCGGAGCACCTTCTGCGTAATGCTGATATTGCCATGTATCATGCAAAGTCGGAAAATGGCAATGACAAGTTCAAGGTCTTTGACACGGGAATGTATGCCACTGCCGTAGCCCGGCTGCAGCTTGAGACGGAGCTGCGCCAGGCGGTTAATCAGAACAATTTCCTGCTGCACTATCAGCCGATCGTAAATATAACAGATGGAAAGATCAAGGGCCTGGAGGCTTTGATCCGCTGGCATCATCCTGTGCAGGGCATCGTTTCCCCGGGGGACTTTATACGTACGGCTGAAGAGACGGGAATTATCGTAGAAATTGGCGAGTGGGTGCTCCGGGAGGCATGCGGGCAGTTAAGCAGGTGGCAGAAACAGTTCCCTTTTGATCCTCCCCTGTCTGTAAGTGTCAACATATCGAGCAAGCAGCTGCAGCCGGCCCTGGTTAGGCAGGTAAAACAAATTATCCAGAAGACGGGCCTGCTGCCGGACACGCTGGTCCTGGAAATAACGGAAAGCATGATCATGGACAATGCCGAGGTGGTATCTCCCCTGCTTCGACAGCTCAAGGATATGAAGACAAAAGTCCACATCGATGACTTCGGAACGGGGTACTCGTCCCTGAGCTATCTGCACCAGTTCCCTATTGACGCGCTGAAAATCGACAGCTCCTTTGTCCGGCGCATCGATTCGAACGAGGACAATCTGGAGATTGTCAAGGCGATAATAACGCTGGCCAGGAGCCTTAACATGGACGTTGTTGCCGAGGGGGTTGAAACGGAATACCAGCTGGCAAAGCTGAAGTCGCTGGACTGCCCCTATATTCAGGGGTACCTGTTCTCGAGGCCCCTGAGTGTTACTGATGTGGAGGCGCTGCTGAGAAAAGGGCGGTTTGATCTGATCACCTTCTTTACCCGGGCAGCCTTCAACAAGGGGGCTTCAATACCCCTCGACAAGCCTCCGGGAGCAGTGTAGGTCTCTGCCATCCCTTACCGGGATCCTAATCGACTATCTTTGAAAAATCTCCGACAGCCTGGAAGACTTCCTTTACCGACTGGAGCAGGGCAAGCCTGTTGTTTTTTACCGCGGGGTCTTTGTCCATGACCAGAACGGCTTCAAAGAAGGAGTTGACAGGCTGTTCCAGTTCAAAGAGTGCCATGAAATGCCCATCGGCAACTTTTCCCGAGACCTCCCGGACAGCAGCGAAAAGGATTTTTTCCGACGAATCGGCGAGCATCTCTTCCCGCACGCTTCCCGGCGGTACCGCCACAAGAATGTTATACACGCGCCTCGCTGCCATAAGCAGGACGGGGAAGGCCGGTGCTTTTTTAAGTTCCGACAGGACGAGGATACTCCGGTGAGCAGCGCTGATGTCCAGTTCATCCGCTGACAGGGCAGCGCTTACAATGTCATGGGAATGTCCCTGGGCAAGGAAGATGCCCTCCAGCCTCTGCCGGAAGAAGGGGATGATGCTTTCCAGAATCATGCCCCGTTTCTCCTGGGCAGGTTCAAGCGCCTTCAGGGACTGGTCAGCAAGGATGCCCAGTGGCAGTTCAAAACCGTTTTCCTGAAGGATATGCATAATGCCTGCTGCCTGGCGGCGGAGGGCAAAGGGGTCTTCCGAACCCGTCGGGATTTTACCAAGATAGAAAAAGGACGCGATGGTGTCCATCTTGTCGGCAATGGAAAGCACTGAGCCCGTTACGCCCGAGGGCAGCCGGTCGCCGGCAGTACGGGGCAGGTAGTGTTCAAATATGGCTTCTGCAACATCCCGGTCTTCGCCCGTATCCAGGGCGTATGTCATTCCCATGTAACCCTGAAGCTCGGGAAACTCCCTGACCACTCCAGTGACCAGGTCTGCCTTGGAGAGTGTGGCGGCGCGGAGAAGCTTTTCTTTAACAGGAGCAAGGCCCAGCTTCTCTGCGATGAAGGAGCACAGGGCGGCCACTCTTTCCCCCTTGCTGTGCAGGCTGCCGAGCCTGTCCTGAAAGGTGACCTTTTTCAATCCCTCGCAGTATGCCTCAAGGGGCTGCTTCCGGTCTTCGGCATAGTAAAAGCGGGCATCTTCCAGGCGGGCGCGCAGCACACGCTCGGCTCCCCTGCGGACGGTGTCGTTGTTTTCGACCTTTGTGTTGCTGACCAGGGCGAACAGGGGGGCAATGGAGCCGTCTCTCTCTTTCAGGGAAAAGTACTTCTGGTGGGACCTCATGACAGTTATCAGGAGCTCCTTCGGCAGAGATGCGTACTTTTCATCAAAGCTCCCCAGCACAACGGTGGGATACTCGACAAGGTTAGTGACCGTGTCAAGAAGTTCCTCATCCTGATGGACGGTCCTTCCGGAAGACGATTCAATGGAACGCAATCCGTCACGGATCATCTCCTTTCTCTTTTCGGATTCAGCAATGACATGGCTCGTTTTCAGCAGGGCAGGATAGGATGACGGATCATCGATTCTGATATCTCCCGGGGCCAGGAACCGGTGTCCGTAGGAGGTCCTGCCGCTTTGCATGCCTTCAAGTTCAAAGGGAATGATCTCTTTGCCAAAGACCGCGACAATCCAGTGGATCGGCCTGAAGTACCTGAGGGAACTGCTGCTCCACCTCATGGAACGCGGCAGCTGGAGTGAGGATATAATCAGGGGCAGGGCACCGGCAAGGACGCCGATCGTGTCCCTGCCTTTTTCCTCAATGACGGCTGCCACATACTCGCCCCGCTCTGTCTTCACGATCTTCAGTGTATCTACGCCGATATTGAGTGATCTGGCAAAACCTGATGCAGCCTTTGTGGGATTACCCAGGGCATCGTAGGCAGCTTTTTTGGGCGGACCGAGGGTCTCAATTGTTTTGTCCCTCTGTTCTTCGGCAACGTCAATAACAAGAAGAGCCAGCCTGCGCGGTGTGGCATACTCCCGGATATCCCCATAATCAATGGAGGATTTTTCAAGAAACTCCGTCAGGCTGCCTCTGAGTATTTCCAGCCCGCGAGTCACAAACCGGGCGGGTATCTCCTCTGATCCTATTTCAATGAGAAGCGGCTTCGCCATTTTTGTTATCTCCTGCTGCCGATATTCTTCTTATTTCAGTTCACTCGATCCCGTGATTCCTCGAACCCTCTTTGTTCTTCAGCAAGGGGAACCCCATGTCATCCCTCAGTTTCAGATACCCTTCGGCGCATTTTTTTGCCAGGTTCCTGACCCGTGCAATGTAAGCAGTTCTTTCGGAAACGCTCAGGGCCCCGCGGGCGTCGAGCATGTTGAAGCTGTGGGAACACTTGAGGCAGAAATCATAGGCTGGCAGAACCAGCCCCTGCTTCATCTGGGCAAGGGCCTCTTTTTCAAACCGTTCAAAGAGCATGAGATAGAGGCCGGTATCAGCGGTGTCAAAATTATACCGGGAAAATTGAACCTCCGTTTCATGGTGGATGTCTCCGTAGGTGATGCCGTCGGCCCACTGAAGGTCATAGACATTGTCCACACCCTGAAGATACATGGCGATCCGCTCAAGGCCGTAGGTCAGCTCTACTGACACAGGCCTCAGTTCAATGCCGCCGACCTGCTGGAAATAGGTGAACTGCGTAACTTCCATGCCGTCAAGCCAGACCTCCCATCCCAGCCCCCATGCTCCCAGGGTCGGCGATTCCCAGTCGTCTTCAACGAAACGTATGTCATGTTCGAGAAGATTGATGCCAATGGCAGTGAGGCTTTCAAGGTAAAAAGCCTGCGAGTCCTGCGGCGAAGGTTTCAGGATGACCTGATACTGGTAGTAATGCTGAAGCCTGTTCGGGTTTTCTCCATATCTTCCGTCCGTGGGCCTTCGGGAAGGCTCTACATAGGCTGTTTTCCAGGGTTCAGGTCCCAGTACCCTGAAAAAAGTCGCTGGGTTAAAGGTGCCGGCTCCGACCTCAATATCGTAGGGCTGATGAATCACACAGCCCTTTCTGATCCAGAAATCATGGAGCGCCAAAACCAGGTTTTGTAAATGCATGTTCTTAGGTCTCTTCGTTTGTACTGATGGTAGAGAAGGCGTCACTGTTTTTGCCCGGAGCATACATCTTATCGGGAAAATCGGGGCTTTGTCAAATTATGCTGTATGATGGAAATCATAGATTTATATTTCTTATAAGGTATAATTTAAAAAAGATAAGGAGGCATTATGCTGAAAGAAAAAGTAGAGGAAGTCCTGGGAAAGGTAAGACCGCTCCTGCAGCGTGACGGAGGAGACGTCTTGCTTGTTGATGTGCAGGAGGACGGCGTTGTGAAGGTAAAACTTACGGGAGCGTGCTCAGGCTGTCCCATGTCAACGATGACACTGAAAAACGCCATTGAGGAAACCATCAAAAAGGAAATACCTGAAGTGAAGTCGGTAGAGCAGGTCAGCTGAATGAGAAGCGGCTCTGGTGCTGGAAAAGAGGCAGGTGGCGTGGCGTGTGAGAGGCGTGGCAAGAGCCGCAGTTGCACCGATGGAAGGGACGGGTAAATGGAAGCAATAGTGGTATGGTATCTACGGATGAGCCTCGTCTACCTGGTGGTTGGTTCTGCCGTTGGCTTTGGCATGATTCTCTGGCCTGATGAGGCTGGCTATTTTATCCCCCTTCATGTTCACGTGAACCTGCTTGGGTTCATGGCAATGATGATTTACGGGGTCGGGTATCATATCCTTCCGAAGTTCAGCGGAAGGCATGTCTACAGTCCGCGGATCATGAAGGTCCAGTTCTGGTCTGGAAACGCGGGCCTCATAGGCATGGCAGCGGCCTGGCCCTTTATCATTTCCGGGGAGGGCGGCCTCTTTGGAGGCATTCTGATAATGGCTTCAGTGATTACCTTTGTCTCTGTCTTCCTTTTTGCCGTTAACATTCTGAAGACTATAAAGTCGGTTTAATCGGCGCACTATGACGGGCATCATGGTATGAACTGCGCCATTCAGGTACGGTAGTAGAACAGGACAAATGGTCAATAGAGAAAAAGGAGATTTTTATGAGCATCGAAGTAACGAAAGATTCGATTATCGGTAACGTGATCAAAGAGGTCCCCGGAGCTGAAAAGGTCATAGAGAAATACTTTGGCAACGGCTGCTTTACCTGCCCGGGGATAAACATGGAGACCATAGCTTTTGGTGCGACTATGCATAACATGGATGCTGAGAAGGTAGTAAACGAAATCCGTAAGCTCACGGAGAACGGCAATGGATCATAAATGCCTGAACTGCGGAATAGCGAGCAGAAATGTACTTCTTCTGTCATGCGAATTTAAAGGGGAAATGCTGTTTGTGTGCATTAAGTGCCTTCCTATCCTGATCCACGGGTCGCGGTGAAGAAAGCGGTTTAACCGGTTCTGTACGTAGAGAATTACACACTGCCACTACTGATATTAGCTCCTCCCTTGTCATGTTTTACCCCCCTGAGCAGTGAGCGATTTACGCGGTATGCTGCTTACGGCCTGTAAAAATTAATATGTAAAATAACTTGACAAGAAAATCGATTTATGGTATTTTTAATCTATACTTCTCTGATTATCATAAGTTCTAGAAAATTTACATGGGAAAATTTACAAGGGAGGATGTGCCATGTCGCGACTGGATATCAGGTGCAAGGTAGAACTGCCGGTTTCTATTATCACGAGGGGGAATGGAGAAAAAGGGGGTTCTGAAACGCGTGCGCGGTTTACGTCCCTGAGTCTTGGCGGCGGTTTTATTGACCACACCCCTCCCTTTGATGAGAAGAAGATTCTGGGGTTGAAATACGATCTGCCGAAGCACGGAGAATTTGAAGTACTGGGTGAAGTGACCCGTTCGGAACGGAACGGCTTTGCTGCGAGGTTCTATGATCTGAACAGAGACGCGAAGCTGAAGCTGTGGGACTATATACGGGAAAACGTTGAGGAGGATCTCTCCTGCCCCTATTGCGGGAAGGATCACGCTCAGAAACGCCGCATCTGTGATGGCTGCGGCTGGAGCCTCAATATCCATTCCCAGGACTATATTGTCACCCATGAAAAGGAGTCGTTCCTCAAGCGAATTCAGACGAAGAGCGACGACTTTTCCATAGAGGACATGTACAAGATCCTGAACTTTGTCGATGTCCAGGTTCTCGGAATAGGAAAAAACCTCGATATCAATGAAGAGTTCGTAGGCTCCAGCCAGGGTATTCTCAATGTCTTTTCCATGATCCGTAAGGTTGCACCCACGGATATCCCTGTCCTCATCACAGGAGAAAGCGGGACAGGCAAGGAATTAACGGCAATGGCTATCCATGAAAGAAGTCAGAGAAAAAACAAACCGTTTATTACCATTAACTGTGCGGCCATTCCTGACAACCTTATTGAGGCAGAACTCTTTGGTCATGAAAAGGGGGCCTTTACCGGGGCCCATGTCAGTAAAACGGGCAAGTTCCAGTACGCTGATGGCGGAACAATTTTTCTCGATGAGATCGGTGAACTGTCCCCGCAGGTGCAGTCAAAGCTTTTACGGTTTCTTGAAGACAAGGTCGTGGAAAAGGTAGGCGGCCATGAGGGAAAGAAAATCGATGTCAGGCTGATCGCCGCAACCAACAAGGACCTGAAGTCGGCGATAGCCAAGGGGACGTTCAGGAAGGACCTCTTCTACCGCCTTGACGTGTTCAACATCAATCTTCCTCCTGTGAGAGAACGCGGGGAAGACAAGGTGATACTGGCGCGCTATTTCCTCAACAAGTTTTCAAAGGAGATGGGTGTCGCGCAGTCCTTTACAACAGAGGCGCTGGACGCTGTCAGGAGTTATGACTGGCCAGGCAATGTGCGGGAGATCATTAACAAGGTCAGAAGGGCCGTTGTTATGTCAAAAGAACTGGCCGTTGCCCCTGCTGACCTGGGTTTGACCATCCCGGTTATGGAAACAGAAACTCTTACATCCCTGAAAGATGTGAGAAATACCATAGAAAAGCAGAAACTGATCGAGGCCCTGCGGCACTGCAACAATAATATATCAAAGGTTGCCAGGGTCCTGGGGATCAGCAGGCCTTCTGTGTACAGCCTCAGAAAGAAATACAACGTTTAGCAGTCTTCCGGGGCCCAGTGGGTGCCCTGTAGTGTAAAGAACTCGCCTTTCCTGTAAAGCAAGTTTACCCTATTCGTGCGCCTTTTTTCCTCCTTCTCCTTCCAACATATTAATATAAAATAATATTTTGTAAGGCATAGTTCTTGCAAAGTATCTTAAGAAAAGGGAGGTTGACATGGTATCCAGGAAGAAGGTTACCCTTGTGGCAATCCTCGACGATTCTCCTTTCTTTACTGAATTGTCAATTGGCGAGAGGGAGAAGCTCGTCAGAGACCTGCTTCACACCTATCCCCATCTGAACCAGCCTTTGTATGGTGACGTAGAAGTGGGGTATGAAGCCAGCTGGTTAATGAAGCAGGCACATTAATTTCGCAACACCCCGGTCATCTGTTTCAGCGGCAATGCAAAGCATGATATGCAGTAATCCTTCCCGGTTGGCGGTTGACAGATTTCATGTAGCAGCAGACACAATCAAAGCGTGACAAAAATTTTTTTTTGCGTAAACTTTTTCATTGACTTATAAAATTGATTGGCATAGAATCAACAAGTCAGTGCAGGTGGTACGTTAGTGACACAGAGACCATGAAAAACAGGTTATCCATTATTATTCTCTGGGACGAGTCATGGTAGGCCGCTGGCTTTGCAGGTGCCCTGTTGCGGGGTGCAAAACAGAAATTTACTGTTTTCATGTTTCCCACGACGTCACAGCCTCATGAGAAGTGATTCTGATCTCTTCATGTTATTTCCAATATATTGACATTTCAGTTTTTTTCGTTTAAAAATAGTACATGAAAAAGGCGTTCACACTG
>CP070788.1:937540-951486 GCA_020346765.1 Nitrospiraceae bacterium
CCGCTCTGGATGTTCAGAAGGGAGACGGTCTGAGGACCATAGTGTATCAGGGGGAGATAGAAAGCACGGTCAAGGGGACAAAGAAAGGGAGGAGAAGCCTATGAGCGATATACCAGATTACAAAGGAGCGGTTGAAGAGATAGAGGGGATTGTCGAGGAAATTGAAAATGAGGCAGTGGATGTGGACGCCCTGACGGAAAAAGTGAAGCGGGCGACCGTCCTTATCAAGTTTTGCAAGGAACGGCTGCGGAAAACGGATGAGGAAATCAGAAAGATCCTGGAGGAATTTGAAAAGGAGGAAAGCTGATACCATCTTTTCTTAACCTGCTTTATTCATTAAATCATACCCGTTTCGGAGAAGGCTCTCAAAAAGTCTTGAAAGCCGTGAACGTTTGAAGACAGTAATACTGCAAGTTTAAAAGGTTTGCAAATCACGCTGCACAGTATTCCTTTTGCTGGAGAGTCTATCTATGGTATGGCGCACGTCTTTTCTCGACCCTCCCCCGAATTCCATGATTACATAGGTTACGTCTCTCTTGATTAATAAAAGAACGAAAAGTTATAGTATCAGGATTTTATTTGCCCCGTTAGAATGCCCCGTGGCATTCTAACGGGTCTTACTGAAAATATGAGTGGAGGACAGATTATGAGGAGACGGTCAGCAGAAGGAATTATTCATCGGGAGGACAGACGTGGCAGAGGCGTATCATGCATCTTTTCCCTGTTCGTCCCTGCTTTGTGCCTTATTACAGCAGCCGTTGATACCGTCCATGCCATGACGGGCCAACCGGGAGGCGGGGGTGGAGGGCCCCAGGGGCCGGCTGCTATTTTCCAGTCCTTCCTTCCGCTCATCCTGATTTTCGTCATCTTTTATTTTCTCCTTATCAGGCCCCAGTCAAAAAAGGCAAAGGAGCACAAACAGATGCTGGACAGCCTGAAAAAGGGCGACAAGATCATGACAAACGGCGGTATGCACGGTGTCATTGAAGACATTGACGACTCCAGTGTTACCGTCAAGATCGGCGTCGGGTCCGATGTGAAGGTGAAAATCGACCGCAGTTACGTTGCCGGACTGAGGACAAAGGAGTAAGCTGCCGGTGAAGAAAAACATTTTCTGGCGCAGTTCCCTGATTATCCTGGCTACGGTGCTTTCAGTCATATTTTACCTGCCGTCTACATCCCTGAATCAGTTGTTGCCCGAATGGCTCCAGAAGTACGGTATAGTCCTCGGCCTGGACCTTCAGGGCGGGGTGCATCTCGTTTATGAAGTGGATGGCGACACGGCTGTTGATGTGACCATGGAAAGGATCGCCTCAAGCCTGACGAACATCTTTGCGGAAAACAAGATTGAGGCCAGGGCGGACAAGGAGAATGCCGACATTGTGGTTTCTTCCGATGATGACAAGGTCGCTGATACCGTTGTCAAAGAATTTCCCAGTCTTGCACTGGCACGCCGGGACAACGGCAGGCTGGTCTACAGGCTTGACGAAGCAGAGGGAAAGAGGATAAAGGACTTTGCCGCTGACCAGGCCCTTGAGACCATCAGAAACCGCGTTGACCAGTTCGGCGTTGCCGAGCCCGATATCCGCATGCAGTCCAACAGCGAAATCGTGGTACAGCTTCCCGGCGTCAAGGATGCCCGCCGCGCAATTGACCTTGTGGGCAAGACAGCAATCCTCGAGTTTAAACTCCTTGATGATGAATCTCCCATGGCGGCTCAGCTGCCGCAGACCGCTGAGCCTGATGGAGAGGAAGAGGTCAGGGAGCAGTACGGCAGCCAGATACCGGAGGGTGATGAAATTCTATTCGGCAGGGTACGGAACCGGGAAACGGGCGTTGAGACCAAGCTCGTATACCTGGTGAAGGCCCAGTCCCTCATGACCGGCGAGTTCCTGACTGAGGCGCGGGTAAACATAGACCAGAGATATAATGAACCCTATGTGTCTATTGCCTTTAATTCGACGGGGGCAAAGCTTTTTGAGCAGATTACGGCGAACAATGTGAAAAAGCGTCTTGCCATCATTCTTGACAACAACGTCTATTCAGCGCCGGTTATTCAGGAGAGGATTGCCGGGGGAAATGCCCAGATCACCGGCTCGTTCACCATGCAGGAGGCCAAGGACCTTGCCATTGTCCTGAGGTCGGGTTCGCTCCCCGCCCCTCTGAAAATGCTTCAGAACGTTACCGTGGGACCCTCCCTGGGAAGGGACTCCATCAAGGCAGGGATCAGGGCGGGTATCATTGCGGCAATCCTCGTTGTCGCATTCATGATCGTCTACTATAAAATAGCGGGCGTTATCGCTGATTTTGCGCTCGTGCTGAACATCCTCTTTCTGATCGGCGTCCTTTCGGCATTTAATGCCACGCTGACCCTGCCGGGCATAGCCGGCATCATTCTTGCGGTAGGCATGGCAGTTGACAGCAACGTCCTCATGTTTGAGAGGATCAGGGAAGAACTCAGGCTGGGAAAGACATCGAGGGCTGCCATTGATTCGGGATACGACAAGGCCTTCTGGACAATATTCGACTCACATGTGACGACGCTTATCACGGCTGTGGTTCTCTTCCAGTTCGGGACCGGGCCAATCAAGGGATTTGCCGTAACTCTCGGATGGGGTGTCTTTATCAACCTCTTCACCTCGCTGATCGGTACGAAGACCGTGTTTGATTACATCATGTCTAAAAGGGAGATAAAAACGCTCAGCATATGATTGAACTTTTAAAAGACACGAAGATCGATTTCATGGGCAAACGGAAAATTGCTCTGGCCTTTTCTGCCATTATGATGCTGCTGGGCCTTTTTGCCATAGTCCAGGTGTCGCGGGGTACGGCCAACCTCGGCATTGATTTCGCAGGGGGTACGGCAGTGCAGATCAAGTTCAACAGGACGATCTCGCTTCAGGAGATCAGGGAGACACTTACAAAAGGTGGCATAACTGATTTTGACCTTCAGGACCTTCCTACGGAAAATAAAGTGCTTAT
Source organism: Nitrospiraceae bacterium (assembly GCA_020346765.1). Taxonomy (GTDB): domain Bacteria; phylum Nitrospirota; class Thermodesulfovibrionia; order UBA6902; family UBA6902. The sequence continues at coordinate 940,523 of CP070788.1, forward strand.
CAGGATAAAGAAGGGCGAACAGACATTGGGGAGCCTCTCTGAAAAGATCATCTCGGTCCTCTCGGCACAGTTTTCCGAGAGCAACGTGGTCGTGGATTCAACGACGGAGATCGGGCCCAAGGTGGGGGCTCGCCTGCGCAACGATGCCTTCTGGGCGATCATGGCCGCAATTATCGGCATACTCATTTACATCACCATCAGGTTCCAGTTCACCTTCAGTGTTGGCGCCACCGTCGCCACCTTTCACGATGTCCTTGCCGTGCTCAGCATCTTTTATGTCATGGGCAAGGAAATAAACCTTATCCTTGTCAGCGCCCTCCTCATGATTGCCGGGTATTCTCTCACTGACACGGTGGTCGTCTTTGACAGGATAAGGGAAAACCTGAGGTCCAAACACCGGATGCCGACCGTTGATGTGGTAAACCTGAGCATCAATGAAGTCCTGTCCCGTACTATTATTACGTCACTGACTACGTTCTTTGCCGTCGCCGCACTGTATGTTGTGGGCGGTGAAGTCGTGCACGAATTCGCCTTTGCGATCATGTGCGGAATTATCGTGGGCACTTACTCCTCGATGTATGTGGCAAGCCCGATCGTCCTTCTGCTTGGTGAGGGCAGGGCGCGCAGGAAGAAGTAGCGTCGCGGAATGCACCGCACCTGGCTTGTAAACAGGACCAATAAAGATTTCCTGAACTGTCTGGCGCGGCAGGCTTCCATATCTCCCCTCCTTGCCCAGGTACTGGTGAACCGGGGCCTGAAAGACGCCGGTTCAATCCGAGAATTTCTCAATCCTCTGATGGAAAGCACCCATGACCCCTTTCTCCTTCCTGACATGAGGAAAGGTGTGGAGCGGGTGAGGGCCGCCATGAACAGGGGCGAAACCGTACTGGTCCACGGCGACTATGATGCCGACGGGATCACCGCTTCGGCGCTCCTCCTGTCATCCCTCAGAAGCCTGGGGCTGAAGGCCCTCTATCATATCCCCAACAGGATGACCGAGGGATACGGCTTCAGCAGGGAGGGCATCCGGAGGGCGCGGGCCCTCGGCGTACGCCTGATTATAACCGCTGACTGCGGCATCAGCTCTCGCAACGAGGTGGCAGAGGCCGGGGCGCAGGGTATGGACGTTATTGTCACTGACCACCATGAGCCTCCCGAGCAACTGCCGGACGCAGTGGCAGTCATTGACCCTCACAGGAAGGACTCCTGCTACCCCTTCAGGGGCCTTGCCGGGGTCGGCGTGGCCTTCAAATTCGCCCAGGCGCTGGCAGCGGACTTGGGCCGGTCCGGTCCCGGGCTGGAAGACCTGCTTGATCTTGTAGCCCTGGGGACGATTGCCGATTCGGCCCCGCTTCTCGGAGAAAACCGGATCCTTGTCACTCACGGATTGAGGATGATCAATGACAGTATGTGCAGGACCGGCATCAGGGTATTGAAGGATATTGCCGGGGCAAACGGGAACAGCCGGGGGTCATCTCTGTCCTACAGCCTCATCCCGAGGATAAATGCTGCCGGCAGGATTGATGACGCCAGCAGGGCCGTGGAACTTTTTCTCACGCGGGACGAGGGCACAGCACGGGAAATCGCTGCGCTGCTCGATGAGCAGAACAGAAAACGGCAGAAGATCGAGGCTGAGGTGCTGAAGTCTGCCCTGGACATGATCGGCAGCAGTGATCCCGGCAGTGTTATTATCCTCTCGTCTCAGGACTGGCATCCCGGAGTCATTGGTATCGTTGCCTCGCGCCTTGTTGAAATATTTTACCGGCCAGTGTTCCTTTTTTCCGTCAGGGACTCAGTTGCAAAAGGTTCAGCCCGTGGAATTCCGCCAATTCATCTCTACGAAGTTATTGATGAATGCGCACCAGTTCTCCGCGGGTACGGCGGCCATCGACAGGCAGCAGGGCTCAGCCTTGATGCGGGCATGCTGTCCGAGTTCCGCGACCGTATGACCAGGATTGTTGAGCACAGACTCGGTCCGGAGAAGATCGTTCCAATTCTTGAGATCGATGCTGCGGTGAAACTTTCCGACCTGAATTTTAACCTGGTCAGGGAACTGGCCCTCCTTGAACCCTTCGGCGAATGCAACAGAGAACCCGTCTTCGGTGCAAAGGGCGCAGAAGTGGTCAGCCACAGGATCGTCGGAAACAATCACCTCAAGATACAGCTCAGGCAGTGCAATGTCCGTGTTGACACGATTGGCTTTACCATGGGTGACCAGGCGAACATAGCGGCACCGACAGCCACCCTGGACATTGCATTTACCCCCTGCATCAATGAGTGGAACGGCACCCGGTCACTCCAGCTGAATCTCAGGGGAATCAGGCCGGGCAGCACGGCGCAGGTTGTTTGACAGCTGACCCTCAGGCTGTATTGAGAGCGATATACTTCCCTCTATTACCATGATTCAATATCTGCCTGTACCGACGTGTTCAACATGTTTGCAGTACGTCCAGGCACCTGTTTTCCTGCCGGACGCATCTGATCGTTCCTGACATTTTTCAGAAATTCCGGCGGGTTGCGTGTATAATATTTCCATGGTAGTGCTGAGAGATATAAATACCGTAGATGCCCTCGTCGACAAAGTCTTTTCCTACAACCCTGAGGCGAATGCCAACCTCCTGCGGCGGGCCTACGCCTTTTCCAACGAGGTGCACTACAAGCAGAAGAGAAAGGAAGGGGCGCCCTATATCCAGCATCCCCTCGCCGTGGCGGGAATACTCTGTGAAATGAAAATGGACACGAACTCCATTGCGGCAGGGCTTCTCCACGATACGGTGGAAGACACGGACACGAGCGTTGAAGACATCAGGGCCCTCTTCGGAGACGATATTGCATTCCTTGTTGAAAGCCTGACGAAACTGAGCAGGATGGAGTTCAGGACGAGCGAGGACGCCCAGGCGGAGAACTTCAGGAAGATGTTTCTGGCCATGGCAGAGGACATGAGGGTGATCCTCATCAAATTTGCTGACAGGCTTCACAACATGCGGACCCTGGAGTATCTCTCGCCGGACAAGCGGCAGGAAATAGCCCGGGAGACCATTGACATCTATGCCCCGCTTGCAAACAGGCTTGGTATAGGTTGGCTGAAATCAGAGTTTGAAGACCTGAGTTTCAAGTTCCTCTCCGCCGATGTCTACCGCGAACTCGTGCAGAAAGTCGCCAGGAAAAGGGAGGAGCATGAAGGGTACCTTCACGAACTGATCAAGATCGTGGAGGCCCACCTCAGAGCTGCTGCCATTCCGGGAAAGGTCTTCGGGAGAGTAAAGCACTACTACGGCATTTACCAGAAGATGCAGAAGCAGAGGATTCCCTTTGAGCTTGTCTATGATGTCATTGCCATGAGAATCATCACGGACACCCAGGCCGATTGTTATGCCATTCTCGGTCTCATTCACTCGCTGTGGACGCCCGTCCCGGGCAGGTTCAAGGACTTTATCGGTGCCCCTAAATCCAACCTCTATCAGTCCCTCCATACGACGATCATCGGCCCCAAGGGCGAACGGGTGGAATTCCAGATCAGGACCGAGGAAATGGACAGGATTGCCGAAGAAGGCATTGCCGCCCACTGGAAATATAAGGAAGGGGAGTACGCCGACAAGATCGATGAGAAATACTTTGCCTGGCTCAGGGAGTTCGTGAAGTCCCAGAAGGACACACCTGATGCGCGGGAATTTCTGGAGGCGGTAAAGGGCAATATCGTCACAGGCGTTGTGTATGTGTTTACCCCCGAAGGAGACATTATAGAGCTCCCTCAGGGATCAACGCCCGTTGATTTCGCCTACAGTATCCATACGGAAGTGGGCCACCAGTGCACCGGGGCAAAGGTCAACAGGAGAATTGTCCCGCTCAGGTACAAGCTCCAGAACGGCGATACCATAGAAATTATTACCTCTCAGGGGCATCATCCGAGCCGCGACTGGCTCAAGTTCGTAAAGACCCAGAGGGCCAAGGCGCGCATCAAGCAGTGGCTGAAGGTGGAAGAGAGGAAGAAAGGGCTTGCCCTCGGGGAGGAGTTGCTTGAGAAGGCCCTGCGGCGCTACAACCTGAGTCCCTCACTGGCGAAATCGAAGGAGATTCTCAGTGCTGTCAAGCCCTATCGAATAGGCAACCATGAAGACTTGTTTGTGGCTATCGGCTATGGGCGGCTTTCGGTGCACAAGATAATGAACAGGCTCCTTCCGGAATCCGACAAGGGGGAAAAAGAGACTTCCTTCATCAAAAAGGGTGAGAAGAGGCCCGATGAAGGGAAGGGGATCATGATTAAAGGGGTGGACAACATCATGTTCCACCGGGCAAAATGCTGCTATCCTCTTCCCGGCGAGAAGGTAACGGGCTTTGTGACGAGAGGAAGGGGTGTGTCTATACACATGGTGAGCTGCCCGACCCTTGACACGCACACCGTTGACATGGACCGGCTCGTTGATGTGGAGTGGGCAGGAGACGGGGAATCAACCTACACGGTCAGGGTTCAGGTGTTGACCGTGGACAAGCGGGGGCTCCTTGCCGAACTGAGCGCCATTCTGTCCACAAGCAACATTAACATTAACCATCTTGACGCCTCTTCGACCTATGAGAAGCAGGCCCTGTTTAATTTCATCCTTGAAATACGGGACAGGAAACAGCTCGACCAGATCATGGGCAAAATGGCCCAGATCAGCGGCGTCATTGAAGTGAAGCGGGTTCAGTCCTGACCGGATTTTCAAGTGATGTATCAGGGATGACTCAAAAATGCATTGAATGGCCTGTGATGTATGAGTATCCCGGTAAACTTTGCCGCTCGTTATAGCACTGTGTGTTTCAGATGCTTATTGTGTGTGTGAACCGCTGCCAATTCGTTTTTTTCAACATCCCTGATAGGCCTCACTACAGTGCGCGAAGCATGGAGGCTGTGCGGTGACAAGACTGTCGCTGGTGTTTGATATATTTGAAAGCCCCATGGGCACGCTCTATATCATTGCAGCGGGAAAATCCCTCTGCGGCATTTCCTTTTCAAAGCCGCACCTCATACCGCGCGGGAAAGGGGCCATGGCAGGGCGCTTCATGGGGGAGCTGCGCTCCTATTTTACCGGGCAAGAGGTTTCCTTCACCCCGCAGCTGAGATTTATTTCCGGCACGGACTTTGAGAAGAGCGTCTGGGCTGCAATAAGGGAAATCCCCTTCGGTGAAACGAGGTCTTATAAATGGGTTGCGGAAAAGGTGGGGAATCCCTCGGCTGTCCGCGCCGTGGGAAGGGCGCTGGGGAAAAATCCCATTCCCATCGTTGTCCCCTGCCACAGGGTCATTGAATCAGACGGTTCCCTGGGGGGGTACTCGTCGGGAGTGGAGAGGAAACGGCGGCTCCTGGATCTGGAGTATTTCGGGAAACGACAGACGTGAGATAATGCCAAAGCATGATGGACCTTCCATGGTCTTCAGCACCGCAGCTGCCTTCCGCTTGTCCAGGGAAACTTGCTCCCGACAGGGTTCCCTCCCGAAGAGCCCTTCTCTAAAATTTGATAGAATGATACGGTATCCCGTGAGCATCACAGCAACGGAAGATTCAGAACAATCCTGTGATTGTGCCTGGATTTCTGATATCATTAATGCATTTCATTATCAAATTTAAGCGGTCATCGATACATATCGAGTGAAATGGTGTACAGGTGTTAAGGATATGACCAGACCACGGAAGACATTGGTAGCCCTGGCAGTATTGGCAGCAGTGGTGCTGGCCCTGAATTATCTGGCAGCTGCTTTCATTAACCTGGAATCGGTTAAGAGGAAAATTCAGAGGGCGGTGTCTCAGAGGGCAGGAGCGGCGATAGAGTATGAATCCATTGACCTGTCAATATTCCCCCGTACACATGCAGACATTCATCGGGCGGGCATATCCATCCCCGGCAGGGTCAGGGGTACTGCAGAAACGCTGACCATATATCCCAAAATATGGCCTCTCTTTGCCGGTAAACTGCTTGTCGATGAGCTCAGGATACAATCACCGGATATTGCCGTGATGATGTCCAGCCATATGGAGACGGGCAGCGGAGCTGAAGAATCGCAGGATGCCGACAAGATTAAGGACACGGTGAAAGCCGCTTTCGCATCTCTGGCAGCAGAGGCACCGGAAATGGCCGCTCAAATTAAAGATGGGAGGCTCACACTTACCAGAGGAGGGGAAACAGTTTTTCTGTTTGATGACATCCAGTCAGAGATTGTATTCCCTCTGGAAGACTTCTCACTGAATGTGAGCAGCACGTCCAATATCTGGAAAGGCATGTGGATGAGCGCTGATTTCAATGCAGGGGATTCCAGGATTGAAGGAGAGATTGAGCTGGTCAAATTTAACCCGGATAGCATCTCTGAGTATTTTCCTCCCAGTGCACGGTGGCGCCTCGGTAAATCAGTGGTTGATGTGAATGTTCGATTTCATACGGATGCCCTGACGAACCTGGAGGGAGAGCTTGAAAGTTCGCTCCTGGATCTCGCCGTGTATCGTGATGATAAAAGTTTAGTCGTGAAAGGAAAAAATCTGAAGAGTGCCTTTCATATTGATACTGAGATGACAGCGGTATCTCTTTCCCGTCTTGATCTTGATCATCCCCGGCTCAGTGTGGCCGGGGAATTACGGATTGATAGAAAGTCCCCCCGGATCAGTTTGAAACTGGAAGGACAGCAGGTAGATGTGCAGTCCATACGTGAGGCAGTGCTCGGGTTTGCGGGGGATATTCCTGAAGCACGAACTATATTCAGCATCGTGAAAGGCGGAGTGATCCGGGGAATTACCTTTGACAGTAAAAGTACGACGGCCGCCGAACTGGGTAATCCCGGGAATTTTATCATTACAGGCAGATTGGATGAAGGAAATATTTTTGTTCCGGGACCTGAATTGAATCTGGAAAATGTTTACGGGGATGTTGTTATTGCAGAGGGGGTACTGAACGGGAAAAACCTTGCAGCACGCCTGGAAAACGCGGCGGGACGAGCTGGCGTGCTGCGCATGGGGGTGACAGGAAGGGACGCACCGTTTCATCTTGCCCTGACGGTAAAAGCGGACCTGGCAGAGCTCCCCCCCCTTCTGAAAAGGCTTATCAGGCATGACACGTTTGTACAGGAGGTCTCCCGTTTTTACAATGTCAGGGGGACTGCAGAAGGCAGGCTGGTCCTCGGTGAACACCTGAAGGCCATAGAGGCCCGTGTCGACATTTCAGACATGAACATATCTGCCGATTACCAGAGGATTCCCTACACGGTAGCGGTAACAGGAGGGCAGTTCCATTTTGACAGGTCCTCTGTCAGTGTCAAAAATGTAAAGGGGAAGGTGGGCAAATCCTCTTTTTCAGATATGACTGCCAGCGTTGAACTTGGGAAGGACCCTCATGGTGAGATTTTATCGGGGAGGGCCTCGCTCGTTCTTGAACAGATTTATCCGTGGCTATCGTCCTATGAGAAGCTGAAATCAGATCTGGAGGAGTTTCAGGGTGTGAGTGGAACACTTAATCTGTCGACGGTGAAATTAAAAGGGCCCCTGTTAAAACCGCAAGACTGGGTCTTTCAGGGGGCGGGTGACGTACATTCCCTGGGTGTAAGCACCTCGGTAGTTCCGGAGCCGGTCAGCGTAGCGAGCGGGACATTCGAGCTGAATCAGGATAGACTTTCAATAACAGATAACCATGTTCGTGTGATGGATGCAACATTCAGGGTGTCAGGTGATTTTGATCGTTACCGGGAGGGCCTTCATGAGGCAGACATGGCATTGAGCGGGAGACTGGGTCCGAAAGCTGCAGAATGGCTTTTTAATATCAGTAACCTTCCGCCAGACCTGAACGTGAGGACCCCGATCTCTGTGTCACAGGCTCATTTGGCATGGAAAAGGGACATGAGTACATCCCTGCAAGGGAGTTTCGCTCTGCCAACGGGTCCTGAAGTCGTCGTTGACCTTACCCTGCAGCCCGGAAAACTGGCCGTCGACAACCTGGCAGTCCAGGACGATGAATCACGCGCTTCCCTGGTACTTGTTTTGAAGGACAATGAATGGAATGTTAATTTTGACGGAAACCTGACCGGGGGAACAGTCAATAACATTTTCGTGAACTCTCAACTTGAGCAGGAATGGCTGAAAGGAAATTTCGAGGCGCGAATTGTAAAAGATGCGCCGATGCAATCATCGGCCAGGGGAATACTGGAAGGGAAAAATCTCATATTCCCATGGAACCCGAAGATGCCGTTGACGGTAAAGAGTATCGTCCTTGATGCATCAGGCGATCATGTACAGGTGAAATCAGGCAGTTTTGCACTGGGGGAGAGTTTTTTTGAAACTACTGGAGATGTTTCATTCGCGCCCGGCGCATTTCTTGTCGATATGAACGTTTCTACTGCCGGAGTTGACGGGGAGACGATAAAGAAAGCTTTTGAATCAGAACGGAATGCTGAAAGGCGAGATACTTTCTGGGACCTGCCTGTACAGGGGAATCTTGATATCACGGCAGGCGCAATTTCATATGACCGGTACACGTGGGAACCCTTCCATGCAGACATTGCCTTCAGCCAGCGAAAGATACATGTTGCCGTAACCGACGCCTCGTTATGTGGCATCTCCTTCCCGGGTACACTGGATATGACTCCCAGAGATCTCTCTCTCGATTTCAGGCCTGCTGCCGCAGACAAGGAGCTGGAACCTGCCGTAGCCTGTCTCTTTACCATACAACGATATATGACGGGCAAGGCTGATCTTGTGGGGAATCTGCGATCAGCGGGAATGAGTGGAGAGATCGTTAATTCCCTGAAAGGCGATCTGGAATTCAGCGCCAGAGAGGGGCGTATTTATCAGCATACCCTGCTGGCTAAGATTTTGACTTTCCTCAATATGACAGAAGTTTTCAGGGGGCGGATGCCAGACCTCGCAGGGGAAGGGTTTGCCTACAAGACCATAAGGGCACAGGCGGATATCCAGGGAGGCATCATGGATCTGAAAGAGTTAATAATAGACGGTTCGTCCATGGGAATAGCCGGCGAGGGCAGTATGGACTTTATGGAAAAGAAGGTTGATCTCAAGGTTCTCGTTGCGCCGCTCAAGACAGCGGATTTTGTGATAAAGAACGTACCGATCATAAAGGATATTCTGGGTGGCACTCTTGTTTCCATTCCTGTCAGGGTGACAGGGGATTTATCAGATCCCGTGATTACGTACCTTTCTCCATCTGATATTGGATCAGGATTGCTGGGAATCATGAAGAATGCCCTTCAGGCTCCCGTGCGGATCATTCAACCGGTTATCCCAGTCAGAAAAGAAACTGAGTAGAGAAGGTGCAGGTAGACGGCGTAGATAATATGGGATATAATGCCTGCATGGTACAGAAATTCAAGAGCCCTGCCATGACAGGAGCAGGATCATACCATCGCTCCTTGTTCCAGAGGAATCGTTATTCCTTTTGTTGCGGTTTTCTGTGCTGTCTCATATCATGGCTCTACCTCCGTAATCAGGCGGGGGGAGGAAGTCTCACCAGTGTGGATGGGTGTATTGCAGGCCCTGCTGTCAAAGTAAGAGGCTGATCTATATTGTTGAGAATCCCTTAAGAAGGATAATCATGAAAATATGGAGGGAAAAAATGAGGCCAGTATATGGTGTGTGTTTATTCGTATTGATACTTGTCAGTTCCTGTGCTGCGACCAAGTTAGCCTCAACATGGAAAGACAGCAGTTACCAGGGTGATATCAAGAGGGTTTTTGTTATCGGAGCTGCCCAGAATCCCGGGATGAGACGTATATTTGAACGTGAATTTGCAACAGAGCTCAAATCCCATGGATTGTATGCTGTTCCAAGTCATGAATATATCCCGCAGGACACCATGTTAGACAAAGATGCAATTGTATCGAAGGTCAGGGAGCTGGACATGGATACAGTCCTCGTCACCAGGTTGCTTGATAAAAAACGTATCGTACAGGACATCCCCGGATATTACACCAGCTGGCCTCAATACTATAAGGCGGGTTACCAGTCTTCCTGTCCGCGCGGATCACGATGCGACGATGTTGTAGCGCTGGAAACAAACCTCTATGAGGTTAAAACTGAAAAGCTTGTCTGGTCAGCCCTGACGAAAACGTTTATCGAAGATGGTACATATCAGCTGATTAGAGAGTTTGTCCAGGTCATAATGGAAAACCTGATGAACGAAGGATTGATTTAATTATCCTGATAACAAGGGGAAAAAATAAAAAAGCAGGAATGGTAATCGTTTTTTATCATGGCAGCGGCATTTGTCACGGGATGCGTCCAGAATGCGCGACATGTTTCGCCGTCATCAAGTGCACCTGTTCTTGACCGCATTATGCAACGGGTGAAATTGTCGTAGGGACTGCGGGCAGTATGCCTCCCCTGAATATGACGACCAGGGACGGAGAAGTAATCGGTCTTGAGCCGGACATGGCACAAGCCATTGCCAATGCCATGGGCGTAAAACTGACACTTGAGACCATGCCATTTTCGGAATTACTGCCATCACTGGAAGGCTCAACGAGTCAGCTCTTCGTCGAAACGGTGCTTTTCAACACCACCCTTGTGCCGGTCAGAAATTACGATGAAGGGATTGGCATGGTGATTCGCGACGAGGTTCATGCCCTTGTAGCCGATTATCCCATATGTGTAATATCTGTTGTCCGTTATCCTGGTAAAGGGTTGTTGTCCCTCAATACCCCCCTGACGTATGAGCCTCTGGGAATTGCGCTGCCGGCCAATGATCCGCACCTTATTAACTGGATGGAGAATTTTCTCAAATCCCTGGAGGGAAGCGGCGCTTTGGACGAATTGAAAAAACGCTGGTTTGAGAACTTTTCATGGTTGAACACATTGCCATAGGGGACTCTGAAAACATGAAGGATTTTGGTATATATACTAAGGAGTACATACGTATGGAAACATTTCATTGAACAATCCCTCCTCACCTCCTCCGTATGGAAACATTTCATTGAACAATCCCTCCTCACCTCCT
>CP070788.1:951586-958954 GCA_020346765.1 Nitrospiraceae bacterium
GGGTCCCGGGGGTATTGCTGAAAATCCTCATGGGGCCCGAACTGGGAGGGGTTCAGAAAGATGCTGACAACGGTCACGTCATTTTCCGCCTTTGACCGCCGCACCAGGCTGAGATGACCCTCATGGAGCGCCCCCATGGTGGGGACAAATCCTACGGTCCTGCCTTCACACCGGTATGTCCGGCCTCGTGACTGCATGCCCTGGACGGTCTCGATTATTTCCATGGGAAAGAGTGAATGAGCCGCCTGGATATCAGCGGCTGCCTGTACCTGATTCTACCACAGCAGGATTTCTCTTACAACGTTAGCTGCAGCGCTCCAGGGTCTGAGGTGTTCGTGCCGATACGTCAGTGCCGCAGCCTACACCAGGCCGTAGTTAAAGAGGGTGATTTCGGCCCGGGCCCCCAGTCTGACAGGAAAAACCGAGGAGGTTCCCACGCCTTTTGAAACAAACAGGTTTGGCCCCGTCCCCCAATACCATCCCCGCACGTACCTCCCTGATCCAGGCGGGAGAACGGGCGCGTAGCCAAAAATATTGACCTGGCCGCCGTGGGTGTGCCCGGCAAAGACATAGTCGACCCTGGTTTTTTCGTCGTCGGGCCGATTTTGGTTCATGAGGTCTGCCGTTCTGGCAATGACATCGCGGTACTGGGGGCAGTGGCAGAGGACGATGTGATTGTCCGGCGGCCCCAGCAGTTTCACGGCAGCCGGGAAATCAGGTCTGCCGCTCAGCATGTCATCGATTCCTGTCACGACCAGCCTTTTTCCGCCAAACAGAAATTCCTGTGCTTCATTGATCAGGAGTTCGCCGTTGTTTCTTCCGTAGATGTCCCGCAGCCTCGTCAGGTTTATCCCTTTCATGTGTTCCCAGTTTCCCGTGACAGCAACCTTCCGGATATCATGACGGATGAGCCCCAGAAAGCTGTCCAGCTCAGAGAGGTATCGTTCCTTTTCAATAATGTCACCGGTAAGAAGCAGCAGGTCGGGAGCCAGGTGGTTCACTTTTTCAGCCAGGCCGCAGTAATGGGAGTTCATCTCCCGCAGGTGCAGGTCCGATATCTGGAGGAGCCGTACCTGCTGAGCCGTACTTTCCCTGACCCCGATATCGTACTCGTTTGTTTCAACGACATAGGGCTCTAAATAAAAGGAGTCAGAGCAGAAAAGGGTAAACCCTGAAAACAGGGCGCCCCCCAGAAATGTTCTCCTTGTCATCGTCAACGGCTGCGGCTTCCTGTCATAAAATTTGCATCTTATTACGGATCATGGAACAGAATTCTGAAGCTTCCTGATCTCCCTGAGCAGTGCGGGAAAGAGCTCTTCTTCCTTCATCGTCCTGAGCACCTTCCCGTGCCTGAAGAGGATGCCCATTCCCTTGCCGCCGGCTATCCCGATGTCAGCTTCCCGTGCCTCACCAGGGCCGTTCACAACGCATCCCATGACCGCCACCTTGATGGGCGCTTTGATCCCGGCAATGCGCTTTTCCACCTTCTTCACGATCCCCATAATGTCGACCTGGCACCGCCCGCAGGTGGGGCAGGAGATGAGTTCAGGGCCTGCCTGCCTCAGGTGAAGGGACTTGAGGATCTCATAGGCCACCTTGACCTCTTCCACGGGGTCAGCCGTGAGGGATACCCGGATGGTGTCTCCGATCCCTTCGGAAAGGAGGATCCCCAGGCCAACGGCGCTTTTTATGGTGCCTGAAAAGGCCGGGCCTGCCTCGGAAATCCCGATATGCAGGGGGTATCTGAAGGTTTTGGAAAAGAAGCGATATGCCTCAACGGTCTTCACAACGTCCGATGCCTTGAGGGAAACCTTGATGGACCTGAACTTCAGGTCTTCAAGGATGCTAATATGCCGCGCCGCGCTTTCAACGAGGGCCTTTGCCGTGGGATGGCGGTGCTTCCGCAGCAGGTCTTTCTCCAGGGAGCCTGCGTTTACGCCGATCCTGATGGGCACGCCGCGGTCTTTTGCAGCGCTGACAACTTCCATGACCTTTGCCCTGCTGCCAATGTTGCCGGGGTTTATGCGCAGCCCGTGGGCTCCCCTTTCCATTGCCTGCAGCGCAAGCCGGTGATCAAAGTGCACGTCGGCAATCAGGGGGATTCTTATTTTCTTTACGATGGACCCGATGGCCTCAGCCGCGTCAGCGTTCAGCACGGCAACGCGCACTGCCTCGCACCCCGCTGCCTGAAGGGCCCTGATCTGGGCAACAGTGGCCCGGACGTCGCGGGTGTCCGTCTTTGTCATGGACTGGACAACAACAGGTGCGCCCCCTCCGATCCTGAGGCCCCCGAGTTTAATCTGTCGCGTTTTCTGCTTCGCTTTCCCTGGTTTCAGCGTTTTCATCGCTTTCAGTTATTTCCGAGTTTTCTGCTTCGGGAAATTCCCGGCCGTTTCTCTGGTAGACGACAACGGCCTCCATGTGCTCCTCCCCGGTACGGGAAAAATAGTGCCGCCCATTATTCATGGCAACAAAAAAAAGGAAGTCCACGTCTTCGGGATACAGGGCTGCCTTGATCGACTCGATGCCCGGGGAGGCGATAGGTCCCGGCGGGAGACCCTTGATGACGTATGTGTTATAGGGGGTCTTCCTCCTCAGGTCCCGGTACCTGATCCTCTTCCACCGGTCCTTTACGCCGTAGAGCACCGTAGGGTCAGCCTGGAGCTTCATGCTCTTCCTCAGGCGGTTGTGGTAGACAGCTGCGATACGGGGCCGCTCGGAGTTGTAGATCGCCTCTTTTTCAATAATTGAGGCCAGGGTGAGTACCTCGTTGACCGTCATACCGATTTCTCCTGCCCGCGCAACAAGCTCGTCGTCAAACTTCTCCCTCATGCGCTGCACCATGATGCTGAAGATATTCCGCGGGTCCGCGCCCTTTGCAAAACTGTACGTATCGGGATAAATATACCCTTCAAGGCTGGGCGCGTCAATACCCAGGAATTCCAGGTAATCCCGGTCAGTGACGAGGCCCCACGATCTCTCATCGATGAGGCCGTATTCTTCCAGCTTGTACCGGATACTTTCCAGATCCGATCCCTCGGGGATGGTGACCGTGTATTCCACGATCATTCCCTGTCTCAGCCGGTTGAAGATCTCCAGGGGGCTCATGGATGTGTTGAGGTTGTAGTATCCCGCCTTCATTGACCTGTCCGAAAAGGTCAGCCGTGCAAGGAAGAGGAAGGCTTTCGGGTTTTTGATAATCCCCTCGCTGACCAGGATGTCAATCCCGCGGGAATAGCTTGCACCCCTGGGGATTTCAATTTCCTTCCATTGGCTTTCTGAAGAAACGGGCATAATGAGGTAAATGCCGTAGCCTATCCCTGCAAGCACGATGATGCTCAGGATCAGGGCCCCTGCCTGGAGTATCCGTGAAGATTTTTTGTCCATTCCCAATAGATTACTTCATCATCTTTTCGGCTGACAGCGCTCCTGTTTGAACAAGCCGGCTGTCCCTGTTCTTCCAAACAGTACAGCGGTTTGTGTATTAAGCATGCCAAATGAAAAATATAAATGTAAACTGGCAGTCTGGTTTGGAGCCCCGGGACAGGGCCAGCCTGCTTAATCATACCAGGTCATTGATTGTACGGTACAACAACCTGGTGAGAGAAGGGAACGGCAGAGGTGTTGTACAGAAACTCCTCAGCCACCCTCAGTGCCTCCATGCCTTCATATCCCGAAGTGCAGTTTGCCGGGGTGTCACCATGCACCTTCCATGGAAACAAAGCTCACCGTGAATAATGGAGCTTAGGAAATCTCACGAAAGGCAATGCCGGAGCGAAAGGGATGAAGCAGCGGGCCGCCATGTATTGCTTCAGGGGGGGCGCAGCCCGCTGCTTTTTGTAAGTGCACTTATTTGAGGGTTTTTATGAATTCGTCGACGGAAAGCGCCGGCAGGCTGATCAGCTGAACGGTGCCCCGCGAACCCAGTTCCACGGACATCTTCATCACTGCTTCATTGCTCGGCGCATCCAGAAGCGTCACAAAGTCGTAGGAGCCGAGCACCGCATACTGTCCAAGCACCCTGATGCCCATTGCCTCGATCTCTTTGTTCACCTCTTTGATCCTGTCCGGTTTCTGCTTGATCGTTTTTCGTCCCTCATCGGTAAGGTTACTCAGCGCAATATAGACAGCCATAACTCCTCCCTTCTCTAAATGATTTATAATTACTACCGTTATAAAGGAAATTTATCCCGCTGTCAATCTGTCCCTTTTCATTCCATTCACCAGGCCACATGACACTCCTCATGGGTATTTCATCCTCATCGTGATGCAGGCAGGGACTATTCCCGGGCAACAGATGTTATATTGATTATATTTGATATAAAAAGTTAATATTAGTTTATTTTAATGCAGATGTATGATATATATATAAATATCATTTTATATAAATCAGGTCAGGAGGCATGAACGTGCAACATATTACGCACGTATTCAAGGCATTATCAGATGAAACGCGGCTCAGGATACTCTCCCTGATGAAAGACGGTGAAATATGTGTCTGCGATATTGCAGAGACGCTCGGCATGACTCAGCCCAACATCTCTTTCCACCTTGCCATGTTGAAAGAGGCAGGGCTCATAAAGGACCGGAAGAACGGCAGGTGGGTTCACTACTCGCTCAATGACGGTGACATGTTTACACGGTTTCTGCTGCTGGGTACATTCGAGAAGCTGCATGACATAAAAGTAACACCTCTTAAGCGGAGCAGGAAGTGCTGAAACAGGCAAAAAACCTGAGAACTGAACACCCACCAAAACGGCTCTCCTTTCTGAACCGTTTTCTTACCCTCTGGATATTTCTCGCAATGGCTGCCGGGGTCGGAACAGGCTACCTTGTTCCCGGGGTGGAGTCCTATATTAATTCATTCCGGGCGGGGACAACAAACATACCCATTGCCATAGGCCTTATCCTGATGATGTACCCGCCTCTGGCCAAAGTCCGTTATGAAGAGCTTGGAGAAGTCTTCAGAAACAAAAAAGTGCTTGGCCTCTCCCTAATCCAGAACTGGGTCATCGGGCCTGTCCTGATGTTCATACTGGCTATAGTGTTTCTCCATAATTACCCTGATTACATGGTCGGCCTTATCATGATCGGACTTGCACGCTGCATCGCCATGGTCATTGTCTGGAATGAGCTGGCCTGCGGGGACACGGAATACACTGCCGGACTGGTTGCCTTCAATTCCCTGTTTCAGGTCCTCTTTTATTCTGTGTACGCCTATGTATTCATTACGATACTGCCGGGGTGGTTTGGCCTCACCGGGGCTGTCGTTGAAGTTACCATGGGGCAGATAGCAGAGAGCGTATTTATTTACCTGGGCATTCCTTTTATTGCAGGGATTATTACACGGTTCACGCTTATTGCGATAAAGGGGCGGATGTGGTACGAGGAGAAATTCATCCCCCGGATCAGTCCGGTAACATTAATCGCCCTCCTCTTTACCATTGTGGTCATGTTCTCCCTAAAGGGCAATGTCATTGTTCAGCTTCCTCTTGACGTCGTGAGGATTGCCGTGCCCTTGCTGATTTATTTTGTCCTCATGTTCCTTGTTTCATTTTATCTGGCAAAAAAGCTGGGGACCGACTATCCGAAGTCCGCGTCATTGTCATTCACGGCAGCCAGCAATAACTTTGAGCTTGCCATTGCCGTGGCCGTCGCAGTTTTCGGAATCAATTCAGGAGCGGCCTTCACTGCTGTTATCGGCCCCCTTGTTGAAGTCCCTGTCCTGATCGGGCTGGTCAATGTGGCCTTGCATTTTCAGAAGACATATTTTCCCACGGCTGCATGTCATGCGGCAGGAGTGAACCAGCTGTGAAAAAAATCCTTTTCGTCTGCGTGGAAAACTCCTGCCGGAGTCAGATGGCAGAGGCATTTGCCAGGATACACGGAGCAGGCATTATTGAATCGTACAGCAGCGGCTCCAGGCCGTCTGGTATTGTCAATCCAAAGGCAATTGCCTCGATGGCAGAAGTCGGCTATGAGCTTTCGCAACACATATCAAAGTCTCTGTCGGAAGTGCCGGACATTGAATACGACTATGTGATCACCATGGGCTGCGGAGATGCATGCCCTTTTGTGCTCGCAAAGCACAAAGAGGACTGGGGTATCCCCGATCCAAAGAACATGGACAGGGAGGGCTTCCGCACGGTCAGAGACAGTATTGAAAAAAAGGTAAAGCAGCTTGTCGAACAGCTGAAATCTTTCCGATAGCACCGACCGGACGTTTTCCCCGTTCATCTTGCAAACCATATTCTCGTGCGTGACAATGGACTGAATCCTTGACAGCAAGTCACTGATCCATGTAGATTCAGAAAAAAGGCTGAACCATCGTTTGTATGAAAGACAATCCGGACAGGCACACCATGTTTGATGGTCTCCTTGAGGAGTCTGTAAAGACGCACGGCCATTTATGCCCGGGACAGGTTCTCGGGGTCAGGATGAGCCTGCTCGGGCTTGAACTGATCGGCATAACCGACCCCAGGGGCAAGGACCGCAAGAAGCTCATTGCCTTTGTGGAAATAGACCGCTGCGGCACTGATGCCGTGCAGACAGTGACAGGGTGCAGCCTGGGAAAGCGTTCACTGAAGTTTGTTGACCATGGGAAAATGGCAGCGACCTTTGTGAACCTCGAAACAGGAAAGGCCGTGAGAATCGTGGCAAAAGAAGAGTCACGTTCCAGGGCAAAAAACTACTTCCCGGAAATTGAGGATAAGTACAGGTGCCAGCTTGAAGCATACAAGGTCATGCACGATGAAGAGCTTTTCCAATGGAATGAGGTAACCGTTGAAATCCCTGAAGAAGACATGCCGGGCCGGCCCCTGCGGAGGGTCCAGTGCGAAAAATGCGGTGAGTATGTACAGGACAGGCGGGATGTTACGGTTGATGGCAGGCTTTTGTGCAAGGCTTGTGCGCAGGGGGGCTACTACATTGTGCCATAGTTCCGTAGTGCCGTAGTCTTCTGCCCTTTGACACTTCTGCACCAGGGTACTTTTTTCTTTGACATCGTTGTGCAAATATGTTATAACGATATCATGGAAGTGCGTTCAAAGATATGGCTTGCCGTTGACGGCAAGCCCGTATTCGGGAGCGGCCGGGAGGCTCTTCTGAAGGCAATCGACAACCTGGGATCGATCAACAAAGCCGCACAGCACATTCGCATTTCATACCGCAAGGCCCTGAGCTACATACAAACCATGGAGCAGCGGCTGGGAACGAAGCTCGTGGAGCGGCAGACAGGCGGGGTCAACGGCGGAGGCGCGGTCCTCACCGATGATGCGAAGGATTTCCTGAATAAGTTCGAGGTCCTCGAAGAGGGTATAAACGAGATGCTCGACAGGAAATTCAATGAAGTCTTCGGCAACGGGAAGA
>CP070788.1:959054-967345 GCA_020346765.1 Nitrospiraceae bacterium
AGCCCAACGTCCACAACCGTGATGATTTCCGAGTCAGGGATGCCGCTAAAGCGGTCATCAATAGCTATCCCCATTTTCCTCAACTGTTCGATATACCGGTCAAGCTGGGGCTGGACCACATCGATCTTCATGTTGCAGGGCTTTGTACGGACAGAGAGCCTACCCTGGTCAAAGTGGCTCTTTCTGAAGAGGGTCTCGATGAAGAGGCTCATGTTTTTATAGTGCTTCTGCAGATTCTGGAGTTCATCCGAAAGACCGCTGTTTACATCGGAAAAGTCCTTCACGAAGTTGTTCAGGCACTCCGCGTCGCACAGGCCGGCAGAAGATTTCTGCATGAACTCACGCTCCAGCTCGATGTTTTTTTCGATCTTCCGCTTCAGCCCCCTGAGAAAGAGTTTGTATACCATGTTAGGAACAATGATATTGTGCTCGATATCAGCGACAAGTGAACGGATGAACTTGAGGTGCTCTATGTTTTTCCTGACCAGGAGCCTGTTGTGGATGTTGAATCCGATCCGGTTTGCGTACTTCTGGAAAAAGAGCTTGCGGTGCTCCGTCACATCTCCCACGGGGTAGACCGTGAGGAGGCCCAGGACATCGTCCTCAACCTTAAAGGGAAGCTGCTCCATGAGAAGCGCCTTGCCCCGGATAGTCAGGACAAGAACGTTGTCATCAGTGCAGTAGGGAGCGGCAGCGGGCCTGATATGCTCCGGGGGCTTACTGAACAGGGCATACCGTTCGTTGCCGGTCCTGGCAACAAGTGAGAGATGGCTCTCTTCGGCATCTATGACATAGAGGCAGGCGTCAAGACTGAAATAACTGCGCGGGACGGCCACGCAGAGCGTGTAAAAATCTTCCATGTCGTCAAATTCCTGGGCAAGGTCGAAAAACGTCTTGAGGGCGTCGTTCTCTTCATAGCTGAAATCATAATCCCGGTAGTCCCTTCTCTTGTTCTCAATCCGTTCCCTCACATAACTGATATCACTCATATGGTTTTGCCTTTTACTCAGAGGATCCTGCCAGGCCCTTCCGTCTCCTTGTCCTGCAGATAAATTTCACACCATTATAGCACGGGTTCATGAAACATTTACAGGTCTTACGAGCCTTATAATATAGCAGATTCCGGACAAGAAAATGAAGGGAGGTGTCACGGTTTCAGCAGCACATAGAGGGCGCCCAGCCCGCCGTCGCACTGCCGGGCCGTCACAAAGGCAAAGACATGCTTCCGGTGCCGGCGGGAAAGCCACGTGACAAGGGCCTTTTTCAGCACCGGCCCGCCCGGTGAGCACAGGCCCCTGCCATGGATGATTTTAATGCACCGTCGTCCCTGCCTGACCGATTCCTTTATGAAATCACCGACCGCCGCATCCGCCTCATCGAGAACGGCCCCGTGAAGGTCAAGGCAGGCCTGGACCGAATACCGTCCCTGATGAAGGTCTTCGATAATCTCACCGCAGTACTCGCCGTCAATCCACGCAACATACTCCTGGGTGTCAGGGAGGTGCACCGGACGCCTGCCGGCGGCAATATCCGCCAGGGCCTCCATGGCCTCACTGTCGGAGGACTTCCGCCTCTTCGGCAGCGGCACCTTCGTTTCGGTGAGGGGTATCCTCCTGAATTCTTCAATCTCACAGACCCCCCTCATGGTATGCAGAAAGAGTTCCTCGTCGCTGAGGGGACTTTCTTGGCTCGTGGGCGCTTTTCTCCGGGCCTTTTCGATCCTCCTGCGTGTGATGAGCTTTTTCAGATCCGCAAAAGAAGTGGTTGCCACGGTTCCGGAGATGTTCTTTTTGGCGGCCATGATCAATCTCCTCTGTTCATTATAGCAGAGCAGGGGCCGGAGAAGCAGGGTCAGGCTTTTCGCTCAAAAAGCCGGGCGCCGACGGTAACAAATACCACCGAAAGGAGCACGATAACCGTCACGTCGGTCATGAGGCTGAAGTCAGCACTCATGGGCCCCGGCTCCGGCGGAAATATGACATTTTTCAGCGCGTCAACGCCGTATGTAAGCGGATTGATCTTGGCAGCAAGGGCAAGGGCGTCCGGGAGGAGTTTTACCGGATACATGGCGCCCGATAGAAAGAACATGGGCATGACAATGAAGTTCATAATCACGCTGAAGCTTTCATAGCTGTCATAAAAGGTGGCAAGGAGAATCCCGAAGGTCGATATGCAGAATGACATGGCCAGCGCGATGACCAGGACTTCCAGTATCTGTACCGGGCCAAGCCTGAACCCCAGAAGGGGAAAGAGCAGGAGGACAATCACTGCCTGCAGCGTGGAGACCACCGTCCCGCTCAGCCCCTTGCCGATCACGATGGACAGCCGTGATACGGGCGCAGCGAGGATTTCCTTGAAAAAGCCGAACTCCTTGTCCCAGATAATCGAGATGGATGAAAATATTGAGCTGAAGAGGATGGTCATCCCAAGAATCCCCGGGAAGATAAACTGGGTATAGGGCATGCCTGCGTCAGGGCTGATAAGCCTGCTCATGCCTGCGCCTACCAGAAAGAGCCACAGGAGGGGCCGGGCAATGGTGGAGACAAGCCTGCTCCGCTCCCGTACGAATTTCTTGAATTCCCGGGCAACGAGGACGTATATGGCATTCAGTTCCATACCGGAATGGTAATGAAATCCCCTGGCAAATGCAAGAAGCCGTCCGTTCCGGCAGGCATTATTTCCGGATCCATTTGGCCCTCTTTGTCCCTTCGACTTCGCTCAGGGCAGGTTCCGAGGGGGATCAGGACTGAGCATAATTTTAATTATCCTGTCAGATAAGTGGATATGCTCACGTACCTGAAGGGACTTGACTACCGGCAGCAATATGAGTTAATACACCGGATGTACGGCACTCCCTGCGGGTGCCGATAGCATGAAGAAAGGTTGATGAGAAAAACGGTTAAAAATCAGGACGGACAACGGATCTGATGTTCCTGATACATTCGGCGCGTACACTTACGCCGCAAGAAACCCTCGGGAGGATACCATGTTCAAGAACATGAATGCAGCACGCTCCACGCTTTGTGCAGGCATCCTGTGGATGCTCGCTTCCTGCGCCGCGACGCAGCCCGTAGTAGTGGAACCCATACCGCTCACGGAATCTCCCTCTGAGCACGTAAATCGCCTTGACAGCGACCTGGGCAGTGCCCGGAACAGTCAGCTCAATGTTCTTGCCCCTGATGCCTTTGAACGGGCCGAGAGGTACCTGAACGCAGCGAAGACAGGCCTTGACCGGGGGCAGGAAATCTCCGATATCCTGCAGAATGTGTCTCGCGGCAGGGCCGAACTCAGGAGCGCTGAAGAAACCGCCAAAGTCGTGCGTACCGTGCTGGCAGAGTCCATCGGGGCCCGGTCCCTTGCACGCGCAGCCGGCGCAACGGAATTGATCGAAGACTACGCACGGGTGGAAAATAATTTCCTGGACCTTACCAGCTCAATCGAAAGAAACAGCATGGAGTGGGCAAAGCGGAACCAGGGCAAGGTCACTGAGGACTTCCGCCAGCTTGAACTTCGGGCGATCAAGGAAAAGACCCTTGGCGAGGTGAGGGATCTCATCGCCGCTGCAGAGAACGCGGGCGCGCGGATGATCGTGCCTGAGACACTGGCCCTGGCCAGAAAGGAACTGGACGAGGCCGACTCTTTCATTTCAGAGCAGCGCTACAACACGGCCGAAATCCAGAAGAAGGCGGCAAATGCCCTCTTTCTGGCCCAGCGGCTGAACCAGGTCATGGCACTGACCCAGGATGTACAGTCCATGGACTCTGAGAAAACAAGCCTCTTTATCGAAGGTGTTGTACAGCAGATAACGGGCAAGCTCGCCGCAGCAGACATGCGCAATGAACCCCTTGACCTGCAGGTCGCAAATATCATCGCATCAATTGACTCCCTGCAGAAGGACCGCCTGTTCATGGTTGAGAAGTCCAGGTCCCAGCAGGCCCAGATCGAAGACATGATTGAGCAGCACCAGATGGAGATTGACAGCATGTCCCGGAACCTGGCTTCCCTAGAGGGGAAGACAAAGGAAGAGCAGCTGGCCAAGGAGCAGATCGAGGCGGAAAAGAGGGCCGTGGAAGATCGCCTTGAAGCGGAACGCCGTTTCAACAAACTCTACATTGAGGTGCAGAATTTCTTTGAGCCTGCCGAGGCCGAGGTGTACAAACAGGGCTATCAACTGGTCATCCGGCTCAAGGACATGAAATTCCCCGTGGGCAAGGCCATTGTCATGCCCGAGAACTACCCGATCCTCAGCAAGGTGCAGCGTGCAATCCGCACCTTCGGCGAGCCGGACGTAACCATCGAAGGCCACACGGACAGCACCGGTTCTGCGGCAGTGAACGACCTTCTGTCCCAGCAACGGGCCGAGGCGGTCAGTGAATACCTGATCGCAAACCGTACGCTGCCTGCAGACAAGATCCTTGCCGTTGGCTATGGTCCCCAGAGGCCGCTTGCCTCCAACGCCACGGCTGAGGGGCGGGCCATAAACAGAAGGATCGATGTGATCATCAAACCCGTGGCGGTGGAATAAGATAGTTCCATAGGGCCATAGAGCAGAAGTACCAGAGCAGGGACGCGGTACCCGCGCCCTGAAAAGGAAAGAATGCATGGAGGGGCAGGTCTTGTGCCTGCTCCCATGGAGTGCTGGAGCATTGGAGAATTGGAGTCCTCCATCACTCCATTCTTCCATTACTCCATCTTCTCAGCCTTAATGCCGCCTGCGGTAGGCACGCACCTCTTCCTTGATAGAACTCATACCTGACCCTTCTTCGTCCCTGATCGCCTTCCCCGTGAGCTTCAGGAAGACGTCGTTCAGTGTAGGTCGCTGGAGCTTCACGGAAACCACCATGTCCCCGAGACCCCGGATCAGATCAGGGATACAGGCATCCCCCCTGTTGGACGTGAGGTAGAGCTCTCCCTCCTTTTCATCAGCATGGATATTGAACAGCCTGCTGATCTCGCCCCGTGACCACTCGTTGTCCCTTGTCTTCAGCGAAATAACGTCTCCTCCCACAGTCTTCTTCAGTTCATCGGGGCTCCCCTCGGCAATAATTCTGCCGTGGTCGATAATGGCAATCCTGCCGCAGACCTCGGCCTCTTCCATATAGTGCGTGGTCATGAAAATGGTTACCCGATGTTTTTTCGGCATCTCCGTGATGACCTCCCAGAGGTTCGCCCGCGACTGGGGATCAAGGCCGAGGGTTGGCTCATCGAGGAAGAGCACACGGGGCCGGTGAATCAGCCCGCGGGCAACCTCAAGCCTGCGCTTCATGCCGCCGGAGAATTTCTTCACGAGGTCGTCCTTCCTATCAAAGAGGTCAACGAACCGTATGGCATCATGCACACGCCCTCTGATTTCACTCTTCTTCACTCCGTACAGATGAGCGTGAAACGACAGGTTTTCGTAGGCCGTGAGGTCCTTGTCCAGGGTGGTGTCCTGAAAGACAATACCGATTGACTTGCGCACCTTTGACGACTCCCGGGCGCAGTCATATCCATTGATCAATGCCCTGCCCGATGTGGCAGAGGCAAGGGTGCAGAGGACATTGATCGTTGTTGTCTTGCCCGCGCCGTTGGGGCCAAGGAACCCGAAGATGGTCCCTTCCTCCACTTCAAAGGAGATGCCGTCAACGGCGGTCAGGCCGTTGTAGCGCTTTACGAGATTTTCAACTTTTATTATCGCCATGACGTCTGCGTACAACCGTGCTCACGTGGTCCCGTGACCTTTTAAAAGCTCTCTCCCTGAGGAGCTGACTCTTTGTCATCCTGGGCCCGTCGAAGGATGAGCCCGCCTACGACATAAGTAACGGCATTCGCCATGAGTATTAGGCTACCCTGAACTAATCATTAACGTCAATGAAGAGGGCAAAAGAGGAGGCACCCTGACCGGCACCTCCTCTTCACCAGATGTGTCACCTACTGAATGGGGATTTCCACTGATGCCGTTCCAAGGATAACAGGCATGCCCTTGTCCGCCGCTGCCCACAGGTCAGCAATGGCGCTGCCCCATGTTTCATGATTCTCATAGGGCCCGTCGGGCAGATTGCGGGCACGGCCGCCGAATTTTTCAGTCTTTTCCGTGTCCTCCTCCTTGAGAAAATCAATGTACTCCTTGTTGAAGGTCTGATACTTCAAGGTTGCCGTTACCGTCATGCTGCCCGCTGCTGACAGCGGCACGGTGAAGCTGTAAGGTGTCACGTCCCAGTTCTGACCTGAAGGATAGTCAGTGTCCTTGGGATCGTAGGGGATGATAAAGGCGCCGTCCTTCATGTAGGCGGCCCTGTTAAAGCCCATGGGCGGAATCCGGTTGTCCTTCTCAATGTAGTTCATGAGCACGAAGTGATACTCCTCTTCCTTGTGCGTCAC
This sequence comes from Nitrospiraceae bacterium, assembly GCA_020346765.1. Taxonomy (GTDB): domain Bacteria; phylum Nitrospirota; class Thermodesulfovibrionia; order UBA6902; family UBA6902. The sequence goes on from CP070788.1 coordinate 965,415, forward strand.
GGTCCCGTCCCTGTCGGCATCGAGGATGCTGTAGCCGCCGAGTTTAAAATTCTTGTACCCCTCGGCCAGCACCAGCTGCTCGTAGACCTTGATCATGCTCCTGACCGGGTCGGCAACGGTCCCTCCCTGTGCCGCCTCAAAGTACTCCTTCCGCGCAAGGGAGCCGTCACCGAGCACATACCCGCTTTCAAAAAGCAGCGTTCCCGCTCCGTCAACGGCTCTGATGTGGATCCACATCTGCCTTCCTTCCGCGAACCCCGAAGGCAGCTTGTGCCCCGTTTTGTTGGTCACTTTCACGCTGACCGTCACGTCTCCGCCCGCAGAAACAGAAGCAGGAGCGTTCATAAACGTTATGTCGGCGGCTTCCTGCTGCATGAACTCCCGGTTGCGGTGCATGGCCTCCATGTACGCCTGAGTCCGCGATGGGTTCACGGGGTAATTAAAAGGAGGCATTGACCAGGGCCTGTCCACCTCTCCCCACATGCTGTCCAGCCCCGGGTAGATCATCCAGGTCTGGGCGCCCTTGAACTTCATGGGATCGTGACAGTCCTCGCAGCTTGTCTGGTCCCGGTAGCCGCTCCAGAACCACTCCGTGTACGTACGCTCAATGGGATGAAGCATCCTGTCAGCTCCCGGGGTCCGGGTGTAAATCACCGGATTGGTAACGTCGTGGCAGGAGCCGCAGAAATAGCGTTCATTGCGTACGTCATAGGACCGTTCAACGCAGGCGCCGCCTGCGTCATAGGTCTTGCAGAAGGGAACATATCGGGGGTCCCGGGGGAGCTGAACGTCAACCTGTGTGTGGCAGTACGAGCATTCCCTGATCGCCCTGATGTCGCACCCGAAGAGCTGGCACTCCCACTGATGGCAGGACCAGCATACAAATTTAGCGCCCGGTTCGCCGAAGAGGTTGGACGTACTCTCGGGGATCACTGTTCCGTACCTGAGGTGGTGGCGGTTGCCTATACTGTTAAAGCGGTCCATAAAAAAACTGCCTCCCCCCGCGGCCATCGCGGTCCCGTCAAAGCGCGACTGCCTCATCCGCACGGGGTTCTGCTTTGCGCGGTGGCAGAAGTCGCACTGGACCCCCTCCATTTCAGCTTCAGACTCGATGGAGGGGTCCATAAGCCTGGGATTGCCCTGACCGTCCACAGGCGTCTCCAGAAAGGCGGCCCCCCAGAACTGCCCTTTCAGATAGGGGAAGTGCGGTGTTGCCGGCTCAGAGCTCCCTTCCATCCATCCCACAGGCGTGTGGCACCGCAGACAGATGTCCGCGGCCTCGGGGAGCTGGTCCTCCGGGAGGAGCCTGATGTCTCCTCCCGGCCTGCAGGGGTTTCCATAAGAGGGGTCGTACAGCTTGAGCGCGCACACCGCCTCTCTGGCCGTGGAGAGCCCGATAAGATCATGCAGCTCGGGATTGTCTGTGTCGAGCCCCTTTGATGCAGCTGCGTAGAGAAAGTTGAGGAAGTCCTTGTTTGACACAGACACCGTCGCAAAGAAGGAGGGGTCCCGGGCGGCATTTGCCATGATACTGCCTGCCCAGTCTCGGTAGGTGCCGCTTTCTCCCACGCGCTGGGGCGCACCGAACCCGTCATCTGCAGGGCACAGGTCCAGCCCCTGCTCGTTCAGGATATAGCCTCCGGGGGAGCACCGTCCCTCGGCGAATCCCCGGGGCTGGGTGGAGTCGAACTCGGTGATCGCCGCTGCCATGAGAAATGACGGCAGCAACAACAGGGACAACATGGCAAGCGTTACTGAAGATGATCTTTTTTTCATTGCTGTATTCTCCTTCTGCGCATTTGAGCCAGTAGTTTTAATAGCAGCATCAAAACAGCTCCGCTCACAAAAGGTCACAGACGAGTCAGAAAGCCTCTGCCTTTATGCCTGCGAAGACACGAGCCGGGATTCCGATCATATTAATTCACCTATCA
>CP070788.1:967445-973472 GCA_020346765.1 Nitrospiraceae bacterium
CAGGCCAAGGCGAGGAGAGAGAGGCTCGGCCACATCGAGCTTGCCACGCCGGTGGCCCACATCTGGTTTCTCAAGGGGATTCCCTCAAGGATCGGGACTCTCCTTGACATGACCATGCGGCAGCTGGAAAAGGTGCTCTACTTTGAAAGCTACATCATCGTTGATCCCGGCGAAACAAAGCTGAAGGAACGGGAACTCCTCACTGACGAGGAATGCCGGAAGAGGCAGCAGGAATTCGGTGACAAATTCAAGGCAGGGGTCGGCGCAGAGGCAGTCAAGGAACTTCTCAGGGGCATTGACCTTGACAAACTTGCCAAGGAGCTGAGGACCAAGATCCATACGTCATCTTCGCTCGGCGTCAAGAGGAAGCTGACCAAGAGGCTGCGTGTCGTTGAGGCATTCAGGAAGTCGGGAAACAAGCCTGAGTGGATGATTATGGATGTTATCCCCGTGCTCCCGCCGGACCTTCGTCCCCTCGTGCCGCTTGAAGGCGGGAGGTTTGCCACGTCGGATCTGAATGACCTGTACCGCAGGGTCATAAACAGAAACAACAGGCTGAAGAGGCTCATGGAGCTCAACGCACCGAGCGTCATCATCCGCAATGAAAAGAGGATGCTGCAGGAAGCCGTGGACGCTCTTTTTGACAACGGAAGAAGGAGCCGCGTGCTCAAGGCTGCCACCAAGAGGCCGCTCAAATCACTGAGCGACATGATCAAGGGCAAGCAGGGCCGTTTCAGGCAGAACCTTCTGGGGAAGAGGGTCGATTATTCGGGCCGCTCCGTTATTGTCGTCGGCCCGGAGCTCAAGCTTCATCAGTGCGGCCTTCCCAAGACCATGGCCCTGGAGCTCTTCAAGCCCTATATATTCAGCAAGCTTGAAGAAAAGGGCTATGTCACCACGATCAAGGCAGCAAAGAAGATCGTTGAGCGGGGTGAGGACATTATCTGGGACTGCCTCGATGAAGTGATCAGGGAACACCCTGTGATGCTGAACAGGGCGCCGACCCTCCACCGCCTCGGAATGCAGGCCTTCGACCCGATTCTCGTGGAAGGCAAGGCCATCCGGCTTCACCCCCTGGTCTGTACGGCATTCAACGCAGATTTTGATGGAGACCAGATGGCGGTGCACGTGCCGCTGTCCATCGAGGCCCAGATTGAGGCACGGGTGCTGATGATGTCCATCAACAACATCCTCAGCCCTGCCAGTGGTAAGCCCATTGCAACACCCACACAGGACATGGTGCTGGGCATCTACTATCTTACCAAGCTCAAAAGGGGAGCGAAGGGAGAAGGCCGGGTCTTTTCCAGCCCGGAAGAAGTCAGGATCGCCTTTGATGCCGGGGTCGTTGACCAGCACGCCCCTATCAGGGTGAGGATGAACGGCTCTTTTGTTGATACCACGGCGGGGCGCATCATCGTGGGCGAGATCCTGCCGGAAGGTATTGCCTTTTCAATGGTCAACAAGGAGATGACCAAAAAGGAAATCGGAAAGCTCGTCGAGTTCTGTTACAAGCGCCTGGGCAGGACGGCAACGGTCATTTTCCTTGACAGTATTGAAAAACTCGGCTTCCATGCAGCGACGCTTTCAGGTAATTCCATCTGCATTAATGATATGCACATTCCCAGCAAAAAGGCCGCGGTTATCAAAGAGGCGGAGCAGGAGGTGCTCGATGTGCAGCGCCAGTATGCCGACGGCCTTATTACCAACGGCGAGCGGTACAACAAGGTAGTGGACATCTGGGCCGAGGTCACCGAACGGATTGCCGATGAAATGATGAAAGAGCTCGGCGCCGAAGGGATCGAGGACGTGAGCATCCTCGGCGAGGAGGACCTCAAGGACCGGCGTTCATTCAACAGCATCTTCATGATGGCCGATTCCGGTGCGAGGGGGTCGGCAGCCCAGCTGCGGCAGCTTGCAGGGATGCGGGGCCTGATGGCAAAGCCGTCCGGTGAAATCATTGAGACCCCGATCACGGCTAACTTCCGGGAGGGCCTGACGCCTTTGCAGTACTTCATCTCAACGCACGGCGCAAGAAAGGGCCTTGCTGACACAGCATTGAAAACAGCCAACTCGGGGTACCTCACGAGGAGGCTCGTTGACGTGACCCAGGATGTCATCATCCGTGAGGAGGACTGCGGCACCCACCAGGGCATCACCGTGACGAGTCTTGTCGAAGGCGGTGAGATCATCGAGCCGATTGAGGAGAGGATCTTCGGACGTGTCGCTGCTGATGACGTGAAGGACCCCATTACAAAGGAACTTATCATCGCGGGAGGGCAGGAGGTAACAGACGAGTTGTCCCAGAAGATCATCGGGGCCGGCATTGACCGGGTCACGATCCGGTCCGTTCTGACCTGTGAATCCCGGTTCGGCGTGTGCAAAAAGTGCTACGGCCGTGACCTGGGCAGGGGTGGGATTGTGGAAACCGGCGAGGCCGTGGGAATCATGGCTGCCCAGTCTATCGGCGAGCCCGGAACCCAGCTGACCATGAGGACCTTTCATATCGGCGGTACGGCCACGAGGCTGGTCGAGCAGACCATCCTGGAGGCCAAGAACGGCGGAACCGTTAAATTTATCGAACTGTCAACGGTCAAAAACCGGGAAGGCCACCTGATCGTGATGAACCGCAACGGCGGCATTGCCATCACGGACGCAAAGGGACGGGAGCGTGAAAAATACAGCGTTGTCTACGGAGCAAAGCTGAAGATAAAGAACGGGCAGAAAGTGGACGCAGGACAGCTGCTCGTTGAATGGGATCCCTACTCACTCCCGATCATAACGGAAGTGGGGGGCAGGATTGCCCTGGGCGACATCGTGGAGGGTGTGTCGGTGAAGGAGGAAGTGGACGAAGTAACGGGCCTTGCCCACAAGGTCATCATCGAGTACCCTGCGAACATGAGGCCGAGAATTTCGGTGAAAGACGAGCACGGCAAGGCAACGCTGAGGATCCCAGGGACAAACGCACTGGCGCGGTACCTCCTGCCGTCGGGTTCGCACGTCCTTGTTGACAAGGGGGCCATTGTTCATCCCGGCGACGTGATCGCGAAGATCCCGAGGGAGACAACCAAGACCAAGGACATAACCGGAGGTCTGCCGAGAGTTGCGGAGCTCTTTGAAGCGCGGAAGCCAAAGGAACAGGCCATTGTCAGTGAAATAGACGGTGTCGTCGAGTTCAAGGGCTTTCACAAGGGCATGCGGGTCGTTCACGTGAAGGGAGGTACGGATACGAGAGAGTACCTTATCCCCAAGGGCAAACATCTCAGCGTCCACGAGAGTGACTGGGTGCGTGCCGGGGAGGCCCTCATGGACGGGTCCATCAACCCCCATAATATCCTGGAAATTCTTGGGCCCAACGAACTCCAGCGCTATCTCGTGGACGAGGTCCAGAAGGTCTACCGGCTTCAGGGAGTTTCGATTAACGACAAGCACATTGAAGTGGTCGTGCGCCAGATGATGAAGAAAGTAAAAATCGAGGAGGCCGGAGATACGGATTTTCTCGTGGGGGAACAGATCGACAAGCTCGTCTTTGAAGAGGAGAACAGGAGGGTCCTCAAGGAAAAGGGCAAGCCTGCCCAGGCAAAACCAATCCTTCTGGGAATCACCAAGGCATCTCTTTCAACGGACAGCTTCATTTCAGCAGCGTCCTTCCAGGAGACAACGAGGGTGCTCACCGAGGCAGCCATTACCGGATCCCAGGATGATCTGAGAGGCCTCAAGGAAAACATCATCATGGGACGGCTCATCCCCGCTGGCACCGGCACAGACCTCTACAAGGAGACCTTTGTCGAGGCCGAGGAGGGATTCGGAGGCTATTAGTACCGACCCGTAACGATACTGGAGTATTGGAGTAGTGGAGAGGTGGAGGACTGGTACAGACGGGAACACGTTTTATCCAGCGCTTCGCTGCCCCGTTCCTCCAATACTCCTTTTCTGTTTACCCAGGACGCCAGAGCTCCATTTCATTTCCCTCCACTGCTCTATTCTCCGTAGGTTTTGATGAAGTTCATCGCTGATTCCATGCTGGGCCGCCTTGCACGGTGGCTTCGTCTGCTCGGCCACGACACGCTGTATTTCGCTGATATCGACGACAGCCGTCTCCTGCGAATTGCCAGGGAAGAAGAGCGGACCCTGCTTACCCGGGACACGCGCCTCGTCAGGGTGAGAGGGATGAAAAACTTCCTTCTCCTGACTGATAATGACCCCTTCTGTCAGCTGAGGCAGGTGCTCAGGGAGTTCGATCTTGCCCCCTCGTCCGCAGCCATGAGCGGGCAGTTCACCAGCAGGTGCTCCTTGTGCAATACCCCTTTGGAAGATGCTGTCCGCGATGACGCTCGGGGGCATGTCCCGCCCTATGTGTATCACAGTGCAGGCAGGTTCAGAAAATGCCCGCACTGTGACAAGTTCTACTGGCAGGGGACCCACCAGGAACGGCTGCTCAGGAAACTGCAGGATATCCTCTGATTGTGGAGGATGGAGAACCGGAGAATTGGAGGACATCTGACTATGACATGTTTTGAGCCAGTGATAAAATTGCATCTTGGGGAAACCTGTCACCCTGAGCCTGTCGAAGGGTGAATTCCCAGTCATGAATCCACAGAGACCTCTCTGAGTACGTGTCGCACTTCGACAGGCTCAGTGTGACACGCATCATGGGATTCATCCGGATGCTTAATGATACTCATCCCTAAATCCAGGATAGAGCACGATACGGAACTATGGAACTTTGGCACTGTGATACTCTGCGTTAATCTGTGGCTAAATGCTTTTTTTAGGGTGAATTCTCTATAATTAACCGTGACGGTCAGGAGTAAATTAATCAATCCTGTCATCGCCATTGTGGGGGTGATAACCTTTGGCACGGCAGGGTATGTCATTATCGAAAAGTGGGGTTTCTTCGACTCGCTGTACATGACGATTATCACCCTCACGACCGTGGGATACCACGAAGTCCATGAACTGACCCACCCGGGGAGGGTCTTTTCCATGGTGCTCATGCTGTCCGGCGTGGGCACTATGTTCTACACCTTCGGTGTGGGCGCCAAGGTGCTCCTCGAAGGGGAATTACGACAGGTATTAGGGAGGAAGAGATTGAACAAGAAGATAGAAAACCTGAAGAACCATTATATTATCTGCGGTTTCGGAAGAATGGGAAGCATCATCTGCGGGGAAATGATGCAGCACAACGCGCCCTTTGTGGTGATTGAGGGCACTCCCGAAGTGGTGGCATCCATGGACAAGGACATCCTTGTGCTCCAGGGAGACGCGACGCAGGACTCGGTACTCAAGCAGGCAGGCATTGATAAGGCACGTGGCCTCATATCAGTCCTCTCCTCGGACGCGGACAACCTCTATGTGGTGCTTTCGGCGCGGGGGCTGAATCCCCGGCTGAGGATCGTTGCCCGGGCCAGCGATGAGGGAGCGGAAAGAAAACTCCTCAGGGCCGGAGCGGACAATGTGGTGTCTCCCTATTTCATTGGCGGGCTGCGAATTGCCCACACGTTGCTCAAGCCAGCTGTTGTTGACTTTATCGAGTTTGCCACAAGGAGCGGCAATATAGAGCTTCAGATGGAGGAGGTCAAGGTCAAGGGGAATTCCACCATCGTGGACCGCAGCCTCGACGAATGCGGGATACGGCGCGACCTGGGGATCATTATCGTTGCCATAAAAAGAGAGTCAGGTGAGATGGAGTTCAATCCCACTTCAACGAGCGTGATCAGGCAGGGAGACACCCTCGTTGCCATGGGGGAGAAGAGGCAGCTCAAGGCGCTGGAAGATTTGGTTGGTGTTTGATAAGGCTTATTCATGGAGCATGCGTGGAGAACGAAACTTCAAGTTCACTTATTCTCGCCCCGACTTCCAGTCGGGACTCCGAGGAATTTTTTCGACAAAACATCCTGTTTTGTCTTGTTAAAAAAATAAAACCGTTCACATGCTGTTCCCTTCTCCACGTGTCATCCTGAGCCTTCCGAAGGATGAGGCCGTTAATATTCCGGTCAATGGCAGAGGGCGGGGGAAAACCGGTTTTCC
>CP070788.1:973572-981984 GCA_020346765.1 Nitrospiraceae bacterium
GCGGCGGCAGTTCAGCATAAAACGGCCCAACGTTCCTGAACTGAACTGGATAATTCATGGTAAATTTCGTCCCCGTGGAAGTAACACAGTAACAAAGACACAGAGGTGCAAAGGGCAGTAGACTGCCCTTTGCACCCGAAAAGATGTTAAGAGATGGGGGGAATAATTGATAGCATATTACGAGGATGCTGTCCCCTTCTCCCGGGGTTTTCTGTTACTGTACCATTTATGAACCGGGCTCATTGATAAGAGGACAAAAAAGAGTATAATAATAAGCACGGGGAAAACCATCCCGGAACTATCGTATGAATCCAGCAACAATCAAGGAAACCTACAACAGCCGCAAGCAGGAAGTGCTGAAGATCAATGAATCCCTGTCCTCGTTCCTTGCAGGGGTCCTTGAACGGCAGGACATTTCCGATGGCCGCTTTCAGGAGTGGCACCGGGCATGCGCCGATATCCATCAGCAGATAGCCGACGAGGTCGTCCGCGTTGCCGTTATCGGGACGGTGAAGTCTGGCAAGAGCACCCTCGTCAATTCCCTGTTCCGGGGTGATTACGTGAAGCGCGGGGCCGGGATCGTGACATCGATCGTTACCCGCATCCGCAGGGGAGACAAGCTGAAGGCCGTTGTCTTTTTCAAATCCTGGGATGAGATTAACGCTGACATCGAGCAGGCCCTGTTCATGCTGCCCACATGGGAGCGCCATCCCGACAACCGCCCCTTTGATATCCGGCGCGAACGGGACCGGAGGGCCCTCCAGTCAGCACTGGCGGGCCTGAGTGAAGATCTGCTCATAACCGAGGGCGTCCGCAACACGAACATTGTCCTTCTCTCGCTCTACCTGAAGGGCTACAGCCTTGTCCGGGAGAGGATCGCCGCAGACTCCATGACCGCCCTCTTTAACGGCGAAAGCTTCGGCGAGCACAGGGCCTTTGTGGGAGACGACGCGCTGGCCGTCTATCTGAAGGATATTGAGCTTGAGATCAGCGACGATACGATTGACCGGTCCATTGAGATCGCCGACTGCCAGGGAAGTGACTCGCCCAACCCCCTGCATCTGGCCATGATTCAGGACTATCTCATGCGCACCCACTTTATCGTCTATGTGGTGAGCAGCCGCACAGGTCTTCGGCAGGCAGACATCCGCTTCCTGTCCATGATTAAGAATATGGGGATATCGGAAAACATGCTCTTTGTGGTCAATATCGATTTCAGCGAGCATGAAATGCTGGAGGACCTGCTGCAGGTAGTCGGCAAAGTCAGGGAGGAGCTGTCCCTTGTCAGGCCCGAGCCTGACATATACTCCTTCTCAGCGCTGTACAATCTCTTCAGGGCCCAGGGAGACAGCCTTGCCAAGAAAGACGGCCTGCGCCTGTCCCAGTGGGAGGCGGAAGAGGAAATGGTAGCATTCTCGGACAGTGAAGGCGAACGGTTTCAGACATCCCTCAATATGAAACTCACCCGCGAGCGCTTCGGCCTGCTGCTCAAGAACCACCTGGAGAGAATGGATGTCATGGCCTCCGGCATTGACCGATGGGTCAGGATGAATCGGGAGCTGCTTGAAAAGGATTCCGAAGGCGTATCAGCGGTCATCGAAAAGATGGCATACCGTCAGAAGCGAATGGAGCAGATCAAGTCCCTTATCAGGAAAACACTGGCAGGAGCCAAGGGTGACATCATGAAGGAATTGAGGGCCGACATTGACCGTTTTTTCAACCCGCAAACGGGAACCGTCCTTGGGCAGACATCGGTCTTTGTCAGCCAGTATTCGGTGTCTATGGAAAAATACCGGGACAAGCTCGCCACCTCGGGGTTTTCCAACACCCTGTATTTTCTGTTCCAGGAATTCAAACAGGCCCTTGACGGATTCATGGCGGAGACCATCAACCCTGTTATCGCCCGGTTTACTGCGGACATGGAGGGACGGATCCAGAAGTCTCTTGAAGAGATCGCATGGCCTTTTCACGCTGTGGCATCTGACGACATAGCTGAATTGAAATCCTTTATAGAAAACCCCCGGGCGAAGAAAGCAGCAGAGGGAGAAAAGCCGCGGCGCCTTCTGGATATTGAAGTGCTGAAGCGGGTGGCCGGGTTGAAGCTCCCCTCCTCTGCTGCGTCGCTTCAGTATTACGCAAAGGTGCGCGCCGAGGCAGTGGTGCTCCTCGGCGTATACTCAGTGAAGAAGTTTATACGGAAGGCCTTTAAGAAGGAACCGGAACAAAAGCAGGAAGAGCAGTTAAAGGCCCTTGAGGACGGGATAAAGCTCATCAAGCGAGAGACCGAAAAGTCCATTGTCTTTCACTTTGAGAATTACCGCGAGAACTTCAAGTTCCAGTATGTGGCAAAGCTTATTGAGGCCACGGCAGAGAACCTTCACCAGCTCCTGATGGAGCAGTATCAGGCCTACAATACGGACATCAGGTCCATGGAGAAAATAGTCCAGAAGAAGGGGAAGGACCGCGAGGACATGCTTGAATTTCTGGGCACTATGGCTGACGAGGCCCACACCGTCCAGATGGAAATCGAAAAGTCCCGCGAGCGCGTGTAATAGCTGATTGTAACTTCTGCCCTTCCGCACTATGAAGGAAAAGGCTCAAGAAATACGCATCCGCTATCTGTACCGGGACCTGGTTCTCCGCGGAAAGATCCGCCTCCCCTTCGAGTCAGCCGTGAAATTTGTAGGCCCTGACTGCGCTTATCACCTCTACGCTGTTCTGGACCACTCAAAAAAAATGCAACGCTGAGACAAAGCTTTTTAGTGGGCCGTGATGACTGCTGCAATCTGTCAGATGCAGGCGAGAGCCTGTAAAGATAAGGGCTCACCATGTTCGCTCATGCTCGACGAACATCCTGTTCGTCTCCGAGGTATTATTACTACAAAACATCCTGTTTTGTCTCATGAATAAATAAATCCGTTCACATGCTGAGCCCTTATCTTGTCTTGAAATGTTCCTGGTAAATTCCGGTCAGACGATGGCACAAAGGCGAGCCTGGTAAGGAATTACTATACGACACCTTTAAAAAAGAGATACGAGCTGGGAGTTACGAGGGAAGAGTGAATAAAATCCGAATGTATTGTTAGCCTCAAAGCAAAATGTAATATGGTGTGTGTCGATTATAGAAATTCCGAGACAGGCTCGCCTTTGTGCATTGAACGATGTTACATGTGGCTCAATTATTATCCGCCTAAAGAGAACTCCGCTCCTGCCCGGCCTCGGGATCAAGCCCCATGCCGTCCAGGTGCTTCATGAAGGTGTCGTACTCATTCCGGGTCTTTTCATAGAGGGTGGCGTTTTCGATGGCCATGCCGCATTGCTCGGCAAGAGAGGCTGCGAAGTCCACTTCCTGCTGCGAAAATTCCCTCCGATCTCCTGTGAGGAGCCGCAGTATCCCGAGCACCTTGCCACGGGCGATGACAGGGAGCGTGAGCATGCTCCTGAGGCCTTCCTCCGCTGCTTCTTTCCGGTACTGTATTCGGTGGTCTGTGGTAACATCATAAATCGCCACGGGTTTTTCCTTCAGTGCCTCAATAACGTTTTTTTCCGCATCCACGGGACCTTTCTCGAGATACCGTTCGCTCAGTCCGTAAGAGGCCACGAGCCTCAGTTTCTTCCCCGTGGGGTCAAGGAGGCGCACTGTGGCGGCTTTCAGGTTCATTACTTCGGGAATTTTCCGTACGATCATGTCGAGCACTTCCCTGACGTTCAAGGTTGAGGAGAGTGCCTTGGAAATCTCTTCAAAGACACGGAGGTATTCCTTTTCCTTGGATAGTTCCTTTTCAAAGTGTGTTGCGTTGACAATGGCGATGGCCGTTTGCTCGGCAATTGCTGCCATGAACTTCAGGTCTTCGCTCCGGTACTTCACGGGCGTGGCCGTGTAGAGTCTGAGCACACCGATCACGTCCTGCTGAAAGACCATGGGGATGGAGAGGATGCTCCTGATGCCTTCCTCAAGGGCCTCCTGGTAGTACATGGAGTCCTTGTGTTCCGTGATGTCATACTCTGATACAGGCTTGCCTGCCAGGGCGTCTTCAATGCTTCCGTCAAAGGCAACGGGCCCCTTGTTGGCATAGCGCGTGCTCAGTCCGTAATAGGCGGCGAGCTCAAGCTGGTTGTTTTCCCTGTTGAGGAGCCGGAGCGAGCTTCCCTTCAGGCCCATCACCTGGGGGATTTTCCTGGCGATTAAATTGAGTACTTCGTTCAGGTTGAGCGTGGAGCTGACGGCCTTGGTAATTTCTTCGAAGACCCTTAGGTATTCCTTCTCCCGCGACAGGGCCTTTTCAAAGCGCCGGGCATTGATGATGGCGATTGCTCCCTGCTCTGCGATGGCTGATATGAAGCTGAGGTCTTCGCTGGTGTACTTGACCGGCTCCGCCGTATACATCCTGAGGACACCGATGACCTGCTTTTCAAACCGGAGGGGGATGGAGAGGATGCTCCTGATGCCCTCCTCCATGGCCTCCCGGTAATAACGGGAGTCTTTGTGCCCCGCAATGTCATAGACCGACACTGGCTTGCCTGCCAGGGCGTCATCGACGCTCGCGTCATAGGCCACAGGGCCCTTGTTGGCATAGCGCTCGGTGAGCCCGTAGGAGGCGGCCAGTTCCAGCTGGTTCGTGTCCTTGTTGAGGAGTCTGAGCGAACTGGCCTTGACATTCATCACCTTCACCACATTGGTCACAATCAGCTGCAGGACCTCGTCGAGGGAGATGCTCCCGCTGATGGATCTGCAGATATTCTGATAGCTTTCGAGGTAGACCTTTTTCTCGAAAATCTTCTCGGCGCAGTTCGGGCACATGCCGTGAGTGAACATGCCGAACCCCTCGTTGGTGAGATAGGTCTCCAGCTGCTCCCAGTAGTCTTCGTCACTCCGGATTTTCTTGCACCACCCGCAGATTGGGATCAGCTTCTCCTTCCTCTCCGCCCTGAGCCGCTTTTCTATGGTCCCGATGCTCGTGGTGATGTCCCTGAAGATTGCCACAGCGCCTGCCATCCGTCCTTTCTCGTACAGGGGTGATGCCTGCTCTTCCACGGGGATTTTCCTGTCATCCCGGCTCGTGATGAACAGGCACCTGGTAACGGGCTCTTTTTTCTGCAGGCACAGAGACACGGGGTATTCAAAAGGCTCAATGGGACTACCGCTGTCGCTGACGTATCTGAATGGCCCCTCGTCGAGGGGTTTGCCAATCATGTCCTCTGATGAAATGCCCGTCAGCGCCTCGGCGGCACTGTTCCAGAGGAGCACAGTGCGGTCCCGGTCCACGAGGTAGAGGCCGGCTGCCATGCTGTCCAGCACGCGGCGGTACCTGGTCCCTTTCCATCCGAACATGATAGTTGCCTGTCTCCCCTTTCCCTGTGAGGAGGGCGGTAGCTCCGGTACCGCCCTGAAGCGGATACGTACTATCTGGCTGAAAACACGATGTTTTTTGTGGAGAACTTCCCTCGGTACATCGCGGTATCCGCCATCCTGAGCAGTTCCTCTTTTGTAGCGGCATCACTGGGGAATGTTGCTATCCCAAAGCTTGCCGTGATCCTGATTGAAAACCCCTGCTGCCTGAGAAAGAGGTTTTTCTCGATCACCTTTCGCAGCCTTTCGGCTACCAGGAGGCATGCGTCCCGGGCAGTCTGGGGTAAAATGATTACAAACTCATCCCCTCCGTATCTGGAGATGACATCGACCTTTCTGAGATTCTGCTGAAGGATGTGGGCCACCTCAATAAGCGCCCTGCTCCCAACGAGGTGCCCGTATTTATCGTTCACTGATTTGAAATTGTCAATGTCCATAAATATCAACGAAAAGGTGGACTGATACCGGAGGGCACGCTCTATCTCCATCTCCAGGGCATGGTCCAGGTGTCGCACATTGAACAGATTGGTAAGCTCATCGTTTTTTAGCTTCTCATAGAGGAAGGTCCGCTCAAGGGCAATGGAAGTGTAGTTCGCCGCGGTAATCAGCAGGTTCATGTCCTCGTCTGTAAAGGGGGTACCGTCCTTTTTGTTGGCTGCCCTCAGGATGCCCACGACCCGATCCTTGATTTTCAAAGGTGCGCAGAGCAGGGACCTGATTTTCAGGTTTGAAAAAGAGTCTGCCTGCGCATTGAATCGCCGGTCCTGTGACACGTCATGGACAGTAAGGGGGATGCCCTTTTCCAGCACCCACCCTGATATCCCCACGCTCCTGCTGAAAGTGAATTTGCTGATCTTCCGTGATACTGCCAGGGGCATGACCTGGAACACAGGCTCATCATTGAACAGAAGGGAGCAGGCACGGGCCCCGGTCATCTGCCGTATTGTATCCAGGGTGGCGTTGAGGCCCTTCCGTGCGTCAGTCACAGAAGAAGACATTTTTATGATATCCGCGTAAAAGGCCAGCTCTTTCCTCCTGTTCATGAGCTGTGCCCGGAGGGTCTTGATTTCTTCATCCCGTGTCTTGTCTTTCAGGAGCATCTTAAGGCAGCGGAGGTAATCCCTGAATGAGAGCGGTGAAGGGACATGGGCGGTGTACACCCCGTTCAATCCGGTATTGTTCTGTCTGCTTCCCTGGGGACCGGCCAGGAATATCACGGGAATATCAGCGACGAGACGGGAAAACCTGCGGGACAGGCCCTTAGGCGGGAGAAAGGAAGGGTCAACGGTGATGAGATCAATACCATCCCTGATAAAGGCCACCGCATCCTTCAGGGTGCCTGCCGTGACCAGACTGAATCCCTTTCGGGCAAGAGGTTTTTTGAATGGGTGGACCGGCGAGGCGCCCTTATCAAGCAGGAGGATCCTACCCATTGATCCCACAGCACTTCTTGTATTTTTTGCCGCTTCCGCACACACAGGGGTCGTTTCTGCCCACCTTCTTGTCCTTGACAACGGTCTGGGGTTTCGCGCTCTCGCTGCCGCCTCTCCCGTAGATCATGCGCGACGGCCTGGGTGCGAACTTTTTTTCTACGGCCTCTTCCCGGGCAATCTGGATTTTCATCAAGCGGGCAAGTACTTCTGAGGAGACCCTGTCGCTCATGTCGGAAAACATTTCAAAGGCCTCTTTCTTGTACTCCACGAGGGGGTCCCTCTGGCCGTATCCCCTGAGGCCTACGCCCTCCTTTAAGTGGTCCATACTCAGGAGGTGGTCTTTCCACTGCGTGTCCAGGACCTGGAGGAGGATCATCTTTTCCAGATACTGGAACGGCTCCCTGCCGATTTCTTCTTCCTTCTTTATATAGCCCCCCTTGATCTCATCAAGAAGCCTGCCGCGGAACTCTTCAAAACCGGCCGGTTCAATGTCCGTGCTCAAAGCAAACTGGCCGTATAGGGCGTCCCTGAGGCCCTTCATGTCCCATTCGTCGGGGTGCCGGTCCTCGGAGCAGTACATGGCGAGAATTTCATCCATGACGTTTTCCATCATTTCCTCGATCCTGCCGCGGAGATTGTCGCTGGTGAGTATTTCCCGCCGGAAAGAGTATATCTCGGAACGCTGCTTGTTGTTCACATCATCATATTCAAGGAGGTGCTTCCTGATGTCGAAGTTATGGGCCTCCACCCTCTTCTGGGAAGTCTCGATGGCTTTCGTCACCCACCGGTGTTCGATGGGCTGCGATTCATCCATGCCCAGTTTGCCCATGAGCCCCGAGATCCTGTCGGATCCGAAAATCCTCATGAGGTCATCTTCCAGGGAAAGGTAGAACCGGGACGAGCCAGGGTCACCCTGCCTTCCTGAGCGCCCCCTGAGCTGGTTGTCTATTCTCCGGGCTTCATGACGCTCCGTGCCGAGAATGTGCAGGCCGCCTGCGGCCAGAACAGTCTCCCGGTCACGGGCGCAGTCATCCACGGCCCTGGCGTGGGCAGCCTTGTAGTCGTCCTGGGTGTAGTCCTGCTTTTCCCTGAGCATCTCCTTCACGAGGCCCGCGGGATTGCCGCCGAGCACGATGTCCGTACCCCGGCCTGCCATGTTCGTGGCGATAGTGACAGCGCTGCTCCGCCCTGCCTGGGCGATGATCTCGGCCTCGTTTTCATGGTACTTGGCGTTGAGCACCGAGTGGGTGATCTTTTTCTTTTTCAGAATCGAGCTCAGGAGCTCGGACTTCTCAATTGATATGGTTCCCACCAGCACGGGCTGGCCCTTCTCATGGCACCGGACGATCTCGTCGATGACCGAGGTGAACTTGGCATTTTCCGTCTTGTAGATGACATCGGCGTTGTCTATCCGGATCATCGGCTTGTTCGTGGGAATGACCATCACATCGAGGTTGTAGATCTTGGCGAACTCAGCGGCTTCCGTGTCCGCCGTTCCTGTCATACCAGCGAGCTTGTTGTACATCCTGAAATAGTTCTGAAAGGTGATAGTGGCAAGGGTCTGGTTTTCACTGGCAATCTTGACGCCTTCCTTTGCCTCTATTGCCTGGTGCAGGCCGTCGGACCAGC
>CP070788.1:982084-986592 GCA_020346765.1 Nitrospiraceae bacterium
GAAGATACCTTCCCGTTCTGCATGGGTGTCCTCAGCGGTCCGCTCTCCCTCTGTGCCATGAGATCGTCTGCAATGTCAGCCCCTAAAACCACCGTAAGGACCTCCGCACCGGCAGTGTTAATGTTGATCGCGCCCGGGGCGTAGACTGTAAGGTACTGATGGACACCCGGGAAATCATCCATCTCTTCATCTTCCTCCCCATTCATCTCGTCCTGCCTCGATCCGAACAGAATGTCCCGCGTCATTCCCCGGACAAGGAGCAGCTCCTCAAGCGTATCAAAGGGGCCGTCCTTGCAGCTGTACGGCCTGTCAAGGGAGCGGTAATAATCCTCTTCAGCTCCGTTCAGCATGTGAAGGTCGTTGGTGTCCCTCCAGTCCATGATGGAATCCACGATAATGTCCACAGCCTCGGCATCGATCCCTGAGTCCAGGAAAAGGTCCTTCAGCTGGTCCAGCGACGCCGTGTTGATATTCAGTCTGCTTTCTTCATCGTCAATGGTATACTCAAAACTTCCCCTCCCCAGGGTGCCCTTGCGCAGAGGCATTTCCTCTTCCTCGCCAAATACCAGCATATCACCGCCGTCCTCAAAGGTCTTCCGGTGCACAAGGGAAAAGTCCTTTGCCGAGAAGATCTCAAGCTTGGCCTGCTCCACCCCGGCAAGGGCCAGCTGGTACGCCTCTTCTTCCTCCTTGAAGTTCCGGGCAATGTTGACCTCGGTGCGCATGGAATAGGAAAATTCTCCTACAACCGCCACGAGGACGACGAGCACCCAGATAACGAGGACCAGGGCAACGCCGCCCTCTTCTCCCCTCCGCGTGTTTCCCCCCACTGCCGGAGTGCCTTCTTCAGAGGAGTTCTGCTTCATCTTCGTCATCCTCCTTTGTCAAGCCCATCGGTATGGTTATTAGAAACGGTTCAAAATAGGAAATCTTGATCTTCACCGCTCCGGGAAGTGCATCTTCATAGTCCCATGAGTCCTTCCACTCATTATCCTCCTGGGAGTAGTAGGAAAACCTGAACTCTTCAATGTCCGAATCGACAATATCTTCCTCTCCCGTGACATGATCGGTCAGCTCCTTGTCAGGGAGCAGCCCTTCCTTTTGCAGAATTGCCCCGTCCTTGTGGGAATAGCGTACCCATTTAAACCCTCCGTAGGGAGGGTCCGCGAGCGCCGTGGCAAAGAGAATGGAATCGGCCTCCCCTTCAAAGAGCACGACCTCCTCCCCCTCGATGTCCATCTTGTAGGGATAGGCTGATTTGATCTGCTGGGAGAACATCCCGGAAAGGATGCGAAACCTCTGGGTCCACTGCGTCTCTTCCTCTCCCTTGTCCCATGCACCCATGCCAAGGCGGAACGCCTCTCCGATACCGAGGATGATCAGCGTCATGACAGTAATGGCAATTACCACTTCGAGAAGCGTAAATCCCCGCACCGGGTCGGTGGCTGCCTGGCCCGCTCGTCCGGCAGGTCCCGGACAGACGGACAGCTTGCAGGGCGTGCGCATCAGTGAGGCAGTGCCTGTCATTGGTTCTTCTTGACCTCGTTCATCTTGAGGCTTACCAGTTCATGGGCCTTCTGCTTCTGCTGGACGTCGGGCCAGTAAATTTTCACGACCAGCTTCAACAGGCTGTACTCCTTGTCCTCAGAAGTCCTGTAGTCTTCAACGGCAGTCTCCCAGGAAAAACCATCTTCGAACTCACCGCTTGCTCCCTTGAGGGTGTAGGACAGTTCCTCCATTTTATCCCTGGCATGGACAACGGCCCGGGTATAATCGCAGGACGCCCGGGCAGACCTGAGGCCCGCGGAAAAAAGCTGCATGACCATGACCAGGCTCACCGCCATTATGGCCGTAGCCACGATAACCTCAAACAGGGTGAATCCATCGTCATTGCTGACCACGCCATTCTTCATGACACCTTTTCCATGTCTATCCTGCCGGTGATCCTGTTTATTCTGATAACATATCCCTTTCCGTCTTCATGGGCGATCTCAATGGTCCCTCCCGTTGAACTTCCCCTCGGGGAGAACTCAACATGGGGCGACTCATCATCACTGTCCTGAAGCGTCATCGTCATTTCTTCAGGAAAGGGTCTGTCAATGACCAGTTTGACGTTGCTGTAGTCCGTGTTTTCCGAATAGAGGCGGAATGCCTGTTCCTCCCTGTCAATGACAAAACAGTATATCTTTTTTTCCGTGACCGCACTGTTCCGCGCAAACCTGAGGACCGTCGATACATCCCGTGAGAACACTTTCAGGTCCCGGCTGGACGATCCCCTGCCGATCATGATGCCCACAAGACCCGCGGCAAGTCCAATGATTGCCATGACAATAATCAGTTCAATGAGGGTAAATCCCGCCGTAGTGCCGCTGCTTCCGGGGGACAGGGAATATGGGGGTGACATAAACCATGGCGCAGCGCGATGCTGCTTCAGCTTCATCGTCGTATTATTTGAGTCCTTTCCAACTCACAACATCCGTATTTTCCCCTTCCCCGCCTTCGGCTTTATCAGCCCCCAGTGAATAGAGATCGTAATCGCCGTTTTTTCCGGGCGACTCATAGAGGTACGGCTGGTTCCAGGGATCAAGGGGGATTTCCGTTTTTTTCAGATACGGCCCATTCCAGTCATCGGCCCCTGAAACAGGAGAGATGAGTGCCTCCAGGCCTTCAGCAGAGGTCGGGTACCTTCCCACATCAAGGCGAAACGAGTCCAGGGCCGTACCGAACATCTGAATTTGCGTATAGGCCGCGTTTGTCTTTGCCTTGCCGAGCTTGCCGAACATCCTCGGCGCCACAAGGGCAGCGAGCAGGCCCAGGATGATCATCACCACCATGAGTTCGATCAGGGTAAAACCCGCCCGGCCTTTCAGTATGGTTCTTCTTTTCCTTTTATTCATGATACCTCCAAAGTTTTCATGGTCTTTTCCCTAGTAAAGCACAGGGCATGCCAAATATCAAAGACGTGCCCCTGTGCAGTGCTAGAATGGCAGCTCATTAATACTGAATATTGCCAGCAGCATGGATATGACGATAAAGGCAACCATGGAGCCTACAATCAGTATGAGCAGGGGCTCAAGGAGGGCGAGCATGCGTTTTACGGAGTTTCTCACCTCGATGTCAAACCGGTCTGCCACCTTGATCAGCATCTCGTCCAGTTTTCCTGTTTCCTCCCCCACAGTGATCATGTGCACTGCGATGGAAGGGAAGATATCGCCGTTCTTCAGGGGCTCGGCAATCCCCTTGCCTTTCCTGGCTGACTCCCGCACGGACGATACAATCTCGGCGATTTTGTCGCTTCCCAGTGTGCCCTTGACAATCTGAAGGGCGTTCAGGATGGGGACGCCGCTTCCGAGGAGCGTGCCTAGGGTGCGGGCGAAACGCGACACGGCGGTCTCCCTGAAAAGCTTTCCGAACACGGGGATCCTGAATTTCATGATGTCCCAGGAGCGCCTCCCCTTTTCCGTCTTGACATACCGTCTGAAATAAAAGGCAGCGGCCCCGGCTAATAAGACGATCACCCACCAGTAATTGACCAGGACATCACTGACAGAAAGGAGGATGACCGTCGGCAGAGGGAGCGACTCCCCCATATCGCTAAAAATCCTGGTAAACTGCGGGACCACAAAGGTGAGGAGCACCACCACGGCCGCGCCTCCAACGATTGTGAGAAGGACAGGATAGATAAGGGCCGAGCGTACATCCTCCTTCAGCCCCTGGGAGTTTTCAAGATAGGTCGCCATCCTCCTGATCGTGTCCTCCATGAATCCGCCCGCCTCGCCCGCCTTGATCATGTTGACATAAAAGAGGGGGAAAACAGCGGGGTGCTTCGACAGGGCATCTGAAAAGGACTTGCCGCTCCGGACCTGGCCAAGGATTTCCTTAATGAGTTCTCTCAGCTTTTTCTTCTCAGAAAGCTCGGACAGGATCGACAGAGACCGGTCGAGGGGAAATCCCGAATCAAGGAGCACGCCGAGCTGGTAGGTGAAGGTCATGATATCCTTCTCCCGTACTCTGCCCCGCACTGACGAGAGCATGCGTCCAACAACATTTTCGCGGTCAATGGACCTGACGATTTTCAGCGGGAAATATCCCATCTCCTGCAGACGGTTCACGGCAGAGCGTTCGCTGTCCACCTCGATCCGCCCCGTTACGATGGTGCCCTCCCGCGTCGTGGCCTCGTAATGAAAGGTCTCCATTACATCCCCTCCTGGGAGACCCTCAGGACTTCCTCAATGGTCGTGATGCCCTGCCTGACCTTATCCCAGCCGCAGTCCCTCAGCACCCGCATTCCCTTTGATACAGCCTTCTGCCGTATCACGTCGGAGCTGACATTTTCAAGGATCAGCCTCCTCATTTCCCCGTCAACGGCCATGAACTCAAAAATACCTGTCCTGCCCCGGTATCCCGTACCCCGGCATTCATCGCACCCCCTCCCGTAATAGGTGGTAAAGGTGCCCGGGAATACGTCCATCTTGTCCAGCAGGTCCTGCTGCGGGGTGAATGGCTCC
>CP070788.1:986692-1001720 GCA_020346765.1 Nitrospiraceae bacterium
CACCAGGATTGCCGAGGAATTGCTCGTGGACATCGACAAGGAAACCGTGGACTTCACGCCGAACTTTGACGAGACCGTGCAGGAGCCCGTGGTGCTCCCGGCAAAGGTCCCCAACCTCCTGATCAACGGTTCCTCGGGCATTGCCGTGGGCATGGCAACGAACATCCCGCCCCATAACCTCGGGGAAGTGATCGACGGCCTTGTGATGATGATTGAAAAGCCTGACGTCACGACCAAGGAACTCATGAAAAAGGTCAAGGGGCCCGACTTCCCCACGGGCAGCACCATCCACGGGAAAAAGGGGATCCACGACGCCTATACCACGGGAAGGGGCATCGTGCGGATGAGGGCCAAAGTGGATATCGAGGAAAGCAAGAAAGGGCAGAGCATCATTGTGACGGAGATCCCTTATCAGGTGAACAAGGCGCGGCTTATCGAAAAGATTGCCGAACTGGTCCGGCACAAGAAGATCGAGGGCCTCTCGGACCTCAGGGATGAATCTGACCGCCACGGCATCAGGGTTGTCATGGAACTAAAACGCGGCGAAATCCCCCAGGTCATTATCAACCAGCTCTTCAAACATACGGCCATGGAGTCCACCTTCGGCATCAACATGCTCGCCATAGTCAACGGCCAGCCCAAGGTTCTCAACCTGCAAAGGATGCTCACTTTCTTCCTCCGGCACCGGCGCGAGGTGACGGTCAGAAAGACCACGTTCGACCTCAGAAAGGCCGAGGAAAAGGCCCATATCCTTGAGGGGCTGAAAATAGCCCTGGACAACCTCGATGCAATTATCAAGCTGATCCGCGCATCCAAAGCCCCGGACGATGCCCTCCAGGGACTGATGAGCACATTCCCCCTGACGGAAATACAGGCCAAGGCCATCCTTGATATGAGACTCCAGCGCCTGACCGGGCTTGAGCGGGCCAAGATCATCCAGGACTATGAGGACACGCTGAAGGAAATCAAGAGGCTGAAGGAGATCCTCGCCAGCCCGGCCCTCGTTGACCGCATTATCAAAGAAGAGCTCCTGGAGATCAAGAAAAAATACGGAGACAAGAGACGCACGGAGATAACGGGTGAGGCCGAGGAGATTACCATCGAGGACCTTATCCAGGAAGAAGAAATGGTGGTCACCATTTCCCACAACGGCTTTATCAAGAGAAACTCCCTGGACCTCTACCGAAGCCAACGAAGGGGCGGGAAAGGGTCTCTCGGCATGGAGACGCGGGAGGAGGACTTTGTGGAGGACCTCTTCACTGCATCAACGCATGACCATGTGCTGTTCTTTACCAACCTGGGGCGCCTGTACTGGCTCAAGGTGTATCAGATCCCGGAAATGGGCAGGGCAGCACGGGGCAAGGCCATTGTCAACCTCCTTCAGATGTCCCCCCGGGAGCAGATAGGCGCCGTTTTCCCCGTATCGGAGTTCGGTGAGGGGCTTTTTCTCTTTATGGCCACGAAGAAGGGGGTGGTAAAAAAGACGGAGCTTTCGGCGTACAGCAACCCCCGCGCCTCGGGCATCAACGCGATCAAGCTCGACGACGACGATGAACTCATAGGCGTGAGGCTTACGGACGGCTCCAAGGACATCAATCTCAGCACCAGGAACGGCCTCTCCATCAGGTTTAATGAAAGCGACGTGCGCGCCATGGGAAGGATCGCCCACGGCGTCCGGGGCATGAAGCTCAGGGACGACGATGAAGTCGTTTCCGTGGATGTACTCGATGATGATACGACCCTCCTGACGGTCACGGAAAAGGGATACGGCAAGCGGACCAGGGCCGCAGAGTACCGGCTCCAGAGCAGGGGCGGCAAAGGCATCCTGACCGTCAAGGTCACAGCGAAAAACGGCAGGGTCGTGGGAGTCCTCAATGTGGACAACGACAACGAGATCATCATCATCGCAAGCAGCGGGAAGGTCATCCGGACAGCAGCGAAGAACATTTCAATCATTGGCAGGTCAACCCAGGGGGTGCGGCTTATCGACCTGGCAGAAGAGGACAAGGTCGTAAGCATAGCGCGCGTTGCTGAACATGAGGAGGATGAAAACGGGCAGAGCGAAGAGCTCTTTAAAGAGTAGGATATTCAGGCAAGCGTCATTTCTGATCTTCCATGCTTCTGCTTTTTTCTACTTTTCTTTTCAATCCTTCTTCCTGCTCGTTCAGCCGCCACTCTTCGTCGGCCAGGGCGATGTCCTGGTCCTGCAGGTTCTGGGTATTGCCCGATGACGTCCTGTTCAGTTCCTTCCTTATTTCCCGGCGCTCCGCTGCTATTTCCCGGAGCCGGAGGTGGATGATCTGAAGCCCGTTTCGGTAGGTCCCCTGGGCCCTGGCCTGCTCACCTCTCATGGCATAGGCATCGCCGAGAGAGGTGTAGGTGTCAATATAATAATAAATATCGCCCTGTTCATTGGCTGCCTTTTCCAGGGCCTTTACTGCCTGATCGTAGTTCCTGTTCTCCAGATAGTGTTTTCCTCTGGCGAGATTTGACTGGGAGGCCAGGCACCCCGCAAGGAGGAACAGAAGCAGCAGCATGGCCGGGAGAGGGGCATGTGTGTTCAATGTTTTATTGTCCATTGCTAACGGGGGATCCTTCGTTTCACCGCTGTCTCTGAACGCTTCCTCCTTCCCGCGGAGCGCAGGTACTCCTCAAACTCCTCGGGTGTTGAGATGAGCATATCATACCACGGAGCAAAGCGCTCGCAGTCAGGGGGATTGTGCCGCCGGCACCGGGCAGGCCGTGTCGTGTATTTCCGGCACAGGTTGTCCCGGGAGAGATAGATGCAGGTGCCTGCGAAGGTGAGGTACCACTTTCCGTTTCTGATAAAGACCGTTGCTGTGTCAAAATGCAGGTACTGGGCGATCTCGTTGATCTCTGTCCGGGTTCGCGGCCTCGTGATCAACATGGTGATGTCCCGGCAGCAGGGAGCGGGACACTCCCTGCACACGGATCCCGCAGTGTCGCCGTTGTTTCCTGTACGCCTTTTTTCAGCGGCCATAAATCCTCCCTCCTATTGTACCTGAAACCCTGTCCGGTGTTCTCTGTGCAGCGGGTTGTCAACACTGCTGTAAGAGTTTCTCAATGAGGGGCGCGTTGGCCACGGGGAAGGCATGGCGTGGAAGTTCATGGGGAGATGCCCATGTTATCTCGTCGTATTCCCGGGTGTTCATTTCCCCGGAAAGAAGGCTGGCACGGTAGGCCATGAGCTCTACGGTCTCATGGGGATAGCTGTGGGTGTTTGAACAGATAAGACCCTCAACGGAGATGTCTATCCCAAGCTCTTCAGCGGCCTCGCGGCATATGCATTCCTCGGGCGTTTCGCCCTCTTCCACCCTGCCGCCGGGGAACTCCCACATGCCCTGGAACGGGCCTCTTTTTTTCCTCCGGGCGATAAGGAATTTACCGTCCTTCTGAATCACGGCTATGGCTACGCGTATCATAAGGCCCCTTTACCGCCGCCCTTCCGGTCTTACGAGCTGAAACGTTCCTGCACTCCTGAAGCAAAGGGAGCATGCATCGACCGGCCTTTGGCGTGAGCTCAGGCGAACGATCAGGATGACGTGCCGAACTACTCTGCTGAACCCCCTGTCTGTATCGTTTCGGGAAAGAGGGTATCAACAGAATGAACGCGGTCCGTGTCAATGGCCATTGAACCGATCTGAACAGCAAGGTCGTAGTGACGGGCTGCTTCTGCATTATGGACGGAGAGGTTTTTCTGGAATCGGGAGGTGATGACCTCAGGAGCTGCGTCAGGGCCGGCCATCCCCACGGGGTACACAACGAACTCGCTGTCACCGAGTCGGGCGATGATGTCCGATTTCCTGTGGGTTGTCTTGAGGAGATTGGCCATGGCGATAAGGGCGTTGTTCCGTTCCCTGTCACCGAAGGTATCCTCTATATTCTGGAGATTACTAATTTCCGTGCGAATAAAAACAGGTTTTGTCTTCTGGCGCTTTGCCACCTCAATCTCATGGTCAGCCACAGCAGTAAATCCCCGTCTGCTGTAGAGCCCTGTAAGGTCGTCCGTAAGGGAAAGGGCATGGAATCTCTTCTCTGCCTTTGCCGCGGCATCGGCAAAGGAATTAAGGGGCCTGTACATCTGATAATACAGGACAGGGAGCAGGACCAGCGAAACAAGGGATGTGCTGAAGATTATCTTTTCCGGTGCAGACAGGGGGGGGAGCAGCGAAACATAGTACAGGTCGATAATTGCTGCCAGCGATATGGCAACGACAGTAATCAATAAGAAGCGCGACAGCGTCATGGGATATCCAGTCTTTAAGGAGGGCCCGGAGATGACGGGAGCGTGAGCCCTCGATTGGTTGCGTGATCAAACCGGCGCTTCCCTATTGTATATCATGAATTTAAAGCGTGGTCAAGGAAGTCTCCTGAGAGGCTAAATCTGGTCAGGGAGCGTATGGCGAATGATTTTGCCCTTGACCATTTCTGCGAGCCCGTCGTCCCGCTCCACCAGGGCATTCACAGCATAGCGTATGGCCACTTCCACAGTTGCAGCCATTTTGACGAGATTTTCCTTAAGGGTTCTCAGTTCCAGTATTTTAACGGTCATATGTTCTATGAACGGTATTTCTCTTCCGGAAACGGACAGCCTTGCTTACTGCATCATAGCACTTATTGTATGGTATTTCAAATACTTACGGGGGTTGATCCAAAATTCACCCGTATGTAACCAACCTGTAACATTCGTGTAACAATACAAAAAATATAATACTCCGGACAACGGACGTATCTGAGTCTCTGAGACATTGAATCAGAAACGGGAAGAGCAAGCATTTCTTGACAATTGTTCCAGAAGAGGTATGATGAACAAGAAGGTAATTGGCGAGGCGACGATCAGCTATTTGTAACGTGCAGAAGCATCATCTTTCCACGGCCCTTCTCAGTCCCGAGAAGAGGGCGTGGAATGCAACCAGCAACCGAAGGAGGAAAAATGAATAAAATCATGTCTTTCAGCATGGCGCTGCTCGCAGCGACGGCACTTGCAGGGGGCACACTGCTCTATGCGGCAAGCCGCGACTATATCAGCATTGTCGGGTCATCAACGGTCTATCCCTTTGCCACGGTGGTGGCGGAGCAGTTCGGCAAGACGACCCGGTTCAAGACACCGAAGATCGAGTCCACCGGTTCGGGCGGCGGCCTGAAGCTCTTCTGCGCAGGCATTGGCGTTGAACACCCTGACATCGCAAATTCGTCCCGCCGTATCAAGCGTTCAGAAGTGGAGACCTGCAGGAAAAACGGCGTCAAGGAAATCACAGAGGTCAAGGTCGGCTATGACGGTATCGTTATTTCCAACGCGAAAAGCGCACCGCAGATGAAGTTGACCAGAAAGGATCTCTACCTCGCCCTTGCCAAGGACATCCCGTCTGGACAGGGAGAGACGCTGATTACCAATCCCCACAAGACCTGGAAGGACGTTAATCCCTCACTTCCGAAGGTGAAGATCGAGGTCCTGGGCCCGCCTCCCACATCAGGGACACGTGACGCCTTCTCCGAGCTCGTGATGGAAGCCGGATGCGATAAGTATGAATTCATTAAGGCCATGGCAAAAACCGACAAGGACCGGTATAAGGCCATCTGCATGGGCGTCCGTGAAGACGGGGCCTACATTGAGGCAGGAGAAAACGACGTTCTCATTGTGAAGAAGCTCGAAGCCAACCCCGATGCCCTCGGCATCTTCGGCTTTTCCTTCCTCGATCAGAACACGGACAAGATCCAGGGCAGCATCATTGACGGTGCTGAGGCCACCTTCGAGAACATCGCTGACGGCACGTACCCCGTGTCCCGCCCTCTCTACGTTTACGTGAAAAAGGCCCACGTGGGAACGATCCCCGGAATCAGAGAATTCATCAGTGAGTTCACCAGTGAAAAGGCCTGGGGCCCTGAGGGCTACCTCATTGACAAAGGTCTCATCCCCATGCCCGACGATGAGCGTAAGAAGTTCAGCACTGACGCAAAAATGCTGAATAACCTTGCCCTGTAAGGGGGAAGCGTGCCGAGCAGTTTCTCTTTCGCCGGCCGCTGGATCACATGACAGCCGGCGTTTCTTATGGTTATGGCCATGAATCATATATAATTACCATCGGAGAGGGGCGTGTTTTTCCGATAGCAGCGCAGGCGCTATGAAATATATCCTTTTTATCATCGGCATCTTATCATTGTCCTCTGCAGGGTATTATCTTGGAAGCAGGCGAGCCTCTTCTTCCGTACAGGGACAGATACGGAAACTCCATTCCCTGCCCGGGCATTACGGTCTATTTGTTGCCCTATGGTGCGGATTGCCGGCAATCATCATATTCGCGAGCTGGCTTGCATTTGAACCCGCGGTCATTACGTCCCTTGCTGTCTCCCGTCTCCCCCCTGAAATGAAGCAGCTCCCGGACCAGCAAATGTCCCTCGTGATTAATGATATCAAGAATATTGCCTCCGGCACATTTATCAGGGAGAAAGACAGGGCGCTCATAGAGGCAGCAGGGCATTACCGGCGGCTGCAGGCTACAGGATTTACCGCGCTTATTGCGGCCGTACTCTCCTGTATGGCTGCAGGCCTGGCGATCGGAATGAAATATATCACCCCCCAGATGCGTGCCCGTGTGAAGGTTGAGCGGACCATGCGCGTGCTCATGCTTCTCTGCTCAATGGTGGCAATCTTTACCACTCTGGGCATTGTTCTTTCCGTGCTGTTCGAGGCGATCAGGTTTTTCAATATCATCCCCATGACGGACTTTCTCTTCGGTCTTCACTGGAGCCCCCAGATAGCAATCAGGGCTGACCAGGTAGGCGCGAGCGGGTCCTTCGGGATGATTCCCCTGCTAACGGGCACGCTGATGATCTCGGCCATTGCCATGATCATCGCCGTACCGATCGGCCTCATGTCAGCAATTTACATGTCTGAATACGCGGCGGACAGACTGAGGACTGTGGTAAAGCCTGCGCTGGAGATACTCGCGGGCATCCCCACGGTCGTTTACGGCTTCTTTGCCGCATTGACAGTGGCGCCCTTTCTGAGGGAAGTGGGCAGCGGCATGGGGCTGGATGTGTCCTCGGAAAGCGCCCTTGCAGCCGGCCTGGTCATGGGGATCATGATTATACCCTTTGTGTCATCCCTGTCTGACGATGTGATCACTGCAGTGCCTCAGAGCCTTCGTGACGGGTCCCTGGCCATCGGTGCTACCCCTTCTGAGACCACGATCAGGGTCGTTATCCCTGCTGCGCTTCCGGGCATCGTCGGCAGTATCCTGCTCGCAGTATCCCGGGCCGTTGGGGAAACGATGATCGTGGTCATGGCTGCCGGGCTGACTGCGAACCTGACGGCGAACCCTCTTGAGGCAGTGACGACCTTCACGGTCCAGATCGTAACGCTTCTCATCGGCGACCAGGAGTTTGACAGCCCGAAGACCCTTGCGGCCTTTGCCCTCGGGTTGGTCCTCTTTGTGATGACGCTCTGTCTGAATATTATTGCCCTCTATGTGGTGAGGAGGTATCGTGAACAGTATGAATAACGGCATGGGTCCTGTGGAGCACGGGACCAGGAACCTCCTCATCCAGGCACGATTGAAGAGGCGTTACTTCACCGAGAAGGTCTTCCAGCTTCTCGGAATCCTTGCAATCGTCACGGCGATGGCTATGCTGGGAGTTCTCTTTGTAACCATCATCGGAAAAGGGTACAGAGCCTTTCAGCAGACCTTTATACGGCTGGAGGTTTTTTTTGACAGGGTCGAAATCGACCCCCTGGGCACGGGAGAACGCGATGTCCTTTCCCGGGCAGATTACGGATTACTCGTCAAAAACGCCATGAGGGATGTCTTCCCCTATGTGACTGAACGGAGGGAAAAACGGGAGCTTTACGCCGTTGTCAGCAGCGGCGCGGCCTTTCAGCTTAGAGAAATGGTCATGAGTGATCCCGGGATCATCGGCTCCCGTCAGGCGGTATGGGTGCTGGCTGACGATGACGTTGACATGTACATAAAGGGGGTCTTTGAAGAAGGAGGGGGGCGTCTCAGCGAGCGTCAGGTGCTGTGGGTACAGGACCTCATGAGCAGGGGAGACCTCAGGAAGAGGCTGAACACCGCCTTTTTTACCAAGGGCGATTCGCGGGAGCCTGAGCTTGCCGGGATAGGGGGGGCAGTTGTCGGGTCCCTCTATACCATGACGGTCACGCTCCTCCTGTCGTTCCCTCTCGGTGTTGCAACAGCAGTATATCTTGAGGAGTTTGCGCCCCGGAATTTTTTTACCGACATCATTGAGGTGAACATCAACAACCTGGCAGCGGTCCCATCCATTGTATTCGGGTTGCTCGGTCTTGCCGTTTATCTGAATTTCTTCGGGCTGCCCCGTTCCGCACCCCTTGTGGGCGGGCTCGTCCTGACCCTGATGACGCTACCCACAATCATTATTGCGTCGCGGGCATCACTGCAGGCGGTGCCGCCTTCAATACGGCAGGGGGCGCTTGGCGTGGGTGCGTCGCAGATGCAGTCGGTCCTGCACCATGTCCTTCCCCTTGCACTCCCGGGCATGCTCACGGGGACCATCATCGGAATGGCCCGCGCTCTGGGGGAAACAGCGCCGCTCCTGATGATCGGGATGGTTGCCTTTATCGTTGATATTCCCGCGGGTATCATGGACAAGGCCACGGTGCTTCCCGTCCAGATTTACCTGTGGGCCGACAGTCCGGAACGGGCGTTTCTGGAGCGCACCTCAGCGGCGATTATTGTTTTGCTTGCATTCCTCCTGCTCATGAACGGGCTCGCTGTTGTGCTCAGGAAAAAATTTGAACAAAGGTGGTAAGTTAGAGAATGGTCAAATCCAGAGATGAGATATACACGACCGTGGGCAGTCCCCTTCTCAGCGATCAGATCGTTAAGATATCCTGCAGGAACGTTAACGTGTATTATGGAGATAAACTGGCAATCAACAAGGTGAGCGTGGACATTGCTGAAAAGGAGGTAACCGCCTTTATCGGGCCTTCAGGCTGCGGGAAGTCAACTTTTCTCAGGTGCCTGAACCGGATGAACGACACAATCCGTTCCTGCAGGATGGAAGGAGAAATAATCATAGACAGCGAAGATATCTTTGACAGGCATGTGGATCCCGTGCTCTTGCGTGCCCGGGTCGGCATGGTGTTCCAGAAGCCGAACCCCTTCCCCAAGTCGATCTATGAGAATGTGGCCTACGGACCACGCATTCACGGACTTGCGAAAAACAGGGCAGAGCTTGATGAGATCGTCATCACCAGCCTCCAAAAGGCGGGCCTCTTTGAAGAGGTCAAAGACCTGCTTGACCATCACGGCACCGGGCTCTCCGGCGGGCAGCAGCAGCGGTTGTGCATTGCCCGGGCCATTTCCGTGCAGCCCGAAATCATTTTGATGGATGAGCCCTGCTCCGCCCTTGACCCCATTGCCACAGCGAAGATTGAAGAATTGATAGAGGAGCTGAGGCAGAATTACACGATCATTATTGTTACCCATTCCATGCAGCAGGCGGCGCGCGTATCGCAGCGTACGGCCTTTTTTCATCTGGGGAACCTCATTGAAGTGGATGACACGAACAAGGTCTTCGTCAATCCCGAGCATGAGCTGACCCAGGACTATATTACGGGAAGATACGGGTAGGATGCCAGGCTGCGTGAAGAGAGGATGTTTCAACAATTGTAATTACTTAGGTCGGAAGTTCCCCCTTGGAAAAGGGGGAGATGAGGGCGTCTGAGCAGTTAACAGCAACTGAAGAAAAGGCCGGGGGAATCATGTTACGCAGGCAGGAACTGGAAAAGATAAAGGACATGCTGATCAAGATGGCTGCACTGGTGGAAAAGGCCATCCACGATTCGGTCAACTCTCTGGTCGAGAGGGATGACGAGCTTGCGAAAAAGGTCATAGAGGGCGATCTGACCATCAACACCTATGATGTGGGCATTGAAGAAGACTGCATCAGGGCTTTGGCCCGTACGCAGCCCATGGCCATTGACCTGAGGTTTATTACCACGGCCATGAAGATTACCACTGACCTCGAACGGATCGGCGACAACGCCGTTAACATATGCGAACGGGCGCTCGAACTGAACAGGGAGCCCGCGCTTAAACCGTACATCGACATCCCCAGAATGAAGAACATTGCCGGCGGCATGGTGAGAGACGCCATAAACGCCTTTGTGAACCAGGACAGGAAGCTTGCCACGGATGTAATTATGCGTGACGACGAAGTGGATGACCTCAATGAGTCCGTGCACAAGGAACTGACCTTTATCATCTCCCAGGACCCCTCGACGGCGTCACGTGCGATCAAGATCACCTACATATCCAAGTACCTTGAACGAATAGCCGATCATGCAACGAACATTGCCGAGATGGTCGTCTACATGGTGGAGGGAAAGGTTATACGGCACATCGATCCTGAGGCCTTGAAAGACTGACCAAAAGTTAATCGATCCGCAGATTCCCCAGATTATTCTCGGTGAGCAACTATTTGTGAAATCTGTGGGCTACTATTCCATATTATCAAAAGGTTACACCGCTGCTTCAAGGTCAGTAAGGGGCTTGGATATGCCCTTGAGGAGCTTTGCCATATACACAGAGCAGCCTTCATGGTGGTTGCTCATGCACATTCTGATGTTCACCTCTTCAACGTCTTTCACCAGTTTATTGACCACCCCGCACAATGCTCCCGTGGCGGACCCTTTAAGAAAGGGGCACATAAGATACTCGCTGATCTTCATCACACTCCTCGCTTTCCTGCATCTGTCCTGTTATAACGATACCACAGGAAATGTTACAGGAATGTTACAGAATGGTTACGCTTATATTACCTGTCAAGGACAGAGGCAGGAAGACTGGACAGATATATCTCAGTCAGCAGAGCCCGGACAGGGGACTCTTCGAAGTTGCACGGCGGCGGTTTCAGTCTCTTACGTTCTCAATCCATTCATTGTACCGGTGCAGGAGATCGTGGTATTATTCGAAGGCCTGATCGTGCAGGGGAGTGGTTAATGGGCAATTCTTAAGCAGACGGATAAGATTCAAGGGGAACTCCCTCAATGAAATCAATCAAGGCAAGCCTTATTATCAATCCTGTTGCCGGCAACAGGGCCTCTCTATCAATCAACACCATAGAAGACCTCCTGCGGGGCCGCGGTGTTGATGTCAATACGTTTATAACCCAAAAAAGGGGAGATGCCTGTGCCTTTGCAAAAGAAGCTCCACCGCTAGATATCATCCTTGCCGCGGGCGGCGACGGCACCGTAAACGAGGTCATAAACGGCATGCTTGCCTCGGGGGATAAACGGCAGGCTGACGTCCCTCTGGCCATTCTGCCGCTGGGAACGGTAAATGTCCTGGCAAAGGAACTGGGCATCCCTGGGGACCTTGATGAAGCCATATCCCGTGTGCTGAACGGCTCCCTGCAGAGGGTGTCTCTCGGGAACATTAACGGCCGCTATTTTATGCTCATGGCAGGAATCGGTTTTGATGGTGAAACGGTCTTTGGAGTAAATAGGGGGCTGGCCGGGAAATTATCGGGTCGTCTGGCCTATATTGTCTCTGGGTTAAGGGTGCTTATGAGCTACCCCCTCCCTGCAGTAACGGTGACAACACCGGCAGGGAAGAAAACCGGGAGTACGGTAATTATCAGCAATGCGCGCTCATACGGCGGACACTTTCAAGTGGCGCCGGGAGCATCAATCACTGAACCGGTGCTTCATGTCTGCCTGTTTCAGGGAAGATCGCGAGGGGCCCTCCTGCGGTTTATACTCAGAGTCATGAGAGGGACTCACCTGAGCGCCCCCGATGTTAACAGTTTCTGCGTATCTGAATGCTCAGTGACATCAGATGAAGAAGTACGGATACAGATAGACGGGGACTATTTTGGCACTCTTCCCGCCAGGGTGACCATAGCCCGGGACGTCCTCAGGCTGATCTGGTAGCACAACCCACGGCGGCAGCGCTATGTGATGAAGGACTGAGGGAGGACGCTTCGAGAGATTATGAAGTGATATATATCTTTACGATAGTCCCCGTCCCGGTCTTGCTTTCGATCTTCATGTCCCATCCAAGGGCCCTGACAAGATGTTTCACGATAGCAAGACCAAGGCCCGTGCCCCCCAGTTCCCGGGACCGTGAGGGATCAACCCTGAAGAAGCGCTCCCCGAGCCGGGGGATATATTTGGCGGGGACACCGGCGCCGCTGTCTTTGACATAAATATATTTCTTCCCGTGTTCAGTGGACAGGCCCAGCTCAATGTGCCCCCTGTCCGTAAACTTGATGGCATTGTCGACCAGGTTCAGGAGAATCTGCTCAAGACGGTCCCTGTCAGCGTAAATGGAGCATTGCTCCTCCAGCGATTTTTTGATCGTGAGGTCCTTCTTCGCGGCCTGTATCCCTGTTGTCTGAATGATGCTGTCAAACAGGAGGGCAAGATCAACGGTCGTCTTGTGCAGTTTAATGACGCCCAGTTCTATCCGGGATATGATGAGCAGGTCTTCCACAAGCCTGTTTAAGCGCTCGCTGTGAGCCCTGATTGTATTCAGGAACTTTTCCGCGTTTTCCCGGTCCTGGAGGGCGCCGTCAAGAAGGGTTTCGGCGAAGCCCTTGATGGCCGTCACAGGGGTCTTGATTTCATGGGACACGTTGGCAACGAAATCCTTCCGCATCTGTTCCAGCTTCTTCATCTGCGTGCTGTCATGAAAGATGGCAACAAAGCCCGCCAGTTTACCCACTTCATAAAAAAGCGGAGACACCCGGACGAAGAGGTGCTTCTCATCGGGGAAATGGATCATGATTTCCGTGCATCCTGAGGCGCGGGATGTCTTCACGTCGTCCAGGAGGGATATAAATCCAGGGCTTCTTACGACTTCTATATACGGCCGGCCTTCCAGGACCGCATTGCCGAAGAGCTCCCGCGCCGCATTATTTGACAGCTCAATTACTCCCTGCACGTCGATCAGGAGAAGTGCATCAGGAATGCTCTTGAGGATGACGTTCAGGCGGTTTGTCTCTTCATCCCGTGACCTGAGCCCTTCTTCAAGCTCCGCTGCCATCTGATTGAGGTTGTGGGCAAGTTCGGTGAACTCACCTGATCCGTCAAGGTAGAGCCTCTTTTTGAAAAGTCCGTGGGCCAGGGCGCCGGCATGGTCCGATATGGTGGTGACGAACTTCCTGATTCTCTCAGTCTGCCGGATGAGGATCAGACCGAAGGCGAGAAAGGCGAGGACCACGGCGAGGTTTATCCTGATCTTCAGTCTGGTGATTGATTCATTGACTTCAGTGAGGGGAACAGCGAGTCTCACAAAACCAGCGAAACCGTCCGGAGCCTGAAACTGGTGCGCCGTATAGAGCATTTCATACTGCGCTGTGTTGCTGTACCGGATTGAATGTCCTGCACCGGACCCGCGTGCCTGCTCAATCTCAGGCCTGTTCAGGTGATTGTCCATTCCGGAGCTGTCCCGGTCAGAGTCGCAGGTCACTGTGCCCGCTGCGTCAATGACCGTGACCCGGGCGCCGGTTTTTTCTTTCATCGTCTGGCAAATGGACGTGAGAACCCTGTCTGCAGGGAGATGAAACATATCGGCCAGGATAGAGACCTGAATGGAGAGCCCCCGCTTCAGGCTCCCGATGGAGTTTTCCCTGATGACGCTTGACAGGTAGGCATTAACAGCCACAACAGAAGCGAAAAGAAGGAGAACGTAGAGGATAAATACGCGCCTGAAAAACCTCCGCTTCATAGGTTCCCGTCGACATAATATCCGATTCCCCGCCTCGTCTTTATATAAACGGGCTGTGACGGGTCGTCCTCGATCTGCGCCCGGAGCCTCCGGATGTGGACGTCCACGGTCCTGGGTTCAACAAATGCCTCGTCCTTCCACACGGCATCGAGGAGCATGTCCCGGTTAAAGACCCGGCCTTTCTTACGCACAAGAAACAGAAGGAGTTTGAACTCCGTGGCACTCAGCTTGATCGGCTTCCCCCGCTTGCTGACCTGGAATGTGTCCGTATTGATTTCAAGGTCAACAATGGTGATTATTTTATCCGGCGAGGGGGCCTCCCCTGACCGTCTCAGCACGGCCTTCACCCGCGCGATCAGCTCCCGGGGGCTGAATGGCTTGGTTATATAGTCGTCAGCGCCCATTTCAAGCCCGAGAACCTTGTCCAGCTCCTCGCTTTTCGCGGTAACCATGATGATCGGGATGGATGCCGTGGCTTCGGAGGACTTCAGCATTTTGCACAGCTCCATCCCCTGAATGCCCGGGAGCATGAGATCAAGGATGCAGAGGTCAAAGTCGTTATCTTTGACCAGGCGCAGTGCCTCTTCACCATTGAGAGAGGCGGTGACCTGGTAGCCTTCTTTTTTCAGGTTGTAGGAGAGGAGCTCAAGGATATCCTTTTCATCATCAACGACCAGTATTTTCTTGCTCATCTGGAATTTAAGTGTATCATGGCGAATGTTACAATAATGTTACGGGCGACCTGTCCCGTCTTGAAGGCATGTCCGGAAAAAACGACTGACATCACGGTCTTGAACTTGCACGCATTATCGTATAATTGTATCATTCAGGCATTCATTAATCCACCGCAAGGAGAAAGAGGAAGTCCCCATGGTGACGATAGACAAGGGAAGGCTGATCATTTACCGTCTCTACGACGTGGCAATGGAGATCGTTCTCTCCCGCATCGAAGAAGGGGTGCGAAAGGGCGCCAGGAGGATGCGACTGTCCAAACATCCCTACATGAAGGCCCTTGAGTTTACCAACCCGCCCGTTTCCTTCGAGATCCAGGGATTTACCCGCCCGCTGTTTGGGGAGGATTCGCAGATAAGCATCGTGGCAAAGGCCTATGACTTTGGCGTGCTATCGCTGGCCTTTTCCATACCCATTCCCGCGGGCACGACCTTCCAGTCCCTTGAAGAGGTGTCAAAGGGGCTTGACACGGACGGGTTTATTGATCAGACGGCCCGGGATTATATTGAACTGCTCGTGAAAGACCTGGGCCCGGCCATCGTGAGCCCGGGCATCAAGGAGGA
>CP070788.1:1001820-1016109 GCA_020346765.1 Nitrospiraceae bacterium
TGGAGCGGCTGAAACGGGAACGGATGTTTCAGCGCCATGATCTGCAGGTGCAGGTTGAAGAGTGGACCTATGATTTCGGTTCGCGCTCATTTCTCCTTTTTATCAGGTTTGAAAACGGCCGGGTCTCGCGCATAGAATCGGGTGACTATGGGTTTTAGGGGATTCGCCGTGATCGCACGGCCATTCCATTGACTTTTAAGGCATTCTGTGTCACCTTGTACATAACAGGTCTTTAATCCATATAATTCAGAGAGCGATCAGTACAGTATCGGCCTGGTTAATGGCTTGTAGTGATCAAGGGACAGGTCCCGGGCAATTGGCAATGGGCTATAGGGAATAACCCTGCCGTTTGCCAATTACCCGCAGCCTTTCTCTATGAAGAAAACACTCTCTGCGCTTCCAGTCCCGACATGGCGGGCAGTTAAAAGGGTACTCCAGCAGGCGCAGAAAGCAATCTGCTGTTTCTCATCGAACAGGAAAGGGCGATGTCGGAAAAAAGGGGAATCATTATACTCATGGGCTCCGGGGAGCTGACGACCACTATGGTCGAGGTGCACAAGGAAGTGCTGGGCCGCCTCAGCGGAGAGAGAAAGGCCGTGTTTCTGGACACACCCGCGGGGTTTCAGCTCAATGCTGACCAGTTGTCTCAAAGGGCCCTTGAGTATTTTCGCTCCCGTGTGGGACATCCTATGTCCGTGGTTTCCTTCAAGTCTGCACAGATCGATGCCTTTGAGGCAGAACGTGCCTTCCGCGATTTGCGCACGGCGGACTTCACCCTAGTTGGACCGGGGAGTCCCACCTATGCGGTGCGTCAGTGGAAGGCATCGCCTGTCCCTGACATCTTCAGAAAGCGCATTGCAGAAGGGGCATGTCTTGTAGCGGCCAGCGCCGCAGCCCTGACTGTCGGGCGATTCACACTCCCGGTCTATGAAATCTACAAGGTGGGCGAAGAGATTTCCTGGGCGGAGGGCATCAATATTTTCGAACCCTTCGGACTGAGCCTCGTCATTATACCCCATTGGAATAATGCAGAGGGGGGCACCCATGATACGCGGTTCTGCTTCATGGGAGAGGAACGCTTTAACGCCCTCAAGGCCCTCCTCCCTGAGGATGTAGTCATCATCGGTCTCGACGAGCACACGGCATGCATCATGGACATGGAGAGTGATGAGGCGGCAGTCAGGGGAATCGGGGAGGTCACAATCCTCAGCGGCATCAGCAGAAGGGCTTTTCGCAGGGGCGAGCGGTTTCCCCTGGGCATGCTGCGCGGAGAGGAAGCCAGGACGGTCCAGGGGAGAAAAGACCAAGAGCCGTCCGCGGCTGAGACACGGAGAGAGGACGGACAGCAGGCATTCTGGCAGACTGTTCATGCCATCGGGGAGCGCTTTCACGAGGGCCTGGGAAAAGACCCCCGGGATGCTGCTTCAGCTATTCTTGATCTGGACAGGGTTATCTGGAGTGCCCACCAGGGGCTTGAAAATCCTGAGGACATCACTCAGTCCCGGGAAATGCTGCGGGAGATGATCGCCCTTCTGGGTCAGCGACTAGCCAGCGCCCCGGATTTAGCAGGAGAATGCCTCGAGCCCCTTATTGGTTCGCTCCTTGCCCTCCGGGAGTCGTTCCGCAGGAACCAGCAGTGGAAGGAAGCCGATGCAATCCGGAACTGTCTTGGAAAGGCAAACATCATTGTGGAGGACGGCCCTGAAGGCCCGCAATGGAAGAGGGGGCCCTGGTGGAAGGAGACTACCGGCAATGATCAGGGCACAGGCATATGACGTAAATATCGAGTCCGTGGACGACCTCTTCCCCTACTGGTCCGGCGGGCAGACTGCGCTGGACTGGAACTGCCTGTTTACACTCCCGCCGTGGCTCAGAGCGTGGCAGGAAACAGCGGCCGGGGCACGGAAACCCTTCCTGTGCGTGTTCAGGCAGGAGGGCCGGGTGGCGGGCATTGCGCCGCTCATGGTCCAGGGAGAGGGGGCCTCCATGATGGGCGATGCCCATCTCTGTGATTACGGGGACTTCATTACCGTTCCTGGAACAGAGCGGGAATTTGCTGCGGCCCTTGTGGCACACCTCAGGAACAAGGGGATTGCCTCACTGGACCTGGGTCGGGTCCGTGCTGACTCACCAGCGATGAGAGGACTGAAAGACTGCTGCGTGGCAGGGGGATGGGAGGTCATATGCGAATCTGCGGATCAGGCCTATGAGCTCTCCCTTCCGGGAAAGTGGACGGAATACCTCGGCAGGCTCACCCGAAAGGAGCGTCACGAAGTCAGGCGGAAGATGCGGAGGATCAAAGAGGCCGGGGTCCTGCGCTTCCGGTGCATCGAAGGGGGGGCTGATCTCAGGGAGGGGATGGATGTCTTCATTGCCCTCTTTCGCATGGCCCGGGCCGACAAGGCCCGTTTCATGACTGCGGAGACAGAGAGTTTTTTCCGCATGGTCGCCGGGGAAATGGCCGAGGCACGCCTGTTGAAGCTCTTTGTCCTTGATGTGGGCGGGAGGCCTGCAGCCGCGGCCCTTTGCTTTGACTACCGCTCCACGGTGTATCTGTATAACAGCGGGTATGACCGGCAGTACAGCCGCCTGAGCGCTGGCCTGATGTGCAAGACCATGAGTATCAAACACAGCATCGGGATGGGGCTCAGCTCCTTCAATTTTCTTTTGGGTGACGAACAATACAAGGGAAGGCTGGGAGGCCGTCCGGTACAACTTGAGCGTTTACGGGTTATACTAGCGTAATGCACCGGGAGAGGAACATCAGGCGGCCTGGCCGTGACAGCGGGGGTGAGGGATGGCCGGAATGGCCCCTCTCCATTGCTATCCTCAGCATCCACTCCAATCCCTTTGGCAAGCTGGGGACGCAGGATGCAGGAGGAATGAATGTTTACATCAGGGAGCTTTCCCATGAGCTCTCCCGGCAGGGGCACCGCATCGATATCTACACCCGGATCGAGGGACAGAGGGGAACGCACGAGATCGTGCACGACGAAGGTATCCGCCTTATTCATGTAAGCACAGGGCACGGGGGGCATGTCCCCAAGAACCGCCTCTATGAGCACCTCCCGGAAGTGTTCAGAGGGATGGAAAACCTCCTCGTGAATAATGGCAGAAGGTATCACCTGATCCACAGCAACTACTGGCTCTCAGGGCAGCTCGGTGAGTGGGTGTCCCGGAGCTTGGGAGCCCCGCACATTACCATGTTTCACACTACAGGGCTGGCCAAGAACATACGGTGCTCTGAGGAACATGAACCTGCCCTTCGCAGTATCACGGAAAAAAAGATAGCGCACCGGGCAGACCGCATTCTGGCTTCAACCGGCCATGAGAAAAATGACCTCTGCAGGTTTTTTGGCGTACCCCGGGAAAAGATCAGTATTGTCCCCTGCGGTGTGAACCTGGAGCGCTTCAGGCCAGTACCGCGCAAGGAAGCCCGCAGACAGCTGGGCCTTGCGCAGGAGATCCCCGTCATTCTTTTTGTGGGCAGGCTCGCCCCGATCAAAGGCCTGGACAGGCTTCTGGCCGCTGTTGCCTGCCTCCATCATGTCCGGGGCCTCAAGCTTATTGTTGCGGGAGGCGATGACACTGATGGGCACACCCCGGAAAAATTCCGGAATCTTGCGCGCAGGCTGGGGGCGGCAGGTGCCGTGACCTTTGCAGGCCGCGTGGACCATGATGAGCTCTCTGTATACTACAGTGCCGCAGACGTGCTCGCCCTGCCGTCATACTATGAAAGTTTCGGGCTGGTGGCCCTTGAGGCCCTCGCCTGCGGCACCCCTGTGGTCGCCGCACCGGTAGGCGCGGTGGAGAGTATCATCAAGCAGGGAGAAACAGGCATTGTGGTTTCGCACCCGTCTCCCCGGACATTTGGCCGGGCACTGGAAGAGATCCTCAGGCAGGCCCGGGAAGGCGCTATATCTGCTGAAGTGGTCAGGGCCTCTGTTCTTCACCATGGATGGGGCGGGGTAGCGGCTGCAACGTGCCGGATGTATATGAAGAGCCTGTGCGACCGGTCATCGCTTCATGAGTGTGACGCCGGGCCGGACAGGAGCGACAGCTGCCCTGCAGCAGTGCCCATGCAGTATTGTGAAAGAACAGGAACGTAATCTTTGGGTATGCCCGCTGACATCATGGTCATATTTGCACACCCCGATGACGCGGAGTTTGGTATTGGCGGCACGGTCGCCCGGTGGACAGCGGAGGGCAAACGGGTCGTCTATGTGGCATGCACCAGCGGGGACAAAGGGACCAGCGACCGTGCCATGCAGCCCCATGTCCTGGCTGAAATGAGAGAAAGGGAGCAGGAAGGAGCTGCCAGGGTCCTGGGAGTACAGGACGTGATGTTCCTCCGGTATCCTGACCAGGGGCTTGAGGACACGGCTGAATTCAGGAAGCGCATCGTACGCACTATCAGGACCTTCCGGCCAGAGATAGTGGTGACCCTTGACCCCTACCGCCGCTATGTATGGCACCGGGACCATCGTATCGTGGGGCAGGTCACCCTGGACGCCCTGTTTCCCTATGCCCGAGACCATCTGGCCTATCCCGACCTTCTTGAGGAGGGCCTGACACCCCACAAGGTCAAAGAGGCCCTCTTCTGGGGTTCGGAGGAGGTTAACTACCGCTCCGATATAACCACAACCTTCAGCCTGAAAGTGGCCGCACTGCTCTGCCATGAAAGCCAGGTGCGGGATATGGCGCGTGCTGATATGGAGGAACGCCTCAGGACCCGCTCCCGGGCCATGGCAGAGGGAGAGGCCTTTGAGCTGGGAGAGGCCTTTTACCGGATTTCCTTCCCCCTCTGATTATCCGAAATCTGGACATGGGCCCCTGTATCGCACTGTTCATCTCAAGAAACCCCCTTATGGTGCCGTAGTATAAGCAGAATATGTCGGATGCCTCCTGATATAAGAAACAGGGGCCGATTGCGGAGCCAAACAATGAAGGGCTGCGATTAACGTATTGAAAATGTATGTTTTTTCTGATGCCGGCATTATGTAACATACATTTCAAGGGATAGTCCTTATCAGCGTTACCATGCTTCCGAAAGAGAACAGCAAAGACACCCCGTGGATCATTTCTGAAGGATGCCCTGTCAGGCTGGACCTGAGCAATGTGTGCCAGGGATCGCTGTCGGAGATGGTCACCGAATACCGCATATCAGACTTGACGCGGTATATGCTCAACCCCAACCCCACGACCCTTGAGGAAAAAGTGGTGGGGTGCAAGGTGTTTTACCGGAGGCCGTCCCGTGGTCCTTTCAGGCGCTTCCTGAAAAAAATGACTGGCACGGGCAGGCCCTCCAACGGGGAGGACAGGGACTTTATCGAAGAGATCGTCTCTCCTGCAAAAACTGGGGTGCCGGTGTTTCGCGACAGCGGACTCAATGACCACTTTAACAGGATCCGGGAGCTGCTGAGGCCCTATGATCCGGTGCAGAAGAGGCTGTCCTCACTGGACCGGGAAAAAATTGAGGATATCAAGGCCCTCTGTGAAGACATCGGCCGGAACCGCTATCAGCTGAACCTGCAGGGGGCTATACAGGACAAGATTAATTTTGTTTCACGGTCCCTGTCCACGAAGACAAAGGTCGTTGCCAACCGGGCCTACCTTTTGAACGGACTGTTTGAAATGCGGGGGCTAAACTTCAAGACCTACAACGGGAGGAACAGCTACCGTCTGATCAAGTTCATTCAGGACGGCCAGGTGCGGTACTGCGTCCTCAGCGGCAGCTACCAGGTTGAGTACTGGGTGACCGACGTGGTCCTTATCAACTACATGCACATACTGGAGCAGTGCATCCGGTCGGACCAGCGGCTCAGAGAGGCCCTGACGAACTGCATGAACGGGCAGGCCCTGCCCCTGAAGCTTTTTTTTGCCCGGCAGATCGGGCAGGAATACTCCCTGAAGCACCTCCCCCTCATGTACCGCCAGCTGCTGAGCGGCAGGACGGTGGGGCAGGATGAATGGGAGGCCATTGCCGAGGCCCTGAACCGGTTTCAGAGCGTCATCTCTTTTAATTATGTCCCGTTGTACGGATCGGGAAGACACAGGCTCTGCACGAATATATCGGTGATGCACGACCTCAGGGCGCTTACTCCCCTCAAGGGGCAGATTCCCGAGGTGTATTCGGAAATCAACAAAAAGGCCTCTGTGTCCGAAGCGGGGACACTGTACCTGCTGGACTCAATGATGGGGTATCAGAATGTCTAGCCTGTACAACGAAAATGACTACCGGTGGATCAAAGAGCTGATGCTCTACCCGGAGACCCTCTTCAGAAACCTTCATGACATGGAGGACACATCGCGCGTTACTGTGCCTGATGACCCCATCGAGAAGGTAATATTCCAGGACCGGGCAAAACAGGCCATCAGAAAAATTGCCCAGAACAAGGGGCATATGCTGATGGTGGGAAAACCGGGTACTGGCAAGTCCATGCTGGCCAACATGTTCAGGCACCTTCTTGACCAGTCACTGGGGGACTACATCAGGCCCAAAGATTCCATCGCCGCCTATCCGGGAAAGGACTACAACCACGTCCGGTTCGCCTATGCTGACCCGGAGCGGCTCGAGGCCTATATCGACGGGGTGAGGGAGCAGATTGAGTCCGCCAGGAACAGCGTGGAGGACTTTTCCCTGGAAGGGCAGATCGCCCCTGTCAAAAAGGCGAAAAAGGTACTTCTGTGGGCGGCAGTCATCAGTGCTGCTGCAGGGGTGCTGCTGCCCCAGGCGTTTATCCTGACGGGCATCTGCGGGATCGGCGCAATCTTCATGTTCATCCAGGAGAACAACGGCAGGGTGCAGGAAAAGATACAGCGTGAGGCCCAGGGGGGCAAGTCGATCAACCTGAAGCATATCGCGGACATGGTCCCCGAGGTGCTCTACGACCCCCGGAAAGAAACAAACCTCATGGTCCACGTATCAGAGCCCAGCTCCACAAACATGAAGGGCGGCTTCCGCCATGACCCCTACCAGTCAGGGAACCTGCATACCCCTGTCCATAAGAGGACCTATCTCGGCGCCCATGCCAAGGCCCCCATTATTTACATTGATGAGCTGAAGACACTCGTGAGGACCCGATACATGGCCAGCCTCCTGGAGATCATGCAGAACAAGGAGTATATCCTTGAAGGCGGCAGGAACACGGGCAGCGGCGCTGCCGACCGGTCCGAGAACTGTCTCAAGGCGGACAACATTATCATTGCATGCTGCAACCACGACACGCTGCAGCACCTCCAGGAAGAAGGCGACGGCGCCTTTCTGAGCAGGATCGAGGACAAGGGGAAGATCATCCAGATGGAGGGCGCTGTTCCGGAAACCGCGGAGCATGTAAGGCAGGTGGCGCAGTATGTCAAGCAGGAGATCTGCAACCTGGAAAAAGAGTTTCAGGCAGCCTGGGGAGAGGTGATGGAAAAAGAGGGCCACGAGGGGGTACGGCGAAGGAGCGAGCAGATCTTTGGCAGAAAGCTGCCGGGGGACTATACCCTGACCGTGCGCGAGTTTTCCCGGACCGCGGTGGCGGAAATCGTGAAAGAGCTGCGGTGCCGCAGCGCTGACCGGAAACTGAGCTGCATGCTCCGGCCCATCAACGGGATCATCAAGACCGCTGAATTTGACGCCATCGTGGAAAACGCCCCTCTCGTGGAGCCGCGGCATATCAGGAAGGCACTGAAGGACCACCTGAGCCTCGAGGGCGCCGTATCCAAGGACATCATTGAACACCGAAAGGACCTGAAAAAGTATATCACGTCAATGACCGATTCCATCGGGTACGTGGTGAGTCTTGCCGTGATACACTCCGGTGCCAGCGGCCGCATGTTCGGCCAGCCCCTTCCCATTCACTGCCAGATCACGGCAGGCGGCTCGGACATTATCACGGCACCGGGGAAGACCGGGGACATTGCCAAGGCAGCGGCGCAGAACGTACGTGCCTCGATCAAAAGGGTCCTGCGCAAGGTCGGGGCCCCCTATGCAGGCTATGAAATGCACATCGAGTATATCCAGGTCCACGGCGGTGTCGAGGGCGACAGCGCCTCTGTTGCCATGGATGTGGGACTCATTTCCGACTATATCCAGCAGCCGGTGAACCAGAAATACGGGATTACGGGGTCCCTGACGGGCGAGATCATCCTTGCCGTGGGGGGTGTCACTGAAAAGGTGCGGTCTATCATGGATACAGACCTTACGATGGAGGGCGCCTGCATCCCCTGGCAGAACAAGTATGACATCGAGCCTCTCCTCGTCAATATGGAGTATGAATACATTCAGCGGGACGAGGTCCCGGCGATCAGGATTTTCAGGACCGAGGGGAAAGAGGACCCCTTCGACATCTGCTTCTGCAAGACAAAATACAACGCCTACAAGATCCTCATGGGTCTCAGCAGGGAAGAGGTGGAGGCGCGGATGATGGAGCGGAGCAGCAGGGACTTTGCCTTTGTCAAGCAGATGGCCAGACGGAAGCAGGACAGGCAGGCGCCAGAGCTGAACAAGGGGTAGCCCCGCAGTCAGGGGAGGACTGTTCCCTCCTCATCGAATTTGCAGTACTGCACAAAAGGGTCAT
This sequence comes from Nitrospiraceae bacterium, assembly GCA_020346765.1. GTDB lineage: Bacteria > Nitrospirota > Thermodesulfovibrionia > UBA6902 > UBA6902. Next base: position 1,010,385 of record CP070788.1, read on the forward strand.
GATAGAAAAGGAACCAGGCATTATCTGCCTTCGCCTGTCTCTGCCACTGCTCCTTCAGGCGGATCACCTCAAGAGGGAAATCATCATATGCCATGACCCAGAGGGGGTTGTAGTGGGCATGGGTGGGGAAGAGGTCACCCAGGTGGAGTGCCACCTGCCCCTGCGATTCAAGGCGGACGACCTGGTGGCCTGCGTGATGTCCCCCCGTATGAATCACCCTGATGCCCTTGCTGATGTGCTCTTCTCCCTCCACGAGGGAAAGGTTCCCCGTATTTTTCAGTGCTTCAAAATTTACGGCCCAGTAGCTGTTCGCTGCGCGCCTGTTGGGGTTGAGGACGTCGTCCCAGTCCTGTTTCTGAATTACGTGGCGTGCGTTGGGGAATGTAAGGCCAGGGCCGGAAGGGCCTTCCATGGCAATGCCGCCGGCATGATCGAAGTCACCGTGGGTGAGCACCACAACGTCGATGTCTTCCCGGCTGATTCCCAGCGATTCAAGGTCAGCAGGCACATTCCACGCATGGTGCACCCTGAAAATCTTCCGCTGCTTTTCAGTCAGTTTGTTGCCGATGCCCGTTTCGATCAGGACAAGGGCTTCAGGAGTTTTCACGAGGATCGGCCAGGCAGCAAGGGGGATGAAGTTTTCATTGTCAGCCCTGTATTTCTTCTCCCAGACCTTCTTTGGTACCACCCCAAACATGGCACCGCCGTCAAGCGCGAAGGTGCCGCCGTCAAGCCAGCAGAGCTCAAATGATCCCAGGTGAAGACGGTTTTTCATGGTCTGTCCTTTTGAAGCAGTTTTTCATTGTACCATATAAAACCCGGCGGGGGCTCCTTTACCCCGATAGAATGCTTTGCGGCTTGCCACGGGAATGAAAACACTATACCTTTTAGTGATCACGGGGTTTATCCCGTCCAGAGACAAATCTTTAGCGGGGTTTACTCTGACGATTAAATCCTTATAATAGAAACGTTGTGATGAACGCGATGAACCAGAGAGCTGCCACGTTCCTGTCTGCAGGCGTTGCAGTGGTCCTCCTTCTTGCACTGGTTTCTCCCCTGGGCGCGAAGAACGACATGGCCCGGACAGGGAAAGCGGTGCCTCCGACGCGTGCCGTCTCGACGGCCAAGCAGGCCCCTCAGGGGCGCCTCCAGATTCTCTCGGCCGATCCATACCGTGCTGCCCTTCTCATTGACGCTGAAGGTGGGGCGGTCCTTTTTGAGGACGGCGCTGATCGGAAGGGGTATCCGGCAAGCATGGTCAAGCTGATGAACTTTCTTCTCATCCTTGAAGCCGTTGAGGCAAGGCAATTGTCCCTCAAGGAAAAGGTGCTTGTGACGGTCGAGGCAGCGAAGATCGGGGGATCACAGGTTTACCTGAAGGAGGGGGAGGTCTTTTCCGTGGATGACCTGCTGTATGCGCTCATGGTACAGTCGGCCAATGATGCGGCCACAGCCCTGGCCATCCATTACCAGGGCAGCAAGGAGGCCTTTGTTGACCTGATGAACCGTCGGGCCCGGGAAATGGGTATGAAGGATACGGTCTTTCATTCTGTCCACGGCCTTCCCCCGGGGAGGGGCCAGCTGCCTGATGTTTCCACTCCCCGTGATATGGCGCTGCTGAGCCGGGAGGTGCTCAGACATCCCCGGGCGCTGCAATATACGGCGACGAAAAAACGCCTGTTCCGCACTGACGCAGAGGAGCCCTTTGTCATGGAGAACCACAATCAGCTCCTCGGGAGATTCGAAGGCTGCGACGGGCTAAAAACCGGTTATTTCAGGGCTGCCGGCTTTTCCATTGCGGCAACAGCAGAACAGGGAGGGCAGAGGGTCATCGCTATTGTGATGGGGTCTGTACAAAGCGCAACGCGTGACAACAGCACAAAAAAACTCCTCCTGCAGGGTCTCCGGGCGGTGGCTGCGGGGCGTCCGCCTTCTGATGCTGTGGTGAGGGCAGATCAGCAGCAGTAATCCGTTCACATGCTGTGCCCTTCTCCGGGATGCCCATGCACGATAAAATTCCTGAAATGCATGGATACGTGAATGCAATATCTTGCCTAATGCCGTATAATTCCCGTATATATTCCTCTAATTATCCAGGGCATGCATTAAAATCTCCGTGGCAGCCGGTCCGGGGGCAAAGATCCTGAGCTGATTCCTTAACCACTATTTCAGGAGGAGACCAATGAGCACAGACATCATTAAAACAAAAGTAAAGAAATCCGTAGCCCTGTCAGGAGTCATGGCCGGCAATACAGCGGTCTGCATAGTTGGCCGTTCAGGCAATGACCTTCATTACCGGGGCTATGACATCGTAGACCTGGCCGAACAGTCCACCTTTGAAGAGGTGGCCTATCTCCTTATTCACGGCGAACTGCCCACCCAGTCCGAGCTCAAGGGGTATATCAGCAAGCTCAGGGACCTTCGCGGCCTTCCCGCTGAGATCAAGACCATACTGGAGCACATCCCTGCCGCTGCCCATCCCATGGACGTCCTGCGCACGGGCTGTTCTGCCCTGGGGACCGTGCTCCCTGAAAAGGAAGACAGGAACATCCAGGGGACGCGTGATATCATCGACCGCCTGGTCGCCTCCTTTGGTTCCATGCTTTTGTACTGGTGGCACTTCACCCAGAAAGGCAGGAGAATAGATGTGGAGACAGAGGATGAAACCGTAGCAGGGCATTTTCTCCATCTTCTGCACGGGAAAAAACCCTCGAAGCTCCATGAACGGGCCCTTGACCAGTCGCTTATCCTGTATGCGGAGCACGAGTTCACCGCATCCACCTTTGCTGCCCGCGTGATAACGGGTACTCTTTCCGACGTCTATTCCGCGGTCAACGGAGCAATCGGCGCTCTCCGGGGGCCCAAGCACGGCGGTGCCAATGAAGCGGCACAGGAAATCCAGCGGCGCTACCGCACGCCTGATGACGCTGAGGCAGACATCACGGTTCGCGTTGCCAATAAGGAGATCATCATCGGTTTCGGCCATCCTGTCTACACCGTGAGCGATCCCAGGAACCCCATTATCAAAGGGATCGCCCGGAACCTCTGTGAAGACAGGGACAACATGAATCTCTTTGCCGTGGCTGACCGCATCGAGGCGGTGATGAAGCGGGAAAAGAACATGTTTGCCAACCTGGACTGGTACTCTGCCGTGTTCTATCACATGATGGGAGTGCCTACGGCCATGTTCACGCCCCTCTTCGTTATTTCACGGACTACCGGATGGGGGGCCCACATTCTCGAGCAGCGCATGGACAACAAGATCATACGGCCGTCGGCCAACTACGTTGGCGAGGAGGACCGGAAATATGTGCCCATCGGGAAACGGTCACAGGGGGCGAGGAAGTCCGGGAAGAAGTGACGTCTGGGGGATAGGCTTTCCTGAGTACGTGTCGCATACTGAGCACGTCGAAGTGCGGCAGGCTCAGTGTGACACGTATCGAAGGACTCACTATGACAACTATGCTATACCCTGCGCTGAAATCGGGTATATAATCAAAATTGGCATTGCTCTTATCACGCGTATCCACTGTTTCCTGCCAGAATACAATGAGCGATAGACGGGCCCGAAACATGAAGAATATTTATAAGTATATCAGATGAAATGGTATTATAACGCCGGCATCGGTCCGTTTCAGCAGAAGCAGAGCTGGTCTGCCTGCTCGCTGATGTCTCCAGCCCGTTTCTCCGACACCGACAGGAGTCGTGCAATGTCCCGCGGGGCCATGGCAGCCAGGTCTTTCATCAGGATTATCCTGTGCTCCATGAGTTTTCTCATCTGGGCCGATGTGAAGCCCGACATCACCGTAACGGGGTACATTTTTTTCTCTTCGATCATCTGCTCAAGGCCCTCCTTTTCCGGGTACCGCCAGCTTTTCAGGATGAGTCCGCTGCAGGACCCGTACTGAAGGGCATCGGATGTAAAGCGCGTATTGGTAACGAGCCATCCCCGGTATTGTTTCTTCCCGGCCCGGCGGCCGATGGCGGCCCGGAGGTCCAGAAACCGCGAGTGAAAATACATGGCAACCTTGACATCGGGAGTTCTCTCTGCGGAGTTGCGGAACTTGCATTCAATAAATGCGGCTTCCCTGTCCCTCTCGGCATAGACGTCCACTTCATGGCGTACACACTTACCGTCCATGATCAGGCCTACCCTGACCCGGTACCCGTACTGCCGCAGGAGTTCGCCCACGTATCGTTCAAAGGGATACCCCGTGGGGCCGAGCCGCATGAGGGCGTTCTTGAGGGAGTACCTGAGCACCGATGCCCGGTTGAACTGGCGGAGGTACTTGTGGGCAAGCCTGAAAATCTTCTTTGTGCTGGTGTAGGGCTTGACCTGGGAGACCACCTGCTCAATGATCTCATCTGCCTGCTCGCGGGATGCGCCGGACCTCACCAGTGAATCGAGCAGCTTCATGGCATTGAAGTTCTCAATGACACCTGATGCCTTTTTTACCTTTATGTGCATGGTGGACTCTGGTCCGTGGGCCGCATTGCAATCGGGTAAGGCCGACAGAGCATGTTTCAGTGATACAGGAGTGAGCTAACAGCTCACCGCTGTCGGCTTACTGCCAGGAAAGAGACAGCCCTGCCGCGCGTACCACACCGGCATGGTATGATTTAAACAAGTATATCAGGTTGAAAGGATTTTGTGAGAAGGGGACAGGAGCAGGAGAAAAGGCCATTTAAAAACTATCGGTACTCTGTTATTGTCCCCGAAATCCGGTAGGTATTACTTTCCGATGGTTCAACGCGAACCACCTCAACGATGACGGCCATGGGCTTGAATTTCGCGCTCTTGGTGTCGATGGTTACCTCAAGGCGTTGACCGGCCTCAAGAAGCTTTTCCGTTATGAACTGGATGCCCGAGTGGCTCAGGTTATTGCATAGCCCCTTGTACAGGGTATTTTCGCCGGGGAGCAGATAGGTCAGCTCTGCCGTGACCGACATGCGGCAAAAGTGCCGTTTTTCAGCGTGATCGGGGCCAAAGGTGGTAATGACTGCCTCCCTCACCGTGGTAAACTATAGTGGACTGTACACGTTCAGAAAATGGTTTACCCTATGATACAGATAGATGAATCATTAGGGAATAGCCGTAATAAGGGAATAAGAAAATAAAATGACGCGGAAAAAACCGGGCATAACCCTGGGGATTATCTCGGACACGCACGGGCTTCTCCGCCCCCAGGCAGCTGAGGCGCTCCAGGGGGTTGACATGATTATCCATGCAGGGGACATTGGCGGTGCACCGGTCATTAAAGAACTGGAACTGATCGCCCCGGTGGTGGCCGTGCGCGGTAATATGGACAACGACCACTGGGCATATTTTCTGAAGCGTGAGGAAGTCTTAGATGCTGGCGGTCACACGGTATGTGTTGTCCATGACCTGGGAACGCTCTCACTGGACCCGGAGCGTGCCGGTATCAGGGCCGTTATGCACGGGCATTCGCACCGTCCCCGCATCCAGGACCATGAGGGGATTCTCTACATCAACCCCGGCAGCGCCGGCCCCCGGAGATTTACCCTGCCCGTCTCTGTTGCACTGCTGCAGATATCAGGAGGAGACCTCCGGGCACGGATCATCGAGCTGAAGCCCTGAGTTATCGTTTCATATCTTCCTTTGATAGCAAGACCGAGAGCATTGATCCCCCTCTTTGGCAAAGAGGCGCAAGGGGAGATTTTTTGATTAAGTTTTTCCATAAAATCCCCCTTTGGAAAAGGGGGA
>CP070788.1:1016209-1037230 GCA_020346765.1 Nitrospiraceae bacterium
ATTGTTGAGAACGGGCAGGCGGCAGTGAAGAGTGAAATTCGCAGCAAATTTAACGAGGAAGTATCCCGGTACCGGAAGGCCCTCCTCTTCCATGCAAAAAAGTGCGACTGGGGAACGTTCAAGCTCAATGCGGGGCGACTCTTCGACTACGTTGAAGCAATCGAGATGTCAGAGATTGAGAGAAGATTCTTTGCCATCACCAAAGGCGTGGTGGCAATCCTCTTCTTCATGGTCCTTTTTATCGTGAAGATGAACCCCCACCTGTACCCCCAGCTTGAGCGGCTCAATGAACTGATGACCATCGCGGCCGTGGCGGTCTGCTGTTTTGAAGTATACTTCTTCTATAACTTCAGGATTTACATGACCACAAAGACGGCCCTTTACAATAAGAGGCGGGAAACGTTTATCAGGGACATTGAGCAGGACTTCAGGGAGATGGCCCTCTCGGCCGCGGCCTGACTCTACCTCACCGATTCTTGTAAATTTCCTCTGTAGCGTTACGAAACCACGGCGGCTTCCGGAGCATAACATAAACAAGTATCGTCCCGAGAATGGGGAAAGGGATGACCATGTCCACAAGACTGAGAAGGACGACACCGATGAGGTATTGTGTTCTGGTGCTCATGTTTTTAACGGCCTGAGAACCTGTCTAACCTGGACAATTTACAAAACTGTGCAAATTCTGGCAAGGCTCTCAAAAAGGTTTGAAAGCCATGAACGTGTGAAGAAAGTAGTCCCGCATGTTGATAAGGTTTTCAAATCACGCTGTACAGGTATCCCTGTTGCTGGAGATATCCGTCTAAGGTATGGCGCAACCCTCTTTTCGACCCATCCCCGAAATTTGTGAATAATGCAGGCTAAAAACATCCAAGGTCACACTTCTTTATCCTGATCTTCAGGCTGTCAGCGGCCTTTCCCGCAGCCCTGTACGAGCGGCCTGTTTCCTCGGCAATCCTTCTGAGCAGGGCACAGGAGATTCTCCCGTCCCGGGCGGCTTTTTTTATGCGGTTTTCAAGCAATTCATTCCTGGGCATAAAAAATAGTACCAGATGGGCAGCGAAAATTCCAATTATCTTCAGAGGCTGATTCATCGGAAAGCCTGACCCGGGAATGTGCCACCCTTTTGCAGGCTCAGGGTGACTGGATCTCCTGACTCAACCATCCTGTCTGCTGAGACACCTGTGTTGACCTGTATCTTTCCAGGCCCTATAATGTCCGAAGGGTCTGCCAGACATAAAGTGGGCTGTGCAATTCCATGATAAATAAGTTCATTGACAGAATATCTCCCTTCATCGTCATGGACATCCTTGCGAAGGCGAGGACCATGCCTGATGTCATCCACATGGAAGTGGGAGAGCCCGACCTCCCGCCGTCGGAAAAGGTCACCGCTGCATACATCAGGGCCGTGAGAGACGGAAAGTCCCATTACACCCCGGCAAAGGGGCTTATGGAACTGCGGGAGAAAATCGCCGGACATTATCACAGAAAGTACGGGGTCACCCTGTCTCCTGAAAGGATTATCGTCACACCGGGGACTTCAGGGGCATTCATGGTGATCTTTGCCATAGTGACCGACGGGGGCAGGAGGCTCCTTCTTTCAGACCCGTCATACCCCTGCTACAAGAACTTTGCCTTGTTCCTGAAAACGGAGCCTCTCTTCGCCGGGATCGGCCCGGACACGCAGTATGAGATGGTCCCTGATGCGCTTGTCCCCAAGGCTGACATCGGGGCCGTTGTCGTGTCATCGCCGGCAAACCCCGTGGGCAATCTCTACCGGCCGGAAACCATGGAAGGGCTCATTGCCCGTGCGGCTGCGCGGGGCTGTTTCTTTGTTGCCGATGAGATCTATCATGGCCTGGTCTACGACAGGAGGGAGCAGTCGGCCCTCGAGTTTTCCGACGATGTCATCGTGGTAAACGGCTTCTCCAAGTCATTCTGCATGCCAGGCTACCGGCTGGGATGGATGGTCCTTCCCGATAACATGGTTCGAACAGCGGAGATCATTATCCAGAATATTTTCATTGCTGCCAGCACGCCTGCCCAGTATGCTGCCCTTGAGGCCTTTGATGATGCATACCTCACGTCTGTGAGGGAGACCTTCAGGGAGCGAAGGGACTTCCTCTACGGGGAGCTGAAGGGGCTCGTTACCATAGATGCGGTCCCCGACGGCGCCTTCTATATCTGGGCTGACATAAGCAGGTTCGGCAAGGACTCCATGGAGTTTTGCAGGGAACTCCTGGAGAAAAAATCCGTTGCTGTCACACCGGGGATAGATTTCGGATCCAACAGGACAGGGAACTACGTGAGGTTCGCCTACACGCAGGATATGGCAAGGCTGAGGGAAGGCGTGGCCCGGATCAGAGAGTTCCTGGACAGCCTGAAACAATGACCCTGGTTTTTACAGCCAGTCAGTAATCATGATCCCCAGGCCCACCCGGCTGACGTAGTCATTGTAGTCGATGAGGCTTTCTCCGTAACCGTTGTAATACTGGATCTAGCCCTTCAGTTTCTCCGTGATGGGGAAACTCCAGTCAAATCGTACGCTTCCCCGGTTTTCAGAGCGCAGGTTGTTCCTGAGGAGCAGGCCGAACACATTGCTCTTGTGGTAATACAGCGCGTAAATCTCTCCGTAGCCCAGATATGCGTTTATATCCGGGTTATCGTCGTCCTCCTCATTCTCAGGGATACGGTACCACGGCTTGATGGTTATATACAGGTTGTCCTTTTCGAATATAAAATTGCCGTAGATCCGGTTCCAGCTCCGGGAAAGATCACCGCTCCTGCCGTTTGACTGGTGAACGAGACCGGCTGTAATGACACGGTTTCTGAACCCGAGGATGCGGTAGTCCGTGAGGAATGAAAGCATAAGCTCAGGCTCATGGACGGTCTCCCTGAAGGGGGATGAGTTTCCCGTGTTATATGCCTGCCAGAAGGACTGCGCTGTGTAGGCAAAGGAGAGATAACCGTTATTCCGGTAAAACTCATGCCAGAGATCGACCTTGAAGCTGAGCTGGAACACAACCTCGGTGTGGTCAAAGGTGAAATCGTTGCCAGTAAAGGGCTCGTTATTTGGCGACTTATTATAGGTCAGAGGCAGGAGGTAGTTGGGTTTGTGGGGAGTGATTGAAAAGGGGTTTCTCCGCGACAGCCGCTCACGCTCCAGGCGCCGGTCAAGGGGAGAAGCGGGGAGGCTGCTTTCATCAGCTGACTCTCCGGCAGCTGCCTCTTCGTCAATGACTGCCGATTCCTCACTCTCACCATAAGCGTGCTCGCCGGCGAGGAACATCAGGAACAGGATGAGCACGATTCTCTTCACAGGGTCCCTTTCTGCAGTGCTCTGTTTCTTCGCCCCCGGCATGCCAAGCGCGGTCCAGGTGCCGGCGTGGTCAGCCGCAGCGCAGACAGCCTTTCCTTGATCATTTCTTTATCGTGATGCCGTATCTTCCGGGACCGATAAGAAATAGTCCGGCATAAACAGTCAGGAGTTCCAATGCGTGGGATGCCCCGCTCCAGCCGGCACCGGCTGCTCCCGGGGGCAGTGCCAGGTGCCGCAGCACAGCGACAGCCATGGTGGAGGCCAGGAGGAAGGCGGCAGGCCTGAACAGGATGCCCAGCATGATCAACGCCGAACAGACAGATTCGGAAAAGGCGGCCATAAAACCCCAGAACACCGGCTGGAAGGTGATCCCCAGGGAGTTCACGGCCCCGCCCAGTTTTTCCCAAGCTTCAGGGCCCCCGGTGATTTTCCCGTATCCATGAAACATGAGCATGCTTGCCCCGACCCCCAGGCGGATGATGAGGAGCCCTGCGTCGCGGTAAGAGTCCATTGTATTCAGCATCATACCAACTCCTTTCAGGCTGCACCCTTCTCTGCCCTCATATTATACACAGATAAGGGCTAAAGGGAAGGGCAGTCATTGATTTCCCCTGATCCTCTGCTATAATTGTAGACATCGTGTCCCGATGGTAGGAGACGGTCTGAAGCCTTAACCCTGGAGCAATTAAAACGGAGTTCTTCATGAATGGCATAGCACGAACAGCAGTTATATTCCTGTCAGCGGCGCTGGTCCTCGCCTCGTGGCGTGCAGAGGCCCAAAGGGTGCCCAGAATGCACCTGGACGTTGACATCGACGTCGGAAGGTCGCAGATTAACGGCGGCGCACGTATGGACGTGTCCGCAGGACAGGAGCTGGTCTTTTTCACGGGCAGGCTCAGCATCCATGGGGTTACGGTGAACGGCACCCCTCTTGACTATGAAGAGTTTGGGGAGACAATTAAGCTTACCCCTGCGCACGACGGAGAACTTGCCATACGGTACAGCGGTATCTTCAGGGACGGAAGGACGGTCCGCGTTCCAGAGGACCCTTCTGTTGACAACGTCATTGATGAACGGGGGGTTTCCCTGACAAACATCTGGTATCCCTCAACGGGAGGCCTGAGCTACTACGAACTCAGGGCAACATTCCCCGATGGATATATAGCCGTGTCAGAGGCTGATGTTATCGGGGAGACGAAGAAAAACGGGACTGTTGAATACCGGTTCTCTTTTCCCTATCCGGTTGAGGGCATCAACCTCGTGGCTTCTGATAAATATGTCGTGCTGAGGGATGAAGTGAGAGGCATCGGGCTGTATGCCTATTTCTTCCGTGAAGACCGCGGACTGGCAGAGACATACCTGGAGTTCACGAAAAAATACATCGAGATGTATGAGGACCTGGTGGGCATGTATCCCTACCGGAGGTTTTCTGTAGTGGAGAATTTCCTCCCAACGGGTTACTCCATGCCGACCTACACTCTGCTGGGGAGCACCGTGGTCAAGCTCCCCTTTATTGTGAAGACTTCGTTGGGACATGAGATTCTGCACCAATGGTTTGGAAACTCGGTCTACATCGATTATAGCGGCGGCAACTGGGCGGAGGGACTGACCACCTACCTCGCTGATCACCTGTACCGTGAGGCGGAGGAAGAAGGGTGGCAGTACCGGAAGCAGCTGCTTGTGGATTACCTGAGCTATGTTGATGAAGAACAGGACCTCCCGCTGAGGTATTTCACGGGCAGGATTGACCGGCCGTCCCGGGCGATCGGCTACGGCAAGACGGCCATGGTTTTTCACATGCTGAAAAATCTGGCCGGGGAGAAGGCCTTCTACCGGGGCCTCAGGGACTTTATCGATACCAACCGATTCAGAAAGGCCTCCTGGGATGACATGAGGGTCTCCTTTGAAAAAGAGACGGGAGAACATCTGGAGTGGTTCTTCAGCCAGTGGACAGAAAAGGAAGGGCTCCTTGAGCTGACGCTGTACGGGGCTGAGCTCCGCCAGTCAGGCAGGGAGTTTATCCTTCACTTCCATATTGACCAGGAAGGGTCTGTATTCAGGGCAAGGGTTCCCCTGACCGTGTATTTTAAAGAGCGTGCCATGTTTGACACGCTCACCGTGGACCAGAAGGAGAACAGCTTTGACCTCGTACTCCAGGACAGGCCCGGCAGGATCGTGCTTGATGAGGATTATGACCTTGCACGGGGCCTGTCACAGGATGAGCGCCCCCCGGTGATCGGCCGGCTGCTGGGAGACAAAAAGGTCATCATTGCCCTGCCGCTGACCGGAAGAGAGATCTATGACGGCCTGATCAGTGAATTTGAACGGGACGGGGCAGTTTCGAGAGTCCCCGGCGACATCACGTTCTCTGATATGGAAGAACATTCTCTGATCATTCTCGGTGCTGACAACCCCGTGATCCGCAGGCTTACCGGCTCCGTTGCTGTCAAGGCGGGAGGATTGAGCATCGTCATGAAGGAAAACCCCTGGAACCCCGAAAAGGTCCTCGCAGTTGTCCAGGGGACGTCCCGTGAGGAAGTGGACAGCGCTGTCAGAAAAATACCGCATTACGGCAAGTACAGCACCCTCCGGTTCAGCGGCGGTGTCAACACGGACAAGGAAATCGAGGACACGAAGAGGGGGATGGTGATGGACCTTGAACATGAGGCAACGGCTATAGAACTGGCTTCAGTCAGGACGCTTTCTGACGTGGTAAACGGTATACGAGACCGGAGGATCGTCTATGTGGGCGAAGTCCACGATGTGTTCGCCCATCACGCGGTCCAGCTCGATATCATTACCGGTCTGTACAGGAAAAACGCCAAAATTGCCATAGGAATGGAGATGTTTCAGCGGCCTTTTCAGAAGACCCTCGACAGCTTCATACAGGGAAGGATCGGCGAGGTGCAGTTCCTCAGGGAATCGGAATACTTCAGGCGCTGGGGCTTTGATTATATGCTGTACAAGCCGATCCTGGATTTTGCGCGGACTGAAAAGATTCCTGTTGTAGCATTGAACCTTGAGCGGGAGATCATTGACAGGGTGTCCAGCGACGGTATGGATGCCCTCTCCGATGAGGAGAAGGCTAAGATACCGCCTGATCTTGATTTCTCCGACCGGGAATACCGCGGCCGGCTCAGAGAGATATTTACCATGCACGCGCGGTCTGGTGAAAAGGCCTTTGACAATTTCTACCAGTCCCAGATCCTCTGGGACGAGACCATGTCCCGCTCTGTAGATGAGTTCCTGAGGAAAAATAGTGACTACTCCATGGTTGTCCTGGCAGGCCAGGGGCACCTCGAGTACGGCTCAGGCATACCCAAGAGGACCTTCAGGCGCAATGGAGAGTCCTATGCCATTGTCCTGATCGATGAGAATGCAGAAAAGGGCATCGGCGATTATGTTGTCTTTCCCAAGCCTGTGGAGGGAATCACCACGCCCAAGCTTATGGCCTTCCTTACGGTGGATGACGGCCGGGTGGCAATAGCCGGTTTCCCTGAAGACAGTGTTTCTGAAAAGGCCGGACTGCAGGAGGATGATATCATTCTTTCACTTGATGATACTGCGGCAGCCAGTATCGATGATATCAGGATCCACCTGCTGTACAAAGAAAAGGGTGACATCATCAGGGTCAGAGTCCTGAGGACAGAAGACGGCAGAAAAAAGGAAATGACCTTCGACGTGGCGCTCTGACGGTCCGGCCTTACCCCAGGGCGCCTCTACCGGTCACTCAGGTGCGCTTCTTCTGATCCAGAGTTCACCCCCCAGCCACAAGGCCAGCAGCAGTACGGTAATGGCAATCCAGACAGTATGGAGACTGAGTGAGGTGAGGGCCAGTCCTGCGCTGCCCCGGTGATACTCACTCCGGAGAAACGTCATAGCCTCCTCACTCCTGAGCCAGGACAGGAGCGGCACCGCCTCAGTATAACGCCTGACTGCGGCGGGTGTGTTGGAAAGGCACACCCCGAGAAAGACCGCGTTCAGCGTTACTGCCCCGGCAAGGATGCGCACCGATGACTTTCTCACCGGCCCGGTGGCAACGTGCGGCCGCATCCCCTTTGCCATGAGCAGAAGAAAGAGCGCGCTGCCCAGGGCATTGATGCCGATGTCCCGGAAGTCCCAGTACCTCCCGGGCATGAGCCATTGGAGAAACTCATCAATGGCACCGAAAAAAAGAACGGTAAAAAACGTCGTGACATACAGGGTAGCGTCACGGACCCGGTAGCGCAGGGCATTGAATACAAAGAAGGACAGAAGGCCGTACTCAAGGAGGTGAATTGCCTCTTCAGGATATGCATTCAGTTTGATAATGAAATAGAGATACAACGAAGCGCACAGAAGGACCCAGAGGTATTGCGATACCTTCCTGAAGCGGAACTTGAAGGCAAAGAGCCACAGGAGGGAGGCCATGGCAGCCACCACGAAAAAGACCGCGAAAAACATGAAGAATTTCATGCCGAGCAGGGCATAGACATAAAGCTGAATGGCCCTGGTAAGGGGAATGGCAGCGAAGATAGCGACAGCAAAGAAAAAGACCCAGAACCAGGCGGACCACTGCCAGCGAAGATGGTCAGCGGAATTGTTTATGCCATCTCTGTTCATGGAGCCCCTTCCGCTTCCGCTGCAGGTGCTGGTATCGTCAGCGGACCTTCACGTTCCGTTCTGATCGAATAGGAGAGCCCGTCAGTCCTGAGAACGATGGAGCCGTCCCTGTCCGTCCTGTAGACTTGCACCATGGCCTTCTCCAGCCTGTCCAGAAGATCAGGGTGGGGCCTGCCGTATTCATTGTGGGCACCGACGCTGATAACAGCCGCCTCAGGCCGGACGCTCTTCAGAAACTGTTCAGAGGAGGCATCGTTCTCCCCGTGATGGCCGACCCTCAGTATGGCGCTTGCCAGTTCCGTGCCCATGTCCAGCAATCGTTTTTCCCCGCGCTCAGCCATGTCGCCGGCAAAAAGAATCCGCATATCCCCGAAGCTCAGCCTGAGCACAATTGAATCCTCGTTAATATTGCCTGCAGGCGGGAGAGCCGGATTAAGCACCTCGATCACCGCATTCCCCGCGTGAAGGACGTCACCTGCCTGAAGGACATGATAGTTCACAGGATTTTCCCTGATAGCCGTGAGGTAATCGACGAACAGATCGCTGCTGAAATTGCTGAGGCCGTTGTCATAATAGTTCAGCACGTCTAAGGATGAGGGAACACCGGATATGCCGCCGATGTGGTCATTATGGGCATGGGTAAAAATAAGATGGCCGATTTCCTTCACGCCTTGGTCCTTCAGATAGCGGACGACCTCCATGCCCCCTGCGGGGCTTCCTGCATCAATAAGCACACTGTCCCCATTGTCCAGCTGGATGAACGTACTGTCTCCCTGTCCCACATCGATAAAGTGGATGATGATTTCCTTTCTTACGGAACTGTGAGGTGAAGTCTTTATTTCACTGCCGGTGGGTATGCAGCCGGAGAGGAACAACGGGATGATCGTCAGAAGAAAGGCCGCCCCATGATTGCTAACAACGCCCATCCTTAAGTATAACAGCTCCATACGGTACATCATATAAGCCCGGGGAATTCATGAATGTTCGGCAGGACCCTTATTCCTGATCGTAAATCAGAGGGTCATGTTGAAGGGACAAAAATCAGTGTGCCTTCCGGAAGCTCCTGAAAATCACTGATGCTGTCACCGGCCAGGAGTTCATGTGAAGGCAGGAAGTAGATGGTGTGCTGACCGTTATATTCAGGCCCTACGGCCTGAACGGCTGAAAGGTCTTCATAAATCCTGTAGGGTCCCCGGTACCCGATTATCAGGCGTGTGCCGGCAGGAAGATCGTCCCAGTCATAGATCATGGTGCCGGACCTGATGCTGCCGGAAGGAAGAAAATAGATGGTTGAAGTGGCATTGTAGGCTTTTCCCGCAATGGCCCATGCAGTGAGACTCTCCGATATGGTTTTAATCGGGCTGACGGTTTTCACCTGATCGAGATCATTTCCCTGGTTAAGAAAAACGACGGTGTTCGAGGGAAGCCGGTTCCATCCAACCTTCTCGTCGATCTGGTTTCCGGTATATACGCTGCCGTCAGGAAGCTTATAAACAGTTGTCGGGCTGTTGTAATCTTCTCCGGCGATCGACCATGCACTGTTGCTTGCGGATATAATGTTCAGCTCATCGGATGCTGACGGCATTTCCTTCCCGCTGTAAAATACCCGGGCAAGCTGGGGGTCAGGCGAGAGGCGCCTGGCCCGCACGTCGGGGTCATAGGGCCATGTGGGCCCCAGTCCTGCCCGGGAGCGCACGAAATTTTTTGCACATCGCTTGCGTCCGCGGTGGTTCTCCCTGAACCACCGGTTGGGCCTGCCGTAGGCTACCTGACTGTGGGTCAGCACTGCCCGGTCATCCAGGCCGTAGATGCCCTGCAGGATCTCAATCAATATGCCTGCCGACCGGTACTGTTTTTCCGTGATCGGCGCGTAGTGATAACCGGTAAGCTCAATGCCGATGGAGACCTTGCTGATATCCCTTTTCCCATTCCACATGCTTCGGCCGGCATGATCTGCCACGTACTGCCTGTCGAGGATGCGAAAGGTGCGGCCGTCACGGGCAATAACGTAATGGGTATGACCGCCTGCTGTGCTCCTGCCTCTGCGAAGCTGCTTCCCGCGGGAAACGACCCTGAGCGTCGTGTCAAGGCCCAGTTCCGATGTGTGGACGATAATAAAATCTGTTTTCTTGCGACGGACCTTTTTATAGCGCCGATTCAGCCTCGGACGGTGATCAACAATAGAGGCCTGAAAGCGGGAACGCTCCGCCCGTGTAGAGGCGGATGACAAGGGCGGGCAACTCAGAAGCAGAGCAACTGAGAAAACCACTGCGGCAATGAAGCCTTTTTTTAGTGCATTCCGTATGTCCGTCACTTTGCCCGCTCAGTCATACATTATACAGAATGGGAACAATACCTGACAATTATACCCTCTCCGCGCCATATACTGCCTGGCCCAGGGCAACCCCTCCGTCGTTGGGCGGAACGAGCTGATGTATGAGCGGTGTGAACCCCTGTTCCCTGAGCCCGGTGACGGCCCCTTCCAGGAGCAGGGCGTTCTGGAAGACACCCCCCGACAGGGCCACATGGGCGATGCCCGTTTCCTCCCTCAGCAATCGGGCCGTATCGATGATGATCCTGACAATAGTGTTGTGGAATCTCCTGGCGACTGTTTCCCGGGTTACGCCGGAGCCGATGTCGCTGATGATTGCTTCTACCATGGGACGCTGATCTATGACCCCCCCGTCAAGAATGAAGGGGTAGGAGCCCCTGTCATCGGACAGGAATGCGCGCTGCTCCAGTTCCATCGCTGCCTGCGCCTGATAGGAAACCCTGTGCCGAAGGCCGATGAGGGAGGCAGCAGCGTCAAAGAGCCTGCCCATGCCCGAGGTGAGAGGGGAGTTTATGTCGTCCCTGATCATCTTCAGGTAAAAGGCGTATTCATCCCGGGTAAAGGGGGAGATGCCGCTCTGTACCGCCCTGTCACCGAGTGTTTCATGGAGGAGGGAAAGGGCAGTCCGCGCGGGTTCCTGCACTGCCCGGTCGCCTCCGGGCAGGCGAAAGGGCCTGAGGTGGAACCTCCGCTGGGCCTCCCGGTAGGAGGCGATCATTACTTCACTGCCCCATAGGGTCCTGTCTGTACCGTACCCCATGCCGTCAAAGGCATAGCCGATGACCCGGGCATTTTCTGGCATATCGTTTTCAATCATACAGGAGAGCAGATGGGCATGGTGATGCTGCACCGTGACAAGGGAACCGCTGAAACGGCGCTCACCAAATCTGGTGCTGAAATACCCCGGGTGCATATCCGCGACTACCCGTACCGGCCGTACATCAAAGAGCCTGAGAAAATCACTGACTGTCTCTTCATAATATTCCGTGGCCCGCAGGGTGTCGAGGTCTCCAATGTGCTGTGACAGGTAGACCTTGTTTTCAATCCCCAGTGCGATAGTTGAATTCATGGAAGCCCCCAGGGCGAGGACGGGCGCCGCGAACCTGAAGGGGACAATGACCGGCAGCGGTGCAAATCCCCGGGAACGCCTCAGTGGGACCTGCCGTTCCGCGATGATCCTGACAACGGAATCGTCGCAGCGCCTCACGATGTCCCTGTTATGTGTCAGCAGGTAATCGGCGATATCCTTGAGCCGGGCAAAGGCATCTTTTTCGTCTTTCACTATGGGCTCGTCAGTGAGGTTTGCGCTCGTGGCGACTACGGGCTTCTTCAATTTCCGCAGGAGGAGGTGATGGAGCGGTGTGTAGGGGAGAAACAGGCCCAGCGTGTTGCTGTCCGGTGATACGGTTCCGGCAATGGATGAAGAGGCCTTTTTCCTTACGATGACAATGGGACGTTCAACGGAGGTTATGGCCTGTTCCTCCATGCTGCTTATGTCCGCCTCGTCCCTGACGGAACTGATGTCAGGGAACATTACGGCCATGGGTTTTTCATAGCGTTGCTTCCTCGACCTGAGTGTCTCCACTGCGTCCGGTGACGCTGCGTCGCACAGGAGATGATATCCGCCAAGGCCCTTGAGGGCGACGACATTTCCCTTGCGGATCAGGTTCACTGTTTTTTCGAGGGCCTCCTCTCCTACGCAGATGAGGTTTCCCGTACGGTCATGGAGGGCAATGGAAGGTCCGCAGGCAGGGCAGGCATTGGGCTGGGCGTGGTACCGGCGGTCAGAGGGAAGGTTGTATTCCCTGCCGCAGGCAGTACACATGGTGAAGTCTGCCATGGATGTGTTGCCCCGGTCATAGGGAAGGGACTTTATGATAGTGAAGCGGGGCCCGCAGTTGGTGCAGTTTGTGAAGGGGTAGAGAAAGCGCCTGTTTTTGGGGTTCAGGATATCCATCAGGCATTCGCTGCAGAGGGCGATATCAGGCAGTATGGAGGTGGCCTTGTCTCCGGTCCCGTCACTTTTTCTTATTTCAAAATGGCCGTGGCCCGCGTCTTCGAGCCAGGCATACTGCATGCTGTATATCTTTGAGAGGGACGGCTTTTCCTTTTCCAGGCGGGACAGGAACTCCCGGATCTTCTGCCTGTCCCCTTCAACCTCGATGAGGACCCCTGCGGTGTCGTTGAGGACATACCCTTTAAGTCCCTGGCCTTCCGCAAGGCGGGATACAAAAGGTCGGAACCCCACACCCTGGACCAGCCCCGTGATATGAAGTTTCAGACGCATGGCTGCTTTAGACCCTCCATCTCTCCATTCCTCCTTTTTTCATGCCGTCATTGACGCCGGTGCCGCTTGATCAGGTCGAATGCCTCGTTGAGCTTCAGCGTCAGTTCCTTTGCCTTTTCCTGGAGCTCCTCGCTGAGGTGGCTCACTTTGTCAGGATGGGACTTCGTCATCTTTTCCCGGTACGCCTTGCCGATCTCCTCCCATGACGCGGAGGGGGTGACACCGAGCTCCCGGTATGCCTTATCGAGTGTCAGCGGACCGCCGGGACCAGCGTGGCTGCTTTGCCGGGACTGACCGGAAGAGCCGTTGCCGTACCGGTTGTACTGCTGCTGTTTTTTCTCCTTCGCATTTTTGTAGAGGTAATAGAGGAGGACCCCCGCTGCGAAGAGGTCATCGACAAAAAGGGGGTGCCCGTCAATGGGACTGATAATGTAGATGGCAAGCAGGATAATCCAGAGATAATTCCACATGCTGCCCATGGACTATGCCGAGCCCGCCTTGAACCAGATATTGCAGGACCCTTCCATGGACACCATGCAGGGCCCTTTCGGCGTTTTGGGCGTGCATGCCTTCTTAAACAACCCGCAGGCTGACGGATAGGCCTTGCCGAGGACGATAGTGCCACAGAGGCAGCCGGGGATGTGAGACTCTTTTATTTCAGGGAGGCCAAAGACCTTCCGCGCGTCTTTCATGGCATGGGCATCCCTCAGTTCAAGGCCTGATGCGGGAATGTGGCCGATACCCCTCCAGTTCACGTCAGCCACCTCAAAGTACCGGTCCATGATGGCGCGGGCTTGCACATTCCCTTCGGGCCTGACCACGCCCGCATAGACATTGCCCGTGGAGGCCATACCCCTTTTCAGCTGGATGAGTATTTCGGTGATTCCCAGCATAAGGCTTTCCGCTTCAAATCCCGCGACAACGGTTGGTATGCCGTACTGTTCAGAGAAGACATTCCAGGCATTTGCCCCCACGATAGCCGAGACATGCCCGGGGGCAATAAAGCCGTCGATGCCGATCTCCTGGTCCTTGACAAGCACTTCCATGATCGTGGGGGTGAGCCGGTGAGAGCTGAGGATAAAAAGATTGTCAGGGACACCTGTTTCCAGAATTGCCGCTGTCGGTGCGGTCGTCGTCTCAAAGCCGATTGAAAAGAACACTATTTTTTTGTCAGGATTGGAACGGGCAAGGGCCACTGCTTCAGAAGGGGAGGTGATCATCCGGTAGTTTCTCCCCCGGGAACGGATGGAACCTTCCTTTGAGGGGACCCTGAGCATGTCCCCGTAGGTGACGAGAATGACGTCGTCCCGGGTGGAAAGGCTGATGGCATTGATGATATCGCTCTCGGGGCAGACGCAGACCGGGCATCCCGGCCCCGGGATGATCTCCAGGCTTTCGGGAAGGAGCGTACGCATTCCCGAAAAGGCGATGGTGTGCTCATGGGAGCCGCAGACGTTCATGATGCGGACTTTGCGGTCTGCAGGGACCAGGGAGCGAATATGTTTGAGTATGTTCTGTGTCGTTTTCATATATCAATAAGGATTCAAGGGGTCAAGGATTCGAGGATTCAAGTGAAAAAACAAAACAGCTCCATCACTTGACACCTTGGCTCCTTGAATCCTGTCTTTTCAGCAGATTCTTGGCAGCATTTCCTCCTCAAGCATTTCCAGTGCCCGCTCACCGCCTATCTTCGTTTTCAGGCGCACGCCCCGGAATTTTGCAGTTGTCTTCCCGATAACGGCCGCGTCTTTTCCCAGGGGGTGCCGCTTCAGGCTTTCCAGCACCCGCGCGGCGCTTTCCGAAGAGGTGACAATGACCGCCTTGCCTTCATTGGCGAGGTACAGGGGATCGTAGCCAAGCATGTCCTGGATAAAGCGTACATCCTCCCGCACGGGGACCCGCTCTTCATTGATTTCGATGCCCAGCCCTGCGGCCCCGGAGAGCTCTACGAGCACCGTGGCAAGGCCGCCCCGGGTGGGGTCTCTCATCCATCTCAGTCCTTCAATTTTGAAAAGGGGAATGATCAGGTCCGTCAGGGAAGAGCAGTCGCTCTTCACGGGGGCCTGGATGTCGAACCCGTGCCGCGCGATGGCAACGGCTGTACCATGGTCGCCCACGGTCCCGCTTATGATTATTGCGTCCCCTGCTGATACATTACTGACAGGGAGCTGCCTGGCGATCTCTCCCATGCCCGTGGTGTTGATATAGAGGCCGTCGCATTTGTTCTTCTCCACGACCTTGGTATCGCCGGTTACGACCCTGACCCCTGCGGCAAGGGCACTCTCACTGATGCTTTTGAGGACAATCTCAAGGCTTTCCAGGGGGAACCCCTCTTCCAGAATTACACCGAGGGACAGGTACCGGGGGACAGCTCCGCTTACCAGGAGGTCATTTACCGTTCCGCATACGGAGAGCTTGCCGATGTCCCCACCGGGGAAAAAGAGGGGGCGTATGACATAGGAGTCCGTTGTCATGGCTGCTTCAGCGCTGCCGATCTTCACCGAAGCCGCGTCCTCGAGAGGCTTCAGTTCCTCGCTCCCGAGATACTTCAGGAACAGGTTCTGAATCAGATCCCGCATGAGCTTCCCGCCGCTGCCATGACCTATTTCAATGTAATTCATTTTCTCTCTTTGTCCGCAGATTGTGCAGATTACACAGAATTGATTTCTCTTTCATCTGTGAAATCTGAGGACTATTCTTTTCTGTGCCTTTGAAGAAAATCAAACCACTCCTCCATTCCCTCCCCTGTCTTTGCCGACGTCACCATGATGTGCAGGGAGGGGTTCAGGGACAGGGCGTCTGTTTTCATTTTCTCCACACTGAAATCAAAATGGGGTATGAGATCTGCCTTGGTAATAACCATGACCTGGGATGTCCTGATGGCCTTTGGATATTTCAGAGGCTTGTCATGCCCCTCCGGCACTGAGATGAGGACCACCCGCCGGTGCTCTCCCAGGTCAAAGAAGGACGGGCATACAAGGTTCCCCACATTTTCGATAAAGAGGACATCAAGCTTCCTCCCGTCTAATTGATGCTCCAGGTTGTGGAACCCTGCGGAGACCAGGGCTGATTCGAGATGGCATGCGCCGCCGGTGGTGAGCTGCACTGCAGGGACCCCTTTTGCCCTGATCCGCTCGGCGTCAAGGTCGGTCTCTATGTCCCCCTCGAGCACGGCCATGCTCACCTGGTCTTTCAGTGCCTCGATGGTCTTCTCCAGCAGGGTGGTCTTGCCCGAGCCGGGGGAGCTGATGAGGTTAATTGCCAGAATTCCCTTTTCGTCGAAAAGCTGTTTATTTCGGGCAGCGGCCTCTTCATTGGTCTTGAGAAGGCTCTGGTTCACATCGACGACTCTGGTTCCACTACTGTCATGCTGATGGTCGTGATCACATCCGCAGGTGTTACACATACTCTATTCCTCTTTTAAGGATTCAAAAGTTCGAGGATTCCAGTGAAAAATAAAACACCTCCATCACTTGAATCCTTGGCTCCTCGACTCCTAGAACCCTGTCTTAATTATACTTCCAACTCCACATTCTCAATATGCTGCTCTTCGCCCGACAGGATTTTCAGATTCACTGACGTGCACGCAGGGCAGGAGGGGAAATGGATCTCCCTGGCCTCGAACCTGTTCATGCAGTCTTCGCACTGATATATCAGAGGGATTTCATGAATGGATATGTCAGCCGATGACAGAAGGGGGTGCTCCTGCTTGATTGCGTCAAAGGCGAATACCAGAGAGTCTGTTACAATTCCGGAAAGCCTGCCGATTTTGAGCGAGACCTTCGTGATCTTTTTTGCGCCGTTCTCCGCGGCGATCCTCATGAGTTCATCCACCATGGCGAGGGCAATGGAGACTTCATGCACTGTTCTCTTCCTCGTCCATGAGCTGGAGGACCTCATCAAGGGTCTCCCATATCTCATCTGCAAGCTTCCTGTCCACCTTTTCGATGGCATAGCCCACATGGACGATGACGTGGTCGCCTACAGCGAGGACATGTTCAGGCATGAGCTGGAGGCCTATTTCCCGCTTGACACCCTTTGCCTCAGCTATCCCCGAGGGGTAGTTGATTTCAACAAGCTGCATGGGAACACCGACACACATGGGCACACCTCCACAGTATCCGTCTGTAAGTGTATTATTGTACCCTGAATGGAAAATAATTCGCTATCGGGGGGCAGGCGGCCGCAGCTCCTTGAACTTCTTCATCCTGAAATAGGTCTCCCGCTCCCGCTCGCCGATGTACTGTTTGATGGTCTTTATCTGATAGCGCAGATCAGGCAGCAGGCGCTCCTCCAGGACCTTCATCTTCCGTGTAATATTCAGGATTTCATCGCTGAGCCTCTTCAGTTTGTTCTCGTAGGTCGCGAGCTCGATCATCAGCTCCAGGATTCGTTCAAAGAGGTACGCGCTTTCCTCAAGGTGGGGAGTTGTGGCGAGGAAATCATACCCCCGCTTGTGGGGGTCGCGAACGGGCTCGTGGTGGAGGAGGATCTCCTTGTACTGAAGGCCCCAGATGCGCTTTTCCATGATATCGATATCAATATCTCTGCCGGTAACTGCAGATACCGACCGTATGGTATTTCTTCCTTCATGCCCCATGCTCAGCCTCAACTCGTCCAGGGCCTTCCCGTAGGTCCGCCGTATGTCTTCCCGAGATCGCATGAAGGGCACCGTTGTTTTCAGGAATTCCCTGATAAGGGCCTGTCTTCGTGCCTTGAGGATGCCCACACTGTTGACAACAGAAAAGGCCTTTTCTTTCAGGAGCAGGAGGTTTGTCCTTGTGGGATGAATAATCATGGCACCCTCACTCCTCAAGCTTGAAGCGTTTCAGGATATCCAGCCCGATATCCAGGGTCTCGAAGACACTCCGCCTCGCACCACCCTGATGGACAAACTCCCCTTCGAATGAATCTGCAAAATCAAGCATCTGCTTGTCTTTGTCCGTCATGCCGTCCCTGCCCACTATTGCCTCGAGCCGCCGCAAATCTCTCCCCTTGGCATAGTATTTGTAGAGCAGGTTGGATACGGCCCTGTGGTCTTCCCGGGTATGCCCTTTGCCGATTCCTCTCTGCATGAGCCTCGACAGGCTGGGAAGGACGTCCACCGGCGGAAATATCCCTTTTTGATGGAGGGACCGGCTCAGGACGATCTGTCCTTCCGTGATGTATCCCGTGAGGTCGGGGATGGGATGGGTAATATCGTCCTCCGGCATGGTGACCACGGGAAGCATGGTCACCGAACCCTTTTGCTGCCGGATACGGCCGGCCCGTTCGTAGAGTGACGCCAGGTCAGAGTACATGTAGCCGGGGTACCCCCGTCTGCCCGGCAGTTCTTCCCGGGCTGTTGACACCTCCCGCAGGGCATCGCAGTAATTCGTCATGTCCGTAATGATCACGAGGACGTCCATCCCTCTTTCAAAGGCCAGGTATTCCGCTGCCGTCAGGGCAAAACGCGGAGTGAGCAGCCTCTCCATGACGGGTTCATCGGCCATATTCACAAAGGCAACGAAGCCGGACCGCATCTCCCGGAGAACCGTTTCATAGAAGGCGTATTCGTAAAAGGTCAGTCCAAGCGCGGCAAAGACAACGACGAAATCGCCGGCCTGACGAATCCTGTCCCTTTCCTGGGAAGAGGCCTCCCGGCCCATGATACGCGCATTTCTCAGGATCGCTGCAACCACCTCTTTTGACGGCAGCCCGGAGCAGGAAAATACCGGCAGTTTCTGGCCCTTTACCAGGGTGTTCAGCCCGTCAATAACCGAGACGCCTGTTTCAATAAACTCAACCGGCCGGGCCCGTGCAGAGGGGTTTATGGGATACCCTGTGACAGGAGCCCATGTTTCCGGGAACAGTGGAGGCAGGCCGTCTATGGGCTTAAAGGCCCCGTTAAAAACCCTCCCTATCATGTCCCGCGACAGGGGGGCTCTCTTTACGGAGTCGGTAAATACGACGGAGGTCCCTTTGATATCGAGCCCCTGGGTTATACCGTAGACTTCAAGCATCACCGTATCCCCGTTTATCTCGAGCACCTCTCCGTCCAGGACCTTCCCTTCAGGGGATTGTATCCTCACCACCTCGCCGATCCGCGCCTGCATGACGCCCTGCACAAACAGCAGGGGGCCTGCGATGGACGAGACCGTGTTGTATCTGTGTTCAGAAAGCTGCATAGCTGTTTAAAAAGGGTTCAAGGGGCCCAGGGGTCGAGTGAAAAGAAAAGGGGTTAGTTCTTCGTTTTCAGTTGCTAGTCTGAAAACTGATAACCGACAACCGAAAACTGGACTTTATCTCTCGATCCCCTCGCCACGCAGTCCCTTTCCCGTCAGTAGTTCCTCCAGTGGAATTCCCTCCTTGAGGCGTTTCGATGCCTCGTCATAAAAGTCAAGAATTCCCCTTATTATGGACAGTGTTCGTTCCGGCGCTGAGAATGCGTCCTCAGTGTAGGCGTTCTGGGAGAGAAACCTGAGCCGGATGGTCTCTGCAACATGCATGAGGAGCCTGTCCGGGTCCTGGAGGCCTTCAACTCCTACAATCTCGGCTACCTCTCTCAGGCCCTCTTCCTTCTGAAGGATATCTTTGCACCTGGACCTCGCCTCTTCCCATTCAAGGGGCACCATCTCCCGCTCCTGTTCGAGCAGTTCACTGCCGTACAGGGAAAAGCTCTGGAACCAGTTGATCGCCGGGAAATGCCGTCTGTGTGCCAGGGCCGTATCGAGCATGAGAAAGGCCCCCGAGGTCCTCAGGCACGACTGGGTAACCGGCTCGGTGAAGTCTCCGCCGGGAGGGGAGACGGACAGTATCATGCTGAGGGAACCGGCCTTCCCGCCCCCGCTTTCAACCACTCCTGCCCGTTCAAGAAAGCCCGACAGCCGCGACGCAAGGTAGGTGGGATATCCTTCCTCGCCGGGAAGCTCCTCAAGGGACGATGAGATCTCCCTCAATGCTTCTGCCCATCGTGATATGCTGTCGGCGAGCATCAGCACATGGAGCCCCATGTCCCGGTAATACTCGGCCATGGACACTGCCGTGTAGATCGACGCCTCCCGGGCTGCCACGGGCATGTTGGATGTGTTGACGCAGAGAATTGTCCGTTCCATGAGGGTACGGTTTGTCCACGGGTCTTTCAGAAGCTCAAACTCTTCAATGAGCTCTGCAATCTCATTCCCCCGCTCCCCGCAACCCACATACACGACAATATCCACATCGGCAAACTTTGCAATGGACTGGTCAAGAATTGTCTTGCCCGTTCCGAAGCCACCTGGCATGATTGCCGTGCCTCCCCTTGCTATGGGAAAAAGGAAGTCAATGACCCGCTGGCCTGTCACAAGGCGTTCGGAGGGAGAGCGTTTTTTCCTGAAGGGCCTGCGGACCCGCACAGGCCAGTCGTGATATCCCGGTATTTCCGTGCCATCTTCCAGCGCCCCCACGGGACTGTCCAGCCGGATGTCTTTGTCCGCTACCCATGAGAGCTTCCCCTGGACATGGGGGGGGCAGAGGATAGTGTGCTGAAAAGGACCCTCTCTGACATAGCCGATGATGTCTCCCGGATGAAGGGTATCTCCCTCTTTTATGAGCCGATGAAATGCCCACTGCCGGGAGAAGTCAAGCGGGTTCAGGGCCTTCGCAGTCTTGATGAACGGCCCTGATTCATCCCTTAAGGTCTGAAGGGGACGCTGGAGCCCGTCGAATATCCCGGACAGAATTCCCGGCCCAAGCCTGACCGTGAGAGGCGTGCCTGTCCCCTCTACCGGTTCACTGACTGCAAGGCCGCGCGTGTTTTCATAGACCTGAATCACGGACCTGTTCTTCTCTATCCTGACCACCTCGCCGGTGAGCATGGCATGACCCACAAAGACCCGTTCATAGAGTTTCAGTCCGGCTGCATCAGCGCTCACCGTCGGTCCTGATATTCCTGTTATTCTGCCGGTCATACCTGAAGCCTCACGTGATAGCCTATTGCCCGCCGGATCAGCCTCAGAGCGTAATCTTCGACCTCAGCCTCGGCGCGTTCCGGCGAGGGAAGGACAACAAGGACCCCATGCCACGATTTTTCGATCTCCTTCAGCCTTTCGTCAGGGATAGCCTTTAACAGCTGTTCATCAATGATGAACAGGCCTGTGTCAGGCTCGCCGATGATTTTCCGGAGCAGTCCTTCTACGTCCTTCGCCCGGGTAACGCGATGACTGACTCCGGCAAGCCCGAACCCGAATTCCGCATCAAGGGGGGTGAGTACTGCTATTTTCTTCACAGGAGCACCAGTTCCTTTCGGAGGCCCTTACGCTCCATATCACCGCTGTACAGGAGAACGCTCAGGTTGCGGGCTTCATTCCGGATCCTCCAGAGATAATCCAGGATCAGTCCGATGTCATGACTTTCCCGTGCCATAGTCCGAATGCTTTTTGTCAGGCCCGTGTACAGGGCGTGTTCAATTGCCGGCGGGCTCGTTTCCTGAACAGGCTCCCCCGTGCGTTCATGCACGAGCCGGGC
>CP070788.1:1037330-1047099 GCA_020346765.1 Nitrospiraceae bacterium
TATCGCTGAACAGGGGGGGACAATCGACGTCAAAAGCGTTCCCGACGAGGGGACGTCATTTATTATAGCCATCCCCCGGTCAGGCTGAGCCGGGAACGCTACTGCCCGGGGAATATACTTTCTCCTATCGAAATGGGAGGGGACAGATCCATGATTACCGGCGAACTGCCGGTCCTGTCACTGTCGTCCCTTTCCAGGGAACTGCCTGCTTCAGGTGATGCATTTTCATCAGTCGAGACAAGCGCACCATCCCCTTTCCCTTCTTTAATGAGGGAATCATATTCTGACCTCCTGGGCCCCGGCGGACGATGCTGGGAAATAACAGGCGGATTATTGATCATCGGAAAGGGGACCCGGAGCGTTTTTTTCCCTTCTCCTTCGATAAGGGCACTCATTTCCTTTGATACTTCCCTCAGCGGGTTCTGGCTGCCCGGAGCAGCCGCCTGACTGACGTTTTGCCTGTCGGGGACCTTGAGGATTATGCTGATGCGCCGGTTCCGGGGGTCCTGGGGGTCGTCCTTGATAAGGGGGTCCGTGTCAGCGTACCCTGCGACACGGACTATCCTAGCCGGGTCAAGGCCGGAAGACTCTAGATACTTCCGTGCGGAGGATGCACGCTCCGTGGAGAGCTCCCAGTTGCTGTAATCACGCCCTGCGTAAGGCAGGGCGTCGGTGTGCCCTTCAATGATTACCCTGTTCCGCAGCCGCCTGATGTCCTGGCTGATGATGCCGAGGATTTCTCCTCCCTTGTCTGTCAGTTCCCTGCTTCCCCGGTCGAATATGAGGCTTCCTTCCTTGTCGACCATCTGTATCCTGATGCCTTCTTCTACGATATCTATGATTACATGGTCTTTCAGGTCTCCAAGCTTCTGGGCAAGGTCCTGCTTGAGGGCATTGCCCAGGCTCTGCAGCAGCTGATCCAGGGAATCGGCGTTGTCCGGGGTCTTGCCGATTCTCTCGTTAATGACCTTTTGCCGATTTTCCCCGGGCTCTCCGAAGATTTCGCTTGATTTTTCCATCCAGGATGTACCGCCGCTGTCATAGAGGCTGAAATACTTGAAGTATGCCGAGAGGCGGGCCCTCTTCTCATCGGAGACCATTGAAAGGAGCCAGAGAAGGAGGAAAAAGGCCATCATGGCGGTGACAAAATCAGCGTAGGCCACTTTCCAGGAGCCGCCGTGGTGGCTTCCGCCTGCGTGCTTTTTTACCTTCTTGACAATAATTGATTTGTTGCTGCTCATGATCGAAGGGCCCCTTCCAGTTCGTTGAATGTCGGTTTTTCAGCGGAGGGGATAACACGGCGCGCATATTCCACGGCAATCTGGGGGGCAGACCCGCCCACAAAGGACACCAGGGCGATTTTTATTACCTGAAGGCATATCATGTCTTCTTCGGCGATATGATGCAGATGGGTGCCGATGGGCCCGACAAACCCGTAACTCAGCAGGACGCCGAGAAAGGTCCCGACGAGGGCAGCGCCGATACTTGCGCCGAGCACCTCAGGCGGTTCGCTGACCTTTCCCATGGTAATAACCACGCCGAGAACGGCAGCGACAATTCCCAGTGCAGGGAGGCCGTCGGCCACTTTTGTAATGCTGTGCGACGGGACCATGGCCTCATGGTGGTGTGCCTCGATCTCCAGTTCCATGATATTTTCCAGTTCAAAGGGGGAGACATTTGTGGAGATGATCACCTTCAGATTGTCACAGATAAAATTGACGGCGTGGTGGTTTTTGAGAATCCCGGGGTACTTGCCGAATATCTGGCTCGTGTCAGGGTTCTCTATATCTGCCTCTATGGCAATCAGACCCTCCTTTCTCATCTTGGTGAATATCGAATACATGACCCCAAGGATTTCGAGGAATTCAGCCTTGCTCGTGCTTCTGGCAGACAGGACCCTTGTGGCATTCTTCAGCACCATGCCCAGTATTTTTGAGGGCGACTGAATAATGAACGCGCCCACGGCTGCACCGCCGATGATGAGGAGTTCAGTGGGCTGAAAAAGTACGTGGAGGTTGCCGTGATGCATGACATAACCTCCGATGACTGACCCCATAACGACAATGGCCCCAATGATCACAAACATGTGCAGTCTTCCTTATGATTTCCGCTCTTCAGACATGGGCCTGAGGAAGCAGATGATATCAGTGAAACATGTGGGCTGATCTACCCGCTTCACGGTCGTTACCTGATGGTATTTATCCCAGGATTTCTCTTCTCATATTCGGTACTTGCACAGGGAAACTTTAACGCATTCGTCCACGTGAGCCAGTGGTCCCCCGGTCTCCCTTGATTATTAAACCGGTGTTTATTTATCTTAATAAATCAGGCCGTCAGGAACGGGGGAAGCGAAATGGAGTGCCGTGTTCACCGCAATAAGAAGGACTGTAACTGTACCTATGAGCCGTGCAGCAGAAAGGGCACGTGCTGTGAATGCCTGCAATATCACCGGCAGAATGATGAACTCCCTGCATGCTTTTTTACCGCTGAACAGGAGCGGACATACAACCGTTCCGTTCGCTACTTTCTTGATGGCAGGTAGCCCCGGGCCTGAGGACTGATGCTCGCTGGCACGTATGCACTGATCGCAGCCGGAGTGGTGGAATGGCAGACGCGGTGGACTCAAAATCCATTGGGGGCAACCCCGTGCGGGTTCAACTCCCGCCTCCGGCACCATACCATACAGGAGAAAATGCACAGAGCATCAACGAAAGGGAAGGGAAGATTACCATGAGAAGGCGAGGGACAGTAACTCTGATTATTATTGCGGCGGTGTTTTCAGTGCTTGCCGCTGGCAGCGCCGGAGGGTTTAACCCCTTTCTCCTTAATAGTTTGTCGGGGAAAGACGCCCCTGATTTTACCGTGAAGAACCTTGCCGGGAAAGATGTGTCCCTTTCATCGTTCAGAGGGAAGCCGATCCTGCTGAATTTCTGGGCCACCTGGTGCCCCTACTGCCAGCGGGAGCGGGAACACCTGAACAGGATAACCCGGGACTACCGCGAACGGGGACTGGTTGTCCTCTCTGTTTCCACGGACCGGTCCGTGGACAAGGTCAGGAGATACGTGGAGAAAGTGCCTGCTGACTTTGTGGTGCTCCATGACAGCGACGGAAGCGCCGCAGGATCCTATAACATCAACGGCCTTCCGTCGTCCTTTCTCATAGGCCCCGACGGCACGGTGAGGCGCAACTTTATCGGGTTTGTGGAATGGACCAGCAGCAGTTCCCGGAAAGAGATAGACGCGTTTCTTACTAACTAGCTGTCTTTCTTGACAAACGCTCTCTCTGGGTTTAGAATTTGACTCACCTTACATAATCTCTCACATGAGCTGAACTATCAATCAAGGAGGGTGAAGATGTATCCTGATGATCTTAAATATCACAAAGAGCATGCCTGGGTGAAAGTCTCCGGCAGGAAGGCAACGATAGGTATTTCGTACTACGCCCAGGAATCGCTGGGCGATATCGTGTATGTCGATGCTCCTGAGGTGGACTCAAGCATCGAGGCAGGATCGGAACTCACCCAGATCGAGTCAACCAAGGCAACGTCCGCTGTAATCAGCCCTGTAAGCGGCACCATCGTGGATTTTAATGAGGAACTGTCCGACTCACCGGAGATCATCAATGAAGACCCCTACGGCAAGGGCTGGATTGCGGTCATTGAGGTGGACACCGACGAAGAGCTCAACGATCTCATGGAGGCCGGTGACTATGAGAAGTATATCGAGGAAGAGGTAAAGTCAAAGGAATGAAGATCACCATACTGGGAGCAGGGCCTGGCGGTTATGTCGCTGCCATCAGGGCGGCCCAGCTTGGCGCTGAGGTCACTGTCATTGAGGAGAGCGAGGTGGGGGGGACATGCCTGAACTGGGGGTGCATCCCTACAAAGACACTGATCGCTTCAGCGGAGGTCCTTCACAAGGCACGAAATGCCGGCAGCTTCGGGATTGACCTCCAGGGGACGGTTACGCCAGATATCGTGAAAATTGTGGAGAGAAAAAACAAGGTTGTAGGTACGCAGGTCAAGGGTATTCGGGGCCTGTTCAAGTCCTGGGGCGTGCGGCTCGTGGAAGGGAGGGGAAGGATCACTGACCGCGACCGCATAACAGTGACCCTCAGGGACGGGTCAACAGAGGAAATCAGAACGGACAGAATTATCATTGCCACGGGTTCAAAGCCCGCCCAGATCCCGGTCTTTCCCTTTGACGGAATCCGTATCCTGTCCAGTGACCACGCCATCAACCCCGACTCCATTCCCCAAAGCCTTCTAATCATAGGCGCCGGCGTTATCGGATGTGAATTCGCTTTCATCTATAAGGAATTCGGCTCCGAGGTGACCATGGTGGAAATGATGCCCATGGCAGTCTCCACGGAGGATGAGGAAGTGGCGCAGATCCTTGAACGGGAGCTGAAGAAAAATAAAATCAAACTCATAACAGGAGCCAGCGTTCAGAAGGTCAATGTAAGGGGCAACGGCGTTTCCGTGGAGCTTTCCGATGGAAAGACCCTGGAAGCGGAAAAAGTACTCGTTTCGATCGGCCGGTCGGTAAACACCAGAGACATCGGACTTGAGGAGGTGGGAATAACAACCGGCCAGCGGGGAGAGATCATTGTCGACAGCTCGATGAAGACAAGCGTTGACAACATCTACGCCATCGGGGATGCGGTGGGCGGTATCATGCTTGCCCATCTTGCATCAAAGGAGGGGGCCGTTGCAGCAGAAAATGCCATGGGAGGGAACGCTCAGGTCAATTATGACGTCATTCCTGCGGCGATATTTACGAGCCCCGAGATCGGGTCTGTCGGCCTCAGGGAGAAACAGGCAAAGGAACGAGGTCTCAAATACAGGGTCGGCAGGTTCCAGTTCAGGGCCCTCGGCAAGGCCCATGCCATGGGTGAGATCGCCGGGCTTATTAAAATACTGTCCGATGAGGTGAATGATACCATACTGGGAGCCCATATTATCGGACCTCACGCATCGGACCTTATACATGAGATTGCCCTGGCCATGGAAAAGGGTCTCACGGTCAGGGATGTGGCCCATACAATTCATGCCCACCCCACACTTGCTGAAGGAATCATGGAGGCCGCTGAAGACGTCCATGACGCAGCGATCCACTGTCCAAAGAAGTAAATCCTCATGTTATTTATAAGGAATGAATAGCTAACCATTTAATATATAGATATATTAGCTTTAATAGGTGCATTGCATCGATTCGAGGGTTCGAGTGAAATCAACGGTGAAAAATAACTCCATCACGTGAATCCCTTGCTCCTCGGAACCTGAGAATGCGCGTAACTGGTTGAAGAGCCAATATCATTGTTCGCATGATTGCGGACAGCTCCTTATGGAAACAGGCGAAGTAACAGTCGGCAGTATTACAATAGGGG
Organism: Nitrospiraceae bacterium; assembly: GCA_020346765.1. GTDB lineage: Bacteria > Nitrospirota > Thermodesulfovibrionia > UBA6902 > UBA6902. The sequence continues at coordinate 1,042,720 of CP070788.1, forward strand.
GCCGCACCCCCCTGGCATTCATTGCAGGCCCTTGCGTCATTGAGGATGAGCTGTCCACGTTGAAAATTGCGGAGAAGCTAAAGGCAGTCTCCGAGGCCCTCCGCATCCCCCTTATATTCAAGAGCTCCTTTGACAAGGGCAACAGGACCTCCGTTGATGCCTTCAGGGGCCCCGGTATCACCAGGGGGCTGAAGATTCTCGGCAGGGTAAAAGAGGAAACGGGCCTTCCGGTCATCTCTGACATCCACTCTCCCCATGAGGCGGATGAGGCTGCCCGGGTCCTTGACATCCTGCAGATCCCTGCATTTCTCTGCAGGCAGACGGACATCATTGTTTCTGCTGCACGGACGGGGAAGCCGCTCAATGTGAAAAAAGGCCAGTTTCTGGCTCCCGGCGACGCGATAAACATCATTGATAAAGTCCTGTCAACGGGGAACAGAAACATTCTCCTTACCGAACGGGGGGTGACCTTCGGGTATAATAATCTCGTCGTGGACATGCGTGCAATTCCCATCATGCGGCAGTTCGGCTATCCCGTGGTCTATGACGCAACGCACAGTGTGCAGCTGCCCGGCGGCCAGGGCGCCAGTTCCGGAGGGCAGCGTGAATTTATTGAGACCCTTGCCCGGGCCGCGGTGGCTGCCGGGTGTGACGCTGTGTTTATGGAAGTGCACAGCGACCCTGACAGGGCCCCCTGCGACGGGCCCAACATGCTACCCCTGGAAAGATTCAGCATACTTGCCGAGCGGCTCTCGGAACTTCACGGCCTCATCAGGGGTTGGTCGTAGGATGTGATGAACGAAATCATCGAAAATGCCAGGAGGATACTCGCCATAGAAGCTGAGGCGGTCAATGCGCTTGTGGACCGTGTTGGCCAGTCCTTTGTTGATGCCGTTGACCTTTTGCATGCGTGCACAGGCAAGGTAGTCGTCACCGGTATGGGCAAGTCTGGCATCATCGGCAAGAAGATTGCTGCCACGCTTGCATCCACCGGGACGCCGTCACTGTTCCTGAATCCCGCCGAAGGAAGCCACGGCGATGTTGGCATGGTATCCAAGGGAGACGTGGTTCTTGCCATTTCCAACAGCGGCGAAACAGAGGAGATCGTGAGGCTTCTTCCCACGCTCAAACGTCTGGACATAAAGATCGTGTCCATGACCGGAAACAGCCTGTCCGTTCTCGCAAAAAGGGCAGACGTTGCGCTCGATGTTTCCGTAAAGGAGGAGGCATGCCCCATGGGCCTGGCGCCCACGGCTTCGACCACGGCGGCGCTGGCAATGGGTGACGCCCTTGCCATCACCCTGCTTGGAAAGAAAGGATTCACCGAGGAGGACTTTGCCTTTTTCCACCCCGGCGGAAGCCTTGGGAGGAGGCTCCTCCTGACCGTGGAAGACCTGATGCACACGGGCAATGTCATCCCCGCGGTGGGTATTGACACGCTCATGAAGGAGGCGATCATAGAGATCTCCTCAAAGAGGCTGGGGATTACGACCGTCGCAGGCCCTGACAGGAAACTGCAGGGTGTGATCACCGATGGCGACCTCAGGAGGGGCCTTGAGAAATGGGGTGAAGACTTCTTTTCCCTCAGGGCGGCCGATGTGATGACCGTGCGGCCCAGGACAATAACAAAGAACGTCCTTGCTGCCAAGGCAGTTGCCATGATGGAAAAATATGCCATTACCGTCCTCGTGGTCGCTGATGAGGAGAGCACCATTGAGGGAGTGCTTCATCTTCATGACTTGCTGAAGGCAGGGATTGTATAGAAAAAACTATCGATCGAATAGTAAGAATAATGAAAAGGGAAATCAAAGATAAGGCCAGGAAGATCAAGCTGCTCATTCTTGACGTTGACGGTGTCATGACCGACGGCAGCATTATTCTCGACAATGAGGGAAATGAGTTTAAGCGGTTCCATGTGCGTGACGGTCACGGACTGAAAATGGTACAGAAGGCGGGGATTACGGTGGGACTCATCACCGGGAGACGGTCAAAGGTCGTGGAAATAAGGGCAAAGGAACTGGGCATCAAGGAGGTCCACCAGAGGGTGTTCAAAAAATCCGTGGTGTTCGACCGGCTCCTCGAACAGTACGGCTGCAGGGATGAGAATGTGGCATTCATGGGGGATGATGTCGTTGACAGGGAGCTCCTGAGGCGGTCCGGGCTCACGGCAGCGCCGGCTGATGCAGAGGAAGATATTATGAACATGGTGGACATTGTTACGGTGAGGGGCGGGGGCAGGGGCGCTGTCCGGGAATTCACCGACCTTATCCTGAAACTGTCCGGCCGCTGGGCAGAGGTATCAGGGGAGTCTCTTGGTTAACATCCCGACAATCATCACCTTCAGCAGGATCGTTATCATTCTCCCCTTTGTATTAATCGCGTCAAAGCAGCCCCTGTGGGGCGCCGTCCTTTTTTCAATCGCCGCCATTACCGACTTCCTTGACGGGTACATCGCGCGGAAGTCCGGACAGATTACAAAAATGGGCATTCTTCTCGATCCCATTGCTGACAAACTCCTGGTGATCTCAGCCCTTATTGTGCTCGTTGACATGGCCATCATACACGCATGGATCGCTATTGTCATCATCGCCCGGGAGTTTATCATCACGGGGCTGAGGATCGTGGCACTCACCAAGGAGATTGTCATCCCCGCTGAAATGGGGGGGAAGATAAAGGTGACGGCGCAGATCGCCTCTATTATCCTTCTCCTGCTGGACAGGACATTCCTCTTTTCCGACCTCTACGGACTGGGCATATTTCTTCTCTGGATCGCGCTCATCCTGGGTCTTGTGTCCGGGGTGCAGTATTTCGTCCTGTTCTGGAAGAAAATATGACCGGGGAGTCTTTTTTTGACAGCCCCCTGCTGATGGCGCTCCTTCCCGCGGCATTTCTCATCGGCTCTGTACCATTCGGTGTCATTTTTACGAGGCATCACGGGATCAACATCAGGAGCACAGGGAGCAGGAACATCGGCGCCACAAATGTCCTCAGATCTGCGGGAAAGAAAGCCGCTGTTCTTACCCTCCTCTGTGATGCCCTGAAAGGGGCTCTTCCCGTTGTTCTCTGCATATATGTCATTGCAGGAAGCAGACTCGCGGGTCATTCACTCTTATACAGTGATTTCTGGCTCGGCCTGGCCGGACTTTCTGCTGTACTGGGCCATATGCTTTCGGTGTTTCTGTCCTTCAGGGGAGGCAAGGGCGTTGCCACGGGATTCGGGTTCCTTCTGGTCTACAGCCCTGCCGTTGCCGGGATCATGCTGATCATATGGCTTGCCGCGGCATTCTTCTTCCGGTATTCCGCCCTGGCAGCGCTCATTGCCGTGGCAGCCCTGCCGTTTCTGCTTATCATTTCCGGGGCATCGTCAATAAAACTCATCGTGGGCATCGTTCTGGCAGCGCTGATCATATACCGGCATAAATCCAATATCAGGAACCTCATCGCAGGCACAGAGACAAGGATAGGAGACAGGAGCGATAAGGCGTGACGACAGGATATCACCTGCCGGAGAGCGAATGACAATGAAACGGGCTGTAGTCCTGCTCAGCGGCGGCATTGACTCTGTCACCACCCTGGCCGTGGCCAAATCAGAGGGGTATGAATTATACGCTCTGAGTTTTGATTACGGACAGCGCCACTGTGTGGAACTTGACTGTGCCCTGAAGAATGCTCAGGCGTTCGGGGTGAGGAAGCACCTCGTCATGCATTTCAGCCTCCGGGACATAGGAGGATCAGCACTGACCGGCGACAATGAAGTACCCAGGAAAAGTACGGAAGATCGGAAGCACGGAAAAGTGAAAGGGCATAAGCAGGAAAGTCATAAGGCAAAAGAAGCTCCGTCGTCCATTCCTATAACGTATGTTCCTGCGAGAAACACCATTTTTCTGTCTTTTGCCCTGGCCTGGGCCGAAACACTGGAAGCAGGGGATATTTTTATTGGTGCCAATGCCGTTGACTACAGCGGGTATCCTGACTGCAGGCCCGAGTTCATCAGGGCCTTTGAAGACATGGCAAACCTGGCCACAAAGGTTTCTGTTGAAGGAAAGATTACATTCAGAATACGGGCGCCCCTTATTGCCCTCACCAAGGCCGGAATCATCAGGAAGGGGACAGAGCTTGGTGTAGATTACGGCCTTACCTGGAGCTGCTATGATCCGGTATCAGCCCATGGAAGCGTACGTCCCTGCCTGCAGTGCGACAGTTGCAGGATCAGGGGCAAGGGGTTTAAAGAGGCTGAGATAAAGGACCCGCTTCTTTGATCGTAGAGCAGTTGCCCGCCGGCATTCAGCGATCAGCACGGGCGGCTTTCAGAGAGGGAAGGCACAAAGGTCTGCCCCTGCAGCCGCGCTTCCAATCTCCCCTGCTTATGCGCTCTTCTTC
>CP070788.1:1047199-1054472 GCA_020346765.1 Nitrospiraceae bacterium
ACTTGATAATTTCCACAGGGAGATGTTCCGGATAAATCATGTCCGTATCCTCCAAAATGCACACGCGTTCGATAACATTCCTCAGCTCCCTGGCATTGCCGTACCAGGGATAGTGAATCAACAGCTTCTCCGCTCCCTGTGATATCCCCTTGACGCTCTTTTTGAACTCGCGGTTGAAAACCTGCATGTGATGCATGGCAAGAGGAATGATATCCTCCCTCCTCTCCCGCAGCGGCGGGATGTAGATGGGAAAAACCTTGAGCCGGTAGTACAGGTCAGCCCGGAAGCTGCCATCCTTGACCGCTCCCTCCAGGTCTTTCTTGTTTGTGGTAGCGATAATCCTCACAATTACCTGGATGTCTTTCAGTCCGCCCACCCGCTTGAACGTCTTCTCTTCCAGGGCCCTCAGCAGCTTTGCCTGGGCCGACATCTTAATGTCCCCGATTTCATCGAGGTAAATGGTCCCGCCGCTTGCTATTTCAAAAAGCCCTTTCTTGGAGGTCTTGGCGTCGGTAAATGCCCCCTTCTCATGACCAAAGAGTTCACTCTCAATAAGAGTCTCGGGAATGGCCGTGCAGGTGACCTCAACAAACGGTTCCGATGCCCGGGGACTGTGATAGTGGATGGCCCTTGCAAGGAGGCTTTTCCCCGTACCGCTTTCACCCTGGATCAGTATCGTGTTCGCATCGCTGGTCGAGACCTTCTTGGCCATGGCAATAATTTCCTTCATGGTCTTAGACTCGCCGATGATGTTGTTGAAACTGTAGCGGTCGAATTTCTCTTCCCTGAGAAAGCTGACCTCCCGCTTCAGGTGCGCCGTTTCCATGGCCTTCCTGATAACAACGGAGATCCTGTCCAGTTCAAAAGGCTTCTCAACAAAGTCATAGGCCCCCAGTTTGATTGCCGATACAGCGGTCTCGATGTCCCCGTGGGCAGTGATAATGACAACGATCACGTCACTGCTCATCTGTTTTAATGACTTGAGTGTCTCGATCCCCCCTATCCCCGGCATGTTCAGATCCAGGAGAACAATGTCAGGGGATTCGTTCCTGAAGACCTCGAGCCCCTCCTCTCCTGTGGATGCAGTGCACACCTCATGCCCCTCCCGCTCAAAGTGCTGCCGCAGACTTCGGGTGATGAACTCTTCATCGTCGACGACAAGAATCTTGCAGTGGGTCAACTCTCTCTCCCGGGATCAGGACGTCTCTGTATAGTTTCGGCCTTCCCCATTGCTCAAGCCGGTTTCCTCATGCGCTGTCGAGGCTGCCTGCAGCCCATGAACTGCCGGCACGTAAAGGGTAAATACACTCCCCGTACCGACTTCACTCGCCACAGTAATCTCTCCCCCGTGCTCGTGAACAATTCTCCTGCTTATGGCAAGCCCGAGCCCCGTACCCTTTGTTTTTTTTGTGAAAAAAGGATCGAATATGCTTTCCAGATATTCTTGCTCAATCCCTTTCCCTGTGTCCTCAAACCGGACGGCTACGGCCTTTCCCTGAATGAGATCCCGTATTTTTTCATCGGGTTGATTATCCTTGTCGGACGCAGACAGCGTTATCTTTAATTTCCCGCCATCGGGCATTGCCTGCACGGCATTAATCATCAAATTGAGGAAAACCTGCTGCATCTGATCAGAGTCCATCATCACCTGGGGAATTTCACCCTCTGTAAATGTCTCCACGGCAACCCCCTGCTTCTTAGCTTCCGGGTACACAAAAAAAACTGCCTTGTTCAGTATATCATCCATCTGCAGGGGCTGGAAATTGGGTGGCTTGGGCCTGGCATAATTCAACAGGTCCTTCACGGTCCTGTCGAGCCTCCGAATATGATTCAGAATTTCGGCGGTAACTGCTCGTCTGCTGTCATCGTCGCTCATTTCTGACTGAATCACCTGCACCGCACAGCTTATCCCTGTAAGAGGGTTTTTTATTTCATGGGCAATTCCTGATATGATTTCTCCGAGCGACGCCAGTTTGGCCGCACGCTGCATCTGCTCAGCATGACATCCTTCAATCTCCCGGGTTGCCGATTCCAGGGATTCAACCATGCTGTTGAAGCTTCTGGCAAGGAGGCCGAACTCATCGTTCGTGCGCTCCTCCATACGCGCTGACAGGTCGCCTTCCTCAATCTGTCTGATGGTACGGATCATCCTTTTTATGGGCCTGTCTATCAGCAGTCCGATGACAAGCATAAATCCTCCTCCCATCAGCAGAAAAGCCACAGCCGCGTCAAGGAGGTGTTCCTTCTTGAATTCATTGATTGACCGATCCACCCTGTCAAGAGAGATGTCCACCCCGAGCACGCCCAGAATCTCCTTTTCGGACTCGTGGCACCTGTGGCAGGCCGGCTGGTTTTCGATGACCGTAAGCTTTGACGCATAGCGCTGCCCCACCGTCCCGGACAGAAAGGCCTCCCGCGTCCGTCTTCTCATGAATGCGTCGCTGTCCTGGCTGCTGATGCTTGTTCCCACATCCTGTCGTGATGACGATGCAACGATAACGCCATTTTCCGGATGAAATATCCGTATTCCCCTCAGTTCCCCCGAGTCCTTTGCAAGGTTTTCCATAAAGGTTTGCAGGTCCTGCCACCTGTTTTTCAGCATCAGCACCATGATGCCGTGGGCGATCCTCTCGGATAGCAGCACCGCCTTTTCCGCCTGCCCATCAAGAAGCTTTCTTTCAGTGTCTTTGATATCCCGCCAGGTGGAAAAAACCATGATAACCGACATGATCAGAAAGGCTGTGATGGCTATCTTGAATTTAAGGCTTTTTAGCATTACTCAACTATAACATACCCTCCCTTCCGCCTACTATTGAACGTCATCGCACCTGAACAGCCCATCCTTTCCCTGCGGGCTGCACCGTCTCCCATGGCACGAACGTCTTCATGCCGGCCTCATCCTGAAAAACAGCGGACGTACCCCATACCCCGCACGCGTTGACAAAAAAAAAACCGGGATGTTTTAATAATGCCATACTGGCTGAATCAGAACGAATATCATTTAAAAGAATACCTTATAAAAGTATTAATATATTTTTGCTGTCCCTTTGTCCGTCTTATGGTATAATTGTCAATTGCTTTACGGGGGGCATTCTGCATGAGCCGGATCCGCCCCAGAGTCCTCAAGACCAATAATCACGTTCTTTGAATAGGAGGGCAGGAATTGGAATTCAGAAGGATCATAACGGGCACATCATTATTCCTGGCACTGCTCCTTGTGTATGCCGTTGTTGCTCCCAGGGCAGAAGGGGCAGACAAGGAGAACTGTCTCATGTGTCACAAATACCGCCAGATCGGAAGGATTGACGAGCAGGGCAGAAAACGAAGCTACTATGTAAATGAGAACATTTACGCCAACACAACGCACCGAAACGTGCCCTGCCGGGACTGTCATACCTATATCAACAAGCTCCCCCATGATCCCGTTACCGAAGAAGTCAACTGCGCCAACGAATGCCATATCAAGCCCCCTTTCTCAAAGGAAAACTTCTCACACCAAAAGACCATCGACATTTACAAAAAGAGCGTTCACGGGATAAAGGAAGAGGATTCCGCAGAGGTGCGGGAGGCAAAACCTTACTGCAAGTACTGCCACCTCAATCCCGTATTCACGAGGGTTGAGGAGGAGAGAATCGCCTTTGACCAGACACTGAGCCGCTGCCTGAACTGCCATGAGAGGCGGGGGGTAACGCAGGCCTATAAGCACATTACGCACCGCCTGCGCCACAAGACGTCCCGGTCTCCCCAGGAGATTGTCCAGCTCTGCGCAAAAAACTGTCATGCTGACCTTGTCCTTATGAAGGACCTCAATGTTTCAAAGGAAAGCTTGGAGGCAGTGGAGACGTACAATGAGTCCATTCACGGAAAGGCGATCGGCCTGGGTTCGCAGAAGGCCGCTGACTGTGTGAGCTGCCATGCCACGAGCGCGATCCATGATATTTACAAGAAGGATGAACCTCAGTCAACGGTGAACAAGACAAGTCTCGTGAAAACCTGCAGCCAGTGCCATGAAAACGTTAACGAGCGGTTCATCCAGATAGATGTGCATTCTGCTATTGAACCCCATGAAAAGCCGTTCCTGTACACGGTGAACATGGGCCTGAGTGCCGCCTTTTACGGGTCAGTCCTGGGGCTGATCGGTCTGGCCCTGCTTGAGACGTACGGCAGGAGGAAAGACGGCATCGAGTGGCAGATCAGGCGCGGGACTTCCTGGCGTGGCGTTTCAAAACGCAAGCAGAAGCAAAAATGATCAGTGAAAAACTACTGTCATTAATATAAGGAGGCATGATGTCAACGACAACGGAACAGATAGCAGAATCTCCCGTTACGGCGGAGGCAGATGAATACTTTACCCCTGTCGCCGGGGTCGGAAAGATCCCGAGAGACATCTATCGATATGTAAAGTCAGACCCACTGGGAGACCTGCCGCGCTACTCGATCCATATCGTCATCCAGCATTTTTTGACCTTTGTAACCTTCCTCGTTCTCGCTGCCACAGGGCTCACGCTGCATTTTGCGAGTCTCTGGTGGGCTCCCATAGTAATGAAACTCTTCGGAGGCCCTGATACAGCACGGCTCATTCACCGGATAGCAGCAGCCATCATGGTCCTGGCCAGCATCTACCATCTCTGCACGATCATCGGGGGGACCCTTCATAAAATCCTGAAAAAGAAGTTCGACATCACCAGGACCCAGATTCCGATCATAAAAGACGCCCGGGACATCGTGCACGACGTCAGATATTTCCTGGGAAAAGAGACTTACAGGCCTAAAATGAACAAGTTCATGTACAAACAGAAACTCCATTACCTCGCCATCCTGTGGGGCACCTTTGTCCTCGTCACTGCGGGGACAACTCTCCTGTTTCCAGAGACCATGGCGACCATCTGGCCCAATCCGGCCTTCGCCCAGGACCTCGCCAGGCTCATGCACGCCGATGAGGCAATTATGGCAATTACCGTTATCGTTTTCTGGCACTGGTCCAACGTTCATCTCGTACCGGGGCGGTTCCCCCTTCAATGGTCGTTTCTGACAGGCCGGATCACCCGGGAGCACCAGATTGAGGAACACTTTCTGGAATATGTCAACAATCTCAAAGAAATCCCGGAAGAAAGAGAATACATGAAAAATCTTTTAAAAGATAAAGGTTTCGAGACGAACTAAAGGAGGTGGCATTCACGTGGCAGGCGAACCAAAACGACTGGAGCATCCCAAGTCAGTCTATGTAATCGGGTTTATCTTTAAAATTATCACGCTGTCCGTGCTGATCGCAGTGGTGTACCAGATCACCTTTTCTCCTCACGGGCCTGCTGTGCTCGTCCCTATAAAGGAAAAGATAGAGGAATCCCAGCGGTCCGCCATCCTCGAAGAAGTGAGAAAGCAGGAGGAATACGAAAAGCACCGTCACTTCCACCACGTTGTGGAGTATCCCCAGCTCCCGGAGAATATGCGCCCGGTGTGCTACATCTGCCACTCCGACTATCCCCACGCCAAAAACAAAAAGGTCAGGGCCATGCTGAATATGCACACGCAGTTTTTCGTCTGCGAAACCTGCCACATTGAGGAGAGGAAAGACAGAGAGGTCGTGTACCGCTGGTACAACCCCTACGATGAAACCCCCGCGGGCCCCTTTTTCGGTACCAGCTACGAGCCTGAGACGGGGAACCTTGTCGAGGTGGAGGACCAGTTCTCAAAGATAGCCCCCTATTTCAGGGCCGGGGAGACCTATGAATCAGCCATCCAGATCCAGGACGCGCCGCTCGCCCAGGATTACGTCAGGGTGAGAGACAAGCTGACTCCGGAACAGCGGGACAACGTTAAAAAGAAGTTCCACGTGAATATCAAGGCGAAGGGCCATGAGTGCAAGATCTGCCACACGCGGAACGGTATTCTTGACTTCAAGAAACTTGGGTTTACGGCAAACAGAACCATTGATCTTGAGCAGCTGAACATCAAGGGCATGGTCACGAAGTACGAGCAGTTCTACATCCCGAACCTGTTTTCAGAATAGTCTTTGCACAGAGGGAGATGCCTGCTCTGCGGGGTCTCCCTCTACTTTTAATTTAATTTCACACTAGGCTATAATAAATTGCATTGCGACTATTTGTTATTTACCTTATAACGGTTTTTGCCGCTTTAATCCTCCCGCACCATACCTACGCCCTGCAATGCCTCAACACGCGCACCCTCTTTGACATCAAACCCGGCGCCAATCAGCCCAGTGACCTGGCAATAGACCCGAAAGGCAACATCTATCTTGTTGACGGAGTCAATGGAAGAATCGTCGTCGTTGACAGCAACGGCAGATGGAAATTCGAATTCGGCACCGAGGGAAGCGGCAAGGGGCAGTTCAAATTGCCGCTGGGGATAGACATATCAAGCTCCGGGAAGGTGTTCATTGCAGACACAGGGAACCACAGGATCCAGGTATTCGATCCTGAGGGCAATTTCCTCTATATGTTCACTGTCAAGACAGACACCGGAGAGGAGCCGGCTGAACCCGTTGATGTTGCCGTGTCCGGTCTCAATGACTATCTCTACATCGCGGACAATGAAAACCACAACATCAAAGTGTACAAGCAGAACGGCACCTATGATTTCCGGTTCGGAGGATTTGGAGAGGACTACGGAAAATTCAGATTTCCTGCCACGATGGCGCTGAACGATTACAACGAAGTCTATATCGTTGATGTGATGAACACGAGAGTCCAGAAGTTCGACCCCTTCGGCGCCTTTATTGTCGACATCGGCTCCTGGGGCGTGCTGCAGGGCAAACTGTTCCGTCCGAAGGGAGTTGCAGTGGACAACAAAAAACGCATTCTCATCGGGGACAGCTACATGGGCGTCGTGCAGGCATTCACCGACCTCGGCAAGTTTGTCAGCGTGATCTGCGAAAACAGCAAGATGCGAAAATTCAAGGCACCCGTGGGACTTGCCGTTGATAAAAATGATAGATTACTGGTAGTTGAAATGCGGGACAACAAGATTACCGTCCTGAAAATGCTGGAGTAAGGCGGGGCCTCTTTACTGCCGGATCAGCGGTCCAGGCCCCGCGCTCAGGCAAACATGAAGCCGGTCAGCCCCGTGCTGATTGCCGTGCCGTCACAGGCATACGTATCGACAATGATTCATACCACATACAGGCCAGCCCTTTTACTGCTCAGCATCCTGATCTCTGTCTTTATTCCTTCGCTTGCACCCGCACTGGAAATGTCATCAAAAAGAGACTGTGTCGTCTGCCACATCATGTGGCTCGATGACTTCAGGACCGACC
>CP070788.1:1054572-1077995 GCA_020346765.1 Nitrospiraceae bacterium
GTTACCCATTCATTTTGCTATAATCTTCTATGCCTTCCATCGCGCTTACGGGCAATTTCGGAATGGGCAAATCGACGGTCCTGGGGCTCTTCAGGGAACTGGGCGCCCATACACTGAGCGCCGATGCCCTTGTCCATGAGGCCCTTAAGCGCCCCGCAATAATAAGGGGTATTTCCCGGGCCCTCGGCCCCGGGGTGGTAGCCCGCCGCAAGGGCAGGACCGTCATCGACAAACAGGTCATGGCCAATGTCATCTTTACGGACACTGAGAAGCGCAGGGCCGTTGAGAAGATCCTTCACCCCCAAGTTATCCGGTCCGTTCAGCAGCGCCTGTCCGCCATATTATGCAAAGACCCATCGGCGGTAATTGTCGTTGAGGTGCCCCTGCTCTTTGAAGGCGGATACGAAGGGCATTTTGATACATCCGTCGTTGTCTCCTGCCGCAGGGACGTAACACTAAAAAGGCTCTCCCGTAAAGGCGTCCCCGGGCACGAGGTCCTCAGGAGAATGAAGGCGCAAATGGCAATCACGCAGAAGATAAAACGGGCCGATTTAGTAATTGACAATAGCGGCCCCCTGGACAGGACCAGGGCGCGGGTCGAGAAGATCTATCGCACCCTTGCAGGGCGGTGACTTACGAGGTCAGGTCTTCGAAATGGGTCAGCTTCCTGAACTCCTCGTAGCGTCCCCTGATTTCTCCGTAGTCCAGGCTCTTTATCTTGTCAAGGCTGAAGGCCTCCACATTGAACGAGGCCATGACGCTGCCGAAAATGATCGCCTTCCTGATATTTGATTCTTCAAAGTTCATGGTATTGGCAAGGTAACCCATGAATCCACCCGCAAAGCAGTCACCGGCCCCGGTGGGATCAAAGACCGCTTCCAGAGGGTAGGCAGGAGCGGCAAATATCCTTCCCTCCCTGAACATGAGAGCGCCGTATTCGCCCCGCTTTATGATCAGGGTCCCTGGTCCGTAAGACAGGATAGCGCGTGCAGCCTTAACGAGGTTTGGCTCACCCGAAAGCTCCCGAGCCTCTCCGTCGTTGATCAGCAGAATGTCGACAAGCTTCAGCGTCCTGATCAGTGATTCTCTCTTGCCCGCAATCCAGAAGTTCATGGTGTCACAGGCAACGAGTTCCGGCTGCTTTACCTGCTCCAGCACTTCGCGCTGCAGATCAGGGTCAATGTTGGCAAGGAAAACGACCTTCCTGTCCCGGTAGCTTTCCGGAAGCTTCGGTCTGAATGTCTGAAACACATTGAGCTGCGTGTCGAGGGTCTTCGCCTCATTGAGCTCATAGCCGTACTCCCCTTTCCATCTGAATGTCCTGCCCTGAACTCTCTCAAGCCCGTCAATGTCGATCTTCCGGCTTTTCAGAAACGTCAGGTGCTTCTCGGGAAAGTCTGTGCCGATCACGGCCACGAGGGATACATCGGTGAAGTAGCTCGCTGCCGTGGAAAAGTATGTGGCAGAGCCGCCCAGTACCTCATCCACCGCTCCAAAGGGTGTCTTGACAGAATCAAATGCAACAGAGCCGACAACGACCAGTGACATGTGATGTTACCTCCGCTATAAATTATTTCCCTTGACCTAAGCATTAAGCCTTGTGCAGATTTTGGCAATGGGCGACAGGCTGGAGGTTACAGGTAAGAGATCCAGGCAACTGAGTCGTGCCTATAGCCCATAACCTGTTGCCTAAAGCCGATCACTTATTACTCATATCTTTTCTAATGCCTCTGCGGTTCGAACAGGACCTTGATTGATTCCCCTGCTCCTGCAACGAGCTGAAACCCCCGCAGGCCTTCCCTGAAGGTCAGTCTGTGCGTAATCATCTCCGTGAGCTGCACGCGCCTGCTGCCCAGAAGCTTCATGGCTACCTCCAGATCAAAGGGGCTTGCCCCATAGGACGTCATGAGGGTCACCTCATTCCGCCAGAGGTCATTCATAGGCACAGGCACCATGACCTCAGGCTCGGGTACGGCAAAAAAGAGTACAGTTCCTCCCCGCTCAACGCACTTCAGCGCAGTTGTGGACGGCGAAAGGGCCCCCGCGCAGACAATGACAAGGTCGGCAAGCCGCCCGTCGTTTAGCTCGGGGAGTTTCGCGGCCACATCCTCCGAGGCATGCATAACCGCGTCAGCCCCGAATGTCAGTGCAGCCTTCATACGGTACTCGCTGAGGTCCGTTGCGATGATACGCCCCGCCCCCAGGGCGCGCGCCAGGTTAATGTGGATAAGTCCGGAAATCCCGCTGCCGATGACAAGGACAGAATTCCCGGGCTCCAGCCGGGCCAGCCGCTGTCCGCGCACCACGCAGGCAAGGGGTTCGATAAACGTCCCCTCCTCGTAGGACATGTCATCGGGCAGGATGTAGACACCACTCTTCACATTGATTTCAGGGATTCGTATGCACTGGGCAAAGCCGCCCGGGTCGTAATTGGTGCTGTGCAGTGTTTCGCACGCCGTATGATACCCGTGCAGGCAGTAAAAGCAGGTATTGCATGGCACATGGTGGGACACGAATACCCTGTCACCTCTCGTGAACCGATCCACACCTGCCCCGACCTCAATGATTTCTCCCGCAATTTCGTGTCCGAGAACGCGGGGGGCCTTTTTGATGCGGTACCATTCCATGACGTCGCTTCCGCAGATACCGCTTGCATGAACCTTGACGAGGATCTCGCCCGACCCGATCGTCGGGACCGGCATCTCCTCCAGGCGTACGTCTCTGTTGTTGTAGTACATCAGTACCTGCATTGTATCAACGGTCATCGATTAATTCCTGCTGCCGTACCCGAAGTTATCTGTCACCGGCCGGCCAGATCAGTCTGCCCCGTTAAAGGCAACTCTCTATCGGTGTAAAAAGCCCTCCCCTGTGAGAGGAGGGCCAGAGGTTCTATTGTGAGGTAGATTTGCTCTTTGTCACCTGAAAGATTTCATCAGCCTCTTTCGGCGTTGCCTTCCTGTGTATAACGGCGTGGAGGGCCTTCATCATTGCCACGGGATGCTTGTGCTGCCAGACATTCCTTCCAAGATTGACACCGATTGCGCCCTTCTGGATCCCGTCATAGACAAAGCTGAAGACCTCGAGCTCTGTCTTGCACTTGGGGCCGCCGGCTATGACGATCGGAACCGGGCAGCCGCCGGTGACCCTGTCAAAGTCCTCGCACCAGTATGTCTTGACCACGCGGGCGCCCATCTCAGCGGCAATCCGCGAGCAGAGCGAGAGATAGCGGGCGTCCCGCTTTGCCAGCTCTTTCCCCACTGCCGTGACCGCCATGACAGGAATGCCGTATCGCTCGCACTCATCAACGAGCCTTCCCAGGTTGACGATGGTCTGCTTTTCATACTTGCTCCCCACAAAAATGGACATGCCCACAGCCGCAGCATTGAGCCGGATTGCTTCTTCGACGGATGTGGTGACCTCCTCGTTTGCCAGGTCCTCGCCGATAACGCTGGAACCTCCCGACACTCTCAGGATGACAGGTTTGCTCTTCTGGGGATCAATGGCGCCCCTCAGGACCCCCCGCGTCACAAAGAGTGCGTCGGCATAGGAAAGAATCGGCTTGATAGTGTCACCGGGCCTCTCCAGACGGCTAGTAGGCCCGAGAAAATATCCGTGGTCAATGGGCAGAAAGAAGCACTTTCCGTCGGGCTTTATTATCTGCGCCATGCGGTTTTTCATTCCCCATTCCATAATCATTCCTCCTTGATTCTGTTCTTTCTTGAGTGATAAATCCAGGACTGCCGCTGCAGCGGAAACAAAAGATTGCTGCCTTATTTCTTCTTTCTGTATTTCTCCGCGTCTTTCCTGAGCTTCAGCGTTTCTTCAAGCATCATGACATACTTTATATACCTGACCCCGAACTGAATGAGTTCAATATCATTATCCCTGATCCTGCTGACCGTGTCTTCGTCTATGTCAAAAACCTTCAGGAAGTTGCTTTCTAATATATAGTTCCGGAACCTGTCCAGGTCGTAGCTTGCCATATAAAACTGAAACTGCTTGTCCTCGCTGAGTTCAGGATGACCGGGGAGGTTTTTCCTCAGCTGCAGTGTCTTCCAGTCCCGGTTCACCTGGTCATAAAGGTCGACCTCCTGGTCTTTCCTCCACGACTCGATAGTCCAGGCCTTCTTTTCGTGGTAACCATAACAATGCGGTTCTTTTATGAAGAAGTAAAACTCCTCCTCCACAGGTCCCTTTTCCCCCTCTTTTTTGAACGTGCCCTGGCCGATGGGGTAATACCGGCAGCTTGCAGGCCGGTCCGTGTAAACCGTGCATCCCTCATCGGTTACAAAGGGACACCTGTGCTCACTGTCTTCACTCATCTTCAGAATGGCCAGTGGGTGGGACGATTTATCATCGATCCTCATCTCCGTGTAGGCGTCGAGAAAAGCCGATGATGTCATGTCCAGTCTTTTTTTCAGCCGGACAATGTCATAGGGGGTAAGCAGAATCTCTATGCGTCTGCAGCAGTGGGTAAAACATTTTATTCCCTTGTGGCACCGGAACCTGAATTTTGCATTGAGCGACAGCTTGGTCGGAACCACCGCGTCCATTTTTGACATAACTCTGTCTCCTTGATCTGTGCGTCGGATTGTAGATTATAACAGTTTGCGGGATTTAAATCCAAAAAGCCCTGCTTACGGCCTGAACCGGCCCTGCCTGTGGATCACTTATCGTAGTGGCACTTCCTGCACAGCTCAAAAATACTGTCCACATCAAAGGCCCACAGATGGGGGTAGTTCGAGGCATGGGGGTCATGGCAGCTTGCGCAGGTCAGTTCCTTTCCGATCTTTACCGGATCGGCCTTGCCGCGCGTAGGATGCCCTGCCGTTGAGAATGAGTCGCCCAGGACGTGCTTTCCACTGCCCTTCTCCGCGTGGCAGTTCACACAGAGGTCCCATGTGGCCTTGTAGAGATTGAAGGGGTACGGAGCTGCGTGCGGGCTGTGGCAGATGGCGCAGTTTCCGAGCGTCACAGGCCCGTGGGTGACCTTCTTGCCGGCCCAGTTATTTTTCTGATCCACATGGCACGTGAAGCATACATCGGTGTCCGGTTTTTTCACCGCATATTTCGGCGTTGAACTGACTTCATGGCAACTCAGGCAGCTCCACACGGCAACGGGGCCGTGAACATAGGGATAGTACGAGGCCATTTTCCGGTGACAGGAATAGCAGGTGGATGTCACTGAAATGACCGTATCCTTGTCAAATCTCTCAGCGATAAAGGAGTCCGGGCTGACCGGTTTTTTATCGTGCTCCCGCGGAACCAGGATATGACATTCAGCGCACTGGGGATAGGCCCCGTCATGAAAATAATCCTTCCGGAAGCCTTCCGGTGCTGTCCGGTAGCGGGCCTCAAGATCAGACCTGAGGTAGGCATGGAACACGGTGTCATATACCCCACTGCCGTCCCTCTCAGCAATGATCCTGATTTCGTTCATTCCCAGCACGAGTGGAACGGCAAAACATTCAAATTTCTCATCGGGTACAATTGTGATGATTTCCCTGTCATTGTCCCGGACGGTTATGCGGTCAGCAGATCCGGCAGGGACAGAGAGGGAGACATTCAGAAGGCCGAACTCTTTTACCACCTTGTCAGGAGGATACTGCAGGGCAATGACCCCGCCGTTATCAGCACCGGCAGGACAGGAGAATATGGTCAGGACAGCAAGGAAAACCAGACAGGCAAGAGGCCCGGGGGTAAGAAACGTTAATTTCAGTTTCGTTACATATGTCATGACGGCTGCACACCTCTGCCCCTGCCTATTTGCATCGTGAAACAGAGGACGGGAGGACCTTCTTGTCGATAATCTTCTGGATTGCCTTTTTATACATCTCAATGGATTTGTCCTTGTCCCCTTTGAGCTCGTATGCCTTGCCCAGTTCGTAGTATGTCATTTGAGGATAGGGATTGGCAACCGCAGCGGACTGGAGAATTTCTATTGCCTTGTCAGCCTCACCCATGAGGACGTAGGCCCCGCCGAGGCCCGTTTTCGCGTCATTGGATTCAGGGGCAAGCTCCAGGGCCTTCTGGAATGAGGCAAGGGCTTTCTCCTTCTGCCCTGTTTCAAGATAGAGAAACCCGGAGAGGATATGAGAATCGGTCATTTTAGGGTTGGCGCCGATCGATTTGTTCGCTGAATCTATGGCCATTTCGTACATCTGTGTTTCGGTGAACCGGAGGGCGAGGTTGTAAAGCCTCGTTGCCTCAAGGGTTGACTGGTCCGCCCCCTCCTTGTGAGGGGACAAAACATCCTCAAGCTGGCTCTCGCTAATCTCTCCCAGGGCCCTTTCAACGTATCCCCTCAACTTTGTCTTGTACGTCAAAGGATGGCTCGGGATGTCATAGGCAAGTATTCCCTGTTTATCGATAATGACCGTTGTGGGAAAGACCCTGACCCCGTAGTCACCATAAGTCCTGCGCTCCTTGTCAATCAGGAGTGGAAAGTCAATGCCATGGTCTTTGAGAATTGCCACGGCCACATCCCTGTTGTCGCTGTCTTCAATGATGCCCAGGGCCTCCATCCCCTTCGCTTTGTATTTGTTCAGCACATCCATGGCATCCTGGAGGGCAAGGACAGACCTCTCCTGATCAGTCCTCCAGAAGATCATGACCACCACCTTTCCCTTGAGGTCACTAAGGGACACCCTCTTTCCGTCAGCGCTGTTCATCGTGAAGGCCGGGGCCTCACCGCCGTGGGCAATGCTGATGGCGTTTGAAGCAGGAGTAAACAACAGGAATGTTACGATACTGAAGATAATGAATATCATCCGTTAATCTCCTTTTTTACCCTGTCGTACTGCTTGGTTTTATGGCATCCCGGTGTGCAGCTCCCGCCCGTGTCTGTTTTCTGGAAGTTAACAGGCAGCTCCCAGGAGCCAAAGGGAACGGCATCCCGAATGTGTTTCGGGTGGTTGCTGGCGTGGGTTTCGTGGCAGGCACGGCAGGTTCTGCCTTTCACCGCCTTGTTCACGTGCACAAAGTGAAGATTCATGTTCCCGTTTCTGAAGTTTGTAAGCTGGGTCGTTTCAGGATCGAGGACTATGGTCTTTTCATGACAACTGAAGCAGAGGTTGTAGTTTTCCACGGCAAAGGGCATATAGAAGGTGGGGGGATAGGGATTTCTCAGTATCCTGAAGTACTCCGACCCATGGGGGTTGTGGCAGCCGGAGCAGTCCTTCTGCTTGATCGGGCCGTGCTGATCCGTGTTTTCAGCAAGCCATTTCTCCATGTTCATGATCTCCGTTCCGTCGGCCTTCGTGTAGACCTGGTTATGACAACTCAGGCACAGGTCCAAAGGCTCCATGGTGAGGTTCTTGGCTATGTTCGACATGTGGGCGTCGTGACAGTTCAGGCATGTCTTTCCCGTTTCCAGCGCTCCGTGCCTGACCGCTGCGCCCGTCATCTGCTCCTTCTTTTCTGCATGGCAGTCAAGGCAGAGCCCCGGTGATTCGGCCTGGAGCATAAACTGTTTTGGCGCTGAATGGGGATTATGGCAGCTGACGCAGTCTTCAGACACGGGCATGTGGACATACTCGGCGCTGCGGATGGCGTCTGCCTTGTCCGTATGGCACATGTAGCAGAGGTTCGGGCCTTCGGCCTTCAGGTTCTTTTGATAGTCAGCTGTGTGCGGATCGTGGCAGGCCACACATCCTCCCACGGCAGCAGGGCCGTGCACAAAGGCTCCTCCCACCAGGGATTCATCGTGACAGGTAAAACAGAGTTCACCACCCTTTGAAAGGAGCTGAAATTTATAGGGAGACCCGTGCGGGTTGTGGCACGCAGTGCACTCGCCGTCCGCTGCAGGGGCATGGGCGAACTCCTTTGCCGGGAACGGCTCGTGACACTCATAGCATTTGACGGCCACATCCTTGATGGCCGGAAACTTGTTTTTCTGGGGGTTGGGAGCATGCTCCGGGGACTCTCCGTGGCAGATGGCACATTCACCCGCTGCTACCGGCCCGTGGACAAACTCGGTCTTGTCCATCTGGGCATGGCATTGCGCTGTTATGCAGGCCCCTTTCTGGGCCGGCGTGTTCTGTGCTGACGTAGGCCTGTCCGGAATGAACAGGGCTGCTGCAATGGCTGCAGATACTGCAAGGAAAAGAATGATACTCTTTGCTTTCATTTATCCTCCCTTTTGCACGTCGTTTTTATAGTAATATGAACATACTGAATTAGGCAATTTCATCTTTCTGTGGCAGAAGCAGAGCAGCGCACGGTTTCATGGTCACTTTTTACCACTAACTGTCTATGACAGGCCTGTGAAATAAATATGAATGCGAAGCCGTAAGACCGTGACTGGACGAAAATTTTAACATGTGATCCGCTCGAATGCAAGAAATCCCGGGCAGCTGCTCCAAGATGGGTGATTCCGGGAAAAGACGTTTATCACGGGAGCCGGGGTGGCTCTCTCCTTACGATATGATGATGCCGGCATACCCGACGACATAATCGTAGTCGCCGCTGACTTCCCCCGAAGTCATGTATTTCACGAGGGACGCCTCCCCTGCCCCCTGTTTCACGGCAGCAAAGAGCATGGTCGTTGCGGGAACCACTCCGCACATGCTAATGCCTTCCTCTTTCACAGTGCGGTAGAGCCCCTCAGGGTCCAGGGCAAGGATCCTCTCTATGGCCCTTCTGTCCTTTTTCCGCGCCCTGGCGTCCGATTCGTAGTGGCTCATATCCGAACTCGCCACAATCGTGACCGGATAGGGGGAGTCTTCTGCTATGTCAGCCAAGGCCTCTCCCACTATCCTGCAGGTTTCCAGCGGCAAAGACATCATGGCTATGGGCAGTATTTTTACCTCAGGGGAGAAGTGAAGAATAAAGGGAAGCTGCACCTCAAGGGAGTGCTCCAGTTGATGGGCGAGGCTGTCCTCTGCAACGATACCGGCTATTTCCGGCGAATGTGCCTTCAACTTCCCGGCAAGGCGTTCATCAATGGCAAGCGATCCCGTAGGGACCTCCCAGACCCCTTCTGACATGAGTGATACGGGTCTTCCCAGACCGGTATGGTTGGGGCCCAGCATGATGAAGGTTCCGGGCGTCTCTATTCTCGAATATACGGCCCCGGCCACCCCGCCGGAATACATCAGCCCTGCATGTGGAGCCACGACCCCCAGGGCCTTTATTTTCCTCGCATCCTTGTCGACAAACCCGGAAACCTGACGGCACAGTCTCTCCGGCGAAGACTCATAAAACTGCCCGGCAACAGAGGCGCTTCGCTTCATGGCCCCCTGCGCCCCGCACCATTACGTCTGGCGTCAATACTCATGATATTCATGATCGGCAAGATTCTTGAACCTTGTATATTTCTCTATGAAAGCCAGTTCAATGACCCTGGTCGGCCCGTTTCTCTGTTTTGCGATATCCAGTTCCGCCAGGCCTTTCTTCTGGGAATCCTGTTTCTTGTAATATTCATCCCGGTACAGGAAGAGTATGACGTCGGCGTCCTGTTCGATGGCTCCCGATTCTCTCAGGTCCGCAATAATGGGTTTCTTGTTTTCCCCCCTCAGTTCACAGCTCCGGTTGAGCTGGCTGATAACAACGACCGGAACGGACAGGTCCTTTGCCAGGGCCTTCAGAGAGCGTGATATATCTGATATGACCTGCTCGCGCGCTGTGTAGGATCCCACGCCGCTCATAAGCTGAAGATAGTCGACCACGATAAGGCCCAGCCCGTGCTCGGCCTTCAGCCTCCTCGCCTTGGCCCTGATATCAAGGACCGAGTTGAACGAGTCATCGATGTAAATCGGCGCGTCAGCAAGTTTGCCGGCGGCGTTAACAAGCTTCCGATAGTCCTCCTTGCTGTGAAAACCGGACCGCACGGCCTTTGAATCGACTTCTGCTTCAGCGCAGAGCATCCTCAGGACGATCTGTTCTTTAGTCATCTCAAGACTGAAGACCGCAATGGGAACACGCTCCTCTATGGCAGCATGGGTAATGATGTTCAGGCAGAAGGCGGTTTTGCCCATGCCGGGACGCGCACCGATAACGATGAGATCCCCGGGATGAAAACCCGTCGTGGCCTCGTCAAGGTCTGTAAATCCCGTGGCCAGCCCGGTGATGCGCTCCTTCCTGTCATAGAGCTTGTCAACAAGTTCTATGGTATCCTTCACGATGTTCTTGATATGGACATAGGTCTGCCTGATGGCCTTTTCCGAAATATTGAATATTTTTGTCTCGGCCAGGTCCAGCAGGTCACGCACATCCCGATCAGTATCATAGCTGGTGGTAATGATTTCCGTTGCCGTGATTATAAGATTCCTGAGCACGGCTTTTTCCTTGACGATCTTTGCGTGGTATTTTGCGTTCGCCGATGTGGGAACAAGGTTTACAATGGAACTGAGATAGGCAGCACCGCCTATTTCCTCGATCTGCTCCTTCCTGTTCAGAAGCTCCGTCAGGGTAATGAGGTCGATGGGCTCGCTTTTTTCATAGAGCTCGAGCATGGCAAAGAATATTTTCCTGTGGGCGTCGCGGTAAAAGTCCTCCGGAGAAAGATGCTCTATCACCGACCCGATAGATTCGTTTTCAAGAAGGATGGCACCGAGCACTGACTGTTCCGCCTCGATGTTCTGTGGTGGCAGGCGGTCCAGATGAGTAACGGGCTTCACAGCGCCGCCCTCTGAGCCTTTTTTGTTTCTGATGGACTCAAGCATGCGTTATGCTCCTACACTTGTTCTGCACGTGCCTTTGTGACCTCGACCTTCACGGTAGCCGTAACATCCTGATGGATCTTGACTCCCACTTCGTAGGTGCCGAGACGTTTTATAGGCTCTTCGAGAAGGATTTTGCGCCTGTCAACCTCGACACCTTGGCGTGCGATTGCCTCGGCAATGTCCTTGGCTGTCACGGACCCGAAGAGTTTGTCCTCTTCGCCGGCAAGGGCTTCAATGGCAAGGCTCATTTGTGAGATCTGGTCTGCAATGTCCTGGGCAGACTGCCTGATCTTGCGTGCCTTTGCAAGAATTATTTTCTTCTGGTGTTCAAATTGTTTGATGTTATTCGGGTTTGCTTCCACGGCAAGATTTCTCGGTATCAGATAATTTCTGCCATACCCCTTCTTAACGTCCACGATACTGCCCATAAGTCCCAGGTCCTTCACATCTTCCTTCAGAATGACTTTCATTTCTCTCATCTCCTCGATGGTTATGATATTTATTGTACAGGGCTGAACCTCATGAAAGTGATATATTAGCTTAACAGAAGGAAAATTTAAAGCTCTTCATTCCCGGGTCTTTCAACAACGGTATCAGTCCGGAGGAAACACCTTGCCGGGATTCAGGATTCCCCGGGGGTCAAAGGCTGCCTTTATCTTTTTCATCAGTTCAAGGCTCGTGTCCGACAATTCCAGACCCACGTACTGCTGTTTTGTGAGTCCTACCCCGTGTTCACCGGAAATCGTGCCCCCCAGCCGGAGGGCGGCCTCAAATATTTCCTTTACCGCTTCCTTCGCCCTTCGATACTCCTCTTCATTATTCCTGTCGGTCATGACATTAACGTGAATATTGCCATCGCCTGCGTGCCCGAAGTTTGCAATTTTTAAATCGTGTCTCCCGGCAATCTCCCGCAGTTCCTGAAGCATCTCGGGTATCCTCCCGCGGGGCACCACAATATCTTCATTGATCTTGGTGGGCCTGATGTGATACAGCGCAGGTGATATGGACCTCCGGGCCTCCCAGATCCGCTGCCGCGAAAAGAGGTCTCCTGCCACCCTCACATCACCCTGCTCTGCTATGCAGAGGTCACCCACTTTTTCCGCTTCCATCCTGACCGCCCCGTGACTGCCGTCCACCTCGATCAAGAGCAATGCCCCGGCATGAACGGGAAGGTTGAATGCTTTATAGTTTTCCACGGCCCGGATTGACTCATTATCCATGAACTCAAGCGTGCGGGGAAGAACCGAAGACGATGATATGGCACTGACTGCACGCGCAGCATCCTCGATACGGGAAAAGGTACACAGGAGCGTCACCGTCTCTTCCGGGAGAGGTAAGACCTTGAGAAATATCTTTGTGATGATCCCCAGCGTTCCCTCGGAACCAACAAGGAGCCTGGTCAGGTCATAGCCGACCACCCCTTTATAGGTCCGCCCTCCGCACATGAGGACCCTCCCGTCGGGAAGCACCACCTCAAGCCCAAGAACATAATCCTTCGTTACTCCGTACTTTATGGCCCGGGGTCCCCCGGCGTTTTCCGCAACGTTTCCGCCAAGCGTGCAGAACTTCATGCTTGCAGGGTCCGGGGGATAGAAAAGACACGTCTCTTCCAGTTTTTCCTGAAGATGGGCGTTGATCACACCCGGCTCCACCACTGCGACCATATCCCTGCTGTCAATATCAATGATCCTGTTCATTCCTTCAAGAGAGAGAATAATCGCCTTTTCCAGCGGTACGGCGCCCCCCGTCATTCCCGTGCCTGCGCCCCTTGCAATCAGCGGCATGCCACTGCTTGAGGCATAGGACGCCACCTGGCAAACCTCTTCCGTGCTCACGGGCCGTACTACCGCTGCGGGAGACCCCTGTTCCGTTGAAGCGTCAAACCCGTAGCAGAAGAGCTCTCCCCGGTCCGTTGATACCCTCCCGGGCAGCACATGTTCCAGTTTCTTCTTGAAATAATCGAAGGCCATGATGAGTAAATTATAACAGAACGCCGCCGTGGAGGATACGCCGGCTGATGATACTGCTGCACAGAGGCCTTCTGCAGGGTAACCGCCATGCTACGCGGAGAAGTACATCTTTCAGCTTTTAATCATTCGATAGAGCTTGTCAGCTGACCGGGGGCAGACATCCTTCAATATCATGTATTCCTTCATGGCAGAGGTCCTGTCGTGAAGCTGCAGACACACCAGCGCAAGGTTGTATCGTGCGTTCGTGTTGTCCGGCTCTATTTTGAGGGCAAACTTCAGTGACTCCTTTGCCTCACTGTGCATCCCCAGCATCCCGTAATAAATTCCCAAAGCCTTGTGCGCAGCGGACAGGGCAGGCCTCAGTTTTAGCGCCCGCCTTGCCGCTGATATGGCGGCCCTGTAATTGCCGAGTTTTGCATAGGCATTGCTGAGGTTAAGGTATGCCCTTGTATCCTCAGGGTTGACACGAACTGCCTCGGAGTAGGCCTCTGCCGCCTCCTGATACATGTCCAGTTTAGCATAGGCATTTCCGAGACTGTTCAATGCCTCCGACTGATAAGGCTGAATACGAACGGCCTGCCGATAGGACTTGACGGCCTCCTTGTGCATACCCAGGTTTGTGAATGAATTTCCTTCCAACAGCAGTTTCGCATAGTCCGGCTCCATCATGATCGCCTTTTTTGTTGCCTCCACGGCTTTTTTGAAAATGCTCAGCCTGCCGCCGGCCGTTCCCATAGAGCCGAAAAACTTTGACATCCCTCACTCCTCCTTAATAAACTGCTGTCACTCCCGCTATTGGCTGATAGGCTCGGTCATTCTGCGATCCCGGACGCCTCCGACCATCCTCCTCATGGTAATAAAAAAAGGTTCACCATCGATGTAATTTCCCTCACAATTCTCCTCCATCTGCATATCCTCCGGCTTCATGCCGCCGGGGATTCAAACCGTTATACAGGGCAATTATTTCAGGATGGTCTGTTCACCCCTGTGATCGATATCACAGTCTCGGGACGTGAAATAAAGCTATAGTGGGACTAGCTCTCATGGATACTGTATGGACGATAAAAAGGAGCCCGGCCTATGCGATATTATGATGATATCATGAACGCCGACAAATGGAATACCGACCTTATTAAGCAGCCCGCGGACGAGACTTCTCCTCACGCTGCTGAAGCAGCTGCACAGAGTGCTGTCAGACCGGCAACCACCGGTGAAGAGGGAAAAACCCTGCTGTCTCCCTCACAGGCATCGGTCACCAATCCGGAGTCAGCTGAAACGAGACGTTTCTCTCCTGCCCGGCGCGCGTCCTGCATTCCGGATATGCCAGTGATAAACAAAAGACGCCCTCAAAAAGGAAAATCGATGCTCCTCATTGTCGCAGGTCTTCTGATCAGCACACTCTCCGGAGTCATCACGTTTGTCTGGCTGGCAAGCTCCGGTACGAACGAAATAAGTGCGGCCCAGGACAGCGCCTACTCAGAGGAAGACGTAATGCCGCAGGCCGACAACTCCCTGTATGATGACCCGGAAGATGCCGTGAGGAGCGACTATGCCGATGCTGATCAAGGCGGTGCCTTACATGACAGTAATAAAGAATACGCCGCTGAGGATGCTGTTGATGAATCCTACCCGGGAAGCAGGGACGAAGCGGAATATTTACCAGGTGCCTATACAGAAGACATTCCCTTCATCGAGGATGATTCAGAAGATCGTTCTGCAGCTGAAGCAGAAATGATTCTGCCGGAAGAAGCTGAGGATCAGGCCAACAGTGCCCCCGCCGGCCAAAAGGAGCACCATGAATCTGCCCGCGAGAAAGCAGTCCCCACCGCTTATAAAGCACAGGAAGTCAGGCATTCGGGGGAAACGGAAAAGGCAGCAGAACATGAATACCCCGGCACTGCGGCTGGCCTGAACACATCGATCAGCGTATTGGACGAAGCGCGCACACAGAAAGCTTACAGCAATGAGCAGCGCGAATCATTACTGGCAATGCCCTCTCACGAAGGTGTCATTACCATACCTTCTCGTCCCGGGGAAGACAAGACGGCTCCTCCTGACAGGCATGAAGAAATTCGGGTGAACGATACGGATAGTGTTTCTCCACAGAACCCGTTCCGTGAATCAGCCGGATCGGTGACTGCAGAGACTGAGGTTCCCAAGCTTCTCCATTCAACAGTGGCAGGTGAAGGCACCGGCAGTGCCGATGCACAATTTCCTTCGCAGGAGAAAGATGACCTTGACAGTGCCGCGGGGGGAGAAAGACATCAGATGATTCAGACTGTCTCAGAGTTGACGGAGACAAACGTGAACGATGCCAAAGTCAGGACCATCCAGAACGGCCTGTCGTCAACCCTGAAAGAAATGTTTGTCAACTACGAAGACCTGTTCAACACGCATATGAATAACTGGCCCGAGTACAACAACAGCACGGCATCGGCCCTGATTGAAGACGGTGAATATCACGTGGAGCATAAGTCGAAAACAGGATCTCACACAGTCCTCCACCCCTATGGTGTTCCTGCTCACATGGACTTCATGATCACCATCGGGATCAGCTCAGTCCTCGGCATGGGCGAAAACTCTTACGGTTTCATCGTTGGAGCAGCAGATCAGGACAACAACTACTCCTTTCAGATACACAACGGTCATTCCTATACCATCGAACGAATCCGTAATGGGGAGGAAACCCGACTTGCCGCAGGGCCCATTGACAATATATTCATCGGCAATGACCCGCTCCAGACCCTGAAGATCGTAAAACAGGGCAGCCAGCTGCATTTCTACATTAATGATTTCTATATGGCAGAAGTTTCAGAGGCAGACTTTTCCGGAGATAAGGTGGGTTTCATCGTCAAAGGAAGAGTCAAGATATCCGTCGACTGGACAAAGACGCAGATCAGGTTCAGGAACTCTTAGCAGAAGCGTGTACCCTGCTGATTGTCCTGCTTCTTACTCGCAGCATGCACTTCAGCACGATGCTGTACTCAGTGAACTCATGCCGCTGACCGGACTTCCGCCATCTCGAGGTCTCTTTATGCGGGCAATGCTCACTTCCTCAGTCCCGCTATTGCCCCTCCCGACGAACTCTTAACCAGCTAGAGACGGTTTCATTACGGCGAACTGTCAGGCATGAAATGAGTTAACTGCCTGGAAACACTTGACACACTGCCATGCTATGGTATACTTACAACCAATATTTCAGGAAACCTGTCATAGGCACCATCCGTCAAGGGGCACGACGCCGGAAAGGAATATTCCATGCTGAAAGAATTTAAAGAATTTGCCATGCGCGGCAACGTGGTTGACATGGCAGTGGGTATTATTATCGGTGCCGCCTTCGGTACTATCGTAAAATCACTGGTCTCTGATGTCATCATGCCCCCCATCGGCCTGCTCCTGGGAGGGGTCGATTTTTCAAACCTTTTCCTCGTTATTAAAGAGGGGACGGCACCCGGTCCCTTTGCCAGCCTTGCCGATGCCCAGGCAGCCGGGGCCGTCACTATTAACTACGGAGTATTTCTCAATACGATCATCTCGTTTCTGATCGTTGCCTTTGCCATATTCATGGTTATCAAGGGGATGAATTCCCTGAAGCGCACGGAAGAGGCCCCTCCTGCAGAACCGACCACAAAAGACTGCCCGTTCTGCTTTACTGCCATTCCCATCAAGGCGACCCGCTGCCCCAGCTGCACGTCAGAACTGGCAGCAAAGTCCTGAATAGTGAGTTTCCGTACAATGATCAGCCTGCCCTTGAACGAAGGGCAGACTGAACGTGTTTTACTTTTTCTTCCAGTCGCCCTCCGGGCCCTGCACCCACCAGCCGCTCTTTGCCTTCTTGATCCAGCTGTCGGCAAATATTTTTTTCACATCCTCCACCTTGTCAGGGGCAAAGTTATTTGCCCTGGTGATTTCCACATACAGGTCATTCCGGTCCTTGTTCTCCGCGTCAATGAGGCGGGTAAGCTGCGCCTTCTGCTTCAGGTTCAGCCCCTCTCCGGTGATGACCGTAAGAAACCCGTCATTGGTTATGCCCACGTTGTTGCTGTCAAGATAGGGCTTTATTGAGTCCGACCGGTCCTGAATCGACTTTCTCAGCGCCCTGATTGCCGGCGTTGTAATGTCAATGTCTGCCTCGGCAGCCTCTGCCCCACGGGGGCTGATCACGGCAAGAGCATAAATATAGGCGGTTTCAAGGGCGCCCTGAGGCTGGCCCTCTTCACGGTTACCATCCTGCCCTGGCTTGATGCTCTCGTCGCCCCAGACCTCATCAACAATCCGGTCGGCGGCTTTTTCAACGGCAGCCGCCGGAAAGTATATGTTGATCGTCACACAGGATGTTACGATAAAGACCGCAGCAAAAAGCAATAATTTATCACCTGCCCACATGTTCATTCTTCCCTCCTTGTTAGATGTTAGACACTCTGTACCAGTGCTGTCGCAGACTTTATTGACCCACCGCATTATTCAGCGCCAGCGCTGTAATTATAAACCATTTCGTCGCTGTCTTCTACGAACCGTGCTGTGCCTGCGTCACCCTCTTCAGCCTGCGCACCAGTTCACTGAAAGAAATGTCCTGATTATAATTTATGACATCTACCCTTGGCGGTAACAATCCCCCTTTCACAAGATAGCCCCTGCTGTCTTGTGTCTCGATCCCCAGCAGCCGAAGATTGTCATTCCTGAGAACGCCACGGAACCCGAGCTTTTCGTACCGGTACTCTTTAAAAAGCTGGTAAATCCCCCTGTCCAGGATGGTTGCAGACGAGCCGGAGCCCAGTATGGAAATTTTCTTCAGGGCCTCAACACTGATTTTCTGACTGATGCCCTTCTTTCTGACACTCTCCAGCAAAGCACTGAAACTCTGCGCCTGCCCGCGGACAATAACAAGGTCCTTCACACTCCCCCGGACTACACCGGAAATGTGGCCGAAGTCAAAGGTGCTGGTCAGCCGGGCAAGGTTGATGTCCTCCATATCGATACTGCACGTGAGAGAAGGGATGGGGCTGAACACCCGGTCCATGGAAAGGCCGCCTATGCGCATGCTTCCGTCAAACAGTGAAAGATGAATTTCACCCTCAGTCTCAAGCCTGTTGCCGGCAAAGGCGACACTGGGGATCATCCCAGAAAGGTCTCCGGAGAACTGGGGGATTTCCAGAGCGCTCGTTGTCCGGGCAAGATCGACACGATTCACCTCCACGGCAAGGCTGAGCCTCCGTGCGGGACTCAAGAGGTCTGTATAGGAAACATTTTTCAGGATTATTGTTCCTCCAAAGACGGGGATGGTGATATTGTCCCGGAACAGGAGGGTATTTGCCCCGATTACCGGAAAGACTTCAATTTCGCCTGTGATGAGCGCTCCCCATGACACACTCTGAATACGTAAAAAGCCAAAATCTTTTTCACCCGGAACAGGGTGAGGCCCTCCGCGGGAAAAGGACACCGGCAGGGAAACATTCAGGTCCTGGACAATGCGGCCCGGTTCCTTTCCCCGTATATTCATTCGCGCCGTTGATACAGTCCCATGGGCCGTAAAGGAATCGGCAGTACCGACCACGGAGAGTTTCACCTCGCTTTCACCATCAACGACAATGCCCGCGAGGAAGGGATATTTTTCCCTGAAGGTCTCCCGGACAAGGAAGTCATAGCCTTCACGGTTTGAAAAATTGCTGAGAGAAATGTCCCCCTGGAAATGAGGCCTGTCTCCCATTCCCGTTACTTCTCCCGCAAGCACAATCCGCCCGATACCGGCAAGATCCAGTTTCACCCTTTGCAGGCTCAGCATATCCTCCAAAACCGCGTATGTACCCAAAGCAGAAATGTCCAGTGACTTCTCGGCAAAGTTTCCGTAAAACATGCCGGCAAGAAGTTCGAACCCTCCTGAGCGGGAATCGAGTGCAAAATCGATATGCCTGAACGGCAGTGAAAATCCAACAGTGCCTGTAGCATGTGCCGCTATGCCCTCGGCAATCACTGTCTCATCTTCTGAGGAAAAACCAGCGTCGCGGATATCTGCCTCCAGTGCTGCTGCAACACGGCCCTCACCCTGTTCAGGCATCGAGATATTCACGGCAGCCCGGACGCTTCCTGAGCCGTGGACCCCGGAGAGCCCGGGCAGCGGCAGGAGAGGTGACTGACCTTGAAGAATCTCCTCAAGGGACAAATTATCATACAAAAGATTGGCGTTGATGGTTACCGGATCATCCAGGGTCACAGCGGCATCCCCCGTGATATTTTTCACCACGTCAGTATCGAGGGATATGGCTGAGAACTTTGCCTTTCGGGACCAGGAGTCGTACGCAGCAGCTCCCCTGATCACAATACCCTGTTCTTCATGGAGCACCCTGTCCCCGGTCCCGGCCCCGGCCCGTCCGATGCGTGCCTCCATGACGCCCGATTTCATTGCCCCGTTCCTGTACTCAATGGAAGGGATACGCACGTCAGTCTGTTCAAGATAAAATCGCAGGGCGTCATTGCTGCCGCGCCGGGTGTAGAGGATTTCATTCGCCCGCACCAGGACGTCATGGAGGTTCAGGGCATCACTGGCATACCTAAACGGGACTTCTGCCCGGTACCCCCTGACAACGACATCCTTCCCTGTCAGCCTTTCTCCCCGGACCAGGAGATTTCCCGCAATACGCGGGGATGTGAGGGTCCCGGCAACGGAAAGCGAGACATCCCCTTCAGCTTCGATGTCCAGATCCTGAAGCCATTTCACGGCAGGACCGGAAAGAATGTCCTTCAGTTCCGAGACGGATATACTGCCCTCTGCCTTGAGGTCCATGACGGGTCTGTCTGATCTGATGTGGTACACCGTCCCCCGTACGTTCAATCTCCTCTTCTCTGACAGATGTGCCTGCAGCGTCATGATGTCAATCCTGTCCTCGGCAAAGTGGTAGACCCCTTTTACAGTTAACTTCAGGTCCCTCGCCCGCAGATCAATCCCGAGAGACCCCCATGTTGCCACAGCACCCTGGAGCAACACTTCAGCCATCACGGGCAGGGAGTCTCTGCGAGCATCATCCAGCGATACCCGTGTGTTCATGGTCATTGTACCCTTGAATTTCACGTCACGCAGGAAGGGGAACCAATCTGCTGCCGGTATGCCTTCGAGGTCGATGACGTTCGTGATGCCCCTGCTTCCCTCATGAAGTTTTGCCCCCGCGTCCGGAAAAAGAAAGGAAAGCTCAAAAAGAACGCCGGAGAACGAAACGAATACCACAAATAATGTGATGAGGAGGAACAACTTTTTTTTCCGGCTTACCCGGCAGTCAGATATTCTTTCCATGGAGTAATAGTCATCATTTTAACGCACTCGTTTGTAGAATGACATTGCGCTGATCTTCTGTCCATCGTTTTTTGTGTTACTATGATGATATGGCACAGGATTTCCCGCAGTTCACGGTTACCAGGAGGTTATCATGGGTGAAATTGTTCACACATCGCGCATCCGCATTGTACGAGAGAAGGGGCCGACGAGGAAGGCCATGATCGAAGGGTTCGACCAGCCGGTCTATTATGGCATCCATGGAGGAATCAAACGATTCTACAGGATAGAGCCGGAGCAGGAGCACGCTGCCACACTCGACCACATTGTTGCCGCAACCGCCGCCTGAATGATGGGTACTCTGGCCGCGGTGCTGGCCAAAAAGAAGATCCGCACCTTTGAAGATCTCTACTGCGCTGATGTGGAAGGCGATATTGAGAAGGCTGGTGATATCATAAAAATCACTCGCATCAGGGTCACCTATCACCTGAGAGTCCCGAAGGACCAGGCCACTGACGCGCGCGAAGCATTTTCGTCGTATATCTCACTGTGCCCGGCAGCCCAGAGCGTAATCAATTGCATTGATATCAGGGATGAACTCGTGCTGGAGTGAGAGGGTTTTCGTATAAAGATAGCTGATCTCCTGCTGTCTTTTCACACCGCTTCCGCCAGGTGCATGGACACCACCTTGGAGGAGCCGGGCTCTTCCATGGTGATCCCGTACATATAGTCTGCGGCTTCCATGGTCCTCCTGTTGTGGGTAATGGCGATGAACTGGATGTTCTTTGCCATTTCCCTGAGGAGAGTGATAAAGCGCTCCGTGTTGGACTCATCCAGGGGCGCGTCAACCTCGTCGAGGAGGCACATGGGCGTGGGCTTGATCATGAATCCTGCAAACAGGAGCGACAGCGCCGTAAGTGCCTTCTCTCCTCCCGAGAGGAGGTTCATGTTCTGGAGCCTCTTGCCCGGCGGCTGAGCTATGATCTCAATACCTGCATCGAGGATACTCCCTTCAGTAAGCTGGAGCTCGGCCCTGCCCTTTCCAAAGAGGATCGTGAATACTTCCTTGAACTTTTCGTTCAGGGCATCAAATGCCTCCTGGAGCCGCTTCTTCGACGTCCTGTTGATCTTCTGTATGGTGTCTTCCAGGGCCGCAATGGCATTAAGGAGGTCGTCGCGCTGCTTCGAGAGAAAGTCAAAGCGGGTCTTGAGCTCTTCATATTCATCAAGGGTGCCCAGGCTTACGGGCCCGAGGGCCTGGAGCTTGTCCTTAAGTTCAGGAAGCCTCTGCTCTTCCTCAGGGGTTACGGTGTCAGGCACATCGGCCGTTTCTATCTCAAGGGCATAGGCCTTGTACATGTCCTCTTTCAGATAGTTGAGTTTCATGGTCTGCTCCATCTTCTTCATTTCCAGGTGGCTGATCTCGCCGTGAATACCCTCCAGCTCACGTGCAAGGTCTTTCAGATGCTTTTCCATGAGCTCAAGCTCTGCCTTCCTCGCATCGAGGATCTCGTTCGTTCGCGAGGCCTCTGTCTGAAATTCGCTCACGGACAGGATCTTCAGCTTCAGGGCTTCCTCCCTTTCAACAACAGACCGCTCTTTCTGAGCGATTATCTCCTGAATGGAGGCCCGTTCATTGGCCATATCTTCCTTTTTCTGATCTATCGATCTGAGCACACCGTTAAGCCGGTCAATCTCTTTCCTCAGGGATGCCATTTTCTCCCCCATGGACGTGAGGTCAAGCCTGACTTCCGTGAGGCCGGCACGGAGCGATTCACGGTGCTCCTTCTTCCCTGATATGTTTTCCTGGGTGTTCCTGATGCTTTCCTCCACCTCGAGCTTTTCCTGCTCCAGCCTCCTGCACTGTTCTTCCTTTTCTCTAAGGGCTTCTTCGAGACTGCCTTTCTGGCGGTGGTCATCGCTCAGTTCTATCTCAATGTATTCGTGCTTTTTCCTAAGCCTCCCATCTTCTTCAGTCAAATTTGCGATCTTCACTTCCAGCTCGTGACGGTACTTCTCCTGGCCGGAGATTTTGCCGTCCAAAGAGATTATCTCGTTTTCAAGGGTAACGATGCCGTCCTTGAGGCCGGCAACGGCATGTTCCAGGAGGGAAATTTCCTCTCTCTTGCCTGACAGGGACGTGTCAAGCTCCTTGATAAGCCGCTTGATCTTCAGCACACCCCTGTCCCTGCCGCCGAAGACCATGCCGGAAGGCTCAAGGACCTCACCGTCAAGGGTAACGAAAAAGCAGGGCTTCTCACCGGATTCCGCAGAGGCCTTCCAGAACGAAAAGGCGGTGCTGAGGGTGTCCACGAGCAGGACATCCTTCAGGAGTGATGCAGCAACGTTTTCAAATCCTTCCCTGACAGATACGAATTTCATGGCCTCGCCGATGACGCCCGCCCCTGATGCAGAAACTCCTGCTGATGCCGCTGTGACATGCTGCGCTGCCCCGGGGGTGATAAAACCGATCCTCCTGGCGTTGTGCTCCCGTATCCGTTCCAGGGCCCGGATGATTTCCCCATGGCTGTCCACCACGGATGCGGCGAGCTTGTCGCCGAGAACGGCCTCGATGGCAGCTTCATATTCGGGAGGGGTATCAAAGATGTCCGCTACCTGGCAGAGGGTCCTGATGCTCTCGTCAAAGAGGTTCAGCTGCGCCAGGTCCATCTCTTTCAGGGACTCCAGTTTGGAGGTCATGGCAGCAAGCTCTTCCCTCTGCCGGTTGAGGGTTTCGCCGCGCTCTGCCAGTTCACTCTTTTTGTCCCTGAGCTGAAGGGTAAATTCTTCCCTGGTGCTGACCATCTCCCGCAGTCCGGACTCTGTGGCTGACATCTCTCCCCGGACCTGCTCCAGTGTGGACGCCAGGGTAAGGAGACTTCCGCTCAGCGAACTGATATCATGGGAAATCTTCTCCGTTTTCCGGTCCAGGTTTGCAATGTTGAGGTTCAGATGGCTTATTTCATTGCGGATCGTACTGATATCCTCTGCCCTGCTGAAAAGCGTCTTCCGCTTCTCTTCCAGGGAGCTTTCAAGACTGGTAATATCGCTGTCAGCGGCAGTGAAGGCTTCATTCCGCTCTGCCAGAAGCTTTTCGAGGTTTACCAGTGCCTGCCGCATTTCCTGTTCAGCTGCCTTCACTTCCCGAATGCTGACCGAGGCGGTCTCTTTTTCACCGTCCAGGTGCCGGTCCTGTCTGGTCAGGTCGTCAAAGCGTTCCATGAGGTTTTCACAGTCCCTCCTCAGAAGTGCTATCTTTCCCTCGTCCTCGGTGGCTTCTTTTTCAAGGGCGTAAAGGCGAAGCCTGATTTCATCGAGGGACTTCTCCATATCAACGCAGGACCTCTTCTTTTCTTCTATCACCGCTTCCTGTGCGTTGACTTGTGCCGATGCTTCAGCCTCCCGCAGTTTCAGCGCTTCCTCTTTGGCCATGAGACCGGCAATCCCGCCCAGAAACGCCAGCACATCCCTCTTTGCCTTACGAACGTCTATGTCCTTGATTTCTTCAAAGAGCTTCTTGTACCG
>CP070788.1:1078095-1093649 GCA_020346765.1 Nitrospiraceae bacterium
CTTTTCACTCATTCTCGACGAACGTCCTGTTCGTCTCCGAGGAATTGTGACGAAAAACCCCGTTTTTTCTTTAGGCCCAATAAATCCGCTCAAAGCCACTTTCGCCAGGAGCTTATGGCTTGCCGTAAGAAAATTGATAACCCATACAACTGAGCTGACAGCTGAAATCTTAATTTAAACCTGGGATCTTGATCCTGATAATGCTACCCCTGCGGCACGGGTGCTCACTGCCGCAGGAGATCAGGAACTAAACTTCACAGCAGAGGCGTCTCATGCTTTTCTTCCCGGTGGGGGAGACGGCCATTACCACGTCGATCTTGTTCCCGCAGGAGCTGCAGAGGCGGGCCTGGGTCTTTGCTCCCGTGCGTGCGGCCACGTCAGTCTTTGACTTAGCTTTTCCCGACATGAATCGATCCTCCTTTCGTTTTTTCTTTCTCTATCAGAACCCGCGGGGTTCGCGCAGGTCTGCTTTGCTCAGCCTTTCTTCATTTTTGTCCTGGAATTGGTTGAAACAAGGACAGCAATGCGGCAGAACGTCAAACAAAATATATTACGGCATAAGATAAGAAAAAGTCAAAATTATTTTATTTTATCTTTCCACATGTTAAAGGGGAACCCCAGGTCTTGCGTGGACCCCGCATCAATTTCCCCGATTTCAACACCGAGCTGGCTGTCCT
This sequence comes from Nitrospiraceae bacterium, assembly GCA_020346765.1. Classification (GTDB taxonomy): domain Bacteria; phylum Nitrospirota; class Thermodesulfovibrionia; order UBA6902; family UBA6902. The sequence goes on from CP070788.1 coordinate 1,078,773, forward strand.
CCCCGATCTGGATTTTCCACACCACTCTTCCCCGGACGTGGATGTAGTCAGCCCCCGGGAAGATCTGGAACCGGGCACTGACTGCACTGTTTGTGTCCAGGGCGATGTTCTTTGCGTCGAAACTGAAACCGTCCGGGGAAAAGTCTTTCACGTCCCCCGGAACGTAGGTGTCCGTTTCGGTTGAGGGAATAACTTCAACATCAAAGGGGACCCGGTATCTCCTGCCTTTTCTGCGCTCCACCCTGAGGGGCTCCTTAAGAAAATTGCGGCATCGATGGTATTGATTCTACCATCATTGAAAGAAAGAATGGAATGGACGGTACATGCTGTTTGCAACACTCGGACATCGGCGCTACAATGAAGGGTATGAAAAGTGGTCCACTGGACGCGAAGGATAGACTCAAAGTCCTCGCCGAGGACTCGCGGTATGACCTTTCTTGCGCCTGCGGCACGGGGGAGGAAGATCGCAGAAAACGGGGGGGGAACGGAAAGTGGCTCTATCCGCTGTCGCTTCCCCGCGGGGGATATTCACTTATCCTCAAGACGCTCCTTTCCAATGCCTGCGTCAATAATTGCAAATACTGCCCCCTCCGGTCGGATTCGGATGTCCGACGGTGCATGCTCCAGCCTGAAGAAGTGGCCCGGCTGTTCATGGAGTATCAGGGCAGGGCCGGCGTCTTCGGGCTGTTTCTCAGCTCCGGGGTCATCAGGAATCCTGACCACACCATGGACCGGATCAATGCCGTTGCACGGATCCTCAGGCGCAGATACCGTTATCGGGGATACATCCACCTGAAGATCATTCCCGGGGCTTCGGACGGGGCAATCGAAGATGCCGTCTCCCTTGCAAGCGCCGTGTCGCTGAACATAGAAACACCGGGCAGGAGACACTTTGAAAAGCTTTCGGCTGAGAAAGACTATGACCGGGACATCCTGCGGCCCCTGAAGCTGATGAGCAGGCTTACGGCCAGGGGCATGCCTTATTCCCGTGTCAAATGCACAAGCCAGTTCATCGTGGGTGCCTCAGAAGAAAATGACGGTGAAATCATCAGCTCCATGTCGGGCCTCTATGACCGCCTCCGGTTCAGCAGGCTCTACTTCTCAGCGTACCAGAAAGGACTGGGAACGTCTGATGTCCCTGGTGAGAAACGTATCCTTTCCTCCGCGGAGGAGCCGTTCATTCGTGAGCACCGGCTGTATCAGGTCGACTTTCTCCTCAGGAAGTACGGGTTTGAGGGGAGCGAGATACCCCTGGACAGTGAGGGGAATCTGCTCCTGGACCGGGATCCCAAACAGGCCTGGGCTGACAGCCACCCTGAGTTTTATCCTGTCAGGATTAACCGTGCTGAGCGGGATGACCTGCTGAGGGTTCCCGGCCTGGGGCCTGAGACAGTCTCATGGATCATGCAGAACCGCCGTGACGGACGGATCAGCCGCCTCGATCATCTCCCGGTGAGGGGGAAACGGCTGGAAACGATAAAACGATATGCAGTTGCCGAATAGGGCCAGACAGAAAGAGAACCCGGCACGGTGTCATGGCGGCATACGGCACCCCCTGAAAGGGTATTCTGAAGCGCTGTTGACATGAGGCGCAATTGGTGATATGAACTATATATACTCAAAAAAGGATCGACAGCGAGGGGATTTCTCCGACAAAGCTAAAGCCTTCGCGAGAGGGTGACAGAAAGTTGCGGGTCTTATGAGTAGCAAGATGGCCGAACTGCCGGGGGGAAGCACATGAGGCACGGATTCGGCCTTTTTAATGCGTCCGGGACAGAGGAGAGACAGGTATGAAAGTCTCGACTCGGCAAATCAGAGAAGCTCGCCACAGATCACCAGCAGTCATATGTCATTCTGTTTGCTGGGAGGATGTGGTCAATGATATCAGCGACATGATTACCGTTCATGACAGGGACTTCCATGTCATGTTTGCAAACAGTGCTGCCATTACTTCCCTGGAACTGCCGCCTCTGGAAAACAATGTTGTGCCCTGTTTCAGATATTTTCACGGAACTGAATTTCCTCCTGCGCAGTGCCCTGCCCGTGAGTGCCTGAAGACTGGACGCCCGGCCACACTCGAGCTGTACGAGCCCTATTTAAAAAAATACTTCGAAATCAGGGCAATTCCCCTCGCAGAGAAGAAAAATCTTGTCTCCGGGGTCATTCATATTGCCAGGGACATTACGAAGCGACGGAAAGCGGAACTGAAGCTCCGCAAATCCCGTGGACAGCTTCGCAGGCTGAATGCCCATATCCTCTCGCTGAGGGAGCAGGAGAGGGAGAGCATTGCCCGTGAAATTCACGATCAACTGGGTCAGTCGCTGACAGTGCTGCAGATGGAGCTTAGGATGCTGGAAGAGGCCACACTCGTGGACAGGAGGGATCTCGGTAAAAAAATATCGGCATTGCTCGGGATCATTGATATGACGATTCATTCAGTGCAGAGGCTATCATCGGAATTGAGGCCTGCCCTTCTTGACGACCTGGGCCTCCTTTCAGCGATTAAATGGCATGCAAGAAATTTTCAGGCCAGGACGGGCCTTGCCTGCAGCGTGTCATGTGGCAGGGAGCCTGCCCGACTTGGCCGGACCCGTGACATAAACATATTCCGAATTTTCCAGGAAGCGCTCACGAATATATATCGCCACGCCGAGGCAACAAAGGTGTCCGTGATGTTGAAGGAGGAGGACGGCAGATTCATCATGATGGTCCAGGACAACGGGCGGGGCATTACCAAAACGCAGGCAACGGATTCCCGGTCTTTCGGCATTATGGGAATGAGGGAGCGTGTTCATTTGCTGAGAGGCGAGATCGAAATCAAAGGGGCGCCGAAGAGAGGGAGCACGGTGACGATACGTGTCCCCTGTGAAGAATGACGCTCTGTAGCGTCATGGCGGGGCCGGTCTCCCAGGAAGGCAGCGAGGGTGATTCAATGATTCGCGTGCTGATTGCCGATGATCATCCCATCGTCCGAGAAGGCCTCAGACGGTTTCTCGCGGAAGCCCGTGACATAGATGCCGGCGACGAGGCCATCAACGGACAGGAAGTGCTCGAGCAGTCACGGAAGAAGCGGTATGACGTGGTTCTCCTTGACATTTCCATGCCGGGAAGAAGCGGCATGGATATCCTGAAGCAGCTCCGGGGGGAGCAGCCCGGCACGGGGATCCTCATCCTCAGTATGCATTCGGAAGAGGAGTACGCAGAGCGTGCATTCAAGGCGGGTGCCTCGGGGTATCTGACGAAAAACGCCAGCCCCGCTGAACTGGTGGAGGCAATCCGCAGGGTTGCAGCAGGCGGCAGGTATGTGTCCTCCCGGGCTGCAGAATTGCTGGCCAGTCATGTGGGGGATCGCTCGGAAAAACTTCCCCATGAGAGGCTTTCCGACCGTGAATACGGGATATTGTGCATGATTGCCTCAGGCAAGACAGTTTCAGAAATAGCACAGGAGCTTTCGCTGAGCAAGAAAACCATCAGCACCCACAGGGCCCACGTTCTTGAAAAAATGGGAATGAAGAACAACGCCCAGTTAATCTGTTACGCCCTTCAGAACAACCTCGTACCCTGAGGCCGGGTATTTTTATCAGGGACTTACCAGCCTTCGTATCCCCAAGACCTGCCGCAATAAAGAAGTATACTTTGACAGTGTCGCTCCGGATTCACTGCATGAAATGCATCCCTGGGACTAAGTCCTATATAAGATCGGGTAAAAATCGGATAAAAAAATCAATGTAATCCTGATATGAATGCTTTTCGTGCTCTGGTAATTTAATGGACAGGGGACGTGAACCCTGTTTCTTATGAAAAGAAGGGAGGTACGCAACATGGGCAATTTGAATGTTACAGAACTTTTCCTGATAGTGACGCTGCTATTCCCCCTCGTTATTCTGGCAGCGGGCCTGGGCATGCTGGCCGTGTATGCATGCTATATGGCGGCTCGCGACAAGGCTTCTGCATTCATGGGTGACGGGCATGTTCATGCCAGGAAAACTCATTCATGAAGTGGAGAATGGACGTGCCGCCAATGCATTGAGCGAGAAAGGAGAGAACCCATGAATATCGCGAGATACATCATGCTGATGAGGTGCACCAGGTATCCGTCAAAAAGGATTGAAGTTGACCCCCGGGCTAAGGGGAGGGAGATTGTCAACAAGCTGATCACAACGCATCTGCCAGGGCTCCCCATTATAGCAGGCAACCGGCGGGAGGTTACGGGAGTCGTGACGGAGTTTAATGTTCTCGGGGCATTGAGGGAAGGGATGGATCCTGATAGTTTTACAGCAGAGAGGATCATGACAGGACATCCGGTGACCGCCGAACTGGATACCCCGGTTGAGGAACTGATCGAGACTATGCTTGAAAACAACTTCACCATGATCCCCGTAACAAAAAACGGGCAGCTTGCCGGGATTATCGACAGATGCTCCATCATGGAGCTGTTGATATCGCCCGCGCTGGAGCGCTACTCCCGGATATGAGGTCCGTGAGTGCCCCGTGATGAAAAGCAACGACGGGAGGAGGCATGTCAATGAAGGCCGCGGGAAGCGCTGTGGCAGCAAAGCCGGATTGTAATCTCACGGGAGATATGCTGATTCGATCTCCCTGGCGAGATGAATATCAGGGGGGAGGGGGGATTGCTTCGGGATGTCCGCAGGAATGGATAGAAAAGGGAATAGCTGCATATCAGGAGGTCGTCAGCAACAATCCAGGCGATGCTGATGCGCATCTCAAAATCGGCATGCTGTTTCTCCTGATTGGGAACCGGCGTGCTGCCAGGGAAGAATATAAGATACTGAGAAACCTTTTCCCGTCAATGGCGGACGAACTGATGAGAAAGTGGAACATTACATATCCTGTCTGGGCAGATGAAAAAAAGAAAAGAGGCACCGTGCCCCACAGGTGGCACCTTGCAAAGGGGCATGAGCAGGAATGAAGATGGAACGTAGAGTATGCAGAAGAGCGAAGGCAGACAGAGAAGTCGTTCTGCTGCAGGGATCCCGTCTGTATCGGGGGCAGATGACAAACAGGTCCGACAGGGGCATCATGGTGAGCGCCCGGGTGAGGCTTGATGCCGGTTCAGCGGTCGGCGTGCACATGACGGGCGAAATCATGATGACCGGGCATATCCGCTGGGTACGGAAAGTCAGTGGCCGCTACGACATCGGTTTTATGCTGGAACGCGAGTGACGGGACATAGCGATACCAGATGCCGGAAAAGTCAGGCAATGGGCTATGAACTATAGATTGTCGTGATCTGCTATTCCCATCGCCTGTTACCTGGTGCGAATCTCCTGTTGCCCAGAGCCCTTTGCCCCTCGCCGTCTTTATCTTCTGAACGTCCCCGCTTAGGAATCATTCCTGAAATTGAGTATAATACCGCAGCAGTCGACCTGAGGCTGCGGGGTTTTCTGAATGATTATTCTCATGAAAAACATCTCCTGCATCATGGGGGAGCGGTATGTTTTACGCGGCATCACCTGGACGTTCAGGGAAGGCGAGCACTGGGCACTTATGGGACTCAACGGCTCAGGGAAAACCACGCTGCTGAACCTGATAGCCGGGTATGTCTTCCCCTCGGAGGGATCGTTGAGCGTCTTCGGTAAGCGATTCGGAGGGCACGACTGGCGGAGGGTGCGCAGAAGCATAGGGTTTATCAGTTCATCCCTCCAGGAGAGGCTCTACGGAAGCGAGACCGCAGAGGAGATTGTTCTCAGCGGCATCTACGGCACCATCGGGCTTTACGACAGGCCCGGTAAAGGAGACAGGGACCGGGCATTGTACCTGCTCGATGAGTTCGGCTGCGGCCCTGCTGCGAAGCAGTATTACGGAGCGCTGTCTCAGGGGGAGAAACAGAAGGTTCTCATTGCGCGGGCCCTGATGAGTTCGCCGCGGCTGCTGATCATGGACGAGCCATGTGCCGGCCTCGATATGTTTGCCAGGGAAAAGCTCCTTGCAGCCATCGACACTATGGCCGGTAAAAAATCTTCCCCTTCGATTCTCTACGTATCGCATCACACCGAGGAAATACTTCCCCTGTTCACTGACGTACTGCTGCTGCGGGAGGGCATGGTCCATTCAGCCGGAAAGGCGGAAAAGGTCCTGACCAGGAAGAACCTTTCATCATTTTTTGAGACCGCCGTGGCCGTTCGCCGCAGAAACAACAGAGTATGGGTTACGGTGTAAGGTGAAAAGCATGGGGAGGACAAGGCTTCTGATAATCGCTGTCCTTGCCGAAGGTGCTGTGCTCGCTTTGGCAGTGCTGCTGGCCCGCTATTTTGACAGGTCCCTGTTTCCGCTGTCCGGCAACTACCCCAGGGATGTCTCCCTGGGAATTGCAGGGGCACTGCCCCTGTTTATCCTTTTCCGGTTCACTCTATCGGAAAAGGCACGGGACCTTCCCCTGTTCAGGTCGCTGAGGAGCACGGTCATCCACGACATAGGGCACTTATTTGCCCGCGCCGGGCTGATTGATCTCTTTGTCATATCGCTTCTTGCCGGATTTGCCGAAGAGCTGTTTTTCCGAGGCATTGTCCAGGTCCGCTTTGGCATCGCGGCCGGAAGCATCCTTTTCGGACTGTTTCACTTCATTACGCCGGCCTATGTGATCGTTACCGTGCTTGTGGGATTCTATTTCGGTCTGATCTATCATGTCCTAGGAGCGATCCTCGTTCCTGTCGTGGCCCACGGGCTGTATGACTTTGCCGCCCTGATGTACCTGCGCCATTGTATCAGCACTGAGACCGGAGAAGGTTGCAATGACGAAATGGATATGGTTTAAATAGTATATGCATTGAATCCTTAAATCCTGATATGCAGCTCATGGGGAGAAGAACCATGCATTTTATCAGCATCATTATGTTATGGGCCATGCTCTTCACGGCCCCGATGGCCGCTGAGGCATTAATCGGGATGCACGAGGGGGACGCCCCCAAAGCCTTTGTGCTCAGCGATCTGGATGGAGCTCCCGTTGACGTGGGGAGCCGTTTTGGCCAGAAGCCCCTTATTCTCGTATTCTGGGAGCTTGCAATGAGCTCGTCCTTTCTTGACTACTCCCTTGATGAGCTCAAGTTTCTGAACGGCTTTTATGAAGCACGACATTCCCTTTCTGACCTGGAGATATACGGTATCTACACCCCCGAGGAAGGCCGGGAGGTCTCACCCGGAGAGCTTGAGCGCGTGAGGAGCCTCCTAAAGGCAAACGGGATACAGATCCCCATCCTGGTTGACCGGGGATTCAGGATTTTCAGGGAGTACGGTGTGATTGCGCTCCCCACAACGGTCATGATTGAAAAAAGCGGAACCATCGGGTTCATCTATCCCAGCTTTCCCCTTGCAGCGAGGCCCCTTTTCCGGGAGAAGGTCAACGCCCTTGCGGGCATTGCCGGGCCCGAGGAATCACAGGCCCCGGAGAAACAGGGGGGAAGGGACCCTCATGCAGTGAGTCTCTATCACTACGCACTCCGGATGTACGGGAAGGGGCTCCGGGAGCAGTGTCTTTCACCGCTGCAGAAATCACTCGCCCTTGACCCGGATTCCGCGCCTGCGCACAATCTTATGGGCATGGTCCTGCGGCAGAGCGGAAAGGTTGAGGAATCCCTTGAGAATTTCGAGAAGGCCATGAAGCTTGACAGAGGCAATGTCCCCGCGCGCTTCAATTACGCCCTCGTGATGTTTGAGAAGGAAAAGTACGGTGAAGCCGAACCTCTTTTCAGGGAGGTCCTTTCTCGTGATCAGACGCTTGCAGAGGCCCATTACCTCCTCGGTCTTCTGTACCGGAAGACGGGCAGGACAGAGGAGGCAGCAGAGGAGCTCGGCAGGGCTATCCTGCTTTTTGAGAAAAAGAGCGATGACACTGTTCACGAAATACTGGCCCCGTCCACGTTTCACCGAATATCGACCCTCTACGCACTGGCCGGGCTGTACCGTGAGGCCGGGGAAACGGCTCAGGCCCTTGAGCTGCTTCAGAAGGCAACGGAGATTGCCCTGGGCGTGGACACCGCATCCGGCGTGGCAGCTGCATATCGAACCAGGGACATGATGATTCATGAGTAGGACGGGGGTATCCTTTTTCCTTACAGCGACGCTGATTGCCCTGTGCGTTGTTTCCGCCAGAGGCCAGGGGAGGCAAGGCCTGTTTCAGACTGCCGAAGAGTTTACTGCCCACGCCCGCGGCCAGGAAGGCTGTGTCTCGGTAGAGTGTCATGCAGGTTTTCTGGGAGACAGGGCATTCTCCCACGAGCCGGTCATGACAGGTTCCTGCGAAGGCTGTCATGAGGCCCAGGCCTATCCCGACAGTTTCGGCATTTCAAGTGACCAGCGTGCGCTCTGCGCCGGATGCCACAAGGCCCTGGAGGGGAAGCTGCAGGACAGCCAGTTCATTCACGGCCCCATCCTGAACAGCGACTGCTCATCCTGCCATGATCCCCACGGCTCTGACAGGCCCTTTTTTCTGAGGCAGGACTATGGCAGTCTGTGTACCTCATGCCACGCCGCTGCACGGCTTTTCCCCGGGGAATTTGTCCACCAGCCGGTAAACGACGGCAACTGCGGCCTCTGCCATGATCCCCACGCTTCAAACATCAAAGCCCGACTCACTGATGCGGGTGCAAATCTCTGTATTTCCTGCCATGAGGATATGGTTTCAGGCATGGTCATGGAATACGTTCACGCCCCGTTGATCGAGACAGGATGTACGGGCTGTCATGACCCCCATTCAGGGAGAGACCGGAACCGCCTGAAAATGCCGCGGGAGGCCCTCTGCTTTTCCTGCCATGAACTGAAAGAACAGGAGATCGGTCAGTACAGTAAGAAGCACGTGCCGGCGGAAAAGGGGGAATGCACTGCCTGCCATTCTCCGCACTTTTCGGAATTCAGGGCCCTCCTTAAAGGGAAGACTGATGAGGTCTGCTACGGGTGCCATGAAGAAAGCCGGGAGTGGGAGAAGAGGCGCTTTCAGCACGGCCCCGTGGTGCAGGGCGACTGTACGGTCTGTCACAACCCTCACGGATCTGACAATACCTTTATCCTCAGGCTGGCATTTCCCCATAAATTTTACACCTCCTATGAAAAGGGCAAATACAGCCTGTGCCTGCTCTGCCACAAGGAGGCCATGATTATCGAGGAAAAAACAGAGACCGCGACGAATTTCAGGAACGGCGATATCAATCTCCACCGGCTTCATGTGCATCAGGAAAAAGGCAGGTCATGCCGCGCCTGCCACGATGTGCACGCCTCAGACCACGAAGGCCGGATCAGGGACGAGTTCCCCTTTGGCACAGCCAACATCCCCATGATTTTCAGTAAGACAGAGAACGGGGGCCGGTGCATACCCGGCTGCCACCGGGAGCGGGGGTATGACAGGGTCAACAAGGTAGATAACAACAGGTAGTCGTCAGATTGATTCCAGAATCCAGATTCCAGATGCCGGATGCACGCCTTGATCCTCCATCAGTCATGCTCTATTTAAAGCTCCTTAAATACCTTTGCCAGGGACTCGCCCGCCACGTGGATCTTCCACTCGTTCAAATAGCCGAAGGGGGTTTCGGAAACAGCAAAGCCGGAGTTTTCAAGACGCTCCCGGACCTCTGTGACAAGGCGGTGGGTAAAATCAGCCGGGGCCTTTGATGCGGAGAGATGGTTGAAGGAGTGGAGAACGATGTTCTTTGTCCTGAACTTGCCCGAGAGCCATTTAATGTTCTTGACCAGTTTTGCCAGAACACTTCCGTGCCTCTCTGTGTCATGGGCTTCGCCGTGGTAGAAAACGACCACGGCATTTTCCACGGCCCTGTCTTCGTCGCGTTCCGGCACGGTGTCAAGCACTTTTTCAAAGGTCCTGAACCAGAATGCGGGCGCGTAAAACATGAGTATCTTCATGACAGTGCAAACCTCCGGTAGCCCGATTGTGGCACGGCGAAGGGGAAAGCAGGTCTGACAGAGGATGTTTTCTAACCCCCGGGCATCTGGTATACTACACTATTACTGCAGATTCATGGAACTGTGCCATCATGGAAAAAAGACGTGCCGGCAGGATAACGGACAACCTGAACGCTGAACTCACGACAGGCGGAAAGAGCTATTCCGGCATCATCATGAATTTCTCAGGGAGCGGTCTGTGCCTGGTCACTGCCACTGCCGGCACCGTTGTCGACATTACACCCTCGACCATTATCCAGCTGAAGTGCCAACTCCCGTCCAAAAAGAGTGTGCCCATGAAGTGCGAGGTCAAGTGGTTCCACACAAAAAATTCCCTGCACGGTGTTTCCTTCAGTATCGGACTGGAGATCATCAATCCCCCGAAAGAGTACAGAGAGTTTGTCTCATCACTGGGACAGGCCTGAGAGCGTCCTCGCCTGGGAAATGATGCCAATTCCGTGGAAGGCTCGAATGAAATGATAAAGCGCCAATTAATAATTATCAATGAATGAATATTCCGCAATTGATAATTAATCATTGATCGCTGGCCTTCGGAGCGAGTCTTCGCGGTGACGGGCCATTCATTCTGGCATTTGAGCTCTGATTCTGGTCATTTCCTGCTCAGGTAGTCGCCGAGCATCCCCCTGCTGTGCTCGTCATCATGACAGTGAATGCAGAGGTTTTCCCAGTTTGACCCGTCAGGGGGATTATTGAACCTGTTGCCGTCCCTGTGGTGCACCGTGAGCAGATGGCTGTTCCTGTGGTCGAATTCCCTGCCGCACTTGGCGCAGATGAGCCCGTGGATCCTGAGTGACTGATCCCGGTATGCCCCTGCCGGGGCAGGGCCGGAGCGGAGCTCCTGCAGGATCTCCTCGGCCGTCTTGTCGCCTCCCTTTTTTTGGGGCCAGCGGGGCTTTCCGCTGCCCCGGTATCCTTTTCTCATGGATGTTCCCTGCCCGCAGGCTGTCCGGGCGGCACAGGCCGCTCGAATGAATGTCCACCCGCATGCACGCGGTATGGGAATATGGTAGTCCATTTCCCGGACTGATTTCCACTGATGTTTCGGTATGGACACCCCATACCAGACACACTCTGTCATTACGGGCCTTTGAACGGGTCATGCCCGGGTGGGAATCTTTAAGAGCTGCCCCACATTCAGCCTGTCCGGGTTTTTTATAGAGTTTGCACTCATGATGGCCCTGACAGAGGTGTCGTATAACACCGCGATCGAGGACAGGCTTTGCCCCGGTTTTACCCGGTGATGTAACGTTACACTGATATGGCTTCTCTTTTCAGAGGGATCGATCATGGCGTATGCATGTATAAGCTCTTCTTTCATGCCCGCAGGGACCCTCAGAGGGTAGTGTTTCGGAAGGAATCTCCGTGATGTCAGGACCGCATCCCTCAGTTCAGGGTTCAGGCGGGACACGCTGTCCCTGTCCAGTGACGTATTGGCCAGGAGCGTGTTCATTTTAATATAGTGCTCCACAAAAAATACCTCGTACTCGTCCGGAGGCAGGATATCAATGTCACCGAAATAGCGCTGGTAATCCTGCAGGATCTCAAGAATGGCCAGGAATTCAGCATAAAAATTTCTGGATGAAAAGCCGAAGGTGCGTCCCCTGTGCTGATTGATTATTGTTCCAAGGTCTTTGCTGTTGGTCTGTCTGACTGCCTGCTGGAGCGCGTATGAGCCGTGGTTATAGGCCGTGACGGCCAGGGGCCATGACCTGAACTGTCTGTAGCAGGATGACAGCAGCTGAGCAGCAGCTTCCGTTGATTTCATGGGGTCCCTCCGTTCGTCAACGTACTGATTAATTTTCAGGTAATTCTTTCCTGTCGTGCGGGTAAACTGCCATATGCCGGCAGCGCCTGCAAGCGAGTAGGCCTCCAGGTTGAACGATGACTCTGCAAAGGGGAGGCGGGTCAGCTCAACGGGAAGCCCGTGACCCTCAAAAATCCGTTCCATATCTCTGAGGTACGGGGTTGAATCTGTGAGGGACCTCCTGAATTTATCTCTCAGGCCGTACTGGACCCTGAAATTTCTTTGTGCCCTGTCAAAGCGGTAATTGCCGGGGGCCTCCCGGACCATACGGAACACCTTCTGCTCTTCTCCACTCAGGGAATCGATCTTTTTTGGATCCAGCGCACTGAGCCGGCGCAGCATGACCTTGTATTTATGTACGGCCGAACGGATTGATTTACTTCGTGCCCTGCTGGAATAGAGTTCCCTGTCACTCAGATCAATCACGCCATAGATAATATTTACATGCCGCCTGTCATGGATGACGGCCTGGCGTGATGAGTATTCAGTGAATATCTTTTTCCAGAACTCCACCTGGGGTTTGAGTCCTTCAGGGATGGGGAAAGGGGTCGGCTGCGAAGGCTGAAAAAAAGCAGTCCGGAGTTCTTCGTGAGACGGACCTGCTGAAGCATCGCCTGGCACAGGGTCCTCATGGGACTGCAGGAGACGGCCGTCCCTCTGAAGGGCAAAAAACAGAAGGGTCCCCGAAAGGAGGAAAATCGAAATGAGTGACCAGGTTGTCCTGCTGCGCGAAAGTGTGGTACGAGTCACGGTGGCTCTCCGGTTATGTGGCAGTGTTTGTCACATGCTCACAGATGCAGCATTCAGTTCTAAGATATTCGTAACGTGCCTGAAATTATGTAATATGCATCACAGCTCAGAGCTCAGGTGCCTGCACGGTGTACAGAACGATGTATGCCTCTTTTATCTCACCGCCCTGAACAGTGCCCCTACCGTGTAAGGTGATGTTCGAACAGCGGTTAAACCTGCACATGCAGCTTCACGGAAGTCTGATTCTTCCATCAGCCTGATCTGGTCCCCTACAGGAACCGCTCCGCCGATTCACTGAGACCATGCTTCAGGGTTTTCTGCAAGGGCAGCAGGCAACTCCTTTTCCAGGACGATATCGGCAACCTGCAGTCTGCCGCCCGGTTTCAGGACGCGGAAGACCTCACGAAACAGGAGCTCTCTTGCCGGAGAAAGATTTATAACACCGTTGGATATGACCATGTCAAAGGAGCCCTCATCATAGGGGATGTGTTCAGAATCGACTTTACTGATCGCAACATTCGTGATTCCTGCTCTGGCGAAATTGTCCCGTGCACGGAGGACCATTGCTTCGGTCAAGTCCGTACCGCAGATCCTGCCGCGTGTGCCAGCCATTGTGGCCGCGATATACAGGTCAAAACCTGCCCCGCAACCCACATCGAGTACGGCGCTGCCGCTGCGGATCCTGCCCAGAGAAAAGGGGTTGCCGACTCCGCAGAAGGATTCAAGAAAGCCGGGATGAGCGTTTTCTATTAAGGAGGGGTCATAGCCGAGGGCATACGCGCCGTCACGTCCGACAGGGTATTGAAACTTCCCGTATGCCGAAACGGATACCCCGGCGTACTTGTTTCGTATGGCACGTCTGATTTTCTTCAAGTCTTCGTAGGGACATTCTCCAGCTTTCTGAATGTCCGAAAGAGGATCGTCGTGCCGGCACAGTCCAGTGCCTTCCGGCGAAGGTCAAAGGGGAGGAACACCGCTGTCTTTTACCCCGTCACCCATTGTGGTCTCCCGAATGATTATAACCGCTCCGTGTAAAGATAGTACAGTGACGCCTGCACCCACGGCGTTATCGTTAGATCTTCTCTTTGCTCAGAAGGGCAAAAGGTGCATATGCGGTTACAAGTTTCTAGTGTCTCGTTTATCTTCTATCCCCGGGTATAATAGACATATGCCCCGCACAGGAACGGCAACGCTTCCGCTTCACTACGACAAGGCGCCGCCCTGGCTTTTCAGCCGGATGAAACTGCTGTCGCGAGAGATTATCACAACATTTGCAGCGGAATTCAGCCCCGAAGAGATAGTGAAGCGCTTCGCCGATCCTTTCTGGTTTCAGGCCTTCGGATGTGTGCTGGGATTTGACTGGCATTCGAGCGGACTCACCACAACGGTGCTCGGCGCAGCCAAGGAAGGAATCAGGGGGCTCGAAAAGGATGTGGGACTTTTTATCGCTGGCGGAAAGGGGGCAGTGTCACGGAAGACTCCCGATGAAATTGAGTCCTTCGGTGAGCGATATTCAATTGAACCGGACAGGCTGATTTACGCAAGCAGGATGTCCGCGAAGGTGGACAACACGGCTGTCCAGGACGGATATCAGCTCTATCACCATGTCTTTCTTTTCACGCGCAAGGGATACTGGGCCGTTGTTCAGCAGGGGATGAACAACGATAACAGGATGGCGCGACGATACCACTGGCTGGGCGAGGCCGTGAGGGACTTTGTCGTTGAGCCCCACAGGGCCGTGTGCTGTGATAAAAAAGAGGATTCACTGAATATGGTTGCCCGTGACAGCGAAGAGGCGAGGCACATGTCGGCTGCCCTCGCGCGGGAAGACCCTGAGAAACTCCTGAGGGAGATAGAATCACTGCAGAGCCTTGCGATGGCAAAGCGGCATGCCATTGCCACGGCAGACATCAATCCGAAACGGATAGCAGGCACTCTGCTGAAGACCTATGAGAGGCAGCCCGAAAATTTTGAAACACTCCTCGGCATGCAGGGGGTGGGACCAAAGACGATACGGGCGCTCAGCCTTGTCTCCGAGCTTATCTAGGGAAGGGCGCCCAGTTATACGGACCCGGCACGCTTCAGCTTTGCCCACGGCGGAAAGGACGGGACCCCCTTTCCCGTTGACAGAAGGACCTATGACAGAACGATCGGGATCATGAAAAAGGCGGTTGAGTCAGCGAAACTGGGCAGCGGGGACAGGCTGAAGGCAATAAAAAGACTGGCCCGGTTTTATGAGCTGTGAATGATGGAAGGTAAGTAAGCGGGAAAGAGAGAAGATGGCCAGGGGCGACGGGCAATTGGCACAAGGTAAGAGGCAAGAGGCCATGGGCTATAGTGCCCTGGACTACAATTGCATTTACAGGTGATGTAAAGGATTTCCCTGACCTACT
>CP070788.1:1093749-1109319 GCA_020346765.1 Nitrospiraceae bacterium
AGAATTCCCCCCGTCTATGATAATGTCACCCTTCTCCAGCAGGGGCGCAAGCTGCGTGATGGTCTGGCTGACGGCATCCCCTGCCTTTACCATCATCATGACACGCCGCGGCCGCTTCAGTTTTTTCACCAGCTCTTCGAGGCTGAGACAACCGGAAACTGATTTACCTCGTGCAGGGCCGGCGATAAAGTCCTTTGTCCTGCTGGTGGTCCGGTTATATGCTGCCACGTGAAAACCATGGTCAGCCATATTCAGAACCAGGTTCTGTCCCATCACGGCAAGACCGATCAGCCCGATGTCCCACTGTTCAGACATGCACACATCCTCTCCGCACACCCCAAGAATTGCCCCGGCAGAGCATGTGAGGGAATGCCTTTGATAAAGAAATTATTGGTGAAATAATATCAGCAAATCTTCTTATGAGCAACGAGATGCAATCTCTTTTGTGGCTTCCGGCTCACCCTCCGGCATTTCATAATACTCTATATACTGCATGATTTACCTCTGCCGCTACTTGTTTATTTTCGTTATCTTTGTGCCCTGAAGTCCCAGTCCGCCCATCAATCCTTTCTGATCGAAGAAGTAGGCATAAACATCAGACTTCAGTGTTGTCGTTGTCATCGCTCCGGCAAGGCCCTCGTCCACGACAACGATGCTGGGACCCGTGCCAAATTCCCATCCCTCGCTCTCATTCAGATACGTAAGGGCCGAATCGGTTATGAAAAAGAGCGCGTAGCTGAATGTCTGCGCACCCGCCTGGAGACCGTAGGAAAGTGCTGCAGTGCTGTAATAGCCAACCGTCTTCCCATTTACCCGAAGCGCTCCCTCACCATACTGACCACCTACGATGAGTCCACCCTTGACAATGCTCGGAAAGACGAGTATGCCCTTTGACCGGGAAGCGAGCACTTTGGCTGCCGGCTCACGGTCGTAGAGCTTGGTGAGCGCCGAATCGACGTCACGGTCAATCTCCGCGGCAGTGGCTGCCATCACAGTCGGAGTACTTATCATATTTCCCGCGTTGAACACCAGGATCAGGCCGATCAAGGTGAACAGCATTTTACCCATCGTCAAACCATTCGCTTTCTTTTGATAAATCATAGTCATACCAACCTCCTTTTCAATCTTGTGGGCGTCCGCGGCATCGCCGGATAAGGGTATAAGAATTTATAACAAAACTCTATCATACCTTTTGAAAATTGCAAGTAGTGTTGTGTCCCGGATAAACACTCTATAATTCCGTCCCGGTGTCAGTCCCGTCCTGCCTGCCGGTCGATCTTCTGCTGCTGGAGTTTCAGCAGTTCACTCTGCTCGCGGATCAGGGCGCGCTGCTCCTCAAGCTGCGATCGCAGCGCCGATACATCACTATCTGCTGCCGGCGCACTGACCGGCATCTTAAACAGAAGCACTGCAATCGCGACTTTTATCATGGTTAACACCACGACTTGCCGTTGATGCTGTGTTCGTTTCATCGTCACGTTCCTTTCACCTGCTGTCGCTTGCCAGCCTCAATTCACGAAAACCGGCAAACGGCCTGGCTTCCAGTCTCAAATTTAATGTCTGTCGGGTATTCCGCTTTTTCAGCTGACCTCACTTTCTCTTCCCGCCCAATTCATTCAGGTTTACTTGATGCCAAAATACCGGATTCCCGTCCAGACAAACGATCTTGTGCGTGACCAGCGGTGCTGGCCGGGTCTGCCGATCAACCTCGACCAGGCCAAAATTGGCCTCTGAATAGGTTGGTGACATGCGATGACTGTTGATGAGATTTTCACTTCCGTCCGAAGGTGCTGACAGCGCACTGGAGGTCAGTTCGTATAATCGGTAAGGCCCTTCGTCCGTTATGGAGATTTCCGCGAAATGCACATCTCCTCTGAGGATGAGAATTCCGGCTGCTTCAGTTTATTTTTAAGATCAAATAACCTTTCCTGAAAGGGTACAAGGGGGGACACCTCCATATTTTCTTCATCTGAAGGGAAACTGCGAAAATACGGCAGGTGTCACTCATTGTGTGGGACGGGGATTTTCACTTTGAAAAGCGCATCGTCCCCGTGTCGTATTTCAGGTCAATGTAGAGATCACCGTTGCCCAGAAAATAGATGGCCGCTCCCGAGAGTCCCCGGACAAATTCGTCCTCCAGCGAACCCTCAGGACACGCCGCCATGCTGGAGTGGGTTATCTCGATAGAGAGGCTTTTATCTTTGATGCTATAGGTTCCCCCCTTCTGATTGCAGTCGGCTTTCACAGTGAGTGTGCTGTCTTCCAGAAACTGCACCGTATAGTTTCTAGGATCAACAGGCACTGCTTTGGTGTCATTGTTATACAGGGTCTGCACCCACTGCCAGACCGTTCCCGTGATCTCACCGGCGTTCTTTTCCTCTGGCCCACCGGCAAAGGGAACAAAACGGTTCCCCTGAACGGTGAAGCGTTTCTCTGTCCAAAGGGTGGGGCAGCACATGGGGTCGCCAGGGCCATGGGTCTTCATTGATATGACTGTGGCATCATCCCGAATTTCAATGGAATTGACCTTTACCCTGTCTCCCAGTTGTACCACATCAGTATTCACCCAGCCGTGCTCTTCCTTTATGAGAAGGGCCAGGTCATAAAATGTGCCGCTTCCTCCCGGGTCAGTGACGAGGACGACCGCCCCTGTTTCTTTTCCCTCCATGGTGCCGAATGCCCTCTTGTCGCTCAGCTTCACCACGGTTTCCGAAGCAGAACCGGGAGCGGCAGGCGCGCGGTACTCACCGCGGGAGAGTGTCACACTGCCTGAGGGGAACCACGTGGAGATAAACGTCATTGACTGAAGGTCGACGGCGGGGTCATCTGCACGAACCATGGTAAAGCGGGCGAGGACCTCGCCGTTTTTTAAGAGGAGGAGCGAGCAGTCTCTGACTTCCCATGTCCGGGTCTGCTCCAGCGCCTGCATGAACTTCATCTCCACCTCGCCGGCCGCGCCCTCACAGAACATGCGGGTGGCGCCGACAGGACCGAACGTGAGTGAGCTGCCGTCGAGCTCATAGCTTCCGAAGAAGGTATTGCAGCCGGCAAAGCCCGTGGCCTGCTTCTTCCCTGCATCGAATGTCATTGAAGGCTGACGTTCTCCGGGCAGAGGTGCAACAGGGGAGCCGTCCGCTTCCACCAGCTGCCAGCGGGCATCTTCAAGGCTGGTGGAATGAGCAGGCAGAGGACATGCCGCCAGAAACAGGACGGTCCATGCAATGACAACGGATGTCAGGGATGTGGTGGTGAAGCCATTCATAGTTCATTCTCCTTTACGATCGGTGGTTACGGGAACCCGGGTCATGTCGGGATCATAGGTCTCCAGCGCCCTGGCCGGCTGCCCCGTATCTTCGCCGAGTTCCTTCTGATCGACCGTGACGTCATAGTTTACGATAAAGGTCATCATGCCGGAATTCCCTTTAACCGGCCTATCTTACCGGGTCGAAACCCGGTCTATTTCTTTCCGGGGGAGAGATCCCGCAGGGCTTTCTGCTGGTCAGCATCGATTCCCAGGCCTTCAGAAAAATACTTTTCGATGGTGCCGTACTTCGGTTGCATCTCGTCGAATGGGGCATCAAGTATTCTTTCTTCACGCCCAGGATCGCCGGGGGAATCTCCGGGTCACCTCCGGCTGCAACAAAGGCATCAATGTGCTTTTGGTAACCAGGGATTATGATGTTCATCCCATTGTCAACAAAACATCTTAACAAAAAAATATGAAACCATTGAGACCATGCCAACTGACTTGCCTCTCTAAATCAGAAGTTGTTTACGTGCGTGTTCGAGCGCCGGTCCGCTTGCATCTGGTCTCAGCTGGGGTTCACGTTCCCGGGTTTCTCGACACTTGCAGTGGATACGCGTCTTCCAGGAGAAGCCGGTTGAGCCGGGCCAGGTCTTCTCCCTGTGGATTGCGGTCAAGCAGGTCCTGTGTTTCCTGCCGCAGCTTTATTTCACTGAATCGATCTACGGCATAGATCGAAGGACCATGAATAATCGCGTTGAGATCCTCTACCAGAGCCTCTCGCACGTCGTTGTCTGCATCGGCCCTGTAATTCGAGAGAAGCTTTCGTGTCCTGGCAGAAAGATGGCCCCACAGATAATTCGCAACCTGATCAGGTTCATGGAGCTTTGCTGCAAAGGATGGAAGGTCAACGAAATCATCCGTTGACAACGTTGAAGACCCCCTTTCCGGTTGCCGGGCAACAGAAGCCCTGGAAGGCTCATAGTCGGGCGAGCCCTCAGGAGGGTAATCGAGGATATCTTTGAGCTGCTCGCGCTCCGCGGCCTCGAACTGGGGAAAGGGGAGCTTCCCGCGGACCCGCCATTCTTTAACCTGTGCTTTCACATCGCTCCCTCGTTTGGAATCCAGGCCCTTGTCCCGTGAGAGGTACGCTGTCTGGGAAGGAAAGGCGAAGCCGCTGCCGGCCGCGTTGATAATATCCTCCATGCGCAGGAGAAGATCCTCCTGAATGGCAAGAAACGTGTCCTGGTCCTGACAACGCAGGTAGGAAAAGATCTCCACATCCTTGGAGTAAGCGCCGTAACCGACGAAGCGGACGCGGGCCGGATCAGAGTCAACCTTCGGATGGCCCAGGAGCAATTTTCGCAGCCTGACAAGGATGTAACGCAGCTGCTCCGACGTCGTCTCATAGCGAAGCTGCAGCACGGTCTTGAGTAACCGTCGGTCGCGTTCTGCGAAATTATCCAGCTTCATTTCCGAAAATTCGGCATTGGGAACGGTAACGATGGTCCGCTCAAGCGACCGGATGCGCGTCGAAAGCAGGCCGATGCGCTCAACCGTGCCAACCTGGTCACCGTAGCGGCAGAAGTCGCCGGGCTTCACCGGTTTGTTGGCAAAGAGAATCAGACTGCCGATAAAATTCGCCAGCGTTTTCTGAGCTGCCAGGGCCACTGCCAGGCCGCCAACCCCGAGGCCTGCCAGAAGGGGGACAAGATCCGCGCCCAGATTGCGGACCGACACGACGAAGATCCAGCCTCCGATCAGAAAAGCAATGATGCGCACCGTAATCCGCAGAAGACTGGCCTCCGAGCTCCGATCTCTCAGCCGCGGTGACGCGATCACGGTCTCCGCGATCGCTGTAAAAAGCCTTGTGACGGCCCAGATCACCAGGATGATGAGGATCACTTCGCGGGCGGTCGTGATAACCGTTCGCACGCTGCCGCTGATGTTGAGTTCTTTGTTGATGAAGTAGTCCACCACGAGGACGATGAACATGATGAGGGTGGGCGCTAAAATCATCAGCCAGCCATCCAGCGGAGAATGCAGCCGCCCCGCTAAAAGCCTGAGGACGCGAAGAATCACCCAGACAGCCAAAAACCCTGCCAAAGTAAAACAGAGGAGGGTGATCCACTCCCACACAGTCATTCCGCCGTACACCTTCTTGAATCCGCCCGGCAGGACATCCACAAATCCACCCAGAAAGCTTACCCCTGAAACGAGGTAGCCGGCGTTTGTGTAAACATGATCGTAGAAACCCTCTGATACCTCAGACCAGGCATACTTGCTGGTCTTCACCCTGCTAATCTCAGAGCGATAGGGAAGAGAACGAAGCTTCTCGAAGAAATCGCTGATTTGCCTGACCGTCCTGGCACTGAAGAGGAACTCTCCCTGGCGTTCTCCCTCCATGATTTCCACAATCTCGATGTCCGTATTGGGATAGGTCCAGCGGAATGGTCGCGTTCCCCGCACCGACGACTGGCTCTCCTGTTGCCAGGCCGCCACCATCAGGGCATCCGGAATGGCCTCCACACCGGGAAGTACCGTCCTGTCAAGCACTTCCTTCAGCTTGAGAGCAAGTTCGAGGCTGGCTGCCTTGATGTGCGCTGCGGGGACCTGGCTCAGATCGAGCGTCGCTGTGGCGCGCCGCAGGAGGTCGTCGGCCGTCCTCTCGATCTCACGTGCCTGCTGTCTTGTCATCGTCGGCGGCTGGGCCCTCAGTGCTTTATCAGCATCCATGACGAGCACGTGCGCACGGTTGACATTTTCCAGAAAGACCCTCAATGTCGACCGGGGGCTGGATGTGTCGACTCTCCTCAGAAGAATCCGTAACTGCCTTTCATGATCAAGGATGGTGCGTCCAGTTTTGATATATTCTTCGTAGATGCCTGGCGTTGAGGCTGTTGGCTTGTAGGGCAAGTCTTTCACGAGCCTGTACGACCTGAACAGCCGCTCGACGGTTCCGGCCGAAAACAGGAACTCACCGGCCCGTGGACCATGCTTGACTTGTGCGATCGTGATCCGTGTGTTGGGAATGGTCCACTCTGTTACACCCCGTGCGACCTCATCGTCACCCGGAATCTCGTTGTAGGGCGGCAACTCAATACGATCCAGGATCTCTTTCAGCAACAGGACGTACTCGTTTTGTAATGACCATGAGTCTTTGTCAGAAATCGCGCTGAAGTCGAGTGTTATGACGGCACTTATGTAGGCCCGTTCAGACCAGTCGTCCACAATGTTTCTTCGCCAGCGGTCAATCACTGTATCCACATTTGTGAGGAAGTGGCGCAGCGTGTCCCGCGGGCTTGAAGTGTCTGGTGGTCGCAGCGGATAAGGGTCGGCGGGAACCTCATCCTGTGCATCAGTCAGGGGTGCCAACAGTGCAAGGACCAGAAACAGAATTAAAACAAGCATGAAGACCCGGGAGAGCCCTCCAAACGGCTTGTCAGTTAATGGCAGCATTTGCATACGTCCTGTCCGAGAAACCAAAAGAGATTATTATTGTATTTTAGTTTACCTTTATTTATGTAAATATTTATAACAATTCGTTAAATTAACCTGCTCACCTTGCAACAGAAAAGCCGGGGCCGTCACGGTACGTGTAATTCACGGATCTTTTCGCCATTAGCTTTCTCGGATAGGGTATTCACTGGGACATATTATAATAAGTGAGGCTGCCTTGTCATCATTCATATGGTACTGAGAGCCCTTAACGCATTATAATCCTTTATTTCGCTGATCGTTTCTTGAGTACAACATGATTATGCCGCTGTTGAATTATGTTCAATCAATTTCATCATAGAAATCTCTCAACATCTTCTTTTCGCGCTCCGCGAAATCCTCTATGGCGAATTCCCGGAAAGAAGAATAGCCGTCCCCCGTTACGACCGTCTCTGCCCTGAACCTGATCGATACTTTGACCTCCAGGCCTGCTTTTTCAGAAATCGCTTTCTCCAGCGAGGCTAATTCACCGGGGGTCATAATACGGATTCCACCCGCCTCGATAACAACGTGCAGGGAATCCTCGGAGAACATGTAATTGACATTGTAGGGAAACACAGAAGGAAAGTCTTTGAATTTCTCCATCACCGCATCATTTATGCGATCCATGATCCTCTCCTTCTCCGGAGTTAAAGGTCCGAGGCGAGTCCACCCATAGGCAATTTGCCCGCGACTGTCAAAAAGATTTTTCTTCGTCGACTGTACGATCAAGTGAATATGGTCATCCTGCAGGCGGTCCCGGATGGCTTCCTCCATTTCACTGATTTCTTCTTTAGAGAGGTCCCGGACTCCTTCTACGGTGGCCACGATAACGGGTCCCCGGGGAACCTGTCCGACCTCTACGTCAATCAGCTTGAGGCCCGGATGTTGATGAAACTTCTCCCGGAAGATCCGCTCCGCCGTCCTGATCTTTAATTCCTTTGAAGTCATTTGTTCACGCAAGAAGATGCCGTCAAGATTCTGCGCCGTGACCTGACTGGTTGATCCCGTGGGACTGATATCGCTTGCTATTATGCTCCGCACGATTAATTCAGTCTCATGTTCAACCTCGCTGGAGAGTTCCTGCTGAATGTCCAGAACATCTTCAGGAGAGATGACTTTAGGGGTAAACACAGTAGCCAGAACATAGACCTTGCCGTCCTCTAACTCATGGATCATGTTGTAAAGTGACGTGTCATGCATTTGAGACAGCTGCTGGACCAGAACTTTCCTGATGGACTGCTCCAGTCTTCTTGCTTGCACAATGCCTATGAGGGAATAGGTCAAAAGAACGGCCATCATGATAAAACCAGCGGCAGCAAGACCGAAACGCCGCATCACATCTCCCGTGGTAGTCCATTTGAACAGGGGGCTCATGCCTGCGCATATGAAAACGGCCGACGCAACAAGGAGAATAGAGAGAAAGTTCGCGAGAAAGAGAAGGAAAGACCCGGCGGCTCCTTCGTAGGCCCCCAAAGCCAGACAGAGGCCAGCGTTTGCCAGAGGAGGGACAATGGCAGTTGCGATGGCCACTCCGGGGAGGGCCGGACTGAGGCGTTCATCGATCATTGCATAGGTACCGGCAAACCCCGCGAGGACAGCCACGAGCAGATCCAGCAGGTTCGGTTCAGTACGGGCAAGCATCTCCGGTGTGACCTGCAGGGCCAAGGGGAGCATGCCGAAAGAAGCCGACATTACTACAGAGAGAAGTACTCCAATCACTTCAGCCTGGATTGCCCGTTTCAGCAAATGCCCGTCACCTCTCACCAGGGCCAGGGCAATGCCGAAAATGGGAGTCATAAGAGGTGCCACCAGCATTGCGCCGATGACAACGGCAGCGCTGTTTGCTATGAGACCGAGACTGGCGATCAGGGTTGACGTGGCAACCATGGCATAGAATCGCGTCCCCGGCTGCGAGCTGGCATTAATCTCATCGATTACGGAAGCCCTCCGGGACGGGGATGTTTTCAGCCACGTGAATGGTTCGGCCATACCAATTTCCCGATGATTGAAAAGAATTTGCTTTGTAACCTTACATAAATATAAGCAGAAATACGCGGGCTGTCAAGGAAGTGCTGAGCAGCGCTTTAAAAAAAGATAAAGTGCCTCAAAGGACTGATTCTGAAGTTAAAAGGGCGGAATATGAATAAGGAGAGATTGCAGATCACTCACTTCTCTTTAAGGTACTTTTCCTTTACCTCTTCTTTCAGCCGGCCGCCTTCCACAAGTATTCGATAGGCGGTATAGTATTTGTAGATATTGCTGACATAGTGCACCGTCTCCCGTCCGATTTCCCGGGCGGCAATAACTTCCACATTGCTGAACCACACATTCGGATCGAACCCTGCCTGCTCTGCACGGTTTCGCAGGCCTGTGACTTTTCCCGGACCGGCATTATAGGCGGCAAAGGTGAAGAGTGTTTTGTTCGTCACATCCATGGGTTCCTCTTCGAAATACCTGTTCCTCAGAAAACGGAGATACTTCACTCCCGCATGAATATTGCTTTCCAGCTCCTTTATGTTAGGTATGTTCACATTCGGATCTGCAGCGGTGCTGGGCAGGACCTGCATGACACCAATGGCTCCCGTGGGACTTCGCTTGCTCTGATCAATGCGGGATTCCTGATAGGCCAGTGCTGCCACCATGAGCCAGTCAAAGTCATACCGGCTCGCATATTTCTTAAAGAAGTCAATTGACTCTCTTAGTCTTTTCAATTCTGTCTCATTAAGGACATTGCGGACCCATTTGGTGTCTTTCAAATACCGGTTAAACAGGACGTTTCCTATTTTCGTGCCTTTCCTGTGCGTTCTTACGAAGGCGTTTATGACTGTTTTCAGCTCGGGGCTTTTTTTACGGACCGCCCAGGCGATCTCGCCGCCTGATCTGACTTTTATGTCGGGGTGAAGCGTAATGTTCTCAAAAATCTGCGCCCAGAACGCGCCCTTGTGGCTGTCGATGACGATCATCGGGATCAGATCAGCGTTCATCATTTCCAGGAGGTCCTCGTCTTCAAGGTACTCATCTGCCAGCACCAGTTTTATCTTTTTCTTCCTCTCTTTGGCAAACCTTTCATTGAGATCTGTCAGGCTCTGGTAGTAGCTGCTGGATGCCCTGACATGGATTTCTTTTCCGTCGAGGTCATCGACAGTCTTGATCGGCGGTGCACTGCGGCCGGTCACGACGATTTCATCGACGCCGGTCATGGCGGGATCGCAAAAGTCAACCAGTTTCAGACGCTCCGGCGTAATGGTCAGATTGCCCGCTGCAATATCTCCCCGTCCTTCCGCCAGCCCGGGCAGGAGCTGGTTACGCTTCGTCGGAATGATAACCACCCGGACGGTGATCGTCTTCCTCTTGAGATGCTTGTTGAGGTATTTCTCGAACTCCATGAGGGAATCATAAGTGAGGCCCCGCTGATGAGGACCGTCAAGAAAATAGAATGTCTTGCTGTACGGAACGAGCACACGGATTCTGTTCCGTTTGACCATCCCGTCGAGGTCGCCCGTCCATTGTGTGTCGATCTTCAGGGGCGGTTCAACAGCAACGCACTCCGAGATGCCACCCAGGATGAACGTCACAATACAGAGTACAATAATGCCTTTCACGAAAATTCCTTCTGTCGCCATGTAACGTAATGATAATAAAAAAACCCGGCCTTGGCAACGATTAATTGCGTGATTTCCGCTGAAATCTTATCTCACAAAAGGTGCAATCAGCCCCGGCACAGCGGCCGTTACTGCATGGCAATTATAGTTGACAAAGTAAGATATTGTGATAATCTTTAATTGAACTCTTTATTTAAGTCACAGATGACCGCGATAAACGCTGTGCGATCCCTGGTTCGACTGAAACCGGATTCCGGTTGAGTCAGTCGATGCCTGAAGAGCTGATCAGGAACGGCGACATCAAAGTATCGAGTGATCCCGGTGACGCTGCTCGCCTGATCAACCTGTTCGACCGGTATTCGCCGGAAAAGGCCGTTGTCATACCGCCGGCCTTTTGGAACACGCCTGCTGATCAGTTCCGGTGAACGCAGCATCATGGTCGAAGCGGTATTGGTGTGATCTTGTCAAAAGGAGGAACGGATCGTGAAAAGAAGAGGTTCGATTTTAATCCTGTGCTTACTCATCGTTATCCCCATCCTTTTCAGTGGTTGTGCCGGCATGACTCCGGCTCAGGAGGGTGCTGCCGCTGGAGGGGCGGTTGGAGCCATTGCCGGACAGCTCATCGGCGGGAACACGAAGAGTACCCTGATCGGTGCGGGAGTGGGCGCTCTCGGCGGGGCGCTGCTGAATGACCAGATGAAAAAGAATAAGCAATAGGCTTCCTGTAAACAGTTTACCATGACTTTGCAAAGGAGATTTCATATGGAATCTTTAATCAGGGAAGAAGCCGCACTGCATGAACGGATGGAACAAATTGAGAAGCAAAACCAGAGATTGAAAGGCTTCATGCTTTGCCTGGTTGTGTCTGTTCTGGCCCTTGCTGTAATGGGCGCCAAAGCGGGCCTTGATGACGGGCATTTCCGTCAGATCACTGCGGAGGGAATATCCATTGTCGATGGTGCCGGCCAGGCTTTTATACTAATCGGCTCAGGTAAAGAAGGGACAGGAATAAGAATCCTTAATAGGTCGGGAAAACGAGTTTTGGGAATGGGAACTACCGCTGATGAAGGTGGAAGCGGTCTCCTCGTTGCTGATAAAGAAGGACGACCTCGAATCGGTCTGGGAATTGATCAGGGTCTGCCAAGCGTAGCGATGGTTAATGAAAAGGGCAAGAAGATCCTGGCCCTGGGAGGAGACGAGCAAGGGTATGGCTTTGTCGTCATGGATGAAAATGAGGTGGAACGGGCCGGCCTGGGATTCAAGGAAGGGAATACGGGTGTCGCGATATATGATGACAGCGGGAAATACGTGAGGGGCATGATCCGGCAAAAGGACGGGATACACTACTCTTCCTATGTGGATCAGAACGGAAAAGAGATCATTGTGAAATAAAAGCAGCGGAGAGGACGCTTCAGA
Organism: Nitrospiraceae bacterium; assembly: GCA_020346765.1. Taxonomy (GTDB): domain Bacteria; phylum Nitrospirota; class Thermodesulfovibrionia; order UBA6902; family UBA6902. The sequence goes on from CP070788.1 coordinate 1,105,492, forward strand.
ACTGCCCTCTGCCACTTATGGCCCGGTATGATATGCCAGGCATTAAACACACCGGAGGATGAAGTCTGGATTTGATGTAAAGCGTGCCCGTGAGCTCACGGATGCCGAGGGCTTTCCCGCCGGACGACGCAGAACTTTTACTTCATCGCCTACGCGGAAATCCCTGTATGCTGCCCAGGGCATATCCCATGATGCCGCCGGCAAAGGATCCTCCTGAGACCATATCCTGGTCCTGTGCTGTACTTTTTTCAGGTCAGAAGCGGACTCTCCGTCCTGTTCAAAAGCCGTCACGGAGATCCCTTTTTCATCGCCTTTCAGGGATACAAGGAGCAGCCCTTTTCATGAAGCATATTGTATTGGGAGCAATCAAAGGAACAATCAAGGCCCTTCTATGGGGAATCATAGGCGCATTCCTTGTGCTTGTGACTCTTTTCGTATTGCAGCTCCAGGACCGGCCCGAACTGAAGGTGTGGCACAAAGCGGAACTGGATGAGGAATTCACGGAGGATTCCCCGCTTCAGGATTTTGAGGGCTATCTCCGTCTGGAGGAAGAGCTGTTCCGGCAGCTTGGCGAGCGTGTTCTGGACGGCGTTCCACAGGAGGACAGGGGGCTTCTCAACCGGTACCACCGGGGCAGCCTGTCAGATCCCGAAAGCTGGCTGCGGAACTGGAACCGAACCTTCGAGCTTTCTGTGGATACCCCGGGGGCCGGAGTGCTTCTCCTGCACGGCATGTCCGACTCGCCCTACAGCCTCCACAGTATAGGCCAGCGCCTGCACGAAGCTGGTGCCTGGGTAGTGGGACTGCGTATCCCGGGGCACGGCACAGCACCGTCAGGGCTTATCAACGTGCGATGGGAAGACATGGCCGCGGCAGTGAGGCTGGCCGTGCACCACCTGCGCGGCAGGGTCAGGGACAAACCGATTTACCTTATCGGGTATTCCAATGGCGGTGCCCTTGCTGTTCACTATGCACTCTCTTCACTGGAGGACACCACCCTCCCGGAGATCAGCGGCATGGTGCTCATCTCGCCGGCAATCGGAGTCGCCAGAGTCGCTGCCCTGGCAGTATGGCAGTCACGGCTGGGCAATCTCCTCGGCCTTGACAAGCTCCAGTGGAACGACATCCGGCCTGAGTATGATCCCTTCAAGTACGGTTCTTTTGCGGTGAACGCCGGTGACCAGGTCTACCGCCTGACCGGCGAAATCGAGGGGCGTTTCAGGGCCCTTGGCAAGAGCGGGAAGTTAAACCGGTTCCCGCCGGTGTTGGCCTTTCTGTCAGCTGTGGACGCTACCGTATCAACACGAGCGGTTGTACAGGGGCTTTTTAGACAGCTCCCGGAAGGACCGTACGAGCTGGTCGTCTTTGATATCAACCGTCTCGGTGAAACAGAACGGGTGCTCACCCATGATCCGAAAAAAGATCTGGATACCCTGTTTAATGATGCAGGCCTGCCTTTCACATTCAGCATTGTGACAAATGCGGGCGGCGATAGCCGTGATGTTATCCTCCGCCGGAAAAAGCCGGGCAGCCAGGACGCTACGGAAGTCCCCCTCGGGATGGAGTGGCCCCGCGGGCTCTACTCCCTGTCGCACGTTGCGCTGCCATTTCCCGTAAACGACCAGCTCTACGGCATGAATGACTCAACTGACCGTTTAAAGCTCAGACTCGGAAGCATGGATTTTCGCGGTGAGCGCGGAGTCCTGCAGATACCGGCTTCAGAGATGTTGAGGCTCCGCTGGAATCCCTTCTACCCCTACCTGGAGCAGCGAGTGCTGGAATTTGTCCGGTTGTCCGGTTAGTTGTCCTTCCGCTTCCCTCCCCCTTCCCGGTCTATGCAACGGCGGAGGGGACACTTTGGATACCCTTCGCTTTGCGGCACGTACGTTCATTTACCAGCGAAACCACCGGAGACAGGCTTTTCCTTGTATGCATGGGACAGAGAAGCGGCCTGCGGGGTAAGCACGTCAAAGGGACGCGGGAGATGGGGTGCTTCCTCCACCCGGATGAACCGGTACGATGCCAGAACAGCCAGGACCACGGCGACGGCGGCCATGAAATAGAAGAGCCCGTCAATGTCGTAGCTCCGCATAATGATTGATCCCAGCAATGGTCCCAGGGACGATCCGATGCCGTTTAAGAGAATGAGACGCCCGCTCACCGCCACAATCTGCTCGGCCGGCATCCGGTCATGTGCATGGGCCACCCCTACGGGATAAATGGTTGACATGAAGCCGCCGAGAAACAGAGCCGCCGGATAGATGATCCACCGGTGATGAGGCAGGTTGATGATGGTGACAGCAAGGACAGCGAAGCCCGTGGCAAGCAGGGCCAGGACAAGACGCCGGTCCAGCCTGTCTGAGAGTCTGCCCACCGGGACCTGAAACATCAGTCCGCCCATGACAGTGATGAACATGAACAGGGCGATGGCCGGCTGGTCGATGCCTTCCCCCCGCATCCAGGCCGGCACGAGCGCATAGAACGAGCCGCCCAGGAACCCGGCGACGATGCAGCTGATAACAGCAAGGGGTGCTGCACGGGACAGAAGACCGTACGGCAGGTGAGCGGTTTTCTCGATTGAGGGCTGTTCGGCTCGGGTCGTACTTACCATGAGGAGTGCCACGGCGAACAGCATGGTTATAAGATTGAACGGCCTGAAGGACAGTATGTCTGCAGTCCCGATCAGGAGCTGACCGGTCCCCAGGGCGGCAAAGGTACCGACCATGTAGATTGAGAACACCTTCCCGCGGTCACTCGGCCCTGCTTTTGCATTGAGCCAGCTCTCCGTTGTTATAAAAAGACCGGCCGCGCCAAAGCCCACACCTGCACGGAGCAGGATCCAGGGAATTGCCGAAACTGCCACGGGCATGACCGCAGTAGCCGAGGCGATGATTCCGGCAAATGCTGCAAAGGCCCGGATGTGGCCTATTCTCTCGATGATCCTGCCGCACCTGACTGCACCAACCGTGTACCCGGCGAAGTATGAGCTCAGAATCAGCCCCCCCATGGGTCCGCCGAAGTCCTCAATGGATACCCGCAGGCTCACGAGGGTTCCGAAGAACCCGTTCGCCAGCTGGACAGTGCTGATTGCTATGATAAGGGTGCCGACGGCGGCTCTCACTGATGTCATGTGCCCTCCTGCAGCATGCCTTTCTTTATGTCCCGGTAAAGATCGTCATGAGATCAATAATATGCGTTGTAAACTCACCCTCCCTTCAAGGGAGGGGAATACTTAGTCTATACATCATCTACCCTGGCGGGAGACGAACAAGAAAAGAGGGAATGTATGCATCCTATGAAATCCTTGGCCTGCATTATTCGTGAATTTCCGGAGAGGCTCGTAAAAAAGTATTATGCCATACCATAGACAGACATCTCTTGCAATAAGGATATCTGAACAGCGTGATTCGAAGACCTTCTGAACATGCTTTACTACTTTTTTAAAATTTTCATGGCGTTCAAGACTTTTCGAGAGCATCTCCGGAAATGGGCATCCGCTCATGAAGGATGTGGGTCACTCATCGACACGTAAACAGGGGCTCTCTTCATCCTTGTCGTTTTTCATAAGATACCATACATATCCAAGGGCACGGGCAGGGAGAAAGGCGTAGGGCATGAATATTTCCCCGAAGAGCCGCGCAGCCTCGATAAAGGGGAGCTTCCTCACCGAGGGCCTGTTCAGCGGGCCAGTAAGCGTAACGGGCGAACTTCCCCCGATCTGCCCTTTCTTTGGTTTCGGTTGAATGACAAGATCGATTGTCTCATCCCGAAGGTTCACGGTCCCTTTGCCCAGAGACCGGACTTCGGGCGTGTCGCTGTATATGGTCT
>CP070788.1:1109419-1118347 GCA_020346765.1 Nitrospiraceae bacterium
ATCAAGGCAGTCATCATGGGCGTAGTGGAGGGAATTACTGAGTTTCTACCCATATCTTCTACAGGCCACCTCATCCTTGCCGGAGACGTTCTGGACTTCACCGGCGATTCGGCAAAAACCTTTGAGGTATTTATACAGCTCGGCGCGATCCTCGCAGTGGTTTGGTTCTATCGCGAAAAAGTATTCTCTTCCATCCAGGGGATGGGCACGGAGAAGACAAACCGGTTCCTCTTAAACCTCCTGATCGCCTTTCTGCCCGCTGTATTCTTTGGGCTTCTCACCCATTCCTATATAAAGCGGTACCTCTTTACCCCCCTCACGGTTGCCGGCGCCCTCCTTGCCGGCGGCATTGCCATACTGGTCATTGAACGGGTTGTAAAAAAACCCGTTGTCATGGACATTGACGATGTTTCCTACAAACAGGCCCTGGGTATCGGCCTGGCACAGACCCTGTCGCTGTTTCCGGGCGTTTCACGGGCAGGTGCAACCATCATGGGCGGCATGTGCATCGGACTGGAGCGGAAAGCAGCCACAGAATTCTCGTTCTTCCTCGCAATACCGACCATGGTTGCCGCTACCTCCTATGACCTGTTAAAAAACTTTCACGCCCTGACCGCTCAGGATATCCCCATCTTCCTGACGGGCTTCTTTGTCTCTTTTTTTTCCGCGCTGGTTGTTATCAGGGCGTTCCTTGGCTTTGTCACAAAGCATACCTTTGATTCCTTTGCCCTGTACCGCATCGTCTTTGGCGCCGTGGTCCTTCTCTACTACAGGTAGGCACGTCCGGGACATTCCGTCCGTTCCGCCGTGACAATGCCCCTTCCGCTCCCTGCGCCTGTTATCGTTTTTTCCCCGCTTTTGTTATCATAAGGGCTGTCACATTACAATGACTGCGTATTGATATACATGGAGTACCGGAGAAGATGGCGCGATGGAGGATTGTAAAGACATTTAATCCAGCAGTGCTCCACGACTCCATGCCTCCACAGTACATCGTGCCGCTCAATGTCGTGAACGGTAAAATCAACGAGGTCAGCAGCATACGCTAACGGTATGGATGGCAGCAGGATTAAAGAAGAAATAACAGGCATCCTTGCCTCGCTGGCGGGTCTCCTCATCGTCATCAGCCTTGTGAGCCACAATCCCTGGGACCAGTCGGTCACAACGCAGAGCCCCGAGCTTGAAAACCTCCTCGGCCGTTTCGGCTCCAATATGTCGGACATCCTGATTCAGGGCATCGGGTACGGGGCCTACATCATCCCCGCGGTCCTCATTTTTTACGGGCTGAGAAAAATCCTGGGAAAGGCGCCTCGCCTCAGCCGGCTCGTCTTCGCCGGAGCGTTGTTTTTTCTGCTCTTGTCGGCCGCATCCCTTCTCACCCTTCTCATGGGCCCTTACGCAGGGGGGGCCGCCGGGATATTCAGCACCACCATCACATTGAAGACAATATCATCGCTGGGGTCCTATCTCCTGTTTTTCTCCCTCTTGCTCGTGTCACTCATGTACCTCTTCCAGTTTTCCCTTGTTTCAATGCTCACATCAACGCGGAGCAGGATATCCCGCGGGTCACAGGCACTGGCAGCTATCAGGGCCCGGCGCAAACTGCAGCCCCGTCCCGAGGAGAAAAAGGTGCCCTACATACCGGAAGACACCTTCGAAGAGCATGGCGTTCCGGAGCAGGAAGATCTTCCCCTCACTGCGCCCGAGATCAAGGCCCGTCCTGTCCTCAAAAAAGCATCGAAGCTGCCGAAGAAAGAACCCGGCGAGTATGAGCTTCCCGGGATCGATCTGCTGATAGATTCACCTCCGTCCAAATCCCGGCCGTCAAAGGGAGAACTTCTGGAGCGGTCGGACCTCCTGGAGAAAAAGCTCCTGGACTATTCCATCGTCGGGAAGGTCACCTACGTGTCTCCGGGGCCCATTGTCACCATGTTCGAGTTCGAACCCGCTCCAGGGGTAAAGATCAGCAAGATCATGTCCCTGGCAGACGACCTTGCCATGGCCCTGAGGGCCACAAGTGTGCGCATCTCGCCGATACACGGCAGATCGACCCTGGGCATCGAAATCCCGAACAAGGACCGGGAAGATGTGGTATTGAAAGACATCATCGCCAATGAGGCATTTCAGAAGAGCTACTCAAAGCTCTCCCTTGCCCTCGGCAAGGACATCTTCGGTATCCCCGTAGTCACTGACCTGGGCAAAATGCCCCACCTGCTCATTGCCGGGGCAACAGGCTCGGGGAAGAGCGTGGGGATGAACAGCATTGTGATGAGCCTCCTGTATCGCGCATCGCCCCGGGAGGTGAAGATGCTGATGATAGACCCGAAGATGCTTGAGCTCTCGGCCTATGAGGAAATTCCCCATCTGCTGCATCCTGTCATCACCCTGCCCAAGGAGGCATCGAACGCCCTGAAGAAGCTCGTCTTTGAGATGGAGCGCCGCTACCGGCTCCTTGCTGAGTCAGGGGCACGGAACATCGAGGCGTACAACAGGCACATTGAATCAGTATCCCGCTTATCAGCGGGCAGCGATGTCGCAGGCGAATCGAGGGAGCCCCTTCCCTACATTGTCATATTCATCGATGAGCTGGCAGACCTCATGTTCGCCTCGGGCCGGGAGGTTGAAGACTCCATTGCCCGGCTTGCCGGCATGGCCCGTGCAGCAGGCATCCACCTGGTGCTTGCCACGCAGCGGCCTTCCGTGGACGTCATCACCGGGATCATCAAGGCGAACTTCCCGTCTCGCATTTCCTTCCAGGTATCGTCAAAGCTTGATTCCCGGATCATCCTGGACACCTACGGTGCCGAGCAGCTCCTCGGCAAGGGAGATATGCTCTTTACGAGTCCGGGCAAGAGGATCAAGAGAATCCACGGCGCTTACGTGAGCGAGGAAGAGATACGGGACGTGGTCAGGTTCATCAAGGCCCAGGCCGGGCCTGACTACAGCCTCTTCGAAGACCTGTCTGTAGACGACCAGGAGACACCGGGATTTGAGGAGCAGGACGAGCTCTATGCCCAGGCACGGGATATTGTGCTGTCCGCGGGACAGGCGTCGATTTCCTACATCCAGCGGAGGATGAAAATCGGCTACAACAGGGCCGCGCGTATCATGGAGATGCTGGAAGAGGAAGGGATTGTGGGCCCGCCTGGTGAAGCGGGAAAACCAAGAGACGTGATCAGGAGGAGATAGTGGGAAAAAAGCTACAAGCTGTCAGCTCTCAGCTATCAGCAAAAAAACTCATCATCATGAATGCATGCATCATTGCGATGTTCCTTTTCGGTGCCGCTTTTGACACCGGTGCCAATGGTGCTGAGCAGGGGAAGGCCGTCACCCCTGGCGCGTCAAAGAACAACAGCTCGGGGGCCGGGGTAGACGATGATGTCTCGAAGACCGTTGCTGATCTCCAGAAGAGGTTTTCGGAAATCAAAGACCTCAAGGGGTCCTTTATTCAGAAAAGCTATATCAAGGACCTGGAAGACACCCAGGAATACGCCGGCACCTTCTTTATCAGGAAGCCGTCGTCCATGATGTGGGAATATGCAGCCCCCCGCGATGAGAAGGTCCTGATCAACGGACAGGAGACATGGATTTACAAAAAATCGGAAAACCAGGTGATCAAGACCCGATTCACCAGAAAGGAATACAGCCAGGTGCCTATCGCGCTCCTGGCAGGGCTTGAGAACATCTCGGACGAGTTTGACATTACCGTACCCGAAAAGAACGCCCTGCAGCTCATACCGAAGAAAAAGACCGGCTTTATCCGCTACCTTGTCCTTGAAACCGGCAACGGCTCAATGCCCGTGAAGATGTTCACCATCTTTGACACCTACGGCAATATTATCATGATCGAACTGAAGGACGTGCAGACAAACCCCGGCCTTGAGGACTCGCTCTTCACCTTCACAGTCCCGCCCGGCGCCGAGGTTTATGATATGAGTGACTAGGGTGGATGAATGAAGACCTGCATTCAACTATATATTCATACAGATGAGGCTGGTATCCCCGTGGCGGTGATATAGGAGAACATGCCTCAGAAGAAAAAGCGGAAACGGCCTGCTGCCAGAAAACATCACATCCTCCTCATCCTGCTCCTCATCGCCGGGGGCATCTTTCTTCTCTATGAGGAGTTCGGCAGGGAAGACGGCCAAAGGCCTGCCACTATCCGTCGGCCCGCAGGGAAACATCCTGCGGAGGTGAAGCCCGTGCCGTTGCCCCCGCCCCCGAAACTGCCCCCTGTTGCCATTGTTATCGACGACCTGGGCACAAACAGGGAGCAGGCAGAGGCAGTCCTCGCTCTTGACACGCCCATCACCCTGTCCATCCTCCCCCTGCAGCCCCATTCTGCATGGACCGCCAGTGAAGGGAAGAAACGGGGCTATGACGTCATCGTTCACCTCCCCATGGAAGCGGAGGGGTCAAACAAACTGGGCCCTGGCGGGCTCTACACGTGGATGTCCGACGATGAAATCAGCCGCGTTGTGGAAGAGAACCTGCAGTCAGTGCCCTACAGCACCGGTGCGGGCAATCACATGGGCTCTGCCTTTACCGCTGACAAACGGGCCATGACAACCGTTATGGCCGTCCTGAAAAAACACCAACTCTTCTTCATTGACAGCCTTACCTCTCCCCAATCAGCCGGCTTTCGTGTTGCCCGGAGTGCGGGGGTGCCTGCCCTGAGCCGCGACGTGTTTCTTGATGATGCCGACGATATGAGGGAAATAGAAATCCAGTGGAACAGGATGGTAAAAATCGCCCGTAAATACGGAAGTGCCATAGCAATCGGCCACCCGAGAAAAAACACCCTTGCAGTGCTGGAGAGGAAGCTTGCAAGAGGCAACGAAATAACGGTTGTTCCCCTGTCACGGCTGCTGCCCGGGAGATAACCGCAGGGAGGTCACGCCGCAACGGCCACCAGCCCTGGGAGGTCTCCCTTTTCTTAGCCACATACAATCCCCTGGCGATAGTCAGCTTATACCCCCCTTGGAAAAGGGGGATGAAGGGGGATTTTATGGAAAGAATGAATCAAAAAATCTCCCCTTGCCCCTCTTTGTCAAAGAGGGGGATTATTGCTGAGCTCAATTTTTTACCTGTCCTGTCACGGAAGTGGAAATGCTGACATCCCCTTCACACGGCTTTGACATTTGAGGCCCTTTGATATAGATTTAATAGTCAGAGTTCAGGACAATTCATTGCCGGGAGGAATATCGCATGGATATCAACTATATGCTGAAAGTGCAGGACGCCAAAGCCGTAGACATACAGAAGGCCCTCAAGGCTGCAGGCATCACGGTCACGAGCATCATCGAGGTCCACAAGGACAAGGGCCAGGAAAAGGCAGCGGAAGGCTGAAAAGGGATGAATGGAAATATGGGGGGTGACCCCCTCTCAAACGCTCCATCACCCCGCTGATCCATTCCTCCATCAATCATGTGATACGCTGCGCTCATGGAAATCCCTTCTGGCACGGTCATCAACTACTACAGGGCCCTAGGTGTGGCAAGCATCAAAGTCACTTCCGCGCTGGAAGTTGGCAGCCGCATCCATATCAAGGGCCATACAACCGACTTTGACCAGACCGTTGAGTCACTCCAGATCCAGAAGCAGGGCGTGCACAGGGCCACGGCAGGCGAGATCGTTGGGCTTAAGGTCAAGGATTTTGTGAGAAAGAATGACAGGGTATACAGGGTGGAAGAATAAGTTAAAGATTAAAATCCCTCAGATCCAGCGCTAAGGATAACATTACGTCATGGTGAGCCTGTCGAACCATGACCAACGATTCACCCTTCGAAAAGCTCAGGGTGACACGTAGAGAAGGACTCGCCATGACTGATACACAGATTTTACAGCCTGAATGGTATGCCGTTCATGTGAAGTCGCGACACGAATTCCAGGTGACTGAACGGCTTGTCATGAAGGAAGTCGAGGTTTTTCTCCCGAAAGTCGAGCGGGTCAGAAAGTGGAAGGACAGAAAAAAGCTGGTCGCCTTCCCTCTGTTCCCGGGCTATGTCTTTGTCCACACGACCAGAGAGGCAAAGAACCTTCTCAATGTCCTCAAGATCAGAGGCGTTGTACGGCTCATCTGCACGCTTCCGGGGATTCCTGACCCCATTCCGGACGAGCAGATAAACTCGCTTATCAAGCTCGTCGAAAACCGGAAAGAACTGGATCCGTACCCCTACCTGAACGAAGGGCAGCGCGTGGTCATCAGGTCAGGGCCACTGACAGGCGTTGAGGGGATCCTGGTGGAGAAACTGGACAAACACCTCCTCGTTCTCTCTGTGGATGTCCTTCGCCAGGGCGTTGCCCTGACCATCAGTGCATCGGACGTGGAGAAGGTGTGAGGGAGTGTCCTTTTTACATCAATATGAGTGCACGGATACCACAGAAGAGGGAAAGTCAGACCTCAGACGTCAGACGTCAGAAGCAACGGCTCAATTAATATAAGTGATTGTTTTAATGAGTATATTACTGATTATGCAGTGATCATTCATGAGTGCATGCACATCTGGCCCGGCTCTTGCTATAAATTATGATGTTGTTTTGAGTGTCCTGTCTCAGAACAACTGTTTTTTATTGACATGGAGCGCAAGAGATGCTAATGTCATGCACAAAATTATATTGAAATCCAATGAGCAATCGACCAGCGTTACAGGAAAAAGGGGGTGGTAGCAGAGAAAATGACTGTCCTTCATTCCGGAGAAAGCGGAATGGGATTTTCGGATAGAGTTGCAGCGTATCAAACAAAAAACCACAAAAGGGAGGATCTTGAATGAAAAGGACGCTACTGGCATTACTTAGTGTGACAGTCGTGATGCTCTTCGCAGTATCGGCTTTCGCACTCCATGCAGTACCCGAACAGTATGAATACACCCCGTCCATGGTAAAGGCTGCGGCAGCCCAGATTGAGATCGGCGGCCACATCCGGATCAGGGGCGAGATGAACGACAACTACGTTGACTTCAGCGATGATGTCGACACGGACAATACCCGGTCTTTTTACGACCAGAGGGCACGGGTGCACCTGAAGGCCACCGTTTCCCCGAACACCTTCGGCATGATCGAGTTCGAAGCCAACGACGGCCTCGGTGACGACAGTGATGATAACTGGGACTGGGGACAGTGTGATGCCGCAAAAGGCATTTACCGGGTAGCAAACTGCAAACCCACGGGCGTGAGCATACGGCAGGCATACATTGCCCACCAGACCAAGTACCTGGGCTTTCTGTCAGGATTCAAGCTGGGCCACCAGCTCGTGGCACTGGGAAACGGCATGTTCTATGACCACACCCAGTACGGCGATGATGTGATCACCCTCTGGATGTCGCCCTGGGAGGGTTCGGAAATCTCCCTGAACTTCCTGAAGCACGGCGAAGGCAACACCGCATACGCTGACGACATTGACACCTATGTGCTTACCTATGCCGGTGCTCTCGGCCCAGCATCAGTGAGTGCAGACCTCTCCTATGTCAATGATAACTCTGATGCATGGGCGAAAGGTCTTGATTTCTACAATATCGGTGTCAGGGGCGACTGGGCCGGTGGCATTTTCAAGGTAAAGGCAGACCTTGAATACCAGTTCGGCACGGCCGATGAATCTGCTTTCAACGGTGATGACTTAGACGTCGGCGGCTGGGCATTCATGCTGGGCAGTGACATAGACCTCGGCATGGTAATGCTGAGCCTTGAAGGCGCCTACGGCAGCGGCGACGACATCGACACCGAAGATGAGTACGAAGGGTTCGTCACCTCTCTCAGCGACGGCGAGCAGTACACCTACCTCTATGACCAGAAGGCAAAAACGTCCGCTCAGGCGGTTGCACCTTCTGCAGCATCAAGCAGCGTGTACTTCAACACCTATAAGACCGGTCTGAACAACACCTGGTACATCATGGCTGGCGTGTCGGGCAATGCCACTCCTGACCTGAAGCTCGGCCTTGACCTCTTCTACCTGCAGGCTTCAGAAAAGGTCTCCGATGTGAGCGACTTCGATGACAAGGACATCGGCTGGGAAGTTGACGGCAAGCTCAGCTACCAGATCGACAAGAACCTCGTCTACTATGTCGAGGCAGGCTACCTCTTCGCCGGAGACTTCTACGCAAATGTAACCGGTGACAAGGACAACATCGACGATGCCTACTCCGTCAGGAACGGCGTTATCCTGTCCTTCTAAGTTCACGTAACAGACAGTAACCCAGGGGCGTCCCAGAAACGGGACGCCCTTTTTTATGGCGCGCTGGTATGAGGCCGCTGCTTATAATTTTTTATTGGCCCTTGTATAATTAATGTTGTTCTCAGTTTCAATGAATTATCCCCCTGTCTCCCCCTGCCGAGGGAAAAGATGGGGGCATTTCAAAATCCTCAAAGGAGCGTACTCTCATGTCAGGACATTCAAAATGGGCAGGAATCAAGCATAAAAAAGCAGTCGTCGACGCAAAGCGGGGCAAGGCGTTCACCAAGGTCTCCAAGGAACTGACCGTGGCGGCAAAAATCGGCGGCGGAAACCCGGACATGAACCCCAGGCTCAGACTTGCCGTTGACAAGGCACGGGCGGTGAACATGCCCGCTGACACGATCAAGCGGGCCATCATGAAGGGAACAGGGGAACTCCCCGGCGTTGCCTACGAGGAGATTGCCTACGAAGGGTACGGTCCGGGCGGGGTGGCCCTGCTGATCGAGGTGATGACGGACAACAGGAACAGGACCGTGGGGGAAATCAGGCACCTCCTGTCAAAGCACAACGGGAACATGGGTGAAACGGGCTGCGTGTCCTGGATGTTCACCCAGAAGGGGTATATCCTCGTCAATAAAATAACCATCGACGAGGATACCCTCATGTCAGCAGCCCTTGACGCGGGCGCCGATGACTTTAAAAACGACCCGGCTGAGGAAAACTACGAGATCATCACGGCCCCGGAGGACCTGAACCGG
>CP070788.1:1118447-1120378 GCA_020346765.1 Nitrospiraceae bacterium
CTTCTTCCCCTGATTAAAAAGGCGCTGCAAGGCAATCTCAAGGTTGTCTTCCATGACAACTTCCTGCCCATAGGCAACGATGACCCGCCTCAGCTCAGGCAGGCCGACCCTGTCCGAAGCCGACAGGTACAATGGCTGGACATAAAGGAGGGAGTTTTCAATGGGGATGACCAGGAGGCTTCCCCTGATGACTTGCGAGCCCACCTGCCCCCAGAGCGTTATCTGCTGGGAGATATAGGCGTCCTGGTCAATACGGGCGTTTACCTGCCGGGGGCCGAAGACGAGGCGGTCGCGGGGAAACACATAGGCGATGAGCTTCCCGTAATGGGGAATGTCGCAGCGCGCAGCGAGCCACGCAGCGAGGTTATCCCTCTTGGACGGGGTGTAGGGGAGCAGGAGGATGTACTCTTCCTTTTCCTCACCCGGCAGCTTCATGATCGTGTTGTAGGGTTCCATGGGAGTTTCGCTGTAAGAAGGGATTTCCCAGAGGTCTTCCTTGTTGTAAAAGACTTTCGGGTCCGTCATATGGTAGGAAGCGAACATCCGGGCCTGCACTTCCAGCATACCCTGCGGGTAGCGGATATGAGACCGCAGACCTTCGGGCATGTCATCCAGGGGCTTGAAAAGTCCCGGGAAGGAACGTCCATAGACCCGTGTCAGAATGTCCTCGGGGTCGCTTACGTAAAAATGGACATCGCCGCTGTATGCATCAACAACTGCCTTCAGGGAGTTTCGGATATAGTTGATGTTCCGGTTGTAGGGCATGGAATAGGGCAGGTTGTTTGAAACGGTATAGCAGTCGACGATCCAGACGAGCCGTCCATCCTGGGACACGACCATGTAGGGGTCGGAATCAATGAGGATAAAGGGAGCAATCCTGGATATCCGCGACGTAATGTCCCGGTAAATCATTATCCGGCTGTCCTCCGTGATATCAGAGGAGAGGAATATTTTTGCCGTGTTGAACCTGGCGGCGAAGACCGTGCGCCTGAAGAGTGAGCCGATGTTGATCCCTCCCGTGCCCTCATAGATGCTGTACACATTCCCCGTTGAGGTTGGATAATCAAACTCCTGCGCCTTTGTGTTCACGATGACGTAGTCATTGCCGATTTCACCGTAGTAGATCTCCGGCCGTGTCACCCTGATGTCCGCGGACGAGGCAGGAGGAATGTCTTTGATGATAAATTCCGGCAGGCCTTCCCGGGTGATGCTGCTCACGGGCCCCATGGCAAGACCGTTTCCGTGTGTAAACACGAGGCGTTCATTGATCCATGATTTGCTCGGCAGGTCATTGTAGGACAGTTCCCGGGGCGACAGCATGACCTGCTGATACTTGCTATCGATGGTATACCTGTCATTGTCAACGTCAACGAACTTGTAATAGGTCCTGATCTGCTGAAGCTGGCTGTAGGTCCTGAGAAGGGGGTTGTTGTCCCAGAGCCTGATGTTCCTGATCGTCGCGTTGTTTTGTGCAATGTCAGTGGCATCAAGTTCATATGTCGCATCAAAGGGTGTTTCCTCGATCCGGTTGAGGTCATAGCCGAAGCGGGTGAAGTTTATGTTGTGTTCAATGTAGGGCGTTTCCAGTTCGAGCTCGTTGGGGGCTACCTTGAATTTCTGAAGAAGGGGGGCATAGACCACCATGCCGCCGGCATAGACAAGCGCGGCAAGCGCTGCAGGGAACAGCACCCATTTGAATGATCCCCGGGAAAGGACGGACAGAGACGCGGCAGCGCAAATGAGGGAGAGAACCGTAAGCGCCTGCAGGGTGAGGAGCCTGGCCTTTGTGTCCGTGTACCCGGCCCCGTAGATAAAGCCATGATAGGTGTACTGGAGCCGGTACGTCTCGATATAAAAATGAAGGGCAATGAGCAAAAAGATGAACAGTCCGAAGATCCCCGCATGCCTTTTCACCGCGGGATGGATGGAGA
>CP070788.1:1120478-1132373 GCA_020346765.1 Nitrospiraceae bacterium
CGGAAGGGTCTCAACAACCGTGTCGTTGATCCTGAATAGGCCTCCGGGCAGAAAATAATGGATGTGGGAGAGCGTTCCCAGGCTGTGGCGCGAACGGGCCCTGTCCAGGGTCCGGGGGCTAATGAAGAGTGGAACGCCGAAGCGCCGCTGGTATACGCCGGCATGGCGCACATGGTCGCCGTGGTCATGGGAGATGATCAGGGCGTCAACAGTGCGGGCGTCGATGCCGCGGGCAGCCAGCCGGTGTGCCGCCCCTGAGCAGGAAATACCCGCGTCAAAGAGGAGCCGCGCATCGTCAGTCTCCACGTAGATGGAATTCCCGCTGCTGCCGGACTGAAGCGAAAGGGCAATCACCGTTGTATGGTCGCACAGGTCTGCAACGTATTGCAAGAACAGCAGGGGGATGCCGCCTTGCAGTTTCGGCAACGATCTCCTACAATGAAAGGACCTGCGGGGCCTGTCGTCGTGGCAGGAGGGACCACGGCCTGTTTTAAAGGGGATGAACAGAAGGGAAGGGATTAATGAAAGAGCTCTTTGACGATCTGGGAACATGCAAAATCGGGGGCCACAGTGTATTCAGTTTTCTGTGCGATGAAAATATGAGCGAGCTGTCGGCATATTTCAGCTCCAGGACGATCAGGGCAGGAGAAACCCTGTGGAAGGAGGGGGACCCCTGCGATTACGTGGGGATTATCAGCTCCGGGCAGATCGATGTGAAGAAGGAGACGGAGTTTGAAGGGAAGCACGTGGTCGTGGGCATCTACAAAAAGGGGGCTGTCATCGGCTCCCTCTGCATACTGGATAACAGCATGCGGGTTGTCACGGCCGTTGCCCGCGAGGATTCCACTCTTGTGGTCATCAGCCGGGAAAACTTTGAAAGACTTATTGCCGATAATCCCGTACTGGGATGTAAGCTCCTGAAGGGGATGCTGCTGTCCGTGTCGGTGAGGCTGAGAAAGGCCTATGAAAGGATGACCACGTTTTTTTAACCTTGATAATTCATGACGAGCTCAGTTCTCCTGAAAATATGTCAACTGAATTCAGAATGATGAATAACTTATTATGTGGCGAGGGCACCGGGCCATCATCTCAAGAATCCGTCAATAAAAACCCCCTGCCGGATACTCACGGCAGGGGGCAGTGAATCTCCGATCGACCGTTTGTTACCCGCCGACGTAACCGCCTGCAGGAAGATCGCTTTCTTCGCGGCCTTCCATGGGCGGCACGGACACGGTACTTTCCACGTCGTGGGTAAACCTGTTCCAGTCAACAGGGCATACCTTATTAAAGATCTCCAGCTTCCAGTCGATAAAGCTGATCAGCTCCTGGAGATGCCTGCTGTAGGAACCGAGCGTTTGCCGTTCCTTCCCTTCTGTGTATTCAATCATGGTGACAAATTCATTCAGCTTGGTCTTTATGCCGAATAATTCGCCGTAGAGTGTGTCACAATAATTTTTTATGTCAAGTTTTCTGGCTGCCATTGTTCCTTCCTCCTCTCTCATCAGTACATGCTGTGACATCCTGATGAACTCTATAAATCAACTTTAAAACAAATGCTCTATTGAAGCTATGACAATAGTCATACCCTAACCTGCTGATTAATAATGGTATGCAGTTTTAACTGCAGGTCATATTCGTGATTCAGCTCGGGCACAGGTCTCCCTTCGGCAGGAGATTCAGCGCGATGATGCAATGACGTGTAAACAATGCTGCCCCAGGGGAGAGGAGCATCAAAAAAAACATGACAGGGAAGGGATGATGATGTATAATTCAGGGAGCCCGTACCCCTTGCATGCAACAGAAAACACCATGAGTAAACAACAGTCTCCAGGATTAAAATTTCGCCATGCCGTTGAGATCGAGAGGCCCCTTCAGGTCGTGGGTGCCATAAATGCCTATGCCGCGCGCCTTGCCGGGGCAGCAGGCTTCAGGGCCCTGTATATATCGGGAGGCGGCGTGGCGGCAGCGTCCTGCGGCATTCCGGACCTGGGCATTACCACCATGGAGGATGTACTCACTGATGTGCGGCGCGTTGCTGACATCACGGACCTCCCGATGCTGGTGGACATTGATACGGGCTGGGGCGGGGCATTCAATATTGCCCGCACCATCCGTTCCATGATCAGGGCCGGGGCAGCGGCAGTGCATATGGAGGACCAGATCCAGCAGAAGCGGTGTGGCCACCGCCCGGGAAAGGCTATCGTGAGCAAGGAGGAGATGGCTGACCGGGTCAAGGCTGCCGTCGATGCCAGGACCGACCGCGATTTTGTCATCATGGCCAGGACCGATGCCGTTGCCGTGGAGGGTATGGAGGCTGCCATAGAGCGCGCTTGTATCTGTGTTGAGGCGGGTGCTGACATGATATTCCCCGAGGCGATTCATGAGCTTGACCAGTACCGGCGATTTGTTGATGCCGTAAATGTCCCTGTTCTCGCCAACATAACGGAGTTCGGAAAAACACCCCTGTTTACGACAGAAGAGCTCCGCAGCGCAGGCGTCAGGCTGGCCCTCTATCCCCTTTCAGCCTTCCGCGCCATGAGCGCGGCTGCCCTAAAGGTCTACCAGTCCCTTCGGAAGGATGGCTCCCAGAGAAGTGTGGTCGATCTGATGCAGACGAGAGCCGACCTGTATGAATACCTGGGATACCACGACTTTGAGAAAAAACTGGATGAGCTGTTCCGAAAAGGGGACAGCCAATCGTAACAGCCGGTCCCGCAGGTCAGGGAGAGCTGCCCGGGTTTGAAATTATCCATGGAGGAGATACATGAGCATGCACAGCGCAGACGCCAACGTGCGTCCTGAACCGGACAAGGAACTTGTTGATGTGGCCCGCTATGTCACTGACTATACCATAACCAGCAGGGAGGCCTACGATACGGCGCGCTACTGCCTGATGGATACCCTGGGATGCGGACTGCTCGCATTACGCTACCCTGACTGCCTGAGGCATCTCGGCCCCCTTGTTCACGGCACGGTTGTTCCGAACGGCGCCCGTGTGCCCGGGACGCAGTTTGTCCTGGATCCGGTCAAGGCCGCCTTTGACATCGGCACCCTGGTGCGCTGGCTTGATTTCAATGACACCTGGCTTGCCGCTGAATGGGGCCACCCCTCGGACAACCTCGGCGCGATTCTCGCTGTGGCGGACTACCTGAGTCTCAGAAATAAAGCAGCAGGCAGGCCGCCGCTGGTCATGCGCGATGTCCTTACGGCCATGATCAAGGCCCATGAGATCCAGGGCATCATGGCGCTGGAGAACAGTTTCAATAGAATAGGCATTGACCATGTTGTGCTGGTCAAGGTTGCCAGCACAGCCGTTGTCACCCATATGATTGGCGGGTCCACGGAGCAGATTATTAGCGCCCTGTCTCACGCCTGGGCGGACGGCCAGAGCCTGCGGACATACCGCCACGCCCCCAACACGGGTTCACGGAAATCATGGGCAGCGGGCGATGCCACGAGCCGTGCCGTGCGCCTGGCACTGATGGTAATGAAAGGGGAAATGGGAATGCCCGGTGTCCTGAGCGCAAAGACGTGGGGCTTCTACGACGCTACATTCAGGGGGAAGAAGTTCACCTTCCCCCTTCCCTACGGGTCCTACGTGATGGAGCACATCCTCTTCAAGATATCATTCCCCGCTGAATTCCACGCACAGACAGCGGTCGAGTGCAGCCTGAAACTCCACGAACAGATAAAGGGGCGCATCGACCATATTGACAGGATCGAGATCAGGACCCAGGAGCCGGCAGTCCGGATTATCAGCAAGGACGGCCCACTCCACAATTATGCCGACCGCGATCACTGCCTGCAGTACATGATTGCCGTACCGCTGCTGTTTGGGCAGTTGACGGCTGATCACTACAAGGATGATGTTGCCCGGGACCCCCGGATTGACGCCCTGCGTGCACGGATGAAGGTCCGCGAGGATGAGCAGTACTCCAAAGACTACTATGATCCGGAAAAGCGGGCCATCCCCAATGCCATACAGGTATTTTTCAAAGACGGGTCGTCCACGGAAGAGGTGGAGGTCAAGTACCCCATCGGGCACCGGAGGCGGCGGTCCGAGGGTATCCCTGTCCTTGAGGCAAAGTTCCGGAACAACCTGGCAACGCGCTTTTCTGCGGGACAGGCGCAGGCAGTGTACGACCTGTGCCAGGACCGGGACAGGCTGGAGTCAACCCCGGTCCATGCCTTTATGGACATGCTCGTTATCTGAGGACAGGGAACCAGTCTTTTGGGTGCATCCCCCTTGCTTTTTCGGAAAACTTGGTTTATCCTGATCATGAGCTTATTGAAGCATCGTACGGTAAACAGTAATGAGGATGCTGACCACTGATTTTAAAGGTTCATCCTACCTGAGAGCCCAACCTTTATTTCAGCCATGTCCCCAAAACTGGTCAGCATCCTCTCTGTTGTTCCGGGTCCCAGTTTTTTCACAGTCCATGGAAGAACACCGGCGTCCATCGGACGATGACACCATTACCTACAAACAAGGAGGCATGCCATGGAAGCCTGTGAGTGTATCAAAACCAGGAGGAGCATCAGGGGGTTCAGGCCGGACCCGGTGCCCCGGGCGGTGCTGGAGGACGTTATCAGTACAGCCCAGTGGAGCCCTTCCTACAAGAACAGTCAGCCCTGGAAGGTCATGGTCCTTTCCGGGAAGAAGAAGGAGCAGCTTTCGGAACTGCTCGTCCGGGAATACGAGAACGGCACGGCCCCGTGCCCGGATATCCCGGAGCCGCTGTCCTGGCCCGCTGATGAGGCCGGCCGCATTGCAGCTCTCTACAAGATGCGAAGCGACGCCACGGGAATCAATTTTGAAGACCCCGCAATCCTGAGAAAGGCAAAGATCGCCAATTTCAATTTCTACCGTGCGCCCCACGCCGTCTATCTCTACCAGGAGGCCTCTCTGACACCATGGTCGCTGTTTGACCTCGGGCTCTTTGCCCAAAGCCTCATGCTTGCTGCCCATGCGAAGGGGCTTGGAACGGTGCCCCAGGCATTTGCCACAGACTACGCGCGCATTACCAAGGAGTTTTTGAATATCCCCCTGACCAAACGCCTTGTCCTTGGGATATCAATCGGCTATCCTGATCCGGATTCACCGGCAAATGCCTTCAGGACCGGGAGGGCAGGTCTCGACGAGGCAGTAACCTGGGTGGAGTGATTGCACAGGTCTCGTTCCGGGTATTTGGCACGGAGGGATCTGTACAGGAGAAGGGAGTCAGCTATGACCGGTCTGCTGCACGTGCTCTACAATCTTATCCTGTCCCTGTGGGTCGGCGGCATCGCGGCCTTTACCTTTTTTATCACGCCCGTGATCTTCAGGTCCTTTGGCAGGGACATGGCAGGACAGATCGTGGGAAGGCTCTTCCCGGGGTATTTTTTCTCCTGCCTTGGCCTGGCAGCTGCCGCCCTGGTGCTTATTGTCTCCCTTCGCTCTTCAATGACCCACAGCGCATTCAAGTGGTCCCTTGCCCTTGTTTTGATCGCCCTTGCCATAAGCCTCTTCACGACCTTCAGGCTTCACCCTGAGATCAAAAGGGTCAAACAGGAGATCCACTCCTTTGAAGCCCTCCCCGGGGACGCGCCGGCCAGGAAGGCCTTCAGGAAACTGCATGCCCTGAGCGCAATGCTCAACCTGCTGCTTCTTGCTGACGGGGTAGCGCTGATGGTCATGAGCACTTCCATGAAGACGTAAGAGAACGAGGGAGGCCCCATTCTGTGCCAGGGCAGCACAAAAGGGCCGTCGTGCAGAAGGCCCGATTCACTGAGGTCAGTCGGTGATTATCTTTTTGTCGATGCCGTATTTTTTCAGCTTGTGCCGGAATGAGCGAAAGGTGAGGTTCAGGAGCTTCGCGGCCTCTGTCTTGACGCCGTTCGTCTTTTCGAGGGCCTTCAGCAGGTAGGCCTTCTCCGTACTCTCCATCAGTTTCTCGATGTCCATGCCCCCCGGCGGCAGAACGACCTTCTCGTCCTTCGGCCTGGAGCGTAGTTCATCGGGCAGGTGGTTAACAGTGATCTCATCACTGTCGCTGAGCAGGACCACGCGTTCGATGATATTTTCCAGCTCCCGGACATTTCCCTTCCACTTGCAGCAGCAGAGGCGCTCCAGGGCTTCCCGTGAGAAGTGCTTTTTCGGGCCGCCGAACTTCATCAGAAAATGCTCAAGGAGCAGCGGGATATCATCGCGGCGTTCCCTCAGGGGAGGGATTTTGACAGACAGCACGTTAAGCCTGAAGTACAGGTCCTCCCGGAAGAGACGCTCCTCGATGAGGTCCTGCAGGTTGCGGTTTGTGGCAGATATGATCCTCACGTCGACTTTGATGTCCGACAGGCCCCCAAGACGCCGGAAGGCCCCTCCCTCGATTACCCGAAGGAGTTTTGCCTGAAGACTCAGGGGCATTTCTCCGATCTCATCGAGAAACAGGGTCCCCCCGTTGGCAAGCTCAAACAGACCCTGCTTGTTCGCTGCAGCGCCAGTGAAGGCTCCTTTCATGTGGCCGAAGAGTTCGCTTTCAAGGAGCCCTTCAGGGATGGCGGCACAGTTGAGGGCAACAAAGTGATTGTCCCTGCGAGGGCTGAGCGCGTGTATTGCCTTTGCAACGAGCTCCTTTCCCGTGCCGCTTTCTCCGGATATGAGGACGGAGGCACTGCTTTCAGCGGTCTTGGAGATGACGGAGAACAGGGCCTGCATGGGCTGGCTATTGCCGATAATGTTTTCCAGCGAAGGCGGCTGCAGCTGCTGCTTCAGGAGGGAAACGTCCTTCTGCAGTTTCTGCTTTTCCAGGGCGTTCTTTACCACGAGCCTGATATCGTCCATGTGAAAGGGCTTCTGGATGTAATCATAGGCGCCCAGCTTCATAGCTGCCACTGCCGACTCCGTGGTTCCGAAGGCAGTAACGATGACCACGACTGTTTCTGGCGAGATCTGCTTGACCTCCCGCAGGAGTTCCAGCCCCCCCACTTTCGGCATCTTCATGTCTGTGATGATGAGGTCAAAGATGTCCTTCTTCACAGCCTCCACGGCCCGTTCCCCGTTTTCAGCGATAAAGACGTCATAGCCTTCACTTTTCAAAAAGATCTGGAGGATCTCCCGCATGCTCTTTTCATCATCGACGACGAGTATTCTTCCCTTCATGGTGTTCACTCCTGTTTTTCCCCTAACATGCCGTCCTGTCCGCCCCGGGCCGGAAGGAACACCCTGAAGGCAGCGCCGGTCCCGGGGCCTCCTGATTCGACGACGATCTTGCCCCCGTGGTCCTCTATGATTTTCTGGGCGATGGAGAGTCCCAGTCCAGTCCCCCTCTCCCTGGTCGTGAAAAAGGGATAAAAGACCTTGTCAATATCCGCGGGATCGATACCTCTGCCGTTGTCCCTGAAGATGACCTCTGCTGTACCGCCGCCCTTTCTGGTGACGACGTCGATTACGCCTCCAGCAGAAACTGCATCAAGGGCATTGACGCCCAGATTCCAGAAGACCTGCTGGATCTTGCGGGAATCTCCGGTCATCATGAAGCTGCCCTCAAGGTGAGTCGCTATTCTAACATGTTCCCCTTTTGATTCTGAACGCTCCAGGAGCATGATTACATCCTTCAGGGACTGGTTCAGGTCGAAGGGCTCACGGCTCAGCTCCTGGGGTTTTGCATAGAGGAGGAAGTCCGTGATAATCCCATTGAGCCGGTCCATCTCGGACAGTGCTATTGACATGAGCTGTTCGGCATGTTCTTCCGATACCCGTCTCTCCCGGAGCATCTCAACGGAGCCCTTGAGGGAGGCCAGGGGATTTCTCAGTTCGTGGGCGATGGAAGCGGAAAGTTCGCCGATAAAGGCCCACTTTTCCTTCCTCTTTACCTCGGCCTCCATGGCCTTCAGCTCTGTCAGATCCTGGAAGACCCCGATCATGCCAATGGGCTTGCCTGAGCTGTCCTTAAGCTTTGAGAGCCGCATTCCGATGGTGCAGATTTTTCCGCCTTGGAGGAATTCCCCCTCTACGCGCTCTGCAGTTCCCCGGGCAGTGCCCAGGAAGGGGAATATCTCCTCCGGAGTTTTCCCGGCAACGTCGGCATGGCTGAGCTGTGTAATGTCCCGGGCAGCGGTATTAAAGGAGATGATCCTCTTGTTCAGGTCCGTGGTGAAGATACCGCTCGGCATGCTTTCGATGATGTACCTGCTGAAAGCCTTGAGGTCGCTCAGTACCGTGTCCCGCTCCTCAAGGCTCTGGGTGGCCCTGTGGAGCTTTTCCGAGAGGTATCCGCTGAGAAATGCCACCAGGTAAAAGGCGGTGATGTGGGCGAAAATAGTGTAGAGGAAGTCCCTGTCCGTGTGGGAGAGGGCTGTTTTGATATCGACGATACCATGATACTGGAAATTGATAAGCAGGCCATAAAGGGCGCTGCTCACTGTGGCGACGATGTAGCAGGCGCGCCTGTTGAGGATGATGCCCGCAGAAAGGATGCTCAGGGGGAACATCAGGGAGAACATGCTTTCTATTCCGCCGGTCAGGTAGATGAGCACGGCCTCGGCAACGGTATCGCCGACGATCTGCACATATGCAAACAGTGCGAACTGATGGTCTGTCTTTATCCGGCGGAGGGCGAGGGCATAAATCACTGTAAGGAAATATAGCGCGGCGATAAAATAGGGCAGTTCGCCGGTTCGGGAGATGCGGTCATACCCGATGCGGAAAATGTAGAAAGAATCGAGCAGGATGGTAACGACAACGACCCTGATAACGATCAGGGCATTCACTCTTTTCCCCAGTTCGCTCTGCATTCTATTGAGTGAGAATCGCCCTCTCCCTTACAGAATATGCCGCCGTCCGGTTGCCGGGGAGGAAGCGGGCCCTTCCTCCAGAGTGCGGGCGGAGCGTCCTCCTGGCAGTCCCCGGGGCCCGGGGAGGGAAATGCTGTTCATCTCCAGGACCCCGGAAACCGGCTGCTAATTGATCAGTGTAATAAGTTTGAATATGGGCAGATACATGGCGACGACGATGAATCCGACGCTGCCTCCCAGAAAGACCATGAGCACAGGCTCGATCATGGACGTCAGGTTTGCAACGGCGATGTCTACTTCATCATCATAAAAATCGGCGATCTTGTCGAGCATGCTGTCCAAAGCACCCGTGGATTCACCGACGGAGATCATCTGGGTCACCATCGGCGGAAAAACCTTCGACATGGACAGCGGTTCAGCAATGGTCTGCCCCTCGGAGACACCCTGTTTGACCTCCAGAACGGCCTTTTCTATCACTTTGTTCCCCGCGGTCTTTGCCGTTATCGTGAGGCCGTCAAGGATGGGAACGCCGCTGCTGATCAGGGTGCCCAGCGTCCTCGTGAATTTTGCCACGGCGACCTTGCGCAGGAGAATTCCCACAATGGGGAGCCGAAGGAGAATGCTGTCGGTTACTTTTTTCCCGGTCTCTACCCGTCTGAACTGAACGACGAATACGATGAGAGAAATGATTGACGCCAGAACCACCACCCCTCCGGTCCCGCCGAGAAACTTGCTCATGGTGATCACGAGCTGTGTCGGCGCTGGCAGCTCTCCGCCGAGCTGGGCGAACATCTTGCTGAATGTGGGAACAACGAAGACCATGATAATAACAATACACAGCACGGCTACGGTGATGACCACGGAGGGGTAGACCATGGCGCCCTTGACCTTTCGCTTGAGGCTCTGGGCCTTTTCAATATACGTGGCAAGCCTGACAAGGATGGTGTCAAGGATACCGCCTGCCTCTCCGGCTGCCACCATGTTCGTGTACAGTTCGGAGAAGATCCGGGGATATTTTTTCAGGGCGTCGGCGAAGGTGGAGCCCCCTTCCACGTCAAGTTTTACGTCGCCGATGATGGAGGCAAAGCCCTTGTTTTCTGTCTGCTTCGACAGAATTTCCAGTGCCTGGACAAGGGGCAGCCCGGCGCCGATCATGGTGGCGAACTGACGCGTGAAGACCACCATGTCCTTGTCGTTGACCCTGGTGCCAAAATTGAAGAGCGGCTTTGCCTTCTGGGATATGCTTGTGGGTACGATGCGCTGTTTTCTCAGGTATGACTGGACCTCTTCCCTGGAGGAGGCGGTCAGCTCGCCTTTGACCACAACCCCCTTTGCGGATTTGCCCGAATATTTGAATACTGTTGTTGCCATGGCTATCTCCCTTTTCCTACCAATGAAGAGGCCTTCTGCATTATCGTAAGCAGTTCATCCGGAACGGGGGACTTGGATAGGGCGTCCTCATAGGATAATTCACCTTTTTTGTATAAGTCGAAAAGCGACTGATTCATGGTTTGCATGCCGTACTTTGCCTGGCCCGCCTGCATCATGGCGTAAATCTGGTGAGTCTTGTCCTCCCTGATGAGGTTCCTGATAGCAGGAGTGGGGATAAAGATTTCAACTGCCAGGATCCGCCCTTTCCCCGAACGCCTCGGAATGAGCTGCTGGGAGATGATGCCCTCCAGAACAAAGGAAAGCTGCACCCGGATCTGCTCCTGCTGATGGGCCGGAAATACGTCGATGATCCTGTTGATGGTCTGCACGGACGTGTTCGTGTGGAGTGTGGCGAATGTCAGATGTCCTGTCTCTGATACGGTCAGGGCTGCCTCAATCGTTTCCAGGTCCCTCATTTCTCCGATGAGCACGATATCCGGGTCCTGCCGCAGGACATATTTCAGGGCGTCCTTGAACGACGTGGTGTCGGCATTGACTTCCCGCTGGTTCACCAGGCAGTTCTTGTGTGGGTGGAGAAACTCGATGGGGTCCTCCACGGTTATAATGTGTTCCTGACGTTCGGAGTTGATCTTGTCGATAATGGCAGCCAGGGTTGATGACTTCCCGCACCCTGTGGGTCCTGTTACCAGGACAAGCCCCCGGGGTTTTTTCGCAATTTCGTTGATGATGGGCGGGAGGCCCAACTCACGGAATGTCTTGATGGTAAAGGGTATCATCCGGAATGCCCCGGCAACGGCTCCGCGCTGCATGAATATGTTGGCCCTGAACCGGCTGAGCCCCTTGACGCCGAAGGAAAGGTCAAGTTCATTGTTTTC
This sequence comes from Nitrospiraceae bacterium, assembly GCA_020346765.1. Taxonomy (GTDB): domain Bacteria; phylum Nitrospirota; class Thermodesulfovibrionia; order UBA6902; family UBA6902. The sequence continues at coordinate 1,131,518 of CP070788.1, forward strand.
CTCGAACTTGTGCTTCTGCGTATCCGTAAGGATGCTGTAGCACAGGGACTTGGTCTCCGCCGGGGTAAGGTTCTCGTTGGTCAGCAGAACGAGCTTCCCGTCGACTCTGACCCTCGGAGGAGTGCCGGTGCTGATATGAAGATCCGATGCGTTCCGCTCAATCATGACTTTCAGCAGTTCATATAATGTTGCCATTACCGACTCCTCTATGCGATCAGAAATAATTGTGCTAGGTTCTTCAACGACATTTATTTCCCATACCTTTAATACGACACAATGCCCGTCATCACTCAGTCGCCGAAGGTCACCCGAAGTACTTCTTCGACAGTCGTGACCCCATCCTTTAGTTTCGTCAGGCCGCTCATGCGCAGGGTTTTCATACCCAGCCTGATGGCTGCCTTCTTCAGGTCCGAGGACGTGGCGCCCCTGACAATCATTTCCTTCAGCTCCTCCTTCACCGGCATGACCTCGTAGAGTGCTATCCGCCCCTTGTATCCCGTGCCGCCGCAGGTGGGGCAGCCCTTGCCTTTGTAGCAGGCAAAGGTGTTCAAGTCATTCTGCGACAATCCGATGTTCAGGAGGGTGGAATCGGGGATTTTTATTTCTTCCTTGCACTGCTCGCAGACCTTTCTGCACAGCCTTTGGGCCAGGATCATCACAACGGAGGCGGACACAAGGAATGGTTCAACACCCATGTTCAGCAGCCGTGATACGGTACTCGGGGCGTCGTTTGTATGGAGCGTGCTCAGCACGAGGTGTCCCGTGAGGGCGGCCTTGACCGCGATTTCTGCTGTTTCAAAGTCCCTGATTTCACCGACCATGACGATGTCCGGGTCCTGCCTCAGAAATGACCTGA
>CP070788.1:1132473-1139660 GCA_020346765.1 Nitrospiraceae bacterium
TGTCCCTTTTCCATGAGCCTGAGGTCAGCGTTGTCCTGCCGCAGCAGGAGCCTGTATTCGGCCCGGGACGTGAACATGCGGTAGGGTTCACGGGTGCCTTTGGTCACGAGGTCATCGATGAGGACGCCGATGTACGCCTCGTCCCTGCCGAGGATAAAGGGGGGCTCCCCGGACAATTTCAGCGCTGCGTTTATCCCGGCAACGAGCCCCTGTGCAGCGGCCTCTTCGTACCCCGACGTACCATTGATCTGGCCGGCGAGATAGAGCCCTTCAACCGGTTTTGTCTCCAGTGTGGGCAAGAGCTGCGTGGGGTAGACAAAGTCATACTCAATGGCGTAGCCGAATTTCCGTATTTCCGCACGTTCCAGGCCCCTGATGCTCCTGACAACATTGAGCTGTACCTCCCGGGGGAGGCTTGTGGAAATGCCGTTTGTGTAGTATTCGTCAGTGTCAAGGCCCTCGGGCTCGAGGAATACCTGGTGCCGGGATTTGTCACCGAACTTGACCACCTTGTCCTCAACGGACGGGCAGTACCGCGGCCCGATCCCCCTGATCACTCCGCTGTACAGGGGGGAGTAACGAAGGTTGTTTCGTATGATCTGGTGGGTGCGGTCGTTGGTATAGGTCATGTAGCAGGGGAGCTGGGGGTTTGTGATTTTATCCGTAAAGAGGGACATGGGCTGAGGAGGGTTATCCCCTTCCTGGATGTCCATGAGGGAAAAGTCGATGCTTGTCCGTTCCAGCCGAGGCGGCGTTCCTGTCTTGAGCCGGCCTAGGATGAATCCCATTTTCTGAAGGCTCTCTGACAGGTGCAGGGCGGGAGGCTCGCCGGCCCGCCCGGATGGCTCCTGTTCCAGTCCGATATGAATCAGGCCGTTCAGAAACGTGCCGGTGGCGATAATCACGGCACGTGATGCATAGGTGCGTTCTTCCGTCCTGATCCCCTGAACACGATTATCATTGACCAGGATCTGCTCGACCATTTCCTCTTTCAGCTTGAGGCCGTCCTGCGCCTCAAGGGCCTCTCTCATGTATTTCCGGTATAGCACCCGGTCAGCCTGCACCCGCGTTGCCCATACTGCCGGCCCTTTGCTCTTGTTGAGGGTCTTGAACTGGATCCCCGCCCGGTCGGTGATCTTTGCCATTTCACCTCCCAGGGCGTCGATCTCCTTCACGAGGTGGCTCTTGGCAAGGCCGCCCACGGCAGGATTGCAGGACATCTGGCCGACGGTGTCTAGGCTCATGGTAACCATGGCAGTGCTGAGCCCCATCCGCGCCGCTGCCAGGGAGGCCTCACATCCTGCGTGACCCGCGCCGATCACAATGATATCGTACTCTTTGTTCCGGCTCATGTCACTTACTATAAGGAAAAGAGTCCCTGTTATTCAAACGCCATATCGGCATATACATCTTGACAGAATATGTAACATATGATACATTCTTAGCATAAGTAACATAATAAAAGGAGGACGCCATGAAAGGAACAGGAAAGAGGCTTGAGGAAATATTCGCTGACATAGCCTTTGCTGAAGAGAGGTCTTTCAGGGCTTCAGAAAAAAGGCCAAAAAAGCGGATGCACAGGCTTGAGGATATCTTTTCAGACATTGCTATGGCTGAAGGAGGGGAATACCAGTAGGAACATGAAAGGACATGAATCAAAGCGGCGGAAAAAAAGCCCTGCATGGTTGCTTGTTTTTTACCGTGTTCCGGCAAAGCCCGTCAGCACGAGGATGAAGATATGGCGAAAGCTGAACAAGGTGGGGGCGCTGCAGCTCAAAGGCGCGGTGTACATCCTTCCCTACGGCGAGGAGCACTATGAATTCTGCCAGTGGCTTATGGCGGAGGTGTCTGCCATGGGCGGGGAAGGGGACTTCGTAGCAACTGACCGCCTTGAAATGCTTGGCAACAGTGAAATCGCCGGGCTTTTTGCCCAGCAGAGAGAGGCAGACTACCGCAGGATTGAAAAAGGCCTTCACGAGATGGAGGTCAGGATCAACAGCGTCAAAAAGGGTGGCAGGATAAACAGCGTGGACGGTCTTCGAGAAGAACTGGCCGGATATGTAAACGAGCTGGAGGATATAGGGAAGATTGATTACTTCCCTTCTCATGCACGCAGGGATGTGGAGAGTAAATTAACCTTGATTTCCGAAGAACTCAAAAAAATAACCGTGCATGGGAAGCGGGAAGTGGCGGTTCCCTCAAAGATCTCCATTCCCAGGATGGACAGGAAAAACTTCCAGGGAAGGACGTGGATCACGCGAAAGAACCCCTTTATAGACAGGATGGCATCGGCATGGCTTATCAGGAAGTTCCTTGACAGGACTGCTGCATTTCACTTTATTGATGAGAGGATGGAAGAAACTGCTCCCGGGGACGCTGTCCTCTTCGACACCAAGGGCGGTGACTTTACTCATGCAGGAGATCTGTGCACCTTTGAGGTATTGGTGAGATCATTCGGCATAAAGGACAGAGCAGTAAGAAAAATGGCTGAAATTGTCCATGAACTGGATGTGAAGGATAATAAGTACAGTCCCCCTGCGGCACGAGGGATAGAGGATGTCCTCACAGGAATACGCAAGAGTTCAAAAACGGATATGGAGGCCCTGAGAAAAGGAATGGACATATTCGAAATGCTTTATACATCCGGGGTCAGGTGAGGGCACCTGCCCCTGATCTTGAAAGGAGGGAAGGAATGCCGCCCATCGAGAAACATCTGAAAAAGAGTATGGACGCAACGGGGAGGGAATTCAAAGAGATCCATGAGTGGATTGACGGAGACCCTGCGAAAAAGGCTGAACGGCATGACATCACACGAATATACGAATACGGAAGGATGATCGAGGAACAATACGGGAAGGAAGGACTGCAGGAGTATATACGTCACATCCATGATGACGTAAAGGCAAAATTTGAACACCTGCAGCATGACCTGGAAAAGGCACTTGGCGATACGCTGGCCTACTTCGGGGTGAAGTAACAGGATGATATGGCGCAGGGAGGAAATCATGAGCTATGCAATTCAGGAATCTGACACCGGCATTCTACGCAGCGAAGGAGTATCTGAAGATGATATAAAGCACTGTGTAAGGGTTGCTGAAAAGTCGCTGGAGATAGCGCACAGGACCGGCGCTGACCTGGACATGGAACTTGTGGCGCGGGGGGCGCTTTTCCACGATCTGGGCAAGGCAAGGACCCATGAGATTGAACACGGAAAGATCGGGGCGGAGACAGGGAAAAAACTGGGGCTGCCGGAGCCAGTTACGGCCATAATGGAAAAGCACATACGTGGAGGGCTGACAAAGGAAGAGGCCGAAGAACTCGGCCTGCCTGTGAAGGACTATACCCTTTGCTCCCTTGAGGAGAGGATCATCATTTATGCCGACCGGCTCGTTGACATCATCACCGACGGGATTGTTGATATCCAAGGCGATGAATCAGAGGCAGAAAGGAGATTTGAGGAAATACTTCGGGAATATCCGAAGTACGGGAAGAACGAAAAGACGCTTTACCGCTATCTCGGCTATCACCGGGAGATCCAGGGGTTGATGAGAAAATCCAGGAACCAAAATGTATAAGTGGAGATTGGCGTTTCCATAAGCACTTTACACGTCATGGAAATGTAAATACAGACGTATACATCAAAGGCTATGCGAATTACTCCATTCAGGTTGCTGTGCACCACGGGGCTCTTCGCCATATTCAGCTCGACCATCTCAAAGAGCCCGGTGCTTCCGCTCTATGCCGCGCACCTTGGGGCGGACCCTGCGGGAGTTGGTGCAGTCGCCTCAGTGTCGGCATTCACCGGAATTATCGCAAGCATGCCCGCAGGGATGCTTTCGGATAAACTGGGCAGGAAGAGAATGCTCATGTTTTCCGCTGTCATATTTTCAACAGCTCCCTTTCTGTATCCTCTGGCATCAAGCATCCGGGCACTTGCGGCCATCAGGTTTTATCATGGCTTTGCCACGGCCATATTCATCCCTGTTGCCATGGCCATGGTATCCGACCTCTTTCAGAAGGAGCGAGGGGAAAAGCTGGGCTGGTTTTCCACGGCAACGCTCGCGGGGAGGTTTCTTGCCCCTCTTGCCGGGGGGGCCATTATCGGTGCCCTGACGATGCATCCCGGGATGAGTTTCACGACCGTGTACCTGCTCTGCGGAGTTGCGGGGGTCATGGCCCTGGCCCTTGCAGCGAAAATTCCCGGAACTCCCGAGGGCCGGCAGGTGGGGGACACGTGGGCAGGGGCATGGTCTGCATTCAGGGCGGTGATTGCAGACAGGAGGATCGTCATCACGAGCGGGGTGGAGGCCGCTGTGCTCTTTGCCTACGGAGCATTTGAAACATTTCTTCCTCTGTATGCTGTGCAGGCCGGGCGCAGCACCTATGAGGTCGGCCTGTTTCTGTCCATTCAGGTGATCACCCTGGCGCTCACGAAACCGGTCATGGGGAGGTTTTCAGACCTTCATGGCAGACAGGGGCAGATTTGTGCCGGTGCGTTTATCGGAGCGGCGGCGATTGCAGGCTTTTCGTACTTCCAGTCCTTTATCCCCCTGCTCATCCTGAGCGCCACCTTCGGCCTGAGCATTTCCATTGTCACATCGGCCACATCAGCATTCATTGCTGACCTGAGCAGGGCGGGGTCGCACGGGTCTGCCATGGGGATTCTCGGTTCTGTGATGGACGTCGGGCACACAGCCGGACCACTGGTTTCGGGAATTGCTGCAACGTTCTTCGGGCTCGGAAGGGCATTCACCGGTGCAGCGCTCGTTCTTGTAACTGCGGGGGTATTATTCCGGGCCGGTGTCAGAAAGGTCTGAAGAATGTCCCCTCAGTCACACCGCGCATGCCGTCTCCTTACGGCAATCACTGTCGCAGAAAGAGCAGCCAGTACGAGACAGACAGTCTCAAAAGGGAAGACCGCTGCCATGACGAGGGGATAAAGCGCGGTCCGCGTCATTGACCTCAGGACCTCGCTGTCCCTGATGATCTCTGCTGCACGGGGCGAGTACCGGTAATAGAAATGAACGAAGGCCCTGCCGGCCCGGTGCTGGAGAAGATGCCTGTCCCTGAATTCCCTCAGCGCCATGACGTGAGGGTGCATGTCACTCCCATAGGCTGCCGTGGCGATGAAACATCCGCCGCCGCCTCCTCCTCCCCCGCCCGAGGATGACAGCGTTTTAGCGCTGACCTCATCGGAATAGGCAAAGTCCCCCAGGGCCGCACCGTACACACGGACCCGGTAGGTATATCGTGTTGCCGGGGAAAGATCCCGGTCGGAATAGGATGCGGCGTCGGGCTTCAGGCTCGCGATTACACTGAACTGCGTGCTTCCGTCCCTTGCCCGCTCCACAGTGAATCCCTCCTCCCGGGATGAATTGTCCTTCCACGCGAGGTCTATCCGCGACGATGACCGCACCGTGTATCGCAGCTGTGTCGGCGCGTAGGGGCCTTCTGCATATTCCAGTGCCTTGAAGGCGTTTAACCTCCCCCCGGAAAGGACCTTTCCCTTGAGCGCTCCTGCCGCATCAGTGCTTTTTATGATCGCCTCTTTAATGTCAGTGGTTGATAGCGCGGGATTCAGGGCCATGATAAGCCCGGCGACACCCGCAACGTGTGGTGCTGCCATGGACGTGCCCTGGACATGATCGTAGTCATAGGCTGATATTGATATGGGTTCCCGGGTGAGCACCACATTGTCGATGAACACTCCTTCCATGGCAACAGTATTGTCAGCGGTGATGCCAAAACCGAAATAAAACTGGTCAAAGCTGTCGCTGACCGGAGTGAGGTCGGCAGTGTACTGCTTAAAGCTCCCGCCTGTCGATCCTGTCCTGAAGTCAATCCAGTCCCAGGAGAGCCCGTCCAGGGAGAAGTTTATATCAAGGTAATCAAACCCATCTTCCAGTTCGCCTTTCCAGTCGAATCTGAGGAGATAGCGGTTGTTCTTGACGGAATTCACCGGAGTCATGGCACCCGCCCAGGACAGGGTGCCGTCGAGGTACTGAGCGGCGGGGCTGTCCTCCAGGCTGTTGGTCCCGCCCACTCCGGTGCCTCCCGTTACTTCCCAGCTGCTCTTTATACCGCCCCGGCTCCAGCCCAGAAGGGGCAGACTGCCCGATGCACTATTGAAGTTCTCACTGTAGACCGTAACAGGAACTCCGTAGCTGAAAAGGGGGATGGTGCTGAATATGCTGACACCGGGCGCGGCAAGGTCAACACTTTCTGCCCCGAAATTGGAAAAGGGGGCAAGGCTGTCATTGTGGTCTGTTGCTGCGACGGCGATAATATTTGAGCTTTTGTAGCTGGCAGGATAAAATACCGCGCTTCCGTCATTGTCCCGGCCTCTGTTGCCCGCAGCGCAGACGACAGGTACGGCAGCGGAGTCGATTGCGTCGCTGAGGGCCCTGCTGAAGGCGGTCCCTCCCCAGCTGCAATTGATTGCCTGTGCCCCGTTTTCAACGGCGTACAGGATTGCCGAGATTGCATCCGCTGTTGTGCCCAGCCCGGTAATGCCGAGAAAGCGCAGGGCCATGATTTGTGCGTTCCAGAGCACCCCGGTGATACCGCTTCCGTTGTTTCCCTGTGCAGCGATCGTGCCTGCCACATGGGAGCCGTGACCATGGAGGTCTTCGGGGAAGCCGTCATTGTCAATAAAGTCCCAGCCGTAGATATCATCAATATAGCCGTTTCCATCATCGTCCATGCCGTTGCCGGGAACCTCTCCCGTATTTACCCACATGTTGTCTGCCAGGTCCGGGTGGTCAAAGGCAACTCCCGAATCCACCACCGCGATGATGACGCTGTCTGAGCCTGACGTCTTCTCCCAGGCCTCCGGGGCATCGATATCAGCATCAGGTCTTCCTCCTGTCTGGCCTGTGTTGTTCAGCCCCCACAGCTCGGTGAAGGAGCCATCATTGGGCGTTGCCGCGGCATGGAGGATATAATTGGGTTCGGCGTATTCCACGTCCGGGTCCTGCCGGTACTGCTCCAGTGCCTCTGCGACCCCCATTGTTTCAGGCAGCCTGATCCGTGCGATGCGGACCTTTTCCAGTCCACTGTTTCCGGGAGAAAGATGACGGGCAGTGCGGAAGGCTGCCCGGGCCTTCGGAGAGGAGGACCGGTACTTGATGAGAATTTCGCCCGGTACGTAGGGCATCTCCCGCATCTCTTTGCCTGAAGCGGGGGCA
>CP070788.1:1139760-1147650 GCA_020346765.1 Nitrospiraceae bacterium
GTAATCAATGCCACCGGGGCTGCCACGTCTCCTGTTATCTGGATCATCATGAAGGCCGACAAGGACAATCCGAATCCCGTGAGCACCTACAAGACCTTTTTTGAGAATGAGGTGCGCCAGTATATCGAGCGTGTGGAAGGTGTGGCCGACCTCTTCATCGGCGGCGGACGGGTGCGCCAGATGCACGTCATTGTCGACCCGGTGAAGCTGGCTTCCTATAATTTCACCGTTGATGATATGATTTCAGTCCTGCGGACTGAAAACAGGGATGTGTCAGCAGGCATCATGGGGGTGGGGAGGCGGGATTTCAGGATCAGGACCATTGCCCAGTTCAATTCACCGGCTGAAATTGAAAACGTGGTCATATGGTCCGACGGCCAGCGCCGCGTCAGGGTGTCCGACGTTGCCGAGGTAAGCTTCGGGTTTGAAAAAAAGAGTGTTGCCATGCTTCACAACGGCCAGGAAGGAGTGGCAATAGGCGTGAAGCCGGAGCCCGGCACCAATATTCTGGACATGACCGCCCGTGTTGAAAAAGTGATCAACTGGCTCAACGAAGAGAAAATGAAGCCCCAGAAGATTTACTTTGACTGGGTATATGACCAGCGGCCCTATATCCAGGGTGCCATCGATCTCGTCAAGAACAACATTCTCATTGGCGGTATCTTTGCCATTATTGTCCTGCTGGTGTTTCTCAGGAGCATATCTTCCACCATTGTCGTGGCCACGGCGATCCCCATCAGCATCATCGGCACCTTTATCATCATGGATATGCTCGGGAGGAATCTTAATGTGGTCAGCCTCGCGGGCATTGCCTTTGCCGTGGGGATGCTCGTGGACAACGCCATTGTCGTCCTTGAAAACATCGACCGCCACCGGGGCATGGGGAAATCGCCCTTTCAGGCCGCCTATGACGGTGCACATGAGGTCTGGGGGGCAGTGCTGGCCTCGACGCTCACCACTGTTGCGGTTTTTCTTCCCGTGGTCTTTGTCCAGGAAGAGGCAGGCCAGCTTTTCCGGGACATTGCCATTGCCGTCAGCTGCTCGGTCATACTGAGTCTTTTCGTGTCCGTGTCGGTCATTCCCATGCTGTCCCAGAAACTGTTCAGTCTGCTGGGCAGAAAAAAGAAGAGCACCGCAGGGGCCGGCCTTGCCCGCATCGGACAGCGTCTCACCGATATGTTCATGTCCCTGGTTCAGCTCGCCATCGGCAGCACGGCATCGCGGATTCTCACCATTGTCATTCTCACTTCACTTTCCCTTCTGTCCGCCTGGGCGCTGCTTCCCAAAATGGAATACCTGCCTCAGGGAAACAGGAACCTCGTGATCAGTCTGCTGATCCCGCCACCCGGCCTGTCCTATGAAGAGAAAAAGGAGGTTGGGGAGCAGCTCTTTAACGGCGTCAAGGACCACCTGAGGAAAGACCACAACGGGCTCCCGGGGATCCAGAACATGTTTTATGTGGGATATGACCGCTTCAATATCACGGGGGCAACAAGCACCCATATCCAGCGCGCGGGGGAACTGGTCCCCCTGTTCATGAAAAACATTTATTCCATCCCCGGAATGCTCGGGGTCAGCATGCAGGCAGGCATATTCCAGACACGGCTGGGCAGGGGGAGGACCGTTGAGGTCGATGTGATCGGCGACGACATGAACCGGCTCGTCGGCACGACCGGGGCCATGTTCGGCATCATCAAGAAAGAAATACCCGAGGCCCAGATCAGGCCGGTCCCTTCACTTGAACTGCTCTACCCAGAGGTGAGGCTTATTCCGGACAGGGACCGTCTTCGTTCATCGGGACTGAGCGCGGACTCCTTCGGCATAGCCATGGACGTGCTCATGGACGGAAGGCAGATCGGCGATTTCAAGCAGGAGGGACAGAAAAAGATAGACCTTGTCCTGAAGACCTCCGATGAGGACATAAAGACCCCCGAGCAACTCTTCAGCGCCATGGTAGCCACACCAAAGGGCAAGATCGTACCGGCATCCTCTCTTTCCTCCCTTGTGCGGACGACGGGCCTCAGTGAGATACGTCACCTCGAAAGAAAGAGGACCATAACGCTCCAGGTGACGCCCCCCGCTGACATCCCCCTTGAGGAGGCGATGGACACTGTCAACGCAAAGGTCATCCCCGCGCTGCAGTCAATGGGCATGCTGCAGAAAGGCATCGATGTGAGGATGAGCGGTGTGGCCGACAAGCTCAAGGAAACCAGGAAGGTCCTTCAGTGGAATTTTGTCCTTGCGGCGGTCATTTCGTATCTGCTCATGGCCGCGCTCTTCGGGAATTTCATCTACCCCTTGATCATCATGTTTACCGTGCCTCTGGCAGGGGCCGGGGGGTTCATGGGCCTCAGGCTTGTGAATGCCGTTATTGCACCGTCGCCCCTTGATATCCTCACCATGCTGGGATTTGTTATCCTGATCGGCGTGGTGGTGAACAATGCCATCCTGATCGTCCATCAGGCCCTCAACAACGTGCGGCTTCACGGAATGGAATACCGGGAAGCCGTCATTGAATCCACCAGAACGAGAATCAGGCCGATTTACATGAGCGCTACCACCAGCATCTTCGGTATGCTTCCCCTCGTCCTCTTTCCCGGGCCGGGCTCCGAACTGTACCGGGGCCTCGGCAGCGTTATCCTGGGCGGCCTTGCCCTGTCCACAGTCTTTACCGTGTTCGTCATCCCCTCGCTGCTGATGTTTTTTATTAAGATGGAGAAGGCAGAAGAATAACGCAGCACGCGAGAGCGCTCAAGAATCGGGCAGGACCTGCCGAGATAGAAACTCAACAGAGACGCCACAGTGTAATAAACCCTGTGCGTCGTACCCATACATCACGGGGAGGAACTCCTGCTTGATCCTGATATCCGACATCCTGAAGAAAACCGGCGGCACCAGCAACAGGGGACGGCAGCAACAGGAAGAGATCCCGTCGCGTTCTCAATCCGGACTTCCGGGGGCAGGGCAGAACCTTCCTGGAGAGGGCGCGCCACCATTCCCGCAGAGGGCCCTCCGGAAAGAGGAACCCACGCATAAAAAGGACCGTGTCATGATGGGGGAGCTTCTGGAACAGTTCAACAACCAGCGCTAGGGGGGAAAGAACCATGGAAGAAGTTCAGCAGAAGATGTGGGCAATAGGGGGCGGAAAGGGCGGTGTGGGAAAGAGCATTGTAACGCTTTTGCTCGGTGCCTCACTGGCCGCCACGGGCAAAAAAGTCATCCTCGTTGATGCAGACCTGGGTGGAAGCAACCTCCACACGCTCACCGGTATCAAGTACCCGCCCTATTCCCTGGAAGATTTTCTCACCCGGAAGCGGGAGAATATTGAAGATATCCTCATCGATACACCTCTGCAGAATGTAAAGTTGATCTGCGGCGCTGACGATATTCTCGAGCTGGCAAACCCCCTGTACTCCCAGAAAATGCGTATATTCAATAATCTCAAGAGACTGGATGCTGATTTCATCCTGCTCGATCTTGGCGCAGGAATATCCTATACAACCATGGACTTTTTTCTCTATGCCCCGAACAAGATCACTGTCCTTACTCCCCAGGCAACATCGATACAGAATGCCTACGGATTTATAAAGGCAAGTCTTTATCGCGGGTTAAGCCGGATATTCCGAAAAGATTATCAGGCCCTTGAACTGATCAGACGCGCGGGCTCCGGCAGGGGGGGAGACGATATAGAATCAGTGGAGCAGCTGAAGGAGGCATTGAGAACCCTGGGGGATGAGCAGGAGCGTATGCTCTCTGACTTTCTCGGATCACTGAATATTTATCTGATCGTAAACATGGTACGGACAGCCAAAGAAAAAGAGGTAGGGACAATTGTGAGCACCGTGGCCAGAAATTACCTGAGCCTTGATCTCAAGGCACTGGGCATCGTTCACCACGATCCCAGGCTTGAAATGTCAATAAACAGCATGGCCAGGTTCCTGACCGAAAACAGAAACTGCACAGCCGGTACCTGCACCAGTGCCATTGCGCAGCAGATCATGAACACCCGCTCTCTTCCGGACTGCGAACCATCACTCCCACCGCCGGCACGGCCTTCACTGCGCCCGTCAGAATCGGGAATCAGCTTTTCATCCATCATGCAGCAACAATAACCGGCACATCTTGTAAGGTAAATTCAGGGATCTCCCCCTGCTGCCATACTGCAGCACCGTGAGCATTCCCTCTTTATAACCCACTTGATTCATTACGTAATATCCATTTCGGGGAAGGTTCTCAAAAAAGTCTTGAAAGCCATGAACGTTTATTTAAAGACGAGAACTGCTTATTCATAAGGTTTTCAAACCACGCTGTTCAGCTATCCCTCCTGCTAAAGGCATCTGTTCTCTGGTATGGCGCAATACTTTTTATTTCCATCCTTCCCCGAAATTCATGAATAATGCAGTCTAAAGTTTTCCGCAGCATTTCCGATTAAAAAATAACGTGTCGCCATGGAGTTGGGGGCTTTTCCCCGATCATATGCAGAAAAACAGTATGGGAACCGGAGTGCAACGCCGTGTATGAGAACCATTGGCACTGTGATGCCAAACCATTTGAGAACACCCCTGATCCGGACTACTTCTACTGTTCTCCCAAGCACGAAGAGGCCCTGTCCCGGCTGCTCTATGCCGTGAAAGAGCGGAAAGGGGGCGTCATGCTCACCGGTGAACCGGGGTGCGGCAAGACGCTGTTGAGCAGGGTGCTCCTCAAGGAACTGAACAGCGACATGTATCAGTTCGCCATTATTTTCAACCCCCGGCTCTCCCCTCTGAATCTCCTGCAGGAGATTGTGTACCAGCTGGACGGCGATTCACGGCACTCCTCGAAGATACGCGTGCTTCGGGCATTCGACGACATCCTGCGCGCCAACAGGAACAGAAAGAGAAGCACCGTTATCGTTGTGGATGAAGCGCAGGCAATTACCCACAAGAACTGCTTTGAAGAGCTGAGACTTCTTCTGAACTTCCAGTCAAATGACGATTTCCTTCTCACCCTCGTTCTCCTGGGCCAGCCTGAACTGAAGAGCAGAATCAATGATCTGCCGCAGCTGAAGCAGCGCCTTACCGTGCGGTATCACCTCAACGCCCTTTCAGAGGATGAGACATCAGCGTACATTCAGCACCGGTTGAAGTCAGCGGGAATCCACCACCAGATATTCTCCGGTGAGGCCTGCAGAGAAATTTATTATCTATCCGGGGGGGTCCCGAGAAGAATCAACAATATCTGTGACATGGCGCTGTTAGTGGGTGCAGCTCACGGCACAGGGGAGATCGATCAGAAGATTGTAGGGGATGTTGCCGTTGACCTGGAAGAGGTGCCGGTATGAACAGGAAAGCGGGGACATGAGGGAAATGCGCACGTGATAAGCATAACGAATCTTGTAAAAAAAGTGGATAAAAACGAAAGGGTTGGCCGGGACAGGAAGGAGCCTGTGCAGGAAAGAGCGGGCGTTTCCGTGCGGCACGTTTCCGGCCTTTCCCAGCTGGAGTGCCCTCCCTCAGGGGAAAAGCAGAAGACCGCCGACGAGCATGCCCTTGCAGGGGTGAAGATCACGCCCACAGTCATGCTCACTGCCAGGGCCCTCACCAGGGAGGAAAGCCTCACCCTGTATGAGGGGGCAGCTCACCTTGCGGAAGAGACACAGAGCCGTTCCGGAGAGGGGGGAATGCCGGACCGCGCTGCCCTACAGTATTGTATAGACAAGCTGATTGACCAGATGATGCTCCATAATGAGTATTTATTCGAATTCCTGTCCGGTGCTGCGGAACGGCACGCCTCAAGCCATGCCATAAATGTCTGTATGCTGGCAATAAAAACAGGCATACACCTGGGGTATGGCAGGGAGGAGTTACGGAGAATAGGCGTCCTGGCCTATCTGCATGATCTGGGGATGAAAGAAAATACAGACCCGTCAGACCGGTCACCCCTCATGAGCAGAAAAATACTGCGCAGAATAAAAAAGAGCTATCCTCTGATCGGTTCCCAGATAGTAAAAATGCGGGGCCTTTCGGAAAGAGTGATGGACACCGTCCCCACTCTATGGGAAGAACAAAAGGGTTCCCATGACCCCGGGAAAGAGAAAAAAACATACCCCCAGGTCATTGCCCTTGCCGACATCTACGATGCCACCATGCACCCCCTGCAGGAAAGCCACGGTTTAACCCCCTTTAAGGCGATGGAGGAGATCGTGTCCCTGAAACGCTTCTTTGACTACAAAATCATAAAGAGTTTCATTGAAATCGTCGGGATATTCCCCATGGGAAGCATTGTACGGTTAAGCACGGATGAAACAGGGAAAGTTGTGAGGATTAATCCTGGATATCCCACCCGGCCTGTGGTCAGTATCATCTATGACAGGGAAGGCAATGAACTTGATGAGGAACGAATTGTCGATTTGTCCGGGAGGAAGAATGTGTATATCAGTTCCTGTCTCATGAAAGAAGTCACTGAAAAGAAGACGTAAAGCTCCCCTTTATTGGTGTCATACCATAGTTACACCCCGCTCTAGCGATAACGATAAAAAATGTCATGGTGAGCCTGTCGAACCATGGCTGATAATTCACCCTTTGACAGGCTAAGGGTGACAGTTTTTCAGCAGGTTACAAAGTCATCGCTTGATTCGGGTTATGCTCCACGATGCAGCCCTCATGTTCCAGCTGTCGAGAACGGCCTTTATCCGGACTGATGCTCACCGTCCGGGGAATAACACAACACCCAGCGAAATATCGCTCACGTAATCAGCAAAAAAGAGGAACGGACCTGGGCAATCCATGATGACATGCATGAGCATATTAATTATTATTTATCAATTAGTTATAGGCGCTTTAAACTCCTTACAAATAATAATTCTTTCTTACAGCAGGTACAATTATTGCTTCAGATATGAGCAAGAACTGCCGATAAAATAAATAAACCGCCGAAAGGGCTCAACCCGGGTGACCGGGTGTCGCAAAGCCACCTGTCCTGAAAAAGAGGAGAGAGGGGCTGTCGAAGCGGGATCAGGAACCCCACCCTTTCGGGGGCGGGGTTTTTGTTTGGTATGAAGCCAGTGAGAGGCAGGGACATACAGAAAGATTTCTTCAAGAAAGCGGCAATCCCACTGCTTTTCCTGATGGTGGTTCTGCTTGTCTCTGGCCTTACCAGCAGAGTCGTTCAGGCCGACACCCTTACCCTCCATCCCTCCGGCACTGCCACAGGTGACAATGCCACGTACTCAAGTTCAGCAGCAACTGATCTTGATACCAATGACGGTGATACGTCCTACGGAAGCTCAGCCGGCTCCAGCAATGACTACTACCTGGAGATCGATGACCATACCACGGAGAGCGGCGTGATCAACTCCGTTGTGGTCAAGACATATGCAAGAAGGGACAGCGCTTGGGGAAGCTCAACTTTTACGATAGGGATAAAGACAAACGGGTCGAGCTATTTCAGCGGCAGCAATACATCATCATCGTCAAGCTACGCCCTTTTTACAGGCGATACGTACACCACAAACCCCCAGACAACCTCAGCGTGGACATGGTCAGAGATTGACAGTCTGGTGGCCATCATCGACCACACGAACCTTACCGCCATGCGGGCCACCGAGCTCTATGTGGAGGTCAATTATGACGTGGCCCCGACACTAAACATTGATGACCCTGACGGCACCAGCGACACCGTATCCGTCGGGGACAACTACAGCATCCAGTATGACCTTGCCGATACCGATGACACCGTAACGGTTGCCTTTTACTACGATACGGACAGTTCAGGCCTGGACGGCACAGCAATTACCGGGGCCTGTGCAACGGCAGCGGAAGGCACCGATGCGACCTGTACCTGGGACACCACGGGCATGTCGCCCGGCACCTATTATGTCTATGGTATCACCAATGACGGGACAAACCC
>CP070788.1:1147750-1151588 GCA_020346765.1 Nitrospiraceae bacterium
GCGTTTCTTTCTTTGAGCTGACAGCTGATCACCGAATGCTGAAAGCTTAAAAGGGAGGTAGCAAGCATTTTAGAAGCATCAGAAAGCGATAAAGACTTTCTCGAAGTCTATCGTCACAGCACCTCCCACATCATGGCCCACGCAATAAAGGAGATTTTCCCCGACGCCTGCCTTGCTATAGGGCCTGCCATTGCAGACGGGTTTTACTACGACCTTGACTGCACTCAGAGCATTACCCAGGAAGACCTTCCCCGCATCGAGAAGAAAATGAAGGAGATTATTCAGCAGAAACGTCCCTTCGTGCGGAAAGAGATGTCCAGGGAAGAAGCGATTGAACTGTTCACCAGGCTGGGTGAACCCTACAAGGTTGAACTGCTCAACGAGATGCAGGATGAGACGGTTACTGTTTATGAAGAGGGCGGTTTCGTTGACCTCTGCCGCGGCCCTCATCTCGAGTCCACCGGGAAGGTAAAGGCCTTCAAGCTCCTCTCCGTTGCCGGGGCGTACTGGCGGGGCAGTGAGAAGAACAAGATGCTTCAGCGCATTTACGGGACAGCCTTCCCCACAAAGGAAGAACTCAAAAAACACCTGGACTTTCTCGAGGAGGTTAAGAAGCGGGACCACCGCCGTCTTGGAAGGGAGCTTGACCTCTTCAGCATGACCGACGATGTGGGCGCCGGGCTGGTCCTTTGGCATCCCCGGGGGGCTGCCATCAGACGGGTGATAGAGAATTTCTGGCTGGACGAGCATCACAGGGCCGGTTACCAGATCCTCTATACCCCCCACATGGCGAAGCTTGACCTGTGGAAAAAAACAGGCCATCTTGACTTCTACCGGGACAACATGTATTCGCCCATGGAAATTGAGGGGCTTGAATATGAAATCAAGCCTATGAACTGCCCCTTCCATGTGTCCATTTACAAGAGCCATCTCCGGAGCTACCGGGAACTGCCGCTGCGCTACGCAGAACTGGGGACCGTGTACCGCTATGAGCGCTCGGGGGTGCTCCACGGCCTGCTGAGGGTAAGGGGCTTTACGCAGGATGATGCCCACATATTCTGCCGGGAAGACCAGATCGAAGAAGAAGTGCTGAGGGTCCTGGAGTTTACCCTTTTCATACTCAGCACCTTTGGGTTTGAAGATTATGATATATACCTCTCAACGAGACCGGAAAAATACGTCGGAACGGATGAGGGATGGAAGAAGGCAACAGGCGCCCTGGAACAGGCACTCCGGGAGAAAGGCCTCACATACGAAGTAGATCCCGGAGAGGGCGTGTTCTACGGCCCGAAGATCGACATCAAGGTCAGGGACTCCCTTGGCAGGAAGTGGCAGTGCAGCACGATCCAGGTGGACTTTAACATCCCCGAGAGGCTGGATATAAGCTACCGGGGAACCGACAGCAGTGACTGCCGGCCTATCATGATACACCGTGCACTGATGGGCTCGCTCGAGAGGTTCTTCGGTGTGCTCATAGAACATTATGCAGGGGCCTTTCCCCTGTGGCTTGCTCCTGTCCAGATAACGCTGCTCACCATTGCCGAGCGGCATGGGGAATATGCCCGGCAGCTCATGGAGTCACTGGTCAGGGAGGGCATCAGGGCCGAGGCTGATTATGAAAACGAAAAAATCGGTTATAAAATAAGGAAAGCCACTGTTTCAAAAACCCCCTATATGTGTATAATAGGTGATAAAGAAATGGAAAATAATACCGTTACCATAAGGAAACGTAACGGCGACACCCTGGGAGAGATGTCCCAGTCCGGGCTCATGGACTTTCTCAGGGATGAAATAGCAAAGAGGAGGTAGTTATAAGCAAAGGATTAAGAATAAACAAGTGGATCAGGTCACGGGAAGTGAGGGTCATTGACAGTGACGGTGCACAGCTGGGTGTGCTGGATATATTTGAAGCACGGAAACTTGCCCAGAGCAAGGACCTTGATCTTGTCGAGGTAGCCCCCAATGCCCAGCCGCCGGTGTGCAAGGTCATGGACTACGGCAAATACCGTTACCAGCAGGCCAAGAAGCATTCAACGAAGCATAAGACCATTACGGTAAAAGAGGTCAAGGTGCGGCCCCAGATCAATGAGCACGATCTGCAGTTTAAAATGAGAAATGCCAGGAAATTCCTGGAGCACGGCAACAAGGTCAAGGTGACCATGTTCTTCAGGGGACGGGAAATCGTCCACAAGGACCTTGGCCAGAAGGTCATTGACCGCATCATCGCGGAGCTTGGCGAAACAGCCACGGTTGAGCAGACTGCCAAGATGGAAGGCAACCGCATGATCACGGTGCTTGCCCCGAAGACATAACGTCCAATCCTGCCTGCAGTCATCCCTGAAACGGGATGAGGTTTCTGCTTGTTATTTATCATTTAATTATTTATAATGAATGTTCTCGCTGGAGATATATCACGGTAAGGAGACCATGATGCCAAAACTGAAGACGCACAGGGGCGCTGCCAAGAGGTTCAGGAAAACAGCCACCGGGAAATTTAAAAGAAACAGGGCCTACAAGAGCCATCTGCTGACAAGCAAGACATCGAAGAGAACCAAGCACCTGAGACAGGGCTGTATGGTGGATGACGCAAATATTGACGCTGTCAGAAAGATGCTTCCCTATTAAGGACCCTTTGCAGGGCTTCGTTCGCGGCGGTCCGGGGAAGCTGTTAGTTGTCAGTTTTAAGTTTTCAGACTGACGACTGAATACTGACAACTAACAACTCATAGTTTACCACATGAATTTCAGGAGGAACATATAACATGCCAAGAGCGCGAGGTGGATACAAGACACGCAGGAGAAGGAAAAAGCTGCTCAGGATGGCCTCAGGCTATTACATGGGCCGGAGCCGGCTTTACAGGGTGGCTGCACAGGCCGTAGACAGGGCGCTGCTGAACGCCTACAGGGACAGAAGGGTAAAGAAGAGGGAGTTCCGTTCTCTCTGGATCGTCAGAATCAATGCCGCTGTCAGGGCCCTGGGCATGTCCTACAGTCAGTTCATGAACAAGCTGAAGGGAATGGATATTCAGCTGAACAGAAAGTCCCTGGCAGACATTGCCTATAATGACCCGCAGGCCTTCAATAATCTCGTAGAAATGGTCAAAAAAGGGAATGCTCAGTGACATCGAATCCATAGAGGCCGGGGCCCGTGATGAGATCAGCAGGGCCGAAAGCCTCAGGGATGTCCAGGATATCAGGGTAAAGTATTTAGGCAGGAAAGGTGTCATAACGGCCAGGCTTAAATCGCTTGGGTCCGTACCGCAGGAAGACAGGCCTGAAACAGGCCGGGTTCTGAACGACGCAAGAAATATAATTGAGACTCTTCTGAAGCAGAAGGAGGAAGTGCTCAGGTCCTCCGAACTTACCCGGGCGCTCCAGACAGACCGCATCGACATTACCGTCCCGGGCTGCTCCATTCCCCCGGGACATCTGCATCCCGTAACACAGGTACTGAATGAACTCATCTCAATATTCGTTTCTCTTGGTTTTACTGTAGAGGAAGGCCCTGAGATCGAACTTGACTATTATAACTTCGAGGCCCTGAACTTTCCCCCGGACCATCCGGCACGGGACATGCAGGATACCTTCTTCATCAGTGACGACGTGGTCCTGAGGACCCATACCTCATCTGTTCAGGTTCGTGTCATGGAAAAAAATACGCCGCCCCTGCGGGTGATTGCCGCCGGCAAGGTGTACCGGTGCGATGCGGACATCAGCCATATCCCCATGTTCCACCAGCTTGAAGGATTCATGGTTGACCGGCATATTCGCATGACCGACCTCAAGGGCGTTCTGGAGCTTTTTATTCACCGGGTCTTCGGCCCGGGAACGTCCCTCA
>CP070788.1:1151688-1157520 GCA_020346765.1 Nitrospiraceae bacterium
ACTGGAGCCTCTCAGAGACCCCCATGAAAAGGCTGAGGAATGGTGATTTTACGCTCACACTGGAACTGCCCTGCGACCGTGAATATAGTTTCCGGTATCTCGTTGACGCAAACCGGTGGGAAAAGGACTGGTTCGCTGACAAGCATATCCCCGGCGAGTCAGGAGTAGATAATTCCGTGGTGGTGCTTTAGCGTTTTTATGTCAGATTTGGAATGATGGTACGTTTCGGTTTTACGTTGTTATTCTAATAACTGACACGTGGATACTTTTTTACTTTCTGGATCCTCCGGAACCTTCTTTTATTTTCGCCAGCGCCTCCTCAGCAAACTTCCCCACGCTTTTATCAGCCAGTTTTCCATTCTCATAGCAGGGCACGGCATTGCTGTCATCCAGCAGATGTTCCAGCAGCGTGACAGCACCCAGTGCGCCCAGTTCACCGAGGGCAAACGCAGCATAGGCGCGGACCCTGTGGTCAGGGGAGCGGACGTACTGAAGCGCGATCGGGATGGCATAGCCTGCGGTCTCCTCATTGATCTTTCCCATCCTCCCGAGGGCCCAGAGAACTCCCGCCCTGAGCATCGTTTCATCATGAAAAGAGACGATGACCGGAGCCACATCAGAAAAGGAGTGAGGGTTGTTCCGCACAATTTCTCCCAGCATCTCGGGGGAACTCCAGCCGATCCCTCCTGATTCGTCCCTGATCATCCAGAGCAGCCTTCCTGTCAGATTTCTCACGGTCTCAGGTTCTGTCTTCGCTATTTCACGAGATATGACCCCCACCGCCTCGATTGCCTGCCAGGCCAGGAGGCTCGACTTGTCATAGGACAGCTTGATGAGGGTATTGAAGATCTTGTGAACAGAGGGTGCCAGAGAGAGAATATCTTTATAGTCGCCTCGCTCCAGATGCAGGATTACTTCCTTTTTGAGGGATATCACGGGCCGGATTTTCCGTTGTAATAGGCGATCTCCACATCGGGCATCCGCTCCTTGAAGGCAACACCAACGCAGTCTGTTTCACAGGTGGAACACTGGCCGACGCAGCGTATGACGACTGTCCTGCCTCTGATTTCAATCAATTCTGCATAGCTGTCATGTGCTTCCAGCAGCCAGTTGACATTATGGAGGACTTCTAAAACCCGTTTTTCGATATCATCCATGAATTCAGTCAGGTGTGAAGCTGTGCCTTTCTTCCGTGATGATTTGACTCAGAAGAACGACACTTTCCTTTATAAGAACAGTTCTTGACAAGCGATGTATTATAAATTACTTTGTTCAGGGATAGCAACTGTCCTGCCCGTTAATGCCTGTCGAAAGGGAAACCCGCTTTTCTTCCGTGGCTAGGAGAACTTTTCGTGGTATGTTTTTACTTTTTTCGCGAAGTCCCTCGCGAAGTCGTAGCAGAGGGCCTCGTCGTCCAGCGACGGCTTGTAATTGACCTGTACCCCTGGTTCCACCACTTCCAGCTTCATTCGTTTGAACTCCTCATAGGCCTCTTTCACTGCACCGCCACCCCAGCCGTAACTGCCGAAGGCGCCCATGATCCTGTTCTTTGGGCGCAGACCCCTCAGGTGGGTGAGAAACTCTGCTATTGTGGGAAAAAGGATGTTGTTCAGGGTGGGGCTTCCGATAAGGCAGCCCCGGCATTTCCAGAATTCCTTGATGGCTCCGCTCATGGGAGTTGACCGCAGCTTGATCACTTTGCACTCCAGTCCCTCGTCCTTTATTCCCTGCATGATCGGGATGGTCATCCGCTCCGTGCTGTGCCACATCGTGTCGTAAATGACGGATACGCCCAGCCGGGCTTTCCCCTCTGCCAGATCAAGATATTTCTGGAGGATGCTCCCCGGGTCCTTTCTCCAGATGATACCGTGGTCAGGTGCAATCATGTCTATCTCAAGGCCCAGTTTCTGGACCTCTGCGATTTTGGATTTAATGAGCGCGCCAAAGGGCATGAGGATGTTTGCATAATAGTCAATGACGGCATCTTCCAGCTCGGCCCTGGACTGGCATTCGATGAACTCGTCATCAAACCTTGATGACGTGGCCAGATGCTGACCGAAGGCGTCCTGGGAAATGAGGAGCTTCGCCTCCTTCACATAGGTCATCATGGAGTCGGGCCAGTGAAGCATGGGGGTTTCCAGAAAGAGAAGGGTGTGCTTACCCGTATTGAGGGTGTCTCCTGTCTTCACGGTCTTGATGTTCCATTTTGAAATGTCAAAATGCCGCTCCAGGCCCTTTATCCCTTTCTCCGTGATGTAAATCGTTGCATGAGGTGCTGCAGCCATGATAATGTCGATGCTGCTCGCGTGGTCAGGCTCAATATGGTTCACGACAAGATTGACGATCTTCAGCGGGTCAGTGATGCTCTGGATGTTCTTGATGGTGTGCCGGGCAAAGTCTGACTTTACCGTGTCCACCAGAGTGATCTGCTCATCCATGATCAGATAATTATTGTAGGTTGTTCCCTCGGGCGTTACATAGCCGTGGAAGTCACGCACTGCCCAGTCAATCGCTCCTACCCAGAAGATATCAGGCTTTATTTCTACCGCTTTCACATTGTCCTCCATGTGGTTAATTAAATTAAGGACATTGTACCAGTACACAACGTGCCTTGCAACCAAGACTTTTTTATACGTGCATAAAATAGGTGTCTTGCCCTTTTCTGGAGGAGAAGGGTTCGAGGAGCCAGGGATTCAGGGATTCAAGTGAAAAAAGTTGTCAGGTGTCAGTTTTTAGACTAACAACGAACAGCTGAAAACTAACAAGTTCTTTTTATTGCCCGAATCTTCTCTTAGCAGAGAGACTCAGCCGTAAAAGTGCAGGATCAATTTCTCAAATGACAATCTGGTAGTATAATGGATGTATGAAACAGGGGCGGGTTCACGTGCTCATCTCGGGCAGGGTGCAGGGGGTTTTTTATCGGGCCAGCACGCGCGATACTGCCCTGCGCCTGGGACTGAAGGGGTGGGTCAGGAATCTTCCCGACGGCACAGTCGAGGCGGTCTTTGAAGGCCCGCTCGTAGATCTCCAGAATGCCGTAGAGTGGTGCCGCGAAGGTCCCACAGGGGCTGCAGTCAGGCACGTGGAAGAGAACTGGGGGGACTACCAGGGAGAATTCAGTGACTTTGACATACGCTATGGATTTTAAGTTACTTTAAATAATAGGCTCTATCCTCTTAAATAATAATGCAATAATAATCATTGGGCTGTAGTTTTTGCCCTGATTTTCCTGAAGCAGTTCCCTCCTGTACAATGCCTGTTGTTGACAACATCATGGGGAGGTGGAGATAATACCCCAATGTTTTCAGCGGAAAAAATCATGATCGGCACGGGGCATTCTCCTGACAGGGAGTGGGCCCTGCAGATGGCGCAGTGCCGGGGGGCTGATATCGTCAGTCTTATGGCCCTTGCCAACAGGGTGAGGGAAGCCAACAGAGGCATCAGAGTTGATCTGTGCTCCATAATCAATGCCAGGTCAGGTGCCTGCCCCGAGGATTGTTCCTTTTGCGCGCAGTCAGCGCACAGCAGCACGCGGGCAGAGACCTATCCCCTTGTGAACCGGGGAAATATTATCTCTGCGGCACGGGAAGCACGGCAGCGGGGCGTGAAGCGGTTCTGCATTGTCACGAGCGGGAAAAAACCATCTGCAAAGGACATGGACGAGATCTGCTCCTGCATCACTGACGTGCGGAAGGAAGGTCTGCTGCCCTGTGCGACGCTGGGCATGCTCGGCCATGAAGAACTGAAGCGCCTTCAGGACGCGGGCCTCCACCGGTACCACCACAATCTGGAAACTTCCGAGGCTTTCTTCAGCGAAATATGCACAACCCATACTTACCGGGACAAGATCAAAACTATTGAGGCAGCCCGGGCACTGGGCCTTTCCCTGTGCAGCGGAGGTATCTTCGGGCTGGGAGAGACGTGGGAGGACCGCATTGACATGGCCTTTGCCCTTAAAGAACTGGGGATTGATTCTGTTCCCGTTAATTTCTTTACGCCCATTGAGGGAACACCGCTGGGAAACAGAGACCTCCTTGAACCGCTTGAGGCCTTGAAGATTATCGCCCTGTACCGCCTGATCCTGCCTGACAGGGAGGTTCGCGTATGCGGAGGCCGGCCCGGAACGCTCCGTGACCTTCAGTCCCATATTTTCTCGGCGGGAGCAGACGGCCTTCTGATCGGCAATTATCTCACGACCCCGGGAAGGAACCCTGAAGAAGATATCCGGATGATCAGGGATATGGGGATGGAACTCTGATGGCGCGGCGCAAATACTACAGCATACGGATGAGATCGTCCAAGGGCGGGGTCCACCTGTCCGGCGCCGAGGGAATTTATGACCCTGACGTGATCGGCACGATCGTTAAGAACTATACGGGGCGGGCCCTCCTGCACGACAGGGGGGGAGCCGATGAAATACATCTCGCGGTCGAGGAACTCACGGAGACCCCCAGAAAGATCCCTTCCCTTCCCCTGTGCACGGTCAACACGAGGAATCCGGAATCCGCAAAGAAGGCCGCCATGAAAATTCTCACCTCCGTGGGTATTACAGAACGGGCCGTGGAAGAGGCGCTGAATGCACTTGACGTGGGCATTTCCATGCGGGGCGCCATGCTCATGGACATTGAAGGGGTGCGGCTGGAACCGGACCTTCTGCGGGGGGTCCGCGTGACGCGCATGGGAACGAGCGAAAAGGCGGCACAGCAGCTTTCGGCGAAACTGGGAAGGCTTGGACTCAACAACGATACAGTCAAAGAGGCCCTGGTCCTCGCTAGCAAGGTACACCGGTACCGCATGGTGCTGGGAGAACTGTGCATATCCGATGACCCTTCGTATACGACGGGGTACGTGGCCACCCGCGCTCACGGCTATGTCCGTCTTCCGAGAATCAAGAAAAAGGGTGTGCCCTGCGGAGGAAGGGCCTTTTTCATTACCGGCGGCGAAGTAAAGGAACTTATCAAATACCTCCAGCGAACTCCTGTACTGATTGATGAGATCAGACCGTGCTCCGGATCTGTGACATTAAAGGAACTCCTCAAACCCAGAACGCGCCGTTCGTGAGGCCATTATTTACAATGCCGGACGCCGTGGTTTATAGTAGGGTTTAATGATTCGGGGCAGCACATATGTGCGGTGGGCATGGATCGCTGCAGCACTGCTCCCTGTTGCCCTCCTGTCCCCGCTTCTCCGGAGCGCTTTCTCCAGTGAAGGGGCTCAGGGCAGCGCGATCAAAGCTGACTACCTGCTTGTTGAAAAGTCCTTGAAAAAACTTACCCTTTTTTCCGATAACCGGCCGATAAAAACCTATGATATTGCCCTCGGCAGGAACCCCGTTGGTCCGAAGCTTATGGAAGGTGACAGGCGGACCCCGGAAGGAAGGTATGTGATCGACTCGCGGAACCGGGAGAGCCGCTTTCACCTGTCTCTCCATATTTCCTACCCCAACGAGACTGACCGGGAGATTACGAGACGTGCCGGGGTATCTCCCGGAGGCAATATCATGATCCACGGCACCGGCGATGAATATGCCTGGCTGGGAAAGTTTCATCATGTCCTTGACTGGACTGATGGGTGCATTGCCGTCACAAACGGTGAAATAGAAGAGATATGGGAACTGGTAGAAAACGGCACGCCAATTGAAATCCGGCCCTGAGAAATCGATACGTTTCTCCTAAGAGAAATCTCTCCCCTATCTGAGGGGGCCAAGTGCCCAGAGTTCGATGATGAATTATCAACCCAGATCCAGCGATTGTATAAATAGAGGTGTCATGGTGAGCCTGTCGAACCATGGCCTGTAGTTCACCCTTCGACTGGCTCAGGTCGGTACGTCGG
>CP070788.1:1157620-1161824 GCA_020346765.1 Nitrospiraceae bacterium
ACGTGGCCGCAGGTGACCACACCATTCACCTTGCACATGTCGTCGCCATCCATGGAGACCCTGACAGGCTGAACCATCTCTACTCGATTCACTATACAAAGCTCGTCAGCATTGGTTCCCAAGGAAGCATGAACTGGGACCTTGAATATTGATGTTGATGCTATTTTTTCCCTGAGCCTTTTACCCGATAGTCCTTTTTCAGCTGTTCAAGGATTTCGTCCTTCTTCTCATAGAGCCGTGAAAGCGGGCGCGGGTGCGTCCTGTTCAGCACGTAGCTCACGAAAAAGGGCAGCATGAGGCTGCAGTCGCCATAGGAGACGATGGTCCTAGACAGTGCGGCCGGATCGATCTTTCCCCAGGAGACAGCTTCCGAAGGGGTAGCACCGCTGAGCCCACCCGTATCGGGCCGGGCGTCAGTAAACTGGATGAAGAAGTCATGTCCCTCTTCCTTGAGGCCGAGGACTTCCTGGATGTGCGGCTCTGTCTGGAGGACAAAGTTTTTGGGGCTCCCGCCCCCGATGAGAAGCACGGCGCTCTTTCCGCCCTGCTTCTTGATGTCATAGACAAAGCCCGTGACTTCATTCACGTCCCTGTGCGTATCCATGGGCACAGGCTCGTCATCAAGCATGAGCGCAGCCGCATTCATACCGATACTCGAATCAGCCGGAGAAGACGTGTGGACCGGGATCCCAGCCTCGTAGGCAACACCAAGAAGGCTCTGCTCTTTCAGCCGGGGATTGAGTTTAATGATCTCCCTCCCGAGGACGGCGTGGATATCGGCGCTCGAGCAGGGATCGGGGAGATGTCTTCTCTCCCGGCGCAGCGTCTCCCGGATAAAATTGTCCGTGTCAAGGAGGGCCTCGTATTTCATGAAGATGTCATATATCCTGATGATTCCCTTTTCCCTCAGTTCACCGTCATCAGCCGAGGCATAGCCCTTGCAGAACTCGTATCCCAGGGCATAATGAAGGTCGTGGTACAGGTTTGCCCCTGTGGAAACCATCCAGTCGATGATCCCGGCCTTTATCATGGGAATCAGGCAGCTCCGGCCGATCCCGGCGGGCACAAGGGCACCGGAAAGCGAAACGCCGATCCTGACATTGTCCTTGACGATATGCCCGGCAAAGAGCTCGCAGGCCTTCCTGAATGTCCCGGCGTTAAAGGAAAAGAGGGCGCTGTCAATTACCTGGTCAACGGTCATTCCCCTGCTCAAAGGCTGAGGCCTGAGGGCCCCATGACGGCCGGGGCACGTCGCTTTCGTCTCTTTCTTCTTCATTGCCTGAACGTGGTCCTTCCCTTTTACAGCCTGCCCGTCTGTTTTTCGCTCGCCACAACCCAGATCCCCGACGGGTCCATGGTGGCCCGGAAATAGGGCTCTGAGCTGTCATGGCCGATCTGCACGCCTTCTTCGATAATGTTATATGAGTCGACAATGACCCTGTTAAGCATGCACCCCTTCTTAAGGACGACCTGGTCCATAATGATCGAGTCCCTGATCTCCACATCGTCCTCAATGACAGTCCCCCGCCGAATCACCGAATTGATGATCTTCGCCCTCCTGATAGAGCAGCCCTCGGCAATAATGCTGTTGGTGATTTCACCACCCATGATCTTTGTCGCAGGCAGGTCATTGCGGGACGCCCTGATGGGCCACCGTTCGTTGTTAATATCAAAGGCCGGCAAATCGCCGAGCATATCCTGATGGGCCTCCCAGAAGGCCCTGATCGTGCCCACATCGCGCCAGTAGCCGACCTCTTCAAAGGATTTGACCCCGGGAATGCAGTTTGTGGCAAAGTCATAGGCGAATAGCCTGTCCCCTTCATTCAGGAGATTGGGGATGACGTGCTTTCCGAAATCGTTCTGTTTGTTCCGCTCGGCCTGAATAAGCCCCCTGATCAGGGCCTCTGTGTTAAAAATGTAGTTTCCCATGGAGCAGAAGGCCCGCGTTGGGTCACCGGGCATGGGTGGCGGATTCTCCGGCTTTTCAATGAATTTTTTTACTCTCCCGCCGGCCTCGGTATCGATGATGCCAAAGGCGCTCGCCTGGTCAATGGGCACCGGCATGGCCGCCACGGTCACGTCCGCCTTCTTTTCAAGGTGGTAATCGATCATCTGCCTGATGTCCATCCGGTAGATATGGTCAGCGCCGAAGACAATAACGATTTCAGGCTTGTACTGACGGATGAGGTTCAGGTTCTGGAACACGGCGTTTGCCGTACCCTGAAACCAGTCCTTGCCATAGCGCATCTGGGGGGGTACAACAGTCACGAAGTGGTCCTGCACGAGGGCCGAGAGGCCCCAGTTTTCCCGCACGTACTCTATCAAGGACTGGGACTTGTATTGCACCAGGAGATAAATGGAATAGATGTGGGAATTGATCAGGTTGCTCAGAACGAAGTCCACGATCCGGTAGCGTCCGCCAAAAGGGACAGCGGGTTTGGACCGTTCAAAGGTAAGAGGGAAGAGCCTTTCGCCTCTCCCTCCTGCCATGATCATTGCAAGCACTCTCGGGTATGCCATGGTCTAGCCTGCTTAATTTATAACGTTATACCCATTTCGAGGAAAGCTCTTAAAAAGCCTTGAATGCCATGAATATTTTGAAAGGGCAGTACCGCTTGTTCATAAGGTTTTCAATTCACACTACTTCCATTTGCTCGAAATATCTGTTTGACGGTATGGCGCAACCCTACATTGAGGCTGCGCCTCAATGTAGGGAATATTTGATCAATTACAGAGCTGTACTTCCTGCAGCCTGCATTTATTTGACCCTCCACCCGAAATTCATGAATATCCCGGGTGAGGGCTGATTCCTCTCGTCAGTTGTCCCTTTATGCACAGGATCCCCCGTAAAGTTGTTAAGATAACCTATGGCCCCGCTGAATTGCAATGATCAGCAGGTACCCCTGCAGGCCCTTATGCCCCGAACTTTACCGCCCGTCCATGACGATTGTCCGCACGCGGATAACATCCTTGTGGGCGGCAATCTCATTCACCATCTCGGTGGGGATGGCTGACTCCAGGTCGATAATGTTATAGCCAACAGAGCCGTTGCTCTCGTTCAGGTAGCTCGATATGTTTATGCCTGAAGCGCCTATGCGCTGGGACGCAAAGCCGATCATGCCGGGCACATCCCGGTTGATCATGATCAGCCGCGTATGAACACTGCCTGACGGAATGGATTCCACTGTGGGGAAGTTGACGCTGTGCGTCACAGTCCCGTATTCCAGATATGCCTTGAGCTCCCGCACTGCCATGACCGCGCACTGCTCTTCAGACTCCTCGGTGCTGGCCCCCAGGTGGGGTGAGGTAATGACCCGCGGATGGCTGAGCAGCGCCGCCGAGGGAAAGTCAGTGATGTAGGAGGACAGTCTGCCGCTTTCCAATGCATGAAGAACAGCAGGTTCATCAACGAGCGGGCCCCGTGCATAATTGACAAGAATAGCGCCCCGGGGCAGCCCGTCAAGCATGCCGCCGTTGACAGAGCCGCGGAGTTTTTCGCTGAAGGGCATGTGAAGCGTTAACACATCGGCCTGAGACACCACTTCCTGCCGGCTCCGTACGAGATTCACTTCAGGCGACAGCAGATGTATGTTTTCGAGGGCCGGCGAGGGATCAAACCCCACTACCTTCATGTTCCGCTGGATTCCACCGTTGGCAACACGGACCCCGATCTTCCCGAGGCCCAGCACTCCCAGGGTCCTGCCTGCCAGTTCAAACCCCCGGAAGGTCTTCTTCTTCGCCTCGACCACCTCGCTGATTTTCCCGTCGGTGGATCCGGCCAGTCCCCGGCAGAAGTCAATGGCCAGATGAATATTGCGGGCGCAGATCCCCAGCATGATAAAAACCAGTTCTGCCACCGCATTAGCATTTGCCCCGGGAGTGTTAAAAACGCAGATGCCCTTGTCCGTCGCCTTTTCCACGGATATGTTGTTCACCCCGGCTCCGGCACGGGCCACGGCCAGAAGCGACGCATAGTGGTCCGTGTTGACCGCGGTGCTTCGGACCAGAATCCCCTCGGGGTCCTGCTCATCAGCGCTCACAGAGTAGCCGGAACCGAGCAGTTCAAGCCCTTCCCGGGCAATATTGTTGATTAGTTTGATCCGGTATACCACTCAATTTCTCTTCTTCTGATGAGAGCATTATACCCTATTCCGGTTCACGATGCAGGCTATGGCTGCTGATTCACCCTTTGACAGAGCTTGCC
>CP070788.1:1161924-1169422 GCA_020346765.1 Nitrospiraceae bacterium
CTGCGAAGTTTGGCGAAGACGTTATTGAGTTTCTGAAGGATATTGAAGAGAATGCAATCAACAAACCGCTGATAAGTCAGTTGGTCAGAGCTGGTACAAGTGTTGGCGCAAATTGCATGGAGGCTGATGGGGCAGGGTCTAAAAAAGACTTTGCATATAAAATCTCTCTTGTTAAGAAAGAGGCCAAAGAAACAAAACACTGGCTCCGTATGATTGCCAAAGCGAATCCAGGCGAAAAAGATGGTCTCCGAAGCCTCTGGCGGGAAGCCCAGGAACTGACATTGATATTTTCGTCGATTCTTAATTCAGTACAGAACAATAGCAAATGATCGGAAGAATATATGGATTTGGCATTTGGTCATTGGTGCTTGATTTGAAATTTGGACTTTGACATTTGACATTAATCAGTTATGACTACTCAGCCGCTTACCATCCGCTCCTGGCCCCGGGCCATCCTGCATCTTGACGCCGATGCCTTTTTTGCGTCCTGCGAGCAGGCTATCCATCCCGAACTGAGGGGGCAGCCCGTGATCACCGGGAAAGAGCGGGGGATCGTGGCTGCGGCGAGCTACGAGGCAAAGGCCCGGGGCGTGAAGCGGGGGATGAGCCTCATGGATGTGAAAAAGGTCTGCCCGGAGGCCGTGCTCGTCCCCTCCGATTATGAGACCTACAGCCTCTTTTCCGTGCGCATGTTTGAGATACTCCGGCGTTTTTCCCCGGACGTGGAAGAGTATTCCATTGACGAGGCCTTTGTTGACCTCACAGGCCTGAGGAGGAAATTCCACTGTTCCTACGGGGAGATCGGCGCGCAGATACAGGCGGCTGTGGAGCGGGACCTTGGCATCACCGTTTCCGTTGGGGTCAGTCTCTCCAAGGTCCTCGCCAAGGCGGGGTCGAAATACCACAAGCCCCATGGCCTTACTGTCATCCCGGGGAGGGACATTCACCGGTACCTGGAGAAGCTCTCTGTGGAAAAGATCTGGGGGATCGGGCCGAACACTGCGGCGTTTCTCAATAAACTGGGGATAGGCACGGCCCTGGAATTTGCCCGGACCCATGAGGACGTCATAAAGAAACACCTCTCCAAACCGTACCAGGAGATCTGGTGTGAACTGAACGGGATGAGCGTCTACCCCGTGGTGACCGAATCCAAGAGCACCTACCAGTCCATCAGCAAGACAAAGACATTTACCCCTCCTTCGACGGATGAGGCATTCGTCTTTGCCCAGCTCTCCAAAAACCTGGAAAACGCCTGCATCAAGGCCAGGCGCCACAACCTCGCTGCAACGCGGCTCATTATCTTCTTGAGGAAAAAGGACTTTCGGGACATCGGGATTGAGCTCAGGCTGAACCGCCCCACAGGCTACCCTGCCGAACTCTTTGATGCACTGCGGGAGGGGTTCAGGCAGGTTTATCAGGCAGGCATTCCCTACCGCCTGACCGGGGTGGTCCTTGCTGGCCTGATGCCGGAAAACCGGGTCCAGTTCACCCTCTTTGACGACATGGCGCGGATAGAGAAGATGGCAAAGATCTACCACTCCGTTGATGAGCTGTCAGCACGGTTCGGCAAGCACACGGTCCAGCACGCCTCCAGCCTGCCCACAAAGGTGCAGACACAGCACGAAGGCGCCAGGGGGGATGTCCCGGTGAGGAGGGGCGAGCTCCTGAAGGGGGAGAACAGGAGGCAGCGGCTGGGGCTGCCCATGCTGCACATGAAGGTGTAAGGAGGGCCTTGCCCTTGATTGCAATCATGGCAGAAAGGGCTTATAATGAGTTTAAGAGCAGAAAAAAGGAGAAATTCCATGATAATAATAAAATTCACAGTGGTCATCGCAGCAGTGACCATTTCCCTGCTGGTGCTTGCGGGGCCTGCTGGCGCAAACCATCCGCTTTTCGATGAGGTGGACACCAACAAGGACGGCCGGATAGACCGGGAGGAGCTTGCCAGCTATATGAAGAAGAATGCCTTTGATGAGCTGGACAGCGACCGCAATGAAGGCCTTACCGCTGCTGAATGGGAAGGCGCCCACTACCTTATTGACGAGGAGCAGCACCGGAATATTTTCAGGTCGCTGGACCGGGACCGGGACGAACGGATCAGTTATCCTGAATTCCAGAACTACATCGAGAAATACTCAAACATCGAAGATGCCTTCATGGTGATGGACAAGGACAAGGACGGCGCCCTTGCTCCCGATGAAATTACCTATATCCCCGCCTTCCGGCTGATCACGATCCATTACTGATCGTGCAGCGTCCTGATTATCGCGAGCCTGAAGCCCGGCAAGTGCAGTGACCCGCCGGTACGTTATGCATGGGGGCCTCCTGCCAAGGGAATGCCTGAACAAGGCATATCAGGCTTTGCTCGCCGTGGTCCTGTGTCTCCACCCCTCCCTGACGGCAGCCCAGCCACAGGCGACACTTGAACATGATGCCGTGACCGTTCAGTTCGACCGCTCCCTCAGGACTGTTGCGGCGGAAGTATTGAGAATATATCCAGGGGTGAAGCGGGAGCTTGAAGAGACCTTTGCGGCGCAGATCACCTTCAGGCCTACGGTGGTCCTCATGACAGACGATGCCGGTTTTCGCAGGGCAGCGGGGAGCGATCTTATTGCTGCTGTTGCTTATGGGCCTGACAAGCTCATCATTATCGACAACTCAAAGATGAAACGTCATCCCTTTACGCTGGAGATAACACTCAAGCACGAGCTCTGCCATCTCCTGCTCAGCCATCTCATGGAAGGGAACATCCTTCCCCGGTGGCTCAATGAAGGGGTATGTCAGTGGGTTACGGGCGGGGTCTCAGAGCTGATCATGGATGAGCGCAGGGACCTGCTGAGGCAGGCGGTTCTGTCGGGGAGGATCATACCCCTTGACCGGCTGGCAGCAGCCTTCCCCGGTGATGCGGCTTCACTGATGCTTGCCTACCAGCAGAGCAGAAGCTTTGTGCAGTATCTGGTGAATGAATTTGACCAGGATGCCCTGCTGGTGATTCTCGGCAATCTTCAGAAGGGCAATGGTATCCATGAAGCGGTGGGGAATGCCCTGCCGGCATCGCTCTATGAACTGGAAGGGTCCTGGCATGATCATCTCAGGACCAGCTGGACGTGGCTGACCTATCTGAGCACCTATCTCTACCCCCTTCTCTTTTCCTTCACTGCGATGGCCCTCGTATACGGCTTCATAAGGTTCCTGATCAGGAAGAGGGCATACCGCGATGAAGAGGAAGATGAGGACAATGATGGGGCATGGTAGAATATAGATGCTGTCAGGGACAGCTCAGAATAGTGATCAGGGTTTCATAATGGGATAAGGGATCAGACAGCTTTGTCGGAGAGAGGTAAGTCTGTATCAAAATTTCTATAATCGACAAACACCATATTACATTTTGCTTCGGAGCTAATGCTAATTTCTAATTTTTTTCACTCTGACCTCTTAGCTCCAAGTTCATAGTTTTTTTTAAAGGGTGTCGTATAGAAATTTCTCCCCAGCCTTCCCTCTCTCTGTAACGACTGAATGGAATGTATCATGAATAGAACAACATGCCCTTTTTTCGTTATTGTATTCACTCTGTTATGCCTTTCCGCGGCGGGAGCAGAGAGGCAGGCGCCCGGACCGGGGCAGGCAGTGCTCCCCCCGCCTGATCAACCGGCCGGTGATCATGCTCCCCGCTACACTGTAAAGATCGTCAATGAATTCCCTCACGACCGGCTGGCCTTTACCCAGGGCCTGGTGATTGACAACGGGTCCTTGTATGAAGGGACTGGTCTTCGCGGCAGGTCGGGGATACGGGCACTGGACCTTAGCACGGGAACCGTCATTCAGGAACATGTACTGCCCGTGGATTTTTTCGGTGAGGGGATAACTGTTTTCAACAACAGGCTGATCCAGCTCACCTGGCGGTCAGGCACGGGGTTTGTCTACGACAGGGACACCTTCAGGCCGCTCGATACATTCAGCTACACGGGAGAAGGGTGGGGAATCACCCACGATGGAAAGCAGCTTATCATGAGCGATGGCACGGAACAGCTTACCTTTCTTAATCCGGCAACATATCAGGTGACAGAGCGGATATCGGTGCATGACAGGGGGAGGCCTGTAACGATGCTCAACGAGTTGGAATATATCGGGGGTGCAGTCTATGCCAATGTCTGGCGCACCGATACTATTGCCGTCATCGATCCTGGATCGGGCAGAGTAACGGCCTGGATTGACCTTGAGGAGCTCTCCCGGCAGGCCGGCGGGGACAGGATGGTCAGGACACTGAACGGCATTGCCTACGACAAAGAAAAAGACAGGCTTTTTGTTACAGGCAAGCTGTGGCCGAAGCTGTATGAGATAGAGATTGTGCAATCTCTTCCGTAGGGGTTTGATTAATCAAACCCCTACAATCAATCCCCTACCTGATCCCCATCTCAATCATCTTCCCCTTTATCGCCTTGATCCTGTCTCGCAGCTCAGCGGCCTTTTCGAACTCAAGGCGCTCCGCGGCATTCTTCATTTCTTCTTCCAGGTTCCGCAGTTCCGATTCGTTGCAGTACTCAACTGTTTTCTCAGCGGCGGCGGGTACCGTCCAGTAATCGGCTTCGTATATCGAACTCAGGATGTTAAGTATCTCCTTTTTGACCGACTGCGGCGTGATTCTGTGCTGTTTGTTGTACTGTTCCTGGATCTCGCGGCGCCTTTTCGTTTCGTCCAGTGCCGACTGCATTGACCCTGTTATGGTATCAGCATAAAAGATGACCGTGCCGTTGAGGTTTCTTGCGGCGCGACCGGCGGTCTGAATGAGAGAACGCCCTGACCGGAGGAACCCCTCCTTGTCGGCATCAAAGATGGCCACAAGGGAGACCTCGGGGATGTCCAGTCCCTCCCTCAGCAGGTTCACTCCGATGAGCACGTCGAAAGCGCCCATCCTGAGGTCCCGCAGGATCTCCACACGCTCCAGGGTATCGATGTCAGAGTGGAGATAGCGAGCCCGAAGGCCGACCTCCGTATAATATTCAGTGATATCCTCGGCCATTTTTTTTGTCAGTGTGGTTACGAGCACCCGCTCACTCCGCAGGGCACGCTCCCTGATTTCCCCGAGGAGGTCATCGAGTTGACCTGCCACGGGCCGGATGTCAATGTCCGGGTCCTTGAGCCCTGTGGGCCTCACGATCTGCTCGATAACTCTGTTTTCTGACTTGTTGATTTCATAGGCCGATGGTGTGGCAGACACATAGATGGCCTGGCGCACCCGCTGTTCAAATTCACTGAATTTCAGGGGGCGATTGTCCAGGGCAGAGGGGAGCCTGAACCCGTAATCGACCAGCGTCTGCTTTCGTGAGCGGTCTCCCTCGTACATGCCCCGTATCTGGGGTATAGTGGCGTGAGACTCGTCAATAATGACGAGAAAGTCCTCAGGGAAATAATCAATGAGACATGACGACGGCTCACCGGGTGCCCTGCCGGACAGGTGGCGTGAGTAGTTTTCAATACCGTGACAATAGCCAAATTCCTTGAGCATTTCCATGTCAAAACGGGTTTTCTGCTCCAGTCTCTTCGCCTCCAGCTCCCTGCCCTGCCTGAGCAGCTCCAGGAGTCTCTCATCAAGCTCCTTCCTGATTGTTGTAAGAGCCCGCTCGATTCTCGGCCGTGGCGTGATCCAGTGGCTGTTGGGATAGAGGGTTACTGTGTTGAGGCCCCGGATCACTTCTCCGGAGAGGGCATCAAATTCAGCGAGGGCGTCGATATCATCACCGAAGAAGTCAACCCGGATGGCGTTGTCTCCCGAGAAGGAAGGGTATACCTCAACAACATCACCGCGCACGCGGAAGGTCCCTCTTTTAAAGTCTTCGCCCCGTACGTAGAGCATGTCCACGAGCTTTCTGAGGAAGGCGTCCCGTTCAATGCTCATCCCTACTTCAATCAGGAGGTGCATCCCCAGGTAGTCCTCGGGAGAACCGATGCCGTAAATGCATGAAACGGATGCAACGACGATGGTGTCTCTTCGTTCCAGGACGGCCCGTGTGGCTGAGTGCCGCAGGCGGTCAATATCGTCATTGATCATGGCGTCTTTCTCGATGTAGGTGTCTGTTGTGGGGATGTATGCCTCGGGCTGGTAATAGTCATAGTAGCTGACGAAATATTCAACGGCATTGTTCGGGAAAAATGCCCTGAACTCTCCGTAAAGCTGGGCCGCAAGGGTCTTGTTATGGGCGATGACGAGGGCCGGCCTGTTTACCTGGGCAATGACATTGGCAATGGTGAATGTCTTACCCGATCCGGTTACGCCCAGGAGGACCTGATGTTGCGCATCTTCGCGCAGGCCATCTGTTAATGCCCTGATGGCAGCGGGCTGGTCGCCTTTGGGTTTGAAGTCAGACACAATATGAAATGCGCCTGACCCGATGCGTTTCATGGAGCTCACAGAATATGTCTTATCCAGTTCAAAACAACAAGGGTAACCGTTTCAGCAGTTCCTCTGGATCCACCTGCTTCGATTGACAGGAGTTTGCATCCTCATGGAACGACTGAAAGCTGCCGGAACGTCAGGAACTTTTTTAAGTATTGTAGCATTTTGTCCGAAAACCAGAGCAGGGGTGTAGATACTGCCTTTACCAGGGACAGCAGGTAACTGGTATACTCTAAATAAAGCCGGGAGGAGAGGCATGAGGGACAAACGATTTTCAATGGGGGAAGCGATCAGTTTTGGATGGGAGACCATGAAGGCCAATGTGGGGTTCTTCATCGGCCTCCTTATCGTGGCCTTTCTGGTCGAGAATGTCCTCAGTATCATGTCCGGTTTTGTCGAAGGAGATTTTCCTGCCATCGCTGCGCTCCTCTCACTGGCCGGTGCGGTGGTGGGGATTGTGGTGCAGATGGGCCTCATCAAGGTGAGTCTCAAGTTCTGTGACGGCATCAAGGGCAAGCTCGACGACCTGCTCTCCTCTTTTCATCTCGTGCTGAAATATGTCGCGGCGGCGATTCTCTATGGACTTATTGTTCTGGTTGGGCTGCTTTTACTGATAGTGCCGGGAGTTATCTGGGGGATCAAATACAGTCTCTTCCCCTATTTCATTGTAGACCATGAGCTCGGGCCGATCGCGGCACTTAAGGCCAGCGGAGAAGCGACGAATGGGGTCAAGTGGGATCTGTGTCTCTTCGGAGGACTTCTCGGGCTGATTAACATCGCCGGTGCCCTTGCATTGCTCGTCGGGCTGTTCGCGACTGTCCCTGCCACTATGGTTGCCTATGCCCATGCCTACCGCACGCTTGCAGGAGGGGCCGTGACCCAGTCGGCGGAGCCTGCGGGGGATGCGGTAAAGGGCAATGCGATGTACATTAAGATGGAAGCTTAGAAAGATAAAATTCCAAATATCAAATGTCAATTGACGCCTTATGAACTCATAATAATGCAGGCCGAGCGATAACTCGGTGACCTGCAGAAAGAATGTCACCTCGTAACCAGTCGTACCGATCTGAGCCCTTCGATTCGTGTCATCCTGAGCCTGTCGAA
>CP070788.1:1169522-1173964 GCA_020346765.1 Nitrospiraceae bacterium
GCTCGGGATGAACGCCGTGGAGCCCGAGGCCAAAAACCGCCTTCTCCCCCTCTTCCTTTATCGTCGCTTCGATTTCCTTCTGCACCTTTGTCGCAATCTCTTCAATGCGCGTGGGATGGATTCGCCCGTCAGTGATAAGCCGCTCGAGGGAAATCCTCCCAATCTCCCTGCGTACCGGATCAAAACAGGAGAGCAGCACTGTTTCGGGCGTGTCGTCGATGATGAATTCGACACCCGTGGCAGCCTCCAGGGCCCGGATGTTCCGTCCCTCCCTGCCGATGATCCTCCCCTTCATCTCATCGCTGGGAAGGCTCACCGTGGAGATTGTGTGGTCACTGACAAACTCGCTGGAGTAACGCTGCACCGCCAGGCTCAGGATTTCCTTTGACTTCCTGTCAGCGGCCTCCAGGACTTCCTCCTCAACGCGTTTGGCAAGCTTTGCCGCCTCGTATCGCGACTCGTTTTCGACCCGCTTCATGACTTCCGCCCGCGCTTCATCAATGCTCATTTTTGATACCTGCTCGAGCACCTCGTTCTGCTGCTTCAGGATGACCTCATAATCAGCCTCCTGCTCCTGCAGTTTTTTTTCCCTGAGGGAAAGTTCTTTTTCCTTCCTGGCAAAGTTCTGTTCCTTCTTGTCAAGCTGGTCCAGTTTCCGGTCAAATAGTTCCTCCCGCTGCCTCAGCCTCTTGTCAAGCTGGGTGAGCTCCTGACGGCGCTCCTTCAGTTCCCGCTCCGTCTCCGTCTTTAACCGGAGACTGGTGTCCCGTGCCTCAAGCTGTGCCTCCTTTTTAATCGTTGCAGCTTCCCGTTCAGCTTCCTGCAAGCGCCGCTTCGCGTCTGCCTCCACTTCTTCCATTTTCTTGCTCGTGCTTACTTTGTAATAAAAGTACGCCAGGAAGAAACCGCCGATCAGCCCCGCAGCCAGCGCAACAATAGTCATGATCGTGCTGTTCATTCTCTGCTCCTCCTCTCACGTAGTCGTTGTCTGTATTTTTTCTCATACCCTTCCTCCGATGGACAGAAGAAGGTCCTGCCCCGGGGACCGTACTGCTGGTCCACATGCTGCCCCGGAAAATCATGGGGGTATTGATATCCGATTCCCGCTCCCAGGCGGGCTGCCCCCTTGTAGCCCGCGCTCCTCAGATGAGACGGCACCGGGCTGGTTCGCTCGCTCCTTATATCGGACAGTGCGCTCTCTATCCCTGTATATGACGCATTGCTCTTGGGGGCCATGGCCACGAAGAGCGCTGCCTGGGCCAATGGTATACGGCCTTCGGGCATCCCCACTGCCTCAACAGCATGCAGGGCTGCCACGGCAAGCTGAAGAGCCTCAGGCTCGGCATTGCCCACGTCTTCAGCAGCGCAAATGACAATCCTGCGGGCAATGTACAGCGGGTCGTCTCCGGCCTCAATCATCTTGGCAAGCCAGTAGAGGACCGCGTCAGGGTCTCCGCCGCGCATACTTTTAATAAACGCCGATATGGTATTGAAGTGTTCATCCTCATTGTAATAGAGTGCTTTTTTCTGCAGGACTTCACGTACCAGGCCCTTGTCGTACCGCGCCCGGCCTGAATTCCCGGCGATCATGACTCCCAGCTCAAGGGCGTTCAGCGCCCTCCGGGCATCGCCTTCACAGGAGGCTGCGATAAAATCCAGGGCTTCGGGGTCTGCGGCTATCTCCGTGCCTCCCAGTCCCCTGTCCCTGTCTGTCAGGGCCTGCTCAAGGATAGCCCTGACTTCCCGCTCTTCCAAAGGTAAAAACTGAAAGATCAGCGACCGGGAAGAGAGCGCCGGTATAATTGAAAAGAAGGGGTTCTGGGTTGATGCGCCGATGAGCGTGACCGTACCGTTTTCCACATCAGGCAGGAGTGCGTCCTGCTGCAGTTTGTTGAAACGGTGGATCTCATCGATAAACAGCAGCGCCCTGTCCTCCCGCTTCGCGCCCCTCAACGCCTCCTTGATATCTGCCATGCCTGACGTTACAGCATTCAGGGAGAGAAACCGGGCCTTCGTTTTTCTGGCTATGATATGTGCAAGGGCAGTCTTTCCTGTACCCGGCGGTCCGTAGAGGATGAGGGAGACAATGGAGTCCCGCTCAAGAGCCTCCCGGAGCGGTTTGCCCTGCCCAAGCAGGTGCGCCTGGCCCACGAATTCATCGATGGTTCGGGGCTGCATCCTCCAGGCAAGAGGGGCCCTTCTGTCTGATTTGAATAGTTCCATTCCAGCACCGGGCAAGTCCCGGCTCCCTTACCGCAGGAGTCGGGTATCGGAGAAGGGCTCAGGACAGCAGAATTAGGCAGGGGACGGGAATCAAGCGTTCCCTGATGGACAGTTTAAAGAATCAACCTCGACCGTGCTCCGGCGCACCGGCAGAATTTCCGGCGGCATCTCGCAGCTTTTCAAACTTTTTCGAGGTATTGCAATGTGACTGGCCTGTGTATGATCATCCATTCCCTAGTAACCTTACTGTCGAAGAATCCTTTACGCTCCCGCCTCTGCGAGATTAGGAAACCCACCTTGCCGTGTAGAATAAAACTTGAATCCCTGTTAAACAGGTGGGCGCCTTGAGTGCAAGATCAGGCTTAATCCCCAAAATTTCAGGGCGCACAACACTTGCGGTTCGCTGGCTCCCGGATTCTCGAATGTCGGAATAAGTTTTAACTCCTATCACAAACAAGGCAGGCAAACCTCCCTTTTTCTCTTTTATACCAAAATATCAGCTCATTAAGCAAGACAAAGAACAGCTCCCCCATTGGCGGGAAACCAGTGAAAGTACTGAATCCCGGCCAATATTCAGGACGCCCTCTGAGCAATGCCATAGTTGGTCAGTGCCTTTTTCAGTTTCTCCCTGTTTTCACTGCTCATGGGGCAGAGGGGGAGCCTCATTTCCTCCTGTATTTTTCCCATAAGGCTCAGGGCTGTTTTCACGGGGATGGGGTTTGTTTCAATAAACATTGCCTTGTTCAGGGGATCCATTCTGAAATGCAGCTGTCTCGCATCCTCTATCCTTCCCTCAAGCAGGGCCCGGCACATGGCGGAGACATCGCCGGGTGCTACGTTCGCCGAGACCGATATGGTCCCCGTACCGCCCAGGAGCATGAGGGGAAAGGTCGTAAAGTCATCACCCGATAACACGGCCATTCTGTCCCCGCAGAGCCGAATGACATCGCTCACCTGTGCCATGTTCCCCGTCGCCTCCTTGATAGCCACAATGTTGTGTATTTCAGCCAGCCTGGCAACGGTTTCTGGCAGCATGTTCACCGCAGTCCGGCCCGGCACATTATACAGGACCTGCGGGATGTCCACGGCCTCGGCAACAGCCCTGTAATGGCGGTACAGGCCCTCCTGGGTGGGCTTGTTGTAATAGGGTGCCACCAGGAGCGCACCGTCAGCGCCGAGATCTTTAGCCTTTTTTGTCATTTTAATTGTCTCATCCGTGGCATTCGCCCCTGTTCCGGCAATAACAGGGACCCTCCCATTTACCGCCTTTATGGTAACCTCTATCACACGGTAGTGCTCATCGTACTCCAGTGTTGCAGACTCCCCTGTTGTGCCGCATGGCACAATGGCGTTC
The DNA here is from genome assembly GCA_020346765.1 of Nitrospiraceae bacterium. Taxonomy (GTDB): domain Bacteria; phylum Nitrospirota; class Thermodesulfovibrionia; order UBA6902; family UBA6902. The sequence goes on from CP070788.1 coordinate 1,173,100, forward strand.
GTCCCCTGTGCAATGTGCCACTCAATAAGCTCTCCCAGTGCCTTCTCATCAATTTTGTTATCCCTGAACGGTGTCACTATGGCAACAATCGATCCTTGAAACATGTTCCCTCCTGAAAAAATGAGATTGGTTGCAGAGTATTAGAGTTTAGGTGAAACTTCACGGGAAGGTCAAGGGGAAAATGCCAAATTGACACCTGTCGAATGTTTCTGATATGTTCGTGTACAATACTGGTGTGGATTTATTCGTTTGTGGATACTGGCAGCAATCTCCTGGAGAGCCGCCTCTCAGCAGAATGTCCAGCTCCCGATGAATAACCACATGACTCCTATAAATACTTATTGACCTTTAATGCTTTTGCACAATGTTTGACCTGGGAACACAGGAACTGATTGTCATCTTTATCGTGGCCTTTCTCGTTTTCGGCCCGAAGAAGCTCCCCGAACTGGGCAGGACACTGGGAAAAGGGATCAGGGAGCTCAAGGCAGCCATGAGGGGGGTCAAAGATACCTTTGAGGAAGCGGGGGCCGATGTAACCGAAGAGATAAAGAGCGCCAAATCGAACCTGGAAGATTCGATCTACAAATCACTGGAACCTCACGTGGAATCAGCGGCAAAAGACGGGAAGGAGGAGACCAGGCACGCTGAAGGGGGCGCTACTGCCGGTCAGGAAGGAACAGACCGAAAAGAATCGGAAAAAAATGGATAAGGCCCCCCTCACGGAACACCTTGGTGAATTAAGAAACAGACTTCTCGTCACTGTCGCAGCAATTGCCGTGGCCTTTGGTGCCTGTTTTTACTTTTCAGAGGACATTTTCCGTATACTCACGTCACCCCTGCACTACACGCTGAAATTTTCGCTGCA
>CP070788.1:1174064-1180782 GCA_020346765.1 Nitrospiraceae bacterium
AGAACAGCATGATTACGGCAGGAAAGACTAATAGGTTTATGGCAGTGGCATTGGTTCTGTCCCTGATGCTTCTGGGAAGCCTCAGCACGGCACAGGCGGGGTGGTTCAAGTTTGAAGTTGAGAATGATTCAAACATAGCCTGGAGTGACTTTCATGTGGAAATCATCGCGATCCCCGGATACAGCTATGACATCTCCAATGTCACCTTCGCTGTGGAAGACCTGAAAGAGCCGATGAGCAGCCAGGGCCTCGATTCAGGGAATGAATGGGTCCTGAGCAGCGACAAAAGGAAGCTGGATTTCAACTTTCACGGCGACCGCTATATGCCCGGGGAAAAGAGCGGCTACTGGATGGCCTACGTGAACAACCCTGACGGTGTTGTCCATGGCATTACCATGTACCCCTCTGTTGCTCCTGAGCCGATCAGTTCTGCCCTCTTTATTATAGGAGGTGCCACCCTGGGGATCAGGCGCTTTATGAAAAAGAAACCGGTTTAAGATAAAAACAGATCACACCGCAGGAGGGCCTGGATCATTCCAGGCCCTTTTTTATTTGTTCTGCTTATTTACCACCGGATAACGGGTATCTCACAGCTGCTGCAGAAGCTGTACCACGTGGTCCGCCACAGTCCTGTTCCAGGTGATCGAGATATGGTTTTCAGGGAGATTATAATGCTGCCCTGGCCAGGGAAGGACCGCGCTTTCAGCGGTAACCATAAAGTCCCCCCGGCCGGAAACAAGTTCATCGGGGACAATTGATTCAGGAAGAAGACCGACAATCGAATCGGGAAATGACAGAAGCGTCTGGGCAGACCTGCGGCCTCCCGCCTGCTTCCATCGATAGAGGGTAAGCATCTTCGTTTTATTGCCGCCAAATGAGAGATACCGCACGTCATGGGAAGGGGCGTCCTTCAGTCCGGTAATGAAGTCCGATCCGGGCATCAGTTCTTGCAGTGCCCTGCCCTGGATCAGCTCAGTAAGGTTTCTCAGGACGCCGGCCACGGTCCCCCGGGCTGATTCGGGCAGCAGTCTCTGTATTGCTGAGGACAGGGGAAGGAGGCGGTTGCCAAGCCGGGAGAGGGAGCTGCCCCTGTGCGGCGAGGCTATGGTTACAAGCGCACGGACAGCAGGGTGGCGATGTTCCATTGACTTCCTCGCGATAAGTCCTCCCCTGCTGTGCCCGATGAGCGCCACCGGTCTGCCAGGAAAAAGTCCTTCCGCCCTTGCAAGGACATGATCCAGTTCTTCAACAGCAGCGGCAACAGGCCCCGCCGGCCTTGTCTGACTCCAGCTCAGGACGGAAAACCCTTCTTGCAGCAGAATCCTCCAGAGATTGTCCACTTTGGCAGGAACCCTTCCAAAGGTCAGTCCCCCGGCCTTCTCTTCGGGGCCTGCCAGCGGCCGCTCTGCGGCAAAAAGCCGCAGGGGGATATTTCTGGCCAGGATTTTTGTCTCTTCAGGGTCAGTCCAGAATGAGCGGTCCACGCCAAGACCATGAATGAATATAACAACGGGCCGGTCTTCCCGGCCCCTGTGGACTGCCACGTCAAGTTTCATTTGCCTGGCCGGTCAATGTGCGGCAGCCCTGTCCCCATGCATACCGACGTTCCACTACATTTCCAGCTTGACCAGAGCACCATCCCTGTCCAGGTAGACCACGTCCCTGAGGCGGGCATTCCTGATCATCCGGTCACAGAGCTTGCAGGGCCTGCCGGCTGCATAGGTCCTGTCCTCTTCAAACCCGGCAATGTAAATGGTGGCATCCTTCATCCGGTCCGGCGGGGCATTGATGATGGCGTTCTGCTCGGCATGCACTGCTTCACAGAGTTCGTACCGCTCGCCTGAGGGCACATTGAGTTTCTTTCTTGTGCACGTCCCTGTGTCAATACAGTTGACCATCCCCCGGGGCGATCCGTTATAGCCCGAGCTGATGATCACGTTGTCCTTTACGATGACCGCGCCGTACTTCCTGCGCAGGCAGGTGGAACGAGAAGACACAATCTTCGCGATTTCTATGAAATATTCATCCCAGTCCGGCCTCATGGCATTATGCTCCTGTATCGAAAAATAACCATCAGCACTCAGCTTTCAGCTATAAGTAAAGACGAAAACGTAGTATGGATAAAGCTGACCGCTGACAGCTTATCGCTTAATTCAATAATTTCTCTCCAGCCTTCCCTCTCTCCGCAGCCATTGGAACGGAGTTCGCCATGAATCCTCCGGGGGTTAGTCCCTTGTCAGGATAACGGTGGGATAGCCCTCATCGGCAAGCCTCTGCGCATGTGTATAGGCGCTGTCATAGGCCTCGAACTCACCTACCCTGACGCGGTAAAATACCTCCCCCTTCACCACTGCCTCCGTTACATACACGTCCCTGAAGGACAGTTCCAGCCCCTGCTTGAGGCGGAAGGCGTTGAACCGGTCGGTGAACGCCCCTACCTGGACAGTCAATGGCCCTGTGACGCGGCCCGGCTCAAAGGGCACCCTCCGGACATAGCGCATGTCGCGCGTGACGTATTCGACCCTCACCCTTCCCACTCCCTTTTCCACAAATCCTATTTTCTGTGCAGCGCCGTAGGAGAGGTCAAGGTCCCTGCCCCGGATAAATGGGCCCCTGTCATTGACAGTGACCACCACGAACTTTCCCGTATCAGGGTTGGTGACCCTCAGCCTGGTGCCGAACTTGAGTGTCTTGTGCGCCGCGGTGAAGGCATGCATGTTAAACCGCTCTCCCGAGGCCGTGGGCCTTCCGTGGAACTTCGGGCCGTACCATGAGGCGGTAAGGTATTCAACGCCAGGCTCTGGTGGATAATAGGGCGGTGTAACAGAGGCACAGGCTGTGAAAAGGAGCAGACTGATCAGTACATAGAAGAGCTTCATCAATCATTATAATAACTGAACCGCGGGAGGTATGTCTTACTAATCCGGCGCGAGTCCATCCCATTCCGGACCCGGGACATGCCACTCAGCTTGAACTGGCCGGCCTGTCAGCTGCACTTCGTAAACCCGCAGTCCCGGCAGACAGCGCATCCGCCCTCGTGCTCGACGGCGCCGCCGCAGTCAGGGCACGCGCCGCAGCGCATGACTTCCTCCAACCTCGGCCGCGAGCCGTTTCCATTACTCTTATTTCCCTGCTCCACGTATCGTTCAATCGCCTTTGAGATCGCGTCAGAGCAGGAGGCGATCTTGCCGCCTGCTGCCCATGCCGGGCTGTGGCAGCTTATCCCCCGGAGCTGCTTCTCTATTTCGATGGGCTCGATATTGCTTCGCAGCGCCAGGCTTACCAGTCTTCCGATGGCCTCGGCCTGGCTCGACGCGCAGCCCCCGGCCTTGCCCATCTGTGTAAAGAGCTCAAAGAGGTTGCCCTCTTCGTCTTCATTGATCGTGACGTACAGGTTGCCGCATCCCGTTTTCATGATCCGTGTTGTGCCCTTGATCACCTCGGGCCTTTTTCTCGGTATGATCTTCTGACTCTGGGATGCCTCCGCAGCTGCCCCCGGGACTGCCGCCTGTGTCTGCACTGCCGTGCTCCTGCCCGTTGAGAGGACCTGCTCGTCGCGGGAGCCGTCCCTGTATACGGTAACTCCTTTGCAGCCAAGCCCATAGGCAAGCATGTACACGTCCTCCACATCCTTTGGTGCAGCATCATGAGAAAAGTTGACCGTCTTGGAAACGGCGTTGTCAACATGCTTCTGAAAGGCTGCCTGCATCCTGATGTGGTCAAGGGGGGAAATGTCATGGGCCGTGACAAAGACCCTTCTGACGTCATCGGGTACCCGGTTAATGTCCTTCAGTGTGCCCTTTTCCGCAATCTCTTCGATAAGCTCCTTGCTCCAGAATCCACGCTCCTTTGCCACGCGCTCAAAACAGGCGTTGACCTCATAGAGCTTTGTCCCTTCCAGGACGTTCCGGACAAAAGACACGGCAAACAGCGGCTCTATCCCGCTTGAGCAGCCGGCAATGATTGAAAGGGTCCCTGTGGGCGCAATTGTGGTGGTGGTTGCATTCCTCACCGCCATTTCGTCGGTGTAGATGCTTCCATCAAAATTCGGGAATACCCCGCGCTCTACAGCGAGAAACCCCGACTGCTTTTTGCTTTCCGTCTGGATGAACTTCATGACCTCGCCGGCAAGCTTTGAGGCATCGACAGAGTTGTAGGGTATGCCCAGCTGGATCAGCATGTCCGCCCACCCCATGACACCGAGGCCGATCTTCCGGTTTGCCTTTGTGGCATCCTCTATTTTTTTCAGCGGGTACTTATTGATATCAATCACATTGTCCAGGAAATGGACAGCCAGGCGCACGGTCTCCCTCAGGCCGTCCCAGTCAACCAGCGCGGAAGCCTGAAAGTCCGGAAGCCCGGAAGTCACTTCCGCTCTTCCGTGCTTCCGCTCTTCCGCGCTCATACTCTTGACGAACCGGGATAAATTAATAGACCCCAGATTGCAGGACTCATAGGGCAGAAGGGGCTGCTCTCCGCAGGGATTTGTGCTTTCGATTAAGCCTGCTCCAGGGGTGGGATTGCACTGGTTTATCCTGTCCATGAAGATGACACCTGGCTCGCCGTTCTTCCATGCATGGTTGACAATACGGGCGAAGACGTCCCGTGCCTTCAGCCGGCGCACCGCTTTCTTTGAGTGCGGGTTGATAAGATCGTACTCTTCATCCTTCTCTATGGCCTTCATGAACACATCGGTCAGCGCAACAGACAGATTGAAGTTGTTCAGCCGGGTGTTGTTGTCTTTCGCAGAAATAAAGCTGAGTATATCCGGATGGTCAACGCGGAGTATCCCCATGTTGGCACCCCGTCTTGTGCCCCCCTGCTTGATCGCCTCGGTGGCTGAGTCAAAGACCGTCATGAATGATATGGGACCCGAGGACACGCCCTTGGTCGATCCCACGATATCGCCCTGAGGCCTGAGGCTTGAAAAGGAAAAGCCCGTTCCTCCGCCCGACTTGTGTATCAATGCCGCATGCTTTACTGCCTCAAAGATGGACTCCATCGAGTCTTCAACCGGGAGGACAAAGCAGGCAGATAACTGTCCGAGCCGCCTCCCCGCATTCATCAGGGTCGGGCTGTTAGGCAAAAACTTCAATGATGTCATAATGTTATAGAACCTGTCCTCAATGACCTGGATATCACCCTCGGACTTCCCGTAATTCAGTTCCGCGGAAGCAACAGCCCGAGCAACCCTCCTGAACAGGGTCTCGGCACCTTCCAGCAGCCTTCCTTCCTCGTCCTTTTTCAGGTACCTTTTTTCAAGTACTTTGATTGCACTGTGACTCAGGTCCATCTGCATCGACATCATTCCTTCCATTATTCCTCCCTTATAAAAATCCGGCGTCCCGTCCCCATGAGGGGGACTGGACATATCCTTAACAATAATAACAGTTAGTAATCACTGCCCCGGCTCAGGATAGCTCGCGAAGGCTCATATCCCCTATTTAGAGGCGCCTTGAAATTAAACCACAATATATTGTATATGTCAAGCGAAAAATCGCTTTTCTAAAACTCGTTGATTTTAATAGCCTTTTGTTGTGAAATGTCCGTGAATCAAATGTTAATGAACAGGGGATCGTCTGAACAGCGGTGTTCTATACAGACCGCTTTCCCCACGGTCCCCCTTTTCTCGTACGTCTTCAGTTTTCACGGCCTCCTGCCGAATACATATCTGCGTGCGTGATAGTGCTGCCCCCTGTGATAGAAATCACAGGGATGCCTTGAAATTTAGTTTTAAAATTAAGCAGTAGAGGGTTTTCTTCGATCGTGGCGCAAAAACTGGGGCAACTTCTCGTGAATCACAGTATTATATCCGCTGATCAGCTGGGCAAGGCCCTCGAACTTCAGAAGAAAGAAGGCGGCCGCGTCGGTTCGAACCTCATTAAACTGGGGTACATGACCGAGGAAACACTCATTACTTTCCTCAGCAAGCAGTATGGCGTTGCCTCCGTGAGCCTGCCGGACCTGGACATCGACACCGCAATCGTCAAGTACGTACCCTACGACGTGGCACAGAAGTACCTCATATTCCCCATTTCAAAAAACGGCGCATCCCTCAAGCTGGCCATGACAGACCCCTCCAATGTCTTTGCCATCGACGATGTAAAATTCATGACCGGCTACGAGGTGGAGCCTGTTGTTGCCCCCGAATCCGAAATCAGAGAGGCCATTACCAGATACTACGAACAGTCGGACCTCAAGGGTGCCATAGACAAGCTGGACTTCGATGATGAAAACGTTGACCTGGTCAAGGAAACGGATGACGACCTTGACATGAGCGAACTGAAGAGCGCCGGCGAAGAGGCGCCGGTGGTCAAGCTTGTCAACCTGATCCTCGGCGAGGCCATCTCACGGGGCGCCAGCGATATCCACCTTGAACCCTATGAAAAGAGCTACCGCGTGCGCTACCGCGTTGACGGCATGCTCTATGACGTGATGCAGCCGCCGGCGAGGCTGAAGTCCGCCCTCTCATCGCGCCTGAAGATCATGGCCCAGCTCGACATTGCCGAGCGACGGCTTCCGCAGGACGGGAGAATCAAGCTGAAGATAAAGGACAAGGGGATCGATCTCCGTGTTTCAACACTGCCAACCCTCTTCGGCGAGAAGATCGTCATGAGAATCCTGGACAAGAGCAACCTGAACCTTGATCTTACAAAACTCGGCTTTGAAGAACAGGCACTGAAGGACTTTGACGAGGCAATCCGCTCTCCCTTTGGCA
>CP070788.1:1180882-1189805 GCA_020346765.1 Nitrospiraceae bacterium
CGAGAGGAACCTCGCCCATATGATAATTGAAGATTTCATGATCGCCGCAAACGAGGCCGTTGCCTCCTATCTGGAAGAGCGGGGCGTCCCCGCCCTGTACAGAATCCATGAAAAACCCGATGCAATGAAGATAGAGGAGCTGAAGCCGATTTTCCGCTCTTTCGGCATCAATGTCAAAGGCGCCGGGCCGAAAATATTCCACTCAATTCTTAAACAGGCAAAGGGAACGGCTGAGGAATCACTCCTGAATATCCTCCTGCTCCGCTCCCTGAAGCAGGCAAAATATTTTACGGAGAACATGGGCCATTTCGGGCTCGCCTCGCCGTGCTACACCCATTTCACCTCCCCCATCAGGAGGTATCCCGATCTCGTGGTGCACCGAATCCTGAAAAGCACCCTGAACAAAGGCGGGGTGCCGCAGAAGATGGCAAAATACCTGGAGCAGTCCCTCCCTGACATTGCCGTCCATTCGTCAAAAACGGAAAGGGCAGCGGACGAGGCAGAGCGGGAAATCGTGAATGCCATGAGGGTCTGGTTCATGAAAGACAAGCTCGGTAACGAATATGGGGGTATTGTGACGAACGTTACCTCCCAGGGACTGAAAATCCAGCTGCGGGATTTTTTTGTGGAAGGATTTCTCCACGTCTCGTCCATGGCCGATGATTATTACCGGTTCGACGAGAGCAGGTACAGCCTTGTGGGCCGGCAGAAGAAAAAGGCCTTCAGGGTGGGGCAGGAACTGACCGTCCGCGTGGAGCGTGTCGACACCGGGGAAAGAAATATTCTGCTGGGACTGGTGGAAAAGGGGTGAAAGGTTTTTTCCCTCTTACCAGCTGCCGCGACTGATTGCATCGGCGATTCGCGCGACCCTGTCCATCTCTTTTATGTCATGCACCCTGATAATACTTGCCCCATTGAATATCCCTATGGCAGCGGCAGCCGCTGTCCCTTCAAGCCGTTCCCCGGCAGGCAGTCCGCCGAGGATTTTGCCGATAAACGATTTCCGTGAGTGGCCCAGCAGGATTGGCTTTTCAAACCCCGTAAACTCACCGAGGCGCCGGATGATCTCCAGGTTGTGCTCAACGGTCTTCCCGAACCCGATACCCGGATCAATAATGATCCTGTCATCGCGCACTCCGGCCCTCCGGGCAATGGCAATACCCTCATGCAGGTAGTCCATGATCTCGGGAATCAGCGCCCGGTATACGGGATTGTCCTGCATGTTCTTTGGCGTGCCCCTCATGTGCATGATCACAACAGGCACATCGTGCCGGACTGCAACATGGGTCATCCGGCGGTCAAACCGCAGGCCGCTGATGTCATTTATCAGGGATGCACCTGCAGATATGGCGGCCTCTGCCACTGCGGATTTGCAGGTGTCAATTGAAAGGGGGACAGGTACCTCCTTCGCCAGGGCCTCGATGACAGGGACAACGCGTCCTGTTTCCTCTTTGACAGAGACTTTCTCCGCCCCCGGCCGCGTCGATTCCCCTCCGATATCAATGATGTCAGCCCCCTCTTCCACCATTCTCAGGGCCTGCTCAATGGCCCTTTCCCTGCTGAAGTACATGCCTCCGTCGGAAAAGGAATCGGGTGTCACATTGAGGATCCCCATGATCGCGGTCCTCTGGGAAAAGTCAAAGCTGAAGTTTCGCCATGCAAGCTTCATGCTGCCTCCCTCCTGTTGTGAAGGTACAGGATTCATGATACATGATGCACGAGGAAAGTTACATGACGCAGGATACAGAGAGGGGGGCTACCGCTACCGGACCATCCGGTTACGCCGATGTTTCAGGGACCGAGCTGTCGCGCTTCTGAGCTGCTGCTGTTGACTCCCCGCCCCCGTTCGTCCTCTTCAGTATTTCTTCTATCTCCGGGGCGTCAAGGGTCTCCCGCTCGAGCAGGGCCTGGGCGAGGTTCTTCAGCAGGGCCTTGTTGTCAAGGAGAAGCTGTTTGGCATATTCATACCGCTCGGCAACAATCGACTTCACCTCGCCGTCAATCTCTTCTGCAGTTTTCTCCGAGTAGTCCTTGTGGCGCGAGAATTCCTTCCCGAGGAAGATCTGCTCCTCGCGCTTGCCAAAGGTCAGGGGCCCCAGCTTGTCGCTCATGCCCCACTCGCACACCATCTTCCGCGCAAGGTCCGTCGCACGCTGCAGGTCGTTGCCTGCGCCAGTAGTCATGTGTCCCAGGGCTATCTCCTCTGCTGCCCGTCCACCCATGAGCACGGCGAGGGTATTAAGAATATGCTCCCGCGAATAGGTGTACTTGTCGTCGATGGGAAGCTGCTGTGTAATGCCCAGCGCCATTCCGCGGGGGATGATGCTCACCTTGTGAAGGGGGTCAGTGCCAGGTGTCAGCTTTGCCACGAGGGCATGACCGGCCTCATGGTGGGCCGTGTTGTTCTTTTCTTCCTCGGAGATGAGCATGCTCTTTCGCTCCTTGCCCATCATCACCTTGTCCTTTGCTGTTTCGAAATCAATCATCTCCACTTTTGTCTTTGACTGCCGCGCCGCCAGCAGCGCCGCCTCATTGATGAGATTGGCCAGATCTGCACCGGAAAATCCCGGGGTGCCCCGGGCAATCATCTCGAGATTCACGTTGTCAGAAAGGGGTATCTTTCTGCTGTGTACCTTGATGATCTCCAGTCTGCCCTTCACGTCAGGGTGTGGGACAATGACCTGCCGGTCAAACCTTCCCGGCCTCAGAAGCGCGGGATCAAGGACATCGGGCCTGTTTGTGGCGGCGATTATAATGATGCCCTCGTTCTGGTCAAAGCCGTCCAGCTCCACCAGAAGCTGGTTCAGCGTCTGTTCCCGCTCGTCATGGCCGCCGCCAAGGCCGGCTCCCCTGTGGCGCCCCACCGCGTCAATTTCATCAATAAATATAATACAGGGTGAGCTTTTCTTTGCCTGCTCAAAGAGGTCCCTCACGCGCGAGGCGCCCACGCCCACAAACATCTCCACAAAGTCCGAACCGCTTATGGAAAAGAACGGGACGCCGGCTTCCCCGGCAATCGCCTTGGCAAGCAGTGTCTTGCCCGCGCCGGGAGGGCCCACGAGCATCACGCCTTTGGGGATCTTGCCGCCCAGTTTCTGGAATTTCTGAGGGTCCTTGAGAAACTCTATGATCTCCTGGACCTCCTCCTTTGCCTCTTCAACGCCGGCTACATCGGAAAAGGTTATCTTGATGCCCTTTTCAGAGACCAGCTTTGCCCTGCTCCTGCCGAATGAAAGGGCCTTGTTGCCTCCTGTCTGCATCTGCCGCATAAAAAACACCCAGAGGAAGACCAGCAGGATGATGGGGCCGAAATTGAAGAGCACGTTCATGTACCAGGGTGTATGATCAGGCTTGGCCGTTATTCTCACGCCCTTTTCCTGGAGCTGCTTCACGAGGTCAGGATAGTCAGGCGCATAGGACTTGAAGGCTATCCCGTTTTTCAACATCCCGATCATGAGGTTCTCCGGTTTTTTTATGGTGACCTCGGCAACCTCGTTCTGCTCAAGTTTAAGAATGAAATCGGAAAAAACCATCTCTTCCTGCGGCTTTGACGTCTCAAGCAGGTTAAAAACGAGGATCATCATCAAGCCGAAAAGAACCCATATTATAATACTTTTATACAATACCGTAATCCTCCTGAACCTAAGATTAACATATTTCCCTATGATCTTGCCAATGTTCAGGACGCAGCGGTGCCGGATCCTCACAGGTCCCCCGCTGCCGTACCGTGCCGCTGTTCCCTGGCAGCCCGTCTATCTGCTCACAACGATGAGTACGAATCCCGCAAGCATGATGATGCCCCCCGCTGCCTTTTCGCCTATGTTCTGCTCGCTGAAAAGGATATGTCCATAAAGGATGCTGAAAAGGAGGCTGGTCCGCTTTATGGAAATCATATAGGCAACATTGGCCATGCTCATGGCCAGCATGTGAAATATAATCATCAGTGCAAAGGTCGTGCCGATCGCAGCAAGAGGAACAATGTCCTTTTTTGTGACGGTCATCCTCCCGCTGCTCCTGCCCGCAGCAATAGGAGTGAACAGGGCCGTCAGGACAATAAAGTAGGAGCTGCCGAAAAACACGGGAGAGGAGTGCTCGATGGCCATTTTTCCCAGTGAGGAGGTAAAGCTGTAGATAAAGGCAACGATGATCATGTAGAGTACCCCCCTTTCCCGTATAATTGCCCTGAATGGTTCCAGGATGCTCTGCCTCATGGTATGAATATTGAGCGTGTAGCTTCCCACGGCAACGAGGAAAATGCCCGCAGCTCCCATGAGAGAGACCCGCTCCCCGAGAATCACATAGGACATGGCAATCAGAAAGACAGGGGTCAGGGAGAGAAAGGGCATGGTAAGACTGATGGGAGAGGCCTTGAGTGCCTTTGTATAAAGGATCAGGGCTGCTATCTCCAGAGGCAGCGCGCAGGCTGAAGCACCCCAGAAGGTTCTGTCAAGCTGCGGAATGTCCACAAAGAGCAGGCTCACTGCCAGTACGGGAAGGGCAAAGACCAGCCGCGCCCAGGCGATAAAGTAGGCGTCCCTCGAGAACAATGCCCGCTTCGTCAGCGCATCACTCGTGGCAAGGAATAATGCCGTCAGGAGGGAATAGAGGATCCACATATAGGAAACATCCAAATTTCAAATATCAAATGACAAACTGCCCGCCAAATACCATGTTCAGTACGTTAGATCAAAAACCGTCAAGACGGAGTTCGTCCGGCATCTGAAATCTGGTATCCGGCCTCTGTATTTTCCCTTCATATCCCGTACTCCTTGATCTTCGTCAGAAGGGTCTTGTAGCTTACCTTGAGGAGTTCCGCTGCCCTCGTCTTGTTGCCGCCAGCGTCCTCAAGGGCCTTCCTGATCCTCTTCGTCTCAGCGGCTCTGAGGGCGGCCTTTGCCACCTCGTCCAGGGTCCCTTCCAGGGGAATGCCGGCAGGTGCGGACGGAGCAAGCCTGAGCTCCCGGGGGGTGATGCTGTCGCCGTCACAGAGGATCATCGCGCGCTCAATGACATTTTCCAGCTCCCGCACATTTCCCTTCCAGAAATAGTCCGTCAGCACCTTCATGGCTTCGGGAGAAATGCTTTTCCCGCCGGCATTCAGCTCAGCAGAATATTTCTCCATGAAATGCTCAATCAGGACGGGAATGTCTTCCCGCCGCTCCCGCAGTGGGGGGATGGTGATGGGAAGCACGTTCAGGCGGTAGAAGAGGTCTTCCCTGAAGGTGTTCTTCCCCATTGCCTCTTCCAGGTCCCTGTTGCTTGCCGCGATAATCCTGACATCCGTTCTGACAGGGCTGGTTCCCCCCACCCGTTCAATCTCCTCCTCCTGCAATGCCCTCAGGATCTTTGCCTGCAGGGCCATGTCCATTTCGCCGATTTCATCGAGGAAGACGGTGCCCTTTTCAGCAAGCTCAAGCTTGCCCGGCTTTCTCTCTCCCGCTCCGGTAAAGGCCCCCTTCTCATGCCCGAAGAGCTCCGATTCCAGGAGTTCTCTCGGAATGGCGGCGCAGTTTATGGCAACAAAGGGGTGATCCTTCCGTGGACTGAGGTCGTGAATGGCCCGCGCAAAAAGCTCCTTCCCCGTTCCCGATTCTCCCAAGAGGAGCACCGTGGTCTTTGCAGGCGCCACCTTCCGGATCTGCGCGGCCACATCCCTTATGGCCGGGCTCTTTCCAATGATGACAGGCCTGCCGAGGCGGTTCGACAGGGCATCTTTCAGAAGGATGTTCTCCGTCACGAGCCTCCGGTTCTTCAGGGACCTGTCCATGAGGAGCAGGAGGTAATCCATATCCAGCGGCTTGGTGATGAAATCAACGGCCCCGAGCTTCATGGCGCGGACCGCGGTCTCAACCGACCCATGGGCTGTCATGACGATGACCGGAGTAAGGGGGCTTGCCTCTTTCGATGCCTTCAGCACCGCAAGCCCGTCCTTCCGGGGCAGTTTGAGGTCCGTGAGCACGAGGGCGGCCCGGCCTTCCTTAATCTTGCGTATCCCCTCTGCCCCGTCGACGGCAATTTCAACGCTGTAACCCTCAAGTTCGAGTGTTTCCTTCAGCATCCGGGCCATAGATTCTTTGTCTTCTACGATGAGGATGGTTTCCATGATATTAAGGAAGATTCCAGGTTTCCAGTACCCAAGGGTTCACGTGCATTTACCCTCGACCCCTTGAACCCTGTATCATTACCATTATCAAACATACCTGATGAATTAATACATTTCACATTCGCCCAGCATTTCAGTCAAGCTTTTTCTTCAGCAGTTCATTCACTATCTTCGGGTTGGCCTTGCCCTTTGTCTCCTTCATGACCTGACCCACAAAGAAGCCCATGAGCTTGGCATCTCCTGCCCGGTACCGCTCCACTTCGCCGGGGCTCCGTGCAAGTACCGCGTCAACGATCTTCGCTATCCCCGCTTCATCGCTCATCTGCACAAGCCCCTTTTCCTTCACCACGGTCCCCGCGTCCTTCCCGCTCCTGTACATCTCCTCAAATACCGTCTTGGCAATTTTGCCGCTTATGGTGCCCCGGTCAACGAGTCCGAGCATGTCCACGAGATGGCAGGGAGTGAGAGGGCACTGGGCAAACTCCCTGTTTTCCTCGTTCAGCAGCCTCGCCAGGTCGCCCCTGATCCAGTTGGCCGCTGCCTTCGGCTCGCCGCCCAGGGCCAGGACTTCCTCAAACCATGCCGATGCATACCGGTCCGATGACAGGGCATCGGCGTCCTGCTCGGGCAGTTTAAGCTCGGCACTATACCGCGCTTTCTTTGCATCGGGAAGCTCCCCGATGTCCGCCCGTATCTGCTCTGTCCACAACGCTCCGACTTCAATGGGCATCAAGTCAGGGTCGGGGAAATACCGGTAGTCGTGGGCTTCTTCCTTGGAACGCATGGACTCCGTGACCCCCCTGTCAGCATTCCAGAGCCGCGTTTCCTGAATGATCCTCTCCCCCTCTTTCAGGGCCCTGAGCTGCCGCCGGATCTCGTACTCAAGGGCCTTTTCCACAAACCGGAAGGAGTTCATGTTCTTTATCTCAGTCTTTACCCCAAACTCATCCTGCCCGGCGGGACGGACGGACACATTGGCGTCACACCGGAGCGAACCCTGTTCCATGTTCCCGTCGCACACACCGATGAAGCGGACAATGGTCCTCAGTTTCTTCATAAACTCGACTGCCTCCCGGGGGTTCCTGATGTCGGGCTCCGTGACGATCTCCATGAGAGGGACCCCTGCCCGGTTAAGGTCCACAAAGCTTTCATTCCGCGTCCCCTCGTGAATATTTTTCCCCGCGTCCTCTTCCAGGTGGATTCTCGTAAGGCCTATCCTTTTTGTGACGCCGTCCACGGAAATATCAATATGGCCGCGGTTACAGAGGGGCAGTTCATACTGGCTTATCTGGTACCCCTTGGGAAGGTCCGGGTAGAAATAGTTCTTCCGGGCAAACCTGCTGCGGCCGGCGATCTCACAGTTCATGGCAGCCCCTGTCCTGATCACGTACTCAACGGCCTTTCTGTTCATGACCGGCAGCACTCCGGGCAGCCCCATGCATACCGGGCAGGTCTGTGTATTGGGTTCAGAACCGAATTTTGTGGAGCAGCCGCAAAACATCTTCGTGTCCGTCAGGAGCTGGGCGTGAATTTCAAGGCCGATGACCGCTTCGTAATCCATTCAAAAACTCCCCTTTTAAAAAACTCTACGTCCGCAGATTCCACATTATTACCTAGCCGATGCCTACCATTGTCAGGCGAAGGCTCTCATTACATCGTTATGAAACACTCATGTTTCCCGGTCTGCAGAGTCAATCCTCTGCATAATCTGCGAAATCTGTGGACCATGATCATTTCAGCAGCGGCTTTCTTCTATACCAGTCATTCGCCTGCTCATAGGCATGGGCAATGCGAAGAACCGTCTCTTCATCAAAATGCCTCCCGATTATCTGCAGGCCCACGGGCAGTCCAGCGGCGGTAAATCCGCAGGGCACGGATATGGCCGGCACTCCGGCGAGGTTGACCGATATGGTACAGATGTCCGTAAGATACATCTGCAGCGGGTCGGTAACCTTTTCCCCGATCCGGAAGGCCGGCGTCGGGCTTGTGGGGGTGGCAATCACGTCGACGGACTGAAAGGCCTCCTCAAAATCCCGCATGATCAGCGTCCTCACCTGCTGGGCCTTCCGGTAATAGGCATCGTAGTATCCCGACGAGAGGGAATAGGTGCCCAGGATTATTCTCCGCTTCACCTCAGCGCCGAAACCTTGCTCCCGTGTTTTCATGTACATGTCGAGGAGGTCCTGTCCCGGGACCCGCAGGCCGTATTTCACGCCGTCGTACCGGGCCAGGTTTGATGATGCCTCGGACGTTGCCAGTATGTAATAGGCTGCCACGGCATACCCCGTATGGGGCAGGGATATTTCCACTGGCCGGGCGCCCAGGGATTCAAGCTGTCTCACGGCAGCCTGCACCAGCGCCTCCACTTCCCCGTCAATACCTTCAGCAAAATATTCCCGGGGAACGCCGATTGTCAGCCCCCTGATATCCTGCCCGAGAACTCCTGTGAAATCCGGCACGGCAACATCTGCCGAGGTAGAATCACAGGGGTCATGACCGGCGATGACATTCAGAAGAAGTGCAGCGTCCCCCACGTTCTTTGTCAGGGGGCCGATCTGGTCAAGGGATGAGGCAAAGGCAACAAGGCCATACCGGGACACCCGCCCGTAGGTCGGCTTCAGTCCCACCACGCCGCAAAAGGCGGCTGGCTGGCGGATCGACCCGCCCGTGTCAGACCCGAGCGCGGCAAGGCATTCATCAGCAGCCACGGCAGCCGCTGAACCGCCGCTGGACCCCCCGGGCACCCTGCTCACGTCCCAGGGGTTTCTTGTTTCACCGAATGCCGAATTTTCCGTTGATGATCCCATGGCAAACTCGTCC
>CP070788.1:1189905-1197415 GCA_020346765.1 Nitrospiraceae bacterium
ACTGTCTCGCGGACCTCATCGAGTTTGAGGTGATTTTCAATATAATGAAAGGCTCCCATTCTCAATGCCTGTACCGCGGTATCAACAGTGGCATAGCCCGTGATCATAATAAGCCGTGTGTCAGGGTATTTTTTCCTCGTTTCCACAAGTACGGCATACCCGTCCACCTCTCCCATAATAAGGTCGGTGATCACCACATCAAAATGACAGGCGTTCAGCTGTTCCACGGCCTCTGCTCCGCTACTTGCAGCAACGACCGTGTAGCCTTCCTTCCTGAGTGCCCGTTCAATGCTGCTGAGAGCAATCTTTTCGTCGTCAACAACCAGGATTGTCGGTATGCTGCCAATACGGGATAGTATCCTTTCGATGTGTGCGTAGATCACCTGCCCGGCCTCGGGACGGGAGGGGATTCTTTGGTCAAGTGTACTTTTCAAACGGGCCAGATCAATCGTATCCCCCGTGATCCTGTTCCAGGGTAGACTTATGAGGTAGGACACGTACCCTGCCCGCAAGCGGTATTCTGCCGAACTGCGGTCGCTCATACGGGACAACACTTCCAGTTCATCATCAGCCTGCTTTTTCGCGTCCAGCGGCATTGAGACCGAGGCAAGCACTTCCCTCATCTCATCCACTGTGGCTGTGCGGAGCCCGTTGTCCGATTCTTCAAACATGCTCATAGATTATCCTGTTTGATCAGCCTGAAGTCTCAATACCAATAGCAGCTCGTCTTCCTAAGACTACAGTCCCCACGCGCCCCCTACGCTTTATCAGAATCCCTCTGTCTCAGGGGAGGAAATAGCTTCCGGCCCGAAGGCGGTCAAAGAAGCCTTTTCCGCTATCCAAACTATAGCAATTTCCAACGGATAAGTAAATAATCCTGTAGCATATTATAATATTCTCAGTTCATTTTTCCCGGCGTCTTACAGGACTGCGACGAGATCAGGCTGCGACCCCATGAAACTGAAGATCTGGCATAAAATGATAATCGGCATCTCCATCCCGTCCCTGATCGCTATGCTGGGGGGTATCCTGACTTATGGGTACATCAATGATGTAAAAACCCGGCAGGGATTTGTGAGAATCGTGGATGACTTCAAAGAGCAGGTCCTGGAAGTCAGGAGAAATGAGAGGAACTTCCTCCACGATAAGAGTAATGAGCATTACCAGGCCCTCCATGAATCACTGGCTGTGCTTGCCGTCTCCCTGGGTTCGCTGACACCGGAAACCCTCGACATAATCAGCAGGGAAAAAGTTGCAGGCCTTGACGGCCTTGTCCGGGAATACTCGGCCCTGACGAAAAGCCTGAATGACAGCTTTCGGGAAGAAACGCGGGTCACGCAGATCGTGGCCGATGAGGGCAGACGGCTTGAGGCTACGGTTGCACAGGGCCGCCTTGCCGAGGAGCTTTCCACAAGCTTTATACTCCGTCTGCGGCTCCTGGAAAAAAATTACCTCCTTCTGCGGGACGACCAGTCCCAGCGCGAGCTGGACAGCGGCCTCGCCCAGATAACGAATGTGACCCCCTTCTGCACTGATTGCACCTCCTACATTGACGCTGTCCGCGCACTCTTTGCCTCCTATGAGAAGAGCGACTCGCTTTCGTCAAGCCTCCACTCTGCCGGAAACAGGCTGGAGGAAGTAACGGCGCAGATGGCGCTGCATGAGCGGCACCGCATAAACAAGTTCATCACCCAGACGCAGAAACTCCTCCTTGCCGGCCTTGTCCTCCTGTGTACGCTGGGCCCTCTCTTTGTGTACAAGACATCCAGTTTTATCGCCGCCCCCATCAAACGTCTTGCCGATATCACGAGGAGGATAGCTGAGGGCGACACCTCCCTGCGGGCGCCGCTGAAGGAGCAGGATGAGACACACTCCCTTGCCCTGTCGTTCAATACCATGATCGATTCCCTGTTAAAATCTCAGGAGTCGCTCAAGGAGAGCCTGGCACTGCTGAATGAGAAACAGGCCCAGCTTGTGGAGTCTGAAAAGCGGGCGTCCATGGGGTTTCTTGTTGCCGGTGTGGCCCATGAGCTGAACAACCCGCTGAACAACATCAGCCTGGTAGCGGAAACCATGAAGGAGGAGATGAAGGATTTGTCCTTCAAGGAGCTGAGCAGTTACGTGCAGGACATCCTCAGGCAGAGCGAGCGGGCACACGCCATCGTGGTAAATCTGCTCGACTTTGCCCGGGCGAGGAAATCTTCGGAAATGAGAAGGCTTGATGTGGTCGCTGTCGTAAAAGACTCAATTCACCTCGTTGCAAATCAGCTCAGGATGAAAAACATCAGGCTCATTGAGGACATTCCCCAGGGGGCCTTCTACGTCATGGGGAACCACAGCAAGCTTGAACAGGTGCTGGTAAGCATTATTAATAATGCCATTCAGGCAATGACCAGCGCAGGCACACTGACAATCCGCGTTGGGACCGATACGGGAGCACAAAACATATTGATAAGCATAAGCGATACGGGAAAAGGCATACCCGAAGCGGACATAAAGAACATTTTTGAACCCTTCTTCACGACAAAGCCCCCCGGTGAAGGGACCGGCCTCGGCCTGGCAGTCAGTCTCACCCTGGTGAGAGAGCACAATGGCAGCATCAGCGTAAAAAGCACTGCAGGCGAAGGCACCACCTTTACCGTGTCGCTTCCGCTTCTGGACAAAGCCGGCCCCTGATAGGGAGGATCAATCTCATTTATCGTTACAGGAAGCGTAAGCGCACGTGCTGATCTGGCCTGGATTGCTTTCCATATCCTTAAGCACCACTACTCAAGCACCACATTACAAACAATTTCCAAATATAAAATTCCAATCACCGAAACATCAGGCAGTTAGTGTTTTTCGATCATTGTATATTGGAATTTATTTGGATTTTGTTTTTTGGTGTTTGGAATATTACCCGCCACTATAATGCACGGACTAGTGCGTAAAAGCGTTTACAACGCCTGTATATGCTTTTACTGTCCACGGCAACTCAGGGCACCAGCAAACAGGGAAGCTCTGAAGCCTTCACTACCTCATGGGACACGCTGCCGTGAATAAACTCGCTCAAACGGCCCTTGCCGGTCGTTCCGACAATAATCATGCTTGCCTGCCGGTCCCGGGATACGCGCAGGATTTCACTGAGGACATCCCCTGCCCCCAGGTGAGTCTCGCACGCGGCCCCTTCCCCCTTGAGCTCATCGCAGACCGCCCCGAGCTTTTCGATGGTCACTTTTTTCAGACCGGCCAGATCCTGTGTATGCTTCTTATGTACCTTTTCCACATCAATATCATGAAACACAAGTGCCTCTTCAATTACAGGATGCAATGACTTAAGGAAATCCACGGCCCGCAGGGACGGTTCAGACCAGTCGGTGACCAGCATAGGCCGCTCGAATATGCGCTCGTTCACCCGCTCGTGCTGTTCCCCTTCAATTTCATAGTGCACCATGTACTTGCTGACCAGGACAGGCACACTGCTCCGGCTGGCAATTTCAAGGGTATTGGACCCCGCAAAGGGAAGCTCCAGCGCCTTTTTCTTCTTGCCCACGACGATCATGTCGGCCTTTTCATCTTCCGCAGCATGAAGAATCTGGGGAACGGGCTCGCCGACCCTGATCACGATCTTGCTGTCCATTCCCTTTTCAGCGATAGATGTGCGCCAGTCCTCAAAGCGCACCGTTGCCTCTTCCCGCAGACGCTCTTCTTCATCTTTCATATATCCCCCGAAGGGGACAAAACCCACGGACTCGCGTGAAATAACATGGCACAGGATTATCTCCTTCAGGCCGGCTTGTTTCAGAACGAAGAGCTGCTCCAGCGAGTTGAAGGAGAGCTCTCTGAACTTTGTCGGGAACAGTATCCTTTCTACAGGCATGGTGTCATCCTCATAAATAAAATAACAACGTTATCATCAGAAAACAGGGGACCAGGATCGGTATGGAATATTTTATCATGTATCCGAAAAAACTCGGCATGGGCGTGCCCGTTTCCTCGGCAATGGACCGGACCATAAAGTTCGGGGCGTTGCCGATGTAGGTGTTGGCGCCGAAAAAAACGGCCCCTGCGGAGATGGCCTTCAGGTAGATACTGTTGCCGTTGATCACCATGCCCACGGCCTCCCGGGCTTCCGTTCCCGCGTAAAATTTACCAAGAAGGGAACTGAGGAAGGTGAGATAAGTTGGCGCATTATCGAGAAAGCTCGAAAGCACCCCCGTGACCCAGAAATAATGATAGGGCTCCTGTACCGTCCTGATGAGGACTGCCAGATGCCCCTTCTCTCCTGCCTGCAGTATCTTGAGGCAGGGCATCATGGTCAGAAAAATGCCGATAAAGAGGATGGCCACCTCCTGCATGGGGAACCAGGTGAATTCGTTGTCCTCCCGGATCTCCCTCCTCGTCGTTGCCAGGGACAGCAGTGCCATGAGAATGAGAATGCCGTCCCTGAGCAGGTCCTGGACTGGTCTGTGTATGCCCAGGACCGTGACCTCACCGAGATGGACAACACCGCTCATGAAGACCGCCCCGATGATGCCCGCGAGAAAGATGAAATTGTGGGCACCGTCGATGCTGAGCGGCACGTTTTCCCCTGTGCCCGTCGCAGGCGTCCCGTCTTCCCGCCGGTAAAAATAACTGTCCATGATAAAGTAAAGGGTAAGCAGAACAGCAACTACACACAGCATCTGCCAGAATAATTTAAAGGTCCAGAAAAAAGGCACTCCCCTCAGAAACCCCAGAAACAGGGGCGGGTCGCCAAGCGGCGTAAGAGAGCCGCCTACATTGGAGACAAGAAAGATAAAAAAAACCACCATGAAGGTCCGGTTCTTCCGGTGGCTGTTTGCCCGCAGAAAGGGCCTGATCAGGAGCATGGACGCGCCGGTGGTGCCCATCCAGGAGGCAAGCACCGTCCCGATCAGGAGCATGCCCGTATTGACCGCGGGCGTCCCCACGAGGGTCCCCCTGAGCAGGATGTTTCCGGACACAGTGTAGAGGGCGGTTAAGATAATGACAAAGGGGACGTAGTCCGCGAGGACGATATGGAGAAACTCATAGAGCGCCTGTCCCCGGTACAGGTACAGAAAGGGCACTGACACGACCAGTGCCCAGAAGGCGGAAATCTTTCCGAAATGATGATGCCAGAACCGGGGCGCAAAGAGCGGAAAGAGGGCTATGGACAGGAGCATCCCCGCGAAAGGCAGCGTGCTCCAGAGCGTGAGAACTTCACCGAGGTCCGTACTGTGCCCAGACTGCATGCTCTTACCCTATCTCACTGCAATACAAAGGATCTTCCACAAGAAATATATTCTTCTTAATAAAACGAGCGTTTATTTTCTCATAGTATGGCATGAAAATCAATGTACAACTGACTCGCTCCAGTTAAAACAGTCTTACCACGGCGTCATCCGGTAGAATCCTGGCACCTTATTTCAATACGATGTGGATCCTGAGACAACTTGCCTCACACACTATGAACAAGGTATTATTTAAGATGGCTCATCTGTTCATCTGGCTCCTCGTGGCCGCACTATATGCTCCGCTTTTTTTCAATCTCTACAGTATTCGATGGGATACCATCGATTATTCGCACGCCTACTTTATTCTTCCACTTGCCCTGTGGTTGACATGGCGCAAGCGCAAGGATATTTCTGCAGCTGCTACTCAATCAGGCCATGGAAATGCAAATGCGGGCAGTTTTCTTATTCTCATTCTGGGTGCGCTCATGTTCATTTTCGGGTGGCGCCAGGATTATATTTTCATTCAGACGCTCTCCCTGATTCCTGTCCTTTTTGGACTGACCGGTTATCTGTACGGGGCGAACATGACAAAACTGCTTTTATTCCCCATTTTATATCTCATGCTCCTCGTCCCCCCTCCTTTTGGAATCCTGGACAGCATCACGTTGCCGATGCGGTATGGCATTTCGGCACTTACCGAAAAGATCCTGTTTTTGCTGAATTATCCGATCTCCAGAGAGGGTCTCATGCTGAGGATAGGGTACACTGACATATTCATGGGCGCCCCCTGCAGCGGTTTTCGATCGCTGATAACTATGTTTTCATTAATCCTCGTGTATGTGTATATTTGCAAAGGGAACCTTACAAAAAAAGTGATTCTCGCTTCATTCATCATTCCCGTGTCCCTTATGGGGAATCTTGTTCGTGTGATCACGCTATGCCTTATTACCTTCTATTTCGGGGAGGAAGCGGGGCAGGGTTTCTTTCATAATTTCAGCGGGATTGTAATATTTATCATTACCCTTCTGGGTCTGCTGGGAGCAGAGTCTCTGATAGACAGAATCCAGTCACGATACGCATGAATCCCAAAATGTGGTTCTTCCATGAGAGCAGGGACTGCCGAAACAACACGGAGGAGCGATGAAATCCAGTAAATTTATAATTGCAGGGATAATACTCATACTGAGCATAGTACTCAGCTACACGGTGCCAAAGGCAAAATACAGAGGTACCGGTTTTATTTCTACTCTCGATATTCCCAAATCATTTGGCGGCTGGAGCGGTAAGGACGTGACAGCACAAGCAGGGTTAAACCTCAACTCGGACATGTATGGGTTTGTAAGCGAAGCCCTTGTCTACCAATATATAAACGAAGAAGGGAAATCACTTCTCTTTATCATTCTCGATGCGGGCAATTTTCATCATCCCAAAGTCTGCTTTACGGGAGCAGGGTACAGCATAAAAGAACTTCCGGACACGACCTTCCGCAGTGACAACGTCAATTTTAAGGCCCATACACTTTTCACTGAAAGGGGGAGGGAGACCGCCCTCAGCTTCTACTGGATCGTCATTGACAAGAACATAGCCCACGAGTGGGTCGAGCAAAAAATAAAACAGCTGTTCTTTTCACTGTTTGGCACTCAGCGGGTGGGGCTCATGGTAAGGATCGATATCCCCGGACAAGAGGCGGATCAGGAAAGTGCCGCAATGCTGGCCGGAGATTTTATTAATAATCTAGACATATTTCTTGATAAGCATAACGCGGATTACATTTTTGGGAATAAATAGAGCTACCATGCCGGTAAAGATAATAATTTATCCAATCAAAATCATATTCATGTCAAAATTCAACGCAAGGTATAACAACTTCTAATGGGCAAGGTGAAGATTAATAATAGAAAACCCAATATATTGTTTATAGTAATTGACAGTGCACGTCTGGATCATTTGAGTGTTTATGGATATCACAAGCAGACATCGCCGTTCCTGGAAAGGATAGCAAATGATTTTGTTATTTATTTCAATGCAAACACACCGGCTGCATGGACGCGGCCAGCAATGACCTCGATTTTTACGGGTCTCTATCCAGAACAGTATGGTTTTTTTGATGAAAAGTATCTTGGCCCGGAAATGCCCATTATTTCAGAAATATTAAAGTACAATGGCTATCGGTCAATCCTTCTTTCCAACAATGCTTATATGAGCCCTGCAACTGGATTCGATCGGAGCGCTGATCATTTCTACTATATAAATTCGAAGAACTTTTACCAGGTCCTGGACAAAACTGTCATATT
>CP070788.1:1197515-1202355 GCA_020346765.1 Nitrospiraceae bacterium
CGAACGAGTTGTCTCCGGCTCGTACCGAGAGAGGAAATATGATAGTAACTGAATTATAGATGTTTGATGACCTATGATAGAGTGACATGTGCTCCAGTGGAAGGCACCCAGGGCATGAGGGAAAAGGTTGGAGCATTCTCTGAAGAACTTTCCATGGCTACCCGGTCTAACGATACTCTTCCTGCAAGGCCGCCTTGTCCTGATCGGCGACAACAACCAGCACATACTTGTCCGCGTCAAGATACGTGCGGGCCACCCTGAGGACATCTTCTTTGGATACGCTGTTGATGTAGTCAGCATACTCGTCTATGTACTCAAGGCCCAGCCCATAATACTCCACGGCCACAAGGAACCCTGCAATACGTGCGCTTGTCTCGATCCTCATGGGGAAACTCCCCGTAAGAAAGGACTTGGCGTCAGACAGCTCCTGGTCAGACACGGGTGCATGCTGCATCAGCTGAACTTCCCTGAGTATCTCACCGATCGCCCTGTTGGCCGTCTCATTGCTGGTCTGAAGACTCACCTCAAAGGACCCTCCGTACCTGTCAGCACTGAAGACACTGCTGATGTCATAGACGAGTCCCTTTTCTTCCCTGATATTCTGCATGAGCCGCGACGCGAACCCGCCTCCCCCCAGGATGTAATTCATGACCGAGACCGCGTAGTAATCGGGGGCCCCCCTGCTTATGCCTCCGTGGCCGAGGATAATAGTGGCCTGTGTCAGGTCCTTGTCAACGGTCACGGTTTTTCTCCTCTTTGTCGTCGTGGCCACGGGGATGTCCGGTGCCGCTGCGTCTGCCTGATGCCACGTGCCAAAATACTCCCTGATCAGGGCCTCTGCCTCGGCATGGGTGATATCGCCCACAACAGCCATGATGGTTTGAGCGGGGACATAATGGTCACGGTGAAAACTCACAAGGTCTTCCCTGGTAATGCTGTCCAGCGTCTCAGGGGTCCCCATGACCACCCTGCCGTAGGGGTGAGAGCCGAAGATCTCGCTCCTGAAAATCCGGGATGCCACATACCCCGGCGATTCCTCCTTTGCCCTGAGGGCTCCCTTGATGCGCTCTTTCATCTTGCCTATCTCGGGCTCAGGGAACAGGGGGTTCAGAATGATATCGGAAAGAAGGTTCAGTCCAAGCGCGGTGTCCTTCTTCAGGACAGAGAGGCCGGCGGTCACATAGTCATCACCTCCTGAAGCCCCCAGTTCGCCCCCGACAAACTCTATTTCCTCGCTGATCTGCTGGGCAGTCCGGTTTTTCGTCCCCTCAGTGAGCAGGCCTGCCGCGAGACTTGCAAGGCCCGCCTTGTCTGCCCCTTCATGGAGGCTCCCGGCATTGATCCCCACGGAAACCCTCACCATGGGAAGGTTATGCCGCTCCACAGTCAATAGGACCAGGCCGTTTTCAAGGACCGTTCGTTTTACATCGAGCGCATAGGAACGGGGGACTGCACAGGACAGAAGAAACAGCAGAACGGCCGCTGTGATACCCGTGATTCCCGGCCTAATCCCGTTCATTGTGCCTCCCGGTTCTTGACCGGGATCAGCACGCCCACGGTCCTGGTGTCTTCAACGAGGTATTTCTTCGCCACCCGCTGGACATCTGCAGGCGTCACCCTCCGGATTCCGTCAATGTACCTGTCCCTGAGGGTCCAGTCTCCCACCATCTGAAAAAGGGCCAGCATCATGGCCTGGTAGTAAACATTGTCCTGGTGCATGATAAAGTCAGACTCGATCTGGTTCTTGGCCTTCTGGACTTCCCGCTCTGACGGAGGCTCCTCCTTAATGTTCTCCACCTCTTCATAGAGTGCCTTTTCCACGTCCTCGATCGGCCTGCCTGGCATGGCCGTGCCGTAGAGGTAAAAAAGGTGGGGGTATTTCTGGATGCTGCTGTATCCAGCTCCTGCGGAGAGGGCGATCTGTTTTTTATCGATGAGCGACTTGTAGATCCTCGCGCTCTTGCCGTCTGACAGGACCGACGAGAGAACGTCCAGGGCGTAGCTGTCCTCATCAAGAATGTTCGGTGCCTTGTAGGCGCTGAAGACGTAGGGGAGTTCAGCCTCCTTCCGGACAAAGACTCTCCTCTCACCCAGCTGCTCAGGCTCTTCAGGGATGCTGTCCCGCACCGGATCCCCTGACGGTATCCGGCCAAAGTCCTTCCTGATCAACGCCATCAGTGAATCCACATCAATGTTTCCCGCGGCAACGATAAATGCGTTGTTAGGGACGTAACGCGTCCTGTAGTACGTCAGCAGGTCCTCATGGGTGATTGTTTTCAGGTCGCTCATCCAGCCGATCGTGGGCCAGCGGTAGGGGTGGTTCTTGAAGGCCGCTGCCATAACCTCTTCGTAGACAAGGTTCTGCGGGTCGTCGTCGTAGCGCATCCTGCGCTCTTCCATCACCACGTTGCGCTCCGAGAGGGTCTCCTGCGGGTCCATGATGAGATTGCTCATCCTGTCCGCTTCCATTTCCACAGACAGGCTGAGCCGGTCAGGTGCAAGCTTCTGGAAGTAGAAGGCATAGTCCTTCCCGGTTCCTGCGTTGTCGATCCCCCCAACCCTCTTGATCATCTTCGAGAAGCTGCCCGCTCCGTGCGAGGGAGTGCCCTTGAACATCATGTGCTCAAGCAGGTGGCTCAGACCTGTTTTGCCCGGCTTTTCATGAATCGAGCCCGCGTTGTACCAGACCTCGAAGACGGCAAGGGGAGTGCTGCGGTCCGTTATGATAAAGACCTGCATGCCGTTCGGCAGTGTCTCTTCGTAAACAGCGCCGTCAGCCCGGACTGTTTCTGTTCCAGCCGCCTCCTCTCCGGCAGAGGCGGGTCCGCACAGGGCCAGGAGCCCCGCAAGCAGCACCATCGTGCATGTCCTCTTTATCTCTGTCGTTACATTCATCGGTGACAGGATCGTCTGTTATTTCTTCAGGGCCGCATCGATAAGTTCCTTGAAGTGCTCAAAGGACCTCTGCTGCATCCTCTTTCCGTTCAGAAACAGTGTTGGCGTCCCCTGAACTCCCACTTTTCTGCCGAGGGCAATATCAGCCTGGATCAGGACATCATATTTAGTGCTCTGGAAGTCCGTCATGAATCTGTTCACATCCAGATTGAGCTGTTCAGCGTATTTCTTAAATGAGTCATCGGCGAGCGTATTGTAGTCCTTGAAAATCAGGTCATGCATTTCCCAGTACTTGCCCTGTTCCCCTGCGGCCCTGGCTGCCTTGGCAGCGTTCGTCGCCTGCTTGTGGAACGACAGGGGGAAGTCCTTGTAAACCAGTTTCACGTCATTCGGGTAGGCATCCAGAACCTGCTTGAGCGTAGGCTGGAGTCGTGCGCAGTAGGGGCACTGGAAGTCAGAGAACTCAACAATGGTCACCGGGGCGTCTTTTTTGCCCATGATGGCAGAGCCGCCAATTGGCAGTTCATGGACCTGATTAAAGTCAATTGTCGGCCTCTGGGGCTGGGGCTGAAACGCCTTTGGCATGTTCTTCTGCGCTTCCTCTATCTTTTCCAGCTTGGCAAGTATGTCTTTTTGTCCTTCCTCAATGCGGTCGAGCTGGTTCTTGTCCACGCAGCCCGCCAGCAGCACAGGCACCAGTACCATTACAAGTGCGGCAAAACGCTTCCATCTGATCATGTTACCCTCCTTGAGTTCACTCCGGATTTAATTGATGTAAATGCACGCGCTTCATTGTATCATAATCATTGACTGCCTTTAAACCATGTGGCCTCTGAGTAACCACGAGGGCATCCGATGGGCGTCAATTCCCTGTTTTCATAGCCTGGCCGGCATATGGCAGGACCATCTCATGGCTGAAGAGTGTTGTAGTATGAAAACAGAGTCATGTGAAGATATTATGAAGAGAGCATCCGGTCCATGACGCGGTACTCATATGCAGGATTGTTTTTCAGGCCCAGGGGCCGTTTCCGCATCATCTCAAGCTGGATAATCTTGAAGTTAAGCGTCCTCAGTTTTTTCATGCGCTCCCCGTCGTCGTCTAACCTCTCAATAAGGTCCCTGAGCGATATGATTTCATTTCTGATCTCAAGTTCAGGGGGGATATGGCCGGCATTCTTCAGGATGCGATAGGCGATTCTCAGGTCTGCCGGCACCCAAGCATCATCGCTCAGGACAAGGGGCTTCCCCCTGCCTGGAAGACAGCTGAACTCGCCCTGCTCCATGGCCTCGGAAATCTTTCGTTCCGCAATGATTCTGAATATGTCCATTTCCCGTTCCTCCTCATCCAGCGGCCGTGACCACTCTGGTTTCACGCCTGACAATGAACAGATGTATGATGACACCTATTACCGTTCTGTCATGGACCGCTTGAATAATTTCTCTGCCCTGAAGCCTTTTCTCCATCGCCAGAGCATCGAATAGCTCAAAAACGGTTCGCCAAAGTTTATCGTGTCGAGAAACAAATGGATGCCAAGACCCAGGAAGGCACCGGTAAACCAGTCGTTCCATGCTGTCATCCACGCTGCTGCCCCCAGCAAACACAGCCACTCCCACCCGTGGAAAAGGCGCACCTTGAGCAGCCTGCCCTCGCGGTGCATACGCAGGAAATCCTTCACCCCGCAGGGAGAACTGCACTGCGCCACATAGTCGATCACATAATCCAGGTCAATGAGGACGCCTGATATAAAGCTGGCCGCTGACATGCTCCAGGACCTGAAGATGAGGTAGAGTATGCCTGAAAGGGCCAGAGAAACCGCTGCATGCTGCTGAAATGTCATCGTCTCCCGCTGAACGGATTGTATACCGGTCCAGCCCCTGCTGGCGGGGCTCCTTCTCATTATACCAGATAACAACACCCCCATATTGACGGACAGTGCAGAAATCA
>CP070788.1:1202455-1207274 GCA_020346765.1 Nitrospiraceae bacterium
CTTCACCAGCTCGCAGGAACCTTTAATGGCGAGATTCCCGTCTGGAATCCCGTTGCAGACAGGGCTGAAGACAGACACGCCATTATCGATCCCCTCACGGGAAAGGGCAGGGCTGTCACGGACCTGCACCTTTCTTATGCATCGGCTGTCGGCGCGGGAGGGATAACACGGTTCCTCCCCAATCAATGGGAGATGATGTATAGGCTCCGGAGTATACCCGATTCGGTCGTGGAGTTCACAGGATTTTACATGGGAATGGATGTCTTCGGCGGCGACCTTCTGGGTTTCGGTCCGGCCAACAGATACAGCCCCAACGGAAAGGCCCTTGTCCGCAACGTCAGACTGCCCGCCTCATACAGTCATGTCATTATTCCGGTGACCCGGCACCTTGCAAAAAGCCCGGACACGAGGGACTGGATCAACCGGTATGTCCCTACTGAGGATCCGGAACTGACGGAAGACCTCTCCTCTTCAACGACCAACATCCTCTGGGCAGCCGATGTGTGGCACAGCATCAAGAAACACTGGGTCATGGAGCTTCAGAACCTTATCGAGGCGCGGGACAGGTGGGAACAGGCGAAGAAGTCCAGTTAGCTCTCCGGAAGGGGATCGTCTTTTTGTCTGCCCTCATCTACTGGGGAGGCGTCATGCTCAACGCGCGCCGCATCCGTAAGAGGATTGGAAGGGCCCCCAATCTCAGGCCCGGGAGCCTTAAGGAGCGGGTCCTCTGGCTATGCTGGTTTTTTGTCATCGCAGGCTGGGCTGGGCAGCCTTTTCTCATCGGACGTGACAATCCTTCGTCTCTTTTTGCACTGATCAGCTCAATGACCACTCCCGCAGGTTTCTACGCAGGCATTGCCATGGCCGCCCTGGGATACGCGGGGACCCTCTGGTGCTACGCAGTCCTCGGTACATCCTGGAGGATCGGCGTGCATGCCGCCGAAAGGACAGCGCTGGTCCGGAGCGGGCCCTACCGGAGCATCCGCCATCCCATTTATCTCTTTCAGATGATTATCCTGGCGGGAATGATGCTCCTCATTCCCACGGCCTTCTCCTTCATCCTTCTCCTGGTCCTCTTTTTCTCGGCGCTCGTGAAGACCCTCGATGAAGAAGCCTATCTCATGGGCATCCATGGAAAAGAATACCGTGCCTACTATGAGACCACCGGCCGGTTCCTCCCGCGATGGAAAAGAAATCCTGCCCGGTCCTGAGTCCCGGCATGACCGTTCTTATTTTCCGGACTGCCTCTGGATGTACCGGAAGAAATCACCTTCTGTGGACAGGACCATCCAGTCCTTTTCCGAGAGTGTTGTCTTATAGGTCTCCATGGTCTTGATAAACCGGTAGAACTCACGCGCGTCCTGGCTCTGATTGTAGGCTGCGGCGTAAATGGCCGTTGCCTCGGCATCTGCCTTGCCCATGATCTCCTGGGCCGCCCTGTATGCCTCTGACTGGATCTTTTTTAATTCCCGCTCCTTGTCACCCAGGATCTTGGAAGCCTCGCCCTGACCCTCGGACCTGAACTTGTCTGCAATTCTCTTGCGCTCGGTGATCATCCGTTCAAAAATCTTGCGCTGCACTTCATCAACGTAGTTAATGCGCTTCAGCCTCAGGTCCAGCAGTTCAATCCCCAGTTCCAGCGTCCGCGGTGCAGCTACTTCAATGATGGCCTGCGTGATAGTGCCCCGTCCAAAGGTTATCTTGGCAAAGCCCTGCGACACCTCACCGGCAGTGAACTCTTCACTGACCATGGGCTCCCGGTTCGTTGATCGGATCACTTCCACGAGATTGTGGTTGGCAATGGCATTGCGCGTTTCGCCGTCCAGAATGTCATCAAGCCGTGACTGGGCGCCCCGTTCGTCTCTCACGCGCTGGAAAAACAGGAGGGGATCTATGATGCGCCAGCGGGCATAGGTGTCAACCCAGATGAAGCGCTTGTCCTTGGTCGGTATCTGGTTCGGTGATCCGTCCCATTCAAGAAACCTCCTGTCAAAGAAGTTGGCCTGCTGGATCACGGGAATTTTGAAGTGGATGCCCGGCGAGACAATGGGGTCGCCCACGGGTTTTCCAAGCTGCGTAATAATAACCTGTTCGGTCTCACGCACTACAAAGGCTGCCGAGACGGCAACACCCAGCACGGCAAGGATAACAAACAGTATCAGTACCGCTTTCGCGTTATTCATTTTTAGCACCTCCCCCGTCAAACTGAAACAGGGGAAGTATCCCCGTAGCGTCCTCATCGGTTATGAGTTTCCGACCCACTTTCTGCATGATGTCCTCCATGGTCTCCAGGTAAATGCGCTGGCGGGTCACCTCCCTCGCCTTGGAATACTCCCTGAAAACGGCGTTGAACTTTGCCGCTTCGCCGCGTGCATTGTTCACCCGCTCCAGGGCATATCCCTTTGCCTCCTCAATGGTCTTTTGCGCATCGCCCTTTGCCTTGGGAATCACCCTGTTGTATTCCGACTTTGCCTGGTTGATCAGTTTTTCCCGCTCCTGCTGTGCCTCATTGACCTCATTGAAGGCGGGCTTGACCGATTCCGGAGGATTCACGTCCTGGAGCACCACCTGGTCCACCTTGATCCCCAGTTCATACTGGTCACACAATTCCTGGAGCTTTAAGGCCACCGTGCCTGCCACTTCCTGCCGGCCCACGGTGAGCACCTCATCCACGGTCCGGTCACCAACCACTTCACGCATCACCGCCTCGTTGATGTCGCGGAAGGTCTGCTCCGCATTCCTCACGCGGAAGAGAAACTTGTAGGGGTCATTGACGCGGAACTGGACGATCCACTGGACTTCCGCTGCATTGAGATCGCCTGTCAGCATGAGCGATTCCTCTTCGTAACGCGTTCCGGAATACTGGGTCCTCACACCTGCAACGGCTGTCCGGAAGCCGAACTCCAGTTTGAGCTGCCGTTCCACGGGAACTTTGTAGACCTGCTCTATACCGAAGGGCAGCTTGAAGTTCAATCCCGGATTGACGGCCCTCTCGTATCTGCCAAAGCGCACCACCACCCCCACTTCCTCAGGCTCTACGGTGAACCATGTGGAGAAAACAAAAATGGCAGCGATGATGATGAGCGCTGCCGCGCCAATGGCCCTCAGATTCACCCTGGGGGGCTTAAAATTTTTGAAGTCCTTGAAATCAAAGGGAGTCTTCTGGTCCATGAATATGACCTCCTTGTCTTGTTATGTGACATAGTAATCAATGGGGACTCAAATTACAACCGTGCCTTGACTTCTCTCTTGTTTTCCTTTAACGTGGAGAAAGCCGGGAAGGGGCTGCGAATCGTGGAGAGAATCATCCATGGACGGCCTCCCTGTCAATGTCAATGGATCATGTCTCCTTGATATCCGGTTTGACTGCGGAGGAGAAACAGGTTGGGAAAAAACAGGATGTATCTCTATGGGAAGAACTCCGTGCTGGAGCGCCTTAGGGTGAATCCTATAGGCATACGGCAGGTATTCCTCCAGGACAACTTCAACGGGCCGGCACTGCTGGACCTGATCAGGTCCCACGGCATCCCCCATAAACGCGTCTCCGAGAAAGAACTCCTGAAGATAAAACGGGCCGACCGCCTTCAGGGCATCGTCGCTGAAGTGAACCGGTATCAGTACACGCCCTTTGACGCGCTGCTGAGGAAAGGCCTGGAAGAAGGGCTGTCCCTCATCTTCCTGGACAGCCTCAACGACCCCCACAACCTCGGCTCTATCATCCGGACCACCGCCTGCTTTGGCGGGTTTGCCGTTGTCATCCCTGAACACGGCTCCTGCGAGGTGAATGAAACGGTGGTCCACGTGGCTTCCGGAGGAGAAAACTATGTCCCTGCCTCCCAGGTGATAAACCTCTCCCAGGCCCTTCTCAAGGCAAAGAAAGCGGGGTACTGGGCGGTGGGCACTGTCGTAGAAGGCGGCCAGAATGTCAACAGGGTCTCCCTGCCCTTTCCGCTCTGCCTTGTCCTCGGGGCTGAAGGAAAGGGAATCCGCTACGGAATGGAAAAGAACCTTGACCTGAAGGTGACCCTTCCCATGATGGGGGCTCAGCTCTCGCTCAACGTTGCCATGGCCTGCGCCATATTCGCCCATGAGATAGCACGGCAGCGGGGGCGGGCAGGGGCAGGCCCCCCCCTTGACGGCCCTGTTCTTTCATGATATAAGTCCTATATACAATATGCACCACACTCGGAATAAACCAGACTCGGAGAAACGGGCAAACCCGAGGTGGCCCTTTATCTTCGGGGCCCGCATCAGATCCGGTATGGACAGTGAGGAGTTCCCCGGTATCACCAGGAACTATTCCGTAAACGGCATGTACATCAGCACCGGAACGCTCCGTCTCATGGACCCCCGTGTTGAAATCATCATTCCCCTGGAAAAAGAAATACTGAGGCTGCCTGCCCGGGTGGTGAGGATCCGGATGAAGGGCAACCGCTACGAAGGGATCGGGGTCAAGCTTATGAACCCTGCCGGGCGCTACTCAGATCTGATCGCACACTGATCAGCACCTGTATCTCTCTTCTTTTCAGTGCATCGGCAGTATTTCAGCCTTACTCCCGCTTTTCGCACCAAGCTACACCGCCGTCTTCTCCGCATCTTTGACCATAAGCCTTGTCACGGCACTGGCAAAGGCAGCGGGATCTTTCGGTTTTGACCCTTCCAGGAGCAGCGCCTGGTCATAGAGAAGCCGGATGTATTCTTCAAGGACAAGGCTCTTCTGCTCTTTTTCGAAAAGCTTTTTCATTGACTCGAATATGGGGTGGGCAGGGTTTATTTCCAGAATACGCTTCCCCTGGGAAACATGCTGTCCCATCGCCTT
>CP070788.1:1207374-1210595 GCA_020346765.1 Nitrospiraceae bacterium
GAGCTTTCGTGCTTTCAGCTTTTTCATCATCACATTTCTCCTTCTTCCCGGCCTCCTCCTTGTCGTCGAGCGGGATTTCATGCTGAGGCGACGTTTCTTCAGACGCGGCCGGCGTGCCTGTTAAGACCTGCGTCTGCGCCTCATCCGTTATTAAAGTACTGTCATCTGGCGGCAGAGTAGTTCCGCGTGGGCCCCTCGCCTTCCTGGCTTTCGCCCTGAAGTACACAAAGGCAAGAGCAGCGAGAACGAGATTAATCCCCATGAACTGGATCGTAACGCGCACCCATGAAATTGTGCCCGCGCTGTGCTGCTTCGGCTCAGGCTTTTCCCTGGCTGCTGCTGCTCGTGCCATCTTTTCCCTCTCTGCAAGAATATCTATTTTTGACTCAGCAACTCCTGCGACGTTGAACACCGCGGTCTTTTCCCGTTCAAAGGTCTTTCCCCTGGCAACAACACGGATGGTGTGATTGCCCGGCGTGAAAGGGGCGATTCTTCGTGAATACATCCCGCCTTTCTGCGCAAAGGGCTTTAACTCTGTGACTGCCCCGTCGGGGCCGGTCATTTCGAGGGCGAATTCGATTTTTTCCAGGACCTCCTGTTCTGTTATGGTGCTGCCGTCTCTTTCCAGCCATATGCGGATATCAAGGGGTTCCCCAAAAGTCGCATAGAGCTTGTCAAAACTGGTCTGAAGGCTCAGGTTCGTGATGATATATGCCCGGTTGTCTTCCGGGGAACTGAACAGGAGGCTCCACCGCCCCTCCCGAGGCTCCCTGACCGTAATCATGTCAAAGCGCTCAGAGGCAAACCATTGGAGCCCGGCTGACGTGTCCCCAGAGGAATAAGTGCTCCCGGCAGGGTCAGTGAGCCTGACCTGCGTGTCCGGCGATTCCTTGGTCGTAACAATGGTCACTTCTGTAACGGAGCTGTCGATAAGAAAGCCGTTATCACCGATGGGGAGCATGTCAGGGCTCTTGAGGCTTTCAAAAATAGATGCAAAGACGAGATGGAAATCCCCGTCCGTAAGTGCCAGGTTATGAAAGCCGCCGGTCAGTTTCGAAATCTTTTCCAGCAGGGCCCTGTCCGAGTGCTTGGTGAAGGCGATGGTATATACCCGGATCTGTTCGCCTTCGAGCATCACCGACAGCTTGTTCCTGATTTCCTCTGCAAGCCGTCTATCCTCGGCGGGGTCGCCCACATCCATCATGCCGTCGGACATGAGGATGATAATAGGTGTTCCTCCTGCCCTCCTGTTATGGGAAAGCAATGAGAGACCTTCGTAGAGCGCTGCGTAGAGATTCGTGTAGCGGCCATCAGAGGATATGCTGCTGACAGCGCTGACCAGCTTTTCGCGGTTCTCTTCGCTGTCTGTGTGTGTCAGGCCCAGCAGAGGGTATCCCCTGTCGCTGAAACTCACGACGCCGGCCCGGTCATGCTTTCCCAGGAGCGAGATGAACAATCTGGCCGCATGGATCCTGAGCGACGCAGGGTCGGTCTTCTTCATGCTGCCTGAGCTGTCCATGACTATGACGACATCAACACCGCTGTCCCCGTCTGCATGAATGACCGACGGCAGCAGACATGAGGAGCCGGCGAGAAGGGCAACGATGAGCATGATGCGAACGATAAGGGTAATCTTCACGGCATCTCCACAGTCTCCTGTTCCCGGATTCACTGATTTGCCTCTTTAATCGCACATTTCCGGGGATAACTTTAGAAGGAAATGCACATGGTTCGGGGACAGGATTTCCAGAAAAGAAGGGAACAGCAGGACCGTCTTTGACGATCTGTCTTTCAGCGCTGCACAGCAGCCCCCTCTGCGCAGGTAAGCAGTTTCTCTATGTACGGTCGTTTACAGGGGCACCGGGAAGGTCAGGCTGATGGCGTTCTGGTCGGGGCGGAGGGATTTGAACCCCCGACATCCTGCTCCCAAAGCAGGCGCGCTACCGGGCTGCGCTACGCCCCGAAGCTTTTAGGGTATAAGAAATAAAGAGGAAAAAGCAATTTTCCGGGAAGGGGTAGCGTCAGGCCGGTTCAAAACCGGGACGGTATGGCGATTACCTCACTTTGGCTGAGGCAAATATCCAGTTTTCACAAAATGAGGGAATAAAGGATTTTCTGTATTCAATATTCGTGAAATGTTTAGGCAGCAGGACGTTGAGAAGATCCACGGTTTCTTCATCATACTCGGAGCAGCACTGCATGCTTACCATCCCGCCCGGGGCCGTGTTATTCTGCATGCGGGAAAACATTGCCCGGAGAAACTCCGTGCGGTCAACATTGGTTATGGACTCGGGATGCATTGTCAGGTCGTAGATAATCGCGTCATAAGCATGTCCCCCTTCGAGGTAGGCCATGGCGTCTTCAATGATAATCCTGGACGTTTCGCTGTCAAAGGCGTCTTCGCAGACCCTGGGCAGATAAGCCCTGGCAGCATCGATCACCTCCCGGTCGATTTCAATGAGGTCAACCCGTTCAGGGCCATGCCGGAGAGCTTCCCTGAGCACTCCCCCGTCACCGCCTCCGAGAACAGCCACCTTTCCAAACCGCCTCAGCTGGTTCTCAATGAACGGTGCAACCATTGCCTCGTTATAAATATGGGCGTCTTTTTCGGCAATCTGAAGGTCTCTGTCCAGAAACATCATTCTTCCGAAATTCTCATTGGCGATAATATCGATCTGCTGGTACTGAGTTCTTGTACTCAGGAGGACTTCATCGATATAGTACTTGATTTCAAACCCCGTGCCTGAGAACCCCGTGAGCCAGTTTTTCTGCCTGAGCTCCAGGGGGTTGCCCCGGTGAATTTCCATGACCTTCACGGTGCGCGGCCTGAACCTGTCCTTGAGAAACTCCAGCAGCCTGTTGACCGATTGTGATCCGCTGGCGCAGGTGAAGATGTCGATGGATGCGTGTCCTGCTTCAGGATAGGTGTGGATGGCAATGTGGGACTCGCTGATCAGAGCGATTGCCGTTACTCCCGCGGGCGCGAACTGCTTGCCTGTGATGCTGACCAGCGTCAGCCCGCTCTCCAGGATCCCCTCCTTCAGCGCGCATTCAAGGGCGTTCCTGTCGCTCAGGATATCCTCTGAGCAATAGGTGAACTCCGCTACAAGCTGTCTTCCCAGTGGTTTCATGGCTGCTTAAACGCTTACCCTTTAAAGAGTGTAAACGGGTGAACTACAGGTCGCAGGGAGACCGGGACTGGCGCAAACTGCTGCATCTTC
>CP070788.1:1210695-1213611 GCA_020346765.1 Nitrospiraceae bacterium
GCCTTTTTTAGGGAAAAGTGCATAGTCAGCACTTCCCTGATATTGATCTCCGAATTTACCTCAACGATGCGGTGGGTTGGCAGCAGGGTCAGCCCTTCGTCCTCCATGTTGGAAAGAAACATCAGCACATAATTAAAAGGCTCATTCCCGGACCCGCCATGACCGTCCTGTTCCATCTCTTTTTTAAAGGCGAGGGCCGTTTCATAGCGGTGGTGCCCGTCTGCGATGAAGACATCTTTATCAGCCATTTCCTCTGAAATCGTTCTGATTGCATGGCTGCTGCTGATGCGCCAGAGGCGGTGTGTGAACCCGTCACCGTCTTTCGCCTCGATAAGGGGCTTTCCCCTGACAATTGTTTCAAGCAGGGCGGACGTGGTCCGATCACTGCTGCTGTAGAGAGAAAATATGGGGCTTGTATTGGCGCGGCAGTAGCGGAGGATATTGAGCCTGTCCGACTTTGGTTTGGAATAGGTCATCTCATGGGGATGAATTCTGCCTGAACCGATCTCCTCTATCTTTACCGCTCCGAAAAACCCCCTGGTTTTCTTCTCCACTCCTTCCAAAGCATACTGGATTTCATAGCAGTAAAAATACGGTTCCCGGTCCTTGATAAGGGCCCCTTCCTGAAGCCATGACGAAATGAATGCCGCGGCACGGGTGTAGCGGTTTTCCTGTTCAGTATCGCTATCCAGGTCCTTTCCGAAGTCGACCCGGATTATGTTTCGGGAGTCCTTCCGGTAAAGTTCTTCTTTTGCCTCGGGTGTGACCACATCATAGGGCGGCGCCGTTGTCAAAGAGGGACTTACCTGTTCAGTGTTGTAGATAATGCCTTGAAAGGGAATAATTTCTGCCATAATTCTGTCTCCGGCGGAAAAATAGCATACCATTGACTGGCGCTAAATATCAAATTCACCGTCATGATAATCTCCTGAAGTCCACGGGAAGCTGATGGCCATACGGAAAGCTGTTATTTGTTTTATTTATAGAATCTTTTGTTCTGCCAATAATCATTGCATTTCCCGGCGGGGAGCACTAAAATATCAAACGTATGGTCTTCGTGGCGAGAATTGCGGACTATCTCCGGCTGATCAAGTTTTCCCACTCTGTTTTTGCGCTGCCCTTTGCCTTTACCGCGGCAATTATCGCTGCGGGCGGGATACCCGCTCCGGACGAGATATTCTGGATTACCGTGGCAATGGTGGGGGGACGGACAGGCGCGATGGGCATGAACAGGATTGCGGACAGGAAGTATGACGCCATGAATCCCCGTACGGAAGGCAGGGAAATCCCGCGGGGCGTTATCAAGGCCTCCGAGGCCTTACTATTCACTGCGGCGGCCTTTGCATTTCTCCTGCTGGCCGCCTATAAGCTCAATCCTCTCTGCTTCAAGCTGGCGCCTGTATTTATTTTTATCCTGTTTGCCTATTCCTATACCAAGAGGTTTACTTGGCTCTGCCACATTGTGCTCGGCCTCGCCCTTGCCCTTGCCCCCCTTGGCGCTTGGATCGCAATCAGGGGCACGTTTGACCCGGAGATTCTTCTCCTCTGCTTTGCAGTCATGTTCTGGGTGGCGGGCTTTGATACGCTGTATGGGCTGCAGGACCTGGACTTCGACAGAAAGCAGGGCCTCTATTCCATACCCAGCGTCTTTGGCGTCCATACCTCGCTGTGGATTTCGAGGCTGTTCCACGTGATCACCGTGGTTCTCCTCCTGGGCCTTATTCCCATATTCCAGCTGTCAGGGCTTTATCTTGTGGGCGTCATGATTGCCGCCGGGCTCATGCTCTATGAGCACATGCTGGTCAGGCCCGATGACCTGAGCAAACTCGATATGGCCTTCTTTAACATGAACGGGTATATCAGCATCATCGTCTTTGTCTGCACTCTCTTTAACTACCTGCTTTCGGCCTGAACAGCAGGGATCAGGAGTCAGAGATCGGCTTTCAGACTAACAAGCTGATGCAAAAATGTTCCAGCTTGTCGAAGGGTAAACTATCTGTCATGGTTCGACAGGCTCACCATGACAGGAGATAAGATTGTCACTGGGCCCGGGAACTGAAAAACCGCCTATTCCTGTATTTTCAGGTACAGGACAGTGCCTGCTATGCCGAACACGAGGGGGCTCACCCACGGGGCGAGCCAGGGCTGAAGCACTCCCGTGTTGCCTAGAGATATGCTCAGGGAGTAAAGGAGCCAGTAGAGAACGCTGACAATTACCCCGAGGCCCGCCGACCGGACTCCTCCGCCAAGACTCGTATTGAGGGCGAGGGCCACGCCGAAAAGGATCATGACAAAGTTAATAGCCGGATAGGCCAGTTTCTCGTAGAGCCTCACTGTGTACTTGAGGTTCCTGAACCCCGCCTTTTCGAGTCGGCCGTAGTAGTCATAGAGCTCCATGAAGTTCATTTCCTCGGGCTTTTTTATTTCTTCCCTGAATAGCTCCGGGTCCCCTAGTGCGCCCGTTGCCAGTGTGTCAAGATGCCGGGTTGTGCCCATCCTGAAGTCGAAGACCGTCACATCCTTCAGGTTCCAGGTGCTGTCTTTCCAGAGTGCTTCCTGTGCCTCGATCCGTTTCTCAAGGCCGAATGAGGAATTGAACGTAAATATACTTGTCTCAAGCACACGGTCCTGGTCTGGCAGGAAGCCGCTTATCCGGATCAGGCTGCCGTCATGGCCCTTCACCCAGAGGGCCTTTTCCTGGTGGACAATGGAGGGCAACTGTTTCAGGATGTTTACCTTTCTCAGGTATGCCGCCTTTTCTGTCGCATCGGGAACCACTGTTTCTCCCAGGATGAGCGCGGTCATGCTGATGATCACCCCGAGAACGAGAAAAGAGGAAAAAAACTTTTTCGTGCTGCTTCCCGAGGCCTTGATAATAACTGTCTCCCGCCATTTCGATGCCATGCCGATGGTGAT
>CP070788.1:1213711-1218857 GCA_020346765.1 Nitrospiraceae bacterium
GTAGAGTGTGGTGGTCTTGCCGCTCCCTGTAGGGCCCGTGACAAGGAGCATACCGTAGGGAGTGGTGATCAGATTCTTATACTTCTCGAGGGTATCCTCGGGAAAGCCCAGATAGTCGAGTACCACAAGTGC
The DNA here is from genome assembly GCA_020346765.1 of Nitrospiraceae bacterium. Lineage (GTDB taxonomy): Bacteria > Nitrospirota > Thermodesulfovibrionia > UBA6902 > UBA6902. Next base: position 1,213,844 of record CP070788.1, read on the forward strand.
GGTGCCCCTGTCCAGGATCCTCATGACGATGCTTTCCCCGTAAATCGTGGGGATGGTGGATACCCTGAGGTCGATGTCTCTTCCTGAAACACGGAGCTTGATACGACCGTCCTGAGGAAGCCTTCGCTCAGCGATATTGAGACGTGACATGATCTTGATCCTTGATATGACTGCAGGCTGGATCCTCTTTGGCAGCGACTCCACCTGGGTCAGGGCGCCGTCAATCCTGTACCTGACCTTGACGCTGTTTTCGAAGGGCTCAATATGAATATCGCTCGTGCGACCCTCAACAGCCCTGGTGATGAGCATATTGACCAGCTTGACGATGGGCGCCTCGAAGGCCATGTCCCGGAGATGGTGTACGTCCTCGCTGAGCTCGATCTCCTCTGCAGGAGTGTCCTCCTCCCTCATTCCCTCCATGATGCTTGTCATATGGACATTGCTTCCGAAGTACTGCTCGATGGCCTCCATAATGTCCTTCTCGCTGCTCAGGTATATCTCCACCTTCTGGTCGGAGAAGAACTGCAGGGAGTCCATCACGTATTCATTGAGCGGATCGTACATGGCGACCTTTATGACGCCGTCGTCTCCCCCGATGGGGACAAACTTGTACTGCTTCATAAACTTCACCGTGGGATAGTTTCCGCTGGGAATCGTCTTGGGAAATTCTGAGAACTTGAGGTATTTCAGGCCCAGCTGCTCGCTCAGGCTTCGCAGCATGTCGTCTTCTGATATGAAACCGAGGCCCACCAGCACTTCCCCCAGGTGCCGGCGTTCGCCCTTCCCCGTCGAGGATTTTTCCTTCAGGGCAATTTCCAGTTTTTCAGGCGTTATGAGCTTTCGCTCCAGCAGAATACTTCCCAGAAGACCTGTTTTCTTGATATTTCCTAGGGCTTCACGGCTCATGGCTCATGGCTCAGGGTCAGCTTATTTATTTTCAGGAGCAGGCTCATCCTGCCTGATTTCCTCCTCATGAAGGAACGTTTTAATTTCCTTCAGCCTTCCGAGGAACTGGGATGTGAGCACATCTCCCTCTGATTTGTTAGTGATCACATGCGGGGTAATAATAATGACCAGTTCTTTTTTTCTCATAATGCTGCTGTCATAGCGGAACAGATGGCCGAGAATCGGTATGTCCTTTAAAAAAGGAATACCCTGATTTGACTTGTCTTTCTTGTCTTCCATGATGCCGCCGATAATGATGCCCTGCTTGTCCGGCACGATAATGGAGGTCTTTGTTTTCGTGGTAGTGAACGAGGGGAACAGGTTGCCTTCCTGCCCAACCTGCTGGTCAGTCCCCTTATCCGATACCTCCTGCTCGAGGTCAAGTACCACTGTCTTCTCGTCATTGATCGTCGGCTTTATTTTTAGCTTGATGCCCACGGTACGGTATTCAATGTTCTGGGTCAGCGTTTCCGTTGTTGTCGTTGACGTGGTGCTTGTTGCAGTGGGCACGTCCTCCCCGACTTCGATGCTTGCCTCCTCCTGGTCCTTCACAAGAAGCCTCGGGCTTGAAAGGATATTGACCTTTCCCTTGCTCGCAAGGGCCTGGATCATACCAATAAATTTCTCAGGCCGGTAAAACAGATAGGTCAGCCCCGACCCGGTCGTGGATATTGGGTCAAGGTCTGGAGGCAGCGTGAAGGCCGGAAGACCTGTCCGCTGCTGGACGAGCCCGGTTATGTCTTCCCTCCCGCTTACATGAATATCGTGCAGGACAGACCACTGAATCCCGTACTGGTCCGTGTCAGACACGGTAACCTCGGCTATCACCGCTTCAATGAGCACTTCCCGGGGGTAGACGTCCATTTTCTTGATCGTTTTGACGATCTCCCGATAGATGCCGGGCGGCGAGAGGATGACAAGTGAGTTCGTGGGCTCAAAATTGATAATCTCAACGCGGCTGTTCCCGGTGGACTGCCGTGACGACGTTGAGCGGGTCGTCCTCTGGGGTGCGGCGGTCTTCTTGGCCGCCGATGACTGTGTCTGCTGGGTAGAGGCCCGGGGTTTTGACCCGTCCGTTGTCTCGTAAAGCGTTTTCAGGATGTCCGCTATCTTCTCGGCCTTGACGTTCTGAACGGGATAGACGAATATGTTCTGTCCGGTCATAACCTCTTCATCGAGTTTTCTGATCCAGCCCTCCACGGTCTCAAGGAGCGTCGGGCTCGCAGAAAACACCACAAGGCTGTTGATCCTTTCAATCGGCACCAGGGCAATGCCCTCACGGGTGAGATTCAGCGTGTTCAGGACTTCCGTGAGTTCATTTGAAAGGGAGAGCACGTCAGAATATTTCGGCCTGATGAAGGACATGCGCGAGTTCTGAAAGGCGTTGACATCGATTTCCTTCAGAACCTTCAGGATGCGTATAATGCTCGACGACAGGTCATTAATGATGAGCAGGTTGTTCCTCGGGTTCGGGATAATACTGCCGAACTGGGAAAGGAGGGGGGTAAGGATGGTGCTTACCTCGGTTACGGGAACAAACTGCACGGGCACAATCTGCGTTACGGGCCTGTCCGTGTCAGGGACGTCCTCCATTGGAATGCCGGTTACAACTTCCGTGGGTTTCTGCTTGGCCGTGGATCCTGAGACAACCTTAAAAAATTCCCCCGACCGCACCAGGGAGATACCATTCACCTCAAGGACAGATTCAAATACATTCATTACTTCACTGACAGGAATCTTCTTGGCAGAATGAATGGTAATCCGCGCATCGACGCCCGGGCTCAGAATGAAGTTTTCATTGGTGATGGAGCCAACGGTGTTGATAACATCCTTGAGATCTGCATTATCAAAATTGAGGATAATATAATTTTCCTCCTGCGGCTTTGAAAGAAACGATTTTATCTGCGACGGTGTTACCGGGCCAGGAGCAGCAACTGGCGGCTGAGCAGGTGCAGAAGGGGCCGGTACCGGCCTGGGCCTGACCATGTTTCTGTTCTGTACCGGAGGCTGCGGCATGGCAGGGCTCTGAGGGACCGGCACGGGAGGCGCCCTCAATTCAACAGGAGCGGGTGCTTCCGGTTCCTCCTCTATCTCTTCATCTTCCTCTTCAACCTCCAGTTCGCCGGAATCCTCCATCTCCGGCTCCTCTTCATTCAGCCCCTCCAGTTCCTGGTCCTCAGTCTCGAACTGCTCCTGCTGGACAGGTTCCGGTTGCTGCTCGTCTTCCTGGGCAGGTGCGGAGGTTGCAACGAGTAAAAACGCTATGAGGATAATAAAGATCTGTTTCATTGCCGGTTTTTTCTTTCCAAAAAAATTCCCCGCTCTCTCCTGCGGCTAAGAGATGGGGGAACGGTTGTCTTTTCTATTCATTAACAAAGGCCATCGGGCCGCTATGGTTCATCATCTGTCACTGTTGTCGAAGTATAACAAATATATGCTACTATATCAATGTAACGGCAGGAATGTAAAATTCTTTATTTTTCATTGGCAAAGGAAGTCAGGTTGCCGCATTTTCATAGAGCTTTTCCTCTTTCCACCGAACGGGAAAGATCACCTGAACTGTGGTCCCCTCCCCGGGCCTGCTGTCTACGATAAGCTCACCAAAGTGCTCTGCTATGATCTGCTTGACAAGGGGCAGCCCCATGCCAAATCCCCGCTTCTTCGTGCTGAAAAACGGCTGGAAAATGGCATCCAAGTCTTCCCGGCGTATGCCAGCCCCGGTATCAGCGACCATTAACCCCACGCTGTCGCCCTCTCTCATTGTTTTCACGGTAATGATGCCCCCTTCTCCCGCCGCCTCCAACGCATTTTTCAGGATATGAAAAACAGCCACCCGAAGGAGATCTTTCTGCATATTGATTCTCAGCGGTTCCCGTGAAAGCTGGACCGACATGACTCCCCCCCGGTATGATGCCTCTTTACCCAGAACAGAAACAACGCGCTCCACAATCCTGTTCAGGTCGTCATGGACAAACATGGACTGTCTGCTCTTCAGCAGGGTTTCAAAGTCTCTCACAATCTGATCCAGCTTCGCAGCAGCCTCGCTGATAGACTGAAGGCCTTCCCGGAGACTGCCTGATACGTCCTCTTTTTCGAAGATCCTCCTGCAGCGCCCGCCAATAACGGCAGCGGGATTTCTCACCCGGTCCGCAAGGGTAAGCGCCATGAGGCTCATGGTCCTCTCCGCGCCGATGGTCTCCAACTCCTTGTTCAGTTCCGTCAGGTCCGCGTTGATCACCTCTATTCTGCTCATCAGCTGTTCCCGTTCTTCTTCAGCCTGCTTCCGCTCTGTAATGTCGCGCTGCACGGACACCCAGTGAACGAAATCACCCTTCTCGTCGGCAAAGGGCACGATGCTGCACTCAACCCAGAACTCGCTTTCGTCCTTCCGGTAATTGACAAGCTCCACCCGCACGGGCTTCACCTCGTCAAGGGCGCAGCGAATGGTGTTCAGCGTGTCAAGGCTCGTTTTCGGACCGCGCAGTATGCGCAGCGTCGCGCCCATGGACTCTTCGCGCGAGTAGCCTGTCATTCTGGTGAAGGCGTCATTCACAAAGAGAATTCTCCTGCCCGGGAGCTTCCCTGGTTTAGCCTCCAGGATGATAATGGCATCGTTGGCATTCATTACCGCCGACTCGAGGAGCTGCAGCTTACCCTTGGATTTCCCGCTGGCAATGGCGCTGCGGACTGCTGAAATGAGTGACTGAGGAACGGCGTCCCCGCTGTCCTTTATTATATAGTCGAAGGCCCCGGCCTTCATGGCACGTACGGCGGATGCCGAATCTCTGTCACCGGTAACCACAATGACCGGAATCTTTCTTGCCATTGTGATTATATCAAAGGCCGTTCCGCCGGGAAGGACGGGCTCACTGATAATCACATCAAATAAACCGGTATCAATCAGTTCTGTCACCCGTGCCAGTGATTCCGCGGCAAGGCAGTCAAAAGGGATATGCTCCCTCTCTATATAATGGATAAATGCATTCCGGTCTGCCGCGCCCGTGCCGGCCAGCAGTATTCTGTGCGGTCCCTGTGTCATATCATACCGATTTCAAGGCTTTTCCCAGTT
>CP070788.1:1218957-1220145 GCA_020346765.1 Nitrospiraceae bacterium
GACTCCAGTTCTCTCCGATAGACCGGGAAATTGATCATGCTCCCTATAAGGGAAAACCAGAAGAACAAAAGCCCGGCGAAGGGGCTCAACCCGAGCTTGGCAAAGGCAACTGCGGGAATCATGAACATGAGAAAGGGGATGATGAGGAGAAAAAGCAGGAATATGGCAAGGGATATGGGTAAAAAATACATGGTCTGTCCTTAAGCGCTATTATAGCAGACACTGGACAGCCTGAATTGATGGGTGTTGAATGGCTGAAGTACCTTGTGGTCCACCACTCCATCGATCCATCTCTCCGTTTTCTAGGCCTTCAAATCTCCGTTACTCCTTATTTTCCCTCAAGAATCGCTCTGTTTCTTGCAGGCTGGGAATACCAGCCCTCCCTCCCACTTTTCTGCACTTCAGCGCAGCGAAGGCAGAGGCAAAGCGGAGCACCCGCCTCATGTCCCATTTCATGAGAAGGCTGTAGATGTACCCGCCATGGAAGACATCCCCTGCGCCGGTCGTGTCTACGGCATCCACGCTGAAAGCAGGGGTGCGGAATATTTCGCTGCCGCACCGAGTAATGCTTCCCCTGCTGCCAAGCGTGACCGTTACCGCCCTGGCGTTAAAGGATGTCATTTTCCTCACTGCATGCTCAGGGTCAAATTCTGCATCGCCGCCTGCAATGTCCCGGGCGAACTCTTCGGAAGCTACGATGTAGTCGGACAGACAGGCAAGTTCGATCATCCCCTCCCGCACTCTCCCTGCATCAAGCATTACCGGGGTGTTCTGTATTCGGGCTTTCTCCGCAGCATAGAGCGACGCCTCAGGCATAAGCCCGTCAAGGAGCAGGAAATCCGGCCCGGCGAGGAAGTCGCCGGGGATATCATCCGGTTTTAACGGTTCACCGGAGGGGCGCTTCCAGTAGATGGTCCTCCTTCCGCTTTTCTGCTCCACGCAGATAAAGGCTACCTGGGACGCTGCCTGTCTGCGGGTGACAAGCCCCCTGACATCGACCCTGTCTTCTTCCAGGGATTTTCTGATCTTCTCTCCGGCTTCATCATCGCCTACAATGCCGGCGAAAGAGCACGTTACACCGAGCCGTGAAAGGCTGACGAGCGCTGTTGCCACCGGTCCTCCGCCTGCAGTTTCGAAGACACTGACTTCCTTCTTTGTATCCGGAAGAGGGAAGGCATCCACAAGGAA
>CP070788.1:1220245-1222183 GCA_020346765.1 Nitrospiraceae bacterium
AAGCGTTCATCGCCTCAATGGCCTTTGACAGGGAGAAATATTTTATGAACTGGGGGCGGGCTCCGACGATGGAAGCAATTTTCATTGTCCCGGCCCCTTATCCCCTGTATTCAGAAAGAGAGATACTCGCCCGTTATATTTCATCATCATCCATTTCAGCATCCAGATCATCGGCCATACCTCCCCGCGACGAGGCCTTTGCCCTGCCCTTGCCGACAATCTCCTGTATCTCCCGTTCGTGCTCCCTAATCCAGACTGGCGGCCCCAGTCCGCAGATCCCTTCATCTCCTATAACGGCGATGAAATCCTCGCCGTACGTGCCGACACCATCAATGCCACCGTCAAAGACAACCACCACAATCCTGTCAGACAGGCGGCTCAGAAAAAAGCCCCGCGACCCTTCAGGCAGCAGTCCCAGACCTTTGTGATCAACCATGATCCATTGGCAATCGGTATGGACGGCTGACAGAAGGGCCAGTGAAATTTTCAGGTCAGGACTGATGGTTCCCCAGAGTTCAGGCGAAAGCCGGCTCTCCAGGCCTTTGGGAAAGCTATCATTGAGCCGTCCGGCCATCCCGGCACGCTCCAGGTATTGATTAAAATCATCCATGCTCAGGTCCCCGGGAAGGCCCAGAGACTCCCGAACCGTTCCCGGATGGCATTCAAACTGGGATGATGCGAACCACATGGAAGACAATGCAGCGTGCACATCACGGGGCCTGCCAGAAAGGAGGCACTCTACCAGAAAGGCAATGGTATAGCGGTTTACTGAAACAGGGCTGACAAGCCCGACACGGCTTCCCTGATTCACCTCTTTTTCACCCAGCGACCCTGCTATCGTGCCGGCATCTGCTGATACCAGATAGCTTTCGGGTAGGCCCTCTTCGCTTCCTGAATCAGGCTGAGTGTTTTCCAGGAAGGCGAAGTATCTCTTGAGCTGAGGAAAGAACCGGTTGATGCTCGTTATCTTGGTAACGGTCTGCTTCAGGTTTACCAGCATGTAACGCAGCGCAATCAGGTAGACAATCAGTCTGCCCCAGCCCTGCTTTTCGGAAATTATGCTTGCCCCCATCATCAGCAGGATGGAAACAATGGCAAAGGCCAGGAGGATATCACTCACAAATCTGCTCTTTTCAATTACCCTCAGGCGGCCCTCATATGCGTCCAGAAAACGCCTCACTTCGCTCTTGCGAAATATGTTCTCGAGCCAGTTCTGCTTTGAATCTGAATTTACCGAAGTCCCCTTCTGCTGCTGGATAATCTTGCGATATTCAGCGGATGCGCCGATCGAGGCCTTCTCCATCCGTGTCGAACTCCGCGCACCGGCTACGCTCACCCGGTACTGGAAGGCAGCAGAAACGCCCATCAGGCAAATAGTGACTATTGTCAAAATAGCATTGATGTAGAAAAGGCACACGACAGCAGCGACAAGTGTAATCAGGGGGACAATAGCGCTCAGCATAAGACGGAAAATTCTTCCAGAATACCGGGCGTCTGTGCGGGCAAGCCGCAATATACCTGCATCGCTGCCAAGGCCCTTCTCTGTGGTATCACAGACCCTCAGGCTTGACCCGAAAGACAGGAGCAGTCGCTTTGAACAGAACTCTTCATACCGCCGTCCCAGGCTGAGGATGCCTGTCCGGGAATAGTAGATCAGCCACGCGGATATCAGAAGAGACAAAAGGACCCCAGCCGCGACAAGAGAAAGAAATGGCAGGGACGACCGGGCATGGAAGTCATGCCCCAGCAGTGTTACGACATCTCCCTTCTCGATCAGCTTTGCATAATAAATGGAAAGTCCGATCGCCTGGACCTGAAAGGTAACACCCAGGAATCCGGCAACCAGGACAAGAAAAGACCTGCCCCTGAACCTCAGAAGGGAGTCATTGAATATCTTTCTCAGAAGCACAAGATACCTGCGGACGCTCTCGGCAAGAT
>CP070788.1:1222283-1226753 GCA_020346765.1 Nitrospiraceae bacterium
AGCTTCATGGAAAAACGGCCCTTCACATCAGGGCTGACAACGATATTGTAGCCGCTGATTTCGGCAATGAGCCTGAACACATGCATGAGTTCGACATCCTGAAAATCAATTGATATTTTTTCTCCCGTGTACGTATTCTCTGCGAACGATTCCTCCGGCGCCTGCTCCTCCCCGGCAGAGGCCTCCCCCGCTTCCGCGTTCAGCGTGTAGGCCTCTCCCGCCGGCCTGACGTGAACATCAGGGTTTTCAAAGGCAAGAATCAGGGAGTTGTCCTTGTATATGGGCTCAATATCAGCAGGCACAGTAAGGGCTATTTCAAACCGTGCAGCACCCGGTGCATCGTCAGCCGTTACCGGCCTTATCTCAAGCACCCCGGCACTGTCCACGAATATCGTTTCGGTAAACCTGCCGAGGCTCGTATTCTCAACATCAATGACAACCTCGTACGGATCGGTCTGCTTGTGTATGGTGTAGGTGAAAGGAGCGGTGCTTTTTAGTTCAATTTCCGTTGTGCCGTTGTACAGGTTGACAGCTACGTCCGCAATCTCCGGCGCGGACTCCTGCTGAGCGTATGACAGTGCGCTGAAGGCTGCCAGTCCGCATATTAGCAACGGGATAACTATACGCTGTAATTTTCTCGCGATAACCATTACTCCACCTCTCCTTTATGGAACTCTAAAATTATTTGCCGTGGCTTTATTTCTCCTCTGAAATCCTTGGTATATTCCACTATAACGAGCGCGTCTTTTGTTATGTCCTTCACCTTCCCCCTGTTCATGCCAACAGTGGTCCCCTTCGATACTGTGAATGATCTATTGTCGGGGGTCGTGATCAGGGCGAAGAACTCCGTCCCTCTGTGAGCAATGGCAGCCAGGGTGAATTCGCTTATATCATAACTTTCCAGGGTGCCTGCCCTTGGCCCCTCGCCCTTGAGCGTGCTTATTTTCGGTACGATGAGAGGGACAAAAGGATCACGTCTGTCCCGACGCTCATATACGTACCCCTCCTGCTCCCCCGTTTCCAGGGCTTCATCGGCAGGCTGCGGCACCGGAGCTGCGGTGCCAGCGGTGCTTGCCGGCTTCACTGTCTTCGCTGGCGGCGGCGCAGGCTTCTCACTGCACCCCGATAAAAAGACAAGCACGCTGCCCAGGAGACAGCACAGAACCATAATCGACTTTACGGGCTTATACATTGTATTCTCGTTCCCTCTGTCATCTGTCCAACACTTCATTTTCCTTTTCCCTTCACTTCTCCCGCATTGCCAGGGCCTGCAGAGGCAAATGTGCGGGCAGTAAATTCAGCATCGATAATGCCGGGGGCTTCCTGTCCCTTCACGGTCTTCGTCTTTAAATTTATATCCGAAATATTTACCAGCCGGGGCAGGCGGCTTATGTGGCTGTAGAAGTCTCCCAGCTTGTGGTATTCCGCGAGGACATTGACCTTCACCGGTATTTCCACATAGAGCCCCTGAGGGTCAGTCCTCCTGGACTCCGGTTTCCAGAGGAGAATTTCAAGGCCTGATTGAAGGCCGAGCTCCGAAATCTGCTTGAGCAGTTCCGACACTTCCTTTTCCTCCGGCAGCTGCTCCTTCAGGCGCACAAGTTTCTCCTTGAGCCGGGCGTTCTCGGCAATAAGGGCATCAAGGGATCGGACCTTTTCTTCACCCACCGCGATTTCCTTGTCCAGCTGGGCGATCCTCGTATTCAGCCCCTGAATCTGCTTGTTCTTCGGGGAATAAATAAGAAAGATAAACAATGCGACGATGATTATCGTCGGAATGACCGCGATAATGACCTGCAAATGAGTCGGGAGGTTCTTGATCTTGCTTACGTTAATCGCCATAGCCTGTTACACCTTCACCTTGAATGTCAGTTTAAATTTGTAGACGGAAAATTCCGCCAGGTCGGTCTGCCGTGACTCGACGAGCATCACGTCTGCAAGGTACCGGGAGCCCTTGAGGCTCTGCACGTAGGCAACCAGGTCAGAGTTTGTGAAGGCATAGCCGTCGATGCTCACAATGCCGGATTTGTCCTTCATGCCGGTGAGCCATACCCCTTTGGGCAGCATTTCACTTACTTCGTCAAGAAGCCTGAGCGGCACGATCTGGTTTTTTTTCAGCTGCTCTATAACCATGGTTTTGTCCCTGTACTCCTTGTTGTCCCTCTCATAGTTCTTCACTTCCACAAGGGCCGCCTGTATCTTCTTGAGTTTCTGGTCCTTTGCTTCAATGTCAGCCTGCTTGGCGGAAATCTGTTTGTTCAGGTAAAAGGTGAGTCCGATTACCGCAATGACGGCTATGACCACAGCAATCATACCGTAAAGAATGGTCGGCGGCAGCACCAGCACCTTTTTCTTTCCCGATGGCAGCAGATTAATTCTGATCATTTGTCTCCCACCCTTCTCAGAGCCAGTCCTACAGCGACAGTCACGATCGGGGACACCTTCTTAAGATATTCCCTGTCAAATGACTCCGGCACTTCAATGTTCTTAAACGGGTCAGCGACGTTAACTTCTATTCCAGCCCGCTCCGCAAGGGCATTGCAGAAATCCGATGAAGATGCCACGCCGCCGCTCAGAATGATTTCGTCAATGTTTTCATAACTGGTGGTATCCCTGAAATAGTCGAACGAGCGTGATACCTCGCTGATTATATCATCATATGCTCGTGCCAGCGTCTGTTTAACATCTTCACGGGATACCCCTTCCACCGGTTCGTTCTGCTTCAGTTTTTCGGCATTTGCATATGAAACGGTGAATTCCCTCTGGAGCGCCTCGGTGAGGAGATTCCCGCCGACTGAACTGTCTCTGGTGAAGACGGAAATGCCGCCTTTCAGTATGTTAATGTTGATCATGCTGGCGCCGATATTCACGAGGGCAACATTCGCCCCTTCCTTGACTGCATAATTCAACTCATATATGTTTTCCAGAGCGAAGGCATCCACATCCACAACCACAGGGGTAAGGCCCGCCTCCTTGACAACCGACACATACTCATTTATCTTGTCCTTCTTCACTGCCACAATAAGGACGTCCATCATGTTTTCCTCTTCTGCCGGGCCGAGCATCTGGAAGTCGATGCTCACGTCCTCAATGTCAAACGGTATGTACTGCTCTGCCTCAAAGCGTATCTGCTCGTCCAGTTCATCTTCCGTCATCTGGGGCAGCGACACCCTTTTGATAATCACCGAAGAATGGCCTGAGACGGACAGTGTGGCATTTTTCGCCTTGATGTCCGTATTGGCAATGAGCTCTTTGATTGCCTGAACAACATGGGTCGAATCCAGAATCGAACCATCAACGATCAGTTCAGGCTGAAGTGTCGTAATGCCCAGCCGCTCCAGCCTGTGGCTTCCCTTGTTTGCCTTCAGCTGAACGGCCTTAATATGCTTGGAGCCGATGTCAAGACCGATTATGTCTTTTTTCCCTAATGCCATGATTTATCCGTGTCTCCTGTTCTTCCTGCATAAAAAAAAGGCCATCCTTGCGTTTGCCCTCATCCGCAGAATGGTCCATAAAACTTTTGATTGCCCAGCCACGTAAGTCTTACCTCGTATCATTTAGCCTATTCTGTTATGTTCTGTTTTAAGCTGAATGACTTTATTACGGTAAATTCTCTCCGGCACTTTAATTTTTTTTTTGGTCCCTCATAATTTCAAGTTTCTGATCCTGCTATCCATCAAAATCCATCCTGTTCATCAGTCATGTCACTGCTTTACGCATTCCGCTACATACATAACACCAGATATCATGGAATCTTGTCAAGGTTTCACATCACATTATTTTTTACTTCATTTCCCCTTACTCTGCCCATCACGGTCCATCATTGCCGTGATCAGACCGGTACCCCTACTTTTTCCAGAAGAGCGGTATGAACAGGACAATGACCGTATAGATCTCCAGCCTGCCGATAAGCATGCACAGAATGAGCACCCATTTCCCTGCAAGCGGAACGAAGGCAAAGTTTTCAGCAGGCCCGGCAGAACCCAGGGCAGGGCCAACGTTCGCCATCGCAGATATGACCGTGCTTGCCGCAGTGATAATGTCCACATCAAGGGCGGTCATCAGGAGAGTTGCCGCCGCGGATATGGTAATGTACAGGAAGAGAAAGCCCCATATCCCGCCCAGGGTCTCCTTGGGAACATTCTTGTCGTCCAGCTTGAGCGCCGTCAATGCCCGGGGATGAATCAGCTGGTAGAGTTCACGGTAGGCCTGCTTGAACATCAGGAGTATTCTCACCTGTTTCATTCCGCCCCCCGTAGACCCAACCATCCCGCCAAAAAACATCAGGCTCAGAAGAAGCATCTGGGACAGCACGGGCCACAGTTCATAATCTGCCGTGGCGAACCCTGTCGTGGTCATTATGGACACAACCTGGAATGAGGCATAGCGGAGCGCCCCGGCCGTGGAAAGGTTTTCCGAAACCATGATGTCCGCCGTGGTGACTGCAACTGCTATAAACGCGACAAGGCA
>CP070788.1:1226853-1233307 GCA_020346765.1 Nitrospiraceae bacterium
TACCAAATACAGACCTGGCCCTTTCCCCCAGGTATTGAATAACCCGCAGATCAGGATCGCTGCCGATTTCGAGTATGTCCTTTCCTTTATGGGAGCAGAACATTGCAAAACGCTCCAGGGCCTTCTTCTGGTACTCGAGATTATGGAGCGGTGGCCTTGTATCACTGTCCCCGCCGTTTCTGCCGTTGCATTTATCCTTTGCAGACTGCGCTCCCATGCATGCCTCCTCCCTCGAATTCCTTTCTTCACGATTCACAACCTCAAGAATCTTGTACCGTGCAAAGGCCATATCGCAGGCTTCGGTACAGGCAGTCTGACACTGCTGATGCTCTCCAAACCATTTAAATGATCCGTCAAAAATATTGCCCAGACTCATTCTGTCCCTTGAACAGCGCCGTGCATTTCCCCTCATATCAATGTGGGTGTAGTACATCCCGGCATTGCATTCCTTCAGGGTGCGTTCAGCATACACTTCCTGTCCGGCCACCTGTGCGCTCATCGGAATAGAAAGATCCTTAAGCCTTTCCAGTTCATCACGGGTATATGTTTTTGTCGCGTCGTTGGCAGGGGAATTATAGTACTGGCCCCTGGCCTTGACCCCCAGTTCTGTAAGTCTCGCGATCCAGTCCTTTATGCTGTCAAGATACTCAGGATATGCGACTATGGTGCAGGCCATTTCAGGGCCTTCACCGGCTTTCTGAAAAAAGTCCGCAAGATATGCGACCTTTTCACTGAACTTCTCGAATGACGTATGACTGGGGTGAAAAGATAATGTTATGTATTCAAATTTGCGCCAGAATTCCGGACTCCACATTGAGGGGTGTTTCCATAAATTTGTTGTCATTCTGACCGGTGAGGGATACTTGACGACAAACTCCTCAAATCCCCTCAGGACTGTTGGTTCCCCTCCTGCAACATGCGCTACGGGAGCCCCTGCCCTGACCAGGGCGTCAAACCATTCACGTAATGTATACTCGTAATCTCCCCGCTCTTTTTTCTTGATCCGGCAATAGGGGCAGTTGTAGTTACAGAGCAGCGATGGCGTAATAACGGCCAGCCTGCTATTGCCCTCCCCTATTTTTGTCATTTTTTCGGCCATTGTGATTCTCTTTTCACCGCCTGTACTATATCCTTCACCGCTCACGGCACATGCTGTTATTTTCCACTGGTAAGAATCAGACGCTCTGGATTCTGGCAATCCTCTTTTTTACCTTCCGGACAAACCCGATTTTTACATCATCAGAGACATCCGGAAGAAGCAATACATTTTCGGTCACGCCTGTTATCACATCAAACTTCCCCTGCTCAAACAGGCAGCCTGCAAGTTTTTCGGCAACTCCAACACGCGTCCCGCCGGGTATGGTTTCAAGGCTGAAGGCCTTTTGGTATTGCTCCTCTGCCTTCAGGTGCTTCTTTCGGGCAGAATAGCATCTGCCCAGACTGGACAGGGCCCAGAACCTGTCATGGTCAGCAATTTCTTCCATTTCAAGAAATGCCCTGTATTGATCCTCAGCCTCGTCATATCTGCCAGTAGCAAAGTAGCATTTGGCAAGGCCGAGAATGGCCCGGCTCATGATTTTTCCAGGAAGATCATCTTCCGTCATGACCTCTTTATAACTGTCTTCAGAATCCCTGTATCTTTTCAGCAGCCGGTAGAGATCACCCAGTTCAAGGGAAGCCCTGTAGTTCTTGAGAATCAGATTTTTATCGGTCCTGCAGGCACGTATTTCCCGGAATATTTCTTCTGCTCGTGCATGAAGGCCGGCCCGACGGTAGCATATTCCGATGCTGAGCAGGTTTACCATCCTGTATGCAGGCGTTACAAAATCATTGATGCCACTTTCACAGCTCCTCAGAACTTCCGCCGCTTCATGTTCCTTCCCGCTCCGAAGCAGTAATTCCACCTTCTGGTAGTCATCCACTGCCCGTACCCGTTCTGAAATGGACTGAAGGAAAAGTTCCTTTTCCTTTCTTTCTTGTTGAGAAACCTTCATCACCTTCTCCGCACAGATAATGGTGTTAACGCATGTAAGCCCGGCAAACCTGTCAGAATTGAAGATATACTGCTCGATCACTTTTCCTACATCAGGCCAGAAGATGCAGAATGCATCATGGAATATTATGGTACCGCCCTCAACCAGATGCTTCTCCCAGCAGGCAATGTCATTTTCCACGCTTTTGTAGTCATGGGCGCCGTCGATCCAGAGCAGTCTGATCGGCCTTTCCCACGTGGCAGCAGCCTCCGACGATGTCCTCACAATGGGTACCACGTACCTGTCGACGCCTGTCTTTTTTAAATTCTCCCTGAAAATAGCCTCATTTCTCCCGTGCAGGTCAGTGTCGTGCGGGTCAACGGCATAAACCCTCCCCCCCTTGCCCGCTTGTGACCCGGAGGCAAGCCAAATTGTGGAATACCCATGAAAGCTGCCTATCTCCACGATCTCGCCCTCTCCGTTGCCGTCGCGTGCAAGGCTGTAAAGAAGCGCAGCCTCTTCAGGGACCAGCCTGCCCTCAACACTGGCTGTCAACTCTCTGATTTTTTCTAAATCGTCGTTCACCTGCTCCTCATCAGACCGGGTCATGCAGGCACGAGCTGATACCGCCGTCCACATGCAAGGCCGCACCCGTTATAAAGCTGGCGCCGGAGCCTGCCAAAAACAGCACAGCCTGTGCTACCTCATCTGACCGGGCTATGCGTCCTGCTGGATGATACCCACCGAGTTCCTCAAGGCCGCCCGGATTGCTCCTGAATCCGTCACGAAGCATCGGCGTATCAGTTGCCGCTGGCAGCACTGCATTCACGCGGACCTCCGGCGCAAGTTCAAGGGCGAGTGACCTGGTCAGGGAAACAAGGGCCCCCTTTGAAGTTGCGTATGCCGTGAACTCCTTTTTGCTCAATGAAGCATGAATACTTGATACATTTACCACGCTTCCCCCTGCAGCCCTGAGAAGAGGGAGAAACATCCGTACAAGCCAGAAGGGCGCAAGAAGATTCGTATTGAGCGTAATGTCCCAGTCTTCGGCAGTGATTTCCGTTGCAGGTTTCACAATCTGGACTGCTGCGTTATTTACAAGCGCATCCAGCCTGCCCCCCGAGAGATTTTTTATCTGCTGAAAGAAGTGATCAGTGCGGGGATTTGAGTTCCTCAGTTCAGTGATATCAAAATGCAGGACCTCACAGGACAGACCTGATGTTTTCTGGCAGTCAACACCGATGACGGTGTACCCCTCTTTTAGAAAAAGCTCACAGAGGCCTCTTCCGATTCCACCGCCTGCCCCTGTTATAAGTGCTGTTCGCATATCCATCCTGTTGCAATAGCACATGTTTTTATGATGTCACCATCTCCTCTCACATTTCCCCTGGTCATATCACCATGATTACGGGCCGGGAGCAGCCCCGACGGCATTATATTTCATCAGCCATTTTTCAAAAACCTTTCTGTACTCCTCGGAGAGTGTCAGTGACCTGTTCTCCAGCAGTTTACTGATTAGGTTATGCGCCTCCCGGTAATTCCCCGAAACATGAAAACACTCAAGTAGCTGCACCGATACATGAATGTAGCCCTCAGTCAGTTTTTGGCGGTTTCCGTCAATGACTGTTCTACTCGTGTCCAGTGACGATCCCAGTTCGTCAAGTAATAACAGGGTCCTTTTAAATTCAGATTGGGCATCTTCATGGTTCCCGTCTTTCAGGAAGGAGGCACCCGCATTATAATGTCCGTTAATCTGCTCTTCCAGGGACGCTGGCAGCTTTTGATTATCTCTCTTCCCGGAATGATTCAGTGCCGGTGTATCAGTCTTCCTTTCTTCCGCTCCGGCCTCTTTCAGCATTGCAATCAACCCCCCGACACTTTGAGGGGGGGTTTCCTCAAGGCGCGTCAGGAGTCTGGTCCGGTTATCGTCGGAAATATGCGGCGCATTCTCTAATACCTCCTGCCACGCATTTTCTTCGTCCGATCCATCATAGTCATAAATGCTGTTTACCTTGCCCTCCGTTAATAAACCATCCTGATATGCGCGCTCTGTAAGGGGCAGTCCGGGAAAAAAGGTAAGTGCGTAGGGGCGCACAACAAAAGGCAGGGGCAGTTCCATCACGAGTCTGGCTGTTTCTATCTTGTCTGCCAGGGACTCATATGGATTCCTCACAAGAAAATCAAAGCCCCGTCCTGCCCTGGGGGCTTCTTCGGCCAGAATTGAAGCCGCTCTGAGGACATGATTCCTGCCGAGTTTTCTGTTGAACACCTCGGCATTCAGCGTATCACTTCCTGTCTGTACCCCCATATTTATGAATGTCGCCCCGGCATCTCTGATGAGCTGTATCTTTTCTCGTGTTATCCTGCCAGGGGTGGCCTGACAGCCGAACGGGAGCCCGATTTTCTGTCTGTATACCTGAGCAAACTCCTGTAGCCAGTCCGCCGACCTGAGGCAGAAGTCATCATCAATAATCATAATCCGCTTGAAAATGCCAAGTGCAGCTACATATTCCAGTTCTCTCATAACGCTCTCCAGAGAGCGCTGACGTATATACTTATTCACCCCAAGGATTTTCCTGAATCTTGAGTTGATGCAATAGGTGCATGCCTGTGAACAGCCGCGGGCAGTCATCAACCTGTGAAAGGGGACCCCGCCGTAAAAGGCCAGCCTGGATTCAGATATATATTCTGAACGCATGGGGATCACGCAGTGACTGTCCGGGGAAAAAACATACTGTGTTTCAAAGTCATAATCAGGTGGGGGCAGAGAATCGAGATCTTCGCAGGCAGGGCAGGAGCCGTAACCCGTAACGCCCCCGTTCTCGCGGTATAATATCCCGGGCATATGTGTGACCGGCTCACCGTTCCTGAGCTTTTTGATAACCGCAGGGAGCGCCAGTTCCGCTTCACCAACAAATACCAGGTCAGCATGAACGGTGCATTCTTCAGGGTTGAGCGTGGGATGAACACCTCCCCACAATATTATTGCGCCGCTCACCTCTCTGATTGCCCTGGTCAGCTGAACAGCCCGGGGGAAGTAATTATACATGAGGCTTATTCCCACGACGTCGGGACTCAGCCGGGCAATGAACTCCTGAATGGCCTTCAGATCCCCGGGAGTCTCCAAATCAAAGTCCATGCGGGGAGGTTTGCCCTTGTGACTTAAGTAGAGCGTATAAACTTCATCCCCGGGAAATTCTTTCTTCAGCACTGACGATAAGAGCCGGATGGCCATGGCATTCGGATCAAAGTATAGTGATACAAGAAGAATTTTCATTTCCATCCCTCGCTGAACATGTATTGAACAACCTTGAGCCGGAACATTGTTATGCATGGCGTCCAATTCCCGTCCTGCTACCCTACGGCAGCCCTCTCCTTTCTGAGTTCATCCATGAGATTGGCAATGGTCGATTCATGGATCCGCTTCCAGTGTTCGGGGCTGCTGTTTGCATTGTGAGGAGAAAGAAGGACATTCGTCATCGTTCTCAGCGGACTGCCCTGGGGCAGGGGTTCGTCCTCAAACACGTCCAGTGCTGCACCCCTGAGACAGCCTTTCTGCAACGCCTCAATGAGGGCTGGCTCATCAACCAGCGGGCCTCGCGCCGCGTTAATAAAGTAGGCGATCTCCTTCATACGCTCAAATTCGTGCCTGCCCATAATATGATAGCTCGTGGGGTTCAGGTCGCAGTTCAGGCTCACAAAGTCGCTCTCCCGGAGAAGGACCTCTTTGTCAACCATTTCAATGCCTGTCTCCCTGATGAAACCAGCGGGCATCTCCTTCACGTCATTTCCCAGCAGCCGCATCTGGAATGCCTGTGCGCGCCTGATCACAGCCTTTCCTGTATCGCCTACTCCGATGACGCCCAGTGTCCGCTGCGCAAGGGAAAAACAGGGAATCTTGCTCCATTCTCCATCTTTCATTCTCCGGTCTATCCAGGGTATCTGCCGCGCAAAGGCGAGCATGTATCCAAGGACCTGGTCTGCTACCGGTTCATTGAAGGCACCGGGGGTGTTTCTGATTGCAATGCCGAGCCTCCCGGCAGCGGCCTTATCAAAAGAGTCCGTTCCCGTGCCCCACTTGGAAAGAACCTTCAGCCTTGGCGCTGATTCAAGCACCCGGGCGGTAAACTGGTCATCTCCTGCAATAACACCGTCTATATCACCGATTACCCTGAGCAGTTCCGCCTCGGAAAGACGTTCTTTTACCTCAGGGACAACTATCTCGACGTTATGTTTCCTGAACACTTCACCATAGTTCTCCAGCTCTCTCTGCATATAGGGAGCAGTTATCAGCACTTTAAATTTCATCTGCCGCAGGCCTCCTTCATCGAGCGTTTGTTGTAAAAATATTCTGCCAGCTCAAAATCATGCTCTTCGTCAATGTCTATCGCCTCCATCGGGTCTACCTCGAACATCAGCGGCCGGTATCCTATGCGGTTTCCCCGTTTCCGCAGCGTGTCTCCGGAAAATATGTAAAGGGT
>CP070788.1:1233407-1241445 GCA_020346765.1 Nitrospiraceae bacterium
CAGGGAGGAGAGGGTAGCGGGCTACGAGGTCCCGGAAAAGTGGGGGCTCACCCCTGAAATGTTTCTGTAATAAAACTGCCCTTTTTTCGCTTCCTAAATTTCCTTCACGTAAGGGCTTAATTCTCTCAGGTCCCTGATGACCGGCGGCATCTTTTCGAGGACGAATTCAATTTCATCCTCCCCTGTATACCTGCTCAGTGAAAACCTCACCGACCCGTGGATTGCTGTAAAGGGCACCCCCATGGACCGCAGGACGTGAGAGGGTTCCAGGGAACCGGAGGTACAGGCCGAGCCGGATGATGCACAGATATTGTATTCATTCAGCCGTAAAAGGATCGCTTCACCCTCAACATATTCAAAGCTGATATTGAGCGTATTGGGTATCCGGTTGAGCGGGTCGCCGTTTACCAGCGCTCCGGGGCAGGTATCGAGAAGCCCCTGCTGGAGCCGGTCCCGCAGCTGCCGGACAGCATCGTCTCCTGACGCTACATGGTTTCGGGCCAGTTCGCTTGCCGTTCCGAAACCGGCTATGGAGGCCACGTTCTCCGTTCCCCCTCGCCGCCCTTTTTCCTGGTGGCCGCCTATGATATAGGGGGCAAACCTCGTGCCTCTCCTGATGTAGAGCGCTGCCACGCCCTTGGCAGCGTGCATCTTGTGCCCTGAAAGGGACATCATGTCGCAGTTGAGATCGCTCACGTCTACGGGAATTTTTCCTGCTGTCTGGACCGCGTCGGTATGGAAGGGGACTCCCCTCGACCGGGCTCTTTCAGCGATGTTCCGGATCGGAAAGATGACCCCGCTTTCATTATTTGCGTGCATAACTGAGACGATGGCGGTGTCATCGTCAAGTGCCTCGTCGAGTTCGTCAAGGTCCAGGCGGCCAAGCTTGTTCACGGAAAGATAGGTCACCCGGTAGCCCCGCCTGCCCATGGCCTTGCAGAAGTTCAGGACCGCCGGATGCTCTACCCGGGTGGTGATGATATGCCTCTTATCCGGCCGGGACAGGAGGGCGCTCATTAATGCCGTATTGTCGCTCTCTGTTCCGCAGCTTGTAAAGATAATTTCATCAGGCTCGGCGTTGATAAGGGAGGCAACCTGTTCGCGGGAAGTCTCAATGGAACGGTGGACCTGCCCGCCGAAGGTGTGCATGCTCGAAGGATTTCCGTAGAGGTCCGTCAGGTAGGGGAGCATGGCCTCTCGAACTTCGTCGGCCATTCTGGTCGTCGCGTTATTGTCAAGGTAGACGACCTTCACGGCTCCTCCACGAGAAGGTCTTCGCTGACCAGTTCCTTCAGTTTCCGCTCGATGTTTTTCATGGTCACATCCGCCATGAGACACCCGGTGCACGTGCCCCTCAAGGACAGGATGACCCTGTTGCCGTCCACATCAACAAGTTCAGCGTCCCCACCATCTGCCTGCAGGAGGGGCCTGATCTCCTTTTCCATCACGTCCTGAATCAGGGCTATCTTCTGAATGTTGGTGAGCCGCCGCTTCGGCTTTAACGCTTTTTCCACAGGCTGGCCAGCCCAGACCTCATTCAGGATGCGCTCAAGGTCGGGCACGCAGCTCCCGCATCCGCCGCCGGCCTTGGTAAAGTTGGTCACGTCGTCCAGGGTGTGAAGATTATTTTCCCTGATAACCCGCCTCAGCTTCTGGTCAGTGATTCCAAAGCATTGACAGATGATTTCTCCTTCCTCGGCCCCGGGCCTTTTTTCACCGCGGTAGCTGGCCACTGCTGCCTCAAGGGCCTCACGTCCCATAACAGAGCAGTGCATCTTTTCTCTGGGGAGACCTCCGAGATACTTCGCGATGTCTTTGTTCGTTATGGTCAGGGCTTCATCAAGCGTCTTGCCTTTGATAAGTTCGGTAAGCGCCGTTGAAGAGGCAATGGCGCTTGCACACCCGAAGGTCCTGAACTTTGCGTCAACGATGCGGTCCGTTTCCCTGTCCACGCGCAAGGTGAGTTTCAGGGCGTCGCCGCAGACAATACTCCCCACTTCGCCCACGGCATCAGGGTTTTCTATCTCGCCCACATTCTTCGGGTGGAGGAAGAGGTCCCGTACTTTTTCCGTGTATTCCCACATAATTCTTGTTTATCATACAGTTAGCGTCTTGTCAAGAAATCGTCTCATATGATAAATTATAGAAGAGAGTAGCCGGAGCACGATGAATGTGACCATTTAGAGGAGGTTATCATGCCCGTATATGAATATCAGTGCACACAGTGCCAAGAGCACATTGAGGTGATACAGAAGTTCTCCGATGAACCCCTCACAACCTGCACGTCCTGCGGCGGCACATTGAAAAAGATTATCGCAGCCACGGCCTTTGTCCTGAAGGGCAGCGGCTGGTACGTGACGGATTACCCTTCTGCGGAGCGTAAAAAGGCCATGGAAGACAAAACGTCCAAGTCTGCGGACAAGGACGTTGCAGGACAGAGTTCGAAAGAAGAGAAGAAGAGCGCCGTAAGTGCATAGGGGAAGCTGGGGGGGACGTTGTCACGAGTAAGGCCCTACGTCCATATCCCCTATGATCTCTTTGACAGGTTTCTTCCCTTTTTCAGGCAGGAGAAACTGAACCCCGAGATCTATTTCGGGTCCCGGAGCTTTGGCACTATAACAAAATCCGATCTTCTAGGCCTGAAAAAGAAACTCGACTACCCCCACGAACTCACCATCCACGCACCCTTTATGGACCTCTCCCCGGGTGCCGTTGACCCAAAGGTCCGGGAGGTCACGCTCCAGCGGTTTTTTGACACGCTGGATATCGGCGAGATACTGAGGGCCCGGGTCATTGTGTTTCACTCAGGATATGACAAATGGAAGTACAACAACCGGGTGGACATATGGCTTGAGGGAAGCCTTCAGACCTGGCGGCCTGTCAATGAACGGGCCGCTGCCCTGGGAATCAAAATCGCCATTGAAAACATTTTTGAGGATGAGCCTCACCATCTGAGGATGCTTGCTGATGCCATGAGCTCCGGTAATTTCGGCATCTGCTTTGACACAGGGCACTTCAACCTCTTTTCGCGGGTGCCGCTTGTGGAGTGGCTCAGCGTGGTCAAGCCCTGCCTGAAAGAATTGCACCTGCACGACAACTCCCGCAGGGGAGACGAACACCTCCCGCTGGGGGAGGGGACCTTTGACTTTGAAACCCTCTTTGAGGAGGTCAGGGGAATCGATTGCGTTTATACCATTGAAGCGCACAGCGTGGAAAATGCGAAGAAGAGCCTGGCAAGATTGGACGGGTATCTGCCATAAGGGCACGTGATGGAAGGTGCAGACTTCAAAGGATTCCCGCCAGATTTCTCATGGAAAACCCATGCAGCTCCGGTACCCCGTCCCCCTTGTACTGGATCATCACCCGGTGAGACTCCCCCATCCCCTGGGGCATGATGAGCCCCTTGATTTTCGAGACTTCGGAGAGGTAATCCGTGGAGCCTGAGTACAGCTCTGTTATCACGTCATCGATTCCTGATGCGATCAGGTAAATTCCCTGGCCGCAGTAACCCAGTGTCTTCAGTCCGAGCCCCTCGCCCCATCTTTTCAGGGATGAAAAGTTTACGTGTGCCGTGATGTCCTGTTCGCCCACGAGCTGATAGGGGTTTTCATTGAAGAGGTGTTTGTGATAGCAGAGGAGGGTGCCCTTGGTCCGGTCGTCGCTGTAGTATTCCCGTGCAGTATACCCGTAATCGATGGTAAGAAGAAAACCCCGGGAGAGGGTCCTGTCGACATCCCTGAGCCAGTCTTTCATTCTCAGGTTGATTTCCGTCCTGTATCCCCGCGGCAGTTCAGGGGCATGTTCATTGATGTACTTTTCTATCTCAGGAGTGCTGATCTCATCCAGTACCTCTCTGAATGTTCCGGCATCAAGGGAAATGTATACCTCCTTCAGTTTGTCATCCATTTCAATCAGGTGCACCGGGAAGGCATCGAGGAGCTCATTTGAAAGGATACAGCCGGTGACATCGGCGAGTTCATCCAGCGATTTTACCCACCTGATGCAGCCGCTGCATTTCGCTGTCCCCTCATGATCACCCCCCCTGTGCCTCCCTTTCCTCAGGAAGGAATGAAAGGGGGGCAACGGATCTTCTCCAGGATTTTTCACGAGCGCCCTCTGCTGCTCCTCAAAATGGGAGTAGGGTTCAACGATCACATAGTGCAACGAATGCAGGAAGCCCTTCTTTTTTTCCTGCAGAGTGGTATCCCCTGAAGGCGTGCGGAGATAGTTCAGAATGTCTTTGCACAGGTATCCCATCCCCGCGCCCATTTCAACGGCATGGAAAAGAGCAGGCCTTCCCATGACAACCCACATCTCCAGAAGCTGTCTCCCCAGGAGAGCACCAAATGCCGGGTGGAGGTGGGGGCTGGTATAAAAATCACCTTCCCGTCCTATGGACTTAGTGGGAGAAGCATAGTATCCCAGATCAGGATAATAGAGAGCCATCTCCATGAACGTCTCAAATGTGAGTGGACCGCTGCCTATGATTTTCCTGGCGATTATCTGCTCAAGGGACTTCATGGTAACCTCAGTATAACCGATTTCCGGCGATAAATTCGGACACCGTGAAAAGCCGCAGCACTAAGCGTTCAACTGAGCTTACCTCGAAGGACTGTGGATGGATAAATCACCAGTTAAAAATCGACAGGGCATGGCCTTAGTGAGTACGGTAGGTGTCACATTTCGGGGTGTTCAGTGTGGCACCTGTCAAAGGACTCATCATGAAAAGATGCTATCCGTATTGCGGATCCGGCGATAAATATTTGGTTGATTTTCTGCCGTGAAAAGGAATGGCCACTTGCGTGGGACGATGCCTTTCATTAAGGGGAGAGTGGTAGGCGGGAAAGCACCGGTCAGGCTACTGAGCTAAAACTCTTCTCCTGCCCACATCTCTTTATTGAATCTCACGGCCCGGTTCCGTCCTGCTTCTTTTGCCTTATAGAGGGCTACGTCCGCAAATTTAATGGCCTGCCAGAGACTCTCCGTGTCAACGGGAAATTCGCTGATTCCCAGGCTTATTGTCTTTTTCAGGGTTCCGTCGGGGATCTTGAATTTTGTAGATTCAAAGGTTTCTCGTATCTTTTCTGCTACCTTTGCTGCATCACCTTCAAGGGTGTCAAGGAGAACGACGAGAAACTCTTCCCCTCCAAAGCGGATGACCAGGTCAGCAGCCCTCACGCACCTCAGGATGTTTTGTGCAGTTTCTTTGAGCAGAGAGTCTCCCACGTTATGGCCATGGGTATCGTTTACCTGCTTGAAATAGTCCAGATCGCACATGATCAGACCAACGTTCTTGTTTCTTCTGAGCACTCCTGAGACAAGGGTTTCAGTGTATTCCTGGAGGAAGCGCCGGTTGTAAAGGCCGGTGAGCGGGTCCTTCAGGGCCGACTCACGAAGAGTATTCGTCAGTCTTTTTGCCTCGATAACAGAGAGGGACTCTTTAATATATTGCTCTGCCTTGAAGAGCCTCTTGTCGCTGTTGTCAAGGACAAATGTGTCCTTGTCCAAGCGGAACTGCACAACGCCCCCTGTCTTGCCCCCGACAATCATGGGGAGGCAGAGATGAACTTTTTCAAGACCGGGTTTGAACTCTCTGCATATTTCACTATAGGTCACGGAGGATATTGAATGGCCTGTCTTTTTTACCTTGCACAGGTCACAGTCAGACAATATTTCTTCGTTGCAATACAAGTCCCGGTCATTCAAGGTAATGGGATAGACAGGCTTCATTTTATTCTGGCTTCTCGACACCTCATAAATGGTGAATTCATGAAGGCCGCATTTTTCAGTAAAGGCCTTTCCCATACGGGCGTAGACGTCTTCAAGGGTATGGTCTTCTTCAATTACTTTTTTGAACGTGACGATGTCATAAATTTCCCGTGTCAGATTGTTGAAATCTGCTGAAAGCTGACCTATTTCGTCCTTTGACCGGACTGCTATCTTTCTGGACAGGTCCACCTTGCCGGCGCCGAGGGAACAGATCTCTTCAATGATCGCCCGCACGGGCTGAGTAATTGAATTGGAAATCGAGATGGTAAATATTATCAGCAGGACAGTTGCCAGGATGAGGACAGTAATAAACGTATAAAAGGTAATTTTTGTGGCACCTTCTATCTTGTCCGAGTTGATCTCGTACAGTTTCGAGAGCTGAACGGAAAAGTCATTGGCACGTGCAATCGCAGTAGCGAGCAGTTCCCTGTATTCCGCGAGCTTTGTTAAGAGGCCGCTATCATCGAACAGGGGGCTGTTCATGCTGTTCTTTTTTAATGTTTCTATTTCATTCAGGGATGCCTTTGATTGCTCAATGAGCTGCTGCAGATCAAGAATGAATGGCTTTGCGTTTACTATGGTATCAGCAGGTGCAACCGTATAGCTGTCAATCAGCCTGTTGACGTCACGGCTGATATCAACAATTTGTCCCCCATGGAGCAGTGATGCTATGAAGAGCCGCATATCCTGAAGCTCTGCCTTCGAGGCGTCGATTTTCTGTTCGACAGCATAAATGTTGGTGAAGTTCCTGATATCGGCGATAGCACTGTTCAGACTGTAAAGTTTCCGCGTAATCTTCTGTATTGTCCTGTCCAGGGGGATGATGTGGTCGACGATCGTTTCGGTTTTGTTGTTGATGTCAACACTCGCCCCGATGCTTATGGTAAACATAACCACAAACCAGAAGAGGACGCCCAGGGAAAAGAGGACAAATTTTTTCTTGATAGGAAGGTCTACAAAAGTGATGAACCGTATCAGCTTTGTGACGAGGTTTGTCTGCTGTTCTGCTGCCTCCTGAACGGGCTCTTTTTCGGCAGCAGTCCCGGAGGAGGTTTGATGCGCCCTGAAAAAAGGGTCATCCGTGGGAAGCCCTTTCGAAGGTTTTTCCGGTTCTGCTTCCAGATATGCTGACGTTTTCATTTTCTGCACAACACGTGTCTTTTCGGCGGGGAGAAAAGGAAACTTTAACTCCTCGTAATGGAACGATATCATACAGCAAAGACCTCACGGATACACCCTGGGACATCTCCTTGCGGGAGATTCGGCATCCATGTTACTGACTCTCTCTGGTTTGCATGCATGCTGATGCTTACAGGACCGGCGTCGAGGAACAGGGAAACAGCATTGCCCGGGCATACGATACGACACCGCCTCCCACGCTTGTTGTTGCCGCAGGAGAATGCGCGTGCATTGGCGGCATATCGAGAGAGAGTTAGTGATTTCTTAAGAAGGGCGGGGCGGTATTTTCAGCGAATGGAGATCGCCTATGTTACTTCCAGCATCCTGTCAAGGGCCTTTTGGGCGGGAAGCCGTATCGCTTCGGGCACCTTGATCTTGTATGTTTCACTCTCAAGACAATGCAGGACACTGCTGAGCGTTGTCTTCTTCATGTTCGGGCACACCATGTCTTTCCTGAGGGGATAAAATTTCTTGTCAGGGTTGTTTTTTCTGAGGCCGTAGAGCAGGCCGGTCTCGGTTCCGACAATGAACTCGCGTGCTTCAGAGGACTGTGCGAACCGGAGCATGCCAGAGGTGCTGGTGACATGGTCTGCCTTTTCGAGCACCTCCATCCTGCACTCGGGATGGGCAAGAACCAGGGCCTCGGGATGCTCATGCCGCGCCCTGTCTACATCAACTGCGGTCACCCTGTCGTGGACATGGCAGAAGCCGTCCCAGGAAATAATATCTTTTTTTGTGTTCCTCGCGACCCACGCCGAAAGGTTCCTGTCGGGGATGCATATAACCCTGTCGGTGTCAAGGGATTCCACGATCTTCACGGCATTTGCCGACGTGCAGCAGATGTCGCTTTCAGCCTTAACGTCTGCCGTGGTGTTGACGTATGTGACAACGGGAACACCAGGGTGAAGTTTCCTGATATCCCGCAGGGTGAATTCAGCGGGGTACCGGTATCCGCCGGTATATTCGTACCCCGGGAAACGGTCCTTGAGGTTCCGCGCACCGCTGACTGTCACCATGTCGGCCATGGGACAGCATGCCTTAATTTCCGGCAGGAGGACCATCTTCTCAGGTGAAAGGATGGATGCGCTTT
>CP070788.1:1241545-1247090 GCA_020346765.1 Nitrospiraceae bacterium
AGGATGAACAGGACCGTTCATGGCTTACACTCCTGCTGGATGGTTATCACATCGTGGACCGGGGAGTTGCCGCTGCTATCGAGGCAGAGAGGCAAAAGGGAAGAGACGTGGCATGCGCCCGGGGTTGCTCCCAGTGCTGCAGCACCCACAAGGACATCCCCCTGTACCCGCTGGAAATCATCGGCATTTCCTGGTATGCCGTAGAGAAAGTAACGGGCGTCGAGCGTGAGATACTCAGGCAGCAGCTGAAGGCCTTCACAAAAGACAGTGCCTGCCCTTTCCTCGTTGGCAGGGCATGTTCCATTCACCCCCTGCGGCCCATGGCCTGCAGACAGTTCAACGTCTTCGGCAGTCCCTGCAAAGAAGGGGAGGACCCCTTCCACACGCGTCGCGGGGACGTGATGGACCCGGTGAAGAAACACGTAGACCAGGCTTTTTATGTCATGCTTCCCTACTACGGCGTGGAAAATGAAGCGGAGCGCGTCAGGGCTGTCGAGGCCGGGGCTTTTCACCGGATGGTCAGGGAACTGCACGCCTGCAGATGGAGGGAACTTGCGGAGAAGATGGAGCGGCGGGACAATAGTGCGGAAACTCGGAAAAGCGGAAGCGCGGACGTGAGAAAGCGGGAAAGTGCGGAAGTGGGTAAGATGAAAGAAGGGCTATGGGCAGGGGGCGATAGGCGAGGGGCACAATAAAGAGACCGGAAGCGCGGAAGATCTGATGCAGGGGCGTGATGCTCTCGCCCCTTTAAATGAGCAATGCATCGCCTCGTACCCCTTGCCCCGTTCCTGTCTTGTTGAGAATGGAATGCGTGGAAGCTATAATAACCGGATGAAACTCCGGGAACAACTCTCTCAGCTCCCCCAGGTAAATGAATATCTGACCGGTCCCCGCGGGGAGCGATGGCTGAAGGTCTATGCCAGGTCCGTCGTTGTCCGGTCCATTCGGGAGGTTATTGAAGAAAGGCGCCGGGAGATCCTCGGCGGAGGAGCCCCTGACCTTTCGCCCGATTCCCTTGCCGGTGACATTGAACAGGCTATCAGAAGGCATGGGGCCTACAGACTGAGAAAGGTCGTGAACGCCTCGGGCGTTGTCATCCACACCAATCTGGGCAGGGCTGTTCTCTCTGACCGGGCCATTGAAAATGTCGTTGCCGTTGCGGGCTCCTATTCGAACCTGGAATACGACATTGCTGGGGGCAGAAGGGGCAAGCGGTACTCCCACATCAGGGACATCATCAGGGAACTGACCGGCGCTGAGGACGGGATCGTGGTAAACAACAATGCTGCGGCGGTGCTCCTCTGCCTTGATACCTTTGCGCGGGGCAGGGAAGTTGTTGTGTCCCGTGGGGAGCTTGTGGAAATAGGCGGGTCCTTCCGCATTCCCGCGGTCATGGCAGCGAGTGGCGCCATCCTGAGGGAAGTGGGGACCACGAACAAGACGCACCTCCCGGATTATGAAAATGCCCTCTGCGGCAACACGGGGCTGCTCATGAAGGTCCATCAGAGCAACTACACAATACGGGGCTTTACCGAGGAGGTGCCTGTTGAGGGCCTGGTGAAACTCGGGCGGAAGTACCGCATCCCTGTCATGGATGACCTGGGAAGCGGCTGTCTCATCAGCCTCGAGAAGTACGGTATTACGGGGGAGCCAACGGTGCAGGACGTGATCAGACAGGGCGCGGACCTTGTTACCTTCAGCGGAGACAAACTCCTGGGCGGACCCCAGGCAGGGATCATCGCGGGAAGGGAAAAGCTGATCGCACGAATCCAGAAAAACCCCATGCTCCGGGCAATGCGCTGTGACAAGATGACCTTTGCGGCCCTGGAGGCGACGCTCATGCAGTACCGTGACGGGGACCGGGCGCTCAGGGATATTCCCGCGCTCCGCATGCTCACTGCGCCGGCTGAAACAATCAGAAAGAGGGCCCGGAAGATACTGAGTGCGTTGAAAAAATCCCTGTCCTCCCAGGCGGATCTGGGCATCGTGCCTGACCAGTCCAGGGCAGGAGGAGGTTCCCTGCCAGAGACTGACTTCCCCACCTATGCCGTCTCTATAAAGCCTGGGGGCATGTCTGTCAACGCACTTGAAAGAAAACTGCGGCTGGGCGACCCGCCGGTCATTGCAAGGATACAGGGAGATGCGCTGCTCATCGACGCGAGGTCGGTTTTGGATAGGGAAGTCAGGACTCTCATTGAATGTATTTTCGCGGCATTCACCTAAGTTAAGTGCTGTAGCCCCATAGTGCCATAGTTCCGTATATTATGGGACAATTGACCAAGGCACTATGGAACAGTAGAACTAAGAACGGGTTGCACCATGGACCGTTACGTCATTCTCGGGACAGCAGGCCACATTGACCACGGCAAGAGCGCTCTGGTAAAGGCGCTCACGGGGACGGACCCTGACCGCCTGAAGGAAGAAAAGGAGCGGGGGATTACCATCGACCTTGGTTTTGCCGACCTGACCTATCCTGACGGGCTCAAGGTGGGCATCGTGGACGTGCCCGGCCATGAAAAGCTTATCAGGAACATGCTTGCCGGGGCCGGCGGCATTGACATTGTGCTCATGGTTATCGCTGCTGACGAGGGGATCATGCCCCAGAGCAGGGAGCACCTGGACATCTGCAATCTCCTGAGGGTGAAGCAGGGCATCGTTGTCCTTACCAAAAGCGACCTGGTGGACAGAGAGTGGATCGAGCTAGTGAAAGGCGAGATCGCGAACTTTGTGAAGGGGACCTTTCTGGAGGGGGCCGAGGTGGTGCCTGTCTCATCGAAAACCGGGGAGAACATCCCTGTCCTCAAGGAGAGGATAAGGACACTTGCCCGGGATGTGAAGCCCAAGTCTGAAAGCGGCATTTTCAGGCTCCCTGTTGACAGGGTCTTCACCCTCAGGGGGTTCGGCACAGTGGTGACGGGCACGGCAGTGTCGGGGAAGATATCCCTGGACAACACCGTGGAAATCCTTCCCGGCGGCATCAGGACCAAGGTGCGCGGGCTTCAGAGCCACGGAAGGGACATCCAGACAGCCTACGCGGGGCAGCGCGTTGCCATCAACCTCCAGGGTGTTGCAAAAGAGGACATCCACCGGGGAGACGTGGTGGCAGTGCCGGAGACGCTCAGGACCACCTCGTTCATCGACGCAGAGGTAGAAATCCTCAGGGACTCGCCCATTGGCAAACTCCGGAGCAGGAGTCTCGTCCACTTTCACACCGGGACATCGGAGCTCACCGGCAGGGTTATCCTTTACGGTAAGGACGAGGTGAAGCCAGGGGAAAAGGCATTCTGCCAGTACCGGTTCACGGAGCCCATCACGGTCATGGCAGGCGACAGGTACATCATCAGGCGTTTTTCTCCCCTTATGACGATCGGGGGCGGTGAGATCCTTGACGTTTCCCCGGCACGGAGGAAACGGGAGGAACGGATGAAGGACCTGGAGATCCTTGAACAGGGGAGCCTCAGGGAAAAAATCTCCGTGAAGGTCCTCCAGTCTGGCCTGAACGGCGTCACCGTTGAGGACATTGCGGGATGGATCAGGGAAGACATCCCCGCCCTGCAGAGCCAGACAGACAGGCTCGTGAACGAGGCAAGGCTGGTCCGCTGCGAGGGGCGCCTTTTTCACCGCGGGCCGGTGGATGAATTTTTCAAAACAGCGCAGGAGACGCTCAGGGCATTCCACACAACCAATCCCCTGCAGCCGGGCATGACAAAAGAGGCCATCCGTGCGGTCTTCCGGGGCGTGGACCACCGGGTGTTCGAGGCCCTCCTGGGGCAGATGAAGGACATTGCCGTGGAGCGGGACATTGTCCGGCTGAAGGAGTTCACCATTGCCCTCAGCGAAGACAAGAAGGCCCTCAAGGACAGAATCCTCGCAGTGCTTGAGCAGTCGGAGTTCCAGCCGCCCTCTAAGGACGAGCTGGCAAAGGTCGTATCCGTCAGCCCCCGCGAGGCAGGAGAACTCCTGAAGATCATGGCAGCGGAAAAAAGCCTGGTCCGCATAAACGATTCTCTCTATATCCCCGCGGGCAGCTACGCCAGGATGATGGACGGCCTGAAGAGTTTTTTCAGCGCCAAAGGCGAAATGACCGTGGGCGAGTTCCGTGACATCCTCAAGACCTCACGCAAGTATGCCCTTCCGTTCCTCGAACATCTTGACAGCAACAGGATCACGCTCAGGGTAGGAGAAGTGCGGAAGTTTTTGAAGAAAACGACCTAGAGCCACAGCTCCATAGTGCCATAGTTCCGTAGTTCCATAATAAAGAAGCCTGTACTATGGCACTTTAGCACTTCTGTCTGTCTCTATGTCAAAATACAGGCATGACAGACATCGCTGCCATCGCCTCCCAGGTCAAGCACAACTGCAACATCTCCGACGCGGGTTACTGGGGCTACTATTCACCCTGCGGCCTGCTCCTCAGGATGCGCGACCTCTACAGGGCAGAGCACGCCATCAAACCTCGACAGCAGATACGCGCAGAGGAGATTGGCACGTGGCTTACCGAGCGGGAGGCCCTGTGGCAGGAGCTTGAAAACAGCGAATACCGTGACATCGAGATCAGCGGAAGGCTCTTCAGGCCCTTTGACGCAAAGGGCATCAATGCCGTTCTTGAACAGCAGGGGTATGTCTATAGCGCGGGATATGGCAACTTCCTGAAGCCCCTCTTTGTGCTCGCCCGATGCGCCCGCAGGCAGCGGAGGGGGAGATTCACCCTCTACATGCTGGGCCCGGAACTGGCCCGGGGACTTGCAACATCGCCGGCAATGATCCAGGGGAACACCATTATCCTGCGCAGCGAGGCTATGAACATCTTTTTCTGGGGCAAATATGAAGAGATGAGGACCATGAAGTGCAGCGGAGTCCTCTCCGCTGCCTTTGCCGAATACGGCCTGAACAGAGAGGCACCGCAGTCCCTGTCCAGTGAACGGCTTGATGAGCTCATGGAAACCGTTGCCGCGGCGGAGCTTGACACCTTGGTTCATCATGAGATCGGGGAAGCCTCCCAGCGCAGGGTCATGGGCAGATGGTGGAAGGAGCTGCTGGCTAAGCTTCCCTACAGCAGGGCCGAGTTATTCCTGAGGGCCCTGAAGGACGTTATGGCCGACACCTGTGCGTCGGGAACGCTTGCCCACATCATCGGGGAGGGAAAGAGGGGCTCCCTGGCCTTTTATGTCGCCCTCCTCGACGGGTACCGGAAGCTGATCTTCCCGGAGATCATGTATGCCTACGGGGAATTTACCGCAACGGGAAACTGGGGTCTCATCGAGCAGGCCCGGGTTGAAGGGTACAAACGTGCCGGTGATAGTGTAATGATACTGAAAGCACTGTCTGGTAAACGCATGGCATCGGCTGAGATGATAGAGGAAAAGCTAATACCTGGCCTGGTCTGAAGCTGCTGCCCTTTGTATTAGAACCTATCTCAAGATTAGATTTTATCTGCAATCTCGCTCCGAGATGCCCGCTTAGGCCATGCGGGCATGACAGCGCATAGTATTCCAATTCTGGAGCTTGCCCCAAAGTTGTATGATTTTAGATCTGTCAATGACTA
>CP070788.1:1247190-1252859 GCA_020346765.1 Nitrospiraceae bacterium
AGCGGGGCAATAGGAATTATCGGCCCCACACGGATGAATTACAAGGAGATGATCCCTATCGTTGACCATACCGCAAAGGCTCTGACACGTATACTTTCTGAACCATAAAGCATCCCATTGTTTAAGGAGAAGCGCACAGCATGACCGATACCAGTAAGACCGATACCGCCGGCGACACAAACGTCCCGGAACAGGAAGTGCAATCCGCTGCTGAAGCACCGAAGCCGCAGGAGGAAGCTGAGGACAGACTCAGGGAAGCACAGGACAAGTATGTGAGGCTCTATGCAGACTTTGAAAACTATAAAAAAATAGCGGCAAGGAACAGGGAAGAGCTCCTCAAGTATGCCAATGAAGATTTAATCAAGGACATCCTCACCGTCATTGATCACCTGGAACTTGCCCTTCAGCACGCCCCCGAGAATGAAAAGGCCGATTCCCTGGCAGAGGGAGTCCAGCTGACCCTCAAGGAATTGCGGAGCGTTCTGGAAAAATACGGCCTCGAGACCATAGAAGCTGTAGGGAAACCCTTTGACCCCTCGGTTCATCATGCGATGACGCAGGTGGAATCACAAGATGCCGGAGAAAACACCGTGGTCAAGGAGTTCCGGAAGGGTTACAGTTTAAAGGGCAGGGTCCTGCGAGCCGCGCTCGTCGGGGTTGCGGTAAAGCCGCCCTCTCCAGGCGGAAGCACCGGCACCGAAGCCGATGAAAGCGAATAAAATATACTGATAATAACAGCATTACTACAGGAGGAATACCTACATGGGAAGAGTAATCGGCATTGACCTTGGCACTACCAATTCAGTCGTATCGGTAATGCAGGGCGGCGAACCTATTGTCATTGCTAACCAGGAGGGGACACGGACAACGCCCTCTGTGGTAGCCTTTACAGACAAGGGCGAGCGCCTGGTAGGCCAGGTTGCTAAACGGCAGGCAATCACAAACCCGGAAAACACCATCTTTTCCATTAAGAGGCTGATGGGAAGAAAGTACAATTCCCGCGAGTCCGAGGAAGCCCGCAAAAAGCTGCCGTACAAGATCGTGAGCGCTCAGAACGGAGACGCTCACGTTGAAGCCCATGGCAAGCCCTATTCACCGCCGGAAATCTCCGCAATGATACTTCAGAAGCTCAAGCAGGCTGCTGAGGACTATCTTGGAGAGCCCGTGACCGATGCCGTTATTACCGTCCCTGCCTATTTCGACGACAGCCAGCGCCAGGCAACAAAGGATGCGGGCAAGATTGCCGGCTTGAATGTCCTCAGGATAATCAACGAACCGACAGCCGCCTCCCTTGCCTACGGCATGGACAAGAAGAAAGAAGAAAAGATAGCCGTCTATGACCTGGGCGGCGGTACCTTCGATATATCGATTCTGGAAATCGGTGAAGGCGTCGTTGAAGTCAAGGCAACGAACGGTGACACCTATCTCGGCGGAGATGATTTTGACATCAAGATCATGGACTGGCTCGTTGATGAGTTTAAAAAGGACAGCGGCATTAATCTCCGCAATGACAAGATGGCGCTGCAGCGGCTGAAGGAAAGCGCCGAGAAAGCGAAGATAGAGCTCTCCTCGGCCATGGAGACAGAGATCAACCTGCCCTTCATCACCGCAGACGCCAGCGGTCCAAAACACCTTGTCATGAAGCTTTCCCGGGCCAAGTTTGAACAGCTCACAAACGACCTCATCCAGAAGACCATCGGCCCCTGCAGGACAGCCCTTGCCGATGCAGGGCTGAGTGCATCCGATATCAATGAGGTTATCCTTGTGGGCGGACAGACCAGGACACCCAAGGTGCAGCAGGTCGTACGGGAATTTTTTGGCAAAGATCCGTCCAAGGGGGTTAACCCCGACGAGGTCGTTGCCGACGGCGCAGCAATCCAGGCAGGTGTGCTCAAGGGAGAGGTGAAAGATGTCCTCCTCCTTGACGTTACCCCTCTCTCACTGGGCATTGAGACCCTTGGCGGCATTTTTACCAAGCTTATCGAAAAGAACACTACAATTCCCGTAAAGAAGAGCCAGACATTTTCCACCGCTGCTGACAACCAGCCCGCCGTTACCATCAAGATATGCCAGGGTGAACGTGAAATGGCCGCCGACAACAAGCTTCTCGGCAACTTCGAGCTTGTGGGTATTCCGCCGGCACCGAGGGGCGTTCCCCAGATAGAGGTTACCTTCGACATAGACGCCAACGGCATCCTCCATGTATCTGCGAAGGACAAGGGCACGGGAAAAGAGCAGTCAATACGCATTACTGCCTCCAGCGGTCTGTCCGAAGAGGAGATAAAGAACATGACCAAGGACGCTGAGTCCCACGCGTCCGAGGACAAGAAAAGGCGCCAGCTCGCTGAAGCGAAAAACGAGGCAGACACCCTTGTCTATACAGTTGAGAAGTCCCTCAAGGATTATGGCGACAAGGTCTCGGAGGACGAGAAACAGAAAATCAACACTGCCCTTGAGAAGTGCAAAAACCTGAAAGAAACGGCAACCGATCCTGACGAACTGAAGAAGGCAATTGAAGAGCTGACTGCAGCTTCACACAAGATCGCTGAAGAAATGTACAAAGCCGGTGCCGCAGGCGCCGGGCCGGAGGCAGGGGCAGGACCAGCCGGAGCAGAAGAACCTCCTAAAGAAAAAGAAGATGTTGTGGAAGCTGAATTTGAAGACGCAGACCAGGAGAAGAAGGAGTAAAGATAAGCGGTTAGTAAAACACTAACAGCTCATAACTATCATGAACGATTACTATCAGACGCTGGAAGTTGACAAAGGTGCAAGCGACGCCGATATCAAAAAGGCATACCGCCGGCTTGCCCTGAAGTATCATCCCGACCGGAACCCCGGCGATACGGCAGCAGAAGACAAATTCAAGGAGATCAACGAAGCCTATGCCTGCCTCAGCGATCCACAGAAACGGGCCAACTACGACCAGTTTGGAACAGCAGAGGGCGCTGGTGCCGGATTCGGCTTTGGCGGATTCGGTGACTTCGGCTCCAATTTCGGAGATATATTTGAAGATGTCTTCGGCAATATATTCGGGGACTTTTCGGGAAGAAGGAGAACACGTCCCACAAAAGGACAGGACCTCCGTTACGACCTCGAGATAAATCTCAAAGAGGCGGTCTTCGGCATTGACAAACAAATAAAGATACCGAGGTGGGAAAACTGCACTACCTGCCAGGGCACTGGCGCAAGGCCCGGCAAAGGGCCTACTGTGTGCAGCACCTGTAAGGGTACGGGGCAGACCAGGCTTCAGCAGGGATTCTTTACCATAGCACGGACCTGCGGCACCTGCGGAGGCGCGGGAAAGATCATCACTGACCCCTGCACTGCCTGCAGGGGCCAGGGGAGGCTGAGAAAGGAACGCACGGTCACTCTCAAAGTACCGGCAGGAGTTGATACGGGAATACGCCTGAAGGTGACTGGTGAGGGCGAAGCCGGAAGCCATGGAGGCCCCTACGGCGATCTCTATGTGGTTGTCCACGTTGCCCCTCATCCTTTCTTCAAACGCAAGGACAATGATCTGCTCTGCGAAGTACCCATTTCATTTGTTCAGGCATCGCTGGGCGGAGAGGTTGAAGTCCCCACATTGGAAGGCAATGAACATATCAAGATCCCTGCAGGAACACCGTCAGGCAAGGTCTTTCATTTGAGGGGCAAGGGCGTTCCCAAACTGGGCGGCTATGGCAAGGGCGACCAGTTTGTCTCTGTGTTCATAGACGTACCGAAGAAACTCTCCCAGAGACAGAAAGAACTGCTCCGGGAGTTTGCTGAGATAAGCGGCGATGAAGTATCCAAAGGGTTCATGGACAAACTCAAGGACATGTTCCACAACCACAGCGAGCAGAAGGAAGCGAAGTAGGGCTTAGCTTTCAGCGATCAGCTATCAGAAAAAAGCAGGACAGCCCGTGCAGGGCTGTCCTTGTCATTTGAAAAAAATTTACTTTCTACAATTAATCATGACCCGCATCTTCCTCCCCCCTGAGCAGCTGACATCGGATACGATCACCATCACCGGCGAAAACGCGCGGCATCTGGCGCTGGTCCTGCGCATTCAGCCGGGTGAACAGATTATCATCTTTGACGGCCAGGGATTCAGATACCAGTGTATTGTCGAGGCCGTCCACAAAAAAGAAATTGCTGCGAAGATCATCAGCAAGGCCCCCTACTCGGTCGAGTCTCCGATATCAATCACTCTCGCCCAGGGGCTTCCGAAAGCCGACAAAATGGACTTCATCGTGCAGAAGGCCACGGAATTTGGCGTACGCAGGATCGTACCGCTGGTGACGGAGCGCTCCCAGGTCCGTCATACCCACAAGCGTGAACGCTGGAGAAAAATAGCACGGTCCGCTTCAGAGCAGTCAGGCCGGGACAGGGTTCCGGACATTGAACATCCCGTTGAATTGAAAGAATATCTCGAGCAGACGATCACCGCCCTGGCAAAGGGTTATATTGAAGACATAAAGGGAGTCAGGCTGGATCCTGAGGCATGCATCATCCTGTCCGAAGGGTCGCGGGAGAGACACCTGAAAGACGTTTTGAGGGATTTCACGAGAGAGCATCATTTTACCGTCCTCGTGGGTCCGGAAGGCGGGTTTGCAGGGGAAGAAATTCACGCCGCGGTGGAAAAGGGTTTTATAGAGGTTTCACTCGGACCCAGAATCCTCCGCACGGAAACCGCTCCTCTTGCAGCACTCAGTATTATTCAGTACGAACTGGGGGATATGGGATGAGCGCAGGAAATTACTGAACAATGGCTCCGGCACGTTTCTGAGTCTCAATCCACAGATCATAGGCATAGTCCAGTATCTCGACCTTTGCCGCCTTGTCTATTTCCTGAAATTCAAGTCCTACCAGATATCTGTCCGCAACCTGTTTTGTCCAGGCCACATTCCCTGAAAAGGGAATAAAGGTATCCTGCTCGGGAAGCTTGATGCGCAGTTCCACTTTTTCGTTCAGCCGGTGATCAAAAACAGGGGACTCAAAACAGAGACCGCTTCGGGAAATGTTTTTCGTTATGCCGGCGACCGCCTTGGCCTCTTGGTCAAAGGCAACATCGAGGGCAACATCAAACCTGCGGAACCTTCTTCTTTCACTTTTCATGTGATGCTCTCCTTGCTGATTGATAAATTTATACAACCCTTTCCCGGGCAGTGATACTATACTTATCGTATGTCTCTTTGATACCTTAAATGAGAAATCGCGGGCCGTGGTAGTGGTCGGCCGCTTTCGTAAAGAAGGTTTACATATAGCTTACCTTGTTTTAACAATAAATGGAAGTAAATTTTTCACTCCTTCTTCCATTCCGTACCGGACGCTCTGACAGGGGCGGCGCTTCTCAATCCACGTAACATTTCGACGATCATGACCTGTTCTGACCATGTGCTATACTGTCATGAAGAGAAAAAATACGTTCCTGCAAGGAGGCCGATCATGCCCAGGCCATTTGAAGCTGTCACCCTGAAGACAATGAATCTCCCGAACCGTTTTGTCCGCTCTGCCACCTGGGAGGGACTGGCAGGAGAAGACGGCTCCTGCACCCCCGCACTGACCGCTTTCATGACAGATCTTGCCCGGGGCGGTGTGGGACTGATTATTACGGGCCATGCCTATGTCCATCCATCGGGACAGGCATCGCCCTATCAGCTGGGAATTCACCGCGATAACCTCGTCCC
>CP070788.1:1252959-1254434 GCA_020346765.1 Nitrospiraceae bacterium
CTTCAGGAAAAGGCGACGAGGGACTGCGGTTCATGCATTCATGATAGGCCCGAACTGCACATACATAATTCGCAAATTCAATGCCTGTATGGGCTCCCCTGATTTTTCAGGAATTACCTTCGCGGGAACCCCCGGGCAGTGCAAAGTTTTAGACGGCCCGCTGGTACTTTCTGACAGCGCACTTTCATCCTTCAGCACAGGCACACCTCGTTGCATAGGAAGTCAGGACCCCCTGCTGTCAGTAAAGAGCATGTTGAACAGTTCACCGCCTTTGAGCCCGGACTCCAGGTCTTCAAAATCACGATGGGACATACCAAGAATTTCATAACAGGCCGGATCGAGGGAATATCCGGGATCATCGATCGTCGGACTCAGTACAACGCTGTTTGTCAGGTAATCTGCGGCATGTACAACAGCGGCCAGTTTTAAGTCTCCTGAGGCAGCCGACGGCACGTGGTGGTTCAGGGTC
The DNA here is from genome assembly GCA_020346765.1 of Nitrospiraceae bacterium. Taxonomy (GTDB): domain Bacteria; phylum Nitrospirota; class Thermodesulfovibrionia; order UBA6902; family UBA6902. The sequence goes on from CP070788.1 coordinate 1,253,429, forward strand.
GTATTGACCAGGCTGTCGTGCAAATGCCATTCCGCTGCAACCCAGCTTCCCATTTCAGCGTGGGTAAAATCAAATTTTTCCTTTTCCGCGGCAAGGAGCGTTTCTCCGCCCCGGATGCTCTCCATCACGCGTTGATAGAGACCGGAGAAATATCTGTTCATGACCAGAATGCCGATGTCATGGAGCATGCCGTTCATCAGGATTTCCGTGGCACAATGCAGGCCCAGGTTCCGTGCCAAGCGTTTTGCGATGAACCCTGTTGCAATGGAATGATTGTACATCCTCTGATAGTGCATCCTGCTTTTCCCTGAAGATACTTCAAACAGTGTAAGGACAGACACGCTGACCGCGAGATACTTCACACTGTCAAAGCCGATACGGAAAATAGCCTGATCAAGAGACCGGACAGGCCCCCCGGTCCCCCAGAAGGCCGAATTGGCAAGACTGAGAATTCTGACCGAAATTGCCGGGTCGCGTTCAATGATCCTTTCAAGCCTGCCCCGTGAGACAGTCTTATCGTCAACGAGCATCAGGATATCCTGGGCAACTGACGGAAGGGTTGGAAGTGAAGGGATCTTCACGACGGTCTTTTTCACTGATTCCTTTATTTCCTGCTTCATTGGTCTGCCCGGGAACGGTACTGCGCTCCTTTGATGTCCCTGACTATCATATCAGCCCCCAGGCCACAAGGCAAGGAAAGAGATCACAATCCTGGATTCATCTTTCCAGACGCCGCGTCCCCCTGGGAGCGGTGGTCCTTGTCTCTGTTGAATCGGCATTTGCCCTGAATACTTAATAGGGTGCCTCGCTCTTTGCCTTCCGCTCCGACACCACGAGCCAGCCGTCCCACCCTCCGGCAGGCACCAGGTTGAGTTTGACGGACCTTTTGCCGTCCTCCTTCTCGAGCATAACCCCTACCCGCTCCCACTGGGCCTTGCCGTTGGTTTCTGACTTCTTCCACAGTAAATCGAATGTCCTGCTCATGCCATGTCCTCCCTTTAAATTG
>CP070788.1:1254534-1264268 GCA_020346765.1 Nitrospiraceae bacterium
GAAGGAAAAACATCAGGGCCCCTGTCACTGCCATTCCGGTGAAGATGAGCACGCCAAAGAACTGGACCAGTCCTGCAAGCCCCTGATGGCTTTGACGGTCCGGCAGTCTGAACCTCAAAAGGCCCGCAATATCTTCCCTGACCATCCCCAGCTTTTCCCGGGTAGCGGGCACCCGCTGTGTGAACCGGCTTTGCTTCGGACCAAAGGTACAGTACACAATGTAGAGAAACATGGAGGACGCCAGTCCCATTCCAATCCAGCCGTGCACGGTAAACCATACATGCCTGAACTCCTTGTAATCATCGGCTCCGTCGCCGGTAAGCCACGCAGTGATACCAAACAGTATAAGTCCCATATGACTGATACCGATGAAGCTGTCCTGCCCCTGCTCTGCAGGGTTTGCATTATGTTCTTTCATCTCTCCTCCTTCATCATGTGATGCACGAATCACCACCACGGGCATTGAGTAACACGGCCCTTCAGTTACTTCTTTCCGTCTATTTCAATTTCATGCGCGGTAATTGTTTCCCCTTTGCGTGTTCCCTTCACTTTCACGTATGCGCCCTGGGAGGCCCTGCCGCCGGATTCGTCAATGAGCGTTTTACTGCTCACCTCCACATTCCTGCCTTCGATTATCCACGTCCCGTCATAGCCGTTCTCAGGCATGCGCTCGATCGTGCCGCCGAACAGAATGTTATAGGCCTTCTCATGGGAGGGGGCATAAGCAGGCGCGATTCTCCCTGAAGGTTTTTCCCGGGATGGCCCAAACTCAGGCCTGCTGGTATCCGCATTTTGCCTGTTCGGACCGGCATCACGGTATCTGCTTGCCTCCTTCACCTCGACCTCATAGGCAGTGAATGTCCTGCCTGAATAATCACCTTTAACCTCAACATAGGCGCCTGCGGCAACCCTTCCGTGTTCTTCTTCTATCTCGGTCTGTCTCGTCACCATGACGTCCCTGCCATTGATGATCCATATGCCTTCCCGTCCCTGTTCAGGCAGTTTTTCAATGGTGCCGTAGAATTTGGCGGGATAGGGGCTTTTTACCATATCGCCGCTTTCTTCAACTTCGATCTTGTATGCGGTGAATGTGTCTCCGGCTTGTTGTCCCTGCACCTCAACATATGCCCCGACCGCAGCCTTTCCGCGTTTTTCCTTTATAAGGGTATTTGCCCCCGCCTGTACGTTTTTTCCGTTTATGATCCAGCGGCCTGCATATCCCGTCTGAGGCATGCTTTCGACAACTCCGTAAAACTTTTCGGCATAGTTCACCTGCTTTCCGTACTCCCTTCCATTTTGTGCTGCTGCCGGCCCCGCAACTAATGCCATAACCAGCGCGAGTATTAAGATGCTTGATAGGTTTCTCATGGTTTCCTCTTTTAAAGGGTGATCAATTTTAAGGACTCCATCTTTTCTTATTGAACTCATCGTAACAGGCAAATATTAAAGAAAGATTAAAGAGTGAACGGAGGATAAATTACCCAGATCAAGCGATATCTTGGTAACATGCTGAAAGAATGTCATCCTGAGCCTGTAGAAGGGTGATTCGCCGGTCATGGTTCTACAGGCTCACCATGATATTGTGTCATCCCTATCGCTGGATCTGGGAATTACTTTGAGGGTGAAAAGGGCAATGGCCTGAAAGGGAACAGGAAATTGAGGATCAGTGCATTATCATCCGCTGTTGACAGGATAAATGATACTGATGCGTCCCCTTGCAGCATCAGGGGCTATGGGGCTATGTGCAGTCGCCGATACGGCGGCCGCTCAGGTAATGGGTCGTTGTGATGCCCTCGGCTTCGAGGGTCATGCCCCCCGTAAACGTGTCGTGGTTGTAGGTAACCTTGCCAATGCCTTTCATTATTTTCCCGTTGTCGGAGCACTCCACTTCCCAGGCAACGGAACTGTCTGTTGCTTCAGCATTGATAATTGTGCACCCGCTGTATTCGCTCTCTATGCGGGGCACCGTGTTTTCGCGGCTCAGGCACTGTGTAAAGGTAACTGAGGGCATTTCCATGGGCATGCCGGGCATGTCCCATTTTGTCGTGATCTCCCACATGCCGGCGATCATATCAAGACCGGCAGAAACACCGGGGACAAGAGCAAGCGACAAAAGAACAGCTGCTGCAGCACAGACTCCGTATTTCATGGCTCACTCCTTAGGAGAACCTCACGTGGTTCTGCATTCATTCCGTTATTATACACCTTTTCCGATGATCACATACGACGAGGCTCCGGGGTATAGGAAAAGTAAGGCCCTCTTTCGATGGTGAGGGGAGCACTGATTGACTATTTCTCCTGCAAAAGGTTAGGTTAAAATTTCTCATGAGATCACCATTCCTGCGGAGGTTATACAATGGATTCATTCCCGGATACCATAGAACTCAAGCTGGACAGGCCGTCCTATACCGGCTCTGTGCAGAAGCTGTATGATGTTCCCGGCCGCCCTGACCTGCTGATTAGTGAGACTTCAGTAGGGGGATCTGTCTTTGACGTGGGGACCATTTTTACCATTGAAGGCAGTGATATCGGGAGGGCAAGTTTCCGCCATCTGGTCTTTCAGGAGCTGCAGAATCCTGAGGCATGGCGTGCCGTTTCACCCATCATTTCCGGGGAAGCGTCCCTCATGCAGAAAGATGAATCAGGCCTGATCAGGGGCATCCTCTCCCGGTTCTGTGAAAAGGGGGCGCTGACCCATCACGGGGGCATGGTCGAGCGGGAAAGCGGGAGGGTTTTTGCGCGCGGGTTTCCCCCGCGTCTGAGCAACCTCACGCTGATAAAAAAATATGCCGTCATAAAGCCCGAGCCTGCCAGGGTCCTGGGATGGCATTTTTATGATTACGAAAAATACCATCATAAGGACAGAAACGTGATCCCCCTTGAATATATTGTCAGGCTCGGAATCACGAGCGGATCGTCCATCCTGAGAAAGCACAATGCCATGAGCGACTCGGGAAAGCGGGACTACCTGCGGGAACTGGGGATTGACACCCCCCTGTCTCCCTGGGTCCGTTTTGCCCATCCTATTGTGGATCTGACGACCAAATACGAGCCTGAGGACAGAAACATCAGCCGCCAGGAAGGGGCCCTCATCTCGGGCATCGGTGCCCGCGCCTTTTCAGAGTCTCTGGTTATCGCCATTCTCGGCGCCTACCTGCTCCAGAACATCTTCTCGAGGATGGGACTGTTCCTGTGGGACCTGAAGTGGGAAATCGCTCGGGACGGTGAAGACCTGGTCTTTGTTGATACCATTGACACGGACTCCGTGCGGGTCACCTTCAACCTCGTCCGCGGCAGCAGGTCCTACTTCGTGCACTTCAACAAGCAGGCCATGAGGGACTACTACAAGATCATGCACGGCGACTGGTACAATGCCGTGAATGAGGCAAAGGGCGTGGCAGCCCAGTCAGGGAGGCCCTTTACCGAGGTGCTTGCCCATGGGCAGAAACGGAAGGACTATCCCCCGACCCCGGAGGTGGACAAGGCATTTCTCCACATCCAGAAGGCCAAGTTTGAAATGATTCAGTCCTTCATCAAAAACCAGGGCCACGATCTCCGGGAAGAGGCAGGTCGCATTGCCGGGACCGAGATTGATTACTACACGTCTTCAGGCAACCTTGAGCAGTATGAAGTGCTGAATTCGGTTTAAGATAGGGGTTGAGAGTACGATTTTCTTTTTCCTGGACACCTGGGCCCCTTGACCCCTGTTTCTTAAGTAAACACCCTTTTATAAATGTAATCAACGTTCCGCGTGTAAAACTTCAGGTCAAAGAGGGCGTCAATGTCCCGGGCTGAAAGGTGTTTCATGATGTCCCTGTCCTCCTTCAGAAGGTTTTTGAAGGGTGTCCTCCGTTTCCAGCTCTCCATTGCCCTCTTCTGGACGATGCGATAGGCGTTCTCCCTGCTCATTCCTTTTTCCGTGAGTGTCAGCATGACCCGCTGGGATGCGAAAAGCCCGTAGCTCCGGGCAATGTTTTCCTTCATCCTCCCGGGATAGACCTGGAGTCCCCTGAGGATCCCTGTCAGCCGTACCACCATGTAATTGATGAGAATGGTGCTGTCAGGGATAATGATCCGCTCCACCGATGAATGGCTGATGTCCCGCTCATGCCAGAGGGGGATGTTCTCCATGGCGGCCACGGCATTTGAACGGACCACCCGGGCAAGCCCGCTCAGGTTTTCGCAGCCTACGGGATTGCGCTTATGCGGCATTGCCGAAGAGCCTTTCTGCCCCCTTTCAAAGGGTTCCTCTGCCTCGAGCACTTCTGTCCGCTGGAGGTGCCTGATCTCTACGGCCATCTTCTCGATGGAGCCGGCGATGAGGGCAAGGGTATTCATGTATTCTGCGTGCCTGTCCCGCTGGATGACCTGGGTTACCACAGGATCAGGCTTCAGCCGGAGTTTCCTGCAGACGTCTCTTTCTATGGAGGGCGGCAGGCTTGAAAAGGTCCCCACAGGACCGGAGAGCTGGCCGTAGCTGATCGTTTCCCGGGCTGTGTGCATGCGCCGGAGATTGCGATTCATTTCCTCATACCAGAGGGCAAAGGTCAGGCCGAAGGTGGTAGGCTCTGCATGGATGCCGTGGCTCCTGCCCATTTGGAGGGTGTTTTTGTATTTCTTCGCATTGGTTTTTAACACCCTCATGAGGTCCTTTATATTGCCGATGATGATGTCTGCTGCCTCGCGCATCAGCAGTGCCAGGGCAGTATCACCGATGTCTGAAGACGTAAGACCCTTGTGAATGTAGCGCGAATCAGGGCCCACGTATTCAGCAACGGAGGTCAAGAAGGCGATCACGTCGTGCTTTACCGTCGCCTCTATCCGGTCAATTCGTCTGGTATTGAAGTTTGCCCGTTTTTTGATTGTGGCGAGGCTCTTCTTTGGTATTTTGCCAAGCTTTGCCCATGCCTCGCATGCCGCGATCTCAATGTCAAGCCATTTCCGGAACTTGTTCTCCGGCTCCCAGATTGTTGCCATTTCCGGCCGTGAGTAGCGTGGTATCAAGGGGACCTCCTAGCTTAAAAAAGGGTTCCAGGATTCGAGGGTTCAAGTGAAGGGGACTTTTAAAAACAAAAGGTTTTATCACTTGAATCCTTGGATCCTCGGCTCCTTGAATCCTTAAGATTCATCTTCCTAGTAATAGCCTTTCAGCAAGATACTCCGGCAGCCCTGCCTTTCGCATTTTTGTCTGCGTTCTTACTATATCATAAGATACCCGTTTTATTACGACTGAATTGTCCCGCAGGATGGCATAGGCTGCCTCGGGATTGCCGTCCCGGGGCTGGCCTGTACTGCCGACGTTCACCATGTACCGGTGCTGCCGCTTGATCTCTGCGGTGCGGGAATGGGACCGTATCCTGCCTGTCTGCGTCTTCTCTGCAATGAAGGGGATATGGGAGTGGCCTACGAAGCAGAGCTGCTCCTCAAAAAACCGGAAATTCATTTCCGCGTCCTCCTTGTGTATCAGGTAGTGCCATTGGTCAGGCTCGTACGGTGTACCGTGGACGAGAAACATGCAGTCCCGCGCCGCTGTCAAGGGGAGCAATCGGAGAATCTCCTTCTGTTCACTACTCAGCCTGTCCCGGGTCCATTCAATGGCCGCACGAGCATAGGGATTGAAGTATGCCACGTCCGTCAATCCGGCAACAGCCCAGTCATGGTTGCCTGCAAGGATGACATCGGCCCTCTGCCGCAGGACATCCAGACACTCAGCCGGGTCAGGCCCGTAGCCGATGCTGTCGCCGAGAAAAAAAATGGAGTCGACCTTTTCCTTATCGATGCTCGTGAGGACACTCCTGAGAGCTTCGAGGTTGGCGTGAACGTCCGAGATGATGGCACAGGATAGCATGGGATGGATGTTATCACCCCCGGTGCCTTACGTTTCCCTGATATGCGGGGCAGGGGAAACGGAATGGGCGATCCTGTCCAGAATGCCGTTGATAAAGGGTGCTGAATCCTCAGTGGAGTATTTCTTGGCGATTTCTATGGCCTCATTGATCACCACGGAGGATGGGATATCCTTCCGGTAGGCGAGCTCAAAGACTGCCGCCCTGAGAATGTTCCGGTCGATCACTGCCATGCGCTCTACAGACCAGTGCTCAGCTGCCTTTTTTATCATATCATCGATTTCCCCCAGGTGGGTGAGGGTGTTCGTGACAATCTGGCGGGTGAATTCCCTCACTTCACGGTCTTCCTCATTACCCTCCCAGAATTCGTCAAAGACCCTCTCGGTGAGTTCATTCCCGCTGAGTTCAAGCTGAAAGAGGATCTGGAGGGCGTACTCTCTGGCTCGTCGTCGCTTCATACCTACAGACGCCAGAAATCAGATACCAGAGCCCTGACCACAAATCCTTGTGTATCGTCTGTCTGTGTTCCCGATGCGGGTCTCCGCTCGATACGAGCATACTCCGGGTCGCTCCGACTGTGCTCTCTGTTCCCGAAGCGGGCCTCCGCTCGATACGGGTATACTCCGGGTCGCTTCGACTGAGTTCTGCACGCAATGCTCATATTTTTTTAAAGAGCTGGGCCATTTCAATGGCAACAAGGGCCGTATCCCATCCCTTGTTGCCGCTTTTGGTTCCCGCCCGCTCCACGGCCTGTTCAATGGTATCGGTGGTTAATACCCCGAAGGCAATGGGCACGCCTGTCTCAAGGGAGGCTGAGGCGATCCCCTTGGATGCCTCTGCAGAGACATACTCAAAGTGCGGCGTTGCGCCGCGGATGATCGTTCCAAGGCAGATCAGGGCGTCGTGGGACTTCTTCCCGGCGACCCGTTTAGCGGCAAGGGGGATTTCAAAGGACCCCGGCACCTTCACGATGTCTATATTCTGCTCTGCTGCGCCGTGCCTGATGAGCGCGTCCACTGCGCCGTCGAGAAGCTTTCCGGTGATGAAGTCATTGAAGCGGCTCACGATGATCGCGAATTTAAGGCCCTTGGCCTGAAGTTCTCCTTCAAACGTTTTCATAAACCCTCCCCTTCGGCATTATATATGATTATACATGGTTGAGCATGTGCCCGAGCTTTTTCTTTTTGGCTGAGAGATACTTGATGTTCTTTTCGTGAGGCTTGATCTCGATAGGGACCCTGTCCACAACGCTCAGCCCGTAGCCTTCCAGGCCGATCAGCTTCTTCGGGTTGTTTGTCATGAGGCGCATTTTTTTCACGCCCAGATCCACGAGGATCTGCGCCCCGATTCCGTAGTCCCTCAGGTCTGCCTTGAACCCCAGCCTCACGTTGGCTTCCACCGTGTCAAGGCCTTCATCCTGCAATGCATAGGCCTTTAACTTGTTAACGAGGCCTATGCCCCTGCCTTCCTGCCTCATGTAAAGGACGACCCCCTTGCCTTCTTTTCTGATCATGGTCATTGCCTTGTGCAGCTGGGCGCCGCAGTCGCACCGGTGGGAGCCGAAGACATCTCCGGTCAAACATTCAGAATGGACCCTGACGAGCACTTCATCATCGGCAGAGATATCCCCTTTTACCAGGGCGATGTTCAGGGAATCGTCCACCAGGTTGCCATAGACAATGGCAGTGAATTCGCCTCCATGGGTCGTGGGGATGACCGTCGTCGCCAGCCGGGTCACGAGGCACTCGTTCTTCATCCGGTACTGGATGAGGTCCTTGATGGTGATCATCTTCAGGCCGTGCCTGCGGGCGAACCTCGCCAGCTGGGGCACCCGTGCCATGGTCCCGTCGTCGTTCATGATCTCGCAGATGACCCCGGAGGGATAGAGGCCGGCAAGCCTTGCCAGATCCACGGACCCTTCGGTCTGCCCTGCGCGCTGGAGCACGCCGCCGGGCTGGGCCCTCAGGGGAAATACGTGCCCCGGTCGGGCAATGTCCTCGGGCCTGGTCTTTGGGCAAATGGCCGTTTTGATCGTTTTGGCACGGTCAGCTGCTGAAATGCCCGTGGTAACTCCCCTCCGGGCCTCAATGGATATGGTAAAGGCGGTCCCGAACCGGGAGGTGTTCATGTCCGCCATCATGGGCAGCTTCAGTTCATCGACCCGCTCTGATGTCAGGGACAGGCAGATAAGGCCCCTGCCGTATTTGGCCATGAAGTTGACGGCCTCAGGAGTGACCTTTTCAGCAGCGATCGTCAGGTCGCCCTCGTTCTCGCGGTCCTCGTCGTCAAGGAGGATAACCATCTTTCCTTCCCTGATATCCTCAAGGGCCTCTTCAATGGTGTTGAACTTCCATTTCTCCTGGGGCTTTGATTTTCTGGCTGGTCTTTTAGTCACTGGTAAACCCTTTCTCTTTGAGGAGTTCCATGAGGCCCGATCCGCTCTCGTTCCTGCTGAGAAGCCTTTCCACGTACTTGCCGATGATGTCCGCTTCAAGGTTCACCCTGTCGCCAATCCCTTTCGTACCGATGCTGGTTGCCTTCAGCGTGTGGGGGATGATGGCCACGCTGAAGGCCCCGCGGCCGAGATCCGTTACGGTAAGGCTTATGCCGTCAATGGCCACGGAACCCTTTTTGACGATGTATTTCAAAATATCCGCCGGTGTCTCAATAGTGTAAAAGGTATATTCTCCGGCCTGATGCTTTTCCTTCACAGTGCCGACGCCGTCAATGTGCCCTGTGACAATGTGGCCGCCGAGGCGGTCGCTCAACCTCAGGGCACGTTCGAGGTTGACCCTGTCTCCGGGCCTGAGCTCCCCCAGATTGGTGCTGCGCAGCGTTTCCGGTGAAACGTCAAAGGATATGTCACTGTTATGGCGCGTAACCGTAAGACACACACCGTTGACGCATACGCTGTCGCCAAGCTGTACGCTGTATTCTGCAGAAGGCCGGATGCTCAGCACAATGCTGTTTGAGCCCTTTCGTACGGAAGCAACTGACCCGAATGTCTCAACAAGGCCGGTAAACATAATATTCATGTCCGCAGATTAAGCAGATTATAAAAGATTGTCCAACTCTTGTGTTATGTTGCCTGCGGCATCTGCGAAATCCGTGGATTAATGTATCAGCTTCCCCAGCCTGCTCCAGCGCACCTTGTTCAGGAAGCTGCCCTGGCTGTTCCATGACCAGTACATGATAAATGCCTTGCCCCTGATCTCGCTCATGTCCACGACCCCCCAGTAACGGCTGTCATAGCTCTGGTCCCGGTTGTCTCCCATGACGAAAAGGCTTCGCCGGGGGACAATCAGGGGGCCGAAATTATCCCGCGGGGCCCCTTCCGTAACGGGGTCATTGTGGATAACGTAGGGCTCATCGAGGGCCGTGTCATTGACATAGACCACTTTATCTCGCACCTCAACCTTGTCCCCACCCACACCGATGACCCTCTTGATGAAGTCCCGGCAGTCGTCCTTGAAGAGATAGAAGGGGTTTCCGCTGCTCCACGCATTGGACAGTCTGGTTGAAATGTTCCTCATGGTGCTGGTGCATTCCGGTTTTTCCTTGTTCTTCGGGAAGGAAAAGACAATGATATCACCACGCCGGGGAGGATTGAAGACAAGGAACCTGCTGTCTGAAAAAGGGAGGTTCATCCCGTAGATGAACTTGTTCACGAGGATGTGATCACCGATCTGGAGTGTCTCCAGCATTGACCCTGAAGGGATTTTAAAGGCCTGGACGACAAAGGCCCTGATGAGAAGGGCCAGAAACACTGCGATGATGATCGCTTCCGTATATTCCCTTACTTTTGACTTTCTCACTGCTTTGTTTGCCACTTTTTATTCGCTTCTCCTTATGATATAGTTATGCCCGATTCTGTTCTCACTCAGGATA
>CP070788.1:1264368-1272823 GCA_020346765.1 Nitrospiraceae bacterium
ATGTTCTGCCCTGACATGTCCGTCCACGTAAAGGACGGCAAGATGACGGGCTTCAATTATGATTACTGCAAAGGCTGCGGCATCTGCGCCCTCGAATGCCCGGGCAAAAAGGGCGCGAAGGCAATTGTGATGGTTGAGGAGGGGAAATAATGGGAAAGATAGTAGCAGTCACAGGGAATGAAGCGGGGGCGGAGGCCCTCAGACAGGTCAACCCCGACGTCTGCGGCGCCTATCCGATTACGCCCCAGACAGACATGATGCAGAGGTTTTCAAGCTTCGTCAATGACGGGAAGGTCGACACGGAACTGATCCTTGTTGAAAGCGAGCACAGCTCAATGAGCGCCTGTATCGGCGCAGCAGCCGGGGGAGGAAGGGTCGTGACAGCCACCTCCTCTCAGGGGCTCGCCCTCATGTGGGAGATGCTTTTCATTGCCGCTGGAGACAGGCTGCCCATTGTCATGCCGGTGGTCAACCGGGCACTGTCAGCGCCCCTGAACATTCACGGAGACCACTCCGATGCCATGGGCGCGAGGGACTCGGGATGGATCCAGCTCTGGAGCGAAAACGCCCAGGAGGCCTATGACAACATCATTCAGGCCTTCAGGATAGCCGAGCACATGGACGTGCGGCTCCCAGTCATGGTCTGCCTGGACGGCTTCATTATCAGCCACTCCATTGAGCGGGTGGAGTACCTCGATGATCAGACCGTAAAAAAGTTCGTCGGGAATTATAAACAGGTGAATCCCCTGCTGGACATCAAAAAGCCGAAGAGTTTCGGCCCCCTGGTCCTCCCGGACCTGTACCACGAGTACAAACGGGCCCAGCACGAGGTGATGACAAAGGTGGCCGATGTGGTACTTGATGTCGCCGCTGACTTTAAAAAAATAAGCGGCCGTGAATACGGCCTGTTCGAGTCGTACAAATTAAAAGACGCCGACGTTGCCCTGGTCATCCTCAACTCGGCCGCAGGCACGGCCAAGGATGTTGTGGATGACTTCAGGAAAAAGGGGATCAAGGCGGGCCTCCTGAAACCGAGACTCTTCAGGCCCTTCCCCTACGAAGAAATCGCAAAGGCCCTGAAGAACGCGAAAGCCGTCTGCGTCCTGGACAGGGCCGACTCCTTCGGCGCCTACGGACCGTTGTTCGTTGAGATCAACGCGGCCACAATGCACCTGAAAAACAGGCCCCTCATGACAAACAAGATATACGGACTCGGCGGCAGGGACTTCATGCCCGACCAGGCGGAAGAGGCACTGAGCGAGCTCGTTGACATTGTGAAAAAGGGGAAAGTCAAAACCGTGAAGGAATATATCGGCGTGAGGGAATAAAGCTGAAGGCTGATAGCTTAAGGAGATAATACAATGACAACCAAACCACTCAGATTAAAAGAACTGTCTAGGGGAGAGGACCGCTTTACTCACGGCCACCGGATGTGCTCCGGCTGCGGGGCGCCCATCGTGGTGAAGCAGGTGCTCATGGCAACGGACTACCCCATCATCGCATCAAATTCAACGGGATGCCTTGAGGTGTCCTCCTGCATTTCCCAGTACACGGCATGGAAGATACCCTGGATACACACAGCATTCGAGAACGCTGCAGCCACCATCTCGGGCGTGGAAACCATGTACCGGGCGTGGAAGAAAAAGGGGCTCATCAAGGAGGAGGTCAAGTTCGTGGCCTTTGGCGGCGACGGCGGGACCTATGACATCGGGTTCCAGAGTCTCTCGGGCGCCATGGAACGGGGCCATGACATGATGTACGTATGCTATGACAACGGCGCCTACATGAACACGGGCATCCAGCGCTCCAGCGCGACTCCCTTCGGGGCCAACACGACCACCTGCCCGGCCGGTGACGCCATACCGGGCAAACTGCAGCAACGGAAAGACCTGACGAGAATCATGGCAGCCCACGGAATTCCCTACACTGCGCAGGCATCTCCGGGACACTGGATGGACCTGATGAAAAAGGTACAGAAGGCCTTTGAAATAAAGGGGCCCAAGTTCATGAATATCATCGCCCCCTGCAACCGCGGATGGCGGAGCAGGACTGACGATGCCATCGCCCTGTCGAAACTGGCGGTGGACACCTGCTACTGGCCGCTCTACGAAGTTGAAAACGGTATGCCCAGGATCACGGTGAAGCCCCGGGAGAAAAAACCCCTCACAGATTTCCTGAAACCCCAGGGGCGGTTCAAGCATATGTTCGCTCCGGAAAACCAGTGGATGCTCAGACAGGCGCAGGAATACGTGGATGCTCAGTGGGACCGCCTCCAGAAAGAGTCCGCCTTCTGGGCAGCAGAGACAGCGACAGAAGAAAAGGCTGAGGAAAAGACCGACGAGCAGTAGACAGGCCCTGTAACGATCAGACACATAAAAAGCCCGGGGGGGTAACTCCGGGCTTTTTGTTAATTAGAAGACGGGTGATGGGCAGGGTAATACCCCTACCCGCTGTCGATTGCCTCTTGCCCATATCCTGGTGCCTGTATTTTACGCCCATGCACGAACTTGTTTTCCTGAAATCCCTTGTCACAATCCTGGCCATATCCGCCGTGGTCATCTTTGCCCTGGGGAGGGTAAAAGTCCCTTCCATCGTGGGGTTTCTGCTGGCCGGAATGCTGCTGGGGCCTTACGGCCTGAATTTCATCGAAGATGCCGGCACCATCCAGACCCTTGCGGAGATCGGCGTCATCCTCCTCCTCTTCACTATCGGCATCGAGTTTTCTCTCTCGCGGTTCCTGAAAATGCGCCTCGAGGTCTTTGGCATCGGCGGGCTCTATGTTTTCATGACCGTTGTCCTGACAGCGATTATCTCCTACCGGCTCTTTGAAAATGTCAATCAGGCAGTTTTTGCGGGCTTCCTGGTCGCACTGAGCAGCACAGCCATTGTGATGAAACTCCTCTCCGAGCGGGCCGAGATAGACGCCCCTCAGGGACGGGCCGGGGTGGGCATTCTCATTTTTCAGGACCTCTGCGTTGTCCCCTTTATGCTCCTCATCCCCATCATGTCCGGCGGCGGCGGCCTGGCCGATCTGGCCGTGACGTTCATCAAGGCCCTGGCCATTGTTGCCGTTATTCTCATGTCCGCCCGGTGGGTCATCCCCGCTGTCCTGCACCAGATTGTACGCGCCAGGAGCAGGGAGCTCTTCGTGATTTCAATCCTTATCCTCTGTTTCGGCATCGCCTTCCTCACCGCCGAGTTCGGGCTGTCCCTTGCCCTGGGCGCCTTTCTCGCAGGCCTTGCCATTTCAGAGTCAGAGTACGGCCATGAGGCAACATCGGCAATCCTCCCCTTCAGGGACAGCTTCAACGGACTTTTTTTCATCTCCGTGGGCATGCTCATGGACACGTCTTTTCTCGTTCATCATGTATTCACCGTACTGGCCATCGTGGCGGCAATCATGATGCTTAAGTCATTGAGCGGCTTTTTTTCCGCCTATTTTCTCGGCCGGCCGGTAAGAATATCCATCCAGACAGGGTTGAACCTGGCGCAGATCGGTGAGTTTTCCTTTGTCCTTGCCGTGGCCGGCCTCTCTGCGGGTCTTATATCGAACGACCTGTATCAGTGGTTCCTCTCTTCCTCAGTTATCACCATGCTCCTGACGCCCTTTCTCATGCAGGCGGCTCCACGCCTGTCCAGAGGGCTCAGTTCCCGGAGCCTCTTGAAGAAGATCGAGAGGCCAACCGGCCTTCCCGAAAGTGAAGAGCAGCCGCAGAAGACAGGTGGCCATGTCATCATTATCGGCTTCGGACTAAACGGGAGAAACCTCGCCAGGGTGCTCCGCGAGGGAAACATCCCCTACACGATCCTCGAGATGAACGCCGATACCGTGCGGGACATGAAAAAACAGGGAGAGCCGATCTGCTACGGCGACGCGACGAACAGCGAGGTGCTCCATCTGCTGGGAGTTCAGACGGCCCGGGTCATGGTGGTGGTGATCTCCGACCCGTCATCAACGCGGAATATCGTCAAAACAGCCCGGTCCCTGAATCCCGGGCTGCACATCATCGCCCGAACCCGGTACGCTGCCGAGGTGGACGACCTGCTCAGGCTGGGGGCCAGTGACGTCATTCCCGAAGAGTTCGAAACCTCGGTGGAGATCTTCTCCCGGGTCCTCACACGGTACCATATACCAAGGAATGAGATCTTCAATTTTGTTGACATGATCAGGGAGGACGGCTACCGGGCGCTGCGGCAGAGCAGGACAGCCGCGCGGAAGCCCCTCTTCGAAAAATACGCCGTTGCCCCGAAGATCACCTTTGAGCTTTTTACCATCCAGGAGGGACTCCCCGTGCTGGGCAAATCCATTGATGAACTGAAGCTCAGGACGAAGACAGGCGCCACTGTGGTGGCAATCGAACGAAAAGACCAGATCCACACAAGCCCTGACCCGAAATTCAGGTTCCAGGCAGGCGATATCCTGTTTTTGACCGGCAAGAGAGAGGATATCAACAGGGCCCTTGTGTATCTTACCGGGGGCAGGAGCTGAAGCGCTGACATCCAGAAGTCATCAACGGTAAATTGGTTACCGGTCTTTCCCTTGCGAACCGTCCGCCGGACACCGGCCCTATGTTGAATTTGTTCCCTGTTCCCTTTATAATATTGACCTGTCTTGATTTGACGCGTGCCCGGGCTTACACTCCGGGCACTTTACCGTATGGGGGAAGTTGTTCAAAAGATAAAGAAAATCTGGCGAAGGCAATTCCCGGGTAGCTCAGCCGGCAGAGCAGGTGGCTGTTAACCACCCTGTCGGGGGTTCGAATCCCTCCCCGGGAGCCAGCAATCAACGCGCCGGACCACAGGTCCGGCGTTTTTTCTCGACAATGGAGGGCCGGCTCTGCACACTCAGGAGCGGTGGCTCCGGAAATTGCAGAACAGAGGTGAAGGAAATGAGCGCTCATAAGATCATGGCTGCCATGTCCTTATTTCGTCACTGTGGCAGTTGATTTCAGACAGGGATATACTGGAGACACAGGGGTATATACTATTTACAGCTCATGAAAAACAAGGTTGTTCTTATCACCGGGTCGAGCAGCGGGATCGGACGGGAGACGGCCCTCGCATTTGCTGCTGAAAAGGCACGGGTCATCGTAACGTACTGCACCAACAGACCGGGTGGACAGGAGACAGAAAAACGGTGCAAAGAGCTCGGGGCCCCTGACTCCATGCTCGTCAAACTGGATCTCAGGAGTAATAAAAGCATTTCAGGAGCAGTCCACGCGGTTCTCAGGACTTTCGGAATGATCGATATTCTCGTCAATAACGCGGGTGTCGCAGTCTGGAAACCGCTCATGAAGCAAAGCCTCTCTGATATTGAGCGTCAGATGAGGACGAACCTTGAAGGGCTCATCAAGATGACCTGGACATGTCTTCCCCATGTGAAGGACATGATCATCAACATAGCAAGCGGCGCCGGCCAGACGGGCTATGCCGATCTTGCGCCCTATTGCGCCACGAAATTCGGCGTTCGGGGCTTCACCCAGGCCCTTGGCCAGGAAACATCAAGACCAAAAATCTACGCCGTCAATCCTGACATGACCAGGACGAGAATGACCGGATTCCAGGGGCGACCTCCTGAAGAGGTCGCCCTGGTCGTGTTACAGACGGCGAAGGGCGCGTACAGGAAGACATCGGGCAGTGATGTAAACGTCTGGGATATTTACCGGTGAACGTCAGTATTGGCTTTTGCACACCGGGGCAGATGATCCCGGTCTGATGCATTTTCAATAGACCATAAAAAGTATTTCATAGATTGCAGCCGCCGTTAGCATTCATCGCGCCTTAAATCGTTACCCTCTTCAGGACGCATTATACTCTTTGACGCTGAGTTTCAATTTTTTGAGAGCGGACGGATCATAGTCCGAAAACAGCCAGGAAAAGACCGTATTATTCGTAAGAAGGGGGTCAATTTCATCATGCATGATGCCTCTCTTCAGAATATCATCCCAGCACCGTGTCCCGGGTATTGGTGAAAATTCCGTGAGATGGATTTTTACAGAGAGATGCTTCAAAAATTCGACGCCCTGTTCAACCTCATCGAGCCCCTGTCCGGGCAGGCCATACATCAGATATACCCCCGTATTCCCCCTTGTGAACCCCTGTCGTTTCAATGCATTGACGGCACGGAAGAGGTGTTCCGATGTCACCTTCCCCCCTGTTTGCTCCTGTCTTTCTTTCTCCGTCGTCTCCAGGCTCAATCGCACTGTCTGAAAGCCTGATTCTTTCATCAGCGATGCAAGCTCTTCATCGATAAATCGTGCATGAAGTCCATTCGGGCAGTGAAAACGGACGTCAAGCCTCCTGGTTATGATCTCTCTCAAAAGGGGCTTTATATGAGTTTCTGCATTCACCAGGAGCGCATCGTCATACACTGCAAAATCACGAACACCCATTCCGCGGAGCTCCCCCATCTCTTTCAATACCGCTGAGACATCCCGCTGGACGAATTTCTCATTGAACAGCACTGATGCACAGTATGAACATCGATAGGGGCACCCGGTGCTCGTCAGGATAGGAACGAATCGAAAGTGGTTGTACAGACCAAGCCGGTAATAAGGCGTAGTCTCTTCTTGTTTCTCCCTGATCCTGAAGCCGAAGGTATTCAACGCAGAATGAATGCCTTCGCCGACTCCCCCCCTGTAGATATAATCAGCCCCGGACGTATTCGCTGCATGCTCATGCCAGAGCGTCGCATAGATACCACCGAGGATGAGCGGGATGTTCTTGTATTCTGCCTTTATGATCTCTACTGCCTTGTGCACCCCTGGGTACCAGTAGGACATAATGGATGTCATGAAGACCATGTCAAAGGGTGATTTTTGCCGGAGAAATCTCTGCAGTTCTTCGACCCTTATCCCGTATCTCCCGAATCTCCGGGGGATGGATTGAATACACCCGGGCTTACTCACGGTCTCCTTCTGGTACTTGCCTGTTCCAAAGGGCCCTGTCCTGCGATAATTCTCCGTGCAGTCTATGAAGTCAAGTTCCACATCATACCGGCTCAGATACTCTGCCACTTTCAGGATACCAAGCGGTATTGACCAGAGGTTTACAGCGGCAAAATCATAGATCCAGGGGTTAATCAGGAGAATTTTGAGCTTCATACTCGATGATCCTGATTATACCACGTTCAATTTCAGGTGCCTAATGAATCACGGCGAACCTGCTGTGCAGCATGGCACGAGGAGATGGAGCTCCGTCACCGGCTGATTCGCCTGGGCGGAGAAAACGATGGGGAACATTTCATAATCGCTGAACCACAGGCAACTTTTTGCTGAACCTTCTCTGGCGAATATGCTATGATATGTAAATAAGTTTAATGCTTTATCTTATTAAATGTAATTAATAATGACATTCAGCATATGAGCAAAGACCTGACATATGCCAACGGGGGAAAGCCCTGCGTTGTCCTTATCGATGACAAACGTGCCGTACGCCACTCATTGCATTATGTCCTCAGGGACAGGTTTGATGCCCTCATTGCCGAGGGGCCGCTGGAGGGCTGGTTTTACCTTTCCGACAGGAACGTGGACATTGTCCTGCTCGATATACGGCTGAGAGACACAAATGGACTGAACCTGCTTCGCGATATCAAACAGCAGCACCCCTTTATCGAGGTCATCATGATCACCGCATACGCCAGCCTCGAAACAATACAAAAAGCGATCCGGTACGGTGCATATGACTATCTCATCAAACCCTTTGACAAGGATGAACTGCTGTCCGTCATGGCAGGCGCCCTGTCCCGGAGAAAGGACAGGCTGGGATTGAAAACCGAGATTGACTGGCTCACCGAGTCCGCCCTCTACATGGAACGAATGATCGGAAATGCCAGAGATACAGTGATTGCCAGCTATGAAAACATGATCACGGCCATGCTGACCAACATAGACTCCCGGGACGGGTACACGTGGGCCCATGCCCGGAGAGTCAGTTCCTTCTCATCACGCATTGCCGGAGCAATGGGGTTCGCCTCTGACGACATCGGTCTCCTGAGTTCCTCGGCCTTTCTCCATGACATCGGCAAAGTACGCATCGACGGAACGATCCTGAGCAAGGAGTACTCACTGTCCGATGACGAGTATGCGGCCATGAAAAAACATCCTGAAAACGGCGCCGAGATTATCAGCCGCCTCCCCCTGTTCAAACCCGCCGTCCCTCTGGTCATGCACCACCACGAATGGTACGACGGCTCGGGATATCCCTCCGGACTCAGAGGAGAGAGGATCCCGCTCATGGCTCGGGTGCTTTCCGTTGCGGATACTATTGACTCGATGCTCTATTCTCCGCGACGGGCCTTCCGGTGCGGCAGGCAGGAGATAGAAAGTGAACTGAGGAAATGCGCCGGCTCCCAGTTTGATCCCGGAGTAGTGGAGGCTGTCATCAGCGGGGACTTACTGTCCCTTGCCTGACTCCTTGCGTTCGCCGGAAGGCTCAATATCTGCAAGGGAGCACA
>CP070788.1:1272923-1284457 GCA_020346765.1 Nitrospiraceae bacterium
GGGACAGACCGATGCGTGATGAAACAGAAAATCAGTAATAAGACTATCATAATGGTCCGCTTTATAAGCGGAAGCAGGGCATTCTTCCAGCCATAGAGCTGGGTATGATAACGGAACCTGTTCACTGCATACTTGATTCTTATGAGGAGGGGCTCTTTTTTTGTATTATTCATGCTTACAAGTGCAGCATCAAAAATGTTGAGCATCCACATTATAAGGATGAAAGGTGAGAGGATGATACTTATTGAGAAGACCCATTCAACGATAAGTCGAGATCGAGACGCTTCCAGTGCTGGCCATAGCAAGAATATTATGATGATAAAAGGGAATGTGGCAAGGCCGGTTAGTGCGAATAACTGGAAAAAAATGGCCTTTTTTATCTGACCGTTTAGTATCTGTCCCCAGCCAGGCATTACAAGAGAGCACATCGCAGGGAGCACGGTCATCCTGACGCCTCTAGGAGGCTGCGCGTTAATCTTTATACTTTTAAAATAGGCCTGCCAGGCATTGAACTGCCAGAAAATGAGTCCTGAGAGATAGAAAAAGCCAGATATGATAAGCGTTCCGGAAGTATGGACATGTATTGATTCAAAAGAGGATAGTACAGTTTCCCAGCATATGACAACGACACTCATGAGTAAATGGAACACTATCATGAAGAGAAGAAAGATAATACCTGTTTTCCATTGTTTGTTGTAAAACTGGCCGCATCCCCAGATAATCATTGATAGACTATACGCCACAGAAGGATGTTTCTGTTTGGTACTCTTCTGCTGAAATGCAGGGATATTTCCATGGCTTATCCGGGATGGGGAGACGTGCTTTTCGGGGATATCATCGATCACCCATACTTTTTGACTCATCGTCCCTGCCTCAAATTCTCTCACAGATATTTCCCGGAGATTTTAACCACTTGATTTGCTGTGGTTTTTATTGCACGCGTACCAATCTACATTATTATGATAGGTGGTTGTGATTACCGTATCCGTGATGAAAGTCACTAAGAGCAATGCAATATTTTCTCCCTTTTCCATTACCCCGAGCCGCATCGTTAGGCACATTAGTGTGATTGTCGTCCTGCAGAAAAGGAACTGTTGATAAGCAAAATATTCTCCCTTTAGTGATGGATTTAAGCTGAAGGAAATATGACGTGCAGAAGAAATCTCCTCGCCGAAAAGAACATTGATCAAAACAGGGGCTCCGGCTGAAAGTCCTCATTCATCCTGTGCTGGTTACGTGCTGCCAGAACGCCTATGTCTGCGACATCTGACGTAATCAGGAGGGTTACGTCATCTGAAGTGCAACGGGCAGCGTGCCTTCAAACTCCTGTTTGCCTGTGAGGCATTGTACGACCGAGCGCTGGGACTGAAGTGACGGTTCATAGGCGGCGATGAGAGCGTCTGCATCAGGGAAATGCCGGAGCACATAGGGGCTGCCAAAGGATATGACGATCGATGATGAGACCTTTCTAATGATCTTCCCTATTTTCTTTACTGCCTCCTCTCCGATCCCCGAGGTTCCCTGCCAGGCGGCAACACTGGTAAACAGGGCAACGATAATGGTCTGTCCTCCGAAGTATTCCCCCATGTCCTCAAGGCGCGATGCCGTTGACGTAAGGTGTCCAATGACCGAAGGGTCGTGCCTGTTCTCATCTGCGGCTATAACGAGGTGGGCCCTGAGAGGTTCCTTGAGAGGGAGCAGGCCTTCCCGGCACCTGACCAGCGTGATTGACCGGTCAGAAATGAGGGACGAGAGTTTCCCGTGCTCATCGTAGTCCACGGCCGTCCTGCGAAGGCTCTTTATTTTTCCCTTGTATGTCAGGATCCGCTCCACGGCCTTGTCGACTACCTTTTCATTCAATTCTCCTATTTCAATGGCCCGGGTCAGTTCCCGCACGATCTCATGGACATCGGCAGGATGGAGAAGGATATCGACCCCGGCATTGATGCAGAGGACAGGGACATGGCCGTAGTGGTCGAGGGCGTGCATGTTCAGCGCGTCCGTGAGGACAAGCCCGCTGAACCCCATTTCCTGCCGCAGGAGATGGGTGATCAGCTTTCTGGACAGTGATGCCGGCAGGGTGTCTGCCGCAGGTATGCTGAGGTGCCCGGCCATGATGGCGCTCACTCCTGCCCTGATGGCGGCAGCAAAGGGGAGCAGGTCTGATTCAGCGAGTCTGCTGAAGGGCTTGGCGATGACCGGGAGGGATATATGGGAGTCAACAGCAGTATCGCCGTGCCCCGGGAAATGCTTGGCGCAGCTTATGAGACCGGCCCTTTGAAGGATGGTTATGTACTTTTTCCCATACCGTGTAACCTTTCCGGGATCATCGGAGAACGCCCGCGTGCAGATTATGGGATTGTCAGGATTTGTATTAACATCAAGGACGGGAATGAGGGGCATGTTGATCCCCGCGTCAATGGCCTCGCGGGCAATGGCAGCGGCAGAGCCCTCCAGAAGATTTTTGTCGCCGGGGGAGATCCTGCCGATGGCCGCGGCAAGGGCCATCTGGCCCGGGAAATGAGTGGCCCCCCGGATCTGCTGACCCACGCCCCGCTCTATGTCAGAGGCAATAAAGAGGGGAACTGCAGCGGCAGACTGCAACGCGTCAATAAAGGGCCTTATTTCCTGCTTTTCGCCCCCAAAGACGATGAACCCGCCGATGCCCTTTTCTACCAGATCGAAAACCTGCTGCCGGTGTAACGGAGAAGAGATGTCCTCACCGTTGAGCCTGCTGATAATGAGCTGGTAGAGCTTCTCTTCAACGGTACGCATAGGACATTATAAACTACATGCCGGTTTTCCGGCACAAAGGGCATACCCCCGGCTTGTGCCACTCAGAGGGGGACATTACGGCAGCGCAAAAAAAACAGGAAGGCAGCTGTGGCTGCCTCCCTGCGGGTGTCCTGGCGCCCCAGTGATGGGGCCATGGTATCAGTCACATACCAGTGATGCCAGCTCTACCGCGGACATTTTTGACTTCGTGTCGACGTTGAATTCAGCTCCGTTTGCAAGCAGCATGTCAACCGTGTCATCATGTCCACGTGCTGAAGCCAGCATGGCGGCGTTTCTTCCGTACAGGTCTTTTATGGAAATGTCAGCGCCGCTGGCAAGGAGCGTGTTTACCGTATCGGTAAATCCCTTTAGCGAGGCATAGATCAAGGCGGTTACGCCCACGCAGTTTTTGGCGTTCACGTCAGCACCATTTTTGATCAGCGTCTTTATGATGTCGGTCTGGCCTGAATTTGCCGCGTAAATAAGGGCCGTTTCTTTTTTGGCATCCCTGGCATTTACATTGGCCTTATGGTCGACCAGGATCCTGACTATTTCGTCATGACCGGAAAAAGAAGCCTCCATCAGAGCCGTCTCCTTCTTCAGGTCTGTAGCGTTTACGTCTGCGCCATGTTCAAGGAGGATGCTGACAATGTCGCTCTGGCCGGCAAATGCTGCGGCCATCAGGCATGTTTCTCCCTTTACATTTTTTGCGTTCACGTCAGCGCCTCCGGCAATGAGCGTATTTACCACCTTTGTGTGCCCCATCAGCGAAGCAACCATGAGGGCTGTCTCTCCGTCCTTGCTTCTGGCATTGATGTCAACACCCCTCGCAATAAGTGATTCAACCTGTTTTGAAAGGCCTTCAAAGGCTGCAAACCTCAGCTCTGCCCCTGAGTCGGCTGAGACGGCACGGGGCCCGGACAACAGGAACATAAAGGCTGCCATTACTGCAATGATCAGAATATGTCCCCCTGATGTATTCATGATTCCTCCCTTTCCCCGCCCGGGAAGGACGGTTCGTAACTCATTATTTTTCAGTGTATCTGATTTGATTGCTATAATCAAATAAAATTATTTTATGGGTCAAAAGGGATGCATCTATAGTTGCAAAATACTTGCCATGAGTAAATATCATAAAAACAATATGTTGAGCATTTTAAGATACCAGGGATCATGCCATTTTGGCAAAGCAATGTCATTATGGCATGTCTCACTGCTTCATAAACGGGATGGAATCCTTTAATGCCGGCAGCATGCGCACCACGCACCGTGCCCCTTCCTTGATGGCTTCATCTGCCCGATCAAACTCCAGGAGGCCCACATGGCCGAGGCGGGGAGCGAGCATCACATCGGGCGGATCTCCGGCCATGCGGCTTTTTGTGATGCGGTCCTGCATGATATTGATGGACCCGGCAAGGACATCAAACAGCCCGGGAGTCCCCGGGCTGTGCGGCATGAGAGAAGATGCCTTTTCCCTCAAACTGTTGGACAGCTTTTCCAGGAGTTTCATCTCCGGGACGGGTTCACGCCCGGAGGCTGACGGTTTTTTCCGGAAATGCCTGCCTGCAATGTCTCCGTTCAGGTTAACAGCAATAACCATCTGAGCCCCGAGCGCCCGGCACAGGGAAACCGGGACAGGGTTGACGAGGCCGCCGTCTACGAGCCACTGCTTCCCCAGTTTTGCCGGGGTGAATATGCCGGGCAGGGCAAGGGATGCCCGCACGGCGTCAAAGAGCGGGCCGCGGGTAAACCATATTTCCCTGCCTGAACTCAGGTCCGTTGCAACAGCGCCAAAAACGCGGGGAAGGTCTTCAATAGACTCGCAGCTGATGTGCTTACGGAGGAAATCCATCAGGCGTTTGCCCTGGACAAAGCCCCCCCCCTCAACCAGCTTGATGTCAATGTACCGCACAAGCTCGCGGATGTGCAGGCCCCGCACCCATTTCTCGAGCATGTCCAGCTGTCCGGCAGCATAGGCAGTGCCTATGAGCGCCCCAACGGATACGCCGCATACAATATCGGGCTCAATCCCGGCTTCGCTCAGGCCCCGCAGAACTCCTATATGGGCCCAGCCCCGTGCTGAACCGCTTCCCAGCGCAATGCCGATGAGGGGCTCTTTAGCCGTTCGCTTTCTGCGTTTCATCACTGCCCGTTAGTCTCTTGTATATCATTTCTGTGCGAGTCTGAATCTGATTCAAGTCCACAGTCCGCAGCGTTGGCTCAGTCGAGCAATCACCATATCAGTTTACCTGTTTACAAGGGGAAAGAGCCACAGGATTTTATCAGGCGGGAAAATCACCCCGGCCTGCACGACCCGGATGGCCCTGCAGCAGGCAGGCTGCATTACCTCACCGGTAGACGGCGGCAGGAAATTATAATAGGATTATGATAAGAGCCAGATCGTGAGAATGATCAGGAAAGGACAGTGCCATGGGCAGCACCACGGAACGTGCCGTTGTCACATATGATCAGAAGACAGTGAGGGAGATGGTTGCCCGTTTCGTGGAGGGCAGACGTCTTCCCCGCCGCATCAACATCATCACCGACACCTCTGACTTCTTCAGGGTTGACTATGACGATGTGGTCGTTCTGAATGATCATCCCTACCTGATCCGGAACTACGAGCGAGAAGGCCGGTTCGGCATTGACGAACAGCCGAAGTTCTGGGTGCGGAGGGCCATTGACCTTGCCGACGGGAGCCTGAAGATCATGAAGATGGTGTTTCATGAAAAATTCAGGGCCCATGTGGGCAGTATTGTGTTTGACTGCGTGCGGAGCCCCCGTAAGGAGGCCCGGATTCTGGATCTTGTGCGGGGCAACCCATCCTTTATGCAGGGTTTCAGCGTTGAGGATGCCGCAGGAAATATCGTCAGGGTCATCGACTATATCCACGGGACCACGATGGACCACTATATTTCCGGTTTGAAAAAGGAGCACGAGGAATACTTTTATACTGACTTTCCTTCCCTGCTGGACGTCTTCATTGAGCTGGTCAGGGGGATCAGGTATCTTCATGACCAGGGAGAAAAGCACGGTGATATCAGGCGCGACCACATCATCAGGGACGGCCGGGCAGGGCAATACTGCTGGATTGATTTTGATTTTAACTACTGGCACCGGGAAAATATGTACGGCTATGACCTTTTCGGACTGGGCAATATCGTCGTTTTTCTTGCGGGCCGGGGTGACCACACCATCCAGGGACTTGCCGCTGATGATCATCCTGCACGTTCCCGTCTCTCCGGTGAGGACATGAACATTTTTTTCAGAAACCGGGTGGTGAACCTGAAAAAAATATTCCCCTATATACCAGATGAACTGAACAACCTGCTGCTCCACTTTTCAGCGGGGGCGAGAGCGTTCTATGACGATACCTCTCAGCTGCTCGATGACCTCGGTGAAGCGCGGAGTATGCTCAAATCGCCATGAGCGGGAAGGGGGTAACGTGATCAGCGCAAGCCCGAACGTAAAGGAGCAGGGAAAGGACAGACATGTGCTCCTTTCCCTGGACGATTCCGAGGCGGCAAAAAGGGCCGTTCTCTATGTGGCTGACTTTCTGGGGGGCGTGGCGGGCTTCCGCGTGACACTGTTGCGCATTATCCCTGAGCCGCCGGAGGATTATTTCAGCAATCCCGGGGAGCGACAGGACTGGATAAGCGCCAGCCGCCAGAAGGCGCGCAGCGACCTTGAAAACTACCGCGCTGTTCTTGTGCAGGCCGGATTTGAAGAGGACAAGGTTGCTGTCAGTACAGAGGTCAGGAAATGTTCATCCATTGCCTCATGTATACTCGATGTGCAGAGGAAACTCGGCTGCTGCACCATCGTGATGGGAAGGCGCGGCATTTCAAAAAGAGAGGAGTTCCTCCTTGGGAGTACGTCCAGCGCGGTGCTGCATAAAGGAAAAAACTGTGCCGTCTGGGTGATAGAATAAAGGAATAGAGATATAATATGAAAAGGAGTATTTGAACCACGAGCCATGAAGATGAATTTAAGGAATGCACGTGCCGTGTGTGTTGCCCTGTCTGTGGTTGTTGTCCTTGCCTGTCAAACGGTGCCCATAACCGGCAGGCAGCAGCTCAGCCTCATTCCCATGGATACTCTGCTGCCCATGAGCTTTGATGCCTACAAGGATTTCCTGTCCAAGCACACGGTGGTCCAGAATACGCCTGAGGCAGCCATGGTAAAACGGGTGGGCAGCAGGATACGGAAGGCGGTGGAGCGGTATTTTGCCAAGAACGGCCTGTCAGACCGGCTGAAAGGGTACCGGTGGGAGTTCAACCTTGTTGAAGACAAAGGCGTCAATGCCTGGGCCATGGCAGGCGGGAAGGTGGTCGTGTACACGGGCCTGCTCCCTGTGGCAGCCGGTGAAACCGGGCTCGCGGTTGTCATGGGCCATGAAATCGCCCATGCCGTTGCCAGCCATGGCGAGGAGCGCATGAGCCAGGGGTTGCTGGTGCAGATGGGCGGTGTTGCCCTTTCAACGGCCCTTTCCCAAAGCCCCCAGGAGACTGCCGAGCTCTTCATGGCCGCCTATGGGCTCGGCTCTCAGGTGGGCGTCCTGCTCCCCTACAGCAGGCTTCAGGAGTCGGAGGCCGACCACCTGGGCCTCATTTTCATGGCCATGGCCGGTTATGATCCCCGGGAAGCCACGGCTTTCTGGCGGAGGATGGCCCAGGACAAAAAGGGCTCTCCCCCGGAGTTTCTCAGCACCCACCCGGCGGACACCACCAGAATGAGGAATATTGAGGCACTGATCCCCGAAGCGCTCAAGTATTACCGGAAGTAGGGAGGTCGGCAACGGCTTTTTCAGAGGGCCTTTTCCTCTATCCCGTATTTTCTGATCTTATATCCGATCTGCCGGGGTGTGATTCCCAGAAGGCGGGCCGCCTTTGCCTGAACCCAGCCTGATTTTTCGAGGGCCTCCAGGATATTTGACTTTTCGATTTCGCTGATACTGGCTGTCAGCGATGATGACTTCCCGGAGCTTTTGATGTGGCGCAGGCTGAGCGAAACCGGCAGATCGTGGGCAGTGATCCTGTCTGAACCGGACATGATGACCAGCCGTTCAATGGTGTTTTCAAGTTCCCGCACGTTGCCCGGCCATTTGTAGGACAGAAGGACCTGAAGGGCGCTTCTGTCCAGGACAACGGAACGGCTGTTTTCCTCATTGAATTTTTTCAGGAAATAGTCAATAAGGACGGTGATGTCCTCTGCCCTTTCGCGGAGGGCGGGCAGAAAGAGCGGTATCACGTTGAGCCTGTAGTACAGGTCTTCCCGGAATTTACTCTGGGACGCGAGATTCTCCAGGTTCCTGCTTGTTGCCGCGATAATCCGGACATCGACCTTTATGGTCTTTTCGCTGCCCACGCTTTCAAACTCCCGTTCCTGGAGCACGCGAAGGATCTTGGGCTGCAGAGTTAACGGAAGGTCCCCCACCTCGTCGAGGAATATGGTTCCCCTGTTTGCCAGTTCGAACTTGCCCTTCCGCGATGATATGGCTCCTGTGAAGGCCCCCTTTTCGTGGCCGAAGAGCTCCGATTCAAGAAGTCCCTCAGGGATGGATGCACAGTTGAATTTGATGAAGGGGCCCTTGCTCCTGGGGCTCATGTAGTGGATTGCCTTGGCGATGAGTTCTTTCCCGGTTCCGCTTTCACCGCGCAGGAGCACCGTTGCCCTGGTTGGTGCCACGCGATGGACAGCTTCGAAGACCTCCTGCATCCTGCGTGAATCGCCGATGACATTGTCGATGCTGTATTTCCCCTTCAACTCCCGCTTCAGGCTCTCCTTTTCCTTTTCAACCTCTTCGTAGCTTTCCCGGAGCCTGACGAACTGGGCTATGAGGGACGCTACAATTTTCAGCACCCTCAGGTCGTCGTCGACGCTGCCCTGCTTCTTGGAGTAGATCCTGTCCACACTTAGCACGCCGAGGACCTCGTTCTTGAGCATGATGGGGATACACAGGAATGAAATCCCGTCCTTTTCAGGACGCGACCCTGTC
The DNA here is from genome assembly GCA_020346765.1 of Nitrospiraceae bacterium. Classification (GTDB taxonomy): domain Bacteria; phylum Nitrospirota; class Thermodesulfovibrionia; order UBA6902; family UBA6902. The sequence continues at coordinate 1,281,697 of CP070788.1, forward strand.
CTGTTGAGAAAGAGGGGTTCCTCACCAATGTTGGGTATGACCATGGGGATTCTCTTTTCCAGGACCCGGCCGACGATACCCTCGCCGATGCGGTATTTCCCTTTTTCTATATTCTGCTTTGTGAGCCCGTGGGCTGCAACAATCCTGAGCTCTCCCGACAGAGGTTCGAGCAGGAACACGCACCCCCGCTGCATCTCAAGGAGGCGGCCCAGGGTCGCCATGACAGACATGAGATTGTTCTCCAGGTCAAAGGATGATGTGAGGACCCGGCTGACCTTCAGGATGGCCGTAAGTTCCTGGTTTCTCTGGACAATGGGGTCTGTTTTTGTGCTCGTTTCGTTTCCGGCTTTCATATGAACTGTTTCACCCTCAGGCGGCAGATCATGAAGGTACGGCGGCAATAAGAAATACCATGTTCCCGTGCCCTGTCCGGGAGTGGACCGCCTGATATCTGATAATACTACCATCGTGGAATGCGTGATATCAACAAACAAAGGTTTTTTCACGGGGCCCGTCAGGAACAGCCCCGTCCTTTTTGCGCAGACTGGCATTTGTGAATTTTATTTTTTAGAGGGTATAATAGAGAGCCGTAAAGGTCATGATGAACGGGCAGTTTTTCAGGACCCCTTGGTTACGGAAGAGGAAGCGGAAAGGAGGAAGGCAATGTCCGGTTCCATGCTTTTTCTCAGATTCGCTTTTTGGAAAGCCGCCGTTGCAGAACTGCCGCAGATGGGCATGCAATTTTCAACAGTGTACCCTGTTGTAATTATAAATTCCGGGAGTCTTTAACAATGGCAAAAGATTGTTGCGGTACGGACAGGGATCAGAGGATAAAGCGCTACGATCTTGCTGAATGGACGATCAGCAATCCTGATCTCAGGCTTTTCGACTCTGGTGATGTGGTTCATACGCCGGAATTCGTCAAGAAGCGGAAAAACGGGGTCTCGCTTTTTATTGACCCAAAGTCTCCCAACTGGGTCAGTGTCAACGAGACAGGAGCCGAGGTCCTCGCGCTCTGTGACGGCAAACACACGCTGGCGGACGTGCAGGACCGGATGTGCAGAAAATACAGGAGGCAGGACCAGGCCCGGGTCAGAAAAGACGTTTCGGAGTTCCTCGGGGCCGTACGCATACTCGAAGTGGTATCAGACAGGAAATTTGTCAGGCAGGAATACCGCGGCCGGAGCACTGCCATTGCACCCCGCAAGCTCGATGAACTCTGGATCTATTATACTATGGCCTGCAATCTCCGGTGCCGCCACTGCCTTGTCAGCGCCGGAAAGGGGCTCAAGGGAGAACTTACGACAGAAGAGTTCAGGAAGCTCGTAGATGAAGCGATCGACCTTGGAGTCAAGCGCTTTTATATTACCGGAGGAGAGCCCTTTATCAAGGACGGTATTTTTGATCTCATCAGGTACATCACCAGGACGAGGAAGCGTGAGCTGATTGTCCTCACCAATGCCACCCTCTTTGACGACAGGAAAATTGCCGAACTGAAAAAGGTGATGAGTCCGAGGCTTCTTCTGCAGGTAAGCCTGGAAGGACCCAATGCAGAGATCCACGACAAGCTCCGAGGCGAGGGGAGTTTTGAGCGGGCCGTGGAAGGGATAAAGAAGCTGATCGGTATCGGCATCAAGCCTATCGTTTCCACTGCCGTGAGCAAACTTAATGAAAAGGACATCGTGAAAACGTCCCGCTACCTTTCAAAGCTTGGCATACAGGAGCATAACGTTCTCTGGATGCACGCGAAGGGACGGGGGGCGCACAATCTGAGCGACCTCTACGTGCCTTCCGACAATATTGCCAGGGTCATGAAAAAGCTCAAGAAGCAATACAAGGAGCAGGAGGTTATTTTTGACAACGTGGAGTCGCTTAAAGTCCGGGTCAGGGCAAAGAGGGGCAGGAAAAACGACCTCTGCAATAACTGTTACGAGAAAATATGCGTGAATGCCGACGGGCATGTCTATCCCTGCGCGTCTCTCAATGGAGACAGGAATTTTGACGCCGGGTCTGTGCGCAGTCAGCCGCTGAAGGACATCTGGCTTGACTCAAAGGTCATGGACCGCGGCAGGAAAAACTCCGTGCAGGACAAGGCCGAGTGCAGGGAGTGCTACCTTGAATACTTCTGCGGGGGCGGATGCACGTCCCACAGCTATTATGCCTCCCAGGTCGACCGCGGGAAGGGTGATATCCGGGCGGTGGACCCCTATTGCTCGACGTACAAGTCCATGTTCGAGGACATCATCTGGGAGCTTGCCACCGAGGGAGTCACGCCACGGAATAGCACGGGGTACAGCCCTCCAATTGTCTATAATGCCATGGATTCCAAACTCCCCGGGCACCTCGGTGCAGGGCTCAAGTCAATTGACAAGAACGTCGAGGTCGGATGCTATCACTGTTCCTGTGTCCTTTCTGTTGACGTGGAAGATGATGAGGAGGTCTGCAAGCCCGAGATCAAGGGGCACGTGACCAAGACAGTGAAGAAAAAGTTTTCCAGGGCGGCCTACAATCCCGTGGCCGATTATTACTGCCCCACGGGGTATGATCCGAAGGACCTTGAGCACATCCCCAATGAAGTCCTTGAGGTGTCCTACGGGTGCGGCAATCCGGCCGCCCTTGCCGATATCAGGGAGGGGGAGACGATCGTTGACCTCGGGGCCGGCGGGGGAATCGACTGTTTCATCGCAGCAAGGAAACTGGGGGAAAAGGGCAGGGTCATCGGAATTGACATGACCGATGAAATGCTGGAGAAGGCCCGCGA
>CP070788.1:1284557-1308466 GCA_020346765.1 Nitrospiraceae bacterium
ACTGTCTGGTTGATCTTCCGCAAGCCCAACGCCCTTACCACTCTCCGCTGTTTCTCAGGCCGTCCAATGAGGCTCCGTTTCAGGGTTATCTTAAGCATTTTCATGAGTCGCTTCCTTTTTTTCATCCTCAGGCTTTCCTGCCCTCTTTGAAACACTCTCGGCGTCTTTGAGCTTCGTCAGTCCGTTCACAGTGGCCCTGACCGTGTTGAAAGGGTTCCGACTTCCCAGTGATTTCGCGACGATGTTCCGGACTCCCACAACTTCCATGATCGCCCTGACGGGGCCGCCGGCAATGAGCCCGGTCCCTGTCTGCGCGGGGAGCATGACAACCTTTGCAGCACCGTAAATGCCATTGATGCGGTGGGGTATCGTTCCGTCCTTGATGGGGACTTTTACCAGCGCCCTCTTGGCCTGTTCAACGGCCTTCCGTATAGCTTCGGGTACTTCCTGGGCCTTGCCCTTGCCAAAACCTATATGACCGTTCTCGTCACCCACCACGACAAGGGCGCTGAAGGAAAAGCGGCGGCCGCCTTTCACGACCTTGGCAACCCTGTTGATGTGGATGACTTTGTCTTTCAGTACGCTTAAACTCTCCGGGTCGATTCTCCCCACACTGCCTCCTTAAAAATAGCTCTCAGCATTTAGCAATGAGCTGTAAGCTCTTATATTCTCAAAGCTGACAGCTAACGGCTAACAGCTGATCGCTCTAAAATTCCAGGCCGCCTTCGCGGGCTCCTTCTGCAAGGGCCTTGACCCTGCCGTGATAGATATATCCGCCCCGGTCAAAGACGATTTTTTTCACGCCCTTGTCCGCGGCGCGTTTTGCCACCAGCAGCCCGACGGTCTTAGCTGCCGCCACATTGCCGCCTGAGGGGAGTTTCCCCTTCAGTTCTTTGTCCACGCTTGACGCGGCAACGAGCGTCTTGCCGGCATAGTCATCAATGACCTGCGCGTATATATGCTTAACACTCTTAAACACATTCAGCCGGGGCCTGCCGGGAGTGCCCTGTACCTTCTTCCTCACCCTTATATGCCGCGCCTTCCGTGCTTCTTCCTTTGTCATGCTCACGCTTCTCTCCTGCTCTCTCTTTTATGAATTCCGTGCCTACTTCTTGCCCGCTTTTCCTACCTTGAGCCGAATCACTTCGTCGGCATACCGGACGCCCTTGCCCTTGTACACGTTTGGCGGCCTCAGGGCCCGGATATTCGCTGCCACCTGTCCAATGAGCTGTTTGTCTATGCCCCGCAGCGTCAGCTGTGTCTGCTTCTTGTCCACCTCCGCGGTAATGCCGGGAGGCAACTCAAATTCGATGGGATGGGAGTAGCCAAGCGTAAAGTTCACGCGCTGTCCCTGCACCTGGGCCCTGTAGCCGACGCCGGTTATTTCAAGGACCCGTTCATACCCCATGCTCGTTCCTTTTACCATATTGGCGATGATGCTGCGCGTGGTCCCGTGAAGCGCCCGGTACTGTTTCGTGTCAGCCGGCCTGTCAATGACAATGCTCCTGTCTTCCAGTGATACCTTGATTCCCGGTGCGCAGTTGAATGTGAGCTCGCCCTTTGGCCCCTTGACCGTGACGAAGGCGCCCTTCAACTTTACGTCCACTCCCGCGGGAACCGCTATCGGATTTTTGCCTACTCGTGACATCGTGTCTCCAAATCAAACGTTATAAATCAAAATGCTATAACAAGGAGTTTTAAATTTTATCGATGACGTTTTTCAAGACCGTTATATTTTCATTCTTAATTTTTGAATTCTCTTTACCATACACTACAGAGTACCTCGCCGCCAATTCCCTCCCTGCGGCACACATCGTCCGTCAGTATTCCCCGGGACGTGGTCAGGATTGCGATCCCGAACCCTCCCATGACCGTGGGAATCTCGCTCCTGTCTGAGTAGATTCTCCTGCCCGGTTTGCTGATCCTCTTCAGTCCTGTTATGGCCCGTTCCTGTCCCTCCAGGTACTTGAGTGAAATCCTGATGATTCCCTGTTTACGGTCTCTCACGACCTTAAAGCTTTTTATAAACCCTTTTTCCTTCAGGATCTTGGTGATTTCAATTTTCAGTTTCGAAGCAGGCACGTCAACCTTTTCAAGCCTCGTCATGTTGGCGTTTCTGATTCTCGTCAGCATATCTGCTATGGGGTCGGTCATCATTGTTGCTTACCTCTACCAGCTGGATTTTGTGACACCGGGGATGCGGCCTTTCAGGGCCAGCGAACGGAAGCATATCCTGCATATGCCGAACTTCCTCAGGAAGCCCCGAGGCCTTCCGCACAGGCTGCACCTGTTATACCGCCTCACATCGAACTTTGGTGTCCTCTTCTGTTTTGCTATCAGACTCTTCTTTGCCATGCATTAATCCTTTTCACTATATGAGGGAACAGCAAACCCTCAGCTTCTGAAGGGCATCCCCAGATACGCAAGGAGCGCCTTGCCCTCCTCATTCGTTTTCGCGCTCGTCACGATAATGATATCCATCCCGTGAATACTCGCCACCTTGTCATAATTTATTTCCGGAAAAATGATCTGCTCTCTCACGCCGAAAGCGTAATTGCCCCTCCCGTCAAAGGACTTGGGCGACACACCCTTGAAGTCCCGGATGCGGGGAAGGGCAAGACTGATGAATTTGTCCAGGAAGGTGTACATCCTTTCCCCGCGCAGGGTGACCCTGCATCCCACTGGCATGCCTTCCCTGAGCTTGAAGGCAGCAATGGACTTCTTGGCCCGCGTTATAACGGGGGCCTGGCCGGTTATGGTGGCCAGTTCCTTTGCCGCGGCTTCAAGGGGCTTGATATCCTGAATGGCTTCCCCCATGCCGACGTTAAGCACGATGCTCTTAATTCTGGGCACCTGCATAACGCTCCTGTAGGCAAAGTCTTTCATGAGCTGAGGTACGACCTCGCTTTTGTACTTATCCCGTAACTTGGCCATATCCTAATCCACGACCTCCCCGCATTTCCTGCATGCCCGTGTCTTCTTCCCGTTCTCAAGGACCTTGTTCCCTACCCGCGTGGGCTGTGAGCACTTGGGGCACAGGAGCATGACTTTGGACCGCTGTATGGGGGCCTCTTTTTCGATGATGCCTCCCTGGGAATACTGCTTGCTGGGCTTCATGTGCTTCTTGATTATGTTCACGCTTTCAACAACAACCCTGTTCTTTGCGACGTCGACAGTAAGGACCCGGCCCTTCTTTCCCTTCTCGTCTCCGGCAACCACCAAGACCGTGTCATTTTTCTTTATTCCCAAACCCATCGCTCTCCTCTGAACCTCTCCTGACTAAAGGACCTCAGGAGCAAGTGAAATGATCTTCATGAATTCCTTCCATCTCAGCTCCCGGGCAACCGGACCGAAAATTCTCGTACCTATGGGGTCGCCTTCCGCATTGATGAGAACGGCGGCATTCTGGTCAAACCTGATGTAAGAGCCGTCAGGCCTCCGCAGCGCCTTTTTCGTCCTCACAACCACGGCCCGCGCCACGGTCCCCTTTTTTACCGTCCCGTCGGGGTCGGCTTCCTTGACGCTCACCATGATTTTATCCCCGATCCTAGCATAGCGCCGGTGAAACCCTCCCAGGACCCGGATACAGAGGACTCTCTTGGCTCCTGAATTGTCGGCAACTTCCAGTACGCTTTCCTGCTGGATCATTCGCTTCCTCTTTTCACCACATCAAGGACTTTCCATCTCTTGTCCCTGCTAAGCGGCCGCGATTCGATAATGGATACCATGTCGCCCTGCCTGCACCTGTTTTCCTCGTCGTGGGCCTTGAACTTCTCAATCTTCCTGATCGTCTTCTTGTACACGGGATGCTGCGCCAGCCTGGTCACGGCAACGACGACGGTCTTGTTCATTTTATCACTTATCACTTCGCCTGTATAAATCTTCTTTGGCATGGAAACCTTCCCGTATTAAAATTTAGGGCCTGCCGTTGCAGGCCGGCCGCTGAACATGCCCGGCCTTACTGCTTCTCCCTTGACTTCTCGTTCAGTACCGTTAAAACCCGTGCAATATCCTTTCTGATATGCCTGATCCTCATGGGGTTCTCGATTTCCCCGGTGACCTGCTGAAACCGCAGGTTAAACAGTTCCCTCCTCAGGTCCCTTTCCTGGGACCGGAGCTCATCAACCGTCATTGTCCTCAAGTCTGATGCCTTTTTCATGTTATCTGGTTCTCTTCACAAATTTTGTCGCGATGGCCAGTTTATGCGAAGCCAGCCTCAAGGCCTCTTTGGCCAGTTCCTCGTTCACACCGGCCATTTCGTACATGACCCTGCCGGGCTTCACCACAGCCACCCATGATTCGGGCGAGCCCTTGCCTTTTCCCATTCGCGTCTCGGCAGGCTTTTTCGTCAGCGGCTTGTCCGGAAAGATCCGTATCCACACCTTGCAACCCCGCTTCGCGTGGCGTGTAATGGCGATTCTGGCCGCCTCTATCTGGCGGTTTGACACCCAGCCCGGTTCAATCGCCTTGAGTCCGTACTCACCGAAGGCCACTTCCGAGCCGCGGTAGGCCTTGCCGTTCATCCGGCCCTTCATCATTTTCCTGAATTTAACCTTCTTGGGCATTAACATAATTCACTATCCTCTCACAGTACCGTTTCACCGCCGGAAGACTGCAGCAGGGGCTCCTGCAGGATGTCACCCTTGTAGATCCAGACCTTGACCCCGATTCGTCCGTAGGTCGTCCGCGCCTCCGCCATTCCGTAATCAATGTCTGACCTGAAGGTGTGCAGCGGGACCCTGCCCTCACGATACCATTCCGACCGTGCGATTTCCGCGCCGGCGAGGCGGCCGCCGCATGCTACCTTTATGCCCTGAGCGCCGAAGCGCAGCGCTGAAGCCACGGCCTTTTTCATGGCCCTCCTGAAGGCAATCCTCTTCTCAAGCTGTAGTGCAATGTTTTCGGCAACCAGCTGGGCGTCCAGCTCGGGCTTTCTGATTTCCTTGATATCCACGCTCATGTCCTTGCCCGTGATCTTTTCAAGCTCCTTCTTCAGCTTTTCCACCTCAGCACCTTTTTTACCGATGATGATGCCCGGCCGGGCCGTGTGGACAATTGCCTTGATCTTCTGGCCCGTCCGTTCGATCTCGACTTTGGGGACGCCGGCGTGGAAGAGGTTGGCCTTGATGAATTTCTGGATCGCCAGATCCTCATAGAGCAGATTCCGGTAGTTCTTCTTGGCAAACCACTTTGAATCCCATGTCTTGATGATTCCCAGCCGTACTCCTGTCGGATGTGTCTTCTGACCCAACGTCAAGCCTCCTTACTTAGTACAATTCACAGATTTCACAGATTATTAAGATTATCCTTTTAACGATATATCATCATGTATGCCGTCCTACAGCTGCCTCAAGGTCAGACAGAACAGACTACTCTTCCAGCACTACCGTAATATGGCTCGTCCTCTTCCGGATGACGTCGGCCCTTCCCATGGCCCTGGGCATGATCCGCTTCATCGTCGGGCCCTGATCCACGAAAACCTTTGAGACCTTCATGGATTCGGGATCGGCCACTTTTTTCTGCTCCGCATTCGCCATGGCAGACCTGAGGATCTTTGAAACAATCTTGCCGCCGCGGTGGGGAAGCATGTCAAGGCTGATCATGGCCTCTCCCGCCTTTTTCCCCTTGATCAGGTCCGTCAGTCTCCTCACCTTTCTCGGTGATATCCGTGCGTACCGCAATTTAGCTTTCGATTCCACGTTCAGTTACCTCGGCTCCTATTTGCCCTTTTCTTTCTTGTCGCCGGAGTGAGACCTGAATGTCCGCGTGGGAGAAAACTCTCCCAGTTTGTGCCCTACCATGTTCTCCGTCACATAGACGGGGATAAACTTTCTCCCGTTGTGCACTGCCAGCGTATGTCCTATGAATTCAGGAACTATGGTGGATCTCCGCGACCATGTCTTGATAACATTCCGTTCATTCTTCTCATTCATGGAATGGATTCTCTTCATGAGTTTCTCTTCCACAAAGGGCCCTTTTTTCAATGATCTCGGCAAAACCGTTCCTCCCTCATAAATCCTTGGCTCTATCCTACCTGGATTTTCTCCGTCTTACGATAAACCTGTCGGTTAACATGTTTTTTCTGGTCTTCTTTCCTTCCGGCTTGCTCCAGGGAGAGACAGGCGGCCTGCCGCCGGAGGTCTTTCCCTCTCCCCCGCCAAGGGGATGGTCCACGGGGTTCATCGCCACGCCCCGGACATGGGGCCTCCTGCCCCGCCAGCGGTTTCTCCCGGCCTTGCCGATGGAGATGTTTTCATGCTCCGAATTCCCCACCTGGCCTACAGTGGCCATGCATTCCTCAGGGACAACCCTCACTTCCGTGGAGGACAGCTTCAGCTGGCACATTCCCTCGTCCTTTGCAACAAGCTGGGCATAGGTACCGGCGCTTCGCGCTATTTTACCGCCCTGGCCCGGACGGAGCTCAATATTATGAATAATCGTGCCCAGGGGGATGCTTTTCACGGGAAGGGCGTTTCCCGTCTTTATTTCTGCGTCAGGGCCTGACAGGAGGGATTCGCCGACGCCTATTCCCTGCGGTGCAAGGATATACCGCCTTTCCCCGTCAGCATATTTCAGCAGGGCTATCCTTGATGACCTGTTCGGATCGTATTCAATGGTCTCCACGGTACAGGGGATATTCAGCTTGTCACGCCTGAAGTCGATAATCCGGTAGGCCCGCTTATGGCCTCCGCCTTTCTGCCACATGGACGTGCGGCCCGAGTTGCTCCGCCCCCCGGTCTTTCTGATCGGCTTCAGGAGCGGCTTGTAGGGCTTGTCCGTGGTGATCTCTGAAAAGTCAGACCCGCTCCTGAACCTGCTTCCCGATGATGTTGGTTTAAACTTTCTTACACCCATTTACGCACCTTCAACAATATCCAGTTTTTCTCCCTTTTTCAGGGTAATGATTGCCTTCTTCCAGTCAGGCCTCTTTCCTTCATAGCGGCCCATGCGCTTCTTTTTCCCCTTGCAGTTTATGGTCGCAACTGAGTCAACCTTGACTTTAAATATTTCTTCAACTGCCTTCCGTATTTCAATCTTGTTCGCGTTCTTCGCCACCTTAAAGAGGACCTTGTTTTCGGTCTCCTTCAGCATCGTTCCCTTTTCGGTAAGCAGCGGTCCCCGCAGTACATCGTGCACGTGTTTCATCCCAGATATGCCTCTTTCATCTTTTCTACGGCGTCCCTGACTATGAGGAGCTTTTCATGAGAAAGTATGGAAAAAACATTCAGCTCGCTGACCCGGGCAACATTGACCCGCGGGATGTTCCGGGACGCCCGTTCCAGGTTTTCCTGTTTTTCCGGAACGATGATCAGGACGCTGCTCTTCAGCCCGAGGGTGTCCAGCATACCCCGCACTGTTTTTGTCTTTGCTTCGGCAACGGGCAGTTCATCGATGACCATGACCTCGCCGTCCACAAACTTGGCAGAAAGGGCCGAGCTGAGGGCCGACCATTTTGCCTTTTTGGGCATCCTGTAGGAGTAATCCCTGGGCTGGGGGCCAAAGACCGTTCCCCCGCCTTTCCAGAGGGGAGACCGGTTGCTCCCGGACCGCGCCCTGCCTGTGCCTTTCTGTTTCCATGGCTTTTTCCCCCCGCCGCTTACGAGGCCCCGCGTCTTCGTTGCCGCAGTGCCCTGACGCCGGTTGGCAAGGTGGTTCTGCACCACATCATAGAGGAGCCCTTTTTTGATCTCCACGCTGAAAATCTCATCAGGCAGTTCGGCCGTTCCTGCTGGCCTGTTGTCCCTGTTTATCATTTCTATACTGGCCATCAGCTTTCCTTTGCAGCAACCGGCATATCTGAGAGTATGATCACATACCCTCCGCTGGCTCCCGGCACCGCGCCTTTCACAAGCATGAGGTTCTGGTCTTTTCTGACTTCAACCACTTCAATGTTCTGTACGGTGACCCTTTCGGCACCCATGTGCCCGGGCAGGGCCTTGTTTTTCCAGACCCGCGAGGGATAGGAACTGGACCCGATGGAGCCCGGGGCCCTGTTAAACATCGAGCCGTGGGAACCGGGGCCTCCTCGGTAATTGTGCCGCTTCATAACGCCCTGGAACCCCTTTCCCTTTGACGTTCCCGTCACGGTAACCTTCTCTCCCCGGGAAAAAATATCTACCGTAATATCGTCTCCGGCATTAAATCCCTCGATGGAGATCTCTCTCAGGAAACGGAACACCGGAGATGAGGTCTTCCTGAAATGGCCTTTCATGGGCTTCGAGACATTTTTCTCTTTCCTGATCACGTCAAAGCCGACCTGCAGCGCTTCATAGCCATCCCGGTCCTTTTCCCTTTTCTGCACAACTCTGACAGGCCCCGCCTGAATAACGGTGACAGGGACCAGGCGCCCGTCTGTCATAAATACCTGGGTCATCCCCAGTTTCTTTCCAAGTATTCCTTTCATAGCTTTATCTCTACATCAACCCCGGCTGCAAGGTCGAGCTTCATCAGGGCGTCGACAGTCTGCGGTGTCGGGTCGAGGATATCAACCAGCCTCTTGTGGGTCCTGATTTCGAACTGCTCACGGGACTTCTTGTCCACGTGGGTAGACCTGAGCACGGTGATCTTGTGAATTTTCGTCGGCAGAGGCACCGGCCCGGAAATCCTCGCTCCCGTGCGCTTCGCCGTCTCGACGATTTCCTTCACCGATTGATCAAGCAGCCGGTGGTCATAGGCCCTCAAATTGATTCTAATTTTTTCGTTCATGATATTACATCGTCCTCCGTCGCTCATATTCCGCCGTTCGACATTCGCCGCCCGGCGTCCGACGCTCGACGTTTATTATTCAATAACCTCCGTCACTACCCCTGCGCCTACGGTCCGCCCTCCTTCTCGCACGGCAAACCTCAGCTCCTTCTCCATCGCAATCAGCGATATCAGCTCGATCTCCATCGTCACATTGTCCCCGGGCATCACCATCTCCACTCCCTCCGGCAGCTTCGCCACTCCCGTTACGTCCGTCGTCCTGAAGTAAAACTGCGGACGGTATCCGTTGAAAAACGGCGTGTGCCGTCCCCCCTCCTCCTTCGTCAGAACGTACACCTCCGCCTTGAACTTCTTGTGCGGCGTTATGCTCCCCGGCTTCGCAAGCACCATGCCCCGCTCCACGTCCTCCTTCGCCGTTCCCCTCAGCAGCACACCTATGTTGTCCCCAGCTCGCCCTTCATCCAGCAGCTTCCGGAACATCTCCACCCCTGTTGCCACCGTCTTCCGCGTCTCCCCAAGACCCACGATCTCCACTTCCTCCCCCACCTTCACGATCCCTCGCTCCACTCGCCCCGTCACCACCGTCCCTCGCCCCGATATGCTGAACACGTCCTCTATCGGCATCAGAAACGGCTTGTCCGTATCCCGCTCAGGCGTCGGTATGTAGCTGTCAATCGCTGCCATCAGCTCATCGATGCACTTGTACTCCCCTGCCCCCGTGTCCTGGCTGCTGCTCTCCAGCGCCTTCAGCGCCGAACCCCGCACGATCGGTATGTCGTCCCCGGGAAACTCGTACTTCGACAACAGCTCCCTCACTTCCATCTCCACCAGGTCCAACAGCTCAGGGTCGTCCACCATGTCCACCTTGTTCATAAACACCACGATATAGGGCACTCCCACCTGCCGCGCCAGCAAAATGTGCTCCCGCGTCTGCGGCATCGGCCCGTCCGCTGCTGACACCACCAGCACCGCCCCGTCCATCTGCGCTGCTCCCGTTATCATGTTCTTCACGTAGTCCGCGTGCCCCGGACAGTCCACATGCGCGTAGTGCCGCACATCCGTCTCGTACTCCACGTGCGCCGTTGCTATCGTTATCCCTCGCGCCTTCTCCTCCGGCGCGTTGTCTATCGAATCAAATGCCCGAAAGTCCGCCCTCCCCTTCAGCGCCAGCGTCTTCGTTATTGCCGCCGTCAACGTCGTCTTCCCGTGGTCCACGTGTCCGATCGTCCCGATGTTTACATGCGGCTTTACTCGTTCAAATTTTGCCTTCGCCATCTCTGCCTCCTGGATTCTCAGCTATTAGCATTCAGCATTTGGCTTCAAGCCATTGCCCCGTTCTCACGGCCAACCACGTGCTGCTAAGAGCGCATTATCCTCCCTTTACCTTTGTCACAATGTCTTCGGAAATATTCTTGGGCACCTCTTCATAGTGCGAGAACTGCATGGTGTACGTTGCCCGTCCCTGGGTCTTTGACCGCAGGTCTGTTGCGTACCCGAACATGGACGACAGCGGCACCTGGGCAGTAATGACCCTGACATTCGCCCGCTGGTTCATGGTCTGAATTCTGCCTCTCCGGGAGTTCAGGTCGCCGATGACGTCTCCCATGTACTCTTCCGGTGTCACCACTTCAATGGTCATGATCGGCTCCAGGATGACCGGCTTTGCCTTGGACGCCGCGTTCTTGAAGGCCATGGAGCCGGCTATCTTGAAGGCCATTTCCGATGAATCAACCTCGTGATAGGACCCGTCGTAGAGGGTGGCCCGTATGTCAACGACGGGATATCCCGCGAGCACCCCGTTGTCGAGGGCTTCCCTGATCCCCTTTTCAACGGCGCCGATATATTCCTTCGGGATGGCGCCGCCCACGATTTTATTGACAAATTCAAAGCCGTCACCGGGCTTTGCAGGCTCCACTTCCACATAGACATGCCCGTACTGCCCGCGGCCGCCGGACTGCCTGACAAACTTTCCTTCGGCCTTTGTCTGCTGCCGTATGGTCTCCCGGTAGGCGACCTGGGGCTTGCCCACATTGGCACCAACCTTGAATTCCCTCAGCAGCCGGTCCACGATGATATCGAGATGGAGCTCCCCCATTCCTGATATGATGGTCTGCCCGGTCTCTTCGTCAAAGGAGACCTTGAACGACGGGTCTTCCTGGGCCAGTTTCCCGAGCGCCACGGAAAGCTTCTCCTGGTCTGCCTTGGTTTTGGGCTCAATTGCCACGGAAATAACAGGCGCGGGGAATTCCATGGACTCAAGGATCACCGGCTTGTCTGCATCGCAGAGCGTGTCCCCCGTGAGTGTGCTTTTCAGCCCCACGGCCGCGACAATGTCACCTGCAAAGGCGGCCTTCACATCTTCCCTCTTGTTCGCGTGCATCTTCAGGAGCCTTCCGATGCGCTCCTTCACGTCCTTTGTTGAATTGTATACATACGATCCGGACGTCATGGCCCCTGAATAAATCCGCAGGAATGTCAGCTGCCCCACAAAGGGATCCGTCATAATCTTGAAGGCAATCGCCGAAAATGGCTCCTCCTCGGAAACCTTCCTGATCACCTCATTGCCGGTCCCCGGCTCCATCCCGGTAACAGGCGGGACGTCCGTCGGGCAGGGGAGGAAATTCACGATGGCGTCGAGGAGCTGCTGCACCCCCTTGTACTTGAAGGCAGACCCGCAGAGGACAGGGGTTATCTTGAGCTTGATGGTCCCCCTGCGCAGGGCCACCATGATCTGGTCAGCACCGATTTCCTCACCTGCAAGGTACTTTTCCATGATCGCATCGTCGAAATCCGACAGGGTTTCCAGCATCTTCTCGCGGTACTCAAGGGCCTGAGGCATCAGTTCCTCGGGGATGCTGTCCACTACATATTTCGCCCCCAGCGTTTCATCATCGTAGAGGAATGCCTTCATGGATATGAGGTCAACGGACCCCCGGTACACATCCTCCCTGCCGATGGGTATCTGCACGGGAACAGGCGTTGCACCCAGCCGCTCGACCATGGACCTGACACACATAAAGAAATCCGCTCCCATCCGGTCCATTTTGTTGATGAAGGCGATTCTGGGGACGCGGTACTTGTCAGCCTGCCTCCAGACTGTCTCGGACTGCGGTTCAACCCCGGCAACGGCATCGAACAGGGCAACGGCCCCGTCCAGGACCCTGAGGGAACGCTCGACCTCGATGGTAAAGTCCACATGGCCGGGCGTGTCAATGATATTGATCTTGTTGTTGTTCCAGAAGCAGGTGGTTGCCGCTGAGGTTATGGTAATGCCCCGCTCCTGCTCCTGAACCATCCAGTCCATGACCGCGGTGCCTTCGTGGACCTCGCCCATCTTGTAGGTGACACCGGTATAATAAAGGATACGCTCCGTTACGGTGGTCTTGCCGGCATCGATGTGGGCCATGATCCCGATGTTTCTCGTCTTTTCTAATGATGTCCTGCTTGCTGTCTTTTCCATGTGCGATACTACCATCTGTAATGGGCAAAAGCCTTATTGGCATCGGCCATCTTGTGGGTATCTTCCCTCTTTTTAATTGATGCGCCGCTGTTGCCCGCCGCGTCAAGGAGTTCACCAGCCAGTTTTTCCCTCATGGTCTGCTCCCCCCTTTTCTGGGCATATCCGATGATCCAGCGGAACGCCAGGGCAATCCTCCTCTGGGGCCGTATGTCCACCGGCACCTGGTAAGTTGCTCCGCCGACACGCCTTGATTTGACCTCAACGGCAGGCTTCACGTTTTCGAGTGCTGTCTTGAAGACCTTCAGCGGGTCATCGCCCGTCTTGGTCTTGATAATATCCAGCGCCCCGTAACAGGTCCTCTCGGCAGTCGATTTCTTTCCATCCTTCATGATCGCATTCACAAACTTGCTGATCAGCTTGCTATTGTAAATGGGATCCGGCAATATCTCTCTTTTCGCTGCTACTCTTCTTCTTGGCATATACGGTTACCTGAGTGTTATTTGGGTTTCTTGGCGCCGTACTTTGAGCGCCCTCTCTTGCGGTCTGCAACACCGAGGGTGTCCAGGGCGCCGCGCACGATGTGATATCTCACACCGGGAAGGTCCTTCACCCTGCCGCCTCGTATCAAAACGATGGAATGCTCCTGGAGGTTGTGGCCGACGCCCGGAATATATGCAGTCACTTCCATTTTGTTTGTCAGCCTGATTCTCGCTACTTTTCTCAATGCAGAATTGGGCTTCTTCGGAGTGGTCGTGTACACCCTGGTACACACGCCCCGCCGCTGCGGGCACCGGGAAAGGGCCGGGCTCTTCGTCTTGCTAATGGCCTGTTTCCTTCCGTTTTTTACTAACTGTGCTATCGTTGGCACTGCTCCTCCATCTCCAGCGGACTAAACATACGATTTAATGACTTTTCTCCATCGCCGGGAAAACCTAAGAAGTTTATCAGGGATATTATCTTTTGTCAACACGGGCAATTATTTTTTTGCAACTTCCCGTAAAGTAATACAATTCTTTCCTCATTGCTGCGCATATCATGGGGATTTCGTTCGATATTTTCATTCTGCTGGAAAGTCACGCAGCCAGCAGCAGTCCTTTTGGGCCAACAGGCAAGTACATCCCGGAGAGAGACAAATCTCCAAAGGGTTTTAATGCCACCTGTACGTTATCGATAGAAGGGCTGAGAAGGGCTTCTCACAGGGCTTACTGCCTGTGTTTGCTGTAGCTGCATTGAGCATGGCAGGAAGAACATACGGAATGCCGCCTTCCCGCTGACTGCATTCAGGAGAAAAATCGCCAGAATCGATCTATCAGTGAAATATACTGAATGGGGCCGTTTATTTTGTATGGGGCCATGTGACTTCTTTCTGCATCTGCAGTATCTCGACCTCATGGGAGGGAATCTGAAAATGAGTTGCAAGCTGTTCGCTGGTTACTACCTGGGAACCCTTTCGTCTCGATTTTTTCCCAAATCTGATATAGTTGTAATAGCCCCACAGTCTCAATACAAGAAAGACCACAATTACTATCCAGCCCATTTTAGCTATCAGTTCTATCATCTGCTTGTAACCCAGTTGTTCAATAACGGCGGCATCAATAAACCGAACCCCCACAATCCACATGATCACATTTGCAATTGGAAGCAGCATGTACACCCATATTCCCCAGACAAAGCCGGTAAACGTCATCTCTGTTATGCTCCTGAAATAACCCCTCAGTTTCGGATTATCCCTGATTTCTATTTCAGGCATGGATCACTTTCCCTCCGCTGATTTTATTTTTTCGAGACCTCTGTCCGGGCTTACCCAGACGGCCCTTGTCCCCTTTCTCTTCATGAGCGCTTTCGGGACAGCTATTATGACCGCAAAGGCATTAACCATCCAGTAGACAAACGGGTACCAGATGATCCAGAAGAGATATTTGAACATCCTCTTATCATACTGGCTGTCGATGCATATGCTCAGCGTAAACTGCATCAGACAAACAAGTGCGAGAATTGAGCCCGTCCACATCGGGGGAATAGGGGGGAGAAGCCGTACGGGCATGGGCACACCGAAAAATGTCTGTTCTGCCCAAAGGATAATAAGCGTCCAGAAGGCCATAACCCATAGTATGCTGCAGGCAGATTCTGTAAAAATCGGCCACAATCGGCGCTGTTTCCAGTCCTGCCAGATATCATCATGTTTTTTCAGAACCTCCACTCCGCCCTGGGCCCATCGAACACGCTGCCTCCAGAGGCCGCGCAGTGTCTCAGGTACAAATATCCAGCACACTGCCCTGGGTTCATACCGTACATCCCAGAACTTTTTCTCCAGTTTCCATGTGATGTCTATGTCTTCCGTAATCATGTCGTCACTCCAGAAACCCACCGATAAAAGTGCCTGCCTGCGGAAGGCGGCAATCACTCCCGACACGGTCAAAACCTTTCCGAGAATGCGCTGAGCCCTTTTTATGAACCCGATTATAGTTGAGTACTCACCGATCTGGATTTTCCCGAGAAGTGTGGTTCTGTTTATGACCCGCGGGTTCCCGGTTATTGCCCCTGTTCTGGGAAATTTCTCAAAATGCCACGCCATCCATTTCAAACACTGTTTATCGAGCAGCGCATCAGCGTCAATAGTGAGAATCAACTCCCCTCTGGATACAAGACAGCCGATATTCAGTGCCGAGGCCTTTCCCTGATTTTTACGCAGGTACACACCCCTCACATTGTCATGTTCTTCACAGAGCTTGTGGATTTTTGCAGCAGTGCCGTCAGTACTGCCGTCATCGATGAGAATGATCTCATAGTTCGGGTAATCAAGCGTAACAAGGTGACTGATCGTTTCACCAACCTGCTCATCTTCGTTATGGCATGGGACGAGAATGGAAAAAAAGGGCTCAACACTGATCTCAGGCGGGGTGTCTTTTTTGCGCTCAAGCCTGAAGTAAAATATGAGGGCACCAATCATCCACACAAAGCTCATGAAGAGCGGATAGAGGTATACAAAATCACAAACTGTCTGAATTATGCTCATAAATAGTGTTTTCACGGTATAAATGGAAATGTTTTGGTCGATATCTCCAGTTTGATTATATTGAGAGCCGGCGCGTCTTCCCGAAAATTATCAGGGTAGTAGGCCAGATGCTTTCCGCCCGAGGACAGAACAGCTCTCATTTCATCCAGGAGAATCCTGTCTTTTATCCACGCCTCCTCTTTCCAGTCATATGCCTGAATTTTATAAATAGTCTTTTCAGGACCCTGCGGCATCCTCTGTGCAGTAGCGACGAGGCTCTTCAGCCATTCCGATGGCCGTCTCACTTCTTCCATCTGCGGATATGCCATGGCAACCACATAATCGTAATTCTTCAGAAAGAGCTCATAGTCCTGGGCAAACCACAGCTCAGCGGCAGGGGTCTCCATCACCTGTGCATAGATATTCCTTGCAAAAAGAGCTGTCGGCCGGTATTTTTTTACCGCCTCCTTGAGCGATCCCGTAAAATTAATCAGGGCCTCTGTTTTAAAGCGGGCCCATTCCTGTGCTTTCTCGGAATCATCACCAATTGCCTCGCTCACTCCCTCATCTCCGAAGTGTGCCGCGTATTTATTTACTGCGGCAGGATGGAAATCCTCGTAATCTGTGAGGTATGCATCATCCTGAAAGAGAACACCTCTTATCCGCGAGTGCGATGCCAGGTCTTCATAGATTGTCCGGACCAGTTCAGCGGTTTCCTCACTGAATGGGCTGAGCCGCCTGTACCACGACGTGCTCGGCACGGACTCGCCGTTCCTCATTTCCCGCACCCTGAGCCTGTCGTTTTGCGCTCTGTCCGGCAGTACAACGCTCAGAGTCGGCATCCATGCAAAGACCTCGATTCCCCTGATCATGATCTGATGAGCTGCCCACCCGAAGACATCGGCTCGAACCGGCAGCACCCTGTTGTGAAAATAAACATTTTCCACATTGCCTGATCCGTCCGGGTCTGCAAAGGCCTGCAGGAACACGGCGTTGACCTTCATCTCCACGAGCCGGTCTATAAGCCTTCCAAGGTTTTTATCCGTTTTTGCAGGGGAGGACGGGTCAACGACAAGATCAAGGTCGACCTGAACGGTCCTTAAAATTTTTCTTTCCCCTTGGGGCATGGCAAGCATCCTGATAAAATCATTCATCGGACTGTTTTCCACCATGAGCCGGTTAATCCGGTCAAGCCGGTCAGTGTGTGCAGGCCCGCGGTCCAGTGTAACTGTATAAGAGAACCCGTTTTCTTCAGCTATATCAAGGCTGACTCTGTTGTACTCACCGTACGGCCAGACAAAAACGGTGGGAATATAGCCGAGTTTACTCTTGAAAATATTCTTCTGCTCCCTGAAATCGGCATCAAGGCGGGCCCGGTATTCAGCTTCTGTCTCGTATGAATTTGTATCGGGATGAAAGGCAAGAACGCCGCTTGACGGCGCCACATTGCCCTGCGGCGTATACTGAACGGCCCTGTGCAGGTTATATGAATGGGAGGCAACCGTTACGAGCTTGTTTGAACTTACCTCCCGGATCTGCTCCCATGTCATAAGGGGCTCAGGGAGTTCTTTCGGGGGATATTCTATGAAGTTGCCCACAACGGCAAGAACAGAGGGGTATCCCAACTCTTCGAGAACGGGCACAACAAATTCATAATAAGAAACATATGCATCATCAAACGTAAGGAGCACCGGCTTTTCCGGAAGGGCCCTTCCCCCTTCCCGGGCCTCCAGGATGTCCCTGAATGAAACGGGATTGTACCCATGGGTTCTCAGGTATTCCATGTGCTCAACAAAGCGTTGCCGGGAAATGCTGTAATTGTCACCGGGAGCAGCTTTCAGCGGGATGGCATGATAGCACAGGACAAGGAATTCTCCCCGATTCATCGGGCCTGCAGCGGCCATGCCGGGAATGCAGAGAAGAAGGTACATGAACAGTATTGTCATCCCCAGATTCTTTATCATCAGAACAGCAGCCTCCATGTGAGATAAAAACCGTAACTGGTAACCGATTCACCGTCATAGGGGTGGCTGCCAACCATTGCGCCGTACAGAAGTGCATGAGTATCGGACAGCTCGATATCATGCTCATACCGGAGGGAGGCGGTGGGCCCCAAGGAATACCCTGACTGCTTATATCCCCCGGCTGAGAGATAAATCCTGTATACAAATGCCGTTCGGTAAATGCGTCTGACCGTGTGTTCTGTCATATGCGTCACAGAGGCGCTGTAGTCATGATCAGGGTTAAAATAGGGGGCATCATCCCGTGAGTTCCGGGACGTATAAAAATCAATGAAAATTCTCTCTCTCCAGTTATTCCGCACCCAGAGGTTCTGTTCATACCCGAGCATCCCCTGATACCGTTCATTGGCATCTGAATACCGCTGCCGTACAAGGGAAAGATGGTAGGTGCGCCATTCACTTTCCACGTACGCCACGTTGAGGTTGAGTTTATCCGCCTCTATGCCAAAGACCCTGGCGCGAAGAGGAATGTCAGTCGTGAAGGAGTCATAGGACATGGCTATTTCCCAGTAGTCGTCCGGGGCATAAGAGATCTCACTGTACGACCCGAAGTCCTGTGCATCATCGTAGTTAATGGAAAAGTGCTGCCTCAATCTGAGGTCGCTGTTTACAATGTGTTCAGCTCCTGCACCGGCTCTGCGGAATTTACTTTGATTATCATCGTCTGACGATTCACTCCATAAAACAAATCCGTACAGCCCCGTATACAATGAAACAGGCTGCGTAAACTGAACCCTTCCCATAACCTCTTCGAACCCGTCATCATCGCCGCCGATCAGAAAGTCCGCCTCCAGCCTCCGCATGTCCTCAAGCTCAAGCTCACGTGCCGCTGACTGCACATGCTTGTCCTTTTGATGGAGCACAAGCAGGGCAGCAGCTTCTTCTCTTGCATCTTCCTTGAAAGCAAGTTCATTGAGGGCCTGGATCTTCCCTGTTTTTCCGCTCTTGTCTTTGGGGTCAAGATTCTCAACTATCTTGAACTCCTCGAGGGCCCTGCGCGGCCATCCGCGCCACAGATACGTCTGGGCAAGGCCTGTCCGTATGCCGGTATGTGCCGGAGCCTTTTCATGAAGGTCCCGGAAGTACTCCTCTGCCTCCCCTAACCTGTCTTCATAGGCAAGAGACCAGCCCCGGTCAAGGGCCAGATCCATTTTTTTCCAGTTGGGGACCCTCTTTCTGCCCTGCTGGAAGAATGCCGGCTCATCACTGTCAACATCGTCCAGAAACACCCGTGCATCCTCCCACTTCCTCAATTCCTGAAGAACATAGAACATGCCCGTGCGGCTGTTATATGAGGCGGGGTTCCTGCTGAGTACATCCTCATATATCTCAAGGGCCCTGTCTGGCTGCTCCAGGTACAGGTATGCAGATGCCACATTTTCCAGAACCCAGTCGGGCGGATGTATGTCTTCATTAATGAAACGTTCATATTCATCCACCGCTTCCTGCATATCATAGTTTTCTACGAGGGCGAGGATATAGTCATATCTGGCCCTGAGATTTTTTTTATCCTCCACCGGTCCCCGCAGCATGTCGAGAGCAGCGGAAAATTCCTTCCAGGCAATACGGTCAGCAGCCATGTCGCCATGAAAGGTTTCACGGAGCCTTCCATCACCGGGCAATTCCGTTTCCGCCATCGTATCGGCATGAGTGCTCGCCCCCATATCAGACATGGCCACAAGTCTCAGCCTTTTGGCTGCAGTGCTTTCAGGATTTATCTCCAGTATGCGGTCGTATTCTTCAACGGCCGACCAGAATCTTCCCGTTTGTTCAAACGCATAGGCACGAGCAAACATGACCTCCTGGCTGTATTGGCTGTTCCGGGCTGCGACATCAAGGATTCTGAGGGCCTCTTCGCCCTTTCCGTCTTTTGCAAGGCAGTAGGAAAGACCAATCCTGGCCATATCATTGTGAGAGTCATTGTCCAGGATCTCACGATAGATGTTCCGTGCCTTTTCCCTCTCATCCGTCTGAAAATAGGCCCAGGCAATCCGCAGCTGCATGTCCGGGGAATACTCACTGCTATCGAGACCCGCCACTTCAATTTCTCTGACAGCTAGATCGAAATCCCTGTACAAAATGAGTACGGCCACGTAGTCGCTCATGAGCTCTCTTTCGGCCTGAGCAGCCCTTTGCAAATCACTGACAACGTCTCTGCGTTTCTCTGAAGGGATGGATGAAAACATGGCATCGCGGTGTTGGAATACTGACTCCGTGTCAGACTCATCTCCCTGTGCCAGGGACCAATATGCCCTGAGCGCATCTGCATATCTGTTCACCCTGATGAAGAGATCAGCCCTGGCCAGGGCCAGCTCAAACGAGTGAGGGGAGCGGCTCAAAAAGTCATTGGCGCTCGTCACAGCCCTTTCGTACTCGCCCAGTGCGGTCAGGCTGTACACGACACCCTTTTGAGCTTCTTCATCGTCAGGTGCATTGCCGATCGCTGCCTGATACAGCGTAAGGGACTTTTGAAAATCTGCCCTGTCGTAATAGACCTTTGCAACGTTCCGCATCAGGTAGGCACGTTTCGGGAATGAGTCTGGCAGATTCCCGTACATTTCCAGTGCCTCCTCTTCTTTCCCACTCCAGATTGCGGTGACAATATAGTCCGAAACTGCCTCGGGATACTGAGCAGCATCTTTTGTATACGGCAACAGAAGTGCAAGTGCCTCCCTGTTGTGACCCTCCCTCACCATCTCTCTTGCCCTATGAAGGGTCCCGGGATAGCCAGAAATTGCAGAATCTGCATCTGAAGACAACCCTGCAATCTGTTCTTTATTGCTCTGGGCCTTCATGATTATCGCTGACGGCAGTTCCGGCTCAATTTTTCGATAAAATGCCTGTGCATTTGACAGGTTTTCAAATCTGCCCACCCGTACCGCGTAGTATCTGCCGACCTTTTCTATTCTCAGATGATCACGCTCGTTCCCTCGCAATTTCTGTTTAACAGATTCATAATGCCTGCGTGCAGGTGCCTCATTGGTAAAGCTCGCTGTCTGTATCGTATGCATTACTTCACCAGAATGAGAAAAGAGTGGCATCAGGACGAAAAGGACTAATACCAGCGAGACCAGTATGGGCAATAGATCACGAGAAATTGCCGGCATGACCCTCGTGAGACGGCCCCTGCCAGAGCTCTTCTCAGTGCGGGGCCCGATTCGATAAGGTGATTTCTGTTCCATATCCTCAAAAGGATAACGTTATCTAAGAAAATACCTTATTTATTTTCGGCTTAATTCTTTAAAACTTTATCTGAAAAATATAAAAATGCGCTGGCAGTCTCCGGATCAGTTTTTATCATCGGGCTTACCGCCTCATGAGCAGGCCAGAATTCGAGGGTAACGTAAAAGAAGTGTACCGTGCATAGTGCAACGCTCTGGGTATATGGTTATGTGAAACCTGTTTGTCAGGAGAATCTTTTTTACTACCAAATGAAAAGGACAGGCAGGCATGAAAAAAAGGACGTTCTTCCAGGTGGTTTACTTTGCTCATAATCCCCTGTTGGGATCTGAGAGAATATCGGAGCACAAGGGATTTTTAACCGCTGCCAACTTCATGAACTGCTGTAAATCTGCCAGACGGGAAAGGGTCGGGGCTTGTTGTGTCCGGGCAACCCCTGAGATTTCATTCCTGCATTTTCAATATTTCCAGAACATGCCCATGAGAACGATGAAGGCAATACCCTTTACCAGTTCGGTATAGCCCGTGGCCCTGAGCCTTTCCTCCCTCATCACGGCAGCAGACAGGATATTCTCCGCAAGCGGAATCAGGAGGATAAGGGGGATATCCATCACTGCGTAGGCACCTGCTGCCAGGACGCAGTAGACAGCCATGGCCCAACGGTACTGAAGGGTCTTCCTCGTCCTGACCCGCACCTTGAATACTCCGGCGGCGAAGAACAGAAAGACAGCGGCATAGAGCCTGAGCGACAGCTCACCAACTGCGGTAAAGAACACAACAGGCGCCGCAAGCGTGAGCAGAGCAAACCCGTTGAGTTCAGCAGCAAGGCTGTGCTCCTTTCCGCGATGGAGCAGTATCCCGTAGCTCAGGACAAGCAGGGAAAAGAGGGCGAATTCCTTTATCCCCTGGATCAGAAAGGGCATAAGCAGTACCAACCCCGTCATACTGAAGAAAAAAGACCACCATAGCGGCTCTTTCCCCCTGCCTCGTGCCCTCAGAAGTGATGCCAGGGGATTCTTTGCGTTGATGAGGAGGGCGAGGCCGAGGATGGTCATAACCGTAATAACGGAGGAACCGCCCTCTGTGCCGGGCACTGCAGTGCGCTGCGCAGCTGCAAGCGCTGCTGCCCAGGAGGATACGAATACTGCCCAGGAGCCCCACTCTTTCACAACGGGTATTTTCATAAGCGCCAGACTGGCTTTCTCCTGTTCACACTATATCAGAATTATACAGCGGAGGGATAAACGCTATGAGCCATGTCATATGCCCTTTACCTTCGGTCGCAGGATCTCAAAGGACAGACGACCTGACCGGTTAGGGAAACGCAGGGCTGCCCTTAATCGTCAAAACAGACCTCGATAAAAAAATCCCCCTTCTCTGTTGTGAAGGGTACGTTAATAATGGGCGACTTGGATTTGTGACGGATCACGTGCCCCTTTCCCGCGACGACCGAGGGGATGGCCATGTCAAAGTGGTATCCCTTTTCACTGAGGATCTTCTTTGCCCCTCCTGTTACCATGTTCGTTATTTCCCCCACCATGTCCGTTACCGTTTCATCAATACGTTCCACTGCTTCACCCAGCATGCGCTGCATAATTTCCAGAATAGCCGCTTCGGTAAAGGAAATTGCAAGCGTTCCCTTGGTCAGATCACTGGTCATTCCGATAAGCCCCGTCACGTCGCCGCTGCTGATGTTGGTCTTCTTGATCTCCGGACTTCCCGGCTGCGCGTCCATTGCGGCCATGGTTCTCAGCACGTTCAGCAGCGCTTCAAGAAAAGGGTTGATAAATTCAACATTCATAGGGATTCCTTTTATTGGTTTAACTAATTATTATGAATCTGTAAACTAAGTCTGTACATCGAGTACATGAATTTCACCTGTCTTTATCGTTGAAATGAATAACGACCTTTAACACTTTTCCTGTCCTCCCGGCAGGTTCCTGTAGCAGGTAATGCCGGCATCGGGAAAAGGGGTTTGCGGTATTCACACCTATGCTGGAAGATATTGCACTGATCGCCGCGGTGATAAGCGGCCTGACCGCACTGACAACGTCTCTGAGGGCCCTGGGCATATCCCGGGAACAGGCCCGGCCCGCAGCTCCCTCATCGCAGCGAAGCAGCATCAGGCTGCACTTCTTTGTCACCGCCGTCTGGTACGCCCTTTCCGTTCTCTGTTCCCTTCCCGCCCTGATGCAGAATTCGGGCTCTGCGGGAATGCAGCGTCCGGCAGCCCTCCTCCTGTTTTTCCTCCTGACAGCCCTGATAGCCCTCGTCTGGAAAAAGGTGCTGCAGAAACGATAGACGCCACTGTCCGCTATTCACCTTGAGCGTGTTCCCGATGATTCGCCTGATCCCCGGGGAGCTGCTGTTAAAGAGACTTAAGGAGCTGAGGTGTTATGAAGGGATGGCGGTGGGTGTACCGGATTAATGGAATAAGTGCGGTTCATCTGCTGGAAATCATAATAGAGAACACAGTACTGTTAATTATATTTATATAATTAAAGCTTAATTATAAAACAATTTGACAATAGGCTCTGACTAGGGTAGAGTAAAGGGAGATCGCCGTTCACCGGACCGGCAAACCAGAGAATCAAGTAAATCAGTCAGGGAGCAGGTGACAGGGGCCGTTGAGCAAGCCTACATCAGGGAGAGGAAGCCTGAAGCCCCTGCCGAAGCACCCACCCTAACCGTAAAGCTTTATGGTTTACCGGCTCCGGTGAAGGCACCCTGACCAGCCCATTTTGCTCCACCCCGGAAAGGCTTAAAAAAGGGGGCGATCCCTCGCGCCCCCGTTCATTCTGTCCCTCTTATTGGGACGTGCCTGGGACCTGCTTCTCCTTTACCCTGACCTTCATCTCAATGCGCTCATTGGGATTGTCCCGCGCGTCCCGGGGCTGGCTGACGATCCTGTCAACCACATCCATACCCGATACTACTTCTCCAAAAACAGTATACTGCCGGTCCAGCCAGGGTGAATCAGCAACGCAGATGAAAAACTGGGACCCGGCGCTGTCCGGATGGCCGGAACGTGCCATGGAAATAATCCCCCGCTTGTGTGGCCTGTCATTAAACTCAGCCTTCAGCTTGTAGTCCGGACCCCCTATGCCGTGTTTTGATTTATCGTGGTCCTTTGAATTGGGGTCCCCGCCCTGGATCATGAACCCGGGGATGACCCGGTGAAATGTGGTCCCGTCATAAAACCCCTTTTTTGCCAGGTCGATAAAATTACTGACATGATTGGGCGCGGTGTCAGGAAAAAATCTGATCTCCATGTTCCCCACACTGGTCTCGATTACAGCCGTAGTTTCAGCCATCGTCTTTAACTCCTCTTCCGTAAATTTTTTGCTTCTCACTTCAGAATATGCCGCGGCAGCACAGATCAGCGCAAGGGCAAACAGAGCGCCATAGCAGGCAAGTTTCATGCATCCTCCTTTATGTCTGTCTTTCGACAGTAAATTATAGCAGACTCTGCCGGACAAACTGCAAGCCGCTGTGTATGCGCCGTCACTGCAGTGAAACGGGCCGGCGGAGTTATGATATAATCTGC
>CP070788.1:1308566-1315486 GCA_020346765.1 Nitrospiraceae bacterium
TGTTCAGATCGCTTGAAAGGTAGACCTTGTTTATGCCGCTCGTGTCAGTCTGCATGAGATAAAAACCCGTTGGTACGACACTGTCGCTGACGGTAAAAGAAATCGTTGCGGTATCGCCTGCAGAAAGCTCAAAATTCCACCCCAATGCCATGGCGGTATCGCCATTGTGCCCGAGGAACTGATTGTCCAGGGCATCAAAAAATATTGTATTGTCAAGAATACCGTCGATAACGAAATTAAACTGAATCAGGTCACCAAAATAGGTAAGGCCCAGCGTGCCATCACCTGAGGCTCCGTCGCCGGGTTCATCCACTTCCCACATCTCTCCGACAGGCAGGATGCCGAAGGGCCCCCCATTTTCATCAGTGGAATCTGTGTAAAGCGGTCCCAGGTCCTGGTCAACATAAAAAATAACGAAATGCAGACCTGCTCCGTCGATGGTTACCGTGGCTGTTCCAAGACCGGAAGCGAAAGAGTTCTGGAAATCGATCAGTTCAATGCCTGATGTGTCAATGACGGGAGGAAGTTGATCGCGGGAGGTCAGGCCACCGCTGTAACCGACAAAATCAAAGGTGCAGTCAAGGCCGTCATAGCAGTAGGACGTTCCGTCAATATTAAAGCCCCAGTCGAGGTTATAGGACTGAGCAGAAACATTTACCGCAGTCAGAAGAATAATAAGCCCCAGTGCAGCATACTTCATATACATCTTCATGACATCCCCCTGTGTTCCCGCCGGATGCAGCAGGACTATATGGTTTATTTCCTTATTCGTTGTATGTCTTGTTTTGCCCCTGCAGGGGCATTGACTGTTCCTTGTGGCGTTACACCTATTATTATCTGCTGATCTTCAAAGGGGAAATGGAACTCAAAAAAAAGCGCACTGCGATTGTACCGCCCTTTATCTACTGTAAAAAATCGCACGGTCTGTTTACTTCGTTTCAATTGTCTTTTTCTTGTCAGAAATTGTGATACAGGCAGTTTCGATAGTTTAATGGCCCGGAAAATGAATCGTGAGGAAATGCGGGTTTATCATAAAGGCTTCTTTTCGGGATGAACCAGAAAGGGGGGGCTGACCCCGTCAGTCCCCCCTTTTCAAATGAGCTCTCCTGATCACCTTCTTATGCTTTTTTCCTTCTCAAAAAACGTCTGCCGCCAAAGACCGCTCCACCCGCGATGAAGAGGACTGAGCTGATCGGCTCCGGAACAACGGTCTTGGCGCTTGAAAGGTACAGCGTTGTGCTGTCCGCTAGCTGGGTCTGGGCAAGGTGAAATCCTGAAGGCACGGTACCCGTGCTCAGCGTAAAATCAATAAAGACCTTTTCTCCTGCGTTGAGCGTGAAATTCCATGCCATGGCCAGGGCCGTGTCCCCTCTGCCCGCAAGAAACTGGTCGTCAAGGGCGTCATAGAACACCATGTTGTCCAGTGTGTTCTCAACCAGATTGAACTGAAGGAGATCTCCAACATAGGCTTTTCCTGCTGTGCCATCGCCTGAGTTGCCGTCACCGGGTTCATCAACCTCCCATGTCTGTCCGGCCGCAGGGGTACCCATGGCTGAGCCTGTTTCATCAAAGCCGTTACTGCCAATGTCTATGTCAAAGTAACCGACCACAAAATGGGAGCCTGCGCCCTCGACAGTCACGCGCGCGTTTCCGAGCCCTGTGTGGGTGGGAGTCGTCAAGAAGTCCTCATCTATGAGATCAATGGCAGATACATCTATGAATGAGGGCAATGAGGAAATGCCGGCCATGTTCATATTGAATCCGACAATATCGTTGTCGCAGTCTATACCTTCAAAACACCAGCTCGTCCCGTCAACGTTAAAGCCCCAGTCAAAGTTTATGGTCTGTGCATGCGTATCCAGTGCCATGAATGCCGTCACAAGCACCAAACCTGTGATAACCAGAATTTTTTTCATCATCGGCCTCCTTAAAATTAAGAATTCAAAACTGAATTAAGGAATAAGCTTTTGTCTGCCGCTGCCATCTCAGATGTCTGAAATTGAACATCCTGTACACAGAGGACAGAGGCATCTTTTTTCTCTGTACACAGAATCAGTATCTCTGTTTCTTATATCAATCTAACGCAAATGATATGCCAAAAGAGACAAATTATTTTACATATGTAAATTAATGCTTAAAAATAAGCTTTTCATAATCCAGGAGAAATATCGATTATCTGGAAAGTGCGGAAACATCTTGTGTCATGACACATTACAATTGTATCAACCCTGTGCGCTGTCACAATTCCTGCTCACCGATCTATGGGCAGAGACAAGGTGGCAAATTCCTCAGTAAGAGAGCCCGTTCACGGGTCTTCACAGAACAGAATGAAAGGGTCTGAAGATCATGGGATCATCATTATTCACAGGCAACAGGCATACATTGCTTCGAGTGAAGCAGCAGTTTCGGGTCAGACATGGGCATTGAAAAAACTGCTGTCCCTGCATGATCACATGGGACAGCACCTACGGTTTCTGCAACAGAAATGCGCACACTGCAGTTGTCAAAATGGCATTTATCTGTCAGTCTGGCATTACACAATATAAATATTTAATCCACAGGAGCGCTCATAATAATATTATTATTATTATTAACTTTATATTTTCAATAAATAATAAGAGAATATAAAAAGCCCAAATAAAATTTCTCTCAGACTGCAAGAACCGGCCGGGGCATTCTTTCCTGCCTCCGCACATGGAATGGTGTTCAGCTGCACTCTTGGTATTAGTTTGCTTATTTGGGTTTTAAATGGTGTGAGAAGGATGTGTTATTTCACACAGTGATGGAGCGTGCGCGTAGTATCGCTAAATCCCATTTGGAAGGATCTCCAGACATTTCACCATTATTTATGAAGGTTGCAGGGACCTTCCCTGTTTGTCTTTGGGCCTTTTTATTCAGGCACGCATCTTGCATTATAATAAGACAGATTTTCCAAGGTCTTTTACCCATGCACTCTAGGTTACCAGACAACGGAGCAGGGCATTATGTCAGATAATTGCATAGTCATTCTTACCTCGGAGATTAATCAGCAGAATTTCTATCGATCCATTAACCTGAACGGCAGCAAGGTCCATACCAGTCCCCTTAACAAGTCTCTTGAGTTCATTGAAAAGAAGAAACCCTCTCTTATACTTCTGGACTGTTCATCCGATGCATGCCGCGGCATTTCTGTGCTGAAAAATATCAAGACGTTGTACACCTGCATTCCTGTCATATTTATTACGGAGCGCGCTTCCGAGGACATCGCCATTGAGGCATTCCGCTGCGGTGCACGGGACTATATGAGGAAACCCATTAACATCGATGAACTGAGAAAAGGGATAGAGCGGCTGCTCTCGATAACGAAAACGTCCAGGGAAAAAAGACGCCTGTGCATCATGGACAGCGCTCCCCGTAACACCGCTTCTCAGTCCTCCCATGGCAATCTACTGCCTGCCAGCATCGCCAATGTCATTGCCTATATCGAGGGAAACCTCAACTCCCAGATATCCCTGGACAGCCTCG
This sequence comes from Nitrospiraceae bacterium, assembly GCA_020346765.1. Taxonomy (GTDB): domain Bacteria; phylum Nitrospirota; class Thermodesulfovibrionia; order UBA6902; family UBA6902. The sequence goes on from CP070788.1 coordinate 1,312,071, forward strand.
CGAAGGTTGCTTTCACGAGCAAGTATCACTTCTGCAAGGTGTTCAAAAAGCACATGGGAATGAGTCCCCTGAAATACGTTGCATTCCTGAGAGTCACGAAGGCGAAGGAACTGCTCCTGCGGGATGACCTCAATATATCAGATGTGGCCTGGGAGGTCGGATTTAACGACCTGAGCAACTTCAACAAGCACTTCAAAAAACATACGGGAATATCGCCCTCTGCCTATAAAACAAGAGGCAGGCGTCCTGGGTACAGTCTTCGCAGGTCGACAGATGTCCATCTCAGAGTAGTGTCAAGCAATTAAGGCCTGCCCCGCTCAGGGGATGCCTCCGTTTCCTTTTCCTTCCGTTTCAGGAATTTCAATCACTGCTCTCTTCTTCAGTTCATCAACGTGGCCGGCAAATTTCTTCTTCGAAGCCCTCTCCCGCAGATACTTCTCTATGAAATCCCGTACCTCCTCATAGGGTACCCGCCCGCCCGGTCTCCTGTCTTCCACCCTGATGATATGGAACCCGTGCTCCGTTTCAATTACATTGCTTACCTCGCCAATTCCCAAAGCAAAGGCAGCAGCATCAAACTCCTCAGGCATAAATCCCCTCTTTATGTACCCCAGGTCGCCTCCCCTGACGGCATAGGCATCCCGGGAATGCTCTTTCGCGGCTTCGGAAAAGTCCTTTCCTTTCATGATTTCATCCCGTATCGCTTCTGTACCTGTCCGTGCCGCCTCTTTTCCGGCTTCGCCGGAGCCGGCATCAGCCTTTATAAGGATGTGTCTCACCTTTACCATTTCCTCTCTGACGAACGTCCTGGGGCTGCTTTCGTAAAATTCCCTGATCTCTTTCTCGGAAATATCAGGATTTCTTATTCCCTGGATTTTCATATACTCCTCGAGACGGACGCTCACTCTGAGAGATTCGCGTACTGCATTTTCTGTCATGCCTGCCGTCTTCAGTCGCTCCCTGAACACGTCCTCCGAGGGATGCTTTTTTTTCAGTTCAGCAAATGCCCCTTCAACCTTCACGTCAATATCAGGCACAGTCACTTTTTCGCTTTCCTGTCGCAGCAGCTCATTTTCAATAACTGTATCCAGCGCCTTCTTTCTCAGGCGGTCCAACGTGGCCGGATTGATGCTGCGCGCCCCGTATTTCCTGAACGCCTCCATTTCCTTTTCCACGAGCGGTCTCACCTGGTCCTGATAGAGGGGGTGTCCATTTACCCTGGCAATGACCTCTCGCTCCTGCAGGGCCTGCTCCTGTGCGGTCTTTCCAAAGCAACGGGGGGGCTGCATTACCGTGGAAATAACAACGGCGGTGATGATGGCCATAATCTCAAGCATTGATCTTTCAATATTCATGGCCCGTTAAGTTGAAACCCCTCCTTTTTTTCATGATACCACTGATACACGGACAGCCTTCGCAGGCAAAGGGTGTCATGCATCACATTATCATCCGGTCGGTTCAAGAAACCGGCGCAGGTGCTACTTCTCTGTAATAGTGACATCGGCAGAGGTCCCCGGCCTGCCGTAGGGGATCAGGTACAGGTCATACTCACTGTCCCGGGCGTCAATGGTCACTATCTTTGTCATCTCCTGATCATGCATGAATCGGCCTTTCTTATGAAAGAAGCGAACATTCCGGGACATCCTCTTTACACGAACACCGTCATCGTAAACAGCAAGCCTTACCCCCCTGAGGCCGTAATTTTCAATTATGATGTCATAGACACCTCCGCCGAGTATTACGGCCTCGGCATCGTGCCACGGCGGAGATGCCCTTCGTTTCAGTTCCAAATACAGCGCCTCCGGCTCCTCGAGTGCAGCCCCTGCAGCATCCACGCGCCCGTATCCGAAGACACTGTCCCGGCCGGGCTCTCCCAGGTCCAGGGCCGCACCCTGAAGCGCCTCGCGAACATCTGTTCCGTCAATAATGAGGTCGCCGTTCACATCGTCGATGGCAGCGTTGTAGAACAGGGCAGCAGCACCAGTTACGTGCGCAGCAGCCTGCGATGTTCCACCGAGGCCTCCGTAGCTGAAACCCGCCTGGGTAGAGTATATGTCCGTCCCCGGCGCTGCCAGCTCGATTTCCTCTCCCACAGGGGAAAAAGATGACTTCATATCAAAGGGGTCGGTCCCGGTAACTGCCATGACCGAATCATAGGCAGCAGGATAGGACACCGCTCCGCCATGGGAATTACCCCCTGCCGCAACAACAAGGACACCTGATGCGGCTGCACTGTCACAAGCATCCCGGAGGGACTGGAAGTCAATGCCCTGAAGGCTCATGTTGATGATATCAATGCCGTTATCTATGGACCATTCAATGGCCGCGATGATCCAGCTCAGAAGGCCGAAGCCCGCACCGTCCAGGACCTTCAGGGCGTAAATATCCGCCTCCGGGGCCACACCAACAACCCCGAACCCGTTCTGTTGCGCAGCAATAATGCCGGCTATATGGGTGCCGTGGCTGTTGCGGCTGTCATCAAAGGGGTCACTGTCATTAAAAACAAAATCATACCCTCCGCGGTAGCTGTCCCTGAGGTCGTCGTGGGTGTAATCAATCCCCGTATCAATGACCGCTATTTTCACGCCCGCTCCCCTGTTGCCGCTGGCATGGGCGGTCTCGGCTCCGATATGATACACGCCCCATGAGTCCGTGTATTCCTGGCTCACGACTGGATCAACAGACTGGATGATCGCGTCCTCTTCTATATAGGCCACGCTGCCTTCTTTCAGCAGGTTCGCCAGTTCTTTCTCATCAATGGTGATTGCCATGGCCCGGATCGTTCCAAAGGTGCGCCGGATATGTCCCCTGGCCCTGCGGATCCTGTCCTTTTCGTAGGTGCCGGGCTTTTTATGAAAACCCACGATGACCGTTCTCGTTGCCGCTCCTGCCTCCTCAAGAACGGCAAGACACAGAAACAGTATCATCACGAAACACCCGGCCGCCCGTGCAGTAACGCCATACTCTTTTCTCGTCAGTTTCATGAATTCCCCTGCATTTGTTTCTTCAACTCACCAAAAGGATGCCCTCCAGAGCGCAAAAGAGGAGAATCTGCCTTAGGGCAGATTCTCCTCCCCCGCACGTCTTACTCAGGCTTCAATACTCCTATCTTCTTCTTCTCTTCTTCTCTACGCAGCCTTTGCTGCAGTCTCTGTCGATCGAGTTGAACAACGAGTTCACATCGGCGTTCGGCTGCATCCTGCATTCAGGAACCGGCACGACGATCTGCGTATCACTCCACGATATGGCCGGAGTGACTGTGCCGTTGATCTTGACGTTGATGTAGTCCTCGGCTCCGGCGAACTGCTCCATGAAGTTCACACCGTTGATCGTCAGCATCCTGGCCTTGGTGTTGCACTTCATGTACGTAATGAGCGCAGCCGGGATAACGCTGATGTTGACCTGATTGCTCGCCT
>CP070788.1:1315586-1330495 GCA_020346765.1 Nitrospiraceae bacterium
CTTGCCTGTAAGGCACTCGGTGACTTATCCGTAATATTATCAACCTGCAATAGTCTCATAATAGCAAGATAATACCCGTTTATTTTGATTTTCGTTGCTTTTACAAAGAGGTAACCTCCTCTCCTCCGCGGAGCGCGTTGTACGACCTTTGGCCATTCGACGTCGCTCAGGGCAGGCTCAAAGTCTTTCTCTTCACAATCGCCTCTCAGTCTATGGTGGTATAATTGAAAACATAAAATACAGCGACATTATGAAGATAATTGAACACTGCTCGTTGAGGGAAGCAGTGCCAGTGCTTGAATCTCATGCCCGTACATAATGCCGAGATAGCGGAGATGCTCAATGAGGTAGCCGACCTCCTGGAAATCCAGGGGGCGAACCAGTTCAGGATCAGGGCTTACCGCAATGCCGCCCGCATGGTGGCGGACCTCACGCAGGGTGTCTCCGAAATGATCAAAAACGGCGAGGACCTTGCACAGCTTCCCGGCATCGGGAAGGACCTGGCAGGAAAAATCACGGAAATCGTGGAATCAGGAAAGCTTGGTCTGCTGGATGAGCTGAAGAAGGACATGCCCGGCGATCTGAGCGGTCTCATGCGCATTGACGGGCTGGGGCCGAAGCGCGTTAAGGTTATTTATGAAAAGCTTGGGGTCAGCACCCTTCAGGGCCTTGAAAAAGCTGCCCGTGATAAAAAGATCCGGGAATTGCCCGGGCTGGGGGAAAAGACCGAACTGGAAATCCTCACGGCACTGAAGCGTGTTCAGGAAGGGAAGAAACGGCTCAAACTGCCGGAAGCCGATGAGACGGCGAAGCTTCTGCTTGCCCATTTGAAGGAAGTAAAGGGGATCAGGGCCCTCGAGGCTGCCGGGAGCTATCGCCGCCGCAAGGAGACGGTGGGAGACCTGGACATCCTTGCATCGGTAAAAAAGGGGACAAGGATCATGGACCACTTCGTGAACTATGAAGACACCGGCACGGTCATATCACGGGGAGAGACGCGTTCATCCATACTCCTCCGATCCGGGTTCCAGGTGGACCTCAGGGTAGTTGAGGAGGGAAGCTACGGCGCGGCTCTGCAGTATTTTACCGGCTCAAAGGCCCATAACATCGCAATCCGGAAAATGGGTGTGCAGAAGGGACTGAAGATAAACGAATACGGCGTGTTCAGGGGCAGAGAGCGGGTTGCCGGAAAGACCGAAGCGGACGTCTATAAAACGGTGGGGCTGCCGTACATCGAGCCCGAACTCAGGGAAGACAGGGGCGAGATTGAGGCGGCACAGAAGAAAAAGCTCCCCAGGCTTGTCACGCTCGATGACATCAGGGGGGACCTGCACGTCCACACTAAACTGACGGACGGCCATTCCAGTCTCCAGGAAATGGCAGAGGCTGCACAGAAGCGCGGATATGAGTATCTGGCAATCACCGAGCATTCACAGCGAGTGACCGTCGCAGGCGGCATTGACAAAAAGGCCCTCGCACGCCAGATCAAAGAGATCGATGCATTAAACAGCACGCTGAAAGGCTTCACGATTCTGAAGGGCATCGAGGTGGATATCCTGGAAGACGGATCGCTCGATTTGCCTGACGATATTCTGAAAGAACTGGACGTGGTTGTCTGTTCTGTTCATTACAAGTTCAATCTCCCCGAACGTAAGCAGACCGGGCGCATCATCAGGGCTATGGATAACAAATATTTTCACATCTTCGCTCACCCCAGCGGAAGGCTGATCAATGAGCGGGATCCCTATCCTGTGGACATGGAAAAGATCATGGAAGAGGCAAAGGACAGGGGCTGCTTTCTTGAACTCAATGCCCACCCCGACCGTCTTGACCTGACTGACATTTACTGTAAAACGGCTAAGGGAATGGGAGTGAAGGTCGCCATCTCAACGGACGCCCACAGTATAAACAGTATGGACTTTATGCGCTATGGTATAGGGCAGGCTCGGCGGGGCTGGTTGGAGGCGGATGACGTGATTAACACGAGAAGTCTGAAGGAACTGAAGAAGCTGCTGAAGAGGTAAAATAGATGCTCAATGTTTATCAGCATTGAAATTTCCCAGTCAACCTTACGAAATAGCAATTGTAGAAGAGTACAGCATGTAAACGGATTCATTTTTTCATAGGACAAAACAGGATGTTTTGTCCAAAAAATACCTCGGAGACGGACAGGATGTCCGTCGAGAATGAGTGAACATGCTGTACCCTTGTATAATCGGGCATGTTAATCATATTAATGTTTAGAAGTAGTAATATCTTATATCTTATTATGCCTGACAGGGAAGCCCGCTTCAGAATTTCTATAACTGACAAACACCATCTTTCATTTTACTTACCGGCTATTTTTATTATTTTTCAGAGCCTATCGTGGTGCGCCCTTGCAAGCAGCTCTTTTTCAGCGGTGTCGTATAGTAATTCTTCACCGGCCTTCCCTGTCTGTCTGGTAGCCAGCCGAACTGGCTTTCCCCATGCATTATCTGGGCAGTCAGGGGAGGACGCGTTCATTTCCTGACCGACGCTACCAGTTCGCGTTTCAGGTTCCACAACCGTTCAGAGAGGGATACGTGATATACATGGGGGCTGATCAGGCGTTTCACTCCGTGGTCAAGCCGGGCAACGTCTGTGCGGCGGCTTTCGCGGATGTCCTCAATTGACGGCAGTGAACATACCGGCTGGCCCTCTCTGAGCACCTCCACAAGGAGGGGTTCTATTTCGCTTATCTCATGGTGATGCAGTGTTCTTGAGATACCTTCTTCCACAGGTTGATGGAGGGTCAGGGGCTCTTGATCACGGGGCGTTTCATCCTCCGTTGTGATGAGGTCGGCCGTGGCCTTGCTTCGACGGTCGTAGATGCGCCATACCTGCTTTGGTCCCGGGTTATAGGTGCGAAAGCCGACAGGAAACCTGTCTTATTCACTTAACTCCTTGAATCCTTGACCCCTTGAAGCCTTCTATTTCATACAGAGAGAGGGACTTCTCCATGAATAAGAACGCCGAAGCATTAAAAAAGGGTGATGCCCTGCTTATCATCGATGTGCAGAATGACTTTTGTCCGGGCGGAGCACTCCCCATCGATGAGGGAGACCGTGTTGTCCCGGTCCTGAACCAATGGATTGATGTTGCGCGGAAAAAGGGGGTTCCCGTGTATGCATCACGAGATATCCATCCGCTCCGGCACGTGAGTTTCAGGGAGCAGGGCGGGCAATGGCCACCTCACTGTATAGAAGACAGTGCTGGCGCAGCCCTCCATCCCGATCTCGATCTGCCTGCGGACACCGTAAAGATAACCAAGGGAGTTCGCATGGACAAGGACCAGAACTCTGCATTTGATGAAACCGGTCTTGCCTCGGAGCTCAGGCGGGAGGGCATACAGAGATTGTGGGTCGGAGGTCTTGCACTTGATGTGTGCGTCCTGGCGACAGTGATCCATGCACGGATCGAATGCTTTGACGTCTTTGTTCTGGAAAAAGCTACGCGGCCTGTATCTCCGGTCAGAGGCGAGGCAGCCATCAGGAAGATGAAAGCGGCGGGGGCCCACATCATCGACTGAAGGAAACACCTGTCATGCCCCGCCATTCTGCATGCAGAGACAGTGGATCCTTCCCCTCGCGTATTTACAATCCCCTTTATCCTGATATAATGGGCTTATGAAAGAAGCAATGTTCTATGAAAAGCTGGATGACAGGCGGGTGAGATGCCGCTTGTGTGCCCATAACTGCCTGATAGGGAACAGGGAGCGGGGCTTGTGCGCAGTCCGTGAAAACAGGGACGGAACGCTCTACAGCCTTGTCTACGGCAAGGTGATATCATCCCAGATTGATCCCATTGAAAAGAAACCACTGTATCACTTCCTTCCCGGCTCGTCATCGTTCTCGATTGCGACTGTAGGCTGCAATTTCCGGTGCACGCACTGCCAGAACTATCAGATCTCCCAGTATCCAAAGGAAGGGTCGTTCTCCATTCCCGGCAGCGATATGACCCCCGACGATGTGGTCAACGCTGCAGCCAAAAGCGGGTGCGAAAGCATTTCATACACCTACACGGAGCCGACCATATTCTTTGAGTTTGCCTACGACTGCGCAAAGCTCGCCCGTGAGAGGGGCCTCCGGAATGTCTTTGTCAGCAATGGCTATACCAGTGAAGAGGCAGTCAGGAGCATCGCTCCGTACCTTGACGCGAACAATATCGATTTGAAGGGGAGCGATGCGTTCTATAAGGAAGTCTGCGGGGCCAGGCTCGGCCCCGTGAAAAATACCATCAAGCGGATGAAAGAGCTCGGCGTATGGGTGGAAGTAACGACCTTGATCATCCCTGACCTGAATGATTCCGACAAAGATCTCTCGGAGATTGCCGAATTCATCAGGTCAGTGGACCCGTCAATCCCCTGGCATATCAGCCGGTTCTTCCCGACCTATCTCCTTACCGACAAGCCGCCGACCCCTGTTGAAACGCTTCACCGGGCATATGACATTGGACGCGGGAAGGGGCTGAAACATATTTATACGGGCAATGTCCCGGACCGTGAAAAGCAGGACACACACTGTCCGTCATGCGGCTCTCTGGTGATACGGCGCCATGGCTTTCAGATGGTGGAAAATACCATCAGAAACGGCAGCTGCACACATTGCCGCAGTCCTGTGGCGGGCGTCTGGACGGTATGATGCGGAGCGGGCAAGAGAACTGCAGGGTCTGAATGACAGTGCACTATCCTGATCGGGCAGTGCAGCTGCCCATTGATTAATTCGGGAAGAACGGGATACCCTGTTTTCATGCATGCCCGGCGTCAGAACCGGCCCACCTGTTCCTGACCTTGTATTTTTTGCCGCAAACATGGTATTCTGATAATAGTTTTCAGAGCTTTGTCGCAGTATATCAAGAGTGGGCCTTCCCACTCTTTTGTTTTATAAGGGAAATGAGCTTAGACACGATCAGGGAGACAGTCAGGGAAATAATTGAGCCTGTCGTAAATGCACTTGGCGTGGAGCTCGATGATCTTGTCCTGAGCAGGATGAAGGGAAAGGCGTTGCTGCGGGTTTTCATTGAAAAAGAAGGCGGTGTTACCATTGATGACTGCGAACGGGTGAGCAGGGAGGTCGAAGCGATCCTCGATGTGGAGGACCCCATCCCTTTTTCGTATGTCCTGGAAGTGTCATCGCCGGGGCTGGACCGGCCGTTGAAAAGACCGGGGGATTTTAAGAGATTCCGGGGTAGCATGGCTCGTGTAGTTACTCAGGAATTGATAGATAACCAGTCATTTTTTATTGGTAAAATCGCAGAGGTTAAGGATGATGGCGTTGTGCTTCTCATGCCCGGGGACAAAAGGGTTGCCATACCATATTCATGCATATCAAGGGCAAGACTGGAAGTGGAGGTGTAGGAGAAATGAATCGTGAACTGATCCATATTATTGAGCAGATGAGTAAAGAACGGGGAATACCCAAGGAATCAATTCTCGGAACCCTCGAATCGGCGCTTCTTTCGGCGGTCAGAAAAAAATACGGTATCGAGCCTGAGGTCAAAATCACGATCGACGATGAGTCAGGGGAAATTGCCATTTCTGCTCTCAAGAAGATTGTGAAAAAGGTCGCGGACCCCACGAGCGAGATATCACTCAAGGACGCCCAGAAAATAGACCCGTCGAAGCAGCTGGACGAGAATATTGACTCTCCGCTCGCCATTGAGAATTTTGGCAGGATCGCTGCCCAGACCGCAAAACAGGTCCTCTTCCAGCGGGTCCGTGAGGCCGAGAAGGAGGCCATATTCGAGGAATACAAGGACAAGGCCGGGCAGATAGTGAGCGGCGTCGTGATCCGCAAGGAAAAGGGCAGCTATTTTGTGGCCCTGGGCAGGGCGGAAGCGACACTTCCCATAAAGTCTACCCTCCCCACGGAGAGCCTGAAGAGAGGGGAGACGATCAGGACGTATATTGAAGACGTGAAGGTAACCCCCCGGGGGCCCGTGATCCTGCTTTCGCGCACCCACCCCAACTTTGTGGCGGAACTGTTCAAGATGGAGATCCCTGAAATATACGAAGGCCTTGTTGTTATCAAGGATATCGTTCGGGAAGCCGGCGACAGGACCAAGCTCACGGTGTATTCCAAGAACTCCATGGTCGATCCTGTCGGTGCCTGTGTGGGCATGAAGGGGACGCGTGTGCAGTCTATCGTGAGGGAGCTGAGAGGGGAACGGATTGATATCATCCCCTGGACTGACGACCCCCGGGTACTTATCGCCAAGGCCCTGAGCCCGGCCACCGTGGAAAGCATCGGCATCAACGAGGAAGAAAAGTCTGCCCTCGTTGTGGTGAATGACCAGCAGCTTTCCATTGCTATCGGTAAAAAGGGTCAGAATGTTAGACTGGCCATGAAACTTACCGGCTGGGACATTGATATTATCAGCGAGACAGAGTACAACAAGATGAGAAAAGGCGAGATTGAAATGCAGCTCGGTGAGCTCCAGGGTGAAGGCCAGGAGGGAACAGCAGAAGAGACCCGGTCCCCTGCGGACCAGGCTGCCGAGGATGAACAGCAAGAATAAGGATCTTGCCGAAAATAAAAGGACTCACTCATTTCCCCGGACAGGGAAAGACACCCCGGTCCAGTATATCAAGGGCGTTGGCCCGGCGCGAGCCCGGCTCCTCAGGCGCCTTGGCATTGAAACCCTCGAAGACATGCTGTTTTTCTTTCCCTGGCGCTATGAGGACAGAAAGAACCTCAGAAAGATAGGGAGCCTTGGCTTTGGCACTCTCGAAACCACACTCTGTGAAGTAGTTTCTTCAGAAACCATCACAACTCCACGAAAGAAGATGAAAATATTCGAGCTCACCGTGACCGACGGTTCGGGCACGCTCAGGGCAAAGTGGTTTAATCAGCCCTACCTGCAGAAATACTTTGAAAAGGGCCAGCAGGTCATCCTGAGCGGTGTGGTAAAAGGCAATCCCTACGGGGGGGGCGGACTGGAAATGGAAAACCCCGACTTTGAGGTCTGCGGGGCCGACGATACCCTTGTTCATACCGCGCGGATTGTCCCGGTTTACAGTGCCACGGAAGGGCTGTCGCCCAAGCAGATCAGGACATTGATGTTCAGCATTACCGCTGCCCACGCCTCCCTGCTTGAGGAGTACATGCCCAAAGACATACTCAGGCGTAACAATCTGATCCCCCTCGTCAGGGCAGTGCAGGAGGCACACTTCCCTGAGGAGTATACGGACATAGGCATGCTGAACAGGGGGCAGAGCCCCGCGCACAGGAGACTGGTGTTTGATGAGTTCTTTTTCCTTGAACTCGGGCTGGCCCTCCTGAAAAAAAGAGAATCGATCGAGCAGGGCATCAGCTTCACGAGAAAGGATGATATCGTTAAACGGTTTGTCCAAGGTCTTCCCTTTGATCTCACAGAGGCACAGAAGGGGGTGCTCAGGGAAATAGGGGCTGACATGGAGCGGCCGGTGCCCATGAACAGGCTTATCCACGGAGATGTGGGGTGCGGCAAGACAGTGGTGGCCCTTGCGGCGATGCTCAGGGCCGTTGAAAACGGATATCAGGCATGCCTGATGGCGCCGACGGAACTCCTCGCTGAACAGCATTACATAAATATAAGCCGTATGGCCGGGGGGCTGGATGTGAGCGTGGCCCTCCTTACTTCGGGAATGAAAGAAAAGCCCCTTGCCGAAATATCAGAAGGAACGGTCCGGATTGTTGTGGGGACCCATGCACTGATACAGGAGCCCCTGCAGTTCAGGAACCTGGGTCTCGCGGTAATCGATGAACAGCACAGGTTCGGTGTTGTGCAGAGGGGCCTGCTCAGGCAGAAAGGCCTTAATCCTGACATCCTTGTCATGACAGCAACGCCGATTCCCAGGACCCTGGCCATGACGCTCTACGGCGATCTCGATGTTTCCGTTATCGACCAGCTGCCTGCTGGGCGAAGGCCTGTGGTTACCAAGGTTTTTTTCCCTTCACAGAGGGACCGCATATACTCCCTGGTCAGGGGTGAGCTGTCAAAGGGGAGGCAGGTCTATATCGTATACCCCTTGATTGAAGGATCGGAAAAGCTGGATCTCAAGTCAGCTGTGGACGGGGCAGAGGCCCTTAAAAAAATATTTCAGGGAACGCGGGTGGGGCTGGTGCACGGGAGGATGCAGCGTCAGGAGCGGGAATCAGTCATGGCACTGTTTACGTCCGGCGACATCGACATGCTCGTGGCAACGACGGTCATTGAAGTGGGAATAGACATCCCCAATGCCTCTCTCATGCTCATTGTTCATGCTGAGAGGTTCGGCCTTGCCCAGCTTCACCAGCTGCGAGGGCGTATCGGAAGGGGGGGCCATGATTCCTCCTGCTTGCTCCTGGCCTACCCGCCTTTCAGCGAAGAGGCAAAGAGAAGGCTCAAGGCCATGGAGTCGACCAGCGACGGATTCAGGATCGCTGAGGAGGATCTGGCCATAAGGGGTCCCGGTGATTTCTTCGGGACCCGTCAGTCCGGCATGCCAGACCTGAAGGTTGCTGATATAATAAGAGATACAGGAATTCTTGAACTGGCGCGGAAGGAGGCCTTTGACCTGACCGGCACGGACCCTCACCTGCGGGATTATCCACTGTTGAAAGAGGCAGTCCAGCGGCGGTGGAAAGGCAGGCTGGAACTGATCAAGAGTTGATAGAGAAAGCTGTGAGCGGTGGACGCCCGTTTTTTAATTGACGTCCTGCAGATTGTAGCTGATAGCGTATCACAGTGCGAGAGGAGGGTGGAATGCTTGACAAGACGAAGAAGAACCTCACTGCAGGGATAGGACGCGTGAAATGGATCGCGTCTTATCTGACGGAACGGACCAAGGCAGAGTCGTCAGCGGCGAAACTTCTGTACCAGAGAAGCAAGCTCGAAAGCAGGAGGGACGATATCTGGAAGAATATCGGGGTCCGGGTCGCCGAGCTTCATGGCAAAGCTGAGGCGGACGTCTATGGTGATTTTGTCATTCAGCAGGCGCTCAGTGAGTTAAAGGAGCTGCAGGAGAAGATTGATGACTATAAATCCCGGGCCAGGGACATGACGAAGCTGCGCGAAGAATGATTTTCTTCGCGGTGTTCCTGTTCGGAGCGGTCATCGGCTCTTTTCTCAATGTATGCATTTATCGCGTCCCCCGGGGCCAGTCCATTGTCAGGCCGTCCTCCCGGTGCACGTCCTGCGGAAGACCCGTCCGGTTTTACGACAACATCCCCGTAATAAGCTATCTGCTTCTCCGGGGAAAGTGCCGCTCCTGCGGGACAGCACTCTCACTCCGCTATCCCCTTATAGAGCTGCTCAATGCCCTGCTGTACCTCATCGTCCTGAAACGGTTTTATGACGCTTCTCCCCTGGCAGTCATGGCATATTTTGCCTTTGCTTCAGCCCTGCTGGTCATTTTCTTTATCGACGTCGACTTTCAGATTATCCCGGACAGCATAACGCTCCCTGGCATACCCCTTGCGCTGGCCCTGGCATCAACAGTCCTGCCTGACCCTTTTGCACGGTATGGACTGCTGGGATTCCAGGCGTCACTCCTGGGTGTGCTGGCCGGAGGAGGGTTCTTTTATCTTGCCGCTATTCTGGGAAAGGCGGTTTTCAAAAAAGACGCCATGGGTGGTGGGGATATCAAGATGATGGCCATGGTTGGCGGTGTGATGGGATGGAAGGCCGTTCTCCTGACGACCTTTGCGGCGAGCCTTTTGGGTTCACTCATCGGGGTATCGATGATCCTGCTCAAGGGAAGGGAGTGGGGGGCGCGGATTCCCTTTGGCCCCTATCTTGCTATAGGCGCACTTATCAGCATGCTCTGGGGCCAGGATATTATGATCTGGTATTTTCTGCACTGATCACAGCAGGCTCTTTGAAACGGCCGGATTTCACCGGCGTTCCTTTCTGTCTGGTTATTCATGTCATTTGACAGCATCCATTAAGCATATTAAAGTTTTTTCAGCGAAAAATCGATAGGTAAGCATGCGGATGTCCCGTGCCGGGCTGCGGCAGTACAGCGGGCACGATGCTGCACATGATAACAATGACGAGCCGGAAGATGCCCGCAGACTTTGCACAGAGATACAGTCCTGGAGCGAAGAATGCCGGGACGTTGCCGGGAAAGTCCTGCACCGAAACAGCCTTCGCACGGAACTGAAGCAGTAACGGGGTCCGGTAGCACCACAGGTATCAGCCGTTGCCCCTGTATGATCGGGACATCAGCCATGGAAAGAAATTCACCTCAGAGAATCCTGGCAGCAGGTGCTTTCATTGTCCTGGGAGCAGTGGCAGGGATCATGGCGGTTCCGGTCCTGGACGGCGGAGGCACCTCATACCTGGCCGCCGCCGGTGCTGCCATGGTTGTAGCATTCATTATTTCAAAGGCAAGACGACACTGGTCCAGAGCAGAGGCCTCATCTGCCCCGCCCTCCGGGAGTGCTGGTGGATCGCAGGTTGGTTTTATCGTTGACACCTTTCACGGTCTCGTAGCAAAACTCAAGGAAAAGGAAGCCGAACTGGAAACGCTGAAATCATGCGCCGAGGAAAAGGCGATGCGTATGGAGGCTTACAATGAGAACATACTGCAAAGCGTCCCCAGCGGTGTCATCACCGTCGATCATGACATGCGAATCAGGTCCGTGAACCAGGCAGCCGAACGCATTCTGGAAATCAGTGCAGCCAAAGGGCTGGACAGGAACCTCCGGGATGTCCTGGGCGAGTCCCTTGCGTCACACGTGGCAGCGCAGAAAGCCCTGGTCAGGAGCGAATGTCCCTATGTGACGGGAAGCGGCCGGCATAGCTGGCTTGGGATTACCGTGTCCCAACTGAAGAATGCCGAAAACAGGATACTGGGCCAGATACTTGTATTTACCGACCTCACTGACATAAAGGCGCTTCAGGGCCAGCTGGAACTGAAGCAGCGGTTGAGCCAGCTTGGAGAGATGTCCGCAGGCATAGCTCATGAACTGAGAAATTCCATGTCTGTGATCTCGGGCTACGCCAGGCTGATGGAAAAGCACATGAACGTATCAGGTGCATCCACGGTCAGCGCAATCCAGGCCGAAATAGGGACCATGGACACTATTATTTCAGAGCTCCTCGCCTTTGCGCGGCCCACAGAACTCAACAGAATCACTGTGAACCTCTATGATCTGCTTGAAGAAACTCTCACGTCGCTGAAGGGACAAGACACCGCCTGTACCGTTTCCCTGCGGGGCATCAATACCCTCTCTGTAAAAGCTGACCGTTTGCTGCTCCGGCAGGCGTTCGCCAACCTGGTCAAGAATGCCTTTGAGGCAATGCCTAACGGGGGCAGCCTCCGGATTGACCTGATGCAGCGCCATGACAGGCCGGAAATAAGGGTCAGGGACAGCGGCTGCGGCATCCCCCCCGAATTGCACCAGAAGATATTTCTTCCCTTTTTTTCAACAAAGGAAAAAGGCACCGGTTTCGGCCTTGCCCTCGTCCAGAAGATTATTCTTTCTCACGGAGGAAGCATCGAGGTGCACAGCAGGGAAGGAGAGGGGACTGAATTTGTCATCGTCCTCCCCGGAGGTGAGTGATGCAGTGCACGGCCCCTCCCCTGGCTCACCTTTCCCTCACGAGTCAATGATACACCGTCCTGTGATAATCAGCAATAAAACCTGATATACTTAACAGAAATATCAGGGCTGATAATTGACAGGATGTATTATGAAAATGAAGGATAAATCGAAGGATAAGATCGTAGAAGAGTTTCTCCGGCTTCGGAGACGTGTGGGAGAGCCGGAAGCACTGGAGCGATCTCGGAAGAAAATTGATGAATCGTTGCAGAAGAGGGAGAAAACATCCCGGTCCCGTGTTGAGTCACCATACAACATGTGAATCCTGTCACCCTGTGGAGGGACTGCATGAGCAGTGGCGCGAATACTGACAGATCCTTTGCCCCGTCCCTTGATGATGAAGCCCGGGAGCGGCTGCGTCAGATAGGCAGTGCTGATATCATTGTCGGAATTCCCAGTTACAACAATGGCGATACCATCGGACGGGTTATCCGTGCTGCTGAACTGGGACTGGCCAAGTATTTCCCGGGGCATAAGGGCGTTATAATGATTTCCGAGGGCGGCTCTGCCGAGGAGACTTCCAGGGCAGTGGAGCATCTTGGAGACAGGCGGTATTTTGAAAGCGCCTTCATCACGCGGCCCGATCGGGGAACAGACATATTCGTTACCAAATACCGGGGCCTGTCAGGCAAGGGTACCGCCATAAAGGCGGTGCTGGAGGCAGGGAGAATTCTCGCGGTAAGGGCCGGCTGCATGCTTGACTCTGACCTGAGAAGCATCTCTCCCGAGTGGATAGAACTGCTGATTGCTCCTGTGCTGCTCAAGGATTTCGGTTTTGTGGCTCCCTACTACAGCCGGCATAAGTATGACGGAACCATCACAAATATGATTGCCTACCCTCTCACCTGGTCCCTGTACGGACGGCGCGTGCGGCAGCCCATCGGCGGCGACTTCGGCTTTTCTCCGGCCCTCATGGAGAGCCTTCTGGCAAAGAATGTCTGGGAGACTGATATCGCGAGGTTTGGCATCGATATCTGGATGACCACTGTTGCCATTTGTGAAAACTTTAAAATATGCCAGTCCTTTCTGGGGGCGAAGATCCACGATGACAAGGACCCGGGAAAAGACCTGAGCCCCATGTTCACACAGGTCGTGGGGACCATATTCAGTCTCATGTCTCTCTACCGTGATACCTGGCTCAGGGTCAGGGGCAGCCGCCCCACGGCCATCTTCGGCTTTGAATCCGAATATGCCCCCAAACCGCTGCTCGTTGATAGTCACAACATGATTCGGAAATTCCAGGAGAGTGCCTCTGCCTGCAGGCAGGTCTGGGAAAGGGTGCTTGAGAAGGAAACCTGCGACAAACTTCTGGAGGTTGTTAGCTTTGAAGCGGACCGTTTTGAGCTGCCTGTTCAGCTGTGGATCAAGAGTCTTTACGACTTTGCATGTGCATATGAACGGCTTCCTGACGGACTGGCCCGGAGTGACATTATCGAGGCCCTTGTCCCTGTTTATTACGCCATGACCGCGTCCTTTGTACGAAAGACCCAGAACCTTGATTCCCAGCAGGCGGAGGAGGTTATTACTGAGCAGTGCCGTGAATTCGAGAAGCTCAAGCCATACCTGATTGAGTGCTGGTCCGCTCATCAGCAGGAAGGAGAATAGCGTGAAAAAGAAGATCCTGGTTGTTGATGACGAACAGAATATCAGAATGCTCCTCAGGGAAGAACTCACCGATGAGGGGTATGACGTTATTGAGGCTGAGAACGGCGCGGCAGCCATTTCTGCGATTAAAGACCAGAAACCGGACCTTGTCACCCTCGATATCAAGATGCCTGGTGAGGACGGGCTGAGCATATTAAGGAAAATCCGTGAGATTGACTATGATTTGCCTGTTATCATCTGCTCGGCTTACAGCGTGTACAAGTCTGATTTCTCGGCTGTAGCTGCTGACCACTATATTGTCAAGTCCTCAAATTTTGAAGACATCAAGAAAAAGATAGCAGAAATTCTGAGCTATCAAACTTCCTGACATAAGACAGGCCCCCTGTTTCGATAGCACCCGGTCTTCTCCGGCACGTCTCCTCTGGAGCGCATTGCCCATGAGTACACTAGGAACGTGGTCCCCTATGGAGCAGGTTTGAGTCTCAGCACCTATCAAGTAAGGCCTTCCGATGTCCGACAAATAAAAAGCAATGATTAAGAAAATCAGCATAGACCAGCTGAAGCCGGGGATGTACATCCACGACCTGAATTGCGGGTGGATGGCCCATCCTTTTGTGACCGGCAGGTTCAATGTCAAAAGTGAATCGGTCATACAGAAGATCGTGGAGTATGGCATTCATCATGTGTACATTGACACGGAAAAGGGCCTTGACGTTGATAATGCCCCCACTGCTGAAGAAGTAGGCAGGGAAATTCAGACGGAACTGGACAGGATTGCCGATCTGAATGACCAGCAGGAAACAGAGACCCCCCTTTTTGTCGAGCTTGAGCAGGCGCGGCAAATAAAAAAAGACGCGAAAAAGACGGTACATATGATCATGGAAGACGTCCGGCTCGGGATTCCGATCAAGACGGAAGAGGCCGAGAGGGTTGTGGACACCATGATCGAGTCTATTTTCCGAAATCGGAATGCCCTTATCATCCTTGGAAGAATTAAGCAAACCGATGAGTATACCTACCTTCACTCCATGAGCGTCTGCGTTCTCATGATATCATTTGGCAGGAACCTGGGCTTTACCCCCGTCCAGCTGAGAGAGGCAGGAGTGGGGGCACTGCTCCATGACATTGGAAAAATGAAGGTGCCACGGGATATTCTGAGCAGCAGGACGAAGCTGACGAACAGCCAGTATGATATTATGAAAAAACACGTGGAGTACTCCCGCTTCATGCTCAGTGAAGCGGACGGCATTTCAAGCCTGTCGCTGACCCTTGCCGCAGAACATCATGAGCGGATAAACGGAATGGGCTACCCGGGAGGGCTCCGGGGAGACGAAATAAGCCTCTACGGACAGGCGGCGGCCATTGTAGACGTCTATGACGCAATGACGTCGCAGCGCTGCTATCAGCAGCGGTTCGAACCGACGGAGGTCTTGAAAAAACTCTATGAGTGGAGCGATTCATACAACACCAGCCTCGTACAGCAGTTCATCCGCTGTGTGGGCATATATCCTGTCGGTACGCTGGTGAGGCTCGACAGCGGTTTGCTTGGCATTGTCCTTGCGCACGGCAGGAACAACCTGCTTCAGCCCCTTGTCCGGGTTATCTATGATTCCCGGAGGTCCCGGCATGTCACGCCCTATCACCTTGATCTTGAGCAGATCAGGGAGGAGAGGGTAGCGGGCTACGAGGTCCCGGAAAAGTGGGGGCTCACCCCTG
>CP070788.1:1330595-1334036 GCA_020346765.1 Nitrospiraceae bacterium
ATGAGCAAAAAACATGGCAGTGCCAAAGAAAAGATAGACAGGACAAAGTCCTACGACATCAGGGAGGCTGTTGATATGGTCAAGCAGCTGGCCCACGTGAAATTCGATGAAACCGTTGATCTTGCCATCAACCTGGGAGTGGACCCCCGGAAGTCGGACCAGATGGTGCGGGGCAGCGTGGTGCTTCCCCACGGCCTTGGCAAGAAAATCAGGGTGCTCGTGTTTGCGAAGGGTGAGAAAATGACAGAGGCCAGGGACGCCGGCGCTGACTATGTGGGCGCCGAGGACATGGTGGAAAAGATTCAGGGCGGATGGATGGAGTTTGACAAGGTCGTGGCCACTCCTGACCTTATGGGCCTTGTGGGAAAGCTCGGTAAGGTGCTTGGCCCCCGGGGTCTCATGCCGAACCCGAAATCAGGCACGGTCACCTTTGAGGTAGCGAAGGCTGTGAGGGACATAACCGCCGGCAAGGCTGACTACCGCACAGAAAAGGCCGGCGTTGTTCACGTCTCCATCGGCAAGGTCTCCTTTGACAGCGACAAGCTGATTGATAATGCACGGACGGTCATCCGGGCGATAGAAAAGGCAAAGCCTTCAGCCAGCAAGGGGAAGTATCTGAAGAAGATATCCATTTCCTCTACCATGGGAGTTGGTGTGCCCGTGAATATTACCACGCTGGCGTCGGCGTAAAGGACTGGTGAGTATCTGCCGGTATCCGGCCCGGCGGCCGGGGCCCGGTATTGACAACATAACAGGCAAATAAGTCAGAGACTGCAGGTGCAGTCCCCGCGGGGGGCTGCTTAAAGCGAATTGTACCAGCCTGCACAGACGGTACAGGAAGTGAGAGCGTTACGCGTGTTTCGGAGTTTGCTGATGGGTTCCTCCACGATTCCCCGCACACAGCCCGCTGCACTGGAGTCTCTGATATAAAAAGGAGGTGAATAAGCTGAATAAGGAAGAGAAAACCCGTATTATATCGGAGCTTCAGGACAAATTTGGAAAAGCTAAGGGTGTTGTCTTTACGGACTTCCGCGGACTCAATGTGGAGGAAATAACAACCCTGCGCAATTCCCTGAGGTCCGCTGCTATCGAGTACAAGGTCGTCAAGAATACGCTGGCGAAGCGGGCATCGGCAGGCACTCCCGTGGAGGGGGTCAAGGACGTTTTTGCCGGTCCCGTAGGAATCGCTGTGGGGTACGATGACCCTGCACTGCTGGTGAAGAAGGTCCTCGAGTACAGCAAGTCCAACGAAAAACTGCAGATAAAGGGAGGCGTTGTTGAAGGCAGTATCTGCTCTCCGGATCAGATCAGGTCCATTTCGGAACTTCCGCCGAGGGAGGTGCTCCTGTCAATGCTTGCCGGCGCCATGCAGTCGCCGCTGGGCAAGCTCGCAGGACTGCTGCACTCAACGGTAACCCAGTTTGCGTATGCGCTGGGAGCATTAAAAAACAAAAAAGAAAGTGGTCAGTAGACCGTCGTCAGCTGGTAAGGGATTGAGGCTTTCCCCCTTGCCACTCACTACCAACTACCCACTACTGAAAAATAAGGAGGAGCAATGTCAGTTTCAAAAGATCAGGTATTCGAATTTATCGACAAAATGACCATTCTGGAAATGTCCGAGTTCATCAAGGATTTTGAGGAGCGGTACGGTGTCACTGCGGCGGCGCCCGTGGCAGTGGCAGCAGCCGGGGCTCCTGGTGCGGCAGCGCCTGCGGCAGCAGAGGAAAAGACGAGTTTTGACGTAATACTCTCGGCGGCGGGCGACAAGAAGATCCAGGTGATCAAGGTCGTGAGAGAACTCACCAGCCTCGGCCTCAAGGAAGCAAAAGAACTGGTCGACACTGCGCCCAAACCGGTCAAGACAGGAGTTACCAAGGAAGAGGCAGAGACGATCAAGGCAAAGCTCGAAGAACAGGGAGCATCAGTAGAACTTAAATAAATAAAGAGCAAGGGGTCAAGGAGTCAAGGGGTCAAGGGATCAAGGGACGGACCATAGGCCGGCCTGAGTCACTCGAATCCCCGAACCCCCGAATCCTTGAATCCTTCGCAAAAGGAGAATTATGGCAGAAGGTGCAAGGGCAAGAAAAAACTTCGGGAAAATTCCCGAGATTCTTCCTATTCCCAATCTTATTGAAATTCAGAAGCGTTCCTTTGAGCGTTTCCTCCAGGAGCACATGCCTTCTCACAAGAGAGAAGACAGCGGGTTGCAGGGTGCCTTTAACAGCGTATTCCCCATAGTTGATTACAATGAAACGGCTTCGATCGAATTTATGGAGTACATCATTGCCAGTCCCAAATACGATGTGCGGGAGTGCCTGGACAAGGGAATCAACTATGCTGCCCCTCTCAAGGTCAGGGTAAAGCTGAACCTGTGGGAAAAGGGCGAAGCCGGGGAAAAGAGGCTGAAGGAGTCCAGGGAGCAGGAGGTCTATCTGGGGGAACTTCCCCTGATGACGGACACGGGGACCTTCGTGATCAACGGAGTTGAAAGGGTCGTGGTCAGCCAGCTTCACCGGTCACCGGGCATCCTGTTCAGCCATGACAAGGGGAAGTCCCAGTCGGGAGGCAAGATCATTTTTTCTGCCCGGATCATCCCTGCCAGAGGCTCCTGGTTTGACTTTGAATTTGACACCAAGGACACGCTTTTTGTACGTATCGACCGGAGAAAGAAACTCCATGCCACGATTATCCTGAAAGCCCTTGGATTCAACGAGGAAGATATTCTCAAGATGTACTATCCCATTGAGGAGATAACCATCAGGGACGGGGCTGCCTCACGGAAGGTGACCAATGTCCTGGTGGGGCTGCGTGCCCTGAAAAATATCATTGATCCCAAGACCGATGAAATGCTGGTCAAGGAAGGCGGAAGGATAACGAAGTCTGCGGTAAAGAAAATGGAGACAGCGGGGATCGAGGAAATCCTCATGTCCAAGGAAGAGCTGGTCGAGAGGGTCACACTGACGGACATCATCGACCCTGAGACGGGTGAGATCATCCTGGAGAGCAATGAAAAGCTGACCGGGGAAATGGTGGACAGAATCATGTCCATCAAGATCCCGACCCTGCAGCTGCTCTTCATAGACGGCGTCCGCTATCTGCCCTCGCTGAGGGACACCCTCCTCCTTGACAAGGTGAGCAGCACCGAGGAGGCGCTGATTGAGATTTACAAAAAGCTCAGGCCCGGGGAGCCGCCTTCAATATCGGATGCGAAGTCCCTCTTTGAGGGGCTCTTTTTCGATCCCAAGCGGTACGATCTGTCAGTCGTGGGACGGCTAAAGCTGAACAAGCGCCTCAACCTTAATGTGCCGCTGGAGACCCGGGTACTGACGGACAAGGACATCATCGAAATCCTGAGGTACCTCTTTGACCTGCGGGCCGGGAAGGGAGAGGTCGATGATATCGACCACCTGGGCAACAGGCGGGTGCGGGCCGTGGGTGAAC
>CP070788.1:1334136-1339962 GCA_020346765.1 Nitrospiraceae bacterium
TGGCCGAAGAGGGTGTCGGAAAACATGGTGTCGTCCAGTCCGGCCACGTTCACGGCAATGTGCTCCCCCTTCAGTCCGCTTGCAAGGTGGACGGCACGGGCAATGAGCTCCTTGCCCACCCCTGTTTCGCCAGTGATGAATACGGGCTTCTGCGACTGCGCAATGGACTCGCAGTACTGGAAGATGGCCCGCATCTTCTTGCTTCGAGTGATGACCGATGCAAAGGCCGATTCATTCTCCAGTTCCCCTGTCAGAAGATGCTTCTTCAGTGACGTGATCTCCAGCTGCAGGTCCCTGAGGTCCAGGGCCTTCTGCACGCTGGAGACAAACCGGCTTTCTTCAACAGGCTTCACCAGATAGTCCGATGCCCCGGCCTTCATGCATTCAACGGCGTTCTCCAGTTCATTCAGGGCGGTCATGACGATAACGGGGATGTGGGGGTATTCCAGCCTGATTTTATTCAGGAGTTCCATGCCTGAAACATGGGGCATGATCAGGTCGAGGACGACAACGGCTATATTCTTTTTTGCCAGGAGCGGCATCACCTGCCGGCTGTCCTTCACCGTCAGGACGTGCTCCATTCCTGCGCTCTTCAGGATCAGGTTGTAACTGAAGAGGATATGCTTCTCGTCATCTGCAAGCAGTATGGCCGGTGTTGTGGAATTGCTCATGTGATTCGCGACCCGTAAAAACGATATCAGCTTAGGGCTGACAGCTATTCGCTGTCGACCGCAGGCAGCGATATAGTTGCAGTCGTGCCTTTGCCGTGCCGGGACATAAATTCCAGCGAGCCGTTATGGTCCTTGATAATGGCGTAGGAAATGGACAGGCCCAGTCCTGTTCCTCCCTGCTCGAGCTTGGTCGTGTAAAAGGGTTCTGTAATCCGCTCGAGCGTGTCCCGTGTCATCCCGATACCCTCATCTTTTATTTTGATCCTTACTGTTTTTGCTTTGCTGTTATAGGAAGTCGATACCCGAACAGCGTCTTTTTTCTGTTTGAGGGCCTGGAGCGAGTTCATGATCAGATTGATAATGACCTGTTCGATCTGCTGGGAGCTTCCCCTGATGAGCGGTATGTTCTTCCCCTCCATAAACTGAAAATTGATGGTGTACTTATTGATATGATTGCTCAGGATCGACCGGGCGGCATTCACGAGCTCATTGATGTTCACCCGTCCGTTGAGGTTTGCCTTTTCCGGCCGGGCAAAGTCCCTCAGGTTGTCCACTATGAGCTGAATCCTCTTTGATCCCTCATCGATTCCCTTGATGACTTCAGGCCCGAGGCCGCGGATTTCTGAGTAGGGGAGGCCGCCCAGCAGAAATTCCCCGTGCTCCCTGTGATATTTTTCGAGGATGGGGGCCACGTCTTTCCAGATTTTGGAAAAGAGCTGGGCATTTGATTTGATAAAGGTGTTGGGGTTGTTGATCTCATGTGCAACGCCTGAGACCAGGGTGCCCAGCGAGGTCATTTTGTTGGCGTGGATCAGTTTCGCCTGAATGATCCGCGTCTCTTCTTCCATCCTGACCTTCATGGTGATGTCCCGGGCGATCTCAATAAAACTCTTGATGCTGCCGGACTCGTCGGCTATGGGAAAGACGCGGACATCGAGAAACCTGCCTTTGGGGCTGGATATCTGGGCGCTTTCTTCCCTGCCTGATATGAGGCTTTTCAGCTTCGGACAGTTCCTGTTGTTGGAGGCGAAATTGCAGCACGCAGTGCTGCACAGCTGGCCGCTGCTTCCCGTAGCCTTTTTCCCGAGCTCCGAGGCAGCGGCCTTGTTGACCCAGAGTACTTCAAGGTCAGGAGACAGGAGCACGATGTTGTCGGGAATGGCATCGAGGAGGACACTGAACTCCTGGGAAAGTTTCTTGAACTTGCTCTCGCTCTCACGCAGTGCTGACTCGGCCTTTCTCCGCTCGGCCACTTCGGTTAATAGGCCCTCATTGGCAACGACCAGCTCCGCTGTCCGCTTTCTGACGCGAATCTCCAGTTCATCGTGGGCCTTCCTGAGCGCCTCTTCCATCTGTTTGCGCTCGGTAATATCCCGTACAATGTGGATGACGCCAATGAGCTGCTGGCTGCTGTCAAACTGGGGCATGGCCCTGATTTCAAGGTACTTGTTCAGGTGGGGCTCAAACTTTTCGAACTGCACCGGCTTCCCCGTTGTCAGGCACGTGCAGCTCGGGCAGCCCTTAGGGGGCGAGCTCTCTCCGTGGTAGTGCTCGTAGCATTTTGCCCGCGCACCCTGCAGGAACGGAAGCCCCAGTATTTTCTCGGCGGCCTTATTGGCATGGATAATGTTGAAGTCCTTGTCATGGATGGTGATCATGTCGGTGATGTTGTTGAAGGTCTCCTGCCAGTTGTGCACGGACTGGAGGATAAGCTCATCGGTCTTCCTGTGCTCCTGCTCCATGTCCGCGATGAGCCGGCGCAGGTTCTCCACCTCCCTGATGAGCTGGGCCCGTGATTTCTTTTCGCTGCCTGCTGTTTGCTGTTCCGTGAGTTTCATGGAATAGCCCTTATCGTGCGCTCCCGCTGAATGTCAGACTCTGATAAAGATTTCCTTCTACTATTATACCTGATCCGGACGTTATCACAGAAATGAAAGGAAGCCAGGGGCACAGGAGCGGATTCGATGCAGGAACTTGCCGTTCTTCGTGGTACAATAAGGCCTGGCACGATGAAGCGCAGGAATCAACTGGGAGCATGGACAGAGGTGGCGCTGACGGGTCTGATGCAGGAGGCTTCTGCAATCGCAGATCCCGGTGAGAGGATCGCGTTCCTCTCAGGGCATTTACTCGGGACGAAATATGAGGAATCTACCTTATCGCTCCCCGGCGATCCTGACGAGGCCTTTGTCATCAACCTCGCGGGGGTCGACTGCCTTACCTTTATTGAGTATGTGGAGGCAATGCGGCGGTCAGCGTCTTTTGCTCAGTTCAGGGACAAACTCAGGATTGTCCGATACCGTGGGGAGAGCATATCGTTCAGGGACCGGAATCACTTCTTCACGGACTGGAAGGCCTTTAACGCCGATCATGTTGTTGATGTAACTGCATATTTAGGTGCTGAAAAAACAAAAGACGTCAGCAAGAGGCTGAACGAAAAAGAAGACGGGACAGTCTTTCTCCCCGGGGTGCCCTGCAGGCTGCGCGAGGTCACCTACGTTCAAGCAATCCATGTGAGTCAAAGGGTGCGTCGTAATCTTAAAACCGGGGACTATACCGGTATCTATTCCAGGAAAGATGGTCTCGACGTTTCTCATACAGGCATTGTTATCAAGGAGGGAGGTTCGGTTCTCTTAAGACATGCGTCGTCCCTGAAAAAAAACAGGAAGGTGGTGGATGAGGACCTGCAGGAATATCTGAGGGCCAAGCCAGGGATAATCGTGTTGAGACCGCGGGAGTGAACGGCCCATTTGGAAGGAAAATCGTTCCTGTTCATGGAGAACTCTGATCAAATCAAAGTGCTGTCATTCCCGCCTGCCAGGCGTGAATCCAGATAAATTGCAATAGGCACTGGATTCACGAAGCGAGCCGGAGTTTACTCGTATCGAGCCAAGTTCGGTACGACCCGTTCCGAGAATCGCTCCCACCTGCTTTTGCAGGAATGACATAAACTGTTTTTTCAATCATCATTATGGTGATTATAACAAAGCAGAAATTGTCCGACATGACTGATTAAAGGCATATAACATGAATCAGCCAATGCTTGAAACGATATTCAGCCGCCGCATGTTCGTATCTCTTATCATGGGCTTTGCCTGCGGCCTGCCGCTGCTTTTGACCATATCACTCCTTCAGGCATGGATGAAGGAGGAAGGGGTTGACCTTACGGTCATCGGGGTAATGGCCCTCGTGGGCCTTCCCTATACGGTCAAGTTTCTCTGGGCGCCCTTTCTGGACAGGTTCACCATTCTGGCTCTGGGACGCAGACGGGGATGGCTGTTAATCGTCCAGGGTGCACTCATCTGCGCTATTGCCGGACTGGGGATGACAGACCCTGCCGGGAATCCCTGGATGGTTGCCTTCGCCGCTTTTTTGGTGACGTTCTTCAGTGCGTCCCAGGATATCGTGGTTGACGCCTACCGGAGGGAAGACCTCGCTGACCGGGAACTCGGGCTGGGGTCTTCCCTGTATGTCAATGGCTACCGCGTGGGTATGCTCCTTGCTTCCGGGGGAGGGCTGATCATGGCAGACCATATGTCCTACCGGGCGGTGTACATGATTATGGCAGCCTGCATGCTTCCGGGTGTCCTGACCACGCTTCTCACCCCTGAGCCTCCTGCACACATGGGCAGGCCCAGAAGCATGAAAGAGGCGGTTATCGATCCCTTTGCCGAATACTTCAGCCGCGAGGGCGCCCTCTGGATGCTTGCCTTTATTCTTCTGTACAAGATAGGGGACACCATGGCAAGTGCCATGACCACGCCCTTTTACCTTGACATGGGCTTTTCCAAGACCGAGATCGGGGCCGTGGTCAAGCTCTTCGGCTTCTGGGCAACTATTATGGGGGCACTGATCGGCGGGGTGCTTATGCTGCGAATGGGCATAAATCGTTCACTCTGGGTCTTCGGTGCGTTACAGGCCCTCTCCACGGCAGGTTTTGCCGCCCTGGCCCGTATCGGTTACAGCATACCGGCGCTCTCGGCGGTCATCGGCTTTGAGAACCTGAGCAGCGGCATGGGCACGGCGGCCTATGCCGCGTTTATGGCAAGCATTACCAATAAAAGGTTTACGGCCACCCAGTACGCCCTCCTCTCCAGCCTCATGGGCGTCCCCCGGGTCATTGCCTCGGCGCCTACGGGATTCATTGCCAAGCACACGGGGTGGTTTGATTTCTTTATTGTCTGCACGGTAATCGCCGTCCCGGGCATGCTGCTCCTGATGAAGTTCGCGCCTTGGAGGGGGAAGAAAATGGAAGTGTAAGATGCTTCATTCTGCTGTTCCGGCTTCCCTATTTACCATAGTGACTTTATTTTTATTCGTGCTAATATTTGGTTAGTAATTTGAAACAACCCCGATAAAGCTAAACCGCCTGAGAAGCCGGGACGGCAAATCGGACGTTCTTAGCTTTAACATGGCATGGATGCCGAAATATAAATCCTTTGGTGAGCTCGGCTTTTTTTATTCAAGAAAAGAGGTCATAGAAAAGAGTTCATAATCATTACACACTGTTATTGGTTTAGTGATGATACTCAACCGTGTGTTAAAGACATTTATTTTGATAATCTTTCAGTAGAGCAATCAGCCAAGTGCAAGCAGAATATTCATGATAGTGCCATGTGGGATTACTATTGTCCAGGCCCTTAAGGGAAGGGTTTATTTAGTCCACCACTTACCCATCTGCACCTATGGTTCACGTACAATCCAAGCAAAGGGGAGCCGGAAGGCTCCTCTTGCTCTTGCTCATAAAGCCGGACTGCTTTTTTGATATTATGCCATCTTTCATCCCATAATCTTCAAATTATTGAATCATCTCAGTTGAGGATTTTTGATGATTATAATTAATCTGCGACCTTCATCATCCTGAAGATTATTAGGAGATATAGTTTTCAACTTTGACATGGGTAAAATCTGAGCATAAGCGGTTGACCCTCAGTTTGCCCGCCGCTTTATTTTCTGACTCGACAGGGACCCCGGCATATTCAGGTTCGGGGATGAATGGCCCCTGGAGCGAATACTATCTGTTTTTGGTCGGGGGAGGCCGGACAGTATGCAGCACACCGGGAACCATTGGACGTCAGCCTGCGCGTGTTCATTTGGCTCAGCTGATACTGTGAGAAAGTTTTTTAATGATACCGGGAATTACAGTCATGTCTTTTTT
>CP070788.1:1340062-1344545 GCA_020346765.1 Nitrospiraceae bacterium
TAAGATAGCGTTCATGCTCAGACTGAAGGTCCAGCCCCCACTGCACAGGGAACTCGAACTTCGCCTTTGCCTTCTTAAGCTCGGCAACGGCATCGGTGTAGCTGATCCGGACAAAAGTCTTTTCAGCCAGCGTTCTCAGTTCACCGGGGGAGGTGTTCTTATAGAATTTTTCAAAGAAGGCGATTTCCTGTTCACACTGCTCAACAGCTGCTCTGCACAGGTTGTGTATGAAATCTTCAGCAAGGTACATGTCTTCGGCAAGACCGGCAAAGGCCATCTCCGACTCGATCATCCAGAACTCCGAGAGGTGACGCGAGGTGTTTGAGTTCTCTGCCCTGAAGGTAGGGCCGAAGGTGTAGACATTGCCCAGGGACATGGCGAGGAACTCAGCCTCGAGCTGGCCGCTCACCGTCAGGTAGGCACGCCTGCCGAAGAAGTCCTGGGAAAAATCAATCTGTCCGTTGTTATCTGAAGGGAGTTTTTCCATGTCAAGGGAGGTGACCGTAAAGAGGTCGCCCGCTCCCTCGCAGTCGCTTGACGTGATAATGGGTGTGTGTACCCACTGGAAGCCCCGTCCCTGGAAAAACTCATGGACTGTCCGGGCAAGGACATTCCTTACCCTGAACACGGCGCCGAAGGTGTTCGTCCGCGGCCTGAGGTGGCCGATCTCCCGGAGGAATTCCAGGGAGTGCCCCTTTTTCTGCAGGGGATAGGATTCAGGGTCGGCATTTCCGAAGATCTCGATCTCCGACACGTCCAGCTCCACGCGCTGCCCCTTGCCGGGGGATTCCCTCAGCTCGCCCAGGGCCCGTATGGCCGCACCGGTGTTGCAGAGGGGCACCATGGCAGAGGCCGGCGACCCGGCTGAAATGACAAGCTGGAGCGTATCCAGCGTAGAGCCGTCGTTGAGGGCGATAAAGGCAACATCCTTTGATTCGCGCGTTGTCCGGACCCAGCCGCAGACAGAGAGGCTTTCTCCGGGACTGGCGCTTTCAAGGACGGATTTGATCAGGCTGCGTTTCATGTTCCTTCTTTCTCACCTGATAACGTTTTATCCGGAAAAGAACGTTATTCGTGCACATTTGTTGTCACACAGGGAGAAATTTCTTTACAGATTTCGCTCTCCCAGCAAACATTGGAATGGAGTTCCTCATAAATAATGCGGCTAAAATGCCCTCACGAGAAAGCGGTATCCCCGGTAGGTGAAGATGACCCCTGAGAGGGTGATCTCCTCAACGGCAAGATCACCGGAGACGCGTTCACCTTCGCGGAGGACACTGCCATTGATGCTTACCAGGCGCGACTGCGGGATGTTGGAAAAAATATGACCTGATATGGTCAGCTCCGGCAGGCCGCTCCTGATGTCAGATGGGAGGTCGCTGAAATCCATGGTATGGTCCCCGGGCGCTTCCGTCTCCTGCTTTGAAGGACCAGGGTCTGCGGGGATATCGGTTTCCTCGATCGACTGTTCTTCCACCAGCGTCTCCTTCAGGGTATCAAGATCCTGAACGGTCAAATCCAGTCTGGCCGATGCCATGGGCTCGGCCCGTTCCTCTTCAGCAGGTGCAGGCGAGGCTTCCACAGGCGTCTCGCTGTCCTGCGGAAGGGCTGGGCGGGTGCTGTCCGGTGCTGGCTGGGATACCACTTCTGCATGTGCATCCGAAGGCCTTTCCCCTGCCGGGGTGACGGGCAGCACAGGTAGCGTTGTCACACCTGCTGTCTTTTTCTCCCCGGTCCCGGCTGAGGGGAGGGGGGATACGTGGCTGACAGGTGCACTCTGCGGAGGCGGTGCACTTTCCTGCTTTGCCGTTGCTGTTCCGGGGACTGCCAGAGCGGCCATTTCCTGGTCTCCGTTCTTCCAGGGAGCAAAGACAAGGGCCAGGACGACAGCATTCAGAACCAGGGCAACGGAGATCAGCACGAGCCAGAGGTGGCGCCTCCCAAGCCGGCTCCCGCTGTCGGGGTGGATGGTCATGAGGTCCGGCACTGCTCCCTGCTGGCGATTCTGCTCCAGTTTCTTCAGGGCATCGAGGATGAATGACATTATGCCTGTCCTTTCCCGTTATGCTTTTCTTTGCCCGTCAATGTGGGGCCGCTTCCCTCAACAGAGGAGGTGATGCGCATCATGGTGCGGGGCCCGATAATACCGTCAGGGCTGAGGCCCTCACTACGCTGAAAGAGCTTTACCTGCTGTACCAGTTCTTCATCATAAAGAATATTGCTGCGGACCTTTTGCGGTCGGTTCTGTATCTGGGCAAGGCTGTTGTCAATCCAGGGGATGAGAATGTCCCTCCTGCCCGGCTTGATGACGGTCCGGTACCGTGCCGGGGCCTTCCACAGGACCAAGTACGTGATCGGGTTCTGCGATGCTAGGTCAGCAAGGGGGACGTCCCGCGATTCCCTGCCCGTGACGAGCGTTGCCCTGCCGTCCCTGAGAGCGGTCAGAACAGCGTGGAATTCCCTGCCGTTACTGTTGAAGAGCGTCAGGACAGCAGGAAGGTCAAGGACGATAATGCTTTCCATGGTGCCGCTGCCCGGGTAGCATTCCAGCCCTTCTGACCCGGCGAAGGCACAGGCATCGCCATGCTGTTCCGGCTCGTAGGAAATATTCCACTGCTTGAAGAGTGTCTGAAAGGAAGCAGTCCTGCTTCCGGAAATGGTCTCCGCAGCGGGCCACTGCAGCCCCTTTTTCTTCAGCATTTCCTGTTCCTCAGACTCTGACGATGCGGCGGTCGTTCCCGCAAGTACGGCTTCACTGCCTCTATCACGGGGTGACTCTGCTTCAGGGCGGTCAAGAGCCTGCTGAGGCTCTGCAGGGGGGGTCTTGTAATACATGGATGCCGCAAGGAGGAGGCCGGCCACAGCGAGGACGAGAATCGCTGCAGGCCACAGCGAAGCCCTTGAAAACGGCGCTGCAGCAGGTGCATCGCCGAAGACTTCCCGGGCAGCCTTCCTGAGCGTGGGAATGGTGACCTGGTCGTTCCCCGTGGCAAAGGTGCCCAGAAGAGCCCTGTCGCAGATGACGTTGATCAGCCGGGGAATCCCTCTGCTCAGACGATAAAGTTTTCCCATGGAAGGGTCAGAAAAAAGACTGCGTCTTGACCCGGCGACTTCGAGGCGGTGGCGGACGTATGCACCTACCTCCTTGCGGGAAAGGGCGCCCAGATGGTAACGCGCCACGATCCGCTGCGAGAGCTGGCGGAGTTCAGGTCGGGCCAGTTTTTCTCTCAGCTCCGGCTGGCCGAGGAGGATAACCTGGAGGAGCTTTCGCTGGCTCGTCTCGAGATTGGTCAGAAGACGCAGCTGCTCGAGAACGTCAGCACTGAGATTCTGCGCTTCATCGATGATCAGCACTGCCTTGAAGCCCTGCTCGTGGGCTTCAAGGAGATAGGCATTGATCAGGTCAACAAAAACCTTGACACTGCTGTTGCCTGCCGGGTAGGTAATACGGAACTCATCGCAGATGGTTGCCAGGAGCTCCTCGACGGTCAGTTTGGAGTTTATAATAAATGCAATGGCGGTTTTTTCGGGGATCTGATCAAGGAGACATCGGCAGACCGTTGTCTTGCCTGTCCCCACTTCCCCGGTGAGGAGGACAAAGCCCCCGTGGCTGTTAAAACCGTACAGGAGATGCGCCAGGGCCTCCCGGTGCTGCTCACTCATGTAGAGGTAACGGGGGTCAGGCGCGATGGAGAAGGGTGATTCTTTAAAACCAAAATATTCGTTGTACATAAGTCTTATATGGTGCTTTACGGCTATTTTAAAGAGTAATACAAGCACAGGGGAAAATACAACAGCAGGGGTGGGGCTTTGGGGTCAGCCCGCATGCCATACGATAGGAAATCTCGACTGGCCGCCCCTTGATACTCAGCATCAGAATCCTTTAACGTAGAGAGCAGCGATTACGGCAGGTGCCCGGGGGAACTGATTATGAACCAGGAAAAACAGAGCACCTCTCTGAGGAAATGGCGGGCCCGCCTGTATGTCATCATCTTTCAGGCGGACACACCGGAGGGCAAGTGGTTTGACATAGTCCTGATCGTCAGCATTATCCTGAGCGTCATTGCCGTGATGATCGACAGCGTGAGCTCTATCCACAGGGTTCACAAGGAAGCTCTCTATGCCGTGGAATGGTTTTTCACGGTGCTTTTTACCATTGAATATGGCCTCAGGCTTTTCTGCAGCAGGCGGCCCCTCCGGTATGCCCGGAGCTTCTTCGGGATCATCGACCTCATGGCAATCCTCCCCACGTACATCAGCATCATGCTGCCCGGGAGCCAGTATCTTATCTCCATCAGGATTCTGAGGATTCTCCGCGTATTCCGGGTTCTCAAGCTCGTGGAATACAGCCAGGAGGCACAGTTCCTCATGCAGGCACTTCGCGCCAGCCGCAGGAAGATAACGGTGTTTGTCTTTACGGTGCTGACGCTGGTGGTCATCTTCGGTGCGCTCATGTTTCTGATCGAGGGGGAAGAAAACGGCT
>CP070788.1:1344645-1356273 GCA_020346765.1 Nitrospiraceae bacterium
ATGAGAAACTGTTCACGCTCCGCTGCAAAATCCCTCTCATGTCGTGATACTACCGCACCTTCAGCATCTCCGGGTTCGTGTGGGGAATGAACACGGCGCCGGCGAACTCCTTCATGAACTCAGGATCATCGTGCATGTGTTTGTAGGTAATGCGGTCAATGAGCTCATCCTCCCGGCCAAGGAGGCTGCTGTCTTTAAGTATCATGAAAGCCCCTTCCAGCGAGGCGTTCCCCAGGGGGACTATGGCACTGGCGGGCCACTGGGGGAGCATTCCAATGGCTGCTGCCTTTTCCGCATCAATTCCCGTTCCGAGTGCCCCGGCAACATAAACCTTCCTGATATCGCCAAACCCGAGCCCTACTGACCGGAGGAGCACGAGCAGGAGGGTAAACATGGCAGCCTTTGACCTGAGAAAGTTGTCGATCTCCCGCTGCCTGATGACAAGCCCGCTGCCCGGGGGACAGGAAAGCATGAAGGACATCTCACCGTCCAGCTTCTCCACGCCCTCCTGTTCAGGGTTGAGTGCACCGTCATTTCCGATGATACCCGCGCGATACAGTTCGCAGACAAGGCTCACCATGCCTGAGCCGCATACGCCGGCCGCAGGGAGGTCGTCGAATGTCCTGCACACTGCCCGGCCGTTCCTGATTTCAACATCATAGACAATTCCCCTGTCCGCCCTTTTCCCGATACCGGCGATCCCTTCCTCAAGGGCAGGCCCTGCAGCACCGGCGCCGACGAGCAGCCAGTCCCTGCAGCCGATAACCACCTCGGCGTTGGTGCCCACGTCAATCAGCACAGCAGGATCTTCCGATCCGAACATCCCTGACGCGAGTATGCCGGCCACGATGTCTCCGCCCACATAGCTTCCCGCGTTGGGCAGGACATGGACAAGCGCTTCAGGATGGATGGCAAGGCCAAGGTCACGGGCCCGGAAAAATCCCGGCTTTCGGGAAACAGGCGCAAAGGGGGCAACGGGGATCCTGCTCACATCGAGCCCGAGGAAGAAGTGGCTCATGACCGTATTGCCCGCCGCTGCCAGGGCGTGGACCGATGCCTCCTCCACTCCCGCGTCCCGGCAGAGTTTCCTGATGAGGACACTTGCACCATCTCTGAGACAGGCGCACAACTCATCCGCCTTTCCCGTCATGGCCTGATGCAGCCGCGTCAGGATGTCGCTGCCAAAGGCAAGCTGGGGATTTTCCATTTTTGCCTCTGAAAGGACACGGCCGGAGACATTGTCATGGAGGCGGGCAGCGATGTTTGTTGTCCCCAGGTCCATGGCTACTGAGAATGAGCTCCGGCAGGAAACATCGATAAGACAGTACCCCTGACTGTGCCTGCCCACACTGCAGGCAAGCTCATGGCCCCGGCGCTCCGGGAGTTTCCGCAGGACAGCAAGGGGTATTTCCAGGGGGCCAAGACCGAGGGCGTCCCTGATCCGCTGGTCATCGGCCCGCCTGTCATCCTCTGTGGGAGCGGGAATCATTACGTTTCGTAATGTCACAAGTGAATTCATGGCACGATCATCCGGTCTTTAAGTGTCCTGAAAAGGGATATTCTCTTCACTATGGATATTGGAGACAAACGGTGTTCAGAAATTTATGCAACTATTCTGCGATCTCTGGGGAGGAAGCCATAATCGCATTTTTTCACCCAGGCTGCCGCCCCTGTTCGCCGGTAATCCGCTCCGGATGGGTGTAGATGTTGAGCCGCCTGCCCCGCATAAAGCCCACCATGGTGATGCCCCGCGCCTCCGCGATGTCGATGGCAAGGGCCGTGGGGGCCGCGCGGCTGACCACAACGGGGATTCCCCATCGTGCGCACTTTGAGGCCATCTCCGAGGAAAGCCGTCCGCTGACCAGCATGATCTTGTCCCCCAGCGGAATGCTTTCAAGCACGCAGTAGCCCACGACCTTGTCAACGGCATTGTGCCTGCCGATGTCCTCAGCGCTGACAATGATATGCCTTCCGTCCGTGAGGGCCGCGCTGTGGATGCAGCCCGTGAGGTTGTAGAGGTCGGACCGCTTCTGAAACTGCTGAAAGAGTCTGGTCAGCTCCTCGCGTCCGACGGTAACGGCGGTGTCCAGCTTTTCTTCGTCCACGGGCCGGTCAAAGGTCATCCCCCCCACGCAGCCTGAGGTGATGGCCCCGCCCTCAAGGGACACTTCCCCCTCGGCAGGGACATCAACGACGATCTCATCGCCGTACTGTATGGACATGCGCTCTGCGCACCAGCCGCCATTGATGATTCCTTCGGTCATCAGGAACCCGGTCACAAGCTCCCGTATCATTACAGGGCTGCAGTACATCTTCAGGGCCTCTTTGCCGTTGATCAGGACCCTGAGACGCCGTTCCTCGGCAACAGCGTCTTCCACGACATGATTAAGGGACTCGCTGATCTTCGTGATTTTTTTGTGTCTGAAGCCTTTCATGAGAAAACAGGGGCCGAGGGGCTGAGGTCAAAGCGACTCTCCGCGACGACTCGCTCCGAGGGGCGAGGGTGCACGGGCACTGACAAATAAAATAAAGGCGTAAGACACCGCCTGATTTTAATTTCTCGTTTCACCGGGCTCCCTGGACTGTCTCGTTGTGAGAATGAACTTCACGACTGTGTTGAAATTATAAGCCCCCCATGAGCACAAAAGCAATAATGGGCTCTCACCGTGGTGCCAAGGAAACCCAATAAAACCACCTGTATATTCACAATAAAGCAACGATGAGCGTTTATGACACCAGCACTAAAATTTAATATGATACTGGCAGATTCTGTGATATAATGAGAGACATATCTTCCGTCAATAAGGAAATTCTTACATGAAAAAAGAACGCTCCAGGAGTTCACGTCTGATGAAGGATAGTACCAGGGCTGGAGATCACCTGATACATGGACTAACAGGCATGCACGGCATTCTTCCCGAGACTGAACAGTGCCAGATCCTCGCAACACATATCATTGAACTCATTAATAAAAAGACTGGCAGGGATGACTTTATGAGAGACATCCTTTTTTTGATAAAGCTCGTTACAGGATTGGAGGCAGCTGGTATCCGCCTGAAGGAGGGCGATGATTATCCCTACGTAGAGACCATGGGGTTTTCGGGGAATTTTATCAAGGCGGAAAACTACCTTTGTGCGCGTGATCCCGCGGGGAATCTCATTCGTGATGACAACGGGAATCCCTTGCTTGAATGTATGTGTGGAAATATAATATGCGGGAGAACAGATGCTTCACTCCCCTTTTTTAGTGACGGTGGCAGTTTCTGGACAAATAGCACATCTGACCTTCTTGCTTCTACTTCAGAAGAAGACCGACAGGGCCAGACCCGAAACCATTGCAACAGGGCGGGGTACGAATCTGTGGCACTCATCCCTTTACGATGCGATGAGAAAATCATCGGCCTTCTGCAATTGAATGACAGAAGAAGAGATATGTTCACCGGGAGATTGATACGTTTTTTTGAGAGTATTGGTTCAGGTATTGCAATGGCTTTGAACTTTAAGCAGAGAGAATCCTGTAATCCTGCCAGAACGAATGCCCCTCATAGTAACGAGATGATCATCACTTTTCATGACGCAGATTTCAATATCATAAGTGCCAATGAAACGGCAAAAAAAATACTGGGTTTACCGCCGTTAGATGGGGCTGAAATAAAATGTTACACCTATTACCATGGAAGAGACTATCCTCCTAAAAATTGCCCCAGTTGCAAGTGTTTGTTAAGCAGAGAACCGGTTTTTTTTGAACTTTTCGAGCCCCATCTGAATAAACATATTGAAATAAGAGCCTTTCCCCAATTTGACGAAAATGATAAATTTACAGGGTTAATTCATTTTGTAAGAGATAAATCTGGTGAACTTC
The DNA here is from genome assembly GCA_020346765.1 of Nitrospiraceae bacterium. Taxonomy (GTDB): domain Bacteria; phylum Nitrospirota; class Thermodesulfovibrionia; order UBA6902; family UBA6902. The sequence continues at coordinate 1,348,508 of CP070788.1, forward strand.
ATGTATCAGATCAGGGCTACAGTAAACGATAAGATGCAAAACCGCCACGCACAACAGACTGGAAGGAATGAATACGTCAGACCGTAAGTCTGCGGGTGGGAGAAGGATTTAATCCCCCGGTTCTGCTCACTGCTCGTACATCACCTTCCCCATGTCCCGCACGTCATACCCGCCGAGGGCCAGGACAGCCTTCCTGAATTCACGGTCATCGGCAATGATATCGAGGAAGGCCTTCACCATGGGCATGGCCGCATGTTCCTTTCTCACCACAAGGTCATACCGTTCACGGACCACGGGGATAAACTCGAGATTCAGGGCAATCGCAGCGGTAAGGATCCCCATCCCCGCGTCAGCAGCGCCAGAAGCGACTGCCGAGGCGACCCCCATGTGGGTGAACTCTTCCTTGTCATAGCCCCTGACTGACTGCTGATCAATGCAGCCCTCCCTCAGGCACTTGTCCGTGAGCAGCCTCGTGCCCGAGCCTGCCTGCCTGTTGATGAACACCACATCCTCCCGGGTAAGATCATGAATACCCCTGATGTTCAGCGGGTTGCCTTTCCTGACGATCAGCCCCTGCTGCCGGTACACCAGGTTAATAAGCTTCAGCGGGACATCCTTCAGGAACCGCTGAATGAAGGGGACATTGTACTCACCGGACTTCTCGTCAAGCAGGTGGGTCCCCGCGATGTGGGCCTCCAATTTCTTTACTGCCATGAGGCCGCCCATGGACCCCACGTGGGCAGAGGACAGGCTGTAGGCGGGAACGCGCCTCCTGAGGATGTTTGCCAGCACATCAAGGGTATTGTCATGGCTGCCAATGCAGACCACGGTATTGTCGATTTCAGCCCTTGACCGCAGCAGTCTCACGTCTACTTCGGTATCAGGGGCAATGCCCTCACTCATGGCAGGAATACGGACAATGCCGTCAGCGCGCTGAAGCGTCATGAGGGCCCCCGCCCCCCTGCCAACCGGCGTGGCCACAAGGCGTTCTCCTACCCTGCCGAGCTTGACCCTCAGGAACTCTTCGTGGCCCAGTGATGACGCCACCGGCCTGGAGAGGCGTGCCCTCAGAGTGTCCCCCTGCTCTGCCTCCCTGCCCAGAAGACGGCAGAGAAGCGGTCTGCCGAAGATCTCGAAAGTCAAGGCAGCAGCCACCGGATACCCGGGAAGCCCCATGACGGGCTTGCCCCGGACCGTTCCGAGAAGAACAGGCCTTCCGGGTTTGATGCGTATCCCGTGAACGAGGACCGTGCCAAGCTCATCCACGGCATTGGGTGTAAAGTCCTTTGTCCCGGCTGATGCTCCCGCAAGGACGATAACAACGTCGCTGATATCAGCGGACAGGGATATCCTCTGCTTCAGGAGTTCCTTGTTATCGGGAACAACATCGGTCCTGTTGTATTCACCTCCCCACTGATTGATCATGGCACCAACCATGAAACTGTTTGAGTCAATGATATTCCCGGTCCGGAGCGGAGTGCCCGGGGGGACCACTTCATTTCCCGTGGGGATAATGGTAACAAAGGGCCTCCGTCTGACAGAAATTTCATGGTTTCCCCCGGCGATCATTGCCCCCATGTCAACAGGCCTGATCAGATGGTTTTCAGGAAGGATCAGCTCTGTCTGGACAATGTCCTCTCCCACGACTCTCACGTTTTCATAGGGTGACGTGGGGGAGATGATCTCGATGCCGCCATCGGTCAGATTCACCTCTTCAACCATGACAACAGCGTTGTATCCCTCAGGCAGCGGATCTCCTGTGTTTACGGGAAGGGCCTGCTCCCTGAGCCGGAGCCGCAGGGGTTCTGCCTCGGAGGCTGTGAATGTTTCCTGGAACCGCACTGCGTAGCCGTCCATGGCAGCGGCATGATAAAAGGGGGAAGATATCCTGGCGTGCACTGCCCCGGCAGTGACCCTGCCACGGCTGTCCGTTACCGGCACGGTCTCACCCTCAAGCGGCTTCAGCGTGCCGATCAGTCCGGACCATATGTCCCATGCCTCCTCGAGGCTTACGCTTGTGTGATAAATTCTTCTGGCAGACAGCAAAAAAAGCCTCCTGTAGGGGTTTTATTAATCAAACCCCTACGCCCTTATTTAAACAGCCTTACCTCAACCTCTTCCCCCTCGTAGAGCCCCGACTTGTTCATGGGGACAATGACAATGCCGTCAGCCTGGACAAGGGTTCTCACGAGTCCCGATTTTCCGAGGACGGGAGCGGCCCAGAGCGCGCCCTGCCTCTTTTCCAGGGAAACCCGTATATGCTCCTCCCTCCCCAGGGATGATGAAAGGTTCCGGCTGAAAATCGCCCTGACCAGCCGCCGTGCGGGAAGATGTACTGGTATCGTTTCCCCTGTCATCCGAAGCAGGAGGGGCTCCACAATCGTTTCAAAACTGACGGTGATGGCAGCGGGATGACCGGGAAGACCGAAGACAGGGACGCCGTTCACAATCCCCCCTATCAGGGGCTTACCGGGCTTCATGGCAACGCCGTGAAAAAGCACCCCCGGCCTGCCCTGTTCATTGATCGCCTGGGCCGTAAAATCTCTGGCGCCTACGGAACTGCCGCCCGTAATGAGCACCATGTCCGAGGTCCGCACAGCCTCTTCAAGGACCTTTTTCAGGGTATCAAGGTCGTCGCGCACGATTCCCAGTTTCACCGGCCTGGCGCCGCACCCCATGATGAGGCCTGCGAGATTGTACGAGTTAATGTCGCGCACCTCGCCGGGAGCCGGTACCCTTTCAGGTGGAACGACCTCGTCTCCCGTACCAATAATGGCCACAGCGGGTTTCCTGAACACATCAACCTCGACAATGCCCATCCCCGCCAGGGCGCCGATGTCCTGGGGCCTGAGCCTCTTGCCTGCCGCAATCACCCGTTCCCCCTTCTTCAGGTCCTCGTCGGTACGGATAACGTTTTCCCAGGGGGCCAGGGCCTTCATGACCTCGACCATGTTCTCATCGGCCATGTTTGTATGCTCAAGCATGACAACGGCGTCGGCCCCGTTGGGAAGCATTCCCCCTGTGGGAATACTTAGTGCCTCACCCCTCATGATGGAAACAGAAGGCCGCTGCCCCATGACGACCTGGCCCCTCACGTCGAGATAGACCGGCATGGTGTCCGAAGCCCCGAAGGTGTCCGCAGCGTTCACGGCGAAGCCGTCCATGACAGAGCGGGTAAAGCCGGGAAGGTCTCCGGGTGCAATGACATCCCGGGCCAGGACCATGCCGTACGCACTGTCAATGGAAAGGGTTTCAGCCGCGGGCATGTTCACAGCCTGATCAAGGAGCCGCTTCCGCGCCTCGTCAGCATTCAACGCTTCTTCCCGTCCGAGCAGGTCTTTCATGCTCTTGCTTCTCCCTCCCTTTCCTGCTTCTTCTGTGAAATATGCTTTTCCCCGCTGCCGGGAAGACAAGGAGATGTCCCGGCCTCATTCAGAAAGACCCTGCTTAGGCCATCCTGATAATCCCCAGGGGATTGGGAGAATGCCTGAAAAAGCCCTTTTGCTGGACAACAATATCAAGGGAAATGCTCACGATGTCCAGGGCATCAGGGGAATGATCAGCCATCATGGGGCTTTCAAAGGTCTTGCAGTAGCTCATGCATTTTTCGCAGGTGTCAGCACGCATGCCCTCCTCCCCCTCAAGGGAGATGATCGTGATGTCCCGGGCTTTGTCATTCCCGCACTGGGGGCAGCCTATTCTCCGGTAAAATCCCCTGCATCCGCAGAAGGAACAGAAATAGCGTCTCTGAGATTCCTTTTCAATGACAGAGAGGCAGGGCACTGAGCCGCAGACAGGACATCTGCCCCTGTCCCAGAATGCATTGTCCCTGCCGGCCGCCCTGTTCATTGACCTGAAAAAGGGCCGGCTTATGATGGAGAGAAACTGAAGCTCATCCTCCAGGAGTGCGCCGGCACCCCCGGTCAGGGCCATGAAGTCGACCTTTTCCGCGCGGAGGGCCGCCCTGAGCCCTTCCAGGGCACGGGCGTCAAAGTCAAAGCCCCCTGCCACAGCTTCCATGACCCGGTCAATGTCCTCCTTGACGTACTGCCGAGGCCCCTCGGAGGGGTCGTAGGAGTGTGCCAGTTCGACCTGCGACTCAAACCGGAGTATCCTGTCATAGAAATCGTTGATTTCCCCGAGATAGGGCCTGATCACCTGGCTCACGGCACCTCCGGCATGGTGGCAATGACCAGGTCGCCTGCAAGTGCCTCTTTGAGGAATACCTCAAGGGCAAGCTTTTCGTCGTCGCTCAGACCGAGGGGTTTTAACAGAGGGGTCTTGTTCGGATCGTCCCCTCCGCCCCTGTTAAAAAACTCTATCACGTCCTCCAGCGAGTTAAACATGCCGTTATGCATATAGGGCCCTGTCCTCGCGATTTCTCTCAGCGAGGGGGTCTTGAATGCCTTCCAGTCCTTCCGGTCCTTGGTGACAAGGTACCGGCCCGGGTCTTCCGTGAGCGTCCGGTATGCGCTGTACCCGGATACCTTCGCAGTAAACCTCCGCGTTGCCGCCACGCGCTGGTCAGCCTCAACGTCAGGATTTTCGGGCACGCCGAGATTATAGAATTTGTTATTCGTCAGATTTGGCCCGTTATGGCAGGCTGTGCAGTTGCCCTTGCCCGTAAAAATTTCATACCCCTCCACCTGGACCGGGGTGAGGACCTCTTTCTGGCCGGCAAGGTAGCGGTCAAGGGGCGAGTCCTTCGATATGATGGTCCTTTGAAAGGCCGCAAGTGCCATGCCCACGCGCTCACGCGTTATCTCTCCGCCAAAGACCTTCTGAAAGGCTTCAATGTATTCGGGGACCTCCTTCAGCTCCTCCTCGAGAAAGTCGAGGTTCTGGTTCATCTCAAAGGCGCTCATCACGGGAAACAGGGCCTGTTCCTCCATGGATGAGGCCCGGCCGTCCCAGAAAAAAGCATCATTATAGGCAAGGTTGACAATGGCAGAGGCATTCCGCCAGTTCCTTGTCGTGGGATAACTGAGGGATATGGCAAGGCCGTCCGTATACCCTGTCTCAGGATTATGGCAGGTGGCGCAGGCCATGGTCCCGTCACCGGAGAGCCGCCTGTCGAAAAAGAGTTTTCTGCCAAGCTCCACCTTTTCCGGGGTCTGGGGGTTTTCGGGGAAAACAGGCAACGGGGGAAGCGGAGCCAGCTCTTCCGCCATGGCGATAAAGGGAATGAACAATAACGCCGCCATGAATAACGCACAGAAGGACCATCCTGCACTGAAGCCATGAGCGCTTCCCGGTCGTTCATTTTTCTGGTCAATACTCTCCGTCATCTCTGAACCTCCGCTTCCTTATGAGACAGTCGTTCAAGTTCCCCGTCGATAATGGCCTTGAAACTTTCAAAGGGCCTGTTGCCCACTGCCTTGATGCCGTTAATAAAAAAGGCGGGGGTGCTGTACAGGTCAAGGTCCTTTGCAAGCTGAACGTCCTCGTTTATCTTCTTTATGTGGCGCATGCCGTCAAGGTCTTTCCGGAATTTATTCATGTCAAGACCCAGCTCGTCGGCATAGCTGATCAGGCTCGCCTTGTCCAGCCGGGGGAACTTCTCATGAAGGAGCCAGTGCATCTCCCAGTACTTTCCCTGGTCTCCGGCAGCAAGGGCGGCCTCGGCAGAGATGAAGGCAAAGTCCCGGTACTTGTAGGGATACTGCTTGATCACGAAGCGCACCTTGTCTCCGTACTCTTCAAGAATTCTTTTCACGGCCGGACCGACCCCGTTGCAATGCGGTCACTGGTAGTCGAGAAACTCGATGATCGTGACCGGGGCGTTTTCCGGCCCCCATGAGGGAGACTCGCCGATGGGGATATTGTAGCGCGTTTCCTCTGCCGCCGCCGCAAAAGGCATAGCCAGCATCAGAAAAAGTACGCCAATAAAAAACCATTTTGCTCTGTTCATTTCATGCCCCTTGATGCCGGAGTCTGCAGACCTGCACAACCGCTCTCCGTCTCAATGTGGACAGAGCAGATCACAGAAAAACCAGGGGGCACGGTCCTGCCCCCCGTGCAGCGCCGACTATCCCGCTCCGATTTCTTTTACCCATTTCGGGTGCTTCTTTTTTGCCCAGTACAGAGGTACATCTCCCCTGGTCATAATCCTGAATGTTCCGGGATTAGCGGCTGTCGCCAGATAAATATGAACAGGAACAAATACGGCAAAAAGCAGGGCACAGACGTTATGGATCAGTACCCACAGGGCTGATGGAACAGAAAGCCACAGGATAAGCCCCGAAATGCTGATAATCACCCCGCTGATGAAAACAACAATGCCAAGCAGTTTTTGACCGGCGTTAATTTTGCCCTGGGGGGGTATTTCTTTGTCCTTCTCCCGGGACAGGTAACCGCCAAGCATTCCCAGCCATTTGCTGTCATCGCTGGTCCACTTGAGGCATTCCGGCACCCACGTTCCCAGGGAGAATATCAGGGAAACGATAAAGACAATCCCTCCCCAGTTATGGATTCCTCGTGCAATGTGTACCCCTCCGAAAATCGTATTGAGCCATCCAAGCTCCTGCTGGTAAAGAAACCCCAGGCCCGTCAGGAGGAGAGCCAGGCAGCTCAGGGCGAGGAGCAAATGAACGATTCTTTCAAAGGCCGTTGTCTTCTGAATCATTTTTACCATTTTCATTCCCCTCCCTTCTTTGCTGTCTCATCAGGTTCCACATCTTTCGGCCCTATAGTCAAATAATGGATCAGGGCACCGGCTGCGACTGCACCTAATCCTATCACTGACAGCGGCCTGATCACGCTGTTCCAGAGCGCAATGCCTGCATGGTAGGTCGGCTGCGGGAGATTGTATTCCTTGTAATCACCCTTAAGGGCAAACATGACGCCGAGCCCCTCCAGGTCCTTCTCTCCGTAGACCGTGTATCCCGCGGCTGAAGCAGCGCTGATAAGAGGGTCCCTGCTGCCGAACCTGATAGCCCCCGTTGGGCATCCTTTGGCGCATGCCGTTGAAAGCCCGTTGGATATTCTGTCAGAGCAGAGGGTACACTTTGAAATCTTGTTATCACTGTCATAGCGGGGCACATCAAAGGGGCAGGCAGCCACACAGAGCTTGCATCCGATGCACTTTTCCTTGTTAAAGGCGACAGCGCCCTCGTCAGTCCTGAACAGGGCCCCCGGCGCCGGGCAGATATCCATGCACCCCGCCTCTCCGCAGTGCATGCAGGCGCGCCGGACAAAGAGCCAGTCGATTCCCACGTCCTTCGGCTTTTCGATGAAATGAATCTGATTGTAAAGATGGGCCGTCAGCGCGGGAGGGTTTTCATAGGTTCCGCTGTTTGTCGTCGCATCACCGGGAAGCTTGTTCCACTGTTTGCATGCTGTCTGGCACCCCCGGCAGGCAATGCAGAGATCGGGAGTGATCATCAGTCCCTTTCGCGCCTTGACAACATCAGTGCCGCTTAATTTTTGCTGTGCGTTCCCATTCGCCATCTGTTGTCACCCCCTTCAGGCTTTCTCGATATTGACCATAAAGGCCTTGGTTTCCGGTATCATGGTATTGGCGTCCCCGATCGTGGGGGTCAGCAGGTTCGAGCTGTCGCCGCCTCCTCCCCCTTCAGGGGTGTGCCAGCCGTAGCACCAGGGAAGCCCGATCTGGTGGACCGTTGAGTTCATGACCTTGAAGGGCTTGAACCTGTCCGTCACCACGGCAACTGCCCAGATAGTGCCCCGGGCCGATGTCACGTTCACTTTGTCCCCCGGCTTGATGCCCTTTTCCGCTGCCAGCTCCCTGCTCAATTCCACAAACG
>CP070788.1:1356373-1359205 GCA_020346765.1 Nitrospiraceae bacterium
CAATAACAGATTAAATTCAAACAGTTAGGTGTTTTCCCGTAACGACGGAATTATGAATACACTGATTATAGCACCCTGTATCTATTTGTCAATATAAAAATAAGTCAATGTCCTATGAAGTGCAGAACCAGACATCTGAATAATCAATATCAGTCCACGGCTGTCTTGTTCTTCACCATATCGTGGTGGAACCTCACTATGGGCAGTCAATAAACCTCTCCTGCGACAAATCTCCTGGCCGCTTCCGTTGACGGCCTGTCAAAAAAATCAGCGGGTGCAGAAGTTTCAACGATCCTGCCTTCGTACAGGAAGATGACCGTGTCAGCAAGGGCACGGGCCTGGAACAGGCTATGGGTAACCATGGCCATGACTCCCGGAAAAGATTCTTTTCTCTTCTGAATTATGCTCTCAATGGTCTTTGTATGTGAGGGGTCGAGAGATGCTGTAGGCTCATCGAGGAGAAGGACATCAGGATTGATGGCAAGGGCCCGGGCAATGGCGAGACGCTGCGCCTCACCTGAGGAAAGACCGCCGGCATGCAACCCTTCTTTCCCTTCAAGGCCCACATCACGGAGGGCCTTCAGCACGCGCTCACGGACCTCCGCCTTCGGGATCTTCCTCAGCTTCAGGCCATAGGCCGCGTTGTCGTAGACGGATTCGTTGAAATGCCGGGCCCGCGTGGGCACAAGCACGGCCTTCCTGCGGGCATTACGATCATGCCAGGGATTCAGGAGCGGCGTTCCGGCGTCATGGTAAATGACGTCGCCGCTGTCCGGGCGCTCAAGCAGGCCCAGCATCCTGAGAAGCGTTGACTTGCCGCTCCCGTTCGGCCCCACGATGGCATGGAAAACGCCCTTTTCAAGGTCAAGGGAACAGGAAAGGTCGAAGACTGAATTGTATCGTTTCCTGAGGTTCCTGCCTTCGATTCTCTCAACCATGAGCCGCCCCCCTTTTCTGCAGCTGATAAAGGGCCCCGTTCAGGACGAAGGCTATGACCAGCAGTATCATGCCGAGTGCAACGGCAAGCTCAAAATCCCCCCGGTCCGCTTCAAGGGCGATTGCCGTGGTCATAACCCGCGTGTATCCGGCAATGTTTCCGCCCACGACCAGCACTGCACCCACCTCGGCCAGTACCCTCCCGAGCCCCGCCAGCACCGCGGCGACAATAGCGTAGCGGGAGTGTTTCATTATTTTTGTTGTGGCCTGAAGGGGCGTTGCACCGAGGGTAAAGGCGGCGTACTTCAATTCCGGGTCTGCTGACCTGACTGCCGCGTAACTCATGCCCGTGATTATCGGCACGGCGAGGATGACCTGGGCGATGACCATTGCCGCAGGCGTGTAGAGGAGCCGCAGAAAGCCGAGAGGGCCTGAACGGGAAAGCACCAGATACAGCACCAGCCCCACCACAACAGGGGGCAGCCCCATGAGGGTGTTGACAAGGGTAACCAGGGCATGTTTCCCTGCAAAATCCCTGACATCGAGAGCCGCGGTCGCGCAGAGGGCCGTTACTGCTGAGACAACGATGGCAATGCCCGAGACCCTGAGCGAGAGCAGAACGATTTCCACAAGCTCAGGGTCAAAGGAGATAATGAGATTAAGGGCCCTGGTCAGTGAATTCAGTATAAAGTCCACGGTATTCAGGATACCAGATGCCAGGTGCCAGGTGCCAGGTCATGTATGCTGCAGTAAGCATTTCCATTTCCGTCACAGGATAAATAAAAAGCTTATGCATAGCAGTAAACCCCCTCTTTGACAAAGAGGGGAAAGGGGAGATTATTTAATGAGTAATCAACCAAAAATCCCCCTCGATCCCCCTTTTTAAAAGGGGGAAGATTTGCAGCTCTCACTTCCCCGCATTCGGGAAGAACAGCTGGTTCCCCTTGCCATCCGTAAAGGACGCGATCGCCTTCTGGCCCTCTTCGGAGATGAGCCAGTCGATGAAGGCCGCGGCCGCTTTGGCGCGGACGTGCTTGTGTTTTTCAGGATTCACCGCCATGACGCCGTACTGGTTATAGAGCAGGGGGTCTCCCTCCACAAGGACGGCCAGGTCAATGCTTTCCTTATCCTTCACGGAAAGGTAGGTGCCCCGGTCTGACAGGGTATAGGCCTGTTTCTCGCCGGCGATCCTCAGGGTCTTTGTCATCCCCTGCCCCACCTCGAGATACCAGGCTTTGCCCCTGGGATCAATGCCCGCGCCGCTCCAGAGAGATATTTCTTTCTTGTTGGTGCCTGAGTCGTCGCCCCGTGAAACAACTACGCTGCCCGCAGAAGCAATTATGCCAAGGGCCTCTTTCGCATCCTTCATCCCCCGGACACCGGCAGGGTCAGAGGGCGGGCCGGCAATCACAAAGTCATTGTACATAAGGTCATGGCGGTTGACAAACCACCCCTCTTCAACCATTTTAAGCTCGTCATCCTTTGCGTGGACAAGCAGGACATCGGCATCCCCCCGTTTGCCGATTTCCAGGGCCGCCCCGGTCCCCACGGCAACGACCTTAACGGTGATCCCCCTTTTTTTCTGAAACAGCGGAAGGAGATAGTCAAAAAGGCCCGAGTTCTGGGTGCTCGTTGTCGACGCGCAGACGATCATGTCTTCGGCGTGGCCCGTGCCTGCAAATGCTGAAAAACCAGCAAGGATCACCATCGCTGCCGCGAGAACGTACTTCATGGTCTTCCTCCTTATAAGGGCACTAATAATTTGAACCAATCTCAACATTGTTTCGCATTATAATCATGTCATGCTCCGACTTGATGGGAGCATCCAGAACTTTTAAAATACTGGATTCCAGCCGGAGTTTATCCCGAACTTTGATTCGGGACGGGAATGACAAC
>CP070788.1:1359305-1362136 GCA_020346765.1 Nitrospiraceae bacterium
TGATTTCAGCGACCTTGAGTACAAGGCCTTCAAGCTCTTGACGGAAAACCCCGAGTGGGCCAATATCCTCTATGCCTTTGATGAAAAAACAGACCACATCCTCGTCGATGAGTTTCAGGACACCAACTCTTTTCAGTGGGAGATAATCAACAGCCTGACCGAAGAGTGGCGCTCCGGCAGAGGGGCAAAGCGGGAGCAGGGCATACGGCCCACCCTCTTTTTTGTAGGTGACGAAAAACAGTCCATTTACTACTTCCGGGGAGCGAATGTGGAAATCTTCCGGAGTGCCAGGGAGAAACTGGCTCAATGGCTCGGAGATGAATTCACCTATGAAGAAGCGCGGGAGAATTACCGCAGCCTCCCGGCAATTGTCGAATTCACGAACAGGGTCTTTTCGCACATCATGGAGCGCCGCGGGGACAGCCCTGCCTGGATCACGCACTACAGCCCCTTCAGCGCTCACAGGGCAGACTCCCCGGGTCCGGGGCGGGTGGAGCTGATTCTCCTTGACAATAACGGCCGTCTCACCGAGGACCTGAAGCAGCGGGAGGCCCAGGTCCTCGCCCGGAGAATCAAGGCGCTCAGGGGCAGTTACCGAATCACTGACAGGGACACGGGCCAGCAGAGGCCGTGCACCTACATGGACATGGCGGTCCTGCTGAGGAAGAGGACCCACCTCAGAAAATACGAGGAGGCCCTGCGGACCTGCGGTATCCCCTTTGTGGCAGTAAAGGGGATCGGCTACTACCAGGAGGCTGAGATTGCCATGCTCAGGGCCCTTGTCTTTTTCCTCTCCAACCCGCGCGATGACTATCACCTGTACATTCTGCTGAAGAGCCCTCTTTTCATGGTCAGTGAACAGGACATCATCCGGCTCGTGAACAGTGACGGGGACAGCCTCTTTTCTAAAGTGTCCGCGCTGCTCTCCCGGGAGGTGCGCAACGGAGAAGAGGCTCCTCTGCCGGCATCTCTCAGGAACGCCGCGCTCCTGCTTCAGCAATGGCTCAGCAACATACCGGCGAAACCGATTGCGGTGCTCATCGAGGAGGCCCTCACACAAACAGGAGGATGGCGCTCCTTCCACGAACCTCAACGGAGGGCGAACATAAAGAAGTTTATCAGGATCATCGAGGATCTCGAATCACGGGGCAGGTCGATTCTCGCGATACGTGATGTCCTTGAGCGCACATCGGACAGGGAGGAGGAGCCCAAGGCCAATGTCAACACGGAAGGAATGGACGCAGTGAAAATAATGACCATTCACGGCGCAAAGGGCCTGGAGTTCCCCCTTGTGTTCCTCCCCGGCCTTGAAGAGCCCTTTTCCAGGGCTTCAGCTGAAAACCTCATTTATGAAAAAGAGGGGTCGTTCCTGTTCAAGTCCCTGCCGGAGGCCTCACTCCGGAGGGAGGACGAGGATTTCATGATGCATATGAGCCGGCAGGAGGAGGAGCAGAAGCGCCTCCTCTACGTATCGGTGACACGGGCTGAGGACGGCCTCTTTCTTATCGGCCATTGGAGTGAACATGAACGGAGCGCCCTCGGTCTTCTCAGGCGGGCCCTTGGCATTGAGCGGGAGCATGATACGTACACAGTGAAAGAAGTGACACCGGGGTTCTCATTTCTGTCAGAAGCCGAGGTACAGGAACTCTTTGAGCACTCATTACGCTGCCAGCCCCGGACAAAGCCCCTCCCCCGGGTTGAGCCTACAGTGACGGTCCCGAAAAAACGGGCGCCCTGGAGGGCCGTTACCGAGGAGGCAGACATCAGGGGGCAGCATGGACCGGAGTGGCCATTGCTGGGAGACATCATGCACAGGGTCCTTGAAGGGGTATCCCGCGGCATGATAAACGAACAGAACATGCCACAGCAGGCCCTGAGACTCCTTACGTCCCGGGGCTTCCCCGGAGATCAGGGGAAAGAGAAGCTCCGCATTCTCGAGCAGGACATGGCAGTACTCAGGAAAAAGGGCATATGGCAGGACATTATCGCGCCGAGAGAAAATTCTTTTGCCGAGCTGCCCTTTGTCTATGAAGAAAAGGGCGTGGTCTACACAGGGAGGGTGGACAGGATAATCCGCCAGGATGACAGGTTCACCATATACGATTACAAGACCTTCCCCGTGCGGGATGACGAGGCAGACTACCTTGTCAGTGCATACTCGGGCCAGCTTCACCTCTACAAAAAGGCGGTCATGGCGCTGTTTCAGACAAAGAATGTAAACTCCTGTATCATTTTCACGCACACCGGGGAGATACGGGAGGTGTGATACCGATGGAGAAGGCAGCGGCATGTGAACGGATTCATTTTTTCGTAGGACAAAACAGGAAGTTTTGTCGAAAAAATACCTCGGAGACGGACAGGAGGTCCGGCGAGAATGAGTGAACATGCCGCTGCCTTCTCCGGTGAGGAATCTTGCTCCTGGTGAATGATTGGAGTAATGGAGAGGAAAAGTGGAGTGTTGGATGGATGAACTGGGGAAGATGGAGGAGGGGACACGACAACCATGAGAAAGCGCCTTGGCCAGCACTTCCTTTTTGACCCCAACATCCTGAAAAAAATCGTGCGCGTAAGCGGCGTCACGGCAGATGATACTGTTATCGAAATAGGGCCGGGAGCGGGGACCCTCACGAAACATCTCGCCGCGCAGGCAAAAAAGGTCATTGCCATAGAGATCGACCGGAAACTGGCGGCGCAGCTGAACGGCAGAATCGCAGGGGCAGACAACGTGGACATCATATCCGCCGATGCGCTCCGGTTCCCCTATGACACTATCAGCGGTTCCTTCAGGGTCGTCTCGAACCTCCCCTATTACATAACCACTCCTTTGATAT
>CP070788.1:1362236-1371443 GCA_020346765.1 Nitrospiraceae bacterium
AATCTCGGGCTTCTGGCAAAACGAAAAAGTACAAGTTTCTTTTTCCATCGTTATTCCTCCTTTTCTTATTCTTTTCTGGCTTCGTAATTAAAGAAGCCCGGCTGCTTGATTTTTGACAGGTCTGCTTCCGGCTTGCCTGCGAAGGGGTCGATCGATCCTTCTGCCGTGGTCCGGATGGGGAACTTGAACCTCTTCAGGGCGCCGTTCCTGAACTTCACCGTCCACATGATAGAGTCCGTACCCCTCATGGGGATGACGTTTCCGCCCAGGGGATTGAAGTCCTGGTATCCCCTGACTTCAATTGCCTGCTGAGGGCAGATCTTCACGCAGTTGTAGCACTCCCAGCACTGTTCCGGCTCCTGGTTGTATGCCTTCATGAGGTCTCTGTTGAGAGCCATGAGGTCATTCGGACAGATGTACTGACATGCTGTCTTGTCCTGAGCCTTGCAACCGTCACACTTTTCCGCAATTACAAAACTTGGCATTGCACTACCTCCTTCTTTGGTTTGTTTCAGCTTAAATTAAGCTATCGTTTCCGGTTTTCCGCAGCTCTGTCAGCTGCACTTCATCTATGATCAACACCCCCTCCCAAACGGGGGCTGTCCCTTTTTAGCCTTCAGCGTGCTTGTGCATCTTAATCTCGACCTTCTCACTCAGCCCCTCATAATAGGTCCGGAGAATCTTGAGGACCTCTGGCCTGCTGAACTTTGTCGAGACTTCTTCGCCCTCGGAAAGCATCTTTCTCAGCTTGGTACCACTGAGAATAAGCCTGTCTTCCTTGCCGTGCGGGCAGGTCTTCATGGAAGCCATGCCGTCACACTTGTCGCACCAGAATGTCCAGTCGATCTTTAGCGGCTGCGTCTCAAGAGCTCCCTTGGGGATCTCATCAAATATATGATGGGCGTCAAAGGGTCCGTAGTAGTCGCCGACTCCGGCATGGTCGCGTCCCACGATCAAGTGGCTGCATCCGAAATTCTGTCTGAACACGGCATGGAGCAGGGCCTCTCTCGGGCCAGCGTACCTCATATCAAGGGGATAGCCGCCCACGGCAACGGTGTCCTTGACAAAGTAGTTCTCGATCAGTGCGTCGATTGCCTTCTGCCGCACATCTGCAGGGATGTCTCCTGCCTTCAGCTTGCCCAGCAGCATGTGGATGTACACGCCGTCGCATACGTCAATGGCGATCTTCGCAAGATACTCGTGGGAGCGGTGCATCGGGTTACGGGTCTGGAATGCGGCAACTGTTGACCAGCCCTTTTCCTCAAAAAGCTTCCGGGACTCTGCCGGTGTCATGTAAATGCCCTTGTATTCTTTGGGAAATACTCCCTGGCTGATGACTTTCACCGGCCCGGCGAGGTTCACTTCCTCCTGTGCCATGACCTTTGCGACGCCGGGATGCTCCGTGTCCGTTGTCTTGAATACTTGCTGGCACTCGTAGGCCTTGTCAATGGTGTATTTCTCCTTGACGGTCATGATGCCCATGATCTCGCCGCTTTCCTCGTCGACAAGGGCCACTTCCTCGTTCTGCTTCAGACTGTCGGCCTGCCCCTTGGTGGTGGACAGGGTAATGGGGATCGGCCAGAAGGTCCCATCCGCCATGGTGTACTTTTCACAAACGCCCTTCCAGTCGGCCTGCCCCATAAAGCCCTCCAGCGGGGTAAAACCACCGATGCCGAGCATGATCAGGTCGCCTGTCTCACGCGACGTCATCTTTACCTGGGTGAGGGTCTTGGCCTTGTTCTTTGCGTCTTCCAGGGCCTTCCCTTCAAGAAGAAGGGGTTTCAGCTTTTTCTCTTTCCCGTGGGGATTCACTAATGCCATCTTGTTCCTCCTTGTTTCTTTAATTTAAGTAACGTGCTGAGCCTTATTTCGTACCGATGACCGCAACGATTTTATTGAAAATGTCGTCGATGCTGCCAACGCCCACGACAGACTTGAGAATGTTCTGTTTTTTGTAATAGTCGATCAGCGGCGCTGTTGACTTCTCATAAACATCGAGCCGGTTCTTGATCGTCTCTTCCTTGTCATCGTCCCTCTGAAACAGCTGCCCGCCGCACTTGTCGCAGACACCATCCTTTTTGGGCGACGAGAAATAGACGTTGTACATCTGCTGGCAACTCTTGCAGGTCCGCCTGCCCGTAAGCCTCTTCATGAGGTCATTTTTGTCCACATCAACGCTGAGAGCAACATCCAGGGGGGACTTCATGTCAGCGAGGACCTTATCCAGGGCCTCGGCCTGAGGGGTCGTCCTCGGGAAACCGTCCAGAATATACCCTTTCTTGCAGTCATCCTGGGCAAGCCGCTCCTTTACCAGCCCGATCACTACAGAGTCGGGGACGAGGCCGCCCTTATCCATGTATGACTTTGCTTCTTTTCCAAGAGGGGTGCCGTCTGCAACTGCCTTTCTGAGGATATCACCGGTGGAAATCTGGGGGATGCCATATTTCTCGATAAGCTTCTTTGCCTGGGTTCCTTTTCCAGCTCCGGGGGCTCCGAGTAAAACTAATCTCATTTCCTTCTCCTTTTCACGTTCATTCGAGGGCGCACAAGTCTGTCTCTGTTCGACGGCAACATACCTGTCGTTGATGCAGACGGAAGAGGTATTGGTCCGTTAAGTAAAATAAAAAATACAAGAAGATGGACTAATGAGTTGATATATTATAAAGAGATCTCCCATGAGTCAATATAAAAATTTAAATTAATTTATAACAATTGCTTATCTGGGCGCGTGATCCCACCAATTATGATTTATATCAATCAGTTAGATCATAGATAGCGAGTCGCCTCATCCCTCATCTTATACCTTTATTTGTCGATTAAATCATTTCTGCGGAAAAGCGTATGAAATGTCGCCAGACCAGGCCTGCCTGAGGGGGCAGATAGTGCCTTCCCGGGCCTGCAATGGATTCAATTCTAAATTTATAATTCAGGATATGCCCGCTTCAGTGAAGGACGGCATGCGCCCTGCCCGGTTCTGCCCCCCCTCAATGCTGGCACATGCCCGGGGTTTGCTTTGGAGCATACGGACCGCCCTGTCCTTATTAGCGGCACCCGTCCTGGACGGCCGCGGCACTCAATGATATAATGTGCCTTAATCTTCATACGTTCTTCACATGACCATGATTAAATGAGAGCGAGGGAGGGATGTGCTGGTTTAGCATTACCAATTTTCAAGGAGAATGAGGAATAACCACCTCGTTATAAAGAAAGGAGAATAAAATGACGAAATTCGTAAAGCCATTCATCATCATTGTCTGTCTCACTGCACTGATATCATGCGCACCCGAGACCAAGACCCAGAAAGGCGCGGTCTACGGCGCGGCAGGCGGCGCAGCAGCAGGCGCGATCATCGGCCAGATCATCGGCAAGGACACCAAGGGAACCCTGATCGGCGCGGCCATCGGTGCTGCCGTGGGCGGTGCAGGCGGGGCTGCTGTGGGCCGAATGATGGACAATCAGGAGCGGGACATGCGCGAGGCCCTGGCCGCCTCGGAAGCCGCTGCCGTGCGCCGGGAAGGTGACCTGCTGGCCATCAGTCTGAAGGGAGACGTTACCTTCGACACGAACTCAGCTATCGTCAAGCCGGGGCTGTACTCTGAAATTGACCGCATCGCAGAAGTTCTGGTCAAGTATCCCGACACGGTCATCAGGGTAGAAGGGCATACGGACAGCACGGGCTCCGAGTCCTACAACATGGATTTGTCGGGCCGCAGGGCAGAGGCCGTGAAGAACCTCATTGTCCAGAAGGGCGTTGACCCCTCACGGCTACAGACCATGGCCTTCGGTGAGTCTGCCCCCATCGCTACCAATGACACGCCTGAGGGTCGGGCAAGAAACAGGAGAGTAGAAATTAAGGTAGCGCCGACGGAATATGAGTCTCAGGCGTACTAAGAGATAACAGAGACGTGAAGTTCGCCAAAGAGAGAGCACCAACAAGGTGCTCTCTCTCTTTTCTTCTTTGTCCTTCGCGGGGAACCCAAAACTACTCCACAATATCCAACCTGATGCTCAGCTCTTTGAGCTGCTTCGCGTCCACCGTTGAGGGAGCGTTGCTCAGGGGGCAGACGGCCTTCTGGGTTTTCGGGAAGGCGATAACATCTCGTATTGAACTCGCTCCTGCCATGATCATCACCAGCCGGTCAAGGCCAAGGGCAATTCCGCCGTGCGGCGGAGCGCCATATTCAAGGGCCTCAAGAAGAAAACCGAATTTCTCATTCGCGTCTTCAGGACTCATGTTTAACAGCTGAAACATCCGGTCCTGAACCTCTTTTTTGTGGATACGGATGCTCCCGCCTCCGATTTCATAGCCGTTCAGAACGATGTCATATGCCTGGGCCCTGACAGAAGATAGTTCGGAAGTGCGGACGTTCGGAAGACCGGAAGTCTCAACAGAAAGAAACGTATCAAGGTCTTCATCCATGGGGGCGGTAAAGGGGTGGTGCATTGCCTCGTATCTCTTTTCATCGTCGTTCCACTCAAAGAGCGGGAAGTCCGTGATCCAGGAGAATGCGTAAACATCGTCCCTGACCAGGCCGAGCCGCCTGCCCATCTCGTTTCTGAGCCTCGCAAGGCAGTCATTGGCAACGTCCTTTTTGTCCGCAACAAAGAGCAGGAGATCGCCGTCTGCCGCCTCAAACCTCTCAACAAGTGCCTTCCGTGTTTCTTCGGGAAAGAACTTGGCAATGGGCGATTCGATGGCTCTTTTTACCTTCATCCATGCCATGCCCTTTGCGCCATATCCCTGCACCTCCTGGGTGAGGTCGTCCAGGTCTTTTCGGGAATATCCCGCGAGCCCCCTTGCATTCAGGCCCTTGATGATGCCCCCTGACGACAGCGTCTCCAGAAAGACCTTGAAGGACGAATCCTTTACAACATCGCTCACATCTTTCAGTTCCAGGCCGAATCTCAGGTCCGGCTTGTCGCATCCGTAGCGGTCCATGGCGTCGCGATAGGACAGCCTGTGAAATGGCTCTTTCAGTTCCGCGCAGAGCGTATCAGCAAAGACCTTCTTTATCATGTCTTCGACAACAGTCATCACGTCTTCCCTGTTCACAAAGGACATCTCCAGGTCCACCTGAGTGAACTCAGGCTGACGGTCAGCCCTGAGGTCCTCGTCCCGGAAACATTTTACGATCTGATAGTACCTTTCAAGGCCTGACACCATGAGGATCTGTTTGAATATCTGGGGCGACTGGGGCAACGCAAAGAAATGCCCCGGGTTTGTCCTGCTCGGTACGAGATAGTCACGCGCTCCCTCGGGCGTGCTCTTGGTAAGCACCGGCGTCTCTATTTCGACAAACCCGCAGTCATCGAGATACTGCCGGAAAGCCCTGGCCGCCCGGTGCCTGATGATCATGTTCCGCTGTATCACAGGCCGCCGGAGGTCAAGATACCGGTGCCGGTACCGCAGCGATTCCGAGGCATCGGTCTCATCGTCGACCATAAAGGGCAGCGCCCGGGATTCATTGAGCACCTCCAGTTTCTGAGCGACCACTTCCACCATCCCCGTTGGGATCGAGGGATTCACCGTGCCTTCCGGCCTCTCCCTGACCTCTCCCTCAACGCGGATAACAAATTCATTCCTGATCTTATGCGCGGCCCGGTGAATTTCAGGGTCCACTTCGGGGCTGAACACCACCTGCACGATCCCGCTCCTGTCCCTCAGGTCTATGAAAACAACCCCGCCGTGGTCGCGCCATTTATTGGTCCAGCCCGCGAGAGATACCTGCGATCCGATGTCCTTTTCACTCACCTCGCCGCATGCATGTGTTCTCATGGTCATCTATTCTACCTCTTCGGTCAGCAGATTTTCGTCCACAGTTTTCGCAGATTTCCCGGATTTTTCTGTCCCCCCCGGGATGCCATGAGAAATTAAATATTTTCCTGCCATATAGTTTTTCGTGAATGTGTTTTTCTTGTTTTTATATCTCTGCGTAATTTGCGGATTGAATCATTTCAACTCTGTCTTTAGCTTTGCAACCTCCTCAGCCGTAAGGTACCGGTACTCCCCCGGCTTCAGATCGCCCAGGGCAAGGCCGTTGATCCTGATCCTGATAAGTCGGGAGACGGGATGGCCCACGCGCTCGAGCATCCTCCTGACCTGCCTTTTCCTGCCCTCGTGAATGGTGATGTCCACCCAGGAGTTCGCCTTGAGCACTTTGACAGTCCTTACCTTTGCCGGCGCAGTGACCCCCTCTTCGAGCCGGATGCCCCTTTCCAGTTTAGCAATGTCACTGTCTTCAAGGACCCCGTCTATCTTGATACGGTACGTCTTTGGCACCTTGCTCCGGGGATGGAGAACAGCCTGCGCGAGGTCTCCGTCATTGGTCAGCAGCAGGAGCCCTTCCGAGTTATAATCCAGCCTGCCTACGGGATAGACTGCGGCCTTGACCCGTTTCAGGAAGTCCTTAACCGTGGGCCTGCCCTCGGGGTCGTCCATGGCGGTAATGCACTGAAGGGGCTTGTGAAAGGCAAGGTATACCTTTGTCTGCACACCTCCGATAAGCCTGCCCCTGACCTTGATATGGTCTCGCTCAAGATCTGCCTTCATGCCCAGCACTGCCGGGACACCGTTTACCGTGACCAACCCCTCGAGAATCAGCTCCTCGGCCTTTCGCCTCGAAGCAATGCCGCATTTTGACAGGATCTTCTGTATCCGTTCTTCCATAGTATCACCTGCCCCGCTTCAGCAAAATGACATTAATATTAGCATATCTCATTGACTTGTCACAATAATCCCACATTTACGCGCTTGTCAATGTCCGGCCGGGCTGGACAATCCGGAAGGCACATGAATTGTTTTAATTCTTGATTACCATGGACTCAGATACAAGAGCTTCACCACTGAAACGGTTGGAACACCTGGAACAGATAGAACGCGTTTTTTCCCCTTCCGCTCCTGCGGACTACGTTGCCCTGCATCCGGGCGTTATGCTAAAGATTTATCTGAAAACATCCGAAAAAGAAAGTGGAACGGATGGAAGATGCCTGGCAGCGGCAGGACATGCCAGAACTTGCCAACATCGGCCATTGGTTGAAGGGTTCAGGGGGTACCGTCGGCTATGATGCCCTCACGGAACCCGCGTCAAAGCTCGAGGCATTCGCCCGCTCAGGACGGGTGGAGGAGGCGGGCCGGATGCTGGAAGAGGTCAAGTCCATGGTAAAGTTTATTGTTCCCCCTGCCGTTGAAAATGAGCAGGAAGCTGCAAAGAAGGCTGCTATGGAATAAGATCCACCGGACGGTACAGGTCCCGGGAGGAGATATGAAGACTGATGTCTTCACAGGATGTATTACGCACGTGATTGAGAAGAGCGCATTATGGATCTGACTGGACAGGACACACGGAACAGGCAGGAGGGAGAGAACGATTTTCAGAACGTTCTCACTGATGCCCTCATTATGATGGTCGATGATGAACCCCTCATGATGGAGGTGGTGAAGGCCTATCTGGAAGAAGTGGGCTATCGCAAGTTTGTCCTTGTGGAGGACTCCACCGCAGCAATAAAAGTCCTTGAAGAGACGCGACCCGACATACTCCTGCTGGACCTCATGATGCCCGGGGTATCCGGGTTTGACATTCTTGCAGCAGTGAGAGCCCATGACACATTCAGTCGTCTTCCCGTTATTATTATGACGTCATCAACGGATGCAGAGAGCAAACTGAGGGCCCTGGACCTTGGGGTGTCTGATTTTCTGGCCAAGCCCCTTGATAAGAGCGAGCTTTTTATGCGGGTTCGCAACACCCTTGCCGCCAAGGCCTATCAGGACCAGCTTGCCTATTATGACCCCCTGACCGGCCTTCCAAACAAAAAACTGTTCCTCGAGCGCCTTGAATGGTCGATTAATGAAGCAAAGCGGTTCAATGAACATCTCGCCATGCTGGTTATTGCAATTGATAACTTCACGAGGATAAACGCAACGGTTGGTCCCAGCGGCGGCGATGACATCCTGAAGCAGATCTCCCGCCGCATCCAGGGCACCATACGGAGCGTTGATCTGCTGGGCCTTTCCAGCGAATCTGACAGCGCCAAAATAAGTCTCTTCCGCACCGAAGGCACCGCCTTTTCACTTCTTCTGGACCGCATCAAGGAAGAGGAGAGCGCGGCACTGGTAGCAGAGCGACTGCTCGATGCTATCAGGGAACCGATCAAAGTGGAAAATACTGAAATCTATGTAACAGCCAGCATTGGAATAGCAACGTATCCTGAGGAAGGCAATGACAGCGCCTCCCTGATACAACTCGCATCCAGTGCAAAGGATTACACAAAGGCGCGAGGCGGAAATTCTTTTCAATTTTCATCCCAATCCATCAATGAGATGTATAACAAACGGCTGAGCCTTGAAACCCAGCTCAGAAAGTCCTTGAAAAATGGAAACTTTATTCTCCATTATCAGCCGAAGGTCGATGTCAGGACAAACACAATCCGCGGGCTTGAGGCCCTTCTGCGATGCAACGGCGAAGGCGGTATCATTCCGCCAAACGTCTTCATCCCCCTGGCCGAGGAAACGGGTCTCATCATCCCCATCGGCGAATGGGTCCTCCATGAGGCATGCACACAGCTGAAGAAATGGCATGAGGGAGGCAGGGTGCCCATGACCATGTCCGTGAATCTCTCCGTCAAACAATTTAACGCTCCTTCATTTCTGTCGTCGATAAAGCGGATCGTCTCGGGAAGCAGCATTGATCCTGAGCTGCTTACACTGGAGATAACCGAATCCCTTCTGCTGGAAAACATCAAAGGAAAAATCAGCATCCTGAACGGATTGACAGACATCGGCCTTAAACTGTCCATCGATGATTTTGGCACCGGCTACTCCTCCCTGAGATATCTCAGCCATCTTCCGGTGACCGAGCTCAAGATTGACCGCTCCTTCATCGCTGATGCCGTTCATTCCAGCAATAACCGGGCAATCGTTCTGTCAGTCATCTTCATGGCCCACTGCCTCGGTCTGCAGACCATTGCCGAGGGCGTAGAGACTCAGGAACAACTCTCTTTCCTGCGGAAAGAACGCTGTGATCAGTACCAGGGCTATCTCTTCAGCAAACCCCTGCCTGCCGAGGAAATCTTCCCTCTTCTTCCGCCGCTCACGTAGTCTTTTGGGCATGAACCGTTGTCATCCTGAGCCTGCCGAAGGATGAGCTTCTCATTACCCCGTCACCTCGGAACGAGTCGGACCGACGTACCGACCTGAGCCTGTCGAAGGAT
>CP070788.1:1371543-1375368 GCA_020346765.1 Nitrospiraceae bacterium
CCCGGGACCCCGGCAGGTGTAACGGTAGACAAAAACGGCTGTCCGCTTGACAGCGATGGTGACGGGGTGCCCGACTACCTGGACAAGTGCCCGGACACTCCCAGAGGAACAGCAGTGGACGCGAACGGATGTCCTCCATCTGTTACCCTTGATAACATTTACTTTGACTTCAACAAGGCCACGCTCACGGATGCTGCCAAGGATTCCCTTAACAAGAATATCTCCACCATGAAGGACAATCCCGGTGTAACAATCCGTATCGCAGGCCATGCATGCGCGCACGGCCCTGAAGATTACAATTTGAGAATGAGTGAATTACGGGCCAATGCGGTAAAAGAGTACTTCGTCACTGAAGGAGGAATAGCCGAAGAAAGGATTTCAACCATCGCTTACGGTGAATCCAGGCTTGCCCTTCCTGAAGAGCCTACACCTGAAAACAAGAACTCACACGAGGCCCAGGCAAACAGGCGGGTGGAATTCACCGTGACTGAGCAGTAGAATAGAAGACATGCCGCTAAAGGTTTGCTGAAGTAAGGCCGATTACAGAAAGGTAGAGGCCGGACAGTATCCGGCTTCTACCTTTTTACTTTATTATGAGCATGACTGTATTCCATAAGGCAACTCATCTTCTCATTGTCCTCGCTGGCATCCTGATAGTCAGCTGCGCTTCGCAGAAAGAATCCGCCCGGATTCCGGCCGAGGTTCCGGCCCCCGCTGAAGAGGCCCCGGTAACGGCAGAACCAGTTCCTGAACAAGACATGCGCTGCCGTGAAGACACGTCCACCAGTTTCAATTTCAGCGGCATAAGGGTTCTGCCCTTCCTCAAGGTTGCTTTTTTCGATATGGACGGCGATGGATCGCTTGATATGATAGCGGGCAGCAAAAAAGGGACGCTTCAGCTGTACAGGATTGCCGGTGCCTCCGGCGCCAGCTCCTGGAGGCAGGAAAAGGGATATTTTGAGGGTATCAATGCAGGGGCATTTTCTGCCCCCTCTGCAGGAGACTTCGATGGAGACGGCAGAACAGAGATTGTCGTGGGGACGGGAGGTTTTTCATCCGCATCAGGAAGAATTCTCATTTTCAGAAACTCCGGGACCGGCTCTGCGCCGCGGTGGGAAAAAGCCACCAGCCAGAACCTTGATATCGGCGATGATGCAGCTCCCACTGTCGTTGACTACGATTTCGACGGACTCCCTGATATCATTGCGGCCAACTCGGAGGGAAACCTGTTCTTTTTCCGGAACATCTCCCGGAAAAAGAATGCCTTCAGGTTTGAGCGCGACCGCTCCCGGAAAGTGAACCGTTCCTTCGATAAATACGCTGTTCCCTCGGCGCTACAACTGAAAGACCGTGTCATACTTCTCATCGGGACATCCATGGGCCAGGTATACAAAGTTGAAATGAAACGGAACAGCAGGATGTTAAAGGCTCAACGTCTCAGTATCGAGGTCGCACCACGAAGGTTTTTGTCCCCTTCTTTTGCAAACCTCGTGAACAAAAACCGCTTTGACCTTGTACTGAGCGACGGTGACGGCATCCTTTCCTACTATGAGAACAGGGACAGTAATTTTGGTAACTGGGTGATGGATCACGCCCTCTTCAATAACCGGCTCGTTGCAGGCCCCGCTGTTGCTCCTGCCCTCTTTACCAGAAACAATAAAATGAACATGGTTGTCGGTACGATTGACGGAACGCTCAAATTCTATGAGATGAAAGACAGCACTGACGGTCTCCCGTGGATCGAGAAAAAAGAGTACCTCGACGGCATCAAGGTGTCCGGTTTCTCACGGGGCATTCTCGCCCAGTGGATGGGAAAGGACATACTCATCACCGGAGAAAGCAGCGGGACAATAAAGGCCTTCATGAACAGGGGCACGAGAGAGCGACCTTCCTGGAAAGAGGAAAAGAGGTTCTTCGAAGGCCTCACATTTACCTTTCACAGCACCCCCGTTGTATACGATCTTGATGGTGACAACACGTGGGAACTTGTCACTGGCTCCGAAGATGGCAGACTGTATGCGTACAGATCCAGGGGCATCAAGAACGGTCTACCTGAGTGGGAATTGATTGCCGGCCTGTTCGATCATATCCGGGTCCAGGGTTTTTCCGTCCCCTCATTCGTACGTCATGGCAATACCCTGTACCTGTTTGTCGGACAGGAAAACGGCTCCATAAAATCCTTTGCAGCAAAAACAGGACCTGGGCATACACAAAAGGCAGACACCTTAAGCCGTATGGTATTTCAGGAGCAGGAGTTTATCAAGGACATTAAACTGGAGCGACACAGTTCTCCCTACGCCACGCTAAACAATGGGGTAATTGAACTCGTTGCAGGCGATTACGATGGAAACCTCCGGCATTTCCTGTGCAACTGAAGAGACACCCGTCAGACTGGTCCTCAGTTCATCCTCTTCATGGTAACCCTCATGCACGCACAGGGCAGGCCTTCCTGACCCTTCAGAGTACTGTTTCAGCGCAGACCCGTTAATCCCTTGTTGTGCCGTGGTCCTGAACAAGGTTCTCATCTCCAGAGCCGGCTGTTTTCTCAGCAGGTTCAGCCGCTGCCCCGGTTTCACTTCCCCCTTCGGCAGGGCTCACGTTCCCTTTCACTTCATCAGGCAGGGCTTCACCCGCTTCCGGGATATCCACTTCATCGAACTCCTTGAGCGTGGGCAGTTCCGCAAGGTCCTTCAGTCCGAAGTACTGGAGAAACTCGCTCGTCGTACCATACATGAGCGGTCTTCCAGGGACCTCTTTCCTCCCCAGTATCTTTATGAGCCGTCTCTCAAGGAGCGTCCTGATTACCCCGTCAGAATTCACCCCCCTGATTGCCTCTATTTCGGCCTTGATGATGGGCTGCTTGTAGGCAACAATGGCAAGCGTCTCCAGTGATGACTGGGTAAGCTTCTTTGGCACTGCCGTGGACAGGAGTTTTCTGACCCAGGGGGCGCAGGCCGGATTGGTGACCATCTGGAAGCCCTCGGCCACTTCGGCAATCAGGAGCCCGGCGTTTCTCATGGCGTAATCGTTCAGAAGCTCCCTGATGAGCCGTTCCGTATTGTACTTGTCCACCTCGATAATTTTCCTGATGTCATTGATCGACAGGGGCTCTCCGGACATAAAGAGGAGCCCCTCAATAACGGACCTGGCTTCCTGGTCTTCCATGGTTTATTCTGCCCTTCCCGGCATTCCCTCTTAAGATCGGTTTTAATATTGCCCATGATGCCTGTCAATGCCGACAACAATCATGCACACGATTCGACCGGGCATGTGCTGCGTACGCGTCGAAGGGTATCCACCTCCCCTCTGCACATGGAATGAAGACATCTATTTCTGTTGAACTAAAATCCTAACAGAATTATGGCAAAAACACAATGCCGAGCCTGCCAGAGACAGGGGCGGAGCACAGGTGATACTGATTAATTAATTCCGGATGTTACGTCAGTTCCGCGGCGGTGGATGCACCGGCTCAGGAGGCCTTCCGCTGATACCGGCCCAGGGGATGGGCCTTCATGACATCGGAATCCTTGCCGTTGGCAAGCAGCTCGATCATCCGTTTCAGTGATTCCTGCTGAAGGTCCTGGATATCACGGGCATTGATCTCATTGGGGAAACGGTTGTCAATAAAGGTGGACAGGGGAGTCATGTTCTGCAGACGTGACAGCATGAGAACGCCCTTAAAGATCCTCTTGTTTGTTTTAAATGAGAAGAAGAGGCTTTCCAGCCTTTTCTCCATGAAGATATCATTTCTTTTCTGCATTGCCTTGTCGAGCCGCTTCAGGACCCTCCGGTATTTCTTGTCAATGATGCTGTCGGACTTGAGCT
>CP070788.1:1375468-1379656 GCA_020346765.1 Nitrospiraceae bacterium
CCTATGAGAGCAGGCTCGATCCGATCGCCATCAATACCATTCAGGCCTGGACACTGACCATTGAAACCGCCAACGGAAATCCCGTGGAAGGGGCACAAATAAGGGTGGACGGTGACATGCCCGAACACGGTCACGGCCTGCCAACCCAGCCCGAGGCAACAGAATACCTCGGGGACGGAAAATATCTTATAGAGGGCCTGAAGTTCAGCATGCCGGGGTGGTGGGTTATTAAATTCAACATAGCTTCAGGCAGTCAGCAGGACATTGCCGTCTTTAACCTGTTGTTAAAAGAGTGAAAAGGGAGCCTGAGTGAGAGGGTATGCCGTAACACTTTGCTGCTCGCTGTTCATCTGCTGGGGCCTGTTCCTGGTGCCCTTCACTACCCATGCGATGGATCTACACCAGTGGAGTGAGCAGGAAAAAATTGTGCTCAACTCCCTGTGGATAGGGTCGCTCCCTCCTCTACCTGAAGATCCGTCCAACAAATACTCTGCTGACCCGAAAGCCGCGGCCTTCGGGAAAAAGCTTTTTTTTGACATACGGTTAAGCGGCAACCTGAAGGTATCCTGCGCAACCTGCCATCCTTCCAACATGAACTTTGCCGACAATCTCCCCCTGGCCCATGGTATGGGTACGACCTCAAGAAGGACCATGCCCCTTGTGGGGGCAGCATATTTCACGTGGTTTTTCTGGGACGGGAGGAAGGACAGCCTCTGGGCACAGGCTTTGGGACCTATAGAAAGCCCTGTGGAGCACGGGTTTACGAGGACACAGTGTGTGTCCGTAATCACGGAGAACTACAAGGATGAGTATGAGGGAATATTCGGCCCGCTGCCGCTGATTTCCTTAGGGGACCTGCCCCTTTATGCAAAACCTTCATTTGAGGAGCCAAGGGCCCTCAAGGCCTGGGTTTCCATTCCCCGGGAAAAGAAGGAGGCCATAACCCTGGTTTATGTCAACATGGGCAAGGCGATCGCAGCCTTTGTCCGGACTATTGTGCCCACGCCGTCGCGCCTGGATGAATATGTTGAAGCGCTCATAAACGATGATGCCCCTGCCATGCTGAAGTCGATGACAAATGACGAGGTGAAGGGTCTGAGGCTGTTCATCGGAAAGGCAAAGTGCACAAACTGCCACAGCGGCCCGCTCCTGACGAACGGCTCCTTCCATAATATCGGAGTTCCGCAGCCTGACAATCTGCCCCGTGACAACGGACGGTCCGAAGCGATCGCCAAGGTCCTGGCTGATGAGTTCAGCTGCCTGAGTCGTTTCAGCGACGCGCGGCCAGCGGACTGCGCTGAGCTTCGCTTTATTGACACGGACACCTACAAGTATATCGGGGCATTCAAGACCCCGACTTTGAGGAATGTTGCCGAGAGGGCGCCCTTCATGCATGCAGGACAGTTCGCAACCTTACGTCAGGTCCTTGAGTTTTACCGGGACCTCAAGCCGGAACAGCGGAGCGCTGATTTGGAACACGGGGGCCTCACTGACCTTGAACTGGAGCAGCTTGAGGCATTTCTCCGCACCCTGAGCAGTCCGCTGAAATTCGCAGAATAGGGAGGGAACACGTGAAAAGTATTTTTGTCATCGCCCTGATGACACTTGCAGCGTCATGTGTATCCCCGGGCCTGCAGGTCAAAGATCCCGGCGACAAAGTCCATGTCCACAAAAACGGAGCGTTCACCCAACATCTCGCTGACAGCACGCTGCTCGTTACGAAAAAGGGACTCTTCAGCGTGGAAATGGAAATCCCCGATAAAAGACTGCTTGTTGGTGTCAACACCGTGAATCTGATCATTCATGACCGAAGGGACAGGGACGTTACCGGCGCTGCTGTCGAGGTCACTCCCTGGATGCCTGAGATGGGACATGGTGTGTTCAGCCCCCTCACGGTGAGGGAAAAGGGCAATGGCCTCTACACAGTAGAAAATATCGTTCTCGTGATGGGCGGTCACTGGGAGTTCAGGATACATGTGAAATGGGGTGACGAAGAAGACGGGGTTGTTTTTGACTTCCCCTACGTGAGAACATCTGAGGGATATGACTACATACGAGCAAAGACCCCGGCGGGGTTTGACGTGGTGCTGGGGACGAAGAATACTCTGGAAGAACTTGAGCCGGAAGTAGTCAAAGAACACGAGAAGACAATCAAGGTCTTCACCCTGACTGTACGCGATATCGGCTTTGAGCTGTTCCCCGACGCCCCCATGATGGGCTGGGGATTTAACGGGACCATCCCGGGGCCCACCGTGAGGGTGACCGAGGGAGACCGGGTACGCATTATCCTGAATAATGAATCGAGCGGAAAGCACACGATACACATACACGGCCAGAAGAAACCCGTCATCATGGACGGGGTTCCCTATATTGGCCAGAAGCCCGTAAGGAATGGAGAGTCATACATTTACGAGTTCACGGTGGAGCGGGTGGGAACGTTCTTTTACCACTGCCACGTTGACGGTGCGCACCACATGGATATGGGAATGTACGGCGCGTTTATTGTGGAGCCGGCAGAGGAACGGTTCAGCTATGACCGCGAATACATAATGATCCTCGACGAATGGCCCACAAAACATGTCCATGTCCACGAGAAAGATGACGAGGAAGCGGGGCATGAGAAGCATGGCGTCCTGTCCGTGCACAAGGGATCACCACCTGAGCATACTCACCCGGGCGACAGGCAGGAAAAGAGGGATTATTATCCGAAGACACACAACCCCCATGATCCGGTGTACGATGCATTTACCATCAACGGTAAGGCATTCCCTCTCACAGAACCGATCTATGTCAGGAAAGGTGAAAAGATCAGGATACGCTTCATCAACGCTGGTTATCAGCCCCACTATATGCATACGCACTCGCATAAATTCAGGGTCATTGCCCGTGACGGCGCCTATGTAAATGAACCGCAGATGATAGATACGGTACATATCGGGTCTGCCCAGAGAGTGGATGTTATCCTTGAAGCGGACAATCCCGGGATATGGCCCTTTCACTGCCATCGCCTTAACCATGTGGCCAATGATCACATCTATCCCGGGGGAATGATGACGTTTATTGTATATGAGGATTACAAAGCGGAAGAGGACGTGAAGGCAGAAGAGTATTAATCCGGGAAGGAAGCAGTGAAAAAAGAGCACATTAACAAAATCATCATCGTTGTTGTTATCATTTCCCTCGTAGCGGCCTATAAAATATTCAATCTTGGGGACTATCTTTCTCTTTCCTATATCAAGGATTCTCAGGCGAAATTTCAGGCCATGTATGCGGACAACCGCGGAGCAGTCATTGGCGGGTACATGGTGATTTACATCCTGGTTACCTCCCTTTCCCTGCCCGGCGCTGCCATCATGACACTCGCAGGAGGGGCGCTGTTCGGCCTGGTTGCCGGCACGATTGCCGTGTCCTTTGCAAGCACCATCGGCGCGACACTGGCCTGCTTTGTCTCGCGGTTCATTCTCAGGGACTGGGTGCAGGGCAAGTTCGGCGATAAACTGAGGACTGTCAACGAAGGGATTGAAAAGGAAGGGTCCTTTTATCTTTTCACGCTGCGCCTGATACCCATTTTCCCCTTCTGGCTGATCAATCTCGTGATGGGGCTGACGAAGATGCCCCTGCGGACCTTTTACTGGGTGTCGCAGGTGGGCATGCTGGCGGGAACAATCGTCTATGTGAATGCGGGCAAGGAACTGGGAAAGATAGAGACGATTTCGGGGATACTGTCACCGGGGCTGATCCTGTCATTTGTGTTCTTGGGGCTATTCCCCCTTCTGACAAAGAAATCTATGGCATTTTATAAATCGAGAAAAGCGGTGGAGGGATAGAATAGTTTATCTCGTGAACTCCGACCTTCTGAGCGAGTCTCGGAATCGAGTCGTACTGACTTCGCGGAGAGTCGCTTCGACCTTGACCCCTGTTTTTTATCGGAGGGCTTATGCCAACCTACGACTTTGACATAGGAATCCTGGGCGGCGGTGCAGCAGGGCTTACCGTTGCTTCCGGCGCCAGCCAGTTCGGCGCAAAGACGCTGCTTATTGAAAAGGAGAAGGCCCTCGGCGGTGACTGCCTGCATTACGGGTGCGTCCCCAGCAAGACACTCATCAGGACTGCCCATGTGTACCATATGATGAAGAATGCCTGGAAGTACGGGCTTCCCGGGGTTGATGTGCGGCCTGTGGATTATAA
>CP070788.1:1379756-1384749 GCA_020346765.1 Nitrospiraceae bacterium
GCGATAAATCTCTAACGGGCTGAAAAGCTCAAGAGGAAGGAATCGTACATGGGAAAGACAAAGATGGAGGAACTGGCCGAGTTCGGCCAGAGCATCTGGCTGGACAGTATCAGCCGGTCCATGATCGAGACAGGATATCTGCAGAAAATGATTGATGCGGGCCTCCGCGGCATGACGTCAAATCCGACCATATTCGACAAGGCGATCAGTGCGGGTAAAGACTACGACCGGTCAGTAAGGGACCTCCACAACAGGGGCAAATCCACCTTTGACATCTATGACGACCTCACCGTAAGGGACGTGCAGGACGCTGCTGATCTGTTCAGACCTGTCTATAAAAAGACGGGGGGGCTCGACGGATACGTGAGCCTTGAGATTAATCCGAAACTGGCCTTTCAGACTGCAGAGACCATCGAGGAAGGCAAACGGCTCCATCAGAAGGTTAACTTTCCCAATGTGATGTTCAAGGTACCTGCAACGGACGCGGGATTCCCGGCCATTGAAGAATTGCTGTCACAGGGGATTAATGTGAATACCACCCTCATATTTTCCCTGGAACAGTATGAAAAGACGGCCCGTGCATTTCTGCGGGGGCTGAGAAGACACCTTGACAGCGGCGGTGACATCAGCAGGATTGCCTCGGTGGCAAGCGTCTTTGTCAGCCGGATCGACACGGCAGTGGACAGGGCAATAGACGAAAAGGGGTCCGAAGAAACGCGGGACGACATGAAAAAGAATCTGGCATCGCTGAGAGGAAGGGCGGCCGTTGCCAACTCCCGTTTGATCTTTCAGAAATACCAGGAGCTTTTTGAGGGCAGTGAGTTTTCAGGGCTCAGGGACAGGGGGGCAAAGGTCCAGCGTGTTCTCTGGGGTTCCACAGGGACAAAGGACCCCGCATACAGCGACATCAAATATGTAACGGAACTGATCGGCAGGCCAACGGTAAACACCCTGCCTGAAGCCACCCTTGATGCCTTCATGGACCACGGCGTCATCGAAGATACACTTACACAGGGCGTCGCTGAAAGCAGGGAGGTCCTTGCATCGCTGGCTGAGCAGGGCATTTATATAAACCAGGTCTGTGCCCGGCTCCTTGATGAAGGGGTCGTGACCTTTGAAAAATCCTTCGATTCCTTGCTGAATACTATTGAGAAAAAAAAGGCGTGAGTCAGTCGTTCCCCCTTCTCAGGGATGTGTGGTTGCGTTCTCAGAAAACGGTGCTTATATGCGTTTCTGTATAGTGGACTGTTTGTTGAATAACTCACAACTCTTATTAAGGGGATCATAAGTATGGAAACATGTGATTAAACAATCCCTCCTCTCCTCCCTTTGCCCCTTCGACTTCGCTCAGGGCAGGCTCCGGGAGGGGAAATACCCCTCTTTGGTAAAGAGGGGGCAGGGGAGATTTTTTGAATATGTTCTCTAACCAATGATCCTATTGGTAACACTTACTTATGTGGAACCTGTTTTGAGATAGGTTCCAGCAACTCTTAACTCTTCATTATGTCTGAAACCGCAGATGACAGGGCTTCTGAGTTCTGCAGGATAGAACGTGAAAGGGTAACCATAGATCCCTTCACGATGGTCATCTTCGGCGGCACCGGCGATTTGAGCCAGAGAAAGCTCCTTCCCACGCTCTATCACCTCTGCGAGGACCAGCACCTCCCCGACGACTTTGCCATTATCTCCTTCGCTTCAAGCACAAGGACTGACGACGAGTTCCGCGCCTTTGTGCGCGATTCTCTTGAAAAGTACAGCGAGGGGCCATTCAGTGATGCCTGCTGGGAGCGGTTCAGCAGGCACCTGTACTATGTCTCCGGCTCTTTTGAAGACAGTGAGAGCTACCGCAAACTGTCCCGGCGGCTGGAGGAAGTTGCCCGTCCCACATCGGAGGGGACAAAACAGGTCATTTATTACCTGGCTGTTCCGCCCCACTTTCTGCCCGGTATATTCGAGAGGCTTGCATTCTGCAGTAGCTGTGTGCTGGGAATTGACAGCCGGCTCATTATTGAAAAGCCCTTCGGCCGTGACAGGGGCTCTGCCGCTGCACTGAACAGGACCATCGCCAGAAGCTTTGAGGAGCGCCAGATTTACCGCATCGACCATTACCTGGGAAAAGAGACGGTGCAGAACATCCTCTTCTTCCGCTTCGCTAACAGCATATACGAACCCCTCTGGAACAGGCGATACATTGACCACGTACAGATCACTGTGGCCGAATCGCTGGGCATTGAAAACCGGGCCCGCTTCTACGAACAGGCGGGCGTTGTGCGCGACATCGTGCAGAACCACATGCTTCAGATCCTGGCTCTCGTGGCAATGGAGCCGCCCAGCAGCCTCGAAGCCGACTATATCCGCAGCGAGAAAGTAAAAGTATACCAGACGATCCGCCCCATGAGCGGAGAGTATATCGACGAATTTACTGTGCGGGGGCAGTACGGTCCAGGCGTCGTACAGGGAGAAGACACCGTCGGCTATCACGACGAGGCCATGGTAGCAAAGAAATCCACAACTCCCACCTTCTTTGCCGGAAAGTTCTATCTTGACAACTGGCGCTGGGCAGATGTGCCCTTCTATCTGAGGACAGGCAAACGCCTGAATAGACGGATCACCGAGATCAGCATTCATTTTAAACAGCCCCCTCTGAGGTTATTCAGCACCACCTGCGACATCCGGGAGCCCAATATCCTCGTCCTGCGGATTCAGCCGCAGGAAGAGATCACCCTGCACATGGGTGTAAAACATCCCGGCATGGGCAACCAGCTTTATCCCGTCAACATGGGGTTTAACTACGAGCGGGACCTGCCGGGCGATGTACACATGCCCCTGCCCTATGAGCGGCTGCTCATCGACTGCATGAAGGGAGACCAGACCCTCTTTGCCCGGCAGGACGGTATCGAGGCAATGTGGGCCGTCGTGGACCCGGTAATTGAGCGGTGGGAAAACACCCCTGCCCCACAATTCCCCAACTACCCCGGCGGTTCCTGGGGGCCGGACAAGGCACAGGAACTGCTTCAAAGGGAAGGACGGCAGTGGCGGATTGTTTAAAATGAATGGGTGGCGTATTGGATTATTGGAGCAATGGGGTGGTGGAAGATAAAAGACATGGAGTGATGGAGGAATGGAGAGCTAGTGGTGTGTCCCAGAAGTTCACTGCATAATTTCGCCTCAGTGTCATTCCCCGACTTGATCGGGGAATCCATGGTTCGACAGGCTCACCATGACGAGTGTCACCCTGAGCTTGTCGAAGGGTGGATTGTCCGGTCACGCCGGACAATGACACCCTACTTTCAGGACAGCATATTAGGATATCAAACCTGTATTCGTTTTCCAATACTCCATTTCTCAATTACTGCAATACTCCCGCTGTCACAGATCTGTTACACAAGTTGATATTAAAATACGGGGAGGTCTTTTCATGCATAACGACAATGATATGGATCAGCTCTGCATCAACACTATCCGCACCCTGTCCATGGACGCGGTCCAGCAGGCCAATTCCGGCCATCCGGGGACACCCATGGCCATGGCCCCCGTTGCATACTGTCTCTGGCAGCGTTTCCTGCGCTATGATCCTGAACACCCGTTTTGGCCAAACCGGGACCGTTTCGTCCTTTCCATGGGTCACGCCTCGGCGCTCCTGTATTCGCTGCTCCATCTGGCCGGCGTCCATGCAGTCGACAAAGACGGAAATGTGCTCAAGAGACTCTCCGTGGAGCTGGAAGACCTGAAAAAGTTCCGACAGCTCGATGGCGTGTGCCCCGGCCATCCTGAGCATGGACTGACGTCCGGTGTTGAAACAACCACAGGCCCCCTGGGACAGGGTGCTGCAAACAGCGTGGGCATGGCTATTGCCGGCACGTGGAAGGCAGGCTTTTACAACCGCCCCTCCTTTGACCTTTTTGACTATGATGTCTACGCCCTCTGCAGCGACGGCGACATGATGGAGGGCATATCGGGTGAGGCCGCTTCCATTGCCGGGCATCTGGGGCTTTCCAACCTCTGCTGGATATATGATGACAACAAGATCTCCATTGAAGGAAGCACGTCCCTTACCTTCAGTGAGGACGTGGCGTCCCGGTTTAAAGGATACGGATGGAGAGTAATCCGCGTGAAGGATGCCAATGATCTCAAAATGCTGGCCCGGGCCTTCAGGCAGTTCAAAAATACCCATGACCGCCCCACCCTCATTATTGTGAACAGCCATATTGCCTTCGGGTCGCCGAACAAGCAGGACACCGCAGCAGCGCACGGGGAGCCCCTTGGAGAAGATGAAATCAGACTCACCAAGCGTAATTACGGCTGGCAGGAAGACGCGAAGTTTCTTGTGCCTGATGGTGTACGTGAACATTTCCGCACAGGGATAGCCAGGCGCGGCCGAAGACTTCATAAGAAGTGGGGGAAACAGCTCGATGAATACAGGAACAGGTATCCCGGGCAGGCCGGCCTTCTGGATTCGATTCTGAACAGCAGGCTGCCGGAGGGATGGGATGCAGATTTGCCGTCATTCCCCCCTGACGCGAAGGGCCTAGCCAGCCGCGCTTCATCGGGAAAAGTCTTAAATGCAATTGCACGAAATGTCCCGTGGCTCATGGGAGGTTCCGCCGACCTTGCACCATCAACGAAGACGTTACTAACATTTGAAGAGGCGGGTGGTGATTTCTCTGCGGCAAACCCTGCAGGAAGGAATTTCCATTTCGGCATACGGGAGCATGCCATGGGCGGGGTTCTCAACGGCATGGCCCTTTCAGGACTGAGGCCCTACGGCGCCACGTTCCTCATTTTCAGTGACTATGCCCGCCCATCGATCAGGCTGGGCGCCCTCATGGAGATTCCGGTCATCTATATATTCACCCACGATTCCATCAGTGTCGGTGAGGACGGCCCGACCCACCAGCCCATTGAGCACCTTGCCTCCCTGCGGGCAATGCCCCATCTCATTACTATCCGCCCGGCAGACGCCAATGAAGTGACTCTGGATCGGGGTACCGGT
>CP070788.1:1384849-1387770 GCA_020346765.1 Nitrospiraceae bacterium
GCAGGTGCCGCATCCTTTACAATAGTCGTTGTGCGCGTCATATGTTCCGTCTTCATCTACCGGGGGAACGACGGCACCTTCGGGGCAAAAGATATAACAGCGGTCACAACCAACACAGGTACCGCAGAAATAACAGCGATTTGCCTCTTTACTTGCCTGATCGGCATTCAGGGAGAAGCTCACCTCATCAAAGGATTGTGCTCGCTCGGCCGGGTCCCGCTGCGGCAGACTGGCCGGTGGCATTGAAGGTGAGGTGATCCGATCCAGTTCATCCAGCAGAACCACATGGTGCGGATCCCAGTGGGGGACCGTTTTAAAAAATGCCTCCATGCAAAAGGCCGGTCCTTGCCCGAGACTGACATCCAGCAAGGATTCCGGATCCGCTTCTGCGACCAGTGCCAGATGAATGGCCAGGGCTGCGCGTTTGCCAGAGGACATCGCGTCGACAACCGAGGCTCTGGTCGGCGTGAGGTCACCACCGGCAAAGATACCGGACTTGGAAGTCAAACCCGATTCATCCGTCCAGATCCGGCCCTCTTCCCAGCGCAGCTCGTTGAGTATCGGGACCGGTTCAACCGCTTGACCGGTGGCAACGATGACCAATTCGCAGTCGATATCTGTCCGCGAATTTTTTAGGGGTATGGGTTTGGCGCGGCCGTCGAGGCCAGCCATTCCCAGGGTCATCTCCATAAGCCTTACACCGACCAAACGACCGCCTTGCCCGATAAACGCCATCGGAGCGGCAAGAAAGCGGAAGGCGACGCCTTCTTCCTCTGCTTCGGCTACTTCGTCTTCAAGGGCGGGCATCTCCTTCCGGCTGCGCCGATAGACAAGGGTGACTTCGGCGGCGGCGCTGCGAAGGGCGGTCCGGGCCGAGTCCATTGCGGTATTGCCTCCACCGAAGACCACCACGTGGGCTCCCCGGGCCTGGGCCTGGAAATCAGATCGCCGCAAGAAGGGCAGCCCCGGCAGCACCCCCGAAAGACCCTCTCCGTCAAGCCCCAGGGCTTGATGATGATCGGCACCCAGGGCCAGAAAGAGAGCCTGATTTTCGGCCCTCAGTTTTTTCAGTGCATTCTCGTCCACAGGACGATTGCACTTTACATCGATGGGCAGGGACAGAATACGGTCCAGATCCTTTTGAAGGACCTCAGCAGGTAAGCGGAATTGTGGAATGCCCCGGGCAAGCAATCCGCCTGGCCGTTCGTCCGCTTCCAGAACCGTCACCGGATGTCCCATTCTGGCCAGGTGATATGCGGCTGCCAGGCCTGCAGGGCCCGACCCGACGACGGCGACTGGTTTTCCACGGCCCGCATCCGTTAAGGGGCACGGCTGGGCAGTACCCAGATCCGCCGCGGCCCTTTCAAGAGCCCTGATCTGGACGGCGCCATCGAGTTCAACCCGATTGCAGGGCGCTTGGCAGGGATGGTAACAGACCCTGCCGCAGACGCCAGGCAAAGCGCTTTCCTGGAGAAATATGGCCAGAGCCCCATCATAGTCGCCTTCTGAGGCCAGGTAAAGAGCCCGGGGGATATCATTTCCGACAGGACACCCGGCACGGCACGGGGAGGTCTTTTCCAAAAATACAGGACGCACCCGGGACCAGGTTCCGGTCTTGAATTGCTCCGTGCTCCCCCTGGAGATGGGAATGATCGTCTCCGGGTCAAGACATCTAATCACGCCCTTTTGCTTAGAACTCATGTGATCTCCTTAAGACTTAGTTTCTCATGACCTCAAAGGCCCGACGGGCCGCTTCCATGTTGGCTTCACGTTCGGCAGGCGCAAGCTCCGCCACTGCTTCGAGGACGCGGTCCAGGTCCAAATGACCGGCAAAACGGCAATAGGCGCCGACCATGGTCGTATTGATGATTTTTCCGAGACCCATTTCATGGCTCACAGTCAGGGCGTCGATAAAACCCAAATCAAAATGATTCAATTCCGAAAATGCTTCTGGCGGACGTCGGGTATTGATGAGAATGCGTCCACCCGGAACCAGGCTTTCCTTAATATCAGCTGGATCAACAAGGCTGTCATCAAAGCACACGAGTTCCCCGGGTTGCCGGATCTCGCATTTGAGCAAGATTTTCTTTGCATCTACGCGTAAGAAGCTGACAAGCGGCGCACCACGACGTTCGCCCCCGAATACCGAATAACACTGGGGATACTTACCATCTTTAAAAAAGGCCAAGCCTAAAATCTGCGAGGCCACGACCACTCCCTGTCCTCCCCGTCCGCTGAACTTTATCTCGAGCATACCCTTTCCCTAATCTACATTTTTGAGATAGATTCTAGTTGTTCTTCAAAGGCGTAACGCTGAATATCCCGTTTCGACTGCTCCAGGTGTTGCTTTATGGCCATCTCAACACCATCCTGCTGCTTGCGCTTTATATACGCCACGATGGTTCTGTGTCCTTCAATGGCCCGCAGCACATTCTCTTTTTTGAAAATGCTCTCAATCCGATATCTCAACATATGGCGCCGAAGCATTTGGCAGAGCTCCAGCAGGCGTTCACTGCCACTGGCACGTGCCAGAATCTCATGGAACTCGGCATCGAATTCTACAAACGAACGGGGATTTCCCTGATTGACTTCGGTTTCAGATATGGAGAGGTTCTCTTCAAGGGCTTGAAGTTCCTTGGGTGTGATGCGTTTCATGGCCCAGCGGGCTGCGAGGCATTCGTTCACGGCACGGATTTCGCAGATCTCTTCGATCTCCTCCCATGTAATCTGCTTGACCCGGTATCCGACCCGGGGAATCGCTTCCAGGAGACCCTCACGCTCCAACACATGTAAGGCTTCCCGCACAGGGGTACGGGACGTTTTGATCTGCTCGGCCAAACGGGTTTCCACAATCCTTTCGCCCGGGGCCATGTGACCGTTTAGGATGTCGTTTCTGATGACCTCATAGACCTTTTCTCTAA
>CP070788.1:1387870-1399146 GCA_020346765.1 Nitrospiraceae bacterium
CTGGCGGAGAGGGAGGGATTCGAACCCTCGGTGGAGTGTGACCCCCACAACCGCTTAGCAGGCGGCTGCCTTCAGCCTCTCGGCCACCTCTCCATCTGCACAAGCCGTCCACCAGCACTGATACCGTCTGCCAAGAGCGCTACCCTCCGGGCACCACTGCTTATTACCCATGAATATTACCCAATCAGGGCTCGTTTTGTAAACCTGCCTGGACACCGCGGGAATCCGAAAGCAGGGAAGTGAGAAAGGAGGGCCTGTTGACAACAGGGGGTAACTCAGGGAGTCATGAATTGATGGATTAATGGATTGACGGCGCGTTGGAGGAACGGGTTGGCAGCTGAATAATAATGCGGGCGAGTCATGACCCAATACCCCTTTTTCAGCACTCCCTTACTCCATCCTTCCCGTCAGGAAAAGCATTACTTTTCAACCAGTTTCTTGATGGTCTTTTTCAGCTCATCCAGGTCTGACGATTTCACAATATAGGCCTCGGACGCCCAGACAGCAAAATCATCCCGGTAGTCATAGGCCGTAGACATGATGATTGGGATGTTCGGCCGCTGTTCCTTCATTTTCCTCAACAGGCTAATGCCGTCAATGTCAGGCATGAGTATGTCCAGCGTGACGATATCGGGGTTTTCCTTTTCAAACATTTCCAGGGCGTCCTTTCCCGTGCTGGCAATGACAATGTCGTAGCCTTCTTCCTCCAGTTCCTCCTTGTACAGCCGCTGGATGTTGGTGTCGTCATCAACGATGAGAAGCTTCATGATCTTTTCCCCCTTCTTTCAAAAAAACAGTTTATTATCAATAGTGCTCGTGCCCTGTCATTCCCGGTGACTCGGGAATCCCCCCCTTCACGGCTTCTTGAGCGGGAGGTAGATTTTAAAGGCGCTGCCGCAGCCCCATACGCTTTCTACCTTAATTTTACCATTATGCTCCTGGATGATCTTGTGTGTTACTGCAAGGCCAAGACCCGTGCCCTGGGCCTTCGTCGTAAAAAAGGGATTAAAGATATTTTTTACGTCCTCGTCCCTGATCCCGCATCCCGTGTCGATAAGTTCTATCACGGCCTCGCTGCCTTCCCTCCTCGTCCTTACCGTGATGGTCCCGTGATCAGTGGCCTGGGCCGCATTGAGCACGATATTCAGTATTGCCTCTTTTATCCTGTCCGGGTCTATGAGGCACATGATCGGCTCAGCCGACAGTTCCCTGATCACCTCGTTGTTTCTCTCGTGCATTTCCGCAATAACAAAGTCAATGATCTTCGTCATCATGTCATTGACGTTAACGCTTGCCTTGTTGACCCGGGAGCTCTTGACGAAACCCAGGATTTCCTTGAGAATCGTTTCAAGCCTGCTTACTTCGTTGACGATGATCTTTGCGTATTCCTGGATGTCTCCCGTAAGCTTTTTCTCCAGTCTCCGGGCAAAGCCGCCTATAGAAATGAGGGGGTTCCTGATCTCATGGGCAACGCGGGCAGCCAGTTCACCCAGTGCAGCCATCCGCTCCGAGTGGACAACACGCTCCCTGAGATTGCGCAGCTCTGTTATGTCCCGGGAAATGTGGACGGTCCCCACGGCGTTGCCCGCTGAATCGAAGATCGGCGAGTTGGAAACAACAAAAGTGCCGCCCAGGTAGGGGTCCTCCATTTCGCCTACATAGGGCTTTTTGGTCTGCGCCGACCTGAAATGGGGGCAGGCTTCCCAGGGTTCGTCCTTCCCGTGGAAGATCCTGTAGCACTTCTGACCGACTATGTCCTCTTCAGGCTTTCCGATCCTTGCGACCACCGCCTGGTTAACGCGCCGGATCGTATGGTCGCTGTCGGTATAATAAACCATGTCCGAGATGGATTCAAAAATGTTTTTCAGCTCAGACTGGGCAAGGGCAACGCTCTCAAAGAGGCGGGCGTTCTCAATGGCCGATGCAATGTGGCTGGAAAAGCCCATGAGGAACTGGAGGTCTTCATCCTTTATGGGCCTTCCCGTAAAGAGATTGTCCACCCAGATCAGACCGATTATCTTGTCCCTCGAAATCAGGGGGACGACGCCGAAGGCGTCTGCCCCGAGCATCTGGATAAGATAGGGGTCCACCAGGGGTTCTGTCCTGGCCGTATGAATATTAAAGGGCCTCTTTTCCCGCACGCACCGGCACAGGATGCCGTCGCCCCCGAGGTCAATGCGCAGGCTCTGGCTTAATCTGTCCAGGTGCGAATCAAGGAAGACAGGGCCGCTTTCTATTTCTTCAATGATCGCGCCCAGGCTCTTTCCCTCCATGGAAATCCATATGTTCTTAGCTTCTTCGGGGCTGGCAGGACCCACGGCCATTTTCCCCTGGAGGACATCCTTTGTCTCGTCCACCAGGAAGAGGATGGCCCTGTTGAATCCAAGGCCGTCTCCCATGGTGACGACAGTGAGTACCATCTTGAGAAGCTTGTCCAGTTCAAGGGTGCTCCGGACCACGGAATTGATAAAGAAAAGCCGGGAGAGCTCCTGATTCTTTCTGATAAGCTCCTTCTCCACAAGCTTCTTTTCCGAAATGTCCCGGGATATCCCGCTGATGCCCGTGACCTCTCCCGAGGGATCAAGAATCGGGGAAAGGGTCAGGCTCACCTCAATGAGCCTCCCGTTCCGTGTCTGCCGGATGGTTTCGACATTCCGCAATGTCTCCCTGCGCCGCATCTGCTCCATAAAACCCAGCTCTTCCTCACGAAGAAAGGGCGGCACCATGGGCAGGAACTTCCCGATAACCTCATCCTCGGTAAATCCGTAAATGTTTTCAGCCCCTTTGTTCCATGACGTCACAATCCCCTGCACGTCGGATGTTATGATCGCATCAGCAGAGTCATCGATGAGGCTTTTGAGGTAATCCTTTGTCTGGGTTACCTCCTTTTCCTTTTCGATCTCCGCCCGGTAAAGCCGCGCATTTTCAATGGCGATGGAGGACACCGAGGCAAAGGTCATAAGCGATTTGATGTCCTCCTCCGTGAAGGGAGTCATCCCCCACTCGTCCTTCTTGTCGTACAGTCCCAGGGTACCGATGATTTTATCTCCAATGGCAAGGGGGACGCAGATAACGGACCGGGCTTCGATTCCCGGCACGCGAAGGTTGTCAGGCATGAGCGAGAGGTCGTTTATCAGCAGAGGACTGCCTTTCTGGGCAACACTCCCTGCTATTCCCTCCCCGAACTGGAGGGTCATTTCCTTTTTCACCTCATCGTGCAGGCCGTATGAGGCCTTGATGACCAGGCTCCTGCCCTCCACGAGCCTGAGAATGCAGCCGGTCACATTGAAGACCTTTGACACCTCCCTGCAGATATAAGGCAGAAGGTCATCAATATTCAGGATAGAGGTAATTGCCTTGCCGATTTCATGGATTACCTTCAGCTCGTCCAGCTGGTTCTTCACGTTCCGATAGAGATCGGCATTCCGGACAGCAGCACTGATGCTGTACGATATGAGGGTCAGCAAATGTATTTCACCTTCATCATGGACGGCAGTTTCCCTTGCCTGGAGCATGAGAACGCCCGCAATTTTCCCTTCCCTCAGAATCGGGACGGCAATTAGCGAACGCATGTCGCCCGATTCAGGCTTCAGGAGTGCCTTCAGGTGAGATGACTTCCTGGTATCCTCAACTGAGACACAGGCGTTTTCCCGGAACGCCGCCTCAACAGTACCGTCATCGTCGTCAACACAGAACACATTAACATTTTCCCGGCTCGCCCCCTTGAGCGCTTCAATGCAGATGATCTTCTTTTCCGGTTTGAGCAGGCAGATGGTGCAGACATCCCTGTTCAGGGATTCAACGAGGATGTGGGTGATGGCATCAAGTATGTCCCTCAGGTCGCGCGCGGAACTGGCAATGGTGGTAACCTTTTCAAGAATCTCTCTTTCCCGCGAGCTGTTCACCCTGTGATTTCTCTCGGTTGTCTCAGCCATAGGCTTCAGTCAAGACTCCGTGACTCCTGCCTCCCGGCCGGGGATGATACCGCTCCCTGCCTGTACAGCCGCTGATGAAAGTCCGGTGCCCGTGTTATATCTCTGCTTCCCTCAGGAACTTCGCGGCCTCTTCCGGTGGTGTGGGGTTTATGTAAAATCCTGACCCCCACTCGAAGCCGGCGATCTTTGTAAGCTTCGGGATTATTTCAATATGCCAGTGGTAATACTCATTTTCCTCGTTCTTGAACGGCGAACTGTGGATCATCAGATTGTAGGGCGGGAGTTCAAGGACCTTGTCGATCTGTCTGAGCGTCTGCTGCAGTATGACGGCCAGTTCCCTGAAATTCATGTTTATCAAAAAACTGGACTCATGCAGTTTCGGAAGAATCATGGTTTCAAAGGGAGACCGTGGCGCAAAGGGGGCCAGGGCAATGAATGCATCGTTTTCCGAGATAACCCTTTTCTTGTCCGCCCGTTCCTGGTGTATGATGTCGCAGAAAATGCATCGCTCCTTGTACTCATAGTACTGCCGTGCCTGGATTAGTTCTTCCTCCACCAGATGGGGGACAATGGGCAGGGCAATGAGCTGGGAGTGAGTATGTTCAAGGGAAGCGCCGGCCTGGTCTCCCTCATTCTTGAAGACAAGGACATACCGGAACCGGGGGTCCTTTTTCAGGTCCATAGTCCTGTGGTAAAAGGCCCAGAGGACCTCTTCGACCGCCTTCAGCGGCATGGAAGAGAGGGTCATGTTGTGATCAGGACACTCGATGATTACTTCATGGGCCCCCACACCGTTCATCTTGTCGAATATGCCATCGCCAACCCTGTTCAGCTGGCCTTCAACGCTGAGCGCAGGAAACTTGTTCGAAA
The DNA here is from genome assembly GCA_020346765.1 of Nitrospiraceae bacterium. GTDB lineage: Bacteria > Nitrospirota > Thermodesulfovibrionia > UBA6902 > UBA6902. The sequence continues at coordinate 1,392,676 of CP070788.1, forward strand.
CGACCCTGAGGGTCCATCCGGGGGAATTAGGCTTTCCGCCGTCGGCCCTGAAGGCCAGGATTTCAGGGGGTGTCGTGTGTTCATTTCCCTTGCAGAAAGCGCAAAAACCGCCCTTTTTGGGAGAAACGCGCATTCCAAAATCAGAGGGCCTCTTTCCCCGTTCCACTGATATGATGACCCATCTGCCGGAAATCGGGTCCTTTCTTAATTCAGGCATCCATACCTCCAAACAAAAAAAAGCTATTCGTTACCAGTTACCTGCCCGTGCACCTGCCCATAACAAATAACGAATAACCGTTCCCTTTTTTGTTCATATTATATCATTAACTACGTTATAATTTTCCATGAAACCCTCTTTCCACGTACGTGTCTGCAACAGCCCCTTTGAAGACCCCGGACTTCTTGTCCGGGTCCTCCGTGAAGGACGGTCGCTCATGTTTGACCTGGGATGCGCCTCATCGCTCTCAACGAGGGACATCCTCAAGACCAGCGACTACTTTGTATCGCACACCCACGTGGACCACTTTATTGGTTTTGACGCCGTCCTTAGGGTGAGCCTCAGAAAAGAAGGGCCCTTGAGGTTTTACGGCCCCGCGGGCTTCGCTGACCGGGTCGAAGCCAAACTCAGAAGCTACACCTGGAACCTGACCGCGGATTATCCCGCTGTCATAGAAGCCTATGAAACAGACGGCAGCTGCATAAAAAAAGTCCTGTTCCGGGCGCGTACGTCATTTGCCCGTGAAGATAAAGGGACAACACCCTTTGGGGGCGCACTCATGAGGGACGGCTCCCTTACCGTATCGGCCGTTGTCATCGATCATCAGATACCCTGCCTTGCATTCAGCCTGGAAGAGGATTTTCACATCAACATCGACAAGGCCGCGCTCATCAGCCGCGGCCTCTCCGTGGGGCCCTGGCTGGGAGCGTATAAGAAGGCCCTCAGAAAAGGCGGGGACAGTTGCTGCTTCACGATTGACGGCCGGGCCTATTCCTTCCAGGAGCTGGAGGGCATTGCCCGCATAACCAGGGGGCAGAAAATCTCCTATGTTGTAGACGCCTTCGGCAGTGAAGAAAATATCAGAAAGATCGTCGGCCTGTCACAGGGGGCCGATGTCCTCTATATCGAAACCTATTTCCTTGACAAAGACAGGGGAAGGGCCCGCGAGCGGTATCACCTTACTGCCAGAGAAGCCGGCAGGATCGCCCGGGAGGCCGGGGTGGGGAAACTGGAACCCATCCACTTCTCGCCGAGATACACGGGCATGCCCGCGAGACTCGTTGAGGAGGCGCAGCAGGAGTTCAGGGGCTGAAACCATATGTCGACGGGGTCTTTTTTGCTATACTTGTATCAAAATGAGGTCAATTACAAACAGAGGGAGGTTTCATGAGAATTGAACTTGAGGGAAGTCTGCTGAAAATGACCCCGGAAAATGACCGGGAAAAGCAGGAGCTCAATCAGCTGTGGACCATAATCATCGGCTGCATCAACGAGGGGAAAAAACTGGTGCCCGTGGGCCAGTACATTCCGGGGTCAAAAGAGGTGGCTGTCTTCAACATAGAATAACCATCGCAAAGGACTCATGGAGCACTGGAGCTATGGAGGACTGGAACAGATGATACACCCGGTTATTGCAGCACTCCAGTTCTCCAGTACTCCATGGTTTGTTATGCTACTTTCTCAAACTGGTCCTTTGCTGCTCCGCAGACCGGGCAGACCCAGTCATCGGGAATCTGTTCAAAGGGAGTGCCCGGGGCAATGCCTCCGTCAGGGTCTCCCTCTTCAGGGTTGTACACATACCCGCACACCGTACATTTCCACTTTGCCATTGAATCCTCCTTTATTGATGTAATCAAATAAACCGTGCAGCGGTCACCAGTCCCGCCTATTATACTGCCCCTTCCTTTCTGAGGACAACACGCACGGTTTTAAATAATATCACAATGTCAAGCCATATGTTCCAGTTCCTCACGTACCAGGAATCAAGGGCGATCCGGTAATCATAGCTTGTATTGCTCCTGCCACTTACCTGCCACAGTCCCGTAACGCCGGGGGGCACCCCGAAACAGAGCTTTGCCTGCTCCCGGTAATACTGATCGATCTCCCGCTGTGTCACGGGACGGGGGCCTACAAGGCTCATGTCGCCTTTCAGGACATTGAATATCTGGGGCAGTTCGTCAAGGGATGTCTGTCTCAGGAATTTCCCGATCCCCGTTATCCGAGGATCGATGGTGAGCTTCCAGCGGTGGTTCCACTCGGTCTGAGCGTCCGTGCTGTTCTCCAGAAGGTTCCTGAGCCTCTCTTCTGCATCTTCGTACATGGTCCTGAACTTGTAGCACTGAAAGGTCCTCCCTCTCCTGCCGACCCGCTCCTGGGAAAAAATGGCGGGCCCGCGGGATGTCATTCTGATGAGGACGGCAATAACAGTCATGGGGACTGAAAGGAGTACGAGAAGGACAGAGCTTACCGTGAAATCAAAAAGCTTCTTGATAAGTATATTGAGGGGCTGGGCGAGGTTGTTCTTGACCTCGAGGCCGATTGCCTGCTCCTGGAAAAAGTGCTGCAGGTCCGTTCCCAGCACGGTTATTCCGAAAAGATCGGGGATGATGAGTATGTTCTGGGCCTTGTGCTGCAGCTTGTTCACCAGGGACATGAATTTTTTCTTCTCGCACCCCGGCATGGCAATGACAACGCTGTCAATGCCGCACCGTCCGATGTACTTCTGGGCCTTGTCCACCCCGGCATGGACCTTGACTCCCCCTACTGTCCTTCCTATTTTCGCCGGGTCATCATCGAGAAAGCCGACCACGTTGAGGCCGAGATTGGAGTCCCGCTTCAGCGCATTGAAGATGAGCTCGCCTGTCTTTCCTGCCCCCAGAATGAGGACCTTGCTCCTGAGGAGCCCTGCACGAAAGAGGAGCTTCTTGACGTTTGTCCTCACCAGGGGGAGCACAGGGAGGGAGATAAGCCCCATGAGCACCAGCACTGTACGGGAGACCTGCTCGCCCGTCTTGCGGAGATAGAGCACGGAAAAGGTGGCAAGAGTCGAGAAAAAAACCACCTTCCAGAGCATCTTGACCTCGTCCCAGAAGGAAAACCGCTTGGTGTACAGACCCTCGTAGACAAAAAAGAACATCCAGGCCGGAAAGATCCACCAGAAAAAGGTAAAATCGATGTCCGGAAAAATGGGAAACCTCCTGAAGTGGGGCAGGATCTCCGTTCTCACAAACATCGACAGGTTAAGGACCGCAAATATCGTGAGAAGATCAATACCAACGAGCATCAATATGCCTAATTTTCTTCTTATCATGGCACCAGCGCGTACATGATCCGATGGAATTCCCCTGAAAAACCCTGCTGTCCCCGGTCGAAGACTATTGTAGAGATAATACACTCCAGAGGTCAACACGAGGTGGCCTGCTGCACGGTGGAATTATGGGAATCTCCGTGATAAACTGTTGCAATGATCTACCTGAACGGCAGGATTGTCCCCAACAACAGGGCCCTCATATCCGTCTATGACCACGGGTTTCTGTACGGCGACGGCATCTATGAAACACTGCGTGCCTATGGGGGAAAGGTCTTCATGCTCGATGAACACCTTGAGAGGCTCTTCTCTTCAGCCTCCATGATCGGCCTGATGATCAGCAAAAAAGCGCGGGACATTAAAAAGGCCGTCTACATGACCATGGCCGCGAACAGGCTGAAGGAGGCCGTCATCAGGATTACCGTTTCACGGGGAGCAGGCCCCATCGGGCTTGACCCGGGCCTGTGCAAAAGGCCAACCTTCGTGGTTTTCGCGAATCCCTTCCGCATGTATCCCAGGAGTTCTTATGAGAAGGGCGTCAAGATCATTATCTCCCGCACACGGCGCAACTACAGGAAGGCCCTCGACCCCCGTATCAAGTCACTCAACTTCCTGAACAACATCCTCGCAATGACCGAGGCCCTCGACCAGGGGGCCCTTGAGGCGGTCATGCCGAATTACCGGGGCTGTCTCTCCGAAGGCACCGTTTCAAATATCTTCTTTGTAAAAAAGGGCATCCTTCACACTCCTTCACCGGACACAGGTATCCTCAACGGGATAACGAGGAGGATAATCCTTGACCTGGCCTGGGGGATGAAGATACCAATACATGAAGGCTGCTACCGGCCCCGCGATCTTTCCGCTGCTGAGGAGGCCTTCATTTCGAATACAACCATGGAAGTCATGCCCGTTACCGCCGTGGGCGGCAGGGTCATAGGAAAAAAGGCAGGCCCCGTGACGAGAAGGCTCCATGGGGCATACCGGGATAAGGTGGCGGAGTACATAAGAGAGGCAAACAGGTGAATGACATCGCTGCAATGATCGACCATACCCTCCTGAGGCCCGACGCAAACGAGCGGGATATCCTCAGGCTCTGCAATGAAGCAGGGGAGTACGGCTTTTACGCTGTCTGCGTCAACCCGTCATGGGTGAAGACTGCCCGGAGCTTCCTCTCCAATACGGGCACCAAAATCGCCGCGGTCATCGGGTTCCCCCTGGGGATGACCCTCCCCCAGGTAAAAATCTATGAGGCCATGGAATCCCTCTTCTGCGGCGCCGACGAACTGGACATGGTGATCAACATCGGCAATGCCCGATCCGGAAACTGGACCGCTGTAACCAGGGAGATATCCGATGTGGTCGCTGCCACGGGGAGCGCCGTTCGCAAGATCATAATCGAGACATGCTTCCTCAGTGATGACCAGAAGGCCCGGGCGTGCGAGGCAGTGCTCAGGGCAGGGGCCGAGTTCATCAAGACGTCCACCGGCATGGGCACATCCGGCGCTACGGTCAGGGATGTTGCAATGATCAAATCCCTGGTGGCCGGAAAGGTGCGCATCAAGGCAGCAGGCGGCATCAAAACGATGGCCCAGCTGAGGGCCCTTGTAAACGCTGGGGCCGAGAGAATCGGGACGAGTTCGGGAGTGGCGATTATAAAGGAATCGGGGAAGTAGTAAAGCGCTGAAGTTCTGAAGACCGGAAGAGCGGATGCAGGGGAGGCGAAAAGTCGGGAAGGGAAAAACCGGCGTGAGGGAGAGTTAGGACATGAAGGTAAAGCTCGCGAAGACAGCAGGGTTCTGCATGGGGGTGCGGCGGGCAATGAATATTGTCCTTGACGCGGCCAACAGAAAAAAGGGGCCGCTCTTCACCTACGGGCCACTTGTCCACAACCCCCAGGCCGTAGAGATGCTCAGGCAGAAGGGGGTGGAGGTCCTCGGCGACAGTCCTGCCTCCGGCGCCACGGTCATTATCAGGGCCCACGGCATATCCCCGGAAGAACGCAGGAAGATAAAAGAGGGGGACAACATCATTTGTGATGCCACCTGCCCCCATGTGGCACGGGCCCATGCCATTCTGAAAAAGCAGGTCAATGAGGGTTATGCCGCCATAATCATCGGCGACAGGGGGCATGCGGAAGTAAACGGACTGCTGGGGCATACGGGGGGCAAAGGCATCGTTGTTGAAGACCAGGCTGACGTGCAGGACCTTCCCCCGATAGACAGGGCCTGCGTCATTGCACAGACCACACAGGACAGGAAAGTATTTGACAGTCTCGTCCGGGAGATACAGAAGAGGATCCCCGATGCCGTGGTCCATGACACGATCTGCGACTCCACCAGCATGCGGCAGAAAGAGGTCCTCGAACTGGCTCAGGATGTTGATGCCATGGTCATTGTGGGGGGCAGAAACAGCGCAAACACGAAGCGGCTTTACGAAATATCGCGGTCCGCGGGAGTCCCCTCATTCCACATTGAGGAGGAAAACGAGCTTGACAGCCTCGGTCTTGACCAGTATGAAAACATCGGCGTCATGGCGGGCGCGTCCACTCCGAACTGGGTCATCAACAGGGTCATCGACCGGATCAAGTATCTCCTGAAAAAGAGGAGGGGCGGCCTGTACCACCTGCTGGAGCGCCTCGGTGAGTTCATGGTTGAAAGCACCCTGTACCTGAGCCTGGGTGCTGTTGCCATGTGCTATGCAAGCCTGGCATTTATGGGTGTCAGGCCGTCGGCGGCCCTCCTGTCCATGGCCTTCCTCTATGTCTTTGCCGTGCATACCTTCAACCGCTATAACGAACGCCTCAATGACGAATTTTCTGACCCGTCCCGCAGGAGGTTTTTCCGTGATTACGGGAAGGCCCTGATGATCGGTGCCGGCCTTGCGTCCCTGGCCGCCCTCACCCTGTCCTGGGTGCTGGGGCCCCTGGACTTCCTCCTGCTTCTCTTCTCCTATTTGCTGGGCATTATCTATACCGTACGTATCGTCCCGGAGAGGCTTCAGCCGTATATCAGGCACCAGCGGCTCAAGGACGTCCCCGGATCAAAGGACATCTTCGTGTCCTTTGCCTGGGCATGGGTCATTGTCCTGATACCGGTGTTTAATAAGGACGTGTATTTTTCCTACCAGTCCCTGACGATCCTGCTCTTTGTGCTGGCCACGGTGTTTA
>CP070788.1:1399246-1403200 GCA_020346765.1 Nitrospiraceae bacterium
CCATGCTTATCCCCCTGATGTCGGCAATGACCCATGCCGTGTGCTTCAGATACGAGGGTTCATTCCGTTTTCCCCGCAGCGGGACCGGGCTCAGATAGGGCGCGTCGGTTTCCAGCAGGAGGAATTCATCGGGGATGATTTTTGCGACTTCCCTAAGGTGTTTTGCGTTTTTGTACGTAACCGGGCCGGCAAGGGAAATGTAAAATCCCATCTCCATTGCCTTCTTTGCCATGTCAATGTCACCGGAGAAGCAGTGCATGACGCCGAGGTGGTCCGTCTCTTCTTCCCGGAGTATTCTCAGGGTGTCATTCTTTGCCTCCCTGCTGTGGACAATGACAGGGAGACCGAGGTCCTTTGCCAGGGACACCTGCCGCCGGAATGCCTCTATCTGGACGCCCTTGGGAGAATGAAGATAGTGATAGTCAAGGCCGATCTCCCCCACGGCCACGACCTTCGGCTCCCGGGCCCATTCCGCCAGTTCAGCGTAAAGCCCCTCATCAAGCGTCTTGGCATCGTGGGGATGAATCCCCACGGCGGAATAGACCTCAGGGTAGTCGGCCGATATCTGGAGACTTCTGATATTGCCGTCCCGGTCAGAGCCCGGGTTGATTATGTATTTGACACGTGCTTCGGAAGCGCGCTTGATCACGTCCCGTCTGTCAGTGTCAAAGTGGTCCATGTCGAGGTGACAATGGGTGTCAATAAGCACCTGTTTCACTGCGCGTTTTCCTCCTGTGGTAAACCTGACGATAGTATCGTGACCGGAAAAGTGGCACGGGACAAGCAGTTCCGCGAAAAACTGCCCGATGAACAATACATTTTTATGTTAGTGAAATATCAGGGATTTGTCAAAGCGCCGATCTTGTAATTTTCCGGAGAATATGGTACTTTTTCACTTTACTACATGCAAGGGGGATACATATGAAAGATGAGGAAATCGTCGGCCTATTGAGGAGCGAGAACGAGGAATTCAGAAAACTGGAAATGGAGCATAAAAAGCTCGAATCCTCTCTCGATGAGATACTGAAAAAGAAATATCTCTCTCCTGACGAGGAAGTGGAAAAGAAGACGATCCAGAAGCAGAAACTTCAGTGCAAGGACCGCATGGCCGAGCTGATCCGGTCCTATAAATAAAGGTAAGACCTCAGGACGCCCGGTGCATGATGCACAATGCACGATTCATGGGGGCATGTATCCCGGCCCGGACCATGTATCCTGATTGATTCACCTGCTGAACTGATATGAAAAGCAATATCATTAAAAAGGGACTGGAGCGGGTGCCCCACCGGGCACTTCTCTACGCCACCGGCATCCCCCGATCGGAGATGAACAAACCCTTTATCGGGGTTGCCACGAGCTTTACGGACATTATCCCCGGCCATACGGGCATGCGCGACCTGGAGCGGTTTATTGAAAAGGGCGTCCATACCGGAGGGGGATATCCGTTCTTTTTTGGTATTCCCGGCATCTGCGACGGCATCGCCATGGGCCACCGGGGAATGCATTACAGCCTGGCCTCACGGGAGCTGATCGCCGATATGGTAGAGACCGTAGCCGAGGCCCATCAGCTCGACGGGCTAGTGCTCCTCACCAACTGTGACAAGATCACCCCTGGCATGCTCATGGCAGCTGCCCGGGTAAATGTGCCGGCAATCGTTGTCACGGCAGGGCCCATGATGTCGGGGCACCTGAAGGGAAAAAGGCTTTCCCTCGTGAACGACACCTTTGAGGCAATCGGCAGGTACAAAAAAGGGCTTCTCTCGAACGCTGACCTGGCCGATCTTGAAATGTGCGCCTGTCCCGGCGCGGGCTCCTGTCAGGGGATGTACACGGCAAACACCATGGCCTGCGTAACAGAGGCCCTGGGCATGAGTCTTCCCGGATGCGCCACGGCCCTCGCCGTGTCAGCGCGCAAGAGAAGGATTGCCTTTGAGAGCGGCAGCCGGATAATCGAAATGGTGAGAAAACAAATAACGCCGAGAAAGATTCTCACCAGGAAAACCTTTGAAAACGCCATCATTGTTGACATGGCCCTGGGAGGATCGACAAATACGGTGCTGCATATTCCGGCAATTGCCCATGAGGCAAAGGTGCCCCTGCCCCTTGAGGTGTTTGACGAGATTAGCAGCAGGACGCCCCATATTTCCAACATGCTCCCCGGCGGAACCCATTATATGGAAGACCTGGACTTTGCCGGGGGCATACCGGCTGTCCTGAAGCGGCTAAAGTCCGGAATGCACAACGTCACCACAGTCTCAGGTGTGAAGACATTTCATATTGCCGACAGCGCAGCCATTACCGACGAGGAGGTCATCCGTCCGCTGAGGAAGGCCCATCACAAGGAGGGCGGTATTGCCGTGCTCAGGGGGTCCCTTGCTCCTGACGGCGCCGTGGTGAAACAGACGGCCGTCAGCAGGGGGATGATGCGTTTCAGGGGCACGGCGCGGGTCTTCAACTCCGAGGAAGACGCCATGAAGGCGATCCTCGGCTCTGCCATAAAGCCGGGAGATGCTGTTATCATCCGCTACGAAGGACCGAAGGGCGGGCCGGGCATGAGGGAAATGCTCAATGCAACGGCTTCTATTGCCGGCATGGGGCTCGGCGAGTCCGTTGCCCTGATTACTGACGGCCGCTTTTCCGGCGGCACACGGGGCCCCTGCATCGGCCATGTATCACCGGAAGCTGCTGAGGAAGGCCCCATAGCGGTTGTCAGGGACGGTGATACCATACGGATCGACATCCCCGGAAGAAAGCTGGACCTGATCCTCAGTGATGCGGAAATATCAGAGAGAATGAAGTCCCGAAAACCCGTTAAGCCGAAGGTAACCAGCGGGTGGCTCGCCCGGTACGCGGCCCTGGTCACATCGGCAAGCACGGGCGCGGTGATGAAGAGCTGACACCGTGTTCAGCTCATACGAAAAAGCTCAGAAGAGAACTTTAAAGACGAGGTTTGGTGGTACAACATGAAAGTAAGCGGTGCTCAAATACTGATTGACTGTCTGAAGAAGGAAGGGGTTAAGCACATTTTCGGCTATCCCGGCGGTGTGGTACTGAACATCTTCGACACACTGTATGACGAAAAGGACATTGAACTTATTCTCACGCGGCATGAGCAGGGCGCAGTGCACGCGGCCGACGGCTACGCTCGGGCAAGCGGCAAGGTGGGAGTGGCCATTGTGACGTCAGGCCCGGGCGCAACCAATACGGTTACGGGAATTGCCACGGCGTCCATGGACTCGATTCCCCTGGTGGTGTTCTCAGGCCAGGTGCCGACCATGCTGATCGGCAATGATGCCTTCCAGGAAGCCGACATCGTGGGCATTACGAGGCCCTGCACAAAACACAACTACCTGGTGAAGGACATTAAGGACCTCGCCCTCACCGTGAGGGAAGCCTTTCATATCGCCTCCACGGGCAGGCCCGGCCCCGTGCTCATCGACCTCCCCAAGGATGTTACCGCAGGGATGGCTGAATTCAAGTGGCCCACTGAAGTGAAGATCCGGAGCTATAACCCAACCTATCACGGAAACAAGTACATGATAAAACAGGCTGCGCAGATGATCACACGGGCCAAGAAACCCGTGATCATGTCCGGCGGCGGCGTCATTCTCTCAGAGGCAGCCCAGGAGCTCAAGAGCCTGGCTGAGTTGACGAAAGTCCCCGTGACCATGACGCTCATGGGACTCGGAGGATTCCCCGGCACGCACAAGCTCTCCCTGGGAATGCTGGGCATGCACGGAACATATTATGCCAACAAGGCGGTACAGGGCTCGGACCTGCTCATTGGTATCGGCGTCAGGTTCGATGACCGTGTCACAGGCAAGACAAGCGCCTTTGCCCCCGAAGCCAAGATTATTCACATCGATATTGACCCTACATCGATCAGGAAAAACGTCAACGTCGACCTCCCGGTGGTGGGCGACGTCAGAAACGTGCTCAAGGACCTTCTGGCCA
>CP070788.1:1403300-1404846 GCA_020346765.1 Nitrospiraceae bacterium
TCAGGGGCGAGCAAAAATATCTCCCATGTTCGGCCTGAAACATGGTAATATGCTGACCCGCCATTTGTAAACCTCGATCTGTTCCTTTCCCCCTGTCTGAAATGAAGCTTATCTCAAAATGACATCACGAAAATCCCCGCAGCCAGCCGGTGAAGCACCGGGGTGTTTCCGGTCATATTATCAATAGGTGATTAAGAAATGAGAATGCAGAATAATGGGGATTATTATGATATACTGACACCGGTTATGTTGAGGGTCCAGATAAAACTGCCATTGATTGCCATCGCATCCGCTGCACTCGCTGCAGTCTTTTTCCCCATTTCTTTTATAAATACCGCTCATGCAGAGAAAGAGGTCGTGACTGTCGACGAGTCCTATCCCCGGCGTCTCCTGGTCGTGCCGTACCCCTTTTATAATGATACGATCGGTGCGGGGCTCGGCGTGGCTGCCATCGCTGAAGGATACGTGCAGTGGCAGACGCTCTCCGTGGCGTCCGGACTGTTCAGTACGGAAGGCACCTATCTTATCTTTCTTATGTCGAGGAACTACCAGCTCCCATGGTTAAAGAGGTTATTCCTGGAGCCTTCAACATCGCTCGGGGATTTCAAGGAGATCAAGTACTACGGGGGGATCAATACGGATTTCCCCGATGAGAGGCCGGGGTCGAATGATTCCCACGAAAACAATTTTTCAGAGTCCGACGGATCAGATATCTGGTTTGATATGACCATCAAGTACCTGCTGCCAATAGGACACGGCAGGGACCATATCCTTCCCTCCCTGAAACTGGAGGACGGGATTCCCGTTTCAGGACATACGGGAGGAGAGCACTGGAACCCCCTGAAGAGCGGCAGGACCTTTATTGAGCTTGAACCATTTATCCGAAGGCAGGACCTGGACGATGAAGAAACAACCCAGGAGACAGCAGGAATTGAAGTGGCCCTGGCTTATAACAATACGGACTTCTCGCCCAATCCAACAACGGGCAATTACCTGAGGGGGTTTTTTGACAGAGACTGGGGAGGATTGAACAGTTCCCGCCCCTGGTCAGTATGGGGCATTGAATTTGCTCAGTACTTCTCTCTGGGCGCTACGGAAAAGGCACGACAGAGGGTGATTGCCTTCAATTTCTGGACTGTTGATTGTCCGACGTGGAACAGCTCCCATACAGAAGATGACGCAGAAGTATTTCACAGGCCGCCTACGTACAAAGGCGCAAACCTGGGCGGGCTCTGGAGACTGAGGGGCTATCCGGCGACCCGGTTCAATGACCGTTCGGGCATTTATTACGGTCTTGAGTACCGCCATACCCTTGCATGGAACCCTCTGAAGGAGTTTACCCTGAAGGGGAAGCTCGATGCGGACTGGCTGCAGCTTGTCGGTTTCGGAGAGATAGGCAGGGTAGCACCCAGCTGGAATTTTGACGAACTGCATAAAGACATGAAATGGAGCGCCGGCGCCGGCCTGAGAGTCATGGTAAATCACCTCATACTGCGGTTTGACCTGGGGGCGTCCGATGAAGATGTGGTCGCACAGTTATTTATCG
>CP070788.1:1404946-1418311 GCA_020346765.1 Nitrospiraceae bacterium
TGTGGAACAATTTACAAAACTCCGCACACACCGGATCCCTCTTGAAGGTAAGTTTTTCCACCCCCTCGGGTTCGTACTGGGAATTAAATCGACGTATGTAAAACAGGACGGCGACTTCACTGTCTTTACAGATACATTCCCTTTTTATGTACTAGAGTCCGGCGAAGATGATTTCTGGATTGTGGATGCATCCATCGCCTACCGACTGCCGAAGCGCTACGGAATAATAAGTCTTGAAGCGAAGAACCTCTTTGACGAAGATTTCATGTTTCAGGATACAGACCCGCGGAATCCCCGCATCATACCGGACCGCCAGGTTCTGTTCAAATTTACGCTGGCATTATGAAGCAGCCGCAGAGATCTACCGGTAACTGGTCACACTAGAGCGAATAAGAAAGTCCTGAAGGGAGGTGGTCTCCATGTAATTCATTCTGAATCAGTACTATCAGGGGACTAATTAGTAAACGACAATGACCGAGAACAAAAAGGAGAATACTATGAGACCCATAAGCGTGATAGTAGGTTTGCTTGTACTGATCATAGCAGCATGTGCAACTACATCAATATATTCAGAGGAAACAGCTGAAAGTAAATATCGTGCTCGCTATGTCAACATAAGAATCGACCTTGAACATCCCCAACCGGAAAACATTAACATCACCTTTCAAGACAGTGAAAGCAAGGAATTGAAGCCAATAAGTATTGACAGAAACCTACCGGAGCCTCTGGAGATAGGGGAAAATATTAAAATAATGGACAGAATAATATGGTACGTCACTAATCCAAAGACATGCGTATGGATTGACAAAACCAGAGTTTGCGGCTAGCATGATACATTTTTCTGGTAAGGGAAGGACATCCAGATGCGTCGATGCACGTTAGTTATGAGCTGCTTCAGATATCCGGCCGTCTGAGAGGCTGCTTTTTTAAGTTCAATGCGATGTAATGGGATTGATGCTCAATTTCAGTAAAAGAGAAGGGATGTCATGAAAATCCAGGTCCTTGGCTGCTCCTCAGCAGAGCTGCCCAACGCAAACCTTCCGGGCTTTCTCGTTGACGGGAAGATCCTCCTCGATGCGGGGACGATCGGCACCGTACTGACGGAAAGCCAGCAGTGGAAGATCAGCCACGTCCTCATTACCCACGCGCACCTCGACCATGTCAAGGACCTCCCTTTTTTCGCTGACAACATCTCCATGAACAGGAAGAGGCACCAGGTGACGATCATGAGCATCCCCGAAGTCAATGGCGCGCTGAAGAAAAACCTCCTGAACGACATTCTCTGGCCTGACTTTACGAAGATACCCACGCCCGACGATCCTATCCTGAAGCTACAGAACATCCAGCCCGGCGTGTCCTTTACACTTGACGGATACCGCATCATTGGATACGAGGTGCGGCACACGGTGCCTGCCGTGGGATACCTCATTGAGGACAAGAATGGCAAGAGGCTTCTCTACGCGGGGGACGCAGGGCCGGACAACACGATCTGGGAGTTCATCCCCGGGAAGCTGGACGGGATCATCGTGGAGGTCTCTCTGCCCAACAGGTTTCAGGAGAGGGCCCTGGAGACAGGGCACCTTACACCGAAGCTTCTCCAGAAGGAGCTGAAAAGGATGAAAGACCTTCCTGACATGATATTCATCACACACTGCAAGCCGGGGTACCGGGAGAAGATACAGGAGGAGCTGCAGTCTCTGCATATGGGAAGCATTACCATGCTGACCGACGGGGCACGTTTTGAACTCTGATCTTCTGAAATCGCTTTCAGTGGACCTTGATGTTGTAGCGCTTCATTTTCTTGTCAAGCCCCGGCCGGGTAATCCCCAGCATCTTTGACGACTGAAGCTTGTTCCCCCCTGTTTTTTCAAGGGCGTCTTTGATGCACCGGATTTCCAGGTCACGCACTTTCGCAGCGAGGGTGAGGGCGTCGTTGTTCCTCAGGTCCGTTATGGTGCGGGAGTTTTTCCAGCTCTGCAGCTCCGGCGAGCAGTACATCAGCGAGACAGGCTCCTCTTCGCGGGTCAGGGCAACGAGGCGCTCCACTTCGTGGAGAAGCTGCCGCACATTGCCGGGCCAGCAGTATTCCTGGAAGAAGTCCAGAACCTCAGGGCAAAAGCCGGCGGTCTTTTTTCTGAAACGTTTGCTCACGGAGTTCAGAAAAAACACGGCCATGGGAATAATGTCTTCCCGCCGCTCTCTGAGCGGAGGGATATAGATGTCCACAGAAAAGATGCGGTAGAAGAGGTCTTCCCTGAACTGGCCGCTGGCCACCTCCTGACGGAGGTCCCTGTTAGTGGCGCTGATGATCCTTAAGTCGTAATGGCGCACCGTGTTGCTGCCAAGCCTCGACCCTTCGCCTTCCTGAAGCACGCGGAGGAACTTGGGCTGCATTGCCAGGGGCAGGTCCCGTATTTCATCAAGAAACAGGGTACCGCCGTCCGCCTCTTCAAAGCGGCCCCTGCGGATCCCGACGGCGCCGGTAAAGGCCCCCTTTTCATAGCCGAAGAACTCGCTCTCCATGAGATTTTCGGGAATGGAAGCGCAGTTGACCGTGACAAAGGGTTTGTCCCGCCGGTCGCTGCTCTTGTGGATCAGGCGGGCAATGAGTTCCTTGCCTGTGCCGCTTTCTCCATGGATCAGGACATTCACGGGGCTTGCGCTGAGAGAACGGACCGTGTTGATGATATTCTGCATGACACGGCTCTTGGCGATAATCTTGATGTCATTGTGCATGATCCGGTCTATCTCGTGGTTCAGGAGGCCTGTCACTTCCAGGATCTCCTGACTGAGCACGATGTTTTCCAGGGCAGCAGAGAGATGGTCAGCCACCTCCTGCAGCAGATTCCCTTCCTCATCGGTAAAGGGATTTCCCCCGCGCTTGTTCAGCACCTCGATGGCGCCGGTCACGCCCTCCTTTGTCCGGCTCCGTATGGGCGCGCAGAGGACGTTCCTGGTCTTGTATTTGGTCTTTGACGCAAGGTCAGCATGGTAGGGCGACGTCTCCAGTCCGTTCGCAATGACCCACCTTCCCGAAGAAATTGCCTGTCCCACGATGGAGTCCTCCCGGGGCGGCATGAGCTGCCTTTCTTCAAGGCCTGTGCCGCATTTCAGCCATATCCTGTCAGTTCCCGGCTCAAAGACAAAGATGCTGCAGCGCTCGGCATCCATCACCCTCGGTATGATGAAAACATAAAACCTGAGCAGGCCCTCATGGTCGCCAAGTGTCCACGAGCGGTTCACCTGCTCCAGCCGCATCTTGAGATCAATCAGTTTCTGGGAAATGTTGTTGTGAGAGGCCATGCCATTCACCCCCCCGGAGTACACCCCGTGAGAATACGTTCCCCCTCCTCACGGGGTAATGACCATATACACATAGTAAACCCCGTTAGCACATCTGTCAAGTCCTTAATTATTATATACATTCGTGGCAATCTGCCGGAACTGGTGCAAACCCCGTTGGCAAAAAAAGAAGCCTGCCCAGGGCCCCGGGATTCAGGGCAAGGGGGATGCAGCATAGTATTCGGTTTAATTTTGAGACATTACCCTTTTCCTGTCCTGCTGGCACGCATATTGAACTATGGGGGATAGCAGGATCAATTTTAAGGCTCTCATCATAAGGAGAGCACTAACAGCAGGAACCTCGCTGCTCCCCGGAGCAGCAGAAAACCCGGAAAAAGAAGGAGGAGCACCATGAGCACCTATACTGTGGACAGAACAGACGGACTTGAGGAACAAGGGGCCTATGACATCGCTCACAGAACAGAGGAGCATGAAAGGTGCTCACAGCGCAGGAGGCCAGGACTGGTCATTGACGTGTTTGTATCTCTCCTGGCGGTCCTGATCGGCTTTGCCGTGTTCAAAACCACAGGTCTTTACGATGGCATGGATTCGGCGGCCGGTAAAATCGCTGCAGGCTCGCTCATCTCCCTCTTCTATGCCGTGGTTTTCAGATACGCCTGCTACTCACGGTAAGGTGCCGGGACGTGGAGGCTTTGCCGCAAGCGCTTCAGAGAGAAGCCGTTATTCCAAGAGATTGGGGGGAATAAACATGAAGACGAAAAAGGATACGCTGCTTTCGCAGGGTCTTTCTATTTTCGCACTGGTGATGTTCGCTCTCACGCTGGTCATGCTGCCGCTGGTGCCTCAGGCAACGCAGACAGCTCATGCGCAGGGTGCAGCCTACCATAGCACCAGCCATTTCGGAATGGCTGCCCTTGCAGAGCATGAACTCAGGCTCCAAGAACAGAACGCTCTCGACTCAGCCGCGAACAGAAATGCACATGCTGCCGCTGCTCTTCAGGTTGACAAGACAACCATTCAGCCGCTCAAAAACCATGCCCATCAGAACATTCACAAAAATGTGCAAGAAAGGAAATAGAACAGTCTGTGTACAGCAAAGGCGCGCGGGCCTGTTCAGTCAGGCCCGCCCTTTTTTTGCCCTGAACAAGGAGACCTACACCTCCTCGATCTGCGCTATCCTCTTTTCATGGCGCCCGCCCTCAAACCGCGCAGACAGCCACGTGCCGACTATCTGAAGGGCCTCCTCTCCGGTCATCATCCGCTGGCCGAGCGATATCATATTTGCGTTATTGTGCTCCCGGGCAAGCCGTGCTGACTCAGTGTTCCAGCACACGGCGCACCTGATCCCGTGGACCTTGTTGGCAGTGATGGCCTCGCCATTGCCCGAGCCCCCGAGCACGATCCCCTGGTCGCACTCTCCCCGGCTCACCGCTTCTGCCGCGGGCCTAATGAAGCGGGGATAATCCACGGAATCCTCGGAGTCCGTGCCGAAGTCCCTCACCTCGTACCCCAGCCCGAGGAGGTGCTCCTTAATTTTTTCCTTGTACCGGAAGCCGGCATGATCAGAGGCGATGGCTATCTTCATGTTCATTTCCTCCTGACAACAGCCCTCACCCTCCCCTTACCCCTCCCTTCACGGGAGGGGAATATACGTTATGCCCGGATCCAGCGATAAGGATAACATATTGTCATGGTGAGCCTGTCGAACCATGACGGGCTCGTCACCCTTCGACAGAGCTTGCCCTGAGGAGTGTCATCCTCCGGCAAGCTCAGGATGACAGGAATCGAAGATCTCAGGATAACATTCTTTCAGCAGATTACCACGTTATCGCTGGACCCGGTGATACTTATGAACTCCCCGGTAAAAACAGTATACCAGCTTTCCTGGCAGCAGCCCTCCTTTTCATGTATAATACGTTTACTGTACAGGGAGGTATTATTACATGATTACGTACGATGAATTACGGGATAAACTGAATGAACTGAAGACGAGGATCGACACCCTCCGGAGGTATCTTTGATATCCCCTCGCAAAAGGAACGTCTCGCGGCACTTGAAAAGAAGCTCCTTGCCGAAAACCTCTGGAATGACCCAGCATCAGCCCAGGGAATCCTGAAAGAAAAGTCAGCCGTAGAAAACACCCTCTCGCTCTTTGCTTCTCTTGAGAAAAAATACGAAGACCTTCTCGTCCTGTGGGAGCTTTCTGAAGAAGAAGGCGGCGAATCGCTCCTTGAAGATGCCGGCAAGGGAGCTGCAGACCTGGCCCAGGAGATCGATGATATCGAGCTCAGGACCACCCTGTCGGCCCTGGAAGACAAAAACAACGCCATTGTGACTATCAATCCGGGCGCCGGCGGAACGGAGAGTCAGGACTGGGCCCAGATCCTGATGAGGATGTACATCCGGTGGGCAGAGCGGAGCGGCTTTAAAGTGGAACTGGTGGACCTGATCCAGGGGGAAGAGGCCGGCATAAAAAGTGCCACGCTCACCATAACAGGCCCCTACGCCTACGGCTATCTCAAGGGCGAGGCCGGCGTTCACCGCCTGGTCCGCATCTCCCCCTTCGACGCGAACAAGAGGCGCCACACGTCATTTGCCGCAATTCTCGTGTACCCCGAGATTACCGAAGAGATTGAAGTCGACGTCGATGAAAGTGACCTGCGGATAGACACGTTCAGGGCCTCGGGCGCGGGCGGGCAGCACGTAAACAAGACATCGTCGGCCGTGAGGCTTACCCATATCCCCACGGGGATCGTGGTCAGCTGCCAGAACGAGCGCTCCCAGCACAAGAACAAGTCCATGGCGCTGAAGATCCTCAAGGCCCGACTCTTTGCCATGAAGAAAAAAGAGCAGGATGAAAAGCTGGATGAAATCATCGGGGAGAAAAAGGACATTGCCTGGGGAAGCCAGATACGGTCCTACACCCTTCAGCCCTACCAGCTGATCAAGGACCACAGGACCGGCCACGAAACCGGGAACGTCAATGCCGTGCTGGACGGCGACCTCGATGATTTTATCAAGGAGTATCTCCTCTACAGGAAAGAGAAAAAGCGCACGGCGGTGCAATAAAACCGCCCGGGGTCAGAGACAAGGGGCAATCGGCTATGGTGTAATGAAGAACACCTCACCGAGACCCGTGCCTATGGCCTGTTTGTTGTCATGGACATCTTCGAAATCATAAAGACGCGGCGCAGCATCAGGAAGTTCACCGAAGAACCGGTATCAGACAAGGTTATTGACCGTATCATCGAGGCAGGCACCTGGGCGCCCTCGGGCCTGAACAACCAGCCGTGGAAGTTTGCCGTTATCAGGGACAGGGACATTAAGAACAGCATCGCCGGGCTGACCCACTATGGAAGGATCGTCCGCTCCGCGCACGCGCTGATCGCCGTCTTTCTTGACACCGGCGAAAGTTATGACCGTACCAAGGATGCGCAGGCCGTTGGAGCGTGCATCCAGAACATGCTCCTCTCCATACACGCCCTGGGGCTCGGCGCGGTATGGCTCGGAGAGATCCTGAAGAACAAGGAGAACGTCCGGGTCCTTGTCAGTGATTCCCCGGACCTTGAGCTCATGGCAGTGATCGCCCTGGGTCACGGCGCTGCAGAAGGGGGGAAGGTCACACGAAAAGGGCTGGATCAGACGGTCATCTTCAGAAAATGACCTCCCCGCTCCCTCTTTTTACAGATTTGACTCAACCTCTCCGATGGGCCTTTTGAATGTATATTCGTAGGGATCTTTTACAAAAATCTTGGACGTCGTATCCGTGCTCTTCGTAACGGCAGCGATGGGCAGACTGACAACGTAGGCCACTGAGCCTCCCACCAGGGTAGCAAAGCCGAGAATCCTCAGCACAAATGTGTCGGCAATGACATCAACGGCGTTGTTCTTGTCTGCAAAGGCCATTGACGATGTAAATATTAGGGACAATGCTACCAGAACTACAATGAGTCTTTTCATTTTGTTCTCCTTTCAATTCACCGTGCACATATATTATACGGCACTGATATCACTATAATTGAGGGGCGCTTTAAAGTCAATGAAATTGCTCACATTCCCTGCGGTGAGGACAGGACAACCCCTTGTCATGTCATTATTTTCTCTTCAAGGACATGGAGCGCCTCCAGAAACACCCCGACAAGCGCCGGGTCAAAATGGGTCCCTGACAGGGACCTGATGTGGTCTGCCACCTTTTCCCTTGGCCACGCTGACCGGTAGGGCCGGTCTGAACGCAGGGCGTCCCAGACATCCACGATGGCAAATATTCGTGCGGAGACCGGAATCTCGTCACCCTTCAGTCCTTTGGGATAGCCCGAACCGTCCCATTTCTCGTGGTGATAATAGGGGATATCAATGGCCGGCCGCAGATACTCGATGGGGTAGATCATCTGGTATGCATAGACAGGATGGAGCTTCATGATCTTCCATTCTTCATCGCTCAGCGGCCCCGGCTTCAGAAGGATACTGTCAGGAACCCCCATCTTGCCGATATCATGAAGCAGTGCTCCGCGCCTGATATGAATAATGTCCTCATCGCGTATCCTGAGCTGACGGGCCACGTGCACGGTCAGCTCAGAGACGCGCTGCGTGTGCCCCTCGGTCTCCTTGTCCCTCAGGTCAAGGGCCCGGGACCAGCCCTCGATCGTGGTCTCGTAGGCAAGCATAAGCTCCGTGTTGGACGTCTGCAGCTCTTCAAAGAGGTTTGCGTTGTCAACGGCGATGGCCCCCTGGTCGGCGATGGCCTCAAGGAATGCGAGCCAGTCCTCATCAGGCCCCTTGGGCGTGCGGTGAAAAAGCTCCAGCACCCCCCTGACCTGGCCCTTTGAAATGAGCGGCACGGCAAAGTATGCGGCAAACCCTTCGTCGGCAAAGTGAGGCGATGCGGAAAATCCGTCAAGGTCCCTGTTTAAATCATCAATTTTTATGATCTTTTTTTCCAGGGCAGCGCGGCCCGCATTGCCTTCGCCGAGACGAAGACGGGTATGTCGCAGGGCTATGGATCGAAAGCCCTTGCTGACAGCATATTTCAGTGTCCGGGAGTGTCTGCTGAGCAGGAGTACTGACGCCGCGTCTATGCCGAGGTGCTGCATCACCTGATCAAGAAAAATATCAAGGGTTACGTTCAGGTCGATACTGCCAATGATTGCCTTGTCGATCGACCGAAGGGCATTGAGCCGGGCCAGCTGCGTCTTTATTATCATTTCATCGTTCTTGCGCTGCGATATGTCTCTGACCACATGGATAAGCCCGTCTATTTTTTTATGATCACCGAACCGGGGGATTGCCCTGACTTCAATATACCTGTTCAGGTGGGGCTCAAACATCTCAACGGCAGCGGGTCTTCCCGCTTTGCAGCACTTGTCTCCCGCGCACTCTTCAGGAGGTCTTTCGGCTCCATGAAAATATTTATAGCACTTTGTCGTGCCGTTGAGGGTCGGAATTCCGAGGATTTCATTGGCTGCCCTGTTTGACTGTATGATATTGAATTCATTATCGTGGACCGTGATCACGTCGGTGATGGAGTTAAAGGTATCCTCCCAGTCCTGCTTTGACTGCCGTAACTCCCGGGTCTGACGCTCCAGGCGCCGCGATGCGTTCCATACTATCCCGAACAAAATGATGTACAGGGCAGCAAAACCGCTGACAGTCCAGAACCAGACTCCCCGGGTATGCTCCATGATAGCCATATTGAGCCGGTCAATATTCTGATACACTTCGAAAACGACTTCAACGTCCTCCCCATCCTCCCATTTTATGGGGACATACAGCTCCAGAAGGCTCTGAAATTTATGATCGAAGTTGTACTCACTGCTGAACTCCTCATAGCTGGTGACCTCATGGCTCAATTCGCCGCCCAGGGCCCTTTTCAAATCCACCTTGTCAGGGAACTGCCGGCCCACGATGGATTCATCGTCAGACCAGACGACTGCCATATCCCTGTTCCAGATCTTAATCTGCTCGATGTTGGCTCCCAGACTGAGGTGCCCTATCTCATGGGTGAATTCCTTGTACTGTGGCCCACTCTTTACCGTGGTCAGGTCACGTGCCTCAAAATGCTTGACCACATTCTGGGTCACGAGATCTGCTGTGTCTTCCAGTGCCTGATGGAACATGTGCCTGCTCATGGAATGGCTCAGAATCTTTCCAAAGGCATAGCCGAACGTTATCATGGCCAGAAGGGCCACCAGGGAGAACCGTTGAATGAGGTTTAATTTTTTTATCATGGAGTTGAATTGCAGGGGAATTCTGGTGTTCTCATTCCCTGCCCTCCTGCCGTGACACACTACAACGCCCCGGGCACAACCTTCTTTTATTCGGGATTTTTCCGGGTTACCTTAACTCATGGAGGGGCATCCTGTGTGGGGATGAGTGAGGCATTTAAATATATATCTTTTCAGCCTGCAAGCCGGACTGCTGCAGGCAAAAGCGTCATCGTCAGTGACTACACCATGAGGTTCAATGACCGTTCAGCATTCCAATGCTGAACGGTCTCTGGCCTGTGAGAGGACCATGGACGGCAGCAGGCCTCCCCCCTTTTATGTCTGTCCCCTCCAGGGCCACCGCAGGGTAATAATCCGGGAATCCTCATCCATACGCCAGGTGTGCTCCACGTCTTCCCGCCATATAACATAATCGCCTTCATCGCAAAGCCGCACCTCCCTGCACAGCCGCGGGGCGGCTGGATCACGGAACAGAAAGGTAAAATCGCCCCTGACGAGGATGCTCATTGCCATGCTGCCGGAGCATGAGGCCCAGGCATGACGAATGTCCCCTTTTTTGTACGTCCCCCATTTTACTTCCAGGTCACCGGTGTTCCGGAACCCGTAGCGCCGTGCGTCAAAGGGCAGGGCGTTCTGACGGCACCACTTCTCGATCTCACCAACAAACCAGAAGCGAAACTCCCGTCCATCGTCCTTTGCATTGCCTGTGGTTATCCTGTCCAGCATTCCCCATTCTCTTCCAGTCACCTAAGGTTCCGGGCGAGAGGCACCAGGCTCTGGGCTATAGGCCGGGGTGGTTTCCCATCACCCATTACCTATCGCCTTCCCCTTCATCTCTGCCTTACCTCATACCCCTGCTGCCTCAGGAGGTCTATGAGGCTTTCTTTGCCGGCCAGGTGGGCCGCACCTACGACCATGAGGACATCACCGTCCTTCTTCAGGAGCCCCTCGATCCCGGAAACCCACTTCTTATTCCTGCTGGTGATGAACCGCCGGTACAGATCAGGATAGCCCTCAAAACTCTTTGCCATGAACGCCCCCAGTCTTACGGCGTCACCGCTCCTCCAGTAGGCTGACATCTCGGCAAAGTTCTCTTCTATAATATCGAGCTCTTTCATGACCTGGATCAGGAGCCGTTCCTGTTTCCGCTTCCCCAGGCCCGCAAAGAGGTTCATCTGGTATTCCCCGGTCTCGAGAAAGATCATCTCCCTGCCGTCCCCTGCTGCCCTGGTGAAAAAGTACCGGTCAATGCCAAGTCGGGGGTCAAACCCCAGTCTCTGGAGTTCTGCCGAGGCAAGGGCCAGCGTAATATACCAGGGCCGGAACCGCTCAAACCGGTCGATTGCCAGCCCCGCCTTCCTCAGCCGTTCCTCAAGGAGCCCATATGTATCGCCAGAGATATTCCGGGCCAGGGTCTCCCCAGGGGGATAGAGTGCCTTCTTCATCATTGCCTGCTGGGCCGGGGCCTCTTCCATGGCATCCAGGTCAGTTTCGAAGACCACGGTCCTGCAGCAGTGGTAGATCTTCTCGATTGCTTCAGGGAGGGGGTAGGAATCTTCTTTCAGGAGGTGGATGGAGCCGAGTATGTAAATCTTTTTCCCCTGGTGCTCGAGGGCCCAGAGAAAGTGCTTTTGGAGATCAGCCGGATTTCCACGAATGTCCGCGGCAGCGCCCCATCCCCAGAAGGCGATGAGACAGGCAAGCACAACGGGAAGGCAGTATCCAGGGCGTCTTGAATAGAGCATTTCCTCTCTCCTTTGCCACTCTATTGTACCTGTTTTGCGCAACCTTGTGAACAGAGAGAAGAATAAATCCCTCCCCGGCAGCTCTTCATGATGAAAGGGGGGCAAAGCCAGCTGTGTAATACTCCCCCTTGAAAAGGGAAAGAAAATACTTTTGCAGAATGACCCTGTCCTTCTGTGCCATGGCGATGAACTGAACGCCGATCATGTAGTTCAGGCCGGAGGCGTTGTTCCTGCCCCTCTGCTTCCCCTGGCATGCATTGACCTGCCTGCTCCATACCACGATCCCTTCAATGCCGACCTTCATGGATTCCCCTCCATTCCCTCCGGGACCGGGAAGGGAAAGGATTATCTTCACGCGTGAATTGATAGCAGCAGGAGCGCTGTTCAGGAGCGAGAGGCCTGAATAGCTTATGTCAAAGGTTCTTCCTGAAAAGGTTTCACTGCCGCCAATCGTGCCCTCTGCCCTGACCATGACCCGGACCCTCGGCTGTTCCCTTCGCTCTGCAACAAACAGGTCAGGACCGGCCTTTGTCCTGCCTGGCAGGGACGGCCCCTCTTCTGCGTAGAGCACTGACCTGTTCCGGCCCATCTGTTTTGCCTGATACAGTGCCTTGTCAGCATAGCTCACGAGGTGCTCGGCCTTTTTGATCCTTCTGTTGTGAGGGCGTGACGTTATCCCAAGACTGATGGTCACGCCTACGGTGGTATCACCGGCAGCAAAGGGGTATTCACTGACGATTGCCCGAAGCCGCTCCGCTTTTATGAAGGCTGCGTCATGGTCCGTGTATGGAAGGACCATGACAAACTCCTCTCCACCGTAGCGCACTACCTTATCAGCTTCACGCACGTTCCCCTGAAGGATTTCGGCAAGCTGGGTCAGGATTGCGTCTCCCCTCTGATGACCATAGGTGTCATTCACCGCCTTGAAGTAATCAACATCGACAATAACGCAGGAAAGGGGGAAGTTGAACCTCTTTGACAGGTTGAACTGTTCATGGAGGATCTCCCGGAAAAAGCGGTAATTGTAAAGCCCGGTCAGGCCGTCCTTGATGGAAAGCTCGCGCAGCAGAGTATTCTTTCTGTCCAGGGCATCAACGAGCTTTTTGATCTTTTCGTTCAGCGCCTCAAGCTCCCGGTTTTTGTCTTCCGAGGTCTCGAGAATCGCCCTGAGCTCATCTTCCTTTGCCTTCAGATGGAACATCAGGTTATTAAAGTCTTCGCCTATCTGAAGAAGGAAGCTGCCTTCCGTTGCCTTCCGGTAAACCTGACACTTCAGGCAGTCTCCGATCCTTTTTGCGAACTCACCGCTGGCGTTGTCCTTGCAGAATGTGCCGGAGATCTGCCAGCACCTCAGGTCCGGCGACTCATAGGACGGGCAGGAGGTATTGGAACAGTTCATCTCTTCCCAGCATCGGCACAGCTGGGGATTGTTGAAGAAGTACCAGTCTTTCTGCTTCAGTGCATTGAGAAGCAGCTTTCTGATTTCTCCTGCAATCCTTTTCTTGCCCCTGTTCATGACTTTTTTCTTCATGGTATCTTTTCGAGTCATGGCGGGGGGAACTTAAACGCTGTGGAATCAGGATGGAGCGATCAGCTCGAGGACGGTCCTCTGGCAGTTTTGCACGGCACGGTCCACGTTCCATTTCCTCTTGTCCCGAATGCCGGCAATGTTGCTGATGCCCCTGACCTCATGCAGACGAACCCGGTACAGCGCGCATACCTGCGCCACGGCCGCACCCTCCATGTTCTCGCACAGTGCATGAAACCTTGTCTCAAGCTCCGCTGCCCTCTCCGGAGTACCGGACACTGCTGATACCGTTACAAACCTTCCGGGTTTTACTGAAAAAGGGCGGTCACGCTGTCCGCACACAAGGGGCCCTTTGGGGAGGCTGATGGGAAATTCATTGAAATACCGCTTCCTGCCCCGCTGCAGCAGGGGGATGCCGATTTCCTTCAGGCCCTTTATGCCGCCTCTGGCTGACACACCCTCGTCACCATAGAGCTCTGAAGACGCAAGCGCTACATCACCGATATCCAGCCCTGCGCCGGCATAGGCCCCGCCGATCCCGATGTTGATAAAGAGCCGCACCGGGAAT
>CP070788.1:1418411-1422645 GCA_020346765.1 Nitrospiraceae bacterium
ACATTCTTGACATATTTAATCGTTTCCGCAATGGGCGGGATACCGCCTGACTGCTCCACTCTTCCCGGCCCGGCATTATACGCCGCGAGGGCAAGGTCCAGATCTCCGTTGAACCTGTTCAGGAGGTGACGCAGATAGCGGGCCCCTCCTTCGATGTTGTCCTCGGGGTCATGGGGGTTGGCTACTTCCATGTCTTCGGCAGTTGATGGCATTAACTGCATGAGGCCTATGGCTCCCTTGGGGGATATGGCTTTGGCGTCCCAGTTTGATTCGGCCGTGATGACGGCCTTCAGTATTGCCGGCTCAATATTGTACTTTGAAGAGGTGCTGGCGATGATATGTTCATAGTCCCCGGTGGAGGCACTGGCTTTTTCCCTGATTACCCTGGTGTAGCCCTTTCCCACGGGGGCATTGGTGAAATGAATCACGCCGTTCTCATCAGTATATCGGTAAATGTCGGCTGCCGACGGGTGAGGCAGGGCAGAGAGGGCGATGGCGAGAAAGGGGATGAAGAAGAGTCGGCTCACAATGAAAAATAATACCATGGCCGCCAAATTACCGTCAACGCGGGGTTTATGACTGCGGACGGTTGTCAGAACTGAGTCATCATGAAACATCCTCAGCGCTCCCTTTCATTACCCCTGTGATATAATTAATCTCCTTCGTATTCTTTCGGCTTAATGGTCTGAAAGAATAAATCGGGTACAGCCACGGACCCTGGAAGGGGCCTGGCATGGCAGCTTCCCGCAGATAAGGAGCGTTTCGCAGCCTGAAGATAATTCGTGTGAGGTGGTCATGGGCAGGTCCATTGTGGCGATAGTAGGCAGGCCGAATGTAGGTAAGTCCACGCTCTTCAACAGAATTGTGGGAAAGCGGCGTGCGGTGATAGAGGACTTCCCCGGAGTCACGAGAGACCGGCTCTATGGAGAGGCCGCATGGAGGGACAAGCCATTCTTTGTAGTGGACACGGGGGGGTTTCTGCAGGAGTCTGACGCTGCTGATGCTGAAGGTGGTCTGTTCTCTGAAGAGGTGAGGAAACAGATATTTTTTGCCGTGGAAGAGGCCGATGCTGTCATTCTCGTCATGGACGGCGAGAGCGGACTCCTGCCGGGGGATACGGAACTGATCGGGAAACTGCGGCGGTTTGAGAAAAAGGTCTTTTTCGCGGTCAATAAAATTGACGGCCCGAAAAAAGAACGGGACAGGCTTGGTGAATTCTACAGTCTGGGCGTGGACCTCTTTCCGCTCTCGGCGCTGAATGGCTACGGATTTGAAGAAATGATGGACGGCCTGGCGTTGCTGCTGCCTGCTGCGGAACAGGAGAAAACAGAGTATCCGCGGATTGCCATTGTAGGCAGGCCCAACGTGGGCAAGTCAACCCTTGTCAATGCCCTTCTGAGCAGGGAACGGATGATCGTAAGCCCTGTCCCCGGGACCACTCGCGATGCTGTGGATTCAGTCTGCACCTACTATGGGAGGAACTACGTTCTCATTGACACGGCGGGGGTGCGAAGTAAGGGCAAAATGGCCAGGACCGCTGAACGTTATTCCTTCATGAGAACGGTGAGGAATATCGAGGAAAGCGACGTCACCCTCATTGTCCTTGATGCAGCCGAGGGGGTTGTTGAACTGGACCAGAAGATCGCCGGGTTTGTCAGTGCTGCAAAAAAGGGAGCGATTATTCTGGTCAACAAATGGGATCTTGTGGACAAGGAGGCACTATCCGCCGATGCTGCGAAAGAGCGGATCTATGAAACCCTGTGGTTCATGAGGCATGTCCCGGTCATGACCATTTCGGCGTTGAGCAAGAAGAGAGTGACGAAGATATTCCCTCTCGTGGACGAAATAATTGCCGAAGGTGCAAAGCGAATCAGTACCCACGACCTCAATGCATTCCTGAAAAAGGCCCTTTCCGTGCAGTCCCCTCCGCTCTACCAGGGAAGGCCTGTGAAGATATACTACATGACGCAGGTCAAAACCAGCCATCCCCGGTTTGTGCTCTTTACAAACCGGAAGGAAGGGATCAGGGAGCAGTACATTAAATTCATCGAAAAGCAGCTCAGGGAGTGTTTCGCCTTCACGGGGGTCCCCGTAGAAATATTTGTGAGACAGAGGACAAAGACGTGAGCCAGGCCAGAGGCGGGAGGCAACGGGCGAGGGCATTTTTATCTCTGGAATATGCCCATAGCCTCTTGCCCCGCTCATTCGGATAATGCGATATTAAAGACGGATATGTGAATAGAGCAGGGAGCCTGATATTATGCAGCTACTTATATCTGCCGGAAACAGCATAGCATCCTTTCTCAGGGACGACTGCTTTTACCTTGCCGCTTCCATTGCCTATTTTCTTATTGTGTCCCTTGTGCCCCTGAGCCTTTTGATGGTGGGTCTCTTCGGATATCTTCTCGGAGGCGATCAGGATCTTTATAATTTTTTGCTGAACAGGCTCATTAATTTTTTCCCTGCTGTCACGTCCGGGATAACGCATGAGCTAAGAAAGATTATCACGTACAGGGGGATCAGCGTCATCACGTTTTTTATTTACGGGTTTTTTGCCCTTCAGTTGTTCTACTCTGTTGAGCGTGCCATGGACATCATATTCAATGTGCCGAAGAAGAGGCATTTTCTGCTGTCACTGCTGTGGACGATATGCATTGTGACGCTGATCATCATGTTTTGGCTCATCTCCTTTACCGTGAGCTCTTTTGCATCAATATTTAGGGATCATCCGGTGAGCGTGCTGGGCTTCCAGCTGAGTTACCAGGCAGGCATACTGTTAAAGTATGTCGCCCCCTTTGTGCTCATCCTTCTTACGTTCACCACCGTATATATGATCGTCCCCCATATGAGAATCTCCCTGAGACATGCCTTTTCGGGGGCACTGCTTTTTACCGTTTTGTGGGAAGCGGCGAAACACCTGTTCACGTGGTTTGTCAGAAACCTGGCCTATATCGGCACGATCTACGGATCACTGACCACCTTTATTCTATTTCTCGTGTGGATGTATTATTTGTCCTGTATATTTTTGCTGGGAGGAGAGTTTGTGAAAAACCTGAAAGGAAGGGACTGATGGAGAATCTGACGGGCAAAAAGGTTGAGGTTCGCACCGCTGAGACCGTGTATCGCGGGGTCCTTATCGAGATGGGAGAGAGGGAGGTTCATCTTCGGTCCGATACAGGATGGATAGTCATACCACTTGAGAAGATCGTGGACATAGGTGCAGTAGATTAATGCTGCGAGCGTTCGAAACGCGTCTTCCCCGCTTCAGATTTTCTCCTCTATTGTTCTGCCAGGTCTGCCTCGATATTTACCCGTACAGCCACCTCTTTGCCTACCATGAGTCCATTATGCTCCATCGGTTCATTCCAGGTTATGCCGAAATCCTCGCGGTTGACCACGGTCGTTCCGCTTATCCCGATGCTTGTTTCGCCGAAAGGGCTTTTCACGGGCCCTGAAACAGTTACCTCAAGCGCTACGGGATGTGTCACACCATGAATTGTAAGGTTGCCGTGCACCTTGCAGGCATTGAAACCGGTCCTCTCCGTTCGTGTGCTCCTGAAGGATATGTCCGGATATTTATCTGCATGAAAGAAGTCCTGGCTCTTGAGGTGCTCATCACGCTTCTTAATTCCCGTGTGAATGCTTGATACGTGGATTTCAAGTTTAGCAGAGAGGCTTGTCATGTCTGCCGGGGAAAAGAATATTGTCCCGGAAACGCTGTTTAACTGGCCATGCACAAAGGCGATCATCATGTGGCGGATTGAAAACGCCCCCACCGAATGATCAGGGTCAATGATCCATGTGGACATGTGTAGTTCCTCCGTGACTAAAAAAAGGGGACGAGGGTTCCAGGCTCGTATTACTGTCCTTCATCATAAACCATGAGCGTTTGTTCTCAGACTCTCTTTGTTCTTTGTATTATTGTGTCTGTCCCTCGAACCCTTGACACCCTGGCCCCTCAGTTGATAAAGCACTGCGGATCGGGGGCCAGCACATCTCCCTTTCCCGCTGACTGGGAGCAGGCGTAGGCAATTGCCCGGCAGCCCCGGCAGTGGGCCCACCGCAAGCAGGAACCGCACTTGCCTTTATATCTGCTGCGGTCCCGGAGGGCGTTGAGAACATCCGATGAGGCCCATACCTCCCGCAGCGAGTCGCTCGTAATGTTCCCGATGGGAACAGGGAGCCGGCGACAGGGCACCATGGTCCCGTCAGGGAGGATGGTTAGCCCTGATAT
>CP070788.1:1422745-1435583 GCA_020346765.1 Nitrospiraceae bacterium
GTCAGCCTTCAGATACAGGCGCTCGAAGAAATGTACGGCACCAAGCTATTTAACCGCTCCGGCTGCGTGATTACGCTGACGAAGTCCGGCGAGATGCTCTATAAATACGCAAAGGAAATCAACTCCCTCTATGCTGCGGCCGAGAAGGAGATCGGCGGTGTCACGGGGCTGGTGAAGGGCGTTATCTCCGTGGGCGCGAGCTCCACCATCGGGAACTATGTCCTGCCTTCTGTTGTGGCGGATTTCAAGCGGAAGTATCCCAAGGTGGGTGTTCATCTTCACGTTGGAAACACCAAGCAGGTCATTGACTATCTGAACGCAGGCAGCGTGGACGTGGGTCTTGTCGAAGGGGAAGTGAACAAGCAGAAGCTGCTCATGGAGAAGCTTATCCCCGATGAAATGGTTCTGATCATGTCCCCCTATCATCACCTGGCAAAGAAATCGACGATCTCGATCATGGAACTATCCAAGGAGCCTTTGATCTTCAGGGAGGAAGGCTCCGGAAGCCGGCAGGCCATAGAAAAATACCTTTCCAAGCACGGCATCTCCCAGCAGAACCTGAAGATATCGCTCATCATGGGCAGTACCGAGTCGATCAAGTGCGCTGTTGAGGAGGGCCTCGGCACGTCGATCCTCTCCCGGTGGGCTGCGAAAAAGGAAATCAAATACGGAAGCCTCAAGTCTGCCGTCTTCAAGGAAGACAAATTTGTGCGGGATTTCTCGCTGGTCTACAAGAAGTCCAAGGAACCGTCCCATACTATCGAGCAGTTCATGGGATTCCTGAGGCGCTATCCCTACAACAAACTCCTCAACGCCTGAGCCTCTGAAGGATCGTTGTTCCTGCCCTTCTTTCCTCTGTGCCTTCCCCCATCGGAGGCACCCTCTTCATGACAGTAGAGGTGATGCGTCAAACGCAGCGCCTGCAGGGGCCTGCTACCCCACGATTCTGAGCGATCTGATAAAATCGAGGGACTTCAGTTCATGAAAGAGCCGGCTCACCGATTCGTTGTCCCGCGTGGACACGGTAAAGTCATAGGTAATATCATTGGAGGCATGGTTTTTTTCATAGTTGGTCGAATGAATCCGTATATCATGGCCGGCAAATACCGAACCGAGGGTCTCTTCCACATCCCTGCCTGAAGGAGTCGAGATGATGACCCTTTTGTAACCCACGGTCTTGATTCTTCTCTCCAGGAGCCTCAGCACGATCAGCGTGAGAACAGTCAGTGACGCAGTCAAGATGCCTTCCAAATAGAGTCCTCCACCGATGGCCAGCCCGATGGCTGAAACAATCCAGATAGACGCTGCCGTCGTCAGACCGCGGACGGCAAAGCCGCTCTTAATGATCACGCCTGACCCCAGAAACCCGATGCCGATCAGCGCACCTGCGGAAATTCGCGCGGGGTCAATGCGGAGCGCGTCATCAATGTTATGGATATGGTAGTAGTAGTTTTCCGAGACGATCATGATCAGCACAGCTGCGATGCACACAAGGATCTGCGTCCTGAACCCGGCTGACCTTCCGTGAAGTTCGCGTTCAAAGCCGATAATGCCACCAATAACAGCACCGAGAACCAGGCGGATGATAATTTCCTCAAACGGTATCATGATACATGATTATAATCAAGCGCTGTCGCGGTGTCAAAATGGACCGGCCTCTTATTGAAATTCCGATCCTCCTCCCTCTTGTGGTAAACTATTTCCTGTTTCGGAGAGAGCATATTCTTCTGAGGAGAAAAGACAAGCGGTGAGGATTGAAAAAGATACTCTTGGTGAAGTAAAGGTTCCCGGTCATGTGTACTACGGGGCCCAGACAATGAGGGCGGTGGTCAATTTTCCCATAAGCGGGCTCAGGCTTCCCCGCCGCTTTATCAAGGCCCAGGGGATCGTAAAACTGGCTGCCGCCCGGGCAAACGGATCTCTGGGGCTTCTTGGCAGGAGGATGTGCAGGGCAATAGAAAAAGCCGCCTTGGAGGTCATCGGCGGTATCCATGACAGTGACTTTGTCGTCGATGTGTATCAGGCCGGCGCAGGCACTTCCCAGAACATGAATGCCAACGAGATCATTGCCAACCGTGCTATCGAGGTGCTGGGCGGGAAAAAGGGTGATTACCGGCTGGTAAACCCCAACGACCATGTGAATATGGCCCAATCAACGAACGATACGATTCCCACGTCAATCTACCTGTCGGCACATGAGGCAGTGAGAGAGGATCTGGTCCCCGCGCTCATGCGGCTGAAAACGGTGCTTCAGTCAAAGGCGAGGGAATTTGACAGGATTGTCAAGGCGGGAAGGACGCACATGCAGGACGCCGTACCTGTCCGGCTCGGCCAGGAGTTCAGCGGGTACGCCGAGTCTGTGGCCCTGGACCTTGTGCGCATACAGAATGCTGCGAAGTCGCTCCTCGCACTCCCCATCGGCGGGAACGCCCTTGGCACAGGCATAAACGCCCACCGCAGGTTCCGGGCATCCGTTATCAGGGAGATAGGGAACATCACGGGGATCAGGTTCAGGAGCAGGAAAAACCTCTTTGAGGGGATTCAGAACATTTACCCTGTACTGGAGCTGAGTGCGTCCCTGAGGGGGCTTGCGGTGACCCTGACAAAAATAGCAAACGATATCCGTCTGCTCTGTTCGGGGCCGCGCACGGGATTAGCCGAAATAAAACTTCCTGCAGTGCAGCCCGGCTCATCGATCATGCCCGGCAAGGTAAACCCTGTCATGGCTGAGATGCTCAACATGGTCTGCTATCAGGTGATGGGCAATGACACGGCCATTGCGTATGCAATCCAGGCGTCCCAGCTTGAACTGAACGTCATGATGCCCATGGCTGCCCATAATCTCCTTTCATCCCTTGACATACTGTCCCGGGGAATTGGGGCCTTCACCGATAAATGCACAGCCGGCATCGAGGCCGATGCTGTTCGCTGCAGGGAATATGCCGGGGCCACCCTTGCGATGGCAACGGCGCTGAACCCACTGATTGGATACGCTGCAGCCGCCGAGGTCTCCAAGGAGGCTTACCGGACGGGCAAGACAGTGCGTGCTGTGGCCGTTGAACAGGGTATCCTTGATGAGAAGAACGCGAAGCGTGCGCTTGATCCTGACAAACTGACACGTGCATAAGGGAGTGGAAACAATCATACAAGGGAACAGTCTGTCATTGATTAAACATCAATCAAAATGGTAATCTTCTACGAACGGTTTTATCAACTCCCTTCTTTGATGTATTTTATAGTTGTAAAATAAATAAACATTAGTAAGCATCTAATATTTAATAGAAATTATTGAGTGGAAAACCATGATGTGGTTATTATGTCGGATACTGTTACATCACGGTGCCTTTGAAGGGGACAAAAAGTAATGAAATCAGCATCTTAAGTGCTGGCTGTTTTTTTGCATGGATGATTGCCGGGAATGGTGTAGCCAGTCGTTTTTGCGCGCATGCCTGAGTAATTAAATCAAAATTTGCGGACAAAATGATGCCAATCGACGATAAAGACAGCACACATGCATCTGGATCAGCCGAATATCGTGAAGGGCTGGAACTGAGGCGACTTTTGACGTCAGGAGCATGGGTCGAATATTTTGAGGAGCTCGCCCGTGCCACGAACACCGAGGTGAGCCTTCAGGACTCACAGGGCACGCAGATCTTTTTGACCAACGAAAACAGTTTTTGCAGATATGTGCGGACGCTGGGGCCGGACATTGTCAATTGCCCGGCGTCCTGCTGGCAGCCGGCGCAGTTACCTGAAATTCCTGTATACCGCTGCCAGGCAGGAATTGCCTGCTTTTCCCTGCCGGTCGAAAAATTCGGTGACAGGGTGTTTATTACGGGCAGGGGAGGGTTTGCCTCCTATGGCGACCTTCAGGGATTCCTTGCAATAATACGGCAACATCATCTCCCCGGGCTGCCCGTATCAACTCCCCTGTATTTTACTGAACTGGAAGGTTTGAAGGCCCTCCCGGCCTATGTGTCACTCTCGGTAAACCGGCACCTGAATACTGTTGAAGACAGGTACTCCCTTGAGGAAAAATTCTTTCGCATAACATCGCTTTTTGACAGTCAGGCCTTTGGAACGCTTTCAAAGAGTCCTGACCTGATGTACCGCTACGTCCTCGACACGATCGAGTTTGTATTCGGCGACACGCCGGCGGCGCTGCTGACGCTGGACAGGGGACAGGCCCTGTACCGCTCCGTACATGCCGTGGGAAAGGACAGGGAAGAGACGCTGCGCCTGACCCTGGCACCGGACATCGCCCTTATGAAGCGGATACATGACACGAAATCGGCTGTCTTCTTCGAAGACCTCCGT
The DNA here is from genome assembly GCA_020346765.1 of Nitrospiraceae bacterium. Classification (GTDB taxonomy): domain Bacteria; phylum Nitrospirota; class Thermodesulfovibrionia; order UBA6902; family UBA6902. Next base: position 1,427,063 of record CP070788.1, read on the forward strand.
GCCGTTCTTCCTTCCGGCCTTGGGGAGGCCATGAAATCCGCATATTTTATTCCGCTCTTTGTGGGAGAGGATCTGCCTGCAGTCATCGCTATTTTCAACCGCGACCTGTCCCGGGAGGATATGAAAATGCTCAACGCCTTCAGGGAATACGTGCAGATGAATCTTGAAAACCAGAATCTCAGGAGGACTGCCCTTAGCAGCGGGAAGGCCGATGAAAAGCTGAATGCGCTGGCCGACATCAGCAGGGCTATTGTGGCTATCCTGGACAAGGATCAGCTTCTCAGCACCCTTCTGGAAAAGTCACTGGAACTGCTTCATGCGGAGCAGGGTTCACTCATGATCCTGGACAGCGACACGTCGGAACTTGTTATCGAGGCCCGCAAGGGGCGCGACGATGCTGTCCAGGAGAAGATGCGCTTCAAGCGGGGTGAGGGGATTTCCGGTATGGTCCTCGACCAGGGGGGAGCCCTTCTCGTGGAGGATATAGAAAAAGACCCGCGTTTCAGGCAGCTCAACAGGCCTCGTTACAGGACGAAGTCATTTATGAGCATCCCCATAAAAATCGAGGACAGGCTCGCCGGTGTCCTGAACCTGTCCGATAAAGTCCAGGGCATACCCTTCACCAAGCAGGACCTGAATCTCATAGAGCTTTTTATTCATAACGTGGCCATTGCGATCGAGCGGAGCCTCCTGTACAGCCAGACGGAGCGGCTGCAGAAACTTTCCATCACGGACCCGTTGACGGGCATCTACAATCGTCGCTATCTGAACAGGAGGCTGTCCGAGGAGATTACCCGGTACAATCGCTACCGGAGTCCCTTCAGCTTTATCATGCTTGACCTGGACAAGTTCAAGGAATACAATGATACCTTCGGCCACATCGCAGGGGACAACCTCATCAGGAATCTCGCGAGCGTGATGGAGAAGTCCCTGAGGACCATTGATATTGCAGCCCGCTTCGGCGGCGACGAGTTTGTTGCCATATTCCCGCAGACGCCGAAGGTTGATGCCATTCAGATATCGAACCGGCTGAAGGAAAAGATTGAGAAATCCATGGCGGAGCATAACGCAGACATGCCCCTTTCGATCAGCGTGGGGCTTGCCACGTTCCCCGATGACGCGTCATCGATCATGGAGCTGATAGAAAAAACTGACCAGGCCCTGTACCTTGCAAAAAAAGGCGGAGGGAACAGGGTCGTGTACCTGTGATATTTATTATCAATTATTAATGAGTAAGTAACGGTATGCCCTTGAAGGAATTCACATCAAAGCTGTTTGTCGGACGAGAGCGGGAGATAGGTATTATCAGGAACGCTGCCCTGAAGGCCGGCTCGGGCGTTGCGGGCAGCATTATTCTCTTCGGAAGGAGGGGAGCCGGAAAGACGGAACTCCTCAAACATGCCTTCAGCGAGCTCTTTTCCGGTCAGGACAGGGCGATACCCTTTTTTTACACGGTGAGCAGCTCCTTTACGGGGCTCGAACGGCTTTGCCAGGATTACTTTTCCCACTTTGTGCTCCAGAGTCTTGCCTTTATCAGGAAGGACCCGGCCCTGGTCAGCTCTGGGATTTATCACCTGGAAGACCTAAAAAAGATCGCCGGGAGGTCCGGCGAATCATGGGCCGAGGACATGATCGACCGCTACCTCCATGTCAGCGGAAGCGGGGACCCCTTCAGGCTCTTTTCCGCTGCCCTGTCTGCACCCAGGCAGTGCTACCGTGCTACGGGAAAGCCTGTTGTCGTGATCATTGATGATTTCCACAAGATAAGGCCAATGGTGGAGCACACTGCCGGCACCGGCGGGGACCTGTGGACGTGCCTCGAGGAGGCCCTGAAATTCCAGTTCACCCCTCATATTATTGCCGGCTTTCAGACTGACCTCCGTGCGATGTTCTTTGAGCAGTCGCCTCTTGGGGAGCACCTTGAAATCCTGAACCTTTCCGGGCTGGGAAGGGACCAGGCATTTGCCCTGTTCCGTGACCTCTGCGGAATATATGAACTGGAATACGCTGAATCACTGAAAAACCATATCGGCTTTTTCAATGGCAGCCCTTTCTATATCAAGAGCTTTGTGCAGGCGGCACGTCAGACAGTATCCTCAGTCAGGGAAGACAACTTCTGGGACATCTACTTCAGGGAAGTAACGAACGGCAAGACCAGCACGTACTGGACGTCTATACTGAAGGCCTCCATCCCGCGTTTCCAATTGCGAAGGCCTGCGCTGAACGTGCTCTATCAGCTCTCCACGCAGGAGGGGGGCGATGTTGTCGGAGGCCTTGCGGAACGTCTCGGTATTGACAGTGAAGAACTGGACCATCTCACTGAGATGCTGGATGGCGCGGGGACCATTGACATGGGATTCAGCACAATGTCTTTTACCGACGACAGTGTGCTGGCCGATGTGGTCAGAGGGCTCTATCACAGGGAGGTCCTTGCCGAACCTTCTGAGAAGATTAAAGACGCCCTTCTTGGTGATAAGGGGGGCCTTGAGCCTGTGCCGTCGATCCCTGCCTTTGATATCACCATACCTCCGATTCCGAATGCTGAATCCGTGGCAATCCAGTCACTTGAGAAAATTGCACGCTATTTTGAGGTCCCCCCTGATGTGACGGGGCAGCTGCAGGTTGCGCTGGTCCATCTCTTTTCCGGGCTTGCTTCAGGCGGTACCGGGGGTGAGCGATGCCGGCTCAGGTTCATGCTCAAGGACGGTCTCCTGTCTGCGGAACTTAGCACCCCCGGAAGGGGACTGGCTCTTACCGAGGAGGACAAAGCCCTGATAGAGCCTTATGTGAATAACATTATCGTGGAAGATCTGACCAGGGGATCGAGGATTGTTCTGTTCAAGTCGCTGAACACAGGCCTTGCATCAGCGTCCTAATCCACATTATTCGTACATTGTATTATTGGTGTTCAAAGAGCTCAGCAATTTTTTACAAGACCTTATTCTGCCTGCCAGGGAAGACCGCATCAGAATTTTTGTAACCGGCAAGATACTTGCTTCCAAACTCATCGTGCTTTTTCAGCGGTGTTGAACCCGCCTATCGCAAGACAGGGAGAAATTGTTCATCGGCCTTCCCCGTCTTCTGTGCAACCACGGAACTGAGTTCCCATGAATAAACCGGTCCGCTCCGTTATCACGGCGGTGACGTCCGGTAGATCCGGGAAATGCGCTGGCCCACAGACGTGAGCACCTCGTAGGGGATCGTCCCTGTGCGTTCTGCCAGTTCGTCCGCCGTAACCTGCTCCTGACCCTGCCGGCCCAGAATGACGACCTCCGATTCATAGTTCACCCCGGGCACGTCCGTGACGTCGACCATGACCGTATCCATGCATACCCTTCCTGCAACCGGCGCGCGTTTGCCGTTGATCAGCACATGCCCCTGGTTGGAGAGCCGGCGGTCAAAGCCGTCAGCGTAGCCAGCGGGAATTGTTGCGATGACGCTTTTCCTTTTTGTTATGAAAGTCCTGCTGTAGCTTATGGACGTGCCGGCAGGGACTTTCTTCAGAAAAACAATTCTGCTTTTGATGGACATGACCGGCTGCAACGATTCCCGTTCACGGCAGCCGTAACCGTAGAGCATGATGCCGGGACGCACCATGGTGAAACAGGCACCGGGCATGGTCAGGACAGCGGCGCTGTTTGCCATGTGACAGCAGTCGAAGCGGAGGCCACGATGCTTCAGGTTCCGCACAAGGGTGCTGAAACTCTTCAGCTGGTACTCAGCGAAATCCTTGTCCTGCAGGTCTGCTTCGGCAAAGTGGCTCATGAGCCCCTCGAGCCGTATGCCCCTGAGCGTCGCCATGCGGGCAATTTCGTCCCGGGCCCTTGTCATGTCAAGCCCGACCCTGCCCATGCCCGTGTCCACCTTGATGTGAACGTTTATCTGCCGGTTTCTCCGGGAGGCCTCGGAAGAGATCCTTTTTGCCGTCTTCATATCGAAGACCACGGGCGTGAGATTGTAGTCGAACCAGGCATCGGTGCTGTCCCGGTCAAAAAAAATGAGGATAGGGATTGTTATCCCCGATTCGCGGAGTTCCACCGCCTCCCTGGTGAAAGCAACGCCGAGTTTTGGTACACCCTGCGCAGCAAGATGGCGCGCAACGGCCACGGCGCCATGCCCGTAGGCGTTTGCCTTGACAACAGGAATGACCTTCCCGTGACCCGATTTCCTCCTGGCGGCCTCAAGGTTATGGGAAAGTGCTCCAAGGCTTACTTCGGCATAGGCTGTGGCCTGTTCCACCGGTCAGCTCTTTTTCTTGTCAGCCTCGGAATCCTTGGAACTGTTTTTCGGGGTAACGTCAATCTCGGGAGGTTCGGAGGTGGACTTCTTGAAATTCCGGATTGCTTCTCCGATTCCCCTGCCGATTTCCGGCAGGCGGGAAGCGCCAAAAAGGATGATGACGATCACTAAAATTATGATTAGTTCTGTTGCGCCTAGTCCAAACATTTCCCCCTCCTCCTGACTTGATGTTCAAAGCGCATCCTGTCCTCCGCCGTCAGATGCGTGCTGACGTCCATAGGAGTGTTCAGGTTGATGAATAACGGTGCGTCCGTGTTGCATGCGCCTGAATCTGCAACGGTGATATATTGTACTCTTTTGGTGTTCAAAAAATCTCCGAGCCGCTTTTCGCCTGTGAGGAGGGCCTTTTCCATGGCCCTGGCAAGGCCCTGTGCATAAAAGGCCAGGAGCGGCTCAGGCCTTTTATTGAGCAGGGGAACGACGGCATGGGACCCGGACCGTTTCGATAACATGGCCCTTATGAAATCCTCGCTGAGGAAGGGCATATCGCAGGCACTCACAAAGACCCACGGCTGTTGTGAGTTGAGAAGGGCGGTCAGTATTCCCGTCATCGGGCCCCGCGTGTTATAGGCATCTCCCAGCAGGGTAGCGCCGAGATAGGAATATGCCTCGGGTTCATTCGTGACGATAACGACATCGGGGAATATTCGGCGAAGAATGCTGAGGTTGCGCTCGATAATCCTTTGACCCTTCACCTCGATAAATGCCTTGAGGAGGGGCATCCGGGTATTTTCACCCCCGGCAAGTATGACGCCGGTACAATTCTCAATCAATGCGGTCATAGAGAAGTGTTCCCTGGAAACAGGAGCCTATCGCTGGGGAGATCAGCGTTCCGCGCCCAGTGCCCTGAGCAGGGATTCCCTGTCAAGCCGCGCAGAACGCTCCTCTTTGGCCATCATATTCTTTACCACAACTTCATTTCTGCTCAGTTCATCTGCCCCGAGAACAATGACATTTCGTGCGCCCATCCGGTTCGCCTTCCGCATCTGGCTCCGCAGGGACGAAATGTCGTGATTCATTTCTACCCAGAGCCCCCCGGCCCTGAGCTGTTCAGTCAGGAGCAGGGCCTTCTCAAGGGCATCGCTGCCAAGGGGGCAGAAGAACAGGTCCGGTGCGCCGGAGGCGGCGACTGAATGTTTCATCAGGGGGACTATCCGCTCCATGCCCATGGCAAAGCCGATACCCGGCGTGGGCGGTCCGCCGAACTCCTTTACCATGCTGTCATAACGGCCGCCAGCTGCCACCGCTTTCTGGCTCCCCAGCGATTCACTGGTCACTTCAAATGCTGTTTTTGTGTAGTAGTCCAGTCCTCTCACAAGGCCGGGATTTATGGTATGGGGGATGTGAAGCAGTTTAAGCGCTTTTATCACTCTGCCAAAATGCTCTTCGCAGCCGGTGCAGAGATAGTCCAGCACCGGAGGAGCACCCGCCCTTGATTCAATGCAGGAGGGGACCTTGCAGTCGAGGATTCGCAGAGGATTGATGTCGTAGCGCCTCTGGCAGTCGCTGCAGAAACGTGTGATCCTGACTTCAAGGAATTCCCTGAGGGCGTTCCGGTAGCCGGGGCGGCAGCGTGGACATCCGATAGAGGTTATTTCAAAGTTGAGGCCTTCAAGCCCGATGCCCTGCAGGATAACGGAAAGCATGGAAATAATCTCAGCGTCCAGTTCCGGCTCCTCCACGCCCATGGCCTCGGCACCGATCTGATAAAACTGCCGGTATCTGAATGCCTGGGGCCGTTCATAGCGGAACATGGGTCCCATGTAATAGAACTTCTGGGGTGAAGGGTTATTGTACAGGTGATGCTCCACATAGGCCCGCACGAAGGATGCGGTTCCTTCGGGCCTGAGCGTGACGCTGCGGCCGCCTTTGTCCTCGAAGGTGTACATCTCCTTCTCCACAATGTCCGACGACTCGCCGATGCTCCGCACAAAAACGTCGGTGGACTCCATGACTGGCAGCCTTATTTCCCGGAAGCCATATCGTCTGAAGACGTCCTGCGCCGTGCTTTCAATATGATGCCAATGGCTGATATCTGGAGGAAGGATGTCCTGGAGGCCCTTCAGCGACTTATAGTTCATCCTGCCGTTCTTCCTCCCGTTCCCGGTCAAACTGCAGCATGCTGAGATGACTCTCGATGAGCCTTCGCACCTCTTCTTTGAAGTGCCGTTTGATTCCCTTAAGGTCCGTTATGTCCTCATGGATCTTGACGACCCTGGACTGCGCGTCCCGCAGGATGTCCTCTGCCTGCAGTTCCGCCTCTTTTCTCATGAGCTCAGCATCCTTTTTTGCTGTTGTCTTGTACTCCTCTACAATTTCCTGGGTTTTCACGAGGGTGTCGCGCAGCGTTGCCTCCATGTTCTTGTACTCTTTTAGCTGTTTTTCAAATCTCCGCGCCTCTTCCCTCAAATTGGCGTTTTCACGAAGAAGCTCCTCCATTTCCTCCCGTATCAGCTCAAGGAAGGAATCGACTTCCTCCATGTCAAATCCCCTGAACTTGGTGGAAAACTGTTTCTGCTGGATGTCAAGCGGCGTTATTCTCATACTACCCCCTAATTGGTGAAATTCAGAGACTGGTTTTCACAGTCCTATGTTCAATGCACCGGCTGAAAACAAATCATACCATATTCCCAGCTGCGAGTGAGGGGGAGCATGCTACCCCCCTCCCAGAGCGTAGCCGATCTTTTCCAGGATCCTGATCAGGGAAATCTGGATGAACATGATGGCAGCGATTGCCACGATGGGCGAAACGTCGATGGGGCCCAGCCGGTATCCGATAAAATTCCTGATGGGCCGTAAAACAGGGTCCGTTGCAGTCCTGAGAAACCTGACAATGGGATTATAGGGATCAGGGTTTACCCAGCTGATCAGTGCCGAGATAATGATGATCCAGACGTAAATGTTTAACAGGAATTTCAGGACTGCTGCGACGGCCAGTATGATGTCGCCAAAAATGAACATTTAAATCCTCCCTTCCGGTAAAAGAATCATGCGTGCCGGGATGCGCCCAGTTCCCGTGATCGTGCCATGGCTGCCTCAAGGGCGGCCGCAATGGCGTCCCTGAACCCCTTGTTGTCCAGTGCCTTCAGCCCCGCCGCAGTGGTTCCGCCGGGCGAAGTGACCATCTCTCGTAGCCGGGACGGGCTCATGCCCGAGTCAAGGAGATGGGCCGTGCCGACCGCCGTCTGTACGGCAAGAATGCGGGCGTCGCCGGCGGCAAGGCCGAGCTTTTCCCCCGCTTCGATCATGCATTCGATGAAGTAGGCAAGGAAGGCCGGCCCGCTTCCGGAGACCGCTGTGACAGCATCCATATATTTTTCTGGCAGTGTCATCACTTCCCCCACGGACATGAAAATGTCCCTGACAGCCATTGTCCCGTTGTCAGACGAGCACTCACAGAGGGACAGGACGGTCGTCCCCTTCTGGACAAGGGCCGGGGTGTTCGGCATGGCCCGGATGAGCTTCCCTGCCTTGAGGCGCGAAGACAGGCGTGATAGCGTTATCCCTGCTGCAACGGACACAACGGTTTTTTCGCCTGTAACTGCCCCGCTTATCTCGCTAGTCACATCGTCAATGTTCTGTGGTTTCACGGCGAGGATGATAATATCACATGCCAGGGCAACCTCCCTGTTCGAAGGGGTGGTTACCACTCCGTATGCATCCCCGAGATATCGCCGTCTGTCCTCATTTGGGTCCGAGACCATAATCCCACGCGTCCCGCGGGAGGTTATGCCCTTGATCAGGGCCTCAGCCATGTTTCCGCCGCCGATGAATCCTATCTTCATAATCCTGCTGTTCCCTCCCTCACCCTGTTCCGGGGCCGTTCCCCGAAGATGGCTGTGCCCACGCGCACCATGGTCGCTCCCTCTTCGATGGCCGTTTCAAAGTCATGGGACATTCCCATGGACAATTCCCTGGTGGTAAATCCCCGGGCCCTGGCGTTTTCTGCGATCTCCCCGAGACGCCTGAAATAGGGCCTTGCCTGTGCAGGGTCGTCGAAGTAGGGGGGCATGGTCATGAGGCCCTCGAGGCTGAGGTGATCCATCAAAGAGGCCTCTTCCATGAGTTGCATAAGTTCCTTCTCTGAAACACCGTGCTTGGTTTCTTCATCGGCGAGTTTGACCTGGATGAGAATTTTTTGCACTTTCCCGATCCTTCCCGCAGCCTTGTTTATTTCTCCGGCCAGACCTGTGGAGTCCACTGAGTGAATCAGGTCAAAAAG
>CP070788.1:1435683-1438082 GCA_020346765.1 Nitrospiraceae bacterium
CCTTTAACTGGGGGGGGTATCTGGCGTGGCGGCTTTTTCCGGATTACAGGGTATTCATTTACGGCCGGGCCGTCAATGAGACGGCCTTTTATCATTTCACCCAGATAATTTCCGCTGCAAACGGAAATGCATCCGAAGCCGGAAGACCGTTATGGAAAAGACTTCTCGACGCCTACAATATTAATTTCATCCTGACCAGTGCGTTGACGTCTACGGGGAACATCGTCCCGCTCGTTGACAGGCTCTATCAGGACAGAGAGTGGGAATTGATTTATCAGGACGGCAGGTCATTGATATTTCTTAAGGCTGCAGAAAGTAATTATGATATGCTTCATAAACATTCCCTCTCCAAAGAGAAAATATATGATGAAATAATCAGCGAGGGTAAACAGGGCATTGCAGAAACCCCTGCAACATGGGGATATTACGAAACTCTGGGATTCGTCTACATGAAGCAAAACCGTTTTGAAGATTCTTTATTAATGTTTGAGAGGTATCTTTCCATGAATCCCTATAATCAGAGAGTGAAAGATTCTTACGGCCTTCTCAAGCGGTACAGCGGGCAGCAGTGACCTCTATAATCTTTGTTCCTCTCTCTACATCGTCCAGAGCGCTTTCAATTTCTCGTAATCGACCCTGTATACGAGGATAACCGGGTTATTAATGCCAAGTCTGGGCAGCGAGGATGAAAAACTCATGACCGGTCTGTGAGTCTCAAAAAGGATCCTGTAAAATTTGTAGTATATTTCAAGGTCCATGGAATACCGGTCACCGTACATCTTATACTGGAAATACCTGTCATAATTCAGGCTGCTCACGACAATGTAATCCGGCTTTCTCATGAGCATATCGTCAAGTGAAGATGACCATGATATCCTGTCGCTAAAAGTCCGTGACTTTATTACCCGGTAGGGCAAATTGGAGTCATACTGTCCGAAAAGCATAATTGATGCATCGGGAGACACGTCCTCATACATCCACTTCTCAATCCACCCTGCCGCAACATCCCGTGTATCAGGCACCATTTCATTGACGTACCGTGAAGACATAATGCCCGCGTAAAAGACAATCAGAGAACTTATGAAAACTCCCGCAACTTTCACGGGCATGTTTTTATTTCCTATGAAAAAAAGAAATGCCCATGCCGCAAATAAAGACAGGAGAGGGACGCAGGGGATAACATATCTCTGAAAGCCTGGAGGTTTCAGCAAAGGAATTTCAACGGTGAAATAAAATACAAGAAGCGTAAAGATGACCCACCCTGTTTCCTCCAATCTTTCTCTGTCCTTTCCCGTCAGGTATAGTGCAGCAATCATACCGGCAAAACTCAACATGAGGAGAAAGGGGGTCATGCCCGGCCAGAGGCTGAATCTCAGATGATAGGTAAAAAAAAGGGGCAGCGAAGATATCCTTATTCCGAAATGTCCCCTGAAGGCATGGGAAAATTCATAACGTATCCCCTGAAGGAACACATGGATATTGCGCAGTGCATCAAAAGAAAATATGGCAAAGGTCAGGACAACCGTGAACATGGCCAGCCACAGTCGCCTGTCTCGTAAGGAAGCAAACAGCCCTGTGAGCAAACTCTTCTCTTTACGGCAATTCAGTATATGTGCGGCTACCAGCGGGACAGTCACCATGACTGCTGACGGGTATTTCGTTGCCAGGGCAAGGCCCCCAACCAGTCCGGAAAAGGCATAATATGTTATGGAGCCGGAACGAATAATCTTTATCGCAAAGAATAAAAAAAAGGCAAGCCAGAATGTCTGGGGAATGTCCTCTTTCAGATAATGGCTGTGAATTACATGGGTCGGTACCAAAGCAAGAACAAGTGCAGCGAGCAGGCCTAATTTTTCAGATACCAGTTCTTTCCCTATGAGAAAAACGGGCACAACGGTCAGTGCCCCAAGGAGGGCAATGCATATTCTGCTGATTACATGAATCGTCTCATAGTCTGGTGCATTTGTAGAGATGGCTGTGAATACATGCAGAACGACCGCAACAAACCTCCTCATGAATGTGGGATGCGCATAGCTCAGGGCATCCTCAAGAGAATGACCGGACAGGAGGGCAATGATATCTTTTAATTTGAATTGCTCGTCAGAGTGATAATCAAGTCCCAGGCCGAAATCAATTCCCCATAACCGCAAACCCAGGGCAAGAGCAAAGATTAAAACCAGGAGCACAGAGGATCTCTTATAAATATCCTCCCCCTTCACTGTTTTCATAACTCACAAATGTACCATTATTGCGCATGACAGTCAAAATAAATATCTGCAGCAGGTTGCGGGAGAATGGCATATGAACCTGAAATGAAAAAGGAACCCGTTCCGCAGGGATATCAGCCGGGGTTCTTTGTGATTTACTTATTGAGATTCCCTGTGGCAAGACCACAGGGA
>CP070788.1:1438182-1443281 GCA_020346765.1 Nitrospiraceae bacterium
CTCCTCCCTCTTCAGCCCGTCGGAGTTCTTCCATGACAGACTTCACCTCGCTGAGAACTCGCTCCCAGGGCATGCCGCCGAGGTTCAGCTCAACCCCGCCCTCAGGGAGAAATTTAATCATTCCCTTTCTCGTTGCATGGAGTAAAAACATCTGTTCAGGTGTCACAGGCGTTTCAGGGGCAAAGAGGACCCTGACCCTGCCCGCCATGTTTTGAATGCGACTGATATGCAGCTTCATCGCCATGACCTTGAGCCCCATGATGTCAATGAGTTTCCTCGTCTCCTCCGGCGGTGGGCCGAACCTGTCCCTGAGCTCGTCATAGATGCGCTCCAGAGCAGGTCCGTCCTTGGCCGAGGCGATCTTCCGGTAGACGGTCATTCTCAGGTCGGGATTTTCAATATAGTATTCGGAGATAATGGCCGTTACCCGGAGGTCAATGACCGGTTCAATTACCGGAGTGGTTTTTTCACCCTTCAGTTCGGCCACGGCCTGCTCCAGCATCTCCATGTACATGTCAAATCCCACGGCCTCGATGTGGCCCGACTGCTCGGCCCCGAGCAGATTTCCCGCACCACGGATCTCGAGGTCCTTCAGCGCAAGCCTGAACCCGGCGCCAAGGTATCCCAGCTCCTGGATTGCCTGCAGCTTTTTCCTGGCCTCTTCTGTAATAATGTCCTCCCCCGGTATGAGGAAATAGGCAAAGGCCCGCACATTAGACCTCCCCACCCGCCCCCTGAGCTGATACAGGTCTGCCAGGCCAAACCGGTCGGCCCGGTTGATGATGATCGTGTTCGCCGAGGGGATGTCGAGCCCTGCCCCGATGATGGCCGTTGAAACGAGAATATTTATCTCCTGGTGAAAAAAGCGGTGCATGACCGCCTCCAGCTCCTTTTCCTTCATCTGCCCGTGGGCAATGCCGATCTTTCCTCCGGGTACGAGCCCCTGCAGAAAACTCCCCATTTTATGGATATCGCCAATGCGGTTGTGCACAAAAAAGGCCTGTCCGCCCCGGTCCAGTTCATGGTACAGCGCCTCCTGGATCATGGTCGGATTGAACCGCGCCACCGTGCTTTTTACGGCAAGGCGTTCTTCAGGCGGGGTCTCGATGGTGCTCATGCCCCGGATGCCCGAGAGGGCCATATGGAGCGTGCGGGGGATCGGTGTTGCCGAAAGGCAAAGGACATCCACGTTCGACTTGAGCCCCTTGATTTTTTCCTTGTGGCTGACGCCGAACTTGTGCTCCTCATCAACGATGAGGAGGCCGAGGTCATAGAACACCACGTCTTTTGCCAGGAGCCGGTGTGTTCCAATGATAATGTCCACTGCCCCTTCGGCCAGCCTCCCAAGCGTCTCCTTCTGCTCAGCCCTGCTTTTGAAGCGGCTCAGATAGTCAATCTTCACGGGAAAGGCAGCAAACCGCGCGGTAAAGGTCTCGTAGTGCTGCTCTGCGAGGATCGTCGTGGGGACCAGGATGGCAACCTGCTTCCCGTCATAGACTGACTTGAAACAGGCCCGCATGACGACCTCTGTCTTTCCGTATCCCACGTCCCCGCAGAGAAGGCGGTCCATGGGCACGGGCGACTCCATGTCGCGCTTTATCTCATTGACGGAAGACAGCTGGTCGGGTGTTGCCTCATAGGGAAAAAACCCGTCAAACTCCCGGTGAAGTTCCGAGTCTGGTGAGCAGGCATACCCCAGGGCCGAGGTCCGCCTGGCATACACCTTCAGGAGCTTTTCGGCCATGTCCCTGATGTTCTTCCGGACCCGCTGCCTTGTCTTCTGCCAGGTCTTTCCCCCGAGCCGGTCCATTCGGGGAGATACGCCTTCAGGGGCGTGGTATTTCTGAACGCAGGTAATCCGCTCAAGGGGGACAAATAATTTATCTCCGCCAAGATACTCGATGGAAAGAAAGTCATCTTCATGCCCCTCGATCCTTTCCTTCCTGATTCCCAGGTACTTCCCGATCCCGTGTTCCCCGTGCACGAGGTAATCGCCGGGCCTGAAATCCTCCAGGGAGGAAATAAGGCCTGAGACCTTTGACGTACGGGCGGGTTTGAAGAGGGGCCGCCGTCCAAAGATGTCTGTCCCCGCAAGGATAATGCTCCTGCCGCAGACAAACCCGGTGCTCAGCTCTCCTGTGGTGATAGAAAGCCGCTCCCCTGACCGGTGGGCGCCTGCGCTGTCGAGGATCGGGACGTACCGGCCCTCCTCTGAAAAAAGGTCCCTCAAACGCTTTGCCTGTCCTTCGGAAGAGCAGACCATCATGATGCTGTATGCCTGCTTGAGCCCGTCGGCCCGCCTGACAAATCCTTCAATGGATTTCCGCTCCTCCGGCAGCAGGCCGTATCCTGCAGGGCTGGCCAGGAGCAGATTGAAGCCCTCTCCTGCAAGGGGGAGGGCCGTGAAGAACAGGACCTGCCGGCCCTCAGACGCAGGGACTGGGTCAGGCTGATGGCGCCTGATGTCATCGGGCTCGCTCAGGATGAGGGGCGCTGCGGGGAAGAAGTCGACGAGGGTTGGCCCGTCCCCCGGTTCTGCTGCAGGGCAGATGCGGGCCTCCGCGATTTCCCTGACGGACAGCTGCGTTTCCACTTTAAACACGCGAAGAGACTCGATCTCATCACCAAAGAACTCAACCCGCAGGGGCTGGGGGCTGTCCGGCGGGAATATATCGAGAATCCCTCCCCTGACGCTCACCTCCCCCGGCCCCGTCACCATGGGGACCTGAAGATAGCTCAGGGTATTCAGTTCCTTCAGCAGCTCATCCCGGTCCCGCGCGCCTCCCCTGGCAAGGGTCAGGACCGGATAGGTGCCTGCCGGCCACAGGGGTGCCAGGGCAGCATCGATGGGCGCAATCACACCCACCCCTGTGCTGCTGTAAAGCGGTGCCACACTTTTCAGCCGCTCAGGGCTCCCTGCGGGCTCGACCAGCACCGGCGGCTCGAGTCCAAGGACAGCTGCCCAGAAAAGCGCATCGGAATGCACCCCTCGCGCGCGCTCCTCTGTCGCACACAGCAGGATATAGGGAGGGCCTATCAGGCACAGAAGCAGGGCATCAGATGATCCCTGCAGCGAGGTGAAGCTGCAGGCGCTCCCTTCCCGTGCTGCAGCGGCAGCTTCCTGAAAGACAGTGAGGTCAAGGGGAGCGGTCATTTCCTGTTTTCCAGATCCAGCGATAAGTATAACAGACTGTCATGGTGAGCCTTCGGCGTGAGCTCAGTCGAAGGCTTGTCGAACCATGACTACTGACTCCCCCTTCGACAGAGCCTGCCCTGAGTAGTGTCATCCTTCGACAGGCTCAGGATGACACGAATCGAAGGGCTCAGGTCGGTACGACTCGTTCCGAGGTGACACTTGTCATGGTGAGCCTTCGGCGTGAGCTCAGTCGAACGCTTGTCGAACCATGGATGCCCGCTTACTACATGCGTGAGTGACAGCCAGCAAGATTTCAATTTTGAGATAGGTTTTAATAAAGCAGTCCCTACCGGATCAAACGCTCCAGGAGCGCCTTCTGGGTATGAAGCCTGTTTTCTGCCTGGTCAATGACGACGCTCTGGGGGGAATCAATCACCTCGTCGGTTATTTCCTCTCCCCGGTGTGCAGGCAGGCAGTGCATGACCACAGCACCGGGTTTTGCAAGGGAAAGGAGCTTCCCGTTGATCTGGTAATTTCTAAAAATCTTTTTCCGTCTCTCGATCTCCCGCTCCTGTCCCATGCTGATCCATACATCGGTATACAGGACATCGGCATCCCGTGCAGCTTCCGCGGGGTCGGAGATGATGCGCACACGCGCACCTGCGGAGAGTACCCGCTCATATATCTTTTTATCCGGCTCATAGCCCTGGGGGCATGCGATGACAAGGTCAAGGCCCGTGAGCAGCGCTGCCTCCAGCAGTGAGTTGGCAACGTTGTTTCCATCGCCGATATAGGCCATGCGTACGTCCTTCAGGCCGCCCTTCTTCTCCCACACGGTAAGCATGTCCGCGAGGGCCTGGCAGGGGTGGTGAAGGTCCGTAAGACCGTTTATGACGGGAATGTCGGCATTTGCCGCGAGTTTTTCGATTGTATCGTGGGCGTAGGTCCTGATGACGATCCCGTGGAGATAGCGGGCAAGGACTTTTGCCGTGTCCTCCAGGGTCTCTCCGCGGCCGAGCTGCAGGTCTTTGGTGTTGATATAAATTGCCTGGGCACCGAGCTGATATATCCCGGTCTGAAAGGATATCCGTGTCCGGGTGGAGGTCTTATCAAAGAGAAGGCCGATGCTTTTCCCGATGAGCGGGCAGGCTGACTGGTCCTTCCCCGCTTTCAGGTCAGCGGCGCGCAGCAGGAGGGCATGCATTTCCTCCGCTGTCAGGTCCTCCAGGGTGAGAAAATCCTTTTTCATGATTGTCGGTCAGGAAAATTCTGCGACAGGGTATCCTGGTCACAGGTCACAAAGAATGTCTGTTTCATCATCATTCCTTTTGTGATGCCCCTGAACAATTAATGCGATTGCCTCTCAAAAATGTCTTCAAGGACATCGATTAGATAGTCGATTTCTTTCTCCACAACAATGAGCGGCGGCGTGAACCTGAGCACATTGCCGCTGGTGCAGTTGATCAAAATTCCCCGCTTGGCACAGGCCTCGACCACAGGGCCGCCTGCCATGGTCAGTTCCAGCCCACGCATAAGGCCTTCCCCCCGGACATCAATGATGGTGGACGGGAAGTCTTTTTTGAGTTTCTCAAGACGCCCGGCAAAGTACCTGCCGGCCCGCTGGCAGCTATCCAGCATGAAGCCGTCCTCGAGGAGTGTTTCCATGGTGGCCGTTGCCGCTGCGCATGCGAGGGGGTTTCCCCCGAAGGTAGATGCGTGCGTTCCGGGCTGAAACGACGCTGCCACGGCGTCCCTGGCAAGGACGGCGCCGATGGCCACCCCCCCTCCCAGTCCTTTTGCAAGAGTCATTATATCAGGTTTTATCCCGAAATGTTCATAGGCGAAGAGCTTCCCCGTCCGGCCCATGCCGGTCTGGATCTCGTCAAGGATCAGCAGCAGCTTGTGATCATCGCAGATCCTGCGGACCTCTGCCAGATAGTCAGGAGAAGGCATCCTCACGCCT
>CP070788.1:1443381-1446439 GCA_020346765.1 Nitrospiraceae bacterium
AGCAGGAACCTTTGAAGACGGCAGAGGCCGGAACGACGTTTCAGCCTTTGATAAACTATGAACAAGGGCTTACTGATACCATGAAGACATTGACGATTCGATGGCACAGGCTCGTAGATGAATCGGGCCGGACCTGCGACCGGTGCAGGGATACAGGCAATACCGTGAAAAGTGCATGCAGCAAACTTCAAAAGGCACTGGCCGCGCGCAGCGTACAGGTGAGGCTGGAAACGGAAGCGATCAGCGTGAGAGCCTTTAAAAGAGACCCTCTTCAGTCAAACCGGCTCTTGATCGGGGGAAGGCCCCTGGAGGAGTGGGTCGGGGCTGCTGTTGGCCAGAGTCAATGCTGCCATGTGTGCGGTGATAGCCAATGCAGGACACTGACAATCGGGAGCACGACCTTTGAGGCAATTCCCGAAGAATTAATTGTCAAGGCAGGTCTTCTGGCTGCAGCAGAACTCTTTGGAGATGAGAAACAGAAAAAGGCACGGGAGCGGTAGCCGGCATGCCTCCCCTCCGTGATGTACAATGAAGCGTCCCTCCGGTGCTGCTCTGATGCCTGTCCACCCTGTGCATGCTTGATGTGACACCATCAGCATCCTGCCTTGAAAATCAGGCCCCTGTCCTTTATGATTATGGTATCGGTGCAGTTGCCGCAGCGCCACAGTCCGTTACGACGGGGTGAGAAGATCCGCTCCTGCACCGGCAAGCGGACCAAGAGACGCATCATGCATACCTATACGCTCAGCCACTGGCAGCACAGCCATGACTTTGCCGTTGTCCATGAGCATGGCGAGCGGCGCACCCTCCAGGTCCTTATTCTCACCGCAGCGGCCATGGTTGTGGAAATCATCGCGGGCATGGCATTCGGCTCCATGGCGCTCCTTGCCGATGGCTGGCACATGGGTACCCATGCCGCTGCGTTCCTGATCGCGATCTATGCCTATCGTTTCGCCCGCAGGCACGCTGATGATACTGCCTTCACGTTCGGTACGGGCAAGGTGAGCGTCCTCGGAGGGTTTGCCAGCGCCATTGCCCTGGCAGTTGTGGCCCTGATGATGGCCATCGAATCAGTGCAGCGCATCCTGGCCCCCCGTCCCATTGCCTTTAACGAGGCCATTGCCGTGGCCCTCCTCGGACTGGCTGTGAACATCATCTGCGCCGTCATCCTGCAGGGGCATCATGAGAAAGACGATGACAGCCATCATCATCATGACCATAATATCAGGGCTGCCTACCTGCATGTCCTGGCAGACGCCCTCACATCCGTCCTTGCCCTTGCTGCCCTTGTCTCGGGGAAGTACTTTGGATGGACGTGGCTCGATCCGGTCATGGGAATTGCCGGGGCTGCCGTGATCACTCGCTGGTCCTACACCCTGCTCCGGGAAACGGGCCCGATCCTGCTTGACGGGAGCATAGACGAGCAGTACCAGTCAGCCATCAGAAAGAAGATCGAGAATGACATGGACAACCGTATTTCCGATATTCACGTCTGGATGGTGGGGCCTTTTGATTATGCGGCAATCATCTCCATTGTGACGCACTATCCCCGGGGCATAGACTATTACCGGCAACTGCTGGCTGAATTCAATAAGCTGTCCCATGTGACAATCGAGGTACATGGGTGTGACAGCGAGCCCTGCATCCTGCCGCGGCACAGGGGCGGGGGCCGGCAGGAACACCCTGGGTGAGTCCCGGTGCATCCGGGTATCGGAATTTTTGCCAGGCCGATGATCGGTGCCGCATGGTCAACTGCGCTGAGGCCCTGAAGATGGTTTTCATGGATGCCGGGAGGATGATATGAGAGCGCATGCACTGCTCCTGTACGCGGTGGCGATTGCCATCGCGGGCTGCGCCCGATCGTACCACGCTGTGGTACCTGTTCGTGAGTATATCGTACAGCACCTCTATCCTGTCATGCACAGCGGGCAGGTCGGCTTTATTGATCGGGACGGAGGAGAACAGCCGTTCATGGTGGCCACCGGGGGAGAACTTTCAGGCACCTACGCTGAGGGGTTTGCACTCTTCCGTGAGAATACCAGATGGGGGTATGTGGATGAATGGGGGAGGGCGGCCATCCCTGCCTGCTACGATGAGGCAGGCCCTTTTTCCGGAGGGCGGGCCCGCGTTGTCCTTGAGGGCAGGCCCGGGATTATTGACCGTCAGGGGAACATCACCTTTCATGAGAACTTCAGGCATCTCCCCATGACATACTGCTTTGCTGAAGGGCTTTCCCCTGTTGTCATCAATGGCAGGGTTGGCTTCATTGACGCTCAGGGGATGATCAAGATCAGGCCGCAGTATGAAGATGCCCGCTGTTTCTCGGAAGGGCGTGCTGCCGTGAGAGTTTCCCGCCAATGGGGTTTTATTGACCGGACGGGGAGTCTGGTGATCGATGCCCGCTATGATGAAGCAGGCCCCTTTTCCCAGGGGGCAGCTCCGGTACGGACCGGAGGCAAATACGGATACATAGACGCACAGGGCACCATGATCATCAGTCCGCGCTATGACTGGGCCGACAGTCCGGCCGGCGGCCTTGCCATAACAGAGCTGAACAGCAAATACGGGTTTATTGATACCAGGGGCTATGAGGTCATTCCCCATCAGTTTGATTTTGTCTTCCCTTTTTCAGAGGGGCTTGCAGCGGCATGCGTAAACAACAAGTGGGGCTGGATAGACAGGGCCGGCGTTTTTGTCATTCCACCTGAGTATGATCTGGCAGGGCGCTTCAGAAACGGGCTGGCCCAGGCGTGGAGCATCAGCAGGTGGGGCGGCGAGTGGGCCTATGTCAATGTAAAGGGAGAACTCGTCTGGGCCCCTGAAAGGGCTGCGCCGTAAGGTCTCCGAGCCCCGGAACAGCCGGTGCAGAGCGGACGGGAGAATAGAGGATGACGAAGAGAGAGGCACCGTTAACCCACCTCGATATTTTAAAGAGGCTGAACAAATCCAACTGCCGGCGGTGTGGCGTGCCCACCTGCCTTGCCTTTGCAATCGCCGTAATAAGCGGCGAGAAAAAATTCGCTGACTGTCCCCATCTCAGCCGGGAAGAAGGGGCGGA
>CP070788.1:1446539-1448763 GCA_020346765.1 Nitrospiraceae bacterium
GACATGCTTTTTTCAGGGGAGTACTCTTTTGAAGAGCGGATCATGCTGCTGGCCGATGTTTACCGGCAGGGAAAGAAAGTTATCGAAAACAATGCGCTGAATGACGTTGTGCTGAACAAGAGCGCCCTTGCCAGAATGTTCGAGATCGACATACGCAGCAACAATCAGTATATTACGACGTTCAGGGCCGATGGACTGATCGTTTCCACACCCACGGGATCCACGGGGCATTCACTGTCGGCGGGCGGGCCCATATTGTACCCGACGCTGGAGACCTATCTTGTTACGCCCATTTGCCCTCATACGCTTACCAGCAGGCCTATTGTGCTTCCCGACACCTTTCCTCTGGAGGCGACCGTGAAAAACGGTGATGATGTGTACCTGACCCTTGACGGACAGGAGGGCTACCCCCTGAAGGTCAGGGATAACGTGAGGATAAGGAAGGCGGACTACAAGACTAGGTTTCTTATCCTTCACGATAGGGACTATTTCAGGATACTGAGGACGAAACTGAAGTGGGGCGAATGATGAAACGGACTTCCTCATGCTGTTAATTCCCCGTCATCGTAAATTTCCGTTACCATCTTTCCAGGCCCGAGGGGGGGCCTGCTACGGAAGTTCCATAATCGACAAATACCATAGGACATTTTTGCATCAGGCTGCTTCTGCGTGTGCCGTGCATTGGACCTGAGCGTGCCATGAATAAAGCGGACATCGTTACTGAACTGCGAAAGGCAATGGAGTTTTACCGTGAACTGGGGTTCGATTTTCTGCCGCTGAAAGGTGATGTTCCGGTCGGTCCCGAATGTGCGCGAGTTCCGGCAGGGAATGCACATACAGCCCCCGTGGCAGATGCAGGCGACCCGTGCCCCGACAGGCAGGGATCGCTCGTCAGTCTCAGGGATGAGATCGGCGACTGCCGCCGGTGCAGGCTGTGGCAGGGCAGGAAAAACATTGTATTCGGCGAAGGGAATTCCTGTGCGAAACTCATGTTTATCGGGGAGGGCCCCGGGCGGGATGAGGATATACAGGCCCGCCCCTTCGTAGGCAGCGCAGGGAAGCTCCTCACAAGCCTGATTACCAAACTGGGGCTGAAGCGGGAAGACGTCTATATCGCAAACATTGTGAAGTGCAGGCCTCCCGGCAACCGGAATCCTGAAGTTGATGAAATATCAACATGCATCCCCTTTGTTGAGAAGCAGATCGATATCATTTCTCCCCAGGTGATCGTGTGTCTGGGCAAGATATCGGCTCAGGCGCTCCTTCGGTCCTCAATACCGATCAGCAGAATGAGGGGCAGTTTTTTCCATTTCCGTACTATTCCTGTCATGCCCACCTTTCATCCTGCCTATCTTCTTCGTAATCCGAAGGACAAGTGGCTCACCTGGGAGGACATGCAAAAGGTCCTTGAAAAAATACGATGAGGAAAGCGAAGCCCGGAACGCGTAAAGGGCAGGGGGAAGTATTCTGAAGGAGACACTATGAAAAGACTTTGGGCGCCATGGAGGATAGAGTATATCCTCGACAAAAACAAAAATGACAGGTGCCTCTTCTGTGAGGTGTCCAGAAAAATCGGGAACAGGGCAGACAGCACACGGGACCGGAAAAACATGGTTCTCTTCAGGAGCACCTGCTCATTTGTCATGCTGAACCGGTACCCCTACAACAGCGGCCACCTCATGGTTGTCCCTTATGTGCATGCCCCTGACTTTGGCGGGCTGTCCGACGATGTCCTCTTCGACCTGATAAAGACCGTGGACAGATCAGTAAACGCGCTCAGGGAGGCACTCAGCCCTGACGGCTTTAACATCGGCCTGAATATGGGCAAGGTGGCAGGCGCGGGAATGGAGTCACACATGCACATTCACGTGGTGCCGAGGTGGACAGGCGACACGGACAGCATGCCCATCGTCAGTGAAACACGGGTCGTGCCGGAACACCTTAAGAAAACCTATGCCAAGATATTGAAAATAATCAGGAAATAGAACGTTCCCCGGAGTACAGTCCTTGCCATGTCTCTCTGCCGCCTTAAGCGGGGACGGGTTCCTTAAAATTTCCCTGGAGGCTGTCTTGAATCTTCCCGCAGGGATTTAATAGAATACCCGTCATAGGACTGCACCTCCTCAGTGAATGGCCTGGCGTGGATGAGGCCCCGTATTACACGTATCACTTACCGGTTAAAATATTCGTGCCCTGAGTAGAATTTGCCGATAAGATGTGTTAG
>CP070788.1:1448863-1482396 GCA_020346765.1 Nitrospiraceae bacterium
AGGACGATATCCCTATTATGCTCATCGATGAGGCAGAACCCCTTAAGGACTGAGGCCCGGGAACAGGCAGGAGCCGCTGCTGCTGTCACGGCATTACTGTCCGGGGATTGTTTCGTAATTGCCAGTGCCATGAAAACCGGCAGCGGGCCCTGCCTGCGCCAGCCGTTCTGAAAGGTACGATCCGGTCATGGCATCGATCTTTGCGGTAAGCTCCATGAGCCGGAGGTTCTTTTCGATCCTCTCTGTTGTTTCACCAGGAATATTCACAAGCAGATCGACCTGCAGTCTTCTCCTTTCGTAATACAGGCGCGTTATTTCACTCAGGACATCGTCCCGAAGCTGGACCATGAGCCGCGACCGCGAGTCAATGGATGTCTGGGCATCGTTCCAGATGAGGTCGCCCAGCTCCCAGGTAAGGGAGACGGACCAGGCCTCATCATCGCCGCGGGTGATATCATCGTCCTTGAATTTTTCGTCCTTCGTGCTGTAGAAGTATGTGCTGCTCTGCCAGTCCTCGCCCTTTCCGTACCTCCTATTGAGGTCCGGCAGCAGGGCCTTGCGCGCCGCGGCCCTGCGCCATGCGGAGATTTTGCGGGGCTGCACCTCAGCGTACTCAATGGCAGCCTCCCGTATTTCGGCGATGGTCGGTTCGTGGGCGAAAAGGGCAAAGGCCTCTTCAGGGGACAAAGCTTCGGGATGTTCGTTGCCTGAGGGGTGCCCGGCCAGGGAAGGGACAGCGGACATTCTGTAAAGCCCCCGCGCTGTTGCCGCCCACAGGGCCGGAGTGCTGCCCTCCCCCCGCCTGACAAAGGTGAGCGACCGGACATCCGATGTCCCCATACCTGAATAGACCTCCTGCCAAGTTCCGCGTGTTCGGGAATAGTGGAAGACGCCCCGTGCCGTGGCAGCATAGAGGATCTCCGGATCTGTCATGTCCGGCACGATGTGACGAATGTCCGCCCTGCCCAGGCCAACGGTGCTGAGCAGGCCCCACGATGAACCGCTGTCCCTGCTCACGTGGACTGCGCCGGCTCCGGAGATCCCCGCGTACATGGCCCCGGGGTGATGCGGGTCCATTGCCAGAAACCCCTCGGCAAGCCTGTCCTCGAGGCCGTTTTCTTCCGGCCTGTCGGCGTCATTGTCGGAGGATTGTTCCTCATTGCCCGGTTCCAGGGGCAGAACCCTTTCCCAACGGCTTCCCCTGTCCGTGCTTTTATAGACTCCCCGTACGGTGAGGGCATAAAGGAGCGAAGGCCGGGCAGGATGCACAGCGAGGTGAAGGACGCTGGTGCCCGATGGAATAGAGCTGCTCTTTCCCCACGTTCGTCCCCGTGATGTTGTAAGGAAAAGCCCGTCTCCGGTTCCGATAACGAGGCAGTCCGGGGTATCAGGCGGCACTGCCACAGAGAGCACGGCCCGTTCAGCCTCCCCGATCCCGCTGAAGATATTCGTCCATGCTGCTCCGCTGTCACTGCTCATGAACAGTCCGCTGTCAGTTGCAGCATAGACCGTGCTCCCGTCACCGGGGGATGCTGCAATGGCGTTGATACGGCTGCCCGAACTGCGCAGGGAGAGGATTTCCATCCATTGTTTTCCACTGCCCCATTTCCTGTACACGGAAGAGCGAGACGAGGCATACATGATGTGGCCCTGTTCTGTCCCGATGAGATGATGCATGTCTGCTTCATTGATTCCGCTGTCGGCGGCCTCCCATGCTGTTCCCGTTATTTCCCCGAGAGCGGGAAAGGCGCTTGCGATGAAGAGAACGAGACAAAGCACTGCTCCATAGCACATTTTTATCATGATTATGTCCCCCCTGAAATGATGGTTACTCCTGATATTTGTCACTGGCCTGGAAAGGATCCAAGCATGCAGTATGTACACAGTTCGGGAAAGGGTCGAAGAAAGGCTTGCGCCATACCGTAGTACAGATGTCTCCATCGAAAGGTATACTTGAATAGCGTGATTCGAAGACCTTATTATCAGGCGACACTACTTTCTCCAAACGATCATGGCTTTCAAACCTTTTTGAGAGCCTTTCCCGAACTGTGCATCGGCATATGTAAAAAAATTTTCGAACATCTTCGATGATGGTATGATTTTTCATGAAAGAGGTAATCCTGTATCGAATTTTCTATAACTGACCACATACCTTATTACGATTTTGCTTCTGGGCTGACGATACCTTCTGGTTTTTTACCCTGACCTCATAACTCCAAGCTTATAGTTCTTTTTCAGAGGTGTCGTATAGAGATTTATTCCCAGCCTTCCCTCTTTCCTCAGCTTGTCGAACGAAGTTCGTTATAAAGTATTCAGGCAAGGACTCAATCCCTGATTATTGCCGTGAGTCCCTTGGGCCAGTGTCCACCATTGAGCTTGATCTAGGGTAGCAGAGATGTTGGATGGAATAAAACTGTCATTTTTGACAGGGGAAGACCGTTGTCAGTCTACCGTCGAGCGGCGAGCGAAGGGTGACGCGCAGCACGATCAACAAGATAGGGCCTTAAATACCTGCCGGTGATCGAGGCGTCCTTGCCTGCCACGTGCTCGGGCGTTCCTTCAGCAATGACCCGGCCCCCGGCCTCTCCACCCTCAGGGCCGATGTCAATGATCCAGTCGGCGCTTTTTATCACGTCCATGTTGTGTTCCACGAGCAGCACGGTGTTGCCCGCATCAACAAGGGTGTTGAGGACAACCAGAAGTTTTTTGATATCATCGGGGTGAAGGCCCACTGTTGGTTCATCGAGGATGTAGAGAAAGTCCTTCCTCCTGGATACACCCAGCTCAGCGCATATCTTGAGTCTCTGGGCCTCTCCGCCGGAGAGGGTCGTTGCCGGCTGCCCGAGCCGCAGGTACCCGAGCCCGACAGAGGACATGAGCGCGAGCTTCCCTGCCAGCGCGGGAATGCGCCCGAAGAAGATAACCGCCTCA
This sequence comes from Nitrospiraceae bacterium, assembly GCA_020346765.1. GTDB lineage: Bacteria > Nitrospirota > Thermodesulfovibrionia > UBA6902 > UBA6902. The sequence goes on from CP070788.1 coordinate 1,451,795, forward strand.
TCAATGGTAAGGTTGAGGACCTCGTGAATATTTTTGCCATTGTAGGTCACGGTGAGGACGTCCGGTTTGTACCGCTTTCCATTGCATTCCTCACACGTTACGTAGAGGTCCTCAAAGAAGTACATCTCCAGGCGCTGGTATCCAGCGCCTGTGCACACAGGGCACCTCCCGCCCTCGGTATTGAAGGAAAAGTGGCCGGGTGTAAACCCCATCAGGGAGGACTGGGGCTGGTCAGCGAAGAGCTTCCGGATGGGATCGAAGGCCTTGATGTAGGTGACCGGGTTTGAGCGCGGACTTTTGCCGATGGGGTCCTGATCAATAATCCTGACACCCCTGAGCCACCGGAGCCCCCTGATGTCCTGGTACGGTTCAGGACTGTTGAACGCCACCTTGAAATGCCGGGCCAGGGCATGGTAGACGGTGTCATGGACGATGGTGCTCTTGCCTGATCCTGACACGCCGGTGACGCAGGTCAGGGTCCGGAGGGGAACGGAGATGGTAATGTTTTTTAGGTTGTGGCCGCAGGCGCCTGTTATGGTAAGCGCCTTGCCGCTTCCCTTTTTCCGCGTTTTTGGCACGGGGATCAGCCCGGCATTGTCCAGATAGGCAGCGGTCAGGGAATTGCCCAGAATGAAATCCTCCCTCGGGCCGGAAAAGACGACTGCCCCACCATTTTCTCCCCCGCCGGGGCCGAGCTCGACGACCCAGTCGGCAGCATCAATAATCGTCCTGTCATGCTCTACGGCAATGACCGTGTTGCCCGCAGAGGAAAGTTCGCGCAGGATGCCGGCGATCCTCCCCACATCACGCGCGTGCAGCCCCACCGTGGGCTCATCCAGGACATAGAGGGTCCCTGTCAGTCGTGACGCGAGCTGGTTGGAGAGGTTTATTCGCTGGGCTTCACCGCCTGACAGGGTCTTCGCCTCCCGGTTCAGAGTGAGATAATCGATTCCCACCCGGACGAGAAAATCCAGCTTCAGGCCCAGCTGCCTGAGGATCTCGGCAGATACGGTGCGCTCCTCTTCCGTGAGTTCGAGCCTGGGGAAAAAGTCTTTCAGCTGCCCGATGGAATACCGGGCAGCTTCGGCAATGCCGATGCCGCCCAGCCTGAAGGCCCCGGCCTCGGGCCTCAGCCTGATGCCCCTGCAGGTCCTGCAGACAATGGCCTTCCGGTACCTGCTGAGAAATACCCTGACGTGGAGCTTGTAGCGCTTGCCCTCGAGCTCCTCAAAGAAATCGTTGATGCCGTAGAAATCGTCGGCCCCTGTGAACAGGAGTTTCCGCGCCTCAGCCGGGAGGGCCTTGTAGGGGACATTCAGGCTTATCCCGTGGGCCTTCGCCTTTTTAGCGAACTGCCGGTACCACCACCGGGCAGCCGGTTTGCTCCAGGGTTCGATGGCCCCCTCTTCAAGGGAGAGGTCCCTGTCAGGGACAATGGAGTACTCTGCATATTCGAGGGTATTTCCGAACCCCGTGCATTCGGGACATGCACCGAGGGGATGGTTGAAGGAAAAGAGGAGCGGCTGGGGTTGGGGAATTTCAACCCCGCAGTCATGGCATTTCAGGTCGCCGTGAAAGTGAAGGGCCCGGGTGTCTTCGGGAGAGGGGCCCAGGATTTCAACGGTTACGGTTCTGTGGCCGTGCTCCCACGCAGTCTCAAGGGAGTCGGCAAGGCGCGGCTCATCCCTGATAACGAGCCTGTCTAGAACGACTTCAGCGGGGGCCCCCTTTTTCTGCGGCGGACGGATGCGGTGAAATCCCTTCCTCCTGAGTTCATCGGCGGTGTCAGTGGATGCAAATATGATCAAAGCCTTCTCACCGCTGTAGCGTTTGACCAGTTCCTGTGCTGCTGAAGAGGGGGTCCAGGACCGCAGCAGGGTCCCGCAGCGGGGACAGTGAGGACGGGCCGCCTTGGCATAGAGGAGCCTCAGATAGTCATAGATTTCCGTGGTCGTGCCCACGGTGGAGCGCGATGTCTTGACGGGGTTCCTCTGCTCAAGGGCGATGGCAGGCCTGATGTTGCGGATGGCATCCACCTCAGGCCGGTCGAGCTTTTCAATAAAGAGCCGCACATAGGTTGAGAGGGACTCGATGAACCGCCACTGTCCTTCGGCAAAAAGGGTGTCAAAGGCAAGGGAGGACTTCCCGGAGCCTGATACACCTGTGACGGTAATGAAGGTGTTGTGGGGCAGCTTCAGGGAGATGTTTTTCAGGTTGTTCTGCTTCGCCCCCTCGATAATCAGTTCATTCATGGACATCCGGATATTTTAGCAGGACAGGAAGGGGGTTTGAAATAAGGGGTGTCAATTTTCCGTCTTTCTTGCTCTCCGCTGACTCATCAGAAGGCGCTTACAGCTCATAATAATCAAAAGAGACAAAGGGTTTCACTCTTTACACCATGAGTGTATTTCAGCGATCCATTGAGTGGTGTGTTGCGGAGAAACAGTATTTACCGGAAGGAGTGACCCATGAAAAAGACAGGCAGCATCCTGATCGCCCTTTTTGTGATGGCGGGCGCTGTTAGCACGCACATCACTTGCCGAAAATGCCCGGCCCGGAATGTCTTCGGCTCTGAAAGATGTCCGTTGTCACAGAAGACGGCGCATACCACATCGAGCATAAGGAAAAACCAGGGTATCATGTAGTCCTCACCCTTATGGGATTCCCAGGGACATGGATTCCGTGATGCAAGTCTCTATCATAGATATAAATAGCATCGGAGACCACGCTTCGAATTTGTCTTTGGCGGAAAGGACGAGGCGAACAATTATTCTTTCCAGAGTTGACTAGCTTGCCGATCCGGACCTGCCGGGGGAACTGGAGGGATTCTTCGTCGAAGGAAAGGTGAAGATTGCTGTGGACTGGACGCGGACGAACAACAGGTTGAGAAGCGGCCAGGGAGGATAACGTTACTTGTTTAAGCTACATTATTCATCAATTTCGGGGAAGCCTCTCAAAAAGGTTTGAAAACCATTAACGTTTGAAGAAAGTAGTGCTGCATGGTGATAAGGTTTTCAAATCACGCTTTACAATTATCCCTATTGCTGGAGGTATCTGTTCTATGGTGTGGCGCAACCCTTTTTTCAATCCTCCCCCGGAATTGGTATACGTATATTCATTATCCAGGTTAATGCTTCGAGAAGGGATGCTTTTCAATGCGTTATCAGCTCTTCAACGCCGAGGTCAGGGGCAATGCTAAGGAGTAGATAAACCTTGTCCGTAAGCAGAATAATGCCAAAGCCGATGAGGAGCAGTCCGCTCAGGACCATGATGACCCTCATGTATTTCTGTAGTGCCCTGAAATGGCTGAGGAAGGAGTTGATGGCAAGGGCGGTGACCATGAACGGTACGGCAAGGCCGAGAGAGTAGACAAGCAGGAGATAGAAGCCCTGCAGGGCCGAACCGGTTGTACTTGCAATCAGAAGAATTGAGCCAAGGATGGGCCCGATGCAGGGAGTCCATCCCGCGCCGAAGGTGAGGCCCACAATAAAAGACCCGAAATGTCCCTTTGGTTTTGCGTGGAGGTGGACCCGCTTTTCGGAGGCTAGAAAATCGAACTTCAGGACGCCCATGACATACAGGCCCAGCAGGATGATGATGACACCGCCGATGATCCTGATATGATCATAGTAGACGGAAAGCAGCCTCCCCACGAAGGTCGACGAGACTCCCAGCAGGACAAAGACCGTTGAAAAACCGGCAACGAACGCGAAGGAGTTGACGAGCGTAATCTTCCTGATCCTGGCCTTATCACCGGTCTTGAAGTCCTCAAAGGATATCCCCGTGATAAAGGAGAGATAGGACGGGATCAACGGGAGCACGCAGGGCGAGAGAAAGGAGAGGAGTCCGCCCAGAAACGCCGTTATGTAGCCTACCTGTGACATATATAAGTAATAAGCCCTTAGCGTTAAGCTTTAATAATAAACATGGTTATTGTACACGGGAAAACACATAACCTCATTTTCTGGAAACTTCTTTGATCACCGCGCATTGACATAATACCTCTATCAACTGCCAGCAATCCAATCCGTGTTTCAGTAAACAAAGGCAACAACTGATCGCTGAATGCTGCTTTACTTGATTTTACAGGAAGAGGGGTGAACTAAGCCACTCCGCCACCTCTTAACTCCAAGCTCATAGATCTTTTTCAGAGGTGTCAGAGGTGTCGTACAGAAATTTCTCCACAAGCTTCCCATTCTCCAGAACCGTTTGAACATGGAGGTTTTTCTAAAGGGCCGTACCGCTTGTTTATATGGGGTTCAAATCACGCTGTACAGATATCCCTGGTGGTGGCAGGAGAGGCTCACTTACCTCCTCCCGCAGTCCTCGGTGCTCCCCTTGATTTTTTCTATGATATGGGACAATACCGGGAGGATGACCGCGAGGTTTTCCCTGACTGCCTTCGGGCTGCCCGGGAGATTAATGATGAGCGTCCTCCCCCGGACCCCGGCTACGGCCCGGGAGATCATGGCATAGGGTGTCTTTTTCAGGCCTTCGGCACGCATTGCTTCTGCGATTCCGGGGATTTCATACTGGATGACTTCTTTTGTCGCGTCAGGGGTGACATCCCTCGGGTAAACACCGGAACAGCCTGTGGTAAGAATAAGGTCCTCCTTCCTGCAAAGGGAAAGGAGCTTCCTTTTTATCTGAGCCTTTTCATCAGGGAGCATTTCAGAGTGGACGACTTCAGCCCTGATCGTTGGCATAAGCTGTTCAATTGCCGGCCCGCTGGCGTCTTCCCGCTCGCCCCGCGAGCCTTTGTCGCTTAATGTGAGAATGGCAACCTTGATCATAGTTAAATGATCACGCAGGGCAGACACAGAGGTCTGCCCCTACATCAGTAGGAGCGGGGTAACCCCGCCCCTACGATCTTGATTTCATCTCCCGTTTTTATCGTTCCGCCTTTCAGCACCTTCACGAAAATACCTTCCTTTGGCATGACACAGTCGCCGGCCTGGTGGTAGATGGCACAGCGCGTATGGCACACCTTGCCGATCTGGCTCACCTCCACTTCAATGGTAGTGCCGATCGTAAGCTTCGTTCCCACCGGGAGGGCAAGGAGGTCAATACCTTCGGTGGTGATATTTTCCGCAAAGTCCCCCGGACCGACCGTAAGGCCCATGGCCTGCATTTTCCGGATGCTTTCAAGGGCAAGGAGGCTTACCTGCCGGTGCCACTCCCCTGACGCGTGGGCATCGCTCTCAATGCCGAAATTCTCCTTCAGGGCTGCCGATGCAACGGCCTTTTTTCGTACGCCCTTTCTGTCGCTGATGTTGATGGAGACGATTTTAGCCACGTTCAGTCCCCAGATTACTCAGATTTTCGCAGACAAAAGATTTCCAATAATCTGCGAATTCTGAGGATTTTATCGTATTCCAGCCCCCTCTTTCACATCCCTTTCAGGAACCAGGATAACCGGTTCGCCGCTGTCATCGGTTGCCGCAAGGAGCATGCCCCGGGACTCCACGCCCATGAGCTTCGCAGGCTGCAGGTTCGTAACAACCACGATACGTTTTCCGATGAGATCTTCAGGGGCATAGGACTTTCCGATGCCCGCCACAACCTGTCTGTTTTCGCCTGTATCCACCTGAAGCTTGATCAGCTTGTTCGATCCCTGGACCCGCTCCGCACTGAGGACTTTGCCTATTTTAAGCTGTATTTTTGCAAAATCATTAATGGTGATCAGATTGCCCGATTCAAATCCCCCCGTGCCCTCCTTTTCTGAAGGGGCCAGGGGAGGTTTCTCGTCCTTCCCGGGTTGTGCCTTTTTTTTCATCTCTATCCTCGGGAACAACTGTTCTCCCTTTGAGACCCTGATCTCATATCCCGGCATCCAGTCCCATTCATAAATCTTGGGATATTCATTTGTATCCCATGAGGTAGCAGGCAGGCTTTGTTTTGTCTCATCAACTAATGACCTCAGTCCAAGCTGCTTCCACATCTTTTCTGCTGTGTCAGGCATGAAGGGATAGAGCGATACAGCAGACAGTCTCAGTGCGTTCCAGATGTTGAACATTACGACCTTCAGTTCATTAATGTCTGTCCTTGCAAGCTTCCAGGGTTCTTTCTGCGCGATATGATTATTGCCGGTCCTTATGATGTTCCAAATATGGTCGAGGATTATATTGAATCTAAGATTTGACCAGTGAGCGTAATGTGTATCGTCAACCGCAGGAATCATGGCATGTACACAATCTCTGGCAAACGGATTGAGCTCTGTCGTATTTCCCGAGGGAACCTCAATCTCTCCGCCGAAATATCTCTCTGCCATTGCCAGGAATCTGCTGAGCAAGTTCCCCAGATCATTGGCAAGATCGGTATTAACGCGGTTCATGAGCGCTGTTTCCGAAAAATCGCCGTCCAGGCCGAAGGTGACTTCACGGAAGAGAAAATACCGGAAGGCGTCAACGCCGTATTTGTCTGCCATATCTCCGGGGTTGACCACATTGCCCAGGGACTTGGACATCTTTTTCCCGTCCACGGTCCACCAGCCGTGGGCGAAAATGTTCCCGGGCAGGGGGAACCCGAGGGCCATGAGCATCGTTGACCAGTATACGGCATGGGTGGTGAGGATGTCCTTGCCCACAAGGTGATGGTCAGCAGGCCACCAGAAGTCTCCGCTTCCGGCCTGTCCTGCAGCGGGGACAAGGTAGCGCGTTGCGGAAAAGTAGTTCAGGAGGGCGTCGAACCAGACATAGGTTACAAAGTCCCTGTCAAAGGGGATCTCCACTCCCCAGGAGAGCCGTGTCTTAGGTCTTGTGATACAGAGATCTCCCAGTTCGTTGCTCCTGAGAAATCCCAGTACTTCGTTTTTTCTGGTCTCGGGAAGAATGTAGCCGGAATTGTCCTGAATGTGCTGGACAAGACGTTCCTGATACTTTGACATGAGAAAAAAGTAATTCTCTTCTTCAATCTGTTCAACGAGCCTGCCGCACTCAGGGCAGCTGCCCTGTACGACTTCCTTTTCCGTCCAGAACCGCTCGTCAGGCGTGCAGTACCATCCCGTGTATGTCCGCTTTTCGATTTCCCCTTTGTCCCACAGCAGCTGGATGATCCCCTGGACTGTTTTGACATGCTCAGTGTCGGTGGTGCGGATAAAAGCGTCATTTGAGATGTTGAGCTTCTTCCAGAGGGACATGAAATTTTCAACCATGATATCGGCATGTCCCTTGGGAGAGCGGCCCTTTTCCCGCGCGGCCTTTTCCACTTTCTGTCCATGTTCGTCCGTGCCGGTCAGAAAGAAGACCTCTCTGCCCCTGAGCCTGTTAAACCGGGAGAGTATGTCAGCGGCAATGGTCGTATAGGCATGCCCGATGTGGGGCACATCGTTGACATAATAGATGGGGGTGGTAATGTAAAATCTGTGCGGAGGTTTCAGGTCCATAGTCTATGGCTTTTTCTTTTTCCAGAATTTCCTGCGCTTGTTGAAGGGCCTTCCCCTGCCTTGAGTGCCCTCCTGTTTTTCCGCCGGGGCAGGGACCGCCTGCTGGGGCTTGGCCCGGCTTTCTTCAGGGGCAGCACCGGGCTGCCTCGGTTTTTTCTTTCTCCTGCGCTGGCGTTTCGGACGTTTATATTGTTCAGATGGCTGCTGCGCCGGCCCTTTTTCTCCCGGGACCGGGGGAGGCGCTCCTGCCGGAGCGCCGGGAGCCGATGCATCGCTCACCAGGGTTTCAGAATCTGCGACAACACCTTCCGCGTCTTCCAGGGGAGGCGCAATTTCAGCGCCTGCCTCTGTGAGCGTTACCAGGGGTTCTTGCGCGGGCGCAGGGGTCTTTTCTTCAGAAGCGCCGCTCCGGTACTCATACCCCAGGCAGCACATAAGGCGGCCGCAGACACCGGAGAGCTTGCTCTGGTTGATCGACAGGGCCTGCTGTTTGGCCATTCTGATCGTAATGGGCTCAAAGGCCGTGAGAAAAAGACTGCAGCAGGTCTGCCTCCCGCAGACGCCAAAGCCTCCCAGGAGCTTCACTTCATCCCGCACACCGATCTGCCTCATTTCAATGCGCGTCTTAAACCTGGCGGCAAGGTCCCTCACCAGCTCCCTGAAGTCGATCCTGCCGTCCGCAGTAAAATAAAAGATGAGCCTCTTTTTGTCGAGGGTTGTTTCCGTGTATACAATCTTCATGGGAAGGTTCAGGTCTTTCGCCTTCTCGATGCAATACTGCCGGGCCTCATCCTCCAGCGACTTGTTGGCCTTGACGGCATCAAAGTCCTCTTCCGTGGCCACCCTGATGACTCTCTTCAGGGGTTCTTTCCTTTTTTCCCTGATCTGTCTCGGTGTGACAACTCTCCCGAGACTCAATCCCATGTCCGTCTCAACAACAACCCGCGAACCGGGGAAAACTTCGATGTCATCGACGTCGAATGTGTAAATCTTGCCGCAATTCCTGAAACGGATCCCCACCACGGTCTGGCTGAGGGGTTCCTGAGTGTCCTGAGGGATATCTATGGTTCCATTATCTTCTGTCATCTCTTGTCCTTACGTCCCGGGAGTATCAATCTATCGAAGGGGCCAGGATCCGGCGGAGGAGCTGTCGGCTGTTCGTTATGAGACTGAAAACTGGCAACGAACAACTGGCAGCGTGGTGTTCACGCCCCCGAGCCCCTGGCGGCCGGGATGCCCGTGTGAAACCGGCATCGTTGGCTGCCGTCCTGAAAACGTTTTATTATGCGCCGCGCCCCAGGCACTTCCGGAGCAAAAGCTTCACATAGTTCTGCGTAAGCTGTTTGTTCAGGTTGAATAAAAGCCTGCTTTTTATATTATAAAGGTCGCGGGCCAATTTTAGTATAGCCCGGAGTTCCGCGCCCTGCGACAGGGCTTTAATGGTTTCGACCCTGTCATGATTCACGAGAATATCGGTCCGGCCGGTTGCAGCATAGACGGCGATGTCTCGCAGTACCAGCTGGCTCCAGTCGAACCACGACTCCATGTCCTCCCTGTCCTCCCACACCTCGTTGTCGAGGTCCGCAGTCATGCTGCTGAACAGGGTGATATGGCGGTCGCGCTGTGCGATGAGGTCATCGCCGAGGGCGTATCCCAGCCTGCCGGCGGACAGGACGCTCAGGAGTCTTGCCTCTGTGCTCTCCCCGTGACCGAACCTCTCCTGAAGGAGTCTGCTCATGGTGTCAAGCGGCAGCGGCGAGAAACTCACCCTCTGGCACCGCGATCTGATCGTGGGCAGGATCATGTCCGGCCGGGAGGAAATCAGGATGAGGACGCTCCGGGACGCCGGTTCCTCCAGTGTCTGCAAAAAGGCATTCGCCGCGGACTGGTTCATTTTCTCTGCGTCGTCAATAATAGCAATCTTCCAGGCCCCCTCAAAGGGCTTGTAGGACAGGGCCTCCTCGAGCTGCCTGATTGCTGAGACGGTGACCTGCCTCCCCTCTCCCTCAGGAGCGATGATGAACAGGTCAGGGTGATTCCCCCTTTCCATCTTGGTACAGGACGGACAGGCGTCACAGGCGTCAAGGGGCGCAGAGGTCTCCGGTGCGAAAGCCTCAGGGAAGGTCTCTTCGAAAAGGGACGCACTCATAGTGTCAGGGGGGCCGCTTGCAGGTCCCCGGCAGTTCAGCGCCTTTGCAAAGTTCATTGCCGTGAGCCGTTTGCCTATCCCTTCATCGCCGGCAAAGAGAAGGGCGTGGGGGACACGGTTTTTTGCAATACAGCCCCGGAGAATTCCGATTGCCCGTTCCTGACCGATAATATCCTTCAGGGCCATAGCTCCCCCGCAATTCTCCTGACGTCCCGGGCAACCTCATCAATGCCGCGGGAGGCATCGACAATCCTGACGCGGCGGGGATCGTCACGGGCAATCTGATGAAAGGCCTGCCTGACACGGTTATGAAAATCGATGGTCTCCTGCTCAAAGCGGTCTTCCTTCCGGGCCTCCCTGTTTCGTCTCAGTCCTTCCTCCACCTCGAGGTCAAGGATAATAGTCAGGGCCGGCCGCATGTCAGGAACCACGATTTCATCAAGGGTGTTGATGACAGACAGGTCGATGCCCCGGGCATACCCCTGATAGGCCACGGTGGAGTCGGTGAAACGGTCGGTGATCACCACGGTATTTTTCAGGAGAGCGGGATAGATGACTTCCCGTACGTGCTGTGCCCGCGCCGCGTAGTACAGCAGGAGCTCGGCAAGGGGGTCCATGTGATTCTGGGGCTCAAGGAGGATCTTTCGTATTTTGTTTCCGATCCGTGTTCCGCCTGGCTCTGCTGTCTCCAGCACGGTACGTCCTGCTGCACTGAGATGCTCCGCGAGGAGCTTTACCTGCGTGCTTTTCCCCGAGCCCTCGATCCCCTCAAATGATATGAACCTCTTAACTCCCGGCATAGGTGTTTCTCAATTCCCTGAGGAGCGAGAATACCTTCAGGGCCTCCGGAACCAGCAGGGAGCCGGTGCCGCAGGAGGGGGTCAGGAGCGACTGTCTCCTCAGCCTGTCTTCGGGAACACCCGCCTTGCCAAGAGAAGCCAGCGCGTTGTCAAGCCTCCTTGTCAGGTCCGCGAGATCAACGGTCCTGATCGCTTCTGTCGTGGGTACGATGCCCCAGGCGATAGCTCCCCCCTGTTCGATGTACTGTGTTATCTCCCCGGGATAGATGCTCAGGGAGTCTCCAAAATCGTAGGTATCGAAATTCAGTACGTCAATCCCTGCTGACAGCACAAGGGGCCAGTCCGCCTTGCCGCAGCAGTGGATTCCTGCAATGCCGCCACAGGCCTTGATATGCCCCACCACCTCCCTGAGCATGCGCAGGGCCTCTTCACTGCTGACGCCAAGGTATGTCGATGACCCCAGCGCCGTGAGCACAGGCTCATCGACAAAAATCATGACCCTGTCGGCAAAGGGCCTGAGGGCGTCGACCTGCCAGCTCACTTTCCCCTTCAGCAGCTCCAGGGACAGTTCGCGCATTTCCTCATCGAAGTATACCGGGCGCTTGTCCCTGTCTGTGAGTGAGAGGGAAAAGGTCAGGGGACCCGTGACGTGCCCCTTGATTACGGCGAAACGGCTGTCCTTCTCTTTCAGGATCTCGATGAATGCGTAAAACCCCGCTGCGTATTCCCGGGAAATGGGAAACCCCCTCTTTGCGGCAATTGACTCGTAGAACAGGGAAAGGGCATCACCCCCGGCCTGATCGGCGTGAATGCTGTCACCGGAGATCCGGACAAAGGGAAACCCCTCAGAATACTGGGGCACCATGAGTTCATGAAAGCTCCGGTGGGGGAGCTGGGGCCAGAAGGGAATGTCCACGGAGTCAAGGACAACCCTGCAGGCTTCCCCCGGGTCCGTGTGGGGGAGGCTGCCGATCCCCGTTGTCTGAAAGCTCTGAAACATGCATCTAATCATACTCGATGCCTGTCTGAAGTTTCAAATGAAGGTAAACAGGCGAGAAGATCGTTGGGAGGTCTGTACGGCTTTCCCCGCGTGAAGAAAACTCTGGATGCCCTGACGCGATTGTGGTAAAATGAGCCTGTCCCGGTGCATGAATAATGATGTGACAAAGCTTTTCATATCCCGGGTGATCAATAATCGTAAAGGAGGAGTGTTTCTATGGCAATAAAAAGAATCGGTGTCATTACGAGCGGTGGTGACTGCGGCGGCCTGAATGCTGTCATCAAGGGGATGGCGAGAAAGGCCTATGCCCTGGGGATTGAATCGGTCGTTATTCCCAATGGATACGCTGGCCTGTACAACCTGGTTGACCTTGAGAGCGTTGTCGTGCTGAACGCGGACCGGGTGAGCAAGATCGAGGCATCCCTTGCCGGGTCTGAGGCAGGGCATTCCCGCGTGAAGATCAGCAAGATCAGCGATCCTGATAAATACACCAGGATCAAAAAAGGTCTGGAGAAGTTTGGCATCGACGGCCTCATCATCAGTGGAGGAGACGACACGGGGAGCGTGGTTGTTGACCTCTCGTCGCAGGGTATTCCCTGCGTGCACGTGCCGAAGACTATGGACCTGGACCTGCAGCCCTACAGCGTCGGCGGGGACTCTGCGGTCAACCGGATTGCCATGTTCACAAGGGACCTGAAAACAACAGGCATGAGCCACAACCGGATCCTGGTCATCGAGGTTTTTGGACGGTATGTGGGGCACACGGCCTTCCGGGGCGGCATCGGGGCTGAAGCGGACTGCATCCTGATCCCTGAAGTGCCCGTTGACTTTGATATTGTCTATAACCACATGAAGACCACCTATTTCGCGAGAATCGAGAGAAGCGATGTGAAATCCGGGACCTACATCATCGTCGTTGCCGAGGGCCTCAAGAACGCCAGCGGCGAGATGCTCTATGACGAATCGGCCGGTGTTGACGCCTTCGGCCACAAAAAGCTTGCAGGCGCGGGCAAGTACGTGCGTCAACAGCTTGAGAAGAGGCTGAAGGGCGATCCTGACGTGGAAAAGTTCATGAAGTACGCGGGAATGTATGTCCCCGGCATCTACTCGATCCCCGAGGTGAGGGAAGTTACCCCAGGGCACCTTGTTCGCTCAGGCCACTCCTCGGCCTATGACGTGAATTTCGGTTACCGTGCCGGTGCAGCCGCTGTGTATCTCCTCCTGGAGGGAAAGACGGGTTCGACCGTTACTGATGTGGAAGGGAAAAAAATCCTCTATATGCCCACGGGAGAGGCCATCAAGAGGAGGGAAGTTGATATTGGCGAGCTGGCACTCTTTGAAGGACTTGGCATCTGTTTCGGGCGCGTGCCTGTTGAATTCAAGCCTGTGGAGCTGGAAGAGCGCAGGCATATTGACCGGGCGCTGTAAAGAAAGTAGCCCCGAGAACAAAAAACGAGCAGCTTTTCTTTTCCCTTGAGCCCTTGACCCATTGAAGCCCGGGTCCCAGCTTCTCCTTACACCAGAGAGGAAAACTTTTTCCTGAACTCAGGAACAGTAAATTTTCCGGCTTGCGCAAGCCGGGAAATTCTTTTTGGCGAAAAGTCTTCCTTCTGCAGGCGAATCATATACTGCCTTCCCACGATGTAAGGGTCTGCCTTGGTGTCTACGAAGCGGACCCTGGTTTTCCCGGTAGCGGAGTCGATGATTTTTCTCAGGGGGATGGGCATGAGCCTCCCTTCATAAAAACAGACCATGGCGCCGGAACCGCCGCCCAGGAGGTACTTCACGGCGCTGTAGCCGAGGTTTCTCGTATATTCCGCGTCAAAGGGAATGGGGTCAGCGGCCCGCAGCTCGTACCCGATTGTCTTGTGGACTATCTTAATTTTCATGCCCCGGGATTCAAAGGCCCTGTTCATGGCGTACTGAAGGATCCTGCCGAGCTGTATCTCCGAGAGGCGCAGGGCCCCGCGCTCGTCGTTTTCCAGCTGCTCGTACCGGCACAGCTCAGCGGCATCGATTTTTCCTGCTACGCCCTCGGCAAGGATGGCAACGCCGTAGCAGTAGCCCTGGGAAAGACGCTTGATAATTGAGCCTTCCAGGATGTCGATCAGTTTGGAGAACTTCAGCCTTTTCTCCCTGAATTCCTCCGGGATCACCGTAATGGTTGCCCCTGCTGCCTTGCCTATGCCGAGGGCAAGGTGTCCGGTGTGCCGTCCCATGGTGGTCACAAAGTACCACCTCCCTGTAGTGCGGCCATCCTGGATGATGTTCTTGACTATTTCCGTGCCCCAGTGCCGCGCTGTTTCGAACCCGAAAGTTGGCGCGCCGCCGGGCAGGGGCAGATCATTGTCAATGGTCTTTGGAACATGGACAATGGAGATTTTTCTGTTAGACCGCTTCTCGATTTCCCGCGCCACAAAGGATGTTCCGTCACCACCGATGGTGATAAGGTAATCAATCTTCAGCTTCTTCAGTGTCTTCATCATGCACTGAAAACTTTTTTCGCTGTTCTCGGGGAAGTCCCGGGCTATTCTCAGGAGAGATCCGCCGCGGCTGTGGATAGACCAGGCATTTTTGTGGTCGAGCCTGATGACTCTGCTCCCGTCGCCGCGGTAGAGCCACTTGAACCCATCGAGGATCCCGATGACGGACACACCCCTGTTTACCGCCTCAACAGTTGCCGCGCTGATGACCCCGTTGATCCCGGGCGCGGGCCCCCCGCCGACAACAATTGCCAGTTTCTTTTTCACTTTTTCCTGCCTCCCGGTATTCGCTATTATCAAAGGAGCACACCGTCAAAGCGACTGTAAAGGACGGCGTTCAATCCATAAATTCGGCACATTCCAGGGGATTCTTTACATGCGCGGGGTAATAGGTAATAGGCTTTGGGCAATAAGCAACAGATAACGTACAGGGGACTTCCCCATATCCCCTACCCCCTTGCCCCAATCCTGTTCTCTTGTCTATCCCCTGCAGACACGAAAAAGTAACCGGACGCCTGCACAATCAGAGTATGCTATCCTTATTAAAAAAAGAGATCATGAACATGAAAGGATACAACAGGGATGGGTGAGGAACTGCAGCAATGCCTTCACGATTACTGGGAGTCTGTGCTTCGGAGCAATCCTGCCTTTGCAACCTATATCGGTGACCACCGGTACGACAGCCTGCTTGAAGACCTCTCGATGGAATCAATCACCGCGCAAAACGGTCACTTCCGGGAGCTTCTCGACAGGGCCGTTAATATTGAAGAAAAGGGCCTGATTGCGGAGAACCGCTTGAACCTCCGGCTGCTGAAAAAAACCCTGCAGAATCATATCAGGAGCTACGAGTACAGGACCTATTGTCTTCCCCTTGATCACATGCAGGGGCCCCATCTCGATTTCCCCCAGATTGTCGAGTACCATCCTTTGAGGACGCAGGCGGACCGTGATAATTACATCGCGCGGCTGAAGGCCTTCCCTGACCAGATAGGCCAGGTCATTGCGCTTCTTCAGGAGGGCATCACCAGGTCCATTACCTCCTTCGGCAAGATTATCGAGCATGTCCTGGCACAGACGGAAACGCTGAGCGCCCTGCCTCCTGAGAAGAACCCGCTGTTTACGGCCGTTGAGAAGGCAGGGACGTGGACATCTGACGAGGAGAAGAAAGGTTTTGACGAACATGTCAGGGCGGCCATATCATCACGTGTTACTCCCGCATACCGGAAGCTCCATGAGTATCTGGGCAGGGAGTACATGAAACACTGCAGGGCCCGGGAGGGCATATGGTCGTTGCCTGACGGGGAAGACATGTACTGCTTTTTCGTTCGTTACCATACCACGACAGACCGTTCCCCCGATGATATCCACCAACTGGGCCTGAGCGAGGTAAAGCGGATCGAGGGGGAGATCGAAAAGGTCATGGCCAGGATCGGATTCAGCGGAAGCATCAGGGACTTTGCCCGGTTCCTGAAACAGAAAAGGGAACTGTACCCCGCGGCAGGGCAGGAAATCCTTGACTCCTACCGGAAAATACTTGCTGAGATGGACCGGAGGCTGCCCGCGTACTTCGGAAGGCTGCCCCGGGCTGCCTATGACATCAAGGCAATAGAGGCCTACCGGGAGCAGGCAGCTCCTGCTGCCTATTACTATGCGCCGCCGCGGGACTTCTCCCGGCCCGGGTATTTCTACGCCAACACCTATATGCCCGAAGAGCGGCCGAAGTATGAAATGGAGGCACTGTCCTACCACGAGGCCGTGCCCGGCCATCACCTGCAGATCGCCATCATGCAGGAACTGGAAGGCATCCCCGAGTTCAGGAGACATGAAGGATCCACGGCCTTTATTGAGGGATGGGCGCTCTACGCGGAAAAGCTCTCAAAGGAGATGGGGTTTTATCAGGATGACTTTTCAGATTACGGCAGGCTCTCATTTGAACTGTGGCGGGCCGTGAGGCTCGTTGTCGATACGGGCCTGCACTTCTACAAGTGGACCCGCGGGCAGACCATTGAGTATTGCCGGGAAAACACCGGTCTGGAAGACCACGAAATCGAAGTTGAAGTTGACCGTTACATCGCCATGCCCGGTCAGGCCCTGGCATACAAAATCGGCGAACTGAAAATCCTTGAACTGAGGGAACGGGCGAGGAACGCAAGGGGCGACCAGTTCGAGATCAGGGAATTCCACGATTGTCTTCTGGAAAAGGGGGCACTGCCGCTGGACATCCTGGAGCGGGTCATGGAGGAGTGGATGAAGGGGGGAGGGTAACGATAGGTGTTCCCATGTTATAAACTATCAAACACCTATTCCTGATAATAGATTCTCAGGAGAGGTAAGCCTGTATCGAAATTTCTATAATCGACACACACCATATTACGATTTTACCTCGGGGCTGACAATGCCTTCTGATTTTGTTCACTCTTACCTCTTAACCCCGGACTCATATCTCTTTTTCAAAGGTGTCGTATAGAAATTTCTCCACAGCCTTCCCTCTCGCCTCAGCCAGTGGACCAGTCTGAACCACGGAGTCACCGAGCGTACTTCATTCATGAATTCCGGGGAGGGTCGAATGAATGCAGGCTGCACGAAGTGCAGCTTTGTAATTAATCAAACTTCCCTCACATTGAGGCGCAGCCTCAAAAGGGTTGCGCCATACCATAGACAGACATTTCCAGCAATAAGGATATCAGATCAGCGTGATTCGAAGACCTTATCAGCATGCGATACCACTTTTTTCAAACCGTTATGGCTTTCAAACCTTTTTTGCGAGCCCTCCCCGGAATTGACATGATTTATGGATTAAGAGGGCTGGTTGTCGTTTTTTTCCAGTAGGGGCTGGACAAATCCTCAAAGGCCGAGAGGGATGCCACGCTCCCCTGTCCCACGGCAACGGTGATCTGCTTTATCCCGCCCGTAACATCGCCTGCCGCGTAGACAAAGGGCATAGACGTCCTCTGCCGGTCATCTGCTATGACATACCCCTCTTTGCTGAGCCTGAGGCCGAGCTTTCCGGCGATGGCATTGACCGGGTCATAACCTATGGCGATGAACACCCCGTTGGCTTCTCTCTCTTCTTTCGTTCCCGAGGTGAGGTTTTCTATCTTGAGTGATTCGACCTTCTTGTCGCCGAGGATTTCCATGGCACTGCTATTCCACAGAACAGGTATGTTTCTCTGTTTCAGGGCGTCCTGAAGGCGGGCCTGGGCCCTGAAGGCGTCTTTCCGGTGAAGGATTGTGACCTGGGCGCCGAGGCTGTCGAGGTACAGGGCATCCGTGAGGGCGCTGTTGCCGCCGCCGATGACGACAACCTTTTTCCCCTCTCTGAAGAGGAACCCGTCGCAGGTTGCGCAGTAGCTCACACCGCGTCCGGCAAGCCTCGCTTCTCCCGGAATATTGAGCCGCCGGTGCTCGGCCCCTGTGGCGATGATGATTCCCCGGGCATGGTAGATGCCCCTGCTGGTCCTGACCTCAAATCCCTTCCTGCCCTGCACGGATATAGCATCGACGGATACGCCCTGAAGGACGGGGGCATACTCTAATGTCTGGCGGGCCAGCATGTCCACCAGGGTCTTGCCCGCGATGCGCTGAATTCCGGGATAGTTTTCGACGACTGGGGTTATGGTGATCTGGCCGCCGATATTTGCCCGCTCAAATACAATGCTCCGCAGCCCGCTCCGCTCGGCGTACATCGCTGCGGTCAGTCCTGCGGGGCCGCCCCCCAGGATGACGAGGTCGTAATCCCGCTTGTCCTCCATACCTGCCGGCATCACATATCTGACCGGACGGCCTTCGATGAGGGACTCCATGAAGTTCTCCTCAGGCTCAAGGCCTGAAGAGGTATGTGTTTCGTCCACGTAGGTAGTCGGCACGGACATGGCCCCCTCCTGTTCTGCCAGGTCCTGGTTCTGATAGATCTCAATGATTTCCGCGGACACCAGGTCCTTTCTGTAAACTGCCGCCGAGAGCGCGTAGAGTGCCTGCTGGGGGCAGTAAGGGCAGGTGGGGCTGACAAAGACGCGCACGTGACGCCTGACCTTCAGTCTGTCCAGTCTTTTTCTGGAGTCGTCGGACATGATGGTCTGCCCCAGGGAGACCATCATGATGGCAATAATCAGAGAGCGGCCCTCCTCCCCAAGGGGCGCTCCTGTATAGCGCAGGTGATAGGTTTCAGGGCTGATAAGCAGGGTAGGCGACCGTTCAACGCTGAACTTTTTTGATGCCTCGTCGCCGATGCTGTGAAATTCATGGCGTATGCGCGAGCTGACGGAAGAGATCTCCCTGATGAATTTATCCGAGAACTCGTTGAAAGGATCGTTCACGCCTTTTTTTGTGAAGAGCATGAGCGTGACCTCTCCCTTGAGCTGACCCAATGTTTCACCAAGCAGTTTTCTGGTGTCAGGAGTGATGATCTCTGCCATGGAGAAATTATAACGGATAGTGTTTTTTCAGCTCAACAATCGCCCTGACGAGGGCGGCTGTTCCGGCCGGAGCATGATGAGGGCCTTCTGCACACCCTCGGCTATGTCGCGGGCGAACTCCAGTTTGCCGATTTTTTTCCGGATCCCTGCCCGCCTGAGCCCGAGGATCAGTCTTGGCTCCAGGCTGCTGATCACAAGGGCGATGCCCTTTTTCTCAAAATGCCTGATAATCGAACCCATGGCAACGCTTGCCGTGGTGTCGATCATAGTAACGTCCTTCATGTCCAGGATCACCAGACGGATTTCCTTTCTAATGTCCGTCAGTACATGGAGGGCCTTTTGTGCGGCCCCGAAAAACATGGGGCCGTTCACGTCGTATACGGCTACTGTCCTGGGTAGATCCGGGTGCTCTTTTAGCTCGCCGTTTGAAACCAGCTTCACATTGGTTAGCTCGGCGGTGCGCTTGATAAAGAGGACGCCGGCAAGACCCATCCCGGCTGCCACAGCCACCTCCATGTCAACGAGGACCGTGAGGACAAAGCAGGTCAGCAGCACGGAAATGTCACTCCGCTGTGCCGCCCTGATGATATGGCCAAAATGCTTTATCTCGCTCATGTTCCATGCCACTATAAGAAGAAGCGCTGCCATGGAGGCCATGGGTATATAGGCAAGAAGGGGCGACAGGAGCAGGATCGAAAGGAGAATGAAAAGGGCATGAACAACGGATGACAGGGGCAGTGTGCCGCCCGCGCGGATGTTTGTCGCTGTGCGGGCCAGAGCAGCCGTCGCCGGTATTCCTCCCAGAAAAGGCGTCAGCATGTTTCCGATGCCCTGTCCGATCAGTTCCCTGTTCGGTTCCGTGCGGTCACCGGTCATTCCATCTGCCACGACTGCACAGAGGAGGGACTCCAGGGCCCCCAGCAGGGCGATCGCCAGGGCAGCACCCGTGAGCTGTGACAGAAGGGAAAGCGACATGCCTATGGGTGCGCCCGCCGCATCCGGAAATTCCCAGGGGAGGACGAAGCGGGGCAGAAGAGGCGGAATGCCGCTGCCGGACAAACCCTCAATAATGTAATGGAATCGGGAGCCGATCGTTGCCACCGAATGGCCGGAAAGGCTCCCCATGGCCCATGCAGCTGCTGCCCCCAGGCAGAGCGCCGCGAGATGGGAGGGGACACGCGTTTTCAGCCGGGGCCAGAGGATCAGGCAGGCAAGGGTCAGGAGCGCTACCGCAAGTTCTTCGGGCCGCATGCCAGGAACTGCTTTTGCCAGTGTTATTATTTTATCAATATAACTTCCATCAAGAGACTCAATGGGCAGTCCGAAAAAGTCTTTGACCTGGATTGTGGCGATTACCAGCCCGATCCCCGCGGTGAATCCCACAGTGACGGGATAGGGAACAAACTTGATCAGTGTACCGAGGCGGGCCAGGCCCATGGCAACAAGAATGAGGCCTGCCATGAGGCCGCTGATCAGCAGACCACCGAGACCGTATTTTTGCGTTATGGGCAGCAGGATAACCACAAAGGCAGCTGTCGGGCCTGAGATGCTCACCTTGCTGCTTCCGCAGAGACCGATGACAATACCCGCAACGATTGCCGTATACAGGCCATGCTGGGGCGGAGTGCCCACGGCGATTGCCAGCGCCATTGACAGGGGAAGGGCAACGATCCCCACGGTCAGGCCCGACAGGACGTTTGACTGTATCGCGGCAGGCGTGTAGTGCCTTCCTTCGTGCCTCTGTTCCAATAATTCCTGTTCCATGTCAGATGTCCGTATGTGCCAATCTATTCGTCAACCCTGGCCGGTCAAGCGCAGGGCCGACCTCAATAATACCATGACTGCGGGGACGAAAAGAACGTGGACACCGTACATGCCTTCACAGAGAAAGGAGGGAGGGGCTGCACGCATACATGCGGGGATATGAATCCGGGGGAGGCAGCTATTCAGACTGTTTCAGGGGCCAGGGGGCATGGTCCTGCTCTTCGGCGGCATAACAGAAGATGTCCCACTCAAACTCCCTGTATGAGACAGGGCATCGCAGCGTAACTTTGTTTTCGCTGACCTTCAGCACTTCCCAGTCGCCCCGGCGCCGTGTGCCCTCAATCCTGATCTTCTGCCCTGCCGCAAAGGGGTAGGGCCTGAAAATGGTTACCCGGTGGTCCGCCATCGTCTCCTCCTCGTCCGGCTGCTTTCACGTTCCCTTGGCTGCTGGTCCCTCACTCACGGAGGCCGCCAGGCTCAGTCCAGGATCTTCTCCGGCACGGTCTTATCAATGACCACGGGTTTCACGGTCCTGTCCACGAGGTCCCGGGAGCCGTTCACCTTGAGTTCATGGAAGAGCAGCTCAAATTTGTCGGAAAGCTCTTTCATGATCGGTCCCTTCACATTATCCGGGAGGTCCCACCATTTCTGCTTGAGCGGGCCGAAGCCCTTTTTCCTGGTACTGTAGATGAACTGTTCCTCTGTCTGGCTTTCTTTTTTCTCTTTGGCGAAGTTCTCCTTTATGTACCGGTAGACGTCGTCCCGGAAGGCAGCAGGAAGGGCCGGGCTGTCGTACATGATGTTCTGAAAGCCCGTGGCAAGATGGACTTCAGAGGTGCCTGTTTCGGGAAACTTGTGGAAGGCATTGTCCGGAAGCGTTGATGCCCCGTGCTGAACAGCACCGGACAGGCCGTATTCCTTCCGGGCCACGTCGGACATTTTTTTAAGCGTATCAAAGTCTATTTTTACCTGGGCCAGGGAACCGTCGGGAAGGACCACGCCCCCGTGAGAAGTCCCTGACTGGACGCTCAGCTTGCTGACCCCCTTGCCGGACTTCATGGTCTCCCTGAAGCCGTCAAGATAGGCCCTCAGCTCTTCCGGAGTGCTGTTCTTGCCCCCGATCTCCCCTATCTCACCGCCAATGGATACGGTGACCCCCTTCGGTTCGATATCCCTGATAAAGGCGGCAAGGTCTGCAGCCGCCTGAAAATTAGGGCGCTGCTCTTCCCTCAGGTCTTTTTTGTCGAGATCAACGAGCGTCGAGGTGTCAAGGTCAATATTATAAAATTCGGCGTCAATTGCCTCCCGAATAAGCCCTTTCACATAATCTGTCTCAAGTTTCGGATTATCCAAGTAGTATTTTCTTACTGTCTGGAAGTGGTCTCCTTGCATGAAGACAGGGCCCCGGTAACCCTCCTTGACCGCAGCCGCAAGCACGGCAGCGGAGTACTCAAGGGGCCTCTGGTTGGTATAGCCTATTTCAGAGCGGGCTATTTCAAAAATCATGGCCCCCACCTTTTTCTCCAGTGCCTTTCTGAAAATGACTTTTGCCGTATCGTAGGTCAGTCCCCGTATATTTATCGCGGGCACGGTGAACCCGGGGTAGTTCCTGCCCATTTCCTCATAGAGCGACTGGATGGATGCGGGGATGGCTCCCATCTGTTTGGCTATTTCTATGACGAACCTCTGCAGCCCCTTTCTCTTTTCCTCATCGGCGTTAAAGACCGCTTCGTAAATCAGGCTGTCCATGAACCCCCTGACGGCGTCTCCATCGGTGACACGCACCCTGCCGCCGGTGACTGTCACGCAGTTCTTCAGTTTTGCCAGAACATCTGCCATGTTTTCTCCTCCGTGTATGGTGTAGTATGCAATCAGTGGTACTGCGCGAGGGGCAAAAGCCTGCCAGCTTTCACCCTACTTGATTCTTGTTCCTGTGATCAGGTCATTGGCAGTCTTCAGGGCTGCCTTATCTTCACCGGGCAGTAAGTTTTCCCCTTCGATGTCCTGTCCGGCAATGAATTCTTCTGTCATCCTGTACGCAATGTCATCGGTGAACTGCTTCGGGGGGTGCTTCATGAAATAGGCAGATGGAGAGTACAGGACGCCCCCCTTGCCCCGCTTCAGGGCGAGCTTGCAGCAGCGGACGGCATCGATGGCAATTCCTGCGGAATTCGGTGAATCTTCAACAGACAGCCTGAGCTCAAGGTTCATGGGGACATTGCCGAAGAGCTTCCCTTCCATCCTGATAAAGCAGACCTTGTTGTCCTTCTGCCACGGCACATAGTCGCTCGGCCCTATGTGGATATTTTCCGCGTCGAGACGGGTCTCAAGAATTGACTGGACTGCCTCCGTCTTGGACTCTTTTTTTGATGCGAGCCGTTTCCTGTTGAGCATATTGAGAAAATCCGTGTTGCCACCGGTGTTCAGCTGATAGGTCCGCTCTATTCTGACCCCTCTTTTTCTGAACAGGTCAGCGAGTGTTCTGTGGGTTATGGTAGCACCAAGCTGCGCCTTGATGTCATCGCCGATAAGGGGCAGATTCTTCTCTTTGAACTTCCCGGCCCACAGGGGATCGCTTGCGATAAAGACAGGAATATTGTTTATGAATCCGATGCCTGCCTCAAGGGCGCATTCGGCATAAAACCGCGATGCCTCCTCAGACCCCACGGGAAGATAGTTGAGCAGCATCTCGGCCCCGGACTCAATGAGCGTGCTGACGATTTCCTCCTTTGTCGCCTCCTGCTGACTGCTCAGGACAAAGGTATGCCTCTCGTCATATTCCCTCATATGATCGGAAAAGCCGTCAAGAACCCGGCCCATCCTTACGATGACCCCTGCCGGTGTGAGGGAGTCACAGAACCGGGCCGTACAGTTGGGTGCGGAAAATATGGCCTCATGTACGTCACGGCCGACCTTTCTCCTGTCGATGTCAAAGGCCGCGGCTACTTCGATGTCAGAGGGTCCGTATCCCCCGATATCCCAGTGCATAAGCCCAACGGCATCAGTGCCGTTTTTCCCCCCGTAGTACCCGATCCCCTGGAGCAAAGAGCTTGCACAGTTACCAACACCTGCAATGGCAATTCTGATCTTGTCCATGTCCGTTACCTCGTCAGTGTCAGCGCTGTATCAGTGAGGAATGTATTAGTGTATTAAAATAAAAACAATAATAGCAAAAACATGCCATTCTATCAACCGAAAAATGTCCCGGGCCGTATTCAGCGTCAAAAAGATCCTCGTGCTGATTATACCCCCATTTATGAGATTCCTCTTGCTACGTCAATGTATGAGACACCCTTTGGAAAGGTCGGTGCAATCCCTTCCGAGGGCGCTCCGGCTTTGCCAGCGATGGAAATACATGCAGCATAGGAGAAACGGTCCCTGCTCCTGCACGGAAAAGGAAATGCGTCGCTGTCCCTGGTGTTATCTTGTGAAAAGCATTATGGTTGCGGTAAAATATTATATTGGGCAGAAAATACTCCCGGGATCACGCTTCTGAGAAAAATGGCCTCCAAACATGTTGCAGAAGTCTCACGGCTCACCTCCGGTCAATACCGCCAGCTCATTGACTCGTGCCCTGTTGCAGTGGGAGTTGCCTGCAATGACAGCATTGTGTTCATAAACAGTGCCGGGGCCAGGCTCATGGGCTCAGGGGACTCTGACCGCATAGTGGGGAAAAAAATAACTGACCTGATCCACGGTGACAACAGGGATCTGGTTGCCGGGTATTTCAGGCAGGTAGAAATGAGCAAGGACGAAGGCCCCCCCATTGAGGCGAAAGTGAGGCGCTTTGACGGGAATTTTGTCGATGTTGAGATCGCGGCAACATGGGTTGGTTACAAGGGAACGCCTGCGGTGCAGTTTGCTTTCCGTGACATAACCAAGCGGAAACAGATCGAGGGATTGCTTGTTCAGTCCAAGCAGGACTGGGAAGACACCTTTCACGCAATCACCGATATGATCACTGTCCATGACAGGGACTTCAACATCATCTATGCCAACAGGGCAGCCATGGAGTTACTGAACCTCCCGGCACTTCAAGGGATGGGCGGGAACAAGTGTTTCCAGTACTATCACGGGACGGACTGCCCCCCGGTGGGCTGTCCCAGCTGCGACTGTCTCAGAACGGGAGAGCCTGCAAACTTCGAGATCTTTGAGCCCCATCTGAACATGTATATCGAGATACGCTCCATGCCCCGGTACGACAGCAGCAATCAGCTTATCGGGCTGATCCACATTGCCCGGGACGTAACGGATCGCAAGCGGTCAGAGAGGGCCCTGCAGGAGGCGAAGGGCGAGCTTGAACGGCGTGTCGAGGAGCGGACAAGGGAGCTGCTGGTCATAAACGAGCAGCTCAAAGAAGAGTTCGGAGAACGCATGGCCGCTGTGGAGGCGCTTCAGCAGAGTGAGGGCAAGTACCGCAGCCTTTCCCAGGAGTTCCACGCGCTGCTTAA
The DNA here is from genome assembly GCA_020346765.1 of Nitrospiraceae bacterium. GTDB lineage: Bacteria > Nitrospirota > Thermodesulfovibrionia > UBA6902 > UBA6902. The sequence goes on from CP070788.1 coordinate 1,476,241, forward strand.
CGGAATCCCTGACAGTCTGGTCCTTGTGTCCCCCGGGCTGAAGGTCATGTGGGCTAACAAGGCCGCGGCAGCAGTAAGCGGAAATAACGCCGAGGACCTGAAGGGGCAGTACTGCTTCAGCGCCTGCTATCAGAGCACCTCGCCATGCGACAACTGTCCTACACAGCGCAGCTTTGCTTCCGGGAAAGAGGAGACGGCCGAGATTTCTTCTCGCACTGACAGAATCTGGGACATCAGGGCCTTCCCGATCCTGGACGACGAAGGGCATGTGAAAAGCGTCATGGAACTGGCGCGGGACATCACGGAGAAGTCCAATCTCGAGGCAGGTGCCACGAGGACCAGGCATCTGGCATCGCTGGGTGAACTGGCAGCGGGAGTGGCCCACGAAATCAACAATCCCATTAACAACATCATCAATTATGCGCAGATTCTGGTCGATGAATTCCACAGCGAGAAACGGGACGACGAAATCGCAAAGAGGATCATCAGGGACGGAAACCGTATTGCCACCATCGTCAGAAGCCTCCTGTCCTTTGCCCGCATCAGAAAAGAGGAAAAGAGCGTTATGTACCTCCATGAGATCTTTTCCGATACCCTCTCGCTGACTTCGGCGCAGATACGGAAGGACGGTATCCACCTTAAAGTTGACATCCCGTCCCAGTCAATCAAGGTCCCGGTCCACCCCCAGCAGATACAGCAGGTCTTTCTGAACCTGATCAGCAACTCCCGGTATGCGCTGAACTATAAGTACCCCGGAACTCATGAAAACAAGATCCTGTCCATTACATGTGAAGAGACCCTGATTGATAACGAGCCTCACATACTCATGACTTTTCTAGATCGCGGTACCGGGATTCCTGCTGCCATAATCGACAAGGTCATGAATCCTTTCTTTTCGACAAAGGCCAACAGGGTGGGAACGGGGCTGGGCCTGAGCATCAGCCACGGTATTATCAGTGAGCACGGAGGAAAGCTCCTGATCAGCAGCCTGGAAGGTGAATACACAAAAATAACCATAAATCTGCCGATAAATATACAGGGAAATGAATGAGCCCGAAAATACTGATTATTGATGACGAGGAAGGGATCTGTTTTACCTTCCGGAAGTTCCTGTCAGCGCAGAACTATGAGGTGGCCACTGCCCTGGACTATGAAGAGGCAATGGAGCGGATCAGCGGCGACACCTATGACGTCATATTTGCCGATATCATCCTCAAGGGCCGTACAGGGATAGACGTGCTTCGCGAAATAAAGAAGAGAAAGCTGACCTGCCCTGTCATTATGATAACGGGCTACCCCAACATCGACAGTGCCTCGGAAGCGGTTCGACTCGGGGCTTTCGATTACATCCCCAAGCCCATTCAGAAAGACGCCCTCTTTCATGCCGTGGATGTGGCCCTTCAGCATAAGGCGGTCATCGATGAGAAGGAGAAGTACCGGACCAATCTGGAGGCTATATTCCGGAGTGTCAAGGACGCCATTATCACCGTTGACAAGGACATGATAGTCCTTGCCATTAATGATGCTGCCCGGAAAATCTGCGGTTTCCCCAAGGATTCCATCGGCAAGGCATTCAGTTCCCTGAAAGGCCATTGTAAGGGCACGTGCCTTGAGGCCATGATTGATACCGTGACCAACAGACAGCCCGTTGAGATGAATTCCGTGGAATGCAGCCGCGCCGACCGCGCAGGCCAGATCGTGGCCCTTTCCACGTCTCCCCTGCTGAACGGACAGGCCGAGTTCTCCGGGGCCGTGATGGTGGTCAGGGACGAAACCCGGCTGACCGGGCTTGAACGGGAGCTCAACGAGCGCCAGCAGTTCCACAGGATCATCGGAAAGAGCGGCAGGATGCAGGAGGTCTATTCCCTGATCGAACTTCTGTCCGATGTGGAAACGACGGTGCTTATCAATGGGGAAAGCGGCACGGGGAAGGAACTGGTTGCCGAGGCCCTGCATTACAAGGGAAACCGGAGCAGAAATTCACTGGTCAAGGTCAACTGTTCTGCCCTGTCGGAAAATCTCCTGGAGAGTGAACTCTTCGGCCACGTGAAAGGGTCCTTCACGGGAGCAATCAAGGACAAGATCGGACGGTTTCAGATTGCCGACGGCGGGACGATCTTCCTTGATGAAATTGCCGATATCTCCCCGAAGATTCAGATAGAACTGCTTCGGGTCCTTGAGGAGAAGGAATTCGAGCGGGTGGGTGACTCAACGACCATCAAGGTTGATGTGCGGGTGGTGGCAGCCTCCAATCAGGATCTTGCCGAGAAGGTCAGGCTCGGTGAATTCAGGGAAGACCTGTACTATCGCCTGAACGTGATGCGGGTGACGCTCCCTGCATTGAGGGAGCGGCGGGAGGATATTCCGCTTCTGACCGAGCACTTCATAAAAAAATTCAACGAAAAATTTAATAAGAAGATTCTCTCGATTTCCACGGAGGTTGAACGGATATTCATGGAATATCCCTGGCCGGGAAATATCCGTGAACTTGAGCATGCCCTGGAGCATTCCTTCATACTCTGCAGGCAGCCAACCATCACCATTGAGCATGTTCCCCCGGAGCTCAAATCATTTTCAGCGAATGAACCCTTCCTTTCCGAGGCAGGTGACATCGATGACCCCGAGACCATACGCGAGGCCCTGGAAAAATGCGCTTGGAACAAAACCCGTGCTGCTGAACTCCTGGGAATAAGCCGACGCTCCATCTATCGCAAGATAAAGGAATACAACATCGCGCGGGAATAGGCAGACCGCACGATGAATTTCCTGACTGAGACATGGCACACATGTGTGACATCCTGTCTCAATGGCTTGCCATCTTCCGGCAACGGTTTTTCCATGGTTGCGCAGAAAGATAACACCTAACTTCTTGAATTCATATCGAACTCTAAATTGTCGCCCTTGCAGGGCACATGGCATGTATTTTGCTCTTATCTAAGAAATAGACGAACAGGGAGATACATGCTAAAACTGACCACTACTAAAAGATTATGCCCGCACCTTGAGGAACCTTTTGAAGAATGTTACTGCGTGAAGATGGGCAGCCAGGACATTGAGAGAGCTGTTTATCTCTGCAGTCTGCATTTTGAAATATGCGATATCTATAAACATGGCAACGGCAGGAAAAAAGGTAAATTCAACCCTGAGACGTTTAACCGCGACTCCCTGACCTGCTGAGGTCAGAGCACCCGTGCCCCGGTGTGCCGGAACAGGGGCGTGGAACAAGAAAGGCAGCAGATTCCAGCCATACCCCGCGCAGCGTCCCTCAGCCTTCATAACAGTTACTCGATGAGCGAAGTTCCGTCCATGCCTTCGGCAGACATGCCGAAGCAGGAAAGAACTGTCGGGGCCATATCCATCTGCCCGGGGGAGGTTGTTTTGATCGGGAAATTTGTGAGGAGGATTCCGGGCACAAGGGAGGGGTCAATGATGTGGTCGCCGGTCCATTTCTTCAGGTTGTCGTCCATAATGCCTGCGGGCGCCCCGCCGATCGCTGTCTGCCATGAGCCCCGGAAGCCGTCCTCGAACCCTATGACCAGATCAGGGGCACTGCCGGTCTGCGAGCCGGAGTAGATGCTGGAATTGCGGTACACATTACGTACGGCCGGCGACCCGTCCAGGGGATCTTTCAGTGCCACGAGCTTTTCCCTGATGGCCCGGGCTACAGACTCCGCGTCACTGCCGGGCCCGACAACCCCCTGCTTTTCCCTCCCTTTGATATTCAGGTAGATGCTTCCGAATCCCAGGGCGTAGGCAGAGGTGTTCTTCCAGTCCACATACTGGAAAAGTCCGCCGCCGTCTTTATCCTGGGAGGAAATTTCTTTTGTCAGCTTCATGAACCCCGCTTCCGCAAGCCAGGAGTTGATATGCACTGTCCTTCTGAAGCTGGAAAACCCGTGGTCAGAAAATACCATGAGGGCAGTTGCGTCGTCAACGTGGTTCATCAGTTCGCCAAGGATACGGTCCATTTTCCGATAGTAATCATCAATGACGCTGCCGTACTTTTCGGCATAGACCCTGTCATGGAGGGGATGGCGCGGGTCCCGGGTGACCCAGAATATGTGCTGGATGCGGTCTGTTGAAAAGAAGGCCGATGCAAGAAGCCCTTCCCTGAAGCTGTTGAGCTCATGCCAGAGCATGTTTTCCTGCTCTTCAACGATTTCATCGCACATGGCTATGAAGGCCTCTTCACTGGTCCTGCCCTCCTCAACGGCCTTGGTGTCCTCAGGCATGCCGAGGGTATAGAATAACCCCACGCTGCGGGAGAGTTCCTGTATATATTCATCGGGGCTGGTTATGACAAAGGCAGGATCCCTGGGGTTGATCTGCACGGGTGTCATATAGAGCTCAAACTCGGGGGTCACGCTGTTGAGATAGAACTTGACGATGCCTGACGCTGTCTTCATCATGCCCAGTTTAAATCTGACTTCCATCCATTCGCTCCACTGCCCTTTGCCGACGGCCACGGACCTGCCGTCCACATTCAGCTGGACCCCCGAATCACCATTCAGGGTGATTGTAAGGTCGGTCCTGGCTGCCTCACGCGACGTGAGTTTTGCCACGTTGGGTCCGGATATGAAGGTCTTTATCGTGTGTCCCGCGGGTGTGACAATAATGACCTTTTCGGCCCCTTCTTCGTGTTTCGGGACATGCCGTGTCGTGTAAAATGAATACCGCCCCAGGCCGCCCTTGATATCGGGCACGCCCAGGCCTGAATAGAGCCTGGCCCTGTTCTGCCTTGGCTGAAAGGTCATGGGCCACTTCAGGATTGTCGAGGGGATGCCCCTGTCCGAGGTGTGGTCCCAGAAGGTGTTTCCCTGCATCACGGGAAGGAACATGGACTCCCGCTTGCCGAATGCGTTTTTCGGGTTCATTTTCATGATGGCAAGTTCAGGCATGTAGTCGGAAACCCGACGGCCAAGGAAATCAAAGATGCCGTGATAGCCGGGGTTGCAGCCCGTGGCAATCGACGCCCAGGCAACGGGGCTCTGGGCAGGGTTGCTCGTGGCAAGGGGCCAGCACCCCCCCATGGTTCGCAGTTTCGCAAAGTGGGGCAGTTCGCCCCGCTCCATCAAGGGGGACAGGACCTTCGGGTCAAGGCCGTCCATGCCGAGGAGGAGTACTCTCTTGTATCTGGGATTGCCGGTTACTGTTACGGATGTTTCACGTGTCATGAAGGGGCACCTCATTTGATGGGGTAATACTCAATTCTAAGTAAAACAGGATTTAAGAGTCAAATGAGGTTGCTGGTTGACTGCCGGGGCCTCCTCTACTCCCCGAGCAACTGCTTCACTCCCGGGAACGCGTCGATGTCCGTGTGCGGGATGAAGAGGCCAGACACATATTCGTCCATGAAGGACTTGGATACGGAAAGTTCGAGATAGGTCATCTTCCGGGAAACCTCTTCCGCCTCTATGTACATCTTCCTGGAGAGGAGGCAGAGGTAGGCACCGGTGACAGAGGTGTTGCCCATGTACTGGAAGGTTTCCCTGGGCATCTCGGGCAGCATGCCGAGGATGATCGCCTTGTCAATGTCCAGGAATTTCCCGAACCCCCCGGCGATGTACACCTTGCGGACATCGGCAAAGGTAAATCCCACTTCCTTGAGCAGTGTAGAAAAGCCCGCGTAGATGGCGGCCTTTGCCCGGATGATGTTTTCAATGTCCGGTTCCGTGAGGACGATGTCCTTCTCCTCTCCGTAGTGAACGACGAACTCGGGGCCGTCTCCTCCGTCCCTGACCCTGTCCGTGCGGCCCCTTTGCAGTTTCCCTTTCCGGTCCAGGATGCCTGTCAGAAACATCTCCGCAATGGCATCGATCATTCCCGAACCGCAGATGCCCGTGGGCTGGAGGTGATTGCCGATGACTCTGATGTCCACGTCCAGTGTGTCAGGATTGATCCTGATGCCCTCGATCGCACCCTCGGTGGCCCGCATGCCATGCCTGATACCGCTTCCCTCAAAGCATGGGCCTGCGGAACAGGCCGCGGCCATAAGCCATTCGGCATTGCCCAGAACTATTTCCCCGTTTGTGCCGATGTCGATGAAGATGCTGAGATCTTCCTTCTGATGGATTCCCGTGGCGAGGACCCCCGCCACAATATCGCCTCCCACGTAGCTGGCTACACAGGGGAAGACATGGACAGGGACATTGGGGT
>CP070788.1:1482496-1488764 GCA_020346765.1 Nitrospiraceae bacterium
ACCTTCACCTTGCCGCTTCGCACATCGGCCTCATCGACGACGCCGCGCACGCCTCCGAAGTGGTCGGCATGGGAGTGGGAGTAGACCACCGCCACGACCGGACGTTCACCGATCTTTTCGTTAATAAACTTCAGTGCTGCCGAGGCAGTCTCCTTGGCAGTCAGCGGATCGAAGATGATCCAGCCGGTTTCACTTTTGATAAAAGTGATGTTTGCCAGGTCATAGCCCCGGATCTGGTAGATCTTGTCCGGCAGGACCTCGTAGAGACCATAGGCCATATTGAGCACGGCCTGGCGCTGCAGCGAAGGGTGGATGGTATTGTATTCTTTGTCATTCAGCAGGAATTCGTAGCTGCCCATGTCCCAGGCTACGTGGCCGGCCTCGGCCATGATCTGCTTGTAGGGCGGAGCGGCGATGAAACCTTTCTTCGCTTCTTCGAAGTCACGCTTGTCCTCAAAGGGCAGGGACTTCCGCAGGCCGTTCTGCAGCTCAATGGTGAACCTGGACGGCATCTTGCCCTTGGGGTCGAAGTGTTTCGTCGGATCAGCAGTAACGACGCCACCGCCGCCCGCGGCGAATACTGAGGCGGTTAATGCGAGGGTGATACACAGCGCTATACTCTGAGCAATAAAAGTCATTTCTCGCTTACTCCTTTCATATCTGAATCTTTACCTGTATTTGATGCAAAGAATATCGTTCATTCCCTTTCATGACCATGATAAACATCATAAAGGTTCAGAACAGATTCAGGATTTATGCGAGTCCCGCACGTGCTTTTGATCAATTGAGTAGATTAAACCACAGAAATCTGATTGTGTCAAATCGAAGGGTAACGCCAACGGAGTTTCTTAAATGTACAGCGAGCGTATTCCCCGTGGTTGTTCCACGGGGTTAGCGAGCGAATGCAGTAAAAGGGAATTCCCTACATTAGATTCCCTGCGGCCTCTGCCGCAGGGAATATCAATTGATTGAGTGAAACGAGGAAGGATAATGTTCCAACAAGAAATAAGGTAGAATGTACTTTCCGCTGAAAGGCGCCACGAAGGGAGACAGCGTAATGAGTCAGAAGGAAGGGCAGCGGGTTTGGGGTGATGGAACATATTCTGAAAGAATGGTGTACAGAATTCTGTCAGAGCAGCCTGAAAAGTAATAATGCGTAATCGCAAGAGCCTGTTTGCAGGATGTGGGACGTGGGTAATGCAGGACCGGGAGACGGGAAGAAGGAAAGGGGAGGGAACGATAAGTCTCTTTATTTTTTTAGCGTCGCGATAAAGATTTCATATTTCTTCATGTGGCCTTCATGTTCTGACCATCTCCTGACTTCTTCAAGGCTTACTTTCTGAGCCTTTGCCACCAGTACGGCCTGCTCAAGGGCCTCGGTGTCATTCCAGTGATAAAAAGCGGCCAGTCTGTCTTTAACGCTGTCTGTTGGCGTAAGCAACACCAGTTCCCCGAATCTGGATTTCAGCTTCTTTCTCTGTTTCACCGGTTCAGTTCCGATTGAGAGCGGCGGAGCAACAAATTCTATAAAAAAAGGACAATCCTTTCTTACAAAATGACGGGTGCTCTCCCTTCTGAATCCAAGACCAGACAAAGCACCTGCAATGTGCTTTAGAGATGTATGAGACACAAAGTCAAGGTCATAGGAGACATATGTATTGTTCGTATAAATGCTCACACAGGCTCCACCTACCAGAACAGCATCAATTTCTTTCTCATTCAGTTTCCCGCAGACAAGAGATGCCAGATCCTTGATGCTTATTTTCCCCCAGTCTATTTTCATAATGGCTTCCCGGCTCTCCTGGGACGCGTGCGTCTCTTATAATATTTATTTTTTTCATTCTCGGGCACAAACTCATAGGCTTTTGAAATTAATGCCTTGAGCTCTTTTAAAAAGGGGTATCTCGGATTGAAGGTGTAAAGCCGTACATTACCGATAAGGCGACTTGCAATAATTCCACTGTCTTCCAGTCTCTTCAGCTGCTGCTGAAACCTGTTGACAGGTTCTCCAAAATTCTTTGCCATTCCCAAAGGATAGCCTTCTCCATACACGAGGAGGGTAAAGAATATTTTTTCAATAACTATGTTGCCCAGAAGTCCTTCCAGCATAAATTTATCCTACCATATTAATTGATAATATTACCATGTTAAATGGTAATAATGAACTGAAGGCATTTTCAAGCGGGAAGAGGGTTGGTGACAAAAAGAGGGACACATCCACTCTGGTTTTCCGAATTGTATCCGCCTGGATCTCTCCTGGCTGTCCCTGTTTTTTCGTTCCTGATCGCAACGAGAATTATCGAGCAAGATAACTGACGGCTGGATTGAAGAGAAAGCCATGCGAAGAAGCCGAAAGAATCAGGACAACCTTCAGAAAAGCTCCTTCCCGATGTTAGCCACCCTCTGCCTGTTTACCCGGAGAATCTTTTAATGTGCTGACCATCACCCCTGCCCCTTCACCAGCCACCCGAGCATAAGGAGGCCCACGGCCGCTATCCAGCTGCCAGCAACGCGTACTACGATGCGCGACCACTGCGCCCTCAGGCTCACCACTAGCGCTGTAATCAGCGTTATCACGATGAATACGGCCAGTGCGGCACCGAGCATCCCCAACCGGTTAGTCCCGGCAGCCGCCATGGTTGAACCATTCACAAACCCATGGAGCAATCCCGCCGTGCAGGTAAGTATGAGCATAACAGTCCGCGGAAGAGTGGCGTTTAACGCGACAAGAACACCAACAATTCCGAAGGAGAGTGTCGTCACCCACGGCAGGGTGATGGCTGTCGGGTAAATCGATCCGACCATCTCGCCTGCAAGCCAGGCAGCGGGCAGGGCGACAATTACCCCGCGAGAGGCTGCAGCGCCGCACAATCCCGCGAGCAGTCCAAGTCCTATAGCAACCAATATGTCAGAGGGAGTAATGAAAAGATGGACCACCCCGTCATAAAATGTCCCGAAGCCGGTGTTGACGAGATGAGCGTCCGCAGGCGAAGGGTTGAACGCCAGTAAAAAAAGAACAAACGAAACTGCCTGTGAAATCCGAAATCCGGATCTCGAAATTCGAAACAATTTCGAAACCTCAAACAAACAAATCTCAAAGGACTGCATGATTCTGTAGTCGGCTTTTCTGGAATCCCTATCTGTTTCGTGATTCGATACTCGTGTTTTGAATGTTCCGTTCATCGTATTGCTTTCCAGAGAAAGGTCAAACCCATGGCGGCAATCATCCCTCCGGCCACTCTCAACGCGAGGCGTCCCCGCTTCCACCGGTGGACCAGGCCAAGAGTGATGCCAACACCGTGCAGTGTCCCGGTTGCTACGACAAAACCGATGCTGTAGAGCAGACCGCTGCTGCCTGCAGGCAGTTCCGTGCCGTGGGCGTGGCCGTGAAAGACCGCGAAAAACCCCACGATCACCGCTGCCGCCCAGAGAGGAGGACGCACCTCGGCAAGTACCATGGATCCAAGCACTAGGGCAGACAGGGCGATACCGGCTTCAATACCGGGAAGCGGGATACCCATGAGCCCGAGCATGCCGCCGAAGGCCATGACCATGGGGAATGCGACCGGCAGCACCCAGACCGCAGGCACTCCGAGCTGCGCGCCCCAGAGCCCGACGGCGATCATTGCCAGGACATGATCCATACCGGACACCGGGTGTTTCAGTCCGCTCACGATGCCGGTGATTGAGCCCGTTTCCTGATGGGCAAGGGCAGGGGAGGAAATCAATAAGAAAAATAAAACTCGAAATACGAAGCTCGAAACTCGAAACAATGAAGAAATACGAAATCCGAAATACGAAATCCGAAATAAATCCAAAAAAGGCAAATTCCAATTTCCAAACAAAACAGACTCAGTGACTGGAATTTCTAGTCTTATCCTATTTATGGTTTTTCCGTATTTCGCGCTTCGAAGTTCGGATTTGTTGTTATTGACCATTGCTTTTCCGTAGGATCGCACCAAAGATGTTCATCAATTCAGTAGCTTCTTGCATAAGAGATTCTCGACCTTTTTCCAGTTCGATCTTGCCGGTGGTGTCAAGCAGACACAGCCAATAACGACTCTCCTTTGCTTCCTTTCGCGATATCTTGATACGCATGATAAAGTCTTTCCTGCTCAGTGATTCGTTTGCCTCGATGTAGTTCGCTCCCACCGAACCCGACGACCTGATGAGCTGTCGGACATCTTCATCATTTCCAATACTCCGCGGCAGCGTTTTCACAAACGTTCTCACGTCCTTCGCAAATTGGAGAGTTCTTTCTTCAAGGTCGTACTGTTTCGCGCCTTCTCTTGTCATTTCTCCGAGATGAAGTCTTCTCGTTTGCTATTTGATGTTTGTTTCGAATTTCGATATTCGTATTTCGTATTTATTTAATAAGCATCATCGTCCGCTGGATCGTCCAGTAGGCGCCGCAGATGCCCACGGCATAGCCCGGGGCGCGTTCGACCCAGAGGGGCCAGCGCATCTCCAGCACCCTGAATGACCGGCCGAGCAAAAGCATAACTGCAACAAAGCCGATCTGGCCCAGTTCCACCCCCACATTGAAAAAGAGCAGCGCCAGCGGAAGCTCGGCCCTGGGCATCCCTGTTGTCGAGAGTCCGCTTGCAAAGCCGAACCCGTGGAGCAGTCCGAACATGAAGGCCACGACCCAGGGGAAACGGATCGTGAGGCTCGTCTCACCCCGCCAGGAGCGGACGATCTCGGGCCCGAGGAAAAGAATGGAGAGGGCGATGGCCGCGTTGAGCGGCGGAAGCGGGGCGCTGGCGTAGCCCAGCGTGGCGATCGCCAGCGTGATGCTATGGGCCACGGTAAACGAGGTAATGGTCTTCAGGAGCATTATCCTGCCCTTCACGATCAGCAGGAGACCCAGCACAAAGAGCAGGTGATCAACGCCGAGCATAATATGATGAAAACCCAGACCGGTGTACTCGCCGGCCGTGGTATGCCACGAACGCTCTCCCCTGAGCTCAGCGTATGGCTTTGTAGGACGCACGACGGCGGTCATGGTGGTGCCATCAAGACGGTTGAGCCTCACAAAGACATCCGTGATGGTCCCTTCAAGGCCGGGGAACCGGACAATGCTTCCATGCACGCCTTTCTCCCCGATGGTGATAACTCGGCGATAGACGTATGAGTCACTCAGAACACGTTCCGTCGGCCCGACCACGGTCTGCCAGTGCCCGGGCAGTTCGAGCCGCGCCGGATGGGGCCTGCCATAATAAATGGGGGCCTTCCAGATTACTTCATAGCGGCTACCCGCCATCTGTCTGATGTCGAGAGAACCGGGCTGGGATTCGTGAGCAAAAACAGCTCCCGCGAGGATACAGATGAAAAGCGTGACCGGGGTTGCTGAAAACACCTTTAATGTCATACCCGTGATCCGTTCTCCGGAACGCTGTGAAGGATGAACCGGACAATCAATGGTTCGACAGGCTCACCATGACAGCCGTCATCCTGAGCCCTTCGACTTGTGTCATCCTGAGCTTGTCGAAGGATGACACCTGTTAAGCAGCAATAATTAATACTCCCCTTCACCGTACCACTGCCCCAGATTCAGTCTTATCTGCAGCTGATGCGTTTTTAGCAGTTATGTCCGGCGGCTCAATAACCACGGTGTAGCGCTCAAGCAGCTTTTTGTACATGGCTTCCTGCATCTCTTTTTTCCGTGCAAATACCCATTCCCGTTCCACCTGGTCGCGCACTTCATCAAGCTCCGGCAGCCGTTCCGGCTCCTGTTCGGTTACGAAAACGAGGTGCAGCCCGTAGCCGGACCGGACAGGCCCCTCCCATTGGCCGGGGTTCAGATCAATAACAGTTCTGCTGAATTCCTCCCCGAAGAGTCTGGCAATCTCACTGCGCGGCAAAAGGTTAATTTCATTTGGAACAGACAGAAGCGAATCTCCCAATCTGTCGGACATTGCCTCTGCGCCTTCTTCTCTGACCTTCACAAGCATGTCTCGCGCGTCGGCTTCAACACTTCTACCGCGGCGGTCAGGATTGAGGTATATCTGGCGGAACGCTGCCTGTGGTTCTTCGAGAAATGAATCGGGATGTTGTTCCAGATACGTCTGCAGGTCCTGATCCGTGGGAGAAGTTGCAGCGGCTATGTCCTCGCTGAGTGTCTCCAGTTTCAGACGCATCCTGCGCCGGATAGTGGGGTCGTCCCTGTCCAGTCCCATTGCCGTTGCCTCGCGGTAGCTGATCTCGTCGCGCACGTGATTGTCGACCAGGCCTTTTAACTCCTGCTCCGTCGGCTGGCGCTGCCAGG
>CP070788.1:1488864-1501402 GCA_020346765.1 Nitrospiraceae bacterium
TGATTCGTGCCGTGATCCCCAGCAGCAGGATGCCGCCCAGAAGCGTGTATTCTTTTTTACTCATAGTCGTGACAGTTGAAAGCGTACAGGGAACATGCCGGCCCGGCTAATGCCCGCTTTATAAAGGGCATCCATGCGCGGGTACGATGCTGAAGGCCTGTCTCGGTTTATTACTGCGCCTTATCCTGGCTTGCAAGGAGCAGACGCCAGGGAATATCGTTGTATTTAAGAGATTTCCACAGGTATACAGCCAATGCTGCTGCCAAAAGCATATGCTGTGCCATATGCAGATTATTATAACTAACCAGGAGGTAAATAGTCGCAACAATGCTCACAAAAACAATATCAAACTGAAGCCCCCTGGCGAGGGTGAGTATGGCGAGGCGCCTCTGAATAATAACGATGCATATGATATCAACCATTACAAGGCACAGGGCCGTTGCAGCAGCTGCCCCGATCATGCCGTAGCGGGGAACCAGCAGGACATTCAGCAGAATGTTGAGCAGTCCCCAGAAAATATTGACTTTCATGTATACCCGATGTTCGCCTGTCATCTGCAGGATCATGCCGATTAGTCCGGCGCCTGCCTTTATTAGTTGTCCGGCAATAAGAATAACAACGACAGGGTAGCCGACGGCAAATTCAGGGCCGAAAAAGATGCGCAGGATGGTCTCCCCTTCCAGTAGCAGGAGAAGGATGATCGGCATTGCCAGGCTGAGAATCCACCGCGTGCTCTCCCGGACGACTTCCTGTAGTTCGGCATGGTTCCCCGATGCGTGTACAGAGGATATGACAGAGGGTACAATGGCAGAGAAGGCCATCATGGGAAAATAGACCAGAAGTACCAGCTTGGAGGCTATTCCGTAGATGCCGACGGTTTCGGCGTCAGTGAACATGCCGAGGATCCAGATATCTGCCTGCGTATAGAGCAGCACGCTCATGCCGGTAAATATTATCGTGTAGGCCACCTCGAGCACTTTCCTGCGGTCACAGTGCCCTTGAATGTGCCGAAGCATGTGAAGTTTCGCCCGGAGAAAGTGCAGCGCAGCAGCGCATGAAATAATCTCGCCCGTTACAAAGGCGACAACGGCATAGAGGGGCGATACTCCCTTCAGGGTCAACAGAAGGAAGATAGTGATCTTTACAAGAGGAGAAACAAGCGCTTCAGGCAGTAATGCGCGGAAGGCATCCCGGTATCCTCTCAGGACCCCCCCTGCCACGTCCCGTAGTACCCATGCTGGCAGGGCAATGACAATGACCGGCAGGAGTTTCAGCAGCCCCTCGGAATGAAATATGGTCAGGGATATAAACCGCGACGAAAGGAACACCATGATCATGAATGCCAGGGAGAAGAGGAGACAGAACCTGAGGACAAAAGAAACGGTCCCTTTGATACGGGACTCATCTCCGCCATCAAGGTACAGCGGGATAAACTTCATCATAGTCTCTTCCATGCCGAATTTGGCGATCTGGCTGGAGATCCGCACGACCGTGATGGCGAGGATGACCTCACCGAGGCCGCCGGCCCCCAGGATCCGCGCCAGGATGACCTGATTAAGAAATCCCAGGCCCGTGTTGGATATTTTCAGCAGGAATGCAACGGCACCCCCCCGGGCCCCCGCAGCAAGGTTGTCTTCCCGTTCCTTCATGACCTGTCAGCTTCCGGCCGGAACCTGAAAATCGGCCTCGCCGAGCGCAGGGTTTTTGAGGAGCTTCTTCACGGTCACGGTGAAGGTGAAATCATCCACGAAGATTGTCAGGCTTTCGGGATACCAGAAGTCACCCGCCCCAGCGGGTGCACCGTATTCAATATGAATCTGTTTATTGAGGGTGCGGATGTCCTGTGTCACGGGGAGGAGGGTGTCCCTGCTAATGACTATTTCCCTGCTGTACCCGCTGATACGATAGGTTTCGTCTCTGTTCTCCATGACACCGTCCCGGTACCCCTCCCACCAGAAGATCGCACTGTACAGTTCCTTGCCAAAGGTCAGCAGGCTGCCGTCATTTTTCCCTGACAGGACATGGAGGACATCATCGCGTATGACAAAGTCCCTGACGAGAATCCCCAGCTGATACATCCTCACGTGTACCCACTCGGGCTTTTTCATCACTACGGAGGCGTTGATGAATGAATAGGGCTCACGGTTTTTTTCTATCCTGATGTCGGTAATCGCCTTGAGCGTGCCAATGTCGCTGCCTGCCCTGGCGATCACTTCCTCAAGGGTAAAGAGCGATTCCTCATACAGGGGAGGCATCACCTTCGGAGGGGGAACGCAGGCAATGAAGACCAGGACCGCACTAAAACATAAGAAGTTCAACAGCTTCTTCAACATTTTTCACTCCTGAAATATCAATATGCATGCCGTCGCTGGCAGTGCTGTTGCTGAAAGGGACAATCCCCTTTCTGAAGCCCAGTTTCACTGCCTCATTGATCCGGATGCTTGCCTGGCTCACGGCCCTCAGTTCGCCTGAAAGCCCGACCTCGCCGAAGGTAAACACCTCGCGGTCAATGGCCTGGTTCCTGAAGGATGAGACAATGGCTGCGATGATCCCCATGTCAATGGCCGGCTCATCAATCCTCAGCCCTCCCACCACATTGACGAATATGTCCATGGCGCCCAGATGCATGCCCAGGCGCTTGTCAAGGACAGCGATGAGAAGATTGATCCTGTTGTAGTCGACCCCGAGGGCTGTCCGCCGGGGGACGCCAAAGCTCGATGTCGTCACCAGTGCCTGGATTTCAACCAGCAGCGGCCTTGTTCCCTCCAGGCTGACCGTGACCACTGACCCGGGCACATTCTCCGGCCGCTCCGAGAGAAAGAGCTGGGAGGGGTTTTCAACCTCCATAAGTCCTGACTCCTGCATTTCAAACACCCCGATCTCATTGGTCGAGCCGAACCGGTTTTTCACGGCCCTGAGGATCCTGAAAGGGTTCCCCTTGTCCCCTTCAAAGTAGAGCACCGTATCTACAATGTGCTCAAGGACCTTTGGCCCGGCAATGGCCCCCTCCTTGGTAACATGGCCGATGATGAACAGGGGAATCCCCTGTTTCTTGGCAAAAAACATCAGCTTTGTCGCGCACTCCCTGATCTGCCCTACTGAGCCGGGCGCCGAAGGAAGTTCCAGAGAGAAGATCGTCTGAATGGAATCGATGACAATAACCTGGGGAGCGATCTTCCGGGCCGCTGCGAGGATGCCCTCCAGGGAGGTCTCGGGAAGGAGGATGATCTCTCCGCAGTGGATATGAAGCCTGTCAGCCCGTATTTTTACCTGCTCGGGAGATTCCTCGCCGGACACGTAGAGCACCGTGCCCAGTCGTGCCAGGCCTTTCATGGACTGGAGGATCAGGGTGGATTTCCCGATTCCCGGGTCACCGCCGATGAGCACAACGGAACCCATGACAACCCCGCCGCCCAGCGTCCTGTCGAGCTCTTTGATGTCCGTGGAAGAGCGTCTCCCCTGGGAGGCCGAGATATCCTTGAGGGCAACGGGTTCAGCGGCGGACTGGCTCTTCAGGGACGTGACGCGCTTTTCCTCGGAGAAACTGTTCCACTGGCCGCAGTCAGGGCATTTGCCCAGCCACTTGGGGCTTGCATAACCGCAGCTCTGGCACTGGTAAAGGATTTTTGCGCGGGGCATGGGGTATTGTAACAGCTTTAAAAATCAAAATGTAACACCAGTCAAGGGCTGTTTTCTTTTTGAAGAGTTTTTGCTGTTTCCTTCCTGTTTTTATCGGGTGTATCAGCCTCCATGCCGACTGCTGACCGCTCACAGCTTACAGCTTGAAATATTGACTTTGCAGAGACTATTCTGTTAATTTTCTAGACCTGCCTTGTTTATTTCCCCGGCGGTGTAGCTCAGTCGGTCAGAGCATACGGCTCATATCCGTAGTGTCGCTGGTTCGAGTCCAGCCACCGCCACCATGTTTCTTCCTGACAGGAAAACGTGCTATGGACAACGGACAGGTCCATTCAGGGCGCGAGTGGGTGCTCACCAGCCTCTGACGTGCTGGGGAAGGGACAACAGGACCGGAGAAAGGATCAGGTATATGCGGTGCAGTCGCTTGACAATAAATTGTTTATCAGGGTTCCTTCTTGTGTTCTCCTTTGTAATTGGTGGCTGCTCGGCAACACCGGACAAAAGCGCCATGGAAGAAGTGATTGTCAACCACTTCAGCAACCGTGATTATAAGGTTGTGCACCTTGCCATCAGCGCTGTCAGGCCCGTAGGGATGGAAAAGCTGCAGTACATGGGCACGGAGGGTTACCTGGTCGATATTTCTATACTGTCCCTGGAACTCCAGAGAGACCTGGGAGAACCCTGGAAATACAAAAAGGGACAGCAGCTGACGTTCACCAATGCACTGATTACCATCAGAAAAAAACCGGGGAACACAGAGGAGTGGATCGTTGCCCATATTTCCGGGGTCCCCCTTCCGTAAGGTACTAAGACAAACAAGTGCGGCGTACCCTCAGAGGCGGAGCAGTTTCCTCGACACCTTCCCTGTTACGGTCTCACGGGCGCTGAGGGCCCCGTGGGGGCACACCTCGATGCAGCAGTAGCAGCGTATGCACCGATCGTAGTCAAAATGAATTTTCGTACCCCTGTGCGTAATAGCCTGTGCAGGGCAGTACTTCCAGCATTCACTGCAGAGCTTGCACAGGGACTCATCACATTCCGGCCGCTGGACAAGGTGCCTGCGCAGAAAACCGTGCACCAGCCGGGGGCCGAAGACAACAGGGGTAATGTCAGGAAGCCTGAAGTCCCCCACAGCGGGGAGGTCCCCGTCAATACGTATATCCTCAGGAGAAAGGCCCTGTTCCATGCATATCTTATTTGTCAGGAGCCGGTCGGCGGGAATGCCGAGCATTCTGCACACTGCCATATCGGCTGCTGCCGGGTTTTCACTCCCCAGGAGCACCCCGGCATGCCTGGGCGTGCCCCCTTTTCCCGGCCCCTGTCCCTCCATGGCCAGGATGCCGTCAATGATCGTGATCGAGGGCTTCACGGCCTGACAGACCTTAACCAGAAGCCGGGCGAACATCTCTCTGTCCACACCCGCCCGCAGATGCCATTCGGGTTTTCTCAGCCCCACAATGCACCCGAAGAGGTTCTTTACCCCGAGGGTCAGGAGCATCTGGGTATGGGTCTTGAGCTTCGGCAGGTTGATCAGCACGTGGGAGTTTACTGCGTCGGCGGCAATCTCTACTTTTTCAAAGGGCTTATTAATGCTTACCGGGACTGACTCATCGAACTCCCTGAAGAGAACGGGAAGTCCTGCGAGGGCATCCCTGATGCCGCTTTCCTTCAGGATCTTTTCGAAAGAGCCAACGGCTGGACTGTCAGAAATCTGAGCTGTCGCTCCCTTTTCCAGGACATACTCTGCAACAGCCCGGACCACATGGGGGTGCGTCACAACGGCCTTTTCGGGCGGCGCAGGGGCAAGCAGGTTCGGTTTGATAAGAACGCGGGTGCTGCTCCTGATCCTGCCTCCTCCCAGCATGTCCATGAGTTCGAAAATGACTGGCCTGAGAGCAGGATAATTGTAAGTTGCCTTTCTGACAATGACCAGTGCCATTCAGGGCTATGGTAACAAAACGGAGGAGGGAAGAGGTAGGATAACAAAAAAAATCTGTAGAGTACTTCCCTGTCAGGTCTAATAAGATTTTATAAATTTTCAACTTTACTATGACTGAAGAGAGAAGGCAACAGCCATTTCACTCATTCTCGACGAACATCCTGTTCGTCTCCGAGGTATTTTTTCGCCAAAAAATCCTGTTTTGTCGTGTCAAAAAATAAATCCGTTCAAAGCCCGTTCCCTTCTCTCTGTACCTCGCTGTCCCGAATTGTATGATTACGCTCTTCTATTAAATATTTCGCAAATAATACCGATAGTAATGAATAAACAGGAACCGCGGGATGACAATGATCAGCACACATTATTCACCAATTTCGGGGGAGGGTTGAAAAAAGACTTGTGCCATACCATAGACGGATATCTCCAGCAATAAGGACATCTGAACAGCGTCATTCGAATACCTTGTCAACATGCGGTACTGCTTTTTTGAGACGTTCATGGCTTTCAAGTCGGAGACTCGACTCTGCGAGACTTTTTGAGAGCCTTCCCCGAAATTGGCATGGGTTTATGAATTATCTGGGGTATACGGTGTCCTGAGGGCATATCAGAAATAATGCGAGAATCAGGGAGGTTCTATGATCGGATGGATTGTACTGGGGGTAGTTTTCATGCCTGTTCTGTGGGTGATCGTGACGTACAACAGCCTCATATCACTGCGCAATCACGTTCAGAACGCCTGGAAGCAGATCGATGTTCAGCTCAAGCGGAGGCATGACCTTATTCCGAATCTTGTGTCCGCGGTCAGGGGTGCTATGGAGTTTGAGCAGGACACGCTTGAGCAGGTGATCAGCGCGCGGGCAAAGGCTGTATCTGTCTCCGATACCCGCGATCGCGCGGGCGCAGAAAATATGCTCACCCAGACGCTGGGAAGGCTCTTTGCCGTAATGGAGAATTACCCGGACCTGAAATCCAACAAAAACATCATGCAGCTCCAGGAGGAGCTTACCTCAACGGAAAACAGGATAGGGTTTTCGCGGCAGCTCTATAATGACCTCGTTGCCAATTACCGGATCAAGCAGGAAGTGTTTCCCAACAATATGGTCACATCCCTGTTCAGCGGATTCAGCAGGGAGGCCTATTTTGAAGCAGACGACTCTGACCGTGCCGTTCCGGCAGCGGATATGAGCATACGAAGCCGGTAAACCCCGTGAAAAGACCTGTCTGCCCTGCCTGCCGGCAGGCACATCAAGCAGCTGGCCTTCTAATAGGATAAATGCCTGTCACGTTTATCGATATAGAACGGAAAACAAGCTGGAGAATAGGCATTTTTTTCCTGCTCCTTATCGTTCTTTATTTTGTCATTGCCCTTTCACTGACTTCCGTTGTTTACGAGATATTCTTCCTTGGGTTCATCTCCGGCACGGCCTCCCTGAACACAGGGAACATTCTGATCATCTTTCTTTTTTCCGCCCTTGTTGCCTCCGGCCACTTTTATTTCTCCTCTGTTCGTGCCTTGTCCTCCATACAGGGGGCCCTCGGCGCAGTGCCCCCTGACCCCGGAGACGGCATTCACCAGAGGCTGATATACATTGCGGAAGAGATACAGGCCGTTTCAGAAAAGAGGACCCGGATCCAGTGTCTTGTTATTCCTACGCTCTCCATGAACGCCCTTTCTGCCGTGGACCTGAGGGGCAACGCCATCATTGCCATCACCGAGGGGCTCCTGTCGCGTATCTCCCGGGCCCAGCTGGAGGCTGTCCTTGCCCACGAGGCCTGCCACATCCTGTCCGGTGACTGTCAGGAATCAACGGTGGCTGCCAGTCTTTTCGGCATACCCGCATCGGCCATTGAAAAAATGGCAGCGGCCTTTCAGGGCAGGCTGTTCCTGTCTCCGGCCTTTATCTTCGCGTGGCTGATGGTCAGGGCCAGCTATCTGCTGAACCTGTTCGTCTCCCGGGAGCGGGAATACCGTGCTGATGCGGGAGCGGTCCGCATGACGCGGAATCCCATTGCCTTGGCAGAAGTGCTCTACGTGCTTTCCCGGAACTGGAGGGGCAGGGGATACATCGGTACCGGTCTGGAAATGCTCTGCTTCATGAATACCGCTCCCCGCTCTCTCGATGAATCAGAGGGATGGCTTGCAGACCTCATGTCCACCCATCCCCCGGCCAGAAAGAGGATCAATGTCCTGCTGGCCATGGCACGCACCAGTATTTCAGAACTGAGAAAAAGGGCGCAGGCACAGGACCGGACGCTCCTTCACGAGACAGGCTGCGATACCTTCTATGCCCTGGACAGCCGGCACCAGTGGCAGGGGCCTTATTCCCTTATTGAGCTGGCTGCCGTGCCCTGGCTCTCGCCGCTCACATGGATCAGCGGCGACGGGACTATGGAAAAGGCCTTGCAGAGTCCTGTTGTGAACAGAATATTTGAAGAGCGCCTAGTCCGGGAGGGGAGCACCCTCTCACAAAACATGTGCCCGTCATGTGGGCATCCCCTCGCTGAAAAAATGTATGAAAATACAACGATCATGCAGTGCAGGTTCTGCGGGGGGGCGCTCATAGAGGATGGTAAAATAGCGCGGATACTGGCACGGAAAAACGGGCACTATCCGGAGAGGATAAAAGCACTCGCCAGGACCACCCTCACGCACAACCAGATGAAGCGCCTTGCCCTGAAAAGAAACAGGAAAAACACCGCGGCAATCCCTCTCATCCCCTGTCCGAAGTGCAATGACCCCATGATGCGGACCTTTTACAGTTCCGTCTATCTCGTTGAGCTTGACCGCTGCACCCTCTGTGAAATGACGTGGTTCGATTATGACGAACTGGAGATGCTCCAGTGCATGATCGACCATAAAATGGCATCAGGCCCGATGCCGTGGCAGCCTGATGACAAACCTGCTTCCCCTTCCGGTCTGGCTTCCCACTGAGATAGTCCCCCCGTGCGACTCTGCCACAGCCCTGGCAATGCTCAGTCCGAGCCCTGTGCCGTCAGTGCTCCGTGCCGTATCGGACCGGTAAAAGCGGTCGAATACCCGCTCCAAATCTTCAGCCCTGATACCTTTCCCGTGATCGCGCACCTCGATCTGCACGGAGCTGTTGTCAGGCAGGAGCGCTATATCGACGGTGCCCCCCTCGGGGCTGTATTTGACCGCGTTGTCCACAATATTGAAAATCATTTCTGTAAGGACGTCCTCGTCCCCTCTGACCTGAACGGGGGCGGGCATATTTTTGTGAACGCTTATGTGCTTTTCCCCGGCTGAAAACTCTGCGAGCTTTACTGCCCTGTCAATGCAGTGATTCAGAGAGACAACCCTGAAGCGGGACGCCGGGAGGATGCCGGCGTCAATGCGTGCAAGGGAAAGCATGTCTGCAATCAGGTTTTTCATGGCATCCGACGTGGCATTGATCTGTGACAGGGCCCTTGTGTACTCCTCCTTTGTCCTGTCCTTCTGAAGGAGGACATCACACTGGGCCTTTATGATGGACAGGGGAGTTTTGAGCTCGTGGGAGGCGTCTGCCACAAGGCTTTTTTCCATTTCGAATGCATGCTGGAGTCTGTCGAGCATGGCATTAAAGGAGCCGGCCACTTTCCTGATTTCTTCGGCCTGAAATGCAGGATCTATTTTTTCATCCATGGTCTTATGGGTAATTTTTTCGATATGTGTGGAGAATTCTTCCAGAGGCCTGAGAGCGTGGCGGGCTATCCATAGCCCTGCCAGGGCCAGAACGGCTGTGTTAATTCCGATGGCAGCGAATAAAAACATCCGGAATCTGCTAATGAGCTGCAGGCTCCCGGAAAGACTCTGTGCCGCATAGACAGTGGCCTGTGCATCAAAGAGGGGGAAGTCGTGTCGTACCACCATAACCGGCTCCTTTGCCGGACCGACGGAGAGGGATACCCTCTGCTGAAGGGCAGGGTCATGGGAGAAGAGTTTTCCCGAATCAAGATCAAAGGCCTCATCTACCAGGGAGGGTGAAGCAGCCAGGACTTCATTATCAAGAAGCACCTTATAGTAATGTCCTGATCGAGGGACTGAATATTCTCCGGAAACT
Organism: Nitrospiraceae bacterium; assembly: GCA_020346765.1. Lineage (GTDB taxonomy): Bacteria > Nitrospirota > Thermodesulfovibrionia > UBA6902 > UBA6902. The sequence goes on from CP070788.1 coordinate 1,498,501, forward strand.
ACCTCGGCAAGCTCAAGTTCGATCATGCCATGCTCCTCATGAATCAGCCCCTTCAGTATCTGGATCTTTGAATGGAGGGTCTGTTCAATGGAGCCCAGGATAGATTTTCTGATCTCAACGTACAGTGAGATACCGAGGAAGATCAGGACCGCCGCCGTGATCAGAATGCTCCAGAGGAAGAACCGTCCCTTTATTGAACCGGGATATGACTTCATGTGATTTCCTTCAGGGTGTACCCTTCGCCCCTGATGGTGTGGATGAGTTTATTCTTGCGCCCCTTGTCGATCTTGTTTCTCAGGTAACTGATATAAACATCAATGACATTGCTGTCAAGGTCATGATCGGGATCATAAATATATTCAGCAATCTGATCCCGGCTCAGCACTCTCCCCTTGTTCAAAGCAAGGTATACGAGGATCCTGTATTCTCGTGCTGACAATGGTATTTCCTTATCGTCTCGTGTTACAGTCCTTGAATTGATGTCGATTGTGAGGGTATCAATTGCAATCAGAGGGGACGCCTCTCCCTTGTTTCTCCTGATAATGGATTTCAGACGCGCAATCAGTTCGGGAAATTCAAAGGGTTTTACCAGGTAATCATCGGCGCCCGTGTCCAGCCCCCTCACCTTGTCACCCATTCCTCCCCGGGCAGTGAGCACGAGAACAGGCACCTTGACCTTCTTTGCCCGCAGCCTGTGGAGGACCGTAAATCCGTCCATTGTGGGGAGCATAATATCCAGAAGGATGGCGTCATAAGGATAATTCTCCGCCATGAACAGTCCCTCCTCACCGTCATTACACACCTCCACCGTGAAGGAATTTTCTTCCAGTCCCTGTTTTATGATGTCCGCGAGGTCCTGTTCATCCTCAATAACGAGGACCTTCATGGGCTTTCCCCCTTCCCTTTCATCTCGGTCAACCAGAAGACCAGCACTCCTGTCAGCAGGACGGCGGTCATGACAAGCAGGCCGGCTGGTTTATTCCTGAGGGCATATGACACGGAACTATACAGCATGAAGAGGCAGCATGTACAAAAGACGATCGCGGTTACCGGGTAACCGGTGATTTTGTAAGGACGCTCTGTGCGCGGCTCTTTTTGCCTCAATATAAAGACAGAGAGGCCTGTAGCAAGAAAAAACAGCCAAACCACCGGGGCAGTATAGAGTATCGTATCAAGAAATGATCCGGCGAAGAGGACAATGGCGAGGCTCAGGCATCCCTGGGCAAGGAGGGCCCTCACCGGTGTACCGAAGCGGCCGCTCCATCTTCCCAGGCCTCGGAATGAGTGATGTTCAGCTCCGAGTGCGTAGGAGATGCGCGCACCGGTAAAAATGAGACCGTTCACGGCCCCGAGCGCCGAGACGCATATAAGGATGCTGACGGCCCTCCCTGCCAGATCAGGAAACACAGCGGACACCGTTTCAACTGCCACTGTTTGGGAAACAGCTGTCTTTTCATACCCCAGCGTATGGAGAAATGCCATATTGACCAGCACATATAATGCGGCCACTGCAACAGTCCCTGCCACCAGGCCGCGGACTATATTTCTCTCAGGCCGCCTGATCTCTGCGGCCACATAGGCCATTTCGTTCCAGCCGCCATAGGTAAACAGAACGAGAATGAGGGCAAGTTCAAGCCCTCCCATTGTCAGGGCGGCATGTCCTTCTGTCATCGCTTCTCCCGGAGTGAGCATGCCTGCAGCAATAATGGAAAGCAGCCCCAGGGTCTTGATCACGGTCAAAGAGTTTTGTGTCCATTTCCCCCCTGTGACACCGACGACATTTATCGCGGTCAGTACGGCGACTGCCGAAACCGCGTATATCACACCTGTGTGTTCAGCCGGGGCATAAAGCGTCCCGGCATACCTGGCAAAGACAAAGGCCATGAGGGCTATGTCTCCGGGCCGGACTATGAGCATCTGCGACCAGCCGAAAATATAACCGGCCGGTCCGCCATAGGCACGGCTGAGATAGACGTAATCTCCGCCGTCACGCGGGTAGGCGGTTGCCAGTTCGGCATAGCACAGCGCCCCGGTCAGTGCCAGAAGACCGCCGGCGAGCCAGATGGCGATTACGCCGGTTCCGCTGCCCATGCCTGCGGCCACGACCGGGGCAGTCTCGTAAATCCCGGCACCGATAATGATCCCCACAATGATGCAGGTGGAATCGAACAGGGACAGCTTTTTCTCCGGAGCTGCGTTCATCAGCGTTTCATGAGTGTTACACCGACGCCTGCGGCCTCCATGTTCAGGAAGATGGTCTCAAGGCGCGGGTCAGAGGTAATTGCCTTTATATATGCCGGGTCTGCCATGCGCGGGCTCATGTTGTGAGCTATGATCAGACCCCCGGGGCGCACCAGAGGCAAGAGCTTGTTCAGGTAGTCGATGTATCCGGTTTTGTCTGCATCGAGAAAAACAATATCAACAGGTTCCTTGAGTTTCATCACCTGCTCATGGGCATCCCCCTCGATGAGTGTCACCATATTGCTAACGCCGGCCCTCCTGAAGTTCTCACGGGCCAATGCAGCGCGCCGGGCATCAATTTCATAGGTGGTGAGTTTCCCCCCCGTTTTATTCAAGGCCAGACAAAACCATATCCCGGAGTACCCGTTGGACGTCCCGATCTCAACCACGTGCTGTGCATTGGTTGCCTCGGTGAGCAGCCTGAGCAGTCTGCCGTCATCTACCGGGACGTTCATCATCCCCTGTCTCTGGTTCCTGTCCATATCGTCAAGGACGGCCAGGATTTTCTTTTCCTCTCCCGATGCGGGTAAAGGTTTACCGGTCTGTATCTGGGCAAAAAGATGCGAACATCCTGCAAGAAAAATTATGACCGTGAGGATTGAGGTGATTTTCTTTGACATGGTACTCTCCTTTTCGGTTTATCGCTCAATACTGTAACTCT
>CP070788.1:1501502-1522473 GCA_020346765.1 Nitrospiraceae bacterium
ACATCCCGTCTTTCCACTGTCCTTTGGCCTTTACATCGCCTGCGCTGCCTGAGGGCGTCACGTGGCTAAATCGTGGGACCACATCGCCTGCGTATTCAATCTGGAGCGTGGATTTGAAGGCGGGCGTTCCCACGTCGCCGGGACGGATGAGGTACCTCGTGATCCCCTTTTTGCTTGTCAGTTTTGCAGCGTCCTTGATGTTCTCAGTGATGATGTGGTGCATCTTGTCGTCAGCGTACCCTGCAGGGTCTGTCCGTACGGCCTTCCAGTACCAGATATCGGCCTCGTACATGTCGTCCGAGGTGAGGCTCAGGTCAACACGCTTTGAACCCATGTTCCATTTGAATACGAACACGTCTTCCCTGTCATTGCCCTGGGTGTAAATCTTCTTTTCCTTGTCCCATACCCAGCTTTTGTGCATTCTGGATTCGTCCTTGTCCGGGAAGGTAACAAGAAAATAAATATCGGTGCCAGTGTGTACTGCCTGGAGTGAAATATCGATGTCGGCAACGTTGTCGTGGGTGACCACCCTGGGGGCGCTGTTCCACGCCTTGTCGGCTCCTGAACCGTCAACGACCGGGACCTCGTTGGTCCTGACTGCCGTGATCGTCTGACCACCAGGGGCAGCCTGTGCAGTGAATCCTGCAAGCATAATGACTGTGAGAACAACGACGGTAATTCTTTTCATCTCTCACATCCTCCTGCCGGTAAGCAACGATGAGTCTCTGCTGCTCCAGTGTTCTGGCTGGTTTCAGCCAGATTTATATGTTTTATTTACAGCACTTACCTCGTTACTTCGGTTCAGAAGAGCGGGAACTTGAGAGACGGGCAGTGCCGATGGGGGGGAGGGAGGAGAAGGTTATTTTTTCTGCCGTCCGTTTCTGATGCTGAGGATGTGCATCATGTTATTGAAGTGCTCACCGATCTGATAGATGGGGTCAGCCGTTGCCTTTTTATAGACCTCGCACTCCACGCAGGAGTTGTACTTCTGGGCAAAGGTCCCCTGCACGGTGCCGCCGCAGAAGGTTCCGGCAATCTGCCAGCACCGAACTGGCTCTTTGCCGTGGCATGGGCAGCTTCTTTTTGTGCAGCCCTTCACTTCATAACATTTTCTGATATTGGGGTTGGAAAACCGGACGTTGCTGTCCTGGAGCCGGATGACCTTTTCCATCAGTGAGCAGATGTTCTCAAGGGCCGATTGAAGTTTTCTTCTGTTCTTTTCCAGTTGCAGGTTCGCCTTTTCAAGCTTTTCGCGAAAATTCTTCTCGTCCGTTGTCTCGCGTATTGTCAGGACGGTGCCTGAAAACTGAAGGGCCGGATCTTCAAAGGGATAGGCATGCAGTTCAAACCACCGTCCCGTGGGCTTGTGAAAAAGCCCGGTAGACCCAGCCTGGAGCGTTACCGCCTCCAGGTCACTGTCGATGATGACGTCTTCCCACGTCTTGCCCAGGATATCCTCATAGGCCTGTCCTGCGAACTTTCTCACAGCCCTGTTCACCCGCTTTATAATGCCGTCGCCGTCTGTGAGGATGATCATGTCGTCAACGCAATCCATCGTCTTTTCCCATTCTTTTTTCGCAATTTCAATGTGACGGGCAAGTTCGGTCAAGTCCATGCTGCCTTCTCTGGAAGAGAGGGGGTCATATTCGCCGTCTCTGACGGGCAACCCGGTGTGCGGGCTGGTGCTGGAACTGCTCAGGACTTCATGGGATACTGGTTTCTTGATGGATCTCTGGTTTTTCTTGCTCATTGTGCCATGCAAGGATTCTGAAGCGGTCTGCCAGATGAATCTGTGAGCTGCGGTCCGGATCTCCTGCCGCATCAGACGTATGGTCCCCTGTTTCTAACGGACATATCGGGAGATATGCCTTACATCTTTAGGGTCAGGATGTTACATTGTCCGGACAACTTTCTTCACGTCTTGACATGATTGCCAGGGAGCGGATAGAATCCGGGGAAAAGACCGGGGGAGTTATTGGATATCAGCGCTTACCTTGACATCGAGACCACGGGGCTGCGTCATCAAGAGTCGGACATGACCGTTGTCGGTATACACCGGGAGGACGAAACAGGCAGGGGCGTGATCCAGCTTGTGGGGAAAGACATTAACGCGGCCGGTATTGTGAGGGCACTGGAAGGGGTTACGAGGCTTTTTACGTACAACGGCGGCCGCTTTGACCTCCCCTTTATCCGGGCAAAGCTGGCCCTCGACCTTCTTCAGTACTGTTGCCATGAGGATCTGATGCACGCCTGCTGGAAGAGGAGGCTATACGGCGGGTTGAAAAGCGTTGAACGGCAGCTGGGTATTGAACGAAGGCTCCCCGACGTGGATGGCTGGGCTGCCGTACAGCTCTGGAACAGATACCGGAAGGAGGGGCACAGGGATTCTCTGATGCGGCTCCTGGAATATAACAGGGAGGATGTGCTTAATCTGAGAGTCCTCCGGGAGGTCCTGAATAGGGAATAGGGGCATTACGGTATAACCGGGCTCCAGGGCGCGCATAACCAGGTCAGGGCTTTACACCGGCCTTGCCTGAAAGTTGCCCGAGGAGGGCGGGGATCTCTTTGGGAGGAACAGGAGGAGACATAAGATACCCCTGGATCTCGTCACAGCCCTTTCTCCTGAGGAATTCAAGCTGATCTTCCTGTTCAACACCTTCAGCAACGGTTGTCAGCTGCAGTCTGTGTGCCATGGCAATGATTGCTTCTACGATGGCCTTGGTGTCCTTGCTGGATGTGACGTCCCTGATAAATGACTTGTCGATTTTGATGGTGTCCAGCGGAAACTGCCTCAGATAGCTGAATGACGAGTAGCCTGTGCCGAAATCGTCCATAGCGAGGTTCACCCCCATCTCCTTCAGTGCCTGCAGTATGGAGAGGGCATCTTCCCCGCCTTTCATCATGATGCTTTCTGTTATTTCCAGCTCGACACGTTTCGGGTCAAGCTGTACTGCGGCGAGCGTGCGGGAGAGCGTGGCAGCGAGGTTTTCTTTCTGGAACTGATGCCCGGAAATGTTTACGGAAACACAAAGGTCCTGCATTCCATCATCGTGCCATGCCTTCATCTGTTCGCAGGCATTCCTCAGTACCCACTCACCGATGGGGATTATCAACCCTGACTCCTCGGCCACGGGAATGAACTCCATGGGCGAGATAACCGCTCCGCCGGGCTTCAACCATCGTATCAGTGCCTCCAGCGCAACGACTCTCCCTGAGCGAATATCGATTCGCGGCTGATAATAGAGTGTGAATTCTTCACTGTCAATGGCCCTGCGAAGGTCATTTTCCAGGATCAGGCGCCGGTAGGCCGTGCTGTTCATTGACCCCTCATAGAACTGATAGTTGTTCCGCCCTTTTTTCTTTGCATGGTACATTGCTGCGTGGGCATTTTTTATGAGGATGTCCACGTCCTTTCCGTCAACAGGTGAGATGGCTATGCCAATGCTGGCACTGATGAATAACTCCTGGCTGTTAACGATAAAAGGCGTTGCCATGACTGAAATGATCCGTTTTGCAACCCGAATGGCGTCCTGGGAAGACCTGAGCTGTGAAAGCAGGATGGTGAATTCATCACCGCCCATGCGGGCGATGGTGGGCATGCTCTCATCCTCCTGCTGACGGGCCACTGAGTCGGATGACCGCAGACTGGACGTGAGCCGGCCGGCTATCTCCTTCAAAATGGTGTCACCCCTGCGATGTTCAAAGATATCATTGACGCGCTTGAAATTATCCAGGTCAAGGAAGAGCACGCCCACTTTCCCTTCATAGCGTTCTGCGTGGGCAAGGGCCTGTCGGAGACGGTCCTGAAAGAGTGAGCGGTTGGGCAGGTTCGTCAGCTCGTCGTACAGGGACATCCGGGAGATTTGCGCCTGTGCCAGGCCCAGCTCCTTAATATGCAGAAGCAGCGGCCTGAGCATGAAAAAGTAAAGCACCGGTGATACGAACAGAACCAGGAGCGTTGCATCAAATAACGCTTTTGTGATCAGGGTGAGGTGCGGGAAGGCCCCCGTGATGATCATAACCGCTGTGTCGGTTATGAAAATTGCTGCGGTGATCAGGAATATCAGGTAGAAGGGAGAACTGTACCGCCGGGGAAGTCCTCCCAGATAGGGATTTTCAGTCTTACCTTCAGACCTTACGATCAAAAACACAATGGTTACCAGGAAGGCGGTCATGACCATGAGTATGACCATTGATGACCGGACAATGAAGTCATGCAGTGCCTGGTTTCTTGTGGAGATGTCGTAATAGATCTCGAAGGCCCCGAGAAACCTGTCTCCCTGCATGATCGGCACATAGGTCTCTACCACGTCTGCCTTAACCGTCTGCCCTTCACGGGACGGGGCGTCCTTCTTTACCACTGAGGTATAAGAATTCCCCCTGGCAACTATCGCGTGGAAATTGCTCTCCTTATTGAAGGTGCCGATGTCCTCCTTACTCGTTGAGTAGAGGATCTCTCCTGTGGGGCTGAAGACCTTCAGCTTCATGAGCTGGAAATCATGGAGCAGTGAATGGCCGTGTAGTGACATGACCTCTGATACATGGGCATGGGTCAACTCCTCATCATTTCTGATGAGCATGCCTGAGAGATGATTGCCAAGGCGGATTGCTTCAACCTGGGCATTGTCAGTGAGCAGGTTTGTGAGGGAGTGGAAGATTACGTACAGGTTGAGCATCGGAATAATCAGGGCAAGCGTAACGGATAAGATAAAGATTTTATTTATAAGACGGTGTCTTGGCATGTGCCTGGCATATGAATCCCTGCCAGGCGTTCCCGTGCAGGAAGCGTCATTTTCTTTGCTCACGATTATTCTCTCCAGACTGCGTTAGTTACTCAAATATATCGGCTTTTCGTAATAAACCTTAAGAGAATTTCTTAGGAAGTTTCGCAACAGTAATGTCAATCTGGCATTAACACTGTTGACTGGCAGGGCTGCTAGGTCGGGGGGCAGGTTATTTAATAAGCATCATTACCTGGGTATGACATGAGACCGGGTACGCCACTTCAAATATTTTCTTCCATCTCCCAGACGCCGCAGGGGCAGATGCCGGCGCAGAATCCGCAGCCGATGCAGAGGTTTTCATCTACCACATAGGCGTATGCCCCGCTTTTGTCTTCTTTCCTGCTGATCGCCCCGTAGTAACAGGTGGCCTCGCACATATGGCAGTCCCTGCATGCTGCGCAGGACAGGCAGAGCTGGGCCTCTGTCCGGGGGCTGAAGGGCTCACCCTTGCAGGTGTCGTAATAGACCGTCTTCACCTTTTCGTAAGGGACCATCAACTTCCGGGCAGGCCTGTAGTAGGACCTCCCTGAGAGTGCAGCATGGACAGCATCGGCAGCGTGTCTCGCGTGGCCGATGGCATGGGTGACGAGACCGAGCCTCGTTGAGTCGCCAATGGCATATACTTTCGGGTCAGAGGTAAACCCTGCCTCATCCGCCTCGATCCAGCCGTTTTTGTCTGTATTGACGGTGGGAGGAAGGAAGTCCGTCATGGGCGTGTCCCCGATGGAAATGACCACAAGGTCGGCATCGAGGGAGGTTCCGTCGGTGAAAATAATCCTTCTGTCTTTCTTTACATATTTTTCGGTAAACCTGGGCCAGAGTATTTTTGTCCCCAGGGACTTGGCGATCTCCAGTTCTTTTCCAAAGGCAGCGGGCTCCTGGATATCCACTGCTGTCACTGATTTGGCGCCGCAGTGATAGGCCTCGGCGGCAACGTCCATGCCCACGTTCCCCGCGCCGATCACGACAACCCGCTGCCCTTTGAGGCTGGGCTTGTCGCCAATGTTAATCCCTTTCAGGAAATCATAGGCTGATATCATGTCTTTGGAGCCGGGCAGGGTCATGGTCCTGGGCCTGTGGGCCCCGCAGGCAACTATGAGCGCGTCGTGGGAGCCTCGGAGTGCATCAAATTTCTCTCTCGTGACTTTTACTCCCAGACTGACATTGACGCCCATCTCCCTGAACCGTTCCAGCTCTTTCAAGAGAATCTGCTCCGGTAGCCTCTCCCGGGGGATACAGAGCTCGAGCTTGCCGCCCAGTTTCTCCTCTGCTTCGTAGAGGTTAACGCTATGACCCTTGAGCGCAAGGTGCCACGCAGCAGAGAGCCCCCCGGGGCCCCCCCCTATTACGGCCACGGTCTTTCCCGTTTTTTTGGCTGGTTTGGGCGCCTTGACTTCGAGGCTCGCCCTGCCCATTTCCTTGATATTGAAGGCCCGGTCCACGCGCATTCTCGTGCAGGCCTGCATACAAAGGTTGGGGCATATTTCACCGCAGACCGAAGCGGGCAGAGGGCTGTACTGGAGGATCAGGTCCATTGCCTCGTGGAGCCGGTCTTCACGGATAAGCTGCGCCCGCCTCTGCGTGGGGATGCCCGTGGGGCAGGCATACTCGCAGGGTGCGGCGTATTTATAATTGTTCCAGATCGGCTTGAACCGCCTGTCTGCCCCTGTGGTGATATAGGGCAGGATCGTCAGGGGATGGGTGAGATACTCACCGAATATGCCGTTTTTCCCGACCCCTTTTTCCCAGACCGAGGTCCGGAACTCTGTGAGGGACAGTTTGATGTCTTTTCGCTTTGCCCGGTCCTGGGCAGTGTAGGGAACGAGTTTTCTCCACTCGTACCGCGCACGGGTAAGTTCTTCGTAATATTCAGTTTTTCTGATTGCCTTGAGATAAGGCTTCATGTTTTTCGTGAGCCATTGCCAGTCCTGGTCAGTCAGTTCATGGAGGATCACGTCGGACGTGCTGTATTCCCTGATTGGTCCCCGGAAATAGATGATCCCGCTGACCATGCCCACGCAGGGGCGGTAACCCATAATGTTTTCAGGATTTCTCGGATTTACCCCGCAGACAACGGCAATGCCGCCTGCCTTGAACTCGGCGAAGGTGTCGCCCACATCCCTGAAATACCAGGACTGCGGCGGGTCAAACTTCGGGTTGTGCTTGGTCATGGTGTCGCAGCGCGCGCCGCCGCCGCCCTGAACGTAAAGCTTGCCTTGCGCGGCCGCGTTGTGGGCGCCATTTGTTACGTCACCCAGCACGGTGATGGTAGCGCCGCAGTTGATCCACCCAATGTCATCGGAAGCGCTGCCGTTGACGACAATCTCCGTGCCGAACATGCCCATGCTTCCCAGCCGCTGGCCTACGGGGCCGTCAACGGTAATCTTTACTGCTTCCCCCCTCGGCCAGATGCGGCCGCCGATGCCATGCTGGCCGTCGGCTATAACATGGATGTTCCGCTCCCCCTTTTCAACGGCCGCCTGGATTTCCTGCTCAAATATCCGGGAGGGGGTCCTCCTGCCTTTTACCGTTCCTTGTACCGTTACCTTTTTCATAAATCAACCATTTAATCTGTTTCAACCTGTGGAACAACGGAAACGGTTAAAACTGCTGGAACTTTTTTTAACATGCATAGCTTATCTTCAGCCTCTCCGCAATCGCGGGGTCATCGGCGCTGATTCCGTCTGACATGCCAATGGGAAGCTCAGTGCTCCTCCCCATGGGGGCAAATATCTTTTTAAGCTCAACATCAAGGGACTTGTACACCTCGACGACCCGTTCAGCCACCTTGTCAGGATCAAGCCGCCGGTACAGTTTCGGGTCCTGGGTTGTGATGCCCCGGGGGCACTTTCCGAGGTTGCACACGTTGCACCGGTTGTACTCATCGCCGAAGCACTGGGCAGCAGCCTGCATGATGTACTTGCCGATGGACACGGCTGAGGCGCCGAGCATGAAGAGGGCTGCTGCATTGGCCGCCAGGTTGCCCTTTTTCCCCACGCCGCCTGCTGCTATCAGCGGGAGCTCGTTCTGTTTACCCTGGGCAACGAGGTCAAGGTAGCACTCCCTGATATTTGAGGCGATGGGATGGCCCATGCTGTCCATGGAAACGTTGTAGGCAGCACCCGTTCCCCCGTCGTCTCCGTCAATAGACATGGCAGCGGCATAGGGGTTTCTCACGAGGTTGTTCAGCACGGCCTTGGCCGTCCTGCTGCCGGAGATCTTGGGATAAACAGGCACCCTGAATCCCCATGCCATGGACATGGACTGTATCATCTTGGCCACTGCCTCTTCAATGGAGTACTTGGTCTGATGCGTGGGCGGAGAGGGCAGGTCAACGCCCATGGGTACGCCCCTGATCTCGGCAATAAGCTTCAGCACCTTGTGCGCCATGAGCAGCCCGCCGTCACCGGGCTTTGCACCCTGGCCGTACTTGATCTCTATTGCACAGGGGTCTTCCACCATGTGGGGAATTGTCCGCACGATCTCGTCCCACCCGAAATACCCCGACGCGATCTGGGGGATAAAGTACTTGATAAAGCGCGATTTCAGCAGCCGCTGCGGTATCCCCCCTTCGCCCGAGCACATGACGACAGGCATACCCTCCACTTCGTTGAGATAGGTGATGCCCATGGCCAGCCCCTCCCACATATTGGGGGACAGGGCGCCGATAGACATGCTGCCGATGATAACCGGATAGATCTCGCGCACGGGGGGAATGAACTTGCCCGATGCCGTGTCAAGTTCAAGCCTGCCGTTCTCAACCCTGAGCGGCAGCTCTTCAGCCGGGAGTACCCTGCCGAGATAGGTCCTGATCCGGAACTCATGCCTCCCCGCATCAAGGGCAGGGTCCGTGAGCATGGAGATCCGGGTAAACCTGAGCCGGTCAAGGGTAGAGGGGGCAGGGTCGTTTCTCCTTCCGCCCCTCCGGTACGGGTGGCCTCCCAGGTTCTTATGAAAATTGAACTTGTGCTGGGGATTATACTCAGGCTCAATCGCCTCATTGGGGCACACAAGGGTGCAGGTCCCGCAGCCGGTGCAGTACCGGCCGATGTCGGTGGTCTGCTTTACTATCGTTTCAACGCGCCGTGTTGTCTTTGGCTCCGGTGTCGGGCCCTCTGAGTGCAGGGTCCGCTTGACCACCACGGCAGGCTCGATTGAGTACATCGGGCAGACGGCAGTACACCTGCCGCAGCGCGTGCACCGGTCATCTCTCCACCTGATGATATAGGGGAAGTCCTTTACGGCGAGTTCGTGATTATTGTCTAACCGAGAAGCTGGTTCCATACCGTTACCTCCTCAGCATCAGGCGTTACAATCGCCATGTCATATTTCATGGGAAAGACATCAACGGACCGTTCCCTGCCAGGCACGGCGCTGTCCAGTCCGCACTCCTCGGACATGAGCCCGAATTTTCCCTTTACTCCGCCCACAACGCCGGGTCTGAGTTTCTTCGTGTCCTGGAGCATGAAACACGAGCCGTCAGGCGTGAACCCGATCACACAGTTCGGCCCGTCGATACAGAGCGGCCGCAGGGACATTTTGAGGAATGTGACGGCCTCCCTGTCCGGCCGATCCTCGATTTCCGCCTGCTTCAGGGGTGTTACCACGTCCTTGTAATAGTGCAGGGGATAGCCAAGCTGTCTGCAGGTGTAGTGCAGGATGTGACAGAACACTTCACTGTCGCTGTTGTATCCGATATAGCCGGGGAACCCTCTCCCCATCAGAAACTCCCTGATGGGGACAAAGGCGGTGTTTTCGCCGTTCGTCATGGTGCTGTAGCCCTGAATGAAGAAGGGGTGGCAGGCATAGAGGTTGATGGCGTAGTTCGTGTTCTGCCTTCCCTGAGCAAGGATGATCTTTGCCTTCAGTGATGTCTTCTCAAGGCCGAAGAATTCTGCAAGCTGCAAGGGGTCGCCTACCTCCTTCAGCGCCAGGATGTCTGGATAAAAGGAAAAGACAATGATCGACTCATCCTTCTCGCCGAGTTTCCTCAGGGAAAGCCTGGTTTTCATCAGGAGGCTCTCCTTCTCATCAAGGGGCTTGTCCCGGTACATGTCCGGGTAGTCATAGACCCGTGCAAAATAGTAATCGCGGCTTTCAATGCCCTTTACAGGCCGTGTCTTCGGCGTCCAGGTGTATTTCATCTTGAAGCCGAGCTTGTTCATGTAATCGTCAAGGGTCTTCAGCCCTGCCTCGGAACAGATGCCCGAGAGCACCGGATAGTCCTTCAGCTCCTTGAATTCACCTCCCAGCCCCTTCAGAATGAGCCCCATGCCGGAACCGTCATGCCCCTCCTTCATGGTTTCAAGGGCAATGACGTTTTCCATGGGTGAAAAATAGTCACGCGATGTGATCGCCGCCAGTCTGCACATAGCTGTTCCTCTTCGGTGTTCTCAGGAGGTCGGGAATTGCAGGGCCTCTCTGAATGCACACGCCTCCATCCCCAGAGAATTAACGGTTTTTACCCAGGGATAAAGACGGATATAAATAATACCAATAAAGGCCGATCTTTGTAAATCTGTTCCCTGAAGCCCCGCGGGTGTGACCGTGCCCGCCCGGAATCAGGGAAGAGGGCGCACATACCCTGAGAACCAGCTCTGCGAAAATCCTGCCAGCCCGCAATGCATTGAACTATCACGGATCATGTGTGAGGGACAAGCTACCATTTTGTAGCCCCGACAATTTTGTGGCTCCCCTGCCTTCCAAACGCTGCAGTTACCTTGGTCGACCCATATCGATACTGGTACGATGACGTAAATGCACCGGGTAACAGCACGTTCTCCCATTCGCGACGAACCTCCTGTTCGTCTCCGAGGTATTTTTTCGACCCTGCTTTGTCTTATGAAAAAATAAATCCGTTCAAATGTTGTTACCCGGTGCAATTATCTCGGGTTATGAAATATCCGGGTCAGTTCATTGCCTTTTCTGATACAATAAACGATGCTTTTGAACCATATCGGGGTTATCAACGGCACAGAAGACGAAGCCGTCCGCTTCTACCGTGACTTTATGGGCATGGAGTTGGCGAAGCGGACCGTCGTATCGTCTGAACTGTCACTGCAGATATTCTCTCTTGACCGGGCCCTTCCCATGCTTGTCTTTGAGCGGACGGGAACGAAGGTCGAGGTGTTTATCTGTCCCGACTGCCGTCAGCCTTCTCCTGATATCAGGCATGCCGGTTTTTTTGTGGATGATCTTGCCGCCACCCTGGCAAAGGCGCATCAGGCAGGGATCGACGTGGTTACGGGAAAGACGGCCGAGAAGACCGTGTATTTTGTCAGGGACTTTTCAGGCAACCTGATAGAGATCAAGCAGAGATGAGTTCGGAAGATAGGAAGCGCGGATGTAGGGGCGGGGTTTATACCCGCCTTCGTGTTGATAATGAAGATCAGTCGCTGACCCGCTTTAACCGTATCTCTTCAAAATCGCTGCCAAGGACCAGCTCATTCTCCGTCAGCTTTATAATTTGAAACTGATAGACGTTTCCCTTGTAATGTCCCTGGTCTATAACGATCCTGATGTGGGTATCGTCTGTAAATTCATATGTCCCCTCGGACAGCATGGCGTAGCTGCGTTTTTCCCAGGGAGCCAGGACAACGCCGTTCCGTTTGAACCAGAATGAGGAAGGGGCTCCTCCGATCATTCTTCCCGCAAGGCTCCATTTGCCGATGAGCATGCGTTCAGGCCCGGAACATGATGCGGCCAGGAGCAGCAGAAGAACAATAAGCAGGGGCAACAGTCTGTATTTCATCGGGTCTCCTGCATTATACCATAGTCTTATGTCAGAACCTGAGCGCCAGGGCAAAGACCTGCTCCGGCAGCCAGAAGGGTAATGAGAAGGGCCATGATGCCCTGAAGCCGGATTTCCTGCCTTATACGTCAAGAAGATATTTCTGCCTGAACGCATTCTTGTCATGCCGGGCAGCGCAGGGGTAATTGTTTATTTCCAGGGGGGAAATGAGAGAAAGCCCTGTGGTATCATTAAACGTCTTTAGCGTGCATACCGCTCCGGGAGGGATGTGTTCAGGGAGGCGTGATGATAAACCCCGTAATATTCAGACAGTACGATATCCGAGGCGTGTGGGAGAAGGAGTTGACTCCTCTGGTTGTGGAGCAGCTGGGACGAGGGTTCGCTTCGTATCTTCTGAAGCGTCTTGACAGGCAAACGGCAAAGATAAGCGTTGGATGGGATGCACGGCTCCATTCACCAGCAATCCGGGACAGTTTGGTGAAGGGAGTGACCGGTTCGGGCATTGACGTGGTCGACCTGGGCATGTGCCCCACACCCCTTCAGTACTATTCGCTCCATACGCTCAGCGTAGACGGCGGCGTGATGATCACGGGAAGCCACAACCCCCCTGAGTTCAATGGCTTCAAGCTGAGCGTAGGAACGACAACGATTTTCGGAGAAGCCATCCAGGAGATAAGGAGGATAATCGATGCGGGGGACTTTATCTCCGGCAGCGGCACCTATGAGCAGTATCCCGTAATTGGTGCCTACATCGACTTTGTGAAGGAAATGTTTGATAGCTTCAGGGGAATCAAGGTGGTTGTCGATGCTGGTAATGGAACGGGGGGCCTGGTGGCGCCGAAGATCATGAGGGCCCTCGGGGCAGAAGTCACTGAGCTCTACTGCGAGCCCGACGGGAGATTTCCTAACCACCACCCGGATCCGACCCTTGAGGAAAGCCTGGCAGACCTCATCACAACAGTACGGGGAAAAAGGGCCCATGTGGGCATCGGATATGACGGCGACGCTGACAGGATCGGTGTCGTTGATGAAGAGGGCGCTATTATCTGGGGTGACAAACTGATGATCATTTTCTCACGGGATATCCTGAAGGATAATCCGGGGGCCAGAATTATCGGTGAAGTCAAATGTTCCCAGACTCTCTATGACGATATTGCCGCCCACGGCGGTGTTCCCGTAATGTGGAAGACCGGCCATTCGCTGATCAAGGAAAAAATGAAGCAGGAACATGCCCTGCTTGCCGGTGAAATGAGCGGCCACCTGTTCTTCAAGCACCGGTATCTTGGATACGATGACGCAGTATATGCGAGTCTGAGGCTCCTTGAAGTGATTAAAAAGGGCGGTGAGCCCTATGGCACGAAGGCGCTGCTGCGCAACGTGCCCCCTGTGGTGGCGACTCCTGAAATCAGGTTTGACTGCCCCGATGACATCAAGTTCAAAATCGTTGATAAGGCCCAAAAAGCCTTTGACGACTATGAGTCTATCACCATAGACGGTATAAGGATCAAATTTCCCGACGGCTGGGCCCTGATCCGAGCTTCAAACACCCAGCCTGTCCTTGTCCTCCGTTTCGAGGCACCCGATGAACCCCGCCTTGCGGAAATACGGAGCATAGTGGAAACAAGGCTGAGCAGGATAATTAAAGAAAGCGGCATAGTATGACCGGATATGACCTGATTCCTTCACCCCAAACGGTCGCTTCAGGAGCATACACCCGTGCAAAGCATTGAAATCAGGAGACAGCCTGCCTGGATCAGGTTTTTCCTGAACATAACGCTCGCCATCGTCATATTCACATTCGGGGTGTTTTTCACGCTGTTGCTCTGGAACTCATCCCTCATAAAGAATCAGATAAAAACACAGGCCGTCGCCCATATCCGGCAGATCGTGAAAACACGGGAGTGGAACGCCCATTACGGAGGGGTCTATGTGGAGAAAAAGGAGGGGATGGAGTCAAACCCGTACCTGGACAATCCGGACATGGAAGCAAAGGACGGGAAAATCTACACCCTGAAAAATCCGGCCCTCATGACGCGCGAGATTTCCCGGCTCTTTGAAAAAGACGGCACGGTGACATTTCACATGACGAGCCTGAAGCCAATAAATCCTGAAAATACCCCTGACAAATTTGAAGAAAATGCCCTCCGGCTTTTTGAAAAGGGGGAGAAGGAGGCCGATGCCATGCAGACCACGGGGGACGCAACCAGCTACCGGTACATGGTCCCCCTCTATGTGAAAGAGGAATGCCTTCAATGCCACGCGAAGCAGGGATATCGGCCTGGAGACATCCGCGGCGGAATCAGTGTCACCTTTGATATAACTAATGTGGCAAGGTCTTTAAAGTTTAACAACACCGTTATCCTGTCCCTGGGACTTATATCGGCCGCAGCGCTGCTGGGGTTCATGTATTGCTTTACCATGGGGCTCATGAAAAAACTGGACAAGGCACAGGAGCGGATAAAGGAAATGGCAGTCACCGATGACCTGACCGGCCTGTACAACAGAAGGTTCCTCTATTCCCAGCTCAGGGACGAGATGGAGAGGGCAAAGAGATTGAATCTGAACCTGAGCTGCGTACTGCTTGACATTGACCTGTTCAAACAAATCAATGACTCTCATGGACACCCGGCCGGGGACCTGGTCCTGAAACGTATATCAGGGGTTGTGAAAAGCTGCTGCCGTGAAATAGATATGGTGTTCCGTTACGGCGGGGAAGAGATCTTTGTCCTCCTGATAGGAACAGACCTGGCAGGCGCCTACAAGCTGGCGGATAAAATCAGGGAAAAGGTTGAACGCCTGAAATGTATCTATGAAAATGACACGGCCATTTATACAACGGTCAGTCTGGGGGTTGCAGGGTTTACTCCTGAGGACCTGCACAAGATCACCCAGCCTGATCAGGTTATCAAACATGCTGACAGCGCCATGTACCGGGCAAAGGAAAAGGGGAGAAACAGGGTGGAGATTGCCGAGAGCGTGGTGATGTAGCCGGCTGCATACGTCCCCGGACTCCGAAGGGTTTCTTTATTAATAAGCCCATAAAAGAAATCAATTGCAATTGAAACAAAAAACAAGTATTAGAAAGGTATATGCCCTGACCGGGCGCACACTTATATTCAGGGAGGCACTACTATGAGTGATTATCAGTACGATAATCAGACGGTAAAGGGATTTATCCTTTCCTCGATTTTCTGGGGCGTGGTAGGAATCGTCATCGGCCTCTGGATTTCCATCCAGATGTGGGCGCCGTCATGGAATGTCCCGCCCTTCTTTACCTTCGGAAGGATGAGGGTGGTGCATACGAACGGCCTTGCCTTTGGGTTCGGCGTGGGGGCGATCTTCGGGATTTTTTATTACATCACCATGAGGCTTACCAAAAGGCCCCTTGTCTTTCCCGGGCTCGCCCGGTTTCACCTGTATCTGTTCAACGCAGCCATTGCCCTTGCCGCAATCAGCCTCTTTGCCGGGATGAACCAGTCCCTGGAATACGCAGAGCTTGAATGGCCCCTCGACATCGTGGTGGTCATCCTCTGGGTCATGTTTGCAGTAAATATCTTCGGGACGATCATGAAGCGGAGAGAGGAGCAGATGTACATCTCCCTCTGGTATATCATTGCCACAGTCATTGCCGTGGCTGTGCTCTACATCGTAAACAACCTCGCGGTGCCGGCAGGGCTGTTCAAGTCCTATTCTCTGTTTGCCGGGATCAACAGCGCCAATGTCCAGTGGTGGTACGGCCACAACGCCGTGGGCTTTATATTTACCACGCCCATACTGGCCATGTTCTATTATTTTCTGCCCAAGTCCACAGGGCTTCCCATCTTCAGCCACCGGCTTTCCATCATCGCCTTCTGGTCGCTCGTATTCGCCTACCTGTGGACAGGCGCCCACCACCTGGTGTACACGCCGCTTCCAGACTGGATCCAGACCCTGGCCATTGCCTTCAGCCTCTTTCTCATCGCCCCCTCCTGGGGGTCGGTGGTGAACGGCTACTATACCGTCGCGCCTGACTGGTCCAGGATGAGGACCCATTATCTCACGAAGTTTTTCATACTCGGCATAACCTTTTACGGCCTTCAGACGGTGCAGGGGCCGACCCAGGCAATCAGGGTGGTGAGCCAGCTCATTCACTTTACGGACTGGGTTCCAGGGCATGTGCACATGGGAACCATGGGGTGGGTGACTATGACGGCCGCTGCATCGATCTACTACATCATCCCGAAAATTTACAATACGGAAATATACAGCGTGAAGGTTGCCAACACCCACTTTTACCTGGTTCTGATCGGCCAGCTCATGTTCTCCATAACCATGTGGATCACGGGCATCCAGCAGGGAGCGCTCTGGAAGGCTGTCAACCCCGACGGCACCCTGAAGTATACATTCATGGAAGGTCTTGCGAAAAATTATCCCTACTGGCACATGAGGACACTGTCGGGGATCATTTTCACACTGGGGATGCTCTTTTTCATCTATAACGTTTTCATGACCATGCGCAGGGGCAGCATCCCTGCGCTGTCCAGGAAAGGGGGGGTGAGATAATGGCGTCAGATATCTACAGAAAGCCGATCATGTTTGCCCTTGTTTCTGCTGTGGTAATCCTGGTCGGGACCTTTGTTACCATGTTCATTCCCATGATGACGCCCCAGATGCATCCCCGCCTTGAAAACCTTATGCCCTATACGCCGCTCCAGCTGGCCGGAAGGGACATCTACCAGAGAGAGGGGTGCAACAACTGCCATACCCAGACCGTGCGGCCGCTCAGGACGGAAGTCATGCGTTACGGCGAATATTCAAAGGCCGGCGAATTTGCCTATGATTATCCCTTTCTCTGGGGATCTAAGAGGACAGGCCCGGACCTGGCAAGGATAGGGAAGAAGTACCCCGATGCGTGGCACGAACGGCACTTTGAAAATCCCCGGGAGTTTTATCCTGAATCGAACATGCCTTCCTACGGCTGGCTGAAGATGCATGCCCTTGACCCGGCCAGTGTGCGAAGCCACATGGATGCCCTCGCGTTCCCCTATACCCAGGACGAAATAAGCGCCCTTCAGGGCAGGACCGAGATGGATGCCATTGTGGCGTACATGCAGGTTGTGGGGACGGCGGTGACAAAGAAGGCAGGGGGCGACGTAAAACCGCGGGTCAGTGCCCCTGAAGTCAGGAATCCCCTTGCCGGGGATCCGGCAGCCACTGCAGCCGGGAAAGAACTCTACGGGGAAAACTGTTCGGTCTGCCACGGCGCCAGCGGAGAAGGCGATATCGGGCCGAGTCTTGTGGACGGCATGTTCCTGTACGTGGAAGGCGACCTGGAGGATGAAGATTATTTTGAGATGATATACAACGGGAGTGAGGAAGGAAATGTGGAAGCGGGACGCGTCATGCAGGGCGGCATGCCCGCCTTTGGCGAGGAGTTGAGCAAGGATGAGATATGGTCGATCATCGCATTTATCCGTACACTCCAGGGGAAATAGGAGGTGAAGGCCATGGATGAAGAACTTGACAACATAGAGGAGTTTGAGTCAGAGGCAACGGCACGGAAACTTCCCGCCGGGTGGCTGATACTGTTCTGGGGGCTGATTATATGGGGGATCTTTTACCTCTACCTGTATACCCCTCAGCTTGGCGGGTGGTCACAGCAGCAGGCCTACGAGGAGTCGGTGGCGAAGTAGTCCCTGATGCGGCAGAGGAACACACTGTCATGGTGAGCCTTCGGCGTGAGCTCAGTAGAACGCGTGTCGAACCATGGCTGGTGGTTCACCCTCCGGCAGGCTCAGGGTGACAGTTTTTGAGCGGATTAAAAGGTATCGCAGGATCGGGGTAGGATAACATAGCACACTTCAGTGTTAATGCTTGCAGAGGTGTAAGATGGACATATCGATCATTGCAACAATCGGGTTCACTGTGGCAGCAGCTATCGGCATCCTCGTTTTGTACCTGATAGCCCGCAAGGGTCTGTAGGGCACGATTCCCGCTCCGGCATGTGAAATTCACCGGAGGTGCAAAAGAGGAATGAATATCCAGGAAACAGCATACTTTCTGTTCGGGCTTACGCTGGTGATCATACTCATCGTGCTTATTATCTTTTATTATTCAAAAAAGCGGCATAAAAAGCTCGAAGAACCGAAGTACACCATGCTTGATGACGACGAGTAAGGGTTTTCAGCCGTGGCGTCGGCTTGTCAGGGCCCTTGAAGCTGTGTGCATTGCCGGTCTTCCCTTCCTGAGAGTAAAAGGCGAGAGCGCTTTGCGGCTTGACATTCCCACTCTGCGCCTTCATTTTTTTGGCGCCAGCCTGTGGATGGAAGAGTTTTTCATCCTCATGGTGGGACTGATATTCATAACCTTTCTGTTTGTATTCATCACTGTGATGTTCGGGAGGCTCTGGTGCGGGTGGCTCTGCCCCCAGACGGTCCTGAGTGATATGACCGATTCATTTGAAAGGGCAGCGGGCAGCGGTGTTCCGGCAATAATCCGGTCGTGGATATTTGTATTTATTGTCTGTGTCTTTGTAGCCGCAAATCTCATCTGGTACTTTGTTTCACCCTATGACTTTTTTTCACAGCTGGTGCGCGGGCGCATGGGAACGATAACCTGGGGGTTCTGGATAAGCCTTACAGGAATACTATTTCTCAATTTTGTCCTGGTGAGGCGAACGTTCTGCGCCACCGTGTGCCCATACGCGAAACTGCAGGGAGCCCTCTACGACAAGGACACCCTGATCATAGCCATGGACCCCCGCCGGAAACAGGAGTGCATCGACTGTGGGGCCTGTGTCAGGGGGTGCCCTGTGGGGATAGACATCAGAAACGGGCTGAGCGATGCCTGCGTCAACTGTGCGGAGTGCATTGACCGCTGCTCAGCGGTCATGGATACAAGACAGAAGAAATCGCTGATCGGATATTTTTTCGGAGTGGACAGCGGTACGGGCAGGCTGATCCGGCAGAACGCGGTGATAACAGGGACGGCCGCTCTTGTCTTCCTGGGCTTTTTTCTGTTTCTCGTCTTCACACGGCTTCCCGTTGATCTCACGGTCCTTCCCAATCACTCCTTTGCCCCGCGCCTGTCCCGCGACGGAAGCGCGGTAAATTCCTATGTGCTCTCAATTAAGAACAGGGGCAGAGAGGACAGGGAAATGGACATAGCCGTACAGCGGGTAACGGGCTTCGTGAAAATTGTCCCGGCAGGGCCCTTTCTCGTCCGTGCCAATGAGATGAAAAAAGTCACCCTCTACATATCCATACAACAGGATCCCGGGAAAGAGATTCCCCCTGCGATAGAGCTGACCGTACGGTCAGAAGGAGGAGAAAACCTCGCGGCGGCAAGGAAAGTTCCCTTTCACGTACCGGAGGGACCGTGAAAAGCATAATTTTCGCAGCAGTCCTATCGGCTCTTCTTGCGGTTGCCGGTTCCGTCTATGTGGGTATAAAAACCTTTGACGGCCCGGTTACAGAACACCCCTATGAAGAAGGCCTCCGGTGGGATGAGCAGGAAAACCAGAGGGATGCCCTTGGCTGGCGTGTGGATCTTGCAAACAGGGTTATTAGGGCAGGGGACAATGAGATTGTTCTCTCCGTTCATGACCGTAAGGGATTCCCCCTTGATGATGCATCGGTTGCCGTGACATTGACCCGGCCGTCAACCGGTGCCTATGACATGCAGTACCGCGCCATCAGGGGAGAGGACAGTTTGTACCGTCTTGCAGTGGTGTTTCCCCTGTACGGGTACTGGGACCTCAGGATTGCCGTGGAGCAGAAAGATAAACGTGTTCTTTTTGAAAAAAGAGTCTATGCAGAGAAGGGTGCTCATTCAGGTGAATAGGAGAACAGGAACTGTTGGCAGGCCGGGGAAGCATTCCCGGTGACCGGCTTCGCGGAGGCTGAATAGTGGAGGCAGAATATCTCATTGCCCTTTCAACGGGATTTCTCGGCGGGTTCGGGCACTGTATCGGCATGTGCGGCCCCGTCATTGCATCCTGTACCATCCATCAGTCTGCTCCGTTAATTACCGGCCGCTGTATTCCCCACGTCCTGTACAATGCGGGGCGCATTACAACCTACATGTTCATAGGAGCAGTGATGGGGCTCACCGGGTCTTTTATCAACGTGGCGGGAAGCATGTCGGGGTTTCAGAATGCCGTCGCCCTTATCGCAGGGCTCCTTATGGTTATCATGGGGATGAATATAACGGGGCTTATCGGCAGGACAGGATGGCTGGATCATCACGGCGGTTTTGTGATCAAGGCAGGAACCCAGCTGCTGCATGAGAATTCCCTCTGGCGGTATCTCCCTCTGGGAGCCCTCTTCGGTTTCCTCCCCTGCGGCCTCTCTTACGCGGCATTTATGGCTGCTGCAGGCACAGGAAGCCTGCTGAGGGGAATGCTTCTCCTGCTGTTCTTTGGATTGGGGACAGTCCCGGCGCTTCTCCTGTTCGGGGTCACTGCTTCCTGGATCAGCATGAAGATGAAGGGCGCACTCTATAAAACAGCGGGGATTGCTGTTATCATGATGGGGATTATGTATCTTTACCGGGCAACAAAAATGATGATATGGGCCTGAGGCAGGGGCTATGAACTGTGGGAGTAATCTGTTGTATTTGCCCGCCCGGTGCCTATTGCCGGATAGTCCTTATGTCACTTCAGCTTTGTAACATAAAACCTATCTTTTTGCACTGGAGCGGTGTTTCTTGATTACATGCGACCACTGTATGCTTGAGGTCCCTGAACAGCAGGCCATTTTCGATACAGTGGGGGGACAGGACAAGGTCTTCTGCTGTCACGGATGCAGGGGTATTTACCGCCTTATTAACGAAGAAGGGCTGGAGGAGTTTTATACGCGGAGGGAAGGATGGATACCCGGCCCTCCTGAGCATGGGGCAGTTGAGACTTCCGCCTTCAGGGAAGCGGTAAGGCAGACCGGCCAGGAAATGGAGACGGACATCATGTTTGGCGGCATACGGTGCGCATCCTGCATCTGGCTCATCGAGAAAATCCTGCTCAGGACACAGGGGGTGACCTCTGTACGGGCAAACTTTGCGACCCATACGGCCAGGGTACGCTGGGACCCGGCCGAGACCGGGCTTGGTGATATTGTACAAAGGATCAGGTCCGCCGGGTATACCCCGAAGCCCCATGCAGCCGGCGGGACGGAAGAGGCGCTGATGAGGGAGCAGCGGGGGCTGCTCATACGGCTTGGCACGGCAGCCTTCTTCTCCATGCAGCTCATGCTCTATTCCGTTGCCATGTACGCGGGCTACTTCCAGGGGATCGGGTGGCAGGAAAAAATGGTCTTTCAGGTCCTTGCCCTCGTACTGACGACCCCGGTAGTTTTCTATTCCGGCATGCCCTTTCTGAGGGGGACCGCAGGAAGCCTGAAAAGCGGGGTACTGAACATGGATGTCCTCGTTGCAACAGGGGCCGGGTCTGCTTACTTTTACA
>CP070788.1:1522573-1528143 GCA_020346765.1 Nitrospiraceae bacterium
CAAAACCGACGCACAGAGAATGCTGGCGTCGCTGGGAGGCACATGCCACTCGGTGATTACGGGGTATACTGTTGCTGATACGGAAAAAGGAAGGATTTTGTCCCGGTCGGTAGAGACAAAGGTGCATTTCAGAAACCTCCTGGCCCGTGAGATAGCGGATTACGTCCGTTCAGGGGAGCCGATGGGCAAAGCCGGGGCATATGCAATTCAGGGCCTTGGGGCAGTGCTGGTCGAGAAGATTGAAGGAGATTTTTTTAATGTTATGGGCCTTCCCCTCTGTTCCCTTGCGGAAAATCTGAAGACGTTCGGTATCGATGTCCTTGGCAGGAGGTAAACCGGGCATGAGAGCTGTGCTCGTCATCGGAAATCTCGCCATCCCTTCCCGCCTTGTCCTTGCGCCCATGGCCGGGATCAGCGACCTCCCATACCGGATGATCAACCGGTCTTTCGGGTGCAGCTGTGCCTTCACCGAGATGATCAGCGCCAACGCCCTTGCGTACGGAAACAGGAAAACACTGGATATGCTTACCGGGAATGCCGATGACAGGCCCCTGGGGGTACAGTTGCTGGGAAGCGATCCCTTCATCATCAGGAGGGCCCTTGAAATCCTGCCGGCAGGCGCCTTCGACATTATTGATTTCAACGCAGCCTGCCCCGCGCCCAAGGTGGCAGCAGGCATGATGGGGGCGGCACTCCTGAGGGAGCCTGCAAAACTGCAGAGCCTCCTGCAGGAGCTTGTCAAAAACGCCCCGCTTCCCGTGACAGTCAAGATACGCACGGGGTGGGATGAGGCCTCAATCAATGCCGTTGAAACGGCCCTCCGCGCCCAGGACGCGGGAGTAAGCGCTCTCACTATCCACGGGAGGACTGCGCGGCAGGGATACAGCGGCAGGGTTGACTATGGCGTAATCAGGAGGGTCAAGGAGGCGCTGGCGATACCCGTGATAGCCAGCGGCGACGCCCTGACACCTGCTCTTGTCAAAAAGATGTTTAATGAGACAGGGTGTGATGCAGTGGCCCTGGCCAGGGGCGCCCTTGGCAACCCCTGGCTGTTTCCTGATACGGAAAGGCTTCTGAGAGGCGAGGGCCTTTCACCTCGCCCCGGAATTCACGAAGTGGTTCGTACCATGAAAGAGCATCTGGAGGGCAATATTGCCTGCAGGGGGGAAGAGGGCGGTGTGATCCGCTTCCGGAAATTCTTTGTCTGGTACACGAAGGGACTGGGTGTGCGGAGGATGAACGATCGGGTGTTCAGGGCGGTGAGCAGGGACGAAATTCTGACGCTGATGAACGAGGTGGAGGCGCTCCTTTCCTGAAGAGAGTGTCCTCACAGGGACCGCAGCGCCTGGCGATTTCTGCTCAGGTCACTCTCAGGAGATAAGCAGGCTCCGATTGGTCCCTCATGAGGCGATTGGAAGTTTTCAGTAGACAAACGGCCTATTTCATGATAAGTAAATGAGAGAGGCTGTTTGCGCAGGGTGGCCTCCGGTGAGGATGTGACGTCAATGTTCAAGCAGAACTGCTGGGAATTCAAGGGATGTAAAAGGTCCCCTGCCGGAAACGGGGCCAAAGAAGAGGTATGCCCTGCTGTAGAGGATGCGTCACTGTCAGGCATTAACAGCGGCAGGAACGGCGGGCGGATATGCTGGACGCTGGCAGGGACCTATGCCGGTGGAACGGCTCCCGGCCGGTACGTAAAGGATACGTCTTCCTGCATCAACTGTGACTTTTTCAAGCTTGTGGAGGCAGAAGAAGGAGAACAATTTGAATTTTTTACAGCTGACCAGTTGTCCCACCATGACCCCTACATTTACGGCACGAGGCAGTCCATGAGGTTTCACCTCCACCTCGATATAGAGCTGAGGCCCGTGAATATGACAACTGAATACATAGCCGGTGTCACGAGCAATGTTTCACGGGACGGACTCAGCTTTGTTTCTGAAAATTTTAAGTCCGCACCCCACGAAGTTCTGGAGATCAGGATCCGCCATCCCCGGAATGCATCCCCTGTTGCTCTTACAGGCGACATGGTCTGGAAGCGGGCAGTGAGGGACCGCTGTCTGGCTGGGGTCAGGATCAGGGACATGGGCATCCCGGAGAAAAAGGATATACTGAATATTGCCTTCGAAGCGTTCAGAAAGAAAATGAAGGGCCGCCAGCCCTGAATCTCCCGCCCGGAGTTTCGGAACAAAACGGTATGGTCCGGCTTCCCATCCCGTGATAATCATCGCATTCATACTCAAGTTTTTCCCTGATCCGCGCCCCTGCCTTCAGGAGGTAAAAAGTAATGTAGAGGGATGAGCCGGCCGGCACTTGATTATCAGCTGATTCAATGTAGTACCATAGAGCTGCAGTCCTGAAGGCAGATTGAGGCGAGGACAAGGACAGAAGATGGACTATTTTATTTCCCCTGTTTCCGAAGAGGAAATCAGAAAGGAGAAGCAGAAGGCACGGGACCTCCGCAAGACGCAGTGGTGGAAGAGAAAATGCTCAGAGGGCAGGTGTTACTACTGCGGCAGGAATGTGCCGCAGTCAGAGCTGACCATGGACCATATCGTCCCCGTTGTCAGGGGAGGGAAGTCGGAAAAGAACAACCTCGTTCCTGCGTGCAAGGCCTGCAACAATAAAAAGAAGCACTCCCTGCCCCATGAGTGGGAGGAGTACTGTGAAGGAATGACAAAAGAGAACAGTGATACCTGAAGGGCCACCCCTGCCGCTGCTAGGGCGGAAAAAGCTGGCATGACTCAGGAGAAAAGGGGAAAAGTATGACTCTTGTATTTGAAACGGGCGGAGAGCTCGATGCCTGGTGCACGAAGTGTAAAATGCATCTCACACACACCATTATTGCCATGGTCGATAGCGTTCCCAAGCGGGTTAAATGCAATACCTGCGGCGGTCAGCACAATTACCGCCCGGACCCGTCGGAGCGCAGCCGGATAAAACCCAAAGGCCCGTCCCGGAAGCGGGGCGCGCGGGAAGCGCTTCATGAGGAATATGTATCGAGGCTTGCAGCCAGTGACCCTTCTCTGGCTAAGAAATACAGTCTCCGGGGAGTGTTCTCAAAAGATGAAATTGTGGACCATCCCAGGTTCGGCATGGGCATTGTCGTGTCGGTTCCCAGCACCTTCAGGGTTGAGGTTCTTTTCAAGGATGGTGTCAGACTACTTGGCCAGAATCAGGGGGCAGGAGACCGCAGGTACTGATTCATCGGCTGGTCCCGGAAGGGGACAATGATACTTCGGAACAAAAGAGTGAGACGGTGACCCGGAAGAGCGGATGCTCTTACGGCCTCTCACTCAGATGTTTCCTGTTTCTTCCGGGCTCTTTTTTTCCTGTCGGCCCGTGATTTCCCCGATGTTACAGCTGAAGCCATGTTCCCATACCGTTCATGGATCTTCGCCAGCAGCTCGGCCGATGTCTGACAGAACTGCTCGATCTTTTCATCGAGGACGGTGATTTTTCCGGGATGTGTTGTTTCTCTCATGTCATTTCCTCCGCCCCGTATCAGGGGTTATGTTCTTATCGGCTTTTTCCCCCCGGATCTGTAGGGAACGGTTCCCCGTCCGGGAGGCAGACGTCAGGCGCCGGGTAAGAACAGGGGAGGATTTTATAATGAAACCGGAATAGCTGTCAAGACTTCTCATGGAGGGGTGTTTCAGGAAGGTTTTTTTATCCGCAGGGGGTGATTTATCAAAACCCTGGAGGCACGGCGTGCGTAAATGAAGGATGATAGTGTGCAGGCAGATACGCTCTTACTCAGATGCAGGGCATGCCATATGCTCAACAGGGTTCCTGCCTCAAGGCTTGAAAGCCTTCCGCTCTGCGGGAAATGCAGGTCTGTACCAGGCATCTATGGCACTGCCTTTACCCCCTCGTCAGGTGCCTGTACTTGATCCGGTGGGGCTGGTCCGCGGAAGCTCCGAGCCGGGCCTTCCGGTCCGCTTCGTATTCAGAGTAGTTTCCGTCAAACCAGACGACGGTGCTGTCGCCCTCAAAGGCGAGGATGTGAGTGGCGATGCGATCCAGAAACCACCGGTCATGGCTGATGACTACAGCGCAGCCGGCGAAATTCTCCAGGGCCTCTTCAAGGGCGCGCATGGTGTTTACATCAAGGTCATTCGTCGGTTCATCGAGGAGCAGGACATTGGCCCCTTCCTTGAGCATACGCGCGAGGTGGACACGGTTCCGTTCGCCGCCGGAAAGCATGGAGACCTTTTTCTGCTGATCGATCCCCGAGAAGTTAAAGCGCGCAACATAGGCTCGTGAATTAACGTGCTTCCTGCCGAGCTGCACCACGTCCAGGCCGTCGGAAATGGTTTCCCAGATGGTCTTGCCTGCGACGAGGTCGTCGCGGCTCTGGTCAACGCAGGCGAGTTTTACGGTCTCGCCAGTTTTGAACGTCCCGGAATCAGGCTTTTCCTGGCCTGTGATCATCCGGAAGAGGGTGGTCTTTCCTGCCCCGTTTGGCCCGATGACCCCGATGATTCCGCCGGGAGGGAGGGAGAATGACATGTTTTCCATGAGGATATTGTCACCATAGGACTTGCTTACCCTGTCGGCCTCAATAACCACATTCCCCAGGCGGGGGCCGGGCGGTATGTAAATTTCCAGTTCCTTTGCGCTTTTTTCAGTGTCCTGGGAGAGGAGCGCCTCGTACGAGGTGATACGCGCTTTTGCCTTTGCGTGACGTCCCCTGGGTGACATGTTGATCCATTCAAGCTCGCGCTGGAGGGTCTTTTGCCGCTCGCTCTCGGCTTTTTCCTCCTGCTGGAGCCTGGTTTTCTTCTGCTCAAGCCAGGAGGAGTAGTTGCCTTTCCAGGGAATGCCCTCGCCTCTGTCCAGCTCCAGAATCCAGCCGGCAACATTATCGAGAAAGTAGCGGTCGTGGGTCACGGCAATGATGGTGCCAGCATAGTTTTTCAGGTGGTGCTCCAGCCAGGCAACGGTCTCGGCATCGAGATGGTTTGTGGGCTCGTCGAGGAGCAGGATGTCCGGCTTTTGCAGGAGAAGGCGGCAGAGGGCGACCCTCCGCCGTTCTCCCCCGGAGAGAACCCTCACGGGGGTTTCTCCAGGGGGGCAGCGCAGGGCATCCATGGCCATCTCCAGCCGTGAATCAAGGTCCCAGGCGCCAAGGGCGTCAAGCTTCTCCTGCACTTTGCCCTGACGCTCCATAAGAGCGTTCATCCCATCATCGGACAGGGGTTCAGTAAATTTTTCATTGATTTCATTGAACTCGCGGAGGGCATCTACTGTCTCCCGCACTCCTTCTTCAACGATTTCCCGCACGGTCCTGCTGATGTCCAGCACGGGTTCCTGCTCGAGAAACCCCACAGTGTAGCCCTGCGAAAGCACGGTTTCACCGGAGAAATCCCTGTCCTTTCCCGAGAGGATCCTGAGCAGGGAGCTTTTCCCGGATCCGTTGAGACCGATGACGCCGATCTTGGCACCATAGAAATAGGAAAGGTAGATATCTTTCAGTACCTGTTTCTTGCCATGGTATTTGCTTACACCCACCATGGAATAAATTACCTTATTCGGTTCACTGCTCATGTGCGCCTGTCCTTTCTGAA
>CP070788.1:1528243-1538375 GCA_020346765.1 Nitrospiraceae bacterium
CTGGCCCCTCACGGCAGACTGCAACGAGGTAGCAGCGCTCAGGGATCTCGTGAGGATCAACCCGGACGTGAGCGTCATCCTGGAGATAAACGAGGTTGATCAAACGGGGCAAAGTCTGGAGATTCTCAGGTCAGTCAGAGAGGAAATCCTGGGAACGTAGGAGTTTGATTCACCAAACCCCTATTCTTTCTTAATGAACCGTTCAAAGGCGTTTTTGTCGTTTGCCTTAAGATAGGCCTCTTCGGGTGTAATCTGCTTTTTCATAAGGAAGTCCATGATCGCTTGATCGAGGAGCTGCATGCCCGCGCCCTTCTGGGTCTGCATGATGGAGGGGATCTGGAAGGTCTTGCCTTCCCTGATAAGGTTCGCAATAGAGGTCTTGCAGAAGAGGATCTCCAGTGCTGCCAGCCGGCCGGGCTTGTCGGTCCTCTTCAGGAGCTGCTGGCAGATAACCCCTTTGAGCGATTCTGACAGCATGGTGCGTATCTGGGCCTGCTGCCCCATGGGGAATGCGTCAATAATGCGGTCAATGGTCTTTGCCGCCGAGTTCGTATGGAGCGTCCCGAAGACGAGATGCCCGGTCTCAGCTGCCGTGATTGCAAGTTCTATTGTCTCAAGATCGCGCATTTCACCGACGAGAATGACGTCAGGGTCTTCTCTCAGTGCTGCCCTCAGGGCCGCGGCAAAGGATTCGGTGTGATTGCCGATTTCCCGGTGGTTCACGAGGCACCCCTTGTTCTGGTGCACGAACTCCACAGGGTCCTCGATAGTAAGGATATGTTCTTTTCTGTTCGTGTTAATGTAATCGATGATCGCTGCAAGGGTCGTTGACTTGCCGCTTCCCGTGGGTCCTGTCACCAGAACAAGCCCCCTGCTCAGCTGGGTAAGGCTTAAAATCTGGGGGGGCAGGTTCAGTTCTTCCACACTCAGGATCTTTGTGGGGATCACCCTGAAGACGGCCCCGCTCCCCCGTTTCTGTTCGAAATAGTTTGCCCGGAACCGGGCCAGGCCCGGTATCTCGTAGGCAAAGTCCAAGTCTCTTCTGGCAAGGAAGGCCTTTTTCTGATCCTCCGTGGTAATTTCAAAGAGCAGGCTCTGCAGCGCTTCGTTCGTCAGTTCGGGGTAGCTCATTTCCTCAAGCTCCCCATGCTTCCGGATCTTGGCCTTTGCTCCGGCAGCAAGGTGGAGGTCACTGGCACCCTGTTCTATCATGTATTTGAAGAAAGCGTCAATCTTTGCCATGCCGGTCCTCTCTCATTCTTTCTTTTATATCCTGTGATGAATAGATGCCTTCCATCTTCTCGAATACGTACCCAAGTCCCCTGCAGGCGCCGCAGCCCGGACCGCCGCAGGAAGGGCACAATGACGGTATATATGCATGCACATACCAGTCCCTGAAACCTGAAGGTGCGGCATCCGGGGTATAGATGGTGTTCTCATGGTCATATGTCCCTCTCCGTGAAGCTATGTACGGATACCCCCCGAGGGGTGATTCACGAAAAAAGAGGTTCGTCAGGCCCTGTACCCGCATATCGGAAAAAGCAGTACCACCCGGAACAGCCAGGCCGCAGGCCCCGATAACCGCCGGCAGCTTCTCCACGTTACGGTCTTTCAGAAGGGGATAGACAGCCAGAAAGTTCCCGCCTTCTCCCAGGGGCTGCTCATAGAGAAAGGGAATATCCAGCTCATTGAAGGCCCTGAACACGTCCTCACCAGTGAACGCCCCCTTGATTGACTGGATGCCCCTCAGGATCCCCGCCCCGAACACACTCACGCTGCAGGACTGCTCAGCCATGGTAAAGTCAATGCGGTAAAAGGAGGTATGCCTTATTTTTTCCATGGTCTCCCTGACTAGACTCACCATGTCAGGAAGCCCGACTTTTTGAAATGCCTGCTTCAGAACGGCCTCAATCGTGGCGCCGCTGCCCGTGGACAGACTGATTTTCTTCCTCAACTGTCCTTCAATAAAGGAAATTGCCTCCCTGTTGAAGGGGTCCTCAATGACAACCGATACTTGGTCCTCGGACTCGTACAGGGGAAGCACCCTGTTCGCTATGAGAAAATCCCTGGGCAATTTCCCAAGCAGCTCCGTGTCCACGTTCAGGTCATCCACAATCACATAGGGGATGTTGAGCTGTTTGCTCAGTACCCAGTCGATGTCCTCCATGGTGATCTTGCCGAGCTCAACCAGGGCCTCCCCCAACCTGATGCCCTTCTCCCTGTGGAGGCGGAGGCCTTCTTTCAGATCACTGTCAGTGATCAGGCCGAACTCACTCAGAAGTGTGCCGATATCCTTCCAGTCAGACATATTTTCTCCTGTTGTGATTGTGGAACCGTCTTGAACCAGCGGTTGCTGCATCTCTATATCGGTTCGCGAGGGGAAAACTTTACAGAAAATATCTCCGGAGAAAGGTAATAATGATATGCCGGGCCTGCCTCAGGTAATATAAACGGGTGAAACTGTTCACCACAGCGGAAAAGGCAGTGTTCAGGACAAGGCCAAACCGGTTCGTGATAACCTGCCTGCTCAACGGGAAACCGGTGATGGCATACCTGCCGAATCCCGGAAGACTTTGGGAACTTCTGCTGCCGGGAGTTACGGTCCTCCTCGTGAGACAGCCCGGCACCTCTGCCAGGATGCGCTACATTGCCGTTGCGGTGGAGAAAAAGGGCGTGCCAATCTTCCTCCATACCCATCTGAACAATGCCGTCGCCCGTTATCTGATCGAAAATAACCGAGTCCCCGGTCTTGAGGGAGCTGCTGTTGTTCGCCCTGAAGTCACTGCCGGAAAGAGCCGGTTTGACTTCCTTCTCCTGCATGGAGGG
This sequence comes from Nitrospiraceae bacterium, assembly GCA_020346765.1. Lineage (GTDB taxonomy): Bacteria > Nitrospirota > Thermodesulfovibrionia > UBA6902 > UBA6902. Next base: position 1,531,070 of record CP070788.1, read on the forward strand.
AGGGAAGTGCTCCTCGAGGTAAAATCCTGCACCCTCTTCAGCGGGACAATCGGGATGTTCCCTGACGCGGAAACCCTGAGGGGCAGGAAACACCTTCTGGAGCTGGCCTCACAGTCAGGAATGTCGCGGAGAGGGGCTGTCCTGGTCCTCGTTCACTCGCCCGGCGTCCGCTTCTTCCTGCCCGAATATCACACAGACCTCGGATTTGCGAGGGCCCTCCTGTCCGTTTCTGACCGGATCATGGTAAGGGCGCTCTCCGTTGGATGGAACAGAGACCTCAGTCTCGCAAAGAATACAAAAAACCTTTTTATCCCCTGGGGACTGATCAGGGACGAGGCACAGGACCGGGGAAGCTATATCATCGTCCTTCACCTGAGGAGAACGAGGAGGATCACCGCGGGCAGCCTCGGCGCGGTGCTGTTCAGGCAAGGCTATTATCTCTATGTCGGCTCGGCACAGAAGAACCTCTCAAAGCGAATTGCCCGTCATCAGAGAAAGCGCAAGAACCATTTTTGGCATATTGACCACCTGAGGGAAGCAGCGGATTTTGTGGCGGCCCTGCCCGTAAGGTCAGGCGATGACCTTGAATGCAGGATCGCCGCATCTTTGCAGAAGATATCGGGCTGGCACATTCCGCGCTTCGGCTCATCGGACTGCGTCTGCGCAAGCCACCTCTGTGCCATGACAGACAATCCCCTCCGCTCCCCTTCATTTATTGATATGCTCATGTACTTCAGAATTGACCGGCTTGCAGAGCGGGCTGCCGCATGCTGCTCAGCACATGAAGGTCCTTGATACATGCCCCCCCCAGGGATTCGGAGCGGTTCGTTAAATCAACCGCCATTATTCCTCCGTGGGAGAGATGGATCGGAGTAACCGGGGTAAACATCCCTGAGCATCAAATCTGCACACCGCTGCCGCAGGGTATAGTCAAGCCTTCTGTCTGATATACTTTTAATATGAGGTTATTGACAAAGAGGCCTGTTGCCCTTATAAAGGAGGACCCCAATGAGAACAAACATGATCATACTCTTGATGGTGTCAGGATTACTGACCTTAATCATGATAGCCGGCAGGATCATTCCTGCTGAGGAGACTGCTCCCGGTGAGACTCCCGGCAGCAGCGCTGTAACCGTACGAACAGATGAAGAAAGCATCGCCCGCGGGAAAGTCATGTTTGAAAAGGTCTGCGCAAAGTGCCATGACATATATGGCACTGCCGTTCTGACCGGCCCGGGCCTGAAAGGGGTCCTTAGAGGTAATGCTCTGCCAACAAGCGGGAAAGCGGCAACGGCCGAAAACATTCTGGAGCAGCTCAATAATCCGTTCAATAAGATGCCGTCTTTTTTCTTTCTTGCCACAGATGACAAGCTGAACATCATTGCCTATCTGAACACTCTCTGAGGCCGGGAACAAAGCAGCAGGCGATGCAGAAGGACCAGGCAGTGGGGGAGGAACGGCACGACAGCTGCGGGAAAGGGCACGTCAGTTAACCGAGAAATCACTGCTGGATGCACCCAGCTGCATATCCCTGCAGTAGTCGAGAATCCGGAATTTGTCCTCTCTATTCATGACAATGATTTTTATGCCATAGCAGCAGCTCTCACGGTCTCCTCTGGCCCACATAATATCACCAGCAGCAACGGTAACGGCTTCTCCGTCAGGAAGTTTCACCTTCAGGTTGACAGCACCGCGGAGTGACAGGACCGGGTCAGGAATGCGCAGGCACATGCCGGCCCGGGAGAAGTTCACCGTGGTCCCTCTGCCAACGGCGCCTTTCTCTTTTCCCGGTATCACCTCAACGTCCAGGGAAATTGCATACCTCTCATATTGCCGTTTTTCTTTAATCATCAGACACGTCCCCGCATAAATCGCATTCAATCTTCCTTCATTTGATTATTTTATTATTATACAAGATACACCGACTTTTTTCATGGCAGGTGCGACGCGCGGACCCGCATCACCCCTTCTCCCGGAGGGAGTAGATCCTCAGCCCGGGAATTTCCCCGGCCGTCACTTCCCGGTACTGCATGAGGAACCCCGGCGGGGCTTCCTCATCTTCCCAGTAAAAGTAGTAGTCAATGCCGAAGGCATTCAGGTCCCGCTCCAGTTCCCCGGCGCTCATATGTTCTCCCTCCTCGCCGAAATAGCGGCTGTCCATCCAGTATGCCAGGCGGAAGGTTTTGTGCCACGAATCGTGGACCGTTGTCCTCATGTGCTGCCTGTTTGAGGCAAAATTGCCCTTGATGCCGTACTGCCGGCTGAGCATGGTTCCCAGTTCATGCATGTCCCTGTTCAGGTTGTCCCCGCTCATCTCAATTACGGACTTGGCCGGGGTGACGACAAAAGACAGAACAAAGAGAACCGTGAGGACATGCTTCACTGTCCTTTCTTTAAAAAACTCATGACGAAAAAGAATCGTGAGCACGGTGCCGCCCAGGAGCAGGAGGAGAATGTTGACGATCCATAAATAGCGCGTCTCCAAGTGGAACGGCAAATATCCTGCCGTGTAGAGCGCCACTGTCAAGAGAGGATAGAGCAGTTCCCCCTGCTGCACCGCCCTTTTCCTGGTCTGGACCAGGATCAGCAATATGCAGGAAATAACTATTGCGGTCGAGAGCCGGGAAAATGATTCGTAAATGCGGAACGATTCAATGACATTTTCAATGAAGTTGCTCATGAAGTGCCCGAAGAGCCTCTTCGATGCCAGGGGGTTCCACGTCTTGTCCCGGGCATAGCTCGGGTCTTCATAGATAACAATTGCCGATTCATTGGGAGGCGCAAAAAAGCCTTTGAAGAAAATAGGGTCCCCCTTTTCCAGGGTATCGTGACTGGATTCAGGGCCCAGTGCAGCAAACACGCCTCTTCCCATATTTGAGAAGGTCAGGCGGCCGTATTTGCTGCTGATCAGCGCAATCCAGACCCCGCTCAGGAGGAAAAAAACCAGAAACCCGGTAAGGGCGTTTCTCATGATGTCCTTTCTGTTTTCACGGGATGGAACCCTCAGGTAATGACAGAGGGTCATCAGTAAAAAGTGGGAAATGAAAAAGGGAAATCCAAAGGGCTTGGAAAAGTAGGCCAGCGCCCCCAGGATACCTGCCCGGACAGCATGGGAAACCTTCCGGTGATAGTCATCACGAAAAACAGTATCCAGGTAATACACGAGGATGCAGAGCAGGAGGAAATCCATTGGCTGCGCAAGAGATATGAAAAGAAGGACCGGCGCCAGTGGTATCAGTATGACCATCCTCATGCCCTCGCTCATGCCCAGCCTGCCTGACAATCTCAGCACCCCGAAAATAGTCAGGATCCCGAAGGCCAGGTTCAGGGCATTGATGGCAAACACATGGCTTGCCCCATGGAGCAGGAGAGGGACGAGGAGCCAGGAAAGGAGCGGGCCCCAGTAGCCGTTTATGGCATTGCCCAAGTCGCCCTGCAGGTATTTTTCAGCAATGCTCATATAGAGCGCGGCATCGCCGGTCAGCCGCTCATAATGGAAGGCACCGACAACGGACAGGGAGTAGAGGATAAGGACCGTGATAACGATACCCAGGGAAAGACGCGCTGTGCCGGCTGTTGTGCTCATGATCATTGGCTGTTCGAAGGTCCTCGGCAAGACAATACCTCACGCAATCAGTGAGGACTTTCGCCTTCCTTCCCTTCTCCGGGCATGCTGCTGAGGTCCATCATGATCTTTGATGCCTTCCATTCGGATATGAGGAACGGATAATCGCTTCCTGATGAGACAGCAGGATACCCCTTGTCCTCCTTTTCAAAGAGGGAAATGGAATAGGTACCGCTGCCCTTCAGGGTCGCTGTAAAGAGAGGGCTGTGGAAATCATCCTTTGTCCTGTCCTCAATGAATCCGTCGCAGATCAAACGGGACAATGTATTCACAATCTGGTCAACCTCTTCTCCGTTGACAGGCCTCCCGTCGGCTGTTTTCCACTGTGTCGCTCCGGACCGCGGCCTCTCTTCCGTGTCTTCTTTGCTGGTCCGGTCCGCAGATGGGGGAGGTTCAGCCCTCACGATCTTCATCTCTTTACCGCCCTTTTTCAGCGTAATTTCCGTGATCTCATCGCTGAAAGCCAGCACCTCCCGTTCGCGGAGGTCCTGCACCTGCCGATCAAAGTCTCCCCTGAAATTTCCTTCGGCGTGAAACACGCGGGGATCGTCGCCGACCATCACAAAGGTGTGGCGAAACGACGGGGCAGGCTTACCGATGGCAAGCTTTCTCATGAGAGAATTCCCCTGGTAGGCCTCGGCATCGATTCTCCTGTCCTCATCGAGTTCGTAGATGGCGTAGCTGCCTGACTCAGAGGCCAGGGCCGTGAGTGTAATGCCTGTAATATCCTGCAGCATCGCACCCACCAGTGCCTTGTCCGCCGGGTATTTCTCTGTTCCCACATACCACTGGCCGCCGTCCTTGGTGATGATAATCTCCCCGCCCCTGTTCCGTATGCGCAGTTCCGAGATGTCCGCCTCCTGAAGCTTTGCGATCTCGGGGAGTTGATAATGCGTTTTTCCACCCTTTTCAGAAAAAATATAGAAAAGGAGAACCGTCATTATAAAAAAAAGTACGGCAAGCTCTTTCTTCCCTCTCATTCGCTGTCTCTCCTATGCCATAAATAACTGAACGTCTTAACTTCCTGTTACAAATAGGGTTATTATTAAAATTACATATTTAGAAAATCTCCCCTGACCCCTCTTTACCAAAGAGGGGGATTTAACCTCCCTTTTGTAAAGGGAGGGAAGGAGGGATTTTTTAATGAAATGTCTTCATTCTTATGAACTTCTTAGTAACATCTTTACCTGCCCTTATTGACTGAACATCTTCTGGATCATGCGCTTTCGGGAGGCGCGCCTTCCCCAGAAGACAGCCCCGGCAATAATGATCAGGGCGGGCAGGCCGGCAATGTTCACGCCCTTTGTCGCCGTCCTGACGGAAGGGCTTGTCTCCCTCAGGGGGTTGAACCTCTGGGTCTTGCTCCTCATGACCGCTGTCTGTTCCCTGCCGTTCAGGTAGTCAATCACGTTCATGACAAACTGGGCATTGGGGGTATTTCCCTCTTCGTCAATAACATTGTCCTTCAGAATTTCCGATGTCCCGATAACAAATAGCTTCGCCGGTTTGCCCGTCTTGAGCGTAATCCCTTCTCCCCGGACCCGGGACATGTCGATGATGTCCTCTTTTCTATGCTGCTCCACCGCAGTATCATCACTGCCCTGCCCGTCTGCCCTTTCTTTTTCAGGCACGGGCTTTTCAGCAAAGTAGCTGGGGAAGGACCCTTCAATCATGTAGGCCAGGGGCACGCTCCGGAAGGCTGTTTCATCGGCAGGCGGGCTGATCGCCATGGGATTCAGATTCACGCGCTCCTTCATTTCCCATGACCGCTCTGAGGAGGAGAAGAGCTCTGTCGCCGTCAGCCCCGAATCTTTCAGCTTCTGATCATCTACTTCCACAGGCGATGATTTGAGCATGACGAGCCCCTTGATATTCCTGAGATAGGGCACGTCCTTGTTGATCAGCTCGTTTTTGATGATGGGGGCAAAATAAATCGGCCGTTCTCCGCCCCCGAACTGGGCGGGCACCTTCTGCCGGTAACTGTTTTCATCAAGCACAAAGGACTGCCTGACGGTTACGCCGTAATGGCTGAGCAGCTTTTCAAGCCCTGTGGCAGCGGGCATCCAGAGGGGCTGTTGCATCTGGCCCATGATTCCGCCCTGCCCCGGGAGGTTCACTTCATTAAAGGCATTGATAAAAATGGCCAGATTCTTCCCTTTCATGAGAAACTGGTCTATCTGGTAGAGTTCATGGTCCGTAAAATTTTCTTTTGCGCCGGCAATAACCATGGTGGTAAACCCCTCAGGGACGCCTCCCTCTGACAGACTGACTTCATGAAGGGAATACTCCTCATTAAGAAGGCTGCCGAGACTGGTGAGAGGCTCCTGCTGTTCCTCCTGCACGAACCCGGGAGGCGGCCCTCCGATGGGATGGGTGCCGTGGTCCGCCAGATAGCCGAGCTCCTCATTGATGTTGATCACATCATCCACGGTCTCGCTCAGGGCCTTTTCCAGCTCAGTCATTTCGGTGAGGTGATACTGGGCGCCAAAGATGGGGAGGCGGATGACCTCAATAAGATCGAGGGTCTCGAATGAGCTGCCGTGCTCAACCACTATCCCCGCGTACCCTGTGTCAGCGGGGATTGCCCTGCCCTGCCTGTCGGTGAATTCATTCCAGGCGAGTTTGAGGATATTGTACCTCGCGGCAGCAGCACCGGCATCAGGGCTCATACTGGGATCGACATGGGAAAAGGCGAGCTTCCCGAAGCTCTTTTTGTTCAGACTGTCAACAATCTCCCCTATCTTTGAGGGCAGGTCAGGGATGCCCGTAATATTCAGGTAAGGGCCTACCGCCCTCAGCGAGGACGAAAGGATGAGCTTCACCTGCACGCTGCCTTCAAGCCTCAGCAGCGCACTGATTTTGTTATTCATCTTTCTGATGGCAGAGGTGATCCGGTATTCAAGCCCGTCAGTTGAGGTGATGGTGGGAAGCGTCTCCATAACATCCCCGTGAATGAGCGCCACTCCCATGTAGGCCTTCTGGAACTTGACCTCATCCTGCTCGATGTTCTGCACCTGAACAGGATGGATGCCGTAGCTTTCAGCCAGCTCCTGGTTCTTCCGGGCCTCTTCGCTCTCTTCCCCCGAGACATGGTAGAACTGATAGTTGAAAAACCTGTTCCCCGCAACGGCGTATTCACCAAGGAGGTCATGGAGGTACCGCTCAATGGCATTGTAGGGGGCGGGCAGGTTGCTGTTGAAAAAGACCTTGACCGTGAGGGGTTCCGAAAGGGTGGAGACCACTTCCCTGCTCGCCGCGGACAGCGAATAGACTTTGCCCGACGTGAGGTCAGCCCTGAAAAACATCGTCATGCCGGCCACATTCAACAGAACAACCACGACAAGATAGATGAAAAACGTCGCGTAGCCGGTTTTGCCTGAACCCCGTACTGCCATTGCCTACTTCCTTTCCTCGATGACAAGATTCGTTCCGTAGAGCATGACAAAACAGACGCTCAGAAAGTAGAGGATGTCACGGGAGTCGATAATGCCCCGAGAAATGTTCTGGAAGTGGAAGTCCGCGCCCAGGTACTGGAAAACACCGAGGGCAGCTTCGGGCAGAAAGAAGAGCATCTTGTCGAGAAGCGTCAGGGTAAAGCACAGCGTCATGCCGATGATGAATGCCACGATCTGGTTCCGTGTGAGGGACGAGGCAAAGAGCCCGATCGCTGAAAAGGCCGCC
>CP070788.1:1538475-1552069 GCA_020346765.1 Nitrospiraceae bacterium
ATGACCTGGTACAGGCCCGGGATATGTGAATGGGCCTTTTCAATATGGATGACAAAGGTGTCGGCCAGCATTGCCTCTCCCAGCGTGAGCGCGGAAATTTTTCCGTCCACGCGGATGATGCCGCCCCTGATGTCAAGGGCGCTGAAGTTCCTCAGCATCTCAAGGATCGCGCATCGCTCCTTGTGAAGGCCGTAATACTTGTGGCATTCCCTGACCTCACACCAGTGATGCTCGAACTCAAGGCATTCATCAATCATGCCGGGGGTGAGGACCTCGTACTGATATCTGTATCTGTTCCTGAACTTGTTCACCTTGTTTTTCTTGTCGTGATATTTTCTGCCGGTCAGCTCGATGAGTTCAGCCACGCTGTGCAGGTAGTCAAACTGGTCACGATCCTCCCCAGTCTGAAATCCGCCACCCTGAGGCACGTGCGCACTGACAAAGCTCTCGGGGACCCTCTCCAGGAACTGCTCGCCCGGTCGACCGCTCAGATAGCCTCTGAGTTCTTTCAGAGTACCGGCAAGTTCATTATTTCCGACAGGGCATAAAAAGGACAGGGGTTCCGTTTCCTTCAGAATTATCAGGTTGTTCCTTAATGATGCCACCTTGAAGTTGTAGGCATCCCTGAAGGCGAAGAGGTTGGTAAAGGTGTATTCCGATGCCTCAAGAGGGTGCCGGGCAAGATCGTTCCTGACAGCATCCCTGAACTCCAGGGATATTTCCTCAAAGCGGGGGAAAAGGGGAAGAGGCTTCTTGAGGCTGTCCAGTCTGGAGGCCATCAATGATATTACCAGTTATACACAATGTTTTCATCAAGAACGGGACACCAGAGAACGAATTCCAGCATCTTATGAATCATCAAAAGCCCTGATATACTATTAAGGAGTCCTGTCTGTACCAATACATTAAACCCGGAGCCGGCGATAACGTTGTACCCTGCTAAAAACCTGTCACCCCGGAACGAGTCGCACCGGCCTGAGCCCTTTTATACGTGTCATCATGAGCGTTCGACTGAGCTCACGCCGAAGGCTTGTCGAAGAATGACACCTGTCGAAGGACTCACTGTGACAGTTTGTTCTCCTCATCGCTGGATCTGGGTGACCATTACAATTCAAAAATAAAAATGACACATGAAAAGGTATCCTGTCATATGAAAACACCCCGGACAGTGCAGGAGGCCCGGCAAATCCAGCTCCGGCTGCAGAAGCAGGTGCGGATTGCCCCCCTCCGGAGGAGGCCAGCGTTCATCGCCGGAGCAGATGCTGCCTTTTCAGCAACACGGGTATTTGCAGCAGCCTCCCTGTTTACCTACCCTGATCTCAGGCATGTGGAAGACGCATATGCCGATGCCCCGCTGCTCTTCCCCTACATTCCCGGGCTCCTCACGTTCAGGGAAGGACCGGCAATCCTGAAAGCTGTTCGCAACCTGTCCCGGAAACCGGATGTGGTCCTCTTTGACGGGCAGGGCATTGCCCATCCTGCAGGACTGGGTATTGCGTCACACCTGGGCGTACTCCTGGGCATACCATCAATCGGATGCGCCAAGTCCCGGCTCGTGGGCGTCTACGCAGAACCAGGCACAAAAAGAGGCCGCTGGACGGACCTTGTTTACCGGAGTGCCATCGCCGGTGTGGTCCTCCGGTCACGGGACAATGTGAAGCCGCTCTTTCTTTCGCCGGGGCACCTGATCGACCTTCAGACAACCATTGAAATTGTGGTTCAGTCTCTGGGGAGATTCAGGCTGCCCGAACCCCTCAGGAAGGCCGATGCCCTCTCGAAACAGGCCCGGAAATAGCCCCCCGTATCCGCACCTGTGGTATGAGAGGTGTATCCGGGATACCCGGCTCTATTCCTTCATCCTGTGCATGCCGGGCTTATCGGTCATCGTGCACCGGTATGATATTTCAACAGGTTCAATGCCCCTGTTCTCCCACATGAGGCAGTAATATTCCTGCTCCGGCGTAAAGTAGCTGTGCGTTGAAGGATCAACCATGCCGCGGCCCATCATGACCCCCTCGTTGGTAACTGGGTAATACAGGTCCTTTTCACCGTGATAGTGAATATTGAAGTTGACAAAGGACGATGCATTGAAGTCGTATTCAACTGTCTGCCCGGGACGCAGCGCAATACATTCCTCATAGGATCCTGAAGGTTTGACGGTGAACCTGTCCTGGACCATGGTCCCCGCTTCTTTCTCTCTTATCATCGAGCCCTTACTCCCCGACGTTGTGCAGCCCCACATGACAATCAGCAGCAGCAGCAGGGAAACAACATTGACTAATCTGATAGGTATCACCATTGACGCCTCCATGCGATGTTTTTCATATAATAACAATTCTTATCAATGGAATAAAATACATTTGCGGAGCACGAATTTATTGCCATAGGAGCCTCTTTCTGATACCATAGGAGATTGTCAGCCATGTTTTTTCGCTGGATAATCAGCATGATAGTTTTACCGGGAGGACTTCACAGTCATGGGCGTCCTGAAACTTGAAAACATTGCCGCTCCTGCAGCGGACAGGATCGGGCCATTTATGGAAGCTCTCGTCAGGGATTACGGTGAAAGGATCCATTCCCTGCATATTACCGGGACAGCGGTTACCAAAGATTACGATGAGAACGTCTCCGATATAAATTCCATCATCGTGCTGAAGAAAATGGACCTGAAGTTCCTGGAAGTGCTGGCTCCTCTCGGCAACAGGTACGGCAAAGACATGGTCGCCGCGCCTCTCATCATGACTCCCCGGTATATAGAAGGCTCTCTCGATGTTTTCCCCATTGAATTCCTGAATTTCAGGCTTATTCATTCCACGGTATGGGGTGCGGATATTTTAAAGGACCTCGTCATCGACAGAAAGGACCTGCGGCAGCAGTGCGAGAGGGAGTTAAAAACCAAGCTCATCTGGCTTCGCCAGGGCTACCTGTCCACCCGGGGAGACCGCGAGCAGCTGACCGCGGGATTCGTCAACGCCATAAGCGGATACATTCCCCTCTTTCGCTCCATCATCGTGCTCAAGGGAATGGAGCCGCCGGTGCGGCAGCGGGATGTCATTACCATCCTGTCACAGGCAGCGGGCGTAAATACTGACGTCTTTTCCCGGGTCCTGAGAGAAAAACATGAGAGGACCGGCCTCTCTCTTGAGGACCTTAACACCATATTCGAAGACTATTACGCTGCAACAGAAGAAATCAATGACATCGTTGACACGATTACGGTATAAAGAACGTGCCTTCTGTCGTTCCCCCCGCCCCCTGTTACAGCCACGAAGGCTCTTATGTCTCATCCTGCTCGTTCTTGTGTACATCACCCCGGTATCTGTTTCTGCTGAAATTCTCCTGCCTGATACCCCTGAAAACTTCGTGGTGGACCTTGCGGGGATTGTGAATGCCGGTGTCGAGGCAGAACTCAACAGGTACCTGCTGGAGCTGGAGCAGAAGACCACGGCCCAGATGGTGGTGCTTACCATCCCAGGCCTTGAAGGGGAGGCGATAGAGGATTTCACCCTCAGAGTGGCCCATGACAGGTGGAAGCTCGGGCAGAAAGGGAAGGACAACGGTGTCCTTCTTCTCGTCTCGCTCAATGACAGAAAATACCGGTTTGAGATTGGATACGGCCTCGAAGGCATCCTGCCCGACAGTCTCGCAGGCACCATTGGCAGGCAGGCGCTGGTCCCCTCATTCAGGAGGGGCGATTACTCAGGGGGCATCTATTCGGCAGCATTGGCTGTCATCACGGAAATTGCCCGGAATGCCGGAGTAACCATAACAGGGATGCCAAAGCGCGCATTCCGGCCCCAGAGGAACGGCAGGGGCCTGAGCGGACCGTTCATCCTTTTTTTCTTCATCATGATTTTATTCAGTTTATTGCGCCAGTTCCTGAGCGCCTCCTACCGTGACAGGCGATCCCGGCGGAACAACTGGATCTACTGGGGTGGATTCGGCGGCGGTGGATTCGGCGGCGGAGGCTTTGGCGGCTTTGGCGGAGGAGGAGGCGGAGGTTTCGGAGGAGGCGGCGCTTCGGGGGGATGGTAGAAAGACAGCGGCCATCTGTCAGCTCTTTGTAATAACAATAGCGCCATGTTCAATAGCGTATAATTGATAGCATAAAGCAAGACGATATATTCTGGAAGGAGATGAAACAGTGTCAAAGGGATTAAAGATTGCGTTAATAGTTGTGGCCGTAATTCTTGTCGCAGCTTTCATGATGTTCGGCTGGTTCCGGAGCGGCTATGACCGGGTCGTGTCCATGGACGAAAACGTGAAGGGGGCCTGGGCGCAGGTGGAGAACCAGCTTAAACGGCGGTATGACCTGATCCCGAACCTTGTTGAGACTGTCAAGGGATACGCGGCCCATGAGAAGGAACTCTTCGAAAACATCGCCAATGCCCGGACAAAATACTTTCAGGCCGACAGCGTTCAGGGGAAGATCGAGGCATCCAACCAGCTTGAGGGCGTTCTGTCCCGGCTTCTGCTCCTGCGCGAGGCCTACCCCCAGCTGAAGGCAAACGAAAACTTCCTCAAGCTCCAGGACAGCCTCGAGGGCACGGAAAACAGGATCGCCGTGGAAAGGAAGCGGTACAATGAGGCCGTGCAGATGCTGAACACCTATATCAGGACTTTCTTCGGCAGGTTCTTCGCATCCGTTGCCGGCATATCGAGCGCCGCATATTACGAGATTCCCGAGGGAGAGGCAGAAGTGCCGAAGGTGAAGTTCTGAGGATAAGGTTTATCAAGCTTTAGAGTCGTAACCTGCTGGAAAACTGTCACCCTGAGCAAGTCGAAGGGTGAGACACCAGTCATAGTTTGACTGAGCCTGTCCTGAGCAGGTGTCGCACTTCGACACGCTCAGTGTGACACCTGTCGAGGGACTCACCATGACTGTTTGCTACACATATCGCTGGCCCTGGGAGTAAAAAGTTCTGACGTTCTGAAGAAAGAAACAGAGAGACCATGACACGACTCAGGAAAATCCTGGCAGCGCTGGCAATTATTCTCGTCCTTTATACAGTCATCGGTTTTTTTGCTGCCCCTCCGCTCATAAAGTCAGTACTCACCAGCAGGCTTTCAGAAAGCCTTCACCGCCCGGTAACGATAGAGGAGATAAAGCTGAACCCCTTTGCGCTTTCCATGAGCGCCATGGGGTTCCTTGTGAGAGAACGGGACAGTGATGCTGCCTTTTTCTCCTTTAAAGAACTCTACGTGAACCTTGAGGCCCTTTCCCTGTACCGGCTGGGGCCTGTCCTTCGGGAGATCCGCCTTGAAGAACCCTTTGTGCATATACAGCGGAATGCCGATGAGTCGTACAACTTTTCAGATCTCGCCGGCAGTACAGAGCCGGGGGAGGAAACCAGCAGGGAGCCTCTCAGGTTTTCCCTGAATAACATCCAGGTCCTCAACGGGAGCATTGATTTTACGGACAGCCCCAAAAAAACGAAGCACAGGGTCCGCAATATCGTTGTGGCCATCCCCTTTATTTCCAATCTTCCCCATGCCGTGGAAACCTTTGTGGTCCCCGGTCTTCAGGCAACGATCAACGGCACCCCCTTTTCCATAATGGGGAAAACGAAGCCATTTGCCGATTCGCGGGAGACGGTCTTTGAGCTCAACATAAAGGATTTCGATATCCCCTATTACCTCTCCTACGTCCCCTACAGGAGGAACTTCAAAATCGTCTCGGCCCTTGCCCACGGCCTGGGCAGTCTCTCATTTGCCCAGCACGAAAAGAAACCACCCTCTCTCATCTTACAGGGGGCTTTCAGTCTTACCAATGTAAATATCGTCAACCTTGAGGACAAACTCCTGGGAAGCGTTCCGTCACTGACTGTGTCTGTTCTTCCTTCAGAGCTGATTGAACCGGACATCCACTTCGGAAAGGTGCTGCTCCAGTCCCCTGAGGTTGCCATTCGCCGCGACACATCGGGGAAGGTTGAACTTCCTGTCCTCACGGCAATAAAAAGGGGAGTTGAAAAAGAGCAGGAGAAAGGGAAGACCCTGGTCCTCAATGCCGATGAAATACAGATCTCCGGAGGTACGCTGTCATTCACTGATTTCTCCCTCCCTGCAGATTTTGCCACAAAACTATCACCCGTTGATCTGATAATCAGCGGCTTCAGCACGGAACCGGACAGGCAATCGGCCTTCGACCTCAGCCTGCAGAGTGAATCAGAGGAAACGCTCAGGCTCGCAGGCAATTTTTCCCTGTCACCCCTTGCTGTGGATGGGTCCCTGGAACTGGCGCACCTGCTGCCCGGAAAGTACTCGCCCTACTACGTTAACTACCTCTCCTTTAACGTGCGGGAAGGGTCAATCAATGTATCCGCGTCCTATACTTATGCAGCTGATGATCAACAGGCCATGAAAATCTCTTCCATGGATGTGACCCTTCAATCAATAAAGCTGCGCCGCAATGACGAAAAGGAGGATTTTTTGAATGTCCCCGTGTATGAGCTCAGAGACACAACGATTGATTTTAATGCGCAGGAGGTCACCATCAGCGAAATTTCATCGACCAACGGAGCGATAGATGTACGGCGATCAGAAGACGGTCAGGTAAACGTACAGCTTCTGACGCCCAGACTGGCAGCCCGCGCAGAGGAGGCTGCCAGGGAAGAGAAGGGTAAACCCTGGGTGGTGAACATACGGAAACTGGCCTATGACAACTTTACCATTGCGGCAGAAGACCGGGTACCGGCAGACCCGGTGAAAGTCCTTGCCAGCCAGATTAAACTCAGGGTCGAAAACCTGTCCACACTAAAGAACAGCAGGGGCTCCCTGTCCTGCTCGCTGAAGCTCAATAAAACAGGAACGGTCTCTGTAAAGAGCTCCTTTGGAATTAATCCTGTTGCTGCAGACATGACATTGAGCCTGAAAGATATGGACATCATTCCCTTTCAGCCCTATATTACAGAACAGATGAACATCCTCATCACTGACGGCGCGGTCTCCGCTGATGGGGCGCTGAAGGTGGCACCTTCGGCAGAAGACGGCCGCGCCCTTTCTTACAAGGGGGACGTTTCACTGAACCGGTTCGCCTCATTGGACAAGGCCAATTCTAATGATTTTCTCACGTGGAATTCCTTTTATCTGAGCGGCATGGACCTGGGGCAAAATCCCTTTCATCTTCATATCAAAGAGGTGGCACTCACGGATTTCTACTCCCGGCTGATTATCAATCTCGATGGCAGCCTCAATGTGCAGGATGTATTGAAAAAGGACGAGAATGAAACAGAACAGCACAGCACAAAAGCGCAGGAGGCCCTGCAGGAAGAACAGGACGAGGTCCAGCCCCGGGATATCCGCATTGACACGGTCACCCTGCAGGGCGGAACGATCAATTTTACGGACAACCACATCCAGCCCAATTATTACGCCAGTTTTCTCGAGCTGGGCGGCAGAGTGTCGGGCCTTTCCTCAGAGAAGGACATCACGGCCGACGTGGACCTGAAGGGAAAACTGGAAAACTATGCTCCCCTTGACATCACGGGCACCATAGATCCGCTGCGGGAGAACCTGTACGTAAACCTCAAGATCAACTTCAGGGACATGGACCTCAGCCCGGTTTCACCCTATTCCGGCAAGTACGTGGGATACACGATCCAGAAGGGCAAACTCGGCCTGGATCTCCAGTACCTCATCGAAGAGAGGAAACTCCAGTCCACGAACAGGATATTCCTTGATCAGCTCACCTTTGGAGACAGGGTGGAAAGCCCCGAAGCGCTGAAGGTCCCCGTGCGGCTTGCCGTCAGCCTCCTGAAAAACCGCAAGGGCGAAATCAACCTTGACGTGCCCGTATCAGGAAACCTGGACAATCCAGAGTTCAATTACGGGAAGATCGTCTTTAAAGTGATCTTTAATCTCCTGGTAAAGGCGGCCACTTCCCCCTTTGCCGTCCTCGGGGCGATATTTGGTGGAGGCGAGGAGTTGAGTTATGTCGAATTTTACTATGGAAGTGACCATATCGTGGAGTCAGCCGCGGCTAAACTGGAAAACCTCGTCACGGCCCTTGCTGACCGCCCGGCCCTGAAGCTCGAAATAGCAGGATACGTGGATGTCGAGCAGGACCACCAGGGCCTGCAGCAGGCTTTTTTTGACCGAAAAATAAAGGCGCAGAAGCTGAAGGACCTTGTCAGGAAAGGGGGCACTGTTCCGTCTGTCGATGCGGTCACAGTCTTGGCAGAAGAGTATGAAGGCTATTTGACGAAGGCATACAAGGCAGAGGATTTCCCCAAGCCGAGAAATGTCCTCGGCTTTGCAAAAAAACTGCCTGCCCCGGAGATGGAAAAGCTGATGTTCACCCACATTATCATCAGTGATGATGACCTGGGGCAGCTTGCCTCCCGGCGGGCTCTGGCAGTGAGGGACTTCATCCTCAGTTCAGGAAAGATTGAGCCGCAGAGGGTCTTCATTGTAAAGGCAGCGTCGCTTCAGCCGGATGAGAAGGAACCACTGAAAAACAGCCGCGTTGATTTCACCCTGAAGTAAGACGGGCAATCATGAGAGGGCGTGCCGCCGATCTACTTCTTGCCGTGAATGGTATCCAGAAAACTCCGCAGCCTTCCGCCCCAGAACGTGAAGGCCTCTCTCGCGTGCACCCACTCGTCCCTGCCCTGAACCGCGGGAAGCTGTTCACCCGTTTTTGTGTCTATGCCAGCTATCAGCCGTTCGCTGGTCATGGAGTCCAGCAGCTCTGCCTTCATTGAAGCCCCTCCAGTGCTCAGATAGCCCCACTGCTCTTCTGCCGAGGCTCCCGGTATGGCAGGAACGAGTCCGGTAATGAGCGTGCGCAGGCGAAGTGCGTCAGGGCGCGGGCTGTCCACAACAGGATAGGCGTCAGCCAGTGCTTCCGTGAAGGCCCGCCGGAAGTCCCTGCGCAGATTTTCCAGTGCTCCCCGGGGAATGGCATTATACTGGGCAGGCGAACTGAACTGAAAGAGAACAGGATCAATGATGACCATCTTATATCGCGTAAAGTCTGCACCCTCGGTTATATCTACCTGGTCTATCCCGCCCGCAGGGCCGGGTTTAAAGCGGGGCTCGTCACCGTGAAAAAAATCTGCCTTTCTGACGGTGTATGGAAAATCACAACCGGTTAATACAACGGCGGCAAGTATGCTTATAATAAAACCGACTCCCTTGCCTTTCCTGGTCATGGGTCCTCCTTTGTATGAAAATCAGGACTCGTACGCTGTAACTCCTGCACAGGGCGTCCTGCACACCCGAGTGCCTTTCAGCCCGCAGCTGCCGGCGCTGATGCGCCATGAATGACCTATAGTCTATACTTTTCCGTTCGGAATCTGCAATTTGTTTTTGCCTAATGCAGCCAAAAGTCGTATAATCGTACGAGCGGTCAAACCAGAGATCCATACGGACGCAGGGAGGTGCACACTATGTTCCGATCCTTCAGAACAGCCCTAGTGCTTGGTATCACCATGTTTCTGGCTGTCAGTTGTGCCACGCCGGACGTGGAACAGACAGAACAGGGGTCTTTGCCCCCGCTTCGCGTGGGGGTAACGCTCAATTACCCTCCCATCATATTCACTCAGGGGGGAGAGCCTGCAGGCGTTGAGGGTGACCTGGCGCGCCTCCTTGCGGAAAAACTGGGAAGGCCCCTGCAGTTCGTAAACGTTGCATGGGAGCAGCAGATCCCGGCCCTCCTTGCGGGACAGACAGACATCATCATGTCCGGCATGAGCATTACGAAGGCCAGAGAGGTACGGGTCGCCTTTACTGACCCCTATCTGAAGAGCGGCCTGGTCGCCATGATGCGGGTCGAGGATGCTCAGCGATACAGTTCTATCGAGGCTGTCAGGCAAAATATTGTGAACATTGGTGTGGTTGAGGGAACAACGGGCGACGTATTTGTCCGGAGAAACTTCCCCAATGCCGGACGGATCGCCTCCCTGCCGCTGGCAGCGGATGCCCCTACCCCGCTCAGAAACCGCTCCATCGACATATTTGTACACGATGCTCCATCCATCATATGGCTCGTCTCGGAAAACGAATCAGATCTTGCCGGTCTCTGGGAACCACTTAATGAGGAGCATCTTGCATGGGGGGTAAGGCGGGATGATCCTGAGTTCCTGTCCCAGGTCAACAGCACCCTCAAACAATGGAAGAACGACGGAACCTTGAGGCAGGTGCTCCTGAAATGGCTTCCCGGGAAGTATCTGGAAAGGTTCAAATAAAGAGTTTTTGTTTCATCGAGGAGGGAGAGACATGCAGCTGTCACGATACATCATCATGTTCTGTTTGGCAGGTCTTGCCATGGGATGCACAACTGTCAACGTCGATTATGACTACGACCCGGAAGCAGATTTTGCCGGTGTGAAGTCCTATGACTGGTTCCCTGTGCCCCGGGAAAATGCCCGGTACGATTTGCTGATAAAGCAGATCCGCAGTGAGATGGTGAGGCAACTGAATGAGAGAGGGTATGAACGCGTTTCTGATAATCCCGATGTTCTCATTGCCCTGCACGGCGGATTTCAGTCGCGGATGGACTACCTTGACTGGCAGTATCTGTACGAGAACTATAAACCCTACTGGGCAAAACGCAGACTTGACATAACGCACTATGAAGATCAGCAGCTCATCGCAGACTTTATCGATGTAAAATCAGGTTCACTCGTTTACCGTGCAACGGCAACTACCTATATTCCTGAAGCGACCCCCGGGGAACGTGAAAAAGTAATCAATAAAGCGGTCATGAAAATTCTGGAAAATTTTCCGCCTGTCATTGTATCTGATCGATAATCAGTCAGAGAAATCCTTCAGCCTGGACAGGAAGCTGAAAAGACCCTGAATAAGGTATTGCACGATTATGAAACGTGCAGTCTCGGTCGGCTCCTGTTGTAATTTCATCTCAGCTCTATTAGACTGTATGTCATGTATTATTGTCCCGGCACATCGCCGGGACAGGACTTCCTGTTGCACGGGCGGCCTTACAGTGATGATCCTGTCGATAGATAACTTAATGCCACGTTCCGAATCTATGGCCTCTACCGTGTTTTCCTCAGTCATTCACCTCCGTTCATTGTGCTTTCTTGATGGTGAACGGCGCAGAGGGTGGCATTGATGTGCCCTGATGCTGTGAAGCGTGAGCAAGAGGCTTCGCCCCCCGCCTGTGAAACAAAGGTTCGTGTGCTTTCACGTGGCACGCTGCTGATGTATATCTCGGGCGACTGCAGAATGGGAAGTGTTATGCCGTCGCCAGAAGATGTGCACCGGCAGATTCTCTCCCAACAGGGAATAAAAGATATTTCCTTTGATACGACAAACCTGAAAGGCTGGGACAGCGGATTTTTGACTTTTCTGATCAACATATTTGATTTCTGCAAACGAAACAGCATAACCGCTGAAAAAACCGGGCTGCCGCAGGGAGTCCAGAAACTGCTGACCCTCGTTTCCGCAGTTCCGGAGAGAACAGGCGCGAGACGGGAGCATGTGCGTCCCCCCGTTCTTGAACGACTTGGCCAGTATGTCCTTGATTTCAAGAAATCTAATCATGAAGTGCTGGACTTTATCGGTGATGCCTTTCTTGCATTCAGGAGACTGCTTCGCGGCAGGGCGCAATACCGGAGATCGGATTTCTTTGTTATCCTTCAGGAGTGCGGTTCACAGGCGGTCCCCATTGTTTCACTTATCAGCGTACTGGTCGGACTCATTCTCGCCTTTGTGGGGGCGATCCAGCTGAGGATGTTTGGCGCCCAGATTTACGTGGCCGACCTGGTGGGCATTGCCATGGTCCGTGTCATGGGCGCCATCATGACGGGTATTATCATGGCAGGCCGCACCGGTGCTGCCTTCGCAGCACAGCTCGGTACCATGCAGGTCAATGAGGAGATAGACGCCCTCAAGACCATGGGTATTTCACCCATGGAGTTCCTGGTCCTTCCCCGTATGCTCGCCCTCATGCTGATGATGCCCCTGCTCTGCCTTTATGCTGACCTTATGGGGATTCTGGGAGGTTTGATCGTGGGGGTTTCCATGCTGGACCTGAACTTCATGGAGTATTTCATGGAGACCAAAAGGGCGGTGGGCCTGAATAATCTATGGATCGGGCTCTTCCAAAGCATGGTCTTCGGTGTGCTCGTGGCACTCTCGGGATGCCTGAGGGGAATACAGTGCGGCAGAAGTGCTTCAGCTGTTGGAAAGGCAACCACGTCTGCAGTCGTGACGGGAATTGTGAGCATTATCGTGGCAACTGCGATAATAACTCTCATGTGCGAGGTGTTAGGGATTTAGCCAGGGGAATATGGACCAGGGAAAACCTCATATAGCGGTACAGGACCTTACCATGGCATTCGGGAGCTTTGTGGTTCAGAGGGATCTCACATTCACGATCAACAAAGGGGACATCTTCGTGATCATGGGCGGCAGCGGCTGCGGAAAGAGCACCCTTCTGCGGCACATGGTCGGCCTTCAGAGACCGGCACAGGGACGCGTGCTTTACGACGGGAAGAGTTTCTGGGATGCAGACGCGGAGGAACAGGAGGGCCTGAAAAGGCGCTTCGGGATACTGTATCAGAGCGGGGCACTGTGGAGTTCCATGACCCTCGCGGAAAATGTGGCCCTGCCCCTTGAAGAGTACACCGGTCTGACCAGAGACCAGATCAGAGAGATGGTGTCACTGAAACTTTCCCTTGTTGGTCTGGCAGGTTTCGAGGACTACTACCCCTCCGAGATCAGCGGGGGCATGAAAAAGCGCGCAGGCCTTGCCCGCGCAATGGCACTTGATCCTGATATACTATTCTTTGATGAACCCTCTGCAGGGCTGGATCCCATCAGCGCGCATCTGCTGGATACATTAATACTCGAACTGCGGGAGAGTCTCGGTTCTACCGTCATCATCGTGACCCATGAACTGGCGAGCATTTTTGCCATTGGAAATAATTCCGTATTTCTTGATCCGGAAACAAAGACCATGATTGCTGCCGGTGACCCGAAGAAGCTGCTTGCCGATTCGCGTGACCCCAAAGTCCGCAATTTTCTCACGCGAGGTGAGGAGGGTATCCATATGCCGTGATATGATAACGGCTGGCATTACGACCAAAGAATGGAGATGATGCATGAGTAAACAGGCAAATAAAACGGCAGTCGGTGCCTTTGTCCTGGGGGCGATTGCCCTTGCAGTCGCAGGGGTGTTGATATTTGGATCGGGAAAGTTTTTCGCCGACACCGATAAATACGTCCTTCATTTTGAAGGATCGGTGAAGGGACTCAATACCGGCGCCCCGGTCATGTTCCGCGGTGTCAAGATAGGTTCGGTGACTGATATTCTTTTACGGTACGACCCTGTTGACCTTTCTGTTCATATCCCCGTCATAATCGAAGTTGATCGATCTCGATTCTCCCGCATTAATACAGTAAAAGAACGGAGGACCAGCATCAACGTGCTGATAGAGAGAGGTCTTAAGGCGCAGCTGCAGCTACAGAGCGTTGTCACGGGACAGCTTATGGTGGATCTTGATTTCTATCCTGAAGACCCCGTGAATCTTGTGGGAAACAATGATATTCCCTATGCAGAGGTACCCACAATCCCCTCGAATCTTCAAAAGCTCACAAAGACTCTTGAACAGCTTCCCCTGGATGAGCT
>CP070788.1:1552169-1577241 GCA_020346765.1 Nitrospiraceae bacterium
CTACTTCGTCACGACTGAAGGGACTGGCGGAGCCTTCTGGTCAGGACTCATTTCCTCAGAATGGTGTCATCAAGATTAACACGCAGGCGGCGTGAGAGGCAGTCTCCCGCCTGAACAAGAACCCCGGAGGAACGATGAAGGTAGCACTCGGATGTGACCATGCCGGCCTGGAAATGAAAAATGAAGTTACGCCGCTCCTGGAAGAACTGGGGCTTGAGGTGCATGACTACGGGACCAATTCGGAGGAATCCTGTGACTATCCCGAATTCGGAGAAAAGGTGGCCCGGGCCGTGTCCCGCGGTGATGAGGAGCGGGGCATACTGATCTGCGGCACGGGAATCGGCATGTCCATCGTGGCGAACAAGATCCCCGGCGTTCGGGCTGCGCTCTGCAGCGAGGACTACTCAGCGAAAATGAGCAGGCTCCATAATGATGCCAACGTGCTTGTGCTTCCCGGGAGAATCATTGATGCTGCCACGGCTCGCGACATCGTGAAGGTATGGTTCAGGACGGACTTCGAGGGCGGGCGGCACCAGAGGCGGCTCGACAAGATCAAGGAAATTGAATCACGGATTGCCGGGTGAAAATGTGAAGATGAAGGAACTGAAAAGATTTGATCCTGAAGTCTACAAAGCGATCGTTCAGGAAATCAAACGGGAGCAGGAAAAGATCGTCCTCATTGCTTCGGAGAATTATGCGAGCAGGGCCGTACTTGAGGCACAGGGATCGGTTTTCACCAACAAGTACGCCGAGGGATATCCCGGCAGGCGCTATTACGGCGGCTGTGAATATGCCGATGTTGTTGAGTCTCTGGCCATCAGCCGGGCCAAGCAGCTTTTCGGCGCCGAGCATGTGAATGTCCAGCCCCACTCAGGCACGCAGGCCAACATGGCGGTCTACTTTGCCATGCTTAAGCCCGGCGACAGGATACTCGGCCTGAGCCTCAATCACGGAGGGCACCTGTCCCATGGAGTACAGGTAAACTTCTCAGGTATGATGTACAGGGCCTTCTCTTACGGCGTGGAGAAAAAAACGGGGCTTATCGACTATGAAAAGGTAAGGAAAATGGCTAAGAGGCACAAGCCGAGGCTGATCCTTGCCGGGGCAAGCGCCTATTCAAGGATCATTGACTTCAAGACCCTTTCGGAAATTGCCCGGGAAGTGAATGCATACTTTCTCGCTGACATCGCCCATATCGCGGGTCTGATAGCAGCAGGGATCCACCCGTCTCCGGTGCCCCATGCCGACTTTGTCACGACAACAACCCACAAGACCCTCCGAGGCCCCCGGGGGGGGATGGTCATGTGCAGATCGGAGTATGCGAAGGCCATTGACAAGGTCGTCTTTCCCGGGATTCAGGGAGGCCCTCTTGTCCATGTGATTGCGGCCAAGGCCGTGGCGTTCAGGGAAGCCCTTACTGAGGAGTTCAAGCGATACCAGCTTCAGATTGTGAAGAACGCGAAGGAACTGGCCGATGCCCTCATAAACCGGGGCGTGCGCATTATCTCGGGTGGTACTGATACACACCTGATGCTGATCGACCTGACGGCGAAGAATATGACAGGCAAGGAGGCTGAGGACGCCCTGGACCGTGCTGGTATTACCGTAAACAAGAACTCCATTCCTTTCGACACTCGTTCTGCGGCTGTCACGAGCGGCATAAGGATCGGCACGCCCATTGTCACGAGCAGAAACATGCGGGAGCCTGAAATGGTTACCATTGCTGAATTTATCACCAGCATCCTGTCTGAACCGTCAAATACTGCTCTGATCAAACAGGTCAGGGATAAAGTAAAGGCGGTCTGCAGGAAATTCCCTGTCTATGAGGACATTGAAATATAAGGTGTCTGCCTCGCCAGAGACGCAGGAGTGCAGCGCGTTGACTTCCCGGAAAGAAATGAATCGTTAAAAAGCCATGCGGTGTCCCTTTTGCGGCCATATAGAAGACAAGGTCATTGATTCCCGGCAGAGCAGGGACGGTGACGTCATCAGGAGACGGAGGGAATGCCTGAAGTGCGAGGGGCGATTCACGAGCTATGAGCGGATAGAGAACATCCTGCCTCACGTTATCAAGAAGGACAGCCGGAGGGAGCCTTTCGACAGGCAGAAGATCCTCCAGGGGCTGGAGCGGGCCTGTGAAAAAAGGCCGGTGAGCGTAGAGGCGCGGGAGGCCCTTGCTGACAGCATAGAGAAAAGCCTTCAGGCGACGGGTGAAAAGGAAATCCCCAGTTCGGTCATCGGTGAACAGATCATGAACGGCCTGAAGGAAGTCGACGAAATTGCCTATGTACGCTTTGCATCGGTCTACCGGCAGTTCAAGGACGTGAAGGAATTCATGCAGGAGATCAGGGACATCGCCTTCAGCAAGAGAAAGGCCTGATGCCGCGCGTTCTCCTGGTCTGAATCAAAACCGCTGCCATCAGCAATTATCTCCTCAAGTTATTCCCTTTCGCTTCCGATTTATATCCCAGGACTGACCGTTCCTGCCATGTCTTATCTTGACAAGAAAGAGTGGAAACGATATAGTAACGATAGGACTAAAAAATGTTTGAAAAATTTACTGAACGAGGAAGAAAGGTAATCATCTACGCCCGTGAAGAGGCGGAAAAAAGGCAAAATGATTACCTCGGAACGGAGCACCTTCTCCTGGGCCTCCTGAGGGAGGAAGAAAGCCTTCCCATGGTGATCTTGAAGAAGATGGGGCTTTCGGCTGAAGAACTTCGCATTGAGGTTGAGCGAAACCTTCCTTCCGGCTCCAACATTCTGACCTTTGGGGACATACCCTTTACTCCCCGGGCCAAAAAGGTGCTTGAACTCGCTGTTGAGGAAGCGCGACTGCTCGGCCACAGCTATATCGGAAGTGAACATCTGCTTATCGGGCTGATCAGGGAAGATGCGGGAATCGCCGGCAAGATTCTCAGGAGTCTCGGCGCTAACCTGCTTGGTGTGCGACAGCTTGCCATTAATCTGTCAATGCGGAAAGTGCAGTCAGGCGGCAAGGACAAGAAGACCCACACGCCTGCCCTTGATGAATTCGGCAGGGACGTGACGCAGCTTGCCCGCGAGGGGAAACTGGACCCTGTAATCGGACGGGAGAAGGAGATCGAGCGCGTCCTCCAGATACTCGGCAGGAGGGTAAAAAACAACCCCGTCATCATCGGTGAATCGGGAGTAGGGAAGACGGCAATCGTGGAAGGCCTTGCCCAGCGGATCATTGCCGAAGAAATCCCGGAAAATCTGATAGACAAGCGGATTGTCAGCCTCGACCTGGGTGCCCTTATTGCAGGGACCAAGTACCGAGGGCAGTTTGAGGAGCGGCTCAAACTGGTCATGAAGGAGATTGTCCAGTCCGACAATGTCATTCTATTTATTGATGAGCTGCATACCCTCGTCGGGGCCGGCGCGGCCGAAGGATCGATCGATGCATCAAACATGCTGAAGCCGGCGCTTTCGCGGGGGGAGATCCAGTGCATCGGCGCTACTACCCCCGATGAGTTCAGGAAATACATCGAAAAGGATGGCGCCTTTGAGCGGCGCTTCCAGCCTGTTCACTTGCAGCCGCCGTCCGCAGATGAGAGCGTAAATATTCTTGAAGGCCTCAAGACGCGTTACGAACTGCATCACAAGGTCAAAGTCAGCCCCGAGGCGATAAAGGCCTGTGTTACGCTGTCAGACCGGTATATCACTGAGCGCTATCTGCCGGACAAGGCAATAGACGTGATGGACGAAACGGGGGCCCGCATCAAGCTCAAACGGTATACTATGCCCCCTGAGCTTCGTGAGCTTGAAAAGGAGCTCAAGCGACTGGGCAAGGAGAAGAACCTCTACGTCAAACTCCATGACTTTGAAAAAGGTGCTTCAGTGAAGAGCGAGGAGGACCGGATACGGAAGCTTTACGAGAACCTCAGCAAGAAGTGGCGTGAAAACCAGCAGAAAGAGACCCCCCTTGTGGTTGAGGACGACGTTGCGTATACAGTTGCCAGGATCACGGGCATTCCTCTTTCCAAGCTTGAAGAAAAGGAGTCGGAAAAGCTCCTGCGCATGGAAGAGGAGCTGCACAGGCGTATTGTTGCCCAGGATGAGGCGGTAAAGGTCATTGCCCGGGCAATCCGGCGTTCCCGCGCGGGCCTGAAAGCACGGAAGAGACCTATCGGTTCCTTTTTCTTTCTGGGACCAACGGGGGTGGGTAAGACAGAGCTTGCTAAGGCGCTTACGGAATTCCTCTTTAATGATGAAAACGCCCTTATAAAGATCGATATGTCTGAGTATATGGAACGGTTTAATGTGTCGCGGCTAACCGGCGCCCCGCCCGGATACGTGGGGTATGAGGAAGGCGGTCAGCTCACGGAGACCGTGCGCAGAAGGCCCTATTCGGTCGTGCTCTTTGACGAAATCGAGAAGGCCCATCCCGATGTATTCAATCTCTTGCTGCAGGTTCTCGATGAGGGTGTGATAACGGACAACGTGGGACGGAAAGTCGATTTCAAGAACACGGTGATCATCATGACTTCCAACGTGGGGACAAAATTCATTGAAAATGCCACCCCCCTGGGATTTCAGAAGCCATCCTTGAGCAACAACTACAGGAAGATCAAGGACGCTGTCCTGAGTGAACTGAGAATCAAGTTCAACCCTGAGTTCCTGAACCGTATTGACGAAATCGTGGTCTTCCACCAGCTTGAGAAGGAACACCTGGTGAGCATCGTGAATCTCCTCGTCATGGAGCTCAACAGGCAGCTCCTCGACCAGGACCTTGCCATCGAGCTTTCGCCAGAGGTTGTAGACTGGCTGATCGAAAAAAATTACCAGGCCTCCTATGGCGCGCGGCCCATGAGGAGGGCAATACAGAGACATATCGAGGACCCCCTGTCAGAGGAAATCCTCAAAGGCAGGTTCAAGGACGTGAAGAAAGTAAGTGTCGTGCTTGAAAACAGCAGCCCCGTCTTTGTGGAAAGCGACGTGGAAGCCCTCGTAAATTAGTACGGCTGGCCCCCGCACCTGTTTATTCTTTATTGTCATGCAGAGTTGCTGAACTCAGTCAGAAACCCTCTGCACCGGCACCCGTCAGGTCATCCGTTTGACTTCTTTTCTCAGGTATTATATAGTGTTATGTTCTTCCTGGCAGGCAGGTGTATCATATCAGATGAGCCGGGAGCAGAATGGATTGGATGACAATGGCCCAGTCAATGACAGGATACGGGACAGGCACATCCGGGAATTTCAGGGTTGAGGTCCGTTCCTCAAATCACAAGAACATGGATATTCATGTCAATATCCCCTCCTACCTCTTTTCCTGCGAACCGGAAATAAAAAAGAGGGTAAAGACGCGGTTTCAGAGGGGCCGCATTGACGTATTTATCCCGAGGAGAGAGGCGGAAACGGTTAAGCTTTCCGTGAACAGGCTCCTGGCCCGGGAATACTACCGGGCGCTTATGGATTTGAAGGGGGAGCTTTCCCTGAACGGCGATGTGGGCATTGACATTCTGGCGGCGCAGCGGGAGATCTTTATCCTCGACGAACCGGATGCGGACGTGAGCGGGCTCTATGAAGCCCTTGACAGTGCGCTCGATGAACTGGAACTGAGCAGACAGGCGGAAGCGAAAAACCTCGTTCATGACATGGAGGAAAGAATAGGGCTCATCCAGGGCCATGTCGCGGGGATCGAAGGCAGGAGGGCGGATTTTATCGCCTCTGCCAGGGACAGGCTGCTGCAGAGCCTTAAGGAACTGCTTGGCAGCGCAGGAATAGATGAGACTCGACTGGTCCAGGAGACGGCCATCCTCGTTGAACGGACTGACATTACCGAAGAAGTGGTGAGAATGAAGAGCCATCTGAAGCATTTCAGCCAGGTGCTTGAGACGGGAAACGCCATCGGAAAGAAACTTGATTTCATCATCCAGGAGCTGCGGAGGGAAATCAATACGATCGGATCAAAGGTGCAGAGCTACGATATCGCGGGTAAGGTTGTTGAAGTCAAACACGAACTTGAAAAAATCAGGGAACAGGTGCAGAACCTGCAATAGGCTGTGATCATGTACGGGGCGGCAGGAAGATGAAAAGGACAGGGACCGGACTGGTTCTCATCAACGTGGGATTCGGCAACGTTGTATCAGCGGCCCGGGTGATAGCTGTCGTGGCGCCGGGCTCTTCGCCCATGAAGCGGCTTCGGGAGGAGGCCGGGGAACGGGGGAAGCTCATCGACGCTACCCAGGGACGCAAGACACGGGCTATTATCATTACCGACAGCGACCATATCATCCTGTCAGCCCTTCAGGTTGAAACGATCACGCAGCGATTCTCGCCGGAACAGGACCGTGGCAGCGACAAAGAATGACAGGAAGGGAAGGGAGGTTCTTGCGGGGACGCTCTTTGTGGTGTCGGCTCCTTCCGGGGCAGGCAAGACCACGCTCTGCCGGAAACTCCTTAAAAAGGACAAACGCCTCAGGCTTTCCGTATCCTATACGACCCGGCAGCCGAGGAAGGGAGAAAGAAACAACATTGACTACACCTTCGTCACTAAGCCGCTGTTTATAAAGATGATTGAACGCGGGGAGTTTGCCGAGTGGGCCGTGGTTCATGGCAATCATTACGGTACGTCCGTCAAGAGGCTCAGACAGCTGACCGGGGCAGGCCATGATATTCTGCTGGATATTGACATCCGCGGTGCGCTGCAAATCAGGAAAAACTATGAAAATGCCGTTTTCATTTTTATCCTTCCGCCGTCGCTGAAGGTGCTTAAAGAGAGGCTCCTCGGCCGCGGGACAGATCTTAGGGATGTGATTGCCGAGCGCCTTGATAATGCGAAAGCTGAAATTGCATACTATAAGGATTACGATTATGTCATCATCAATGACAGCCTGGACAGGGCATTCCGGGACCTGGAAAGCGTGGTCCTGTCAATGAGGCTAAGGGCATCCATGATCAGTGAATCATGGGTGAGAACGTCGTTTAACATGAGGAAATAACAGAGGAGGTGCAATGGAAATAATATCACTGCCCATCGAGTTTGAAAGGAAAAAGATTGACGGGACGTACCGGCTTGTGGTGGCATCCGTGAGAAGGGCAAAGTCCCTGTCCCAGGGAGCACTGCCCAAGATAGCGTCGAAGGCCCAGAAAATTACGACCCTTGCCATTGAGGAAGTCGCCAGGGGAGCGGTGAACATCCTTACCGGCGAAGCGGCTGTCAAGGCGAACGAGGAAGCAAAGAAACTTTCTCACAAGAGAATGATGGACGAGGCCCAGCAGAAGGAAACCATGCCCGAGGACATGACGGAGCTCGAAAAGGATCTGAAAATCTATCTCAGTGAGAAAGGCGAGACAGAACAGAAGAAGACCATTGAGGATATATTCGGAGACAGCTGAACCGCGTGCTGGAAAAAAGGAATATCCTTCTGGGTGTCACAGGGAGCATCGCGGCATACAGGGCCGTAGACCTTGTCCGGAGGCTAATCGACGAGGGTGCAGGCGTGCGGGTAGTAATGACAGAGTCTGCCTGCCGTTTCGTTACCCCCTACCTGTTCGAAACGATATCGGGCAACCCGGTGGGAACGGACCTGTTTGCCGATCCTTTCACCCATATAACCCTTGCCAAAGAATCACACCTGTTTGTCATAGCTCCCGCAACGGCCAACACGATCAACAAAATCTCTTGCGGTATCGCTGACAACCTGCTCAGCACTCTCTGGCTTGCCTATGAAGGGCCTGCACTGATTGCTCCTGCCATGAACAGCAGAATGTACCGCCATCCCACTGTACAGAAAAACATCGTGGCCATGGAAAAGGCAGGCGTCACCTTTGTCGGGCCGGAGACGGGAAGCCTTGCCTGCGGCGAAGAGGGGGAGGGCAGAATGGCCGATATTCCCGATATTGTCGATGCTGCGCTGACAACCCTGGCTTCGAGGGACCTGGCTGACCAGAATATCCTTATTACCGCCGGACCCACGAGAGAGTCCATCGACCCCGTCCGGTTCATATCAAACCGCTCATCAGGGAAAATGGGGTACTCCCTTGCACGCGCTGCATGCAGGAGGGGGGCCCGTGTCACGCTCATAAGCGGCCCATCAGCACTGAGGCCTCCTGCCGGCGTTACTTTTGTGCCGGTCACCACGGCCATGGAAATGCAGAAGGCGGTGCAGCGCTGCCTGAACCGGTCCACGGCCGTTGTCATGGCAGCGGCGGTGTCTGACTACGCTCCTGCAGAAACAGCTCAGGTAAAACTTAAGAAAAAAGATGCTACTTCAATTAAATTAAAGAAAACTCCTGATATACTGAAGGGGATAGGCAGGAGCAGGGGGAAAAGGGTGCTTGTTGGATTTGCGGCTGAGTCAGGGAGGGGCCTGGCGAGCGCAAAACAGAAACTGAAGGAAAAAAACTGTGACCTCATTGTGCTCAATGATATATCGAGGGAAGGAGCAGGGTTCGACGTGGACACGAACCAGGTGACCATGATCGACAGGGGCGGGCGGGTTACGGACTATCCCCTGATGCAGAAGGCCGATGTGGCGGATATTATTCTGGACAGGATTAATGAGATGAAGAGGAAGGGAAAATGAAAATACTCATCATCAACGGACCGAACCTCAACCTCCTCGGGACACGGGAGGCTGATATCTATGGGACGAAGACCCTGGACGACATAAGCGCGTCCCTCCGGTCACTGGCCGGAGAACTGGACGTTGAAGTGGACATCCGGCAGTCCAACCATGAGGGCGAAATTGTGGACATGATCCAGAATGCCCGGGGCTATGCTGCCATCGTTATCAATCCCGCTGCCTATACCCATACCAGCGTTGCCATCAGGGACGCCATCGCTGCCGTTAACATTCCGGCAATTGAAGTTCACCTCTCAAACATCTACCGTCGGGAGGAGTTTCGGCACAAATCTCTTATTGCGCCGGTCGCCCACGGCCAGATATCAGGCTTTGGGCCGGACAGCTACGGCCTTGGTCTGAGGGCTGCCGTATCAGTGGCGACACATGCAGAAAAAGGCACTTCTTAGAAGGCATCTTCGCACGCTCCGCGTCGATGGAATCCTCATCACCGATCTCACGAATCTGAGATACCTTACGGGATTTACGGGTTCGTCGGGATTTGCCGTTATCACGACCCGGCATGCCCTTTTTGTTACGGACTTCCGGTACCAGGAACAGTCCGGGCAGGAAGTGAGGGGATTCACCATCAAGATTGAGCACACCGAGAGGAGCAGGGAGATCAGTGCCATATGCCGGGCATTCGGCATAAGGCGCCTGGGCGTAGAGGGCCATAACATCACCGTGGAATTTTACGGCAGGCTTGGCAAGCAGGGCATCAGGATTAAACCGCTTCCCAACATTGTCCAGTCCCTTCGCATTATCAAAACACCGGCTGAACTGGCCAGTATCGCAACTTCGGTCCGCAGGGCTGAGACGGCCTTCAGGAAGCTGATCCCTGCTATCAGAAGGGGCACGACGGAGCAGAAACTTGCTTTAAAATTTGAGGAGTTACTTAAACATTGCGGTTGCAAAAAGCTGCCTTTTGAGGTTATAGTAGCATCTGGCCCGACAGCAGCGCTGCCCCACGCGAGGCCCACCGGCAGGAAACTCAGGGAGGGAGACCTGGTGATCTTTGACTGGGGAGGAGAGTGCGACGGATATTTCTCGGATATGACGCGGACTGTGCTGCTCAGGGGGAAGGACATTGCCAGGCAGAGAGAGATTTATGACCATGTCCTTGAAGCCCAGGGGAGGGCAATAGAAAAAGTCCGGGCAGGAGCAAAGGCCTCTGACGTGGACGGCGCCGCCCGGAAATATATCAGGGATGCGGGCTACGACGAATATTTTGGTCACGGCACAGGGCACGGCGTTGGTCTTGCAGTTCATGAAAAGCCTGTAGTATCATGGCGTAGCAGGGAAGTAATCAGGGAGAACATGGTATTTACCGTTGAACCGGGGATATACATCCCGGGGTTCGGGGGCGTGAGGATAGAGGACATGGTCGTTGCCCGGAAAAACGGCGCCAGGCTCCTCACATCCCTGTCCAGGAAACTGAAAATAATTGAGGTGTAATAGATGATATCCACGAGTGAGTTCCGCAAAGGCGCAAAGATCGAGTACAAGGGCGCACCCCATGAAATAATTGATTACCAGCACCACAAAATGGGCAGGGGCGGTGCTATCATCAGGGCAAAACTGAAGAACCTGATCACGGGAAGCATTTTTGATGATTCCTTCAAGGGAGGTGAAAAATTTGAATCGCCCAACCTTGAGGAAAAGTCAATGCAGTACCTTTATAGTGACGGCGAACACTACCACTTCATGGACAATGAAACCTATGAGCAGATTCCGCTGAACGAGGAGCAGCTTGGCGACGCCCGGAAATTTCTGAAGGAAAATATGGGAGTCAAAATGATGTTTTACAGCGGCGCTCCCATAGCGGTAGAGGTACCCATGTTCGTGGAGCTGGCAATCGTCAAGACAGACCCAGGATTTAAGGGCGATACTGCAAGCGGCGGAAGCAAGCCCGCGGTCCTTGAATCGGGAGTAACCGTAAAGGTCCCCTTCCATCTGAATGAAGGGGACCTTATCAGAGTTGACACGAGAACGTCTGAATATATCGAGAGGGTAAAATAGCACCGGAGTATGGATACGGGGAGCAGGTAACCAGAACAGATAACGGGGAGTGCCATGGAATTTGATGAAATCAGGAAGCTGATAGAATTTTTGCAGCAGACAGACATCACAGAGCTGAGGATTGAACGGGAAGACTCCAAAGTCAGGATCAGGAGAGAGAAACTCCCGGGACCTCAGTCGGAGGCACTGCAGCATACACGGCCCGCTGCCCCGGAGAAGACGGAGGCTGTCAGAGAAATATCTGAAGACCGCAAGCTCATAACGATAACGTCTCCGATTGTCGGCATCTTTCACCGTGCCCCATCGCCGGAATCACCACCCTTCGTGGAAGTGGGGAGTTCTGTCAGGAAAGGACAGGTCCTCTGCATTGTTGAGGCAATGAAACTCATGAACGAAATAGAGAGTGACGCCAACGGCACGATTGCCCGAATCCTCATAGAAAACGGCCATGCCGTGGAATACGGCGAGGCCCTGTTCCTCGTAGAGCCGGCGTCATGAAGTTATTCAAAAAAATCCTTATTGCCAACAGGGGCGAAATTGCGATCCGTATTATCCGTGCATGCCAGGAACTGGGAATCGAGACCGCCATAGTGTATTCTGATGTGGACAGGAGCACGCTTGCCGTCAGGATGGCTGATGAGGCGATCTGCATCGGCCCTGCGCCTGCAGCTCAGAGCTATCTCAACATACCCTCAATCATCAGCGCGGCAGAGATCACCGATGCCGAGGCCATACACCCTGGATACGGATTCCTTGCGGAGAATCCCCACTTTGTCGAAGCCTGTACTGCATCGAATATTTCCTTTATCGGACCGTCTGCTGAAAATATCCGGGTCGGGGGGGACAAGTCGCGCGCCCGCCAGATCATGAAAAAGAAGGGGATACCTGTTGTCCCCGGCAGCGACAAGCCGGTCATGAGCGAAGAAGATGCACTGAATGTATCGAGGAAAATCGGGTTTCCCGTCATCTTCAAGGCCTCTGCCGGGGGAGGCGGCAAGGGGATGAGGATCGTGGACGGCGAACTGGAACTGGGCAAGATGTATCATACGGCGCAGAAGGAGGCCTTCGCCGCATTCGGCAACGGCGACCTCTACATCGAAAAGTACATTCCCGACATGAGACATATCGAGGTCCAGATCCTTGCCGACAACAAAGGGAATATTATCCACCTGGGAGAGCGGGAATGCTCCATCCAGAGGAGGCATCAGAAACTCCTTGAAGAGGCACCCTTTACATTTGCTGACAAGGGCTTCAGAAAGAAAATAGGCGAACTGGCCATACGGGCGGCCAAGGCATTCAAATACAGGAATGCCGGTACCATGGAATTTATTCTTGACCGGGACGGGCAGCTCTACTTCATGGAGATCAACACGAGAATACAGGTGGAGCACCCGGTGACGGAGATGATTACCGGAATTGATATCATCAAAGAGCAGGTCAAGCTTGCCGCGGGACATCCCCTGTCGCTGAGACAGCAGGATGTCAAGTTCTCGGGCCACAGCATCGAGTGCAGGATCAATGCAGAAGACCCGGAGAGGTTTATCCCCTCCCCGGGAAAGGTAACCCTCTTTATTCCGCCCGGCGGGTACGGGGTCAGAACGGATACAGCGGCTTTTACCGGGTGGACAGTACCCGCCCATTACGACTCCCTTGTCGCAAAGGTTATTGTCCATGGGAAAGACCGGAGCGAGGCGATTACCCGTATGAAGAGGGCGCTCAGGGAGTTTGTTGTTGAGGGCATTAAATCAACGATCCCCTTCTTCCAGAAATTACTTGATGATCAGGATTTTATCAGGGGAAACATTAATACCTGCTTCCTGGAAAAGAAGATCCCGGCAAAGAAGGGCTCCGGATAATCAAAGGCGCAGGCTTCCGCGCACGCTCATCAGGCGGATCGCCCGGGATCGCATAGTATGGACCGGCCAGCACGCATCAGAAAGATCATCAGATGGAAAACACCCCTTTATCTGATTACAGACACGGCGATAGCAGGACTGTCCCACAGGACGATTGCCCGACGGGCAATCGCTGCGGGGATCGGCACCATTCAGATCCGGGACAAGTGCCTTTGCCGGCGGGAGCTGTACCGGGAGGCAGCGGCAGTACGGAAGATCACCCGGGAGCATGGTGTCACGCTTATTATCAATGACCATGTGGACATCGCCCTTGCTGTTGATGCGGACGGTGTCCATCTCGGGCAGGAAGACCTGCCTCTTGCAGAGGCAAGGAGCATTATGGGAGACAGGAAAATCATAGGCCTGTCTACGCACAGCGCCTCTCAGGCGGCCAGAGCAGAGCAGGGCGGTGCTGATTACATTGGCTTTGGTCCCCTCTATCGAACGGAAACCAAGGATGCGGGCAGGCCCAGGGGAATCAGGGCACTGCAGGAGGTCCGGAGAATTGTTACCATTCCTGTCGTTGCCATCGGCGGGATAAGCAGGGCAAATATCAGGGAGGTCCTGGATGCCGGTGCCGATGCCGCTGCGATTCTGTCGGCGGTCCTGTCGGGCGGGATAAGCAGAAATATAAAAAGCCTCTTGTCTGAACTCCAGTAACGTGATATAGTGGAGGAAAGATTTGAAACGTGAATATGGGGACTAAACCGAAGGGAACCTTCCGCACGGCAGCATCTGAAATCCGGTGAAACCAGAAACCACGACATTGTCTCACCCGAACCCAGGACCATGTTCAGGGCCATGATCGTCCTCTTATCCCTTTCCATGCTGTCCATGGGAGGCCTGTTCCGGGATGCTGATACCGGAGAAGGGTTATCGACGGAAAATGGTGAAACTGCAGCGCTGAGGCTGAGAATGGTCAGGGATCAGATAGAAGGTCGTGGAGTCAGAGACCGCCGTGTTCTTGAGGCCA
This sequence comes from Nitrospiraceae bacterium, assembly GCA_020346765.1. Lineage (GTDB taxonomy): Bacteria > Nitrospirota > Thermodesulfovibrionia > UBA6902 > UBA6902. The sequence goes on from CP070788.1 coordinate 1,565,645, forward strand.
TGAAGAAGATCCCCCGCCACCTCTTTGTAAGCGAGGCGCTGCGCAGCAGGGCCTATAGAGACCATCCCCTCCCAATCGGTGAAGGCCAGACCATATCGCAGCCTTACGTGGTTGCCTGGATGACAGAGTTGCTGAACCTGAAGGCCTCGGACCGGGTCCTTGAAATCGGTACCGGGTCAGGATACCAGGCGGCGGTCCTTGCGGAGATTGCCCGTGAGGTGTACTCAATTGAAATTCGGGAAGGCCTTAAAGACAGGGCATCGGGACTCCTTTCGCATCTGGGCTATAAAAATATAATGATAAAGTATGGAGACGGCTATTATGGATGGGAGGAGTACGCCCCCTTTGACGCTATTATTGTTACAGCATCGGCAAATCATATCCCTCCGCCTCTTCTGAAACAGCTGAAGACAGGAGGGCGGCTCATAATACCGCTGGGAAGCACTCTCTATTACCAGACGCTGACCCTTGTGGAAAAAACTGCAGACGGGCCCGATGTGGTGCAGATGGGAAGTGTGGCCTTTGTGCCAATGACAGGGAAGGCTCAGAAACAATAACACAGGAGAAGCCATCGGGGCTGCTCCGTTACGCTCCTGTTGTGAGACAGCAGGCAGCAACAGAAGGTGGAAGGGTCTCTGAGGGCTTTCCACTTCAGAAAGAGGAACAACATGGGAAAGAAACTGTTCGTAGGAAGCATCTCCTATCAGGCAACGGAAGATGACCTGAGAGAGCTGTTCTCAAGAATCGGTGCCGTGGAATCAGCCAAGATTATTACCGACTCCCACACAGGTCAGTCAAAGGGGTTTGGTTTCGTGGAAATGTCCTCGGAAGAAGACGCTGAAAAGGCCGTCGCCGACCTGAACGGGTCCTCCTTTATGGACCGGACCATTGTCGTAAGCGAGGCACGCCCCCAGCAGAAGAGGGAACAGAGGGATTTCGGGCCCGGTAGGGGCGGCCACGGGTCAGACAGAGGCAGGGGAGGATTCGGAAAGGGAAAGGGAGCGGACAAACGCTGGGGAAGAAGATAGAACCCCGCCTTTTTTGAAGTCACAGGGATCGAATAAAAAAAGAGAATGGCGTGCCCGGGAGGGGGTGATTATTTCTTTGACCGTTTCGGCTTTTTCCTTGCGTACTTGATACTGATTTCGTAGGAAATGCTCGCATGATCTGCTGACCTGTCTTCACTTTTGCCCTTGCAGACCATGGAGCCTTTTACGGATTTTTTCTGCTGCTTGACATTCCTGGCAATGATCGGCGAGAGGTCGAATCCGCCGCCTTCACACCCCTTTGTCATGCATTCCATATTGAAATAGGCATAGCTGCTGGGAAAGACATTGACTGTCCGCTCCATAAGCACGGGGTTTTCTGCCTTGTGAAGGTAGGTCATGTGAATGACCATGCCATCAACGGCAGGATAGCGTTCCGAAACAAGCCCGGCGTCCTGCTTGTTCTTTTTCTTCTGCTCGATTTTTTTTATGTGGTCCTGTCGCTGTATCATCATTCATTATTAAAGGTAAAAGGCATATCTGAACTCATGCGCCATAATTCACAGACTGCACTGGCCATTCGATCAGGGTACGGCCATCGGTATGATAACAATTTGCTTCCAAAATGTCCAATTTGAAAGATATTTTCTGCCTCATTCTCTTTTTCCCGGCATGAAGGATCACAATAAGGACTCAGGACCCGGAAGGGGGCTGCGGTATATGACGTATTACAGCAGAGAGCCCTGATCGAAATCCCTGGACTCGCTCTTGCTCCTGCCTCTGCGGGGCGTCATACCTGCCCCTTCAATAATGAGGGATACGGTCTGCGCAAGCGTCTTTTCCAGGGGGAAAAGCTTGGGATCTGAAAGCCAGTTAATGCATGCAGTGAGGAACATCACCTCAAGAACTTTGACGAGAAGTTCAACAGGCATGTCTTTCCTGAGGTCGCCTGACTGCTGGCCCAGTTTGACGATCATGGAGAAAATGTCCTCAAAACCGCTCTGCCGGCTGTCGCGGGACGAAGGGTTATTCAGGTTTCTCAGCAGGTAATTCAGGTAAATGGTATAGATGTCTTCTTTTGACTTGAACAGTTCATAGGCTGCCTTGGTAAAGGTTTTCTGGACCCGGGACTTTGTGTCGGGCAGGAGCTGAATCAGTTCCAGAATCTGGAGTTTTAATTCCCTCACACTGCTGTTCCAGTGTTCGCTTATTATCGCCTCCTTGACAGGAAAGTAGTTGTAGAGCGTTGCCTTGGATATGTCCACTTCCTCTGCGATCTGGTCCATAGTTGTGGATTCAAAGCCCTGCTTCCGGAAAAAATACATGGCGATCTTCATAATCTTCTGACGGGTTTCTTCTTTCTTTCTCTCCCGCCTGGTGCCCCTGCTGTGATCAACCATATAAAAAAAAGACCTCGTATAATTATGGTTAAAGACTAATAATAGTCATAGTATAAAATTAAACTATATCCAATATTATGTCAAGCACTTATTTAGGGCTATGGTATAAGGCATTGTAATTAATACTATTATTTTTTTTCTAAGCGTGGATGATTTCCGGAAAAACGAAATTATGAGGACTTGATCATTGTGTAAATCTGATAATATGTTCTGGCGCTCTCTTCCCAGGTGAACTGCTTTACCTTCCTGAACCCGTTCAGAATCATCCGGTGGTATTCAGCAGGATTGTTCTGATACATGCCCGAAGCCCTCCGCAGTGCCTGGGAAAGGCTGTCGGCCATACTCTGCGCCCAGGGATTAGTCTTTCGTACCTGGATAATATGGGAGGTGTCTACATAATCATGCATGTGCTCGGGCGTATAAAAGACAGCGTCTTCCCTGAAGAGAAAACCGCAGGAGCTGTCAATCTGGTCTACCAGGCCCCCCGTAGCCCTGGCTATGTTGACCGTGCCGCTGGCCATGTACTCCACGGCAGCACCAAATGGCTCATAGATGGATGGCATGATTCCAAAGGTGGCGCCGGTCTGGAGTTCGCGGAATCCCTTTCTCATTCGCACCGGGAATACCGTGAGATTGCCCTTGCATTTGCATGCGACCTCGTAAAAATAATCAAGGTCATCGGGGTTCACGGGGAGGGGGGTCACAACGGCCTTTATCTCATCGGTGGCAAAGGTCTCAAGCGCCCTGAGAAAGACAAAAAATCCTTTCTGGATAGGGTCGAGACGTCCGCTCATGACGACAATTGGAATAGTGTCAGGGAGCCTGGAAATGGTGCGTCCCCCATAGGTGAGGTCGCCGAACCGCTCCCGCGGCCTGTAGGAGCTGAGAATTCTCAGGAGGGCCTTGCGGTTTTTGAGCTTGATCGCCTTCACCTCGTCTATGGTGGAATGTTCTCCCCGGGTATAAGTGGGGTCCAGGTCAACGAACATGCCGTTGTTGACGCCCAGAACCCCGCTGGCGCTCATGATCCTCTGAAGATGGGGCGCATAATGCTCGGCCTGTATGATGTCTGATGTCAGTTCCTTGGCGAATTGTTCGCTCACCGTGGTGATGGGCCCGTCTACCAGCTGGAGCGCAATCCGGTAAGCCGAGAGACCATTATCGGGGAGTCCCAGGATTTTCTGTTTCCTCGGGCCGTCAACAAGGCGTGAGAGCTCTGCTCTGGTGACCGGGGAATCATAGGAATTGTGCATGGTCTGAACAGTGCCGCAGGAATGGAGGGTGCCTGACAGCATGGCCTCCTTCGCGGTGAGCGCAACGAGGGAGGTCTGCCATTCCTGGAGGTGAAAGACAATGTCCTTCCGGATGCCGAGAGCGCTGAGGGCCAGAGGCACGGCCTTGCAGAAAAACAGGGCGTTTTCGTTTTGAAGTGCAGCATTCCGGACCGGGTCATCGGGATCATGGGTATAGGGATCGCCCAGTGTGTTCCGGGCATTAAAAAAACCGCCGGCCTTCAGATAGTATTCCTTCAGGGAGCCTTTGGAAGGCTGCCGGTAGTCCCACGTGTATTCATGGACCTCAACAACGACGGTCCTGCTGTTTACAGAAACAGGGAAGGACACCCCCGTATTTTTCAGTGAGCTTTCACTGATTATCTCCGAGTGAAAGGGGGTAACCAGGACAACCCGGGGGATCCTGTTCGCTTCCTTCAGGTAGGGCAGTATCCTTGTGGTGACCGCGGCAAGTCCGCCGCTCCTGGCAAAGCGGTTCTCGTAGGAACAGAAGGCGAGCGTGCCCACATCCAGGTTTTTCAGCCGCTCGGTGATGGACGCGATCTCTTCGCCGTTGAAGAAGACGCTCATGAGCGTCCAGTCTCTTTTCCAGCTTCTCAGGTCAAGGGCCACCTTTCTCTCCTTCAGTAGCACAGGCGTTTTCAGTGCGTTAACAATTGTACTGCGGCATGTTAAATGACGTCAAGGAGAGTCCGCTGTTCAGCGGTCGGGAAGGCCTTACGCTTTTATTTATTCAGGCACTGCTGGAGAAAAAGTTCGAGCAGTTCCGGATCAAAGACACTGCCCTGCATCATGCGCATGATTTCTACCGCCTTGCCGTCATCAAACCTGGCCCGATAGGGGCGGTCTGTTGTGAGGGCGTCAAAGACGTCAGCGATCGTGACGATACGCGCCTCAAGGGGGATATTGTTTCCCTCCAGACCAGAAGGATATCCGCTTCCATCAAACCGCTCGTGATGGCGGAGGATGATGTTTATGACCGAAGGGGGAAGTCCTGCCTGGCATGCCAGGTCGGCTCCCCACCGGGGATGGTTCTTGATCAGGTCGTATTCATGGTCTGTCAGTTTGCCTGTCTTGTTGAGCACTTTTTTTGATATGGAAATCTTGCCGCAGTCGTGGAGCCAGCTTCCTTTTTTCAGGTCCTTCATGTGTCCCGGGCTGAATCGAAGCGCATTGCCCATAGTTATGGCGAATTGGGCGACCCGCTCGCAGTGCCCCGCAGTGAGGGGGTCTTTCAGCTCAATCTCCTGGGCAGCGGCGAGGATGGTCTCTTCATCCTCCTTTTTCAGGTTCCTGATAAGCTGGTACCGGCCCACTGCATCCTGGACAATATTCCTCAGTGCCTTCTTGTTCCAGGGCTTCACGATAAAGCGAAAGACAGAGCCTCTGTTAATCGCGTCAATGGCATTGAGCAGGTCTGCGTGGCTTGTGAGGAGTATTCTCAGCGTGTCCGGGGAAATAGCACGCACCCGGGCAAGGAGCTCAAGCCCTGTCATCTCCGGCATCTTGTTGTCCGATATGATGACGGCGATCTCCTCCTGTTTCACAAGCCCAAGGGCATCGGATGCACAGGAGGAACGGAGGATGTTCATGCCGATATCGGCAAAGAGTCCGTCAAGAGAGTTGAGCTCTCGTTCTTCGTCGTCTACGAGCAAAATCGTACTGGACACTGTTTTCTTCTTTCGCCTGCCAGATTCCTTATCTATTATCGGTTTGAAGACCGATTACTTGAATCAATCCCACATCCAGCGATAAGAGTGGCATATTTGTCATGGTGAGCTTGTCGAACCATGGCTGGCTGTTCACCCTTTGACAGAGCTTGCCCTGAGTAGTGTCATCCTTCGACAAGCCTTCGGCGTGAGCTCAGTCGAACGCTCAGGATGACACAAATCGAAGGGCTCAGGATGACAGCTTTTCAATGAGGTGCAAGCTGAACGCTGGATGTGGTCAGTCATGGATATCATGTAGAGAGTTTCGCGGAAAAAGATGACCGCTTTATCATGATATACAGGAAAGGGCAGGCGGACGCGTAGGCGAGGCAGCCGAGTATGGCTGCCGACGTAAATCCAGCAGACAGCGCGACCATGATTGTCAGAACAGGGGCGAGCACGGAAACACAGCCGTTGATGGCCCAGGCCCATGGGATGGCTGTCCGGTGCCCTGCGCCGAGGACCGAGATCCCCAATGGGAAAGGGATACCCATGAGAAACCCCAGCGGCACCACAAGGGCCGCCATGGCAGCTGACCGTAGTATTAGCTCCCGGGGAAGAAGAAGAGAAAAGAGGGCAGGCTGAACTATGCTGAACAGGGCCGCCATAAAGGAAAGCGCCAGCAGGACAGCGGGAGACCGGAGTACCTCACACCGTGCACTCACCATGCTTCCCATGCCCGAGCTGATGAGGAGCGTTGTCAGGACGACTGCAACGGAGAGGGAGGGGTTTTCAAGAAGCAGGATGCTTTTCTGAATCAGCGACACTTCAACGAGCATGAATCCCGCACCGAGCAGGGAAAAGTAGCTGAATACCGCGAAGGAGCAGCGCTGCTGTGCAGCCGGACGGCCAATGCTGTTCCGCAGGGCAGAGCGTCCGAAAAGAACCGGGACCAGGATCAGGAGTGCTCCCAGGACTGACACAATCAGGAACAGAATAATAATGAGGTATCCTTCTTCAAGGAAAAACAGCAGCTTACGACCCATAATTTCATAAATCTGTTTACTATTTTCAAGCCTGAGATAGTAATGAGGAAAGGGGGTGGCGTCATGAACAGGCCTGATGTCAAAGAGATAATGACTCAGAAAGGGTGCTCTCATTTCATCATTCAATATTTTGTTAAAGAAGATGAAGTAGTCATCCGATGGCAGTTTGATGTACTGGTTCGATTCTTCTTCCGGCATGCCGGGATAATAGACAAGGTCGAAGCGCCTGTCTTCGGTAAAATCCCTGATGCGCCTGATTTCAGTGGTTCTGAAGGGGGTCTTTTTAGCCAGGATTGTGATACTGTCCCAGCTCCGTATGGCCGCGATCCCGGCTGCGGGTTCAGGGACGCTCAGGTTCTCAAGTGCAGAGATGATCGTTGCAACGATCCGCAGTTCAGTCCGGGGCGGAGGAATGAGATAGGTGCTGATACTCAAGATGCCTTCTTCGCGAAGAGCGTGGAGGTATGTTTCAAATGCTTCCACTGTGTACCGGTAATCTTCCTGGATTCCGTGGCGCCCGCTCACCGACGTGCCTGTGAGGGGCATGTCAATAACGTCATATGAACCATGGTTCGGGGAGAGCAGGTAGTTCCGGGCGTAGCCTGTCCCGGTATTTTTCTCAAAGATCCGGCCGGCGTATGTGTTAAAGTCCCTGCGGATCATCTCCGGTATCATGGGGTTGCTCTCAATGATGTGGATTCCCTTTAAGCCGTAATGGCGTGCCATGAGGGCCTGAAGGCCGCCCCCGGAATCTATAATGAGTACATCGCCCCTGTCATGGGTCAGTTCATACACGGCTGATGAGGGCATGAAGCGGAGAAAGTCCAGGCGGTCAGGGTCGCGGGCATCGGTAATCGCATTGATTTCCGATCCGTCAATGGAAAATCCCGTCTGTCCGGGCAGGTCATCCTGATAGCGCAGGCTCAGTCCCGGGGCAAAGCGCACTGCCGGACTCCGGAAGGTGTCGATGCGCGAATGCATCCCGTAATAGGTATTCAGGTGTTCCGCACCCGGGTACCTGAGGGCGAGGGAGAGGCTCTTGTAAGGAGAAAGGCGGACCTGAATGGCCCCGGGGTGTGTGTAGCCGAGAAGCAAAGTGATGCACAGGATCGTCAATGAAAGAAGTGCAGTCCTCTTGTTCTGGCTGAACAGACCGGGAACGAAGCACAGTATCGAGGCGGCCAGTACGGCATACTCAGGTCCTGCCGAACTCAGGACAGCAAGGACGGCAAGTGAGCCAGTGCCTGCCCCCAGGAGGTCTGCGCTGTAAATGGACATTGAACGGCTGCTGTGGGCAAAGAATGCCTGTGCGATCAGTGTGCCAGCGAAAAAAAAGGGGACGCTGAGGATCATGCAGTAAAGGGACAGAAAAAGGGGCTGTGCCCTGTCCCAGGAAAAGCGTGCCGGATCAAAAGGGATCTGGTTTGAGAGGGCATAGGACGTCAAAAGGGACAGCCCGGCAAGCAGGGCAATCCTCTCAGGAGGTGATTCACAGAACAACCGGTAAAGGGCACGATGCCGTACATCCGACGCACCATCCCCGGCTCTGACTGCCAGAATGGCGAGGAGTGTTCCGGACCCTCCTATCCCAAGCATGGCAATGCTGACCACCATGAAGGCGAAGTGATACCAGAGGCTGACAGAGAATATCCTCGTCAGGGAGACTTCAAACATCAGGACTGCTGAGGACACAGAAAATACAGTGATATAAAGACGAGTCATTGTGCCAATTATATCACGACGCCGTACAGCCGGCCGCAGACAATGCCTGCACCCTGATGCATCAAAATCTCCTGAAGTGAGGGGGCTAGGCGGACCAGAGGAAGCCTTCTGATGATCTGCCCTTGCTATTCCACAGGCTGACAATGTATAGTCAAGATCGGACCCATGATGCAGTTTCTATACAGCGATCAAACAGTGAGTTGCCCTGATGATGAATTCCTGATCAGGGCGAAACGACACGTCGTCAGCGGAAAAGAAAAACTGCGTGCGGGCAGGGTATCGCTGGGGATACTGAAGCTGTATAATGCCCTGAATTCTGCTGCCCAGTGGTATATCTCGTTACCCGGACACAGAGAAAGTCTGCCTGTCACGGCCTTCGACAATCTCAATGACGGTAAAACGATCTTTGAGGTGCTCGTCCGCGCAGGTCTGATACATCGTGAATTCAGTTATGACGCCATGAACGAGCTTGTTCATATGGCCCTGAAAAAAGATATGTCCACGTTTGATTACTCGTCTCTGATCAGGGACGTGGAGTCTGTTATGGCAGGCCTTGGAATCATCCAATCCTGCGAAAGGGAAAGCCTCTCTGCCGGGATGAGCCGGCAGTCATAAACACCGGCCTTCCCTGTCTGCTTTGGAACTGCAGAAACGGAGTTCGCCATGAATAAGGGGGGCTAGTTGCCCTGAAAACCGGGGCAGGCCTCAAATCCTTTACAGCCTTTCTGCTTTCTCAGTTTGCAGTCCCTGTTGAAACAGACAACGGGTGACCCTTTTGCCGCCTCTTTCTTTTTCATAGCGCCCTTTTCGCTTCTTCTTATTCTTTTCCTCACTCTGCTGACTATTATAAAGAAGCCGCAGGCCCGGCTACAATGGTACTGTTCCTGACTTAAATCATTTTATCGATAAATTCAGAAATTCCTTACCAGGCTCCCCTCTGTGTCTTCCATTGAAACGGATTTGGACGTGAATGAGGTGGGTCAGAATGGAATATCCCTGCATATGATTTAAATCATATGGAGTGGAACCGTTCGACCCTATGCTTACTCTATACGGTTTCATCCGGTCAGGGCCGGAAGTGGACTTATCAGTCATGGCATTATCATTGACGGCGGTAAGGAGATGGCAGAGATGAACAACGCCAGGGCAGAAAACAGGAGAGGCAGCCTGGAAGCCAGAGAGCTGTTTCAGACAGCGCAGAAGCTTTTTGTTGAAGGACTGCTCAGGGAAAGCATTGAGGTTTTTTCACAGTTTCTTGAGATGAGGGGGGATACGGAGATCGCCCTGCTCAGCCGGGGTGTGGCCTACTTAAGGACAAATCAGACAGAAAGGGCGGTTGAAGACTTTAGCAGGGTCATAACCATGAATGACCAGAGCATGCGGGCCTTTTTTTATCGGGGCACTGCGCTCATGTCTCAGAAGGACTATGAGGGGGCGATCAGGGACTTTGACAGAACCATCGAGCTGAAGCCGGACAACGGAGCGGCTTTTTTCGCCCGGGGGTCGGCCTACGTGCAGATAGGAAACCAACAGGAGGCAGCGCGGAACATCAAGACGGCAATTACCCTTTCTGAAGCGAACCTGCAGGGTTTTGCCGACACGGTGGGTCTCTTCAGGACCCAGTTTGACAAGGCCATGGCAGTGATGGCAGACAGAGAAAAGATCCCCGGGATGACGCTTACTGAGGACGAACTGAAGAAAGTAAGACGGTGGCTTGATGAACCAGACCATTAACCGGGACCTGGGTCCCGGAACCTGTGCGCATAGGGCATGCTGAACGACCGTTCAGCAGGATGATACGCCTCAGCCACCTCCGCCGAAACGAGGAGCGGAGGCAACATCAGACGGACTGTCCTTTCCGCCTGACCCGCAGCAGAAAGATGAAATCACCTTTTTTACATCCCGTGATGAACACCGGGGGCATTCGGTATTTTTTTCTGCGGGGTGAAGGCTCTGAAGCAGAGAGAATTTTTCCTTGCATTTTAAACAAATGTATTCATAAACAGGCATTTATCCCTCCCCTATTTACGTAAAATATTATGCTATTGTAGCCTTTGGGATCGGGCCCTGTCAATTCCCCCATGGAGACCTGATCACGTGTTTTATTTTTCCGCTTGCTCTGCTATACTCAACTCGTCTTTTCTGTTTCCTTATTCAATGAATGCGGAGGGTGCACGAGTTATGGAACGAAGACGGGGAAAACGACTTTCAGTGAACCTCAAAGCGGAGCGGCTCTCATGCAGCAGGAACTGCTCTGTTTTTATTGAGAACATTTCCGATACGGGGATTCAGATGATCACTGCCCCTGCGAAGAATCCCAAAGTATTTGTCCCCGGGGCACCGGTTGAACTCAGGCTTGAGACAGCTGAGGGGAATCCCATTAAACTCAACTGCCTGGTAAAGTGGTCCTATGACAGTTCCCGCGAAGATATGACAAACAGCGTGGGCCTGGAAGTCATTGATCCCCCCGATGAATACCTGAGCTTAGTCAAAAACCTGCATAAGTAATGTACTGCTCCGGACGGATTTGACATGTGCTGGAAGATGCGGTACACTTTTGTACAGGCAAGGGAAGACGCTATTTGTCCTGTCGTTATATTTCCACGGTATCGGAAGATATGGGGTATGCTATGAGTAAAAGGGCCTTTGAACGAGTCTCTGCGAGCTTCGCTGTCAAGTTTCCCCACGACGGAGGTATCTCCTACGGTATTGTCACCGATATGTCGGAAAACGGCATGTGCATCAGGTCCGGTAAATGCGCATCCTGCGATACAGAGCTGAAGGTGCTCTTTCCTATGGCCAGCAGCAACCTGGAAGTGCCGGTCAGGATTGTCCGTTCCTTAAGGACCCTCGATTTTTACGATATCATGGGGGTAAAGCTGCTGAGGCCGTCAAAAAAGTACATGAAGATCGTCAGAAAAGCGAAGTGAAACAATCTTATTTACTTTATTTTATGACAATTCTTTGCTGAATACCCCGCCGCGAGAAGTTTCACGTTCAGCACCGGTCCATGGGATTACACGAGAACTCAGAGCGTGGCTTATCGATACTTCTAATAATAAAATTATGAGAAGTAAATTGTGCTTTATATCACAATTTAGTGTAAAATATTAGTATTATCCTCAATGGCGGTCATTTTTTAACTGTTTTTAATTAAGCGTTTAATTTTGCAATGATAGTGCGTCATATGCACTTTGTCTTATCGATCACGACAGGACGCGGAGCAAAGATCTGTAGATGAAAAAAAACTGTGACGCCTGTCTGATCTCTGCGGTGGATTTTTTTATGTGAATCAGGTGGAGTTCTAAACTATGAGGAGAAGAGGATGAAGACATTATTGCTGGTTGTGCTCGGCCTTGTTTACATGGTATCGACAGCGCATGCGGAAAATGCCAATAAGGATCGCGATGCGGAGCTCATGATTGATGCCTATCATTACGGGCTGGGCGGTGAGGACTGTTATGAAATTTACAATAATACTTCCGGATCGTCGAAGTGGTCA
>CP070788.1:1577341-1586907 GCA_020346765.1 Nitrospiraceae bacterium
AGGCGCAAACTGTGCCCCCGTGGAATGTGAGATAACAGCCGGCGATGACTGCGATGACAGTGACGGCACTGTTAATCCGGGATCCGCTGAAGGCTGCGGTAATAATGAAGGCGGAATTTGCGGCTGCTCAGACTGTAATTCTGAATGTACGGATAGCGATGGTGACGGTTATTCTCCTGACGGCGGGAATTGCGGCGCTGTTGATTGTAATGACGATGATGGGGCGGTGAATCCCGGTGCGACCGAAGGGCCTGTTGGTGATCCAACATGCAGTGACGGCAAAGATAATAACTGCGATGGAAAAACTGACGTGGCTGATACTCAGTGCACAATTGTGTGTGTCCCTTCAGATGAAATATGTGACGGCCTGGACAATGACTGTGACGGACAGGTCGATGAAGGTGTAAAGAACACCTATTACAAGGATGCCGATGGCGACGGGTACGGCGATTTAGCCGATACAGTACTTTCATGTGATGTTCCGCCGGGGTATGTGCTGGATGATACTGATTGCGATGACAGTGATGCGCAAGCATACCCCGGGGCAGATGAGGTCTGCGACGGACTGGACAATGACTGCGATGGTTCTTCAGACGAGGACCTTACCTGTGATGATCCGGACCTGATTGTAACCTACGTCGGTAATGTCCCTGCAGGGAAGAAGCGCGGCGGCAAGTTCACGATCAAGGAAAGAGTAACAAATGAGGGAGGATATGCAGGGTCAAGTTCCATTGTGCGTTATTATCTGTCAAAGAACAAAACGAGGGACAGCAAAGACAAACGTCTGAAAGCAAGCAGGGGAGGACGCCTCGTCTCAGCCCTTGCCGGAGGAGAAAGTTCTTCAGGGAAAGTAAAGCTTGCTATTCCGGAGAAAACAAAACCCGGAAGGTACTATGTCCTTGTGTGTGCTGATGACAGGGATAATGTGAGCGAGAGCGATGAGTCTAACAACTGTAAACGATCCAGAAAAAGGATAAGAATTAAGAAATAACGGATAAACAGGAGGCACATGCGGCTTTTTTGATATGGAGCAAGTGTGGAAAGAGAGGTCATCCTGTGAATAGGAGAGTCATCCGAACAAATCTTATGCAGAGGGGCAACGTATGAAAACAGGAGTGAGGTTGTGGTGGATTCTCGTTGTTTCTGCATTCGTTCTCCTTTTGTCTGCAGATGGTGCTCATGCCAGGAAAATCAAGGGATGCTGGCGCATCACGGGGATAGTTGTTGGAACGGCAAAACTGGATGACGTAAAAGAAACATTCAAGGACCGCTTCACTGACATACTTTGCTTTTACTCAGGCGGCAGGTTTGAAGGAGATTTTCAGGATGTGAGCGGTCTTTCAGGCAGATGGAAACAGAAAAAAACCACATTCACTGCATATTACAACAAAGAGCAGATTGCAGACTTCATAGAAGATGAAGTTGAAAGGATGGTTCCTGCCGGTGTTTATCTCCACATCGTAATCACCAAGGCTTACGTAAGGGGGACGTGGCCAGGGGAAAAATCAGGAATGGTAAAGTCTATGTGAAAGGGAGAGGAACCGTAACATACCGGGGGCAGGAATTCAGCCTCTCTGTCAAGGAGACGGGAACTTTCACAGGCAACTATTTGGCAAGTGCCCCAAGCACGGCATATGAAGGCAGCAGCATTGAAATCACTGAACCAGATGAAAATAACTACTTTCCTGAAGCTCTGGAGGGGATTATCAACTATATTGTTGATCAGATAAATGAGGTCGTCAACTACTCTGAATAAGCTTTCGCTGGCTGCATAGGTGTTTGATCAAGGGCCTGCTGCGCAGGCCCTTTTTTTACTTCAGCCATCAATATTCCTGTGCAGCACCGGAGCCTCTTTTCCCGTAATACTCCACGTCAAGGAGCCGTCGTTTTTTCTCAACCCCTGACGAATACCTTCCCAGGAACCCTTTGATTCAATGACCCGGCAGCAAGGTGCACCGGGGGAATCGGTTTTTTTCAGGCGCCCTTCCCGCGGCCCGTACAGTGCCCAGGCTGCCCACGCCTTCCATGAGCACATGGGAGGCGGATCCCCTTCAATGTCCTAATTGCGGGAGATGAAGATAATCAGCGTTATATAGGAGATATTAGCACTAACTTCCCGGAGTACTCCAGCTGACGGTAAGCAGGAATTGTCGCGGATTCATTCGATTGACAAATCTGCGTCTGATGAAATGATATTGCCATGAGCATCACTCCCGGATCAGAAGTCAGATGCTCAGCCTGCAATAGAGGGCGAGAAATCGGGTCGGGTGTTAATCAGTTGACTGAGTCGCGTTTTCAGACGGTTCCCGTTCAGAATCCATTGAAACCGCTTCATCGGACCCTTGTGAGGGATTATCTGTGCTCTTTTGACGTTTCAGTCTTTTCTCTTCCTGTTTTTTCTGTCGCTTCAGCTCTTTTTTCCGCTTGTTGCTGCTGTACATGCCGGAACGTTTTGCCATAATCGCCTTTCCTGATTAGATTTTCCCAAAAAACATGGACCTTTTTCTCGTTCATGAAAATTTTATCTGAATATCGTATTCAATAGCTGAGTGATCAACCGGAGGCTGGTCACTTTCGCACGTCAACTCACCTTTTGCAGACTCCCTGTGATTTCTGATCATCCCGTTTATAACATGGGTTAAATCGAACCCGCCAGCATCACAGTCCCTGCTGAAACAATCAATCTTGAAAAAAGCGTAACTGCCTGGAGCGAAGTTAACAATCCGGTGTATTGGCCGTGCTATACCCCTCTGATTGTATACCATGCTGACAACGATGCTTTCAACGTCCGGGTAATGTTTAGACATAAAGCCCGCGTCAACCCTCTCCTGCATTCTTTCCATCCTTGCCTGGTTGCTTCTGCTATACATGGATCTCCTTGATGAAAGGGCCCCCCGGAGGGGGCCTTTAGCTCATTACAGTTTTACAACATTGACTGCCTTGGGGCCTTTGGGGCCATCTTCTGTATCAAAGCTGACCATATCGCCTTCGGCAAGAGATTTATATCCATTGCCCTGGATGGATGTGTGATGCACAAAAACATCACTTCCGTCTTCACTCGTGATAAAGCCAAAGCCTTTGCTGTCGTTAAACCATTTCACGGTTCCCTGACTCATTTCTTCTACCTCCTTTTCTGTAAATTAAAATTTCAGAAGGTCCTGGTAATTAAAAAAGACCACAAAGTTCGAAAAATCTCTGTGGTCTTGTAAACAACAAAAACTTCCAAAATTCTACATTTACGATAGCATGTCCCCACAAAATTCGTCAAGGGAAAAAAGGGGAACAGGCACGTATAGTGGAGGCTGCCCTGGCCCTGTCTTACATGCATAGTCGCAGTGAGGAACTGCGTGCCCTGAATCCGGGAAGCAGAATCCGGTGATAATAAAGTGGCGCGCTGCGCTGGCAATTCTGTCAGTTTGCTGGTACAGTTTAAACAGAGGCAAGAGGCAGGAGTTCATGGCACACCAGTAGACTGAAATCAGTATGACTAAAAATGCAGATGTGAGGAGGACGAACGGATATGAACTATCTCGTCATCGGCAACGGCGTGGCAGGGACCACGGCCGCGGAGCAGATCAGGAAGATTGACGGAAGCGGGGACATCATGATCCTCTCCGATGAGAAGACGCCCTTTTACAGCAGGATACGCCTGATCGAATACCTTGCCGGCCAGGCACAGGCAGAGGACATTATCATCAGGAAGCAGGACTGGTACGACCGGAACCTCATCAGGCTTTCGCTCAACTCTCCTGTGAGGGAAATTGAACCGGACCGGAAGGAGGTCGTTCTGTCAGGCGGCGAGGTTCTGCGCTATGACCGGCTGCTCATTGCCACGGGAGGTGTTTCCTTCGTCCCCCCTGTCCCTGGCTCTGACAAGGAGGGCGTATTTACTTTAAGGACGATACAGGATGCCGATGATATCATTCGATACGGGAAGGAGAGGAAGAAGGTGATCCTGATAGGCGGGGGCGTGCTCGGTCTTGAGGCAGGCAACAGCCTCAGGAAGAGGGGTCTTGACGTGACCGTGGTGGAGTTTTTTCCCCGCCTGCTTCCGCGGCAGATGGACCCTGAAGGGGCGGGCATCCTGAAGGCCCAGATGGAAGGCATGGGCTTTTCCTTTTTTCTGGGCGCCAGGACAAAGGAGATAACCGGTGAGGGCAGGGCCCGGGGGATTATTCTTGAAGACGGGGCATCGATTGAGGGGGACATGATCATCATATCCGCCGGAGTGAGGCCCCGGGCCTCACTGGCGCAGAAAATCGGCCTTACCGTGAACAAGGGCCTCGTGGTCAACGACAGGATGGAGACGGCACGGAGGGGGATCTATGCCGCGGGTGACCTCATAGAGCACCGGGAGACGTTCTACGGCATCTGGAATGCTGCCGAAAAACAGGGAGAAGTGGCAGGCATCAACATGGCCGGGGGGGATGCCCTGTATGAGGGAACCACCATGTCCAACGTCCTGAAGGTTGTGGGTGTGGACCTGGCAGCCGCAGGGGACATCGACGCTGACGGTGTTCATGATTCCCTTGTCATGAAAGACCCCGATCGCTACATCTACAAGAAATTCGTCATCAGGGATGGTATCCTGAGCGGGTGCATCCTCTATGGCGACATCTCGGGCTACCGAAGGGTCATTAAGGCTATCAGCGAGAAGAGGAATGTGGAGGGAATGCGCGATGCCCTCTCTCGGGGGGATGTGAGCGGGGTCTGATCTATGTTATTCATGCATTTCAGGGAAGGGTTGAACGAATGGAAAGCGTCCAAGAGGTGAAGGTGTCGAGTCTGATTGCCTCTTCCTCTCTGTAAATATTTGCGAGCCTTTCCAGAAATGGGTATGATTGTATGAATTAAGTGGACTAAGACCCGCCGTACCTGTCGCGGTCATAGGTCTGCCTCACCGAACTCTTGATCCTGACGGTGACAAAGACTGCGCCCTTGTGGAGCCGATAGTCGATGTCAAGGATGTCCGGCGCGCCGAACCGGGTGGTTGGGTAAAGGGGCCTCACATCGTAACCGATCGTGGTCGTGTTGTCAAGAACCCTGCGGATACTGTGCCGCTCGCTGTCAATGAACCCCACGGCTTCTTTCAGTGCCGCTTGTGCAGGCACTCCCCTGACAGCCGTGAAGTTATGGGGGCTGTCGGAGATCTCAAAGTCGCGGCCGTCGTCTTCCCGGTCAAGAATCACCGCCTGCTTCGGGGTTTTACCGCCGTAGAAAAAGACCGTGAAAAGGCCCTCTACGTCCCCTTCTTCAGCGCGCTCCGTTTTCAGATAAGTCCCTTTTGCCAGCCGGTTGACCATGATCAGGGCAAAGACGATGATGCAGAGGACGATGAATATGAGGGACAGCATTTTCATCTGTTTATGAATTCAGCAAACTAATTCCCGCCGTTTTTCTCCTGCACGTCCAGCGTACGGTTGATCTTTTCGACGAGCTCCTTCAGGTCACGGTTTTCATGCTCAAGCTCGGCGACCCTGTTTCTCAAATCGGTGCTCAGCTCACGCAGTTCTTCCCCTGCCTGTGCCTTTTTTTCAACCACGGCCAGCTCTGTCTTCAGCTTCTCTATTTCCGAGACGGCATTGACATTCTCCGTGCGGACATTCTCTATCTGGGTCTTCAGTGACTGGTTTTCCTCTTCCAGCGCGGATATCCTCTCTTTTTCTTCTTTTGTGAGGGCCTTTTCCGCGCCCTCTTCTGCTACAGCACTATCAGGAGAGGGTGGCTCAGTTTTGGACAGGCGGTCCTGCAGCCGGGTTAGTGCCTCCTGAGCAGCGGCATTGTCCTGGTGAAGCTTCCGGTTCTGCTCTGTGAGTGACTGGTTTTCCTGCTCAAGGGCGGCAATCCTGTTCTGAATCCCTTCTGATGAAGCCTGGAGGGTGGCAACCTGAGCCTGCTGCTCTGAAGCTTCTGTCTCAAAAGCGGCTGCAGCCTGCTCAAGCTTCTTTTTTTCATCCGCCACCTGACGCAGTTCCTCCTTCAGGGACGTGATTTCAGTGGCCAGGGCCTTATTCTCTTTCTCGCCGGCACCGGCCTTTTTTGCCAACGCTTTCAGCTCTTCATTCTCACGGACCACCTTTGAGTACTCTGCTATTGCCAGTTCGAGCATCTCATTCAGTTCCATCTTTTTTTCTTTTTTGCCCCCGCGCATCCCTGAACCGATCAGCAGTCCAATCACCAGGCTTACCGAAACAACGATAATGAACTTTTTGCTGCCTTCCATGACACCTCCGCTGTATGCTTTATTTCATTGCCAGTATTGAAAGCGTACCCGACAGAAAAGGGAATGAAAGCCGGGGGTACCCGTACGATAGGTACATAGTAATGCATTTTGTTTCCTATTTCAACAGACAGCGGCAGAAAGTTCGGAAGGGATAGCAAGGAGTCTTATCAGGGGAAGACGTCCTCTTCTTTTGCGGCGGTACAGTCATTACAGGCACCCAGGTCACAGGCCTTTTTCCAGTAAGACCATGCCCTTTCCCTGTTTTCCAGGGTCACCCAGCACATAATGAATAGGGACCTGCCTGGTATGCCCGGGTTTCTCATGGGACGCTCATGTTGCGTGTCATGGCATCAAGCAGTTTGTATACTGCTTACCGAAGTACAGCACATACCGGCTAACGAACGCTCAGGCCTCTACGAGAGGCCCTATTTCTTTATCCTCAACAGCGGCTGAATCAGCCGTGCATCCTGAAAAAGGATCGGCAGTACCAAGGGGGACCGTGCAGAGAACCGGTAACGCCTGGGGTAGACGCTCTGACTGGTTTCGCGCGAGACTCCAGACCACGACGGAGCATCCTGATGCTATAAAGCACAATATCCCGGCAAAGACGAATGCCATGACGTAGGCGCCGGTGGCATCGTAAAGGACCCCTCCGACGACCGGACCGAGTATGCCGGCAACGCCGTAGGCAGTAAAGATCCATCCGTAGTTCACGCCGAGGTTCTTTGTTCCGAAGTAGTCAGCCGTTGCCGATGGGAAGAGGGCGAAGGTGCCGCCGAAGTTGAGCCCCACCAGCACTGAGGCGACGAACACGGCAGCATGAGACTCGATGCTGACGAGGAGCATGAATGCCATGCCCTGTGCCAGGAACATGATCATCATGGCCCGGGGCCGGTCAATGAGGTCGCTCATCTTGCCCCAGAAGATACGGCCCAGCGCATTAAAGATCGCCAAAATTCCTACCGGTTCAACAAAACGGCCCATGGTACCCATCCATGCCGGTGCAAAGGTCTTTCCCTTGAGGATTGCCCCCATGAGCGGTTTCCACTGACCGATTGCCATGAGGCCAGATGTGGCGCCAAATATGAAGGTAAGCCACAGCATGCAGCAGAGCGGCGTGTTCAGCATCTTCTTCCATTCCATTTCAGAGGCAAAATCTCCCCTTCTGTGGTCGGGTTCCCACCCCCGCGGCTTCCATTCCCGGGGCGGGTTGCTCAGCAGCAACGCTCCGAGGCTAACGAAGACCGCACTGGTCAGGCCGTGGAGAATGAAAAATGTCCGCCATCCGATACCGAATCCGCTGCCCTCTGAAATCCCCAGTGCCACCAGCAGCACCTGCGAAAGTCCCATTGCCTCAGTCCCTGAACCGGGCGGCAGCAGCAGCGTTGAAGCAGGGCCCGCGAAGAACAGGGCTCCTGCACCGAAGCCTGCCACGGAGAGTCCCGTGACCAGTCCCTTTTTGTCGGGGAACCACTTGACTGCAGCTGCAATGGGGCAGACGTATGCAAAACCGATCCCTGCCCCTCCCAGTAATCCATAAGTAAGATACAGTGCCCAGGGCCTACTTTCTGACACGAGTATCGAACCGAGCAGGAATGACAGGCCCAGCAGTATGCCGCCGATAAAGGCAACCTTCCGGGGGCCGATGCGGTCCTGGAGACGGCCTGCTGGGATCATGGTTATGGCAAAGGTTGCAAGGGCACAGGAAAAGGCCCACTGGGTGGTCAGGCGGTCCCACCCGAACTGCGTCTCAAGGGGTTTTACGAAAATACTGAACGCATATACCGTTCCCAGAACGATTTGGACAATAAGGGCCCCGGCAAGGACCTTCCAGCGCGCAGCTTCTGTTTCTGTCTTCATGTGCTCCTCCCGGAATAGTGCGGCGGTTGACTGTTTTTTACTGAAAATTCGGCTAGTATGGTACTTGTTATCGGCAAGGAGAGGAAGAATCTTAACGCTGGCGCGGAAGATCGGAAGGAAAGAAACAATCTGGCAGTTCATCTGTTTCTTCAATGGAGCCGTTGAACTGGCCGGACCATACGCGCTTCAGTTCTTCCGAACTTCCGATCTTATTTAATTCTTTTTGAAATTTCCTTGAACTCCGGCGTTCCCGCCTTTTCAAGGAGCTGGAAGAGGACCGTTTCGGTGCAGGTAATCACTGCGCCGGCGTCGCGCATCAGTTCCCGCCCGGTGAGAAAATCGTCTTTTTTCCGTGAGCTGACCGCGTCGCTTACGAGATGGACGTGGTATTTCTTTTTAAGAAGGCCGAGGCAGGTCTGAAGGACGCACACGTGGGTCTCCATACCGGCAAGGATGACCTGCTTCTTTTTCAAAGAGGCAATCTTTTCAAGGAATCCCTCGCCACGGCAGCAGTCAAAGGTGACCTTTTCAAGGGGCATGTAGTCCGGCAGGGCATCCCTTAATTCAGAGACCGTCGGGCCCAGGCCTTTGGGGTACTGCTCGGTGACGACGATCGGGACCTGAAGCAGTTTTGCCGCCTCGATCAGGTGGAGGCAGCTGGTGACGACCTTTTCCCGCTGCTTCATGACCACAGCGAGTTTTTCCTGGACATCGACGATGACCAGTGCGGCTTTGTTCCTGTTCAGTATAAATGTGTCCATGAGTAATTTACAGGGGCGAACGGCTGTTCGCCCCTGTGCACCTTTCTATAACCGTTCTTTCACCAGGCTGTCTACCACTGAAGGATCGGCAAGGGTCGACGTGTCCCCGAGATCGCCCACATCCCCGCGGGCGATCTTCCTCAGTATCCTCCGCATGATCTTGCCGCTGCGGGTCTTGGGCAGGCCCGGCGCGAACTGCATCTTGTCCGGAGTCGCGATGGGCCCGATTTCGGTCCTGATGTGGCCGACGAGGATTTTTTTGAGTTCATCCGACGGGGTCTGGCCTTCCTTGAGCGTGACATAGACGTAGATGCCTTCGCCCTTGATATCATGAGGATATCCCACAACCGCGGCTTCTGCAACCGCTGAATGGCTTACCAGCGCTGATTCGACCTCAGCGGTGCCCAGCCTGTGCCCTGATATGTTGATAACATCATCGATCCTTCCCATGAGCCAGTAGTCACCGTCCTCATCGATCCTGGCGCCGTCCCCGGACATGTACTTGCCGGGAAACTGGGAGAAATAGACTTCTTTTACGCGCTTGTGTTCGGGATCACCGTAGGTCCCCCGGATCATGCCGGGCCATGGCTTATCAATGAGCAGATATCCTCCCTCATTTACCCCCGCGGGTGAACCGTCCTGTTTGACCACTTTGGGAACAACCCCGAAGAAGGGCTTGTTCGCTGACCCGGGCTTGAGGGTCATCGCACCAGGAAGAGGAG
>CP070788.1:1587007-1590922 GCA_020346765.1 Nitrospiraceae bacterium
AAGGGCGGCACCGGAACAGAAAAAGGACTGCCCCTGATTGCCATGGTGCAATCTGATAGTATAATATGGGGTTGTGATTCACCCTGTTGATATTTCATGACCGACAGCAAGCGTACTGGCAACGGAAAAACTCTCAATCGTATTTACACCGTCCTCTTCAATCACTTCGGCCCCCAGGACTGGTGGCCGGGCGATACCCCCTTTGAAGTGACCGTGGGGGCAATTCTTACGCAGAATACGAACTGGGCCAATGTGGAAAAGGCAATCACCTCCCTGAAAAGCAGGAAGGTACTTAATGCCCGGGCGCTCCATGCCATGCCCCATGACCGGCTGGCTTCCCTGATCAGGCCGGCAGGCTACTTTAATATCAAGGCAGCCAGGCTGAAGAATTTCCTTGCCTTCTTTGCCAATCATTACGGAGGAAGCATGAAACGCATGAGGGAGGCTGAGGTTCACCCCCTCAGGGAAGGCCTCCTTTCTGTAAGCGGTATCGGTCCGGAAACAGCCGATTCAATCCTCCTGTACGCCTTGGGAAAACCGGTCTTTGTCATCGATGCCTATACAAAGAGGGCCCTTGTAAGGCACGGGGTTGTCCCGGAGAAGGCAACATACCATGAGCTGCAGGAACTTTTTCACGGCGCCCTGCCCTCCGAGGTTCAGCTGTTCAATGAATACCATGCCCTCTTTGTCATGCTGGGCAAGCACTACTGCAGGCCAAAGCCGCAGTGTTCAGGATGTCCGCTGGAGAACCTGCCGGCCCGGTCAGGGCGTTGCCTGTGACCCCGCGCTGTCCCCCGGATAAGGGAACGCTCTTCCTTGCGCCGCCCGGCGCAGGCAATAAAAAGGAGCCTCTTTTCCGGAAAATCGTGTCCTCCTTTCCCGGCATTGACTATTCACCGGTTCTCTATCTCGGCCCGAACCTATTCGTGCTTTCAGAAGCGCGAAGCCAGTTTTATGCATTCCTTAAAAGATCCCGCGGCTGCTCCGCCTACATCCCCTTTCAGTGCTCCACAATCAGGCAGCTCGCCGCTGACCTCCATGAAAAATACTCGCCGACCCCCGTGATTTCTGACAGCCTGAGGACGCTCTTTCTCTGCGAAATGCTGGGTGAGCAGAACATGGGCTATGCGCGCATTCTGTCCGAACTGCTCATGAAGATACGACACTATATCCCCGGCAGGGACCTCGCTGCCGTCAGGGAGGAGATCAGGGGTCTGATATTTGAAGAGCGGGCAGCGGAGCGGGCCGTGAGGGCCCTTGATGTCCTTATTTCCTATGAGGGAAGGCTTAGAGGAAACAAAATCGCTGACCCCGAGGGAGTCCTGGCAGAAGGCGTCTCCCTTATCGCTGAGCACATGTCTCCCCCCCTTCTTATAATCGACGGATTCCATGACCCCACGGCCCTTGAATTCATGATGATCGGACAGCTGATTAATGCGTCGAGAAACGTTCATGCCCTGGCAGAGGAAGGAACGGAAATGGCGGGCTACCTTATGTCGCGGGGCATGAGCTTTGCCGTCGTGAAAACAGAAGGCAGGTCCCGTGCACGGACAAAAGGATTTTATTCCTACCCCTCCATGGAGGATGAGGTTGAAGGCATCGCCCGGAACATCAGGAAACTCCTCAGTGAAGGGACAAACCCCTGGGAGATTACCCTGTGCTTCCCCAGACCCGAAACCTATCTTCCCATGACAAAGAGGGTCTTCAGCAGATACGGTATTCCCCTGAGCATCGGTGAATACCAGGTCACGGCAACAGCCCCTTTTGTGGCGCTGAACGAAA
This sequence comes from Nitrospiraceae bacterium, assembly GCA_020346765.1. Taxonomy (GTDB): domain Bacteria; phylum Nitrospirota; class Thermodesulfovibrionia; order UBA6902; family UBA6902. Next base: position 1,588,790 of record CP070788.1, read on the forward strand.
TGATCGCCTGCATTGAGGAAGACTACCCGAGGGTCCCCTTTCTGTCTCTGCTCACATCTCCCTGTTTTCCCGCTGTCCCCCCCATTCTCAAGGACCATGCCGTGAGCTGCTCCTACCGGGCAGGCGTCGTGCAGGGGAAGCGCGCGTGGCTCTCGATTCGGGACACCCTCCTGAACTCAGGGGAGATCAGCAGTGACGAACAGAAGCGGTTCCATGAATTCCAGGAGGGGATTGTCTTCATCGTTGAGATCATCGAGGGGCTGAAGAAAATGACCGCCCTCACGTCCTTTCTGGATGGCCTGGACTCGGCGCTGGACAGGCTGGGTTTTTTCGACACCCGCCTCAATGAAAGGGCTCCTGTCACGGGAGGCGACATGACAAACAGGATACGTGCAGCTATTGCCGAACTGCGTACGTTTGCCTCCTTTCACAGCCGGGACTACCGGTACGCCGGCGCACCGGCGTTTTACCTGAGACACATGCTGCAGTCAGTCAAAGGCAGTGATACCAGCAGGGACGGCGTGAACGTCCTGTCCTTTGAGCTTGCACCTGCCCTTGAAACGAAGGCCCTTTTCTTCTGCGGCATGCGTGAAGGCGATTTCCCCTCCCGGCCTGAAATAGACCCCCTGCTCCCTGAACGTGTCAAAAAGGCCCTGGGGATTCCCGACCTGGAGTACTATCTCAGCAGGCAGCGGCACTACTTCAGGCGGCTGCTGAACCTCTCCTCTTTTGAGCCGTGGTTCTCCTGCCCGTCAGCAGACGGAGACAAGGTGTTTCTCCCGTCCCCCTTTCTTGACTGGGAAGAGAAGCTGCCGCTTCCTGACCTGAACATATTTACGAAAGAAGACGCCCTGGTACGGGACGGCGCGTTCAGGCAGGTCAGGGCAGAGGACGTGCTGTTCTGGGGTGATGCCATGCATTCATCCCGGGATGCCCTCAGGGGCCTTCAAGAGAGGGCCGGGAAGGTCTTTCGGGGCTTCATGAGCGTAACAGACATTGATTATTTCAGGAAGTGCCCGCTCCGCTTTTATATTGACCGTGTCCTTCTCCTGGAGGTTGAAAGACCGCCGAGATTTGAAGTTGAAGCGCGCCTCTGGGGGACCCTTGCCCACAGGACAATGGAATACCTTTTCAGAGACGGTGACATTGACCTCGATGACCTTGAGGCAGAAATCTCCATGGGGCTCCGGGAAGGCCTGCAGCGGTTCCCCCTCGGCGACTTCTGGTCCGGCGTTGCCGAGGAGATATTCCGTAAGCTTCTGCCCGCCATAAAGGAACAGGAAACGGCGCTGAGACTGCTGGGCTTCAGACCATTCGTGGTCGAAGAGACCCTGAAGGCAGAGATCAACGGCCTCAGGCTGAAAGGGAAGATCGACAGGGCGGACTGCCGGCCGACGGTCGCCGTGCGACGCCCCTCGGACAGCGTTTCCCAGGAACCGGTTATCCTCCTTGATTACAAGACCGGCGCTCCTGACCGTGACAGCCTTCAGATGCCGCTCTATGCAGCCATGTGGCAGGAAACAAACAGGGGTGGAGTTGAGAAAACGGGATACTACTTGTTGCGGGAAGGGCGGATTGACTGGCACCCGAAGCAGGCCACCATGGATGCGTTTATACAGCGCGGACTTGATCTGGCGCAGGAGCTTGCCGGAAAAATAAAAGGGGGGGCGTTCGGGCCCGATCCTGTTACGCCGAATGAATGCAGGTACTGCGTTCACAGCCCGCTCTGTGATGGGGCAAAGTAGCAATACTACGACCATTACCTCATTGGAAAAATGGATTCCCGCCGGCGCGGGAATGACGGCATAAGAATATTATGGAAACCTATCTCGACACGAACAAAAGCATCATCATCTCTTCTCCTGCCGGTTCAGGTAAAACAGAGAAGCTGGCCAGGAGGTACATAGCCCTCCTGGAGGGGGGCGTAGAAGCAGAGCGAATCCTGGCCATTACCTTCACGGACAAGGCCGCCGCTGAGATGAAGCAGCGGATTCTGCGTATCCTCAAGAGGGAGGACCAGGGCCTCTTTGAGAAGCTCAGGGAGAGGATGCCCCTTATGAGGGTGTCCACAATACATTCGTTCTGCGGTACCCTCCTGAGGCGCTTTTCCTTTGAGGCGGACATCAGCCCTGA
>CP070788.1:1591022-1593361 GCA_020346765.1 Nitrospiraceae bacterium
CGGGCATGAGGCGGCCCGTAAATTCATCGACGATAATGACCTCGTTGTCCTTGACAATATAATCCACGTCCCGTTTGAACAGGGCGTGGGCCCGCAGTCCCTGGTTTACGTGATGGACCAGTTCCACGTTGGCTGGGTCATAGAGGTTGCCCACCACGAGGAGCTTCTCCACCTTGATGTTCCCCTCTTCCGTGAGGATGGCGTTCCGGGCCTTTTCATCAATGGTATAATCTGTATCCCTTGTCAGGCGGGGGATTATTTTGTCGATCTTGTAATACTTGTCGGTAGACTCTTCCGAGGGGCCTGAAATGATGAGGGGGGTCCTGGCTTCGTCGATGAGGATGCTGTCCACTTCGTCAACGATGGCGTAGTTGAGCTCCCGCTGAACGTAATCGTTGATGTGATACTTCATGTTGTCCCGCAGGTAGTCGAACCCGAATTCATTGTTTGTCCCGTAGGTAATGTCCGCGGCGTAGGCGTTCTTTCTCTCCACGGGGCGCAGATGCTTCAGCCGGCTGTCCTCGGCGTGATAGGACGGGTCATAGCGGAATGAGCTGTCGTGCTGGATGATACCCACGGACAGGCCGAGAAAGTGATACAGGGGGCTCATCCACTGGGCGTCCCTTTTTGCGAGGTAATCATTGACAGTGATCACATGGACGCCCCGGCCGTCTATGGCGTTCAGGTATACCGGGAGGGTGGCAACGAGGGTCTTCCCTTCGCCGGTCTTCATCTCGGCGATCGTTCCCCTGTGAAGGACCAGCCCCCCTATGATCTGGACATCAAAGTGCCGCATGGAGAGGATCCTGCGCGATGCCTCCCTTACCACTGCGAAGGCCTCGGGGAGGATGTCGTCGAGGCTCTCCCCCCCGGCAAGCCTCACGCGGAACTCCGCAGTCTTTGCCTGGAGTTCGCTGTCGTTCAGAGCGGCAGCGGCGGCCTCCAGCCCGTTGATATCATCAACCATCTGCCAGAGCTTTTTCAGCTCCCGTTCGTTCTTTGTTCCAATTATTTTTGTTAAAAAACCAAACATCGCCTCTATTATAACAAAACAGAAGGCATTAACAAATCGTGCCGGGTGCCGTCATTTCCTCCTTGAATAATAGGGGGGAGGCAATATACAATATGCCATTGTACGACGCGGGCGTAACTCAGTGGTAGAGTATCAGCTTCCCAAGCTGAGAGTCGCGGGTTCAAATCCCGTCGCCCGCTCCAGAAAAGCAGCTTTAAGCCATAAGCTTTAAGCACTCAACAACGAGGCGCGTGTCATGGGAGGTCGTGGCTTACAGCTTAACGCTTACGGCTTATCGCTCTATATATGACTCTCCGCATCGGCCATCTCTCCACTTTTTATCACACCTCGATTCTCATGATAGCCATGGGCTCTCTTGGGCCAGGTGTGAAGTGGAAACTCTACGGGACAGGCCCTGCCATTGTCAGCGCCTTTGCAGAAGGCGCTCTGGACCTTGCCTATATGGGGATTCCGCCCGCAATAATAGGAATGGACAGAGGGGTGAGGATCACCTGTATCTCAGGTGGCCATGTGGAAGGCACCGTCATCTGCGGGGCCAGCCGGCTGAAAGGGTATCCTGAAATCTCCCGCCTTGACACTATTCTCAAACAGCTGGCCGGCCATAAGCTCGGTGTTCCGGGCAAGGGCTCCATCCATGATGTCATCATATCAGAAAGCCTCAGGACATTTGATCTCCAGAAGGACATCCAGGTCATAAATTTTCAGTGGGCCGACCAGGTCCTGGAAGCGCTGCACAGGGGAAACCTGTCCGCTGCCGCGGGAACGCCCGCACTGGCCGTTGCCGTTCAGCGCTTTGCCCATGGCAGGATCCTCTATCCCCCTTCAGAGCTATGGCCAAACAATCCCAGTTACGGCATTGTGGTGCGAAAGGATGTCCTGCATCGCCGTACAGATGAGATTGAGTCTTTCCTGAAATCACACGAGGATGCAGGGGCCTTTCTGCGGAACAGCACGTCCGAGGCCGCGCGGATCATCGCCCGGTATGTGGGAGTTGTGGACGAAGAATTCGTCCTTGACACCCTGATGCTGTCGCCCCGTTACTGCGCCTGCCTCACCGATGAATACATCGCAGCCTCCACGGCATTCTCCAGGGTGCTGAAGGAGCTGGGATACATCAGGAGGGACATCAGTGCCGATGAAATTTTCGACCTGTCCCTGATCAGAAAGATCCACCCCGGGAAAGATCACTATCACGACCCTTTGCATCCGGGCTGATGATCTTATACGATACGTATTTACAAGCTGACCGCTGAGAGCTGAAAGCTTATCGCTAAATTCAGAAATTTTTCCACAGATATTCCTCTCC
>CP070788.1:1593461-1598419 GCA_020346765.1 Nitrospiraceae bacterium
ATCTGCTGCGGCGGAAATGCTACTATTTCCTATGAAAAAATATTTTTTAATGTCTGGTGTGCTTCTTTTTCTGGCGGCCGTAACCTATGCGCAGCCGGTTGTGCTCACCCTGCGGGCAAGCTATCATGAAAGTTTTTTGAGAATTGTCCTGGAGGGGGATGAGTCTGTGATCGAAAAAAGGCTTGTTTACCAGAGGGGGAACGATGTCCTTGTCTCGTTCCCGAACACGGATTTTTCTGTCCGGACGGAAACGGAAAACATCGACTATACAAAGATGGGCCAGGACACGCTCATCCTGTCTCCGGGAGAGTTCCGGGGGTTGAAGGTATTTACCCTCAAAGACCCTTCGCGCCTTGTCATTGACATCTATGTGAAAGAGAAGAAAGGTGCCTTTGCCCCGCTGGCGCCCGGCAGGAAGGAGCGGAAGGCTGCCCCGGCATTGGCACGGTCCGTTGTGATTGATCCCGGCCACGGTGGCTATGAGGACGGCATTGTCAGGGACGGGAGCAAGGAGAAAAACACGGTTCTTGACATTGCCCGGAAGCTTGAGGCGTTGGCAGGCAGCGCCACGTCCCCCAGTTACCTCACGCGGGGCAGTGATCAGTTCATGTCCCTGAGCGAGCGCGTCCGCTACGCAAACAGCAGGGATGCCGCGGTCTTCATCAGCATCCATATCGGAAACCACAAAGGAATCGTGCTCTACACCCCGGTGATTACCCGGCAGGTGTCTGAGAAGATCATGCCATTCGTAGAGAACCAGGGACAGGCAGGATACACAGGGGAGTCAATGACCCTCCTGCGGGCAATGAAGACGGCCATAGCAGCGGACTTCGGCAGTGACATGGCATCGGTCATGCCCATGCCGTACAGCGTCATTTCCCGGGTAGGGGCGGCAGCCCTCATTGTTGAACTTCCCTCATTTGAGGATGCTGACTACACGGACGACTTCACTACGGCGATCGCAAATACGCTGCATAAGGGGCTTTATGTCTATGAAGAAATCAGAACGCAGTAACAGGACAACAAAGACGAGAAATGTCTGGGGCTTTCTGTTTGTCCTCCTGGTGATCTTTGCCGTGACCGCGGGGGCAAGCTATTTTTACCTCCGGGAGAGGTTTGCCGTCGAATCCTCCTTTATCGATGATATTGAAGCACGCCGGGATCAGTCACGGAGAGACAGCGGAGAAAAAACATCGGGCCGTCTCTATGGAAACGGCGGGGATGAACCCGAGGGGGATGCGGGCATGGTATCACGAAGAGAGGCCCTCCTCGTAGCTGCCGAGGATATTATCAGAAAATACCTGGAGCCCTATAACGCGAGGCTTCTGGACCTGTACATGGACCGGGAGGGGGTCATGTACGTTGATTTTGGAGACGAAATACGGCGGGGCCTGTCGTTAGACGCCGGCCAGGAGCTGAAACTGATAGCCGGCCTCTACCGGAACATACAATCGACCATACCGGAATTCAGGGCCCTCAAAATTCTTATAGACGGACAGGAGGCCGAAAGCCTGGCAGGGCATGTTGATATCAGGCGGCCCATAGGAGAGGACATTGCAGCGTATATCTGAGACAATGCCCGTCGGTGTGTTTGATTCGGGCGTGGGGGGACTCACGGTCATGCGGGAAATCATAAAGGCCCTTCCCGATGAACACATCCTCTATTTCGGGGATACGGCCCGCGTTCCCTACGGCGTGAGGTCACCGGAGACGGTGCTCAAATACTCCGTTGAAAACTCGCAGTTTCTCATGTCCCAGGGGATCAAGCTCCTTGTTATCGCCTGTAACACATCCTCGGCAGTGAGCCTGGAGACTCTGCGGGTGACGCTTCCCGTTCCTGTCATCGGGGTGGTTGAGCCGGGGGCCAGGGCCGCTGTGGCACTGACGAAGAAAAAAAAGGTCGCGGTAATCGGTACGGAAACTACCATTAACAGCAGTTCATACGAGAAGGCGATACGGGCAATCGATGATTCCATATCAGTGTCAGGGATCGCCTGCCCTCTCTTTGTTCCCCTTATCGAAGAGGGATGGCTTGAGGGCGATGTGGTCAGGCTTACGGCAGAGAAGTACCTTGCACCTGTGCGGCAGGGATCTGCCGACACCCTGGTGCTCGGTTGCACCCATTACCCCATGATCAAAGAAGTGATCAGGGACACGGTCCGCATCGCCCTGATTGATTCGGCTGTTGAGACGGCCCGGGAGGTCAAGCGCATGCTTGGGGGGCAGGGCCTGCTCCGGGCGGGCAGGGGACCGGCGAAGCGGCACTATTTTGTTACCGATTCACCTGAAAAGTTTATCCGCGTGGGGGAGAGGTTTCTTGACCACAGGATCTCGAACATTACTAAAATCAGCCTGGACAGCCCATGAGAAGCATGGGCGGCCGCCATTTATGCCTGTGAAAGCAGGACAGGGAGGGGGCCGCTCAGGGAGGAGAAAAGAATGCGCCAAGATGGAAGAGCAGCAGATCAGTTAAGGCAGATCAACATAGTGAGAAACTTTATCAGGCATGCAGAGGGGTCAGTGCTGATAGAGATGGGCGACACCCGGGTGATATGCACGGCATCCATTGAAGAAAAAGTCCCGCCCTTTCTCAAGGACCAGAAAAAGGGCTGGGTCACCGGCGAATATGCCATGCTCCCGCGGGCAACCCATTCCAGGACAATACGGGAGTCCGCCATGGGCAGGGTGGGGGGAAGGACCCATGAGATCCAGAGGCTCATCGGCAGGGCAATGCGGTCTGTTGTTGACCTGGTGGCTCTGGGAGAGCGGACGATCTGGCTTGACTGCGATGTGATCCAGGCGGACGGGGGGACGAGGACCGCCTCCATAACAGGGGCATTCATCGCCCTGAAGGACGCGGTGCGCTACGGGATGGAACAGGGACTCATTGCGAGGCAGCCGGTGAAGGACTATGTCGCGGCAGTAAGCGTGGGGATTTTGGGAGGTGAACCGAGGCTGGACCTTTCCTACATCGAAGACTCTTCAGCAGAAGTGGACATGAACATCGTCATGACAGGCTCGGGCACGTTCATCGAGGTCCAGGGCACGGCAGAAACTGAACCATTCAGCAGGAGACATCTCGATGAACTCCTCAATCTGGCTGAAAAGGGCATCGGGGAGATCATTACTTTGCAGAAAAAGGCACTGGGTGAGGGATGAGGCGGATGTGCTGTTGTTCCAGATAATGTGGGGTGGATAAGGACCCAGCCTCACTTAATTCATAAAATCAATTCCCTTTGGGGGAAGGCTCTCAGAAAGGTATGAAAGCCATGAACGTTTTAAGAAAGTAGTACCCCTTGGTCATAAGGTTTTCAAATCATGCTGTCCTGATATCCTTATTGCGTGAGATATCTATTCTATGGTATTGCGCAACCCTTTTGAGGCTGCGCCTCAATGCAAGGAGGATTTAATTGATTGCATAGCTGTACTTCGTACAGCCTCATTCATGCGACCCTCCCCCGAAATTCATAGATTATATGGATTGCAATTTACTGGGACAAATCATTCCGGACCATGGTATGATGTAACAGTCAGCGCAGGGGACGCTGACCTATCTCTCATAACCGCTTTCACGAAAAAGGGGCCATCCCATGGCGTGCGGCGGTGTATCCGGGCTCTTGAGCGTGAACTACCAGAGTATAAAAAAATGGCCTGAACAAGAGCGGCCCAGGGAGCGCCTGTTCAGCCGCGGCGCAGAGGGGCTGAGTACTGCCGAACTCCTTGCCATTATCCTTCGCTCCGGAGGCAAAGACATGAGCGCCCTTGACCTGGCCCGGGAGTTGCTGATCCGCTTTGGCAGCCTGAAGGAACTGGACGATACGGCATGGGCTGAGCTGTCCAGCGTCAAAGGAATGGGAGCGGCAAAAACTGCCCAGATCAAGGCATCCTTTGAGATCGGGAAGAGGCTCTTTGGCCACCATGGAAGAGGGATATCACAGAACCCCTCATTCAGAAACAGCAGGCAGGCCTTTGAATACTTCAGGCCCAGATTCTACGGCCTGAAAAAGGAACGGTTTCTCTGCGCCCTTCTTGACGCCAAGAACAGGATATTCAGGGAGATCATCGTGTCCGAGGGTACGCTGACCTCGTCCCCGGTCCATCCCCGTGAGGTCTTCAGGGATGCCATCAGGGAGGCAGCAGCGACAGTGCTCTTTGTCCATAACCATCCCAGTGGCGACCCTGAGCCCAGCAGGGATGACATTACCATAACGGGACGGCTTGTTGAGACTGGCAAGATCGTCGGCATCACCGTACTTGATCACATCGTCATATCTGATGAAAGGTTCGTGAGCATCATGGAGCGGGGATATTTTTAGCGCTTATCAAGGGGTAAGGCTCATGCAATGAGTGCGAATACCCGGATCCAGCAATGAGGATAACCTACTGTCATGGTGAGCATGCCGAACCATGACCGGCGATTCACCCTTCGACAGAGCGTGCCATGAGAGGCGCCATCCTTCGACAAGCCTTCGGCGTGAGCTCAGTGGAACGCTCAGGATGACACGAATCGAAGGACTCAGGGTGTCACATACTCGGCACTGGAAAGCCAGTCCAACTATTTTAACAATTTTACCACTTTAAATCATAATGTTAATGCAGAAATCCTACAAATTACCTGAAGTCTAACATGCCGGGCTCCCTTTTTTATGTCAAGTTTGTCATCTCTCTATTATTTGATCTTGTCATTTGACACTGCTTGCAGGCACTCTTCCCGCGCATCAAGTACCCCATGATTTTTTTTCCCAAATAGTCTAAAATGGTATACCGGTCTGATGTATCAGGCCCTGTCCCCGGGGATTTCCCCTGCAATCGAGTCATTTTTTAGTAGTCATGATCTGCCACTGAATTTAATAAAGGAGGAACGATGGCAAAAGTCCAGAGGGCACTCATCAGCGTTTCAGACAAACGGGGGATTGTGGAGTTTGCCCAGGGCCTTGCCGGGCTCGGCGTGGAAATCC
>CP070788.1:1598519-1602125 GCA_020346765.1 Nitrospiraceae bacterium
TTGCCGTTCTGGTCGGCAATCGTAATAATTGTATTATTGAATGTGGCCTGAATGTAAGCCTCTCCGGAATGGACAACCTTCTTTTCTTTTTTCCCGCTTTTTCTTTTCTTCTGTGCCATTGACTATCCCTTCTTCTTCATGCCGCCGATAGCTTTCCTGGGGCCCTTGCGGGTACGGGCATTCGTCTTTGTCCGCTGCCCCCGCGCCGGGAGTTTCGACCGGTGCCTCAGCCCCCGGTAGCTGCCGATGTCCTGAAGCCTCTTTATGTTCATAGCTGTATCGCGCCGCAGATCACCTTCAACCTTGTGGTCCCTGTCAATGGTCGTCCTGAGCTTAACCCCTTCTTCGTCGGTCAGGTCCCTGGTCTTCTTGTCCGGGTCAATCCCGTTTTCCTGCAGTATCCTGCGGGAGATCGTCCTTCCGATACCGAATATCCGTGTCAGGCTTATTTCCACCCGTTCATTTCTCGGTAAATCAACTCCTGCGATTCTCACGTTATGATACCTCTCTTATCCCTGTCTTTGTTTATGCTTGGGGTTGCTGCAGATTACCCTGACGACACCCTGCCTTTTTATTATCTTGCATTTTGCACAAATGGGTTTCACCGATGATCGCACTTTCATATCTACCTCATGGAGTTTAGCGCTGTGAGTTCTGAATTAACCAGGACAAATCCTTGTACAAAAACTCCTGCCCCGGTTCTCTACTTGAACCGGTACGTGATCCTGCCCTTTGTGAGGTCATAGGGAGACAGCTCTATGGTTACCTTGTCCCCGGGGAGTATCTTGATAAAATGCATGCGCATCTTTCCGGAGACATAGGCAAGTATCCGCTGTCCGTTTTCAAGCTCAACTCTGAACATCGCGTTCGGCAAATTCTCAAGGATAGTTCCCTGAACCTCTATGGCATCTTCTTTTGGCATTATTCAGAACTAATAATTATAATTACTTTCTATAATTTAGTCAATATATTGAGACCATTTTTTGTTACGGCGACAGTATGCTCAAAATGGGCCGAGAGGCTCCTGTCTTTTGTCACTGCCGTCCACCCGTCAGCCAGGATTTCCACCTCCCAGTTGCCGGCATTCACCATGGGCTCAATGGCAAGGGTCATCCCCGGCACCAGTTCAGGCCCCTCACCGGGGTTTCCGAAATTGGGAATCTGAGGCTCTTCATGAAGAGACCTTCCGATCCCGTGCCCCACAAAGCTTCTCACAATAGAAAAGCCCTCTGCCTCAACACACCGCTGAATGGCAGCGGATATATCCGAAAGCCTGTTGCCGGCACGACATTTCTCCAGACCCTCTTCGAGGGCCCGTTCCGATACTGCAAGAAGTTTTACAGCCTGCGTACTGACCGCTCCCACGGGGAGCGTAATCGCCGCGTCACCATAAAACCCTCTGTACTGCACGCCTACGTCAAGGCTGATGATGTCACCCAGCCGGAGCTTGACGGACCCGGGGATCCCGTGGACGACCTGCTCATTGACGGATGTGCACACACTGGCCGGATATCCCCGGTAACCCTTGAACGCCGGCCGCCCGCCCCGTGACCGTATGGCAGACTCCACGGCTTTGTCCAGCTCTCCTGTTGTCACGCCGGGTACAATCTGCGCTTTGATGCCTTCCAGTACTTCCGCGACAATCCGGCACGTCTCGGCCATCCGCTTTATTTCATCGTCCGACTTGAGCACTATCAACGATTACGTCCACATACCAAGGTTCAAAGGCCAGGCGTATAACAAACGTCACATCTTAACTGCCTCTGGCAAATGACGCTGTCATGCAGCACCTGGAACTTCTCTGAGTTTGAAATCCCGGATTTATCATTGCTGCTTCATCCTCTCCTGCCCTTGAATCGCCCTTTTTTCAGGAACCCGTCATAGGAGCGGGTCACCAGGTGGGATTCCATCTGTGATATTGTATCAAGGGCCACACCAACGACAATGAGAATGGATGTGCCCCCGAAATAAAAGGGCACATTGAAGTACCCCCTCAGAATATCGGGCAGGATACAGACCAGGGAGAGATACGTGGCGCCGCCGAAGGTGATCCGCGCGAGGACGTGATAAATAAAGTCCGCGGTCTTCTGGCCGGGCCGTACACCCGGGATAAACCCGCCGTATTTTTTCAGGTTGTCCGCAATATCCACAGGATTGAACGTAATGGACGTGTAAAAGTAGCAGAAAAAGAAAATCATGCTCACATAGAGCATGGTGTAGATGACCGTGCCCGGAGAAAGCTGACGTGCCAGTGACTGCACCCAGGGGATGGCAATAAATCCCGCGATGGTCGCAGGAAACATGATAATGGAGGAGGCAAAGATTGGAGGAATAACCCCCGCCGTGTTCACCTTGAGTGGCAGATGGGTGCTCTGGCCCCCGTAGACCTTCCTGCCTACGACGCGCTTCGCGTACTGTATGGGGATCTTGCGCTGTCCCCGCTCAACATAGACGATAACACCAATGACGGCTATCATCATGATAATGACAAGGAGCATGAGTATCAGATGCAGCTCGCCAGCCCTGATCAGGGATACGGAACTGATAACGGCGTTGGGGAACTGCGCCACGATCCCGGCAAAGATGATCAGGGAAATGCCGTTGCCAATGCCCCGCTCTGTTATCTGTTCTCCCAGCCACATGAGAAATGCCGTACCTGATGTCATGGTTATCATCGTAAGCAGGCGGAAGGACCACCCCGGGTTCTGGACAAAGGCGCCTTCATTCATGCTCTCAATGCCCACGGCAATGCCGATGGACTGGATGATGCTGATGACAACGGTGCCGTATCGCGTATACTGGGTGATCTTCTTTCTCCCCGCCTCTCCTTCTTTCGCCAGTTTACCCAGCGCGGGAATGACAACGGTGAGGAGCTGCAGGATGATCGACGCACTGATGTAGGGCATGATTCCCAGGGCGAATATCGTCGCCCGCGAAAGGGCGCCGCCTGAAAACATGTCGAAAAACCCCATGAGGGCGCCGCCCTTGTCCATGAGGAACTTGCTCAGTTCTTCCCCGTTGATGCCGGGCGTTGGTATATGGGCGCCGATGCGGTACACCGCCAGAAGGCCGAGCGTAAAGATGATCCGGCTTTTCAGTTCAGCAATGCGGAAGATGTTTTGAAAGCTGTTGATAATGCTCACGGTCGGTAGTTTTTATTCAGGCTGTGCTGCTGTCGTTGCCTCTATGACTTCCGCTTTCCCCTGGGCCTTTTCTATTTTCTCCCGGGCAGACGCACTGAAAGCGTGGGCTCTGACGGTGATGGGTTTTGTAATTTCTCCGTTTCCCAGAATCTTGATCCCGTCCCTGACTTTCCTGACGACTCCCTCTCTGAGGAGCACTTCCGGAGTGATGTCAGTCTCGGAGAGATTGTTAAGTGTGCTCAGGTTCACGATGGCAAAGCTCTTCTGGAAGATGCTGGTAAATCCCCTCTTGGGAAGCCTGCGCTGCAGCGGCATCTGCCCGCCTTCAAACCCCGGCTTGACGCCTCCGCCGCTCCGGGCCTTCTGTCCCTTGTGTCCGCGGCAGGCCGTCTTTCCGTGACCGGAGCCGGGCCCCCTCCCCACTCTCTTTTTCTTTTTTCTGCTCCCCGGTGCCGGGGAAAGG
>CP070788.1:1602225-1606519 GCA_020346765.1 Nitrospiraceae bacterium
CTCCTTGAAAAAATGATAGAATTCTCGAATGTTACAAAGTATTACGAAGAAGATGTCATTCTCAAAGATCTCACCTTCAGCATTGACAAGGGTGAGCTATCCTTCATTACCGGCCCCAGCGGCGCAGGAAAGTCAACGCTGCTGAAACTGATCTACTGCGATGAGCGCCCTGACAAGGGTCAGATTATCGTGGCCGGGTGGGACGTGGGCAAGCTGAAGCAGAGGACCATCCCCTATCTGAGGCGTAATGTCGGCATCGTGTTCCAGGATTTCAGGCTGCTGCCCAATAAAACGGTCTACGAAAACATCGCCCTTGCCCTGCGGATTCACTATATGAATTCCCAGTCCATCAGGGAAGACGTGACAGCCGTGCTGAAAGAGGTCAAACTGGGCCACAAGGCCGCCACCTACCCTCCGCACCTCTCAGGAGGAGAGCAGCAGAGAGTAGTCATTGCCCGTGCCATGGTAGCCAAACCCACGGTGCTCCTTGCCGATGAACCCACAGGGAACCTGGACATTGAAAATTCAAAAATCATTATGTCCCTTTTCAGGGAAATCAACGCACGGGGGACCACTGTCCTCATCGCCACCCACAACAACGAACTGTTCCACGGCACCGGCCGGCGGGTCTTCTTTATAAAAGATCACAGAATTGAGAAGGACATGATCGGGTGAAAATCGCAACCTATTCCTTGCAGACATCCTTCACGAGCCTGTGGCGGGAGAAGTGGATAAACATCCTTACCATTCTGTCTATCAGTATCGGCCTGTCGCTGATAACGACCTTTCTCATGCTCACGATGAGCATGGACTCAGTGCTTCAGCGCTGGGCCAAGAACTTCGGCCTTGTTGCCTATCTTGACGGCGAAATCGGCAGTACCGAGGAAAACGCTCTGAAGCAGCGGTTTTCCGGAGATGCCGATATTGTCGAGGTCCGGTACATATCAAAGGACCAGGCCCTGAAGGAACTGCAGCAGACACTGGGGTCTAACGCCCTCATCCTTGAAGGCCTCAATGAAAACCCCCTGCCCTCTTCTTTTGAACTGAAACTGAAGAGCAGCCTCCTTGAGCCCGAGATGGTCAAGCGAAAGGCCATCGAGATTGAGCAGCTGCCAGGAGTGGACGAGGTGCAGTACGGAGAGAAATGGCTGTCGTCGCTTTACGCGATCTCCAGCGCCATGAAGATCGGGGCCGTAGTCATCGGATGCGCCATTTTCATCGCCATCACCTTTATCACATACAGCACCATCAAGATCTTCTTCTACAGGAGAAAAGAGGAAATAGAAACGCTCAAGCTTCTGGGAGCGACGAGAATCTTTATCAGGCTCCCCTTCCTCCTTGAGGGGCTCATCATAGGGCTGGTGGGAGGCATTCTCAGCTCACTGGTGCTGTACGGTATCTACTCGTTCACCAGCCTCAAGGTAGTCGAGTTTCTTCCGTCAGTGAGGTTATTTATGGCCGACCTGCCCGTTCAGGTATATCTGATTGTTCCCCTTGCAGGAGCACTGGTGAGTGTCATCGGCAGTTTTATTGCCGTTGGCAAAATAAGGTATTGACCGGCATGGCATTCCGTCCAGGATTGCAGCCCCCTGGCGGCCCGCGAAAGTCTTTTCCTAGCACATGGGCACGTTATTACGGCGGAAGATACAGGGAGACAGAACAGGATATGACAGAGAAGAAGCAGACAGCCGGCACTCCGCTTCTTCCTTTTCTCACGCTCCTGGCCTTTATGGCGGCGTCCGTGCTGTCCCCCCTTGAAGCCGCTGACCCCCAAAAGAAGCTCTCCGAAATCCAGAAGCAGCTTAAATCCACAAAGCAGAAGGTTCAGGAATCCATCAAGGAAGAAAAGAATGTTCTCGGGCGAATCGAAGACATCGACACCAGCATCAATCAGAAGACGCGGGAGCTCAGGGATTACGACAAGCGCATAACCAGTATCCAGTCCCAGATTTCATCCCTTACCAGTGAGGTCGAGGAGATGAACGGCAAATTGACCGGGAGGCAGAACCACCTGAATGAGCGTCTGAGGGCCCTGTACAAGCAGCAGTACGGAGGCCACGCCCTCGTCCTCATATCAGCAAAGGATTATCAGGACCTTCTTCAGAAGAGCAGATATATCAGCCTCATTGCCCATTACGACAGGCAGGTCATTGACAAATACGGGAGTGACATCAAGGAGATTATAATTAAGAAGCGTGAACTTGAAGGACTTACGGGAGAGCTGAAATCCCAGAAGGACGAGGCGGAAAAAGTACAGAAGGCCCTTGAGACGGACCGCGTAAAGAAGGACCGGCTGCTGGCGATGATCCGGAGCAAGCGCCAGGCATATGAGAAAACGGTCAAGGAGCTTGAGGAGTCGTCCAGAAAACTTCGTGACATGATCAGCAGCCTCAAGACAAAGGCACTCCCCGCATCGATCACCGGCAAGGGGTTTAATACGCTTAAAGGGCGCCTGCATTGGCCGGTGGGCGGCAGAGTGGTCATCCCCTACGGAAAATATGAAGACCCTGAGTACAAAATCCCCGTGTTCAAGAACGGTATCGAAATCAGGCCGAACCAGGGAGAAAAACCAACGGCGATCGCCGGCGGGAGAGTTGTGTACGCCGACTGGTTCAAGGGATACGGCCTTCTGTTGATAATAGACCACGGTAGCGGCTATCATAGTCTTTACGGGAACCTGTCCGAGATTTTTCTTGATGCAGGTGATATACTAATTGATGGGACTGTGATAGGCAAGATAGGCAATTCAAGCCTTCTGGATTACCCCACCCTGTATTTCGAAATACGGTACAAGGGAAAGCCTGTTGACCCCGCGGAGTGGCTGGCCAGAGCAGGAAGTTCGGGCCGGAAAGTAAGGATAAAATAGTGTTTCTGTTGCCCTGGGATACAGGCGACTTCTCTTGATAGGAGGTTAAATGTTCAGCCGTAAAACAGCTCTCATCTGGATTTTGATAGCGATTATATCATGCACCGGTTTTTTCGTCAGCAAATGGAGCCTGCTGGAAGACGTCGATGCCGATGACAATTCCCACTACACCCGGATCAAGACCTTTGCCGAGTCGCTCTCGCTGGTAAAGAAAAACTATGTGGAGGAAGTGGACGAGAAGGACCTGGTGTACGGCGCGATCAAGGGCATGCTCAGTTCTCTCGATCCCCACTCCTCCTTCATGCCCCCCGAAGCCTTCAAGGAGATGCAGATTGACACGAAGGGTGAGTTCGGAGGGCTGGGCATCCAGATCGGGATCAAAGACAACATGCTGACCATCATCGCACCCATTGAAGATACCCCCGCAGACAAGGCGGGAGTGCAGGCGGGCGACAAGATCATCAAGATAGACGGTGAATCAACCAAGGACATAAGCCTTGTCGATGCCGTGGCCAGGCTCAGAGGCCCGAAGGGCACATCCGTCACGATAACCATTATGAGGGAGGGTCTCGAGGAGCCCATGGACATAGCCATTGTCAGGGATATCATCAAGCTGAAAAGCGTGAAGTATAAGGTTCTGGAGGACAATATCGGCTATGTCAAGCTCACCCAGTTCCAGGAAAAATCCGCAGGCGACCTGAAAAAGGCCATGAAGAAACTTACAGAAAGCAACATCAACGCCCTCGTTCTTGACCTGAGGAACAACCCCGGCGGACTTCTGAAGGGTGCCGTCGATGTGACCAGTCAGTTCCTGCCCCCCGGGAAGCTCGTTGTCTACATCAAGGGACGGGACGGCGACAAGAATGAGTTCGAAACGCAGAACGGCAACACATACTTCGACTATCCCATGGTGGTTCTCGTCAATGGCGGAAGCGCCAGCGCATCGGAGATTGTGGCAGGAGCCCTGCAGGACTGGGGCAAGGCAGTCGTTCTCGGCACCGAGACCTTCGGCAAGGGTTCTGTCCAGACCGTCATACCCCTGAGTGACGGGTCAGCCCTCCGCCTGACGACTGCCCGGTATTACACGCCGAAAGGCAGGTCAATACAGACCACGGGCATTACACCTGACATTATCGTCAAGCTTGAGACAAAAGACGGGACAAAAACACACCCGGTCCTTCGGGAAAAAGACCTGGACAAGCATCTTGAAAATGATGTCTCCAAAGAAGGGTCAGACCTGCAGCAGGGCGGTGATGAAGAACCGATCGAGGTCCCCCTCAAGATTGATGAGGGTAATGACAACCAGCTTCAGCGTGCCGTCGACCTGCTGAAGGGGCTGCGCATCCTCAAGGAACTTCCCAAGACTGGGTAATCCATTGACATACACGCAAAAGGGCCCGGACACCCGGGCCCTTTTTTTATGCCTGC
>CP070788.1:1606619-1609683 GCA_020346765.1 Nitrospiraceae bacterium
TGCCGCAAAAATACTTTCCAGTTCACCGTCATCAAAGTAGTATTGATAGGCGCCGGAAAAGGTGGGCCACCGCGGGTCGGCGATAAGCGGTTCAAAGAGCCGCTCCCCCCTTCCTGCCGGTCCATCCCCGGCGATAAGGCCTTCGTCGGACGAGCGGATGCCTTCAAAACTGTCCATGCCTTCAGGTTGTCCTCCTGCCGTTAATCTTCTGCCTCCCGCATCAATGCCGCGGACCCCCTCGATCCGGGACAGCTCATCGATAATGACAGTCCTGTCAGCTCCCGGGGGCAGGTCAGGCAGGTAGATGATCCCGTCTTCAACGCGTAACAGGATACCTGACATTCCGAATTCGCGCTCCAGTATGGCTGAGGCATATCCGTGTACAAAGCCATCACTCTCTGAGGCAGCGGCGCTCCATGCCCCCAAACTGACGGCGGCGATACATCCTGCCAGCATGATAAGACGTTTAACTTTCGACATGCCTTTCAGTATGTCCATGTAGCCCCCGTAGTATACTCAGCAGTTAATTGTTCCGGGTCCTTATGTTCAGCCCCTCACGGGCGGTATGCTTGGACGGAAGTGACGTATTGTACATGGCACTGCTTGATACAGTCAAATACCCGTTGTGATACACGTCCGGGATCCGGCAGATGATATGCGAGCCGTCATGCCCCGGTTGACAACTGACGGGTTATGATCTACCATTCATTTACTGAAATGCGTTTCATAGGGCAGATTACCCATGGATAAGAAAGTCTCACTGGCCATGCCGGCCATAGTGTCAATCCTCCTGTTTATTCTCCCCTTCTGCGCCCGCGGGGAAGATGCAGCGGAGTCCGTCTACAGCGTCCAGATTTCCAGCTACCGCAGTCTTGAAAGTGCACGGGGCGACTTCAACCGGGTCATCAGCAAGCTGCCTCAGGAAAAGCTCGATCACTTCCGGATAGAAACTGTCGGCGAATACTACGCGCTGCGCCTAGGAAAGTTTCCCGACCGGGCCGCGGCAGCGGAATTCCTGAAGTCTCTCGCAAGTGATCTTCCCGGGGCCATCATCGTGGAATCCAGCTACGAGCAGGAGAGGATCAGGTTGATGTACCGTGCACGGGGAGCCCCGGAAGAAGAGGACGCACAGGCGCCGCTGAAGGAGCAGGACCTGCCCCGGGCCGCCTCTGAAGATCAGGTCGCACCCCCAGAGAAGGGGGACGAACTCCGGGCGCCTCACACAGAGGAAGCGCCGCCGCAGCCGGCCCCTGAAGAACCGGAGAAGGAGAGAGAACAGCCGGCCGGGCCTTCGCACGTCCAACCGGAAGAAAGCCCGGTGGAGATAACCCCGCCGGATGAGCTGCCGGAGAAGCTCGCCCTCATAGAGGGCCTTCTTCAGATAAGAGATTACCCTGCGGCACTACAGGTCATAGGGAAAGAGATCTCGGGACGGCCCGAGCATCCCGGCCTCAATGCCTGGTACGGTATGGTGCTCTTGAAAACCGGGCGGCCTGAGGAGGCCCTCCCGTATTTGACGAAGGCCTCAGTACTGTCACCTGGAGAGCCCGATTACCACAGTGCTGCAGGCTACTGTTATTTTTATCTGGGAGAGTATGCCAGGGCCGCTGATGCCTTTGAGAGGGCATTGGCCCTCGAACCCTCCCATGTGGACGCCCTCGCCGGCCTGGGCATAGTCCGTGTCAGACAGGGAGACAAGGTACGGGCCCGTGCCCTCTATGACCGCCTGAAAAGCCTGGACAGGGCATCTGCCGTCAATCTCCTGAGGCTTATCGAGGGAGGCTACTGATCCCGCTGCCCCGGAAGGGAAACGGTGCCGGAACCAGTTCTTTCTCAATGGGACGTCACGCCCCCTGATACAATAAAGGCCATAACATCCCCGCTGTCCGCGGTCAAAGGGGTAACCTGGTCCCGGGGCACGACGATCAGGTTGCCGGCAAAGTTGTACGACTGGGGCAGGTACACGGCCGTCCTGTCCCCGCATCCGAGGTTAGTCAGGCTTTCACGGGTTACAAAGCCGATCGCCTGGACACTGCTGCCCGGCACAAGGGTGACGAGGACCGGCTTGTTAAAGCTCTTTTTGTCACCCACAAAAGCGCTGATCAGGTCCTTCACGGCCGTATAAATCATCTTCACCAGGGGCAGCCGGGTAAAGATCCTGTCAACGAGACCGACCAGTTTCTTCGCCAGGAAGTTCGATGAGATAAACCCCACGGCTATGATCGTCAGTATTGTCACGATAAATCCCATTCCCGGGATGGTGAACTTGAATATGCCGTCTATTTTCCTGAACACTACATAGACCACATACATGGTGGCCACGAGAGGAACCAAAACCAGAAGCCCTTCGAAGAAATATTTAGTGAGTCTTTTCATGCACGCCTCCTCCGTCCTTGTTATTCCGCACGGGGCAGGAATAAGCTCTTGCAGGTTTGGTATACTCTACCATTTGGTGCATGGAACCGTCATGTCCACATTGACCCTCACAGTCGATTCCGCCGGATTCGGGGGCCTCTTCATTGCCCGGCACGAAGGGAAGGTTGTTATGATCAAGGGCCCTGTCCTGCCAGGAGAGATTGTGGAGGTGAGCATCGACAGCGAACGGAAGGACTACATTACCGCATCACTCCTCAGAGTTCTGGCCCCCTCTTCCCGGAGGACGGCGCCGCCCTGCCCCTATTACGGAACCTGCGGCGGCTGCCAGCTGCAGCATGCACACCATGACCAGCAGATCACCCTGAAGCAGACAGTCCTCGGAGACTGTCTCCGGAGGATCGCGGGCCTGGACATGGCCCTTTCGGAGCCTGTCACGGACAATCGACAGTGGAACTACCGGATACGGGGACAGTTCAAGGTGTCCGAAGGGGCTATCGGTCTTCATAAACGGGGCACGAGGGACGTTGTGACGGTGGGTCAGTGCCTCCTCATGGACAGGGAGATAAACGACTACATACCCCGGGCAAACCGCGCCATTGGAAAATTCAGGATCAGGGAGATCCACCTCACCGTCGGCGATGCCCTTATTGGCCTGATCATCACACGGAAAGGGGTTTTCTCCTCGTCC
>CP070788.1:1609783-1635173 GCA_020346765.1 Nitrospiraceae bacterium
GTGATCATCGACCCTGTGTATCACTACGAGGCCATCAATGTTGAAACCCAGCAGGCAAGCCCGGCTTCCCTGCTGTGGTGGATGAAGCATTCCATTGCCATGCGAAAGCGCTTCCGGGCCTTCGGCAGGGGAATCATTGAGTTCCTCTTGCCCGACAACCCCAAAGTCCTCGCCTTCATCAGACAGTACGAGGACGAGCACATCCTCGTCGTCGCAAACCTGTCCCGGTACGCCCAGGTCACAGAAATAGATCTGTCCAAATACGCAGGGTGCGTGCCTGAGGACGTGTTCAGCCAG
This sequence comes from Nitrospiraceae bacterium, assembly GCA_020346765.1. Taxonomy (GTDB): domain Bacteria; phylum Nitrospirota; class Thermodesulfovibrionia; order UBA6902; family UBA6902. The sequence continues at coordinate 1,610,081 of CP070788.1, forward strand.
AACAGTTTCCCTGCTGTCAGGGAAACTCCCTACATGTTTACCTTCGCCCCCTACGGTTATTACCTCTTCTTGATGAGAAAGGAGGAGGCCCCCGTTGTCGTCGCCGAAGACATGCCGATGCTCAAGGTGACCGGCAGGTGGGAGAACATCTTTGAGGGGAGCGCCCTGGAGCGGCTCGAACGGAAGATACTCCCGGCCTACCTGAAAAACTGTCGCTGGTTCGGCGGCAAGGGCCGTACGATCAGGCAGGTCACGGTCGTGGAAAACATCCCCATCCCGGAGAATGCCTCCCGGGCACACATGCTCTTTCTCAAGGTCAAGTACAGCGAGGGGCCGTCGGATACATACGTGCTTTCTCTCTCCTTTGCCAGCCAGGGAAAAATCGGCGGCCCTGTTGAAGAATTTGTGGCTGAGGGGGTAGCCGTCAAGCTCGACTACGACTGGCTTCAGGTAAAGGCAGAAAAAATCCTTGAGGAGTCTTCCCAGGCCATCATTGCCCGCTTATCCGTTGACGGCGAAGAGGGCATCATCTTTGACAGCCTTTACAACCCCGGGTTCCGCCAGCGGTTTTTTGAAATCATCTCACGGCGGCGCAGGGTCCGAGGAATGAACGGCGAACTCTTTGCCTATCCCGGCAAAATGTTCAGGCGCATTCTCGCAGAAGGTGGGGATCACACCTCCAGCAGGGTACTCAGGGCAGAGCAGAGCAATACGTCCCTTCTGTTCGGTACGTCCTTTTTCTTCAAACTCTACCGGCGAATTGCCGAAGGCACAAACCCCGACATGGAGATCATTAAGTTTCTCACGGAAAAAACGAAGTTTCAGAACATCCCCCCCTTTGCGGGGACTGTAGCATACCGCGGAGATAACGCGGAACCGGGCATCATCGGGCTCCTGCAGGGCTATGCCGTAAACCAGGGGGACACCTGGACCTACACCCTTGATGCCGTGAAGGGTTTTTTTGACCGGGTGCTCGCGAAAAAACAGGAGATCAAAGCAGTCCTTCCGTTTACGGTTTCCTACACCAATGAAGAGCATCCCGGCATTCCTCCCCTGATGGAAGAACTAGTCGGCGGCGTGTATCTTGAAATGGCGAGGCAGCTGGGCATGCGCACGGCAGAACTGCACCTGGCCCTGTCCTCCTCACCCGACGACCCTGACTTCGCCCCTGAGCAGTTTTCCCTGCTCTATCAGCGCTCCCTTTACCAGTCCATGAGAAGCCTGGCACGGAAAGTGTTTCAGTCCCTTGGGAAGAATATCCGGAAACTGCCTGACAACACCCGGGCCGAAGCACAGAGCATTCTCTCCCGTGAACGGGAGATCCTGACACGCTTCGCCATGATCACGAAAGAAAAAATCCCCGTCACCAAGAGCCGGGTGCACGGAGACTACCACCTGGGCCAGGTCCTCTACACCGGGAAGGACTTTATCATCATTGACTTTGAAGGTGAGCCTGCCCGGGCGCTGAGCGAACGGAGGCTGAAACGCTCCCCCCTCGTCGATGTGGCAGGGATGCTCAGGTCATTCCACTACGCGGTCTATTCGTCCTTTCTCCAGCACGAGGGGGTCCGGGGCGGCAGCGGGTCCGAACTGGAGCCCTGGATAGAACCCTGGTACCATTGCGTCTCAGCGGTCTTTCTTCACGCCTATATCCAGACCGCAGGACATGCCCCGTTCCTCCCCAAACGGCATGATCACTTTCAGCTCCTCTTCGACGTACTTCTGCTGGAGAAGGCCGTCTATGAAGTGGGCTACGAATTGAACAACAGGCCCGAGTGGCTCCTCATTCCCTTCCGGGGCATCGAGAGCATCCTGAGGCCTGCAGAACCACCACCAGGAGGTGTACTCCATGAGCACATACACAGTTGAACACGGCATAACCCGCTTAACCGAATACGACATTCACCTTTTCAGGGAGGGAAATAACTTCTCCCTTCACGACAAGCTCGGTTCTCACATCATGAAGGCTGGCGGAAGGGAGGGGACATACTTTGCCGTCTGGGCCCCCAATGCAGAGGCGGTGTCCGTGCTGGGCGATTTCAACGGGTGGTACCCTAACTCCCATTTTCTGAAGCCCCGCGAGGAAGGATCAGGCATCTGGGAAGGGTTCATCCCCGGCATCGGAAGGGGAACGCTCTACAAATACCATATTGTATCGCGGCACCGGGGGTTCAGGGCGGACAAGGGCGACCCCTATGCCTTTTACTGGCAGGTTCCGCCGGACACGAGTTCCATTGTCTGGGACCTTTCCTATGAATGGGATGACAGTCAGTGGATGAAGGAGCGCCAGAGGCACAACTCGCTCCATGCACCCATGGCCATCTATGAAGTCCATCCCGGCTCGTGGCGGCGCGTGCCCGAGGAGGGGAACAGGCCCCTGAGTTACCGCGAGATGGCGCACCACCTCGCAGCGTACGTCAGGGAAATGGGGTTTACCCACGTGGAATTCCTTCCCGTGACAGAGCACCCCTTCTACGGTTCGTGGGGATATCAGTGCACGGGATACTTCGCGCCGACAAGCCGCTACGGAACGCCCCAGGACTTCATGTATCTTATTGACCATCTCCATCAGCACGGAATCGGCGTCATTCTTGACTGGGTGCCTTCCCATTTCCCTGACGACGCCCACGGGCTCGTGTACTTCGACGGCACCTACCTCTACGAGCACGCGGACCCAAAGAAGGGTTACCACCCTGAGTGGAAGAGCTACATATTCAATTACGGCAGGAACGAGGTCCGCAATTTTCTCCTGAGCAGCGCCATGTTCTGGTTTGATCAGTACCATATCGACGGCCTCAGGGTGGATGCCGTGGCATCCATGCTGTACCTTGACTACGGACGCAGGGACGGCGAATGGATACCCAATGAATACGGCGGCAGGGAGAATATCGAGGCAATCAGCTTTCTTCAGAAGCTGAACCACTCTGTCTATGAAAAGCACCCGGACGTCCAGACCATTGCCGAGGAGTCAACATCATGGCCCATGGTCTCCCGGCCCACTTACGTGGGAGGCCTGGGGTTCGGCATGAAGTGGAACATGGGGTGGATGCACGACACGCTGGATTACATGTCAAAAAACCCGGTGTTCAGGAAATTTCACCACAACAAGCTCACCTTCAGCATCTGGTACGCCTTTTATGAAAACTTCGTGCTCTCCCTCTCCCACGATGAAGTAGTCTACGGCAAGGGGTCCCTTATGGGAAAGATGCCAGGAGACGACTGGCAGAAGTTCGCGAACCTCCGGCTCCTCTACGGCTACATGTACTGCCACCCGGGTAAAAAGCTGCTCTTCATGGGCGGCGAGTTCGGCCAGTGGCAGGAATGGTACCACGAGGAAAGCCTCCACTGGCATCTCCTGGACCAGCCCCCGCACCAGGGACTGAAGCGGTGGGTACAGGATCTGAACGGCTTTCTGAGAAGCGAGCCCGCCCTCCATGAACGGGACTTTTCCCAGGAGGGTTTTGAGTGGATGGACATCAGCGACTGGGAAAGCAGCATTATCAGCTTCCTGCGGAAGGGGCCTTCTGATCAGGATACCCTCCTCGTGATCTGCAACTTCACCCCTGTGGTGCGGACGAACTATCTTATCGGTGTTCCCGAGAGCGGTCACTGGAAGGAAGTGCTGAACAGCGATGCCTGGCTCTACGGCGGCAGTGACAAGGGCAACTATGGAGGCATCGAGGCTGCGCCCGTCCCGTGCCACGGACGGTACCACTCCCTGTCCATTACGCTCCCGCCGCTGGGGGTTGTCGTGTTCAAGAGGTAAGGGTTGGTTTATTCCGCTCCCTGAGCGAGAGGCGATACGTAAAGACAGGATGGTCGGGGCTTAATCCACGCGCCCACGCGGGGCGCGACTTGACGTTCCCTGTACGCTAAGTCACCTGCTTTGAATTTTTGTGCAAAACCTTTGGCAAGCACAGCTACCTCTTTCAGGTGGTCGTCAAGATAATGCCAGTCACCTCTATCATTCGGTGTATGTGCATAAAGGCCGGTCATCATTTATCTCCGTGCCACAGAGATTCAGCCGTCCCTTTCAAATGATCCTCCAGTAAATGCCACTCATCAGGGGGCCTTCCCTCTAAGCTGTGTGCATAGAATTGTTTCAAAAATCTCCCCTTTCCCCTCTTTGCCAAAGAGGGGTGTGCAATCAGTCGTCTTGCTCCCTTGCAAACCCGATCTTCTTTTTCTTCGTATCCGGCGGCGCCATCAATTGCCGGATGGCATCGAAGACAATCTTAAATTGAGCGTCATATCTCTTTTCAAGCTTGTCAAGCCGTTTCGTGAGATCTTTGTGCCTAATGAGCATCTCCCTGATCTTTGTAAATGTCCTCATTATCTGGATGTTCACAGTTATTGCACGCTCACTGTTAAGAACGCTTGAAAGCATGGCCACTCCATTTTCAGTAAAGGCGTAAGGGAAGTATTTGATATTTTGACCTCTTTTCAAGATCACAATTTGTGATCTTGAAAGTTCAGCGACTTCTTCCTGATTCAATTGAAACATAAAATCTTCAGGGAAGCGGTTGAGGTTTCTTTTAACAGCCTGGTTCAAGGTCCTCGTTTCCACTCCATAAAGTATGGCAAGGTCCCTGTCCAGCATAACCTTTTTGCCTCTGATAAAACGTATTTTACTCTCTACGACTTCCCGAGGAATAATTGCCGATGTCCCCATATCGAAACTGTCCCCTTTCCCTTTTATTGCATGATGAATTTTATATAAGGTAGCAAAGCTGGAGCAATAACAAACTTTTCAGCTCTAAAGCTCCACGACTTCTATAACCCTTTAGCTCTTCTCCCCCATCACCCTCCATATCTCCGCCACTATTCTCGCGTCAGCCATGCTTCTGTGCGACTGCACGGCTGCCCGGTTTCGGGCAATATGCCAGTACACGGTTTCGAGCCTGTGGTTCGGCAGGCGGGGATAGCGCGCCCTGCTCAGCGCGAGGGTGCATGTGAAGCGGTTGGCCAGTTTATGGCTGATGCGGTCAAACTCAACGCGCAGAAAGTTCATGTCAAACTGCGCGTTATGAGCGATGATCATGGCGTCCCCGATGAATGTTTTCAGACGGGGGAAGACCTGACCGGCCTTCGGCCATTCCTCAAGCATGTCACGGCTGATTCCATGAATATGCTGAGCACCGATTGAAATCTTTTCACTGATATTGATCAGACTGTGAAATTCTTCAACGATATCGTTATTAATAAGCTTGAGGGCACCGCCCTCTATTACCCTGTCCCCGTTCTGCGGATTAAGGCCGGTTGTTTCTACATCCACAACAATATATGGCAGGTGAGTCATGTGCAAAGATCTGTCCCCTTTTTTTATCAGATCTAATGCCTCACGGTGACGGTGTATGCCAAATCCAGCGATAAAGATAGAGTATTTGTCATGGTATCCCTGTCGAACCATAACGGGGTCTTCACTCTTCGAAAAGCTCAGGCTGACAGCTTATTAATGAATTATAAGTTTATCGCTGGATTCGGGGCGGGAATGACAACAAACCGATGATAAAAAAAAGGGGGCGCTGAGCGCCCCCTTTGCATTTTTCCTTTACCGGCTACGGAGGAGTCACCGCACCCTTCTCCACCTGAATGATCCCGCAGGCGTCCCGCGCGCCGCCGGCGCAGCCTGACACCACCCCTTCAGGGCAGTAGGAGTCAGGGTTCGTGTGGATGATAATCGCACTGCCGTCGGCGTCGGCAATGCTCAGGGGTCCCGGCGAAAGGGTGACCCTGCTGGTAATGGTCTTCATCTCAGCGTTTCCGCTGCGGGACTCGATGTTGATCAGGTCCCCCGAATGAAAGGGGTGGTTCCCGTCAGGGCTGGTGAACCCGTGGGGACCGGGGTCAAAATGCCCCTGTGCGGCGCCGCAGGGTTCGCAGGCCCCTGTTTCGTGAATATGGACCGCATGCTTGCCGTCAGACAGTCCCTTGACCATGAGATGAACATCGACGACCTTCACACCCTCGACTGATTTTCTCTCTTTGAATTTCGCCGTTCCCGTTATCCCCGCATCAGTACATCCCTGTATCTGTGCCGCGGCCTTGAGCCCCTTTTCTCCCATTCCCTCATAGGCAGGGACAACACCTGCAAACATGAATACAATCACTGCCCCATACAGAAATACAATACTTTTTTTCAAAGCCAGATTCCCTCCTTTCAATTATGTAATAAAACAGCGTTCAGCTATCGGCGAATGAAAAAAATAGTTTTTATGAGCTGACCGCTGAGAGCTGACAACGTATCGCTAAATTCAGACATGTCTTCACAGACTTCCCTCTCTCCGCCAGCATTCAAACGGACTTCACCATGCATATTGCAGATAAAAAAATGATAGCACGGTCTTGATTATTGTCAAGACACGAAGAGGGTCTCCAGCTTTTTGATGACCGCTTCAGGATCGGAAGCGACCTGGGAAGGCCTGATGGCCTGCAGGTCGATCCCTTCCAGTTTCTTCAGAGACGGGCTCTGAGGAATGGGGATATGGGGATAGTGTTTCTGGAAGTCGGGGAACTTCGAAGGAGAGGCCGTTTCAAGGACGGCGATGACCGAGTTGTCCGAGTTAAAATACTGCCGGTACCTGAAGGACGCCGCCACCCCGATAACACCGTGAGGTTCGAGCACGATGTGGTTTCTCTGCCAGAATCGAACAATATGGGCCTCGATGTCCTCGTTGGTGATGATGTCCTCACTGAACACATCGCGGCGGAGGCTCTCTGCCACGGAAGGGGTTATGCTCTTTGACCCCGCCAGAATGTCGGGGATGTTTTCCGGCGATTCTCCATAGAGAAACAGAATACGCTCGAGGTTGGAAGGCACGGAGATGTCCATGGAGTTGGCCAGGGTGTGCTTGTTGCTGAGGCTTCCCGACGATGTCCCTTTTCCCACAATATTGGCAAAGACATTGTTGGCATTCGTCCCGGCAATAAACATCTTTACGGGAAGGCCCATCCGCTTTGCCATAAGGCCCGCCGTAAGGTTTCCCAGGTTTCCCGAGGGGACTGAAAAAAGGATAAACTTGCCGGGGAACCGCCGGTGGAGCTCAGCCCAGATGGAAAAGTAGTAGACAGTCTGGGGGAGGAGCCTCCAGATCGAGATGGAATTTGCCGACGTGAGATTGAAGCGCTGACGTACCGCGTCATTGTTCAGGAGGCTCTTTGCCAGCCTCTGGCAGTCATCGAAATTCCCGGCAACAGGGACCGCCCGCACATTGCCCGAAACAGAGAGCATCTGCTTCTCCTGCACTTCCGAAACCCCCGCTGCCGGATAGAGGACCAGGACGTTTGTGTTCGGGAGGCCATGGAACGCCGTCTGGATTGCCGTGCCCGTGTCGCCGGAAGTGGCGACAATGATCGTGGCCCTTCTTTGATTGACGGTCAGATAGTGACTCATGAGCCGTGCCAGAAACCTGGCGGCAAAGTCCTTGAAGCTGCACGAAGGCCCCCGGTCCAGGCGGGCAATGACAAGGTTGTTGTCCTCCAGGGCGTCTTCAAGAGGGATGTGAATGCCCGCGTATGCGCTCTCGCAGATGTCTGCCAGGACGTCGTCTGCGACTGCGCCCGTGGGAAGAAATCCCCGCATGATGAGCCATGCCATTTCCTGATAGGACAGGTCTGACATCCTGCTTATGCTGTACTCCCCGAAACAAGGAAGGCTGACAGGCATGAAAAGCCCGAAGTCAGAGGAAAGCCCCCGTTCAAGCACCACATTCCAGGGATACTGCCCTGTTCCTTCACAATCTCTCGTGGAGACAAACACAGGCTCCTTCCCAAAACCCGGGGGAAGCATCTGACGCAGTTTACTCATGTCCATATGAACCTGGCTCCTTCGCAGAAAAGGGGATGTGTGCCATTACGGCCCTCATTGAATTATTTATTATACCGTATTCGAGGCAGGGCTGCCAGGTCAACATTGCCGGTCCTGCTAAAGGCCCCTCCGGCAATATGGGCCTTTTTTTCTGGTATAATTTAAAGTTAATTAGTTTCGAGATCCAGCGATAGGCTTGTAACTCATTAAAAGCTTGTCACCCTGACCATGACAAATATGCTCATCTTATCGCTGGATCCGGGCAGTTGTTAGTTTTCAGACTGAAAAGTGCCTCCGCTGACTTAAGAAAGGACCTTTATTACCGTGCCCATGACCGAACAAGAAATCTCCCGGATTCTGCTGGTCCGTTCTGTTGAAGAGGAGGATCCCGGCCTGTTTTCCCCTGAAACGCTCCTTGAGGCCCTGAAGGTTGCGGGAGATGCAGAAGATGACTACACCCTGGCAGCAAAGCGCGCAGGCCACCTGTTCTCCTCCCTTCCGCCGCAGATCAGGGAGATCGCCCGTACCCCCTCGTTCCCTCAGAGGTGGCTCATCATCCTCTTCACCTCTGTATTTCTTCTCGGAATGGCATTTAACTATCTCGGCCCGGGGGGACCGATCCATATTGTCTATAACCCTCTTGTGCTCCTCCTGTTCTGGAACCTGGCTGTTTTTTTCTTCTTCCTCCTGAGACGTCTTTTCGCCGCAAAGAAAATACATACGCAGCGGGCACTGCCCGAAGGCGGATATCCTGCCGGTCCAGCACAGGCCGCGGAACAGAAGACTCCGCCCTCTGCACCGGCCCGCCGCAGCCGCCCCTTTTCACCGTTATCCTGGCTGTTCAGAAGGCTCTGGTTCTCATGGCACCAGCGCATGGCGGAGAAAAAACAGGACGCGAAGGACCTCGCCTCCTTCCTGAATATCACATCCCGCTACGGAGAGCACTGGTGGCGTGTCCACCAGTGCCGGGTCACTGCCCGTGCTCTTTGCATTGTCCATCTTCTTGCCATCGCGCTTGTCCTGGGCGCCCTTTCCGGGGTCTATCTGCGCGGCCTTTTTTCTGAATACAATGTGGTCTGGAAAAGCACCTTCATCCATGACCCTCAGTCAATCGCCCTCATGCTGAACATTATATTCGGCCTTCCGTCCCGTATGCTGAGCGGTTCATTCATCGATGCCCAGGCCATTGCCGGCCTGAAAGCTGCCGGAGGTGAGCCGGCGGCCCGGTGGATCCATATCTTCGCGGCCTGCATATTCCTGTATGTGATCCCCCCGAGGCTTTTTCTCGCGTCACTTGAAAGCAGGCGGGTCAGGGAAGAATCACGGAACATCCCTATTGGCCTGGGAGACCCCTATTACACGCACAACATCGCCCTGGCCCGGGAAATGAGGGCCAACCGCCTGCAGGAGGAAATATCCGGGGTGATCCAGAGGGAGATCTCAGCCCTCGCCGGGTCAATAGCCACGTACGTACGGAGCAGCTTTTACAACCGGTACGTTGTCCCCCGACTTACGGAGTTCCGGCAGAGCGGCGGGTGTATCAGGGACCTGGAAGAGGGTATTGCCAGGGAAAGTGAAGCCTTCCGTGATGAACTGGCACATTTTGCTGACAGCGCCCAGGAGGATTTCAATAAGGCCGTTTCAAAGGGGATCAGCAGAATTGTAGGGAAGAAACTGTCATCCCTCGACGTCATGGTCGAGGGGGCCCTTCAGGTAAAACCTGATGCCTACAAGAGCGTCCTTGACAAAGCGGTGACACAGGACATGACAAAAGCCGTCGGCATCGCCGTCACCGCTGCCACCGCAGCGACCATGGGGACCATAAGCGGCGGCTTCGGGAAGGCCCTGGGGATAGCCGTTGTCTCAACGCTCCTGCACACTACAGGCCCTGTGGGTTTTGTCATCGGGGCACTTGCAGGCCTCCTGCTCGGAGGAAGCGCCTCAATAATGGCACAGGACAGGATAACCGACGTGGTCAGAAACCGGAGTTTCCCGGCATTTTCCACCCGGCTCATGCTCGGGGAGTCAAGGCTGAACCAGACAATCGAAGCGGGGAGAATACAGGTCTTTACGCTGATTAAGGCCGAAGTGGAAGAAGAACTATCTCCCCATATCAGCATGATCACCGGGCAGGTCCTCGCAAAAATCGCGCAGGCCATCAGTGTACGACCTCACGGGTAAGCACGCCCGGGAAAAATGACGACACGTACTTTTTGTGATATCATGGTACTGAGGCGCATGGCTGCCAGGAATTGTTCATACTGCTTTTCATCAACAATGGTCCTCCCTCCTGTGTCCCTGTGCGCTGCCCCGGCCGATGGTCCCGGGGAAACCGACCTTGTTCGCAATAGCCTCTGCCATCGTGTATTCCCGGGAAAGGAGATCCCGTGAGTGATTTTCACCAGCAAGGCATGATCACAACCTTTCACGACCTTTACCGGGCCTTTGACCCTGACGAGTATCTCATCAATCTGGAAGAGCGACTGGAGCGCTTTACCCAGAAAATCAAGGTCAGCCTCCTTCTTCCCTGTCTGTATTCGGAACTGGAAAACCCCGGCGTTATCAACGGAATCGTTGAAAGGATAAAAAAGGTCAAATACCTGAAGCACATCGTAGTCGCTCTGGGAGGGACGCAGGAGGAGGAGAAATTCCTGAAGGCCCGGGAGTATTTCGGGGCACTGAAAGCAGCAAAGCGGACCGTCAGGATCGTGTGGGTAGACGGGCCGCGCGTGCAGAAGGTTTTCGAGCGTATCCGTGAAAAAGATGTCCTCACGGGCGTCCAGGGCAAGGGCCAGTCCGTATGGATCACATTGGGATATCTCCTGGCAAAGCGTGACTCCGATGTGATCGCACTCCATGACTGCGACATTGTAACCTATGACCGCATCCTGCTGGGGCGGCTAATCGAGCCAGCTGCCAACCCCCATGCCGATTACGAGTTCTGCAAGGGATACTATATCCGCATATCTCCCTCGGACAGGACCCTGAAAGGCAGGGTGACCCGGCTCTTTGTTACGCCCTTTGCCGACGCCATGATGAACGTTATGTACGAACGCGGGTACAGTGAACTCGCCCGCTTTTTCAGCTATCACAGGATGTTCAAGTACCCCCTCGCCGGAGAGTTCAGCTTCAGCGCCCGCCTCGCCCGAGAGATAAACATCGCCTACGACTGGTCTCTCGAGGTTGCCACGCTGTCGGAGGTCTACCACCGGGTCATCGGACGGAAGATCGCCCAGGTGGACCTGGTCCCCAACTACGAGCACAAGCACCAGGTGCTTTCTCCGGAGGACGCGGGCAAGGGCCTCTCACGCATGGTCGTTGACATCGCCAAGTTCTATCTCCACTACATGAGGGCCCATGGCCTGGCTCTAGACGATTCATTTATTGACATGATCCTCCATACTTATTATGACAACGCCCTGAGGTTCATTAAGAGCTACAGCGACGACGCCGAGATGAACGGCCTCATCTTTGACCGGTACGAAGAGGAGATGACGGTCCATCTCTTCCGGGGCCTGCTGTGGACCGCCTGGGAACAGAGCCGGGGGCCTACCGAAGCGCCGCTCATTCCCTCGTGGAACCGGGTGACCTACAGCATTCCCGACATCTATGCGCAGCTTCTTGACTCAGTTGAAAAGGACAACAAGGGATGATATCTTTACTATTGACAAATACCGGGAATGCCGGTAATCTTTCCCCTTCAGAGGGAGGTGTGCCATAGAGGATGTCATTCTCAGAGACGAAGTAAAGGAAAAGCTCAGTGAGATCGGCGAGGCGGACATCCTTGTCGGCATCCCCAGCTTCAACAACGCCGACACCATCAGCCACGTGGTCAGGGCCGTGCAGGCGGGATTCGCAAAATATTTCCCTGACAGAAAGGCCATCCTCGTCAATTCCGACGGCGGGTCCAAGGACGGGACCATGGATGTTGTTGAAAAGCTGGTCATAGAAGACTTTCAGCCCTTCCTGATCAGCCAGCGGGAAAACCTCCTTTCCAAGATCGTCACGCCCTACCACGGGATCCCCGGAAAGGGAAGCGCCTTCAGGACCATCTTCCAGGTCGCCAAGGAGCTTAAGGTGAAGGCCTGCGCTGTGGTGGATTCAGACCTCAGGAGCATCACCCCCGAGTGGATTGACCTTCTCATCAGACCCGTGCTCGACCGGGACTTTGACTTTGTTTCCCCCTATTACCTGAGGCACAAGTATGACGGCACCATCACAAACAGCATCGTTTACCCGGTAACACGCGCCCTCTACGGCAAGCACATCCGCCAGCCCATCGGAGGAGACTTCGGTTTTTCCGGGCGACTCGCAGAGTTCTATTTGACCAAAGACGTATGGGAAAGCGATGTGGCCCGTTTCGGCATCGACATCTGGATGACAACCACGGCAGTGGCAAATGACTTCAAGGTGTGCCAGTCCTTTCTCGGCGCGAAGATCCATGCGGCCAAGGACCCCTCCTCGGACCTCTCGGCCATGCTTACGCAGGTCGTCAGCGCCCTGTTCATGCTGATGGAAGAATACCCTGACAAATGGAAGGCGGTCAGGGCTACCGATCCTGTTCCTCTCTTCGGGTTTCAGTTCTCCGTGGGGCTCGAGCCTATCAAGGTAAACCTGGAGCGCATGATCAGCATGTTCCGACTCGGCATCACCGAGCTGGGAGCCATACTGCAGGAAATCGTCAGTCCCGAGACATTCGCCGGGCTCGAGGAGGCCGCAAAGGGCAGCGCCTTTTCCCTGAGCGACGAACTGTGGTCACGGCTCATCTTTGACTATGCCCTTGCATGCCACCGGAAAACCATGAGTGCGGCCCACATCCTGAAAACACTGACGCCCCTGTACCTGGGCAAGGTGGCCTCACTTGTGCAGGACATGGCAGAGAGCTCTGCAGACGAGGTGGAGGCCCGCCTGGAGGACCTCTGCGGCGCCTATGAAAAATTAAAACCCTATTTAATAGAGAAATGGCAATAAGGGGGAGTTATGGAAAATGTCTTCATAGACCCGTTTAAAAGATTCATTGAGAAGATCGCAGGGTTCCTTCCCAATCTGCTCACCGGCGCTATCCTGATTGTCGTCGGCTTCATATCTGCCTGGATTGTAAGGACCATTGTCACGAAAACAGTACAGTTTCTCAAGATAGACCGGCTTTCGGACAGGGTCGGCCTGGGGCAGATCCTCCTGAGAGGCGGGATCAGGGACCCCTTTTCCCGGCTCATCGGCAAGGCGGCCTACTGGATTATTCTCATATCATTTATCATTATGGGGCTTGACGCCCTGCAGATACCCGCCGTGGAAAAACTGCTCAGTGAATTCTGGCTCTATCTGCCGAACGTGATCGTTGCCACGGTCATTATCATGGCAGGGTACCTGCTGGGCAATTTCCTGGGAAGGGCGGCCCTCATTGCCTCAGTGAATGCCGGCGTGGCCATTGCGGGCCTGCTCGGAAAGTTCGTAAAATTCACCGTGTTCATCATGGCCGCCACCATGGCCCTTGAGCTCCTTGGAATCGGGGAGGAGACGGTCCTTATCGCCTTTGCCATTGTCTTCGGAGGAGTGGTCCTCGCCATATCCATTGCCTTCGGTTTCGGGGCCCGCGACATCGCGAGGGACTACCTTGACAAAATGCTGAGGGAAAAAAAGGACGAGGACGACATCAGCCATATCTGATGTCTCTTCCGGCTTTCCCGCCTTCAGAGACGGCAGGTGTCCTCACGGCCGCTGTTCCCGATGAAAAAAAAGAAATCTCAGGATAAACAGATAATCGGGTGGCGCGAGTATGTCCATTTCCCGGAGTGGGGGGTGCGGAATGTGAGGGCCAAGGTCGACACGGGTGCACGGACCAGCTCGCTCCACGTAGACGACATCGTCCTGCTCAAGAACAACCGCATAAGGTTTTACGTGGTGCTGTGCGGCAGAGACCCCCTGAAAAGAAAAAAGGTCGTAGCCCGGAGGCTCAGAAAAGGCAGGGTCAGGTCAAGCACCGGCGCGAAAACAGAACGGTGGTATGTGAAAGCTAAGGTGTCGCTGGGTGACGTTCAGCGTGACATTGTCATTAATCTCATAGACCGCGGGGGCATGAACTTCCGGATGCTGCTGGGCAGGACGGCCATTGACGATTCCTTTCTGGTGGATGTGGACAGGTCGTTCCTGCTCGGGAAAAAGCGAAAGGTTGTCTGCCGGTGAAAATAGCCATTCTGTCGCGGGGGCCGCGCCTGTACAGCACCCGGCGTCTGCGCGAGGCCTGCAAAAAGCGGGGCCACGAGGTCAGGGTCCTCAACTCCATGCTCTTTTCAATTAACGTGCAGGAAGGGAACCCCAACCTCCTGTACCGCAGCAGGCGCCTCCCCGGCCTTGACGCTGTCATCCCCAGGATCGGCGCCTCCATAACGTTCTTCGGAACGGCCATTGTCCGGCAGTTCGAGCAGATGGGCGTATGCTGCCTCAACTCGTCCTTCGGGATCATCTCCTCCCGGGACAAGCTCTTTTCCATCCAGCTTCTCGCCCGCCACAACATCGGCATTCCCCATACGATCTTCGTTAAGCAGAGGAATGCCGTGATCCCGGCCATCGAAACGCTGGGTGGTGCGCCCGTGGTGATCAAGCTCCTTGAAGGGACCCAGGGAATCGGCGTTATCCTCGCTGAAACGAACACCGTGGCCGATGCCATCATCGAGACGCTCCAGAGCACGCGGCAGAACGTGCTTATACAGAAATTCGTAAAGGAAAGCAGGGGCCGGGACATCCGTGCCATTGTGGTGGGAAACCGGGTCGTTGCCGCCATGCGCCGCGTCGCAAAGGGTGAGGAATTCAGGAGCAACGTGCACCGGGGAGGTTCCGTGGAAGGCGTCACGCTTCATGAGAAATATGAGCAGACGGCCATCCGGGCTGCGCAGATTATGGGGCTCAACGTTGCCGGTGTGGACATGCTGGAAAGCGAAGGAGGCCCCAAGATTATGGAGGTGAACTCGTCGCCGGGGCTGGAGGGCATCGAGCGGGCAACGGGCGTTGATGTTGCCGGCGCCATGGTGGAGTTTCTCGAAGAGCAGTGCAATTTCCCCGAGATCGATCTGAGGCAGCGCCTGACCCTTGACACGGGATACGGCATCGCTGAAATCCAGATCATGAAAAACTCTGAAATCATCGGCAGGAGCGTAAGGGACGCCGGGTTCAGGGAGCGGGACATCGTGATTATGAGCATCAAGCGCGGCGGCACTACGATCTCCAACCCCAAGGCAACGAGAGAGGTTCAGGAGGGGGACACGCTGCTCTGCTTCGGAAAGCTGGAAAACATGAAGTCCCTTGTCGTTAAAACCAGAAAGAAGCGGGGAAGGCCAAGGGCAGGGAATTATGGCTGAGGGAAGAGAACTGCTTATCGGAGGCGTAAAAATCTCCCCCGGGGAATCCCGTCAGATAAGCCTCTTTGTCAGCAAGCAGTACGATTTTACGGAGCTCTTCATGCCGGTAAAAGTAATTCGCGGCAGGGAAGAGGGCCCGCGTCTCTTCGTGAGCTCGGCCATCCACGGCGATGAAGTAAACGGCGTGGAAATCATCAAGCGGCTGCTCAAGCACCGGGGACTGCATCACCTGAAAGGGACCCTGATCTGTGCCCCTATTGTAAACGTCTTCGGCTTTAACAGCCTTTCACGCTACCTCCCCGACCGCCGGGACCTGAACCGGTGCTTCCCGGGATCAAGAAAAGGGTCTCTGGCCTCCCGGCTCGCCAGGCTCTTTGTTACCGAAATTCTCGACAAGTGCACCCACGGCATTGACCTGCACACCGGATCATTGCACCGGATTAACCTGCCCCAGATCCGGGCATGCCTGAAGGTAAGGGGAACGAGGCGGCTGGCGAATGAGTTTGATGTGCCCGTGATCCTCGATGCCGATATCATCGACGGCACGCTGCGCAAGGTCGCCTACGAGCGGAATATGCCCCTCCTGGTCTTTGAAGGGGGCGAGCCACTCCGGTACAATGAAATCGCTATCCGCAGCGGCGTTGCCGGAATACTCTCGGTCATGAGGGCCCTGGGCATGATCGAAAAAAGCGGAAAAAAGACAAGGAAAGTAAAGTCCCTGATCGCCAAGGGCACCTCGTGGGTCCGTGCCCCCCACGGTGGTATTCTCATCATCCGGAAGGGACTGGGGAGCATCGTAAGGAAAAATGAACTCCTGGGCATCGTCTCAGATCCCCTGGGGAATGACAACATTGAAATACGGGCAAAAAAGAAGGGGATCATCATCGGCCATACCCAGCTTCCCCTGGTAAACCGCGGGGACGCGGTATTTAACGTGGCAACCTTTGAGCGGACAAAGCCCCTCGTTCAGAGCATGGAGCAGTTCGATGACCGGTTTGATTATGAAGAAAGATAAGGCCATGGAGAAAAAAGTCACGTCAAAGAATGAACGGGACCTCATCGCCTTTCTCAGGGCAGAGAAAGAGACCCTTTCTCCTCTCCTGATCCTGACCCACGACTTCCCTGACCCTGATGCCCTGGCAGGCGCCTGGGCCCTGCAGTACGTGGCTGACCGAGTCTGCGGCATCAGGTCGCGCATCGTATACCGGGGGGTGATCGGGCGGGCTGAAAACCGCAACATGGTCAGCCTCCTGGGTCTTCCCGTTCACCGGCTGCGGCCGGGCGAGCTGAAGCGCTCTTCCCGCGTCGCCCTTATCGACACACAGCCGGAGTTCGAAAACAATCCGTTCCCAGATAAGGGGAATGCGGCCATCGTCATTGACCAGCACCAGTCAGTGACGCGCCCCTCCGCGGACTTCGCCATCATTGACACCAAATGCGGGGCAACGAGTATCATCATGGCCCGGGCGCTCCTGTCAATCAGGGACGGCATCCCCGAGAAGCTTGCCACCGCCCTGGCCTACGGGATCATATCGGATACGCTGAACCTGTACCGGACAGGTCGACGGGACATTATGAGCACCTATCTGAAGATCCTCCCCTATGCCGACATGCACATCCTCGCCAGGATTCAGACCCCTGTTCATGAACGGGCATTCTTTATGACCCTGCAGAGGGCCATCAGCTGTGCCCGATTGACCCAGGGACTCATGGTATGCCACCTCAGTCAGGTGAGCAGCCCGGACGTAACGTCCCAGACAGCGGACTTTCTCCTGAGCTACAAAGGGGCACAATGGGTCCTCACCACGGGCCGCTATAGAAACAGGCTCCATGTATCGCTCAGGTCTAAAAACATGAACTTTAACGCAGGCAGGGTCCTGCGGCTCTGTTTTGACAAACCCGAGGACGCCGGCGGCCACGATAATGTGGGGGGAGGAAGCATGCGGATAGCCGGTCCCGGCAAGCAGAAGTGGAGGGTAGCCGAGAACACCATTACGGAGAGAGTCATGCAGCAGCTAAACCTGAAAAAGGGCCCCTTTCCCTTCCCCTTTTCATCACCCGTGCAGAGAGGATGCTGTGATTAACACGATCAGGGAAATAGGCGTCTCTGGGTTTCTCGACATCGCGTTCATGTTCGTGCTCCTCTACATGCTCCTTGCGGGATTCAAGCGCACGCGGGCGGGATTCGTGCTTACGGGCATCTTTATCATGGCCTGTTTTTATCTGCTCACACGGCAGTTTAACCTTGTCATGACCGCCAGCGTGTTCGAGCGGTTCTTTACAGTTATCATCATCATCCTTGTGGTCATATTCCAGGAGGAGCTGAGGCACTTTTTCGAAGAGATCGCCCTCTGGGGCCTGAACCGGAGGGTCAGGAAAAAAAGAGGCACCCCCCTGGCCCGTGGGGAAGTGGAGACACTGGTCCGGACGATTATGGGCTTTGCACGCGAGAAGACAGGCGCCCTGATCGTCATCAAGGGGAAAGATATCCTCAACCGCTATCTTGACGGGGAAGTCCCCCTGGACGGCCTTCTGAGCGAGCCCCTCCTGAAGAGCATCTTTGACCCCCATTCCATGGGCCATGACGGTGCCGTGATTATTGACGGCAGCCGGGTCACCCATTTTTCCTGCCATCTTCCGCTGTCAAAAAACCTCCAGAAAATTCGGGACCGCGGCACGCGGCACGCGGCAGCCCTCGGCCTGAGCGAGCGCTCCGACGCCCTGTGCCTCGTTGTCTCAGAGGAAAAGGGAACCATCTCCGCGGCAAGAAACGGCGACATACGGGTCATTCATGACCCTGAAGAACTGCTGGCGCTCCTGGAGGGGTTCTATGAAGAGGTGCAGCCCAGGGCCCAGACAAAATCCTGGGAGGATATCCTGAAGCGCAATTCACGGGAAAAAGTGTATGCGGCGCTCCTTGCCATAGGGCTCTGGTTCGTCCTTGTGCAGGGCGCACGGGTCGTGTACATGTCCTACGTAGTCCCTGTCTCGTACGCGGAGCTTCCCGGAGAGTGGAAAGTGGCGGAAATCATTCCGCGGGACGTAGAGGTCAACCTGAGAGGGCCGCGGTCGGCCTTTTACTTCAATATCAGGGACCGCATCAAGGTATATCCGGAGATCAAGCTCCAGGAAGGCCCTCAGCAGGTGAGGGTCCTGTCCGATGATTTCACTTTCCCGAAGGGCCTCATCCTGGACAGCTATGACCCGCACACCATTAAAATTATTCTTAAGAAAAGAGTACCACCGGCGCGGACGCCTCCTCCGGCGCCGGGGAAGGAACAATAAGATGAACAGCAAAACTGCAGCCCCGCATTCCCACGCCCCGCTTCTGCGGCTGGTGAAACAGTATTTCGAACAGGACCCCCTGGCAGCGGCCCATACCATGGAGACCATGGGTTCCGATGATGCCGCAGAGGTGCTGAAGTATCTCCCGTCAGCCATGGCTGCCAAGACCCTGGTCCTTCTGAATGACGCCTTTGCCGCAGTACTCCTGGAAAAAGTCCCGGAGAGTACGTTCAGGAAGATAGGAAACAGGCTCGACTCCCAGAAGGCCACCTCAATTCTCCTCAGGTTCTCGGTGGAGATGAGGAGAAAATTCCTCGATCTGCTCGACGAAAAGCAGAAGAGGGAGATACAGGAACTCCTCAACTACCCGGAGGACAGCGCGGGCCGCATCATGTCCATAAACTTTATCGCCTTCCACGGCGACACAAAAGTGCGGGACGCCGTTGACAAGATCCGCAAGCTGGCCCGGAGGGGGACGGCCCTGAGCTACATCTACGTCATTGATACGGAAGGTCATCTCACCGGAATCATGAACATGCGGGACATGCTCCTTGCCGAGAGTGGAGTCCCCCTTGAGAGGGTCATGCGCAGGGACGTCTTCTCCGTCAATTATCTCGATCAGGTGGAAAAAGTCGCCAATGCCCTTTCGGACCACCGGTACTTCGTTGCCCCCGTCGTTGACAATGACAACCGGCTCCTTGGCGTGGTGCGGGCGGAACAGCTCATCGGCGACGTGCAGGACGCTGTGTCCGAAGATATCCAGAAGATGGTGGGAGTCGGGGGAGACGAGCGGGCATTCTCTCCCCTTTCGCAGTCCCTGAAGACGCGGCTGCCCTGGCTCCACGTCAACCTCGCCACAGCCTTTCTCGCGGCCGCTGTCGTATCCCTCTTTGAAGACATCATCGCAAAGCTGACGGTCCTGGCAATTTACCTCCCTGTGGTCGCCGGCCAGGGCGGCAATGCAGGGGCGCAGTCCCTGGCAATTGTCATGCGCGGCCTTGTGATGCGGGAAATCCCTCCCCATAAGGCAAAAAAACTCATTCTGAAAGAGACGCTGATCGGTATCATTAACGGTGTGGTGATCGGGATAGTCACAGGCCTCATTGCCTGGCTCTGGCAGGGCAACCCCGTTCTCGGGATCGTTATCGGGCTGGGCATGGTGGTCAACCTTACCGTGGCAGGGCTGTCAGGGGCGGTCATCCCCCTGGCCATGAAGGCCATGCACCTGGACCCTGCCCAGTGCTCAAGTATCATCCTCACCACTATCACGGACGTGATGGGGTTCTTTGCCTTCCTCGGGTTTGCCGTTTTGTTCAGGAATTTCTTAATATAGGGGCTATTAAACTGCTGCCCCGGGGAACACACTGCAGGGCCGCAGCAAGGATGATCAATGGAAGAGAGAATTGGCGCTCATTTCAACAGAGAACGGGATTCCTGCGCGTTTACCCTCTGGGCCCCTGTCCTCGAAACTGTATCGCTGAAACTGCTCACGCCCTCTGAGCGGTCAGTCTCCATGGAGCGGGACGGGCAGGGATACTGGAGGGCCGATGTCCCCCAGGTCGCGCCGGGAACACAGTACTGTTTCCGGCTCGATAATGAAAGGGACCGGCCCGACCCGGCTTCCTTCTATCAACCCAGGGGCGTGCACGGGCCGTCCCAGGTTGTTGATCACGGCGCCTTCGCCTGGAACGATCATGACTGGAAGGGCATCCCCCTTTCAGATATGATCATGTATGAGCTGCATGCAGGTACGTTCACACAGCAGGGCACCTTCGATGCCGTGATCCCCCGCCTCGACGACCTCCGGGACCTGGGCATCAACGCCATCGAAATCATGCCCGTTGCCCAGTTTCCCGGTGACCGGAACTGGGGCTATGACGGGGTCTATCCCTTTGCGGTCCAGAACTCCTACGGCGGTCCTGACGGGCTCATGAGGCTCGTCAATGCCTGCCACCGAAAGGGGCTTTCAGTGATCCTCGACGTTGTCTACAACCATCTCGGGCCTGAAGGTAACTACCTCTGGGACTTTGGCCCCTATTTCACGGACCGGTACCGCACCCCCTGGGGGCAGGCAATCAACTATGACGGGCCGCACAGCAACGGGGTCCGCAACTATTTTATCGAGAACGCCCTCTGCTGGTTCCGGTTCTATCACATTGACGCGCTCCGCCTTGACGCGATTCACGGCATATTTGACATGGGAGCCCATCCCGTGCTTCAGGAAATGGCTGAGCGGGTTGACGAGTTTTCCCGAAGCCAGGGCAGGATATTTCATCTCATTGCTGAATCAGACCTGAACGACGCCCGGGTGGTGCGTCCGCGGACGGCGGGCGGCTACGGGCTCGATGCCGCGTGGTGCGACGACTTCCATCACGCCCTCCGCGCGGTGCTCACGGGGGAACGCTCAGGGTACTACAGTGACTTCGGCGAGCTTAAGCAGGTCGCAAAGTCCCTTACAGAGGGCCATGTCTACTCAGGCCAGTACTCACGGTTCAGGCTGAGAAACCACGGCAACTCGTCAAAGGACATCCCTGCCGGACGGTTTGTCGTCTTCTGCCAGAACCACGATCAAATCGGCAACCGGATGATGGGCGACCGGCTGTCCACCCTCCTGTCCTTTGAGGCGCTGAAACTCGCCGCCGGCATGGTCCTGCTGTCGCCCTATATTCCCCTCCTGTTCATGGGCGAGGAGTATGGGGAGCGGTCTCCCTTCCTTTATTTCGTCAGTCATTCCGACCAGAACCTCATTGACGCCGTAAGAGAAGGGAGAAAAAAGGAGTTCCGGTCATTCATGTGGACGGATGAGCCTCCTGATCCGCAGGGTGAAGACACCTTCATGAAGTCAAAGCTCCAGTGGGACACACGACACACCGGGAGCCACCGGACGCTGCTGACGCTTTACCGTGAGCTGATCCGCCTCAGAAAAGATGCCCCTGCCCTTTCCCGGCCTGATAAGGAGGCCCAGGACGTGCACTGCAGTGAAGGGCAAAGGCTGATCACGGTGCGGAGATGGATCGGAGGAAGCGAGGCATGGATGATATTTCACTTCGGGAAGGAAGACCGCACCCTTAAGGCTGAAATGCCGCCGGGGCAATGGCACAGCGCCCTTGATTCAGCTGAGGAACAGTGGGGCGGGCCCGGCACTCTCCTGCCCGCCTCAATCAGCGGTATACAGGAAATAACCATAAGGGCGGAAAGTTTTGCCCTTTTCATAAAGGAGAATAACTGAGTGGACCGTTACATCTGCATACACGGGCATTTTTATCAGCCGCCACGGGAAAACCCCTGGCTTGAAGAAGTGGAACTCCAGGATTCGGCCTATCCCTTTCACGACTGGAATGAGCGCATCACCGCGGAATGCTACGCCCCCAATGGAGCCTCGCGCATTCTCGACGCTGACGGGAGGATCATCGACATTGTCAATAATTATTCCAAGATCAGCTTTAACTTCGGACCTACCCTCCTGTCCTGGATGGAGCGGCACAGGCCCGATGCCTACGAGGCGATCCTCGAGGCGGACCGCCTGAGCCTGGAGCGTTTCTCCGGGCACGGCTCTGCCATTGCCCAGGCATATAACCACATGATCATGCCCCTTGCAAACAGGAAGGACAAGCAGACGCAGATCCTCTGGGGTATTGAGGACTTCAGGAAGAGGTTCAGGCGGGCCCCCGAAGGCATGTGGCTGGCCGAGACGGCCGTGGACATGGAGACCCTGGATATTCTCAAAACCACGGGGATAGTCTACACAATCCTAGCCCCCCGGCAGGCCAAACGAATGCGGCGAATCGGAAAGGGGTCGCGGTGGCAGGACGCCGGCGACGGGAGGATTGACCCGACAACGCCCTACCGCTGCCGCCTTCCCTCGGGAAAGTCGATCGTGATCTTCTTCTATGACGGGCCGATTTCCCAGGACATCGCCTTTTCAGGGCTTCTCTACAACGGCGAAGACTTTGCCCGCAGGCTCATGGGCGCCTTTACGGACACACGGAACTGGCCCCAGATCGTACACATTGCCACTGACGGTGAGACCTACGGCCATCATCACCGCGGCGGCGACATGGCACTTGCTTACTGCCTCCACTCCATCGAGTCAAACCAGTCAATCCGCCTGACGAACTACGGGGAATACCTTGAGCTCCATCCCCCGGGGTTTGAAGTGGAGATACATGAAAATTCCTCCTGGAGCTGCATTCACGGAATCGAACGGTGGAGGGAAAACTGCGGGTGCAGCTCGGGCATGAACCCGGGCTGGAACCAGATGTGGCGCAGACCCCTTCGGGAGGCCCTGGACATGCTGCGGGACACCATTGCCCCGCTTTATGAAGCCGAGGCCGGCCATTACCTGAAAGACCCCTGGACGGCCCGCGATGATTACATTTCCGTCATCCTTGACAGAAGCACTGAAAGCGTTGATGCCTTTCTCCGTCGTAACAGCACAGGAAACCTCCAGGGTTCTGACAGAGTCAAAGTCATCAAGCTGCTCGAGATGCAGAGAAACACCATGCTCATGTACACGAGCTGCGGGTGGTTCTTTGATGAATTATCGGGAATTGAAACCGTGCAGGTCATGCAGTACGCCTCCATCGTGATTCAACTCGCCTCGGATGTGCTTGGGACAAACCTGGAAGAGGACTTTATTACCCGTCTCGCTTCTGCCCCGAGCAACCTTTATGTGAACGGGGCAAAACCCTACGAGATGTTTGTAAAGCCTGCCCGGCTCGACCTCATGCGAGTGGGAGCCCACTACAGCATTTCATCAGTCTTTGAGGAGTATCCCGAGGAGATAAAGATCTACTGCTACACGGCAACGGCAGAGGAGCACAGCATCAAGGAGGCGGGGAAACAGAAACTCGCCACGGGCCGCACCAGGATCGTTTCCGACATTACCGGGGAGGAAAAGACCCTGAGCTTTGCCGTTCTCCACCTGGGCGATCACACGATCACCGCGGGCGTAAAGGACGTCGATGGCCGTGAAGACATGAAGGAAGTCCACGACAAAATCAGCGATGCCTTTGGCAAAGGCGAAATCGCCGATGTGATCCGCCTCATCGACGGTTTTGCCGGGGGGAACATTTTCTCCATACGGCATCTCTTCAGGGACGAGCAGCGGAAGGTGACGAATGAACTCCTGCAGGCGACTTATGAAGGGATCAACGAGGCCTACCGGCGTATTTTTGAAGACAACTACGCAGTCATGAATTTCTTCCAGTCCATCAGCGTACCCGTGCCAAAATCATTCAGGGTTGCCGCTGAACACGTGGTCAACAGCGGCCTCAGGAAGCTGCTCGATGAAGACCTGGACATTGAAAAACTCCAGGCGCTGATCACGGAAATAAAAAAGTGGTCACTGGTAATCGACAAGCAGGGGATCGGATTTGCTGCAAGCAGGATAATCAATTCCCACATGGAAACGCTCCAGGACGCCCCGGAAAACCTGTCTCTCATGGCAAGGATAGACACGATACTGAAACTGCTCAGCCCCCTTTCCGTGGATCTGGACCTCTGGAAGGCCCAGAACATTTATTTTTCCATGGCCAGGTCCCTGTACAAGGACATGAAAAAGAAAGCGGAGCAGTCTGACGGCCGGAATAAAAAGTGGATTGAGGAGTTCCGGAAGCTCGGGTATCACCTGAAGGTGAAGGTAGTCTAAAGACAGGCGAGGGGCGATAGGCGAAGAGAGGCTTTGTTCCAACCGTTTCAACAGTTCAATCTGTTCCAGAAATGGAACCATTGAATCACCTGGAACTGTTGGAACAGTCTCATTCCTGTCTCTTCGTGCCAGTCCTTTTAAAACCCCTTCTTCCCCTTTCCCGAAAAGGATCTGCCAGGCTGTGAAAATCTCTGCCTGGTTGCCTGCATCTGCACCCAGTTTAGCAGGCTCTGGGCCAGCTCAGAATGCCCATCCTTAAACTTTACGCCCAGCCGGAACCGACCGTTCTGTCCCTCTTCCGGTCTGGTACTGACTACCACCGCCCGGGCAACAGCATCACCTGCGAAGTAAAAGGGTGGATTGAGCCACTGAACAAACACTTCGGTACCGAGGCTCATGTTTCTTTCCGTGACGATGGCAAGCCCCCCGAATGAGACATCGACGACCGTCGCATTGTCAGCATCAGGTGCACCGTCAACCTCTCTTAACCGGACTTCAAGACTGACCGGATAGCGCTGATAGGACCTTCGTTCATCCATGAACAGCCACTTCCCTCTCTGATATGACCTTCAGGCACCTGCTCATCACGTTATCAGTTCTCCTTATTTATAACGGACATCTCTCCTGCCATCTTGACCAGATTCAGAGCCGGGCAGTCCGGGTCGTGTCACTTTTTCTTCAATTAATTCTACCCGGCACAATCCGTGACATCATTCTATGTTAAGCAGTTCCCCTTCATGTGTGGCTGCCGGACCAGAGGCCGGTGAAAAACTTCCGGGCATTGATGCCGAGGACGCGGCTGTCATAGCCACCCTCCTGGACAATGACCGTAGCCATGCGCAAAGCACCAAGCATTCTCCCGTTTTCCTCAAAATCATTTTTTGTCAGGTTCCAGGTCCCGGTGGGATCGCCCTTTGCCGTGTCCAGGCCGAGGGCAATAATAAGAAAATCCGGCTGAAACTTCGTGATGCGGCGGACGGCCTTCTTCAGCGCCTC
>CP070788.1:1635273-1639610 GCA_020346765.1 Nitrospiraceae bacterium
GCACGCGGGTATTATACAGTTGTATATACAAGCTGTCAATACTCTACAGGAATACCGGGCAGGTTCTGCTACCTCTAGCTATATAGGGCAGGAAATGCGGAAAGTAGATAGCAATTCCTATGAACCAAGTTACTCTCAGGTGGTGCGGATTCTGCAAGAGCAGATCGCAGTAGGGAAACTACGGCCCGGAGATCGACTGCCATCTGAATCCCAGCTCTGTGCGTATCACGGTGTCAGCCGCATGACAATACGCCGGGCAATCAACATCCTCGTCGAACAGGGGGCAGTAATCACAAGACAGGGGCAGGGCACCTTTGTCAAGCCTATGCAATTCTGGGCTGCCACCTTCGGCCTTGGCCAGCTACAGAATCTACTTTCTGATGAGAGCGGGATACGGATTAGGATACTGGAGGCTTCGATCAAACTGGCCGAGGGAAGAGTCACGCGAAAGATGGCTATCAAAAGAAGCCAGCGCCTACTTTTCATGCGCAGACTGATATTGTCACGGGACAAACCAATCATGTATCATCGAGAATATCTTGTATATGATCCCTCGCGACCCATAGTTGAGTCCGAACTAGAAGTGACTTCGCTCAGGGGCCTCTTGGAGGGGACAGGTAATTCCTTTATAAAGCGCAGCGTGCTTTCTATAGAGGCCACGGTACTAAAAGATGAAGAGGCTCAGCTGCTGCAAGCACCGGCTGCTACTGCCGCCTTCAATCTCGAGCACCTGTTTTACGATTTTGAAGATCGACCGGTTAGCTGGGGGTGGTTTATCTGCCCCGCAGCCAACCTACGTTTTACGACTATAGTCGGAGCTCATAACAAGGAGCTACTTAACGTATGAGTACTATGAAAACACAGTCAAAACTGATCTCAGCCATCGCTGACCTAAATGAAGAATCGGCTCTGAAACTGATCCGGCAGCGCCTAGCTGAGAATGACGACCCACTGACTCTCATCGGAAACTGCGAGGAGGGTCTGCAGCGGGTGGGTGAACGCTACGCTCGACATGAATACTATCTATCCGGCCTGATTATGGGAGGAGAAATCTTTTACGAGGTTATGGAACTAATCCGGCCAGCTATGGAAAGTCGCATTTCAGATACCAGCTCCGGTAAGGTATTGCTGGGTACTGTACAAAGCGATATACATGATTTGGGCAAGAACATCGTTAAACTATTGCTGAGCTGCTACAAACTAACAGTCTATGATCTCGGTGTAGACGTACCGCCCGAAGAGTTTCTGCGTCAGGCTAAGAAGTTGCGGCCTGACATTCTGGGATTGTCCGGACTAGTTACCAACGCGTACGATTCAATGCGAGAGACGATTCGACTATTCCGTCAGGAGGGATATCAGATTCCAACGGTGATTGGTGGTAGCCAGCTCAGCAAAGAGGTATTCCAGTACACGGGTGCCGATTACTGGGTGAATAAGGCGGATGCAGGTGTAAAACTAATCCTGCGTTTACTTAAATAGGCATGGTTGACGCTCTACCAGCTAGTGTGCTGCTACGCTGGTACGTTCCCTGTTCTTCTTAATTCGTTCAAATACGAGGGCAAATACTACATTGAGGCTTTCCGGCAGCACGTCCATGCAGACGAGTTGAAAATGCGTATGCAATACTCTAATATCCAGCTACGGAGTGCGGCAGGACAAGGATGGATCAGGTGAATCTTGAACGCTGCAAGTTGATTGCTTGTACCGCGGTTATTGAAGAAATGCTGCCCTTTATGCCGTCGCCCATGAGCCACGAAGCTCTGGACTTCGGCCTCCATACTGACCCCAAGTCATTGAAGAGAGCACTCCAGAATGCGATTGATTCCTCGGCTCCCCATATCGAGACCATACTGCTAGGTTACGGTCTTTGCTCTCAGGCTGTGGTAGGATTAAGGTCAGGTAGGCACACATTAGTCATCCCCCGCGTAGATGACTGCATTGCTATCTTCCTCGGCTCCGCAGCTGAATATCATAAGCAACATCGTAGCGTACCTGGTACCTATTACTTGACCAAGGGATGGATTGAATTCGGTGACACTCCTTTCAGTGAATACGATATTCTGGTCAGACGCTATGGTGAACAGATAGCGCAGCGTATTGTCAACCGGATTCTCGAAAACTATACCAGACTAGCATTCATTAGCACAGGCAATAATGAACTGGAACACTATCGGGAGCGTGCTCGAAGTATGGCCCAGCGATTTGGCCTGTGCTATGAGGAACTCCAAGGATCAGACGTGATCATCAAAAAGATGCTATCTGGACCGTGGAATGATGGATTTGTGGTTGTACCGCCCGGTAGGACTGTTTCCTTTTTTGACTTCAGGAAGAACGGGCCGTAATTGGCCGTAAGGTCACTGATTCCAGTGAGTTCCCCGACCTATGGCCCTGATCTGCGACTTGGGCATCCCTAGAATCGCCTCAATAATGTCTGGCCCCGGCGGTGGAGACACACTAACCCGGGCTAGGGCGAAAACCTAGTCAGGCTGGCTTCTGAAGCTTTCCAGGGCCAAATGAAGAGTAATCCAGGTCATAGAACTGCCGGCATACGGTGAACAAACCATACTGTACACCACCCAAGACTATCTTCGCCTCCGCGGAATCCCGATAGTACTTCTCATAGTTGTTCTCACGGACATAACCAAAAGAACCCATGAGCTCCATCCCTCTCAGAATCAGTTCCGATGCTCTCCTCGTAATAAACACATGGACCGCATGTCCTTTGGCGGCCATGCTCACCGAATCCCAGGGACCATAGATCTCCCGATGGTCAAACTGATGAGCCAGCTCCAAGAAGGCTGATCTGGCCACTGTTATCACCGATGCCATCTCGCCCAGTATGGCAGCCGATGACAGATGTTGATTGATTGGTTTGCCGCCTACTACCCTCTTTCCCGTGTAGTCAACAAGGACATCAAATGCCCCCTGTAGAATTCCCGTAGCATGTCCCGAGTTCATAGCCATAGGAGCAGCCAATATCTCTTGAAAGATAGCCCAAGCTTCAGGCCCCTGCAGCCCCCACTCCTTGGGCACCCTGACATCATCGAAGTAGGTGGAGGTGTTTCGGTCAGATTGCATGCCGCACTTGACCTCGAATTTTCCATGCGAAACGCCGGGCCAGGGTTCCGGAACGTAAATGAGTGCCAGGCCGTCTTTCCCCATACGTGGGTCCATGTTACAGACCACGCAATTAAGGTCAGCTATGCCGCTGTTGGATGCCCAGAACTTGTTCCCATCTATTACCCATTCATTGCCTTCAAGTTTAGCCCTAACACCCATCGTTCTCGCCTCATTCAGGCTATTCTCAATATCAACCGCCGATTCCACTTCGCTGAAGTTCATGCAGGCAACAGCTAATTCCTTGCCTGTGAACTTGGGCGCAAACTTGAGAAGGACCGCTTTCGCCCAGGCCTTTGCCGTCGGAGAAAATGGGCCGATATAGGCTGTGAAAGCGGGTTGCCAGCCCCAGTCGGTGCAGGCACTATGCATGCTTATGCCGTAGTCGCCGCGTCCTATCTGCTCCTGCTTAAGGGCGGCGCCGACAACGGTGCCCTTCTCCGCGGTGCCACCATACTCCTCCGGTATCATGCTTTTCTGGGAACCAAGGTCTACCTGCAGTTTCTTCAAGATGGGAGTGATTATCTTCTCATGGGTGGTATCATCGTCAATCTTGTCCCGAACCGGCATGATTTCCTTGTCGGTGAAATCAGCAAACACCTGCTGCAGCATCCGTTGCTCTTCACTAACAAAACACTCCGGATACTGCAATTTGTACCACTGACTGGTCTGATTCATCGGCTATCCCTCCTTTGAGCAAATGATTCTTGTAGCACTTTGCGCTTCGCTATTGGATTTCTTCAGCCAACGATGCTCAAATCCGTTGCTCCCCCCTTTCCCAATGCCTCTCTAGTTGTCCTCCGGTGTCCTAATACGCCGTCACTCATGCTTGAAACTTCGTCATCCAAACGTATCATTCCAAGTCGCCCCTACATGGTCCGAGCCAAAGCCCTCTCGCATGGCCGTCAAACACCGATTTCCTGCCTCAAGGCTTGCACTATTCTCCTGGCTTTCTTCTTGTGTTCTCTTCTGCCTATAGTGAAGGAATGTGGGACCCATTTCATGTCCTGCAGGTTCTTCACGATAGTGGGAAGGAGACCCTTGGGGAGGGATACCAGCAGCATGCCTTCCGGGAATAGCCTTCTCGATTTCATGCCGAAACTGAAGCAGGGCATAGTGAAATTCAATTCGCCGCTTACGTACGGGTAAATGTACAGCCAGGCACAGGCCGCCACCGGTGTTCCCTTGGCGAACCACATGCTCCCCGTCGTATAGCTGTT
>CP070788.1:1639710-1644150 GCA_020346765.1 Nitrospiraceae bacterium
CCGATGAAGTCATATTGTAATGAAAAACCCGCAAATTCTTCTACCGTGTCAGGAATTTTTCTCAGTCTGCTGATCATGGACCACTGCCCCAGAAGCACGCGCATAAACTTCCCCGTTGCAATGGCCGAGGCAAAGGGGATTTTCAGCCCCAGGACAGGACGCTCCATGCCCGTGGCCGGGTCAGTAATGAAATTCCGCTCTTCCCATTCACCGCGTAAGGGATCATAAACGGCGAGGGAATCACGGAAAGAGCCGGCCAGCTCATGGAGTACTTTCACCACAACCATCCCTCCCTGGCTGTGGCCGATGAGAAAGGGCATCATACCTTCATGTTCATAGTGCCAGGCGATCATGCCTGCCAGTTTCCTGCTGCTGACATAGCTGCTGTAGGAGAGCTTATTGTTCCGGAGGGAACGAATACGGTCCCCCGGGTATCCCATGGCAATCAGGAACCGCGAGAAGGAGTCCATGGAAACGAGGGGAACGCTTCCGTTCAGGGCAATGATCCGCGGCGCGGGAAAGTGCGAGAGCAGTTCCTGCACATCCTGTTCTGTGATGTGCAGGGGATCGAGCTGCAGGATCCTGCCGCTGCGCTCAGCCGGCACAGAGATGTGAGCTGGCAGATAGGGGGCATCAGGGAGTGAAGCAGAATGAGAAAAGGCGGCGTGCCCTGCCGGGTCAGCAGCGAGCAGGACGGTAAAGGCCAATACTGCCGGCCTCAGCCATCCCCCTCTGTTTACGGCGGCTTCTGGTCCACCGAAAGGCATGGGATTGCTACCCCCGAGCCAGTTCAAAGGCCCGGCGTACGGCCTCCTCAGGAGAATCTGCCCTTATGACGCCGCTGATGGTGTCCCATGAATGGAGAGCGATGACAGGCTTCCCGAGCTTGAGTGCTATGGCAATTTCAGAGAGCGTTCCATACTCGCCGGAAACGGCAATGACCGCGTCTGCTGACCGTGCAACAATAACATTGCGGGCGTGGCTGAGGCCGGTGGCCACCGGAACAGACACATAGGGATTTGCCTCTCTGCGGTCAAAACCGGGCAGAATCCCCACGGTAATCCCGCCTGCCCTACTGGCCCCTTTGGAGGCTGCCTCCATCACCCCCCCCAGTCCACCTGTGATGATGATGGCTTTCTTCTCGGCAGCAAGTCTCCCCACCTCTTCGGCAATACCGTAGATTTCCCTGTCACAGGAGCCGGCGCCAATTACAGAGATGATCATGGTGATAATAATAGCCGATCAGCGGCGGTTACACAAGGTGCTGTAACGGGTCCCAAATGTCAGCCACATTTTTTTGAATTGTCATGT
This sequence comes from Nitrospiraceae bacterium, assembly GCA_020346765.1. GTDB lineage: Bacteria > Nitrospirota > Thermodesulfovibrionia > UBA6902 > UBA6902. Next base: position 1,641,022 of record CP070788.1, read on the forward strand.
GTAAATATCTTTGCAGATTCATAGTGATCTTTTGCAATCCCTTGAAAATACACAGCTCATATCCCCCTTTTTGCCAAAGAGGGGAATGAGGGTTTCATGTCCATTAAATTTAATTTATCGGGGAATCTTCGGGTTTCGCGGCGGGTTCACCCGGATGATTTAAAGTGCCGGTGCCCATTTGACCGTGCCAGTCTCCTGCGTGACGTTCATTTTGACGGCAGGGCATTTTCATATATAATAATGGTGAACTAATCTGATACTGCAGGAGGGGAAATGATCCGGGGCTTTGAAAATGCCGCTGCATGCTGGAAGGTTATTTTATCCGACGTATGGAAAAACAGGGGGCTGCTGTCCGTCATTGAGGCCTTTGCCCGGGACAACTGCTCGCCTGTCAGGGTTGTCTTTGGCACATCGGGCTGGCGGGGAGAGATTGGCAGCGACTACACCTTCAATAACGTGAGGATTGTGACGTCGGCAATCATAGCGATGTTCAAAGAAGCCGATCCCGGGGTCATGAAAGCAATGGGGGTGGCGGGTTTTGATGAGATCAGAGGGAGAGGTGTCATTGTGGGACACGACAACAGGTTTCTCGGCCCTCAGTTTGCTGATGAGGTGATAGGGTTGTTGCAGAATGAAGGGATAAGGACGTGGTATGCCGGCGAGGCCACAACCCCGGAGTTTTCCGCTGCCATTGAAATGCTCAAGGCCGCCTGCTCCATAAACCTGACGCCATCGCACAACCCGGCGAACTACGGGGGATTCAAGTTCAACCCCTCTGATGGGGGCCCTGCTGGCCCGGAAATCACATCGCAGATTGAACGGATTGCCAATGAGATGATGAGGCAGGAGCCTGTCATTCCCGCAATAAAGCCCGGCCCTGTTGACACCGTGGACCTCACAGAGCTTTACATCAAATATATCATGGAGAGAAGGACGCTTGATCTCGCCAGGATCCGCTCCTTTGTTGAACAGGAGGATTGTATTGTCTGTATTGATAATGTGCACGGTGCGTCGCGCGGAAGGATGCAGAGGATCATCGGCACGAACGAAAGGATCCGCTATCTCAGGACAGGGGACGACTATCTCTTTGGCGGGGTGGCTCCGGAGCCCTCGGACAGAAATATGAAGGCCATGGAGGACGTACTCACACGGAGCAGGGCAAAATTCAGGCTCGGCGCCATCCTTGACCCTGACGGCGACCGCATCCGCCACGCTGACGAACGCCTGAAGATCCCCATGAACTATTTCGGCGCCATGGCTCTGCATTTCCTTCATGTACACAAGGGATTTACCGGCGTTGCCGTAAAATCCGTGGGCACGAGCAACCTGGTCAATGCCATCGGGAAAAAGCTGGGTATCCCCGTGCGGGAGACCCAGGTCGGCTTCAAGAACTTTCGCCCCTTCATGGTGCCCGGCGCTGCAGAGCGGGCGATCGTCTGCTTCGAGGAGTCCGACGGAATATCGGGGTATAATCACACCCTCGAGAAAGACGCCCTTTTCGGCCTCCTCCTGGCGGTGGAGATGATGGCCGTGACCGGGAAAAACCTGAGCGCATACCTCAGCGACATCATGGACGAGTTCGGACACTACTACCCTGACCGTTCGGGCATAGAAGTGGACCGTTCCCTTGCCGGTGAAGCACTGGTACAGAAGCTTTCAGCTATCAGGGAAACCTACCGCGTGGGGAGTACGATTGATATCAGCGGGAGCCGGAGGACGATTCAGGACGTTATTACCGTGGACGGCACGAAGCTGGTCTTTGATGACGGCTCGTGGCTCATGATCAGGCCCTCGGGTACGGAGCCCAAGGTTCGCTTTTATATCGAGGCGAGGACAGAAGAGGGGAAGAAAGCGGTCTTTGACACGGCAGAGAAAATGACGAGGGAGGCGCTGGGTTTGATATGACGGGGAAACAGCCCGGATCCATGAACATGTTGCAGGAATATAGAAACGTCTGTATGTTCCGGGGAGGGCTCTGAATATGGAACAGTCCAATCAGGTCAGTATGCATATGCATGCATTTTACCAGGATATTGTCTCCGCGCTTCCCCTGGGAGTAGCGGTCTACGATGAATCCGGGCATTGTGTTGCGGCCAATGATGCCCTGTGCGGCATTATCGGCGCTACCCGGGAGCAGCTCCTGGCCCAGAACTACCATCACGTTGATTCATGGAAACAGCATGGCCTCATGGAGGCTGCACGGAGTGCAATCAGGAACAACAGGGCTGTCCAGCACGAGTGTACGTTGACGACAAACGTTGGCTGCAGGGCAACGATGAACTGTTACCTGGAGCCGTTCACGTCAGGAAAGAGACAGTTTCTTCTGCTCATTGTCCGTGATATATCAGAACAGAAGTCTGCCGAGGATTCCCTCCGCATCAGCGAGAAGAAGATTGAGCTGGCCCTGGATGGAGCCGACCTGGCCTTCTGGATATGGAACGTCCCTGAGGGGACGACATTTTTCAGCCCCCGCTACTTTTCCATGCTTGGCTATGAGAAGGATGAACTGCCCCATTCCTTTGATACCTGGGAAGGGCTCCTTCATCCTGATGACCGTGGAAGGGCAACGGACGAGGTGCTGAAGGCCATAGAAGGGAAAAAGAGCTGGAGCATCGAGTTCCGTTTAAGGGCAAAGAGCGGGGACTTCCGCTGGATTCTCGGCCGCGGACGGGTTCTTGAGTACGATCAGGCAGGCGGTCCCCTTGTTGCCGCGGGCACACACCTTGACGTCACTGAGCGGAAGGAAGTCGAAGCAGCGGTCATTGAGGAAAAAAACAAGCTCGAGGCAGTCATGGCTGCACTCAGTGACGGCATCACGGTCCAGGACCGGGATTTCAGGATTCTGTATCAGAATGATGCTCACAGCAAGATGCAGGGAAGCCACAGGGGAGAATTTTGTTTCAAGGCATATCAAAACAGGGACGATATCTGCCCCCGCTGCCTCGTGGCCAGGTCATTTGCTGACGGGCAGGTCCATCGCAATGAAACTACGGCGATCGGCAGAAACGGGGAGACGATCTATCTTGAAGTGTCATCCAGCCCGATCAGGAACGCGCAGGGGGAAATAACGGCCGTTGTCGAGGCAGTCCGCGACATCACCGAGCAGAAGAAACTGGAAAATGAAGCACA
>CP070788.1:1644250-1647443 GCA_020346765.1 Nitrospiraceae bacterium
GCTTATGGTTTGAAAATCTGGGCAACCTCTTTGGCTATGGAGACATTCATCTCGGGCTCTGGGGCATTCCCTTCACCCTCTTTTCCGTATTCGGGATCATGAACTCAATTAATCTGATCGACGGGTTAGACGGGCTGGCTTCAGGGGTAGCGGCGATCGCCTTTCTGTCATTTGCCATCCTGGCCTCTGCAAGCGGCAACAGCACGGTCTTTTATCTCAGCCTTGCAAACCTGGGTGCCACGAGCGGGTTCTTCAGATACAATTTCCCCGGCGCTAAGATCTTCATGGGTGACTCGGGAAGCATGTTTCTCGGGTTTTCCCTTGCCGTCCTCGCAATCTATCTTACGCAGGGCGAGGGCACAATCGGGGCAATGATCCCCGTCATTGTGCTGGGCATCCCCATGTTTGACGCAGTGAGGATATTGTTTATACGGATAAAAAACAAGAAACACCCCTTCCGAGCAGACAGATCCCACCTTCATCACCTTATGGTGCGGTCCGGGATCCCCCAGAAACGTGTCGTGTTCATATTGTGGCTCCTGTGCGCCCTCATGGCGTCCTTGTCCTTTGTACTGTACCGCTTTGAGGCATGGATTATGGTATGCATCTTTGCTATTGTTATCGCCATCATCATGGTCTTTATCGATAACCTGAAAATCGTTAAGCTGAGCTCAGCAATAAACGGAAACGGGTCGAAGTCAAAAGGGAATTTCCACCTGTAACTGGAGGGTTACGCTCTTCCACGCTTTTTTTAAACCTTGCATTAATAGCTCTTACTATATACAATATAAGACCTTCATTTCAGGCATTCAAATCATCACGTGCCGCTGAGAAGAAAATTACTATTTTTAAGAATTATCCTATGAAAAAGAAACTGTTATGTTCAGCTTTTCTTTCATTCCTCGTCTGTCTTTCGTCCCTTATGGGCATTGCGGCAGCACAAAACATTCAGATGCTCCCTGTCTCACCTGGTGTTCAGCCGACGTTATCTGAGCAGGCGCCTTCCGCGACGGAGCCTGGTGAGGACATGCACAAGACGGATCGGCCAGAAGCGGCATCTGAGCTTATTGCACCTCCTGCTGCTGTGACAGAGCGGCCTGCAGAGTCCGTGTCAAAGTTTGAGGAGTTTATTGCAGGTACAGCGGAGCTTACGGTATCAACAGACATCAAACAGTTCGGATATGATCTCTTTGCACAGCCCGTGGCATTCGCCCCCTCCACTGACGTGCCTGTGGGGCCTGAATATGTGATCGGACCGGGAGATGAGATCAGGATAGCGATCTGGGGAAAGATAGAAGGCGCCTGGGATGTCATTGTTGACCGCGACGGCCGTATTAGTCTGCCAAAGGTGGGGGTCATCGGAGTCACGGGCCTGACCTTCAGCGAACTCAGGGACCTGCTGCAGAGGGAATTTTCCAGATACTACACAGGATTTCAGATGAATGTGAGCATGGGCAGACTGAGGACGATCAGGGTCTATATGGTGGGGAATGCTGTCTCTCCTGGTGCATACACCGTCTCTTCCCTTTCAACCCTTGTGAATGCCTTTATCCAGGCGGGAGGGCCGAGCAAGACAGGGACCATGAGAGACATACAGGTCAAGAGAAATGGTGAGACGATTGTCCACTTTGACATGTATGACTTCCTCCTCAAAGGCGATAAGACGGGGGACATACGGCTTATGCCTGAAGATGTGATCTTTATCCCTCCAGTGGGGCCCTTGTCAGGCATCGCCGGAAATGTAAAGAATCCTGCCATCTATGAACTGAAGGGTGAAACCAGGCTTCTTGACCTCATAGGGATGTCGGGAGGGCTTACAAGCGTTGCATTCAGAGGGAGAGTGCAGGTTGAGAGGATAACGGACTATCAGTTCAGGACAATATTTGAAGGTGATCTGATGGATCTGGAAAAAAAACAGGAAAAGAATTTTGTCCTTCAGGACGGAGACCTGGTTAAGGTCTTTTCTATCTTTGATAGCAGAAACACAGTAAACCTTATTGGGGCTGTGGCAAATCCGGGAGAATTCGGTATCATGCCAGGTGTAACGACAGTCAGGGACGTAATATCCCTCGCCGGGGGACTCCTGTACTATGCATCAAAGGAGGCTGAACTGACTCGAGTCACTGTTTCTCCAACAGGCCCCATCACACAGCAGTCCGTCCTCGATGTCTTCAAGGCAATGGAGGGGGACCCTAAGCATAACATACCCTTTGAAAGAAACGATTATCTTATGGTTCGTACAGTCCCTGACTGGAAGCTCTATCGGACCGTATCAATCTTGGGTGAAGTAAAATACCCCGGGAAGTATACCATCAAACAGGGCGAACGTCTCGCTTCTCTCCTGGAGAGGGCAGGCGGCTACACTGACGATGCCTATTTGCGGGGCGCCATCTTTACCCGGAAGAGCGTAATGGACATTCAGCAGAAGGCCCTTAATGAGATGATCATCCGTCTTGAGCGGGAACTGATCTCAGGGGGGGCTGCAGAGGCCGCAACCGCAGTGTCTGCTGAGGCTTTAAAGGCGGCCACAGTGGAGCTTGAGCAGAAGAGAAAATTCATTGAATCCCTCAAGGAGCTGAAGGCATTGGGGAGAATTTCCATTTATCTTGACGATGTACGGCTCCTCAAAAACAGTGACTATAATATCGAGCTGGAAGAAGGTGACAGCCTCTTCATCCCCATTCAAAGCAGTGTTATCAATGTAACGGGGTCAGTAATGTCCCCGGGCAGTTTCGTTTACACTGAGACTCTTGATTATGAGAGGTATATTGCCATGGCAGGCGGATATTCCAATTATGCTGATGAAAAAAACATCTATGTACTAAAAGTGGACGGCACCGCCCGGAGACTGTCAAATGGATTTATGAAATGGAACAGCTCAAAATCGAGATGGGAAGCGTCTTCTCCCGGTGATGAGATAAAAGCGATCGAGCCCGGAGACACTGTTGTTGTCCCCGAAAAACTGGAACGCATAGCCTGGATGAGAGAGATTAAGGACATTACGCAGATACTCTATCAAATCGCCACCGCAGCTGGAGTGCTGATTGTAGCATTCTGACCTGAAGCACAGAACTACGGAAGTACAAAAACGCGGAAACATGGAAATCGATGGGGACAGTGTCTGTTCCCTTGGCTAACGCCATATGTGCGTATACATTCCCTGGAACCGGAATTATCAGAACCTATCTCACAA
>CP070788.1:1647543-1650410 GCA_020346765.1 Nitrospiraceae bacterium
TTCAAGGTCGGTAAAGAACTCAGGGAGATGGTGAACAAAAACCTTTAGTCTTTTTCGTCACCTCCTTTCCAATATCATTTTTTTCTTACTGATTTTCTTCATGCATTCTGATTCAGGGACACAGTACATCTCTGTCCAGAATAACCTTAAGTATTTTGAGCACAATCACGATTCTCACTGATGACAGAAACTGCTCCATAAGGTTAATATACCCTCGTCTTTTACAAACAGCGTGACAGGCAAATTCAGATCATTATGAAAGGAAAAGTATACATAGTAGGAGCCGGGCCGGGAGATATCGGTCTTCTCACCGTCAAAGGTCTGCGGTGCTTACAGCAGGCTGAAGTCGTTGTCTACGATTTTCATCTGAACGCCCAGATTCTGAATTATATAGATCATGAGGCTGAGTTTATTTATGCGGGCAAGCGGGGCGGTAAACACACGATGACCCAGGACCAGATCAACTCGACGCTTGTTGAAAAAGCACAGGAAGGCAAACGGATATGCCGCCTCAAGGGTGGTGATCCCTTTGTCTTCGGTCGGGGAGGCGAAGAGGCGGAAGTGCTGGCCAAAGCGGGGATAGAATTTGAGATAGTCCCCGGCATCAGTTCGGCAATAGCAGCCCCTGCCTATGCAGGTATTCCCCTTACGCACAGGGTCTACTCTTCATCCCTGGCCATAGTTCCGGGGTACGAGGACGTTACAAAGAAAGAAAGCTCCATTGACTGGACAAGGCTCGCGACAGGAGTAGGCACCATTGTCTTTCTCATGACGGTGAAGAACATCTCCATGGTCTGCAAGAAACTGATAGAAAACGGAAGAAGTGCAGACACTGCTGTAGCAGTCGTACGATGGGGTACCAGGGCTGATCAGAAAACGCTGACCGGCACACTCAGTACCATTGCCGGCCTGGTCAAGGAAAAGGATATTAAACCACCAGCAGTAATGGTTGTGGGAAATGTGGTTAAACTGAGAGAAACCCTCAAGTGGGTGGAAAAAAAGCCCCTCTTTGGTCAGAGGATACTCGTTACTCGGGAGCATTCCTATGGATTTGAAGCCCTTGAGTCCATGGGGGCAGAGATCCTTGAGTTTCCAACCATTCAGATCGTACCGCCGGCGAACTGGTCACAGCTTGACAGTGCCATAGATAAAATTGAGTCATATGACTGGCTGATCCTGACCAGCGGTAACGGAGTGCGTTATTTTTTCCAGAGAGTATTCGAGAAAGGACGGGATATCCGTGACCTGAAGGGACTCAGGATATGCGCCGTCGGGAGCAAGACAGCGTCAGCCATCAACAAATTCGGAATCAAGGTAGATATGGTACCGAAGCAGTTCAATGCAGAAGGACTGATAGAATCCTTTCTCCATATGACAGAACACAGATCACAGAACTCGGACAAACCTTTCGATGGGCTTCAGTTCCTGCTTCCGAGGGCTGAAGTTGCACGGGAGATATTCCCTGATGCGGTGAGAGAACTTGGAGGGGAGATTGATGTGCCGCCTGTATACAGGACGGTAAAGCCAAAAGTCCACGGCAAACGACTTCAGCGTTTTCTCAAGGAAGGGAAGATATCCGTTGCCACCTTTACCAGCGCCGCCACATTCAACAATTTTCTTGAGATAACAGGAGATGAAGCAGCTTCACTACTCAAGGAGGTAACCATAGCGGTCATCGGTCCTGTCACGGAAAAGGCCGTTCTGAAGGCTGGACTGAAAGTTGACATCATGCCGGAAGAGGCAACTATCGACGCCATGGTTCAGGAGATCATAAAACATGCAACTGTGCCTAAGTAGTGCATCTTCTTTCTGTTATGAAACTATTTACTCGAAAGATGTCATACCAGCGAACCTGCCGGACAGGCAGGCGCCACCTTTGGTGTCTCGCGTTGACAAAACTGGGTTATGACACAGTCTCATCACAGGAATGACGGAATTAGCCCATAATCATCCATGCCGCCACTTGACCTGAAATACAAAGATTCAGTCCTGAAATACCTGCGCTCAAAATCAGCCCGACCATTAAAGTTCAGGGATCTCGCCTTCACCCTTGGAATACAGAAAAAGAACCACAAAACCCTAAAAAGGGTTCTCCGATCGCTGCTGACTTCAGGGGAGATCTTCAAGACAAAAGCCGGGTACTATGGATTGCCCCGGGAGATGAACCTGATTTCCGGCTCCTTTGAGGGGCATCGTGATGGATATGGTTTTGTTATCCCTGATAAGCCTGATGAGCGGGATATTTTTATACCGCCCCGGAAGACAGCAGGTGCCATGTCAGGGGACAGGATCGTTGCAAGAGTGGAAAATCCCGCACGAAGAGAGGGCAGTATCATCAGGATTCTCGAGCGGGGACGAAAAAGGATTATCGGTGAGTTTGTTCGTGAAGGAAATGCATGTTATGTCCGGCCAAAAAGCAGAAAGTTCCCCTTCTATATTTTTATTGGTCCAAAGCACACTGGCAGGGCCCGGAGCGGAGACACTGTCGTTGTGGAACTGACTGCCTATCCAGACGCCGGGAAACCACCGCAGGGGAAGGTTGTAAGAATCATGCCGCCTGTTACCGAAGCGTCCCTTGAAACGTCCATGATCATAGAAGAGTTTGCCCTCCCGCTACGATTTCCTGCGTCAGTTCAAAGCGAAGCACGGAGTTTGTCAGAAGAAACGTCTTTTAAAAAACGAACGGACTGCCGTGACCTCCTCACGGTGACGATTGACGGTGAGACGGCAAAAGATTTTGACGACGCAATATCAATCAGCAAATCAGAGGAGGGATTTCTCCTGTATGTCCATATAGCTGACGTAAGCCACTATGTTCCCTGGAACTCGGCACTTGATGTTGAGGCACGGAAACGGGGAACCAGTGT
>CP070788.1:1650510-1655955 GCA_020346765.1 Nitrospiraceae bacterium
GTACGTATTCTCCTTTACAGGGCGCTCGGCGGATCACGTATAATTTCTGAACCCTATAATACTGCACGGTCGAATGAAGATGGAGCTCCAAAGAATTCTGAAAGGACTGTTAAATGAAATATATCATCGCTGTTTTTGTATTCCTTCTTGCTGCCGGTACGGCCTTTCTCTTATACAGCACCAGCCCGGAAACCAGGAAGACAGTGCCGAAGCGTCCGGTACCTCTGGTGGAGACTGCCCGAATCAGTCCCGGGAGAGAAAAGGTGATCATCGAGGCCTTTGGTACGGTAGTCCCGGCAAATCGCATTGTCCTGCAGCCCGAAGTGGAGGGCCGGATCATTGACCAGAATTCCGAACTGATTCCCGGAGGGCTGATAAAGCAGGATGACATGGTTATTCAAATTGACCCCTCTGACTATACACTGCTTGTCAATCAGTCCAAAGCTGAGCTGGAAGAGGCAAGGTTTGAACTTGACCTGGAACAGGGGAGGCAGGTCATAGCCAGGCGGGAATGGAAGCTGATCGAAAGTGAAATTGATTCATCAGAAGCAGGGAAACGTCTGGCACTGCGCGAGCCCCACCTGGAGCTGGTGAAGGCAAAAGTTGACAAGGCTGAAAGCAGGCTCGCTGCTGCAGAGCTCCAGTTAACGAGGACGACTGTACGGTCGCCTTTTAACGCGCTGGTGCTTGAAGAGTTCATTGACAGGGGACAGCTTGTAAGCAGGCAGACTTCTCTTGCCACGTTTGTCGGCACTGACCAGTTCCGGGTCCAGGTGTCTGTTCCGGTTGCGGTGCTGCCGCGGATCGCTGTTCCAGTTGCTTCCCGACAGCAGGGCTCAGCTGTACGGGTTATCTTTGAACCAGTCAGCGGCGCACCCGTTATCCGTCATGGTCAAGTCCTGCGTATTATGGGAGACCTCGATCCTGAGGGAAGGATGGCGCGCATACTGATAGCAATTGATGACCCGCTTAATCTGAAGGCCGGCAGCAGGAATGGAAAAGTCTTGCTGGGAAGCTATGTAAAGGTAATGATTGATGCAGGCTTTTTTGATGATGTGTATTCGGTCCCCCGTCATGCACTGCGTGAGGGAAATGTGATATGGGTGATGGACAAAGAGGATACACTGCAGATACGACCTGTTGCTGTGCTGTGGCGGCGCAAGGATGATGTCCTGGTCAATGTTGATCTCAGGGAGGGGGAAAGGCTTATTCTCAGCAGGCTGCAGTCTCCCCTGCCGGGGATGGCGGTCAAAAATTTAAATAAATGATCTGCTTGAACCGGTTGAGCCGCCTGAACGGTTCAAGCGGCTGGAACGGATGAAACTTTATTAATTATGAATAATCACAAAGGCATCCTCTCATGGATGGCGAAAAACCATGTAGCAGCCAATATTCTGATGCTGGCCCTTCTTATCGGCGGACTGATTGTCATGTCCGGCATAAAGCAGGAGGTGTTCCCCGAGTATGAAATAGATGTGGTGAACGTGTCCGTTTCATATCCCGGTGCCAGCCCTGAGGAGGTTGAAGAGGGGATCATCCTTGCTATTGAGGAAGAAGTCCGCGACCTCGATGATGTGGAGCGCATTACTGCAACAGCCAGTGAGGGCAGGGCCGCCGTGTCTGTTGAGCTCCTTTCCGGGGCGAATGCCGACAAGATGGTGCAGGACATAAAAAACGGTGTTGACCGTATTACTTCTTTTCCTGAAGATGCCGAGCGGCCGAGTATCAGTCTTAAGAAACGCCGGCGGGAGGTCCTGCGCCTTGCTCTCCACGGAGATGCAGAGGAGCGGGCACTCTTTTATTTTGCACAGACTATCCGGGAGGAATTACTTGATTTACCCTCCATTACCCAGGTTGAACTAAGGGGAGTACGCGAGCCCGAAATACACATTGAGGTCCCTATGCACCTGCTCCGCTCCTACGGTCTGACCCTTGGTGAGATTTCGCAGATTATCAGCAGGAGCGCCGTGGATGTGCCTGCCGGCGGCATTAAGGCAGAGGGAGGGGAGGTGCTGCTCCGCACGTCTGAAAGGCGTGATTTTGCAAGTGAGTATGGAGGCATTCCCCTTGTCAATAAACCTGACGGCACGCAGGTAAGGGTCGGCGACATCGCACAGGTGAGTGACGGATTTGCTGAATCCGAACGGGAGGCATACTTTAACGGGCAGCGTGCTGTCCTTTTTTACGTATACCGGACCGGAGAGCAGACGCCCATAGAGATATCAAAAGCCGTACGGGAATACATTGATGCCCTGGCCCCTGCCCTGCCTGAGGGTATTGGATTCAGTGTCTACAATGACCGGTCGGAGCTTTACAGGGACCGCCTGAACCTTCTGCTGAGAAATGGTGTGTTCGGGCTGGTGCTGGTTTTGCTTACACTGGGACTTTTTATGGAAGCCAGGCTGGCTTTCTGGGTTGCCATGGGCATTCCTATTTCCATCTGCGGGTCCTTTATTATCCTCCAGTACGCCGGCGGCAGTATAAATATGGTGTCTTTGTTCGCATTTATCATTACCATCGGTATTATCGTTGATGACGCGGTCGTGGTCGGTGAAAACATCTACTTCAAACGCGAGCAGGGGCTGCCGCCGCTGCAGGCATCCGTCGATGGTGTGAGGGAAATGTCTACAGTTGTGATCTTTGCAGTAGGAACAAATATCATTGCATTTCTGCCTCTTTTGTTCGTGCCCGGGTCAACGGGGAAGTTTTTTTCTATTCTGCCGGCAGTGGTCATTTCAGTGTTTCTGATTTCGCTGGTGGAGTGTCTTTTTGTTCTGCCCGCGCATCTTGCATACGGAAGGCGGGAACGTGCGGGCAGGGTCGCGGATATAATTAATAAAGTGCCGCATCTTTGTGAAAGCGGACTGGCGTGGTTTATAAAAAAGTGCTACACGCCCCTTCTCCGGACTGCTGTATCAAACCGCTATCTTACCGCTCTTGTTTTCCTGTCAGTGCTGATAGTGGCCTATGCATACTGGGACAGCGGCCGGATTAATTTCTCCTTCAGGCCGAGCATACAGACAGACCGTATTGATGCTGAAGTCACCCTGCCTTACGGGGCCCCTGTAGAAGACGTCAGGCATATTACGCATCTCATTGAGGAGGGCGGTCTGCGTGCAGTCGAAAAGTCAGGAGGAAAAGGCATCCTCGAGGGGATCATGACCGATGTGGGTCGCAGGGGGGCAAATACTGCTGAAATTAATTTCTATTTAGTACCGCAAAAAGACAGGCTGATAACTACACGTGAGTTCAGCATTCGCTGGCGTGAGGAAGTGGGTGACATTGCCGGACTGGAAAGCCTGTTTTTTGACTACCTCGTGGGACCGGGAGGTTCGGCAGCCATTAATGTGGAGCTGACCCATCCTGATCCGACCACACTGGAGCATGCGGCAAGTGATGTGGCGGCTGCCATTGGAGAATACGAGGGTGTGACGGACGTAGACGACGGATTTGCGCGGGGGAAACTTCAGTTTGACTTTACCATGCGGTCAGAAGGGACGAGCCTGGGCCTGACAGCACGGGAACTGGGGAGTCAGGTGAGGCACGCATTTTACGGCGCCGAGTCGCTGCGGCAGCAGCGGGGCCGTGATGAGGTCAAGGTAAAGGTGCGCCTGCCTGAATCAGAAAGAAGGTCACTTTACAATATGGAAGAGTTATTGATCATCACCCCTGCAGGCGGAGAAATACCGCTGACTCGGGCTGCGCAGCTCAAAAGCGGCAGGGCCTACACGGAGATCAATCGCGTGGACGGGAAGCGGGTAATCAATGTAACGGCCAATGTGATACCGGGCCTTGCCAATGAAAACAAGATCATGGCAAACCTCAGGTCCGACTACCTCCCTCAGGTCCTCGCCAGATACCCGGGACTGCAATATTCTTTTGAGGGAAGACAGCGTGAAAAGCGGAAGGCGCTCAACCATCTCTTATATGGAATCGGCTTTGCTCTGCTCGCCATATTTACCCTGCTCGCGAGCCTGTTCAGGAGCTATGTCCAGGCAGTGCTTGTCATGGTCAGCATCCTCTTCGGCCTTGCAAGCGCCCTTACAGGTCATGTCATCATGGGATATGACCTGAGTATTATCAGTGTCTTCGGCATGATCGCTCTCTGCGGCATTGTGATCAACGGAGGTCTGGTCCTCACAGTCACCGCGAACCGGATGCGCGACAGCGGTGCAGGGCCCGTAGATGCCGCAGTCAATGCAGGCATCCGCCGCTTTCGGCCTATTTTACTGACCGCGCTTACCACGTTCTTCGGTCTTGCTCCGATGATATTCGAGACATCTGTGCAGGCGCGATTTCTCATTCCCATGGCAATCTCTCTCGGGTACGGCATCCTCTTTACCACCTTTGCCATCCTGATCCTGACACCTGCTCTGTATGTGGTTCACCATGACATAATCAGCTTCTTCTCCCGGTCTTCAATAAAACAGGACGGATAGGCTGTTGATAAAGCAGGGCGCGGGCACCGCGCCTCTGCATTGTACTTTTGCGCTTCTGCACTTTTGCACTTTTGTTTGTTACCATACATAACCATGTCCCGTGTAATAGTCAGAAATGCGGAATATAACTACAAAACGCTCAAGCCGTTAATCTTTGAAATTATGGACTCTCTTGACGGAGACCGGATTCAGAGAAACAGCCGCGTTGTCATTAAACCGAACCTTCTTGCCCCGGCGTCCCCTGATAAGGCCGTGCTTACTCACCCTCTTATTGTAAAGGCCGTTGTTGAGTATGTCCTGGATAAGGGAGCAGACGTGCAGATTTCCGACAGCCCGGCCGTAGGGTCATTTGAAAAGATATTAAAGGAAAGCGGTATCAAAGACGCACTTGAAGGTCTGAATGTCCGCTACGAACAGTTCCGTGAATCGGTAAAAATAGACGTAGGCGAACCATTTAAAAAAATTGCGATTGCAGCAGAAGCGGTAAGCGCCGATTTTCTTATAAACCTTCCCAAGCTTAAAACGCATACTCACATGCTCCTTACGCTGGGGATTAAAAACCTCTTCGGCTGCATTGTGGGTCTGAAAAAACCGGAATGGCACCTGCGCGCAGGGGTAGACAAGGAAATGTTCGCTTCCCTGTTAGTAAAAATATATCAGGCCGTTAATCCCTCGATCACAATTCTTGACGGTATTCTGGCAATGGAGGGGCAGGGGCCCGGTAAAAGAGGAGAGCCGAGACAACTTAACGTACTGATGGCAGGCAGTAATGCCGCGGCGCTTGATGCAGCGGTCTGCAGGATGCTCGGGCTTCCGCCTGATAATGTACCGACAAATAAAATAGCGGAAGCCCTCGGCCTTCTGGATGACGGCATTGCTGTTGACGGTGACCTGCCGAGAGTAGACAACTTCAAGCTTCCTGAAATCACGCCTCTTGTATTCGGCCCTGATACACTCCACGGTTTTATGCGCAGGCATCTTGTGCAGAGGCCGGAATGTGATGATG
>CP070788.1:1656055-1659822 GCA_020346765.1 Nitrospiraceae bacterium
GGGGGTCATTCAGCAATTACTGGTACTCTATGTACATTACCTACGAATCCCCCGGGGCTGAAACCGTATGTTCAGACTGGACATCCGACTATTCCATACCGGCAACCATTGCGAATGGATCGAGCTGCGGCGATTACCTGGACAGCGGTACCTATATGATGGATGTACGCGGTACAGATCCTGACTGCGGTGATCCCGTAACAGCAACAGCAGAGGATTTTACCTGGAATGCCTGTGCAGGAAATGCCCCAGTTGATCTGTCCGCACCGCTCGTGGAATCCAACAGGGTTGTCCTGGAATGGACAGCTGAGTGTGTGGACAATGAATACTATAAGGTCTACAGAAACGGGGGATTTCTGGCTGATGTGAATCCCTGTGAAGGCACATATGAAGACACATCCGCGGCAGACGACACGGACTACAGCTATACGGTTCGCGGGTTCAGCACTGATGAGCCCTGCGAAAGCCTGGATTCAAACGAGGCTGCTGTACATACCCTCATCTATGAACCACAGACCACTCCAAAAGCAGCTGGTGCAAGTCCGGCAGACGAATCCATCTACGTGAGTGCCGGCTATAGCGATGATTCGGACAAGGATAACACCCTGCTGATTGAATGGGGACTGGATGGTGTGGATTTCAGTCTCGGGTCGCAGGCATTGTCACATGACAACAGCCCCTACATGCATCTGATCAGCGGCCTGACCAATGGAACGGCATACCAGGTACGGGTCACCTATCTGGACAGTGACGGTTTTACCGGCGGCTCCGCTGTCCAGGTATTAAGCCACATCGTCCCCGCAGTATGGAGTGATGACAATCTGCTTCACAACAGTAACCGCTTCCCCGGCACCACAAAGTGGGGCGGTGACTGGGGGACGCCCTCAGGCCAGTACGGCGGATTCACCTGCGATACCTGTCATTCCATGAGCACGACGAACATCAAGAGGATAAAAGAATCGATTGCCGCACCCTCCGGAAGTTTTCCGGGAAGCGCGGTGACCTTTGAGAGCACATCAGTGCTGGGCAGCTTTGGCGATGATACGGGCACCCATACCTCATCACAGAAGATATGTGAGGTCTGCCACAGTCATACGACCTATCATAAATACAATCAGGCATTGGTCAGAAACCACGAATCAGGACCGGCCATCCATGACTGCACACAATGCCATCCCCATGACAACGGATTCAAGCCGTCTGGAGGATGTACCGTTTGCCATGCAGTACCGGTTGGCAACAGGGTTGCCGTGGTAGGGCAGTTCAGTGCAAACTCCCATCATGTGCAGGGCATCGACGTGACTGAGGAGCATTGCTATCAATGCCACTGGGAGGCAAACAGTGACGGGAGCGTTAATACCACGTACCACGGAGGTTCTGACGATCCCGGTTCAGAGGTAAATCTTGTCATTTATGGAAGCGGGGTGCGGCCTGCGAGCTATGCCCTGGGCGCGACGGCGGTTGCTTATACTGCGGATGGTTCAAGGGCGCAGATTCTCGAATTGAATCAGCACTGCATCGGCTGTCATAATACGCAGAATAATGCGACCCAGCCCTTCGGAGACGGTAAAACCCCCAACCAGTATTCTTGGGACGGTGTGAGTATCAACGACAAGTATTCACAGGAGACCACAACGCCCTGGGGGAAATACACCGATACGGCGACCACAGATATAACCCCCAAAAATACCCAGACAAAGGCTTACTCTGCTCATGGTGATGCTGCGGCCAATCAGAGGGGGTTTAACCTGAATGAGACGTGGCCCAACACAAGCGGCTCAACACAGGTAGCCTGTTTTGACTGTCATAACTCCCATGGTTCTTCAGTCAGCGGAATGACAACCAGTTATATAAGTGCAACAGCAAATGGAGGGATACTGAAGGACACGACGGCCGGCAGGGGAGGGTATGCACTGTCCTATAAGCCCCAGGCAGGTGGCTCAGCAGGAGACAACAACGCACATAACGCGGGCGCCGCACTCTGCTTTGACTGTCATGAGACGGCCACAGCCGGTGCTACGCCCTGGGGTTATCAGAGTACATACGGCGCGACTCAGGCCATCAGAGGATACTTTGATTCGCCCCGTTTCGGCGCTGGATTGACCGGCCCTCAGCAGCGATATGCCTATAAGGCCTTGGCAGGCGGAAATAAGGGAGGTCATTTTGACGCTTCGTCAGCTTTGACCACCACGGTAAATGGGACGATAAACGGTCTGTGCACGCCCTGTCATGATCCCCATGGAGTAAGCCCTTCGCTCGGCGCAAACCAGCAGTATGCCGTGCCCCTGCTCAAGGGCACGTGGATGACCTCACCCTTTAAGGAGGATGCTGCACCGAGTGTTACCAATGATTGTGTCGGCGACCGGCGCGATGATGCTTACTGCATCTCAAGCCCGCCGGGGTATCACATAGACCAGAATACCTTTGCCAACTGGAGCTATACATCTACGGTATCGGTAAGCCAAGACGTGACATTATTTGCCGGGCTGTGTCTGCAGTGCCATCCGAAGTCGAGTCTCAGCCCTGATTCGACGAGTACATGGAAGACCGTGGACAGGATACATAACGCGGTCAAGGGCTGGGACAACGATGGCAGTACCATGCACAGATACACGTGCTCCAAGTGCCATACGCCTCATAATTCATCACTGCCGCGGCTGATGGTTACGAACTGCCTTGACTATTCCCACAGGGGGAGGGTGGCATCAGGAGGCTATCCGGGCCAGGAATCAAACAGTGATGGCGCCGGCCAGTTTCCGGCCGGCGGCGGGGGAAGAGGTAAAGGTGGCAGCAATTCGCACTATTTCGGCACGACCTCCGGCACCCATACCCGTGCATGTCATGATAATGAAAATGCGGACAGCTGGCCTGCCAACCAGCGGTGGAATACCATATCTCCATGGTAATATATGTAAGGAGATATGTTGTGAGCAGGATAGACACGAAAGCGTTTAAAGAAGACGGAGTGGGAAAAAGGAGCCTGGTAATATGAGGAGATCGTTATTTTTAACTTCTTTAGCGTGCTTTCTTTTTTTGGCGTTCAGCGCTGCCGACGCCCAGGAAACGGGGTACGGATATATTACGGGGAAGTGCATGACCGCAGAGGGAGAGGCTTCAGACGACTGGAGGATACGTTTTTTTGATGTAAAAATGGGGGGGTCACCCTTTACCAATGAGTACAGAAGGATACCAGACTATTTTGTCCGGAGCGGAGATGACGGCAGCTTTTCAGCAAAACTCCCCGAAGGGTCGTACTATGTTATCGCCATACGGGACAGGCTTGATAAGGTTGCTGGTCCACCGGGGGAGGGGGACCTTATCTATCCGCCAATGGATGGGACCGAGTATGAGCCCTATAGGGTAAGAGCAGACGAGACAATAGACCTGGGGGTCATCTCAGGGGCGGTACCCTTTAAAAAGGAGTGGGCTGCAGAGGGGAAAACCGGCATCGCGGGCATTGTCTATGACAGGAAGGGAAGGCCGCTCAAGAGGGTAATCGTGCTTGCTGTGACTGAACCGGATGCCGAGGGCCCCGTTTTTGTTTCTGATGAAGAAACAGATAGTTCAGGGAGTTTTATTGTGAGAGTACCTGAAGGTGGTGCGTATTATTTAAAGGTGAGGGGCTACCTTCACCCAGACATTATTCCCGTTGTCACGGGGGAGATAACAGAGGGAATTGAGCTCCATATAGACAAGGCGAAAAAGGAAAAGGAAAAGATAAAAAATAAAGGCTGATATGTGGATATGCTGGAGAGTGATCAGATCAG
>CP070788.1:1659922-1673910 GCA_020346765.1 Nitrospiraceae bacterium
TTTCCGGATAGGCATGGAGGATCTGGCTGATGAAGATAAGGTCGTATCCTGAGCCGAGGTCGTCTTTCAGGAAGTCTCCTGCCCGAAAATGGATGATCCCCCTGCTGCCCCGGGCCCCGCTGATTACCTTTCGCGCAATGGCAATCGTCTCAGGTGTGTCAAAGAGCGTTACTTCGATTCCGCTCCGGGCCATTTTCAGGGCATAGGTGCCGGGACCGCCGCCAAGGTCCAGGGCCTTCTTTACTCGTGCAACGCCTGCCTCACGTACAATATCTCCAGCCCTGAATGATGCAAGATTGTGCATACCCAGGATAAATGCCTCGTGCTTCCGGGGCCCTCCTGCGGGCGCCCCTGTCTTCACCACGCGGTCAAGGCGGGACCAGCTGTCCCACAGGGCGTCGGCGTGCCTGATAATATCACCCTGGTAGTGCTCCCTGCCGGAGACGAGGAAGCGGGATGCCATGGCGGAATTCCGGTACCCGACCTTTCCTTTCTTCAGGAGGCCCATTCCCGTGAGTGCATCAAGCAGGATCTCTGTGGCCCGCCTGTCGGTCTTTAGTTTTTTCGCGATGCCTGCCGCGGACACGGGCTTTTCAAGATAGTCGAAGAGCCTGAAATTGTTTGCTGTCAGCAGCACCCGTGAAGACTGGTACATGCTCCATATCTTTCGTATTTCCCGCGCCTGTTCAGATATGTTTGCCATTGCCCTCTTTGTCTTTCCCGCGGTTTACCACTCTTCAGGGGACTCTCAGTCGTCGAGCGTTATGTTCGAGTCAAGGGAGATCTCCTTCTGCTGCCTCAGGTCATCAATCTTTTTCAGCGGCCGCTCGAGCATGTTGCTCCGTGTGGTCACCAGGGCATCGTATTCCTTTACGGCGTCGCCAAGGCGTTTACCCATCACGGCAAAGCGTTCCTTCCAGGCATTCCACTGACGGGCAAACTCCCCCATGAGTTTAAGTATCTCCGATGCCGTACGTTCAAGGTTGAAGTTTTCCACAGACTGCCTGATCACCGCCAGGACTGCGTACAGGGTAAAGGGAGAGCAGAGAATGACCTTCTGCTTCAGGGCCTCGTCCATGATTGTCGTGTCAGACTCATTGATGAAACCGTAGACCTGCTCGTTGGGTATAAAGAGCAGGACGTAGTCCACTGTGTTGTCCGCGGGGTTGATGTACTCCCGGCTCGTCACCTGTTTGATCATGGTCTTTGTGTTTCTGAGCAGGTCGTCACGGCAACGCTTCTTCTCCTGTTCTGTAGAGGCATTGAGGTAGTTGACGTAATTGTCCAGGGGCAACTTGACGTCCATGTTGATTTTCAGACGGTTGGGCATGAAGAAGGTGTAGTCCGGCCGGCCTGTCGACCCTTCGAGAGTCTTCTGCTTTACGTAGTTGACGCTCTCCACAAGGCCGACAAGACGGATGATGTCCTCTGCCATGCGCTCACCCCACTCGCCCCTCTTCTTGGAACTGGCCAGGGCCTCCCTGAGATGCTCGGTGGTGTCCCTGAGCTTGAGGGTAATGTCCTCATGCTTCCTGATCAGCGTGGAGACTTCGATGTTTCCCTTTCCCACGGCCTCGATCTTCTGTTTCACGTCAGCCAGGGTCTTGTCAACCTCTGTGATGCTCCGGTCGATGAGCTCCTTTTTCAGGGCCAGGTCCTTTACTCCTTCGACAGTCTGGGCCCTGAGCGTCTCTTCTGCAAGCTTCAGGAACTCGTCGGAGTTCCTTGAAAGGGCCTGGAGGGAAATGGTGCTGAATTTATCCAGCAGCTCCTTTTCCATGGTCTGAAGGTTTTTTTCAGCCTCGTGGTACCGCGATTCCATGGCAGCCCTGATCCCGGCCTCATTCTGCAGTTCGGACCGGGTCTCATCAAGCTCCCGGGTCTTCAGCTCGACCTGCTGCCTCAGTTCATTGTTTACTGCTTCGGCGCTCAGGGCCCTTCCCTCGATAAGGGCCGTCTTCCGAGAAAGGATGAGATACATAATGAGGCATGCCAGCGAACTTCCCACTGCAAAACCCAGAATGATGAGCCCGATTTCCCGTACCATGATTACGCTTGCATCCCCGGTTTTATGATCCAGTTAACGGTCCAGTTTCCTTCCTGTGATCTTCTCAGGCGCATAATGCCTCCGTTTGTAAAGTCAAGAACACCATTTCCCCTGTCTCCGCAAAGGAGGAGAGCCGAAAGCCGGGCCAGATGCGGCAGGTGCCCCACAAGCATAGTGTCTTCCTTTATCGCGGCAAGTCGAGCAGCCCATCCTCCCGGATCATCCATGGGAGCAAGGCCTTCGGCTTCGAATACGCCCCTTCCGGGGCAGATCTCTTCCTCAATGATGCGTGCCGTCTGCAGCGCCCGCTTTTTACCACTGTGGAAAATCACTGGCACGTCAATATTCATTCCTTTGACGGAGCGGGCCGAATTCCTTGCGTCTTCCATTCCCTTCTCCGTCAGCCCCCGGGAAGGGTCTTCCTCTTCAGGCTTTGCTTCTCCGTGCTGTACGAGGTAGAGATACATGGGCAGGTGCTCCTTGCCGGATTTCCGGCACTCTCTGATGATACTCCATGCATACTCGCTTGTAAACAAAAATCACTGCACTCACGCACTAAATAACCGTGTACACCCAGACCCTGCCGCTTTCTCCCTGCTCTTCCGTACGCATGACAAGGCGCTTTTTATGGAGATTCAGGAGCCGCGTACCGCTTGTGTTGGCCCCGATGCCCGCAAGATCAGCAAGGTCCCTGGCAGTAAGCCTGCCCTGTTCCGTGATGAGCCGGAGCGTTTCCCTGAGATAGTTGTTCAGGCTCCCCAGGATGGTTTTCTTTCCGCCCCGCATGTCGGCCACTATTGCAAGGTCCTTCCTCTCCAAAGCAACTTCTATATTTTCCTTCTGGTTGTCCGTAATCCCGCACAGGAGTATATACCTGTCTCCATACTCACCTCCCAGGAGGCGCGATATTATTTTGGCAATAATTTCATCGGCGCAGGAGTAATCGATGACCCCGATGCGGGAGAAGTCCAGGGCAATCACGGCGCGGTCTTTTTCATTCAGCAGGGCCTGTTCAATGCGCTCGCGCACTGCCTGTCCAGACTGGCGTGTCACAAGGTCAGACGAAGGGCGGCCAAGTTCTTCATGAAGGATTATATACAGGTCACAGGTCGTCAATGGGGGTGACTCATTTCGCCCTTTTCATCACGGAAGGGCACTGCCTCGGTTCGTGGAGGACAGGGGCGAAAGCCGCGCTCAATTTTTTGAGCGCTGTTTCGCAGACCTTTCCCTGCCGGGGCTCCTCAAAGCCTCTCTTCTGAAAAATCCAACGGCAAAGTTCTTTCTGATCCGGTCCTCACGCCTGTTCATCACAACCGCCATCTGCCGGTTCGTATCATGGCTGTTTTCCACTGTCTTGGTGTCAGACATTACAATCCTCCCCTGAACATAGCTACCTCTTTTATGTATGAACGGCGTGCCGCCCTTTTCTGTTTCTCCGCTGTCAGCAGAGGGTCAACATCGCCACAGAGCACCGTTTACCCCGTGAGAATGCCACAGCATTCTCACGGCGCTTACTGCCGGGATACCCTGATTTTATGTGTAGAATGACTCCCACTCGTCCACACAGTCGCTGTACACTGTGCAGATCATCATATTTCTGCACTCGGGACAAAAGAGAGTACACTCACCGTCTGTAATGCTGAAGTCATATTCTCCAAAAATGCCCAGGAACTGATCGGACTGGCCGGATACGTCTCGGTAATAGGCCATTGAAGCCCCCTCTCCTGTTGTTCAGAGTGGTTTTCCGGCTGCACTAACTCTTCAATTGAATCAATTGAATCATAATATGTCCTGTTTGTCAAGAGGAAAATAAAAGAGTGCAAAAGTCAAAAGTCAGACGTTAAAAGTTTATCAGGATTATTCATGGCGAACTCTGCTTCACTGTTTGCAGAGAGAGGGAAGGCTGTGGAGAAATTTCTATACGACACCTCTGAAAAGAGTTATAAGGTCGGAGGTAAGAGGTCAGAGTGAACAAAATCAGAAGGTATCGTTAGCTCCGAAGCAAAATAGAAATATGCTGTTTGTCGATTATAAAAATTTCGATACAGACTTGCCTCTCTTCTATAAAGATGTTTACGGAAATTTAAGATGATTGATAATTTATAACATAAATTACGCGGACTGACTGGCTTTCAGCAGCTTTTCCCTGGTATGCACAAGGTACTGAAGGTAATCGACAAATGTACGGTAGAGCTTCGCATTTTCATTTTCCAGGCTCTTCAGGAGCACAGCGCAGAAGAAGTGCGTGCACCGGAATGGCCTCATCCACCGCTCCAGGAAGCAGCCTTTGTCTGTTATGTGCCGGCATGAACCATCAGGATCGCGGTCCTGATCATCGGGAGGGACATCAAGGCCCAGCGCGCCCAGAAAAAAGAGGTCACTGCTGTCGTACCGTCCGTGCCGGTCTTTGCAGCAGATGTCCTGGCAGTCCGGGCAGACAATGGCAGTATGCTTCTCGATAAATGGAGAAAGGACATTGAATGCCTCTTTCAGTTCAAGAGCAAGTTCTGTCTGTTCAGGGGATGGTTGTAGCATTTTATTATCTTTTATTCCCTGGGCACGGGCAGACACATAACTCTGGCACAGGGCTATAAAAGGCAGGCTATGGGCAACAGGCTATAGATAAAAGGCCAATCCCTTACCCATTGCTTATTGCCCATCACCTCTCGCCGTTTTTTTTCCTTCCGCACTTACCCGCTTTCCCATTTACCCGCTCATACAACTTCCGGCAGCATGATGTGAATCTGGGTCCCGGGAAAGCGGGCAAGGTTGTCTTCCCGCTGCCGTCCCCAGGTCCACTCAGGGATGATGGAGCACTTTGCCGTGCCAGACCGTATCGAAATTTTACCATGCCAGCGAATGACAAATCTTCTCACGGCTGCCAGTCCGTGGCCCCGGCCTTTGTCCCTGTGCCGTGAGACGCCGTGAAGGAGGGCCTGTTCCACAGCCTCCATGTCACCCGCTGCGGGAAACCGTTCAGAAAGGGACTCCCGGAAGCCTATCCCCAGGTCCATGACAGCTATCTTAACAACGTTTCTGTCCTGCTTCTGAAAGCGGTATTTCTGGATCCCCACAAACCCGGTGTTTTCACTGTGCTCAAGGATGTTCTGGCAGACCTCGGAGAGGGCGACAATAAACCCGTAGATGGCGTGTTCCGTGAAGAGCAGGTGTTTTGCCAGGATTGCCGAGGCCCTCTGCTTCACCCTCTCCACGATGAAATGGATGTCCCCGGATTTTTCAATGGGCGTTATTTCCAGGAGCACATCAGAGCGGGAACTCCGGAGGAACTTCTCAGGCAGGTCCGTCGCGCCGGGCTCAATATGAAAATAGTGCTGCGCATATTTAAAAAAATCCATGCGCTCAAGATACTGCAGGACCTTCCCGGACTCGGGAAGGAGCAGAGTTTTCCGGACGCCCCGGCCCGAAAGATGCCTCCCGCCTTCAAGTATCCCCACCATGCCATAGGGGTCGGCAAACTCCGCCTTCCTCAGGTCAATGGTATCATGCTGCATGATCTGCAAGAGAATTTCTTCGAAGGTCTCTTCGGAGAGGTACTTCATGCCTCTGCCACTTCAATGATTCTGCTTCTTTTCTCAGGGGGGCTCCCTCCCAGTCGAAACGCAGCCCGGCACAGTTCTTCAGCTTCCCTGATCACGTCAGGCCTGCGGGTGTGGAGGACGCAGAGGACATCCCCCGTCCTGACCGCATCGCCCCGCTTCTTTCTCAGGAGGATCCCCGCCTCATAGTCAATGCTGTCTTCCATGGTCTCCCGTCCTGCGCCCAGGACCATGGAAACCCGTCCAATATCCTCGGCGTTTGTGGCCTGAAGGTACCCGCTTTCCCGGGAAACCACTGCATGGCTTACGCATGAAGAGGGAAGCCCGGGGGGCTCAGTCAGTGAATTTAAACGGCCTCCCTGATTCATGACTATCTCTTCGAATTTCCTCAGCGCTGACCCGTCGGCCAGGTAGCCTTTCAGTGTTTCTTTCCCGGCCCCAAGGTCATGTTCCATGCCGGAAAGGCGGAGCATCACTGCCCCCAGAAAGAGCGTGACTTCCATCAGGTCTTCCGGCCCATCCCCTTTCAGAGCATGGAGCGCCTCGATCACTTCCAGGGAGTTGCCCACGGCCAGCCCGAGAGGTTCGTCCATATCAGTAATAACAGCCGCAGTCCTCACGCCGAAGGCATTGCCTGTTTCAACCATCGCAGCAGCCAGTTCGCGGGCACGGTCCAGGTCTTTCATAAAAGCACCCGCGCCGGTCTTTACGTCAAGAACCAGTCCGTCAATACCCTCGCTGAGCTTCTTGGACATGATGCTCGCTGTTATCAGGGGGACTGACTCAATGGTGGCCGTCACATCCCGGAGGGCATAGAGCTTTCTGTCGAGGGGGGTTACCTGTTCTGTCACGCCTGTCATGGCGCAGCCAACCCGGGAAAGGGCCGCCCTGATTTCATCAACCGCAAGGGATGTCCTGAAGCCGGGGATGCTCTCCAGCTTGTCCAGGGTGCCCCCCGTATGGCCAAGACCCCTGCCGGACATCATGGGCACGATAACGCCGGCAGCAGCTGCAAGGGGAGCCAGGACCAGGCTGACCTTGTCGCCCACGCCGCCTGTACTGTGCTTATCCACTTTGGGCCCAGGAATGTCAGTAAGATCGAGGCGCTGCCCTGAGTTGATCATGACTTCGGTCAGGCAGCGGGTCTCTTCCCTGCTGAGGCCGCGCAGGAAAGCGGCCATCAGGAAGGCCGATGCCTGGTAGTCAGGGATGCTGCCGTCACAATAGGCGGTCAGAAAGGAACTGATCTCACCGCGGGTCAGCTCACTGCCGTCTCTCTTTTTTTTGATGATGTCGTAGGCACGCATGGTTAAGGCAGCTTTCAGCGTTCAGCCCTCAGCTTTTAGGAAGAGAAGCCCCGACGCCCTATTTGAGGATTACATATAATAATGCAGGTTAGTGTATTCATCATTCACTGACAGCTGATCGCTGACAGCTTCTTATTCAGACTATACACCCGTCCTTCATCCTGATGATGCGTCGGCACTGGGAAGCAAGGGCCTCATTGTGGGTGACGATGATGAAGGTGATGCCCCTGCTGTTCAGCCTGCGGAGAAGAGCAAAGACCTCATCGCCGGTTCTGGTATCAAGGTTCCCCGTGGGCTCGTCGGCAAGGACCACCTCAGGGTCAAGCATCAGTGCCCGGGCAATGGCAACACGCTGCTGCTCCCCGCCCGAGAGTTCTCCCGGCTTGTGGAGGAACCGCTCAGAGAGCCCCACATCATCCAGGAGCTGCTCAGCCTTGCTCCGTGCCTCGGAAAAACTTACTCCGGCAATGAGGGCGGGCATGAGGGTGTTCTCCAGTGTGTTGAATTCCGGCAAAAGATGGTGGAACTGGAATACAAATCCCACGGATCTGCTCCTGAAGGCTGCAAGGGCGTCATTGCCAAGCTCAAATACGTCTTTGTCCCGGTACCGGACGCTTCCCGATGTGGGCCGGTCCAGTGTACCCAGGATATGGAGGAGCGTGCTCTTGCCGACCCCCGACGGCCCCATGAGGGCTGTCATTTCTCCTTCCCCGATGTCACAGGTAATGTTCTTCAGGATGTGAAGGGACCTGCCGGGAAGGGCATACATTTTATTCAGGGCTGTTACGCGTATCAGCGGTTCCATGGGCTTAGGGCTTTCTGTCCTCCCGGGAAGCGTCACCGTTGTCGATCACGTCCCTGATTTTGTCGTAGGACTTCTGGATGTGCTTGCTGCCGGAGATAAATTCATCGACGATATCACCGAACTTCATGATTGACCGTCCCACGACAACGACACCTTCCCCGAAATACCGGAACGGCTCCCCGCCCTTCCACATGGCGAGTACCACGGAAATAAAAAGCAGAAAGACAATCCAGACCACGGCCTTGAAAATGAATTTAAACACAGGTGCCCTCCTCCCTCCTGCATTCTCCTGGTGCCCTATTCATAGCGCAGGGGCTCCACAGGGTCGAGCCTGGCCGCCTGCCAGGACGGATAGACGGTTGCCAGGAACGTGATCATCACCGCGGCCAATGGCACAACAGTGAAATCAAAGAGGCTCATCTTCACGGGGAGGTAGCTGAGGTAATACACGTCCGCAGGAAGATTGATGAATTTATAAGTCTTCAGCACCTGGCACAAGACGTATCCCCCCGTAACGCCGAGAGCTGTCCCCGTGAGGCCAATGATGAGGCCGTGCATGATGAAGATGGACATAATTCCCCGGTTGGTGGCGCCCATGGTCTTCATGATGGCAATCTCCCGGGCCTTTTCGATGACAATCATGATCAGGTTGCTCACGATGTTGAAGGAAGCCACGAGAATGATCAATGTGAGAATGATGAACATGACAATCTTTTCAAGCTCCAGGGCGGAGAAGAGGTTCCTGTTCATCTCCATCCAGTCCTTTGTGTAGTATGGGCCTGCAAGGACGTCCTGGATCCTCAGGGAAACCTGGTGCGCGCCGTAGATATCATTGATTTTTATCTCTATGCCCGTAACGGCCTCTCCGTAGTTAAAGAACTTCCGGGCCTCGCCGATGCTGATGAAGGCAAGGCTTGAATCATATTCGTACATTCCGGCCTCGAAATATCCCGTAACCCGGAATTTCTTCATTTTGGGTATCATGCCCAGAGGGCCAACTTCGCTTACCGGGGAGATCATGTCGATTTCATCCCCCACAAAGACCCCCAGCCCCCTCATGAGTTCCCTGCCGATAATAATCCCGGGCACACCCGCTTCCTCCCTGAGGCCATCACCGCTTCCTGCCTTCAGGTTATGAAGGATGTCCGTCGTCTTCGTGCCCGTGACAGGATCAACGCCGCGAACCACGATCCCCTGGGCCCTTCCCCCGGCCCTGAGCATGACCTGCCCGTAAACAAAAGGTGCCGAGTTGGTCACGCCGTCAATGGCGCTTATTTTTTCCCTGACCGCGTCATAGTTCCTCATCCGGCCTTCGTAGCTCAGGATGACAATATGGGAATTTACCCCCAGTATCTTTGTCTGCAGGTCTTCGTGGAAACCGCTCATGACGGACAGCACGGTTATGAGGGTCATCACCCCGAGGGCAACCCCCGCAATGGATATGACCGTATTGATGGATATGCCGCCGTGTTTCTTTTTCGATCTGAAGTATCTGAGTGCGATAAATACCTGGTAAGGAAGATTCATAATTATAAAAGTTATCAGCGATCAGCTAAATGCTCAGCTGCTCAATGCATATTTGTGTACACATTCACTGTGCATATGATTCATGCCTGCAGTTATGTCATGGCTCTTTCCGCTGAATGCTGACAGCTTTCTTATTTTTCCGGCCGCAAATGCGGAAAGAGGATCACGTCCCGGATGGAGTGGGTGTTGGTCAGGAGCATGAACAGCCTGTCGATTCCGATCCCTTCGCCCGCTGCAGGAGGCATGCCGTATTCCAGGGCCCGGACAAAGTCCTCGTCCATAAAGTTCGCTTCATCGTCACCCTGGGCACGGGCCTCAACCTGCTTCTGAAGCCGCTCCTTCTGGTCAATGGGGTCGTTGAGCTCGGAAAAGGCGTTCGCGATTTCCCTCCCGCCGATGAAAAGCTCAAAGCGCTCCACCGTCCGCGGGTCTTCCTTTTTCCTCTTTGCCAGCGGCGAAAGCTCCACGGGATACTCTGTGATAAAGGTCGGCTGGATGAGCCGGGGCTCGACCTTCTTCTTGAATATTTCATCAAGTATCTTCCCGTGGCTTGCCGTGTCCGCCACGTCTATGTTTTTCTTTACCGCAAACTGGAGCGCCTTCTCCCTGCTCTCGAAGACTGATGTGCTGACACCCTCATGCTCCATGGCCTCTGCCATGGTCAGCCGCGGCCAGGGAGTGCTGAAGTCGATGAGCTCCCCCTCCGGGTCCCCTTCGGCGGTTTCCCCGAAGGGGACCCGGAGGTCACCGTTTATCTCCTTGCACAGATGAGGGATCAGTTCTTCCGTCAGGCTCATCAGGTGCGTGTAGTCCTTGTAAGAGACATAGAACTCGAGCATGGTAAACTCGGGGTTGTGCTTTGCCGATATCCCTTCGTTCCTGAAATTCTTGTTGATTTCGTATACCCTGTCGTACCCGCCCACGAGCAGCTTCTTCAGGTACAGCTCAGGCGCGATTCGCAGGTAAAGGTCCATGCCCAGGGCATTGTGGTGCGTCCTGAATGGGCGGGCCGTGGCGCCGCCGGGAATTTGGTGCATCATGGGCGTTTCGACCTCCAGGAACCCCCGCTCATTGAAGAAGTTCCTGACGGCCTGAATAAGCCTGCTCCTTTTGGTGAAGAGATCCTTGATGTGGGGATTGACAATGAGGTCCACGTAACGCTGCCTGCACCGCGTTTCAATGTCCTTGAGTCCGTGCCACTTCTCGGGCAGGGGCCTGAGGGATTTGCTGAGGAGCGTAAACCTGCTGATCTGCACTGTCAGCTCGCCCGTCTTTGTCCTGAACAGCATTCCTGCTGCGCCGATGATGTCGCCAATGTCCAGATTGTTAAACAGGTCCTGATTGTCGACGATGATGTCCTTGCTGAAATAGAGCTGGATCCTACCCGAAACATCCTGGATGTGTGAAAAGGCGGTCTTGCCGAAATTCCGGAAGGAAATAATCCGTCCCGCGAGGACAAACTCCTCCTTCCTGGCCTCAAGTTCTTCTTTGCTCAGCTCGCCGAAGCGGCTGACAACGTCCGCGGCCAGGTTTTTTACCTCAAAGGGGCCCCCGTAGGGATCAATCCCCGCCTCCCGAAGCCTGCCCAGCTTCCTGAATCGTTCCTGCATGAGTTCGTTCGTCTCTTCCACGTTGTATCCTTCCGATTTTTGTCCGGGAACCGGGAAAGGGGAAAAGAGGCTCAGTCCAGCAGCCCTGAGAGGATCTTTGCCTTCTCCTCGAGCATCCTGTCCAGATCCTCCTGTTCCATGCGCAGCTTAAAGAGCTCATCGGCAATGCCGAAGGCAGCCATCACGGTGGCTTTTGTCTGGCTTATGTTGGGGGCAACAGTGTATATCTCCCTGAGCTTTTCGTCCACATACCGCGCCAGGGACCTGATGTACGCTTCGTCCTCCTCGGTTTTGATCGCGTAGCTCTGACCCAGTATCTGGACTTCAATGGATCTCATTTACACCACCTCCCCTGTGATGGGCAAAGCCCCCGTGCACCGGTGCATCGGGAAGCACGCCGCTCCCTCAGAGCTCGACCGATTCAAGCTCCTTTATAAGATTCTCAACCTGGGACCGGACGGATTCACGCTCGGAGTTGAGTTTATTGATATCAGTCTTGAGGGAATCAATACTGCCCAGTTCCTGCCGGACCATTTTCAGCTCCTCGTCTTTTTTCGTGAGTTCTGCCCGCAGTTCAGAGACCTTCCCATTCAGTGCAGCATTCTCTTCATTAAGAAATTTCAGCTTGTCAATAACCTTGGATATCTTTTCTTCAAGCATCTGTATCTTTTCCACAGATGATCCCTCCTTAAAAAAATTCAACCTCCCCTGTTGCATCAGCTTGTAACTTATCAAAAGCTATCGGAAAAGTAAACCCCGTGAGAAGACCTGCGCCCATCTCACGGGGTATCCCATACGGGGCGGTAAGCCCGCGTATTTATTGAAATGTACCGCTGCACGCAGAGAGAGGTTCTGACGGGGTAAACCCTGTTCGTCCCGTCTCTTCAGCACATGAACGGCGTTTAATATCAGCCGGCCGTCGGCCGGCCATCGTTGTCCGGCGCAGGCCATCCATAGAGCGTCCGGTACTGCCAGTAGCTTTTCATCACCTTTTTTACATACCGCCTCGTTTCGCTGTAGGGGATGTGTTCAACAAAGGCGGCCATATCGTCGCTGGCATACTGACCCAGCCATTTCTTGAGGAGGTTTTCCCCGGCATTGTAGGCAGCCAGGGCAAGAGGTATTTCCCTGAATTCCTGTATCAACTGCGCGAGGTAATAGGTCCCCAGGGCAATGTTCCTCCCCGGGTCTTGAAGGTCGGCATTGTCCCTGACAGAAACCCCCGCAGCATCCTTAAGTCTTCTGGCAGTGGCCGGCATGACCTGCATGAGGCCCACTGCCCCTGCCCAGGATGTGACCGACGGGTTGTAGCGGCTTTCCTCCCTGATTACGGCAGCAATGAGATGAGCGTCAACCCCCATCGAGTCTGCCGCGGGCTTTACCACGCTCCAGTATCCAAGAGGATAGGAATAGGGGAGAAATTCCCTGTCCTTTCTGGGCTCGGCATAGTAAATCACCCTCCCGTACTCACCGAGTTCCATGGCCCGGGATCCCAGGTAGAAAAACTCCTCTCCTGCCTCTCCTTCTTTCAGAACTTCACCGATCTCGGCAAGGGCATCCTCTCTGAGTCCCGTCAGGATCAGCGCTTCTATCCGTTCATAGCGCTCCCCTGCCGGCCGCTGCCTTTCCGCAATGGGGAGCGCTGCCGGAGCGCCCTCCTGCCCGGAGCGCATTGCAATAAGATGTCCGTAGTAGCTGTCATCGGCAGGCAGCCCCCTGAAGGGGTCATCCGTCACAGTTCTGCATGGCTCGGCGCCCTTCCCTTCTTCCTCAGGGCCTCCTGCTGCTCTGCACTCCGATGCCAGTTTCTCCTCACTGCGTGCCCCCC
Source organism: Nitrospiraceae bacterium (assembly GCA_020346765.1). GTDB lineage: Bacteria > Nitrospirota > Thermodesulfovibrionia > UBA6902 > UBA6902. The sequence continues at coordinate 1,672,604 of CP070788.1, forward strand.
AGTAGAGGTATTTGTAATATTCGCTGCTGTCCTCATAATAGGCAAGCCGCGAGAAATACCCGAGCGCTTCGTGGTAGCTTCCGGCATTGAAATGGAGCCACCCGAGCCCCCAGAGGGCGTCCTCCGCCCTGTCGGGAAACAGTTCCAGCACTTCCCGGTACCCGGCCTCCGCCTCATTGACCATATTGTTCCGCATCAGTTCATCGGCATCCATGAGATACATAAGGGAAAGGCGTTCGTCTCCGGGATAGCGGTCACGGAACGCACTCCTGGTTCTGTTGAAGCTTTCCCGCTCGCTCCTCCGGTAATAGGACCGCGCCTCCCAGAAAAGCGCGTCGGGGGATTCAAGCAGTGCAAAAGTCCCTGCTGACTCACCGTACTGCTTCTGCCTGAACTGGCACATGCCGATGAGAAATGTCACCTCCTGCTTTCCGGAGTCATCAAGGAGGCCAAAGACTTCCTTGTAGGCTGCTTCAGCCCGGCTGAAATTGTTTTTTTTATAGAGATGGCCTGCCCGCCTCAGGGCTTCCTCTGTGGTGAGGACGTCGGCATTCAGGCCTTCAAGCTCCTGCCACGCATCAGATGACAGGGGCACGGCATTGAGGTAGATGTCCTTGAGGTGTTTGACCGCCTCAGCTTTCTCCCCCTTTGCCTTGAGGAGCCCGGCAAGGGTGAACCTGCTTTCCCAGTCATCGGGATACTGCTCCACGTAACGTTTCAGGGCCTCTTCGGCTTCGGCCGTTCGTTCCGATGCAAGAAACGCTGCGATCTCCGCCCTGCCCGCCTCTTTGAGCAGAAGGCTGTTTTCAATCCGGCGCGCCGCCTCCACGACCTTGTCGTGCTGTCCCGAAGACTGGTATACCTCAATCAGGAGTTTCAGTGCATAGTCCCGGAGCAGCGGATACTCCCCAACAGCCCGCGATAAGTAGTGGGCGGCCTGTTCCAGGTCCCCCCGCTCCCGCTCCATCCTGCCGAGGAGCACAAGGGCGGGCCCCTTTTCAGGCAGTCCCTGATCAACAATGTCCTGCAGGACCGTCCTGGCCTCTCCGCTCAGGTAAGACGAGACAACGGCAGCTGCCTTTTCAAACCTGCCCTCCGTCAGTTCTTGGCGGTCCTGCATCGCTGCGCCGTTTCCGGACAGCACGGTCCCCTCAGCAGCATCGCCCGCTGCCGGCAAGGAGATGAAGAGCACAGCAGTCATCACGGCATGACAAAAGGTCCTGCTGAACCATCCTGGAGAGGGGAACATAAGGCCTATATTACCAGATTTTCACTAAAGCGGAAACGCACAGGGTGTGAATGACAGG
>CP070788.1:1674010-1678500 GCA_020346765.1 Nitrospiraceae bacterium
AGGCACGCGTCGGCGCTGGTGCCTCCGATGACAAATGCCAGATGGTAAGGCGGACATGCCGCAGTGCCGAGTGTTTTCATTTTCTCAATGAGAAACCTTTCCATGGACGCGGGATTGAGAAGCGCCCTGGTTTCCTGGAACAGATAGGTCTTATTGGCGCTCCCGCCGCCTTTTGCCATAAACAAAAAGGAATATGCGTCTCCTTCATCAGCAGAGATATCTATCTGTGCAGGCAGATTTGTGCCCGTGTTTTTCTCCTCATACATGGTCAGCGGTGCATTCTGGGAATAGCGGAGGTTTTCCTCCGAATAGGTCTTGAAAATTCCCCTGGACAGGTACTTTTCATCTTTTACGCCGGTCCAGACGGACTGTCCCTTTTTGGCGAATACCGTTGCAGTGCCAGTGTCCTGGCAGATGGGAAGCTCAAATTTTGCAGCCACTTCCGCATTGCGCAGCAGGGCAATGGCCACGCCCCTGTCGTTGGCAGATGCCTCTGGGTCTGAAAGGATTCTGGCAACCATTTCATTGTGGGCCGGACGGAGCAGAAAGGAGACATCACGCATGGCCTCCCCGGCCAGAACAGTCAAGCCTTCAGGGTCTATTTTCAGTACCTTACGGCCCTCAAATTCAGCTGTACTAACGTACCTGTCAGTTACGAGCCGGTACGTGGTGGTGTCCTTGTCCAGCGGGAAGGGCTCCTGAAATGTGAACTCCGTCATGATATGATCTCCACTGTGTATTCTGCATGAGTACTACATAAACTGGTTTCCGTTGCCGACACACTAATATTCTCTTGTGTCATTCTGAGAGAAGCGAAGAATCTTAATTACTTAATAAAGCATGAGACTCTTCACTTCGTTCAGAGTGACAATGTGTATGTATCGCTAATCCAGAGGCATTTCAGACTTTATCCGAGCGTCTTCATTGTTTCTACAAGATCCCTAACCGCATCTGCCGATTTATTGAGAGCGGCCTGTTCCTCATCAGTGAGCGTAATCTGAATGACCTCTTCAATTCCGCCTTGCCCGAGTTTCACGGGAACGCCGATAAAGAGATCTCTGATACCGTACTCTCCTTCAAGCATGGCTGCACAGGGAAGGATTTTCTTTTTGTCCTTTAGTATGGCTTCAGCCATTTCAACTGCTGCTGATGCGGGCGCGTAATAGGCGCTGCCTGTTTTCAGGAGGCTGACGATTTCCGCTCCTCCCTTTGCTGTTCTCTCCACGAGCGCATCGATGCGTTCTTTTGACATAAGCTCAGTGATGGGAATGCCCGCTACAGTGGAGTAGCGCGGCAGCGGAACCATTGTATCTCCATGTCCGCCCAGAACAAAGGCGTGGGTATTTTCCACGGACACATCAAGCTCCATGGAGATGAACGTTCTGAAGCGGGCAGAGTCAAGCACTCCGGCCATACCGATCACCCTGTTCTTGGGAAACCCGCTTGCTTCATAGGCCACATGGCACATGGCATCCAGGGGGTTGCTCACGATGATAAGTGTTGCATCAGGAGAAAGCTTTGCTACCTGCTCTGTGACGCTTTTCATTATCCCTGCGTTTGTTTTCAGCAGGTCATCGCGGCTCATGCCCGGTTTACGGGCGATGCCTGCGGTAATGATTACAATATCAGAGCCTGCCGAGGCCTCGTATCCATTGGACCCGGTGAGACGGGCATCATGCTTTTCAATGGGCGCAGCTTCGGCCAGGTCAAGGGCCTTGCCCTGAGGCATCCCCTCCAGAACATCAATCAGTACCACATCGCTTAATTCTTTCTCAGCCAGTCTCTGTGCAGTGGTAGCTCCCACATTTCCGGCTCCTGCTACGGTCACTTTTCTGTTCACAATATTCTCCTTTTTTATAAAATGTAATTTTAGCAGAGTGTATTTCTGACCATCATTATAATCTTTTCTTCACTTCAGGCAAAGTATGGCCGAAAATTATACAGCAATGTAAGTGCTTATTTTTTACCATAATCATTATACCTTTTCATGCCATGCAACTGCCTGCTGAGCCGCCCGGCCGAGACCGTCAATGCCGTACTCTATCATGTCGCCCGGCTTTAAAAACTCCGGCGGCGTCCTGCCCGCTCCTACTCCGGCAGGAGTTCCTGTACAGATTACATCTCCGGGAGAGAGGGTCATGTACTGACTGACGGAGGATATAATTGCCGGCACATCATAGAACATGTTTGACGTATTGCTTTCCTGCTTCATCACTCCATTGACTTTTAACCACATCCTTAAATTGAGGTAATCGGTGATTTCATCAGGTGTCGCAATAAAGGGCCCGAGGGGTGCAAAGGTGTCGGCGCTTTTTCCTTTTACCCACTGCCCGCCCCTGTTAAACTGAAATTCTCTTTCTGAATAATCATTAAAAAGGGCGAACCCTGCTATATGGTCCAGGGCTGTTTCCTTTTCAACATAGGATGCTCTTTTCTTGATGATAACGGCGAGCTCAACTTCCCAGTCCGTTTTTCCGCTGCCACGGGGAATGCGCAGCACATCACCGGGTCCTGATAAAGCTGATGCTGCCTTTAAGAAAAAAACCGGTTCAGGCGGGACCTGCTTTCCCGTTTCACGGGCATGGTCTTTATAATTAAACCCAATGCCTACGATTTTACCGGGACGGCATACGGGAGGGCCCAGTCTTACAGAATCATCAACGGTCGGCAGATTAGCAGCGTTGCCGTCCAGCCACTTAATGAGCCTGCCAATGCCGTCGGTCTCAAAAAATTCAGAGGTATAATCTTCACCGAAGGACGACACATCAAGCTTTTCCCCATTGTCGCCGATGATGCCGGGTTTTTCTTTATAAGGGTCTCCGAAGCGAATCAGTTTCATAGTATGTCACGACCTGTTAATCATCTTCCGGCACTCTGATAACCAGTACAGGCACAGTTGATTGTCTCACAACCCGTCTCACCGTATCTCCCATCATTGCCGTTCGTATAGGTCCGTGACCATGGCTGCCCATTATGATCAGGTCGTAGCCGCCTGACGTTGCCTCTTTTATAACTTCATCAACGGGGTCTCCCATGCGGACCTCGATCCTGTAGCTCACGTCAGGATGTTCGGGCATGGTTTCCTGCACCTGGTCGCAGAACTCCCCGATACACTCTTCGATTGCCGTATTGTCTCTCTTGCGGCTTACAAGGATGTCCTGAGCTTCCTGCAGGTTTCGTGTCTTGATCTGATCCCAGAGCTTCTCATCAACATATCCGAACAGGCGTCTGTCCAGTTCGGGCCCCCCTTCGACAACATGGAAGGCAATGATCTCTGCACCATAGTGACGGGAAAGGCTTGCCGCATGGTGAAAGGCATAACGCCCGCTCTCGGAAAGGTCTGTGGTGTAGAGTATCTTTTTGTATTCAATTACTGGAACTTTTTCAGGAACTTTCTGTCTCATGTTTTTCCCCTGTTATAATAAGTTATAAATAACCCGGCAGTCATCACTTTGCCGGTGATTTTTTGAAATAATCCATCCATATGCCGCTTAATATCCAGCTGTAGCCATAAGTGCCTATAATGATAAGCACAAAGGCTTTTACAATATCCATAGTGCTGCCGTTTAAAGTAAAGCCCGGGACATAGCCGAATAAGAACGCACCCAAATACAGGAACTTGGCAAACTTGAATGATGAAAATGCGGTCTTCCACATATTGGCCTTGGCAATGGTTGCTCCTGCAAAGGCGGCAATACATACCGGCGGTGTAATGTTTGAATCCTGCGACAGCCAGTAAACGATCATGTGCGCAGCAATTTCATTGACGCCCAGATGAGTCAGGGCAGGAACAGCAACCACGGCTGTGATGAGATATGCGGCTGTAACCGGGACACCCATCCCGAGGACGAGAGAGACGATTGCGATAAGGAGAATAGTCAGGAACAGTCTCCCCCCCGCTAGCTCAATCACGATGTCTGCAATGGTAAGCATTAACCCACTGTATGTGAGCACGCCGATAATAATGCCGATGACCCCTACTACGGCGCCGATTTTGAGACTGCTTTCCGTACCGGCCCGGGATGCCTCGACGAATTGTTTCAGGCCAATCCGGGTGTCCTTTCTGACCCAGCTAATGGCAAGGCAGGAAACAATGCCCAGAATTGCTGAATAGGCAGGAGAATATCCGGTCAGCATAAAAACGGTGATTACGATAAGCGGCAGAGTGTAGAACCATTCTCCTTTCAATATCTTCATGGCGCTGTGTTCCGATTTTTCGCCCACGATACTGTTTTTCTTTGCATAAAAATGCACCATCAGGTAAACGCTGTAGAAATACATGATCGCCGGGAAGACGGCAACAAGCATTATTTTCGAATAGGGCAGGCCCGTCAATTCCGCCATGATAAATCCGCCCGCACCCATAATGGGAGGCATAAACATTCCACCGATGGACGCGGCTGGTTCAACACCTCCAGCTACGTGTGGTTTGAATCCTGCCTTCTTCATCATCGGGATCGTGAATGCACCTGTGGACACGGTGTTTGCGA
>CP070788.1:1678600-1692981 GCA_020346765.1 Nitrospiraceae bacterium
GCGTGATATGTCATGCGTCAGGTCCTGCACGCTCACTCCGTTCAGGGCATTGCTGTACTCGGCGGTAGCCTTCTCGGAGTCCGAGGGAAGTTCACCAATGATGACGTGCAGCATCTTCTCTTTGCCCTCCCTGATAACGGTCATCTCCACTTCTGTCCCCGGCGTAAGCCCTGCCACGATATTTCTGAGAATGTAGGGCTCATTTACTTCTTTTCCGTCGAACTCCGTGATCACGTCTCCCCGGAGAAGCCCCGCCTTTTCCGCTGGGCCATGTTCCACGACGTCAGTGACGAGTGTACCGTAGTCCTTTTCGAGCCGGAACTGGGCTGCCAGTTCGGGCGTGATGTCCTGAATAGAGACCCCGAGCCAGCCCCGGACGACTTTCCCCTTATCAATGAGGCTGTTCATGACGATGTGCACCATGTTGCTCGGGATGGCAAAGCCGATGCCCTGGTATCCGCCCGTTGTGCTGAATATGGCGGTGTTGATCCCCACCAGCTCGCCCCTGACATTGACGAGGGCGCCGCCAGAGTTGCCCGGATTGATGGCTGCGTCGGTCTGAATGAAGTCTTCGTAATCAGCAATACCCACGTTCGCCCTTCCCACCGCGCTGACAATGCCCATGGTGATGGTCTGGTTGAGGCCGAAGGGATTGCCTACGGCTATGACCAGCTCGCCGACCTTGAGATTGTCCGAGTTGCCCATGGGGATGGACGCGAGGTTTTCCGCGTCTATCTTGATGACTGCCAGGTCTGTTTTGGGGTCGCTGCCGATAAGCTTGCCAGTGTACTCCCTCTTGTCGGACAACAGCACCTTTATCGTTTCGGCGTTCTGGATTACGTGGTTGTTGGTCAGGATGTAACCTTCCCGAGAGATGATCACCCCTGAGCCGAGACTTGCCGACTTGCGTTCCCGCGGCCGTTCCTGATGCCGGAACTGATCTTCAAAAAACCTCCTGAAGAAGGGGTCATCGAGGAAGGGGGACAGAGGGGTATCGGCCACCTTTTCCGTCCGCACCGTTGATATGTTCACTACCGCGGGCTTTACCGCTTCTGCTATTTCGGCCATGGCCTGTCCTGTCCTTGAAAGGAAGTCCACGGAATCCCGGGAAATCCGGCTGTTCTCAGAAGGCACCGCTGATTCTCCTGACAGGGACGGGGCATAGACAGAGGCTGAGGGGGACGGGCCAGGGACAAGGACAGTGAAGAGGCTTAACGATAACACGAGTACTGCTGCAGCAAGAGATGTACTAGCAGTTATTTTCCCTTGAAACATTTCATTCTCCTTGATTATCATGCTTTATTGCTGAACCGGTTATATAATTTCATTCATTATAGAGCGGTCACCGTGGGGAGTCAAGGACAGGACGACCCTCTGTGACGGTTTAACAATAATGGAATTTTTTGAAGAAAATATGAAGAATCAGTACCGGCAATAAACCTGCCCGGAAGAGAGCATGTTTACAAACCCGCAGGCATCCATTATCATTGAGGACGAGAGGGGGCTGGTTCTCCGGGAACAGCGGGTGTCAGGAAAAGCAGTGCACCATGGGGGAAGGTGAGTGAAGAAGATCAGGATTGTGCTGGCTCAGATAAATCCCACCGTCGGGGACCTCCCGGGCAATGTGAAAAAGATCATATCCTGTATGAAGCGGGCCCGGGAAGCCCGGGCTGACATTATTGCCTTTCCTGAGCTGGCGGTCACGGGCTATCCACCTGAAGACCTTTTACTCAGTCCGGATTTTATCGAGGACAACATGGATGCCCTCGAAAAGATCGTACAGGCGTCAAAGGGGATTACCGCCTTTGTGGGCTTTGTGGACAGGGCCGATGGTATTTGCAATGCTGCTGCTGTCTTATCCAACGGCTCCTGCGCTGATGTGTATCATAAGATGCACCTTCCCAACTACGGCGTGTTTGACGAGTACCGCTACTTCCGTCCCGGCAGGAGATACCCTGTGTATCATCTGGGAAACGTCGTGGTAGGGGTCAATATCTGTGAGGATATCTGGCATGAAGATACCCCTTCCAGGATTCAGGCCGCAGCAGGTGCCGATGTTATCATCAATATCAATGCGTCGCCCTATCATATGGGGAAGGCGGTATTCAGGGAGAAACTTGTCAGGGCCCGGAGCCGTGAGAGCGGTGCAGCCATGGTCTACGTAAACATGGTGGGCGGACAGGATGAGCTGGTCTTTGACGGAGGCAGTTTTGTCGTCGATGCCGAGGGAAACCTGCTGGTAAAGGGCAACCAGTTCAGGGAGGAGCTGATAACCGTTGACCTCGCGATATCAGGGGACCGGGAAACTGCAGCTGTTGCGCGGAGCAGGCCGCTGAAGTCCCTGCGGGGGAAAGGCACCGGAATTGAAAAGATCAATCTGGCCGCCCCTGCCAGGGGGAAGAAGCCCGGGTACAGAAACAGGAAGTACCGTATGCTCTCTGAACATGAAGAGGTCTATGAGGCCCTTGTGCTGGGCGCCGGGGACTATGTGAGAAAGAACGGCTTCAGGGGAGTGGTGATCGGAATGAGCGGCGGGATTGATTCTGCGCTCGTTGCAACCATTGCTGTCGATGCCCTTGGAAAGGACAATGTTCACGGCCTGTTCATGCCGTCAATGTACACATCAAAAGAAAGCCGTGAAGACACCTTCGGCCATGCTGGCAATCTCGGGATCAAAGTAACAGCAATTCCCATCGGCCCCCTGTTCAGGTCCTACCTGAAGCTCCTGGCGAAGCATTTCGCTGGCCTGCCGCCGGACATTACCGAGGAGAACCTCCAGGCCCGTATCAGGGGCAATCTGCTGATGGCCTTTTCCAACAAGTTCCGCTGGCTTGTGCTGACAACGGGGAACAAGTCCGAGATGAGTGTAGGTTATGCCACGCTCTATGGCGACATGGCCGGCGGGTTTGCTGTTATCAAGGATGTGCCAAAGACCCTCGTGTATAAACTGTGCGAGTGGAGGAACAGAAAGGCGGGCAGGGAGCTCATACCCGCGAGGGTCCTCTGGAAGGAGCCTACGGCAGAGCTGAAGCCTGACCAGCGCGACACGGACACCCTTCCTCCCTATCAGGTCCTTGACCCGATCCTGAAGGCCTATGTGGAAGAGGACCGCAGTTTTGAAGAAATCCTGAATATGGGCTGTGACGCCGAATGCGCGAAAAGGGTGATTGCCATGATAGACCATTCAGAATACAAAAGGAGGCAGGCGCCACCGGGAATAAAAATAACGCCTCGTGCCTTCGGCAAGGACCGGCGCTTTCCCATTACGAACAGGTATAAAAGCTTTTAAGCGGGAAAGTTCGGTAAGGAGGAAGAGCAGATGCCGAGGACAAAGCTCCAGAACCGGAGGTTCGACCTTTATACGGCGAAATAATTCATAATTCGTCATTCATCATTCCATAGGGAGGGGACACCATGGCTGAGAGAGGATGTGTTGCCGCGTGCCTTATTGTTCTTTTGATGATGCCCGTTCTGTCCTGCGCAGACCGGGAGGGCAATCAGCGGGAAGCAGTGTTCACAAAGATCCCGGAGATCGCGGAAATAAGGCCGGAGAGGCCCGTGAAGATAAGGCTCAAGCGAAACGCCGAGGGGGATTATTCATGGGAACTGAACGGCGACGACGCCGGGAAGGTCATGCAGGCCGACAGGATGCTGAGAGAGGGTATAAAACGTTAACATAAACGGTATAAGTCTGGATTTGCCTCACACAATATAGCCCTCGATGAGCATGTCGTTGCCATAGCGGGAGACCTGCACGTCCCTGAGCTGCATCGCGTTTTTCAAGAGGGCAGGGGAGAGCCCTCCCACCGAAGGAACAGCATCAGTCCCGCCGATTATCTTCGGGGCAACAAAAAACATGACCTTGTCCACGATCCGGGCAGCCAGGGCAGAAGCGGCTATGGATGATCCGCCCTCGATCATGACGCTCATGATCCCCAGATTCCCCAGGTGCTTCATGAGGTCCCTGAGGTCAACGCTGCCTGTCCTGCCGCTGACCGTGAGAACCTGCACGCCCTTTCCGGCGAGGGTTTTCCGTGCACGCCTGTCTGCTCCCTGTGCGGAGGCAATGATCGTCTTCCCGTCAGTGAAGTTCAACACCTTCGCCTTCAGGGGTATCTCAAGGCGGCTGTCAACGATGACCCGATAGGGGTTCCGTCCTCCCCGCATTCTGCAGTCAAGGGAAGGATCGTCCTTTCTGACCGTGCCGATACCGACGAGCAGGGCATCAACTTCATTTCTCAGTTCGTGCACTTTCGTCCGGGCTTTCGGACCGGTGATCCACTGCGATTCGCCCCGGGCAGTTGCGATCTTTCCGTCAAGGCTCTGGGCGATCTTGAGGATCACAAATGGCTCTTTTGTCGTCACATGCTTGATAAATGCCTCATTGAGCTTACGGGCCTCAGCCATCATAACCCCGGAGCGGGTTTTGATGCCTGCCTTCCTCAGCTCTTTAAGGCCCCTCCCTGATACGTGAGGGTTCGGATCGATCATGGCAGCGACCACTTTTTTAATTCTCGACTGAATAATTGCCTCTGTGCAGGGCGGCGTCCTCTTGCCGGTATGGCAGCAGGGTTCGAGAGTTACGAACAGGGTTGCCCCGGCGGCGAGGCCCCCGGCTCTCTTCAGAGCCGCTGCTTCAGCGTGGGGCGTTCCTGCCTTCCGGTGATATCCCTGAGCGATTATCCTGTCGCCTTTAACAACGAGAGCACCCACCAGGGGGTTGGGGCTCGTCCTCCCCTTTGCCCGCGCAGCAAGGGCAAGGGCCTTTCCCATGTAAAAGTGATCGTTCATGCTCTATGCGTACACTGTCATCCTGAGCGATCGACTGAGCTCATGACAAAGGCTCGTCAAATGTCGAGCCAGCCGAATGGTGACAGGCATCAGGGACTTATCCCTTTCGGTTTCAGGTAGAACACACAGAATTTTACCAGAAACGCTGCGTTTATGGTATGGGACCAGAGGGAAATGCCCGGGCACGAACGTCTCTCATCAGGGGCCTGTTAAAATTAGCCTGCGCCGGTACCGAAGTGAAAAAAGAACTGGAGCGGGCATGCTTCATATGAAGGGTCCCGGGTCATTTCAGGCGATGACCGGGTTATTCCCCTGATCAAGGTTGACAGGCACTCGGCAAGCATCAACTTCCTGATCCCTATTGATTTCGGTACCTGATCCGATTACCACAGGCTTGTTCCATCCGTACCAGTCGTTCCAATGGTTACATTTCTGGGTTCTTCTCCCGTTTAGTTGCACAAAGGGTTCAAGGATTCGGGGATTCAAGAATTCAAGTGTATGTTTTTCAATATGGTATAAACTGCCTTTTATTGATTTATCATTCTCTAAACAGAGTACACGGGGATAAGATTCTTATAAGCCTTTCAGATCCTGTAATCAATCTTTATGCCGTTCACTCGAATCCTCGACTCCTTGGCCCCTTGAATCCTTGCGCTGATAGCAACTTTATTGGAGATGATCCCATTTCTGAAACAATTGGAACAGGCGAAACGATTAGAACAAAGCCTTTCATAGCACATTGATTATTGCCTCTCGCCGTTTTTATCTTCTGCCCTTCCCCGCTCACTGCACCCTGAACTGCTCTTTCAGCCTCCTGAATCGCGGCTCGTAAATAAGATCATACAAATCCGCCCTGCCCGGGAAAAGCTCTGAAATTCTCGCCCGGAGTTTCTCCTTTTCTATCTCGATGTCAATCCAGGGATAGTCACTGCCGACGATCAGGGATGCTATCCGGTCTGCCATTCTCGCGATCTCATGAACCTTCCTGTCTTCAGACATCCGGGCACGGAGCGCTTCACCGGTCAGTGTCTCGTGTCTGAACGTTACGGTGTTTCCGCAGGCACAGGATATTGACCTGTCAAATTCAAAGAGGGTGATATCATACTCCCTGCTGCACCAGGGACATCGCACCGCCATAGTACATTATACCGTAGTGTGAGAGCGCGAAAGCGGGAAGGGAAAAAATCAGTTTGCTTTTCTCTAAAAACTTGATATTCTTGAGAGGGAGGCGCGTTGAGCCATGAAGCATGGAGTCAGGGTTTTCATTACATTATTTCTCATCATGATCATGGGAGGTGTGTGCTCTCTGGATGCTTTAGAACATGCACCCCTTGACGAGTCTCCGTCAGAAGGTCAGGAAGCGGTGAGCTGCGAGCGGGATAACGGAACCAGCACAGAAATTATCAAACTCAATTACGTCAGGGCAAAAGAGACCGCGGGCGTGCTGGCCCGGCTCTTTTCAGAATCTGCTGTCATTCTGCCCTTTGAGACCACAAACAGTATTATTGTAAAAAGCAGGCGGCGGGGTTGTGAGGGGAAAATCGATCAAACGGGTCAGGAGGCGCGCTAGCGCCTGGCCTGCTCCGTTATGAAGCAAAGAGGCGGGGAAGAACGGAAGTGGGGAAGACAAAGAAGAGAGGGGCGGGGTAAGGAAATGGGCTGGGGTGAATGCCGGGAAGTTGACAGCTGACCCGGCAGCGCCAATCGCTACGGTTGGGGCACCGGGCCCCTGATGGGGACCACGTAATATCCCGGGGAAACGGCGTATTTCCCGATGATCATGGATTCCGTGGCATTGAGCCTGTTCGCTTCGGGCATCAGTTCCAGGGTCAGGTTCATCACATTGTTTACTATGTCACCCTTGAGACGGGCATACCCCTTGTCTCCCTCAAGGCTGATGGACTCTATGGTTATCCTGTTCCCTGCTACGGACAGGGCTCCCTGGAGGCTCCTGAAGGTATTCAGGAGGGGGATGAGCGATGCAGAATCGTCGATCATCAGGTCAGGAACATGGAAGGTCATGTTCATGGCAGCACCTGTGATGGTAATGCGGGAATTCAGGCTTCCCCTGATATCCATGCCGAACCGACTGAGGTAAGGTATGGCGCTGAGTTCCGCACCGGTGATGGTCACCTGTCCTTCTCCCGGATATTCTGCAAAGCCGTGCACATCACCCCCTCCGATTTTGCCTATGATGGGAAACCCGAGCTTTCCCCGCAGAAGGGAGCGCGGTGAAAACCTTCCTGAAACATTGGTAACGGTCAGGGCGGGCCTGCTGTCGATGCTGAGTTCGAGACCATCGGCATGGAGTGAAAAGAGGAGGCCCTTCTTCAGCCCGCTTACGGCAAGGCTGAGCATCCCTCTGTGCGACTGAACGACAGCCCCCTTAATCCTCTCCTCAATGAGGTCTGTGGGCACTGCAACGGCCCAGGCAAGGACAGCGATCACAGGGACTCCGGCCAGGGCATAAAAAAGTCGTTTGATCTGTTTCATGGGGAAAAGGTCTTACCCCCGGCTCATCAGGGCCACGGTGAGGGTCACGACGAATATGTCAGGATTTTCAAAGGTCGATCTGAAGGCAGCGGATTTGATTTTCAGGGGGGGAGGAGCTGTATCGATCCGGTAGAGCAGGTTGACAATGCTGTTAAGGTCTGCGCCCTCGATTTCCATCTGGGCATTCTCCTCGGTAAATTCGCCCGACTTTGTTTTCCCCATAGGCTTGAGGACCCGGGCCGTGAGATTAATGCTTTTCAGGATGCTCTCCATAGCAGAGACAACGCCCGCTGATTTGTTCAGGCTGAGTTTCTTCTCCCCTGATTCCACGAGGGCCTTTGTGAGGGCGACTTCTCCGGACATTTCCCTGATCTCTGTCAGCTGCCCCCGCAGGCTGTTGTTGTTGCTCTCATAGCTATTTGCCATGACGGCAGACACAACGGCCGTAATGACTGCCAGCGCCGCGGCAAAGGAGATTGCCAGCAGCGCTTTGTCAAGGAAGAGTATTTTGCCCGCGCGTCCTTTCATACTTTTCTCTCCTGCATGACCAGGGTGAAGCTGACCTTCCTGTCAGCGGATGCCCCGGACTCTGATACGTTCACTGTCTTGTACACGGAAAGAAAATCATTCTTGATGGCTTCCACGTCCTTAAAGGAGTTTGCCGTACCCTTGATAATGATGTTCTTGCCGTCGACGCTGAAATCATGGAGTGTCACAGTCCTCTTGTTGCGCTGGGCAATGTCCCGAAGGATGTCCAGGACAGGGATGCCGCTGAGGGAATCCCTTTTCTTCATGAGCGTGTTCATGTTGCCTCTGAACTGCCTTCCAGCGTCAATAATCCTTTTGTCTTCCGGGAAGACGCTATGGTATGCCGTCTCAAGTTCCCTGTTCAGCGCGGCATGTTCCTTTTTAACAGCGGAAAGTCTGAACATCGCATTACCTGCGATTATGAGCAGGAAGATGAGAAGGAGCACTGCAGTCATACGAAGGTTTTTGACGAACTTCTGCACATCCCCCAGGTAGGAAAATTCGTCCTGCCTCAGGTTTATCACAGGTTGAGCCGTTTCGATGGCAGCGGCCGCGGCGCGGGTGGTACTGTCAGACGGAAGGCCTTCAAGGAGGACACTGCTTCTGCCGCCGGACAGCCTCAGGTTGAGAGACGTGATGACCTTCGGGTCAAGACCGGCAGAGGAAAAGAGGGTGATGGTGTTTTTCAGGGCAGCCTTTTCCATACACGCCGCAAGAACGGTGCTGCCTGATTCGGAGGTCTCAATGATCATGTGGTCAATGACGTAGTCCGACACACTGCCCAGGAGGATGCCATCAAGCTCGTAGGGAATCGTGTCCCTGATTTTTGTTTTCTCTGAAAAAGGGAAGGTCTCTTCCCTGAGGGTCAGGGAGTCAATGGGCACACTCAGGAAGACGCTGGACCACTCACGCGAGGGGACCGTCCTGAGCGTTTCTGCGGTGAGGTCGCCCTCCAGAGCAATGGAAGAGCTGCCGGTGAGGATAAAGCGGCTGCCGCGCTTCTCAAAGGTGTACAGGTTCAGCGCTGTTTCTGTCCAGTCAATGAAGCCTGTCTTCATTCAGCCCTCTCTCCAGAAACTGATCTTCATGGAGCTGTCCATAACGCTCTCGGTGACCCGGGTGATGTCATGCACTGCCGCATGGGACGTCACCCGGAAGCTCGTGGCCTTAACGGATATTCTGCCCAGAAGCCGCTGTCCGATTGCGCCCATGCCTGAAATGTTCTGCACCTCGCCCGAGTTCTCAAAGGGGGTGATTTCCCTGTGGTCAATGATGTTGCGGGCAAGCGTTTCCGTCATTTCATGGTCAAGGCACAACAGGACAGGGAGTTCAGCCGTGTTAATGTTTATCATGTTGCCGGTCCGGTAAACTGTTACAAATGGGGTGATCCTGCCGAAGCTTTCGCTATCCATACCTTGAACCTGTTTAAGCTCCTCCATAGACCAGAGAGGTGCGTTCTTTGCCCCGTTTTCTGAATCAATGAGCCTTGGTTCGCTGTCAGGGTCGATCCAGTCGGCGATCGACTCCGCAATGCTGGGATTAATAGTAAGGTATTCGAAGAGCTTTTTCAAGGAAGACAGGCCCTTTTCATCGGTCCTGCCGTTTGGAAGGATGATGCTGTTGACATTGAACCTGGCGCTTTCATCTTCAAGTTTCACCATAAGGCTCACGCCGCTCCCGAAATCAAGGGGGACGGGCAGGACAACTTCACGCCTGTCCGTGTACTTCTCATCCCTGATCCGGGCGATGAACTCGCTGCTCAGGGCCTGCCCTGAACGGGCTACGAGGGAGGCGCGCTGGGCATTGCCCCAGTTGGAAAGGGACGAGGTGTCAACATAAACTTCATAGACGAAGTCCACAACGAGGCCTGTAAGTATCGCAATCAGAAGAAGGGTGACAATGAGCGCCGAGCCTTCGCAGCCGGCGCCGGCGGTCCGGGCGGTCATTCCAGTGGGGATCCTGATGCGCGGCGACCTGTTCACATCTGCACCCCGAATTTTGGCCGTGCGTATTCCGTGAGACGGACCGGTGTTCCATTGTCATCAAACTCGATGCTGATCCGCACGGTCTCGGGCAGGGCTCCTGTCTGGGCAGTGTCCCATGTCCTGACCCATTTCCCGTTAAAGAACGTCTCCACAGTAAAGCCCTCTATCTCCTCCATGATTTCAATCTCATATTCCTTTGACAGTGCGGCAGCGGGAGACTCAGACTTGAGGAGACTGAGGCTGCCGCTGTCTTCGCTCACGAAGTAGGAGATTTTGTTGAGACCGCTTTCCCTGTAAGTGAAGGACGTGAGGCTCAGGGACGACGTGTCCTTGCCGAAGATGTCACGGTCCCTGATGATAAATCCTGCGCTGGGCTGTTTTTCATCGGCAGGGCGGGGGTTCATGATGAAGGCGCTTTCCACTTCGCGCCTCATCACATCAAGGGCTGACCTTGCCTCATGGTATTTGAGAGATACAGAGTCAAACCGGTCCAGCGCCCGCTGGACAGAAAAAAACGAGCTGTACACAGTCCCGAGCACGATCGTGAGCAGGGCAAGGCTGACCAGGACCTCAATGAGCGTGAACCCTTCCCGGGTCAGCAACGAGAAAGCCCTGGGCCTGATGGAAGGACGGTGAGTTCCCGTCACCAGCTGACCTGTGCCGGTGCCTTCTGCGGATGCCGTGTCGTAAGGTTTCTTCATGCTCTTCCTCTATTGCGTAAACCCCGGCTTTATCGGCACCAGTTCGTTGAGCACGACCTGCCTGCCGAAGCCCGTAACAACAGTCCTGAGCTCTGCGAGGCTGGTGTCTTCCAGGGGTGTTACGGTATTCTCATATTCCATGCCGGGTATCTCCAGACTTCCTTTCCCGTTCCGGGGTGTCATTTCCAGTTCAGCCATCTTTTCCTTTGCCGCCTGGTACATTCTGGTTGTCTGAATGTTTTCATACATGATCGAGGTATGGTAATTGACCGTGTGAATAACTGCCGTGAGGGCAATGCCGATGATTGCCAGGGCGATCATGATCTCAAGGAGGGTAAAACCCCTGGCCTGACCGTGGTCATGACGGCGGGGGGACATGTGCCGGGTATGGTTTTCTTTCATGGTCTCTGGCCTAAAGCCTGTATCCCTCGAAAATCTTGGCCCTGCCGCTTATATGATTGTAGATGACCGTATACTCCAGGTCGTCTTTCATCAGGTGGACGATCAGGGGCTCCCCGGGCCCTGCAGGCCCGAATTTCATGATCACTTCGCCGATGGTCACCTCGCCGAGGGAGGGGATGATTACGTCCTTGAACAGGATACTTTCCCTCATGGTGAAACTGCGCGATTCCTTCGGGCTTGCAAACTCCCAGGAGTCTCCGGACACGTTTATTTTCAGTTCGTAGGTGATCTTTTTCCCCGTTGATTCGTCGTGGAGGTAGCGCAGGGTGTTGCCGATGCGCCGTGCCTCTGACTTGAGCGCCCGCTCTCCCCTGTCCCAGAGCCGGGGCATAATCAGCCCCGCAGCAAGGGCAATGATGAACAGGACAACGAGCAGCTCGATCAGGGTGAAGCCCCGTTGCGTCCGCATCACAGCTCCCAGTTTATGAGATCCCTGTCATACCCGGACCCGCCGGGGGCGCCGTCTGCCCCGTAGGTGATGATATCGTATTCGCCCTGTTCACCGGGGCAGAGATAGACATAACTGTTGGCCCACGGATCGAGGGGCAGGGTCCGCTTCTCCAGGTAGCCACCATCGCGGTAATGCTCCGGGATTTCACCTTCTGTCGGCAGGGAGACCAGTGCTTCCAGCCCCTGCAGGGTGGAGGGATAAAATCCGTTGTCTGACCGGAACAGTCTGAGGGCTGTCTCGAAATTTTTTATCTGGATCGTTGCTTCGGTGATCTTCGCCTCGTCGGTCCGGCTCATGAGGCGGGGCGCAATAAGGGCCGCCAGAATCCCCATGATCACGATTACCACCATGAGCTCAATAAGAGTAAAACCGGACGTGCGCTCCGATTCAACATACTGGTGTGAACCCGGGGCTATCGCCACGGCGATACCTGAGGTAAGGCATAAGGTAAACAACTGTAACATCTTGTTAAATTGAAGTAAATATCATTGATCATATATATCCTCTTATGGCTGTCCTGTTGCTTCAGCTGCGGCCGTCTGCACCTGCGACTTTCCGTGGTGTATTTATTTTCTCTGATTAGTCTAAAATACACCTTGCCTTATTATCAATAAGCATGAGCACACTGAAGAGCAATGCCGGGACAGATGTTCCGGAAATGGAGATGGTGCAGCTGTCCTGCTTTAATCTGCCTTCCTGAAAGTGTTCCTGTAACAGTACAGAAGAAAGGAAAGAAATTACATATGAGTTCATTCGCAAGTCTGGGGTTATCTGAAGAGAGGCTGCACGTGCTGAAGAGCAAGGGGTATGAGGAGCCCACGCTGATCCAGCAGAAGACCATTCCGGCCATCCTTGCCGGGACGCGGGATATTGTGGGGCAGGCGCAGACCGGAACAGGCAAGACGGCCGCCTTCGGGCTGCCCATCATCGAGCACCTCAGTGAAAAATCCGGAAGCGTGCAGGCCCTGGTCCTCACGCCCACGAGGGAGCTGGCAATCCAGGTTGCCGAGGAAATCAACTCCCTCAAGGGTGATAAAAGACTGAGCATCGTTCCCATCTACGGCGGCCAGTCCATAGACCAGCAGCTGAGGAGCCTGAAAAAGGGGATCGATGTTGTTGTCGGCACCCCGGGAAGGATCATTGATCACCTGCAGCGCCGTTCTCTCAGCCTTGACAGGATCTCCTACCTTGTCCTCGATGAAGCCGACGAAATGCTCAACATGGGGTTCATCGATGAGGTCAAGGAAATCCTGAAGCGGACGAATCCGGACAAGCGGACCCTGCTCTTTTCGGCAACCATGCCCCCGGAGATCATGGGCATCGCCAAAAAATATATGAACGAGTACGATGTATTTGAAGTGCAGAAGGGCCAGCTCACTGTGAGCCTGACGGACCAGATCTATTTCGAGGTATCCTCTGCCGACAAGTTCGAGGCGCTTTGCAGGATCATCGACATTGAGGAGGACTTCTACGGACTGGTCTTCTGCAGGACCAAGAACGACGTTGATGCCATTGCCTCCCACCTGGCCGAGCGCGGCTATGATGCCGAAGGCCTCCACGGCGACCTGTCCCAGAGCCAGCGAGAGAAGATCCTGAACCGCTTCAAGAGGAAGCTCATCACCGTCCTCGTGGCGACTGATGTGGCTGCCCGGGGAATCGATGTGCAGAACCTGACCCACGTCATCAACTATGCCCTTCCCCAGGATCCTGAGTCCTATGTCCACCGGATCGGCCGCACAGGTCGTGCCGGGAGGGAGGGTACGGCTATCACCTTTATCACGCCTGAGGAGTACCGTAAGCTCCAGTACATTAAGCGGAGCGCGAAGACGGACATCAGGAAGGAAAGGCTCCCGAAGGTGAAGGACGTAATCATGGCGAAAAAGATAAGGATCAGGGCTGACCTGGGCGAGATCATCCGGTCCCGCCTTCAGGACGACTATCGGAAAATGGCGGGGGAGCTTCTGAAGGACTACGGCGCTGAAGATGTCCTCACTGCCCTTCTTCAGTATTCCTTCCAGGAGGAGCTTGACGAAAAGAGTTACACCGAGATCGAGGACGCCGTGGTCGACACCAAGGGGACAACGCGCCTTTTCGTGGCTCAGGGGAAAAAGGACGGGCTTACTCCCCAGAAGCTGATCGGTTTCATAAAGGAGAAATGCAGCATCAGGAGCGAGAAAATAAAGCAGATCCAGATCCTGGACAGGTTCTCCTTCGTTACCCTCCCGTTCCACGAGGCAGAGATCCTGCTCTCACAGTTTAAAAAGCGGAAAAAAGGCAACGGGCTGTTTATCTCAGAGGCGAAAAAAAAGAGGAAGTAGGATTTCATGAGTACTGTGCCGGGATAGGCCGCTTGCCCTGCCACCTACCGCATAATCTCGTTCAGCTCAAAGATCGGCAGGAGCACGGCGACCACGATGAAGCCCACGACGAGCCCCATGAGGAGGATAAGCGACGGTTCCAGAATGCCGATGAAGCGCTGCAGGTTCCGGTCGAACTCTGCCTCATAGGATGCGGCTGTTCTCTGAAGGACCTCAGGAAGCTGCCCGGTCTGCTCTCCCGTGGCAATGATCTGCGTAAGGGTAGGGGGGAAACCCTCAAGGCTTGAGGAAAGCTTTGCCCCTTGGGAAACGAGGCTTTCCGCGGCCGTGATCTTTTTCTCAAGGACCATGTTCCCCACGGCCTTTGATGTCAATTTCAGCGCCTGCAGAATCGGGAGGCCGCCCGAGAGCAGGAATCCCATGGTCATGGAAAACCTGAGCATGTAGAGCCCCATGAGGATGCCCGTGGGCTCCCTGAGGAGCAGCCGGTCAACAACTTCCCGCTTTGTCCCAAGGATCTTCCGGTACAGAACGGGCACAGCTGCCGCAAGGATGACAAGGAACCACCACGCCTTTTTCAGGAACGTGCTGATCCAGATCAGGACGATGGTGATGAAGGGGAGGGTCGCTGCACTTTCTTCAAATATCCGTG
>CP070788.1:1693081-1707947 GCA_020346765.1 Nitrospiraceae bacterium
CATGTAGTAAGCGGGCATCCTGAAGATATTGAAAAAAATTGATTCCCGCCAAAGTTTATCCCGAACTTTGATTCGGGGCGGGAATGACAAAAAACAGGGCGTTGGAGATAAAATCTAATTTTGAGATAGGTTCTATTAGTCAGGGGAAAGCGCCTTCCTGTTGTTCCTTTATCTACTAACTACTGATTACAAACTACTTTTTTACTTGAGCCACAATGTCCCCGAAATTCTTCAGCAGCCGCAACCCCAGTGCCTGGCTCTTTTCCGGGTGGAACTGGACGGCATAGATATTGTCTTTCCAGACCGCAGACGTGAACGGGACGCCATACTCCGTGGTGCCCGCCACAACCGCCTCATCGTCGGGAGCAACGTAAAAGGAGTGCACAAAATAGAAATAGCTGTTGTCGGGGATGTCCCTGAAGAGCGGGCACTGTCTCTTCAGGGAGACCTGGTTCCACCCCATCTGGGGTATCTTGAGGGCCCTGTCCTCCAGCTCAAAGCGGACGACCCTGCCCCTGAAGATATCCAGCCCCCGGCACCTGCCAAACTCCTCGGACTCGCTGAACAGGACCTGGAGGCCGAGGCAGATCCCGAGGTAGGGCTTCCCCTCAATGATGGCCTTCACCACGGCATCGGTCATTCCCAGGTCTGAGAGCTCTTTCATGCAGTCCCGAAAGGCGCCGACCCCCGGAAGCACAACACCATCGGCCTTCTGAACATCTTCAGGCCTGCTCGTTACCCGGACATCATAACCCACCTTGAGGAAGGCCTTCTCAACGCTCCTCAGATTTCCCATTCCATAGTCAATTACGGCAATCATAACGCTCTATTATGGATTGTGTGGACCATAAATTCAACAGCGCTATTGTGTTTGCCAATCGCTTGTAAATAATAATTAATTTATTGTATAGTTATCGGTGCACAATTCACTCACGAGGTAAGGGCAATGGAAATGATACCGAAGCAGATATTTTTTACCAAGGGCGTGGGAATTCACAAGGACAAACTCGCCTCTTTTGAGCTTGCCCTCAGGAAAGCGGGTATAGAAAAGTGCAATCTTGTCTATGTCTCAAGCATCTTTCCACCCAAGTGTAAAATCATCCCCAAATCAAAGGGGGTCAAGTTGATAAGGCCCGGGCAGATCACCTTCTGTGTCATGGCCAGGAATGAGACAAACGAGCCCAACAGGCTAGTCTCGGCTGCCGTAGGCCTGGCCGTCCCCAAGGTGAGAGAGCACTACGGCTATATATCGGAGCACCACTCCTTCGGAGAGACAGCCCGGAAGGCCGGTGACTATGCCGAAGACCTCGCGGCGACCATGCTCGCCACTACCCTGGGCATTTCCTTTGACCCAGATGAGGCATGGGACTCGAGAAAACAGGTCTACAAAGCTAGCAACTATATTTTCAAATCATCCCATATCTGCCAGTCTGCAGAGGGCGACAAGTCAGGACGGTGGACAACGGTCGTCTCCGCTGCAGTCATGCTGCTGGACTAATTGAAACAAACCCTCCCCTTCAACTTCGGCGGGATACCCGCTGCCTTTTCAGCCTACAGGACGTCACGGGCTGTTGTACTTCCCGTACCCTTTGACAAGACCAGCACCTATGTGAAAGGCGCTGACAAGGGGCCGCGTGCCATAATCAATGCCTCACGGAACATGGAACTCTATGACATCGAGACAGGCACTGAAGTCTACCTGAAAGGGATACACACGGCAAAGTCCGTCCTTGCCTCGCGGGCCCGGGACATGGTGAATAAAACCCGGGAGAAGGTGAGCCGGTTTCTTGGGGATGGGAAGTTTGTCGTTGTCCTCGGCGGTGAGCACTCTGCGTCCGTTGGCTCAATCATTGCCCACGCTGAACACTTCGAAGATGTGAGCATCCTCCATCTGGACGCACACTCCGACAGGAGGGACACCTATGACGGGGAGAGGCTCAGTCATGCCTGTGTGATGGCGCGAGCCCAGGAACTGGTGAATACCATTGTATCCGTGGGGATACGGAGCATGGACTCGTCAGAGCTGGAGCGTCTCAAAAAGGATACCGTCTTGTACGCCTCAGAGATCGGGGCATCAAAGGACTGGATAAAAAAGGCCCTGAAGGCGCTTTCGAAAAACGTCTACGTTACGATTGACCTTGATGTCTTTGATCCTTCCATCATGCCCTCAACAGGAACGCCGGAACCAGGGGGGATGGACTGGTACGCTGTGGTGAACCTCATGGAGGCTCTGTTCAGAAAAAGAAACGTCGTCGGCTTTGACGTGGTCGAACTCTGTCCCTCGAAACACACTGTGGCCCCTGACTTTCTCGCGGCCAAGCTGGTGTACAAGCTCCTGAGCTTTAAGTTTAGAGGGAAAGATCGTTAGATTTTCCTCACTGTTGCCTCCCACACCTTCGCATACTTGAGAAAGGTGTAGTAGCTGTACAGAGCTGCCAGAACCAGCCCCCGCGTTCCATCAAGAAATCCCCGCTGCAGCACATACATCCTGATAAATGTGGCCCCGGGTTTAAGCATGAGAGAAGAAACTCCGGCCCTGCCCCCCTTCCTGATGATCTCCCGGGCAGCAAGGGTGGAATATCGTTCCATCCGTTCCATAAAGTCGGAAATACTGCGGTAGGTGAAGTGCCTGAGGGGATTTTTCAGATACCCCACCGCTCCGTCCACCACGACCTTCTCATGGACTTCACGGGGCTCGAGGCGCCCCCTGTCCTTCCTGAAGAGCCTGAGCGTGTGATCAGGCCACCAGCCGCCGTGCCTGATCCATTCCCCAATAAAGTAGTTTTCCCTGGGAAGGTAAAACCCGTTGCACCGGCTCTGTGCCATGCTGTCCCTGATCTCCTCCTTGAGCTCAGGTGTGACCCGTTCATCAGCATCAAGGATAAGCACCCAGGGGCCTTGTGCGAAATCAACGGCGGTCTGCTTCTGACGGGCAAAGCCCTGCCATTCCTGCTGATGAACCTTGTCCGTGTATTTCCTGCAGATCTCAACAGTCCTGTCCGCACTGAATGAGTCGACCACAACAATCTCCTGCGCATCGGCCACGCTCTTCAGTGCGTCCTCGATGTTGGCCTCTTCGTTTTTTGTCACAATGACGACGGAAAGGGGAAGCAATCGAATCTCCTTCATATAAAATCTTCCCTGACCCCTCTTTTCCAAAGAGGGGGACCGATACTCCCCCTTTGACAAAGGGGGATGAAGGGGGATTTTTTATTCGCTGTCTTTTTCAGCAATGACCTCATCATACAACTCCCTTATTTTGCCCATGTGCCTCTCAAAGGTAAACTCCTCGGCCAGAAGCCGCGCCCTGGCAGCCATGGATAGCAGCTTATCCCTGCTGGCCATGAGCTCTTCTATCTTCCCGGCGATCGCCGCCACGTCTTCCGGCTGGGGGACAACAAAGCCCTGCACGCCCTCCTCGATAATCTCAGCGGCCCCGCTCTGAGCTGTTGTAATGACCGGGAGCCCGCTGGCAAGGGCCTCGAGGTGCACATTGCCAAAGGGCTCATACATCGTAGGAAAAACAAAGATATCGGAGGCAGCGTAGTATTTCTCCACGTCCTTCCGGGGGCCGCAGTAGATAACCTTCTGCCTCCGGATAAGGGGCCTCAATGTCTTCTCAGATCCCTTTCCCACAATCATGACCGTGACCGGGCCGGGTACAGACTCAACTGCCTCTATCAGGTACTTTACGCCCTTTCTCTCAAAACCGGAACCAACAAAAAGCACAACAAACTCATCTTCCGCAATGCCGTGCCGGTCCCGGATTTCCCGCCGGAACCGGTCCCTGCTGGCAGGGGTGAACTTTGCCAGATCCACACCGTTATAGATGACCTCAATGTCAGAGGGAGGAATCCCGTAGTTCCTCATGATGTCCCCTTTCACCATCTCTGATATAGCAATGACTTTCCTGAAACGGCGGCCTTTAAAAATTGACCTCTCGAGCGCAAGGATGAGCCAGTGCCAGGGGTTGAGGGCGATAGATGCCTTTCCTGCGGCCCCTGTCCTCTGCCACCGCTGCCGGAGCCATTCGATATGACACCCGTCTCCCGCGCGATAGATGTCCTGAAAGAGCGTCTTGTCGTGGGACTGTATAATGTCGAATCGCTCCCGCTGTTTTTTCAGAAGATACAGGGATGAGAGGGCAAAGGTGAGGTCACGGAGAAAGGAGATCGCCCTTATCGCCGGGACCCTGTGGAAGTGAATATTCGCGTGCGCCGGGTCAGACTCCCATCTGATCGCAAAGATGTGAATCCCATGGCCTGCACGGGCAAGGTTCCCGATAAAACTGCTCGAGAACCCTTCAGCTCCTCCGTGGAAGGTGTACTTTTTTCTCAGTATCGCCACATTCATGATTCATATATCTGGCAGCAAGCCCGATTCCCAGTACGAGGGTCAGCTCGGTCAGGTGGGAGTTTTCCACGATGGCATTGACAAGATAGGTGCCCACGAGGACGCTCGTGCACGCAGCCAGGAAAATGCACCGGAAATTGAACGTGCTGAAGGCCTCACGCCCGAACGTCCAGACTGCCGACAGCAGGAGAGCAGTATACATCACCAGGCCAGGAATGCCCTGATGAAACCATGCTGCCAAAAAGGGATTATGCGGGTTCCTGAAGGCGGCCTTTCTTTTGATGGGCGCCTCTTTGAACTCCGTGTCTTGAAAGGGCCTGTCCACCTTAAAAATATCGGGGCCATACCCCCATCCGCTGAGCGGCCTCTGCTGCGCCGCCGCAACAAGGGGGCCCCAGATATAGGTTCGTTTTGTAAAGGTCTTAAGGTCACGCTTGATATTCATCAATCGCTTCTGCGTCCTCTCCGACGAGAGCACAACCATGCCGGATACGGCGACCAGGACAAGAAAACCCGCGGCCACCTTCCTGGGGCTCAGCCGCTGGTTCTTCACCAGGTAGATGATCCACACTGATGCCGCGGCAAGAAAGGCTCCCCATCCGCCCCGGGAGGTGCTGAGTATCAAAGCGGAAACGCTCAGAACCGCCACGCAGACGATCAAAGACTTCACCCGTGCATCCCTGATTATCCACAGGCCGGCAAGGGTAAAGGGCAGGAGGGTGTTGATATCCACGGCAAACTGGGAATGCCAGGCATGCCTCAGCACGGTCACGGGCTTCATCATGGGCAGGTCATAGACGATGTAGCTGTAATAGCCAGATGCAAGGGTAAAGATAAGCATGACAAGGCTCAGCCAGACAAACCGCTTCAAGGCAGCCTCCCGGGCGAGCACCGTCGAAAAAAGGCAGAACATCATCACCGATTTGAGCGGATGAACCCGCAGGCTTGCCAGTGAGTAGAAGGGGTCAATGGAAAATACCACGGAGATCAGGATGGTGGCAATGAACCCCCAGTAAACAAGAGAAAGTGGCTCCTTCAGGATCCACCGGTTTTCCCGGTGCCGCAGGGTAAGGAGCCACAGCCCAAAGGAGGAAAAGATGAGGATGTTTCTGATCGCCTCCCCCTTTGTTATGAACATGAAGGCGATGTACAGGTAGATCTCCGCTTCAATGATCCGCTCTGCAAGCTCACGCCTATCCCTCTTCATGAAGCCCCTGCCTGAGCGCCGTCCGACTCCCTGTCCTGCTGCCATACTTCCCCTCGGCCCAGTGAAAATCAGGGAAAAACTGATTCAGTTTTTCCCTGCTCACAGGATCTCTTTCTCCAGCACGGAAATCATCTCCCGCAGCCGTACTTCGTATGTGTGCTCCCGCAGGACCCGATCCCTGCCCGCCCCGGCGATCTTTCTCCGCTCATCCTCCCGTGGGAGGTAATAGCCGATCTTGTCCAGCATCTCCTCTTCCGTCCTGAACGTCACGATTTCCATCCCGGGTTCGAGAATGTCCTCAATGCCTTCCACATACTGGCACATGTAGAATGCGCCGCACCCCACGGCAATATAGAGCCGCTCGCTCATGGACTTCCGCACCTGAGGCTGGGCGTCAAAGCCCAGATAGATCTTCGACAGCCGCGATATCTTGGCATGCTCCTCACCCCAGACAAACTTGCCGCCATAGGACCTGCCCAGTTTGCCCAGAAGGAGCGGCAGGGTAGAGAACTTCCGCGGCAGCTTTGGCCCCCACCATTTCAGCTTGTACCCCTTTTTCAGGACCGCCTGGAGGAAGTTCCTCCTCGGCAGATAATAGGGCTTGGAGCCCAGGTTCCCCACAAAGGTTATGTCCGCGGCATAGGCCCTGGTGTCCTCCTCTGTCAGTTCCTTCATGGGGAAGAAGGACGGTTCGAAACCCTGGGTGAGAAAATGGGTCCTGGCATTGTACCGTTTGAATGCCGGCACCAGGCCTTCGGACATGGTGAAAAACACATCGCAGGCGCTTGCATAGGGCGGCAGCCAGTCTGTGATCACCGGGTCAGGATACCACTGGACCACCTTCACGTGGCTCCTCAGGTCCTGATACACCTGCGGGGGAAGTTCGTCCTTGGTGTGGAGAATGAAGTCGGGCTTTATCTCCCTGACAATCCTGAAGACCGTTTCAACAGGGTCCTGGACATCTCGGGGGTCAAAGGGGGTAACCGTCTGTCCTATCTTCTCAAAGGCGGCCTTATACTCCCATCCTTCGTTCCACAGCGGCTTGTCCAGCCCGCTTATCAGGAGTATTTTATAAGATCCCATAAAGATTCTTTCCCCTTATTATTCCCTCAAACAGGCCTTCGTATGCCCTGACCGTATTTTCTATGGAGAACATTTGCGCCCGCTCCTTTGCCTTCCTGCCGAGGCTGTCTCCTGCCGGTGGGTCATCAATGAGTCGCTTAAGGGCCCCTGTCAGCGCGTCAGTATCCCCTGACGGCACGTACATGCCCGCGTCCCCCAGCAGCTCCCGGTGAGAAGAAATGTCGGAGGCAATGACGGGAAGCCCCGCTGCCATTGCCTCTGCAAGGGCAGATGGCATTCCCTCCCAGAGAGAGGGGAAGCAGTAAATGTCCAGGGCCTTCAGGCTGACAGGAATCAAATTATACTCCAATTGCCCCAAAAAATAAAATTTTCCGGCCCCGGCCCTCTCAAGGTCCTTTCTCAGGGGGCCATCGCCAACAAGCACGCCCTTCACGTCCTGCGGCAGCCGTTTCACGGCCTCGATGAGGAGCATGTGGTTCTTTTCCTTTGACAACCTGCCCGTTGCGCCGACAATGATGCCCTCTTCAGGCAGCCCCAGCATTTTCCTGCATTCTCTTTTTGACAGGGGGACATTAAAGAGTGAAAGGTCGATCCCGTTGCGTATGACCGTTATCTTGTTGGCATGCACGCGGTCATGGGCCGTTATGTCCTGTGCCACGGCACCGGATACGGCAACAAGCCGGTCCGTCCGATACGCCAGCAGGTGGTTGAACAGGCTCCGGTGCCTCTTGGGCCTGTCATAGAGTGCGCGGAAGGTTGCGATCACTGCCGGCGTCTTCGCGACCAGGGCGGCCATCCTCCCGTAGAGGTTCGCCACGTACTGATGGGTCCAGAGGACATGAATGCGATGTTCTTTCAGGACCTCCGCAATCCTCAAGGGGATCGCCAGGCTGAACCTGCTGCTCTTCATCAGGTTGAGTGCAATAACGTTCAGCCCCTCTTTGGCGGCCATCTCCCCCAGTGCTCCCCGTTCCCTGATGCAGCAGATAACTGGTTCAAAGCGCCCGCGGTCAAGCCTCCGGACAACGGAAAGCACCTGGTTTTCCACGCCTCCTGCAGGCATGCTCACGATCAGGACCAGGAGATTAATTTTCTCCTTCCCTGTCATACCCGGTATGCCCTCCTCCATAACTCGAGCACCATCATGAGCCAGAGCTGCTCAGATACGTTGACCTCTGGAGACTGGAACCTGTCAATTACCTTATGAATGCTGCCGAGATCAAAGATGTCGCCGGACACAAAGTCCTCTTCTGAAAAAATCCGTTGCAGCATCTTCAGATTCGCCCTGAACCAGTACTTGATAGGAGGGCTGAAGCCCATCTTCTTCCGGTGGATAACCTCCTTCGGGAGGTATTCTTCAAGAATGCCTTTGAGAATATACTTGCCGCCGTTTCTGAACTTGTACTCTGGCCTGAGCCTGTTGGCGAACTCTACGAGCCGGTAGTCCACCAGCGGGTTTCTCCCTTCCACGGAATGGGCCATGAGGCCGAGATCGGTCTTGGTGAGGATATAGTCCGGCAGGTAGGTATGAAGGTCGATCCAGACAAGCCTTTCTATCGTGTTTCTGATGCCTCTGGATTCGTCAAAGCCGCTCACCAGCTTTTCCATGGAGAGGGGCTGCATCAAGCGGTATGCCTCATCAGTCATGACAGAGCGCTTGAAACTGTCGCTCAGGCCGTTGAACCTCAGGAGATAGGCACCCCAGTACCCCAGGGACAGCTCTTCGCTGATTCGCTGCAGTCTGCCCGAGAGGCTCTTTTTATTGATTTCGGGCGCCAGCCTCCTGATCAGAGGGACCTCAAATGCAGGCAGAACAGCGCGGGCCCTGCTTCGGGAGTAAATGAAATATCGTTTGTACCCTCCGAGTATCTCATCTCCCCCGTCGCCGGAGAGTACCACCTTCACATGGGGGGAGGTGAAGCGCGACAGGAACCAGGTGGGGATATAGGAGGGGTCGCCGAATGGTTCGTCAAGGGAGGAGATGATTTCCCGGAGCGCATCAAAGGTCAGCTCAGGGACCTGGAATTCGTGATGCCGCGTACCGAAGCGGCTTGCAACGGTTTTCGCGTACGCAGATTCGTCATAGCCGGGGCGGTCAAACTTTATGGTAAAGGTATTGATGTCCCCGACGCCGGCCTTCCTCAGAAATGCCACGATCGCACTTGAGTCCATGCCTCCGCTCAGATACACGCCGATGGGGACGTCCGATATGGTCCTCATGGACACCGCCTGAGCAAGCAGTTCACGGAACCGTTCCTTCGCCGCGTCAAAAGACAGGTCATGTTTCGGGGAGAACTCCGGTTTCCAGTATATCCGGGACTCCATGCGGCCCGTTGCCAGATCGTATTCCGCCAGTTCCCCGGGCAGGAGTTTCCTGATCCCTGCAACAATGGTCCGGGGAGAGGGGATATACTTCAGGGTGAGAAACCTGTTCAGGCCGTCGTAATCGATGTTCCGCGGGACGAGGTTCATAAGCCCCTTGAGCTCCGAGGAGAAGATCAGGGTTTCCCCGTCAAAGAAATACTTGAGAGGCTTTACCCCGAGCCGGTCACGCGCAAGGACCAGTCTGTTCCGCTTCCGGTCGAGGAGGCCAAAGGCAAACATGCCCCTCAGACGGTGGACAACATCACTTCCCCACTCCGCGTACCCATGGACGATCACCTCCGAGTCCGTCCGGGAATGGAAGACATGCCCGGCAGCGGCAAGCTCGTCCCTGATCTCCCTGAAATTGTAGATCTCCCCGTTATAAACAATCCAGACTGTCCCGCTTCTTCGGATACACCCAGGACAGTCCCCGCTGCTCATGGGCTGGCTTCCCGCCTCAGACAGGTCGATGATGCTCAGCCGCCTGTGGGCAAAGACTGCATGCCACTCGCCCTCAGGCAGGGACTGGGGCGGATACCAGTCCGACGCATCACCTCTGAAAAGGGCGACCCCGCCGCTGTCCGGTCCGCGGTGCTGCAGCGCCCCGAGTGATGAAAGGAGGGCATCCTTTGATATGGCCCTCGAGCGCGAAAAAAAACCGAAAATGCCGCACATCCTATTCGCCGCTGCCTTTCTTTTTCAATGAAAGCATGATCCTCTCCCACCAGGTCGTCACATCTGCCGGCAGATGATCATGCCATATGGTCATGAACCGCTCCTGCGCCCTGTCCCTGATTTCGTCATCATCGCAGATCTGGGTCCGCGTCACGGCACAGGAATGCTCAAAGGGAATGTTGATCACATAATTGATAAAGCCCCTGCTGAGCATCCTCATGGACATGTCCTTGTCATAGAAGTGCACGGGAAATTCTTCATCAAAGCCTCCCGCTGCTTCATAGGCAGTTTTTTTCATTGCCATGAGAACCCCGTCCACCACGACCACGGACTCGGCATCCCCTGACAGGGATGGCCTGTCCTTCAGACTGTGAACAATGGTCCTTCCCCAAAAGCTCCCGTCTTCGCGCATGGTCCGTGCACCGTAAAGACCAATCACCCCGGGCCGCTCCGCCCCAAGGATGAATTCCGCGATCCGAGCCGCCCAGTTCTTCCGGTACAGAAACAGGTCATTGTGCATGCAGCAGAGCAGCGCGCAACGCGCCGCCCTGCATCCCCTGTTCAAAGCCTCTGACACGCCCAGGTTCTCCTCATTCCTGAAATAGACAACCCTTTCGGCATAGGGGGCCGTGGACAATGCCTGGGGGGTCTCGTCCGTTGACCCGTTGTCAACGATAATAATCTCAATGGGGCAGGCCGCGTTGAGCTCTGTGACGGCATCAATGCAGCGCAAGGTGCTCTCCACCCTGTTGTACACGGGAATGATGATGCTCAGTCCTTCCACCGGCGCTCCGTAAAGTGTTTCACCTGCCTCAGGAAGTTCTTCCGGTCCTCAATCTTCATGTTCTCCGAATAATACTCAAGGAGCCCCTTTTTTTCATCCCCTGTGAGGGGAAGGCGGGGATGATTGAGCCCGGCAAGATCCCGGGCGAGGTTCCTGACGCTCCAGGGCCTGTTCTTCCTGATGCCGTCCATGTCTATGAAACCCGATATCCCCTGCTCTGTAATAAAGATATGGGCAAGGTGGGCGTCGCCGAGCCAGTAGCCGAGGCGGTGAAGCTTTACGAGCTCGTCCATCACGCATCGTTCCATGTCCGGGGAAAGCTCTCCGCCCCTTCGTATGAGAATGTCATAAAGCGATGCCCCTTCAGCCTTTTTCACGGCGAAAAAGGGGAGTCTCCCCTGTGTGAACATGCCGTATGCCCGGACCGGTAGCACCTTCACCCCCCGGGAAATGAGATATTCTACAGTGTCATGAATCTGCCGCGCCCTGTGAACAAGGAGAAACCTCATCTTCTTTTTCAGGTTCAGAGGATGCAGGATCTTGAAAAAACAGTCCGGTGCCGCGTCGTAAAAAAGCGTTGTCCCTTTCACCGTGGCATAGAGTTCAAATCCCGCGGCAGCGAGGACCCTGCCTGCCCGTTCGTCCCTGTCCTGAAAGGGGGCCAGCACCCAGGGGTTGTCACGAACAACAGAAGACAGCCTTGCAAGGGCCCCCTCCAGCTCTGCGCTGTCATCGTAGCTGCAGGTCATGACGGCATTTGTTATGACCTTCATCTGCCTGTCCTCAGCCTGAGATAGACGGAGGTGAGCAGGACCGAGGAGTAGATGGGTAGTTTTCCCATAAGCCAGTCCCCTCCCCTGCATTTTACAGGCAGCCGCCTGACTGCGGTCAGGTTCTTAGCTGTGTTGGCCCCGCGCTCCGTGGTATAGAGAGCCTGATAACCGGCTTCACCGGCTATGGCAATACTCTCCCTGTCAAAGTGGCCTTTGGGCCAGGCAAGATGATAAATCTTTTTGGAGAGTCTCTTCTCCAGCTCGGCCTTGCCGCCAACGAGGTCGCCCCTGAGAGCTTCATAGTTTTCCTGTTTCATGAATGCAGGCGTCCTGTGGGACAGGCCGTGGGACTGGATGTCAAAGGAGCCGTCCTCGTTCATTTCCCTGAGCTCCTTCCAGGTGCACATGACCTCCGCCCGGCGTTGCGTAAATGCCAGGTCCCATGCCGCGTTGTGCGTGAGGGATACAAAGGAGTCCCGCTTCACGTCTGCGTCTTCAATGAAATCAGCGGCAACAAAGAGCATTGCCTTCATCCCGTATTTTTTCAGGAGCGGATAGGCAAAGACATAGTTGTCGGCAAAGCCGTCGTCAAAGGTCAGGAGCACGCACTTTTTGGGCCGCTCCTTTCCGTCCCTGAGAAAGGCAAGGAACTCATCGCCTGAAAGGGTCTTCCAGCCCCTGGCCGAGAGGGACCGCAGCTGGTCTTCAAAGAGATCGGGAAAGATGTTCAGCTCCCGGTCTGCCTCTGATACATGATGGTACATCACAACGGGTATGGAGTTATGAAGCATTGAGTACCTCTCGATAGGTGGTTTCTGTCAGGTCCAGCATCCTCATAGGGGAAAACCGCTCAAGAGCAGTTGACCGGGCATGTTCCCCCAGACGCTGCCGGAGCCCCTCGTCCCGGAGCAGCAACAATACCTTTTCCGCCATATCGTCCGGGTCCTGCGCGGCAAAAAAGAGCCCGTTTCCGGTGTCATCGATGAACTCCCGGAATGTGGGAATGTCCGAAAGGGCGATGGCCCTCTTCATGGTCATCGCTTCAAGCAGGGCCGTGCCCAGGCCTTCCATAAATGAGGGATAAACGAAGACATCAATGGTCTTCAGCACCCTCGGGACATCATCCCGGTGTCCGAGAAAGAGCACGCGGTCCCGCAGGTTTTCCTCAATGAAGCCGAGGCAGCGCTTTCTGCCTTCCTCCTCAATGCTGCCCGCGAAGAGGAGGACGCAGGGCACTTCACGGCCAATGCGGTTGAAGGCCCGGAGCAAGGATTCATAGCCCTTGACCTGAGAGAAGGTCGATGTATTTCCTATGATCAGTATCCCGGGATCGATGTGCAGCTCCTCTCTCAGGTCCTCCACCGCAGGAGTGAACCTCTCTGCGTCGACACATGAAGGGATGACGGAAATTTTTTCCTTTCCGATCCCTCCTTCCCGGAGGACATCCTCTATGGCCCTGCTCAGGGTAATAATCCGGTCAGGCAGCGTATAGATAAGGCGGGTCAGGGGGTCCCTGCCGATAGGGAAAAGATTGTGCCTGAACCTCACCAGTCTCCGCCCCGTGAGCTTCGCTGCGATGCCCCCGGCCCAGCTGTCCACAGAGCTGTGCGTTGACACGATGTCCACCTTCTCCCTGATGATGATCCTCATAAGCATGGGGATTGTCAGAAGGTGGTTCTGTTTCACCATGTTGACCTCATAGACCGGCAGCACTGCCTCTTTTGCCTTCTGCGCGAGGATGCTTCCCCTGTGGCAGGCAATCACAACCCGGTGTCCTCTCCCCATAAGGCCGGACGCCTCTGTCAGGAGCCTGTTCTGCTGGCCTCCCCATCTCTTCAGTGTTTCCGTATGGAGGATATTCATGGTGATGAGCAATCCACAGATTTACACAGATTGATACAGCGTTACGAATAAGAGCATAAGTAATGTGTCATTCCCGCCCAGGCGGCTGTTGCAGAATGACCTTTTATGTACGAATGATGTCATACCCGCGAAAGCGGGTATCCAGTATCGTGTTGATAAGACTGGATTCCTGTTTTCACAGGAATGACGGCAAAAGGTACAATGAGCCATACAAAGCAATACCGCAACAGCCTGCCAGGCGGGAATCCAGTTTTGCAAATATGTTTCTGGCTTCCTGCTTTCGCAGCAATGACAGCACGTGTGGAATTATTAATTTCGTTAGCATTCTTTTTTATTTTTCAGCAAACGTTCATACAGCTGCTCAATCTGATCCAGCATGTGCTCTGCCGAGTGTTCTTTCATGACCAACTCCCGTGCCCTCCCTGCCAGCCGCTTGCCCGCTTCAGGCTGCCGGAGAAGTGTAATGATTCCTTGGGCAAGGCCCTCATGGTCTCCCGGTTCTACCAGGAGCCCCGTATCCCCGTGAACCACCACCTCCGGCACACCTCCAACCCGTGTGGCGACAACAGGAACCCCCGCTGCCATGGCCTGAAGCACGCTCTGGGGAAGGCCCTCTGACCAGGAGGAAAGAACTACCACGTCCGACAGTGCGTAGACTTCCCTGACATCCTCCACAAAGCCGGTAAAGAGAACGTGCTCCACGATGCCCAGTTCACGTGCAAGATCTTCAAGGGCTTTCTGCCTCGGCCCGTCGCCCGCAATAAGATATCGCACACCCGGCACAGCGTCGACCACCCGCTGCACGGACCTGAGGGTAACCTCATGCCCCTTGACGCTCCGGAGAATTCCCACATTGGCAATGACCGGGGCACCCCGGTCCAGGCCATACTTTGCCCGCGCCTCCCGGCTGCGCCGGACCTCAAAAAACTCCGGGGCCACTCCCGTGGCGATGCTGACGACCTTATGGGCAGGAAAGCCGCAGCTTTCCACAAGGTTTTGCCTCATGTTGTCTCCGCAGGCGATATACATGTCCGGCAGGTAATGGATAAAGTTGAGGGGATTTCGTTTCAGGGCGATATTCAGGTGCCTCGTCCTGACCAGCACAGGAACTCCGGCGAGTTTCGCGGCGATGCCGCCGATCCAGGAGTCAACGCCGCTGTGAGTGTTCACCACATCAAACCGGTTCTTCCTGAGAAATCCCCGCAGCCTGATCATGCTGTCAAGGTCATAGGGTTTTCTCATCGGCACGGTGTGGACGGCAATTCCCAGGCCTTCTGCTTCACCCCTGATCCTGGCCCCCTCCCTGCATACGAGGGCAGTCTCGTGTCCCCGCCGGGACAGCCCGGCTGCCTCCATAAGCACCCTCTTCTCCTGGCCCCCCAGACCGTCGGACCATTCCGTGTGAAGTATTTTCATGGTTTCCAAAGGGGATCAGGCGAGGGCAAAGGCATTATAGAGCCTTATGTACGTCTCGTTTCTTGACATGAGCTGTTCATGGGTCCCGATATCGACAATCTTCCCCTTGTCGAGAATGACAATCCTGTCGGCATTCCTGATCGTTGAAAGCCGGTGGGCAATAACAATGGTCGTCCTGCCGGACATGAGGTCTTCCAGCGCCTTCTGCACAAGCCGCTCAGACACGGAGTCCAGTGATGAAGTTGCCTCGTCAAGTATCAGGATGGGCGGGTTCTTGAGGATGGCCCGCGCAATGGCAATCCGCTGCCGCTGGCCTCCTGAAAGCTTGAGCCCCCGCTCGCCGATGAC
>CP070788.1:1708047-1721066 GCA_020346765.1 Nitrospiraceae bacterium
CGAACTTACAAACTTCCCGAATTTCCCACGTGCTCGTTTTCCCGCTTCCCCGACTTAATCTCGCTGCATGAAAAATGCTACTATAGGATTATGGGACATGAAGAAAGGAAAGCACCGGTGAGTAGCCAGGGCGATAATACTATCAGGAGCAGTATCGTGGCTGCCTTTCTTATTCTGATCATGCATGTCGCCCTTCTTGGAAGCATCGGCGCACTGGTCCTTTTTTTCTACGGCATCGTGAATCACATGGCGTGGATACTCCTTGGTATGGCCTGCCTGGCCGCGGCAGGGTACTGGTTTTACCGGCGTATAAAGGCAGACAGTCAGGCTTTCAGAAATTTCGCGGGCAGTTCCCTGCAGGGCAAGACCGTGGAGGTCAGTTTCATGGGAGGACTGGCAAACTTCAGGATCAGCGATTCGCAGGCCCGGCCCGGGATAGGGCATGACATGTCTATGAAAATAGATAAACTCCCTTCCCCCGGTGCAGAAAACGTCAAAAGCCTCGCGGAACTGGCCCGCCTCTTTGAGAAAGACCTTATTTCGGTTGAGGAGTTTCAGAAAGCCAAAGGCAGGATTCTTGATTAGGCCCTGATTTTTCCATACCTGCATCAACTCCTCGATCCCTTCCCAGCTTTCCCGCTTCCCCACCAAGTTCCCCGGCCCCTTCAATCAGTCCCCAGCACTATTTTTTAAAGATTATTCTGGAGCGTTAACACAATCTGTCACAGGCGTGTCACATGGTAATCGTGCAGTGCACAGGTAGAGGGAAATGAGTTTTACTAATTTACAAGGAGTTACAAGTGGCATTATATTTGCTCATTTGCGCATATATTCATGTTGGAGGAGGCGTTATGGAAGTTTCCCTGTTGTCAAAGGCCTTGTGTACGTTATTTCTGCTCCTGATTTTCCTTCTCACCTACAGCCTGTTCGTCGGATATGCGCTAACCGTCAGAATCCTCTCCGGTGCCGTCGTCCCAGGAGGAGCCGGGAAAAGACTGGGTAAAGAGGGAAAAACTCGCGAAGTGCTGCAGGTGGTCTCATGACACTCAAACTCTACCCGGCATACGGCCATCCTAACTGTGCCAGCAAAGCCCCCTGGTACAGGGTCGACCAAAAAAAGATCTACCCGGTCTACGGCCATCCATCAGGCCGGAACCCATCACCCCAGTTTGAAATAAGGGGCAGCAAGGTTTATACCTCCCATACGCATCCCATGGGATTAAGCGGTAGCCCCTGGTATGAAATCAAGGGTGATCGGCTCTATCCGTCCAAGGGCCATCCCCAGGGTGCAAGCACCCATCCCTGGTATCTGATCAAAGACGCTGAGAACTAGCTGCGGAGGAGGGCCTCAAATTCACTTCTGAACTTTACGATCATGGCAGCGATTGGCATGGTCGCCGCAATACCGAAGGCGCAGATCGTTGATCCCCTGATATAGCGGCAGAGCTTCAGTATATGTTCAAGATCTGTGCCGGTGCCCTGCCCCTCGTTGATCCTGTCAATGAGGAATTTAATCATATGTGTGCCTTCACGGCAGGGTGTGCACTGTCCGCATGATTCGTGAGCGTAAAACGCGGCCGCTTTCTGGGCCATGCGGGGAATGGAGGTGTCCTCATCGAGTACAATAATTCCTCCTGAGCCGAGCATAGTGCCGGCAGCGTTGAGCGAGGGGAAATCCATTTCCACATCAATCTCGTCTGCCCTGAGAAGAGGAGCCGAAAGCCCGCCCGGAATGACGGCCTTCAGGCCCTTGCCGTCCCGCACTCCGCCAGCAGCTTCATAGATAAGTTCCCGCAGTGCTGTACCCATGGGGTACTCATAGAGGCCGGGCCTGTTGACATGGCCGCTGATGCCGAAAAGCTTGGTTCCCTCCTTCCTGTTCTTCCCGATTCCCTTGAAGGCATCGGGCCCGTTAATAATAATAAAAGGGATGAAGGAAAGGGTCGTAACATTATGAATTACTGTTGGTTCTCCGTAAAGACCCGATGCTGCCGGGAAGGGAGGCTTCAGCCGCGGCCGGCCTGCCTTGCCCTCAAGGGACTCAATGAGCGCCGTTTCTTCACCGCAGACGTAGGATCCAGCGCCCCTGTATATGTCAATGTAAAAGGAGAACCCTGACCCCATGATACTATGCCCCAGCATCCCCTCGGTACGGGCCTCGGCAAGGGCCAGTTCCAGGACGCGCTCAATCCAGTCATACTCACCCCGGATATAGATAAAGCCGTGATGGGCGCCCGTGGCGTAGGCAGCAATGGTCATGCCCTCGATAAGGCAGTGGGGGTCAAACTCCATGATGTATCTGTCCTTGAAGGTCCCCGGCTCCCCTTCGTCGGCATTGCAGATTAAATAGACGGTCTTCACCCGGTACCGCGTAAGCAGCCTCCACTTTGCCCCGGCAGGGAACCCCGCACCGCCCCTTCCCCTGAGGCCTGACTCCTGGACAATGGAAATTACGTCATCAGGCTGCAGGGAGAGCGCCTTTTCAAGGGCACGGTATCCCCCCTGCTCACGGTAGACGGAGATAGTGTGCAGGTTGGCAGTCCCCCTGTTCCTGAGAAGTATTTCATTCATGACGAACTCCGGTCCGATTGATGAACGGGAAGGATTCGTGGATTCAAGGATTCAAGGGTTCGAGTGAAATGAGCTATTAAGAAAATAAATCCACCACTTGAATCCTTGACTCCTTGACCCCTGGAATCCTCTGACATCGCTCTTAAATTAATTCTGAATTCTTTGAGATGTAATAGCATGGATCAAACACCGCCTGCCCTTTCCTTTTCCCTGAGTGATTCAATGATCCTGTCCACCTGATCAAAACCAAGATTTTCAAAGTGATCGGAATTGATCATCATTGCCGGCGCGTACCCGCATGACCCCAGGCACTCTACGGCCTCCAGGCTGAACAGCCCATCGCCGGTGGTCTCGCCGTCTCCAATGCCGAGTATCCGGGACAGGTGCTCCATGAGGGTCTTTTCTCTCAGGAGGGAGCAGGAGATATTGGTGCAGACCTGCAGGTGGTACTTCCCCCGGGGCCTGAGTTTCAGCATGGAATAAAAACTGGCTACACTGAAGATCCTTGCCTGGGAAAACTTCAGTATGCGCGAGAGCTCTTCCATATCACCTTGGGAAATAAAGCCCTTTCGCTCCTGGATCAGGGTCAGCGAGGGCAGGATGGCCGAATCAATGCAGGGGAACTTGATCATGAGCCCCTCAATCTCTTTTTTCAGACCAGCGTCAATCATGCCCTCTCCAGCCTGATGGCACAGGCCTTGTATTCCGCGGTACCCGCTATGGGATCAAAGGCATTGTTCGTCACCACATTGGCGCAGGCCTCGCTGAAGTGAAAGGTCATGAAGCAGAGGCCCGGAGTCACCCTGTCCGTTACCCATGCCTTTACCTTCAGCCTGCCCCGGCGTGAAAAGACAAAGACATAATCACCGTCCCTGATGTCCAGTCCGCGGGCGTCGTCGGGGTTCACCTCGATCATTTCTTCGGGGCAGATATCATTGAACCCGCCGGACTTCCGCGTCTGTGTTCCCGTGTGGTACTGCCACAGGCGCCGGCCGGTGGTGAGGACAAAGGGGTATTCCTCATCAGGGACTTCAGCAGGAGGCTTCCATTCAGCAGGCCTGAACGTTGCCTTGCCGCAGGGGAAGACGTTGTCGCAGTAGAGGTAGCAGGTACCGCTATGCTGCTCGTCCGTGCAGGGCCACTGCAGGCCCTTGTGGTCGATTCTCCGGTAGGCAATGCCGGACATTGACGGTGTCACTGATCTGATCTCCTCCCAAATCTGTTCTGCCGACGTGTAGCCCATATCGTACCCCATGCGCCGTGCCAGCTCAGCCGTGATCCACCAGTCGTCCCGCGCCAGTCCCGGCGGCTCCACCGCCTTGCGCACGCGCTGGACGCGCCGCTCCGTGTTGGTAAATGTCCCCTCTGTCTCGGCGAAACAGGCGGCCGGCAGGATGACGTGAGCATGCTCCGCCGTCTCATTCATGAAGATATCCTGCACGATAAGGAGATCCACCTTTTTCAGGGCGCTGACGGTGTGGGCCTGGTTCGGTTCGGACATGACAACGTTCTCCCCGATAAGATAGAGGGCCCTCACGTCCCCGTGATGAATGCCGTCGAACATTGCCGGAATTTTCGTGCCTTCCCCGTCAGGGAGCTTTTCAATGCCCCAGGCAGCCTCAAATTTTCTCCGTACGTCAGGGAATGCCGCCTTCTGGTATCCCGTATAGACGTCGGGCAGCACCCCCATGTCGCAGGCCCCCTGCACGTTGTTCTGGCCCCTGAGGGGATTGACCCCGGCGCTTGCCTTGCCGATGTTTCCGAGCAGGATCTGGAGGTTGGCGCAGGACCTGACATTGTCCGTTCCGGTAATGTGCTCAGTGATCCCCAGGGTGTAGAACAGCCCCACCTTCTCGGCAGTGCCAAGTATGCGGGCCAGCTCCCGAATTTCATCGGCCCTGAGTCCGCAAATCTCCCCAGCATACTCCGGCGTGTACCTGCTCACTGTCTCCCTGAGCTGCTCAAACCCCTCAGTGTGCTTTTCGATAAAGTCCCGGTCATGCCATCCGTTGCGTATGATCTCGTTCATCACCGCGTTCAGAAAGGCGATGTCGCTTCCCACCCGGTGCTGAAAGTGCCTCGTCGCCCACCGTGTCAGGTCGATCCGCCGGGGGTCAGCCACGATGAGGCGGCTCCCCTTTTTCACGGCCCGCTTCATGAAGTAGGATACGACGGGATGGGATTCGGTGGTGTTGGAGCCGATGACAAAGATAACAGGGACATCCTCGATCTCCCGGATGGAGTTTGTCATGGCTCCGGCGCCCAGGGTGGAGGCCAGACCGGCCACCGTGGGGGCGTGTCACGTACGCGCGCAGTGGTCTACATTGTTCGTACCCACGACAGCGCGCATGAACTTCATCATCACATAGTTGCTCTCATTTGTTGACCTGGCGCAGCCGATCCCCACAATGGAGCCCGGTCCGCTGGTCTTCTTTATCTCAAGCAGCTTCTCTGCAGTAAAGTCCAGGGCAGCGTCCCAACTCACTTCCTCAAGCCTGCCGTTTTTCCTGAGGAGGGGCTTCCGGAGGCGGTGGGGTGAATGGACAAAGTCATAGCCAAACCTGCCCTTGACACAGAGCGTCCCGAAATTGGGCTCCACGTTTTCTTCACCCGTTACCTTGATGATCTCATTGTCCCTGACGTGGAGCCGTATCTGACACCCCACACCGCAGTAGGGGCAGGTCGTCCTCGTTTGGTTCGTGTCCCATTCCCTCCCCTTCCCCATGGCCTTCTTTTCCACAAGGGCCCCTGTTGGACAGAGCTGCACACACTCTCCGCACACCACGCAGGAGGACTCGCCCATGGGTTTGTCCGTATCGCAGACAACGGTCATCCTGCTGCCTCGGTATCCCATCTCCAGCACTTCATTCACAACGATATTATTGCACCCGTTGACGCAGCGGTAGCAGTGGATACACTTGTTCATGTCCCTGATGATCATGGGGCACGAGGTATCAACGGGCATGTCCCGCTCTGCAATGGGGAAGGAGGGCTTTTCAATGCCCAGGCGGTAGGCAACTTCCTGGAGTTCACATGCGCCGTTTGCCTCGCAGGCAATACAGTTGTGCTTACCGTTTGCAAGGAGGAGTTCGACAATCATCTTCCGCGTCTCCACAACACGCTGCGTACTGGTGTGAATAACCATGCCTTCCCTGGCCGCCAGAGAACAGGCGGTCTGCAGACCAGGCATGCGTTCCACTTCAACAACGCACATCCTGCACTTGCCTGCCTGTCGTGTCTTCGGATGGTAGCAGAGCGTGGGGATGTATATCCTGTTCTGCCGGGCCACATTCAGGACGGTGTTTCCGTCCACGGTCTGAATGTGCCGTCCATCCATGGAGAGGGATATCTTTTTCACGCTGCTATTCTATTCCATCGGAAAAATAATAAACATGCCGGCCGGCATCACGCTCCATTGTCATTTCAGGTCCCTTGGCCCCAGGCTCCGGAAGTAGGCGATTGTCTCTCTGAGGCCGTCCTCAAGGGCAACGCGGGGCTTCCACTTGAGGACCTTTCTGGCAAGGTTGATTTTCGGCTGACGCTGAACAGGGTCATCATGCGGGAGGGGCTTGAAGACAATCTTCGATTTTGAGTCCGTGAGTTCAATGACCTTGTGCGCAAGCTCAAGGATTGTAAACTCCGAGGGGTTGCCCAGGTTGACCGGCCCGGTAATGCCATCAGGCGAGTTCATGAGTCTTATGAATGCGTCGATCATGTCATCCACGTAGCAGAAACTTCTCGTCTGCTTTCCATTGCCGTAGACCGTTATGGGCTCTCCCCGCAGGGCCTGTATGATGAAGTTGCTTACCACGCGTCCGTCATTGGGGTGCATTCTCGGCCCGTAGGTGTTGAATATGCGGGCTACCTTGATCTTCAGGCGGTGCTGCCGGTAATAGTCAAAGAACAGTGTTTCAGCACAGCGCTTGCCTTCATCGTAGCATGACCGGTAGCCGATGGGATTGACATTGCCCCAGTAGGCTTCGGGCTGGGGATGCACCTCCGGGTCGCCGTACACTTCAGACGTGGATGCCTGAAAGACCCTGGCCTTGAGGCGCTTTGCAAGGCCAAGCATGTTAATGGCGCCGTGCACCGAGGTCTTTGTTGTCTGCACGGGATCGAACTGGTAATGTATCGGGGAGGCAGGGCAGGCAAGGTTATATATTTCGTCAACCTCAACGTAGAGGGGGAAACAGATGTCATGACGCATCACCTCGAAAAAGGGGTTACCGATGAAGTGGACAATATTGGACCTGAGGCCCGTATAAAAATTATCAACACACAGAACCTCATGCCCTTCTACGAGGAGCCTCTCACACAGATGTGAACCCAGAAACCCGGCACCGCCGGTTACAAGTATTCTTTTCATCCTGTCCTCTCCTGAAGATGATTGTGCTCGGCAAAATAACAATTTATTGTACCACAGACAGGCCTCCGGCGGGTTCATTTTTTCTCCACAGGCCGGCATCAATTTCTTGACATTGCTTTCGCTCCAGTAATATAATGCCTTCATTTCCGCGATCGTTCATTCATGATTAACTCCGTTCCCATGGAATGCACTCAATGCCAATGCACAAAGGGGAGTCTGCGGAGAAATTTCTCCCTGCCTGCTGGCTGGCAGGCTCTCTTTGCCCCTTCGGCTTCGCTCAGGGCGGTCTCCGGAATGCGCTCATAATACATACGAATTTCTTGGTGACATGTTGGAAACCAAAGACATAAGAGGAGGTGTCCTGTGAAAAGTAATGCCCTGAAATATGTTCTTGTGTCAGTGATTGCAGTGTTTACGGCCCTTGCCCTGTCCTGCACAAAAAAGGAGGCGGAATCCGTCAGGCTGGGCGTCGCAGGGTCCCACAGCGGCGACCTGGCATCCTACGGCCTGCCTTCGGTAAAGGCAGCGGAGCTCGTGGTCAATGAGATCAACGCAAAGGGAGGGGTCCTGGGCAGAAAGGTGGAACTGCTCATTGAGGACGACGTGTGCAAGCCCGAGATAGCCACAAACACGGCAACGAAACTGGTTTCCCGGGGAGTCCACGCAGTGCTCGGCCACATTTGCAGCGGGGCCACAAAGTCAGCCCTGGGCATTTACCGGGAATCAAAGGTCATTGCCATGTCGCCGT
This sequence comes from Nitrospiraceae bacterium, assembly GCA_020346765.1. Taxonomy (GTDB): domain Bacteria; phylum Nitrospirota; class Thermodesulfovibrionia; order UBA6902; family UBA6902. The sequence goes on from CP070788.1 coordinate 1,715,733, forward strand.
CAGCCACCAATCCGTCTCTCACGCAAAGCGGCGACTATCCCAACTTTTTCCGCACCATCGCTTCTGATGACGCCCAGGCCAGGCTTGAGGTCGATTTCGCCCTCGATATCCTGAACCTTAAAAAGATCGCTGTTCTCCACGACAAGGGCGACTACGGAAAGGGTCTCGCCGAGTTCGCCCGTGACTTCATTGAAACGTCCGACAGGGCCGAGCTTGTGCTCTATGAAGGCATTACACCCGGAGCAGTCGATTATTCAGCAGTCGTGGAGAAAATCCGGAACTCAGGGGCAGAGGCCGTCATCTTTGGCGGATACCACCCCGAAGCATCAAAGATCGTCATGCTCATGCGGAAAAAGAAAATGGACACGATCTTTATTTCCGACGACGGCGTAAAGGACATCACCTTTATCAAGGTGGCCGGCCCTGACGCGGAAGGCGTCTATGCCACAGGGCCGAAGGACGTCTCACAAAACCCCCTGGCCATTGCGGCAAACGAGGCACACGTGAAGGCATACGGTTCAGATCCAGGCGCCTTCTTCCTCAATGCATACGCTGCTGCCCAGGCGCTGCTGAACGCCATTGAAAAGGCCGGCTCAACAGAGTACGATGCCGTTGCGAAGGCCCTCAGGACAGAGTACGTTGAGACTCCTTTAGGCAGAATCAGCTTTGATAAGCAGGGCGATGCCATCGGCGTAGGTTTTTCCGTCTACCAGGTGAAGAACGGAGAGTACGTGGAGGTGGAGAAATGATCCAAATAATTTCTCAATTTTCGTATTATAGAAAGTTACATGGAATACTTTCTGCATCTCTTCCTGGGTGGACTCACGCGGGGAAGCATCTATGCACTGATCGCCCTTGGGTACACTATGGTGTACGGGATCATCGAACTCATCAATTTCGCCCATGGTGAAATCTACATGCTGGGCGCATTCACCGCCCTCATCGTCGCCAGCGTCCTGACCCTCCACGGTTTCCATGAGATGGCCATCCTTATCCTCGCCTCACTCACTGCCGTCGTCTACTCGGCGGCATACGGCGTGACCATTGAAAAGATCGCTTATAAACCCCTTCGCAGCGCACCCCGCCTTTCACCGCTGATCAGCGCCATCGGCATGTCTATCTTTCTTCAGAACTATGTGCTCCTGGCACAAACTTCAGACTTCCTCCCCTTCCCGAACCTTATCCCTTCCTTCGGCTTCATGAGGGAATACGAGCACATCTTCAGCCCCTCTGAACTGGTGATCGTGCTGACCACCGCCGTTGTCATGACCGCATTGACACTCTTCATCAGGGTAAGCCGCGTCGGAAGGGCAATGCGCGCCACAGCCCAGGACAGGACCATGGCCATGCTCGCCGGCGTGGACGTCAACAAAGTGATATCAGCGACATTTGTGATCGGCTCCGCCCTTGCAGCCGTGGGCGGAGTCCTTATCGCCTCCCATATCGGCCAGATAAATTTCTACATTGGTTTCATTGCGGGCATCAAGGCGTTCACAGCCGCCGTTCTCGGGGGAATCGGCAGCATCCCCGGGGCAGTGCTTGGAGGGTTTATCCTCGGCTGGACAGAGAGCTTTGCCACTGGCTATGTTTCCAGCGATTACGAAGATGTCTTCGCCTTTGCCCTGCTCGTTCTCATCCTCATCTTCAGGCCTGCAGGAATCCTGGGAAAGACAACGGCTCAAAAAGTGTAAAAGGAGGTTTCGAGGGGTTGGGATGTCAAGGGGCAGGGGATCAAGGGGTCTGGTGGCAAAATGAAATGTGGAGAGAAATGTTCCCATGGTAAGTTTTATTGAGATAAGAAAATCCTTCCTCGTCTCCCTCTGGTTCATGTTCCTCACCTTTCCTGTCATGGTGATCCGCGTGAACCCCATTGAAAAACTGGTAGAGTGGCGATGGGGCAACATGGCCCTTGTAGGAGCGGGAAGTTTCGCACTCTCCTTTGTATGGCGCTTCCTGATCAGCCGGAAGGAATCGGGCACCAGTGGCGTACTGTCTGCAGGTCCGGGTAAGCCGGCCCTTTTTAAGGGTGCTGCCGCAAACCGGAAGCTGGTCATCCCAGGCCTTGCCATCCTCTCCGTCCTTGCCCTGTCATTTCCCTTCCTCTTCTCTACCTATCAGGTAAACATCCTGACCACGGCACTCATGTACGTTGTCCTGGGGCTGGGCCTGAACATTGTGGTGGGCCTCGCCGGGCTCCTGGACCTGGGGTATGTGGCCTTTTACGCCGTGGGCGCCTACAGCTACGGGCTGCTTAACTACCACTTCGGCCTCGGCTTCTGGGCCGTCCTGCCGGCAGGGGCCCTGATCGGTGCACTTTTCGGAATCATGCTCGGGTTCCCGGTCCTCCGCCTGCGCGGCGACTACCTGGCCATCGTCACCCTCGGTTTCGGTGAAATCATCAGGCTTGTGCTGGAAAACTGGAACGAGTTTTCCTTCGGGCCCAGCGGCATCGCCAATATTGACCGGCCCTCGCTCTTCGGCATGAAGTTCTCCCTCCATGGCTCGGCTGCATACCTGTATTTTCTCATGATCGGCCTCACCCTGTTTACGGTGTTCGTCGTCAACAGGCTCCAGAATTCCCGTATCGGCAGGGCATGGGTCGCCCTGAGGGAAGACGAAATCGCCTGCCAGGCAATGGGTATCGACAAGACAAGGACAAAACTCAGGGCCTTTGCCCTGGGCGCGACCTGGGCAGGAATGATGGGCGTGATGTTCGCCGCGAAAACGACCTTCATCAACCCCGCGAGTTTCACCTTTCTCGAGTCAGCCATCATACTCTCCATCGTGGTGCTCGGCGGCATGGGCTCCATAGCAGGGGTCATCATCGCCGCCTTCGTGCTCATCCTTCTTCCTGAGTATCTGAGGGCCTTTTCCGACTACCGGATGCTCCTCTTCGGAGCGACCCTCGTGCTTATGATGGTCTTCCGTCCCCAGGGGCTCATCAGTGCCCCGCGGCGCACCTATTGGTTCGAGGACCTTGACAATGAATGACAGAGAAAGAGCCCCAAGCCTTCCCGTGATTCAGGTAAAAGACCTTTCCATGGATTTCGGCGGCATCCGCGCCATCAACAGCCTTGGCCTTGAGGTCAGCAGGGGCGAGATCCTTGCACTCATCGGACCAAACGGGGCGGGAAAAACAACACTCTTCAATTGCCTCACCGGCATCTACCGCCCTTCACAAGGGGACATAGTCCTCTCTTCACCTGCCGGCGGGAGTCACAGAATAAACGGGCTCAAGCCGAACAGGATAACCACCATGGGAATGGCCCGCACCTTTCAGAATATCCGTCTCTTCCCGAATATGACGGTCCTTGAAAACGTGATGATCGGCAGGCACTGCAGGACCCGGTCACGAATTGCAGGGGCCATTTTCAGAGGGAAGAAGACCGTGAGGGAGGAGAGAGAAGTAGTGCAGGTCAGCTACGGCATCCTGCAAAAGGTCGGGCTCGCCCATGCCGTGAACGACCTCGCAAAAAACCTGCCCTACGGGGCGCAGCGTCGGCTGGAGATCGCCCGGGCCCTGGCAACGGAGCCCTTCCTGCTCCTCCTTGATGAGCCTGCCGCAGGGATGAACCCCCAGGAGACAGGGGAACTGGACAGCCTTATTACAAGGATCCGCGATGAAGAGCATATTTCCATCCTGCTCATCGAGCACGACATGAAACTGGTTATGAGTATATCAGACCGGATTGTTGTCATGGACTACGGCAGGAAAATTGCAGAAGGCGTCCCTGATGCAATCAGGAGCAACGAGGAGGTTATCAGGGCATATCTGGGAGAAGAGTTCAGTGCTTAAGCTGAAGGGCATACAGACATTCTACGGAAGTATCCAGGCGCTCAGGCACGTTGATCTCCAGGTCAACGCGGGCGAGATCATCACTCTCATCGGAGCAAACGGCGCCGGCAAGTCCACAACGCTCATGACCATATCAGGGATCGTTCCGCCGGCAGCAGGGGAAATCAGTTTCATGGGCAAGGCCATACAGGGCCTGAGCCCCCACGAGATCGTGTCATTGGGCATATCCCAGGTTCCGGAGGGCCGCCGCATCTTCCCCCGGCTGACGGTCATGGAGAACCTGTACATGGGTGCCTTCCTGCGGTCCGACCGGGACGGCATCCGGGAGGACATGGACTATATCTTCGGCCTCTTCCCCCTCCTCAGGCAGCGGATGCACCAGCCCGGAGGGACCCTGAGCGGCGGGGAGCAGCAGATGCTGGCCATATCACGGGCACTCATGGCACGGCCCCGCCTGCTACTGCTAGACGAACCTTCCCTGGGCCTCGCGCCAAAGGTGGTGCATCAGATATTCGGGATCATCAGAAAGATCAACTGCGAGCAGAACACCACTATCTTCCTCGTGGAACAAAACGCCCACCTGGCGCTCCACGCGGCCCACCGGGGATATGTTATGGAAAATGGCAGGATTGTCCTTGAGGACACTGCCCAGCGGCTGCTTGCAAACGATGAGGTGAAGAAGGCTTACCTGGGATTCTAGCGCCGGCCCCATAGCTTAAATTTCCATCACTTCCACCCGGTTCCCGGTTGACACATTTGAAAAGGCCCATGGAGAGAGCTGTCAAAGGTGCCGTTTTTATTCTCGTCACCTGTCAGGAACAAAGCAACATCAATTTATATTTTACTGACACCGTACTACGCGGGATCCCCGCTCCAGACGCGACGTGCTGCGAAAACGACGATCAGCAGCGTGTCTGGAGCAGCATACTATTTTGACTTATCCAGCTTGGTAAATTTTGCGCCCTTCAGTGATACGTCTGCCATAAGCCCCTTGACGTCAAACACAAAAGAAACTATGGGATCCTTTATGGTGGTGGTATCTATTTTTGCGCCCGCACCAACGGTTACGAGAGCGATATTACCATCGACTCCTGCCTCCCAGCCACTGCTCTCGCGAAAGCTCTTCAGGGCCTGATCTGTCATGAAGGCTATAATGATATCTTTCTTCTGGGCCCCTATCTGCAGCCCCCAGGAGCCTGCTGCGATATTGTAATAATCTACCGTCTTTCCTCCAATACGCAAAGCCCCCTCTCCATACTCGGCCCCAAAGACAAATCCGCCTTTGACAACGTTGGGAAGGACCAGTAGGCCCTTTGCCGTTTTGGTAAACTCCTTACCCCCCTCTATCTTATGGAATCGCTGCAAAGAAACATCGACGCTGGTGTCAATCTCCTGGGCTGTCGCCGCAAAGGCCTGACCGGCAGTCAGTGCCAGCGCGGCCACGAGTGCCACTACACATGCTGCAATGAATGGTTGTTTTGCCTGCTTCATAATACATCTCCTTTCGATTTACGATATCCCTGCCTGTAAAAACGAGG
>CP070788.1:1721166-1733121 GCA_020346765.1 Nitrospiraceae bacterium
AGCCGGAGACATCCCGGTGACGGGGGATTGGGACGCAGACGGATACACCGATATGGGGATATACCGCAACGGGTGGTGGTATCTGGATTCCAATGGGACACCCGGATGGAATGCAGGGGATACCAAAATCAGGTTTGGGATAGCAGGGGACATCCCGGTGACCGGGGACTGGGACGGAGACGGGTACACCGATATGGGGATATACCGCAACGGCTGGTGGTATCTGGATTCCAACGGGACGCCCGGCTGGAATGAAGGGGATACGAAGATAAAGTTTGGGATAGCCGGGGATATCCCGGTGACCGGTATTATCAGGTAAAACCTCTTGCAATAGACAACAGACCATTGATATGCATGCAAAATAATTCATCTGCGAGTTGAATGAAGATTTGTCCGGTTATCGGGAGTTTTTTAGGAGTAGTTGCTGTTATTGCTAATATCTCCTACTCATTAAGTTTGATATAAAAGAACGGTGAGTGGTAATTGAGCCATTCACACAGGGACAGTATTTGCTAATATCTGGGTCAAAGAATCCTTTTCGAAGTATGTTCCCCGCCTTCAATAGCCAAAAAAGTTGGGTGGGTTTATGAACGCCTGTCAAGATGGGGATTTACTTGAAAGGCACTTCCTGCCTGTGTAAAAGAAACCCGGCATTACTCTGTGAGGCGACAAAACATTCCTTCGGAAAGAACCACGCAAACACGGGAGTTATCCCAATGTACTTAGCACGTAATCTGGCCATACGAGCATCAGGATGACCGAAAATTACGCTTGGCTTGATGCAGTACACGCCTTCCGCAAGGCAAGAACAGTTACGGAAGGTTTACGGAAGGTCTCAGAGCCCCCTTAGGAAAACAAAGCCCCTGAAAACAAAGAAAGAGAATGGTGGACGGTAGGGGATTCGAACCCCCGACCCCAACGTTGCGAACGTTGTGCTCTCCCAGCTGAGCTAACCGCCCTTGGAAAGAATCGAGATTCCAGATGCCAGCTTACTTCTCATTGCTAACAGCTTACAGCATACAGCTTACAGCTCACGGCGTTGATTATACTCAAAATTCCCTTTAAATTTAAAGCCTATTCTGAAGGACGCTGCCTTACAGTCAAATTGACGCCCTTCTTTTGCTTTATGTATTATATCAGGTGGTAATTTAAAAGCTGAAATAGTACCAGTACCGGTTTTCACAGCATGCTCCGGAGGCCGGCTGTACATGAAAGACAAAGGGATTTCCGGGAGCGGCAACAGGGGACGTATTATTTTAATAATTCATCATAACAGACATACATCACCTCATTTCCCTCTTCCCAGAATAGCACAGATCAGGGCGGCGTGACGCTCCCGTGAGAGGATGGCCCCGGGGCCTCGTGAGGCCTGAGAATCGCACATGACAGAGACAAAGACCAGAATGAAAAAAGCAACAACCATTATCGTGTCGGTTCTTGCTGCTGTGGGGGTCCTCTTTTTCCTCCTCCGGGGACCCTACCTGTCGAATTTTATCAAACGAGCACTCATTCCCGTGCTTGAAAACGCAACGCGGGAGCGGGTGCTTATCGACAAGGCGGTCATCAACCTCTTCCCGTTTTATCTGCAGGCAAAGGGCTTCAAGGTCTTTGACAAGGAGGGCAACCGGCTGCTCTGGATCACCAAGAGCCGCGCCTATATTGATCTCCTGGGGCTTCTTTCAAATGAGGTGAGGGTGCGCAATCTCACCCTCACCGAGCCTGACCTGAGGGCAAGCGACAGGGACATTGAGCGCATACTGGAGAACCTGAAAAAGTCCGATGAAGGCGGTCAGGGTCGTTACCGGGTAAGCCTGAGGAATATCAAGGTCACTGACGGCAACGTGGTCCTCTCAAGCGAAAAGGGCGGTATCTTTACGGGGCGTGGCCTCTATCTGGACAAGCTGGCAACTGCCCGGGCCTCAGTCATGACCTTTCTCATGAAGAGCGGCAGTGTCAGGCTCCCCAACATGTCGGAGGCAGAAGGCGGTGTCAGGGGGCGTATCCTCCTTGAAGATGGACAGATTGAAATACAGGAGTTCAGCCTCAGCTCATCGGAATCCACCTTTGACGCACAGGGGAAGGTTGCACTTTCTGATGAAGGCAGGATCAAGGAAGGCCTTTTGTCTGTCAGATCGAAAATTTACGCGTCAACGTTCAACAGGATATTTTCCCTGCAGAACGAAAAGGAAGGGATGCTGTCCTTTGAAGGTGATGTAAAACTCTTTCCCCGCAAAGACTCGGAGTGGCCCGGTATTGAGCTTGACATAAAGACAGACAGCCAGTTCTACCTTGAAACACTTATGGAAATCATCAACGTCCATGAGGACATCAAGGGGAAGATATCCCTGCAGGGAGAAATCAGGGGTGCATTCCCCCATATCACGGCAACAGGAGAGGCCAAGCTTGAAGAGGGGGTGCTGGGCGGCTTCCCCATTGACATCATGAAGGGCGCACTGACGTATGGGGATAACGTGCTCGCCCTTAAAGATTTTACCGGCAGCACCTATAACGGTACCATTAAGGGTGACGGGAACATCCAACTCCCTGACGGAGATTACACTGTTGACGGTACCATGTCCGGTGTGGACAGCCGCCAGTTTTTTCATTTTATCAAGTGGGATGCGCCGTTGCCCGGCGGGAAGCTCCGGGGCGGTTTTCAGCTGAATCACCGGAAGGGCCGACCCCTGCAGGTTGCTGCTGACGTGGCGTACCGCAATACGTCAAAGAGGGAGGGGGACATCCTGGGAAGGATGGAATCAGCTTCTTCCTCCCTGGAACTGAAGGATAAAATCCTTCACCTTACGGACACGGTCATTTCCTCTGCTCACTCAACAATCGTTCTGGATGGAATCATCGACCTTCACAAGGATACACTGGCGCTGAACCTCAACCTGGAAAGCGGTGATGCCGCTGACCTGACAGCGCCATTCTATGAAGATATTGCGGCTCCTCTCCTTTTCAGGGGAACGGCAGCAGGCCCCTTTCGCGACCCTGAGATACAGGGAACGGCCGAGCTGCGGGAGGGGACTATTCAGGGTATTGCCTTTAACTCAGTCCGGGCAGACCTCACGTACCGGGTCAGTTCCCTGAGCGTCAATGAGCTTACGATCCTTCAGGGGGAGGCACAGTCATCAGGTTCAGGGACGATTGACTTCAGAAAGGCCGACGGCCTCTTTTCTTTTAAGGACCCTTTTTACCGGGGAAAGGCTGACCTGGAGGGTGCTGACGCGGCTCCCCTGTTGAAGGCATTCGGTGTGGACGTGCCGGTCTCCGGACGCCTGAGCGGGGCCGCTTCGTTTGAGGGTGACAGCAGGGAATTCAACAGCCGGGGGCGGGCTGCCCTGAGCAGTGGTGCTGTCTATGGACAGCCCCTGGATAGTGCTGAACTGCAGTACGAACTGAGGCCCGGCGGCGTGGAATTTACGTCATTCAGGGCCTCACGGAACCAGTCGGCCATTGAGGGCAAGGGTACACTTTCCTTTGACAGGCAATTCAGTTTCTCCGTGTCGTCCAGGCAGATCAGCCTCCGGGACATAGCGCTGATGGAGGGTTATCCTGCGGAGGCGCTCTTCAGCCTTGAGGGGTCGGGATCGGGGGCGCTGGACAATCCGGCCCTCACCTTTGCTCTCGAGATAAAGGAAAGCGGTTTCAAAGACATAGAGGGCGGAGGAGGCAGACTGGAGGGATCTGTCAGGGACGGGAAACTTGATGCCCGGGGAAAACTCATGGAGGGGCTGGTCACTGCCGAGGGACATGCCGTGCTCTCGGGCAGCGTGCCCTGGAAAGCGGTGGTACAGCTTAACAGGGGCAGGTATGATTACCTCCTGACAAATTATCTGAAAGACATTCCCGAGGATTTCATGTTTTTCCTTGAAGGGGCACTGGAACTGACAGGGGAGGGGCCCCGATTTTCAATGACGTCCCGCTTTCCTTCGGCGCGGGTAGGCATGTACGGGTTTGAGTTCATAAACCGCGGAGATGTGCTCGTTGATTTCGCAGATGATGAAATTCAAATCAGATCCTTTGCCATGACAGGGAGGCATGCCGATTTTTCCGTGGATGGCTCCATCAAGCCCGGCGCGGCCTACGGCCTGCATCTCAGGGGGAATGTGGAAGTGGCGCCCCTGAAGGCCCTCCACGAGAAAATTGTCTCCCTGAGGGGTGAGAGTGCCTTTGACGTTTCCGTCACCGGGCCCTGGGGCAATCCCCAGTTAAGCGGAGAGGTCAGCGTCATTGATACCACGGCGTCCCTGTCGGGGTTTGCGTACATAATAGGACCGGTGAACGGGCGCCTGTTCCTCAACAGGGACCAGTTTAATTTCGAAAACGTTACGGCAAAGTTTGCCGGTGGTACCGTTGTACTGACCGGCGCTGGCAATCTCGAACATCTCTCATTCCGGCGTTTTTTCATGTCATCCGACTTCAGCGGCATAAGGCCTACCCTTCAGGAAGGGCTCACTTGCACCCTTGACGGCCGCCTCTTCTATGACTGGTCTGAAAAGGGGGGGAACCTGACCGGTGCCGTCGATGTCAGAAGGGCGCGCTACACCAAAAGGGTGGACTGGAAGAAGTTGATACTCGGAGTGAGGGATGTCAGTACAAGAGGGGGAAAATACCCGGCGTTCCTCGCTGACACGGAGCTGAATATTCAGGTAAGGGGTTCCGACAACATCCTGGTCGACAACAATGTCGCCAGGACCCCTCTCCGCCTTGATCTGACCCTCACGGGCAGGGTTTCGCAGGTGGGCCTGCTGGGCAGGGTGGAAGCAAGCGAAGGAACCGTGTATTTCAGAGGAAACGAGTTTACCCTTCTGGAAGGCACAAGCGTTGACTTTCTGGAAACACACGGCATCCAGCCCTATTTCCACGTCCTTGCCGATGCATATATAGATGATTACTACGTGAAGATGATCCTGGACGGGCCACTGGACGATTTCTCCCTCAACCTGTCCTCTGACCCGCCGCAGTCTGACACGGACATCCTTGCCCTGCTCACCGTCGGCCGTACAGCTGAGGAGGGCAAGGGTATTGAGGGCGGAATGGCAGCCGTTCAGGCCACGTCCATTCTTGCGGGCGTCCTCCAGGAACCCGTTGAGGAGGAACTTGAGTACTACACGGGTATCGAACGGTTCGAAATTGAGCCCCACACGACTACGGGAGGTGCCTTTGTTCCGATGCTTACAATTGGAAAACGCCTCTTTGAAGACAAGCTCTTTGTCATTTATTCCACTTCTATCGGAACAGTGGAGATGGATATTATCAGACTCGAGTATAAGATAGACAGGAACCTTTCCCTGATTGGGTCCCGGAACGAAATCGGAAGTGTGGGGGCCGACATGAAATACAAGTTTGAATTCAGATGAAGTTCTCCCGCCGGCTGTCCACAGGAACCGGACGTCCTGGTCAGAAAAGGGCTCTGCATGCCCTGATGGCATGTTTTTTCTGGTTCCTGGCCCCTGCTCCCTGTTTCAGTGCCTCGGAAACGGGAGAGATCATACGGGAAATCAGCATTGAGGGGCTGACGCGCATCACAGAGGAGGAACTGACAGGGCTGATCCCTGTGAGGGCAGGGGAGCCGCTCAACATGAGTGAGCTTCGGCAGGGCATCAGGCGGGCATTCAAGAAGGGCATATTCCTGGACATCCAGGCCCTTTCGGAGCCCCGGAAAGACGGGATCAGGCTCATATACCGCGTCATTGAGATTCCTGTTGTAAACGATATCTTCATTGAGGGCAACAGTCACGTTCCCTCAAGGAAAATCAGGAAAGAGTTTTACTACAAAAAGGGTGAGAACTTCAGAGAGGAGTATTTGGGCCATGCCAGGTCCGGCCTTCTGACGTTCCTTGGACGAAAAGGATTTCCCGACGCCGAGGTCACTATTACGGCGACGGAGCAAGATGCCCGTTCACAGGTGGACCTCAGGGTAGACATCAGGGAAGGTTCTCCGCTGATCGTGGGAAAAATCACTACACCCGATAATATTCGGAGCCTTATTCCCCTCTATGAGGGAAGCGTCTTTGACTTGGACCGGGTCGAGAAGGGCATCAGGAAGATAAAAAACTATTACCGGAAAAAGAGCTACATTAACCCCCTCGTAGGCCCCTACCGCTTTGACAGCAGCGAGCTTATCCTTCCTGTTGAGCCGGGGCCGCGCCTCGAGGTCCGGTTCGTGGGGAACAGCTCCATCAGCAGCAGGAAGCTGAAAAATAACCTGACCTTCTTCGAAAACCAGGAGGTGAGTGATGATCTGCTTGCCGAGGCTGCTGAACGGATCAGACGTCATTACCTGGAGAAAGGATACTATGACGCCCAGGTCGCGGCGGGCATTGAAAGCGGGGAAGGCCTCATATCGGTTACCTTCATTATTTACGAAGGGAAGAAGGTGACGTTGAGAAAAATCGACTATACAGGGACCGGGTTCAATCCGGAGGTCTTCAAAAAAGTCGTGCCCTTTACGGAAAACAAGCCCTACAACGACAATCTCCTGGACGACAGCAGGGACGCGATCATCAACTTCTACAATGCCCTGGGGTACCTTGAAGCAGAGGTTGTCGAGACGAGAAAGGAGTTTGACGATGACGGGAAGGACCTTGCGCTCCACTTTGTCATTTCCGAGGGGCCACAGACGATAATCAGGCACCTCAGGCTGGAAGGGAACAGTGATATCCCTGATGAGGATATTCGTGCTGTCCTTCGATTGGAGGAAGGAGCACCTGTTAACACCGTCGACATCACCGATGGACGACAGAGAATCCTCTCCCTCTACGGGAAGCGGGGATATCTGGATGCCCGTGTTGAAACACAGACAACTCTGGACAGCGGCAGTGCCTCTGTGACGTACCGCATCGAGGAAAACAGACCCTCCGTTATAGGAAAGATCATTTTGCGGGGCAACAACAAGACCAAACCAAAGATCATCAAACGGGAGCTGTCATTCGGAGAGGGCGACCGATTCGACAGGGGAGAGATCATCCGAAGCAAACGGGGTCTCTACAACCTGGGAATATTCAGTGAGGTGTCCCTTGATGCCTCCGGCCCGGGAGAGGAGGGGGAAGAGGGCCTTGTGAGGGACATGCTCATAGAGGTCATTGAGGCAAAGGCGGGGTCTGTTGAATTCACTGTCGGTTATGGTGACTATGAGAAACTCCGGGGGGCATTTGATATCAGATACCGTAACCTTGGGGGCTATAACCGGCAGGTGGGTTTTCGCGCGGAGCTCAGCTCGATGGAGAAGAGATACATCTTTAACTTCAGGGAGCCCTGGCTCTTCAACCAGCCCGATCTGCCGCTGAAAATATTTCTTATACGGGAAGAAAAGAAGGCTATCAACATTGAGACCAGGGACATCCTCTATAAAGTCGACAAGCAGAGTTTTATCGCCGGCGTGGAGAAGGAACTCATCAAAGGGCTTAAGGCCGGTCTTGATTATGAATACTCCTACACGGATACCAAGGATGTGGCAGAGGATGTGATCCTGAGCAAGGAGGACACGGGGACCCTGGGCATCGGCAGCCTGTCGCCCTCCCTGTTTTATGACAGGCGGGACAACCTTTTTAACCCCACATCGGGTTCGCTCAACAGTGTTGTCGTGAAATACGCCTCGAGCATCTTCCTTTCCGAGACAGACTTCATCAAGGGCACGTTCCAGAGCTCCTGGTACCATCAGGTAGTGAAGCCCCTCGTGGTTGCCCTTTCATTCCGGGGAGGCGTGGCCTACGGGTTTGGCGAGTCAGAGGAACTGCCCCTCATCGAGCGGTTTTTTCTGGGAGGACGGACTACGGTGAGAGGGTACCGCAATGACACTCTCGGCCCCAAGGGAGAGGACGGTAACCCCACGGGAGGCAATGTGTTCGCCCTCACAAACCTCGAATTCCGGCTGTCATTAAGAAGGAACTTTGGCCTTGTGGCGTTTCTTGATGCGGGAAACGTCTGGAAGACGATCAGCGATGTGGATGACGAACTCAAGTACACTGTGGGTGCGGGGCTGCGGTACAATACCCCTGTGGGGCCACTCCGGGTTGACTACGGTCACAAGATGAACAAGGAGCCCGGTGACAGTTCTGGAGAGGTGCACTTCAGTATCGGCCATGCTTTTTAATGAAAGGAATTCTCTGAAGCTTTGCTTCAGAGTCGTTCCCTGAAAACAGGTTCGCGAAGAAAGAGGGAGCAATGGCGAAGCTTAAGAAGATTGACAGCCTTTGGCAGGCAGCACTCAGGGGAACCATGGCACTTGTCCTGATCGGCATATTCTCCGCGCCTGTGCATTCCGGCGTGCCCGGGGAGAAGCTGCTGGAGCGGATTGTTGCGATTGTGAACAACGAAGTCATTCTCCTCAGCGAATTTCAAGAGCAACTCCATGCGGCTGCGCAGTCAGGCAGCGGTGCTGCACCTGGGCAGGTACTGGATGAATTGGTGAACCGGATGCTTATCCTGCAGGAAGGGCGCCGGTTCAGGATTATTGATCCGGGCCGGTATGATTTAAGTGAGGAGGAAATGAAGGCAGCGATTGAAGAGTATATTGACCGCCGGATAAAGGCCTTTATTCACATCCCTTTCCGGGACATCGAACAGTATTACCGGATGAACAGGGACCAGTTTCCTGAAAGGGACCTCTATGAAGCCCGGGACGGGATCGAGGAAATCCTGATCAGCCGGGAGCTGGAGGCCCGTATCAGCATCCACATGAAGGACCTGCGCAACAGGGCCTATGTGAGGATTCAGCTTGAGGACGATCGGCGGTAATACTCCTGCGCATTTCCCTTCCATTCTTTTGCATTTCGCTCTTCTGCCCTTGTCTATGCGGGGGAGTCCAGTCGTTTTATGACCGCCAGTTCTTCACAGTCGGGGAACTTGGGGCACTTCAGGCAGTCGCCCCAGATCTTATGGGGCAGTTCGTTCTTGTCAATGTCTTCGAACCCCAGTTTTTTAAAATACTCGGGGAAGTAGGTAAGGGCAAATACGCTGCGTGCCCCCATGACCTTTGCCTCCCTGAGGCAGCGCTGGATCAGCTTTCTTCCCAGGCCCCTTTTCTGGTATTTTTTCATTACCGCAATAGAACGGATCTCAGCCAGATTCTCCCACACGATGTGGAGGGCGCATACGGCAACGATGGTGTCCCGGTCGCGGCACACATAGAAGTCCCGGATCAGTTCGTAGATATCATTCAGGGAGCGGGGCAGCATCCTGTTCCGCTGGGCAAAGGAATTGACGAGGGCGTGGATGGCCTTTGCGTCGTTGAGCGTCGCCTTCCCGAAGGTGTACTGCGTGCTCTTATGCTTCCTGCCGGATTTCCCGGCTATAGAGCTCAATGAGTGTGCCCTCCCTGAGGCCATTGTTGCTAACGGTTATCTCGTTGAAACCGAAGGATTCCATCAGCATAAGAAGTATACGTGTTCCCGGCACTATGATGTCAAGCCGGGAAAGTTCAAAGGGGATCAGCCGCGCCCTTTCACGGGACGGCACGGAGGAGATGATGTCCCAGATTTCTTTTACCCTGCTGAGGGCAAGGGGGAAGCGGTGAATTCTGCCGTGGTCAAAGCATTCCAGGTCCTGTGCTATTGCCGCAAGCGCGGTGACGGTCCCCGCGGTGCCGATAAAGACGGAATCTTTCCTGATCCGGCTAATAAAGGGTTCCCTGACAGACGTGATGTGCCCTGTGATTTCCCTGTCCATGGCTGTGAGGTCTTCTTTCCGGGGCGGATCGTTCTTCATGAACTTTCCGGCAAGATGAACGACCCCGGTGTTCAGACTGTGGACATAGTCGGGTGCACCCTGATACGCAAAAATAAGTTCAGTGCTCCCCCCCCCGATATCAAGCATCAGCGCTGATTCGGGGATGTCCATATCGTGGAGCATGCCCCTGGCCGTCAAACGGGCCTCTTCCTCACCGCTGATGATCGCGATGGGGAGTTCCGTCACCTGCGTTACCTCTTCAAGGAAGGCGGCGCTGTTTTTGGCTTCCCTCAGGGCGCTTGTTGCCACTGCCCAGGTCTTATGCACATCGTACCGGCAGATGTCATGGCAGTATTTCTTCAGGACGGCCATGCTCCGGTCCATGGCATCCCTGGAAAGGACCCCGGTCTCATGCATGCCTTCGCCCAGTCGCGTGACCGACCGCTCGGAGTGGATCTCCCTCATGGTGAAGGCTGAGCCAGGGGAATCACAGGCCACATCAGCGATAATGAGCCTGAAGGTGTTCGTGCCGATGTCGATGGCGGCAAGTTTGAGGGTTTTCACGAGGAGATTATACCTGAGACTGAGATCATTTTCTTATTTGAGTTCAACATATTTCCAAGTAATTACTCAAGCTTATGATCTTCACGTTGTATAATCCTCATTGATTTTCTGATACAGAACAAGGAAGCTTCTCCATTTAAAAAGGGGGATTGAGGGGAATTTTGAGATGACTATTCACTAAAAAATCTCCCCTGTCCCCTCTTTTCAAAAGAGGGGGATCATTGCTGCTGATCGTGTTTTATGCCGACCTGCGGAGGTCGGGAACATCATAACAGGTTATGTAAAAAAACATGCCTATTCGACTCGGGAATAATTCCGGCCCCCTCAGCCCTTAAAAGAAGCTCTTTCACAGCCTCCTCTCCCTCATCACCGACATCGACTGAATAATCATTTACGTAAAGATTGATGTGCTGATTTATCACATCATCAGACAGCTCCTGAGCATGCTGTTTGATATAATCTGCGGGTTCAGAGCGGTTTTCAAAGGCATACGTAACACTTCGACAAATTACAGTATCAATGTCTCTTATCAGGTCATTGCCCAGAGACCGCTTTGCCAGAATTCCGCCAAGAGGAATAGGAAGGCCAGTCTCCTTTTCCCACCATGCCCCGAGATCAATGACCTCCTGCAGGCCGTAAGACGGATAGGTAAAGCGGCCTTCATGGATTATCAGACCGGCATCAACTGCACCGTTTGCCACTGACCCCATGATTTCATGGAAAGGCATTTCTATGATCTGCTGCTGACTGCTCACTGCTGACCGCTGACCGCTGAAACGAGGATCATAAAGCTGCAGAAGCAAATATGCTGTGGTTAATTTCCCCGGAATGGCTATTTTCTTGCTGTGCAGGTCATCCATGGTATATTCATTCTTTGAAATAACCAGCGGCCCGCACCCCCTGCCCAGGGCGGCGCCGGACCTCAGGAGGCAGTATTTTTCCCGCAGATGGCCGATTGCATGAAAGGAGACTTTCGTTACGTCCAGTTCGCCTTGCAGTGCCCTGCGGTTCAGGGTCTCCACATCAAGGAGCACTTCGTTGAACCGGACGGTGGACGTGTCGATCCTGCCATGAACCATGGCGTAGAAAATGAACGTATCGTTGGGGCAGGGGGAGTAGCCGAGAGAAAGCGCGGTCATGGAGTAGTGGAGAAGTGGTGTGATGAAGTGGTGGAGTATCGGAGTACTGGAACACTGGAGTGGTGGAGCAGGGGGGTGCTCCACTGTTCACATATTCCCGTGCCCCGGCAATTCAAATGTAACAACATGCCAAGAACCGTCTGCATCATTTCTTTTCCTGTTTGCTCCGGTAGTCCTCTATAGCCTTATGCAGGGCGTCCGCTCCCAAATTGGAGCAGTGCATCTTCTGCGGTGGCAGTCCGTCAAGGGCCTCGGCGAGCGACGCCTTGGTTATCTTCGACGCCTCTTCAAGGGTCTTGCCTTTTGCCATTTCCGTAACCATGCTGGATACGGCAATCGCAGCGCCGCAGCCGAAGGTCTGAAACTTCACGTCAGTGATGATATTGTCCTTCACCTTGATGAATATTTTCATTGCATCGCCGCATACGGGATTGCCTTCTGCGCCGATCCCGTCGGCATCGGCCATTTCCCCCACATTGCGGGGATTGGTAAAATGGTCCATTACTTTTTCACTGTACATGTCTGGTCCTCCGTTCCTTCCCAGCCCTTCGCGTAAGGAGATATTTCTCTCAGGCGCTGT
>CP070788.1:1733221-1736365 GCA_020346765.1 Nitrospiraceae bacterium
CGGCCACATCTTCACAGAGGAAGTGGACGAAGTGATCGCAAGCGGAAGCGAGGGTGAGTTCGGCGTTCTTCCGAACCACATCCCCTTTCTCACGACTATCAAGATCGGCATGTTGACCTATAAAAAAGGCTCCGAGACAGGGAACTTCTTTGTGAACTGGGGATACGCCGAGGTAGGCCCGGACAAGGTCATCATCCTTGCTGACAGTGCCGAGAAGTCAGAGCATATCGATGTGGAGAGGGCACGGCAGGCGATGAAACGAGCTGAGGAGCGGATCAAGCATGAACAGGAAGTGGATGAGGCCCGCGCAACAGCAGCCATCGAGCGGGCGATGATGAGGATACAGGTCGCGGAGAAGCACAGGGCACGGTAAGGTCCTAAAAAGATACATTCGGAAAGCACGGCAGGGAAGAATTTCCCCGGCCGTGCTTTTTATTTGTACTGTGATGGCGGTTTCTGCTGTTGCAGAGAGAGTGCCCGCTCTGCCTCGACCCCGCAGGGACCCATCTGGTATAATCTCTGACTGTTGCCAAGAGGAACATGTAATGCTCAAACTGCTTATATTCGATCTTGACGGCACACTTGCCGATACGAGCCAGGACATCACCGACGCCCTGAACTATGCCCTTGAACCGTTCGGACCGCGTACATACTCAGTGGAGGAGACCAAAGCCATGGTAGGCTCGGGAATATCGAACCTCCTGCACTCACTTGTCGCCCAGCCCGCCCGGAACGGCGATGATGTCTCTGCCATGGAGAAGGATGTTGTCAGCAGGTTCCTTGATTTCTATTCCCGGCATCTGCTGGACAAGACCACTGCCTACCCCGGAGTGAAAGAGACACTGCCCCGGCTCCCTGAGTACCGGAAGGCCGTTCTTTCAAACAAGCGGGCGCAGTATTCCCGGGAGATCCTTGAGGGGCTCGGAATCGCCCGGTACTTCGACGTGATATGGGGAAGCGACAGCGTGCGGGAAAAAAAGCCGTCGCCCGTTCCTGTACTGGATCTTCTTGCGAGATTCAGCGCTGATCGGGAAGAGGCAGCCGTGGTCGGCGACAGCAATTACGATGTGGAGGCGTCAAAGGCTGCGGGAGTAAGAGTTGTTGCCGTAACCTACGGATTCCGGAGCAGGGAGGTCCTGAAGGACGCTGACTGTCTCATAGACAGGTTCGATGACCTCCTGAATGTGCTGACTGAATTAAATCAGAAGCGGTAAGAAAGTCCCCCCGACAGTTCACCAAATAAGGATGAAAGCACTGCGCTGACAGCACACATTCTGCACTACCCATTTAAAAAGATTTATGGCTTTCAAGACGTTTTGAGAGCCTTCCCGAAAGAGTCATTCTTTATAAATTACTAAGAAGTTCATAAGTACGAATACATTTAATTATACAATCCCTCCTCTTCTCCTCGGAACGGGTCGTACCGCCCTTTGTAAGGGAAGGGGAATACCCCTCTTTTCAAAGAGGGGGGCGGGGAGACTTTTCAAAATGTAATCTTGCTATGATCCTGTAAGTAAGAGGGTTAGTATCCTTTATGAAGCGGTACAAAAAAAGGAGGGAAAAACGGCCGTCTTTCCCTCGTGAACTTTAGCTGTTTATAAGCGGCTGCACACACCCTGCCTCTCTCATGAAGTAAGAGCGTGTCCCGGCCTTAATGATATGGTACTAGCTGAGATGCTTGTTTACCAGCTTTGTCATCTCGAACATGGATACCTGGCTCTTCCCGCCGAAGACTGCTCTCAGCGTGGCGTCGGCATTGATCATTCTCCTGTTGACCGCATCCTGGAGTTTGTTCTTTTTAATGTATGCCCAGAGTTTCTTTGTTACCTCTGTCCTGGGAAGCGGCTTGCTCCCGACGACCTGGGCCAGGGCATCGCTTATCCTCATTGCCTTCATGAAGGCAGGATTGGGAGCCCTCTTCTTCCTGGCTGTTTTTTTCTTTGCAGTTGTTTTTTTCTTTGCAGTTGTTTTTTTCTTTGCAGTTGTTTTTTTCTTTGCAGTTGTTTTCCTGGCGACCTTCTTCTTTGCTCCAGCTTTCTTCGCGGTCTTCTTCTTCTTTGCAGCGGACTTTTTGGCGGTTTTCTTTGTTGCCATACATACCCTCCCAGGTTTTAGGTTGTGACTACTTAAAAATCACTGCTATATAATCTGCACTTTTTGGAATATTTTTTCAATACTTTTTTTCATAGTGCAATGCCACCTTTCGCGGGGAGGGCGTGAAACAACGATTGCAGGACAGCCTCATGACCATGCGCGTTATCCCTCAGTTGTTGAACTTTCCCATGTGGATGCATAGAATGTCTGTGAGGCCGCAGTATCCGGAAGACGTGATGCGGGGTGTCTGTACCCATGTCGCTGTGCGGCACAGCAGATTTCCAAGGAACTACTATGGCGGTCGAGAAGGACATGCAGCCCTATCCTGGTGAAACACTTGACAGCATCAGGGACGTGCGTCTCTTCCAGGCGAAGGATGGCTACCGCTTCAGTGTTGATGCGGTACTGCTTGAACATTTCATCTCGGCGCCCCGCCTTGGCAGGGGGATTGAGCTTGGCACGGGCTCGGGAATCATTTCACTTCTTCTTGCCAGGAGAGTAAAGCATGTGACAATAGCTGCCGTTGAATTGCAGGAGTCCCTGGCAGAACGGGCGCGGCGAAACGTCCGCCTGAACGGCCTTGAAGGCAGAGTCGATATTATCTCCAGAGACATCAGGGGACTCAGGAAGGTATTTCCTGCCAACGGCTTTGACTTTGCTTTTTCGAATCCGCCGTTCAGAAAACCTCAGACCGGCAGGATGAGCATTCACGAAGAGCGCGCCCTGGCGCGCCATGAAGTTGAAATTACGCTTCCCGATCTCGTTAGGACATCGGCCTATCTGCTGAAGCACTCAGGGAAGTTTTATCTCATCTATCATCCCTTCAGGCTGACTGAGCTTATTGCGCTGCTCAGAGATTCCCGCCTTGAACCAAAGCGGATGCGCTTTGTTCACTCGTCGACCAGAGGGGAGGCGAAAATGGTCCTCGTCGAGGCCGTAAAAGGGTCCGGAAGCTGGCTGAAGGTTTCCCCGCCCCTTTACATTCATGAAAAAGGAAATGCCTATACAGCGGAACTGAAGAGTATCCTCGGGAAATAAGTGGCCTTCTCC
>CP070788.1:1736465-1750544 GCA_020346765.1 Nitrospiraceae bacterium
AATCAGATCAGACCGGAAGGAGGAGTAAGGATGAAGAAACTTACCTATGTAAAACCGAAAGTCGTTGGTACGACAAGCGTGCATCCCTGCTGATAAGGACCACGAACTGCTGAGGTGAGGCTGTTTCTACGAAACAGCCTCACCTCGATTTCCTTTCCGCAAGCTCTGCGCCTCCCTCAAAATCCCCTGTATTAGAGCGTTCATTGATTACCTCCCTGTTCTGTGATAGGATTGAAAATATTAAATCATGCCCGTATGCGGCGGTGATGATTTACATATTTCTGTTCTCCTGATACTCTGTGGAGTGAATGTAATAATCTTATACGTGGTTCTTTAAGGAGGGGTTCATGAAACGCCGTGATTTTCTCAAGACCTCTGTTCTGGCTACGGCTGCTCTTGCAGGCACACCCTTTGCAGCCGAAACAAAAAAGGAGAAACCTTTGGTCAGGGCCTACCGTGCACTGGGAAAGACCGGGCTGAAGATGAGCGACATATCCCTTGGCACGGGAGGACTTCCCTCACCGTCCATGGTGCTGCGTGCCATTGACCGGGGAATCAATTACATGGATACGGCCCCTGATTACGGTTCTTCGGAAGAATATATCGGCGGGGCCATGAAAAAAATCCAGCGCGACAAGGTGATTATCACCACAAAGTTCTGCACCCCCTATAACTATCCAAACCACCTGCAGTTGGGCAGGAAAAAGAAGGATTACATTCAGGCACTTGAGGACAGCCTCTCAAGGATGAAGACGGACCACGTTGATTTCTGTTTTGTCCATGCCATTGGTGAATCGGATAAAAACATGGAGAAGGAGAAAAAACGCCTCCTCCATGAGGAAATGCTTTCTGCAGTTGAAGAATTGAAGAAGGCGGGCAAAATGAGATTTCTCGGCGTATCATCCCACGGCCCTGATAATATGGAAGACCTGCTCCTCACAGCGGTCCGGTCCGGGCATTTTGATCTGATCATGCCTGCCTTTAACTTCATGAAATTCCCCCGTATGCCGGATGTGCTGAAAGAGGCGAATGAGAAAGGCATTGCCGTCGTGGCAATGAAGACCCTGGCAGGGGCAAAGGACATGAAGATAGAAGGCAAAGGAGAGGAATTTGAGCCCGCGGCATTGAAATGGACGCTTAGCCATGGGGAAATAAGCGGTCTCGTCATCAGCATAAAAAGTATTTCACAACTCGATCTGTATCTGTCTGCATCAGGGCAGAAGTTTACCGCGGCTGATCAAAGAATCCTTGACCGCTATGCGCGGAGATTTGGCAAAGAGTACTGCAGGACAGGCTGCAATCAGTGTGAAACGTCATGTCCGCAAGGAGTGGCCATCGCCTCCACGCTGCGGTTCCAGATGTATTTCAGGGATTACGGAATGGAAAAAAAGGCCCTCCAGTCCTATGCACGGCTTGAGAGAAAGGCTGACAAGTGCCGAACCTGTGAACCGAAAAGCTGCTCCGGTGCCTGTCCCTTCGGACTGCCGGTGAGCGCCCTCCTGCGGGACGCTCATGAGGAGCTCTCATTTACTGTATGAGCAGAAAAAATGATTTTTCGCAGATAGAGGCACATGGGGCGAAGACCTGGCAGGGGTGCATAGGGTACTCAACGATAAAAAATAAATTTCCTCCTGCTCAATGTAAATTCATGATTAACCCGTGTAACTCTTTGGCTATTAGCCTTTTTTAGGATACATGCCAGGTTCCATCACATATCGTCTGATACTGCTCGCTCTCCTTCCGGTTTTCGGTGTACTCATGTATATGGAGGGGCAGAAGTATGATCCTGCCCTCATCAGGTTTCAGTCAGCGGGATATGAGGGAGACCCCCTGGCATCTTTTTTCCCTGACGAGATGGCAGGATTTGTCCGGCACGGCCAGGTGCGGACATACACAACGGAAAATCTCTATGAATATGTTAATGGGCATGCAGAATATTTTATATCTGCAGGCTTCAGGCAACTTGCCGTGGGTGAGTATGGCGAACGGGGGGCTGAAGGGAGCGGTCCTGCGGCAGTGGTGGATATTTATGACATGGGCAAGAGCATCCAGGCCTTTGGTATTGTTGCCGATGAATCAGGCGGCAGGGTGGAGACCCTTGGCACCGGCGCAACAGGGTTCAGATCAGGGCAGGGAATCAGCTTTGTGAAGGGACAGTACTATGTGAGAATAGCTGCGTACAATGAAAAGGTGCCGCTTGATCTTGTCGTTGGGGAGATTGACGGACGGATTGGGGCAGGCGATGATCCCTTTCCCGAGTTTGCCCGACTCCCTGCCCTAGGCGAAGTCATAAAGACGCGGTTTATCAGGGAGGGGTACCGGGGACTGGATTTTGTCAATAACATCATTGAACGGGAATACCGGGTAGAGGGAAAAATGCTCCAGGTCTTTCTCTTTCCGGGAGGCAAAGATGAGGGGAAGAGACTGTCTGATGCCTTTCTGGATTATTTCCGGCGGTCAGACATCGAATATGAGGAAATCCGGAAAAAGGGCCACAGGATCTATGAGGTGCACGACCCCTATGAGGGGGACTGGATATTGATCCCCCTTACTGATTCATTGTCTGGCCTGTTCGGACACTATGACGATAACATTATCGATGCACTCTTGACCCGATACAGTGAACCGGGATGATGCAGGGCGGTTACGACCACCCATCATTCCTGTTCATCGATCGGTCGGGGAATAAAGAGGGCGAATATGCCGTCAAAACACAATAAAAAAGTGACTGCCATAACCAGGAGACAATTGCTGGCCAGGACCGCTGCATCTGTTGGTCTTGCCGCGGGTGCCGGTCTCTGGGGATACCTGTTCTACCATGAAAATCCTGTCCGGAGACAGGGCGGGAAAATATATACCTTTAAGAACTACCGCGTTTCGGACAACAGACTGTTTCCAGCCCTTGTTATTGTTCACGGCAAGGAGCCGCTGAAGATGGCCCGCGCAGCCTGTGAGAAGATGGGGGGGATGGAGCGGTTTATCAGCCCGGGAGACAGGGTGCTTATCAAACCGAATGCCGGGTGGGACAGGCAGCCTGAGCAGGCGGCAAATACGAACCCTGCACTGGTGGAAGCAGTGGTGCGGCTCTGCCGCGAGGCACGAGCTTCCGAGGTATGGGTGACCGATGTTCCCATCAATGATCCCTACAGGAGCTTTGCACGATCAGGCATCGAGGCGGCTGTGATGAAGGCCGGCGGGCAGGTGAGATACGCGGCTGAAAATGATTTTGTCCGCACGAACCTGCACGGGCAGGTGCTGCAGGTCTGGCCTGTGAGCAGGTTCTATCATGAGGTAGACAAGGTCATCAATCTTCCGGTGGTAAAGCACCACTCCCTGAGCAAATGTACCATCGCCATGAAGAACTGGTACGGCATCCTGGGAGGCCGCAGGAACCGCCTTCACCAGGACATCAATAGGTCCATCGCTGACCTTGCAGCCAGTGTACGGCCCACGATGACTATCGCTGATGCCACACGCGTCCTTGTGCGGAACGGCCCCACCGGCGGCAATCTCTCAGATGTATCTGTGGAGGACACAATTATTGCCGGACTTGATGAGGTTGCCCTTGATGCATACTGTCTGCGGTTTTTAAACCTCCATGTGGAAGACGTGCCCTTTCTCAAAGAAGGAGAGGCACGTGGCCTGGGAGTTACAGACTGGAATTCCCTGAATCACGTTGAACTGTCCGTCTGATAAGCGTTCCCCTGCAGCAGGAAGCGGGAAGACCATGCCTTTGCAGGGCAGCGGCGGATTATTATTAGGATGAAATACCTCACGCTCAGGAACATCAGGCGTATCTATTCAGTTTTTTTCTTAGGGCTCTTTGTCCTCCTTGTTGCCATGAGCGATTTTCGCAATATGAAGGGGTATGAAGTGTCTCTGTTCCTTGAGCTTGACCCCCTTGTTTCCCTCACAACGTTTCTCACGAGCTGGACCGTATACAAGGGGCTGGCACTGTCCCTTGTCATCATTATGGGGACGGTATTGGTGGGACGTATTTTCTGTTCCTGGATCTGTCCCATGGGCATACTCAACCAGTGGACCAGCCACCTCTTTAACAGGCGCAGGCCCGTTGATGACTATGGCATCAACGCCTACCGTCCCCTTTATCGAATGAAGTATTACATCTTCACGGCACTGATCGTCCTTGCCCTATTTGGCTCGCTCCAGGTGGGGCTCTTTGACCCCATGGCATTTATAACGAGATCCTTTGCCACGTCCCTTTTCCCGGCCATCAATTACTGGGGAACAGACCTCTATATCAGGCAGCCCCTGTTTCACGGAGGCGTGCTCATTGCCCTCATATTTCTTGGCGTCCTCTTTGCAAACAGGTTCCTCTCGCGCTTCTGGTGCCGCGCACTCTGTCCCCTTGGCGCATTTCTCGGCCTCCTGTCGGGCTTTTCATTACTGAGGATCAGGAGAGACGTGGAAAAATGTACGGATTGCCAGAAGTGCCTGCGCTACTGCCACGGCGGGTGTGACCCCCACGCTGAACTGAGGATCACCGAGTGTCACGTCTGCATGAACTGCATCGAGGACTGTCCTGAAGGGGCCATCCATTTCGGTCTGCCCCGGGGCACCTCTTCGATGCATGCTCCTCTTGACGTGAACCGCCGGAGACTGATCGAAACAGCTGTGGCAGGCATCATACTGTTTCCGATGATGCGGAGTGTGGTCAATGCAAAGAGTGTCCCGCAGGAGGGTGTTGTCAGACCCCCCGGTTCCATCGAAGAGGGGGACTTTCTCCGCCGCTGCATCAAGTGCGGTGAGTGCATGAGGGTCTGCCCTACCAATGTGATCCAGCCAGCCCTTCTTGAAGGAGGATTTGAAGGCCTCTGGACGCCGATACTGATAAACAAGATCGGATACTGCGAATTCAACTGTGTGCTCTGCAGCCAGGTGTGTCCCACAGGGGCGATTGTCCCGCTCACGGTTGAAAAGAAGGTGGGGAGACCCCCTTTCAAGAAACCTGTGAGGATCGGCACTGCTTTTTACGACAGGGGACGCTGTCTCCCCTGGGCCATGAACACAGAGTGCATTGTCTGTGAAGAGGTCTGTCCCACATCTCCCAAGGCGATATGGTTTGAGACCACTGAGGTGAAGCTCCATGACGGCAGGACGCGGTCTTTGAAGCTTCCCCGGCTGGACCCGGCCATTTGTGTTGGCTGCGGAATTTGTGAAAACAAGTGCCCTGTGCATGACCGTCCCGCGATCCGCGTTTCTTCCATCGGGGAGTCGAGATCACCGTCAAACCAGATGATCCTGGAAGGGTGACAGATATCTGAAATCAGCGATGTCACTGCTCTTAGAATGCTGGGTTCGCCCTCGGTCTCTCCCAGCGCCCCTGTTTACGGTGGCCTTTGTGGACCGGATATGTCCAGGGGATGATTCAATCAAAAAGCCGCATTCCCGTCTCAGATCTCGTTTCTCCTCTGGTATGTGGCCATGTCATCCACGATTTCACATCACGGAATACCTCACCCCCTTTTCAACTTCCTTTGAGGACTTCTGCATTGAAGCTTTCTCAAGCGTGAGCCGTTTTAAGGTAAAACCGTGTAGTGGTTAGGTCGTCTGGATATATTTGTCACAGTGAAGCTTTCCCCACATACATCTGCCTCAGACAGTTCCCTGACAGTGAAGAGGGGAGATGAGTATGGATTAGAGCCACATCAGGAGGAGGACGAGCCCCTTTTCAAGGAACACCTGAGAGAATATGCAGCATAGTTTGTCCTTATTTTGAGAAAACCTGCAGCCCTGTTCATGATTCTGAAATGGTTTCTCATTAGTCTCGACTAAGAAATTAATTCAATCATGCAAACTGGAATTTTCCTGGCCTGAGCGGGTATGCAGGGTACGGAGGCGCAGATTGGCCAAAACATTTACATGTAAAAAATAACTACACTAATCAAGAAACCCTTTTAATGAATTTATTAATTAAATCATTAGATAAGATCGGCATAGTTATTGCTACATTATCCATGGTTTTACATATTCAATGCCTGTCATAATTTTTTATAGTTTGATAAAAAGGGGTTGTTCGTGCGTGTAATTGGTGATAAGAAGGAGGAAAGGCAGAAAAGAAAAAAATAGGGCAACGTGCACGAATCATGGAGGGGGAAAAAGTTTATACGCTGGCAGCTTACATTGGAATCTGAGTGGGCTGATTCTGTCTACAAACGAAAGGTGAGAGGAAATAAATGCCATGAAAATATCTGTAGCTACAAACTGGGATGATGAATTAATCCCTATTATCGATTCGATTAACAATCAGAATCCCCTTTACCCTGTAAAAGAGATCTTTGGTTCAATTCAGGCGAGTCCCCTCGGATCCGGCAGATCCTCTGCCGTGCTGCCGTCCGTTTCAGATGACAGGGCTACTGCACATATTAAAAAAGCACAAGACCATGGGATCCAGTTCAATTATCTGCTCAATGCCTCCTGTCTGGGCAACAGAGAGTATGATCAAAGCTTTCGTAAAAAGATATTTCAGTATCTGGACTGGATAAGCAGTCTCAATGTCGATATTGTCACCGTTACCATCCCCTATCTGATAGACATCATCAGGGCAAATTATCCGCATCTTAAAATCAATGTGTCAATTGTTAATCATATTGGTTCCATCAAAAAGCTCAAGGCCTTTGCTAATATGAATGTCAGTCGGATCACCTTGGATTTTTTTAAGAACAGGGTGTTTAATTTTCTGAAAAAAGCCGTGGAACTATCAGACCTTGAACTTGAGATTCTGGCAAATGATCCCTGCCTGCTTGATTGCCCGAACCGGTACTATCACTACAATATCGTATCACATGGATCGCAGGCTACGGGCGAGGATCGTTCCGGCAGTTTCTTTTTCGATTATCCCTTCTTGAATTGTACGATCAGGAAACTCCTGGATACCTCAGAGATTATTAAATCACCGTGGATAAGACCTGAAGACTTAAAATATTACGATGAAACTGGCATTGAATGGCTTAAGCTTAGCGGCCGCTTTATGCATACGGCATGGCTCAAGCGGTGTATGGAAGCATACGCACGAGGAACATATGAAGGCAATTTATACGACATTGTCGATCACGAGACGTTTCGCGGGCTCTCCCGGAAGTTCAACACGTCAGCAGTCAATTTTGATCTCATGGGTGATGATATCGCAAAGATCGAAGAGTTTAGCATTTTTGTGGACAATAAAAAATTGAACGGCTTCATGGAGTATTTTCTTCTGAACGGGGACAAATGTAATCTGAATTGTTACAGATGCAGCTACTGTGAAAGTGTGGCCAAGAAGGTAGTGAGCATAGACAGTAATCAGAGGGAAGATGTCAGGGGAATCCTTGAAAGGGCGAGTAAAATACTTGTCTCAAGTGAAGGCTATAATGCGTATGAGGTGAGTCTCAAGGAAAGCTGGAGGAAGAGTGTATCAGGATGATATGAAGCAGGAGTCGCACATTGCAGGATTAACTGCCCCGGGATCGGTAAGAGCGCGACTTCAGTCTGATCCAGTGGTACAGGAAATATAAAGTCAGGTCATGGCCGATTTCAGTGAACAGGTAACTCATTCTTTAACACAAAAGGATGATGGGATAGTTGGTCAGTGTCAGAAGACACCGGAGGGTGGTGCCGGAAACACTGATCAGGGGGTGCCGGAACTGCCGCAGTTGACAGAAGCCGAGCGGCATAAATTACTCGTTGAATGGAATAATACTTCCACAGACTATCCTACGGACAAATGCGTTCACGAACTGTTTGAGGAACAGGTAGAGAAAACCCCGGAGGCCGTGGCGGTTATCTTCAGGGATGAGGAGCTGACATACAGAGAACTCAACAGAAAGGCAAATCAGCTGGCTCATTATCTGAAAAGGCGGAGGGTCTGTCCTGGAACATACGTTGGGGTATATATAGATCGCTCCGTTGAGGCTGTTATTGCGCTTCTCGCTGTCTTCAAGACCGGTGGCGTGTACGTGCCTCTTGATCCTGCATATCCAAAAGATCGTCTCTTATATATGGTGAAGGACAGCAAGACGGGTATTCTGGTCACTGACAAAAAATATCTGGCAAGTTTCCCCGGGCATGATGTACTAACTGTCTGTCTGGAGAGAGAGAGAAAGGACATCGATGGAGAGAGTGCGGACAATCCGGTATCCGGTGTGAGCGCTGACCATATTGCCTATGTCATTTATACCTCCGGCTCAACGGGAGTGCCAAAGGGTGTTCTGATCAGGCAGGGAGCTATAGCGGGACATTGTGTTACCATTGCCGGACATTACGGACTTTGCCCGGATGACAGGATATACCAGTTTGCCTCGATGAGTTTCGATGGGGCCATGGAACAGATACTCCCGGCTCTCATTAAAGGCGCCGCCGTTGTCCCCCGCGATAACGCTGTCTGGAGCCCGCTGGATTTTTCAGAAAAAGTATCTCATGCAGGTTTAACCATATTATGCCTGCCGCCCGCGGTCCTTCATGAATGGGCCCAGTTCCTGGTCGAATTCCCCGCTCATGAACCTGTGCATCAGCCGCGTATGATTATCTGCGGAGGTGAAGAATTGCGGCCCTGGACTGTGGGTCTGTTGAAAGCCACATCAATGGGATCCCTTCGGGTGCTCAATGTCTATGGTCCCACGGAAGCGACAATTACGGCGACTTTGTTCGAAATAGACCTGCGGTCGCAGGGAAGTTCTCTTCCCCAGCGGATTCCCATCGGCCGACCCTCCCCGAACAGGACTGTCTATATTCTTGATAAGCGTGGACGCGTGCTCCCTGTCGGCGTACCCGGAGAAATACATATTGGCGGCGACTTCCTCTCGAACGGCTATCTGAACCGGCCGGATATGACAGGAGAAAAATTTATTCCCGACCCTTTTAGCAGCAAACCCGGAGCACGGTTATACAAGACCGGGGACCTCG
This sequence comes from Nitrospiraceae bacterium, assembly GCA_020346765.1. GTDB lineage: Bacteria > Nitrospirota > Thermodesulfovibrionia > UBA6902 > UBA6902. The sequence continues at coordinate 1,745,367 of CP070788.1, forward strand.
GCCGGTACCTGTCCGACGGCAATATAGAGTTCCTGGGAAGAATCGATGATCAGGTAAAAATCCGGGGGTTCCGGATTGAGCCGGGAGAGATCGAAGCGGCTCTGATGCAGCATTCAGCTATACAGGAAACCGTTGTTGTGGCCGGAGAAAACCAGGACGGAATAAAGCACCTGATCGCCTATGTCGTCCTCAGGGAAAAGGACGTTTGCACAAACAGCGGAATAAGAAAATTTTTGAGTGAAAGACTTCCCGGTCACATGATTCCTTCCTTCTTTGTTATTCTCGACAAACTGCCGATAACGGTAAACGGCAAGGTGGACAGACGAGCCCTGCCCCCCCCTGACCGTACGCGGCCTGAACTGGACGAGGCTTATGTAGCTCCCAGAAATCAGATTGAAGAGAGACTGGCAGATATATGGGCAGATGTCCTGGGGGTGGATCGGACGGGAATCCATGACAACTTCTTTGATTTGGGCGGGGACAGCCTCTCCGTGATCAGGATTATCGCCAGAATACAGGATTCTTTCAGGGTTGAGCTCTCACCGGCAACTCTGTTTACTGCCCCGACTGTTGCAGGGTTGGCTCATCATGTCTGCAGTGAAGAAGCTCAGCCTCCCGTACTGAAATTGCCGCCGGTGCTGCCCCGGTCCGGGAGCGGCGCTGTCCCGCTTTCTTATGGACAGCAGGAGATCTGGTTTTCGTCCCGGCTCAGGCCTGACATCCCGCTTTATAACGAGACATTCACAATCTTCATGAAAGGTCCCATCGATTCGTTGTCGCTGGAAATGGGGTTGAACCGTTTCATTCAGCGGCATGAGACGCTTCGCACAGCCTTCGTGACAGAAGAGGGGAAACCGGTGCAGTTGATAAGAGAAAGAGTGTCTCTGGAGCTGCCTGTCCATGATGTGCGGACTATGCCCCTCGATGACCGGGAGTCCGAGGCCCTTCGGAGGGCATCAGCAATGGCTCGAATTCCCTTTGATTGCAGTAACCCTCCGCTGATCAGGGCCATGCTGGTGCGGCTCGATGATTCGGACAACCGTCTCTACATGGTTTTCCATCATCTTGTGGTTGATGGCATCAGTATCAGTCAGATTCTCGTGCCGGAGATGTGGACGCACTATACCGCTGTGCTTAAAGAGCAGCCATCTTCCCTCCATGAGTTGGCTGTCCACTACAGTGATTATACGGAGTGGCAGCAGAAGTACCTGAAGGGGCCTGTCCTGGAAGAGCAGCTTGCCTACTGGAGAAAGCAGCTTGACCGCTTGTGTCCCCTTGATTTGCCGACTGATCGGCCGCGACCCCCTGTCCAGACGTTTCGCGGCGCCTGGCGGCCTCTCGAGATTTCAGAAGAGCTTACGCAGAGACTGAAGGCACTGGGCCGCCGTGAGGGATGTACTCTCTACATGGTACTGCTTGCCGCATTTAAAGTGCTGCTGTGTCGTTATTCAGGACAGGATGATATCAGCGTGGGGACACCAGAGGCAGGACGCGCCCGGCCCGAGTTGGAGCCGCTTGTGGGATATTTCCTGAATATGCTCGTAATCCGCAGCAATCTCTCGGGTGATCCATCGTTCAGGGAATTCCTGTATCAGGTGCGACAGGTGTCCCTTGATGCCTTTGTTCATAAGGATTTGCCGTTCATAAAAATTATGGAGGATCTAAAACCCGTACGCGACCCGGCCCGTCATCCGGTCTTTCAGGTCGCTTTTGTCATGGAACCGACGTTCCCTGCCCAGGAGTCGGGCTGGACTGTCAGCCAGCTCGAGGTCCAGACCGGTACTGCGAAGTTCGACCTGACTCTTGAACTCGATGAGCGGGAGCAACATATTATCGGCCGCTTCGAATATAACACCGATCTTTTCGATGAGTCGACTATAGGACGGATGTCAGGACATTATGAGAAGATACTCGAAGGCATTGTTGCAAATCCTGATCTGAGGTTGTCGGAGTTACCGCTCCTTACGGATCCGGAGCGGCATCAGTTGCTCGTGGCGTGGAATGACGCCACCACGAAATATCCCAGGGATAAATGTATTCATCAGCTTTTTGAGGAACAGGTGGAGAGAACCCCTGACGCCGCTGCAGTAATATTTGAAGAGCGTCAGTTGACCTACGGTGAACTCAACAGCCGGGCCAACCAGCTGGCACATTATCTCAGAAAGCACGGGGTTGGTCCCGACACGCTGGTAGGAATCTGTGTTGAGCGTTCACTGGAAATGGTGATAGCAATACTTGGCATCCTGAAGGCAGGGGGGGCTTATGTCCCTTTGGATCCGGCTTATCCAGAGGAACGTCTTGCGTTTATGCTCGATGATATGCAGGCGGAGATACTGATATCTGAGTCAGGACGGAGAGGCAAATTACCCACAAAAAGTATCAGAACAATATTCATGGATGACGACCGGGAAGTCATTTCACAATATGGTACGGAAAACCCCTCCGGGGACGGGAATCCGGATACCCTGGCCTATGTCATCTATACGTCCGGTTCCACAGGAAAACCAAAAGGCGTCATGGTAACGCATGACAATGTTGTGCGTCTCTTTGAAGCGACCCGCCCATGGTTCCATTTTAGTGACGAAGATGTCTGGACCCTTTTTCACTCGTATGCATTTGACTTTTCGGTGTGGGAACTCTGGGGCGCCCTGCTGCATGGAGGCAGGCTTGTTGTCGTTCCTTTCTGGGTGAGCCGTTCTCCGGACAGATTTATTGACTTGCTTGTTGGGCAGAGGGTAACGGTATTGAACATGACGCCCTCTGCATTCTGCCAGCTTATACAGGAAGAGCGGAGTGCTTTCATAAACGGAGGTGATCGGTCTCTCCGCCTTGTTATCTTTGGGGGAGAAGCGCTTCAGATGAATATCCTGAAGCCATGGTATGAAAGACATGAAGACCGCTCTCCGCAGCTGGTGAATATGTATGGCATTACGGAAACGACTGTTCATGTCACGTATCAGCCTCTGAAGTCCTCAGACGCTCAGGGGAGTTCCCGCAGTCTGATCGGCAGGCCGATCCCGGACCTCCGGGTGTATATACTTGATCAACATCTTCAGCCTGTTCCGGTTGGTATCCCCGGGGAGATGTATGTCGGAGGGGCCGGCCTGGCGAGGGGCTACCTGAACCGTCCGCAGCTTACCTCTGAACGTTTCATAGCCGATCCATTTTCTCAAAAGGATGGATCACGCCTTTACAGGACAGGCGACCTCGCCCGGTATTTGCCTGATGGAACCATTGAATTTCTCGGAAGGACGGATGATCAGGTAAAGATTCGAGGGTTCCGTATCGAGACCGGGGAGATCGAAGCGATTCTCGGCCAGCACATTGACGTACGGGAGGTCGTGGTGATAGCCAGAGAGGATCAGCCAGGCGATAAAGTTCTTGTTGCTTATGTCGTGCTCTGTCAGGAGTCAAAAACAGCAATGGGTGAACTGAGGGCTTTCCTCAAGGAAAAGCTTCCCGATTACATGATACCCTCAGCCTTTGTTGTTCTGGATTCACTGCCGCTGACATCAAACGGAAAGTTGGACCGGAAGGCGTTGCCCAGACCAGAGCCGGGGCATCATAACTGTAAGAACCCTGTCGTCAGACCACGTACCCATCTTGAAGAACTGCTGACAGACACCTGGAGCGAAGTCCTCGGGATTAAAGAGATCGGCGTTTATGACAACTTTTTTGAATTGGGCGGCCACTCCCTTGTGGCGACGCAGGTCCTGTCCCGGATTCATAAGGCCCTGGCACTGGACGTACCCCTGAGATTCCTCTTTGAGGCTCCCACACCGGCCGGACTGGCCATACGAATTATACAGCACCAGGCTGAGGTTGAAGATCATAAAGAACTGGACCGCCTGTTGACAGCACTGGAAGGATCTGGATCCGGATCTGAGGGAATTGAGAGCACCCGGGATGAGTGATATAACGGGGCGCATAGCCAGTCTTTCTCCGGAGAAACGTGCACTTCTTGAAAAGCGACTTCTCAGGAAGAACTCTTCTCCTATTAAGGAATCCGGAATTCAGCGCAGAGGCACATCAGGGCCTTGTCCGCTTTCCTTTAGTCAGGAGCGACTCTGGCTTTATAATCAGATTGAGCCAGATGTTCCGAACATCATCCCCTTCATCCTCCGCATAAAAGGACAGGTGAACCTGAATGCGCTGAAGAAGTCTCTCGATGCCATTGTGGCCCGTCATGAAAGTCTGCGTACCACGTTTTCATCTGAAGCAGGAGAACCGTTTCAGGTAATTCATCCGGTCATGTCGATCGGGATGACTGTCATTGATCTGGGCGTATTGCCGGAAGCCGAGCGTGAGGCCGAATCACAGCGACTGATCGATGCCGAATTAAAGCGACAGTTTGACCTTTCAGCTGATTTCATGCTGCGGGCGACCCTGATCAGACTGTCAGATCTGGAAAATATTCTCATTCTGATAATGCATCATATTGCATCTGACGGATGGTCGACGGGCATTTTTTTTCGGGAACTCTCACTGCTGTATCGAGCGTTTGAAGAGCACAGGGATTCGGCGCTGCCTGATCTCCCTGTTCAATATGCAGATTTTGCATGCTGGCAGAGAACATGGATGAAAGGGGAGGTGCTTGAAAAGCAGCTTTCATACTGGCAGACACAGCTGTATGACATCCCGGCGGTGCTGGATTTACCGACGGACCGTCCGAGGCCGGCAAACAGAAGCAATCAGGGTGCAAGCCATTCTGTCATCCTGTCCAAGAGACTCATCGACCGTCTCAGGTGCATAAGCAAGCAGGAAGGCGTGACCATGTTTACCCTGATGTCGGCGGCGTTCAAGACATTGCTTTACCGTTACACAAATCAGGGAGATATCTGCCTCGGAACTTTTGTGGCAAACCGGAATCGTGTAGAAATCGAAAACCTGATCGGGTTTTTTGTTAATACCCTTGTCCTGCGAACTGACTTGTCAGACAATCCCGGGTTTCTGGAATTGCTGCGACGGGAGCATCACATTGTTCTCGGGGCTTTTGCTCATCAGGATATCCCGTTTGAGAAGCTTCTTGAAATACTGCATCCGGGGCGTGATATAAGCCATACCCCTCTTTTTCAGGTTGCCCTTTCTTTTGAAAATATGCCGAAGGTGCCTCTCGATCTGCCGAACCTGAGCTTTGAATTTATAGCAGCCGACCCATCAGTATCGCTTTATGATATG
>CP070788.1:1750644-1760375 GCA_020346765.1 Nitrospiraceae bacterium
CAACCCCTATATCTCACTAATACCCTCAGGCGAACCAGAGATCCGTCTCGTGTTCCTGGCGCCTGCCGAGGCATTATGGATGCACATGAAGATTGCCTTTATCAGCGCTTTCATCATTACTTCGCCCCTGGTATTTTATGAAACCTGGAAGTTCATCTCCCCGGGGCTCCTGGAGAAGGAGAAAAAATACGCCGTTCCCTTTGTTTTTACCACAACATTCCTGTTCCTCATCGGGTCCCTGTTCTGCTTTATCATAGTCCTGCCCTTTGCCATGAACTTCCTCCTTACCTACAAGACGGAAAACCTCCAGCCCATGATCTCCGTGGACAGGTATGTCGACTTCTGCCTCAAGTTTATTCTCGCCTTTGGCGCAATCTTCGAGCTGCCCGTGATCGCCGTCTTCGCCACGCGGATGGGCCTTGTCACCCCTGATTTTCTCGCCAAAAACAGGAAATATGCCGTGCTCGTCGCTTTTGTCGCCGCTGCGCTGCTCACGCCGACACCGGATGCATTCAACCAGTCTCTCATGGCAATACCGATCATCATACTCTACGAAGCAGGGATATGGGCATCAAGAATACTGCAGAAAAAAACTCCAAAGGAAGCACATACGTAATCTTTAACCGGCCGTGGAAGGTGGACAAACGAACAGTGCTGAAAGGAGCCTCACTTAATTTTTGCTTCTTGCCCCTGCCTTGATTCTCCGGTACTTGTCCTCGCCAACACACTCTCTTGCAAAGGCGCACCAGTCAAGGCAGGTGGGACCGATAAGTCGTGAGTTCACCGTGCTGCACTTCCTGCACTTCGCTTCGGTCTCATCACTCCATATTTCTACCTCAGCTCCGCAGTTGCGGCACTTGATCTCTTCCGGTTTGGGCTGTTTGATGTCCTTGCTCCCAGGACATTCATTTTTAAACATAGCACTCCTTTTTTTATATTATTATACTTGAGCCTCAGAATCTATGATACCGGTCATATGCCCTGGCTTCTGCTGTCCCTGCTGTTTAAACTTGGAGACGATAAAGCCGATATAAGAGGAGCCAGGCCGGCAGCTGCAGGGCCGGGCATGTAATGCATCCTCATAAAAAAAGGCGGAACACCAGCATGCCCTCAGAGCATAAGGAATCATTGGACAGGCTCCGTGAAGAGATTGTGCCACTTTTCAAAAGCGCCCTTTTGAAGAAGGCCGCGGTATTTTCCAATCCCCGGAGGCTCCGCTGCCGCGAGGCACTTGCCTGCCAGTCCCCTGAGTGTGCGCTCTACGACACTGTTTCAGACCATCTACCCTGCTGGCTGGCGCACCCTTTCTGCTGCCGCGCAGACAGTGAGGACGGGCTGGCCCGGAGGCTGGTGCAATGCACCTCCTGCAGTGTCTTCCGGGAGTCCTGCCCGACCGTCGTGGAGGAAATAGGCGAGTACCTGGGAATGCTGTCCCTTCTGATTCGTGAACAGGGGCTCCGGATTATGGAGGACACGGAGCATATGGCAACAATCCGGCAGGAACTGAATGCAGTCGTGGAACAGCTCACGGTAAAGGAAAAAGAAATCCAGGAGATCATGATAACGGACAAGCTGACGACCCTCTTCAACCGTGAGCATCTCATCACCGTCCTTGAAGATGAAATCGCCCGATGCCAGCGTTACGGCCGGCCGCTGTCACTTATCATGATCGACATTGATGAGTTCAAGTCCTTCAATGAACGCTACGGCCAGCAGGCAGGTGACGGGGTGCTTTCCTTTGTCGGCGCCCTGATCAAACAGAACACCCGCAAGTTTGACCGGGCATTCAGATATGGAGGCGAGGAGTTTGTGGTCGTTCTCCCCGAGTCGGACCTGACCATGGCCTATATTGTGGCGGAGCGGATACGCCGAGGTTTTGAGAGCAAATCATTTCCTGTCCGCGACAGGTCCAGCGGGGCACATCAGAACATTTCACGCACCATAAGCATGGGTATTACGGCCACCTACGCCTTCGGAACAGAAGATATCAGCATCGAAGACCTCATCATCCGGACCGATTCGGCCCTGCGCCGTGCAAAGGACAGAGGAGGCAATATCTGCATCCGCTATGAGCAAACTCCCTGAATGGACCGCTGCAAGCCCCCTTATACCTTGACCCAGCAGTCCGCGTGCTGCAGGGAAGAATCAAGCAGTTCCGTCAGCTTTTCCTCCAGAAGGGGGTTCCTGCCCTTAAGGCCTTCAAGCAGCTTGCGGGGAATTTCAACGGTACACAATTTATCATTCTTAATGAACTGAAACTTGTAGGCGATATGCATAAAGATGTAAAAAATACGCAGCACGATGATCGATCCATCGATTTCTCTGATCTTCTCCTCAACGATTTCGTAGGAGGGTACTTCATTTTTTGTTACCTGACGGTCCATATGTCTTTTTTACCTCGTGATCTTCAGTTATGTATGATTGTATAAGCTTCGCAGCCCTTTGTCTATAAAAAAATCAGCGCCGGCAAGCTTCTTCAGCTTCCCGGCAATATGAGATCCAGCACATTTGTCTTGATCCAGTTCTTATCCCACCAGTAGAGGGGCGATACTTCAACCCCCTGAATCAGGATGCCGAAATGAAGGTGGTCTCCGCCGGCCAGGCCCGTTGCACCCGTTGTCCCGATTATCTGCCCCTTTTTCACTTCCTCTCCTGCTGCTACGGCGATTGAAGACAGGTGGCCGTACAGGCTCATCAGACCCATGCCATGGTCAATTATGACGGTATTGCCGTATATGCTGAGGTCATCGGCATACCTGATGAGCCCGTCATTGGCAGCCTCCGCCGGGGCACGGGCAAAGGAGGCAAGATCGTAGCCGAGGTGGACGCTCCTGCTGATGTCCTTTCCCTGGTACCGATAGGTCCTCTGGTCTCCGTAGGTGGCCATAACTTTGCTGTTCTTGAGCTGGAGGAAACTGCCCTTCCACAGCATGACCGGCTCCGTGTTTTTTGAAATCTCCGCCAGCGCCTCAAGGCTCTTCTGTCGCCACTCCTCATTGACCTTCCTGAAGGCGGCCTCAGGGTCGGCAACTTCTGTTTCATTCAGGAGAGGCGAAACGACCCTCGTAATAAATCCGTCATCGATGGTAATGGACGATGAATCATACTGCTTCGGCTTCAGGCTTGAAGGAAGGGACCGGATACTCTGGTTTCCCGCCCGGTCTGTGGCCACCGCGTAAAAGACGCTGTTCTCCCCGATGCCAAAGGGGGCAGGGAAAAAGGCATAGTACACTGATCCGGCCTGCGATCTGACTGCCTCGGGAGCCGGGCCGCCCGGTGCCACCCTGAATGCGCGGTAGTCCTGCTCTTCAGTTTCTTTTCCCTTTTCCACAAGCCTGACGACGACGCTGTCCTCTCCGGCAGCCCTCATGACGGCAAACCCTCCGCCGCCCTGATATACGATGGATGTGGCTGCTATGACATCAAGCACCGGCGGGGCAGTGTCAATGACTGCCTCCAGGTCATACTGCACCTTTTTCAGGATCCCCCCCTCGGCCTTCACTGTTATGAAGGCTTTGCCGTCTGCCAGACCCATTTCTCCGGGCTTTATATGCAGCGTGTAGGCCTTCTGTGCCGTTACAGGTCTGTCCGTAAGGAGGCTCACCTCATTGCCGTCCTGATAGACCGTTATGGTAATAGCCTTGATGTTCTCGCTGCTCAGCTGGACAGTCGTATCAGCAGAGAGAAGCTCAAGGCCGGCAAGACCGTCGACTACCGGATCGGGCATAAAAAAAAGCCGGTACACGCCGTAGGCAACCACAAGGAAAAAGAAGGGCAGAATAAGGATAAGCACTACCCGGCTGAAACCAGCCCTGTTATTGAAAGGGGACATGTTCATTATAAATTCCTTTAACTATAGAAGGTTATGCTATAGCCTTATATTCTGCCCCAGCTGTTACATAAAAATCAAGATATTTTCCAGAATATAATTTTCACGAGCCCCAAAGGGGTTCATTGATTCTTTTGTGTCATGAATTGTGCTTATCCTCGCGGCAGTCAGCCCTTCACAACATACGGCGCCGGAGACCTTCTGATATAATGACTATAAGTTCTGTGTTACGGTCTTGCAGCGCCCTCCCGGGAATCAGGGATGAAAAGGGCACCGCACTGGAGAGGTTTCCGGCGAAGGGGACAGGAGCAGCACGCGCGCCATGGAAAGGGCAATGTGAGGGGCACGGCATGAACGGGGTGAACAGAGCAATTCTTATCTTCCGCAGCAAGGAGGGACTTGTTGATGCTGCGCTCCGGAGATGGCTCAATGCGGCCCGGGATGCCCTCAAGAGCAGGGAGTTTTTCTCAGCGGCTCTTTCAGGAGGAAACACCCCTGCTCCGTTATATGCACGGCTGGCCGTAGAGCGTGATTTCCCCTGGCACAATACGCATATTTTCCAGGTCGACGAGCGATTTGTCCCCTATGACCACGATGAGAACAACTATCATTTCATCAACACGTCCCTGCTTCGCCATGTGCCCATCTCTCCGAAAAATATTCATCCCATCCTGACCTTTGAGCCGTCGCCCCAGGCCTCGGCGGACCGGTATGAGCAAGACCTCACGTCCTTCTGTAAATCTTTCCGCATGCGGGTCCCCCGCATTGACCTTGTCATTTTGGGGATCGGGGAGGATGGACACACGGCGTCCCTTTTTCCCGATACGCCGGCGTTGAGTGAAAAGCAGCGCTTTGCCGTTGCGGTCACACCGGCAGACCCTTCAAAAAAAGAGAGAATCACCCTCACCCTCCCAGTGCTTAACAACGCCGTACATGTCCTGGTCATGGCCCTGGGAAAGAACAAGGCCGGTGCTGTCAGGGAGGTCGTTGAAAATGATCAGAGCACCCTGCCCGCCTCGCTGGTAAAGCCGGAGAAAGGATCGCTGACCTTCCTCCTCGATGAGGACGCTGGTTCCCTGCTGTCAGATAAGAAACGATTCATTTCCCGATGAGGCGGCCCGATCCATCGGGTAAAGGGGTTCAGTCAGCCTGGACTGCCCGGACAAACCGAAACAAAAGGAGGCACGTAATGCCGAAAGTCGAAGACACCAGAGAAAATGCCGAGGCATGCATGCAATTCTGCGAGCCCTGCCTGACCTACCCCGGCATCGCGGGAGAGGCGCTGTTCTGCGCCAGGGGCAAAAGCAGTTCCCCCGGGGGAAAGAAGGGGTGCAACTGCGGGATATGCGACGTAAGAAAGAAGTTCGGATGCGACGGCACGTACTACTGCATCAGCGGTGCATGCCAGTAGCGACCGCCCTGAATTGCAATTGATTTCCGCCCGGGCCGTTTGTCTGCGGTGCTGTCTTTCACTGTCCGCCCGTGAGGTGCCGTGTCAAATTCTACTGTTGACATTAACGGAAGATTCTACTATTCTTCATACGGGTGATTTGACCCGCTGATCAGGCGTTCATTGCAGTTTGATCCGGACACCGGGCAGAGGATTATGATAAGAAAATTCCTTCCCAAAGAAACCGATTTTTTCACCATGTTTGAGAAGGCAGCCCTGAATGTCAACCGCGGGGCGCACCTTCTCGTTGAGATGATGGAGGACCTTTCCGCGGGCGAACCTAAGTGCAAGGAAATCTATGAAGCGGAACAGGCAGGGGACATGCTGACCCACGAAGTGATGAGAAAGCTGAACAAGACATTTCTCACCCCTGTGGACCGGGAAGACATCCATGCCCTGGTAAACCGCATTGATGATGTGATTGACCTGATATGGGCCTCCGCAGACCGGACGATCCTCTTCAGGCTGGACAACCCGATGCAGGAGGTCATCGACCTCTCCAAAACCCTTCTGGAGACCACGGAATTTATTACCAAGGCCATCAGCTGCCTGAAGGACAAGAAATACTCGTACATCCAGGAATATTGTATTGAAATAAACAGACTTGAAAACAGGGGGGACAGAATCTTCAGAGCAGCCCTGGTCAAACTCTTTGATAATGTTAAGGACCCTATTCTCGTCATAAAGTGGAAGGAAGTCTACGAGCATCTCGAAGAAGCCAATGACATCTGTGAAGACGTGGCAAATATTCTCGAAAGCATAGTCCTCAAGCATGCCTGAGACAATACTGATCGTCGTCATCATTATTGCGCTTCTTTTCGAGATCAGCAACGGTTGGAACGACTCTGCCAACGCAATCGCCACAGTGGTATCCACCCGTGTCCTTACGCCCCTCCAGGCCGTCCTCCTTGCTTCAGGGATGAATTTAATTGGCGCCTTCGTATCAACGGCCGTTGCCAAGACGATCGGCAAGGGAATCGTAAATCCCACAGACATTACCCAGAGTGTTGTGGCCGCCGCTCTGGTGGCCGGCTTTTTCTGGAACAGCGCCATGACCCTGCTGGGTCTTCCCGTAAGTGCCTCGCACGCGCTCATTGGAGGAGTAATCGGCGCAGCCGTGGCCCATCTCGGAGGATTTAATCAGCTTAACCTCGCAGGCCTCACAAAAATATTCACTGCCCTGCTCACGTCACCGGTGATCGGCATCCTGTTCGGCTATGTATTCATGAAGCTCATTATTAGGTTTTTCTGCAACATCTCACCGGGGTCAATCAACAAGCACTTTGGGCGGCTCCAGATAGTTTCGGCGGGTTTTATGGCCCTGAGCCACGGGATGAATGACGCGCAGAAGGTCATGGGAGTCATAACGCTGGCGCTCTTCAGCGGCGGTATTATTACGAGTATCGAGGTGCCCTTCTGGGTCGTGCTGATGTGCGCCATGGCCATGGCGTTTGGCACCGCCGCAGGGGGATGGAGGGTAATCAGAACCCTGGGCCATCAAATGCTGAAGCTTCAGCCCGTCCACGGTTTCGCCGCGGAAACGGCGGCCACCGCCGTCATTGTCGGTGCCAGCGCACTGGGTATGCCCGTGAGCACAACCCACGTGATCACCACAAGCATTATGGGCGTAGGAGCCACCAGGAGGCTCTCAGCAGTCCGGTGGGGAGTGGCCCGGAAGATCGTTCTTGCCTGGATTTTTACCCTTCCCATGACAGCGGGCCTGGCATGGCTGACCTATTTTCTCCTTGCGTTGCTGGGAGCAGAGTAGCACTGCAGGGACACTGCCGCTGCGGGGTGTTCAGGGAGTCAGTCTCTCAGAACGACCCGACCTTCCCTGAGAACCCGGGGAGGATCAACGGTAACATCCAGAATTGTTGAGGGCCTGCCGCCCGGTGTTCTGCCCCCGTCGATGATCAGGTCTATTTCATCCTGAAAATACCCTGCCACTGCCTCTGCGTCTTCAGCAGGAGGCAGGGAAGAGAGGTTTGCGCTTGTGGCAGTCGCCGGCAGCTGAAGGCAGCGTGCCAGATCCAGCGCCGGTCCTGCACCGGGAATCCTCACGGCTACCTTGCCTGTTCCCCCGGTCAGGAGCGGGGGAATCCCGTCCCGGGCATTAAATACCAGTGTCAGCGGCCCGGGCCAGTACCGGTCCATATAGTATTCAGCCTGCTGAGGAATGCTCTGCACTACCGACAAAAGGATCATCCTGTCGCCGGCAATAAGGGGGACCGGCTTGCCCCCGGGCCTCTTCTTCAGCTCAAAGAGCTTCCTTACAGAGCGTTCATCTGTTGCAAGCACACCAAGTGCGTAGGAGCTCTCCGTGGGATAGGCCACAATCCCTCCGCGCCGGATGATTTCCCGGGCTTCTGAGAAAATCCGAGTCGCGCTGTTTTCTGTCAGGGGTAATACACGCATACCCGATTCTACCATACGGGCAGTTCGATATTGACTAACACCTGCTTTGTCCATACAATAGAGACATCGTGACGGTTATTTCTTTCTGGAATATTATGTGCTGGCTCTAGCCGGCGGATTAATCAAGGAGGCCCTGATGAAAAAAATAAAGAACTGTGTACTTCTTCTCTGTGTTGCCTTTCTGCTTTCCGGCTGTGCCGAGGCATTGCTGATCGGAGCAGGCGCCGGTATGGGAGTAGGCACATACATGTATGTTGACGGCAGCCTGATTGTTGAATACCCCCTGGAATACTCCAGGGCATGGGACGCCGCGAACACGGCCCTCGAACGATTTCAGATCAGCATTTCCCAGAGTACGAATGACGCGGGCAAGGGCGTGATTGCCGCGGTACGTCAGGATGGCAAGAAAGTCACCGTAAAACTGAAAGACAAGGGCTTTAACGTCACATCCATCGGAATACGGGTTGGCTCATTCGGCGACCGCGTGGAGTCGCAGAAGATCCACGACGAGATCGTATCCATCGCCGGGATTTAGCCGCCGGCCCCTGCGGCAAGAGCTGACATCACCTTCTTTTTTACGGCGATGAAGCCTCCGCTTCTGAGGGTGGCGATCATTCTATGTGATGCGAGAAGCTTGAGAAAAGCCCTGCGCTTTCTCCTGTCCGGGATGGCTTCCATGGCCTGCCTCCTCGCCTCTTCGGCAAGCCTGAGATATTGTACGAATTCCCTGCCGTAGGATCCCTCGATTTCCTTCCTGACCGCTTTTGACATGGCCGGACTGGCCCCTCCCGTGGATACGGCAACAGTGAGGGGTCCCTGCTGCACCACTGAGGGGACAATAAAGTTTCCCTCAGAGGGAGTGTCAGCAACATTGACGAGAAACCCGGCCTCCCGGGCGATCTTCCTGTTTGTCTCGGCTGAGGACGTTGCCGCCACGGCAATGAATGCATTCCTGAGGTCGCCAGCCCTGTATTTTCTCTGTCTGAGGGTGATCAGGCCTTTTTCCCCCAGCATCCTGATCCCCCCGGTGGCGTCGGGGCTTACCACCGTAACCCGGGCCCCTGCACGAAGCAACATCCGGGCCTTTCGTTCTGCCACCCTTCCACCGCCGACAATGACGGCCTTTTTCTCTCTCACGTCAAGAAGGGCAGGATAATATTTCACTTTTCCTGGTCAAACGAAACGATAAGCTGACGGGCCTTGCTGGAGAGTTCCGTGGAGGGATACCGGGTGATGAGGGCGTTCAGACTTTCGATGGCCTTGTCTCTCTCCCCGAGATTATCATAGGCAAGGCCAGAATTGTAGAGGGCTTCTGCCACCGTGTCCGAATCAGGGTAGTCCCTGAGAATTATGCTGAATCTTCCCAGGGCAGCACTGAACGACCCTTTTTTAAAATAAAAATTGCCCACATACAGTTCATACCCTGCCATGATGTTCCTACATTCCCTGATCCTGTTCTCGATGATATCCATGTAGGGGTTCCGCGGATAATGGCGCTGGAGATTTTCAAACTCGGTTTTCGCCCGCTGCGCCCAGGAATAGCCGGTATCAACATTCTGGATCCTCCTGAAATAACACATGGCAAGCTTGTACTGGGCATAGGCACCGTACTTGTGGTATGGATAAAGGTTCAGAAAAGACTCGTACTCCACCGTCGCCTCTTCGTAGGACTCCTGCTCGTAGTACGTGTCAGCTATGCGCAGCCGGGCAAGATCGGCGAATTTCTGTGAAGTGTCCTGAGCAGGGATTTTCTCAAGAAGCTCCCGTGCATTGTCATAGTAGCCGCTGTTGATAAGCTCATTTGCCCTGTTATAGGCCTCCTCCGGAATAAAGGGGGCATCCTTCTCCGCCCCTTTATTTGTTGAGCAGGCAACCAGGGTAATGATGACCGCAAGTGAAACCATGAATCGAAGAGACATGACTAATCCTCGTTTTTTCCCGGCATGCCCGGCATGGTAAATCCTTTACAAATTCCCTTAATTGTATCTTAAATTTTCTTTTTAATCAAACGGCGGGAGGCTTTAAATTTACCATTCT
>CP070788.1:1760475-1772573 GCA_020346765.1 Nitrospiraceae bacterium
CCGGTGTCATGACAATGACGCCCGGGGAGGCAAAGCAGGGGAGCTATTTCTGCGGTGCGCCGAAGTCAATCGATTTTTTCTTCATCTTCTCAATGAGGGTCGTCCTGTTAAGCCCCAGGAGGCTTGCGGCCTTGCTCTTGACCCCTTTTGACAGCTCCAGGGCCTGTATAATCATGTTGTTTTCTATCTCGTCGAGCATCATGTTGAGATCAACGCCGCCGCTTGACAGGCGCCTTTCTTTGCCCGACGCTGCCTCTGCAGGCAGTTTTTCACGCATTCTTTCGGGTAAGTCATCAGGGCTGACCATGTCCCCGTCCTTAAGGATAATGAGGCGCTCAACAAGGTTTTCAAGCTCCCTCACGTTTCCCGGCCACCGGTAGTTGGCAAGGCAGTTCATTACATCCCCGGACAGTCCAGGCGGTTCTTTTTTCTTTCTCCGGGATATGTCCTTGATGAAGTGATCCACAAGAAGGGGGATGTCCTCCTTCATCCTCCTGAGCGGCGGAAGATGAACAGGGAGAACATTCAGGCGGTAATAGAGGTCTTCTCTGAACACTCCATCCCTTACTCCCTTTTCCAGGTCGCGGTTCGTGGCCGCGATGATTCGTACGTCCACCTTTATGGTTTTGATGCCGCCGACCCGTTCAAACTCCTTTTCCTGAAGGACCCTGAGGAGCTTGACCTGGAGCGCCGGTGCCAGCTCCCCGATTTCATCAAGAAACAGCGTGCCTTGGTTCGCCAGCTCAAACCTCCCGATCCTCGTGCTGATGGCACCGGTAAAGGCCCCTTTCTCATGGCCGAAGAGCTCGGATTCGAGAATGTCCTTGGGTATGGCTGCGCAGTTCAGCGGGATAAACGGCTTCTTTGCACGCTGGCTGTTGTAGTGGATGGTCTTGGCAACAAGCTCCTTTCCGGTGCCGCTTTCTCCGGTGATAAGCACGGTGCTGTCCGTGTCAGCGATCTTTTCAATAAACTTTATGACGTCCTGAATAGGCGGCGAGTTTCCTATGATCCTGTTGTAGCTGAATTTCTTCCTGAGCGCCTTCCGGAGCTGCAGATTTTCCTCCTGGAGTTTGGAGAAATCAAGGGCCTTTTTGACAGTGATGTAGAGTTCTTCCAGATTAAAGGGCTTTGTAATATAGTCATAGGCGCCGAGTTTCATTGCCTCAACCGCTGTCTGCACGGTCGCAAAGGCTGTGATCATGATCGAGGGGATGTCCAGCTGTTCAGCCGCGGCCTGCCGCAGGACATCGAGCCCGGTCATTCCCGGCATCATGAGGTCCAGCAGAAAGAGGTCAAATTTCTCTCCCTTCAGGAGATTCAGCCCTTCCGCGCCGTTAGGCGCGGAAACAACGTCCATCCCCTTGCTTTCAAGAAAATCACTGAGGAGATTCCGGATTGATTCTTCGTCATCAATAACCAGGACGCGCAGCATACGCCTATATTGCCATATTATTTTGCCGACGTCAAGACTTTGACGGAAGGACTGCGCCCTGGACCATATCCGCTTTCCCTCATGCGGGATATCCCCTCATGTCCTCTGAATTATTATGCCCAGATCCTTTCTCAAGGCAGATCGTCTGGTATGGAGTATAATAAGGCTGCCGACCTGAAGTGAGAGCGTCCATGAAGACAAACATCAAAGAACTTTCACAGGAAGAGACGGTGCTGTTTCTTGAGCGTCTTGGGCAGAAGCCCTACCGAACGCGGCAGCTCACGGACTGGATATACAAGAAACTGGCCGCATCATTTGATGAAATGACGGACCTTCCCGGGGACCTCAGGGCAGAGCTTGCGTCTGCGGCATACCTGAGCAGACTGAACCTCCTGAACGAGCAGACCTCCCGTGACGGTACGCGGAAGTTTCTTTTCCAGCTCCAGGACGGGGAAACCATTGAGAGTGTGCTCATCCCCGGCACCAGGGGCCCGGGGCGCTATACGTTGTGCATTTCATCGCAGGTCGGATGCGCGGCAAGGTGCAGGTTCTGCGTCACCGGGCGGCTCGGTCTGATCAGAAACCTGAAGGCCGTCGAAATTGTTGATCAGGTCATCGCGGTCAGGCGCTCTGTTGAAAGGGGCGACGGGCCTGAGGCCCCGTCGGTCACCAACATCGTCCTCATGGGTATGGGAGAGCCCCTGCATAACTTCACCGAGGTCCGCCGTGCCCTGGTAATACTTACCGGACTTATGGGCTTCTCAAAACGCCGGATCACCCTTTCGACCTCGGGTATCGCGACAGGGATAGAGAAACTCGCCAGGGTCGGCCCCCTTGTCAATCTTGCCGTGTCCCTGAACGCCACAACGGACAAGGTGCGGAGCAGAATCATGCCCGTGAACAGGAAGTATCCGCTCAGGGTACTCATGAAGGCATGCCGGGACTTCCCCCTGCCCCCTGGCAGAAGGATCACCTTTGAATACGTGCTGCTGGGAGGAGTAAACGACACGAGAGAAGACGCCCTCCGCCTCGTCCGGCTGCTGAAGGGAATAAAGTCAAAGGTAAACCTCATTCCCTGCAACCCCGCGGGAGCGGACGCGGAGTTTCAGGCGCCTTCAGAGCAGGCACTGCTCACGTTCCAGGACATCCTGAGACAGGCGGGCATGACCGTGATCGTCAGAAAGAGCATGGGAGCGGACATCGCGGCTGCCTGCGGCCAGTTGAAGGCAGCCTATGGGAGATAAAGGTTATGGGTTATGGGGTTGAGACGTTAGGGAGTTTGGGGTTAGGGAGGACTGGATGAGCGGAGTGATGACGCTTTGGCACTATGGCACTTTTTGATACTTACTCCTCTTCCATAAGTCTCTTGCCAGCCTCATAGGCCTCGCTCAGTGCCGTGGGATGGTGAAGGATATCCCCCTTCTGGTCAATGCCGAGATAGTAAAGGGTCTCATGGGCCTGGACGCTGACAGTCCTGAAAAAGGCCTTGGCGCATGCCTCTCCGCACTGAATGCCCACGTCTTTCTTCATTCCGCCCACGAGAAGCAGGAGGCCTTTCCGTCCGAACCTTCCTTCTTCAATGGCCTTTTTCAGCAGGTACTTTTCACACCAGAAACTCTGGCAGCGGTCGATCATGACCTTTGCCTGGGCGCTGAGGGCGAAAAAGAATATGGGCGAGGCAAGGATGATCCTGTCTGCTTCCCGGATGTCCTGATAGATAAGGCCCATGTCGTCTTCGATGATACACCGTCCCGTCTCATTGCATCCGCCGCAGTCCTGACACGCCTTGATCTTCATCAGGTTCAGATTGTAGGTCTTCAGCGACCCGCCCTTTTCCTCGATACCCCGCATCGCCTCTTTCAGCAGCAGCTCCGTGTTGCCGTTCTTCCGAGGGCTGCCGAGAAATGCAATAATCTTTATGCCTGATTTCATTGTCCTCCACTCTTGCCGATCAGTAATGGCACGGGTCTGCTGCCGCGACCATAGTTTATCAAAAATATGGCGTCAATGAAACAGCACATGCCTCTGCAATGAAAGATGTTGGGCCAGCGGCAGGACTATCGGGAATTCTCAATCACCTTGACGAAGGTACTCACGAGCTCCGGGTCAAACTGGGTGCCTGCGCATTCCCTCAGCTCGGCCATTGACTCTTTGGCTGAACTGGCCTTTCGATAATCCGTGGCGGTCCTCATGGCGTCATAGGCGTCTGCAATGGAAAGGATCCGCGCGCCCAGGGGGATCCTCTCGCCTTCCAGTCCGTGGGGATACCCGCTTCCGTCAAAGCGTTCATGGTGGTGCAGGATAATGGGCAGCTCCTTTTGAAAAAGTTTTGTCCTCTCCATCATCCGAACGCCGATGGTGGAATGCCTCTTTACCAGATTGTATTCTTTCTCTGTCAGCCTTTCCTTTTTCCGCAATATGCGCGATTTCACGCCGACCATGCCTATGTCATGAAGCAGCGCGGCACGCTTCAGCACCTTCACATCCTCAGCTGAGAGGGACAGTGCACGCGCCATCTTCGTGGCATACCCGCTGACCCGGACAGAGTGGGCATTGAAATAGTCCCATCCCTGCTCAATCTGACAGAGAATATCGTGAGCCGATTCTATGCAGGATTCCTTGATATGTTCGCTGATATTCTCAAACCTGCTGTAAAAGTCCTCCAGCTTCCCCACCTCTTCCTTGAGATTCAGGGCATCGTCGGCATTCAGCTCTTCAAAGTAACAGACGTTGTTCCGCCCCCTCCACTTGGCACGGTACAGGGCCTTGTCCGCGTTGGCGATGAGGTCATTGTCGCTGGCCACATTAACGTCAGTGGTGGAAGATATCCCGGAACTAACCGTCACAGTCTCGGAAATCCCGTCCCTGGCAAACCTGTTGTTAACGAAGACCTTGCGGATTCTCTCCGCGAGGATGAAGGCTCCCTGCAGGTCTGTGCTGGGCAGGATGATAATGAACTCCTCGCCCCCGTACCTGGCTACGGTGTCAGTGTCCCTCACCAGTCGTCTCAGGATCTGGGCTGACTGGGCGAGGACAAAATCGCCGTACTGATGACCGTAATTGTCATTGATCGCCTTGAAGTAATCCAGGTCAATCATGATACAGGAGAGGGGCTGCATGTGCCGCTTGTACTTCCGGAACTCGGTCCTCAGGACCTCGCGGAAATACCGGTGGTTGTACAGCCCCGTCAGTCCGTCCCGGATAGCGAGCATCTCCATTTTCCTCAAGGACTCCCTGATCTCACCTTCCAGTTTCTTCCTCTGGAGCGCCCGCCGTACGGCCCGGTTCAGTGCGTCTGTTTTGATTTCTTCCCTGGTAAGGTAATCGGTGGCACCCCTGTCCATGGCCTTGACGCCCAATTTCTCATCGCCTTCTGCCACAATGAGGATCACCTGGACGCCCAGCTTCTTCCTGCTTATTTCCTGAAGTGTCTTGATCCCCGAATACCCGGGAAGGTCCTGTCCGAGGATGAGGACATCAAAGTCAGAATCGCTGGCCTTGCTCAGCGCATCCTGCCCGGTCTCGGCAGTGTCAATGTCAAAGCTGATATCATCGCTGCTGCCCAGGTTTGATCGGATGTGTTCAACATCAGGGGGGGTGCTGTCTGCTACGAGAATGGCTATCTTATCCTTTGACATGCCTGACTGTCCATGTGAGCCTCTGCTCATAACCCTTTCTTTTCTCAGGGAAATACAGCTTACTGACAGGTCCGGGAACGGATGGTTTATTATAACGTCTGGTATTGTTTACATCAACTGTCAATTTAATAAACATTTCCTCTTTGATGATTGACAAAGTCCCTCTTTTCCCTCTATCATAATTTTTTCGCATAAATTTAACGGGATACAGGCGCGTCATCAAATTTTAGTGGCAGAGTTTATAATTGTCAAGCAAAATATACAGACGTGAACAGACGGGCAGGACCTGTTCCAGGGCTCATTGACTATCTCAGTCTTTGAACCAAGGCAGGAATCAGCGGAAGGGAAATGAAAGTCATAGACGGTCTGGACAACCTCAAGGATAATTTACCCTATCCGGTGCTCACACTCGGGAATTTTGACGGCGTTCACCTGGGCCATCAGAAAATTTTTCGCCTCCTAAAGGAACGGGCTGAGCTGAAGCAGGGGACCTCCGTTGTCTACACCTTTGTGCCTCACCCCCTCAGGGTCATCGCTCCTGAGCGGGCACCCAAGCTTCTCACCACCTACAAGGACAAGATCAGCCTTATTGAAGAGTCGGGTATTGACGCGATCATCTGCGCCCATTTTACCAGAGAGTTCGCCAACATCAGCGCCGAAGACTTTGTGAGGAAGATCCTCAGCGGAGCTATCGGGGCACAGGAAATATTCATCGGGTCCAACTACCTCTTTGGCAGGCACAGGAGGGGTTCTCCTGAAATGCTCCAGGAACTGGGCAGGGAGCTCGGGTTTGATGTAACCGTAGTCGATGAAATACGGATCGGCTCTACGGCGGTGAGCAGTTCCACCATCCGTTCGCTCGTGGCCAAAGGAATTGTGGAGGAAGCAGCGACACTGCTGGGAAGACTCTATTCCGTTGAAGGCATTGTGGTTTCCGGAGCAAAGAGGGGGAAGAGCCTCCTGAACACGCCTACGGCCAATCTCCTGACGGCAAACGAACTCCTTCCCCGGGACGGCGTCTATGCAACGACCGTGGAGTTCGAGGGAAAGATCTATGGCGGAGCAACCAACATTGGCCACAACCCGACTTTTGAAGAGAAAAAATTCAGTTTTGAAACGCACCTGCTCGATTTCGACGGGCAGCTCATGGGAAAAACACTGCGTGTATTTTTCGTACAGCGGCTCCGCGATGAAATCAGGTTCGCAAACGTGGATGAGCTGGGCAGCCAGATGAAAAAGGACATTGCCCACATCAGGCGCATTCTCAAGCCCTTGTTAGTTTCATAGTGTCAAAGTTCCGTAGTTCCATAGTATCGTAGTGCTAAGTTCAAGAGTACAACTGCATAAAAGAAGAGATATTCTGTTACCGGCACTTCTGCTCTTTTGTGCTATGGAGCTATGGCACTTCTGCACTTTATCTGCCTGCTTCCCTTTGCCGGTGTTTCGCGTTAAAATAAAAGTGAGGAATTTTTATGGCCGGGAAAACGGACTTTGACGTTCAGGAGAGAGTACAGGGAGAGGAAAGGCAGGAAGTCGAACAGCCTCCCCTGTACCGGGTATTTCTCATCAATGATGACTACACCTCCATGGAGTTCGTGGTGTACATCCTTGAAAAGGTCTTTCGCAAACCCGTTGTGGAGGCCACACAGATCATGCTCCACGTACACAGGAGCGGCAAGGGGCTGGCAGGGGTATACAGCCATGAAATCGCTGAAACAAAAATAGCAAAGGTGCACAGCCTGGCCCGGGAACAGGGATTTCCCCTGAAGTGCACCATGGAGAAGGAATGATCAACAAGGAGCTGGAAATAACCATCGAGGCCACCGTCAGGGATGCTGAGGCGAGGCGGCACGAGTACCTGACCGTGGAGCACCTGCTCTACGCCTTGCTTCATGACGAGTGGGGCATTGATGTGATTTCAAACTGCGGGGGGAATATCCCAAGGCTCAAGGCGAAACTGGAGGAACACTTCGAAAGGGCGATCCCCAGGATTCCTGCCGGTACCGAGGGCTACCCCGAACCTACCGTTGCCTTCAGGCGCGTATTCCAGACAGCGGTCAACCATGTCAGGTCTGCGGAAAAACCCGAGGCCGACGCAGGGGACATACTTTCTGCCATTTTCATGGAACAGGATTCACTGGCCGCCCACTTTCTCGCGCTCGAGGGCATAACCCGCCTCGATGTACTGAATTTCATTTCCCACGGAACAGCGAAAGATCCCTCAGGGACAAGCCACGATGCTCCGCTTGAAACGGCACGGCCTTCAAAGAAAAAGCCGGTGAAGCAGGACGCCCTTTCGGAGTTCACCATAGACCTGGTCCAGAAGGCGGCCGACGGACTGATCGACCCCCTTGTGGGGCGCGAACAGGAACTGAAGCGGACCGTGCAGGTCCTCTGCCGCCGCCGCAAGAATAACGTGGTCTTCGTGGGAGAGCCCGGCGTGGGGAAGACGGCCCTTGTGGAGGGCCTCTCCCTGAACATTCACCGGGGACAGGTCCCTGAACTGCTGAAAAAGTCCCGCATCTATATGCTCGACATGGCCGGCATGCTCGCGGGCACAAAGTACCGCGGTGATTTCGAGGCAAGGCTCAAATCGACCATACGTGCGCTGGAAGCCATTCCCGGCGCAATCCTCTTTATCGACGAGATACACACGGTGGTCGGCGCGGGAGCAACAAGCGGTGGATCCATGGACGCATCGAACATTCTCAAGCCCATTCTGAACACGGGCAGACTCCGCTGCATTGGCGCGAGCACCTACGAGGAGTACAAGAACTATTTTGAAAAAGACCGCGCCCTGTCACGGCGGTTTCAGAAAATAGAACTTCCGGAGCCAGATGCGGGTGAAACATTTCAGATCCTCAAGGGTTTGAAGGCTTACTATGAAAGGCACCACGGGGTGAAGTACACGGACAGGGCCCTCAGGGCTGCAGCAGACCTTTCGGCAAAATATATCAACGACAAGTACCTTCCTGACAAGGCCATCGACGTGATCGATGAAGCAGGTGCGCTCCTCAGGCTCTCATCATCCTACGGCCGCAAAAGGACCGTGGGTCAAGGGGAGATCGAGGCCGTCGTCGCACGGATTGCCAAGATACCAAAACGCAACGTGTCCGCGTCTGACACGGACAGGCTCAGGAAACTGGAGGGGGAGCTGAAAAAAGAGGTCTTCGGCCAGGACCAGGCCGTGAGCGCACTTGCCTCCTCAATCAGGAGGGCCCGCGCCGGACTGGGTTCACAGGAAAAACCCATCGGTTCCTTTCTCTTCACGGGCCCGACCGGTGTGGGCAAGACTGAGGTCTCGCGGACCGTGGCGTCGGTGCTGGGCATACAGTTCATCCGCTTTGACATGAGCGAATACATGGAGAAGCACACCGTGGCCCGCCTTATCGGGGCCCCTCCCGGGTATGTGGGATTCGACCAGGGCGGCCTCCTGACGGACGCTGTCAGGAAGCACCCCTACTGCGTCCTGCTCATGGATGAGATCGAAAAAGCCCATCCGGACATCTTCAGCATTCTCCTGCAGGTGATGGACTACGCCACTTTGACGGACAATAACGGGAAGAAGGCCGATTTCAGGAACGTGATCCTCATCATGACCTCCAACGCGGGCACCAGCGAGATGAGCAGGTCCTCCATCGGCTTCGGGGACCGGAGAAGGGACACCCTCGGGAAAAGCACAGACGCCGTGTACAGGCTTTTCAGCGCCGAGTTCCGGAACCGCCTCGACACCATTATCACATTTAACGCTCTGACCCCGGAAATCATGAGCAGGGTCGTTGACAAGTTCACCAGGGAACTGCAGCAGCAGCTTTCCCAGAAGAAAGTCAGCATAATTGTTTCTGACAGGGCGAGGGAATGGCTCGCTGACAAGGGGTATGACCCCCAGTACGGCGCCCGGCCGCTGGGGCGGCTCATCCAGGCGGAGATCAGGGACATCCTCTCCGAAGAGGTGCTCTTCGGAAAACTCCACAAGGGCGGCAGCGTCACCATCGACGTTGATTCTGGCAAACTGACCTTTGTGTACGGATAGTTTTGCCGACAGCCCGTAGCTGATAGCTGGAATCTGGTTAATCATGCCCATATTCAGACTGTCTGATGATCTCCTGTTCCCCCCTCCTGAACTTGCCGAAGACAGCGGTCTTCTCGCGGTGGGGGGAGACCTCTCCCAGCCCCGTCTGCTCCTCGCCTACTCCATGGGGATCTTTCCCTGGTACTCGCAGAACGACCCCATACTCTGGTGGTCCCCTGACCCGCGGATGGTCCTCTACCCGGAAGAAGTAAAGATATCGCGCAGCCTGAATCAGACGCTCAGGAAAAGGACCTTCACGGTGACCTTTGATACTGCCTTCAGGGAGGTCATCTCGGCCTGCGCTTCAGTGCACCGTAATGGAAAGGGGGACACCTGGATTACCGATGAGATGATGTCCGCCTACCTCAGACTCCATCGCTCGGGGTACGCCCATTCTGTTGAGGCCTGGCTCGGGGACGACCTTGCCGGAGGGCTTTACGGTGTTTCGCTTGGTGGCGCCTTTTTCGGGGAATCCATGTTTACAACGGTCAGCAACGCCTCAAAGGCAGCATTTGTCTCCCTTGTCCGTCAGCTGGACTCCTGGGGGTTCACCCTTGTGGACTGCCAGATGACCACTCCCCACCTGCTCAGCCTTGGTGCCCGGGAGGTCAGCCGCGCCGAGTTTCTGGATCAGCTCCGGTCAGCCCTCACCGTTCCCGCAAAGAGAGGGACATGGCGCCTTGAGGGCAACAGGCCCGGGTAGGCGTTCCCGGACTCCCGCTCACAGATATCGCTCCGGCCGGATATCCCACTCTTCAGCCAGCTCAAAGCCTGCAATCCGGTCACCGGCCCCCCTTCCTGTATCTGCCGCAAGGTCAATGTCGTAGGGGATTGTAACGGGCATATGCGTCTTTGCGTTAAAGACGATGCGGACCACAGGCTCGAGCAACTTCTCTACGTTATGCCTCACGATAATGCCGATGAGCCCGCTTTCAAGGCGGACCACCGACCCTGCAGGGTAGATGCCGATGCAGCGGATAAAATTCTGCACCAGTTCTCTGTCGAATTTCGTACCGCTCCACTCGTAGAGCATTTGCAGCGCCTGGGTGGGCGGCATCCTGCGGCGGAAGGACCTCTTTGTGGACAGCGCGTCATAAACATCGACAATGGCCATGGCCTGTGCCGCATGTGATATTTCATTGCCCTTCAGTCCCTGCGGATAGCCTGACCCGTCAATCCTCTCGTGATGCTGGTATGCCGTGAGAACCGCTGTCACGGGAATTCCCCGGGAGGACTCCATCACCCTTCTGGTGCTTTCCACGTGCTCCCTGACCAGGTCATACTCCTCGCCGGAAAGGGCGCTTCTCTTGTTCAGGATATGCTCCGGGACATGCATGGTCCCGATATCGTGCAGCAGGGCCCCTATTCCCGAATCCCGAAGCAGCATCGGTTCAAAACCGAGGTATTTCCCAAAGGAGACCATGAGCACGCACACATTCAGGGAGTGGGCGTAGAGGTATTCGTCGCTCTTTCTCAAACGGCCAAGGCTCCCCAGGGCATCGGGATTGCGCATTACCGAAACGATAATGTCGTTGACCGTATCCTCGACCTGCTCCTTTTCAACGTTACCGCCTCCCCTGATTTCATTCATGACATTCCGGACCGTGAGCATTGCCTGATCCTTGATCTTTCGCGCCCTGAATATTTCCTGATGCAGGGGGACCCGCCTGATCTCCTTGAAACCGAGGTCATACTCCTCGGTCTCTGGCACTGTTGCGGCCTGCACGTTTTCATCAGTGTTATCAAAATGATGCTCGTGCTCAGCAGGCCTGTCGCGCTCAGGGACACCGGCGACATCGATCCCCTTTTCCGTGTCAATGAAGACCTCCCGGATCCCCAGATTCACGATCTTGTTAACTGTTGCCGCGTCCCTGACCTTCAGGCTGCTTCCCCAAAAGGGGTGCTCAAGCCATCCGCAGTTCAAGTCATGGATGTACATGCCCGGCCGCAACTGGCTCGACTTAACTTTCTTTATCATGATACCGAAAACCCGCTTCTGCCCTTCGTGATGTATTCTGATGTCTTATCGGTATGATTCTGCAGGCGCTTGACCCGAAACCGGGACAATGATTTAAGACAAATTATGTTCAGGGGGATTGATGAATGAATGGAGGAACAGCCCGTGTCAGCAGTCAGCCGGGGATCGCGGAGGCCTGAAAAAAGGGGGGCCGGTCCGGCCCCCCTGGATGCCCGTATCGATGATACTCTGCCCTATTTCTTCTTCCTCTCAGCGAGCTTCTTGTTGACCATGGACTTCAGCCGGGCCAAAAGGTCTTCCGATTTCCTGTCCAGGTCGGAAAAACTGAACCGGTGCCATGAATCGGCAACGTCACTGTAGAGGGCGTTTATTTCAGCCACGTCGTCGGGCGCCTTTTCCGCATAGTAGACGGACACCCAGTTCCGCATTGCCCGAGACACATTGATCCTCTGGAGAATCTTGTCAGCTTCCCCGACAACCTCCGGGCTGAGCTTGGTATATTCATTGTGGCATTCCTGGCAGGCCCGTGCAACAACTGCCGTGTAATACACTTCAGCGTTCATGGATCCGTGGCAGGTAACACAGTGTGGTCCGGACCCCTTCTTGATTAGAGCTGTGTAATGCTGGCTCTCCCTGAAGTTTTTCAGCACCGGTTCATGGCAGGCGCCGCACCGGCCGGGAATCAATTTATAGGACTCCCTGTCTGCCGAAGACAGAGGAGAGAAATTGCCCTTGTGTGCCGCGTCCTTGTCAGCCTTTGCCGGATTGCCGCCGTGGCAGTCGGAGCAGGCAACGCCTGCAAGCTCATGGATGGAGTCCTTCCAGTTCTGATAGTAATCGTAGAGCATTTTATTCTGGACGCGAAAGGCCTCGTCCTTGTGGCAGTCCAGACAGCTGTCTTTGTCAGCGGCAGGTGCCCCGGGTACAGTAATCAATAAAAAAGAACATACCATGATGAATAAAAAAGACCATCTG
>CP070788.1:1772673-1778282 GCA_020346765.1 Nitrospiraceae bacterium
TACTACAAGCCCCGCATTGACAAGGACATCCTGGAGCAGCACAGCGGCGGCCTCATCGGCCTGTCATCGTGCCTGAAGGGTGAAATCCCCTATTACCTTGCAGCAGGCATGGTGGAAGAGGCGCGTGAGGCAGCACTTAACTACCGGAGGATTTTCGGGGCCGACCACTTTTACCTGGAAATCCAGGCAAACGAGCTTCCCGAACAGGTTGAACTGAACAAACAACTGATCGAGCTGAGCAGGGATCTTCATATCCCGCTCGTTGCCACCAACGACTGCCATTACCTGAAACGGGACGACGCAAAGGCGCACGACGTGCTGCTCTGCATCCAGACGGGCAAGACCCTCCGGGACGCAGACCGGATGCGTTTCTCCAAGGACACCTTTTACTTCCGCAGTCCCGAGGAGATGAAAGAGATATTCTGCCACGTCCCCGAAGCAGTGGAGAACACGAGGAAGGTCGCCGAGAAATGCAACCTTGATTTCACCTTTGACAGGTTCCGCCTCCCCCGGTATGAACTCCCTGAAGGGGAAGAGGACAACGGCTACCTGAAAAAACTGGCTGAAAAGGGGCTTGCGGGAAAACTGGTCGGGGAAATCCCTGATCACTACCGGGAGCGACTCCACATGGAGCTCGAGATGATCGGTAAGATGGGATTTGCCTCCTACTTTCTCATTGTCTGGGACTTTATCTCCTTTGCCAAGAGCAAAGACATCCCCGTGGGGCCGGGACGGGGCTCCGCAGCGGGCAGCCTCGTGGCCTACAGCCTCGACATCACCGACATTGACCCCATAAAGTACGGCCTGCTCTTTGAGCGGTTCCTGAACCCTGAACGGGTGAGCATGCCAGATATTGATGTGGACTTCTGCATGGACCGCCGCGGGGAGGTCATCGATTACGTCACTGCAAAGTACGGCAAGGACCACGTCGCCCAGATCATTACCTTCGGGACCATGCAGGCCCGGGCCGCCATACGGGACGTGGGCAGGGCCATGAATATCCCCTATGCTGAAGTGGACAGGGTGGCCAAGCTGGTACCCATGCTTCCCAAAATCACCCTGAGCATGGCCCTTGAAAAAGAGCCAAAGCTCCGGGAGCTTTACGAGACCAGCACCGAGATCAGGGAACTGATCGATGTTGCCCAGCGCCTTGAAGGCATTTCCCGGCACGCCTCAACGCACGCCGCGGGAATCGTAATCTCACCGGAACCCCTCACGGACTTTCTGCCCTTGTACAAGGCTCCCAACGACGAGGCGATCGTGACCCAGTTCGACATGGACGCCATCAAAAAGATCGGCCTCCTGAAGTTTGACTTCCTGGGGCTCAAGACACTAACCATCATTGACAAGGCGGAGAAGATCATCAACGAGGCTCTGTGGGAGCAGCACGGTAACACGTTCACTTCCTTTTCAGCCCGCTGCATTCCCCTTGATGACCGGGACACCTTTGATCTTCTCTGTAACGCAAGGACTGCGGGCGTGTTCCAGCTGGAAAGTTCGGGCATGAAGGACCTCCTGAGCCGCATGAGGCCCGAAGTCTTTGAAGACATGATAGCCCTCGTGGCCCTGTACCGGCCGGGGCCCCTGGGAAGCGGCATGGTTGATGAGTTCATCCAGCGGAAAAACAGCGGAACAGCGCCTGCAAAGTCAACGGGTTCTCTGACAAAGCTGGGCCTTCCGAAGCTGGACGAGATCCTCAGGGAGACCCACGGTATCATCCTCTACCAGGAGCAGGTCATGGAGATTGCCCACAAGATGGCGAACTTCAGCCTTGCCCAGGCCGATATCCTGAGAAAGGCCATGGGAGGGAAAAACCCCGATGAGATGGAGAAGATGAAAAATATCTTTATCGATGGGCTTAAGGGCAACGGGGTCTCGGAGAAGAAGGCAGCTACCCTTTACAATCTTATTCTCCAGTTCGCCCAGTACGGCTTCAACAAGTCTCACTCGGCGGCCTATGCCTACATCGCCTACCAGACGGCATACCTGAAGGCCCACGAGCCTGTGGCGTTCATGGCGGCCTCGCTCAGCGCGGATATGGACAATACGGCTAAAGTCGTTCTCTTTATAAATGAGTGCAAGGACATGGGTATTGAGATCCTTCCCCCTGACATCAATGAAAGCGGTCGTGAGTTCAGGGTATCCGGCAACTCAATCCGTTTCGGACTTGAGGCAGTCAAGGGTGTGGGGGGCTCGGCCATTGACGCCATTCTGGAGGCCCGGAAGGACAGTCTGTTCCGCTCCTTTACTGATTTCTGCAGCAGGATGGACTCCCGTCGTGTCAACAAAAAAGTCTTGGAAAGCCTGATCAAGGCCGGAGCAATGGATTCCATGGGAAAACGGGCCCGGCTCATAGAGGGGCTGCCCGAGGTCATGGAGGCCGCCCTCAGGTATCAGCGTGAAAAAACCATGGGCCAGGAAAGCATGTTCGGCAGCAGCAATGAGCCGCCGGCCGAGCGTTTGCCCCTTGTTGAAGAGTGGAGCGAGTCAAAGCTCCTCGCCATGGAAAAAGAGGCCCTCGGATTCTACATAACGGGTCATCCCCTGAACAAGTTCCGGGAGAAACTGGACGGTCTCGGGGTCGTACCAACAGCAGAGCTCCAGGACCTGGAGGAGAAGCAGGAGGTGAACCTTGGCGGAATCGTCAGGGAAGTCAAGAAGATCCAGACCAAAAAGACCGGTGACCTTATGGCCTATGTCACCCTGGAGGACATATACGGCACGGTTGAGGTCATCGCATTTCCCGATGTCTACCAGCAGTCCCAGGACATTATAGCCCAGGACTCACCCGTAATTATCGCCGGGTACATCGACAAGACCGACAAGGGAATAAAAATCGTGGCACGGCAGATCGTGCTGATAAACGACAGCGACCAGATTAAAAAGCAGCGTGCTGTGCGGAAGTCTGGTCCCGGCAGCGCAAAAACCCGGCCATCCACGGGCAAAGACCGGAGGCTCAAGTCTCTCACGCTGACCATGCTTAACGACACAGCCACAGAGACCCTGCCTGAGCTGGAAAAAATCCTGGCCCGCCACTCCGGCGACCACCGTGTATACCTGAAGATAATATCTCCAAAAAACTGGGAGACAGTGCTTTCCACAAACCGGCACGTCTTACCCTCGGACGAGATGCTGACAGAAGTGGAGGGCCTCCTGGGCAAGGAACGGGCTGTATTGAACGGAGCGCCCTGGACCAGCCAGGGGTAAGCGGGAGCGGCCATGCATTACTACCTAGATTTTGAACGTCCTGTTGCGGAGCTTGAAGACAAGATCGAAGAGCTTCGGCGCCTTGCCGACGGCCGGGACATGAACATTACCTCTGAAATCAAAAAGCTCGAAAAGAAGGCACGGGACCTGCGGGCCGATATTTTCTCCAAGATAACGCCCTGGCAGAGGACACTCATCGCCCGTCACCCCGAACGGCCCTACACCCTTGATTATGTAGACATCCTGATGGAGGACTTTGTTGAACTGCACGGAGACCGGCGCTTTGCCGATGACCCGGCCATTGTTACCGGTTTTGCGCTCTTCGAAAAACGGCCTGTCGCCCTTATCGGGCATCAAAAGGGAAGGACCACAAAGGAGAGGATAGAGCGGAATTTCGGCCAGCCCCACCCTGAAGGATACCGCAAGGCCCTGCGTATTATGCGTCTCGCCGAGCGCTTCCGGCGTCCGATCATCACCCTCATTGACACGCCCGGCGCCTATCCGGGCTTGGGGGCCGAAGAGCGGGGACAGGCCGAGGCCATTGCCCGGAACCTCCAGGACATGTTCTGCCTGAAGACCCCTATCGTATCTGTGGTCATCGGCGAGGGCGGAAGCGGAGGAGCCCTGGCCCTCGCTGTTGCAGACAGGGTGCTTATGCTGGAGCACTCGGTCTATTCCGTCATATCGCCTGAAGGGTGTGCTGCAATCCTGTGGCAGAAAGACGGCGCCTCTATTGGCCGGAAGGAATATGAAAATGCGTCAGAGGCCCTGAAACTAACCGCGCAGGACTTGCTCCAGCTGAGTGTCATCGATGATATCATCCCTGAACCGCTTGGCGGCGCCCACCGGAACCAGGCTGAAACAGCCCGGGCCCTGGGTGCAGCCCTGAAGCGTCATCTCGACGAACTTTCGGAACGATCGACTGATCAGGTTCTTGAGGAGAGGTACAGGAAGTTCAGGGTTATGGGTGCTCTGAACGAGGGAATGTAGACCTGTCTTTACCCTGAAGGTCCAGCGAAACAGCAGCGAATCGTCTTTGGGCAGTATGCAGAGGCTTAATGCTTCGGAAGGATACTCACCCGCCGGTCTTCTTCCTGTTTACCGGCGATAAAGAGCGTCATGATCAGCATGCCGGCAACAGAACCGATAAAAATTCCGAGCAGAAAAGATATCATCACTCCCTCCTTTTCCTATACACCTGCCTGCTGAAGCAGCCATGTGACGACATGCGGTTTGCCTGTCTGAAAAGGCCTGCACGGCGCATGCTAATCGATACAGGTATCACCGGTCACTTCTTTTGAAGATTTTATATCATGTTTCCCTCATCCTGTCCAGTTAATAATGCTGTTATGAATATAAATTTTTCTCATAGGCTTTCCCACGCACCGTCGTGATTCAGGGCGGATTTGCTCAGGGAGACAAACCGGGAACACCCATGAGGCCGGACCGGTTTATACATGCGATCATCAGGGAGCAGGAGAAGGGAACCCCACAGCAGAGACGGCGGGGTATTATTGTACATTTCATAAAAAAAAACGCCCTGATTTCTGGGCGCTTTTTTTATCTGTAATCACTATGGCGGGGCTATTTTTTGTCCTTGTCCTTTTCCTCTGCAGCCTTTGCGGTTCTTTTCGGTTTGGCCGTTTTTGAAGCCTTCTCAGCTTTGGGCGCTTTCGGCTCCTTCGCCTTTTTCTTTTTCGGCTTTTCCTCTGTTTCAGCCTTTGGGGCAGCCACCGCACCCTTCAGCACATCATAGTCGACAAATTCAAGAATTGCCATGTCAGAATTATCACCAGAGCGGAACCGGGTCTTGACCACGCGGAGATAGCCGCTCGTCCGTTCAATTTTAGGTGCCACCTCTATGAACAGCTTCCTCACCATATCTTTGTTGGGAATATGACTCAGGGCTAGCCGTCGTGCCGCAAGGTCGCCCTTTCTCGCAAGCGTTATGACTTTCTCGGCCAGCTTTCTTGCTTCCTTGGCCTTGGCAACAGTGGTCTCAATCTTGAGATGGTCGAAGAGGGCCGTCACCAAGTTTCTTAACAGGGCCTTTCTGTGGTTTGTGTTTCTTCCCAGCCCTCTCCCCGCCACTTTATGTCGCATTTTGGATCCTCTTCTTCGCGGCCATTTTTTCCAGTTCGTCCGTGTCTACCCGCATGTTGAAGTGCAGACCCATGACTTCCATGATCTCCTTGATCTCGTTGAGCGATTTCCGGCCGAAATTCTTCGTCCTGAGCATTTCCTGCTCGGTCTTCTGTACGAGGTCCGCAAGGGTACGGATGTTCGCATTCTTCAGGCAGTTATAGGACCGGACCGAGAGCTCAAGCTCCTCAACGCTCTTGAGTAAGTGCTCGTTGACCTCTGCCGGCTCCTCGTCATAGTACTCGTCGCTGAGCACCGGC
>CP070788.1:1778382-1789142 GCA_020346765.1 Nitrospiraceae bacterium
GAAGGAACGAGGAGATCTGGTGATGGCAAGGCGGGGCACATGGAGGATTCCCATCCGGATGAAGGTGTGGCTGGAGGCTGGCGGAAGGGAATATGCGGGAACAGTCACGAACATATCAGAAAACGGCATGTATATCACCACTGATCAATCCCCGGGTGATGTCACCGGCCAATTCAGAATAGCCATTCCCGTTAACGACAGCATGCTTCATGTCCCCGGTACGCTTGTCCGTCGCACAATGATAAACGGAGGATGCCTGGGCATGGGGGTGACGCTGCAAAACCCTCCCCAGTCCTATATTGATTTTGTGGAAAACCTGCTCTACGTTCTCTGACCCCAGGATGCACTGCACAGGGTACTGAATAAAAAGAACAGGTCAGGACTCTATCCGGTCCTCGGCCAGGGTCGGATCTTTTCCGCAATAGGAATAGGCCAGGTTCGCGCTGTACACATATGGGATGTCCTGAATGTCCTTCAGCCTCTTCATGTGGCTGTCGGTACTTTCTCCTTCGATGGTAATGACAATCCGTCCCTCATGGTCATGAAGGTGGACTTCGCAGCCGGGCACGCCCTTGATCCTGTCTATGACATCATTGAGGCGATCCCTCGATGTTCTCACGACAATGCTCGATATGTTCATTAAAGATTTCCTTCCTGTTAATCAGCGCTCACGCCTTCATTGAGAATTTGCATCAGATTGGACCGGAAGTGTCCCTCCACGTCACGGAACTCACCCCTGAAGTAATTTGCAACAGGTGGAGAAATCGCGGTCTGGATCACATGGCATTGCATGCAGTTGAAACGGTCACCGTCCAGTTTTCCGTCAAGATCCTTTCCGGTATCCATATCGACAAAGTGCGATTTGGGAAGAGGAGTCGCTCCCATGGTGACCGCTTCGGCTG
This sequence comes from Nitrospiraceae bacterium, assembly GCA_020346765.1. Taxonomy (GTDB): domain Bacteria; phylum Nitrospirota; class Thermodesulfovibrionia; order UBA6902; family UBA6902. The sequence goes on from CP070788.1 coordinate 1,779,285, forward strand.
GCATATGGCAGTCCAGGCAGACGTTTCCTTTCTGGGCAAGAGGCAGCATGCCGGTAATATCGTGGGGGATCAGGGGCGGACTGTTTTCAAAGGACCGCTCAAAACGTGTGCTTGCTCCCGGTTCCTGCTTGAGGGGCTCACCATGAGCAGGGTAGGTGGTCTGTTCATCTGAGAGCGGCTCTTTCCTGATGCCCAGCTCCTCGTCACTGTACGTTTTTGGCCCGCTGATATCTGTTGATGCGCAATGGGCAAAGGCTGCCACCAGCATAAGCCCTACCATGAGAACACCCGCTGCCATGAATTTTCTGCTCCTTAGCATCATCGTTCCCTCCTTGTTATGTGTTATTGCTATTTCCTGTAAATGCTGCTGAATTTCACCGCATTGTCAGGGCAGACCTCAACACATCTGCCGCAGTTAACGCATTCTCCCGAGAGCACCGCTCCGCTTTGCCTGCCCACCATATGGAGGACCTGCTTTTCCGGACAGATATCAATGCATTTCATGCAGAGGGTGCATTTCTCTTTCTCATATCTGACACGGAGGAATCCGTAACGTCCGATGAGGGAGTAAAAGCCTCCGAGAGGGCAGAGGTACCCGCAGAATCCGTTCCGCACGGCAAAAAGATCAAAGAGAAACACGGCGAGGACGAAGGTCCACCCGAATCCAAAGCCGTAAATGATGCCCCGGTGGAGCATCCCGATAGGGCTGATCCATTCAAAGGCTGCAACGCCGAGCAGGGCAGAGAGCACAAGGGCTGTTCCCAGTACCCAGTATCGCGCCTGCCTGCTGAGCCCCTGTGATTCTGTTCCGGATATGCCGAAAGACCGTCTCAGCCTGTTTGCCAGATCAGTCACCATATTCACCGGGCATACCCATCCGCAGAACACCCGGCCTCCCATCAGGGCGTAGAGAACAAAGATAATCAGGGCACCGGTCAGGGCGTCGGCAGTGAGCGCGGCTCCCGCGGAGATACCCTGGAGCACGGCAAAAGGGTCAGAGAGGGGCAGGATATCCAGCACCCGCGCGGAACTCAGGTTTCCCCTGAGTACGTTCCAGCCGTATGCGTTGCCGGCGAAAAAAAGAAGGAGGATCCCCGTCTGGGTCAGCCGCCGCGGTATCTGGTATTTATACTGTTGCATATTCATTTTGCCCTAGAATTTTTCTTCGTTCAGGTAATCAACGGGAGCCTTCTCGCTCCTCGGCGTTGTCGTCACCCTGTCCTCGCCGTCCTTGATTCGTTCCTCATCACTCTTGTCCCAGCCCTTGATGTAGTGCTCGCCAAGCTCACCCATGGCGATGTCTCTGGGCAGCACGAAGATGGATGCCTTTCTCGTAATGCATGCCTTTTCACAAAGCCCGCATCCCGTGCAGAATTCGCTGTGGACAACCGGGGCCCCGATGGCATGCTTGCCGGTCCGGGTGTTTCTCAGGTACTCCACGGAAATGGCCTGGTCTATGAGGGGGCACACCCGGTAGCAGGCGTCACACTGAATCCCTGCGTACGCGATACATGTTTCCCTGTCGATTATGGCAAGCCCCATCTTCGCGAGATCGATATTGAGCTTTAGGTTGCCTTCCTCGTCCTTTCCGCTGACCAGGGTACTGTCAAGTGATCCCGTCGGGCATGCAGGCACGCAGGGAATGTCCTTGCACATGTAACAGGGAATATTTCTCGGGACGAAGTAGGGTGTTCCCACGGGCCTGCCTGATCCCGGAGCGGCGAGTACAAGAGCTTCATAGGGGCAGGCCTCGACACACATGCCGCACTTGATGCACGAGGCGATGAACTGTTTTTCAGACACTGCGCCGGGAGGCCGCAGCACCAGAGGTGCTGACCGCCCCTCCCTGATAAAGCCGCTCCAGACCAGGCCCCCTGCGGCGGCCAGTCCCAGGCTCTTTATCGACTTGAGGAGAAACTCTCTTCGTTCAGGCATAGCTGCCTCATTACCGTTACGTTTATTGTTTGCCATGTAACCATGTTCACCCTTGATCCTGATTGTCTGGGTTCCAGATGCCAGATCGCCGGAGTCTGGTATCCGGCATCTGGTATCTGTCTTTATGCCTTATACACCTTCACAGCACACTTCTTGAAATCCGTTTCCTTTGACATGGGGCACGTTGCATCAAGGGTGACCTTGTTGATCATTACCCTCTCATCAAACCATGGCACAAAGACCGTCCCCCGGGGCGGATTGTTCCTGCCCCTCGTCTCGACCCTGGCCTTCACCTTCCCCCTTCGTGATTCGATCCACAGGAGGTCACCGTCCTTGAATCCGCCGGCTGACGCGTCGCCGGGGTTCATGAAGCACAGGGCCTCGGGCACTGCCCTGAACAACTCAGGCACACGCATTGTCATGGTCCCGCTGTGCCAGTGTTCGAGCACCCTGCCCGTGCAGAGCCAGAGCGGATAGGTACTGTCGGGCATTTCAGCTGGCTCGGCATAGTGGCGCAGGAAGATCTTTGCCTTGTTCGGGAGATTGACCTTTTCTGTCCCCTTGGGTCCAAAGAGGTCCCCTTGGGGGATTTCCTTCAGGGCCTTCCCGTAGAAGGCGAATTTTCCGTGATTTGCGGCCTTTGCGTAGGGATCGTATTCGGCATTGAACCGCCATTCCGTTTCTTTCCCGTCGACCACGGGCCACTTCAGTCCCCGCACGCCGTGATAGGTGTCGAAGTCCGCAAGGTCATGGCCGTTGCCAATGCCGAACTGCCTGTATTCTTCCCAGAGATATTTCTGGATAAAGAAACCATAGCCCTTGAATCCTTCGACATCGCGCCTGTCTCCCGCAGCTTCAGAGTTGATAAAGCCCGTTCCTATGGGGTCAGGCCATGTGAATGACTTGGCCTCCTTATTTGCAAAAAGGACCTCATACAGCGTGTCCGTGTCCTTGTATCCCATGGCCTTCGCTCGTCCTATTACATCGGGCAGCGTGACCTCATCATTGATTTTGTGCTCCTTCCACACATCGGCAAGGGTGAACTTCTTTGAAAACTCGACGAGCTGCCACGTGTCGGACATTGCCTTTCCCACGGGTGTGACCTGCTGCCTCCAGTGCTGGGTCCTCCGTTCGGCATTGCCGTAGGCGCCCCATTTCTCAAAGATCATGGCGCTGGGAAGGATAAGGTCCGCAACCTTTGCCGATATGCCGGGGTAGGCCTCGGACACAACGATGAAGTTGTCCATTTCACGGGCCGCGGTGATCCAGTGATTCGCGTTGGCCGTATTTTGCCAGGGGTTATTGACCTGCACCCAAGCCCATTTTATCTTTCCGTCCTCAAGGTCTCTCATGATCTTTGTATAATGAGAACCGACTACCGGATTGAGGGTTCCTTCAGGGAGTTTCCAGAGCTGTTCAGATTTTTTCCGGTGGTCCGGGTTGTTTACCACCATGTCGGCAGGGAGCCGGTGTGCAAAGGTTCCCACTTCTCTGGCCGTGCCGCATGCGCTTGGCTGACCGGTGAGGCTGAAGGCGCCGTTGCCTGGCTGGGACTGCTTCCCGAGGAGGAGGTGGACCATGTATATCTGTTCATTGACCCACGAGCCCCGTACGTGCTGGTTGAATCCCATGGTCCAGAAACTGACGGCCTTTCTGCCCTTGTCTGCATAATAATCCACGAGCTGCACCAGCTTTCTCTTGAAATCATCGAGGGACTCATCAGGATCTCCCTTGGCAAGGGGGGCCACGAAATCGAGGGTGTACGGATCAAGGCCCTTCTTGAAGTCATCAAAGCTGATTGCCCAGTGCTTCACCGGCGCCTTTGTATTCTTCATCTCCATGGTATCCCCAGTTTTGAGTCCAAGGGAACTCATGGCATGGGCCTCTGCCGCGGAAATGACTTTGGACGTTTCCCTGGCCACGGTGTCCTTCTCGCTATCCTTGAATTTCGGGTGGGCGGCATTGTCGCGCATGCCATAGCCGATATCCACGGGTCCCGTAGCAAAGATGCAGTTGTTCTTTACGAAGTCCCAGTCAATGGCATCAGGCCGGCTGTAGACGATCTCCCGGGCAATATAATTAAGAATCGCCAGGTCCGTATTGGGCTTGAATATGATCTCCAGGTCTGCAAGTCCTGAACAGCGGTTCCGGTAGGTTGAAAGGTTGACCACTTTCACCCATTCGGGCTTGCTCAGTTTTCTGTCCGTAATCTTTGACCAGAGAACCGGGTGCATCTCGGACATGTTTGCTCCCCACAGCACAATAGAGTCGGCGTAGTGCATGTCATCATAGTTGCCAGCCGGTTCATCGATGCCGAAGGTCTGGATAAAGCCCACCACGGCGCTCGCCATGCAGTGGCGGGCATTTGGATCTATATTATTACTTCTGAATCCACCCTTGACCAGCTTAACTGATGCAATTCCTTCCATAATCGTGTACTGTCCTGACCCGAAGATGGCGACTCCTGTGGGGCCCAGCTCTGAATAATGCTTTTTGAACTGTTTAGACATTTCATCAAAGGCCCTGTCCCAAGTGACGGGCCTGAACTTCCCCTTCTTGTCGAACTCGCCCTTGTCATTGAGGCGCAGGAGGGGTTCGGTGAGCCTGTCTGCCCCATACATGATTTTGGCGTTGAAGTACCCCTTGATGCAGTTGAGCCCCATGTTCACCGGCGCAAGGGGATCGCCCTTTACTGCGACGATCATGTCGTCCTTTGTGGCAATCATGATCCCGCAGCCCGTTCCGCAAAATCTGCATACAGACTTGTCCCAGCGCCAACCGGCCTCTGTTTCCTGGGCTATGGCCTTCATTTCATCGGGCACGTTCATGCCGATAGCTGTTGCAGCACTTACGGCTGCCGTTGTTTTGAGGAACTGCCGTCTGGAAAATAACATGGTTGCCTCCTTTGGAGTAAGGGTGTTATTTCATACTGAGCACCATAGCAAACGATTCGTGCCATGCAGGCAAGGGGAGAAAAGGCGCGCCGCAGCGCGGCGGAAGGGGATGCACAACTGATGCGGGCATGAGTCATTAAACAGGGCTGGGCAGGTGATTTGTGTTTTATAATGCGCTGCATATTAGCGGAACCTTTTTCAAGGATAGCAGTGATTCCTGTAAATGAGTGGTTAATGTCTGTAAAGAAACAGTAAATTCCTCGGTGATGAGGACGCGGAGTTGTAATACATGGGGTAATTGTAATATTGATGCCCTCGATACGATAGGGGGATTATACCGTTATAAAAAAATAAAATGGAACCAAGGGGACAATATGCGCCTCTGAGCCGGGGATACGTGCCCGGCGTTTGACTTGAGAGATCAGGGGATTTACAATTTCATTGACAGGAGGCGGTGCAGGGGAACCGGACTATGAAGGCGCTCAGGACCTTTCTTTCGGGATTCAGGGCAGTCAGGCTGAGTCTCAGCATGAAGTTTGTCATAGGTGTTGCCGTTGTTCTGGTTGTCACCATGGCAGGGTCCCTATTCTTTATCGATGCCTACCACAAGAAGCTGGTGCTGGAACAGATTGACCAGCAGGCGAGGGCCCTTTTCAGGCAGATCGTCCTGACCAGGAAATGGATTGCCGACCACGGCGGCATCTTTGTGGAAATGACGGCAGAAGGCGAACCGAACCCCTACCTGCCCGATCCGGAGATCATGGACATGAGCGGGAGAAAATATGTCAGGCAGTCTCCTGCCATGGTGACGAAGGAGCTTTCGCGGTATGCCAAGGAAAAAGGGCTGTACTGGTTCAATATTACGAGTCTCAGGCTCATCAACCCCGCCAATGCTCCCGATGCGTTCGAACGGACGGCCCTTACAGCCTTTGAGTCAGGATCGGTACAGGAGCTTGCCCGGGTTGAACAGATTGAATCAGGCCATTTTTACCGGTACATCGCCCCTCTCTATCTCGAGAAGCCCTGCCTTCCCTGCCACAGCCATCAGGGATACAAAATCGGTGATGTCAGGGGAGCGATCAGCGTGACGATTCCCATGGACCGTGCCCGGGAGATGATCGGTGCCGGGAGGAAGGGCCTGGTACTTCTGAGCGCCGCGACGATCGGGATGCTCATGCTTGTCCTCTACATCATGATGAAGGAGCTTGTCCTGCGCCCCGTACACCGGCTCAAGTCATCGATTGATGAATTCTCCCGGGGAAGGCAGTCCTCCACTGCAATCATCAGAACCGGGGACGAACTGGAAGTACTGGGGGATTCTTTTGTGGAGATGTCCAGGACCCTGACGGCATACCATGCAGAACTTGAGACACGGGTAAAAGAGGCCACGGCCAGTCTTGAGCGGGCCAACAGGAGGCTGACAGAGCTGAACGAGAAGAAATCAGATTTTATCGCAAAGATATCCCATGAACTGAGGACTCCCATGACGTCGATCAGGGGGGCCATGGACTATCTGTCGGCGAAAGTGCCTGCTATTACCGGAGACTCGATGGACAGGGGTGACATCATGGAGTTTCTCGAGGTGATCAGGAAGAACGCAGACAGGTTGATCCGTATGGTCAATGACTGCCTTGACCTTGAACGTATTGAATCAGGGATGTTCGACCTGCACTGTACGAACGTGGACCTCCTTTCGCTGATAAAGGAGGTGGCGGTCAGTTTTCATTCCCTGACAGACCAGAGGAATATTATCTTCAAGATCAAGGCAAGCCCGCGTGTCCTTGTCCATGCTGACCCGGACCGGATAGGGCAGGTCCTGATCAACCTCATATCAAACTCGATAAACTTCAGCCCCGACAACGCGGAGATAGACATTACGGTGACGGAAGGGGCAGACCATGTCTCCGTAGTGCTCAGGGACGAAGGGCCGGGAATACCCGGGGATGTCCGCGAAAAAGTATTTGATAAGTTCTATACCATGGGCAGGAGGCCCGGAACCGGACTTGGCCTTGCCATCAGCAAAGGCATTATCGAGGCGCACGGCGGAACCATTGAGGTCATGGACGGTGTGTCCCGGGGAGGTGCAATCTGTTTTACACTGACGAAAAAAGGCTGTCTGACCGGGCAGGAGACTTGCCCTGGATAAGCTATGAATATGAGTCATCGGGAGAATGCACCAGCATGTTTACTCATTCCTGTCAGCCCAGAGAGAGGCCCGATGGACACTGGCCGTTTCCGAGTAATTTTGAAAAATCATTCTGTTCTGTGGTATGAAAAAATAACTATGCTCATATGATGGTACCTTCTTTTGATATTCCCTCACCCGGTGATGAGATCAAAGAGGCAAGGAGGAAATTTATCATGAAAAACCGGATACTTGCCGTGGATGATGACAGGGACATTCTGAAGGTTCTCAAGGCAAACCTGGAGCTGCACGGCTATGATGTGATGACAGCGGAGAACTGGGCAGGGGCCCGGGAACTGCTTCAGTCACGTCTGCCTGATCTCGTACTTCTTGATGTCATGCTGCCTGACGGAGACGGCATGGAGATCTGCCGCCAGCTAAGAACGGAGATGCCCTCGGTACCTGTGATCATGCTGACGGCAAAGGACAAGGTGTCTGAGAAGGTCTTTGGCCTTGAAAGCGGCGCCGATGATTATGTGGTCAAGCCCTTCGAGACCCTGGAACTTGTGGCACGGATCAGGGCCTGTCTCCGGAGGACAACGCCGCCGGCAGCGGAAGACAAGATTATGATCGGCAAGCTCAAGGTTGACTTCAGGAAACGGATCGTCTCTCGTGCCGGCAGGACTATTGACCTCACGCCGAAGGAATATGACCTGCTGTGCTTTTTTGTAAACCATCGAGGGGAGGCGGTGAGCAGGGAGACCATCAGGAAGCAGTTGTGGAAAGGGTCGCAGATTTACTCTTGGAGCAGGGTTATTGACGTCCACATACAGCACCTCAGGCAGAAAATAGAGAAGGACCCTTCCTCTCCCGAGTACATCATCACTGTGCCGGGTGCAGGATACCGTTTCATGGATTAACCCCGGTACGCGGTTTAGGCCTGCCTTTTTTCTCCCCGGATTTACATTTTCTTTACACATATTAACAGCACATTAACGGAGAACTCTGATATAAATGGGGGTAAGCCTTGTGCCGGCGTATCCCGGAGAAGGGCGGTGCCCAAGACTGAAAGGCCTTGCTTCTGATAGTGGTGGCATGCAGGCAGCAGGAGCGGAGAGGATCAATGGTCATAGCAGGAGGCATTGTCAAGGCGGATGATATATCCCTTGTCGAGAAGATTGCCGACGAAGTAAGGAAAAAAGGGGTTGAGGTTGAAGACCCTGAGGCAGACCGTTTCTTTTTTGTTCTCAGAGGCTCCTCCCTTGAAGGCGTTGAACGGCAGATATGCTCCCTGAAGGAGATTGCGGGAGTGCGCCATGTCCATGTTACGTACTACAGCCTTGAAGAAGACCGGCGCGCCGCACGCCGGGAAGAGCCGCGGTAATGATATCAGGCCCCGTGATTAAGGTGTGGTGCAGGAAAATTTAACCTTTTCTTTACCTAGATTAACAGCACATTAACAGAAATACCGTGTATGGTTTTCATATGTATCCGGCCTGTTAAGGCAGGGGAAGGATGCCGGGGAAAAGAGCCCCCGCAGCAGAAAGGAGGGAGCATAATACCGTCTGCAGTGACGAGAGAGGAGGTAACGGCTGTCAGAGAAGGACATATCATAACTCTTCCGGGGAAGGGGAGACATTCGTAGATCATGAGAAGGAGGAATATCATGAAAGGATTGACAGGAATAATGATTGCAGCCTGTTTGCTGCTGGCCGGGAGCTCTGTCTACGGCCTGACAAAAGTGAACATGCCCAAGGAGCTTTCAAAGGCAAGCCAGGAATGCATCGGCTGCCACAAGGACCTGACCGTCAACATTTACCAGCAGTGGGGATACAGCAAGCACTTCCGCGCCAACATCGGCTGCTTTGAATGTCATGAAGCTGAAAAGGGCGATGTTGATGCCTTTGACCATGAAGGCTACCAGATTGCAGTCATTGTGTCACCGAAGGACTGCGGGAAATGCCATGAGAAGGAGGTTGATGAGTTTGTCAATTCCCATCATGCCAAGGCAGGCCGCATTATGGGTTCCCTTGACAATGAGCTGGCAGAGGTCGTTGAAGGCAATAGCGCGATGAAGACCGAGGGTTTTCCCGATGGCATTTCAGCCGCTGCCGTAAACGGCTGCTGGCAGTGCCACGGCTCGGTCGTGAAGGTGAACAAGGGGGGCAAGCTTGACCCTGCCACATGGCCGAACACGGGTATGGGAAGGGTAAACCCCGATGGAACAGAGGGCAGCTGCACCGCATGCCATCAGCGCCATGAATTTTCCGTGGCCCAGGCCCGGCAGCCGGAGAACTGTGGCAAGTGCCACATGGGGCCTGACCATCCTCAGATCGAGATCTATCAGGAGTCCAAGCACGGGATTAACTACTATGCCAACAAGGAAAAGATGAACCTCCGTTCCGCCAAGTGGGTGGTTGGTGAAGACTACTTTGCCGCACCCACGTGCGCCACGTGCCACATGTCAGCCACATCGGACATGCCGGTCACCCATAATGTGGGCCTCCGGATAAAGTGGAATAACCGCCCGCCCCAGCTGAAGCTCGCCCATGAATCGGACGTGAAATGGGGCCTGGCCTCAGGCGCTGTCACCGGTGACATGCGGAAAGTGAACATGGTGAAGGTGTGTGTTGCCTGTCACAGCGAACAATTTGTTGAAGCATTTTACACGCAGTATGAAGCACAGCTTCAACTTTACAGCGAAAAGTGGGCAAAGCCGGGAGAGCGTCTCTACAAAAAGGCAACGGAAGTCCTCAAGGCGGTGCATGGGGATGAGTATGCCATGTTCTCCCAGAAGATCGACTACACCTGGTTTGAGCTCTGGCACCATGAAGGACGCCGCGTCCGTCATGCCGCGTCCATGCAGGCGCCGGACTACACACAATGGCATGGAAATTACGATCT
>CP070788.1:1789242-1814326 GCA_020346765.1 Nitrospiraceae bacterium
AGATAGGGGTTGCAGGCCGGGTCAGGGGAGCGGAGCTCGATCCTCGTTGCCTGTTCCTTGCCGGGCTTGTACAGGGGGACCCTCACAAGGGCGGACCGGTTTCTCCGTGCCCATGCCATATAAACAGGGGCCTCATATCCGGGGACAAGCCTCTTGTACGAGTTGACCCACTGGTTGGCCACGGCCGTAATTTCCGGTGCGTGCTTCAGTATTCCCGCGATGTATTTTTTCGCGATGTCAGAAAGGTAGTATTTATCATTGGCGTCGTAGAAGGCATTTTTCCCGTCCTTAAACAGGGACTGGTGCGTGTGCATGCCGCTGCCGTTCTGACCGTAAATGGGTTTGGGCATGAAGCTGGCGTAAAACCCGTACTTGGTGGCCACCTCCTTTACCACAATACGGTAGGTCATTACGTTGTCGGCCATCTCCAGGGCCTCGGCATAGCGCAGGTCGATCTCATGCTGCGAGGGGGCCACTTCATGGTGGGAGTACTCCACCTTGATCCCCATCTCTTCCAGGGTTAAGACCGTTTCCCGTCTCAGGTCGCTCGCGGCGTCAAGCGTGGTGAGGTCGAAGTATCCTCCCTCGTCGAGGACTTCCGTGCCCTTGGAGTTTTTGAAATAGAAAAACTCCAGTTCCGGCCCGAGATAAAAGGTATAGCCATATTGTTTGAGGCGCGCGAGGTTTCGCTTGAGGGCGTACCGCGGGTCTCCTTCATAGGGGGTGCCGTCGGGATTCAGGATGTCGCAGAACATCCGCGCCACGGCCTTTTCCTTTGGTCTCCAGGGGATCAGCTGGAAGGTTGATGGATCAGGCCTGGCAATCATATCGCTCTCATCGATCCGGGCATAGCCCTTGATCGATGAGCCGTCAAAGCCCATGCCTTCGTCAAAGGCCGTTTCCAGCTCCTCACTTGTCACGGCAAAACTCTTCACCTGTCCCAGAATATCGGTGAACCAGAACCTGATGAACTTCACGTTGTGCTGGTCCACGAGCTTCAGGACGTCTTCCTTTGTCTTTCTCTGATGCGCCGCCATGTGGCCCTCCTTGATTGTTATGCTCCCGAGACCGCCGTTGTCACTGCCTCCCTGAGTCCCCGCACATACCGTGCGAACTCCCTGGGAGGATCAAACCCCATGAATCTTGCCGCCCGTACCATTAGCGCTCCCTCTTCAGGCAGCACTTCTGCCTCATTGAGTCTCAGAAATGTCTGGAGTTTGCTCAAATAGCTGTACGTATTATACAGTGTATCCTTCCGGTCCGCACTAAGCAAGTCTTTTTTGGCCAGTCTCAGGAGCGCGGCACCGGTGTTCTGGACAAGAATCTCGGGAAATGAGGCTGCGTGACGAAGCTGCAGCGACTGGGTGTAGAATTCGATTTCTCCGAGGCCTCCCGGCCCGAGCTTGATATCGATCCCCCCGGCCTCACGGGAGAGTTCCCTGACGATGCGCTCCCTCATCGCCGTAATTTCGTCTCCACCGATGGCGGGACCCCGCTTGATGACCACGTCCCGAGCCATGGCCGCAAAGGCACGGCCAAGGGCCATGTCGCCCCCGGCGGGCCGCGCCTTCAGAAGGGCCTGGATTTCCCAGCTCTGTGCCTTCCCCGTGTAGTAGTTCCGGTAGCCTTCGATGTTGTTGACCAGTGCCCCGCTGGAGCCATCGGGCCGGAGCCGCGTGTCCACACTGTAGAGCATGCCCATATCCGTATATGCCGTAAGTGTCTTTATGATCCGTTCTGCATGGGACATCGCCTGCGCAGATTCGGAGACGAATATAATGTCCAGGTCTGATCCGAAGGTCATCTCCCGTCCTCCCAGTTTTCCCAGGGCGATGACAGAAAGGCCCCGGTATCCGGATTTTTCAACGACAGCCCTGATGACTGCCTCGGCAAGCTGGGACAGACCCCGGAAAAGGTCCTCGAACTTCAGGATATTCACGAGGCACAGCATTCCAATGCGGACCTCTTCAGTCCTTCTGTGCCGGGCAAGGACGGTGCTGACGTCCTCCCCGGCCGCTTCGATCCGCTTCAGTTTGTCCTCCATTGCCCGGAGGCTTTTGGCAATGCTCCACTCCTCGATCAGCATGTCAAGGTAGAAGTGATTGCTCAGGAAAATACGGGACAGGTAGGGGCTCATGGAAAAAATCTGCACAACGCCGGACATGAGTTCCCGCTGCTCCAGAAATGCCGTGAGGTGTGCCGGCCTGATGCCGTATGATGTAATCATGCTCTCGATGCCGGCCAGAGCCCTGTCCGGGTCGGATGAAGCGAGGGCGTTTTCAATCATAAGAGGGACGACCTGCCGGGAGAGGTCGCGCTCCTGGGGCGTGCGGAAGACACCCAGATGTTCTCCGATGTTCTTTACACGGAGGAGGGCCTGGGCAGGTTCATGCACTTTCCTGAAGGAAAGGTATCCCGATATCTCACTGTCCTTCATACCGCCCTCAAGCAGGCTGAGCGCCTCGCTCTGCACGTCCTCGCGGGTGCCGAGAAGGGAATTGTACATGGACTTGACCTGCATCCTCCTGAGGCGCAGGTCCGCCAGAAAATGATCCTGATCTGAGAATCCCATCTTTTGAGCAAGGGGCTCCAGCTCTTCAGCGGCGGGAAGGGTGTGCGTCTGGAGGTCTTCCTTCATCTGGAGGTAATGCTCAAGGCGACGCAGAAACAGGTAGTTCTCCCAGAGGGACGTAAGGTCCTCTTCAGGGACCTTTTTCAGCCACTTGAGGGCCTGAATGGCATTCAGGATCCTGTGGGTGCGCAGCGATGTCTGGGCCCCGCCGAAGAGAAGCTGAAAGGTTTGTACAAAAAACTCCACTTCCCGTATGCCGCCGTAGCCCCTCTTGATGTCATTGCGGTCATAGGCGGAATCGATCTTCTTTTTCAGCCCCTGGATCTCCTCGATCTCGGAAAAGTCCAGGGCCTCCCGCCATACAAAGGGGGTGATAGTATCCATAAATGCCTGCCCGAGGCCTGCGTCCCCGGCTACGGGACGGGCCCGTATGAGCATTATCCTCTCCCACGTACGTCCCCACGATTCATAGTAGGTGCGGTATGCCTTCAGCGGCAGGGCGATGTCCCCTTTCTGCCCCTGGGGCCGGAGCCTCAGATCAACACGGTAGGCGATCCCGTCTCCGGTCTGGGACGACAGCATCCGCGCGAAGAGCTCAACGGTCTTGCAGTAAAACTCATGGGTGCTGATCCTGTTGTACACCACGCCTGAGGGATTGGGGATGCCCGATGTCTGCCCCTCGTCGCTCCTGTACACGGCAATGACGTCAATGTCCGAACTGTAGTTGAGTTCTTCCCCTCCGAGTTTGCCCAGAGCGATGAGGGCCATGGCATTGTCCGGAGGTGTGCCAAACTTCCTCACGTTCAGCCGGACAGACCATGCAAGCGCTGTTGAGATGATCTGTTCGGCCAAGACGGTCAATTCGTCCATGCCCGACTGGATATCCGAGTCGCCGCTTATATCCCGCAGGGTAATCCTCAGGAGATAGCGTTTCTTGAAAAGCCTCAGGGCGGTCATCATGGAAGAGAGATCGCTGTCTTCATCAAGGACAAGCTCCTTCTGCGCACGGGTCGCGAGGAGGCGGGCGCTCATGTTTTTTTCTCTTTCCATGACAGCGGACCGCAGCTCAGCAGGACGGGCTATGCAGAAATTAGCCAGAAACTGGCTGGCTGCGAAGAGCTTTGCCGTGAGCGGCAGCGAAGGAATAAGGCGGCCCTGTCCGGGATTGAGTTCAAGGAACCTCAGGAGGTTCCGCCTGGCCCTGCCCGGGTCAGAGGTCGTTGCGGCAGCCTCCCATATTTTTTTCTCCGTTTCACTGTCCAGTGGCATTACGACCTGTCCCCCGCACCGCATCTGCTGCTTGCATATATTGATCTATTTCTCCATTTCTCCAAATCTCTGGCATCCCTTTGGTCCGGAGCCTGAAAACGGGTTGTTTTATGCTAATATACAGCAGGCCTGCATCCGTAGACTAGGATAATCAAACGGGGAGGAAAATGTCAGGAAGATGATTGCCGCGGTCATCAAGCATTTCAGGCTTGATGAAGTACGAAAGGCACTGACAGACACGGGAGTTCAGGGAATGACCGTGATTGAGGTCAAGGGCTTTGGCAGGCAGAAGGGGCATATGGAAGTCTACCGGGGAGTTGAGTATGAAGTGACCTTTCTCCCGAAGATAAAAATCGAGGTGGTTGTCCCCGATGACAAAATGGAAGAGGTCATTGCCGCCATATCAGGGGCTGCAAAGACCGGTGAGATTGGTGACGGAAAGATATTTATCTATAACCTCGAGGACGTGGTGAGGATCAGGACAGGGGAGCGGGGCGAAGGGGCCATCTGAAAGCTCCCCCTGAACGTTACGCTGATCTGGCTTTCCGGTATTTTCCGTATCCCAGCACTGCCCCGCCTGTGAGGAAAAGCAGTGAGCTCACCGGTTCCGGTACGACACTCGTGTTGCCAACCCATCCGCTCTTTCCGCCTGTGCCGATGCTCTGGATATGGGCAGCGGAGTGAAAGGATCCCTGTTTTCCGGAGAGGCTTTCAAAGACGAAGGACGATGTGCTTATAGTCCCGGGGCCTGCATAGGTGATGTCATAGACAACGGTTTCCCCGGCAGTGAACCGGTTTGAGGAATTTCCCGCTGAGGTGGGAAAAGAAAACTCAATGTCATAAAACCTGTCCGGTCCTGCCTTGAAGGCGTCCATGCCGGTGTTGATACTTTTGGGCATTGCTCCCGGTATGCCGACGGGACTGAAAATGAGGAGCGTCGGGTCAAGGATGGGGTCAAAGTTGAAATACCACAGGCTGATAAACTCGCTGCTCACGAGATTCTCTGCTGACATTGTCAGAGTAACCCTTTTGGAGCCAGTGGTTACGAAGGTTGCCGTTGCCCAGGGCATTAATCCCTCTGAACCGCTGCCGCCGCTGTATTCCACATCCAGTGGAAACTCTACGGTCGAAGCGCCAGCGCGGTCTTTCAAACATGCCGCGGAGTACAGTACGAGGACAATGCATATGAAGAATATTCTGTATTTCCTGTCCATGTTTTATTCCTTTGCACTGTTTATTATAATAGACAAATTAATTTACATTATTAGCAAGTTTTATGCCTCAATTAACGTATTAATTTTGAAGGAAATGACACTTTTAATTTCATGTCTGGCACGATAGTACGCGCACAGAGATGTGTCATGTCACGCATCTGTAGGACGCCCCTTGGTGCGTGCAAGATCGTAACGTTAATGTACCTTATTAAAATTAACTACTTCTGAAGATGAAATGACAGAAAAGCCCGGGCTGAGCAGGCCAGCCCGGGCATGAAGCAGCAAAGCACAGCCGTGTCTTTTAAATGTCGTAGTACAGAAAGAACTCGTAGGGGTGGGGTCTCAGTCTCAGGGCGTCAACCTCGTTTTTCCTCTTGTACTCGATCCACTTCATAATCGCATCTTCTGTAAAGACGTTCCCTTTCATGAGGAAGGCATGGTCTGCCTCAAGGGCATTCAGCGCCTCGTCAAGGCTCCCCGGCATCTGGGGGATGTCCTTCAGCTCTTCCGCAGGAAGGTCATAGAGGTCCTTGTCCAGTGCTTCTCCAGGATCTGACTTGTTTTCAATGCCATCCAGTCCAGCCATGAGCATTGCTGCAAAGGCAAGGTATGTGTTGCATGAGGGGTCAGGGAACCGGACCTCGACCCTTTTTGCCTTGGGACTTGCAGAGTAGGTTGGAATCCTGATGGATGCGGACCGGTTTCGTGCCGAATAGGCCAGATTGACCGGCGCTTCAAAGCCCGGCGTGAGCCGTTTGTATGAGTTCGTGGTAGGATTGGTGATTGCGGCAAGGGCCTTGGCGTGTTTCAGGACGCCTCCCACGTAGAATAGGGCTGTTTCGCTGAGCCCGGCATAGCCGTTGCCGGCAAAGGTGGGTTTGCCGTCCTTCCAGATGCTCTGATGAACGTGCATGCCCGAGCCATTGTCGCCGAACAGGGGCTTTGGCATAAAAGTCACGGTCTTTCCGTGCCTGCGGGCCACGTTCTTGATGATGTATTTAAAGAGCATGTTCTTGTCGGCCATCCTGACGAGGGAGTCATACCGCATGTCGATTTCAGCCTGCCCTGCCGTGGCAACCTCGTGGTGCTCACGCTCCACGTAGATGCCGCATTTGATCATTTCCATGACCATTTCCGTCCTCATGTTAACAAGGCTGTCCGTGGGCGGGACCGGGAAGTAGCCCTCCTTGTGCCGTGGCTTGTAGCCCAGGTTGGGGTTTTCCTCGCGGCCCGTGTTCCAGATACCCTCGGTGGATTCAATAAAGTAGTATCCGCTGTTGGCGTTCTGGTCAAAGCGAATCCCGTCAAAGATGAAGAACTCCGCCTCGGGCCCGAAGTATGCTGTGTCCCCTATACCCGTTGACTTCAGGTAGGCCTCGGCCTTCTGGGCGATGTACCGGGGGTCCCTGGTGTAGAATTCCTTGGTGATGGGGTCAACGATGTTACAGATGATGCTGATGGTGGGGTGGGACATGAAGGGATCCATAAATGCCGTTGCAGGATCAGGGATTATGAGCATGTCCGACGTGTTGATCGCCTGCCAGCCCCTGATGGAAGAGCCGTCGAAACCGAGGCCCTCCTCGAATATCTCTTCCTTCAGTTCATCGATGGGCACGGCAAAGTGCTGCCAGATCCCCGGAAAATCAAGGAACTTGAAGTTAGCCATCACGGCCCTGTTCTCCTGGGCCATTTTCAGTACGTCCTGTGGTTTCATTATTCTCCTCCTTTTGCGGTAGTAGTGGTTTTCAGGAAAGACGCGCCGCTGCTGACCCGGGCCTGCTGACCCGGCCCGGTATCATTTCAGGGGCGTGAAAAATTTCTCATAAAAACGCAGAGCCCTCTGGTGATATCCCGGGAATATTCTGCGGGCCTCCTGGATCATTTCCTGCAGGCGTGTTCCCTCCTCCTTTCCGAACCATTCTTCAATGATCTGAGGTGTGACCTCTATATGAAACTGTAGTCCATAGGCATTGGCCCCGTAGCGGAAAGCCTGATTCTGATACGTTCCGGACGATGCGAGCCTGACGGCCTTCGCCGGTAGGTCAAAGGTGTCTCCATGCCACTGAAACACCTCGGCACAAGGGGCACCGTCAACTGCCAGGGTGGAAAAAACAGGGTCTTCCATGCCCTCGGGCGTTATGTCCACCCTGTCCCAGCCGATTTCCTCTTTGCCGCCGGCAAAGACCTCTGCTTTCAGCGAATGGGCGAGGACCTGGGCCCCGAGGCATACCCCCAGAACCGGTTTGCCGCTTCTGATAAAGGCCCTGATCATGGCCACTTCATAGTGCAGGAAGGGCATCCCCGCTGAATCGTATACAGCCATGGGCCCGCCCATGATAATGAGATGAGAATGTTCTCTAATATCGGGGATCTCGGGATCTGACGCGCAGTCAGAGAAGTCCACCAGGCGGAAGGGAATCCCCTCCCGGGCCAGGAAATCAGCGATGGTGCCCGGCCCTTCGCTGGCGGTGTTTTTCACGATCAAAACAGGCATGGTCCCTCGGATATCGACATAGTATATGCCCGAAAATTATTTGTCAATTAACTGTAGCGCCGTTCTGTGTCTGCATAAACTGGATGATGCATAAACATAAATCCGTTTCAGGGAAGGCTCTCAAAAAGTCTTGAAAGCCATGAACGGTGTAAGAAAGTAGTGCCGCATGTTGATAAGGTTTTCAAATCACGCTGTCCTATTATCCCTGTTGCTGGAGATATCTGTTCTATGGTAAGGCACAATACTTTTTTCGACCCTCCCCTGAAATTTATGCATGATGAAGCCTAAAGAGCGGCTTCACCCCGTTCCCCTGTCCTGATGCGCACAACATCTTCAAGGGGATAGATGAATATCTTTCCGTCTCCGATCTCGCCGGTACGGGCGCTGTCCTGAATGGCCGTGAGTACCTCGTCCAGTCTGTCGTCGGGGACAGCGGCCTCGATTTTGATCTTGGGCAGGAACTGCACCTCGTATTCCACGCCGCGGTATACCTCAAGGTGGCCCTTCTGCCTCCCGAAGCCCTTCACTTCAACCACGGTCATTCCCTGGATGCCGATAGCAGTAAGGGCCTTTCTCACCTCATCAAGCCTGAAGTGCTTGATGACTGCTGTTACCATTTTCATGCCTTACCTTCCTTTGCCAGGACCCCTCTGATCAGAGGCGGTACCCGGCCTCATCATGATGGCTCAGGTCAAGCCCCTGGACCTCCTCGTCTTCCGTGGCGCGCAGTCCGATGGCAGCGTCAATCAGTTTCAGGGAAACAAGAGAGACAATGCCGCTCCAGGCAATCGTAACCATAACGCTTTTCAGCTGGGCCCAGACCTGACCACCCACACTCGCTGCGCTGATTCCGGCGCCGCCCATGAATGACGCCGCGCAGAGGCCTGTCATAAGAGCCCCCACGATGCCGCCCACCCCGTGCACGCCAAAGACATCGAGGCTGTCGTCATACCCCAGGGCCCGCTTCATGGACGTGGCCGTGAAATAGCAGAACGTTCCTGACAGGGACCCGATGAGCAGGGCGCCCATGGGGCCCGCCGTTCCCGATGCCGGCGTGATTGCCACGAGCCCGGCAACGGCGCCTGTTGCGATACCCACAGCTGTAGGTTTGCCGGAACGCAGCCATTCCACGGCCATCCAGCTCAGTGCACCCATGGCCGTTGATATCTGGGTCACCAGCATGGCCATGCCGGCAGTGCCGTCGGCGGCAAGTTCGCTGCCCGCGTTGAAGCCGAACCACCCGACCCAGAGCATTCCCGTACCGATAAGCGTGAAGGGGACATTATGGGGCAGCATGGCCGTTGAGCCGTGGCCGCTTCTCTTGCCTACGAGGATGCAGGCGATGAGGGCGGCAATGCCGGCATTGATATGAACGACGGTTCCTCCCGCGAAATCGAGTACCCCCCAGTTGTGAAAGAGGGCGCCGCTCCCTGCCCATGCCATGTGGCAGATGGGAAGGTAGGAAAAGGTGAACCATAATGCAGCGAAGATCATGACCGCGCTGAACTTCATTCTCTCGGCAAATGCGCCGACCATGAGCGCCGGCGTGATAATGGCAAAGGTCATCTGGAAGATAAGGAACACTGTTTCAGGAATGGTTCCGGACAGGCTGTTCACGTCCACGCCGGACAGGAAGGCCATCCCCAGCCCCCCGAAGAGCGAGCGCGCGTTGAAAACGCCCTCGGCCATGCCCGTGGTATCAAAGGCGATGCTGTAGCCGTAGAGAACCCAGAGAATCGTCATCATGCAGGTAATGGCAAAACACTGCACGAAGATGGACAGGACGTTCTTCTTTCGCACGAGCCCTGCATAAAAGAGCGAAAGCCCCGGGATTGTCATGAACAGGACGAGGGCGGACGCCATAATCATCCATGCCGTGTCCCCGCTGTCCGCGACTACCGCTTCCTGGGCAACGGCCCCCGTGGGTGTCAGGAGCAGTGACAAAGCCAGAGCTGTCGGCAATGACCTTCCTTTCTTTTCTTTCATAAGATCTCTCTCCTGGTTTTCATGGTGTCCAACCTTCCCCCTTTGTCCGCAACCCGGTGAATCTGAGGCAGTGATAATCGAAGGTGGTTTCGCTAAAAGCGTGCCAGAGCCAACCCGTTAAAATAATTAGATAATTTAATTGTGAGTATGCGACAAAATTGTAAGTGCTACAAAATTGAAGCGCGGATGCACTGCATCTGCCAAAGGCGAACGAAGGGCTTTGGACAAAGAGCGATGAACCGTTTTCCTGCCATTCTTTATGTGACACGGAATCCGGTCTTTTCCCGTGGTCCTTGATCAGGTCGGGAAGTGGCCTTTCTTCGTTTCGACGTCCGTGGTTTTTACTGCAGGGATCTTCGTCTTTGACCTCTCTGCCGCTCAATAATTCTTTGGCAAGTGTCGATACAGGATATGTATGAAGAAAAGGACAGAGAAGAATTTATATCAGTCACGGGTTGTGGAACGGCCGGTACGAAAGTCCGTGCGGCTGCCCGCATCGCTGATTACAAGGGAAGGAGTGTATCAGGGTTACATCATAAATATTTCTGCATCCGGGGTGGGAATGTTTATTGATACTCACGTTCAGGAATCCACCATTGGTTGTTCACAGGGGTCAATCCTCACCGTGGAATTTACGTTCGGATCCGGAGAATTAATTGCACTATGGTGCAGAATTTGCTGGCTTCGCATTATCAGCAATGCGGACAACGGCATCACGACCAGTATGGGAATGGAAGTTATTGACCCGCCTCCAGGCTTTGTAAATATGTATCACAGCCTGCTCTGAAAAAGCGCTCAGGAAGCAGCCCTGCTGTTATGAAAAGGGCGGTAAAGATACCGGGAAGGCAGGGTTTTTATGTGCAGACAACAACCTTGTTCTTGCCGTCCGTTTTTGCTGTATACATTGCCTGGTCGGCCCTTTGCAGCAGCTGTTCAGGGTCCGTTATCTGCACGTCTGGATAACTGGCAACGCCTACACTGACGGTAATGGGGCCTCTGGCCCAGGCGTAATCCGTGTTTTCGACGGCCCGCCTGATTTCATCTGCCTTCATGGCAGCGTCGGCGCTGGTCATGTTGGTAAAGACAGCGACAAACTCCTCACCGCCAAATCGGGCCACAACATCCTCTTTCCGGGCAATGCGGCGTAAGATCTTCCCCACATTGCGCAATACTTCGTCTCCCTTATCATGCCCGTAAGTGTCATTGACATTCTTGAAATCGTCCATATCGGCCAGGAGCACGGAAAGGGGCTCCCTCTGTCTGGTGCACCGCGCCCATTCCTCCTCAAGCCTGAGGGCAAGGTAGCGCCTGTTGAAGAGGCCCGTGAGGTGGTCGCTGATGGACATCTCCTGAATCCTGTGATGGATGATCGTGTTGTCCAGGGCGATGGAGATCTGATTGCCGAGGTAGTTGAAGAGGTCCTGTTCATCCCTGCTGTAGCTTTTCAATCTGCCGATGACCAGTACGCCCATGATTGTCTCTTTGAAAATCAGCGGAATATAAACAATATCTTCCGGACTGAACTGTGTAAATCCCATTTCTATCATCCCGGAAATGTCCTTATCAGAGGGATGTACGATGATGCATTTCCGTTCCACAAGCGCACGGCCGGGCAGGCCTTCATCAATGTTGAGCGACGGCAGTTCCCGGGGGCTGCCGTGGCAGACGACGGGGTCCAGTTTTTTACCTTCTGCATTGCAGAGATAAAGGATCCCCATCTGGGACTCCGTAACGTCCAGTACAACGCTCACGATCCTGTCTTTTAGCTCTTCCAGGTCAATGGTGGACATAAGGAGCTTTGCCACCTGGTTGTGCTTTTTCAGCCGGTCTTCACGCCGCCTGATGCTCTCGGCCATGGAGTTGAAGCATTTCCCCAGCTTTTCAAACTCGTCGCCGGTCTTGAGTTTTAAGCACGTATCGAGTTCCCCCGTCTCAAAGCATTTCATTGCCTTCAGGACGAGATTGAGCGGCCGTGTAATATCAAGGTAGATGACGGCCGTGATAAGCAGTGCAACCAGCAGTGCCCCAGCTGCAACGAGGAGGAGAACCTTTCCGATGGTCTCGGCAACAAGCAGCATGATGTTCTTTGCCGGCCTGCTTACGCCGAGGGCGCCGATAATCCTGTTCCTGCTGTCCCTGATCGGCTCAAAGGCGGTAAGGTAGGGGACATTATCAACATCGAGGTTTCCATAGTAGGGCTTGCCGAGGGATATCTCTTCTTTGAGCCGTTCTGGAATGGGCTGCCCTATGACCCATGTTGTACGCGGCATGGAGGCGGTGGAGTGCAGGTGAAACGATTCAAAGGTTTCGCCTGCAAAGAGGGCCATCTCCACGCCAAACCTGTTGTGGATCCCGTTGCCGAGCCAGGGTTCACCGGAAAGGAGGATGCCGGCGATAAGGGCTCCCATAACGGTATCCCCCTGACGCACGGGAGTGATGACGAACTGGGCGATTCCTATTCCCGGGGATCGATTTGCCAGGCTTTCTTCTTCATATTCGAGGAATTTGCGCGAGATGAGCTCTGTGGTGATCACGGTCTCGCCGGTCATAAGTGACCGGGACAGTGCGTCGCCCAGAACGATTATGTCGCCGATCATCCCTTTCTTCCTGCTGAGGACCCGCTGTTTTTCATTTACGGCGATGAGTATTTCCGCGTGCGTGTTCTTTTTCCCCATTTCAAGAAGGACTTCCTGGAGGCCCTTGCTGTCGTTATACACGAACAGTCCTTTTAAGTCTGCCTGACCTGCCACGTGCTCCAGCAGGGATTTAAGGTTGTTCGCCCGTTCCTCATAAAGGATCTGGGCGCCTTTCAGGTTCGTTTTAAGAGCATCAAGCCCCTCGGAAAACAAGCTGCTGTGGAAGGAAAAGTACAGCGCTGTCGCAAGGGCGATGACAGGAATCCAGAAGACGACGGTAAGTGCCATGAGGATCTTGACCCCCACGCTCAGCCGCGGCCGAATCAGTTTCAGTTGTGCCTCCATCACGTTTCCATCACGCCTTCTCAATGCAGCGTTCAGATTTATCTTTGCGGATACGTACTTGTCGGAACTCCGGGGGGAAAGGTTAAGGCGGGCTGAAAAAAAGGCCCTGCACCGCGGTGCAGGGCCTCCGGGGATGTGGGATGAGAACGATGTCTGCGGGCAGCAGGGTTACAGCGCTGCCGATCCCCGCTCTCCTGTCCTGATACGGACCACGTCCTCCAGGTTGTAGATGAAGATCTTGCCGTCCCCGATTTCGCCGGTCCGCGCGTTGTCCTGGATCGCCGTGAGGACGGCGCCGACCCTGTCATCGTCCACGGCAACGCCGACCTTAATCTTGGGAAGGAACTTCACTTCGTATTCTACGCCGCGGTAGACCTCCGTGTGCCCCTTCTGCCGTCCGAAGCCCTTGACCTCGGTGACGGTCATGCCCTGGATGCCGATCTTGTTGAGGGCGTCTCTCACTTCATCGAGCTTGAAGTGCTTGATGATCGCTTCTATCTTTTTCATGGTGCCTCCTGAAAGTTTCCTGCCCGGAGCGCTGGAGGATTGGAGCCTTAACCGTAGTATGATTTCATTTCTCTCGTACGCCATACCCCAGGCCGTGACAGCTTTCATTGAATAGTAGTTTAGAGCATGCTTGCCTTTGCCGAAGGGCGCACCTGGAGGTCGGGGTATGCTTCAAGCCCGTGCTCTCCCACGTCAAGGCCCTCGAGCTCTTCTTCCTCTGAAACGCGGAGACCCATGGTCAGCCTGACGAGGGAGAAGATAACCAGTGCCGCAGCAGCCGTTGCAATACCGTAAGCACCGACGCCGATCAGCTGGGTAACGAACTGCTTCCATCCTGCCATGGCGCCGAACAGCCCCACGGCGAGAGTTCCCCAGATGCCGCAGACCAGATGAACTGAGATGGCACCCACAGGGTCATCGACTTTTGCCTTGTCGATCATCATGACCGAAACAACCACCAGACCGCCGGCAATGAGTCCGATCCAGAAGGCCGAGCCGAGGCCCATCTGGTCTGCGCCTGCCGTGATGCCCACAAGGCCTGCAAGGCATCCGTTCAGGACCATGGAGAGGTCAGGTTTTTTTGATATGGTCCAGGTCGCTGCCATGGCGCCGACTATGCCGGCGGCTGCGGCGATGCAGGTGGTCACCAGCGTAAGGGAGACAAGCGCCGGGTCAGCGCTCAGTACTGATCCGCCATTGAACCCGAACCATCCCAGCCACAGCAGGAATACGCCGATCGTGGCCAGGGGCATTCTGTGCCCCGGGATCGGGATGATCTTGCCGTTTACGTACTTTCCCTTGCGGGCGCCCAGCATGAGCGCCCCTACAAGCGCTCCCCAGCCGCCCACGGAGTGCACCAGGGATGAGCCGGCGAAGTCGTAGAACCCCATGCTGTCCAGCCAGCCGCCGCCCCATTTCCAGGAGCCGACGACGGGGTAGACGAGACCCACGAAGACTGCGGAAAACACGAGGAATGAGCTCAATTTGATACGCTCTGCAACGGCTCCGGATACGATCGTCGCCGCCGTTGCCGCGAACATGCCCTGGAAGAGGAAGTCCGTCCAGTAGGTGTAGTTCTCATTGTACGAGAGGTCCAGAAACCCGCCGTCCACGGTCGGGAAGGGCAGGCCGAATCCCCCAAAACCCAGAAAACCGTTGAACGTTCCCGGGTACATCAGGTTAAAGCCGAACCAGGCGTAGGTGAGGAGGCCAATGGCCGGGATCAAGGTGTTTTTGAAGAGAATGTTCACCGTGTTCTTCGAGCGCGTAAGACCTGCTTCAAGGGTGGCAAAGCCCAGGTGCATTATGAAGACCAGAAAGGTGGCCACCATCATCCAGATGTTGCTGGCTGTGAGGCCAATCGATGCCGTGGGCACCGTTGGTCCTGACTCGTCCGCAAACCCCATGAGGGGGATTGCCAGGATGAGGCTCAGTGTTATCAGTGCAATCCATCGTTTCATGTTTCTATCCTCCTTCATTGTTTATCCTGTATAGCGACGACTCTCTCTAACGGGGTCTACCTAGAAACTCAGGGAAATATTGACGCCCCCGTAGACGACATCGGCGTCCCTGTCGCCAGTGACCGCTTCCGCGATCCCTTCCAGTACGTCCTCTGAATCATTGCTGAGCGGGAATGAGTAGGCAATCACCGGCGTCACGGAAATAGCATCTGTGATCGGGATGGCCAGCGATGCCGAGAGGGTGCCGTTGTAGAAGTCGCTGAACTCGTCACCGTTTTCATCAGTGCCCATGACAAGGTTGTCCGCGTTGTAGCTGGCCGAGGCCCCAAGGTCCAGGGACAGCTTGTGCGGCAGCTCAAAGGAGTGCCCTATGGCAGCAACGATAAAGGCGCCGTCCCCCTCATCAAAGTCATAGTAGACCGTGATCGACGGGCTCAGGATGACATCGTACCAAAGGGTGAGATAAAACTCCTGGGTATCATTCCCCGAACCGTCATCACCTGAACTGTCAAGGGCATAGTAGATGTACCCTGCGTCATAGCTGAGCTTGTCCACGGAATTGGAGAAGCTCAGCGTCAGGTCTGTCTCGTTGTGCTCCTTGGTGTCCGTGTCGTAGTTTGCCCAGAGGTTTGCGCCAAAGCCGCCGTATGATATTCCCACAGAGGGCTGTATGACCACCTCATCACTGAGCTGCTGCCCTCTCCAGACGTACTGGCTGAGAATGTCCACGGAGGCGCTGCCCGATGTTTCCACGGCTGGTGCCATTGGTGCCCAGAGGGCCGCCATCATGACTGCGAGAATGCCCACGATTACATGTTTCATTGTGTCTGTCCTTTCTTTTTCTGTCAAAGTGTATTGAAAAATGCTTCAAACCTGCCTCACATCACGAAGCCTGCTCAGCGGCCCCTCCTATCGTTGACTCTCACATCCCACCTCCTTCCTTATTCCGTGCTTTCTGATCTTGTAGCCTATTTCCGGTTCAGGAACTCCCAGTTTATGTTCTGCCTTTGTCATGACACAGTTACATTCTTTTAACGCCTGGATTATGGCGTCCTTTTCAGGCACCTGCATCTGATCTTTCAGTGAATGCATAGTGCAGCCTCGCTTTGCGTTAATTAGCTAATACCGTGCCAGTTCATAACTGTTTGAAATTTCATAAAAGAGATATGCCAATAGCTAACAATATTGTTGCTAAAAAACCCATAAATGTAGCATAAGACAATATTGTCACTTACGCATCCCCCTGTCGCAGGCAGGCATTTTCTGCTACTATTGGGATTATCTGAATCTTTCAGGATCGGGGGCAGTGCAATGCATCGTCCGGAAACAGAAGAGGACCCGCAGGGCAGCGAGGGGAGGGGCCACACCGTCCCCGCTGCCTGGACCCATGTCCCGTGGGGCACGGACTCCCGATCTTCATCCTGGCTGGACGACCTCATCCTGAGGCTCTGGCTTGTCCCCTTGACCCGTAAAAAGGTGGCGCAGATTGCCGACACCTATGATTTCATTACCAGGGCCCATGTGGAGAGTGTTGCTGGTCTGGCCCGCATTGCCGGAGACATTGCAGGGCTCAGGCCGGGGGAGGCGCGGGTTCTTGAATGTGCTGCATGGCTGCATGACCTCGGGAAGAGCACCAGCGACAATTACCTGTCGATCCTGTTCACGCCGCGGAAACTCGACTATGATGATGAAAACCTGCACCAGTTGATGATCGAGCATGCTGCCCAGTCCGAAAACAGGCTGGACGCAATGGGCTACGCGTTGCCCCTCACGCTGAGACTGGTTATCCGGAATCATCACCGCTTCCTCGTAAAGGCAGGCTCCCTTCGCGATATCCTGATGGCAGACCCTGATTTCAATTCCCTGCCCGAACGAAAACGGAAAGAGGTTGTGAGGATCCTTGATGTGTTCATGGTGCTCGATGCCCTGTGCGCCTATACCGAGGCGTCGCGCCCTTCCAACTGGTTTGACAATATCGTCTTTGACAGAGACGTCATCGCGGGAAAGATAAAAAAACGGTACGGGGATGTGTTTCAATCAGATGTGGGGGCGCTGGTGCAGGCGCTGCTGGACCACCCCGGGGCGCGAAAGATCCTTGAGAGGAACACCGAACATGACCCTGCAGTCATGGCAAGAACAATGAAGGAATGGGCCGAGAAGACCAGCATTTATGACGTGAACTACGTGCTCATTCTGACCTGCCAGATCGACGTGCTGAAAGAGGGCAGCGACCTGACAGGATTTAAGAACTTTCTCAGCCATTTGGCCAGCCCTGTTTTCAGCGTAATCCTGTGGGAGAAATGGGCAGAAGAGGTGTTTTCAGAGATTGTGGTTGCATCGTTGGAAAACAAGGCCATACACCGTGAAATCCGGGCGTACCTGCTCACGATCGCGCAGGAGCATCCCCACTCCCTCTTCGCCGGCGTTATCAATAAATACATCTGAAGGGACCCCGGGATAATGAAGAAGCCATCTGGAAACAGGCCCCGATGCAGTGCCCCGCATGGGGGATGTGGGCGGGCATGTCGTCTGCAGTATCTCTGACCGCCGGGCCTCGGTATGCCGGGAGTTTTCCATGGCATGGAAACAGGGCGAATGCAGCGAGGGGTGCCACCGCGCAGGCTGCCGGGGAATGCGTCCCCTCCCTTTTTGCCGCATTTCACCTGATTGTTGTACAATAATGGCTGATTGTCCATGAGTTTCCAGTATGTCAGAGAGATGCCCACCGTTGAGGATATTCTCACGTCCATTCCCCTTTCCCGGGACCTTGCCGGGATTAAGAAAAGGAGAGACGGGGAAATAATATCCGTCTTCAGGGGCACGAGCGAAAAGTTTATCCTGATCATCGGACCCTGCTCGGCGGACAACGAAGAGGCCCTTTGTGAGTATGTGTCGAGGCTTGCCCGGCTGCAGGAAGAGGTCAGGGACAAACTCATCCTTATCCCGCGGATCTACACGAACAAGCCGCGGACCACAGGCGAAGGGTACAAGGGCATGGCCCACCAGCCCAAACCCTCAGAGGAGCCCAACATGGTGAAGGGGCTGAAGGCGATCCGGAAAATGCACATACGAGCAATGGGGGAGTCTCATTTGACGGCGGCCGACGAGATGCTGTACCCACCGAACTATCCCTACCTGGAGGATATTCTCAGCTATGTTGCCGTTGGAGCCCGTTCCGTGGAGAACCAGCTCCACCGTCTTACGATTAGCGGTCTCGATGTGCCTGCGGGCATGAAGAATCCCACGAGCGGGGATATTGAAGTCATGCTCAACTCCGTTCAGGCCGCCCAGATCCCCCACGTTTTTGTCTACAGCGGGTGGGAGGTAAAGACCTCGGGCAACCCCCTTACCCACTGCATCCTCCGCGGTGCTGTGGACCAGAACGGCACGGCCATTCCCAACTACCACTATGAATCGCTGTCACGCCTTGCAGAGGCCTATAAAAAGCGGGGCCTTCAGTATCCGGGGATTATTGTGGACACCAATCATGCCAACTCAAATAAAAAGTTCCACGAGCAGCCCCGTATTGCCAGGGAAGTCATGAACAGCCGCAGGGACTCGCGGACGCTCCGGCAGAAAGTAAAGGGGCTGATGATCGAAAGCTATCTCGTTGAGGGTTCCCAGCAGATATCGGAAAATATCTACGGCAAGTCGATCACCGACCCCTGCCTTGGCTGGGAGGCCTCTGAGCGGCTGGTACGGGACATCGCGGAAATGGCATGAATTCCTGCTCCCCCGGAGACAGTGCTTCATGACGGAGATCGGCAGGATCGAAAAGCCCCGGGCCGACCAGTACCGGAACATGAAAAAGATTTATTTCGTCAGAAACCTCTACCTTCCCAAGAACGCTACTGACCGCTACAGAGAAATCTATGTGCGCTACTGGAGCGAGGTCGATGATCACCTGAAACGGCTTGAAGCCGCGGGAGCCGTTTCAAAGATCTTCTGTGAAAGTATCTACATGTCCGGTGACGAGGCGATGAAGGTCCTCAGCGCCATGAACGCGCGGCTGGAACAGATCGTCAGGGAGAAGGTTGATGCAGGGGCTGCGCTGCTGCCTCTGGAGGACAAGGAGATATTCGGCGCCTATGTTGACTGGTCCAATTGCCTGATGATCGTCAGAACAGAGGAAGTCCATAAGAAGATACATGAGTTTTTGCATGAGGCGTTGAACAGGAGGTATGAGCACATCAGGACAGTCCTTGCGGACGCTATTGCCGTGGGAGAGGCTGCCCTTCTCATTATGCGCGAAGAAGACCAGAAATCTCTCGGTCTTCCCCCGGACATTGAGCTCTTTACCATATCCCCGCCTGCTTATGAGGACCTCCTTGGATTTATCAGGGACCGGGACAGCGGCAAGGAATACTGGAGGACCTGAGTGCAGGCCTTCCTTCAGCAGGGGCTGTCCCCATCAGGAACGGCTACGCTGCGGTTTCCTGAGAAAGGCAGCCAGTGAGAGAGCAAGTGCTGCGCATACCCCCGCCATGAAAAAACTGCTGGAGAAACTCCCTGTCTTTTCGGCGAGCACACCTGCCACGGCAGGACCGGTTATCTGTCCAATGCCAAAGATAAACGTCACCAGGCCGAAGGCCGCTGTTGCCTGTGAAGCGCCGGCATAGTCGCTGACCGCTGCGATCATGATGGAAGGAATACTCCAGGCCACGATGCCGAAGCAGAAAATTGACAGGTGGAGCATCCGGTCAGGCAGGGTGAAGGCAACCAGAAAATAGGCCGCCATCTGGAAGGAAAAAACGGTCATGAGTCCTTTTTTCCTTCCGATCCTGTCGGAAAGGCTCCCGAAGAGGGGGCCAGACAGGAGGCTCAGGAGTCCGATCCATGACCACAGGCTTCCGGCCGCTGATTCGGTGAAGCCCCGCTCCCGGACCATGGCCGTGACGATAAAAGTGGCATAGATCACATAGGTGTATCCGAAGAGAAAATATATAACACCCAGAAGATATATCGCCTTTTCCCGGTAGACGTTTATGACAGTCCCGGCGGTCCGGTCCCGGGGGTCTGCGTCTCCCATGGTGCCGGCCGGCTTCAGCCCCACGTCTACGGGCCTATCTCTGAGGAGGAGAAAGCATATTGCCGCGATGACGATCGATACGGCTCCAATGATCAGCCAGTTGACACGCCATCCATCGGGGCCGAAACGCTGGTTTACGGCAGGAATGAACCGGCCCGCGAGGATGATGGCAAACCCGCTCCCGATAACGACAAAGCCCGCTGCCTTCCCCCGTTTTTTATCTGAAAACCAATGGGAAACGAGCCCCATCATGGGGACGTTGGCGGCCCCGCTCCCGATTCCGGTAAGGGTGTAGAGGACTGCCACGCCGATGAATGTCTGGGCCTGGCTGATGAGACACATGGACAGGCCCACGAGGAGAAGGGCCAGAGATATGATCTTTCGTGCACCGGTCTTTCCTGCGGCAACCCCGCCGATGAGCACCGCTCCCAGGTATCCGGCGAAATTGGCGGTGCTGATAAACCCCATATTGGAATAGGACAGGTCAAGGGGCAGGGCCATGGCCGGCAGGAGCATCCCGAGGGCAAAGCGTCCGAGGCCGAGGCAGGCGAATATGCAGAGCATTCCCGTGCCGACGATGACCCATCCGTAGTGGAAGGGGAGCTGTGAGACAATGCGCTGATCAGACTCAGACATGAGGGTATAACTATAGCATTAACCCTGGTTAATCATAAAGATTTCGGCCGGATCATTTGAAGTGAACTCCGTTCACCAGACTCCTCTGTGTGCGTATGAAGATATTACTCGGTGGTGGAAGGTGAGGCACACGCTGCGGAGCAGGTCAGTTGACGGTCACAATATCGAAGGTGCTCAGGAACTCCCTGAAACGGTCGGGTGGAGCTCCTATCTGCATGCCCAGGACTGTCTCACTCCAGGACAGTGACCCGCCCGAGATCCATTTGACGGCGCAGAGCATGTTTATCACGTCTCCGGTGTGGGCCTGGAAATAGATTTCAACGGTCTTTTCCAGGTGGAGGTCGTGCTCCTTCAGGGCGTAGGGGATGAAAAACTCAAAGCCGAGCTCTGATATGTTCTTGATAGACCCGGTGTAGGTTTTCTCTCCAGAGATGACATAGGCCTCCATGCGGACGGGTATTCTTCTGGACATTCTTCTTTCCTTGTTCGGGCTTATCACGGGTACTCCTTCCTTCTGTTTCTATTGTACCGTTACGCTGCCAGCGATAACAAGAGGTTTCTGAGCTGATGTGTGATTTTCATGGCAGCACAGCACCTGAGCCCCTTCACATTTTCTTCATAGTGGCTCAGTAAAGTTAAATTGAAAGGAGGGTGAAACGTGAACAGGAAAATGCACGCACTGGCATATAGAAGATACCTGAGCGGCCTGGTGGAAAAAACGACCTCCGAGGACAACATACTGCTGATGGCAAAAAAGCTTGTCAAGGCCAAGGACGAGTCAGGCCTGAACCTCTTCTGGGATGAAGACGAGGAGACCATGCTGCGCGTTTACATTGAGCACGCAGAGATGATTGCCGAATGCTGACTCCCCCTACATCAGGATGCCCGTTCTCTTTTCTGCCTGATATGTGACTTCCGGTGCTGCTATTACAGGATTCCCAGGAGATCACTCCGGCGGTTCAGGGAAGAGTTCTGACTGGTCCAGCCTCAACTGGCCGAGCGCCTCATGGGGGAAATGGAACATGCCTTTGAACACCCTGTTCATGACAGCGATAATCTGGCGGAACTTGTAGGCTTCATGGTGAGAATCACCTTTCTGCTCGGACATACGCCAGCTCTGCCGGTCCGATATCCGCAGTTCAAGCGACAGGGTATGCTGCTGGGTCTTCTTTTCGATCTGGTGCCGCTTTGCGTAGACAGGGGTGCCGGGGATCATGATATTGTTTGTTGAGGCAGTGCGGTGGATGGGGACAGAGAAATTGATCTTGCACTGGAATTTCCTGTGACCCAGAGAGGAATGGGGGTTCTTTGCAGCGTTGATGCTGAGGGCCTCATAAAAGGTCTTTGCGTTGGCGAGCAGCTCCTCCTCACCGGGCACTGCCGTGCTGCCCTCGCTCCGGGCAAGGCTTACCATCAGCTCTCTCACGGCGCTTACCATGCTGTGTGGGCTGTCAAAGAGCGTCTGCGTTATGGAATGGGACAGGGTGTTTTCCTGCAGGATAACGCCCCGTTTCTGGAGTGCGTGCACCAGCTTGAGGGTGTCATCGCTGTTCTTCAGGATGAAGGTTATGGCAAGGATGTCCCTGATGTCGTGGGCGTCCCCCTCCACATCCTTCCCCAGCTTGGTAAACATGCTCTCAGGGCTCTTCAGCCGGGACTTGACCTCAACGATGTCCACGTCAACACCGTCCCCGCTGTTGAAGACGAGGCAGCCCTTTTTCTCATCGTGGCACAGTGACTCCCTGAGCTTGTGGAAAAAGGTGGAAATCTTGACAAAGGCCATCTGGGCTGATTCGCTCTCCGGGAGGTGCCCGGGGTTTTCCCAATTATAATTGAAGAGGTCATCGAGGCTCTGCCCCTGCATCTCCAGAAAGAGGCCCAGCTGGGCATAGCCATTGATGTCCTGGCTGTCCTCTTCAATGGATTTGATCAAATGGCCCATCTTGAGAATGGAGCAGGCTGCCAGCTGCCAGTCAGGGGGGATATCAAGGTCCTTGCCCCGGTACCCGCAGAAGACGCGGGGATACTTTCGCGAGGAGGCGAGAAGAAAGAGGTGCCGCGGGTCTTCTGCGGCGATTTCCCGGAAGAAGGAGACCCTGAAAATGCTCTCCAGCCTCCGGACGGCAAGGAGGCAGTCTCCGTACAGTACGCCGTTCCGGGATGTGAGGAGCCTGAGGCCTTCAAGCTGATTTTTCACAAAGGGAAACATCCAGTTGAAAAAATACCGGTCGACCTGGTCAGCGTAAGCCAGAGCCCGTTTCTTCTCGCTCTCCTGTAGTTCACTGCTGCCCGACGTGTCAAAGCCGCGGTTGCCCATCATTTTCGTTGCCTGCGAGATCGCATCGACATATCTGCCGACCCGCAGGAGGAGGTAGGGGGCCATTTCGGTCCTGTCGATAACAGAGCCGAACAGCTCGTGGTGGAGTTCATGTCCCGGCGGCATTTTTTCCATAATAAAGGACCCGGGCAGGCAGGGAGGCCCCAAGCCGGGAACATTGCATATTATAAGGCATAATGTCTATAATTTATAGCGCGCTTCAGTGTAACCCATCAAACCATAGTGAACAATGCCGGGAGAATGCAATGATTAAAATAGGCATCATTGGCGGGTCAGGACTGGA
The DNA here is from genome assembly GCA_020346765.1 of Nitrospiraceae bacterium. Taxonomy (GTDB): domain Bacteria; phylum Nitrospirota; class Thermodesulfovibrionia; order UBA6902; family UBA6902. The sequence goes on from CP070788.1 coordinate 1,812,012, forward strand.
CAATCCCGATATCCTGAAAGAGGCGCAGGAAATCCCGGCACAGACACCCTTTGGCCTGCCGAGTTCTGTCCTGACCTGCGGGGCAATCGGGGGCGTTGATGTGGCAATCATCGCGCGGCACGGGAAAGACCACTCCATCTATCCCACGGGTGTCAACTTCAGGGCCAATATCTGGGCTCTCAAAGAGCACGGCTGCACCCACATCCTGGCATCTACGGCCGTGGGCTCCCTGCGAGAAGAAATCGCACCGGGGCACCTGGTGTTCCCCAATCAGTTTATCGATCACACCCGGAAGAGAGAGACCACCTTTTTCGATGAAAAAGAAGTAGTGCATACATCCCTGGCAGATCCTTTCTGCCAGAACCTGATCGACCTGCTGGCAGCATCAGCAGAGGCAATAGAGCTTCCTTTCCATAAAAACAGGACAGTAATTACCATAGAGGGCCCCCGCTTTTCCACAAAGGCCGAGAGCCACATGTTCAGGAGCTGGAATGCCGACGTGATCAATATGAGTACTGTTCCCGAGGTTGTCCTTGCGCGGGAGAAGAAGATGCACTATGCTGCTGTGGCCATGTCCACTGATTACGACTGCTGGCATGAAGAAGAGGAGCCCGTCACCTGGGAGATGATCGTAAAGGTAATGAAGAAAAACGCGGACAATGTGATCAGGCTGTTCCTGGACGTCATCCCGAAGATACGTGAATACAAAGATATGTGTGTTAAATAGCAGTCGCTTATCTTTGGCAGTTGGCAAGGGGCAATGGGCGATGAGGTTTCCGGTGTCATCCCATAGCCCCTTGACGCAGGCCCCGTGCCGATATATTCATTTTAAGGAGACCAGTTATGCCTATTAAATCCAAGATCAGGACGATACCGGACCATCCCAAAAAGGGGATCATGTTCCGGGACATCACCACGCTCATCAAGGACCCCGTAGGGTTCAGGCTGGTGATCGACAATTTTACCCAGCGGTATATTACGAATGCCGTTCCCTTTGACATTATCGTGGGGATCGAGGCCAGGGGCTTTATCATAGGCGGAGCCCTATCGTATACCCTGGGCAAGGGGTTTGTTCCCGTCAGAAAGATCGGCAAACTCCCTGCGGAAGTGGTGCGGCACGAGTACCAGCTTGAATACGGCTCCGACACGGTGGAGATCCACAGGGACGCGCTAAACAAGGGCTCGAAGGTCCTCGTTGTGGATGACCTCCTGGCAACGGGGGGAACGGCCCTTGCCGCGGCCGCGCTGATCGAGAAACTGGGGGGCACTGTGGCAGAGATGGCCTTTATCGTGAACCTTCCCGATGTGGGCGGGGAGAGGAAGCTGAAGGAAAAGGGATACGGCGTTTACTGCCTGACGGAGTTTGAAGGGGACTGAGGGAATGGTTCTCCTTAACGTCCGAAGAGCAGAGAGTGTATGTCCTTGCGCATTGAGAACTTGCTGAAGCAGAAGTTCTTTTTGTGTTGCTCTCGCGATTGTCCGGAAGCGATCGGGGCCGCTCAGCACATTGCAGCTTTGTGCGTCTCCATGTAGTTCTTGATGCCCTCGGGGTCACAGGCAATGCACATGTCGATCCCCTGGATGATCTGCATGTCCTCGCAGAGCATATAGGCCCGTTTGAGTTCCTGGTCCTTGAGCCGTTCAATGACCAGTTTCTTCGGCCTGAGGTAGACCTTGCCGCAGCTCATGCATATCCAGATAAAGTTATGCTTTGCCGCTTCAAGGCAGTTGGTACAAACATAGATATTCACACCGGGTGCTACTTCCGTATGAATTGACGTATAATCATGTTTGCAAATAGTGCACTTTTCATGTTTGACTTCCAGATCCAGCATATCCGTCTCCTTTCATAGCAGGTTCAGCGGCCAGTCAGATTTTCATCTCCTCCTCTCGCCCTTAAGGTGTCCTGATTATCTTATCGCAACTTCCATGTCAAAACTTTATGTGCTGCAGTTATCCCGCTTATGGGCATGCCGGGTACTGAAGAGGTGGCGTACTGGATGATGGGGGTATCGGAATGTGCCCTCCCGGGACAGACATGAATCAATCAGGATGGTCTATGTCTGTGCAAGCAGGAGAATACCTTCTGGTTAGAAAAATAATGATAACGCTGATCAGACCGGGATCGTCAAGGAAATGGCTCCAGGGCACGGCAGCGCAGTGCCCTGAAACTGGTCTGGGAGATCAGCGATGATGTCACGGCATACCGGATAGGGTGTCTATTGGCCCTTGTTATTGAGAATAATCTGAATATGGGTCCTGTCGTCTTCCTCGGCGATCTGGAGCATCGCCTCTTTACCGTCTTTCCGCGCTGT
>CP070788.1:1814426-1820399 GCA_020346765.1 Nitrospiraceae bacterium
CGGTACGTCCCCAACAGGTACGGCACGGATGATTCCCTCGTAATCCTGTAAGGGAACTGACCCTCAGTGAAGGGGAGACAGAGCCGTTGCCATACTAAGGGGGCTTGAAAAAGGAGAACCACCATGATCAACAAGAAAATGGAGAAGGCCATCAATGAGCAGATCAACTGGGAGCTCTATTCATCGTACATGTATTTCTCCATGGCCGCTCACTTCGATTCCATCAATCTGAAGGGCTGTTCCGGCTGGATGCGGATCCAGGCCATGGAAGAGCTGACCCATGTAAAGAGATTCTATGACTTTCTCACTGCCCGGGGGGGACGGGTCATCTTCTCTGAGATCAAGGCGCCGCCGGTCAAGTGGAAAACACCTCTGGAAGTCTTTGAAGAGACACTGAAGCACGAGCAGCATGTGACCACCCGGATCAACGGCCTGTACGATCTCGCCGTCGAACTCAAGGACCACGCAACGGGGAGCTTCCTGAAGTGGTTCATTGACGAGCAGGTGGAGGAGGAGGAGTCCGTGGACGGCGTCATCCAGAGCCTCAAGCTCAATGAAAACAACCCAGGCGGCATGTTCATCATCGACAAGGAACTTTCCCAGCGGGCATTTGTGGCTCCCGCAGATGTGACAATATAGCCAGCAAGAACACTCCCAGGGCACGGCCCTGCCGTGTCCTGAACTTGCCCGGTGAGCATATATAATTCAAACTGGTTGACCTGTCATTCCCTTTGTTGCTTTCCTGTTTTCGCACTTCAAGAGGTGGGACAATTTCAATAACAGCCTTCGATTACTTCCCGACTTCCGAGCGTGCTCACTTATACTTTCTCCTCGCTTCCCCGCTTTCTCACTCAGCTTTCCTGTGCTATCATTATAGTCATATCACCTTATGGAACCTCTGAAAATACGCATCCGGAAAGGGCTGGACCTCCCCATAGCAGGCCGCCCCGATGAGGCCGTCTGTGATGTAAAGCGCTCGTCAACGGTGGCCCTCCTCGGGCCAGACTACCGGGGCGCGAAGCCTCAGCCCGCCGTGTCTCTCGGCGATTTTGTCAGGCTGGGAGAGGTGCTCTTCCGGGACAGGAAAAACCCTGCTGTCCAGTACACGGCGCCCGGCAGCGGCGAGATCATCGCCATTAACCGGGGAGACAGGAGGGCCCTTCTGTCAATCGTCATTGCCCTTGAAGGCGATGATGCGGTCTCATTCCACTCCTGGCCCGCGGAGGAACTGGCCGGGCTGCCGCGGCAGGACGTTATGTCCCTGCTCCTCACGTCAGGGTTATGGACCGCTATTCGGGCACGCCCCTTCGGCAGGGTGGCAGACCCCCAGGTCTCCCCCCATGCCATGTTCGTGACCGCCATGGACACGAACCCCCTTGCCCCTTCAATACCCCTGATTATCGGGGAACGTGAACGGGACTTTGGCAACGGGCTGAAGGTCCTTTCGCGGCTGACTTCAGGGAATCTCTACCTCTGTACACCCCCGGGCGCGAAGATTCCTGCGCCTGCACTGGAAACCCTCCGTATCGCGGAATTTGCCGGGCCCCATCCCGCGGGCAACGCCGGGACCCACATACACTTTCTTGACCCGGCAGGAAGGGGACAGCAGGCATGGCATATCAATGCCCAGGACGTCATTGCCATCGGTGTTCTTTTCACGGAGGGCCGGCTGGACATGGGGCGCGTCATTTCACTGGGAGGCCCCTCGGCGATGAGGCCCCGCATGATCAGAACGCGCATCGGTGCATCCACTGGCGATATCACTCACGGCGAGCTGAAGGAAGGGGAACAGCGGATCATATCCGGTTCGGTACTCTCAGGTCACAGGGCCCATGAGGAAACAGCCTATCTCGGACGCTATCACCAGCAGGTCTCTGTAATTCCCGAAGACGCCGGAAGGTCCTTTCTTGGATGGATCCGTCCCGGATCAGACGTCTTTTCGCTCAAGAACATTGTCCTCTCCCGATTTGTCCCGGGAAAGCTCTTTCCCTTCACGAGCTCTGCCCAGGGGAGCAGGCGTGCCATCGTTCCCATCGGCTCCTATGAGAAGGTGATGCCCCTGGATATCCTGGCCACCCATCTCCTGAGGGCCCTGGAAGTGGACGACATTGATGAGGCCGAGCGTCTTGGGTGCCTTGAACTTGATGAGGAGGACCTGGCTCTGTGCACTGTCGTGTGTCCGTCCAAGATCGACCACGGCGCTGCGCTCCGCAGAAATCTTGCCCTCATTGAAAAGGAAGGGTGAATGGGCTTGCGGAAATATCTTGACAGTCTGGAGAAACACTTTCAGAAGGGCGGAAAGTTCCAGCGTCTGGCGCCCCTCTTTGAGGCAGCGGATACGTTCCTCTACACCCCCGGAAAGACGGCACAGGGGAGCGCCCACGTGCGGGACGTGATTGACCTGAAGCGCGTGATGATCTGGGTCGTCTATGCCCTCCTGCCCTGCGTGGTCATGGCCCTCTATAACACAGGGCTTCAGGCAAACACTATGCTTGCTGTCCTCGGCAGGACATCCGTTGAGGGCTGGCGCGGAACCGTTCTCGCCACACTCGGCGTAGCCCCTGCCCCTGGCAGTGTCACTGCCTGCATGGTCCACGGCGCCCTCTATTTTTTTCCGGTCTATATCGTCACCCTTGCCGTGGGAGGCCTCTGGGAGGCCCTCTTCGCAGCCGCAAGAAGAGAGGACATCAGCGAGGGATTTCTCGTGACGAGCCTCCTCTTTCCCCTGACGCTCCCGGCATCCATCCCCCTGTGGCAGGCTGCACTGGGCATCTCCTTTGGTGTGGTGATCGGCAAGGAAATCTTTGGCGGCACAGGGCGGAACATATTCAACCCTGCACTGATGGGCCGCGCCTTTCTTTTTTTCGCCTATCCCTCCCAGATCAGCGGCGATGCCGTGTGGGTTGCCGTTGACGGCATTACCCGGGCAACGCCCCTGGCAGAGGCAGCCGATCCCCTCATGTCTATCTCTGTATCCTGGCTCGATGCCTTTGTGGGTATCATCCCCGGGTCTATGGGCGAGACATCTGCCCTGGCCTGCCTCATCGGCGCGGCCATGCTTATCATTACTGGCATTGCCTCTTGGCGGATCATGGCCTCCACGGTGGCAGGCATGGCTTTTCTGTCCCTGCTCCTCTCCCTTATCGGGAGCACCACCAATCCCATGTTCAGCCTGTCCCCGTCCTGGCACCTCGTGCTCGGCGGCTTTGCCTTCGGCACGGTGTACATGACTACAGACCCGGTGAGCGGCGCCATGACAGAACAGGGGAAATACCTTTACGGACTCCTGATCGGGATGCTGACGGTCTTGATCCGCACCATCAACCCCGCATTCCCTGAAGGGATCATGCTCGCCATCCTGTTCGCAAACATGCTTGCCCCGATCATAGACAGGATCTTCATCAACGCCAATATCAGGAGGAGGCTCGCCCGCAATGCACGATGACAGTCTGAAGAAAACCATCCTCGTTGCCCTCTGCGTGTGTATTGTCAGTTCCCTCCTCGTGACAACGGCGGAGGTCTCTCTCAGGGGTTACCGGGAGGAAAACAAAAGACTCTACCGGATCGACAATATCCTGCTGGCAGCCGGCCTTTCCGGTAAGAAAAATGATGCCGTCAGAATATATGAGGAACGGGTGCGGCCCGTGCTTGTGGATCTGCGCAGCGGGAAGCCTGTCCCCCGAAGTGATTTCAATGATGTGCTGAACATTGATAGTTTTGATATCAGGCGGCTTGCCGATGATCCGGAATATGGAAGGAGCATCCCCGAAGGGGCCGATCGTGCCGGTCTCGCAAGAGTGCCGGCATATATGCCCATCTACTTTATCCTTGAAGGGGGAGAGGTCCACCGTGTTGTCTTTCCCATATACGGTCATGGCATATGGTCCACCATGTATGGATTCATCGCCCTGGAAAGGGATTTAAAAACAGTTCGCGGGTTCACGATTTATGAGCACGGGGAAACACCCGGGCTCGGGGGAGAAGTGGACAACCCCCGCTGGAAGAGTACCTGGAAGGGAAAGCAGGCATATGACGAAGAGGGCAACCTCAGGATCGGTGTTGAAAAAAGGGATGTGGATCCTACCAGTCCCGATGCTGTTTATCATATCGAGGGCCTCTCGGGCGCTACCCTAACGACGCACGGTGTAAATGGCATGGTCAAATTCTGGCTCGGCGATAACGGCTACGGACCACTGATCGAACGGCTCCGGAAGGATATATATGGGTATCTATAAAAAGACTCTCTTCAGTCCAGTTTTTCAAAATAACCCCATCGGTGTGCAGATCCTGGGGATCTGTTCGGCCCTCGCGGTAACCACAAAAATGGAAACAGCCTTTGTCATGTCCCTGGCTGTTATTTTTGTCACCGCCTTTTCCAGTCTGACCATAAGCCTTATCCGGGGCCAGATCCCGGGCAGCATACGCATCATCGTTGAGATGGTGGTCATCGCTTCGCTCGTCATCATCGTTGACGAGTTTATTCAGGCCTTTGCCTATGACATGAGCAAGCAGCTCTCGGTATTCGTAGGACTGATCATCACAAACTGCATTGTCCTGGGACGGGCCGAGGCCGTGGCCCTGAAAAGCCCTCCCGGTATCAGCTTTGTCGACGGCATCGGCAACGGCCTGGGATACAGCTTCATGCTGCTTTCCGTTGCCTTTTTCCGGGAGCTCCTCGGATCGGGACGGCTCTTTGGGTATCCTGTTCTCCTGACCCAGTCCGTGGGAGGATGGTATCCGCCCAATGGCCTTTTCCTTCTCGCCCCCAGCGGTTTTATTATTGTGGGCCTTCTGATCTGGGCTTTGCGGACCTGGAAGCCGGCACTGCAGGAGGAGCAGGAATGATTGAGCACTATCTTAGCATCATCCTGAAGGCCGTCTTTGTTGAAAACCTGGCCCTCGCTTTCTTTCTCGGCATGTGCACTTTTATTGCCGTATCAAAAAAACTGGAAACAGCCGTCGGCCTCGGATTTGCCGTTATAGCAGTCATGACCATTACGATCCCTGTCAATAATCTCCTTTTCAATCATGTCCTGAAGGCAGGGGCCCTGCGCTGGGCCGGCATTCCAGACGTGGACCTCACGTTTCTCGGCTTGATCATCTATATCAGTGTCATTGCAGCATTAGTACAGATCCTTGAAATGGCACTGGACAGATATGTCCCTGTCCTCTATTCCTCTTTGGGCATTTTCCTGCCCCTGATAACGGTAAACTGCGCGATTCTCGGGGGATCGCTGTTCATGGTAGAGAGAAACTATCTATTTGCGGAAAGTGTGATATACGGGTTCGGTGCAGGTGCCGGGTGGGCCCTGGCAATCATTGCACTCGCCGGAATCAGGGAAAAGATGAAATACAGCAATGTGCCAAAAGGCCTGAGAGGGGCGGGGATCATCTTTATCGTATCAGGGCTCATGGCGATGGCCTTTATGCTGTTTTCAGGCATTCAGCTATAGCAGGAAAAATCCATGGCGGAAATCTCTCTCATAATGCTCGCAGTGACCACCTTCACCCTTATTATCCTGCTGCTTGTCCTCATTATCCTGGCTGCAAAGTCAAAACTGGTTGCGACCGGCCTGGTAACTTTGGAAATCAATGATGCCCCCGAACGCACATTGACCGTACCTGCAGGCGGGAAATTGTTGAATGTCCTGTCAGAAAACAAAATCTATCTCGCCTCAGCATGCGGCGGCGGCGGGACCTGCGGCGAGTGCAAAGTTGCCATTTCGAAGGGCGGCGGGGACGTACTCCCCACGGAGAAATCAAAACTGTCCCGGCGACAGGTCCGCGACCACCTCCGCCTTTCCTGCCAGGTCCCGGTAAAAAACAGCATGAAGCTGGAAATCCCCCCCGAGGCCCTTGAGACTAAAAAATGGATCTGTACAATCCGTTCGAACCGCAATGTGGCCTCCTTCATAAAGGAATTGGTCCTGGAACTGCCCCCGGGAGAAGATGTGCAGTTCCGCGCCGGCGGTT
>CP070788.1:1820499-1826686 GCA_020346765.1 Nitrospiraceae bacterium
CAAGACCGGCAGTAATCACCACAATATCTGAGCCGGCAGTGTCAGCATAGCTGTTTGTTCCTGTAACGCGAGAGGAGGAATGCCAGAGCGGGCACGCCTCAAGGATATCAAGGGCCTTGCCCTGGGGCATTCCCTCAGCAATATCTATGAGCACGACGTCGGCAAGGTCTTTGGCGGCAATAAGCTGCGCCGTTGTCGTCCCCACATTGCCTGCTCCCACAACAGTAATTTTTGCGGTATTTCTCTGTTCGGCGCTCATGGAATGGATACCCATTATAGCCAAGCAAGGAAAAATTAACAAGTCATCGGGAGTGCCGCGGTCAGTGCATGCTCAGGTCGTCATCGGTGAAAACATCACGCATTTTTTCATAGCGCTCGCCGAATATTTTCTTCAGGAGGGGGGCAAGACGCATTACGGTTTTCATCTGATAAATATCGTGGCGGATGTAGCCTTCGGCCATAATCACATATCCCTCATTCATGCTCCAGATTGCCTCTGTCTTCGTGCGCATGATTGTCCCGTTCAAGGCCTCGCGGGAGTCTGCCACGAGGGTGAATCCCCGCGCGTCCCGTTCCGCATAGAGCGTATCTTCAATGGGGTGAACATAGAGCTGATGGATTATGATGTCCGGTACCCCGTAGTGGACAAGGGCCGTCTTCACTCCCCGCTCCCGGGCATGATTCAGGGACTCCGAAAGGAAGGCGAGCTCCTGGGGCCATGCGGAAAGAAGCAGGGTTCTCTTGGCTGTATCGATCATCCGGCTGGCCTTGTGAAGAAGTCCTTCATAGTCCCTGATATGCCACGTATAGCCCCTGTCCATGCCGGCCTTCACCTCCGCCATCTCTTTTTTAATTGCCTCAGAGGCTTCATCCATGAAAGCCCTGATACCGGCAATAAACTCATCAGGGGGCAGGGGGACAAACGTCTTTGATCGTTCACCATGAACTGACTGAATAATTTGTCTTTTTTCCAGTTTCCGTATGACCTCGTAGATCTTGGACGTGGGAATCCCCGAGCTCTTTGCCAGCTCATAGGCAGTCAGCGGATTTTCATGAACAAGCGTGAGATAGGCGCGTCCTTCATAGGCAGAAAAACCGAGCTGGATGAGCTGTGTCAATGCTTTTTCCATTGCAATATTAACTACCAAAGTAGTTACTAATGTCAAGAGAAAAAAATATGGCGCACTAGTTGACAGCTGTATTATGCTATGAGGCTTTGGGCCAGCAGGGGAGAAATGGAGCACGTGGAAAGGAGAAGGATCAGGGCCGGCAAGGAGGTGAAGGAGGGTTCTCCCTAGCACTCCATTGCTGTTTCATGCATTTCTGCGTAGTCAAGCATCCGCTCAGGGCTGCAGGATATGCAGGTTTCTATCCCCTGGATCATGATCTCGTTCTCACAGAGCATGTAGGCCTTTTTCAGCTCGAGGTCCTTGATGCGGGTAATAACGAGATCCTTGGGCCGGACATAGGACTTGCCGCACACCATGCACAGCCAGATGAAATGGTCTCGTGCCTTCTCTATGCATTCTGAACACACATAGATTACGGCATCTTCCTCAAGGGCAACGCGCTGCAGTGTGTATTTGTCCCGGCAGATGCTGCACTTTCCGAATTGGTCTTTCACGGCTGCCTCCCTTTTCTCTACTCATCGGCTGCCCCCGGTATTCCCTTGAGCCCGGGACGTGGCGCACTGATGGCAGCGGTGGAGATTCCTGCGAATTGCATTTGAATTCTTTTCTCATATACAATAAGTATGAATCACCCATGCAGGAGGTATGAGAACATGAATATGTTTAAAACAATGATATTAATGACCGGACTGACCCTGGTTCTCCTATGGGCAGGCAATGCCCTTGGCGGGCAGTCGGGCATGACCATGGCCCTGATATTCGCCCTGGCCATGAACGGTTTCAGCTACTGGTTCAGCGACAAGCTTGTGCTTAAGATGTACCGGGCCCAGGAGGTTACGCGGGCTGAGGCGCCGGAACTGGTTGAAATGGTGGCCAGACTCGCGCGGAGGGCGGAGCTGCCCATGCCGCGGGTGTATATCATCAATCAGCCCCAGCCTAATGCCTTTGCCACGGGACGGAACCCTGCCCACGCGGCCGTAGCGGTGACCACGGGGATCATGAGGACACTGAGCGCTGACGAACTCGAAGGGGTACTGGCCCATGAACTGGCCCATATCAGGCACAGGGACATCCTGATCGGTACTGTTGCTGCCACCATTGCGGGTGCCATTACCTACCTTGCCCATATAGCCCAGTGGGCGATGATCTTTGGCGGCAGGGATGATGACGAAAGGGGCAATCCCCTGGTGGCCCTGGCCATGATGATCATTGCACCGATGGCTGCAATGCTTATCCAGATGGCCATATCACGGTCCCGGGAATACGCGGCCGATGCGGGCGGGGCCGGGATTGCAGGCAGCCCCCGGTCTCTTGCCAACGCGCTGAGAAAGCTTCACTCGGCATCGCATCAGATTCCCTTGCAGGCCGAGCCGGCCACTGCCCACATGTTTATTGTCAATCCTCTGTCGGGAGGGAGCATCGCACGGCTCTTCAGCACCCACCCCCCGATGGAAGAGAGGATCGCACGGCTGGAAGCAATGTAACTCACGGGTACGAGGCGATGGGCCATGAGCGTGGTGTGCAGGTGAGAAGCCATAGCCTCATTAAGCCCCCTGCCCCTCGCCTTTAATTCTCTGCTTCTGTAAAATGTAGCATGTCCCTGAAGCGCATCGAAAAGAAGGTCCTCGCGGGGAAGCGACTGACGCAGGAAGAGGCCCTCTTACTTTTTGAAAACGACGACATATTCACCCTGGGCCGGCTGGCGAACCATGCCGCTGTCATGAAGAACGGCAGCAATGCCTACTACATCCGGAACCACCATATCAATCCTACGAACCTCTGTATAAACCGCTGTACTTTCTGTGCCTTTAGCCGTTCAAAGGGCGAAAAAGGGGCCTATGAACTCACCATTGATGAAATTATCAATAAGCTAAAGAAATGGGAAGGCTCTAAGAAAAGGCATATGCCCTCGACCCCTTCATTTTCCGAGGTCCATATCGTGGGAGGCCTCCATCCGGGCTGGGGTTTTGACTACTATCTGGACATGATCAGGAGGATCAAAAAGGCACTGCCCGCGGTGCACATAAAGGCATTCACTGCCGTTGAAATAGACCACTTCTCAAAGATAAGCGGTCTGTCTCTCAGAGAGACCCTGATTGCCCTGAAGGAGGCCGGCCTTGAGTCAATGCCAGGAGGCGGAGCCGAGATCCTGGGCTCCCGGGTGAGGAATAAAATCTGCCCGGAAAAGATCAGCGGCAGAAGGTGGTTGAAGGTCATGGAAATTGCCCATGGTGTAGGGATCAGGACCAACGCGACCATGCTCTACGGGCACCTTGAAACATACCGGGACCGCATAGACCATCTGACAAAGCTCCGGGAACTTCAGGAAAGGACTGGCGGCTTTCAGGCATTTATCCCTCTGGCCTTTCATCCCATGAACACAAAGATAAAAAAAGCTCGATATACATCAGGCATTGATGACCTTACAACAATCGCTGTCTCCAGGTTGTTTCTGGACAATTTCCCCCACATCAAGGCCTACTGGGTCATGCTCGGCGAAAAGGTGGCCCAGCTTGCGCTTCTCTTCGGGGCAGACGACCTGGACGGGACGATCATGGAAGAAAAGATAACCCGCTCTGCAGGCGCTCTTTCAGGGCATGCAATGACAAGGGAGCAGTTAATAAACCTGATCGAGAAGGCGGGGAAGGTGCCGGTGGAACGGGACATTTTTTATAATCCGGTGAGCCCGTGAAAAGCCCGGTACCAAAGAGCAGTGCGGAAAGCCCCCGCATCAGCAGGAGAGAAGGCCTTCAGCTTCTGACCGGGGCCGACCTCCTCGGCCTGGGCATGATTGCCGACAGGGTCAGGAAGAAGCTCCACCCTGAAGGCTCTGTAAGCTTTATCATTGACCGGAATGTCAACTACACAAACGTGTGCATCAACCAATGCAGGTTCTGCGCCTTCTACAGAAGCAAAGGTGACAGAGAAGCATACGTGCTCACGAAAAGAAGGCTTTTTCATAAAATACGAGAGACCATTGAACAGGGCGGCACGCAGATTCTTATGCAGGGCGGCCTGCACCCGGACCTTGGCCTTGAATATTACCTCGATCTCCTGCGTTCAATCAAAAAGAGGTTCAGCATTCATATTCACGCCCTCTCTCCTCCCGAGGTAACCTATATTGCAAAAAAGGCCGGGCTTTCAGTGAAGGACGCGCTGCATGCCCTTCAGCAGGCGGGCCTGGATTCCATACCCGGCGGGGGGGCTGAAATCCTCTCTGACCGTGTGCGGGAAATCGTCAGTCCGAGGAAGATCAGCGCAGAACAGTGGCTGAAGGTTATGGAGGAGGCCCACGGGATCGGTATGAAGACAACGGCGACTATGATGTTCGGCAGTGTCGAAGGGCCGGAAGATATCATCGAGCATCTCGATGTCATTCGCCGCCTGCAGGAAAGGACAGGAGGGTTTACGGCGTTCATCCCATGGAGCTTTCAGCCGGGGAACACGGAGCTTGGGGAAAAAAGCGCGGAAGTTCGGAAGCGCGGAGGCGCGGCCAGAAAAGCTTCCGGTCTTCCGATCGTCCGATCTTCTGCACTGCTACCTGCTACCGGTGTTGAATACTTGCGAATCCTGTCACTCTCGCGTATCTATCTGGACAATATCCCCAACATCCAGGCCTCATGGGTGACTCAGGGGCTCAAGATGGCGCAGGTTGCCCTGAGGTTCGGGGCCAATGATTTCGGCTCCACCATGCTGGAGGAAAATGTCGTTGCAGCAGCAGGAGTGAAGTTCCGGGTGACCGTGGACGACATCATGTCGGCAATAGAGGGTGCGGGATTTATGCCTATTCAGAGGGATATGTATTATAACGTCATAAAGAAAGGATCCAAGGGGTCGAGGGGTCAGGGGAGGTAAGGGGTGTCCATAACACGGCACTTGCTGCTCAGCATACGGTGCAGGGCGACTGCTTTATTTCTGATCTTGTCTCTTCCATTCCATCTGATTTTTGTTGTTGCTGCGGTGGCTGATGTGGTTGTCTTCGACGATGTTATTGCGGCGAATACTTCTGCACGGCTTCGGGCCCTTACCAAAGGACTGTTTTTTCCCACAGGCGGACAGCTGGTCACGTTTGTTGTGGACGGCAGGGAAATTGGTACGACCCTGAGCGGTGGTGACGGCTATGCCTTTCACCGGTACACCCCGCGCGGCACGGGTGTCTTCCCTCTGGAGGCCCGGGCCGGTGACGAAATGGACACGGGCACAATCATAGTCATGGGAGCAGGGGACCGTCTCATTCTCGTAGAAATTGAGAGCGCCCTCCTTGAGCCTTCCCTCGCTCTCGCCCCGCGGCAGGACAGTAATCCTGCCCTCCGGAAGCTTTCACAGGACTCCCGGGTGCTTTACCTCACCACCCTGATGGGTGTCCCCCGTGCACGGGCGTGGCTGGCTGATCATGAATTCCCGCTGTCTGCAGTCATGAAGTGGGAGGGCGGCCGTTTCCTGGACAGATGCAGGGAGGACGGGATTGATGTTTCCGCAATTATTGCCTCGCCCGCCGTGCTTGATGAGGCGCAGGGGGTCAGCGACAGATTCAGTTTCCAGGCAACAGACTCCGGCGAGAAGACGGGCGGCTGGAACAAATTGCTGGAACAACTCCAGAACCGGAAAAACGGACCATAGCCTGTTACAGAATCTTCTCCTGCTGCGCCCGGGCCGATATTGCAGTTTCACTAAAAATAAGATAGAGTGTACCTACACAATCCGTCAGCATTTCGTCACACCAAGGGGGAGAGCATGCTCGGTAAGGTCAATCCGCTGAAAACCGCATCGTGGAAGAAACTGCAGCGCCATTATGACGGAATAAAAGGCGTACATATGAGGGACATGTTCAGAAGAGACCCTCAGCGTTTTGCCCGGTTCTCTCTCAGCTTTGAGAATATCCTCGTCGATTATTCCAAGAATATCATTACAGAAGAAACCATGGGCCTCCTGTTTGACCTGGCCGGTGAGGCGGGCCTCAGAGACGCCATGGAAAGACTTTTTTCCGGCGACCGGATCAATGAGACGGAGAACAGGGCAGTACTGCACACGGCGCTCAGAAACCGCTCGAACACGCC
>CP070788.1:1826786-1829583 GCA_020346765.1 Nitrospiraceae bacterium
GACTATGGCCTTGATTATGAGTATCTGAGAGGGCTTGAGAGAAAAAAGCGATTTGTCATAGGCTACCATTCCAACGCCTTTGAGCAGGCGCTTTTTTCCCGGGAGGCGGCTCTGCGAATATTCAGAGATGACGTGAAGGCGCTGAGAAGATATTTTAAGGTCCGTTTTTTTTCACCCCACGGAGGAGCGAGAAATGCCGAGGGCCAGAGCAACAACATTCTGTCCATCCCCCCCGCATTGCGGTGGTCCCTTCGCTGGGTTCATAACAGGCATACCGTCAAGTTCGACGGCCAGTACAGCGATGGTGGTATTAATTTAGGGGGGTCCATGGACCCGGAAAAGAGAAACCTGATAAATTTTGTATCGACATGGAGGGCCGGCAAACGATACCGGGTCTTGATCCATCCTGAGTATTACCACAGGAACTGGACCATAGCCGAAAGACTTAACGGTGTTCCGTGGTATGAACGCCTTCTTGAATCATATTCTTCCACTAACCCGGTCTCGGTATGGGATGACCTGAAACTGCCTCTCCAGTATGGTTGCAGCGTTGCATGATTGAGGAGACAGCGAAAGGCGATGCATAATAGAAGGATGGCGGACAAAGCTCCGGTTCTTGTCAGCGGATACAGCAGGTCGGGTGGTACCCTCGTGGTCACTATTCTTGATGCCCATTCTGAAATTGCAATGTCCTATGAGCTGTATCCAGATATGCTCAGGGCACTGAACAAGGCCCCGCTGAAGATAGGGTTCCTCGGCAAGCGGAAGATTCTCAGGACTGCCGGTATGCTTGAACGTTCAGAGAGCATGAAGCAGGCAGCGAAAAGAATAAAGGACAGGGAGCTGAGAACATTCCTTCTGCGATGCGTACGAGGCGGCCTTGATACCGTATCGGTTGCGCAATTACTGCGGCGGCATATTGCCGAAGGTCTCTTATTCAGCACCTCCCGGGAGCGGCTGAGATTTATTGAACAATGTGCTGAAGAAAAGATGATGCGGCAGAACAAATCACGGTGGGGGCTCAAATGCACGAGCCGGTTCGAAGATTATGTCGACATGTGGCCGCAGGCCTGTTTCATTAATGTGATCCGGGACGGCCGGGATGTCCTGGCCAGCCAGATGAATACGGGCTCATTTGTCCGGGACCCGGCACAGATTGCCCGGGGATGGGTTGACACGCACCGGCGCTTCCGCGAGCTGGGCCGGAGCGGCCGCACAAGCACCTTCGAGATATACTACGAAAAGCTGGTCAGGGACCCTGAAGGAGAAGTCAGGAGGATGTGTGAATTCCTCGGTGTGTCATTTGAGACGTCCATGCTTGCCTTTTATCAGAAGGATCTTACCATATATTCCAATCCGGCAGGTCATTTGTCTCTTGACAGGATATCCGTCCCGGTTGATGACAGCAGGGTGGGAAGATGGTCTGCGGACGTGAGCGACGGCGATCTTGAGAAATTCTGTGCGGTTGCAGGCGAGACAATGGTTGAGTTAGGGTATATGGACAACACTGATGCTTACAGATCCTGAGGAAATAAGAATAATATCTGCTGCTCTGCAAAAGAATGTCCGTGATCCCAACCGGGCCCGTGCTCATTTTGACCGCATATTTGCTGATTTCTTCAAGACCGTCAGGTTCCGTAACACCCGCGTCCTGGACCTGGGGCCGGGGCAGTATGATTTCGGAGAGCTGGCCAGACAAAGGGGTGCGGCTGTTCATGCCATTGATTATGACCCTGCTGTAATACAGCTTGGCAGACACAAAGGGTTTACCGTCAGGGAGGGAAACCTTGAGGAAGTGAAGGCCGGTGATTTTGAAGAAGCCTTTGACGGCCTTTTCTGCAAATATTCGATCAATGCCTTCTGGTTTCATGAGGCCCCGGCACTTGCGCACCATGTACGGGAACTGGTCCGGCTCATCAAGCCGGGAGGATGGAGCTGGATAGCCCCCTGGAACGGTGCATCTGAAGAAACGGGGCTTACGCCGAAAGAACGAGTTGAAATCACGACTGTCCAGATAAATGAATTCAGGAATGCGGGGTTTTCCGCTTATGAGCTGACGGAAGATCTGTCCAGATATTACGGAGTTCACGGTCTGACCGTAAACCGTCCTCTTTTTACCCTGAATCTGCAGGCACCGGAGAGCGTCAAGGCATGTATTATGGTATGATAAACCGGCACTGACGGCTACGTGGCAGGGAGGTTTCCGGGCAGGTGGACACAGACCGTGCAGATTATCCAGACTCACTCCGGACCGTAATCAAAGACAATAAGTGACAGGTATGACAGAGAACTGAGAATATGGCAGTCGAAATGGATGAAGACACATTGCCGGCCGATGATGAGTCCCACGGGTACTTTCCCTTTGAGTACTTCGCCGATTTCCTGAAGTTTCTCCGCCGCCACGATGAAAGTATCCAGGTCATCACCTATAATGACCTCCCCTGGGGGGATGATTTCGACTATGAAAATAACTACCCCGGGGAATACAGCAACTGGAAGCTTCAGCTCAAGAAGGGCGAACGGGACGATACCAAGATATACGTGCTGCTTCAGCACGATGTGGACAGCTCACCGGAACGCACCATGGCAGCAATCCGGGAAGAGGACCGCCTCGGCCTCCCGTCAAATATCATGATTTTCCTCAGGCGGGTGAACCGCAAGTATCTAAAGAAGACGGGAAAGCTTTTGTACACAGACTATCTGGACGACCGGTCTGAATATGACTACCTGCACTACCTTCAGGAGAGCAGAAGGTTCGTTATTGCCTACCACTCCAATGCCTTTGACCAGTCGCTTT
>CP070788.1:1829683-1839482 GCA_020346765.1 Nitrospiraceae bacterium
CTGAAAGCAGAGGACGATAAGCGCGGAAATAATGACCAGAACCAGCCCCGCGTGAAAGATGATGCTCCCCCACCTGCCGGTCGAATTTTTCGAAAATACAAGACGCGGTCCGTTACTCCTCCTTCGGTCTTCCCGATACCCTCTTTTTTTAAAAACATTGTTTATCCATCCCCTGCCTGTTTCAATAAGCGTGTTATCTTCTTCAGTCTGTGCTCTGTGGTCTGCGCTCTGTGTTCTGATGTGTATCACATTCCTTTTCACCTGCCGGTACAGTGAATACGTAAGAGAAAGGGCTGTCATAAGGACGAGAGCCAGAAACCAGGGGGACGTAAAGACCCTGTTTAACTGAAGGCTGTCCACGACCCGGTATGAATAGGCGTTGCTGTCCTTCCATTGCTCAAAAAAGGAAGGGCTTTTGTCAGCAATCTGCGGTACGAAAAAGCCGATCAGGCAGGAAAGCAGCACGAGAACAATCAGGGATACGGCGGTCTTTGGGGAAATAAGAATTTTTTTTACGATTTCAATGACATCCACATCCTGTTATAGGTGATTTTTTTATTTCTGCCCTGACCGTTTCCGCATTAAGCGTGAGACGGCTCGTACTGCTACGGTTCAGCACCGGACACGGCACCCGTGTGGTCGGCATAGCAGGATGACTGGCAGTTGCCTGTTCCGTAGGAAGAAGGGCCAGCAGCCTTTTTATAGCCGGTGATCCTCAGCGTGTTATTGTTTAAGTCATAGGGGGAAGGGTCGCTGCTGTACCCTATGAGCCGCGACCGTTTTGAGCCGTGGGGCACGGCACTGTGACACTCAACGCAGAAGAGCGTGGATATCGGGCCGTCGCCCCGGTGGCCTCCCTCCTGATGGACATTGTTGTTGTTTCTGCTGTTGGGGTGGCAGTTCACGCAGAACAGGTCAGTACCGGCTGTGGCACCGCCCAGGTCTGACAGTGTCCAGAGCGTCACACCGTCGGACTTTGTGGGCCAGTACTGTGCATTGGGTTTTGATGACGTGCCCTTGAGCATGAATTTTCGTGTTGATCCGTGCGGTCCCTGTGCCCCTGTGGTGGTCTCATCATTGGCGCCGTGGCAGTCTGAGCAGTACATGGTCTGCGTGCCCACGGCAGTCCAGGGCGAACTCATCTGCCCTGACAACAAGGCCTTGGGCGCCGTAGAACCGCTCTGGTTGTTCAGTGAAACGACAACCGGATGGGCTGACTTGTTGTTCCTGTTGAACTCCCATGCCTGGTCAGTAATGAGCGCTCCTGAGGGGCCTGTTATTGTTGAAACGGCATTCGTCAGTGTGCCCAGGCCGTAGTAGGAATGGCATTTGAAGCAGATCTGGTATTCATACTGGGCACCGTCAGAATAGGTTGGCGGCTTTCGTACCGTAAGAGATGTGGGCTGCGTCCAGATCGCCGGCCACGAGGGCTCCACTCCCCAGACATATTTCAGCACATCTGAAACCGCATTGCCGTCCGTTGCCGCTGTGTGGGTGGTGCCGCTCACCACGGTGTGCGGGTTGTGGCAGTCTACGCACTCGGCATGCCGCTTGTCATAGGTGGGCGGATTGCCAAAGCTGCTGCCCCCTTCTGACGCGCCTGTTTCCGGGATGACATGACGGTCGTTGTAATCGTGTGCAGGATGGGCATAGGCCTTGTTCAACTGCGTCTTCACGTCTTTGCCCGCGCCTCCCTGGGTCCCGTCATGGCATGCCTCGCAGCCCATTTCATAGGCAGGGATGTCCGTGTCCTTTGAGTCCCGGGCAAAAAGCATCTGGGGAATCAGACCGCTGCCGTCGTCATAGCCGTGGGGGTTGTGGCAGTTGTGGCAGTTACCGGCATCGGTCAGCGTGGACGAAGCGGAAAAGGGCGGCCCGGGCGGAGAAGGGTCAGGGTTCCACACCATGCCGCTGTCTGTCTTGTGAATGGAACTGTTGTACTTCGTCTTCCCCTGGTATATGCCGTACCGACCATAGCCGAGGGGCATCCCGGAGAGGCTGAAGAGCTCATGACATGCAAAGCAGAGTTCGTTCTTGCTGGAACCGAAATTCGATCGGAACAGGGTATAGGACGTGGCACCTTCGGCAGCAGGGGGGAAGGGCTCCTGGCCATCGATGCTGGCATGCTGCTCATGGCAGTGGGCGCACAGGCCCTTGGTTGTATAGGGAAAGTCAGCGTCCATGACACGGCGGTCAGCCTCGGACCCGTGCTTCGTGGACATATAGGTCCCCGCAGATACAATATTGCCCGTCATGACAATCATTACAGCACAGAGCAGCGGAACCATTCCGGCTGCCCTGAGCCCGTCCCTGCGCTGTCTGTATCCTCTCCGGCAATTCTCAGTCATGATTCTTCAATCCTTTGCGGTGTGGCACACGGTGCAGCCTGACAGGGCCGTCGCGAGGGTGCCGCTTTGGTAATTCCACCGCATCATGTCAGCGTTGTCCGTGGCATGGGCGCCATGGCACGACAGGCACATTATAACATCCACGCCAGGGTTCACCGTGCTGCCTGCGCTGTCGGGAAGAGTGGTTCTCGCAAGGGGGGCAAGCAGGCTGTAAGGGTTTCCCGCGCCGTTGTAGCCCGAGTACTCGCCGCTGTTGGGCAGAACAACGTCTGTGGGATGCCGCGTGAAGGGAGACGATGTGTCGCCTCCAATAGAATCTGTCACATGAAACTGCCGGTGGCATGTCCCGCAGAACCCGCTGATCGTTCCGTTCGACGGGTAAATACCCGTTGCCTGATGGCAGATAGTGCAGTTGCCGCTGTAGGTCGGCGGGGTACTGGCCCCGAAATACTCGTTGTGATCGGACACGCTCTCCGTCTTTTCCCAGTCTGCGTCCTCCAGTCCTTTTATGTGGTCAAGAAAGCGGTAGCTGTTGCCAGGCTGGTTGGCCGTGTCGAGCTTGCCGCTCACGTTTTTATGATGGGCTCCCTTTATCCCCTCGCCGTCTTTGCGTGTGCCGTGGCAACCCTGGATTCCTGCGCAGGTAATCGCAACGCCGATCCCGTCCGGGTCATGATGCCCCGGCGGAGAGGGGAGGGTGCTTTCCACATTCCCGAAATCAATCACGTTATGCCCCTTTGCGTCAGAGGCCCCGCTTCCCTTTGTGCCGAGGATATAAGCAAAATTCCCCCCGGCAAGATCTCCCGTAGGATCAGTGTGATACACCTGAGGGACAGTATTTCCGTTCACAGTGGCAACGCTGCTCGCCCCGCCCTGGGCGTGGCATCCCAGGCAGCTGCCACGAAGGAGGTATTCCTTGGGGCCTGTTGATTCGGCGCCATAGGTGTAACTGACCATAGGCGCACCGTTCTGGCTGTTGTGCATGGTGTGGCAGTTCGTGCACTGTCCGGTAATCTCCGCCCTGGAGATGAAAGGATAAACCAGCAGCACAACGAGAACAGCCGTCAGTACCCCGGGCCTGATCACCAAGACCGTGATGGGGACGCTTTTCTTATGGTTACGATGCTGATATGGTGCTTTCATCATGTCGATTTTTTTGCAAAAACAGTGCCAGAAAGTCAGCCAGTGCTTTTTGTCAGCGCTGTCTGGCTCGTGCAAAGAAACAAGGTATTACATTTTGTGACACTGGATGCACAGGGCCCTCTTTCTGTCGTGGGTCAGCATGAAATCAGAACCGGAAGAATGCATGCTGTGGCACGAATTGCAGGTCACCGGACTGCCGTCCCGGGGGTCAGTGACATCAGTCCCGAGGGGATGGCTGATTCTGTGCTGGGCCGAATGACACCTGGCACAAAGCGAAATTTCTTCGGCCCGGTAATTCAACGGCCTTGATGAATGACTCGGGATATGACATTCAAAGCACTTTCTCTCTCGTATGGGGTCACATATCCGTGAAGCAAGCGCTCGTTCCATGGCCTGCGTCCTTCTCTCTGTCTCCTCATGGCAGTTCACGCAGAGGCGGGACTCTTTCTTGGTCAGATTCTTCTGATTGGACGCGTGGTAGTCATGACAGACTGTACAGGGATTCTCCTTCCCTTTAACGTGAAGGTCATTGTCAACGTATTCATATCTGGATTTATTTCTCTGATGTTGGCAGTTAAAGCACAGGTCCGCCCCCTTCAGTTTTGTCGTGATTTGCCCAGTTGCCGTGATAGGGTTGTGGCATTCCCCGCACTTTTTCCCCAGAAACTCCGGGTGGCCAAAGGGGCCGAGAAGGCCCTGGTCATGGGAGCTGTGACCGGAGTGGCAGGACGTGCAGTCACTGCCCTTCACAGCTGATACAATGGAGACCGGGCCGGCCTTGCATTTCGGACCATGGCACTCCGAGCACAGCCTGTTCGGCTCCGACACAAGGAGACTGTCATCGGGCGACGCGTGCGGATCGTGGCATGCAGAGCAGTCGCCCTTTTTAAAGGGCCCGCATATAAAAGGCTTTTCAAGCTGGTCCGTCAGGTTTTCATGGCAACTCAGACAGAGGCCCTTCTCCTCCTTGACCAGGAGGTACCCCTGTTCCCCGCTGTGCGGCAGATGGCATTCCGTGCATTCGTGATCCCTCAGGGCGCCGTGGACAATACCCTTGCCCAGGGCATCGCCGATAGCGTCGTGGCATCCGGTGCAGAGCGCGTCAACCCCCTCCACCATGAGGGCCTTGTTCTTGCTCACGTGAGGGTTATGACAGGAGCTGCACTTGCCCTGCTTAAACAGAAAGTGGCGGTACGTGTCCGTCTGGGCCTTTTTCAGTTCCGTGTGGCATTCATAGCACAGTTCCGGTACCCTGGTCTTCAATTTAATCTGGCCATCGGCAAGACCGGACAGGGTCAGCACAAGAGGAACGGCAAGGAAAATCACCAGTGGGACAAGGCACAAGCACCTCATCCAGTTCCGCTCCCCCCGCGGACTATCCACTCTGCCGCTCTCTTTCATCGCCTTCCGCTTATACATGGCAGACCCCGCAGTCTCTTCTGGTAAACGGATCATGTTTTATCCCCCTGAGCAATCCCGGGGCTTCCGTCACATGAGGCTCATGGCAGCTCCCGCAGCTGCTAATCTTGCTGATCGACACCCGGTGCACACTCATCAGCCGATCAGTATCAGCACTGTGGCACTGAAGGCATAGTGCCGGATCAGCTCCTTTCATAAGGGCCTTCGTGTCCGATGAATGGGGAATGTGGCAGCTCAGGCAGTCGCCGTCCTCCATAGTGATATGCCCCTTCCGCGCTGTTGTCGTAACAATCCTCTCATGGCAGGAGAGACAGAGTTCATTAGGCCTGTTCAGGAGCTGCGACTTCAGCTTCGTTCCATGGGGGCTGTGGCACTCAGTGCACCTGCCCTCTTCTGCCGGGAGGTGCCTGAAAGCGCTTTCCTGCATCCCTGCCATGACCTTTTCGTGGCAGGAAAAGCAGAGCTGCTTCACAGGCATTATGGTGGAGCCAACGTGGTCACTGGCATGAGGATCATGACACGTGCCACACTCCCTTTTCCTGAAGACCGGATGGGTTCCCGCATCCTCTATATCAAGGTACATGCTTTCGTGGCAGCTCACGCAGAGGTCTGTCTCGGGATCCTTGAGCAGGCCCTTGTACGGTGATATGTGCGAGACATGACAGGCATCACACTTTCGGTCATTCACGGGTTTATGCACGTATACTTTCAGAAACTCTGTTTTTTTGTCTTCATGACAGGTATAGCACAGTTCCCCCGGGGGGACCTTCAGCATGCCCGGGCTGTCCGAGCCGTGAGAATCATGGCACCGCGCACACTCGCTGCCCCGAAACGGTTCATGGACAACGGCACCGCTCTCACGGGCCTTTTCAGTGTCCTGATGGCAGGAGTAGCATATTTGCTTTTCATCCTCTTTCAGAAAATACGGGAAATCCGACGCATGGGGCCTGTGGCAGGCAGTGCAGCCTTCCCTGCTGACCGGATCATGGATCACGTCAACGTCAAGCCGGGGCTTGCCGGCATGGCATTCCGTGCACAGGCTGTTTTTTCCCCGCAGGGTGATCGCGGGAAAGTCAGAGGCATGGGGGCTGTGGCAGCTCATGCACCTGCCCTCGTCCGTTTCCGGATGGCGGTACCGCCGCTTATAGTCCTCCTCCTCTTTCTCGTGGCACCGGTAGCACAGCCGGCCGTCAGGGGCCGTAACGCCCAGAGGCTCCGCTGCGCTGCTCGGGTTATGACAGGCATCACAGGCTAACCGTGTCATGGGCTCGTGCAGTGACTCCCTGAGCAGTTTCCCGCGCGATGAGCCATGGGAATCGTGGCACCCAGAGCAGTCGGCCCGCTCTACCGGATAATTGGCATGGGCCCCACGGTATTCCAGCGCATCCGGAGCGTGGCAGGACGAGCAGAGGTCCGATTCCTTCTTGAGCAGAATGTTGTCGTAGGGGGAACCATGGGGGGAATGACAGGTCAGGCACCCGTCATCAACGGGTTTGTGCCGGTTGGGCATGTCATAGGGCTCTTTTTTGTGGCACCCGTAACACTGTTCGTTTCCGGCCTGTTTCTGAAGGGCGTAATTGTTCGAGGCATGGGCATCGTGGCACGGAAGGCACCTGCCCTGCATAATGACCGTGTGAACAACGGCCGTGTTTTGGATCTCCTCCGCCATGTCCGTGTGGCAGATAAAGCAGAGTTTCTTCTCCTCCGGCTCTACGAAGGACCTGACAGCAAGCCTTCCGTGACGGCGATGGCAGGCCTCGCAGTCCTGTGCGGCCATGGGGTCGTGGACATACTGCTTTGTCATCTCGCCCTGCATTTCCGTGTGGCAGTCCATGCATGCCCTGGCTGCAAACCCCTTGCGCTTGACCACTGTTTCAGGTGCGCAGGCGGCGAACAGAAGGCCGGAGCACGCAAGGACCATCATCATGAATATCAGCCGGTCCGCTGACGGCTTGTTTCCTGTGATCATCGCGTTCTGCCTCTCATTCTTTGAACATACGCTCAAAGTGCTGTATCGCCTTCTCATTGAGTTCTATGTCAGCCTTCGTCCTCAGTTCTCCAAGAGCTTCATTATACCGGTCCCGGAACTTTTCTCTGTAAACGGCCCGGAATGCCTGGTCCTTCACCTTTTCCAGTTTCCAGACCTCCCTTGCCGATTTCTCCATGAGCCTGATGATCCGGTACATCCCGTCAATGGCAAGGACGGGGCTCGTGTCCCCTGGGTTGAGGGTATCGATTATGTCCCTCACGGGATTTTCAAATTCGTCCTTTCTCTTCCACTCCATCACGCCGCCGAGTGCCGCGTAGGCATCCTTTGATTTCGTCCTTGCTATCCATGAAAACTGTGCGCCCTCGCCGAGGCTTTTCAGGACTTCCTCTGCCTCCTCCCGGGAATTGAGGGTAATCTGCTGGACCCTGTATTCGGCAGGCATGAGAAACTCATCCCGGTGCCCTTCGTAATACTCCTCCACCTCCTCGTCTGCGATCGTTATCCTGGAGGCGATGACCGAACCCAGAAAGGCATTCTTGATGAGCTCGTTTTCGTACCTGTTGAGCTTTGCCCTGAAATCCGGGTCATCTTCATAGTGCCGGCTCAGGGCTTCGCGGTCAACGATCTTGAAGTCCAGCCATCTGTTGAGCACTTTCTCCTTTGCAGAATCATCGGATTGTGGAAGCATGGCCACAAACTCCCCCACCGCGAGGACTACGTCGCCGACTGAGGCAAGGGTCCTGGTGTCCTTGAGCCATCTGTCCCTGTCATCGCTTCCCTCATCGAAGCGTATCTGTCCAATGATGTTCTCATCAACAGTAACAGGAGCATCCTGCCGCAGGCGGGCAAGATATGCACCGCTTCGCTCATCGACCTTCTGTTTTCTGATTTCACTCTCTATTTTCACCCGTACGAGGTCGAGGCCGTCCTCAGGGGCTTCCTCCCTGCGTATCAATCTGAACAGATAGTGCCGGTCTCTATGCCCGACCACGCCGCTCACCTCTCCCGGGGAGAGCTTCTCAATAGCCCCGAAGACAGATGCCGCTGCAGATTTCCGGGTCACCACATAGTCGCCCTTCTCATCCCTGGCGACTGACGCGGGATGCCTGTCACTGAACTCCTCAAAGGGCCTTCCCGTATTCAGTGCGTGCACTATTGTCCGGGCCTCTTCCTCACTTTCCGTTTCTATAATATCAACGATAAACCGTTCGTAGTTCTTCCGGTAATAATCAGATATCTCATCGTCGGTTACGAAAACCCTTTCCAGCACTTCCTCGCTGTAGAGGTGCACCACTGACTCCCGCAGGATATAGGCATCGACTTTTTCCCTGATTTCGGCCTCCCTGTCGATCCCCATGCGCCGCGCCTCCTGGACGATAAGCCGGTCATCGATCAGCTTCTCCACATACCGGGGGACGTCAAGCTCCCGCGCAGTGGAGAGCCCTTCCCTTCTGTGGGCAACTTCCAGGGCATACTCGAGGTCTTTCCGTGTAAGGGGGTCACCGTCAACATAGGCGAGCACGCTGTTCCGTGGCGGGGCAGAGGCGCATCCAACAAGCGCTGCTGCGACAAGAACCACGGTGGCAGGATGAAATGATTTCATGCAGCTTCCCATGTTCATCGAAGTTATTATAGCCGCTCCGGTATGAAAATACTTTGAAAATGACCGTGCGACGGCATCTCCCATAGCCCTCAGTCCCGGCCTCCCTTCTTCATCTGGTCTACAAGGCTGGTAATTACCTTGTAAGCCACCGAATGGACAGACCTGAGCCGGCCCCAGTCAAGGGCGATGATGTCCTCGTCACCGCTTGAATAGTCACTGCTGTACCACAGTATTTTGCTGCTCTTCCCGTCAATCAGCCTTGCGGTTATGCCAACGCGGGAGGGAGACGACAGCAGGATTTCCCTGGTATATCTCTCAACATCCCCGAGAATAATACCCTCCATGCCGAGTTCCTCGGACAGGGCCGTGACACTGCTGTGGCTCAACTCTCCCCTGCTCCTGATATTGAGATTGATAACAGAATCCCTGACAACGCCGTATTCAATTGGCAGAAAGTCCGGACTTTTCAAAAGTTCGATATTAAACAGATGCATTGCGATGATCCCTGCGTCCCTGAATTCGCTGTTATTCTTCAGCGGCAGGACAGCGACCCTGTAGGGCCGCTCCTTTTCCCGAAAAAGTTCTTCTCTCGAAAACGATAAAAAGAGGCTGTTCATTACCCTCGGGATCAGTTCATATACTGAATGAATCCGCCCCAGGTCCAGGACGGTTACAAAGTCCTCTCCTGTTGCCGATGCATAGTCAGCCCAGAGAATCCTTCCGTCAGACGTGTCGATCAAACGGGCTATGACGCCGAACTCAACGGGCATGGTGTTGGAAAAAGAGATGATCGACCCGGCCAGGATTGCCGGCGTCCCGAATCGGGCCCTAATTTTTCGGGCAAGCTCCCGCGGGATGAAGCCTGAAGACCTCACCCGCTGCCTGCAGATGAAAGCGCCAAGCTGGTCTCCGTCCACCGGGGTGAATCCCCGTTGCTCCAGTTCTCTCATCAGCAATGGTGCTATGCGTTCCGGAGCGCTGCCCTCGTCAGTGAGGTTCTCAAAGGGCATGACAGCCACTCTGCCGCGCTCGACGGGAATGACGATCTCCGGTTCTTCGGCAAAGGATTCACGGCCTCCCGGGACAGTCCCCTCCCCGGCCTCAACCGGTGGAACTTCTGCCGGCATCCCAGGTGCCAGCACCGCGGCGGGTTCGGTAATGGATGCAAAAGGGGGTGTGACTCCCGAAGGTTCTTCACCTGTGACGGTTTCGGTCGGCGGTTCTTCAGCAGGTGCTATTCTCTCTTCCGGAATACTCTCGGTCTCCTCTGCCCCTGAAGGGGGGAGGCCTTCCTCC
>CP070788.1:1839582-1846849 GCA_020346765.1 Nitrospiraceae bacterium
CCGGCCCTGTTTAATTCATCGGCGAGGGCCCAGTTGTGATCGAAGTGGTCTTCCAGGGACTTCTTGTCCCACTTTGTCACGAGGATAATGTCTTCTATCCCCCCGGCCACGAGCTCTTCCGCAACGAGCTGGATGATGGGTTTGTCCACGATGGGCAGCATCTCCTTGGGCATGTTCTTTGTGGCGGGAAGGAATCTTGTGCCTGAACCGGCTACCGCGATCACGGCCTTCTTGATCTTTTGCATGGATGGGTATCTCCTCAGTGATAGATTCGTGCCGTCAGATTATTGCATGTAGAGACGTTCTCGACCGGCCGTCTTTTTGAGTATAAACGGATTCTCAGGATACTCGGCTATAATCTTTCCATTTTATAGGAGAGGGCGGAATAATTCAATGGTAAAATATAGGGATTACCGCGACCAGGGAGCCCTGCAGAGCCTCATGATAGGTGGTCAAGCGCATGGGCACTGGAGGGCGGAAGATTCGAAATATAATACTTGGGAAGGGGGGAGCCCTGACATTGACAAACAGGGCGTTATTACTTAGAGTTTATGCATTAAATGGAGAGCGAATGTAATAATATGCAGTAGCTTCCCTGTG
Source organism: Nitrospiraceae bacterium (assembly GCA_020346765.1). Lineage (GTDB taxonomy): Bacteria > Nitrospirota > Thermodesulfovibrionia > UBA6902 > UBA6902. The sequence continues at coordinate 1,840,183 of CP070788.1, forward strand.
GTCTTGCCACAGGGAAGATCAATTCAGCGGTCAGGAGGCATATCAGAAATGAAAAGCAGGATTAAACTTGTTGAGAATATGCAGTTTGTTGCAACTGCTGACTCCGGTCATGCGGTGCTCATGGACGCCCCCCAGTCTGTGGGGGGGAACAATTCGGGAGCAAAACCATCGGAGCTCCTGCTCATGGCCTTCGGGGGATGTTCCGGTATGGACATCATTTCCATCCTGCGGAAGAAAAAGCAGGAAGTGGCGAGCTTCGAAGTGAATGTTCAGGGTGACACGCCGGAAAAACATCCCCGGTATTTTACGAACATCCATATCGAATATGTTGTCACGGGAAGGAACATATCCGAAGACGCGGTGAAGAAGGCCATCGCCCTGTCCCTAAACACCTACTGCATGGTCGGCCTTACCATTGGTAAGGCAGCAAAGATAACCCATTCCTACCGGATTGTGGACGAGGGGGGAAAAGAAGGAAGGTCTTGAGCACGAGGATCAGTCACGCGATCGCGACGCTCGGGTTTCTCGGATACGCACCCGCTGCCCCCGGGACATTTGGCTCCGTAGCGGCCTATCTTCTCGTTTTTATCATACAGCCGGGTGACGTAAGTCTCATCATGTGTTTTCTCCTTGTCCTTGCTGCAGGGGCTGCGGCGTCACATGAAGCGGAAAAGCTCCTTGGCAGAGACAGCGGGCACATCATAATCGATGAATTCTGTGGGTCTCTCCTTTCCCTTCTCTTCGTCCCCAGGACACCCGGTTTTGTACTGGCAGCCTTTGTCCTGTTCAGGGCCTTTGATATTATTAAGCCGCCTCCTGTCCGGACAGTGGAAAAGATAGTCCCGGGAGGTGCGGGCATCATGCTTGATGACGTGGCAGCGGGAGTCTGCGCGAACCTGTGCCTGCAGATTTGGCGATGGTTGTTCTGATCTGACGACCTGCAGATCATGAGATAACTTTATACTGCCTGTCACACTGAGCTTGCCGAAGTGCGACAGGCAGCCGCAGATCTGCTGGACCATGGCCAGTGAGCCACCCTTCGATAGGCTCAGGGTGACGGTTCTGGGCGAGTTATGAAAGGGATGTTCAGGACCTCCTGTCATCTTTACCGCCGTCTCCAGCTGATCCACAAGGTATGCGACGCGACGCTGCAAATTTTCTTTACGTCTGTGGTATCCTAGTGTGACGTTCGGGCCGGGGAAACGGACAGGCAGACATTCAGGACACTTTGAGAAGCTTTATTGCAATAGAATTGCCTGAATCAGCAAAATCCGCTCTGGCAGGACTGCAACAGGAGTTAAAAGAGTCAGGGGCAGACGTGCGGTGGGTGAAACCGGAGCATATTCATCTCACCCTGAAGTTTCTCGGAGACGTGGGTAGCGAAGTCATTGATTCACTTATACAGGTGCTCAAGGGGACATGCAGAGAAGGCAATCCTTTTTCCATTGAGATTCGGGGTACCGGTGTGTTTCCTCATGCGCGGTCGCCTCGGGTCATCTGGGCAGGGGTCAGCGGCGGGGCCGCGCTTGCTGCTCTCCAGCGGGATATTGAAAGGGGTCTGTCGGCCCTTGGTTTCGATTCTGAAGAGCGCCCCTTTGTCCCCCATCTGACGGTGGGCCGCGTCAGGTCTTCCCTCGGGAAGAGACAGCTAATTGAGAAAGTTGATGGCTTCAGAGACGCTCTCTTTGCAGAAGTGGACGTCCGGTCAGTGGCGCTCATGAAAAGCGATTTAAGCCCGGCAGGAGCGCACTACACAGCGCTTGCCAGGATATCACTGGGCAAAGGCTTTGATTAATATGGTGAAACAGGCACAGGTGCCAGTGGTAAAAATCAGCTGTCGAATGAAAAAGGACAAATGAGCTGGGAAGAAAAAATCCGGTAATAACCCTGTGACCGGATGAATAACTGTCACCTCGTAACGAGTCGTACCGACCTGAGCCTCTGGAAGGGTGATGCAAGTTATGGTTCAACTGGCTCACCATGACACTATGGTCATCTCATCGGCGGATTGGGGAAACATTAAATTCGACCTTGATGCGTGGAGCCTGGCAGTATCACGGGAAAGTGAGGGTTTCCATAAACCCGGGGCAGCTTGTAACGAAGACTACAGATTTTAGTTCACTTTTACGATATGGTTAGGAGGAGAGAAAATGTCTGACAAGGATCGCACCAAGGCCCTTGAGGCCGCAATCTCACAGATAGAAAAGCAGTTCGGCAAAGGAGCAATCATGCGGCTGGGCTCGGAGGGGATTGTTGAAATTCCTTCCATCCCTACAGGCTCTATCGGGCTTGACGCAGCCCTGGGCATTGGCGGGTTTCCACGGGGGAGAATCGTTGAGATATACGGCCCTGAATCATCAGGGAAAACGACCCTTGCCCTCAGCGCTGCTGCCCAGGCGCAGAAGCGGGGGGGGACAGCGGCCTTTATTGATGCTGAGCATGCCCTGGACGTTTCCTATGCATCGAAACTGGGTGTAAAAATCGAAGACCTGCTCATCAGTCAGCCGGACACAGGAGAGCAGGCCCTGGAAGTTGCTGAAACGCTGGTGCGAAGCGGTGCTCTCGACATCATCATTATCGATTCCGTTGCGGCCCTTGTGCCCCGCGCCGAGATCGAAGGGGACATGGGCGACAGCCTCCCCGGCCTTCAGGCGCGGCTCATGAGCCAGGCCCTGCGGAAATTGACGGCGGCCATATCCAAAGGACATGCCACGGTAATATTTATCAACCAGATCAGGATGAAGATCGGCGTGATGTTCGGAAACCCGGAAACAACGACGGGCGGAAATGCCCTTAAATTCTATGCCTCTGTAAGACTGGACATCAGGAGGATTGAGGCCCTCAAGAGCGGCCAGGAGTCAGTGGGCAACAGGGTGAGGGTGAAGGTGGTGAAGAACAAGGTGGCCCCTCCCTTCAAGCAGGCGGAGTTTGATATCTTCTTTAACGAGGGGATATCAAGGTCCGGCGAACTTATTGACCTCGGCCTCGACAAAAAGATCGTGGAACGGGCCGGTGCCTGGTACTCCTACGGCGGGAACAAGATTGGCCAGGGGAGGGACAATGCTGTGCAGTATCTCAAGACAAACCCTGAAATAGCACAGGAAATAGAGTCAAAAATTATAGAAGAGCTTGGAGGAAGAGGTAAGTGATGTCAGTTGATATCAACGAAATTCTCAGAAGGGCAGTAAGAAAAAAAGCCTCTGATGTGCACATCAAGGCAGGCAGCTATCCCATCATCCGGATAAACGGGGATCTCAGGGAGCTTCGCGATGAACCGAGACTGACCCCGGAAGATACGGCCCACATATCACGGTGCGTTCTCTCGGAATCGCAACAGGAGGAGTTCAGCCGGAGCAATGACATGGACATTGCCTACGGTGTAACCGGGTTGGGACGGTTCAGGTGCAACTGCCATGTTCAGCGGGGGACCGTCGGGCTTGTGTTCAGGTTTATCCCTCTTGAAATCCTCGATATTGAGGAGTTGAGCCTGCCCGTGGTGCTGAAGAAGATAGCCATGGAACCCCGGGGGCTGATCCTTGTAACCGGGACAACGGGAAGTGGTAAATCAACGACCCTTGCTTCAATGATTGACTATATTAATACGAACAAGTCCGCAAATATCGTGACCATTGAAGACCCCATTGAATTTCTCCACAGGGACAAGAAAAGCATTGTCAGCCAGAGGGAGGTAGGCAATGACACGGAGACCTTTGCCAAGGCATTGCGGGCTGCCCTCAGGCAGGACCCCGATGTGATCCTTGTTGGTGAAATGCGCGATTTTGAAACAGTCAAGACAGCGCTTGATGCCGCGGAGACAGGGCATCTCGTGGTCAGCACCCTCCACACTATTGACGCCACTGAGACGATCAACAGAATCATATCGGTGTTTCCCCCCTATCAGCACCACCAGGTGAGGGCGCAGCTCTCCTCTGTCCTGAGGGCCACCATATCCATGCGGCTTGTGCCCCGGGCCGATACCAAGGGGATGGTCCCTGCCGTTGAGATCCTCCTGGGCACTGCCACGATCAAGGCCTGCATCGAGGACCCGGACAAGACCAAGCTTATACGCGACTACATCGCCGAAGGGGTGAGCCAGTACGGCATGCAGACATTCGATCAGTCACTGTTCGGCCTTCTGCAGAAGGACTTCATCACCTATGAAGAGGCTGTGAGCAGGGCCACGAACCCCGATGACTTTGCCCTCAGGGTAAAAGGCGTCACATCGACACGGGATGTCTGGGGGGCCGGCGGAGACATATCGAGAGAGGCGAGAGGCAAGGGAGAGTCGCGCATTGAAAGGTCCACGAAATGAGGCGCGTGCTTACGCGCTAAAGCTTCTCAGTTACCGCTCCCGGAGCAGGAAGGAAATGCTCAACAGGCTCAGGGGAAAGGGCTTTGACACCGCCCGGATTGATGACACCATCCACTTTCTCGAATCTGCCCGCCTCATAGATGATAGCGCTCTTGCTGACGATCTTGCGAAGTATGCCCTCGAAAAGAAACACCTCGGGAAAAGGGGCATCGGGATGTATCTTGCCAGACGGGGCATTGACCGGGAGCTGGCGGACCGCGCCCTTTCATTGCTGGCAGAAGATACGGAAGAAGAAGCTGCCCGGGCCATTGCCTTAAAAAAGCTCAGGACGCTGCAGGACTGTCAGGGAGATGTGGTAAAACGAAGACTCCTGGATACCCTCAGGAGAAGGGGATTTTCAGGGGCCCTCATCAGAAAGCTTATGAAGGAATTGCTTTCATGAATTCGCAAGAACTCCCTGCGCTCCTGGCACAGGGGTGCATCGCTTTCTCATTCGTGTCATTGCCCGGCTGGATCGGGCAAGCGAGCCTTTAAATTCATAAAATCATGTCCATTTCGGGAACTCTCTCAAAAAGCCTTGAAAGCGATGAACGTTTTAAGAAAGTAGTACCGCACGGTGATAAGGTTTTCAAATAACGCTGTACAGGTATTCCTGTCGCTTGAGGTATCTGTTCTCTGGTATGGGGCAATACTTTTTTACGAGTCTTCCCCGAAATTCATGAATAATACGGGATAGAAATATCTCCACAACCTTCCTTCTCTCTCTAAAACCATTGGAACGGAGTTCGCCGTGAATGACGGGTTATGGATTGTTCTGGTCTGCCTTCAGAAACGAAACGATGGCATTAACGTTCTCCAGATTCTTGCCGTAGTCCACGATCGTCATCCGCGAGGACGGCCTGCTGGACAGGGTGATCCTGGTGCGGTGGCTCCTGTCCAGGGCAATATCGAAGAGGATGATGTCCCCCCATGTCTTCCAGTTGACCGATGAACGGGCAGCTATTCTGCCTCTGCCGCGGTCTTGCTCCAGAACGGTACATCTTCCAATCCGCTGCAGCGAGGAGAGGCAGCGGTCGAAGGCCTGTTCGACGGGGAGATCAAGCGTGAGTTCCCGGGAGTGAAGAGTGCCGATTGTCTTCTCGGTTACCGCTCCCGCAATTTTTTCCACTGCCCTCGTGTGGAAGAACCCCAGGATGAGGTACATGGCAGCTCCGAAAAGGATACCCGTGCAGAGGCCCGTTATTGCGCCGGTGCCCGACCCGTAATGCGAAGAAGCGATGATTCCCAGGCATGTGCCGCCTGCAAGACCGGAGAGGACGAATATCTTCAGGTTTCTCCTGAGAATAAAGGCTGTCATGAGGAGGAGGGCAAAAGAGCTGTTACGACCCCGAGCTCTGGCTTTTTACCCATTCCCTGTACTCCCGGGGTGCGTCAAAGATCTTCATCCCAACCGTTAATTTTTCTTCATTGAACAGTTTGGCTGAAGTCCATACGATCTCACAGGTGACGTTGATGGGAACTCCGGTCGGGAGCTGGAAATCCAGCATGACTGTCTTTTTCGGAGTAATTTCCTGTGCCGCTTCGAAAGAGGTGGTGATCAGATATCCCATCCCGACTTCCGATACATCTTCTATTACCCCCCTGTATGTTGCACCGTTGAACGTCAGCCGGGCTGACAGGTGGGATGGCTGCCTGGAATATAACCTCTTAATTATATTGTCCATACAATTATCAAGGCTGTACGCCCCCCCTTATATTACCAGAAATACGGTATCAGTTGTATAAACGGCTGACCGCACCGGGAACTGAAGTGGGGAGCTTAAAAAAACATATTCTGCCGTATGAAGATTATTTTTAGAACAGGCGCCTGAGATACCGTTCGGCAGTGCCGCTCCTGACAGCACATCATGTAAAAATATATTCCTAAAACTGTTACAATACAGTATATTATATCCCGATATACCTAAACCGCGTAATCTCGGTTTCTCGTGGGAGTTATGGAGAGTAAAGAAATAAGACAGGTGTTTCTTGATTTTTTCCGGGAAAGGGGGCATAGGGTCCTTCCCAGTTCTCCGTTGCTTCCCCAGGACGATCCAACCCTTCTCTTTACCAATGCCGGGATGGTCCAGTTCAAGACCGTGTTTCTGGGAGAAGAACAGAGGCCCTACCGGAGGGCCGCCACAGTGCAGAAATGCCTCAGGGCGGGGGGCAAGCACAATGATCTGGAGAACGTGGGCAGGACAGCCCGGCATCACACCTTTTTTGAAATGCTGGGGAACTTTTCTTTTGGCGATTACTTCAAGAGGGAGGCCTCTGAATGGGCGTGGGAGTTTTTGACACGCCGGGTCCACCTTC
>CP070788.1:1846949-1853052 GCA_020346765.1 Nitrospiraceae bacterium
CGCTTACTGACTTACACGCTCTTCTGGAGCCGATGAAGGGACTCGAACCCCCGACCCGCTGATTACAAATCAGCTGCTCTACCAGCTGAGCTACATCGGCTTGAACAGTCAATTACGGATACGAATATACCTGAATTCGCGCAATTATCCTGTCGCAGAATAGATACTATAAAAGAAACTTACTGTTTTGGTCAACCAGTAATCATAACACCCTGAATATTCTTTTTACAATATGTTACACCGATTTCAAACCGAAACAGGTGCACGCCCTTATGAGAGCCGGATCGGGGGTTCGGGCCTGGATTTGTCCACGAGGTGGCATCGGACCATGTGGCCATGTGACAATTCTTTTGGTTCAGGCCACTCAGCACTGCATACATCGGCAGCTGCGGGACACCGGGTATGGAACCGGCATCCCGGCGGAGGGTCAATCGGCGACGGGACATCTCCCCTGAGGATTATGGCCTTCTTTTTTTTCTTCGGATCTGGTAGGAGGTTGGCAGATAACAGGGCAATAGTATAGGGATGGAGAGGGTTTGAGTAATACTCTTCAGAAGGGGCGATCTCGGCAATCTCTCCCAGATACATGGTGGCTACCCTGTCAGACACATGTTTGAGCACGGAGAGATCATGGGTTATGAAGAGGTACGAAAGATTAAAGTCTTTTTTAAGCTGGGCAAGAAGATTGAGTATCTGGGCCTGGATAGAGACATCAAGTGCTGATACCGGCTCATCACAAATGACAAGTTTGGGATTCAGGGACAGCGCGCGTGCAATAGCGATCCGCTGCCTCTGGCCTCCCGAGAATTCATGGGGATACCGGTTATAGTAGCCGGCGGAAAGGCCAACCTTCTCCAGGAGGTCTTCTACGATCTCCTTCTTTTTCCTGCCCCGGGCAATCCGGTGAGCCCCGATCCCCTCGGCAATAATTCTCCCGATGGTCATCCTGGGGTTCAGGGATGAATAGGGGTCCTGAAAGACGATCTGGACATCTTTTCGGAACTGGCGCAGCTGCTCCCTGCCCAGGGCAAAAACATCCCTGCCCTCAAAGTAGACATTCCCTCCCGTAGGCTCGTCAAGGCGCAGGATGACCCTGCTTGCCGTAGTCTTCCCGCAACCCGACTCTCCCACGAGGCCAAGGGTCTCACCCGGCATGAGAGAAAAGGAGATGCCGTCAACCGCCCTGACCACATTTACTACCCTGGAAAATATCCCTTTACGTATCGGGAAATGCTTCTTCAGGCCCTTCACCTCAAGAAGAGCGTCATGCGCCCTGTTCATTATATTATTGCGCCTCCGGTGATGTAAGAAATGAAACGGTCTTTGTCTTTTCCTTCCAGACAAATTTATCAATGTTTTTGCTGAAATGGCAGGCTGCCCGGTGCCCGGCGCTTACCTCTTCCAGGAGAGGTTCCTCAACCCTGCACACGTCCTCCGCGAACAGGCATCGCGGCCAGAATGTGCACCCCCGGGGGTAGGCAAGCGGATTGGGGACATTCCCGGGGATGACATAGAGGCTGCCCTTTGTGCCTCCGATTGCCGGGATAGAGGTAAAAAGCCCCAGAGTATAGGGGTGGCGGGGGTCTCCAAAGATGTCTTCCGCGGTCCCGTATTCAGCTATCTTTGACGCATACATAATGGCCACGTGGCTGGCTACATTCGCGACAACACCGAGATCATGGGTCACCATGAGAACAGACATCCCGAACTCATCCTGGAGCGACCGGATAAGGTCCAGGATCTGCGCCTGGATCGTCACATCCAGAGCGGTGGTCGGTTCATCCGCAATGAGCAGCTCCGGGTTGCATGAAAGCGCCATGGCGATCATGACGCGCTGCTTCATCCCTCCTGACATCTGATGGGGATAATCTCTGACGCGGATATCAGGGGACGGGATCCCTACCTTCTTGAGGATCTGCACCGCAAGCTCCCGTGCCTCGGCAGATGTCTTTCCCTGATGGAGCGTGATCGCCTCGCTGATCTGGTCCCCCACAGTGAAGACAGGATTAAGGGATGTCATGGGTTCCTGGAAGATCATGCTGATGTCATTACCGCGGATATGCTCCATCTCTTCCTCGGACAGAACAAGGAGATCTTTCCCCTTGTATATGATCTGACCTCCTGCGATCCTGCCCGGCGGCACCGGGATCAGCCGGGGGATTGCCAGGCAGGTCACGCTTTTCCCGCAGCCTGACTCCCCGACCAGGCCGAGGGTTGTCCCCTTCATGATCTCCAGATCAACGCCGTCAACAGACTTTACCACACCGTCGTCAGTGTCAAAGTAGACCTTGAGGTCTTTGATTTTCAGTATTGGTTCTGAAATATTTAACATAGTCAATGGCAGTGCCGAAGTGTCATCTTTTCCTCAATTTCGGATTCAGCGCGTCCCTCAGCCCTTCACCAAAAAGGTTGAAAGACAGCACAATCACAAGGATTGAGAGGCCCGGAATATAGGTAAGCCACGGAGCGTCAAAGAGGAACCTTTTCCCGTCAGACAGGATGTTTCCCCAGGTAGCATGCGGCGGCGGGACGCCGAATCCCAGAAAGCTCAGCCCTGCCTCGGTCAGAATGGCGCTGGCTATGCCAATGGTGGCAGAGACCAGCACCGGTGCGATTGCATTGGGAATCATGTGCCGGAAAATAATGCTTGTGTCCGAAATCCCCATGACCTTCGCAGCCGAGACAAAGTCCTGCTCCCGGAGTGAGAGGAACTCAGCCCTGACAAACCGAGTCGTCCCCATCCAGCCAGTCAGGCCGATAACGACCATGATGTTGTAAATACTGGGCGGAAGGATCGCTACTACAGTGAGTATAAGGAAAAATGCAGGGAAGCAGAGCATGATGTCCACAAACCTCATGATCAGTGTGTCAACGCCGATGGTATCAAATGACAACACCCGGTACAGGAGCGAATCCTCTCCATGCCTCAGAAGGGCATAGGAGAGGCCCAGAATAAACAAGGCCCCGAGAGATACATACACTGCCCCTCTCCCCTGGCCGGAAAAGAGAAAGACAGAGGCGGCGCAGAGGGCAGCGGCGCACAGCAGATAGACCAGCCTGACCTTTACCATGCCGTAATACCCGGCAATGCCTCCGAGGACCAGGCCGATAGCAACGGCTATCCCCACCGCTACAAAGCCCACGGTCAGCGAAACCCAGGCGCCCTGCATCATCCGGGCAAAGACATCCCTGCCGAGATCGTCAGTGCCGAGGAGGTAGACGCCAAAGGCCGGCCAGTCCTCAGGCGCGACCATCTCCCGGTTGACCGTGCTCAGAGGCGCAAGCAGCTTCTCCGGCATCCTCACCTTTGAGGGGTCAAGGACAGGGTCATCACCGTAGGTCAAAACAAGGCCGGAAAGGGCAACGACAAAAAACAGAATAAATATGACCATCCCCCACAAGGCCAGCCTGTTTTTCCTGAAGATCCTCCAGGCCTCGGAAAACCGGGAGACCTCCACTGCCAGGCCCTGGCTGAGTTTGTTTACGTCCTGTTCGTCTGCTTTCATTCTCATCTCTATGCCAACACGATTCCTCGCACTGCTCATACCTTTTGCGCCGGATGCACGCTAGCTTTCAGCACTCAGCTATCAGCCGTCAGCAAAGGCAAGACGCTCGTACCGCCATAAATTTCGTTATCCCCAGTTCTCCAGGCTGAAAGCTGATCGCTGACAGCTTCTTTTCACAGCCGTATCCTCGGGTCCACGACCATATACAGCAGATCAGAAATAAACGTACCGATCAGCACCAGCACCGCAGCCACAAAGTTAATGGTCAGGATGATCGGGTAATCCCTCGCCAGAATCGCCTCGAAGGCCATCCGGCCCATGCCGGGCCAGGCAAAGATGGACTCAATGATCACTGACCCTCCGATCAGTCCGGGGAGTATCAGCCCGAACATGGTGACAAAGGGCAGGAGTGCGTTCCTGAGCCCGTGGCTGTAATAGACCCTGTCCGCAGACAGGCCCTTGGCCCGGGCGGTCCGGATAAAATCCTGATGGATGACCTCGAGCATCTGGGCCCTCACATACCGTGAGAGGAGGGCTATTCCGCCCGTTGCCCCCAGGATTGAGGGGATGACCAGGTGCCAGATGCGGTCCATCGCCTGATAAAGCTTGCCTGCCCCGGTCATGCCGAATGTCTGCATGCCGATCACCGGGACATGAAAGGTCTGCACCACAAATATGATCAGGATATAAGCAAAAAAGAAGCTCGGAATCGATATGAGAACATAGGCCAGCAAGGTCGACGTTCGATCGCTGAAGGAGCCCCTGTTTATGGCGGCATTGATCCCCACAGGGAAGGAAAGGCACCACGTTATCAGTGTGCCCACGATAAACAGCCAGAGACTGTTCAGGAACCGTTCATTGATTTTCGCCATCACCGGCTGGTTGTCCTTCCACGATTTAAGCTGTCCGGTAAAGAGGTTTTTGTAATAGAGGTAATACTGGACATGGAGCGGCTTGTCGAGGTTGAATTCCTGCCTGAACCGCTGAAGGTCCTCAGGGGTGAATTTGGGGTTCAGGGGGTCTATCTGGCTCGGCTCTCCCGGGGCCAGGTAAATAACCAGAAACGAGATGACTGATATGAAAAACAGGGTCACCAGTTTCTGGAAAAAGCTTCTCACCGTAAAAGAAAACATGTTTAAAAGATCCCTTCTTCTATCTCCCCCTTTGAAGAAGGGGGATTACCCGCATCCAGCAATAAGCCTGCAACTCATTAATCAGCTGTCACCCTGAGCCTGTCGAAGGGTGAACCGCCAGTCATGGTTCGACAGGCCTGTCCTGAGCCGGTCGAAGGGCTCACCATGACAAATATGCCACTCTTATCGCTGGGGGTTGGGTATTAACTTCATTCTGATTCACCAAGTGGTTTTCTATTACTCACTCCGTCTCAAACACCGGATTCTCTGCCAGCTTAATCCATTTATTGAAATAAAATGTATAGTTCCCTGTCTTTGTGGGTGTTATCCTTGTTATTGCTTCCTCCCCCGAAGGCAGGCGCTCCATGATGACGATCTTCCTGTCGAGCACAGCCGTCCACTTGCCCACGTATAAAAACGTATAGGGCTGCTCGTCGGCTATGATCCTGTGGAGCTGATGGCAGTATTCGACCTGTTTGTCGTGGGCATATTCCTGCCGTATCCTGACGATCAGGTCGTCGGCCTCAGGATTTTGAAACCCCACAAAGTTGAGCTGTTGGGGGTTTGTCTGGCTTGAATGCCATATCTGGTAAAGGTCAGGGTCGATCCCCATGGACCAGCCGAGGATGAGGGCGTCAAAGTTCCCGGTGTTCACGTGTTTGCCAAGAAAAACAGCCCATTCGACAACATCGGTCTTCACGTCTATCCCGATAGCCCGCCATGAATCCTGGGCAATGGCGAGGATGCTCTTCCTGATGTCATTGCCGCCGTTTGTAATAAGGGTAAAGGCAAAGCGCTTCCCGTCCTTTTCCAGCCATCCGCTGCCGTTTCTTTTCCACCCTGCCTCAGCCAGGAGACGCAGGGCGCCTTCCGGGTCATAGGGCAGGGGCTGAATGCCTTTATCATAGTAGTCCGTCTGCTTCACAAAGGGGCCGGTTATCCTCTCTGCCTCGTCGTACAGGATGTACTCTATGATCCTGTCCGTATCAATGGCCATCCCGAGGGCCTTTCTCACCCTTTTATCCCTGAACAGCTCGCGCCTCATATTGTACCCGATATAGGAATAGCCGAAAGAGAGCCCGGAGAAATTCTGATATTGGGGATCGTCCTTGAGGCGGGCCACCTGGTGGGGCTGAACACTGTAATTGTCAATAGCGCCCCCGTAGAATTCCATCTCCTGGGTCAGGGGGTCAGGTACAACGCGGTAGGTGTAGCTGTTATAGTTCGGCATCCCTTCCCAGTACGCTTCATTCCGGTCAAGGGTGATGTACTGGTCGGACTTCCACTCCTGGAATACAAAGGGCCCGGTACCAACGGGGTTTCGGTTGAAGTCACTGTCCCGCATGGTGAACGTCTCCGGGTCAGCCCCCTTTGATTCAGCTTCTTTTTTTAATGCAGCGGCGTTGAGGAGGTGCTCAGGGAGCATGCCCATGGCCCAGGTGCCGAATGCCGGGGAGTAGAGGC
>CP070788.1:1853152-1864032 GCA_020346765.1 Nitrospiraceae bacterium
CGACAGCCTGATCTTCGGACAGTTCTTTTTGTTGAGCGTCAGCGGCAGCCGGTGTGCTGCCCGGCTTTTCTTTTTCGGATTGCTTTCCTGATACTGCCGCCCAGTCCATCTGGCGGTCGGCAGTACCCTCGATAGACAGTATCAAGGACGGCCTTTCGTTAAGGAATCCAGCGAGCGCACTCAGCTTTTTATTTGCACCCTCAGTCAACTCTGCAAGGCCAAATTCAAACTCAATAAAACGCAGTTCCTCCCCCTTGAAGCCATCAATATCTGTGATGGTTGAAAAGGGTGAGCTGCTCACATCATCCAAAGTTCCCGTAAGGCCACTGGTAATGGCATGGCCAAAGTCAAATTGCGGATCTTTGACATTCCCCTTAACAGGCAACTGAAGCGCGATACGGCCATTGGCGTCTTTCAGCAGAGCCACACCCAGCGCCACCGGCAGATCGGTGGCATCAGGACTATCTACCTTGTCACCGAGCGTCAGTTGATCAACAAATAGTTTATTATCACCGGCAAGCGCATTATCATCAACACTATACTTCAGCTCCAGATGTAGTGTCCCCTCTGCTATTTTGTAACCCACATACTTGCCGGAATAGGGAGAAACGGGTTTAAGTTCAAAATCCTTTAAGGAAAAATCTACTTTCGCATAGTGCATTGCATTCAATGGGTTCATCTGACCGGCACTCTTGAGGGTGGCTGATCGGTCGATAGTGCCTTCTATCTCGAAATCAGCCCGGGCTGCAGGATCTGATGATAATCCCTTCATTGTACCGTGGGTAATTTCCATGGTGGTGGAATATGACGGTGTCATGGAGCTATCAATAAAGTCTGCTGAGAAATTATGAAGCTCAACCAGATCAACGCTCATGGGCATCGGTCCTTTAATCTGCAGAATTAAAAAATCGACCAGTCGCTGCAGCAGATGTTTCTTCCCTTTTCCATCCCCTTGTTGAACAGGCGTAAAGGCCTGAACCACATTGACCGTGCCGTTCTGGTCTATGGTTACTCTGGCGTGCGGTTTATTAATGAGAACGTTAGCGACCTGCAATTTGTTGGGATGAAGGGCTAACGCAATGTCGTTCACTTTGAGTTGTTCCAGTGTCATAAAATCATCAGTCTGGACGCGATCAATAACCTTAAAGCCATCAAGACTCAATTCTCCCTGATAGCTGATTTGCGGCTGGCCTTCTGTGCCCTGGTAGAGGATGCGCCCTTTTGAACTGGTGGTGCCCGCTGCGATCCGGGCGTTTACCGCCGTGTCCACATAGGGCTGGAAGGATTTTAGGCCAATGTTGTCGGACAACACTTTCAGATCCGCCGACAGCGGGTTAATACCGGCAGAACCGTTCACCGTGATCGTTCCCGCCTGGTTTATGTGAAGCGCAAGGGCGACTGTAGCTTTCGAATTCTTCCTGTTTTCCAGATTATCGATAGTGATCGAGATATTATCAGCAGTGATACGTGCTGGTTTGTCCAGTGTATGGTCTTCAAAGGCAGCGCCCCAGTTGATCACCTCAATTTTATGAATGGTTGCATGCCACGGCTGGTCTGCACCCGCTTTGGGCTCAGAAGAGCCAGTCTTTTTCATTTCCATCAATTTCTGCAGATCAGGCAGAAACAGGCTCTGCAATTTAAAGGTTCCGTCTGGCCCAAGCAACGATTCTATCCTGGCATCAGCGGTTTTAATCCCTTCGACGACTAGTTCCCGGGCTTTAACATCAGCACTGATTCCCTGCACAGAAAGGGACGGTAATGAAATAAGCACCGTATCTTTACCTTTTTCAGTGAGCTCAAAATCTTTCAGTTCAAAGGAGCCATTCTGCAGCCTGACCTGAAGAGTGCCATCGACCAACTCCAGTAAATAATTGCCCGATGTGGATGTTGTCCCCTGTATGATCTGAAAAGATACGTGGTCTTTCAGGTGTTTCCAGAATTCACTCAGATTTGTTCCCCTCGTGGAATAGCTTCCCTGAACCCTGACAGGATTAACGGTGAGGTTCCCATCGAGCTGATAATGCCCTCCGGTGGGGCCTGCACCCGTGAACTTGTAAGTACCCTGGCGTTCCTTCAGGGTGCTCAGGTTCGCTAACGTGAAGGTAATGGGGAAAAAAGTCTCTTTGATGGGTTCTGCTTCAGATAAGTTCTCTACGGTAAATGTTCCGTCTTCAACCTGGAGTTCTGAAATGATGGCGGGAAGTAATTCAGCTTTTTGATCAACTGGTTGTGTTTGCCCGGGTTGACTGAACCTGGCAAGCATGTCGGAAATATTTAATGATCTGTCAGGCAATAACCTGATAACCCCAAAAGGAGCCAGCAGCCGGATTTCCTTAAACGTTGCTGCCCACCTCACAATAGAGGAGAGCTCGGCATTGACCATGAGCTCTTTAAATCCTGCAAATGGCTCTCCATCGATTTCATAGACGATTAGATTGGTGGTGGTAGAAGACAGGGTCAGAGGATTGATCTTAATCTCTTCAATGGTGACTGTGCGGCCGAGCTGATTGGATAACTCTTTTTCCAGCCTTGGTTTGAGCAGGGGGGGCACCACCCAAAAGCCGGCAATCACGTACAGTAAAAATAGACCAGCGATGATAAGGATTAATTTTTTGATCCTCGCAATGGCTGATTTTGATTCTTTTTTATTTTCTTTCATGGAATGAATAATAAGAAATCGTTTTTACGTTCATTGTAACAAAAAATATGAGAACCGGAAGGGATTGGGGAGAATATACCGGGTAGTGACTTCTCATCTTTTTCATCCCTCTCAAGATAAGTTATCCTGAAAAAGATTAAAAATCGTAGCTGAGACCGACAATCAACTGGTAATCATCCTGTTCAGGAACAGTGCCTTCAGAATCCGGCTGCGGATCCTCGATTCGATCCCAGACAAAGGAAATATCCAGATCGATATCACCGATCAGATCATTAGACAGTGTGGTGATAAAATTGTGCGTGTAGGTACCGGCTTCCTTGTCCACTATCTGGAAACTATAATCCACGAGAAAATCCATCCAGCTGGTTAACTCTGTATCATACCGTGTTCCGGCACCGAAGGCGGGTGATGTATGATCACTGCTCTGTCCCGGCTCTACCGAATTAAACTTTGTATATCTGGCTCCAACCCCCGCTGTCACATCCCATTCTGTCTTCGCTGTGCGAATGATGTGATACCCAAGGCCGGTGAAAAGTGACACCTGGTCGTCGATGTTTTTGAATCGATCACGGTAGTATGAGGCAGAGAACTGGCGCCAGAAAAACTTCTTCGATACGAAAGAGTCACGGTACGCGCCGAGCCGGTGGTTATTTGAGGTTTCTCTGCTGTCATCTTCGCTGTAGTTACCCACGTAATCCAGCACCAGCCGGGACGATGAGGTGCGACGTTGTGCATTCGCTCTGAGATTCGCATCGACAGTATCTGTATTCCCCTCTCTGAAATTTACCCCCAGGGCAATGTTCCCTGACCAGAGGTCAGGTTCCTTTTTATCAGACGGGGCTATGGATACAAGCTGACTGCGCTTAAACTCCCTCGTTCCATCACCCACGGTCATGATGACCTTATTATCGATTATCGTTACAATACCTTCCACAATGATGGGTTCATCACTTAACGCGGCATCTTCTATCCGCACACTTTGGGCCTTATGAGTGCGGATCCGCTTTACATCATCGAGGTCAAAGGTCAGGAGACCCAGTTCATCGCTGTCGAACTCGACCTGATAGTCATAGAAAACTTTGAACTCCCCTTTAAGCCATTCTCCGGACGACAGTTGAATCCAGTCAAACTTGTCATCGGGGGGTGGAACAAAGGCATCCCAGGCAGAATCAGCAGCTCCCGCATTGACACTGAAACCAAGGCATAGGGAGGCAATTATGCATAACCAGGCCGCCTTTGCAATAATGTGGTGCATATGAGCCTTTTTTGTTTTCATTGCATAGTATGTGATTGAAGGCAGCTATTTTTTGTAAAAGGTACCATAAAATACTGGATATGTCCAGAGTGTTTTGGAAAAATCCTCTGCACAGGGGAATTAAGATTGATTATCTCCGTATCGTTTCATGTGATTCGATGCTGTCAAGCTGTTGCCGATAGTGATCGACAAGACGTTCCCACTCGAAGAACCCGATCTGAGACAGTGAAACCGGTCGCTGCTCGAATATGAGAACGGCGCGGAGTCCGTCGGTGTGATAGCCCCCTCCGCTCGGAGTCTGTCGCTGATTTGATACCATGACACGTCCCACTCCTTTAACGAAGCCCAGTTTTGTCAGGTACTGAGAATAGATAAGATCCTGGATCAGATCATTTCGGGCCTCATCCACGTCAGGATCTATTAATACACCGGCAGCGTCATCCGTTTCCCGGGCAAAGCGGCCGCCAAGTGGCGTGCTCACCTGGCCGATCCAGACAGGCATCCCTCTGAAACGTATTGTTGTCAGCCAACCGCGCAATACGTGCGGCTGTGCTGTGACCCAGCGATCCCGCTTCCTCGATGAGAAATCCTGGGGGCGCTGGAAGAGATACTGAGGGACGACCGATGTATAACGGAAATTGCGGCGCCCAAAGGCAGGTAATAAATCCTGAAGCTGACCGATCACAACGATGTTGAGGGGTTCGCCCTGGACACCCTCGTTGCTCGACGTGCAGCATGGCAGCTGTTCGAGCAGTTCGCGTAAACGCGACTCGTCATCCACATCAACCAGGTCCGACGAAGTAATCATTTTGACCACACCTTCATAATAGTCGTCGGCAATGGGACGATCGGGCACAGGAACAAAAAGCGTGAAGGCCTTGGACCACTTCCGGCCAAGAAGATCAACAGTGACGACCTTGCTCACTTCATCCTTATTCGTGAATACAAATCCCGATGAAGTCGAGTGGGGATTGATGAGATAGCGGAAGCCAAGCTTCTCAATGTGCTCGTCGATCCGGGCATTAAAGTCGTCAGAGAAGGATTTGTGGAAACCGAAAGACGCTTCGAGTGGAGAAAAATACTCCGAATCAAGCCCCGTCGGCAGGAAACGGATCTGCCGATCTGTGTTGTTCTCGATTTCAAGCCAGAGCGGCTGGATGCCTTCCTTGTCCAGATCGATACCGAATATGTTCCTGCTTTCCTCCCAGCCTGGTATTGCGGCAGAGACGCGGATACCGTCCCCGGCAACTGTCTCAGCACGCTCCCGCAGGGCAATGTCGTTGAAGGCTGCAGGCCTTTCAAAGGTGGATGCGCACCCCCCCATGAGCATCATGAGAAACACGACAATGCTTAGATGAACTCTGCGCCTTGCACGTACCATCCGGTGCCTTCTGCAATGAGTGGCTGTGCAACAGTTAACCGTGGTGTGCCGGTTCCTCAATTTTATCGTCGCTGAATTACGGTGATTCATCAAACAGCCCCTTTTCGCCTGTTGCTGCGCGTGCCGGCACCTCCCAGTAGCCGATAATATCCAGATCGCCGAGCGTGCGTGGTCGCGGTTCAAAGAACATCACTGCCCGAAGCCCATCGGTAAAGTAAGGATCCCCCACAAGATTATACCGCGGCGCCTCCCTGCCCACTTCTCCGACTCCCTTGACGAAACCGATGCGGGCCAATGCTTGGGAGTATGCAAGATCTTCAATAAGATATCTCCTCGCCTCATCTACATCGGGATCGATCACGTGCGTGGAGATCGTCGGGGACTTCAGGGTGAATTTCACCCCGATATCGCGGCTGATCTGGCCCAGCCAGACCTGCTTGCCCTGAAAGCGCAAGGGCGTTAGCCACAGGCGCAGATGATTCCGTTCATGGATAGTACCGCGTGCCTTTTGACCTGCCAGGTCCTGGCGCCGGTCATACACATAGAGCGGACTGACAGGCGAGTAACGATAGCGCGATCCCTGCAAAAAAGACTTTATGGTACGCCAGACCGCCTTCGACCAGATGATCTCCGTGCCGTGCCAGCCGCGGCGGATGAACGCCGGGAAGGTGTCTTCGCGGTTGCCAACAAGTACCAGGTTCAAGGGGTCTCCCTGCTTGGTACCTTTTTTGTTCGTGGTGCAGCAGGGGAACTTTTCGATCTCAGAACGCAGTGCATCCTCATCCTCAATTTCAATGATTGTCTCACTGTCGTAGAGGGTATCGAAATCAACAAGGGTGAAGTCTCCCTTAAATGATGGATCCGGGATGATGTATGTGAAGTTCGCGGCTTTTGCTCTGGAGATAAGATCAACATCGACAGCTTTAAAACCCTCGTCGCGATTGACGACAAGAAAGCCGGAGACCGTGGCACCCGGGCCAATGGGATTCCTGAACTGAAGATCCTGAAAGCGCCTGTCAATAGCCTCACTGACACCGGGTGATGTTGAGGAACGAAATGCATAGGACGCCTCGGATGCCGAGAAGTAAGCCGGGTCGAGACCGGACTGAAGAAACCAATAGGTAAGACCCGTCTCATTCTTCACTTGGATCCACACGGCCTGCATTCCCTTTGAGGCAAGGTCAACTCCGTAGATCTCTTTTCCCTCTTCAAGCGTAGGGACTGCGGCAGATACCGTGAGTCCGCCCTGGACCTGAGTATGGGCCCGTGTCTTGAAGGGTACCTCGTCGACAGGACGCGGAGAAAAGGAAGCAGCGCACCCCCACATCGTCGCCAGGAAAGCAAGGCACAGGTATACCATCGGCTTGTATCGTGTAATGAAATTTGATTGCTTCCGTGAACGTCCGCTCATCTCTGGATGAAAAGAAATTGCTCTTTATAAGAATGATTAAATCTTAACAGAAAAACTATGAGGCTGCAATTTATTTTGCTTTTTTGTTATTAGAACCTATCTCACAAATGAATCAGAAATAGATGGTATGCCCTCAGGTCGTAAGCGGACATCTCGAAGCGAGTCTGCGCGAAGTTGGTACGACTCGTTCCGAGGGGGAGAGGATGGATTGCTTAATCAGATGTTTTCATTCAGGAAAGCAATTCGGAGTTCTAGAGCCGGGTGCTTGCCTCTTTCACGTCCTCGAGTTTCTTCCGGGCTGCTCCTGAGTCTATGGCCTGTGCCGCCTTTTCAACGCCCTCGTGAAAACCATCGGCCTTTCCCCCTGCAACGAGGGCAACAGCGCAGTTCATGAGCACGATGTCCCGCTTCGCTCCCCTGCTGCCTTCCAGGATATCCATGGTGATCCTTACATTTTCATCGGAGTTGCCGCCCTTCAGGTCATCCTTTTCGGCCCTTTTCAAGCCAAACTCCTCGGGGGAAATATAATAGGTGTCAACGCGGCCGTCTTTGAGCTCAGTGACCCTCGTCTGGTCCGTGTTTGTCACTTCGTCGAGGCCGTCATGGCCGTGGACCACAAAGGCGTGTTCCACCCCGAGGTTGGCCAGTACCTGTGCCATGGGCTCGGTCAGGGTGTCGCTGAACACCCCAAGGACCTGCCGCCTCGCCCCCGCCGGATTGGTGAGGGGGCCCAGGATGTTGAAGACCGTCCTGATGGCCATCTCCCGCCGTGGCCCTATGGCAAACTTCATGGCCGGGTGGAAGACCGGCGCAAACATGAAGCAGAACCCCGTTTCCCGGAGGCACTGTTCGACCTTCATCGGCTCCAGGTCTATCTTTATGCCCAGGGCCTCCAGCACGTCGGCGCTGCCGCAGCTGCTTGAGACCGAGCGGTTGCCGTGCTTGGCAACGGGAATGCCGCAGGCTGCAGCCACCAGGGCCGTGGTCGTTGAGATATTAAAGGTGTGGGACATGTCACCGCCTGTGCCGCAGGTGTCTACGGTGTGAGCCGGGGCCATGATTTTCGACACCTTCTCCCGCATGACCCGGGCAGCGCCCGTGATTTCCTGGATGGTCTCGCCCTTCATCCTCATGGCCGTGAGGAAGGCGCCGATCTGGGCGTCCGTGGCATTGCCCTCCATGATGTCCCGCATTGCCGATATCATCTGTTCTTCGGAAAGGTCTTTCCCCTCAACTGCCAGTCTTATTGCCTCTCGTACCATGGTTCCTCCCGGGAATAGGTTTATTTCCTGTTCATCAGTCCTGCCTGCAACATGCCGCACAGACCGGGCGGGGAGTCGTTATCGTGCAGGAGATGATTCAGCTTCTATCCGTATAAGATTTTCTGTGTCTGTATTTATTGTTTTTTAAATTTGGGAAGATCGTATCAAAGTGAAAGCCTTTTTTCCAGCGCCATATCAGGGAGTAGGTAAATATATTGGTACTGTTATAAAAGGCATCAAGAATCAGGTGCGTGCTGAATCCGAAGAATGCGCCGGTCAGCCACGGGTTCCATCCCGTAAGCCATGACGCTATGCCCCACAGGAGCAACAACTCCCAGCCATGCAATAGAAGAACAATTTTGTGAAACCGGCCCTGTCTGCACACCTGGAAAAATTGTTTCACTTTGATCGGCCACCCGTGCTCACGGGCAACATCTATAATATGATCAAGGTCTATGAATATACCTGAAATGAGGCAGGACACGGCCATACTCCAGGATTTAAATATCATGTACAGGATTCCTGAAAGTGCGAGCGAAAATGCTGTATGATGGTGAAGTTTCATGGTCTTCCTTTTCTTCTGCAGCGGAATGAGAATGCTGAACAGGTCACGCAATCGTCAGGGACAGAAAGTTTCTGAGCAGGTCCTTCCCCACCTTTGTCAATATGGACTCAGGATGAAACTGGACCCCTTCCATGGTCAGCTGTTTGTGCCGTATGCCCATGATCTCGTCAGCGTCGGTCCATGCGGTAATCTCGAACTCTGAGGACAGCGTCGGCTTCTTTATGATCAGAGAGTGGTACCGCGTTGCCTCAAAGGGGTTGGGGATGCCCTTGAAAACGGTTTTTCCGTCATGATAAATAAGGGATGTTTTGCCGTGCATCAGGCGCGGGGCATTGATAATCTCGCTGCCGTAGGCAGCGCCGATGGCCTGATGTCCCAGGCATACCCCGAGGATGGGGACTTTTCCTGCAAAATGCCTGATGACCTCTACGGAGATCCCCGCCTCCCTTGGCGTGCAGGGTCCGGGAGAGATGACGATTCTGGCGGGCCCGAGTTTTTCAATCTCAGCAACGGTGATTCTGTCATTTCTGAAGACGCGGATGTCTTCTCCCAGCTCCCCCAGGTACTGCACGAGGTTATAGGTAAAGGAATCGTAGTTGTCGATCATTAAAAGCATTGTGTACGCTCCCACTGTAGTCGTTCCCCTTTGCAAAAGGGGGTTTGAGGGGGATTCTTATTATAGTAATAACAAATCTCCCCTGCCCCCTCTTTGCCCCTTCGACTTCGCGCAGGGCAGGCTCCGAGGGGGACTTGCCCTTACAATTCTCCTTCCGCCATTTCAATGGCCTTGAACATTCCCCGTGCCTTGTTGAGCGTTTCCATGTATTCGTTTTCAGGGTTGGAATCGGCGACGATTCCAGCTCCTGCCTGAATATGGGCTTTCTTATCTTTGAAAATAATGGTCCTGATGGTAATGCACATGTCCATGTTTCCGGAAAAATCAAAGTACCCCACGGCCCCGGCATAGGGTCCCCGTTTCGTGGGCTCCAGCTCCTCGATAATTTCCATGGCCCGTATCTTCGGGGCTCCCGTGACCGTGCCCGCAGGGAAGGATGCCCTGAGCACGTCAAAGGCATCGAGGCCCTTTTTCAGCTTCCCCACCACATTGGATACGAGGTGCATGACGTGCGAGTATCGCTCAACGTTCATGAGCTCTGTCACCTTCACCGATCCTGTTTCAGCCACCCTGCCCGTGTCGTTCCGGCCGAGGTCCACCAGCATGATATGCTCCGCGATTTCCTTGGGGTCGCCCCGGAGTTCCTGTTCTAGGGACCGGTCTTCCTCGGGGGTCTTTCCCCGTTTCCGGGTCCCCGCAATGGGACGCAGCTCGATGGTGTCGCCTTCCACCCTCACCAGTATTTCAGGGGAAGACCCCGCAATGGTGCTTGTTCCCGTTTCCAGGTAATACATGTACGGTGACGGGTTGATGACCCGGAGTGCGCGGTAGGCATTAATGGGCGGAATGTCCGTTTCGCGGTGAAAGTTCTGGGAGATGACCGTCTGGATCACATCGCCTGCCATGATGTAGTGCTTTGTCTTTTCCACGGCCCGGAGAAACCTGGTTCGTGAAAAGCTGGAGCCGAACGAGGGCTTCTTCAGGGAGGCCGGTGTCATGTGCCGGGGGATGGCCGACTTTGACTGGAGTTTTTTCACGATGGCGTCGATCTTTGCCTGCGCCTTTTCGTAGGCCCGGCGCGGGCCATTTTCAATATGGGCATTTGAGATCACCTTGATCTTGTGGGTCAGGTTGTCAAATACCACGAGCGTGTCGGTGAGCATGAGAAAGATATCGGGAAGGCCCGGCCCGGGGCGGCCCATGTCAGGCAGGGTCTCGAAATACCGGACTGTGTCATAGCCGATGTATCCTACGAACCCGCCGAAGAACCGCGGCAGGCCGGGGCTGAGCACGGGCCTGTACTTCTTCAGCTCTGCCGAGACAATCTCCAGGGGGTCCCGTTCTGCAACGACCTGTTCCTTCTGCGTTCCCCGCCTGATCGTGAGGGTCCTCCCGCTACCCTCAATAATCACGGAAGGATTGCTTCCGATGAATGAATAGCGGGCCCATTTTTCGCCGCCCTCAACGCTTTCAAGGAGAAAGCAGTGTTTGCCCTTCAGCTTGAGAAACGCCGAAAGCGGGGTCTCAAGGTCAGCGAGAATATCCCGGTACACGGGGATGAGATTTCCTTCCCCTGCTTTTTTTCTGAACTCCCGGTAATCAGGTGTGAGCATTTGACAAAACCCGCTTTTTTCCATTACTATTTTAAGAGTCTATTATAGACTATTCGTGTTGTTAAGTTAAGAGTTAAAAGGGAAAAGTTCTGAGTTCAGCATCAGAGGCATTTTCTGT
>CP070788.1:1864132-1872685 GCA_020346765.1 Nitrospiraceae bacterium
ACGCTGCTGACCTTTGCCGGGGTAGTGATCAGTTCCTTCGGCTATGTGGCAACGGTGAATATTTACGAGGGGACATCGGTGGATAGGGTGTATCGATGGGACAAGGAAAAAGACATGCCCCTGGGGATCAATCTCGCCGTGAAGAAGATTCACGTGGAGTACTATCCGATCCCTCTGAGGGTCGGGGTTCTCATGGGTGAGGACAAGGTGGGACTGTTCGAACTGAAGACAGGTGAAAGTTTCTCTCTTTACGGCTACACGGTCACGGCAGAATCCCTTGAGTTCCCCTCACAAAACCTGAGAGTCGGCGTCTACAATGACGGACATTACGTGGGCTTCTCCGAGACCGGAGGGGAACGAAACCTTCCCGGCGATTTCCCCTATGACTTCAGGCTGGTGGCCTTTCAGAATCCCTCGTTGAAGAGGCTCTGGATTGATCTGGTGTTGTCCCGCGATGGTGAAGTCCTTGCTGAAGGGACATCGGAAGTGAACAGTCCTTTGACCTGGGAAAAACTCAGTTTTTATAATACCAAAGTGGACGTCGACCAGTACGGCAATCCCTATGCAGGGATCCAGATAACCTGTGACCCCGGACTGTACTTTGTCTATCTGGGGTTTATTGTGGCAGGGATCGGGTCAGTGCTGTTTATTGTGAGGAAGCTTTATGGGTATCGGTAAGTCAGATATGCCCGGGGTGATCAGGAAGGTCTTTGTTCTTGCCGCTGCCGTTCTTGCTTTTTCCTGCACGTCGCCATCAGCGCCGAAAGAGCAGAAAACATACAAGATAGGCTACATGATCTGCAACAGCGAACAGGAGACCCTTCAGCGGTTCCGGCCCTTTACGGCGTACCTGGGCAAAAAACTGGGTGTCAATTTTGAGATGGTGGCCATTGACACGGCCGATTTTACCCGGCACGTGGATGAACTTGATTTTACCCACACGAACTCCCTGCTCTATATCATCATGAACCGGAACCACGGAGTGGAGATTCTTGCAGCGGAGCGGAATGGCTCCCTCGGGGCTAGGGCAAAAGGCATGATCATTACCTCTAAAAAAAGCGGGATAACCACTGTCCCGGACCTCAAGGGCAAGACCATGATTTTCGGCCCCATGCTGGGGCCCACATCGTACATGGCCCAGGTAGACCTCCTGCTTAAGGAGGGGGTTGATCCGGACAATGACCTTGCCTACTACTCCATTCCCCATGGTTCATTCAAACACGAAAAGGTCATCTACGGGGTGCTCTTCGGGAGGTTCGATGCGGGAGCAGCTCCCCTTCTTGACTTTGAGCGGATGGTGGCTGACGGCAGGATTGACGGGGAGGATTTTACGATCCTTGCCGAAGGAGAGCCCATGCCCTACTGCAACTTCGGAGCCACCCAGCGGGTCGATGATGACCTGGCAGAACGGTTCAAGGAAGTGCTGCTGAACATAGAGAAAGACGATACCGTTGAGTTTGAAGGCGAGGTCATCAGGGTCCTTGACAGGGCCATGGTGGATGGATATGAGACTGTGGCTGACGAGGATTTCGACGGCATGCGGGAAATGGCAAAGAGAACCAATATGCCGCCGTACCAGAGGTACTAATGGACACCCTTGACAGAATATCGATCTGGGTCATTGTTGTTCTCATTATCAGTTCCTTTGTTCTCACCGGCGGGTACCGGGGTGAGGCAGGGCCGGACAGAAAGGCGCAGCAGAGGAACGCTGCCGCTGATTACGCTGCGGTGAACGGAGAAGTGAAGGGCAAAATAAAGATTGCCAGGGACCTCATGGAGGCGGGCAATCTCGACAAGGCCGAGGTGCTCGTACGGGAGCTTCTCCTGAAGTATCCCTTTGAGGGAGAGCCCCATATGGTGATGGGTGACATCTTCATGCGGCGGCTTGAGCCGGTAAAGGCCATGCCCGAATACCGGGAGGCCGTTGATCTCAACCCCGACTATCTTGACAAAAATACCGGCCTTTTCCAGGGTAAAAAGCTGAAGATTGCCGTGGGAGAGGCGTTGAACGAGATCGAGGAAAAGATCGGGTCAGCCCCTGACGACGAATTTCTGCTTGAGAGCAGGAAAACCGTGTATTACCTGAAGAGGAGGATCGCCGGAAGCTGTGGCTAGTTTTATTTTCACCGGGAGTTTCATCGGTCTTGCGGGAGTCCTTCTTGCCTATTACGGCAACCCCGCGAACACGGGGTTCTGTGTGTCCTGCTTCATGGAGAATATTGCTGGCTCCCTGGGACTCCACGGAAACATCAGGATGCAGTTTATCCGCCCGGAGATCATAGGCTTTGTCCTGGGGGCGTTTCTCATTTCCGTGTACAGGAAGGACTTCAGGTCCATCTCTCACGGTTCTCCCCTTCTGAGGTTTTTTGTGGGGATACTGCTTATCATCGGATGCTCGATCTTTATCGGCTGCCCCGTTAAAATGGTCTTCAAGATCGCAGCGGGCGACCTGACGGCCTTTATTGGACTGGCCGGTTTATCAGCAGGGGTATTTATCGGCCTCAAGTTTCTCGAAGGCGGGTTCAGGATCGGCAGGGCGACGCCGTCGCCGGCAGCAAACGGATACCTCGTGCCGGGTCTCATGTTTCTCCTGCTTGTATTGCTCATTCTCAGGCCGCCCTTCATCATGATGAGCACGAAAGGCCCGGGGGCGCAGTATGCCCCGGTGTTTCTGTCTCTGGCAGCGGGCCTTGCCGTCGGGGCACTTGCCCAGAGGTCGGGATTCTGCATAACCGGGGGGCTGGCGCGGATCTTCCTGTGGGGCCCTCGGGAAGTGAAGGGATGTCCAAAATCCACGGGGCTCCTCATGGGGATCGTATCATTTTTTGCGGTTGCCCTGATTGCGAGCATGCTCACGGGACAGTTTTCCCTGGGATGGCATGGCCAGCCCAGTTCCAATGAGAGCTACGGGTGGTCTTTCCTCGGAATGCTCATGGTCGGATTCGGATCGGTTCTTATCAAGGGATGCCCCCTGCGGCAGCTCGTGTCAGCAGGCCAGGGAGACAGCGACGCAGGCGCCGCGGTGCTTGGTATGCTGACCGGCGCGGCCCTTGTCCAGAACTGGGGGCTTGGCGGCGGTGCAGCAGGCACACCCCATGAAGGAAAGATGGCCGTTATTATCGGACTCTGCATCCTGTTCATCATCGGTCTCCTTTACCGGGAACGGGGGGCGGGAATAGCGCCTGAGTATCAGACGGGTCTGGAGTAGTCTGTTTCGTTGGCTGCCGGCGTCTGAATAACGGCAGAGTGATATGGCAGGTACTGCTGCCGGTACGGGCCGGTTTCGGCGTACCGGGATTTTTTTGAACACTCAATCAAAGAGGGAGCAGGACACTTCCGGACAATTTGGGGAATTGAATGAAGGCTCGTACAGCGAACGGCACTGAAGAGTGCAAAATTCATGGAAACACCTCGAGGGCGGTCAACAAAACGCTCCTGTCTCTTATCATTGCCGCACTGGCCCTCGTGGTCTGGCATGTCTGGGTGTATGGTCCTGCGGGACAGGGGGCAGAGGCGGGACCTTCGTCAGAGCCCTTTCCCATTCTCCTGGGCCGGGAGCTGTGGGACCTGGTCTTCAGCGGCCACGGAATCCTTGCGGAACTGAAGGACGTCTTTGTCTACTTCCTCATCGGGGTCTTCCTGGCAGGATTCATCCGGACCTACAAGCTGGCCATCATGCTTCGAAACTCGCTCATCCGGTACGGGTTTCTGAGTATTTTCATAGCGGCACTGGTGGGGATCATGACGCCCCTCTGCGCCTGCGGCATACTGACGACCGCTGTCTCCCTGCTCTTTGCCGGCCTGCCGCTGGCACCGGTCATGGCACTGCTCGTTTCTTCACCGCTTATCAGCCCCTCTGCCTACCTGCTTACCCTGAGCGACCTGGGCCCTCACTGGACCGTGATCAGGACTGTTGCGGCCTTTCTTATGGGCATCTTTGCCGGCGTGCTCACACACCTCATCAGGAACCGCGGCTTTCAGACAAACTCCCTGTTTCTCGAGGGGGCCATCCCGAGGGGTGACTTTCACGATGAGAGCTATCCTGACGAGCGGCTGAAATGCAACTGCAAGATCAGGTTCGGGAACCGGGTGGCTGCCAGGACAAAGAACATGTTCTTGATATTCCTGGCAAAGTCATGGGAAATGTTCGGGATCGTGGGGAAGTATGTCCTCGTGGGAATCGCCGTGGGAACCATTATCGAGCGGTACATGCCTTCTGAATGGATTTTCAACCTCTTCGGTAAGGACGACAGACTCAACATTGTCTGGATTACATTTGGGTCGGTCCCCATCTTCCTCCATCAGATCAGCGCTTCAAGCATTCTGCATCATATCAAAAGCACCCTCGACGGCACCCTGAATGGAGGGGCAGGCCTTGCCTTCCTGATCGGGGGGCCTGTTACGGCGATTCCCACCATGACCATGCTGTGGGCCATATTCAAAAAGAGGGTCTTTGTCCTGTACATGTTCATCTGTATCGTTGGGACTATAATTATTGCTTTTTCATTCCAGTACTTTGTCTTCGTTCCTCATGTTGACATGGACAACCCGCTGTTGAAAGGCGTGCAGTCCGTGTCAGGCGGCCAGTCGTCCTTCATCGTGAAAAAGGGCAAGAATGTGAGAATGGTCATGGACCCAGGCGGCATGGGCATTATCGCCATGTATGAAAATGTTCTTGAAGGCACGGGGGGTGTTGTCTTTGATGCCAGCCACGAGAGGCTTTATGGAAGTTCTGCCGGGAGGTACGATAACCAGAAATATATAACCAATGTGGCCCGCTGGCTGGAGGAAACGGGCAGCACGGTCGGAAAGAGGATACTGATCTATAACACTGAGTACGCACCGGCCCGTGGCAGCAGCGAACTCAGTGAAAATGTCTCCGCATTTCTCAGGAAAAGGGGAAACTACGAGGCGGACTTCACGGACAGGACCATGACGCCGGCAGTGACCGCTGAGCTGCTTGAGAAGTATGACCAGCTCTGGATAGTCTATGGAGAGAGCGGAAGCGGCTGCTGTTTTAATGATGGGGAACGGGAAACAATTATTCGCTTTGTAGATGACGGAAAGGGAATGTTCCTGCTCGCCGGAAATCAGAGGGGGGCAGGTGATGAAGGATTGATAGGCCCGAATCAGCTTGCCCCCCATTTTGGGGTGCAATTTACCGGCCTTGCTGAAAACCCCGGGGAACTGAATGCTTCGTCCTATGCCTATTTTTTCAACAAAGTGGCGGAGGTCCTTGAGAGGATATACCGGTCAATGACATAGTGGTCGGTGGCACGGCTATGGGCAAGGCACTGCTGGACGAATGACAACACCTGGCAACTCGAGAGATGATTTCACGCTGGATGTTAAAATACATGAGAGGATGAACTGAAACACCTATGAAAAACCTGATACTGGATGTAGAGAAGTTCAAGAACTTCACCGATGAAAAATATTACAAGGGCCTGCTCTGGGAAGGAAACACCTCCCGGATAATGCTCATCTGCCTGAAACCGGGACAGGAGATCAAGCCCCATGTGCACAAGGGAGACCACATATGGCTTGTCCTGGAAGGGAGCGGAGAATTTCTCTGCTCTTCGGCAGAACCCCGGGTCATTGACAGCGGAAAAATCGTTGTAGCACCCGATGGAGCAGACCACGGTATCAGAAATCATACGAAGGAAAATCTCGTGTTTGCATCTATTACGGTATGAGAGGACCATCGTCAAAGGTGTCCCTTCATGGTGAGCCCTTCGATACGTGTCATACTGAGCTTGTTCAAGTGCGACACATACTTAGGACAGACTCTGTCGAACCAGGAGCATGATTTTATCCCGGCATGGGGAGCCAGCATGTGTAATATATATAAGATGCAGTTTAAAGTTAAATAAAAGGTGGTATGCACGGTGAAACTGTTCAGGAACCCCGACGTGATGTGGCGGGAGGAAGAGGAGTACAAGGACCAGGCGATGGCGGGCCTGGAAAAGGGCGAGGACATTGAAGATGTGGGGACGTCGGTCCTGTTCTCCGGCGGCACCATGATGTCGCTGAACATCCTTGGCACGGAAATCTGGAAGCTCTGTGACGGCAGGACCTTGGATGAAATCGTCCGTGCCCTTGTGGAAATCTTTGATGTTCAGCCAGAGGTGCTGCGGGAAGACGCTGCCGGATTTATCAGTGAACTGAAAGAGAAGGGTTATATCTATGAAGGATAATTTTCTGCCCAGCGCACCGCTGACGATCAACTGGGCAGTGACGAACCGGTGCAACTTCAAGTGCAGCCACTGCTACAGCAGGAGCGACCCCTCTGAAGAGCTTTCCTTTGAGGACCTATCCGAGTGTATCCGGCAGGCGGCCGAGGCAGGGGTGCTCTCCATTAATTTCGGAGGCGGAGAGCCCCTCCTGAGAAGGGACCTGCTCGCTATAGCCAGGTTTGCATCCGGTCTGGGGATGCGCGTGTCCATGAACAGCAACGGATATCTCCTTGACAGGGATATGGTTTTTAGGCTCAGGGAGCATGGTTTTACCAAGGTGGGGATCAGCATCGACAGTCATCTCCCTGAAGTGCATGATAATTTCAGGGGCATCAGGGGAAGCCATGAACGGGCAGTGAAGGCCCTTGCGTTCCTGAAAGAAGCAGGAATTGAAACGTCCCTGTCAACGGTAATCTGCAGGATCAATCACACTGACATCACGGCCCTTGTCCGGTTTGCCCTGGAGAGCCGGGTCAGGCAGCTGAACTTTCACAATTTCAAATGCTCAGGCCTGGGCTATTCAAACAAAGACACCCTTGATCTGAGCAGCGAGGAGTGGCGGGAATTTTACCGGGAGGCCCTGGCCCTGAAAGAACAGACCAGTGACCTTGAAATTTCCCTTGATGATCCCATCATCGCCTTGCTGGGAAAACACAATAACACGTCCATGGTCAAGGGGAGCATCTGCGGGAAACTGTCCCTGAACATCAAGACAAACGGCGAAATCACCCCCTGCGGATTTATTCCGGTCGTTATCGGAAACATCACAAAGGACAACCTCAAGGTTCTATGGAAGAGCTCACCGGTGCTTGAAAAAATGAGGCACAAGACTCCCACGGGCAAATGCGCCAGCTGCGGAAGTTATGAGGACTGTCTTGGCGGGTGTTCTGCCCGGGCCCTTGCCCTCACAGGAGATATGAATAACCCCGACCCCCACTGCTGGAGAAATGAATCTTAAGTAATTAGCCCTTCCCATAAGGATCTACTGGGACATAACCCCGGCTGAGACTGGAATCGATTACGGAACACTATGCGATGAAATAACGGCGCTCAGGATCTTTTCACTGAACCTGTACGATGCGGGCCCTGCACTGAGCACCCCGGGCAGGCACATACTGGAGCGGCTGGCAAGCCATACGATCATGGTCTCTCTCACGGTCCCCCCTTCGGTGCTGAATGCATCGGGGCCTGAGTTTTTTTCCGGGCTGAAGGTGAATGAACTCCTTGTGGACGCCTCCTCGCGGGATGACCTCCGGTTTATCGCTGGCATGAGGAAACAACACCGTGACCTGAAAATGACCATTGGCGTTTCTGTTCAGGCAGATGATCAGAATTTCCGGAACATACCGGACATCCTTTCTTTCTGCCTATCCCATGATCTATCCAGGCTTGTCTTTCCCATGCAGAGGCTTACGGCCGGGAACAGGTGCGTTTACATTGGCAGGGAAGAGGGCAGGGCCCTGAGTGAAAGACTGAAGGGCATGCATTTGGAGAGGATGAACATCACCATTCATGACCCCTTTCTATGGAAGATATTTTATCCTGACGTCAGTTTTCCCGGAGGAGGCTGCCAGGCTGCAAATACCATGGCATACATTTCACCTGACGGCAGTGTCTATCCCTGTCCTTCCCTGCCCGTCCGTCTGGGCAGCGTCACTGATACTTCCCTGAAAAAGATACTCCTTTCGGCCCATAAAAAAGAGCTGAGGGGCAGGCTGGTTCAACCGCCTGAGGAGTGCCTCCCCTGCGGAGAACGGGACCAGTGCCTGGGAGGATGCAGGGGGAGGGTGTTTGCACTGTCCGGCTCTTTAACCGGGCAGGACCCGGCCTGCCGATAGACATCCTCATTCTCAAAGAACGTCCTGTCCGTCTCCGGGGAATTGTGCCGAAAAAACATCTCGGAACGAGTCGATTCCGACCTGTTTATTCTTTCAGCACAATGAATCCGCTCAAAGCCGGTCCCGCCGGGAGCTTGCAGGTGGTTGAAAAAGAATTTTTGAACCTCGTAAGTTATTGGCGTACATTGACTCATTGGTCACCCTGAGCCCTTCGACCAGCTCAGGACAGGCTCTTTCGAAGGGTGACAAAGCGGTTTTAAAAGCAAGCACAATACCGATACCCGGCCATTTTCTCCCCGCTTCCGGCTCCAAAGGCTAAGTCTTTATCAAGTAATGAGAATTAGAGCAATTTTATCAAATAAAAAGACAATATCAGCCTTGATCTAAAACCATCTGAAACGGTAGAGTAAACAAAGGTGCACGCAAAATCCGGGGTACAGGTGCATCTTCTCGTATTAACAGATCGTTCAATAGCCTCT
>CP070788.1:1872785-1880175 GCA_020346765.1 Nitrospiraceae bacterium
CTGGCAATGGCCACGGGGCCTTCCAGGGAACTGAGGATCATGCCTACGCTGATGTTCTCCGGTTTGTTACTGATGACATAACCTCCCCCGGGTCCTTTTCTGCTTTTGATCAGTTTTGCCTTCCGCAGCCTGTTCAAAAGCTGCTCAAGATAGGCAATGGACACTCCCTGACGAGCTGCTATTTCCTTGATGGTGAGGGGGCCCTTTTCATAGTTCTTGGCCAGCTCAAACATGGCCCTGACTCCGTACTGACCTCTCGTAGAAAGCCGCAGCATATCATAAGACTATAATAGTCTACTAAAATTGTCAAGTATTTGCCCCCTCCGGCAGAAAGGGCAGTTGAAGAAGGAACTAAGGCGCCACGGAACTACGGCACCACGGAACTACGGCACTATGGTCGCGCCATATGCCTCTGTAATCTTTTTATAGGATTCCGCCAGGGATTCCGCGGCGTGGGGGTGCTTCTCTGATGACAGCAGGGTCGTGACAATGCGGGCGGCGATATCAGCAGCGGTACCCTCCTTGACCAGGACCATGCCCCAGGGAAAACTGACCCACCCTCCTGACCGGGTACTCTGTCTTGCGCAGAGGGCAAAGTCTTCAAAGAAGGCCGTACCGTCGCAGCTCATGGGCCTGAGAATGAGGGGCGCGTAGGACAAGGTCTTCAGGGATGACTGCAGGTCATCGTGTTCAATGAAAAAGATCCTGTCGCGGTGCTCGCCGCTGCTGTCCTGGAGCCCGTGCTGAAGCTGCAGGGACGGTTTATCGCGAAGTGCAATGACAAATCCCGTTCCGGGAGGCAGATCTGTGCCGGTAACCATGCTGGTGAGCGTATCAAAGAGGAAGGAGGGGTGCTTCACATTTGCGAAAAAGATGAGGCAGTTCATCTCCTTCATCCGCTCTGTGTGCGATGTTTGAAAGGTATCGATGTCTTCCGGGAGGCTGATGAACGGGGAGATCAGCTCAAAGTTGTCTTTTTTCATGTACTTGTTCGCGGCATTCCAGGTGTCCCGGTCAAAGACGAATATCCTGTCGGCAAGATAAAAAGACGTGTACAGCGTCTGGGTTCCGCCGAAGGGGCTTCTCATCTGGCCAAGCACGGAAAAGAACTCGGAATGGATCGTGAGAATTCTCTTTGCACGCATGACCGTACCCGCGAATACGGCAAGCATCAGCTTCAGGAGGCCCACCCGGAGGTATCCCCTGGTCATGAAGTGGATCACGTCCTTATTTATGCTGTGCCGGAGGAGGTGAACACAATACCTGCCAGTGCTGGCGGCATTAACGAATGAGGCGTCTGCGGCACGGTTTTCAGAAATGTTGATGGTGGTGCATGCATGACCCTCCCCCTGCAGTCTTCTCAGCAGACAGATATTATGGAGAGACTCTTCATCAAAGGGCGGGGCGAAATTGCCGATTAGCAGTACCTTCAAGAGACTCTACCCGGAAATGGTCTGCACAGAGACAGGATCGCCGATACTGATTTTGCGTTCCTCAGCCGCGCTGCGCTGGTACACATATAATTCAAGCTGGCCGAAACTGTTAATTATGGCAGAAAGGCCTCCCGTACTATTCTCAGCGTAGTAGCTGACAAAGGGGAGGCGCTCGTTCTGGTATGTGACAGCAAACCTGTCTTTCGCGTCAATGCCGCCCAGGGGCTCCAGGTTTTCCAAGCGAATGTTTGATATAGCATTCCCAAATGCATCAATTGACACGATCTGGCCTGTCACATTCCCGGGGCTTATCAGGGGCATGGGGAGTTCAACGGTCACATAGTCGGTAACGGGGTCTCCCATTTTGTGAGAATCAACTCCCTTGGAGAGCCAGGCAGCAGCAGGAGCGAATATGTCCCTGCCGTGGAAGGTCAACCCTCTCATGGGAAGAAAGTAGTGGGATGCCGTAAGATGATACACTTTGAAAAAATTCGACTTCTGACTCTCGAATATGGCAGTAAAGATCCCGTTATCGGGCCCGATGAAATAGTGGTCTTCCGTTACCACCAGCAGTGGCCGCCTGTTGCTGCCGACCCCGGGGTCAACGACGGCGATGTGGATTGTCGTAGGCGGGAAGTAACGGTAACTCATGGAGAGGACCTGGGCCGCCTCGAAAATATTGTGGCGGTGAATGTTGTGGGTAATGTCCACAATCTTTGCGTCGGGATTGATCCCGAGGATGACCCCTTTCATCAGGCCTGCAAAGGAGTCCTTAAGGCCGAAATCACTGGTTAGCGTGATAATCGGTGTATTCAGCATTGAATCCCTCCTTTTATCTCCGTTATTGACCCGATGCCCTCGTCCTTCATGAAGGCCCCGATCCCTTCGGCGACCGTTGCCGCTGTTACGGGAGAAATGAAATTTCCCGTGCCCACGGCCACGGCGCTGGCGCCCGCGAGGATAAATTCAATGGCATCTTCTGCAGTGGTTATACCACCCATACCGATGATCGGAATCCTTACAGCCCTGTAACATTCCCACACCATCCTGACGGCTACGGGCCTGATTGCCGGCCCGGAAAGTCCGCCTGTTATGTTCGCCAGT
Organism: Nitrospiraceae bacterium; assembly: GCA_020346765.1. Taxonomy (GTDB): domain Bacteria; phylum Nitrospirota; class Thermodesulfovibrionia; order UBA6902; family UBA6902. The sequence goes on from CP070788.1 coordinate 1,875,323, forward strand.
TTCGGCCTCCGGGTCCTGATATCCACGGCCATTCCGGTCAGCGTGTTGATCACGGAAAGGGCATCTGCGCCTGCTGCTTCGGCAGCTCGGGCCATAAGGCTTATATCGGTAACGTTCGGGGAAAGTTTAACGATGAGCGTCATGTCTGTGGCCTTCCGCACTTCGCTGACTACGTTGAATGTCACGTCAGGGTCAGTGCCGAAAATGCTCCAGCCCGCCTGTTTGTTCGGACAGGAGATGTTCATCTCAAGGGCATGGATCCCGCTCACGCCGGACAAACGTTCCGCTGCCTGAACATACTCCTCGATGGAATCACCGAAAAAGTTTACAATGACCGGGGTCTTGATCGTTTTCAGGAAGGGGAGCTTTTCCCTGACAAAGGCATCGATGCCGATGTTCTGCAGCCCGATTGCATTGAGCATGCCCGACGGTGTTTCAATAATGCGGGGAGGCGGATTGCCTGCCTTCGGCGTGAGAGACAGTCCTTTTACCACAATGGCGCCGATGCTGTTGAGGTCGATAAACTCAGCATACTCATCGCCGTAGCCAAAGGTTCCCGAGGCGGTCATCACCGGGTTTTTCAGTGTGAGACGGCCTATCGTTACACTCAGATCCGGAGTGATGTTCATATTCATATCAGTGCATTCAGTTTAGTTCCATAGTGCCAAAGTACCATAGTGCTGTGGTTCAATAGCTCCGTCCTCCAGCCCCTTATCTCCTATTGCCTGCCACCTAACTCCTGACTCTTCCCGCGCTCCCATATTACCTCATCAAGAGCAAACACCGGCCCTTCCTTGCACACCCGCTTATAACCGCCCGTGGTGTTTACCACACAGCCGAGACACGTTCCGATTCCACAGGCCATGCGCTCCTCAAGGGCAGCGTATCCCTTCATTCCCCTTTGCACTGCAAAACCGGACAGCGCGGTGAGCATGGGTTCCGGTCCGCAGGCATAGAAGGTCTGGCCCCTGAGCATGTCCGGGTTTTCCGATGCGACCTGTGTCAGCACATTAATTACGCTGCCTTTTGTCCCCAGTGATCCGTCATCCGTGGAAATGACCGCCTGTACCCCCAGTCTCTTCAGGCCATCGAGGCAGAGGACCTCCTGCTTTGTCCTTGCACCGTAAAAGAGGAGGGGGCGCTGCGATGACAATTTCTCGGCAAGGGCAAAGACCGGGGCAATACCAATACCTCCGGCAACAAGGACTGCCCCTTTTGGGGACTGTTTCAGGGGGAAGCCGTTTCCCAGGGGGCCGATGACCTCCAGGATGTCCCCGGGCTTTCTCCTGCTCAGGATCGCTGTTCCCTTGCCCGCGACCCGGTAGAGCAGCTGAAAATCGCTGCCAAGCCAACGGTGTACGCTCAGGGGGCGCTTGAGCAGGGGGTCCAGACCGCTGTCAACGGAAAGCATAAAAAAGGTGCCCGGTTCAGGTCTTCTGATTTTCTTGCGGGGGTGAAGTGTGAGGAGAAAATGGTTTTCTATAAGCTGCCTGTTTTCCGTGACCGATACCGTAAACAGTCTATCCAAAGCTTATTTCCAGCACTTCGTATTCAATGGTCCGGGCCGGCGCCTTTACCACCACCGTGTCGCCCAGTTCTTTCCCGATGAGGGACCGTGCCATGGGGGAGTGGATGGAAAGCTTGCCCGACTTGATGTCCGCCTCTTCAGGGCCTACAAGTTTGAATACTTTCTCTTCATCGGTGTCAATGTCCATGACCTTCACCGTTGCACCGAATGCTATTTTGCTCTGTGTTATTATGGACGGGTCAATAACGTGGGCGCGGGCTATCTTGTCCTGAAGTTCCCGTATCCGTCCTTCGATAAAAGACTGCCTCTCTCTGGCTGCATGGTATTCGGCGTTTTCCGAGAGGTCGCCGTGGGCGCGCGCCTCGGCGATGGCCTTCACGTTGGCGGGCCGCTCCACTTTCATGAGCCTTTCCAGCTCGTCCTTCAGTTTCTGGTGCCCCTCAGGGGTCATGGGTTCTTTTCTCATGTCAGCTGCTCTGGATAAAAATTGTAACAATCGCTGTTCAGGAAAGTAAACCCTCTGTGAATGCCTTCTCCGAAATGGATATTACTCTATGCCATTGTGTAATGAGTATGCCTGTCTGCAGACTACTCCCCTATGCCTTTCTCAAGGGACATGAAGCAGTTAGGCGGTTACGGAGCGGGTTTCTCTAGCCGTGCCCGGTGATACTCCTGGATCGACTTAATGTTGATCTTCTTCTTCGCCGTGACCTCTATTGCCTTGATTGCGGCCCTGGCGCCGGCAATGGTCGTTGTGTAGGGAACATTATACTGAAGTGCTGCTTCCCGTATTGAGAAGGAGTCCTGCTGCGCCTTTGCCCCGGTTACGGTGTTGATGACGAAGTCAATGTCCCTGTTTTTAATCAGGTCCACACAGTGAGGTCTCCCTTCGGTTACCTTGTTTACGGTGTCGGCCTTCAGCCCCAGCTGATTGAGAAAGAAGGCAGTCCCTCGTGTGGCAATAATTGAGAATCCCAGAGACAGGAGCGTTTCTGCCAGCGCCGGGAGCGCGGGCTTGTCCTTGTCCTTGACACTGATAAACACGGTGCCTTTAAGAGGCATGGGGTTTTTTGCCGATGACTGGGACTTGGCGTATGCCCTGCCAAAGTCCTCGTCAATACCCATGACCTCGCCGGTTGACTTCATTTCAGGGCCGAGGAGCGTGTCCACTCCGGCAAAACGGTCAAAGGGGAACACGGCCTCTTTCACGGTGAAGTGGGGGACCCGGATCTCCGTCGTCAGGCCCAGTTCCTCCAGCGTCTTGCCCACCATGACCTGTGCGGCCATTTTGGCGAGCGGAACCCCGATGGATTTACTGACGTAGGGAATTGTCCGTGATGCCCGGGGGTTGACTTCCAGGATGAAGAGAGTATTGTCTTTCACGGCGAACTGTATATTCATGAGGCCGACCACGTTCAGTTCCTGTGCGAGGGCCCGCGTCTGATCACAGATGCGGGCGATCATGTCCCCGGACAGCGAGTACGGAGGGAGCGAGCAGGCTGAATCGCCGGAATGGATGCCCGCTTCCTCAATGTGCTCCATGATGCCTCCAATGACGACCCGTTTGCCGTCCGATATGGCGTCAACATCAACTTCGATTGCGTCCTCAAGATACTTGTCGATCAGCACAGGGTGCTCCGGTGACGCCTTCACTGCCCGCCTCATGTAGTTCCTGATGCTCTGTTCATCGTAGACGATCTCCATGGCCCTGCCTCCCAGCACATAGGATGGCCTGACCATGACGGGATACCCGATGGCGCGTGCCTCGGCAAGGGCCTCGTCAACGGACAGAGCGGTGCCGCTGTGAGGCTGCCGGAGGTCCAGCTTGTGCAGGATCTCCTTGAAGCGCCGCCTGTCCTCGGCCCGGTCAATTGAGTCCGGAGATGTGCCGAGAATAGGGACACCCTCTTTTTCAAGAGGAACGGCGAGCTTCAGTGGTGTCTGTCCGCCAAACTGCACGATGACGCCGATCGGCTTTTCTATTTCAATAATGCTGAGGACGTCCTCAAGGGTCAGTGGCTCGAAATAGAGCCGGTCCGCCGTATCATAATCGGTGCTCACCGTCTCCGGGTTGCAGTTTACCATGATGGTTTCATAGCCCAGCTCCCTCAGTGCAAAGACAGCGTGAACGCAGCAGTAGTCAAACTCGATGCCCTGGCCGATCCTGTTCGGCCCGCTTCCGAGGATGACCACTTTCTTCCTGTCCGTGGGGTTTGCCTCGCACTCTGCCGCAGGTCGGAAGACCGGAAGACCGGAAGACCGGAAGTCTTTTTCTTCCGCGCTTCCGCTCTTCTGCATTTCTGCTCTGTAAAAGGGTTTTTCATAGGTAGAGTAAAGATAGGGCGTATAGGCCCTGAACTCAGCAGCGCAGGTGTCGACCATTTTGTAGGATGCCCTCAGCCCCATGCTGCGCCGCATGCCGCGGACGTCGCTCTCCCGGGTACCTGTGAGCTGCGCGATCCTCCTGTCTGAGAAGCCGTACTCCTTGGCCTGCATCAGAATCTCCGGGGCAGGGGGGGTCACGCCGGTGCCGCGCGGGGATGTTTTAATCGTCTCTTCCATATCGATAATCTGTTTCATATTGAAGAGAAACCAGGGGTCGATATTTGTCAGGGCATGAAGCTCTTCGATGCTTTCGCCGAGGCGTATTGCCTGGGCAAGGTACCAGATGCGGTCCCAGCCCGGTATTTTAATTTTGTCCCGTATCTCCGTAAGAGTTGCCTCCACAGGTTCAAAACCGTAGCTGTCGATTTCAAGGCTTCTGAGGGATTTCTGGAGAGATTCCTTGAAGGTCCTCCCGATGGACATTGCCTCGCCTACGGACTTCATCTGAGTGGTCAGGGTGGAGTCTGCTTCGGGGAATTTCTCAAAAGCGAACCGCGGGTATTTAACAACGACGTAATCGATTGTCGGCTCAAAGGATGCGGGGGTCTCCTTTGTGATGTCATTGGGAATTTCATCAAGGGTCAGGCCCACGGCGAGCTTTGCAGCTATTTTTGCTATGGGAAAGCCTGTTGCTTTTGACGCGAGGGCAGAGCTCCGCGATACACGGGGGTTCATTTCAATGACGATGACGCGGCCGTCATCGGGGTTTACGGCAAACTGGATGTTCGATCCGCCCGTGTCAACACCGATCTCCCGGATGACGGCAATCGAGGCGTCCCTCAGGACCTGATACTCCTTGTCCGTCAGGGTCTGGGCAGGTGCCACCGTGATCGAGTCGCCCGTGTGGACTCCCATGGGATCAAAATTTTCAATGGAGCAGATGATGACCACGTTGTCCCTGTTGTCACGCATAACCTCCAGCTCGTATTCCTTCCATCCG
>CP070788.1:1880275-1908682 GCA_020346765.1 Nitrospiraceae bacterium
GGTCTTTTCTGTTGCCGGTGGAAAGGGAGGCGTGGGGAAAAGCATCTTCGCCGTTGCACTGGGCACAAGCCTCGCCATGAACGGCAGCAGGGTTGCCCTGGTTGACCTTGACCTGGGAGCCGCCAACCTCCACACCTACCTGGGCATTATCAGAAGGACCCCCTCGATCGCTGATTTCATACTGAAGAAGGCCTCCTCGCTGGAGGACATCCTCGTCGGGACATCCCAGGAGAACCTGAAGCTCATCAGCGGCGCCGAGTTCGTTCCCGGCATGGCCAATCCCGCTCACGGGATGAAGCTGAAAATCATGCGGCACGTGAAGGCCCTGCCCACGGACTACGTCATCATCGACCTCGGTGCCGGGGTTCACTTCAATACGCTGGACTTCTTCGGCATGTCAGACCGGGGCATCGTCGTAACCGCCCCTGAGCCGGGTGCGGTCATGAACGCCTACAGCTTTATCAAGGGGGCCTTTTTCAGAAAGATGCAGAACGTCTTCCGGAAGCACGGGGAGATCGGACAGGTCATTGATGCGGAGACGCGGAAAACAGGCAGCGACAGCGCGTTCACGCTGGAAAAGATGACAGCCCTCATCAGGAGGATGTCTCCGGAGATGCTCCCCCTGATCAATGAAATCGAGCAGGTTTTTTCTCCGGTCCTGGTTATCAATAAAATTGCCTGGGGTGAAAAGCACGTGCTCGTGCAAAACCTGATCGCTCTCTGCAGGGAAAAACTGGGGCTTGCAGTGGAACACGCGGGGAACCTTCCTGACATTCCGGAAATAGGCGGATACCTGCTGAGAATCCCCGACTTCCTGCAGTCGCGGGAAGGGAAGCCCTACCTGCACTCAGTCAAAAATATCACAAAGACCATCATGAATCCTGCAGGGAACGCGGAGGAGACGGAAATCAAAAAGGAGTTCACCGATGAGGATATCGAGGCAATCAGTAGCCTCATGGAATCCCTTGACAACAGTGTCTTCTCCGGCACAGGCAGGGAAACCTGGAAGCTCAGAATGTTTTTCAAGCCTGCTGAAGTGGTCAGCTATCTCATCAGCCGAGGGGTCACCCACGCGGCCTTTTATAAATAACCATGATCCAGCGATACGTACAACAAGCGGTCATGGTGAGTCCTTCAACAGGTGTCACACTGATCCTGTAGGAGGCTTTAGGTCTTGGTTTCAACCTAATAACTGACAACTAAAAACTATCAACTGTAGTTGCCGGTTAAAACAGGCTGAATTTAAAATAGTGCTTCGGGTTTTCCCTGATATCTTTGATAAGGGTGTTGAGCTCCTTCAGCGTTGATTTGAGTTCCCGGGAGAGTTCATCATCCCTGACAAGACTTCCCACAACGCCCTCTCCATTCTCCACGCGGTCAAGGAGGCTGTTCAGCTTTTCTGAGGCTGAATTCATGTTTTCGTAGAGCTGTTCATCCTCGATGAGCCTGTTCACCGTGCCTGTTGAGGCTTCCAGCTTTCCCGCAAACCGGCTGAGTGATTCCGACGCCTCCTGGAACCGGTCATAGAGCGACGGGTCCTGTATCAGCCTCGTGAGACTTCCCTCTTCCTCTTTCAGTGATTCCGCAAAGATCCTTATGTCCTGCGCCGAGGCGGAGATGTCCCGGTACAGGGCTTCGTCATTCATCAGCCGGGCTACGGTGCCCTTGCCGCTGTGCATCTTCCCGATAAGGGCGTCCAACTCGGCAATAGCCTCCCGCAGGTTGTCATAGACGGCAGGGTCCTGAATAAACTTCGATATGGTCCCCTGGCCTTTCTCTACCCTCACCAGGATTTCCTCCAGCGTCCCCACAAAATCGGCGATCTTCTCGATCGAGGCCTGGCTGGTCTGGACAACGTCCTGCAGCTCCGTCTGTGTATGCCCCGCTATCCCGTCACCAGCCCGGAGTCCTTCTGCATCCCCTGAGCCCGGCGTGATTTCCACATACTTGTCGCCCAGCAGCCCCAGGGTCAGGATGTTGGCGCCGGAGTCCTTTTTCAGATATCTCACCGCATCGGACACAATGGACATTTTCACCCTCACCTTCTGCTTCTCCATGAATTCGATTGCCCGGACCGAGCCTATCTCAACACCGGAAAACCATACAGGCGCTCCCTCACGCAATCCCTTCACATCGTCAACCATGGCATAGATCACGACACGGGGAACAAATATCTTCTCGATGCTCCCCGCGAACAGCACCGCCAGCAAAATAACGGCAAGGGTAAGGCTCATAACCATCCCCACCCTCAGACGTGCCCATTTATGTTGCTTCACATAATCATACATGCGGTCCCCCTGTTTGGGTTATTATTCCATCCTGTGCAGTTCTTCGGTGAATATTCTCAGCTCCCTGTCTTCCGCGCGCATCAGGTGCTGCATGTCTCCGTCAAAGGCGATTGCCCCCCTCCGCAGATATATAAACCGTTCGGCCACCTTGGCGGCGTCGGAGACCTTGTGCGTCACAATAATAAGGCCCGTCCTGTCAGGCGGCTCCCCCTCTGAGAGTTCACGGATAAGTCTGCAAATACTTTCAGCAGTGAGGGGGTCAAGCCCTGTGGTCGCCTCGTCATAGAGGACCATCCTGGGGCTGCATCCGGCCAGGGACCGGGCGATGGCGACCCTTCGCTGCATGCCGCCGCTCAGTTCTTCGGGCATGAGATCGATGGCCTCTTCGATGCCGAGCCTCCGCAGGAGTTCCCGCACCTTCGACTCAATTTCTTTTTCAGTCAGCCGGGAGTACTCCCTGAGGCTGAAGGCCACGTTTTCCCGGACGCTCATGGAGTCAAAGAGCGCTCCCTCCTGAAATACAATGCTGAACTTCATCCGCGATTCCCGGAGCTGCGACTCCTCGAGCTCGGTAATGTCCTGGCCGTCGATGATGATGCTGCCTGAATCGGGCCGTGCAAGGCCGAGCATCAGTCGCAGGATCGTTGTCTTTCCCTGTCCGCTCCCTCCAAGGACTGCCACCCTCTCATAAAAGCGGGCGCTGAAGCTGACATTATCCAGCACTGCTTTGCTGTTATAGGCAAGGCTGACGTTCCTGAACTCAATCATACCAGAGACCTTTGACCATTAAATCCCATGGCAAACCGCCTATCATATACGCATACCCAGCACATACATGAGCACCCTCGTGAGCAGGAAGTCAGTAATGATGACCAGAATCATCGATACCACCACCGCCGTTGTCGTTGATCGCCTGAGCCCCCTCGCGCCGCCGCGAGCGGAAAGGCCTGTGTAGCAGCTCACACAGGCAATGATATACCCGAAGATGAAGGGCTTTGAGAGACCGGAGAAGAGGTTTTTAAAACTCATGACATCCCGGATCTGGCTCCAGTAAAAAGGCCCGCTCTGATGGCTGGCAAAGACAGAAATATAATACCCCCCCAGGAGGGAAACTCCGTCACCGATGACCGTGAGGACAGGAAGCATCAGGACTGCAGCGGTGACCCTGGGGGTGACCAGTTTCTTCACGGGGTTAACGCCGTGTACCCTGAGGATGTCTACCTGGTGGCCCAGGACCATGGAACCCAGCTCAGACGCCATCCCCGAACCTGCCCGGCCTGCGAAGACGAGGGCCACCGACACGGGGCCGATCTCCCTGACAATGGCCATCCCTACGATCTTGCCTGTGTACATCTTAAGACCCATGGCAGCAAGCTCCGCGGAAATCTGCAGAGACAGGGCCATGCCAATGAAGAGGGATACCAGCAGGACGATAAAGAGCGATCCCGGGCCCATGTAGTCCATCTGTTCAACAATTTCACGGCCGTAAAATGGCCGGCGGAAAAGGCCCAGCGGTGCCTTCAGGGAGAGGAGGTAGAAGTCCTGGAGCCTGGCCAGGTTGTCTTTCATATTCATGGCAAACCCCATAACAAAGACTGCAGTGCATGGCTGAAACGATCTTCAGTAATTGATGACAGTTGTACGACATTCACCGTTCATCGTCTTTTGTGCTGTCTTTTGCTTCTCCTTAAAGATTATACTCATTTGGACGCCCCATTGTACGAACGGCTGCGACCGTGCCGGCATGACGGACTTCGTGAAGGACTTGATTTATTGCAGTTCCGTGAACTCAGCCAGCCTGCCCAGCGCTCCCGGGCAGAAATGCTTATACGACTATTATAATAATTTAATTTACTTAATTTTCTTTAAAGATTAGTATGATACCTGCGCTGTACTGGGTCACGCCATTCACTTTAGCACAAATGATACCTTGCTCAGTACCATGTCCCTGTTAAAAGCGCGTCGTTCTTGACAAGACATGACATCTGTGATAATTTAGCAAAATTTTTTTTGGGGAGGAGTCAGCATGGGAGGTATTGGTATTGGTTTTATTCTGTCAGGTATCTTGATCGGGCTTGCAATTGGTTTCGTCCTGCAAAAGGGGCGGATGTGCATGAACACGGCCTTCAGGGATTCCATTTTCATCAAGGATCTTACTCTCCTCCGGGCCTACCTCATCGCATTGATCATCATGATCATCGGCGTAAACGTTCTCAATGATCTCGGCGTGATCAGGCTGGCAGTACAGCCCTTCTACCCTGTCGCGAACATCGTGGGGGGCTATATTTTCGGACTGGGCATGGTCCTGACCGGCGGATGCGGAAGCGGTGTCTGGTACAAGATCGGTGAAGGCCAGTTCAATGCCGTTTTGGCAGTGTTCGGCTTTTTTATGGGGATTCACATGACTGCAACGGGAGTACTGAGCCCCCTCTACCGGCTCCTGAAAGGTATCCGCGTTCCCGTGGGAGGGCAGAACTTCCCAACGCTCTGGCACATATTTGGCACGGGCATGACGGTCAAGTGGACTGTCATAGCAGTCTTAGTAGTGGCAATCGGCATCTTCGTCATGATAGGCAAGCCCTTTTCAGCACCCAAGCAGAAGGGCTTTGAGTGGCCGAAGACAGGGGTACTGCTGGGCATTCTCGGGGTCATTGCATTCTGGGCCGCTTGGGTATGGGAAGGCTTCCCGCGGGGGCTTTCATTTACAACGCCGACGGGAGAGCTCTTTTCCACCCTGCTTACGGGCAGGGCCATGTCTCCCAGTCACCCCCTTGTCAATGTGTTTCCCATGTATACCATGGGCCCCTTCAAGATCACCTGGGCCTCCCTGTACATATTTACGGTGCCCATCGGCGCATACATCAGCGCAAAAATCCTGAAGGAGTTCAAGTGGAAAATCCCTCCCGTTGACGAAATGCTCACGGTGCTGGGCGGAAGCCTGCTCATGGGATTCGGCGCAACGGTTGCCGGAGGGTGCAACATCGGACAGGGACTGACGGGAGCCTCCACGCTTTCCATAGGCAGTGTGGTTGCGACGATTTTCATCATTCTGGGAAACTGGACCATGGTATACTTCAAATTCATCAAACCCATGCAAGATATGGACATTTAAACGGCACGGTCAGAGATCATGCAGATTGATGCGCGGCATCTTGAGCTGGTTCAGCTTTTCAAGAAGCTCAAGGAACTCCTAGATGCCGGCCGGGGTGAACAGGAGATCCTCATTGATGTCCTGGTCAATACGGCATCGGACGCAAACAAGGTCAAAACCTTTGTTTCCATGTCCGGATGCGGAACAGAGATTGACAAAAAAGATAATTTGTATATAATTCACGTAAAGGGTTTTCCCTGCTGTACATAGAAACTGACATGAGGATCTCCAATTTTAAGGGAGGTGCCTTTAAATTTAATGAGTGAAAAGGGAGGGAGTATGAGAAAACTGTATTGTTCTGTGTTGTGCATCATCGCCTTAATCCTTGGTCTGACATTTACTGCATGTCAGAAAAAAGAGGAGCCTGCCACTGAGACGGGAGTAAGCGAAAAGGCCGAAGAGAAGGCCCCTGGCTACGGCGAAAAGGCCCAGGAAGCAGCCCCTGGCTACGGCGAAAAGGCCCAGGAAGCAGCTCCCGGCTACGGCGAAAAGGCCCAGGAAGCAGCCCCTGGCTACGGCGAAAAGGCCCAGGAAGCAGCGGAAGAAGCTGCAAAGGACAAATAAATCAGTCAAGCCTAGATCCTGTGTTTTTCAATCCGGGGCCCTTATCCGGGGCCCCGGATATTTTTTTACACCCGGAGCAAAGCTGAATTCGCCCTTCCCTCAGACCCCCCCTGCAAAAGGAGCGGGAGTTTTTTTATTATAGGCATATGAAATGCGCCCTCATCATTCCCGCCTGGCTGCCGGAGGATATTTTTTCTTCAAAAGTAGCGGCTTCGCAGATCAACTACTGGCAGCCCCTGGGAACTCTCTACGTGGCAGCGGCCCTCCGCAGGGCCGGGCACGACGTGAGATTCTTCAACGGCGCGTTCATGACTCACGATGAAATCATGGACCACGTGTCTGGATTCGGGCCTGACGTCATCGGTATTTACTCGACCACCTTCGGTTGGAACAAAGCCCTCTTCACTGCCTCGGCCATCCGCAGGCGCGGACATGAACGCCAGCCCTTTATCGTGGCAGGCGGACCCTATCCCATAGCAGTGAAGGAAAAGTGCCTCGGAGATTCCGGCGATATCGATGCCGTTGTAACGGGTGAAGGCGAAATCACCATGGCTGAAATACTGGACAGGCTCTCACGGGGGGAAACCCTCCGGGGAGTGGCAGGTGTTGCATTCAGGGACAACGGGGATATCGTACGAAACCCCGCGCGCCCGCTTATCACTGACATGGACTCCCTGCCCTTTCCAGCGCGCGATCTCCTCGGCAAGGCAAAAGACTACATCCCTCCGCCCGCCACCTACAAGAGAAAGCCCGTAGCTGTCATGATCACCTCCCGGGGATGCAACAGACGCTGCATTTACTGCTTCCAGATAGACCGGGAACGGGAACTGGGCATCCGGTTCCGCAGTGTGGACAACGTGATGGAGGAAATAGAACTCTGCCTCAGCCAGGGATACCGGGAGATAAAATTTCTCGACGATACCCTTGCCGCCGACTATGACAGGGCCATGAAGATCGCCACGGAAATAAAGCGCCGGCGGCTCAACTTCACGTGGTTTGCATCGGCCTGCGTCCATCAGGTGGACAAGCCACTCCTCCAGGCATTCAGGGATGCCGGCTGCTGGGCCATCCTCTTCGGGGCTGAAAGCGGCGTTCAGAAAAACCTCAACACGGTCCGGAAGGGGATCACCCTCGAACAGACGCGTAAAGCGGTGAGGGCGGCAAAGGAGGCGGGGCTTACCGTGTACACGCCATTTCTCGTGGGCCTGCCCGGGGAGACCTTTGAAGAAGGTCTGAAGACCATCGAATTCGCCTGTGAACTGGATCCCCACATCGCCAACTTCCATGCGCTCACCCCTTTTCCGGGCACCGAGCTCTACGAGAACATCGAAAAATACGGGACCATGTCCCGGGACCTGACGGACTACACCTACCAGGGTGCGGCCTTTGTCCCCTATACCATGACCCGGGAGGAGATCGCCCTCCTCAGGCAGATCGGCCTGAGGAGGTTTTATTCCCGGCCGGGGTATATTGCGAAAAAGATACTGGCCATGCGGAGCATAAACGACGCAAAGGCCATTTTAAAGGGAGCCCGGAGCATGTTCTGGCTCATGCTGAAAGACGGCATATTCCGCGGGAACATGTCTGACAAAAACGGGCGGCAGCTGCAGTGAAACGTGAAAGGAGAAAGTAATGGCCTCGGATGTAAATGAGCTTACCATCAATTTTGAAGAAGACAACATTCTGAAGGTAAAGGAAATCGACAAGGTAATCCTCTCGAAGGGCGCCTGGGCAACCATTATCTTCCGCTACCGTCAGTGGGACGCACGGAAGCAGGCCTACGGGCCGGACTGCTACAGTATCCGCCGGTATCAGAAACGGGACGGCAAGTATGCCCAGAAATCGAAGTTTACCATCTCCAGCAACGACCAGGCTACGAAGATCATCGAGGCGCTTCAGAAGTGGACCGGGGAAGACAGCAATCCAGCATAGCCCTCTTCGGGAAGCCTTCCCGTAAAATAGTTTGACAGCCAGCAGCGATAATGTTATATTCAATTATCACTGTGCGGTAATTATGAGGGAAGATAACCCTCGTTATGGTCTGTAAGCGTCGCACTGCTGTCCACATTTCCTTACAGCAGGCATTAATGCTTTCTCCTCCGCTCACACATTAACTGAAAAAAGAGGGGCGATTATCATGAGATCGGTGCATGCATTACTCCCTGTACTTGTCCTGTCCTGGCTCCTGGCTTTCTCCTGCGGCAGCGGGGGCGGCAGTGGAGACAGGAGTGACAGTAGCGGGGGGAATGATGACGGCCCGGGCAATGGCAGCACACCTGAACCCCTCATAGTGCGCGTGTCCGTTGATTCCAGCGGCGTCGAGGTGTTATTCGGAAGCAGTTCGTCACCTTCGGCAAGTTCAGAGGGCAGATACACAGCTTTTGAGTCACTGGCAGGCGACCTTGTAGTAAATGACACAAACGGATTGAGCGATATCTTTGTCCACGACCGCACAACGGGCCTGACTTCCCGCGTTTCCGTTGCCACCGGCGGCATCCAGGCAAACGGCCCCAGCTATTCACCCTCTATCAGTGCTGACGGCCGCTATGTTGCCTTTGAGTCTCTGGCCGGCAACCTGGTTGCAAATGATACAAACGGATTGCGGGATATCTTTGTCCACGACCGTCATGCAGGTTCAACAACGCGTGTCTCTGTCGATTCCCTGGGAAGCCAGGCCAATAACAGCAGTTTTGCCCCCTCGGTCAGTTCCGACGGCCGCTATATTGCCTTTGATTCTCTGGCCGGCAATCTTGTTGCAAGTGACACAAATGGATTGCGGGATATCTTTGTCCATGATCGTAATGACGGGACAACCATTCGGGTATCCCTTGATTCGGGCGGAGGACAGTCAGTTACCGGGAGCAGTTCCGCCACATCAATCAGCCCTGACGGTCGATACATAGCATTTGCGTCCCTTGCGGGCGACCTCGTTGCCGGCGACACCAACGGCATCAGTGACATCTTTCTCCATGACACTATAACGGGATCAACAACGCGTGTCTCAGTTGATTCCCTGGGAAGCCAGGCAAATAACAGCAGCTTTGCCCCCTCCACCAGTTCTGCCGGCCGCTTTATTGCCTTCCAGTCTCTGGCCGGCAATCTTGTTCCAAATGACACAAACGGATTGAGCGATATCTTTGTCCACGACCTCACGACAGGCCTGACTTCCCGCGTTTCCGTTGCCACCGGCGGCATCCAGGCAAACGGCCCCAGCTATTCACCCTCTGTCAGCGCCGACGGCCGCTCTGTTGCCTTTGAGTCTCTGGCCGGCAATCTCACTGCCGGCGATACCAACGGCTTCAGTGATATCTTTATCCACGACCGGACAACGGGCGCGACAGTCCGTGCCTCCATCGGTTACACGGGAAACCAGGCAGATAACAGCTGCACCTCTCCCGCGATCAGTCCTGAGGGGGAACAGATTGTCTTCCAGTCTTCTGCAGGCAACCTCCTGCCTGATGATACAAACGGATTGCAGGACATTTTTGTCCGGACCCTTCAAGACCTCTGACAGGGCTCCGCAATTCGCTGCGGCTGTCCTCTCACTGTTGAACCTCATCCTGACGACAGCGACCATTATCCCATCCACTATCCACCAGATCAGCCCGGAACCGTCCGTCCGTGCTTCAGGAAATTATCCGGCCAAACCGGTAGAATATTCCTTGTGAAAATACCGGAACTCCTCGCTCCTGCAGGCAGTACTGAAAAGCTCGTTGCTGCCCTGCACTATGGCGCTGATGCTGTGTATATGGGTCTGTCCTCATTCAGTCTGAGGGCCCGGGCTGACAACTTTACCGCAGAAGAACTGGAACAGGCTGCACGCCTTGTCCGGAGCAGGGGGAAAAGGGTTTACATCACCGTCAACATCCTTGCCCATCCCCGGGATATGGGCGCGGTCAAAGACCACCTGGCACGGCTCAGGACCATCGGGCCTGACGGACTGATCGTCTCCGACGCCGGGGTCTTTGACCTGGCATCGGAATGGGCCCCCGGCATCCCCCTTCATATCAGTACCCAGGCAAACATAACCAATGGTGAGGCAGCCCGGTTCTGGGAGAGGCTCGGCGCCAGGAGGCTGGTGCTTTCCCGGGAGCTATCCATTGCCGAAATCAAAGAGATACGGGACCGGGTAACCCTTGAGCTGGAGTGTTTTGTCCACGGGTCTCTCTGCATATCCTACTCGGGGCGCTGCTACATGAGCAGTTTCATGGCACACCGTTCGGGCAACCGCGGGGAGTGCACCAATGCCTGCAGGTGGAATTACACCCTCATGGAGGAGAAACGCCCCGGGGTCCACTATCCCGTCTATGAAAACGACAGGGGCACCTACGTGATGAGTTCGCGGGACCTGTGCATGATCGAACACCTGGACGAACTTGCCGGCGCAGGCGTAGACTGCTTCAAGATCGAGGGTCGGATGAAGGGCATCAACTACGTGGCCGGGGTGGTAAAGACCTACCGGGAGGCCGTTGACTCCCTCACCCGGCGGCCCTATGAGGTCAGCGACCATTGGCTCCGAGAACTTTCACAGTTTTCAAACAGGGGGTTCACCACTGGCATGTATCTGGGGAACCAGCCTGACAGTGATTACAACAATGATGAACCTGCCGTGTACAGGATGAGCCACGAACTGGTGGGCATCGTCCTTTCGGTAAGCAACGGCACCGCTGAGGTGGCCCTGCGGAACACCCTCCGGAAGGGCGAAAGCATCGAGCCCCTCACCCCGGGCCTGGAAAACCATTCTTTTAAGGTCACGGAACTGCACAGTATCCAAGGTGTGCCCATTGAAGCGGCAAGAAATGAGGAACGGGTGCTCATTCCCTCTGTCCCGGGGATCAGGGTCAATGACCTCATTCGCCGCCGCATCAGCCCACCCTGATCTTCCAGCGCGTCCCCTCTTTCCTGTCTTCAAGGATGACCCCCTTTTCCGCCAGTTCATCACGGACCCTGTCCGCGGCTGCCCAGTCCTTGTTCTCCCGGGCGCGCTGCCGTTCACTGATCCTGGACTGGAGCTCTTCCTCGGAAAGGTCAATGTGCTTCACCCTCATGAGGGCGCTGTACCACTCCCGCGGCGTCCGGTTGAAGATATTCAGCACACCCCCCACTTCTGCGAGGATGTCCCGTGCCCCTGAGACAAGCCCTGCTGCAGCAGGTCCCGAGGGCTTCCGGTCGAGGAACCGGTTCACCTCCCTGATGAGTTCAAAGAGGGAGCCCAGCGCCGATGCAGTGTTGAAGTCATCATCCATGGCACTGCGGAACTTCGTTGTCAGGGACGAGACGAGTTCTTCCAGTTCCTCCGGCGCAGTATTGCTGTCCGCCTGGCCCGGCGCTTCGATAAAATCATTCATCCGGATCACCGTGGTGTAGTACCGGTCGATGGACAGTTCAGCCTCATTGAGGTGAGCGTCGGAAAACTCAATGGGACTCCGGTAGTGGGTCGAGAGGAGAAAGAACCTGACCACCTCTGCTTCATACCTGTCCAGGATCTCCTTGATGGTAAAAAAGTTCCCCAGGGACTTGGACATCTTCTCCTTGTCCACGGTAATAAACCCGTTGTGCATCCAGTACTTCACAAAGGGCCTGCCCGAAAAGGCCTCGCTCTGGGCAATCTCGTTCTCATGGTGGGGAAAGATGAGGTCCGCGCCTCCCCCGTGTATGTCAAAACCGGCGCCCAGGTACTTTGAGGACATGGCGCTGCACTCGATGTGCCAGCCAGGCCGTCCCTTTCCCCAGGGGCTCTGCCAGAAGGGCTCCCCCTCCTTTGAAGATTTCCACAGTGCAAAGTCCAGGGGGCTCCGTTTCCTCTCGTCCACGTCCACGCGGGCGCCGGCCATGAGGTCCTTCGTGTTTTTCCCCGAGAGTTTTCCGTACCCTGCGAACGTGCTGACCTGGAAATAAACATCCCCGTCCACGGCATAGGCATATCCTTTATCAATGAGGCCCTGAATGGTCTCGATCATTTCCGCAATATGGTCCGTTGCGTTGGGTTCATAATCGGCCCTGCTCACGCCCAAGACCGCCATGTCCCGGTAATACTCTTCCGCATATTTCCGCGCCACCTCTTCCGTGGAGATGTTCTCTCTGGCCGCGCGCGCGATAATCTTGTCATCGATGTCGGTGATGTTCCTTACATGGGTTACTGCGTATCCCCGGTATCTCAGGTATCGCTTGACAATGTCAAAGACAATGGCACTCCTCGCGTGACCCAGGTGGCACACATCGTATGCCGTAATACCGCAGACATACATGGCGACCTTCCCGGGACGAAGGGCGACAAATTCCTCTTTTTCCCTGCTCATCGTGTTGTAGACCCTGATTGCTTCTCCCTTTCCTTCCAAACTGTCAAGTCTCCTTTCAAGCTCGTTGATCCGGGTTTTGAATTCCTCGAACCTCTCCTCAAGGGGATCGGGGATATGCACATGGTCAAGCATCTCCACGGGCCCTTCTGCAAACATCTTGACCACCTGCTTTTTGATAACCCTGCCCGGGACTCCCACGACAATGGAATGAGCGGGGACCGGATGGAGTACAACAGAATTGGCGCCTATTTTAACATTATCCCCGATGGTTATGGCGCCCAGAATCTTTGCGCCTGCGCCCACAACAACATTATTGCCGAGCGTGGGATGCCGCTTCCCCTTTTCCTTGCCTGTGCCGCCCAGTGTGACCCCCTGGTAAAGCAGGACGTTTTCGCCGACCTCCGCGGTTTCACCGATCACGACACCCATGCCATGATCGATAAAAAACCCCCTGCCGATCTGTGCAGCGGGATGTATCTCGATTCCCGTAAGAAACCGGGCAATGTGGGACAGGAGGCGGGGCATCACGGGAACATTCAGATTCCAAAGCGCGTGGTTGAGCCGGTGAAGGACAATCGCGTGAAGTCCCGGGTAGGAGAGGATGACCTCGAGACTGCCCTTTGCAGCAGGGTCCATCTCAAAAACGCTTCTG
Source organism: Nitrospiraceae bacterium (assembly GCA_020346765.1). GTDB lineage: Bacteria > Nitrospirota > Thermodesulfovibrionia > UBA6902 > UBA6902. The sequence goes on from CP070788.1 coordinate 1,893,230, forward strand.
AAATCGTGCCGTATGTCATCCCAGAGGCTCATGGCGTATTATACAAAAAAATGAGGAACGGGGTGAGAGGCGAGAGGATCAAGGGTATGCTCTCTTGCTTCTGGCCCATTGCCTCTGGCCGTGATTTTACCGGTAATTCACAAACTCGATGTGTACGCCGAAATCCTGCTCCTTGAGAAGGCCGATCACCGCCTGCAGGTCGTCTATCTTCTTTGCCCGCACGCGGAGCTGGTCCTTCTGGATCTCTGCCTGCACCTTGAGCTTCGAGGTCTTGATAGCCTTCACGATGTCTTTGGCCTTCTCTGTAGGGATTCCCTGCTGGAGCGAGACGACCTGTCGCACGGTGCCCGCAGCGGCATCTTCTATTTTCCCGTATTCCAGTGCCTTCAGGGGAACGTTTCTCTTGACCAGTTTGCTCTGCAGAACGTCGATGACACTTTTCAGCTTGTACTCATCGTCGGATACAACATGGATTTCGTTTTTTCCCTTGTCCAGGTCGATGGTACTCTTGCTGCCCCTGAAGTCAAACCGCTGACCAATTTCCTTCACTGCCTGCTGGACGGCATTGGATACCTCCTGCAGATCCACCTTGCTGACTATATCAAAGGAATGTTCAGACATGCCGCACCCCTCCTCCCGAAGATTCGATGAGCACATAGTTTAATGAAGATTTTCAGGATTATCAACCGTATATGCCATGCGTCACATATGGAGAACTCCAATCACATGGCTGTTCTGCAAAAGGCCCCCGGGAGCAGCGGAACCGGGAAGACTGGGCGCCGGGCTGACCTGCCCCGTGTTACTAGGAAGCTACCCGGTTTTTCCCGAGGCTCTTTGCCCTGTAGAGCCCCGAGTCAGAGGCAATGAGGAGGTCGTCAGGTGATGTCCCGTTGTCGGGAAAGACCGCGATGCCAAAGCTCGCCGTTATCCCTATGGGAGCGCCAGACGATGACAGAATGACCGCACTTCCAATCTGCTGCCGCAGTTTGTCCATGACCACTGCTGCGCCTTCCCCCGGTGTCTCCGGCAGGATTATGACGAATTCATCCCCTCCGTATCTTCCGGCCACATCACAGATCCTGATGCTGCTGATGATAATGTCTGCGACAGACTTCAGGACAATGTCCCCTGCCAGATGTCCGTGTATGTCATTGATCTGCTTGAAGTTATCCAGGTCGCACATGACAATGGAAAACTTCCTGCCGTGCCGGGAGCTTTTCTCAATCTCTTTCATGAGGAACTCATTGATGAATCTTCTGTTGTAGATTGCAGTCAAAGGATCGGCGGTTGAAAGGAGGACTTCTTCGGTAATGTCCCGCATGATCAGCTGAAATCGTCCGTGCTCGATCTTCCCTTCGGTCTGGATAAAGCACCCCGAAAGCTCATAAATCGAATTGTCCTTTTTCAGCTTGATATTTTCACGCTTGCTATGATTCTTCAGCGAGGAGTTGATATTCTCCCAGGTCTCGCGGGAGATAAATTCCGTCACGGGCTTATCAAGGATATCCCTGCCAAAGCGGCTGATTGCCTTTTCATTTGCCCAGATGATCAGCTGTTCGCTGTCCATGTCAGTAACCTCTATCAGTATCTCGGGCAGCATATTCAGCACATCCTTGGCATTTTTGAGCTTTCTCTCGAGGAACTTGCTGTAGTCCCCCTCAAGGTTTTTCAGGACATCGCGGATGGTGACGATGTTGATAGCATGGCCCTCGTCATTTACGATCACGATCCGCCGGATGGCCCTGTCATTCATAATCCTGACGATATCAACGAGAGACATAGTAAGGGGGGCCGTTGACACGGGGCTGGACATATGGCCACTCACGCTGTTCTGGAGGGATGACTGTCTGCTGGCAATCTTGAGGATGTCCTTCTCCGTGATAATGCCTTCCGCCTTTCCGTTGCTCACAACGACGACAGCACTGATCCGGTGAATTACCATCGTGCGCAGGACATCCTGAAGGGAGGCTTCGGGGCCTACGCTGATCAGATAGCCCAGTTTTTCCAGAATATGCTTTACCTTTATCGTTGAGCGGTAAAAGTCTTCCTCAAGATAACTGAGAAGGTCCTGCTGCGTTATGACACCGACGAACGCGCCGCTGCTGTCCGTGACCACGATACGCCTGATGCCGTTCTCCAGCATCAGGTTCAGCGCATATCCGATGGTCCTGCTCCCCATCGTGGAAATGACATTTTTACTGCTGATAGAAGCTGCCTTCCCGGTCAGGTTTGCACCATGGTAGAGCAGTTCCACAATATCGCGCTCAGTCACCACGCCCACAGGCCGGGTGCCGTCAAGGATGACCACAACACCCTTCTGGTTGGCTTCCATGAGCGCGATCAATTCCATCAGGGAGGCGTCGCGCTGCACCGAAAGGTTCGTCCGTTCGGCAATACTGTCCAGCGGCAGATTAAACATGATATGTCCCCGGTTCCTTCCCCGGTATCATACACATACGTTGCCTGTCTACTCGGGAAAAAAGGGATTTCTCTTTAACCCATGACCTGGTATGACGAAGAAACGCCCTGATACCAGCCTGCCAGGCAGCATGAACGCCACGGGTTACCCGGAGGATACCCGGTTTTTACCTTCACTTTTTGCCTTGTAAAGCCTGTTGTCAGCAGCCACAAGAAGGTCGTCGAGGGATGATCCATCTTCAGGGTAGGATGCAATGCCGAAGCTTGCCTTAATGGTAATCCGCACCTTTTGGGAAACAGGTATTTCCATTGAATTCATTTTTTCCATGAGCCTCTCGATAATGGTGCAGGCCGTCTGGCCGTCCGTGTCAGGGAGGATGAGCATAAACTCGTCTCCTCCGTAGCGGCCCACCACGTCGAGTTTTCTCACTGTTTTCGTCAGAAGGCCTGCAAGGGATTTTAGGGCAATGTCACCCGCCGGGTGTCCGAAGGAGTCATTGATTCCCTTGAAATCATCGATATCGGATATCACAATGGAAAAGTGCCTGTCCAGACGCCGGCTCCTTTCCAGTTCCTTAACCAGGAACCCGTTGAGAAACCTCCTGTTATAGATATCCGTCAGAGGGTCAACAGTGGTAAGCTTGATATCTTCCGTGACGTCTCTCATGATCAGCTGGAATCGTCCCCGTTCCATGTTCCCATATGTGGATAGATAGAATCCTGAAAGCTCATAGACACTCTCGCCGATTTTCAGTTTGATATGCTCTATCTTTCCCAGCTGTACAAGTGTGGCATAAATGTTTTTCCATGTATCTCCGGGAAGGAGCGATGTTACCGGTTTATCGAGGACGCTCCTCCCGAACCTGTCGGCCACCTTGTCGTTGACCCATATGATCAGCTGCTCCTTGCCCGTGTCGGTCACTTCCATGAGCATCTCGGGGAGCAGGTTCAGTATCTCCTTGGCACTGCGGAGCTTCCGTTCCATGAACTTGTTGTAGTCTCCCTCGAGATTCTCGACCACATCCCGGATCGTGACGATGTTCACGGCCTGCCCTTTTGCATCAACGATCACCATCCTCCTGATGTTCCTGCTGTTCATGACCTCCACAACCTCAACGAGGAGGGAATCGGGCCCCGCCGTGTCAACAGGGCTGTTCATATAGTCCCTTACCGGGCTGCCCAATGAAATGTTTTCGCCTGCCAGCCGCAGAATGTCTTTCTCGGATATAATACCCACGGGCTTGGAGCGCTTCAGCACCGGAACCGAGCTGATCCTGTTTACGTACATGGTCTTGAGCACCTTACTGAGCGGGTCGTCAGGAGAGACACTGAGGAGTCTCCCGGCTTTTGTCAGGATATGCTTAACCTTGATCGTGAGTCGGTAGAAGTCCTCTTCAAGATACTTCAGGAGATCCTGCAGGGTGACCATGCCCAGAAAATCACCGGAGTCGTCAACGACGATCACCCTTCTTATTTTATTTTCCAGTGTCAGGTTGAGCGCGTAGGCAACGGTCCGTTCCCCCCTGGTTGTCACCAGGGTCTTTCTTGAATATTTCCGCACCGGATCATCAAGGCTGCTCCCCTTGTACAGTATTTCGACGATGTCCCGTTCGGTGAGAATCCCTGCGGGTTTCGTGCCTTCCAGGATAACGACCACGCCCTTCTGGTTCTCATTCATCAGGTGAATGAGCCGTTTCAGCTGCGCTCCTGCAGGAACGAACAGCTTATCTTTCTGGGCAATGTCTTTTAAAAGAAGATTTAGCACTCTCGCTCCGAAACAACGGACCGCTGATTTCAATAGCCGCGTACAGCAGTTCTATCGGGTAAAATAGGAAAAAACTGAAGACCTGCCGTACGATCCGGACCGGACCGTGGGCATCGAATAAAAATGTGTTATACCACAATAACTTTTTTAATATTGCCTGGAAAGGTGCGATGTAATAGAATATGACCATCGGACATCATTCATACACTGCATGTGAGCGTACACAGGTGAAATATTTAACGGCCGCCGTATTTTTAACCACCATCTCCACCCTATTTCTGACCATGCCTGCACCGTCCCCAGCCATTGACAGGGGAGGATGCCTCACCTGCCACCGCTACCCCGGCCTCGTTAAATATGAAAAACCGGACACATTCAAGGTCCTGCACATTGACGAGGAGAAGCAGCTCGCGTCATCCCACGGCACAACAGACTGCAGGGAGTGCCACCCGAAGACAGTCAAGATTCCCCATACGAACGTGACGGACGTGGAGTGCAATAAGACCTGCCACGTCGAAGACAGGGGAAAAATAGAAAAGATTGAAGCGTCATACCTGAAGGACTTTCATAAGAACGAGCGCTTTGCCATTACCCGCATTGATGACAAGACATCCTGCCGGGTATGCCATCCCCTCTACCCTCACAGTCAGCACAACAAGGTGCGGGCCTATCTCAATATCCACACAGGGTACACCCTCTGCGAGGTCTGCCACATGAAGAAGGAAGGCCTGCAGGACATGAGCTATGACTGGAAAGAGCCTGAGGAGTTCGAGTTCACAGGACAGGCTTACGGCACCCATGAAGAGCGGGAGGAAGAAGAGGCCCGGCACCCGGAGAACATGGTCGATAAAATGCTCCGCATCATCCAGAGAAATCGGGACGGTACGGACCAGGTCCAGAAGAAGGTCTATGTCATTTCCCGGATAGCGGTATACCACAGCGAAGGCGGAAAGAAATCGCTCTTCATCAATACCCGGGACAATGACAGGGCGAGGGATTTCCTGGAAAAAGAAGCGTCCCTGAACACCGCTGAAAGGAATAAAGAGCTTGACTTCTTTCACCGGGACATTGCAAAAAAAGAAATCAGCGTGGCCTGCGATGAGTGCCACTCCCCCCAGGGCATGCTGGACTTCAGAAAGCTGGGGTTTCATGAAAACAGGGCCAAAGACCTGGAATACCTGAATATCAAAGGGCTTGTGAAGAAGTACGAAACCTTTTACCTGCCAAACCTCTTCACCCCCCCGAGATAGTAGCTCTCACGCATTGCAGCCCGCTCACCGCCCGGCACAGATGCAGATATGCAGAAAATTCATCCCTGTGCGTTCAGCACTCCGTCCCGCCCGGATTAAAGGCAATATACTCCTCAATCACATAAACGGCAAGGCACCCGTCACCCTCCATCCCGCAACAGGCGTTCTTCATGACAATATCCTTTATCCTGGCCACGTCATTTTCATGGGCAACAATTTCAATCCTGATCCTGTCATGGATATCATCGCGATAGAGGTGGACCTCCTTGCAAAACCCCTTGACCTTCGAATAGGTAAAGGCAATCTGCTCTGCCCTCAGCGAAGAAATGACTCTCTCAAGCGTCTCCTGTCTGATTATGGATACAATCAGTTTATGCATCCGCTGTCTCCTTTCCGTCGTTGACTGCTCTGACTTTCCATGCTGCGTAGATCGCCGGAATCACAATCAGGGTCAGTATTGTCGATGAGACCATGCCGCCGATCATGGGGGCAGCTATTCGCCTCATGGTGTCTCCTCCTGCGCCGTGTCCCCAGAAGATAGGGAGCAGGCCTGCCATGATAGCGGCCACAGTCATAATTTTAGGCCGCACCCTTTCCACGGCCCCAAACAGCACCGAGTCATAAATATCCTGCCGCGTCATCTCCTTGCCCTTTTCTATCAGCTTTTTCGCATGCGCCTCGTCAAGATAGATAAGCATAATGACGCCTGTCTCGGCTGCAACACCTGCGAGGGCTATGAATCCCACGCCTACAGCGATACTCATATTATAGCCGAGCAGGTAAATGAACCAGACCCCTCCGACCAGGGCAAACGGCAGGGTGACCATGACGATGATCGATTCCGTCATGTTCTTGAAGTTGAGGTAGAGGAGAAGGAATATGATCATCAGTGTAACGGGGACCACTACCATAAGCCGCTTGTTGGCCCTCTCCATGTACTCGTACTGTCCGGACCACACGAGGCTGTATCCCTCGGGGAGGATGACATCACGTGCAACAGCAGCTTTTGCCTCCCGCACATAAGAAGCAACATCCACTCCCTTCAGATCTATGAAAATCCATGCTGTCATCCTCGAGTTCTCACTCTTGATCCCCGGTGGACCCTGCCTTGTTGAGATCCGCGCGACCTGCTTTATCGGTATCTGCGCTCCCGACGGGGTCGCTACCAGGACGCGATCAAGCTTGTCGATGGAGTCTCTGAGTTCCCTGCCGTACCTGAGGTTAATGGGATACCGCTCCAGACCTTCAACGGTCTCGCTAATGTTCATGCCACCAATAGCAGACTGGATAACGTCCTGAACATCGCCAACAGTAAGTCCGTACCGGGCAGCAGCCTTCCGGTCTATCTCATAGTCAAAATAGTACCCTCCGCTGACCCGCTCGGAATAGACAGAAAGCGTACCCGGAACAGATCGCATCCGTGCCTCTATCTGCCTGCCGATTGACGAGAGTGTCTCAAGGTTATCGCCCATTATTTTTATCCCCACAGGCGTTCTGATCCCTGTTGCAAGCATGTCGATTCGTGTCTTGATGGGCATTGTCCAGGCATTGGTAAGGCCGGGAAACTGAATGGCCTTGTTCATTTCGTTCACCAGTTCATCGGGGGTAATGGTTCTCTCTTCAGGAAACACCTTTGCTAGGGGCCTCCTGATGAATTCAGGCCAGGCGGAGAAAAACCTGTCAACTTTGATCTTTCGCCACTTTTCTGTATCTTTCAGCGTTATTGTTGTCTCCAGCATGGACAGCGGAGCCGGGTCCGTTGCCGTGTCAGCGCGTCCAACCTTGCCAAACACATGATTCACTTCCGGAAAAGTTTTAATGATCTTGTCTGTCTGCTGCAAAACCTCCCGGGCCTTTGTTATGGAAACACCCGGAAGGGTCGTCGGCATGTAAAGCAAATCGCCTTCATACAAAGGGGGCATAAATTCACCGCCTATGTTCTCCACCGGGAACAGGACCCCTATTTTCCCGGCCGCTGTCCTGAGAAAACCTTCGGGCATCCTATCAACTACCATGGAGTGAAAGGGCAGCAGCGTCATAGTAACAACAGTGGCGGCAGCAATGGTAAGGAACTTATGTCTCAGCACCCACAGTATAAAGGGTCTGTAGAGCCAGATAAGAAACCTGTTGACAGGGTTTTTTTCCTCCGGAGACACTGCCTGCGGCCAGAGTATCAGCACGGTCAGTGTCCCCGCAACAATCGCCAGGGACATGCTGAAGGTGCCCAGAAGGCTATGAGGGACAATCTGTTCAGGGAGCAGCCAAGCCGCAACAAATATGGTCACTCCTGCAGCAATAGACACCCCCTTCTGTCTGCCCACGCTCCACGTGCCTGGAAGCATGCTCGTCCTGATAAAATACCCCATCATGACCGGTATGATCGTAACGGCGAGGAGTGCCGAGGCCGCCATTGAATAGGTCTTGGTATACGCCAGCGGCGTGAAGAGCCGTCCCTCCTGAGCCTGGAGCGTAAATATGGGCATAAAGGAAAAGGTGATGATGAGCAGTGAGAAAAAGAGCGAGGGACCTACCTGCTTTGCCGCAACAGTGATAACCGTCCAGTGGTCTGCAGAGCCATCGTCTTTTTCAAGATGCTTGTGAGCGTTTTCGATCATGACGATGGCCGCATCAACCATCGCGCCGATGGCTATGGCAATGCCTCCCAAGGACATGATATTGGCGTTCAGCCCCTGGTATTTCATGACGATGAATGCAGACAGAATGCCCAGGGGCAGGGTAACAATTGCCACAAAGGCTGACCTGAAATGCAAGAGGAATATGATGCAAATGAGGGACACGACAAGTGATTCCTCGATGAGCTTGTGCTTGAGATTGTTCACGGCGCGCTCTATAAGACCTGACCGGTCATAGACCGGGATAATTTCCACTCCCTCGGGAAGCCCCGATTTCAGGCTTTCCAGCTTATCCTTCACCCGGTTTATTGTGGCGAGGGCATTTTCGCCGAAGCGCATCACAATGACACCGCCGACCACTTCACCTTCGCCGTCCAGTTCTGTGATGCCGCGGCGCAGTTCCGGTCCCGTGTGAACATGGGCCACATCCTTCACAAAAACAGGAGTGCCTGTTGCATCCACGCTGAGCGGAACGTCCTGAATGTCCTCTATGGACTTGATATACCCCAGCCCCCTCACCATGTACTCTGTCTCAGACATCTCCAGCAGCCGGCCGCCCACGTCATTGTTGGAGCGCTGTATGGCCATTTTTATCTTTGAGAGGGGAATCCCGTAGGCAAGGAGTTTGTTAGGGTCCACCTCGATCTGGTACTGCTTAACAAATCCGCCGACAGATGCCGTTTCAGAGACCCCCTCCACAGACGTGAGCTCATACCGGAGGAACCAGTCCTGCAGCGAGCGCAGTTTGGCAAGGTCATGTTTACCGCTCCTGTCAACAAGGGCGTATTCATAAATCCATCCCACGCCGGTGGCATCAGGACCGATAGACGGCGTCACACCCCTTGGCAGGCGCTTTGAGACATAGTTGATGTATTCGAGCACCCTGCTCCGCGCCCAGTAAATATCCGTTCCGTCCTCGAATATGATGTAGACAAAGGAAAAGCCGAAGAAAGAGTAGCCCCTGACAACCCTCGCCCCGGGCACGGAAAGCATGGCCGTTGTCATGGGATAGGTGACCTGGTCCTCAACGACCTGAGGGGCCTGGCCCGGGTATTCCGTAAAAATGATGACCTGCACGTCAGAAAGGTCAGGGACGGCGTCCAGGGGAGTTGTCGCAAGAGAATATATTCCCCATGCAAAAATCATCACTGTGGCGAATATGATGAGGAACCTGTTCTTTATGGAATACTCAATAATCTTTTCGAGCATTAAAGAGGTTCCTCAATGCCGCAAATGAGCATGTCTTGACCGAGATAGGGGTTCCTCAGGTCACCGGCCTTCTGCATCCAGTGCTCCTCCTCCATGGGACAGAAGTAGAGCTTCAGGCCTGAAGAAAGGGCATGGTCTTTTCCCGGTCCCTTTGCATAGCCAATCATTGTCCTGCTCAGCGTCTTGAATGAGGTTTTCGCCTTCTGCAGGTCCCCCGACGCAATGCCCTTCAGGGAGTCTTCCATCGGTCCTGTTACAGCCTCAATCTGCCCCTTGCTGTCTGATGCCTTAAGCTTCTGAAGGCCGGCAGACATGGCGCGCGCCTCCTTCGCCGCTTCCGGCGCTGACTGTGCCGCAAGGGCGCTCTGGATATTCAGGTAATTTTCCATCAGTCCGGACATGAGCTTTTTCTGCTCGTCACTCATGCCTGGTATTACTGCAAATTCCCCTTTTTCACTTTTTCCCCCTCCCGCTACGCCAGACTGCCCTGCAGAGGTCTCCGCGGCCTGGGCCGCCAGCATCTTGTTAACCGCCTCCCTGAGATTGCTTTCAGAATCAATGAGGAACTGCCCGGAGGTCACAACAAGTTCTCCCTCTTCAAGGCCGCCAAGAATCTGCATGAACCCTTCTCCTGAAGAGCCCACGGTTACTTCCTTCGGCAGAAACTTCCCCTTTCCCAGAGACGTGATGACCACACTCCTTGAACCGGTCCTTATGACAGCCTCTGACGGAACCATAATTGAAGGAGCGCCCGTCTTTACTTTGATGACAACATCAGCATACATGTCAGGTTTGAGCTTCAGGCCGGGATTGTCAAATTCCATTCTGACGTCGACGGTGCGGGTCTGACTCGAGATAAAGGGATATACGAATGTTACTTTACCCCGGTATGACGCTCCCGGTTCATAGGAGAGGGTCATCTCAGCTTCCTGCCCGGTCGTCAGAAAAGGAATTTCGTATTCATACACCGAAGCAATCACCCATACGCGGGACAGGTCGGCAATGGTGTACAGTTCCATCATGGAATCTACCTTCATCCCTTCAAGCACGTTCTTCTTAATGACAATTCCCGTCCTCGGGGCAAACAGTTTCAGGTTTTTCCGGACTTCCCGGCTTTTCTCGAGATCCTCAATCTGCACTTCGTTGATATCCATAAACAGGAGCCTTTTCCGGGCTACGTCCACGAGCGCCCCGCCCCCTTCAGCGATTTCAGGGAATTTTGACGACGCTGTCCTGTCACGGTATTTGAGGGCCTGGAGATACTCTTCCTGGGTTGCCACCAGTTCAGGGGAATATATGGAAAGGAGTTCCTGCCCCTTGCGGACCTCCTGCCCCGTGGTGTCTACCGAGAGTTTCTCAACCCATCCCGAGACTTTGGTGTGAATATGCTCTACCCCTCTTTCGTCATAGGTAATGCGGCCTACTGTCCGGATGTTTTTGTTCAGATCCCCCCGCGTTGCCGGTGCGGTCCTGACGCCTATGTTCTGCACGGTGACAGGATCGATCTTTATAACTCCTTCAGAGGATTTTTCGTCCTCATCCTCATACACAGGAACAAGGTCCATGCCCATGGGAGATTTCCCGGGCTCATTCCTTATATAGGTCGGGTCCATGGGTGCAACCCAGTATTTTATCTTTTTGTTTTTCTCCTCAGGCTTCTCCTGGGGCGGAGCAGGGACATGGGCAGCGTGGTCTGCGCTGACATGGGCACTGCCGTTACGGGGCTCTCCTGTATAGACAAGCCAGAATGCGGCTGCCGTCCCCAGGACCAGCAGTGCAAGCCCGCCTTTTACGGTTTTTTTTATCATGTTTTTGTCCTCCGAAGTTCAATTCATCCGGTATGAGTATCAACCTGCCCGCGTATGTCTGCTATCTGACAGGGTAAATCGGTCGTCCTATAGTCTCTTCAAGTTCAGCGAGGCTGTTTTCATGGCTGGCAACTGCCCGGAAGTATTCCAGCTTGTAGTTATACAGACTGATCTGATTATTAATAAGGGTCATGATGTCAATCATATTGACTTTGTATCCCGAGAGGGCAGATTCAAAGGACAATGAGCCCTGGGGTATCAGCCCTGTCTTCAATAGTTCCATCTCCTGCCGGTACATATCGATTTCAGCAATGAGTTCCCTGATACGAAGATCTATGGCATTCCTCATGGCATTGTACTGCTCAACGGCCCATCTTTCATTGGCCTTCTCTTCCGCCACTTTCCTGCTCTCCTTGGTCCTGTACCACAGCGGGATGTTGAATGTCACTGCCGCTGAGAGAAAATCAGGCCGCTCTCCCATATCCCCGTCATCTCGCTGGCCGTAGGTCACCCCGAAATCCATGTCCGGATAATATTCCCGCTCAGCCAGCCTGCCTGCCAGACGGGAGCGCTCGATCTTCTGCTCCATTCCCATGAGCGCCGGGCTTGTCTGTTCCGCAGCAGCGTAAAGTTCGTCACGTGAAAGCTCAATCAGGGTCTCCGTCAATTCTCCCGAGAGATGGAGCTCTGCCTGTACCGGCCTGCCGAGGAGCGAGTTTAACCGCGCATAAGCCGCTTCCCTTTTCTGGTTGATTGAAATCACCTTTTTGATAATCCGCGAAAGCTCCATCCGGGCCTTCACAGCATCCTGCTGGCTTCCCTTGCCCGTAGAGTATTTTGTCTCTGCCGCGGTAATAAAGCCCTCCAGGAGGCCCTTGGTCTCTGTCGTTATCTCAAAGGAACTCTCAAGAAACAGCAGTTCATTACGTACAGTTTTTACCTGCCGGATAATGCTGTTTTTCTTTTCATTATACTCTTCATTCACAACGACAACGTCCCTGCGAGCAATATCCCCTTTCAGGCCGAGTTTGCCCGGGAAGGGGAACTTCTGCTGGATCGAAACCTGCTTCTGGGTCATGGCTTCCTGGTCAAAGCTGAAGGTGTCAACAGGAAGGTTGGCTATTGCAAATCTCAGCATGGGGTCATCGAGGGACATAGCCTGCGAAGGCCTCTGCTCATAAACATCCTTCTTCTCTTCAAGAGACCTGAGTTCAGGATTGTTTCTGAGGGCTTCGTTAATAAGCCCCTCAAGCGTTTCAGATCCCGCTGCCTCAGCTGAGAGAAGCACGGGCATACTGAGGGCAAGGAGCAAGAGAAAAACGTGGGCGATATGCATTACATTTATCGTGCGCTCAGCATCTGAATTACATGTCACTTTGCGCTAAAGCTGATGGTGACGCTATCGAGATCGCCCGCTCCTCTTTTCGCCCTGATGTATGCTTCCCATTCACCGGGCATCGTGGGCTTGATTAATCCCCTGTATTTCCCGCCTTCGGCAACAGCCGCAATCTCGTAGTTCATCGCCGGCATAGAGGGCATGAAGTAATAGATCGTGACATCTGCATCGATTACGGGATTGCCCTTTGCATCAAAGAGCTCCACGGTGATATTATTGGTACCGACCTTGAGGGGGTCGCTGTCTATCGTTGCCTTTACCTTGAGGTCAACTGTTTCTTTTACCGTAATGAAGTGGCTTGCGTACGCGACTCCCGTAAGCAGCAGTACTGCTGCCAGTACACTGAACATCCTGATCATACTACCTCCTTTTGCAGGGTGCATTCACCCCTGCGATGTCAATCAGCACATTTACTTTATGCTTCAGCCATTCCTTCAGGTGACAGCAGGGAAAGGCCGTAGTTCTTTCCCCGATATCACTTGCATATAATATGCCTACTGGCTTTGAAGAAATAATGAATAAATTATGGATAAATTATGAAGGCCTGACCGCGGGCAGAGAATAAGCATGTGAAGAAATGATGCGGGCCCCAGAAAGCTGGGGTTTGATGAAAACAGGTCAAAAGGCCTGGAATACCTGATTATAAAAGGCCTCATGAAAAAATACGAAGCCTTCTATCTGCCAAACCGCTTCGGCCATTAGCCATCCCCCCCGTCCGTACAGGTGTCGATCCCGTGCCGGATGCCGGGTCTACTGCCCTGCCCGACGGCAGTGATACATCCCTCACATCGATCTTCATTGATTCAGCAGCTAAAGCCTGAAGCTGAACTTCCTCAACCTGAGGGCATTAGAAACAACGGTGACCGATGACATGCCCATTGCCGCAGCAGCAAACATGGGGTTGAGAAGAATGCCGAAAAATGGAAAGAGGATTCCCGCTGCCACAGGGATCAGGATCGTGTTGTAGGCAAAGGCCCAGAAGAGGTTCTGCTTTATGTTCCTGATCGTTGCTTTTGAAAGCGCGATGGAGGCGACTACGCCCTTCAGGTCTCCTCCGATCAGGGTGATGTCAGAGGCCTCCATGGCAACGTCGGTTCCGGTGCCAATGGCAATCCCCACATCAGCCTGGGCAAGGGCAGGGGCGTCGTTGATACCGTCCCCCACCATGGCAACCACCCTGTTCTCTGTTTGAAGTTTTTTTACCTCCCGGGCCTTGTCCTCAGGCAGCACTTGAGCCAGCACCCTGTCGATGCCGGCCTGACGCGCAATGGCCTCCGCTGTCCTGCGGTTGTCGCCCGTTATCATAAGCGTTTGAACGCCCATCTTCCGCAGGGCCTCGACGGCAGCAGCGGAATTTTCTTTCAGGGTGTCGGCAACGGCAACGATCCCTGCTGCAGTTCCGTCCACGGCTACATACATAGGCGTTTTGCCTTCACCGGAAAGCCGCTCTGCCTCACTTCTGAGACCGGCCGCGTCAACTCCCTCGTCACCCATGAAGTCGGCGTTCCCCAGGACAACGGCCTTTCCGCTGAGCCGTGCCCTGATGCCGCGGCCGGGCACTGCCTGAAAGTCCGAAGGGTCTTCAAGCGCCAGTTTCCGTTCTTTTGCCTTCTTTATAATGGCCTCTCCAAGAGAATGCTCTGAGCCCTTTTCCGCAGATGCCGCATACCATAAGATGTCCTGATCCGTTAACCCTGCCCCCCCCTTAGCCGCAGATCGCCCGCTGATTATGTCCGTAACCACCGGCTCACCTTTGGTCAGTGTCCCTGTCTTGTCAAACACCATTGCGTTAATCCTGTGGGCCGTCTCAAGGGCCCCGGCTCCCCGTATGAGTATGCCGTTTTCAGCGCCCTTGCCAGTGCCCACCATAATGGATGTGGGCGTTGCAAGCCCCAGGGCACAGGGGCAGGCAATGATCATAACGGCAATAAAATTCAGCAGGGCGTAGGTGAAGGCCGGCTCAGGCCCCAGGATCAGCCAAACCGCGAAGGTAAGGGCCGCCACTGCCATGACCACAGGCACAAATATGGAGGCGATTGTGTCGGCAAGCCTCGCAATGGGAGGTTTCGAGCCCTGGGCTTCCTGGACCATGGCGATGATGTGGGACAGCATCATGTCCCTGCCCACCTTCGTGGCCTCGAACCTGAAGGACCCTGTTTTGTTCATCGTAGCGCCGATGACCTGGTCCCCTGCCTTTTTCTCAACAGGGATTGACTCACCCGATATCATTGACTCGTCCACTGATGAGTGCCCCTCCTTCACGATTCCGTCAACGGGAATTTTCTCTCCCGGCCTGACAACGATACTGTCCCCCATCTCCACTTCATCCACAGGCACATCCTGTTCCTGCCCGTCCCTGATGACCCGGGCCGTCTTCGGCTGGAGTCCGATGAGCTTTTTTATCGCCTCCGAGGTCCTCCCCCGGGCGCGGGCCTCAAAGAGCCTGCCCAGGAGAATAAGCACGATAATCGTGGCCGCCGTATCAAAGTATACGTGGGCAGAATAGCCCTTGATCTCAAAGACGGAGGGGAAGAACGTGGCAGTAACGCTGTACAGATAGGCAGCCGAGGTCCCGATGGCAATAAGCGTGTTCATGTTCGTCGTCCTGTGGCGTGCGGCGGCGATTGCACCCCGGTAGAACTGCATTCCCACCCAGAACTGGACCGGCGTCTGAATCAGAAACTGCAGAAAATAATTCGTCTGCCGCGGAATCTCAATGACTGAGGACAGGCCAATCCTGTCCCAGAGCATGAGCACAAAGATCGGGACGGTCAATGCAGCTCCAACAACGAGCTTTGTTTTCAGCCTGCGGTATTCGGCTTCCCGTTCCCTCTTCTCTTTTTCAACGATGTCCTCGCCCTCGTTCACCTCCACAAGGTCATACCCGCTGCCACGGAGGGCCTTTCTGAAATCCCTCATGCCGGCCTGTCCCGGGGTGTACTCAAGGGTCGCCTTCTCGGTGGCAAGGTTTACT
>CP070788.1:1908782-1963571 GCA_020346765.1 Nitrospiraceae bacterium
CTTGGTCAGGGCGTAGATGTTGGATTTAGCGACCCTGCTGTGGGCGATATCTCCGATTATGGCCACCGTAAGGCCGTTCAACCCTTTTCTATGGGACTGTATCGTGAACAGGTCAAGGAGGGCCTGCGTGGGATGTTCGTTGGCGCCGTCGCCGGCATTGATCACGGACATGTTAAGGAAGGTGCTGAGAAAGTGGGGGACTCCTGCCGCACCGTGCCGTATGACAACGAAGTCAGCGCCAAGGGCCTGGATTGTCATGGCCGTATCACGCACGGTCTCGCCTTTCACCACACTGCTTGTTGATACGGAAAAGTTGACGAAGTCCGCGCTCAGGCGCTTTGCGGCAAGGGCAAAAGACGTCTTTGTCCTCGTGGAGGGCTCAAAGAACAGACTGACCAGGGTTTTGCCTCTCAGGGGAGGGACCTTTTTGATGTCACGCTTCAGAACGTCCCTGAAGCTGGACGCTGTATCGAGAATATGGTATATCTCCGCGGACGTGAGGTCCTTGATTCCCAGAAGGTGTTGTGATTTAAGCATTCAAACCTTTTAGTGCGCCGGCGGGTTCATCCCCCCGGGGCTGCACGACTCAATTATTTTTCACCGAGCAGGACAACCCTGTCGCTGCCCTGCTCTGTGCCAATGGTTGCCTCCACGCGCTCGTGAACGGATGTGGGGATGTTCTTCCCCGCGTAGTCGGCCCGTATGGGCAGCTCCCGGTGGCCTCTGTCAATAAGGACGGCCAGCTGAATGGCCGCAGGCCGGCCGAAATCAATGAGGGCGTCCATGGCAGCCCTGATGCTCCTGCCCGTGAAAAGGACGTCATCAACCAGCACAACGGTCTTGCTGTCTATATTGCAGGGGATTTCCGTGCGTTTGACCACGGGCTGCTCTTCCTTGGTGTGGATGTCGTCCCGGTAGAAGGAAATGTCCAGGGTGCCCACTTCAATGTGCCCCCCCTCGATGGCCTCAATCTGGGCAGCCAGCCGTTCGGCGAGAACCACGCCGCCCTTCTGGATGCCCACAAGGCACAGATCATGTGTGCCCTTGTTTTTCTCAATGATTTCATGAGCCATCCGTCTGATTGCCCGGATGATGTCATTGCTGTCGAGCAGTACTTTAGGCACAGGTATCCCCTTTTTTGCTTATCGTTACAGGAAATTAGAGGTCTCGGCGAGGTCGGCAGTCCAGCTTTTCCAGGATAAATAATGCATGGATGAATCCTTTCCAGCCTCTCGGGACCAGTTTAAAGGTTACTGCTGCTGGTCATAGTAATATAATTGAAAACGCATTGTCAAGAGGCAGGCGGCGCGCACGGGACTTAATAATAAAACGGAATGATCCGAAAATAATGCTATTTAAGGAAAGGCTCATTATCCACGGTATATACATTAAGCATATGGAGATCAAGCACTTAAGTATGGGAGAAAATATATGGAAGTCCTGTCACGGGAAGACCTCATAGCAAAAGCCGGAGACCTGAATGTACTGCCTTTTGTGGCCAAAAAGCTTCTTGAGGCGGTGAGTGACCACAACGTGACCATTGAAACGCTGTGCAGCATCATAGAAAAAGACCAGACCATTGCCGCCCGGGTTCTCAAGATATCCAACAGCGCGCTCTACGGCCTGCGGCAGGAAGTAACAAGTCTCAATCAGGCCGTCATGGTCCTCGGGCTCAGGACCATCCGGAGCCTGGTGCTGTCCGTATCGACGAAGTCCCTGTACCGTACCTTTGGCATGACGGAGAAAATGATGTGGGAGCATTCGGTTGGCGCTGCTGTTGCCAGCCGGCTGATATCGGCCGATTTCGGAAACGAGATGAAAGAGGTGGCTTTCACGGGCGGCCTTATGCATGACCTTGGCAAGATATTCATGAACAATGAGACACCCAAGGCCTTTTCGCAGACAATGATGAATATTTACAATGAACACATGGACTCAATTGAAGCGGAAAAGGATGTCTACGGATTCATCCATCCTGAGATCGGCGCCGCGGTCGTGAGAAAGTGGGGCCTTTCGCCGATGACCGCGGAAATTATTGCACATCACCATCTTCAGGACACAAGCCTTGAGAGCATCAGGGAGCCTGTGGCCGCGAAAGGCGTTGCCACGGTGCACCTGGCAAATCATGTCTGCAAGGTTCTGGGGATCGGGTATCGCACTCCCGATGCAAGCATCGTACTCCATGATCTTCCCTCTGCCCGGTTCCTTGGCATAAACAAAGACAGGATGGAAAGCCTTGCTGCCCAGACCGGTGATATGTTCGCGAGCGAAAAATCGCTCTTTGATTAAGACGGCAGAAACCTGCTCCGGGGCGGTCTTACCGTTCCTTCCCGCTCCGGTACCTGATCACAGATACCTTCTCCATGGTAATGAGCCCCTCCTTCACGGTCTCGTCAAGGAAGGGGAGTATCTTTTCGATGTTTTCTGCGCTGTCAACGATCTCGATCATCACGGGCAGGTCGTCTGAAAGGCGGAGGAGCTTTATGGAGTGGATGCGACTTGCCGCGCCGTAGCCCATGATACCCCTGAAGACCGTGGCTCCTGCCAGGTTCATCTCCCGGGCCTTCAGGACAATGGCCTCGTGGAGGGCCTTGCCCTTATGGGTGTCCGACTCTCCGATAAATATTCTCAGCAGTGTTCCCTCTTCGGGCAGTTTCATTTGTCTATCCTATTTCATGTGGTTAATGAGATATCGTGCAAGCAAAAAGCCTCCGCACACCAGAACCAGGGTGAGCATGTTGCTGGCAAGCACATTGAAAAAGGCAAGCTTCAGCTCTCCCTCCCTGAAGAGGTTCATGGTTTCCAGGGCATAGGATGAGAACGTGGTAAACCCGCCGAGCACGCCGATAAAGAGGAAGTTCCGCGCCTGCGGAGGCAGGTCTTCCATCTCGAAAAGGCCCCAGAGCGCGCCTATCAGAAATGAACCAAGGCTGTTGACCGCGAGTGTGCCCCAGGGGAATATGCCTCCCGTGACCCGGTAGGTGTATCCCGACAGGGAATAGCGGAACACCGTGCCGATTGCCCCGCCTGCTGCAAGGAAAATGTATTTTATCATGGAACTGGCTGTAAATCCCGGAAAAGCGGCTCCTCCAGGGAATGACGTTTTTTTTAAACATTACCCTGACCTGCACCGAAAAATCAATGAAGGGTAGTGCCGCATAAACGTCGACCCCCGTGTAAGGATGAAACCGAGGGAATGCCGCACAAGGCACGGCCACACCCGCTCCTTAATCGATTTCTCAATTCGTCTTGGACAATCTGATAATTGACGGTGGTGTTTTTTTATGGTATGTCTGCCTTAATGACTTATTGTTCTGCCCCGGCAAGGGCCCATGTCAGGCATGTACGGGACGAACACAATCAATAGGATGTGGCATTATGTGCGCTGGCAGCGCATGGAACGGAGGAAAGATGAAAGGAATAGCAGGCGCAGCACTGTCTCTGGTTTTTCTGGCTATTGCTGTCAGTCACGCCGGGTATCTGGATGAGCTTTTAAAAAAAGTGACCCCGATGGCCGAAAGCGAGCTGGATACTGATACGATTATCAAAGGCCTCAAGGAAGCGCTCGCGGTGGGGACGGACAAGGCGGTCACGCAGGTGTCCCAGGTGGACGGATATTTCGGTAATGAGGCGATAAAAATCCTGATGCCCGAGAAGATGAGCAGCGTGGCCGACATGCTGGCACGGGTGGGCTTTCAGGAGGAGGTGGACAACTTTGTCATGAGCATGAACCGGGCCGCCGAAAAGGCCGCCCCTGAAGCAGCGGGCCTCTTCACGGACTCAATCAGGCAGATGTCCATCAATGACGCGAAGAAGATCCTGAACGGCGGTGACACTGCTGCCACGGATTACTTCAGGGAGAAGACCGGGAAACAGCTCGGAGAAAAATTCAGGCCGCGCATTTCTGAAAGCATGAACTCCGTGGGTGTGGCGCGCTATTACAAGGACATGATGGACAAATACTCCCAGATCCCCTTTGCGAAGGACGTGGCCTTTGACCTCGATGAGTATGTGACAGACAAGTCCGTTGACGGCCTCTTCCACATGGTGGCCCAGGAGGAAAAGAAGATCAGGACAGACCCGGCGGCACGGGTCACGGACCTTCTGAAAAAGGTCTTTGAAAAACAGGCTCCCTGACAGGGCCGGCAAGAGTGTTCTTGACATCCCTCTGTACTGTCACATTTACTTCTTCATATTTACTTCTTGTAATCCGCCTGAAGTTGTGATACATTAGTGCGCATTAAAAGGATCCAGAGGAAGCAAAAAATACATTGACAATAAAAAGGGAGGAGTGAACATGAAGAAGCAACTCGCCGTTGTTGTATTGTCATTCATTTTTGTTCTCGCTGCTGCCGTTGGCATGGCAGATGCAGAGAACCGGAAGGGGGCTGTTTCGTTCAGCCCTCATCTGGGAGGGTATGTCTTTGAAGGGAACCAGAACATTAACAGCGACCCCGTTTATGGAGTAGGGCTTGGCTATAACATTACCGAGAGATTCGGGCTTGAAGGTGTCTTTGACTGGGTAGATACGGACAGCAGGACAAGCAGCAAGGAGCCTGATGTGGAGGCCATGATTTACCGGCTTGATGCCCTCTATCATTTTATGCCGGAAAGCAGCTTTGTGCCCTACGTCAGCCTCGGCGGCGGTGCAATAAACATTAACAAGGACCCCGGGGAGAGCGATACCGACGCCCTGGTTAACTACGGAGGCGGGTTCAAGTACTTTGTGACCGACTCCTTTGCCGTACGGGCAGACGTGCGCCATATTATCGATGTTGAAGATGATGTATACAACAATCTCATTTATACCCTGGGGCTGAACGTGCTCTTCGGCGGACAGGAAAAGGCGCCGGAACCCATGGACAGTGACGGCGACGGGGTTTATGACGATGCAGACAAATGCCCTGACACGCCCACGGGGGTGGTTGTTGACCATGACGGATGCCCGCTGGACAGCGACGGGGACGGAGTGCCTGATTACCTGGATAAGTGCCCGGGAACACCGGCAGGCGCGGCCGTGGACAAAAATGGATGCCCGCTGGACAGTGACGGTGATGGCGTGCCTGATTACCTGGACAAGTGCCCGGGGACACCGGCAGGTGCTGCTGTTGACAGCAAAGGATGCCCGCTGGACAGCGACGGTGATGGCGTGCCCGATTATATGGACAAATGTCCCGATACCCCCAAGGGCATCGAGGTTGATTCTGTGGGGTGCCCCGTACCCATTAAGGAGAAAGTTTCCATCGAACTCCATGTGCTCTTTGATTTCGACAGTGACAGGGTCAAGAGCGTCTACCGCGAGGACATCGAGAAAGTCGCTGCATTCCTCCAGGCCTATCCTGAGGTGACGGCTGAAATTGAAGGCCACACGGACAGCGTCGGTGCAGAGGAATACAACCAGAAGCTGTCCCAGAGAAGGGCCACGAACGTCATGAACTACCTGATCGGACAGGGCATTGACCCGAACCGCATTCAGGCCGTGGGGTATGGTGAAAGCAGGCCCGTTGCTGACAACCAGACAAAGGAGGGACGGGACAGGAACAGGCGGGTACAGGCGGTGATATCCACCATCGTCACAAAGTAACCGGTTCATAGCACATACAGGGGAAGCCTGCCCGGACTGACGGGCAGGCTTCTTTTTTTTATTCTCCATACAGAGGTTCTTCAAGTCCGGCATGGGCTCTTCCGCACTCTTGCACTGCTGCTCTTTGTTGATAGAGCGCAAAGCGATCTGATATACTCATCCCGTGATTGTAATCCCTGCCATAGACCTGAAAGACGGCAAGTGTGTTAGGCTCCTTCAGGGCAGGAAAGAAGAGGTTACGGTGTACTCCGATGATCCCCCCTCTGTGGCCATGCACTGGGTCGACCTCGGTGCCAAGCTCCTTCACCTTGTTGACCTTGACGGTGCGTTTACCGGTGAACAGAAGAACTTTGACCAGATCCGGAAAATCAGAAAGGCCGTGCACATTCCCATACAGCTGGGCGGGGGGATCCGGGACCTTTCAAGAATTGACCATCTGATAAACGCCGGCGTTGACCGGGTGATCATCGGGACGTCTGCTGCCACGAATCCTGAAATGGTACAGGAGGCCTGCGGCGAATATCCGGGAAAGGTCCTTGTCGGCATAGACGCAAAGGATGGAAATGTTGCCGTGAAAGGGTGGGTGGAGGTGACGGAATTCGAAGCCATTGCATTCGCACGGAAGATGGAAGGAATGGGGACTGCGGGCATCATCTACACGGACATTTCTCGGGATGGCATGATGACGGGTCCCAATGTTGAGGCAATGGCGAAGATGGTCAGGGCCGTGAGCATACCGGTGATCGCGTCAGGAGGCGTGTCACGCCTTGACGATATCAGGAACCTGATGCAGGTTGCGGACCTCTGGGGCGTTATAACGGGCAAGGCCCTGTACACGGGATCGCTTGACCTGAAGCAGGCGATTGAGATGACGATGAGCAGTGCGTGAAGACAGTGAGGCCAAAGGCGAGGGGCACGAGGCCATAGAAAAACAATCGAGGAAGAAACATGTTAGCCAAGAGAATCATCCCCTGTCTTGATGTGAAAGACGGGCGGGTTGTGAAAGGGGTCAACTTTCAGAACCTTACTGACGCAGGAGACCCTGTGGAGAACGCGAAGTTCTACGATGACGAGGGCGCTGATGAACTGGTGTTCCTCGACGTGACCGCATCCCATGAAAAGAGAAAGATCATCCTCGACGTCGTAGGCCGGACAGCAGATGATGTCTTCATGCCCCTTACCGTGGGAGGGGGGATAAAGGGCCTGGACGACATCCGCGACCTCCTCAACGCGGGGTGCGACAAGGTATCCATCAATACCACGGCAGTCCACGATCCCTTTTTCATTAAAAAGGCCTCTGAGCGTTTTGGGAGCCAGTGTATTGTCGTTGCTGTGGATGCCAAGCGCGTCAGGCCTGACATGACTTATGAACCGGAAGAGCCGTGGTTCAGCGACCCCTTTCTGCGTGAGGTCCGTCTTGTTGTTCCCTCCAACGGCGGGCTGGTGTGGGCAATATCCACGCACGGAGGAAGAAAGATGCGCTTCATCGATGCGGTGAAGTGGGCGAAGAAAATGGAAGACCTCGGGGCCGGGGAAATCCTGCTCACGAGCATGGATAGGGATGGTACCAGGGACGGCTACGATATTGACCTGACGAGGGCGATTGCCGAGGCCGTCACCATCCCCGTTGTCGCATCAGGCGGTGTGGGCACGCTGGAGCACCTGAGGGAAGGCCTGGTAGAAGGCAAGGCAGATGCTGCCCTGGCCGCATCCATTTTTCACTACCGGGAGTACTCAATTACCCAGGCCAAGGAGTACCTGAGGGAACGGGGCGTGCCCGTCAGGCTCTGAAGTTTTTTTTTCACTCTTCGGACTTTCCTGTCTGTAATACAACCAATGGAATGGTCTTTGCCAGAAACTATGCGGGCTGACTGTTCAGGACTTCTTCTCTGTGCCTCTTCTTTTCGATCCTGAAGGCGTTGATGACGGCGTCGCTTGCAGGCTCTGCGGTGACATGATGCTTGTCAACACCCTGCCAGACAGCAACAGTGACACGGGGGAGGTGTTTGGCGTCTGAGTAGCGGGCGCAGATTGACGCTGCAAGGGCAAAGGCCTCGTCAGTCCCTTCCCCGAGGACGACAGTGGTGGGGCTGCCATACCCTTCAACGTCCAGGATCACGTCATCATGGCCGGCCAAGCTGCGGATTGCGCTGTTTTCGCTTTTGTTCCTTCCCACGACAATCTTGCAGCGCGAAGAAAACCTGAAATGGCGACCCACTCTCAGAAAATTGATCTCCCGGTAGCCGGGGTCTTTACTGTGCTCAAGGAGGTCCCTCAGTCTGTGCGAGTAATTGGGTTCAGTCAAGAGGCATCCACCTGCCGGAGCAGGGTACTCCGTAAGACCCCATTCTTCGGCAAGGGACATCTGGGGCTTCCGTGTCCGGCCGTTAATATCATGCATGAGCTTACGGCTAATGAGACCTTTCTCTTCCGGTATTGTGACGGGGAGAAGCTTTCCGCTTAGCGGCCTGACCACAAGGCCGCTTACACCGGCTTCCCGGTCGATGCGCGGGAAGCAGTCCCTGCGCTGGCTCATGGGACGCTGGCCAAGGACCTCGCCGGTTATGAGAAAGTCAGCGCCGGTCATGTCCATGAACTCCCGCGCCTCCCTGAGCATAAGGATACGGCAGTCCATGCAGGGGTTCATGTTTTTCCCATGGCCGTATTTAGGATTAATTATTATATTCAAGAACTTGCCAGATAAATGTGCAAGTTTAACTTTAAATCCGAACTTGAGCGAAGCAGCAAAGGGGTCCTTTGAACAGGAGGACCTGTCGCTGATATCGCACCCGAAATGATTCATGAAGGTAATGGCCGTTACCTCCACTCCCTGCTTCATCATGGCAATCACGGCAAGGGTGCTGTCCAGGCCGCCTGAATAGAGGGCAACCGCCTTTGGCATGGGTTCTCCTTCCTGGGAATCAATAAACGTACTTCATTGTACAACGGCAGAGAGGTAACTTTCAAATAAACCCGAGATGAAAAGCGGGAATACCGGGCCTTCTGTTGCGCGGAGAGTTGATTTATGGTAACGTGAAGGGGCAGGATATGACGTACGCATGTGCAGGAATCAGGAAAGCACCGCATAATGTCTGTTCAGGAGGATGAGTCATGCGCGTCACGCCGCTGGATATTCACCAGAAACAGTTCAGGAAACGGTCCAAGGGGTTTGATCCCCAGGAGGTCAGGGCCTTCCTCCAGCTTCTGAGAAAGGAGATGGAGGACCTGCTGAGGGAGAACGCCACGCTGAAGGAAGAGGCACGGAAGATTGAAAATCAGGTAAAGGAATTCACGAACCTGGAGGTCGCAATGAGAGACACCCTTATAAAAGGACAGGATTCCGTCAATACCTTCAGGGAAAACGCGGAGAAATCAGCGGAGCTGCATGCGCAGGAGGCACGGAACAAGGCGGAAGAGCTGCTGAAGGAGCATCAGCAGAACGTTGTAAAGATCCATGAAGACATTTCGGAACTCAAGCGCATCCGAAAGAGCTTCAAGGAGGAGATGGAGCAGCTGATCGAAAGCAGCCTGGCCTGGTTTATCAATGAAGAGGGGCAGGCGCCCCCCGCAGGGCGGTAAGGTTCAGGGGATATTGGCAGCGTCCAGTATTGAAAAGACCTTGGTCACTGCAGCCGAATCAGCCGGCAGCTCAAAGACAGGTCTCCCCTCAAGGTCGAGGTTGAAGATGTTTTCATCTTCCGGAATATTGTAGATACTCTCAAAGGCCAGTTCCACGCCGCAGTTTTTCAGCTTCTCAAAATGATCGTCTGATACCCTGTTGATAATCAGTCTGCGCTGCGCCACATCAAGCTGAAGCTCATCAACAAGGTTGTTGATGCGGTTTCCTGTCAGGACACCCTTCTTTGTAGGGTCGCTTATGACGAGCAGCAGGTCTACCTTGTGGGTCGTGCGCCTGCTCAGGTGCTCCATACCGGCTTCATTGTCAATGACCACGTAAGTATATTTTTCGGAGAGCCTGTCCGTATATTTCCGGATAATGTTATTTGCGGCACAGTAGCAGCCGGGCCCTTCGGGCCTGCCCATGACCATGAGGTCAAATCCCTGTGCCTCGATAAGGGACTGCTGGACCTGGTAGTCAAAGAGCTGCTCCATACTCATGCCGCCGGGACGGTCTGCTCCGCTCCGCACCGTGGCAAGGGACTCCTCCCTGAGCCTGCCGATCGTGGCGTGAACAGTTACGCCCAGCGCCTCATTGAGGCAGTTATTGCTGTCAGCGTCAACGGCAAGGACTGCCTTCTGTTTTTTTTCAACAAGATAGCGCACGGTCAGGGCAGCAATGGTTGTCTTTCCCGTGCCCCCTTTCCCTGCAAATCCGATCACATATGCCATGGTGTATAGAATATCCCTTTCCCGGCATTATAGCAAGGCCGGGCGAGCTCTTGTTCTTGCTGGCCGGACTAAAACAATCTCAAGAAAGCATGCCTGCCGTGCCGGTACGCGAAAGGACACTCATGAGAGGGGTTTCGTACTTTGCCCCTGTCACTTAAAGTATTGATAAATAATACCGATATATAAAAACACATTGCTAAATCCGGAGGATGAGGAATTATGAAATTAACTATCGGGAATAAACTGCTCCTGCTCTTTGCCGTCCTGGTTGTCATGTTTATCATTTTTGCCCTCTATGTCAGGCATGACCTGAAGGAGTACGAAAGGGACTTCGAGAGTGCGGGAGTCGTTCAGAAGAAAATACTGATCGCAAAGGACATACAGCTCCATGTCCTGAACCTCTGGCAGTACATGACTGATGCCTCACTGACGAAAGACATGACGGTAATTGAAAAAAAGGCACGGCCTCATTACGAGGCTGCCCTGCAGCAGGTCGATACGTTTCTCACAACCGGCGATGAGCGGGAACATGAAAAGGAGCTGGCAGCAATAAAGGATGACCTTGCCGATATGTGGATGACCGGCAAAGAAATGTTTGCTGCCTACAGCCAGGACCAGGATGGGGGAAACAGGATCATGGAGGACTATGCCAGAGGCGCCGGAGGGATTGTTGACGCTGTCTCCTCTCTCGAAAAGAGTGTAAACGAAGGGGGCCAGGCTGCCACCGGGACGATATTCCTCAAGGTGGATAAGTCCCTGGCCATTGTGTCCGCGGTGCTCATCGCGGCATGTATCATCGGAGTGGGTATTTTCCTGTCCCTGCGTTTGCTGAACAAATCTATCACGGTGCCGATCTCCCGAATCGCCGAAGTTGTGCACAAAGTTGCATCGGGAGACCTGACCGCTTCACTGAAGGACATGACAGTGAAGAACGAGGTGGGTGATCTAGCCCGTGATGTTGATACCATGATTGATAAGCTCAGGCTCCTTATCAACCAGGTCATGGGCGGGGTAAATGAACTTTCAGGATCGGCTGACGATCTATCGGAAGTGGCCGTCTATATCGTTGAAGGTGTATCTGAACAAAGCGGGAAGACCTCCCAGGTGGCAGCTGCCTCTCATGAGCTGAATGCCACGATTCTCGATGTCGCGAAAAACGCCTCAGGCGCTGCGGACGCAGCGCGGGAGGCCAACGAGGTCGCCAGGGAAGGCGGAAAAATAGTGGAGAAGAGCGTTGTCAGCATCAATGGGATAGCCAGTACGTCGAAAGAAACGTCGAGTGTCATGGCGGTTTTGGGAACCCGGTCCAAGGAAGTGGGTAACATTATTCAGGTCATCGACGAAATTGCCAGCCAGACGAATCTCCTCGCCCTGAATGCTGCCATCGAGGCAGCCCGGGCCGGGGAACAGGGCAGGGGGTTCGCTGTTGTGGCAGACGAAGTGAGGAAGCTTGCTGAAAAGACAACGGATGCCACAAAGGAAATCGCCCAGACCATCAAGGTAATACAGGAAGACACGGGCAAGGCACTCTCCAGCATGGAGCGAGAAATTGAGGCCGTGGAAGAGGGGGTTCGCCTTGCCACGGACGCAGGGAGCGCCCTGCAGGACATTGTCAGGAAAGTGGATGAAGTAAGCTCCATGATAGAACATATAGCCGCTGCCTCGGAAGAACAGTCAACGGCAGCCGAACAGATCGGCAGTGATATTGAACTGGTGGCAAACATATCAAGGGATACGGCTGGAAAAGCCCAGAAGATAGCTGAGAGAAGCCAGGGAATTGCTATACTTACACAGCAGCTGCGCTCATCGGTAAAGTCCTTCAGGGCAGCAGAAGACCATCCTGCGGCCCGCTCCGAACAGCAGGCAGAAGCAGCCAGCAGCACCTCATAATTTCCTTCTGTCAATGACCCTGACGGCCTTGCCCTCGGCGCGTTCCAGGGTCTTTTTCTCAACGAGATTTACCTCTACGGCAATGCCGAGTTCAGAGGACAGCCTGTTCCTGATCAGGTCAACAAGGGCATGTTGCTTTTTCATCTCATCGAAAAATATCTGCTCCGACACCTCAACGAGAACTGCCACATGGTCCAGGGCTCCTTTCCTGTCAATGATGATCTGGTAGTGGGGTTCCGTGCCTTCAATGTCAAAAAGGACTGCCTCAACCTGTGAAGGAAAGACATTGACCCCTTTGATGATCAGCATGTCGTCTGTCCTCCCCCTGACCCGGGCGATCTTCCTGAAGGACCTGCCGCAAGGACAGGGCTCCGTGATGAAGCTGGTGCGGTCCCGTGTCCTGAAGCGGATCACGGGAAAGGCCTCCTTCGCAAGTGTGGTGATGACCAGCTCACCCTCTTCACCGGAAGGGACCGGTTCCAGCGTATCGGGATGGACGATTTCAGCAAGGAAGTGGTCTTCGTTCACGTGCAGGCCGTTCTGCTCAAGGCACTCAAAGGCGACGCCCGGACCCATCACTTCACTCAGCCCGTAGTTGTCTGTCGCCCGTATCCTGAGCTTGTCTTCGATTTCCTTCCTCATTTTTTCAGACCATGGTTCGGCTCCGAAAAGCCCGTATTTCAGGGACAGTGAACTGATACTGATCCCCATGTCAAAAATCGTTTCGGCAATGAGCATGGCGTAGCTCGGTGTGCAGATCAGTGCCGTGGTCCTGAAGTCCTGCATGATCTTGATCTGGCGTGCCGTGTTGCCGCTGGACATGGGTATTACCGAGGCGCCCAGCCGCTCCGCGCCGTAGTGGATCCCGAAGCCGCCGGTGAACAGGCCGTAGCCAAAGGCTATCTGCACCACATCGTCCCGTGTCACGCCCCCGGCGGTGAGCACGCGGGCAACGAGGTTTGACCATTTCCTGATGTCGTTTTGTGTGTAGCCTACGACAGTGGACATCCCCGTTGTCCCGGAGGAGGCATGAATCCGCACCACTTCCCGGAGCGGAACGGCAAAAAGGCCGTAGGGATAGTTGTTCCTCAGGTCGTCCTTGGTCGTGAAGGGAAGCCTCCTGAGGTCATCGACGGACCTGACCGTGTCCGTGTCAATGCCCAGTTCGTCAAACTTCTTCCGGTAAAAGGGGACGTTCATCTGGACCCTGCTCAGCGTGGACTCCAGTCTCTCCAGCTGGAGCTGCTCAAGCTCGTCCCGGTCCATGCACTCCCTCTCCTGCTCCCAGTACATAATGCCCTCCCTGATATCAGTTGTAAGTTGTTAGTTATCAGTTTTCAGTCTAAAAACTAACAACTAACAGCGTGTCTTTGCACTCGAATCCTCAAGCAACTCACCTCTCAGCATCAAGGTCCCTTCCCAGGTAGGCCCTCTGGACGTCCCTGTTTGCAAGGAGTTCTTCCGACGGCCCCTGGACAATGATCCTGCCTGTCTCAAGAACGTAGCCCCGGTCAGCGATTCCCAGGGCCGCCCTGGCGTTCTGCTCCACGAGGAGAATAGTGATGCCCTCGTCGCGCAGCTTCCTGACGATGAAGAATATCTGCTTTACCACAAGGGGCGCCAGCCCCATGGACGGCTCATCCATCATGATGAGCTTTGGCCGGGCCATCTGCGCCCTGCCGATGGCAAGCATCTGCTGCTCGCCCCCTGAAAGAGTGCCGGCAAGCTGATGCTGCCGTTCCCTGAGCACGGGAAACAGATGATAAACGTTATCGAGTTCCTCACCGGTCTTACTCCCTTCCCCCCGCTTCCTGAGGACTGAGGCCCCCAGGAGAAGGTTCTCCCGCACGGTCATGGTCTGAAAGACCTGTCTGCCTTCGGGGACCAGGGAGCACCCTGCAGCCACTCTCTGTTCCGGCGGGAGGCCTGATATGTCTCTCCCGCTGAAAAGGACTTCTCCTGCCCGCGCCCTGACGAGTCCGGAAAGGGTGCTGAGGAGCGTTGTCTTGCCTGCGCCGTTTGCGCCGATCATGGTGACGATCTCGCCGGGGCTCACATGCATGGTGACCCTTCTCAGTACCGTAAGGCTTCCGTAGCCCGCCTCCAGGTTCCTGATCTTAAGCACTCTCCTCCTCCCCGAGATAGACCCGGATCACTTCACTATTTTTCTGGATGGCGAGGGGCATGTCATCGGCGATCTTCTCGCCGTAGCTCAGAACGAGGATCTCATCGGAGATATTCATGACAAGCCCCATGTCGTGTTCAACAACAAGTACCGTGACTCCCGCGTCCCGTATTTTCTCAATGAGCCTTGCCATGGCAGCGGTCTCCCGCATGTTCAGCCCGGCCGCAGGTTCGTCGAGCATGAGAAGGCGGGGCTCTCCGGCCAGGGCACGGGCCAGTTCAACCGTCCTCTGCTGCCCGTAGGAAAGGCTCACGGCATCGGCCTCTGCCAGCCCGGCAATGCCCAGGAACCCGAGAATCTCCATTGATGTGTCCCTGATTCTGTTCTCCTCGGCGCGTGTCCAGGGCAGCGAGAGCATGCCTGCCAGAAATCCTGACCTCCCGTGCAGGTGCCGTCCGATCATGACATTTTCAAGGGCGGACATCTTCGGAAAGAGCCTGATGTGCTGAAATGTCCGCGATATACCCTTTGCGGCGATCTGGAAGGGTTTGAGGCCCTGAACAGGTTCACCGTTAAAGGAAACGGTCCCGTTGTCGGGCGGGAGAAAACCGGACACGAGATTGAACAGCGTTGTTTTACCCGCTCCGTTGGGCCCTATGAGTGCCTTTATGGAACCTTCCCTGACAGCGAAGCTCACATTGCTGACGGCCCTGAGCCCCCCGAAGTTCCGGCTAAGCCCTTCCACGTTCAGGAGGCTCATGATGCCTCTTCCTCTGCGCTGCCCCTGCGGAACAGGCCACTCAGGGCGCGTACTATTTCCATTCTCAGCAGCCCCTCAGGGGAAAAGAGCATGATCACTATCAGTATGGTGCCAAACACGGCGTCATCGAAGGACCCGAAATAGCCCCGAAGGGAGAAAAAGTTCAGCAGGCTTCCCATGACAAGAGCGCCCCAGAGGTTTGCCATACCGCCGATAGCTACGATAGCTACATAGCGCACGGACTTCATGATCGATGCCTCTGACGGCCCGATGCCGCCGTTATAGTGAGTGAGGCATACCCCGGCTATTGCGGCGAAGGCAGCACTGAGCACAAAGGTCTTCAGCTTGTATTGTGCCGTGTCAACCCCCATGGCATTTGCCGCGTCCTCAGCCCCGTGTATGGATCGCAGGGCCCTCCCCACGCGGGAATGTACCAGGTTCTGAAGCAGGATAATAGTGGCGATAACCAGGACCCAGGCAATGTAATAATTCTGCACCCTCAGCGAAAGCTTCCCGCTGATGCTCAGCCCCGGCAGGAGCTCAAAAGGGGGAACGTCAGACAGCCCGTCTGCCTCACCGAAGAGGGGTGTTGCCAGGACAATGGCATAGACGATTATGCCGAATCCCAGCGGTGCCATGGCAAGATAGTGGCCCTTCAGCTTCAGCACAGGCCCCCCGATTACGGAGGCGATGGTCACCGCGACCAGGACCGCCAGAAGGCAGGCTGACCATGGGTGAAGCGTCAGCAGATGACCGCCGTAGAGGTCCTGACGCGCCTGAAGGAGGCCCGTGTCAGCACGAAAGGAGACCAGTCTGCCGGTCTGGTACGGCGTAAGGTCGAAGGTCGTGAGGAAGGCTGAAATATAGCCTCCTATCGCGAAGAACCCCGCGTGGCCGAGCGAGATCTGTCCCGCGTATCCCATGAGGAGGCAGAGACCGACGATGAGGAGTGAGTAGTAGGCCGACATGGTAAGCTGCGTCAGATAAAATCCTTTCCCCATTGCAGCGGTGATGGCCTGGACAGAAATAACTACCGCTGTTAAGACCAGCACCGGGATGTATTTGCTTCGGTCCATCAGAACTCCTTCATGCTGAAGACTTCCCTGCTGCCAAAGAGCCCGCTGGGCCTCGCAAAGAGGATGATGAGCAGAATCGAAATGGACAGAGCGTCCTTGAACGCCGTGGGCATGACCCAGATGCTGAAGGACTCAAGGACACCAAGGAGAATGCCTGCTGCCACGGCAGCCATGCTGTTTCCCAGGCCTCCCAGGATTGCAACGGTAAATCCCTTGATCGCCAGCCCTGTTCCGCTGTCATACTGGACATAGGTAATGGGCGAGACCACGCAGCCCGCGAGGGCGCCTATGCCCGCGCTGAGGACAAAGGAGAGGGTAACCATGTTCCGGGCGCTTATCCCGCAGAGCCGGGCAGCGTTCCTGTTGTCCGAGCAGGCGCGCATTTGCCTGCCCATGGATGTGCAGGAGAAGAAGAAATTCAGAATGATCACAATAACGGTGCAGACCCCGATGACCCAGAGCACTTGGGGCGATATGTGGACGCCGCCGACCTCGATAGAGGAGACGGAGGTCCCCGTGAAATAGGGCAGTGCCCTGACTTTTTCGTCCCAGACATGGAGAGCGATCTCCCTGATGAGGATAGACAGCCCGATGGTGATGATGATCATGCGCAGGACCGAGGGGTTCACGAGCCAGCGGATAAAGACGATTTCCACCAGTGCGCCGATGGCCATGGTAACAAGAACGGCAACGACAATGGCCGCAGGCAGCGGCATGAATCCGTTCAGGGTCACGGCGGTCATCCCACCGAGCATGACGAACTCTCCCTGGGCAAAGTTGATGATGCCCGTTGTGTTGTAGATGATGTTGAACCCTATTGCAACTATGGAATAAATGATTCCATAGGTGACCCCTGCAACAAGATACTGGAAAAAAAGTTCTGCGCTCATAGCGGTTGATATGAATCAGGGAGTATTCAGACATTGTGAATACTCCCTGTAAGAAGAACAGCGCTGATACGGTTAATTAATTTGTCAGCAAGGTGAACTTCCCGTCCTTGACGGTGAGCATGTCAAAAGCATTGATGTCCAGTCCGTTGTGGTCCTCTGCTGAAAAGTTAAACACGCCGCCGGTGCCGACAAAGCCCTTTGTGCTCTCGATGGCATCCCTGACTTTTTCCGTGTCCGTTCCTGCTGTTTCAACGGCCTTTGCGAGGATCATGAACGCGTCGTAGGCATGGCCGCCGAAGGTGCTTGCGTCCTCCTGGAATTTTGACTCATAATCACTCTTGTACTTGGCGAGGACAGGCTTCTGGGAATTCTCCTCGGGGAGGACATTGACGACCAGGAGCCTTCCCGCAGGGAAGATGATTCCCTCTGCTGCCGGGCCTGCTGCTTCCACATACTTGATGTTGCCGAAGCCGTGGCTCTGGAAGAGGGGGACGGTCATCCCGATCTGCCGCATGTTTTTTGCTATGATGGACTGGGCCGGGACGATGGACCAGTTGACCACGGCCTGGACATCGGCTGCCTTCAGTTTTGTTACGACGGCCGTGAGATCAGTGGCAGACTTGTCATAGACTTCGCTGATGAGGATGTCGATTCCGAATTCAGGGGCTATCTTTTCAAGCTGTTCCTTGCCGGCCTTTCCGAAGCCGGTGTTGCCCGCGGCAACGCCTATTTTGGAAATGCCCATCTTCTTCATCTCCATGTAGATCTTCCTTACGGCAAAGCTGTCCTTCTGGGGGGTCTTGAACACGTATTTGGCTACGGGGTCCACGATCACCTCGGCAGCGGCGCAGGACAGGAGAATGGTCTTTGCCTCTTCCAGGAGATTCTTTATGGCCATGGTTTCACCGCTTGTAGAGGGGCCGATGATGGCAAGGACCTTGTCTTCCTCGATGAGCTGTTTGGCAAAGGAAACGGCGTTTTCGGGTTTTCCCATGGAATCCTTGATGATGAGCTCAACCTTTTTGCCCTTGATGCCGCCTTTCGCATTGATTTCTTCGGCGAGCATTTCGAGGGTCTTTGACTCGGGGGCGCCGAGAAACGATGCGGGCCCTGTGACGGACAGGATGGCTCCGAACTTGATGGTGTCCTCAGCCGCGGAGGGGGTCAGGGTCACGGCAAACAGCAACAGCAGCACTGCAGCGAAAACCTTTGCAAACTTCATGGCAAACCTCCTTTTAGGAAACGTTATTAAACAGCATATCAGAGGGAGTAAATGTCCTCACCCTTCAGTATGCCGATACCTGCCCTGTTCAGTGCGTCCATGGCCTTTTCGATTTCGTCAAAGCGGAAGATGATGATCGCCTTGCCGATGCTCTTCTGCACCAGGGCGTACATGTACTCCACATTGATCCCCTCGTTCCTCATGGTATTCAGGATCTTCGAGAGTCCGCCCGGCCTGTCCTGGACCTCCACGGCCAGCACCTCCGTCTTTCCCACGGTAAAACCGCTGTCTTTCAGCACCTGCTTTGCCTTTTCCGTGTCATTCACGATGATGCGGAGGATGCCGAAGTCAGAGGTGTCTGCCAGAGAAAGGGCACGGATGTTGATTCCGGCTGAGGCCAGTACGTGGGATACCTCGGCCAGGCGCCCAGATTTGTTCTCCAGAAAAACCGATATCTGTTCAACTTTCATGGAGCGCTCCTTTTCAGCTGCAAGCTTTTAGCTATAAGCTTTCAGCTACAAAAAAAGATTTATTATGTCGTTTGCTGACAGCTTACAGCCAACAGCGCATAACTGATTTATATCTTCCTCTTATCAATGACCCGCTTCGCCTTGCCTTCGCTTCTCTGTATGGTCCTGGGCTCCACGAGCTTGATCCTGCACGAGACCCCCAGGAGGTCTTTAATTTCACGTTCAATGCGCTTCGAGAGGTTTTCCAGAACCTTGATTTCATCGGAGAATATCTGGTCCATCACTTCCACCTGGACTTCCATAATGTCAAGGGCGCCCTGCCTGTCCACGATGATCTGGTAGTGGGGCTCAACCCCTTCTATGCTCATGAGGACATGCTCGATCTGCGATGGAAAGACATTCACTCCGCGGATGATGAGCATGTCATCACTCCTGCCGGTTATGCGCTGCATCCGGTAAAAGGTCCTCCCGCATGAGCATTGCTCCGTGATGAGCCGTGATATGTCCTTTGTCCTGTACCGCATGACGGGAAAGGCCTCCTTGGTGAGTGTGGTGAAGACAAGCTCGCCGGTCTGGCCGGGGGGCAGGGACTCACCCGTCTCAGGGTTGATGATTTCGGGAATGAAAAAATCCTCAAAGACATGGAGTCCGCTTTTTTCCTCGATACATTCACTGGCAACACCGGGGCCCATGACTTCGCTGAGTCCGTAGATGTCAATTGCCTTGATGCCGAGCTTTTTCTCGATTTCATCCCGCATGTTTTCGCTCCAGGGCTCGGCGCCGAAGAGGCCCACCCGGAGTTTCAGCGTCGCAGGCTCGACGTTCATTTCTCTCATGACGTCAGCAAGGTTCAGGGCGTAGGAGGGCGTACAGAGGAGAACGGTGGATCCGAAGTCCTGCATGATCATGATCTGACGCTTGGAGTTGCCCCCTGAAATGGGGATGACGGCGGTGCCCATCTTCTCCGCCCCGTAGTGGGCGCCCAGGCCACCGGTGAAGAGTCCGTAGCCGTAGGCGTTGTGCACCACATCACCCTGGTGGGCCCCGCCGCAGGCAAGGGTCCGGGCCATGAGCTCGGCCCATGAGTCGATGTCCTGTTTCGTGTACCCTACGACCGTGGGCTTGCCCGTTGTTCCTGACGAGGCGTGTATCCTCACGACCTGCTCAAAGGGCACGGCAAAGAGGCCAAAGGGATAGTTGATTCTCAGGTCCTCCTTGGTAGTAAAAGGAATCCTGGCAAGATCGGACAGGCTTTTCATATCCCGTGGTGACACGCCTGCCTCGTCCATCTTCTTTTGGTAGTAGGGCACAGCGGAGTAGACGCGTTCGACCAGTCGTTTCAGCCTCTTCAACTGGAGTGCTTCCAGGGCTTCACGGGGAAGGGTTTCGAATTCCTCATTCCATATCATCGTCTTTTATGCACCTCCTGTAATGCCCCTGCTGCCTCGCGTCCCGCCATGAATGCGGAACGGTTCACGTCGAGAAACCTGGCGGGCACCCTGTTCCGAAGCACGCCGAGAAAGGTTTTTTCCGGAACAGGCAGGAGCAGGGACAGCGCCCCCACTAGGACCATGTTCACGGCACGCGTCTCTCCCAGGTGCTGCGCAATGGTGAGGGCATTCACGGGGATGACCCTGAGCCTTTTCGCCGTGAGCTTCTCAAGGATGTCCTCGGGGTACTGCTCGATCCCCGTTGCCACCGAGGGTGGGAATATCTTCTGGGTGTTCACAATGACAGTGCTGTTTTTGTGAAGGTAACGGAGGTAGCGGGCGGACTCCAGCATTTCAAAGGCCACCTCAATGTCCGCTGTGCCCGGCTCGATCAGAGGAGAGTAGACCTTGTCACCGTACCGGAGATGGGCCACCACCGATCCGCCGCGCTGGGCCATCCCGTGCACCTCGCTCTGCTTGACGTCAAATCCGGCCTCCATGAAGGCTGTGGAAAGTATTTCGCTGGCAAGGAGGATGCCCTGCCCGCCGACGCCGCAGATCAGGATATTCTTGCCTCTCCTATCGTTCATGGTCATTGACCTCTACAATAGCGCCGAACTTGCACAAAGGAGCGCACTGGTTGCAGCCGTCACAGAGAACAGGACTGATCCGAGAGTGGCCCCGCTGCTTTGGCTTCAGGCCGAGGCGCACTGCTGTTTTTTCGTCAAGGGGAACCCACTCGATGGCAGGACAGCCGAGTTTCAGGCAGGTGCGGCAGCCCGTGCATTTTTCTGTGATGACCGTAAAGAGGAGCCTGTCCTTCCTCTTCCTCACTTCCGGCAGGAGAGCGCAGGGTGATTTTGTGATAATCACTGAAGGCTCGGGCCGTTCGATTTCCCGTCTGAGCACTTTCTCTGCTGCAGCGCTATCGTGGGGGTTCAGGGTATAGACATGATTGACGCCCACAGCCCTGCAGAGCTTTTCAATATCGATGGCAGCGGTCGGCTCACCTTTCAGTGTGGTCCCTGTGGCCGGATGGGGCTGGTGACCGGTCATGCCTGTGGTCCTGTTGTCAAGGATGATGACCGTTGAGAAACCCCTGTTGTACACAATGTCGATGAGGCCGGTGATGCCCGAGTGCACGAACGTCGAATCGCCGATCACGGCAATGACTTTGCCGAGGGCGTCGCTGCCCAGTGCCTTCTCCATACCCAGGGCCATTCCAATGCTGGCACCCATGCACACGCAGGTGTCCATGGCAGCAAGGGGCCGAAGTGCCGCAAGGGTGTAGCACCCGATGTCCCCTGAGACAAAGAGGCCGAGCTTCGAGATGGCGTAAAAGATCCCTCTGTGAGGGCACCCGGGGCAGAGGTTTGGCGGCCTGAGCGGTATCTCGCCGGATTCAAAGAGCCGGGGGCCCTTTTTACCCGTGACTGCTGACCTCACGGCCCGGGGGTCAAGCTCCCCGAATGAGGGGACACGGTCCTTTCCCCTGCAGTGAATACCCATGGCCTTGACATGAAGTTCGATGAAGGGGTCAAGCTCTTCCACAATCCAGAGCTCCCGTACGGAACGCGCGAACTTTCTGATCAGCTTTTCCGGGAAAGGGTAGACCATTCCCAGCTTGAGCACCGAGGCCTTCGGGAATGCCTCTTTCACATAAAGATAGGAGATGCCCGATGTGATGAAGCCGATTTTTCTGTCGCCCTTTTCGACCCTGTTCAGCTGGAAGGTATCGGCAAAGCGCGCCAGCCTCTTCATCCTCTCTTCAATCACGACGCGTCTCTTCCGGGCATTGGCAGGGAGCATGACAAACTTCTGGGGCATCTTCTCGATGCCCGGCGCTGCCCGCGGCACGGACGGCTTTTCCAGAGAGACCAGTCCCTTGACGTGGGAAACCCGCGTAGTGGTCCTCACGAGCACAGGCGTATCAAAGTCTTCGCTGAGCTCAAAGGCCTTCTTTGTGAAGCCTTTTGCCTCGGCAGCGTCGGAAGGCTCGAGCATGGGGACTTTTGCTGCAAAGGCATAGTTGCGGTTGTCCTGCTCATTCTGGGAGCTGTGCATTTCCGGGTCGTCCGCCGTGATGATGACGAGCCCTCCCCGCACGCCCGTGTAGGAGGAGGTGAAAAGGGGGTCGGCAGCGACGTTGAGCCCCACATGCTTCATGCTGGCAAGGGCGCGGGCCCCTGCGAAGGAGGCACCGAGGGCCACCTCAAGGGCGACTTTTTCATTGGGAGACCACTCGGCATAGATCTCGTCATAACGGGACAGGTTCTCGAGTATTTCCGTAGAGGGAGTGCCGGGGTAACCTGATGCTACGCGCACCCCTGCCTCGTGGGCGGCACGGGCAATGGCCTCGTTTCCCGAGAGCAGGACTTTTTTGATGTTCGATGCTGACGTTTTCATTCCGTCTCAGTGCCGCAGCGTCAAGAGGACGCTTACAGGTGACTGCTATCCTTCCCCGGCGGAATTGAGGAGGCGGAGGGCATTATCCCTTACGATCCGCTGTTCAGACTCCTGTCCCAGGCCGAGCATTCGCACAAGCTCCAGTGTCTTCGCCTGGTCAGTCCAGGGCGAGTCTGTACCAAAAAGGATGCAGTCGTCAGGATGCCTTGATATTATAGATTTTGCGCGGTCCTTAGTCAAGAACTCAAGGGAAAATGACAGTTCCGTGTATATCTTCCTGCCGATCAGGAGCCGCTCCACTTCGTCCCAGTCATCCCATGCGCCGAGGTGGGTGGCGACGAGCTTTAGCCCGGGGAAGCTCTCCGTTACCTTCAGAATTTTTTCCGGGTCAGCGATCCGTTTCCGCGCAAAGGCAAAGTCAAAGCCCGTGTGCATTACCAGGATGAGGCCGCAGCTGGCAATCCGCTCGTACAGGGGGAACATCCGCGGCTCATCGATGGCAAAATCCTGGTAATACGGATGGAGTTTGATTCCCCTGAACCCGGCCTGCCTGATCTGATCGACCCGTTCGCGCGCAACAGGGTCGTCAGGGTGCAGGGACGGGAATGGGATGATCCGGTCAGAGTTGATCCGTTTCGACCACGCAAGAATCGGTTCAAACTGAGACGGCTTCGTCGCTATGGAGCAGACAACGCTCTGTTCAATCCCGCTCCGGTCCATGGACGCCAGGAGGGAGGCCACCTTTCCGTCCAGATGGGCCTTCACATCACCTTCAAGCTCAAGGTGCGCCATTGCCTTTTCAGCGAGTTCGTCAGGAAAGGCATGGGTATGGAAGTCGATAATGCCTGTCATGTCCCTGGACCGTCAGAAGACGGGGAGGCGCGAAAGGGCCTCTTTTATTTTTTCTTCGGGATACTCGTAGTCCGTCAGTTTGCCTTCAAGGAAGTCGGCATAGGCCTGGAGGTCGAGATACCCATGACCGCTCAGGTTGAACAGGATGGTACGCTCCTTCCCTTCCTCTTTGCAGAGGAGGGCCTCGTCGATCACTGCTTTGATCGCGTGGGCTGTTTCAGGGGCAGGGATAATGGACTCGGTGCGGGCGAACTGGAGCGCCGCCTCAAAGACCCCGAGCTGGTGGTATGCCTTTGCCTCGATGAGGCCGTCGTGATAGAGCTGGCAGACGAGAGGAGAATCAGCGTGATATCTCAGCCCTCCGGCATGGATCCCCGGCGGAATAAAATCATGGCCCAGCGTGTACATCATCAGAAAGGGCGTGAGGCCTGCCACATCGCCGTAATCGTATCTGAATTCGCCCTTGGTGAGGGTAGGGCAGGAAGCAGGCTCCACGGCGATGACCCTGAGGTCCCGGCCGTTTATCTTGTCGGCAATAAACGGGAAGGCAATGCCTGCAAGGTTGCTGCCTCCCCCACAGCACCCGATGATAATGTCAGGGAAATCACCGGCGATCTCCAGCTGTTTCCTTGCCTCAAGACCGATAACGGTCTGGTGAAGACACACATGATT
The DNA here is from genome assembly GCA_020346765.1 of Nitrospiraceae bacterium. Lineage (GTDB taxonomy): Bacteria > Nitrospirota > Thermodesulfovibrionia > UBA6902 > UBA6902. The sequence continues at coordinate 1,932,510 of CP070788.1, forward strand.
GAGCACTGATCCAAGTGCATAGTTGGTGTCATCATGGGTAGCCGCATCCTCAACAGCCTCTGAAATGGCAAGCCCGAGGCTCCCGGGGTTTTCCGGATCTGCCTCAAGGGCCTTTTTTCCGGACTGTGTCACCGCGGAGGGGCTTGCGTGGACTTCTGCGCCCCAGGTTTCCATGGCGATCCTGCGGTAGGGTTTCTGGTTGTAACTGACCTTGACCATGTAGACCGTGACATCGAGGCCGAAGAGCTGTCCCGCCAGTGCCATGGATGAACCCCACTGTCCCGCTCCTGTTTCCGTGGCGATTCTCCTGATGCCTGCCTTTTTGTTGTAATAGGCCTGTGGGATTGAGGTGTTTGGCTTGTGGCTCCCCGCGGGGCTTACCCCTTCGTACTTGTAGTAGATTTTGGCGGGCGTTCCGAGGGCCTTTTCAAGCCTGTGGGCCCTGTAGAGCGGCGAGGGCCTCCAGAGCGCATATATCTCACGCACCTCTTCCGGAATATCGATCCACCGCTCCCTGCTGACCTCCTGCTCAATCAGGGCGAGGGGGAAAATTGCCGAGAGGTCATCGGGTGTCACAGGCTGACGTGTGGCCGGGTGGAGCGGCGCCTGTGGCAGGTTGGGCATATCTGCCATGATGTTGTACCACCGGGCCGGAATGTCCTTTTCAGGAATAATGATTTTCGTGTCTTTCATGGTACCTCCTGGTTTCCAGTAAAATCAGGTGATCTGCACGCACAGAATTATAAAACAATTCAGCAGGTAGTGCAATTTACCCTGCAGACTTCAGAGCTTATTTGGCAGGGGGCTTCTGATGATTTGCTATACTTTAGGTATAATCGCCGGCAGGATGAAACTGGAAAAGGAGGATACGATGGCAAGGAAGACAGCAGGCAAAAAAAGATCGGCAAGGCCCGCAGTCAGGAAAGGAAGGAAGAAGAAAGAGGCATCCATCGAGGAGATCGAGGCATCCATGGAGAAGATGGCCCTGAAAGACTTTGCGAAAAAGACCAGGGATGACCTGACGAAACTGGGCGACAAGATCCACGAGGCTACGGACCGTGGGATGCATGTCGTGAAGGAGATCGCCGAGGAAGTCCAGCGTTTCGCAAAAGACGCGACGGAACGCACGAGAATCAAGATGGAACTCCACAATCTGAAGGGGGAGCGGGACAAGTTGTACGCACTCATGGGAGAGCAGTTGAGGAACCTCTACCGGTCAAACCAGTTGAGCAGTTTGAAGAAGCGCTTCAGGTCAGACTTTGAAAAGCTCGATGAACTGGAGCACGCCATAGAAGAGCATGAACAGACTGATCGTGAATTATCGGCCCGATAAAGGTTACTATAGAAGTACGTGAGATTGACCCCGGCCTGCCCGGGCCGGGGATTGTGCGCTGCCTGTACATCAGGTGCAGGCACGATCCTGAAAACAGACAACATCTGACAGGAAAGCAGGAGAACCCGGCATGGGGAATCATGGAACATCGCTGAGATATGAACGGGCGATAAAGGTGGCGGCTGTGCCGCTGTCCCTGATCATGTGCCTGCTGTTCATGACGCCCTGTCCGTCCGGGGCTGAGCCGGAAACGTGGGACCCTGCCAGGAATTATCTCCAGGAGAGGGCAGGAGAGTTCATCAGGGTAATGGTCAGCAGTGAGAATGCAATGAGCCTCGGGGGGACAACGCTCCTTGTCCCGGATATGCTTGAGCGTTTCTACCGAAGGAGGCATTACCAGCCGGCCTGGTTTGGTCATGACGGGTCATTCCCTCATACGGAGACAATGCTTGATGCCATCAGGGAGGTGGAGAAAGAAGGGCTGTCGCCTGATTTCTACCATCACCAGTCTATTACCATGCTCAGAGATGAGCTGGCCAGGGAACTGAACATGAATCCTGAAACCATGGCCGAACTTGACGTGCTCCTGACCGATGCCTATCTCATGCTGGGGTGCCACTTTTCGGCAGGTTGCATCGACCCCTTAACCACTGAATCCGGCTGGTATGTCAACCGTGATGATCTCGATGTAAGCCTGTACCTTGAAGACGCCCTCCGGGAGAACAACATCAGGGAAAGCCTCGTCAACCTTCTGCCCATGCAGCCGTCCTATTACGGCCTCAGGCAGAAGCTTATGGAACTGCGTGAAATAACTGTCCGTGGAGGATGGCCCGAGCTTTGGGCCAGCAGGCTGCTCAGAAGAGGCGCTGATGACCCCCTGATCGGGGACATCCGGGAACGGCTTGCAGTCTCCGGCGACCTTGACGACAGCGGCAGCGAAAAGAGGAACCTCTTTGACGCCGGTCTTGAAAAGGCCGTAAGGAAGTTCCAGAAGCGTCACGGTTTGAGTCCTGATGGTATTGTCGGAAGGGAAACCCTTGCGGCCATGAACGTTACTGCTGACCGCCGCATGCGTCAGATCGAGGTGAATCTGGAACGGATGCGCTGGACGTCACGGAACCTTGGCCACCGGTATATCATCGTAAACATTGCCGATTTCACTCTTGACATCATAGAGCACGGTGCATCTGTCATGAAGATGGATGTGGTCGTGGGCAAACCCTTCTGGCACACGCCGGTCTTCAGCGGGAAGATGCGATACATCATTGTGAATCCCTCATGGAATGTTCCTGAAAGCATTGCTCTGGAAGAGGTCATTCCCAAGGTAAAACATGACCCGGGGTACCTGGAAGCGCAGCAGATAAAGATCTTCAAAAGCTGGTCTGACAGCGCTGAGGAAATAGACCCGGAGACCATTGACTGGACACGTATAGGGGACAATCACTTTCCCTATGCGTTCCGCCAGATGCCCGGCCCACTGAATCCCCTGGGAAATATAAAATTCATGCTCCCCAATAAATACAATGTTTATCTCCATGACACCCCGGCAAAGGGCCTCTTTTCCCGCAACTCACGGGCCTTCAGCCACGGCTGCATACGCGTGAGATACCCCATGAGCCTTGCCGAATACCTGCTGCGCGACAGTCAGGAATGGAGCAGGGCGAAGATTCAGGCAGCAGTCGATGAGGGCAGGGAGCAGAGAATAAATCTTCCCGCTCCCATTGATGTCCATATTGTATACCTCACTGCCTGGGTTGACAACGAGGGGGTCCTGAATTTCCGTAATGATGTCTATGGCAGGGATGAACTGCTCTTGAAGGCCCTGAAGAGGAGTCCTCTGCTGGTCGTCACTAAGGAAGAGGGTGCACCGCTTTAGCCTGCTTCTTGAAAGAATTTCCATTTATTCCAGCCGTTTCATTACGGCCCCGGCCTGCTGACAAAACGCGTCAATTTGTCTGAAATTTGACGGTTTTTATTTGGGAAATGGCAGTATTCTTCTCCGCGCTCAGCCTTTCTTTTCTTTATAATACAATGCCTTAAAAAATGGCACTTAACTTGCTTTCTTATCCTGCCGATAAGAAAGCAAAAAAGGGGAGTAGAGGCACGCATGAGCAGAATCAAGGGGCGAAAAAGGAGCCTGCTGCCGGAAATCAGCCGAAGGCAGTTGCTCAGGATGGGACTCATCACCGTTGCCTCGGGTCTTATCCCCGGCAGGGCAATGGCTGCGGTGAACAGGCTTGCCGCCGGAGAGCGTTCAGTCTGTATTTATAACCTGCATACCAAGGAATACCTCGATGTTGTTTACTGGAGAGACGGTAAATATCTTCCTGAGGCGTTCCGGGACATCAATCACGTATTCCGCGACCATTACAACGGGGCAGTCAAGCCGATTGACAAAAAGCTCATTGACTTTCTCTATTCAATCCAGGGTAGGCTGGACTGCAACGAACCCATCCACCTCATTTCGGGATACCGCTCGCCAGCTACGAACGCGCGGCTGAGAAAGAAGAGCAACGGCGTAGCCAGACGAAGCCTCCACATCAAGGGGCAGGCAGCGGACATCAGGATGCCCGGTTATCAGATAAAAACCCTGAGAAGCGTTGCCTATAACCTCCAGAACGGCGGCGTAGGATACTATCCCCGGTCCAATTTTCTTCATGTTGACGTGGGAAGGGTCAGGTTCTGGAGGGGATAAATCAGGGCCTGCTCTTGCCCGACGCAATTACCAGCAGTCCCAGCCCCGAGCATGCCAGTAATACCCCGGCAGAAAAGAGATAGCGGTACGGTATTGCCAGAGGGGCCTGTCCTGATCCTGCCGTGAATGTCTCAATGCCAGCACCTGAGCGTCCCAGAACGACCATCATATTCCCCATGTTCTGAAAAAAATTTGACGTGAGGCACAGTTCCGGCACAGGCCTGAACTCTGAGATTAAGGGAAGGGTTGCCGTGGGAAGGCATATCCCTGCGATGATGAGGAACAGGGCCATTTTTTTTGTCATTGTCATCCGGTGTCTCTCTTTATCGTCCCGGCTGACCTTCGCGATGCCCGGACAGTTTAATTTATCAGGTGCTTCATCGATTGTCAAATCAGCGCCGCCATAGCAAGGTTGAACCTTGATTTGAGCGCTGTCTCTCTTTACATGAGCCGATAAGGGTGCTATACAGGTACTGATGCTGTTTAATAATCAAGGAGGGTTTTTATGAGAAGAGTGTCTGCAGTATTTATGAGCGGTATTTTTTTACTCCTCTTCATGGTGTCTTCATCTGGCAGTGCCCATGCCCAGCCCGGAAAGGGGACGGGGATGGGGCAGGAAAAGGCCCGGCAGAAGTACGAGCACAATAAAGAGGACATTGATGAAAGAATGAGAGAACAGCGGGAAGAGCTGGAGCAGCGCCGGCTCGGCACGGACGAGGATGGTTCCCATGAGAGAAATCAGGAGCGGTACAAGGAGCGGGAGCGCTATGAAAGGGGGGAGGATGATGACCGCTATAAAGACAGGAGAGAGCGCTCCGAAGAGGAGCGGGAAGAACGCCGGGGCGATGTAAAGGGAGAAGAAGGACGGCAAAAGGCAGCGGAACGGGCAGGTGACCTGGGGACGGACGAAAAACAGGGAAGGCCCTGGTGGAAGTTCTGGGAATGAAAGGGCAGGGTAATCATTTCGCCAAAGGGGTCTTGCGGCCCTCTCTGTCTACATTCACAAGGGTCACACGGGTGGAAAAGATGATCTCATTTTGTTTCTCCCTCATGTTGCCGCGGAAAACGTTCACGTGATACTGAACGGAGGTGGTGCCCTCCCGGGTCTTTTCCGCAATGAACGTGAGGATTGTCCCCTCTTTCACGCTCTTTCTGAATTCGACCCGGTCCATACCAATGGTGACAAAGCTGCATCCGGGGTATTCCATGCTGGCGGCTATCCAGGCATATTCATCCACCCACTTGAGCAGGTTGCCGCCAAAGAGAAAGCCATAGTGGTTCAGGTGTTCAGGATGTACCAGCTTGTGATTTTCCATTGCGTTTCTTCAACCTGCATTAATCATTAAGTCGACCCTATTCTGAAACGGGCATGCACTTATGCTATGCATTTTCCAGGATCTTAAATTTCTTGTAATATCTTTATATGCTCAAAGGGCAGCCTGCCATTGGTGTCTCTGTGCCTTCCACTTGAACGAAATTCGCCATGAATTATCCAGGACAATGCTCAGGTTCTGCTTTATCAATAGTATACGTGCAACCCGGTGCCTCTTCAACGGGACCCTTGGAGAAGGTCAATCGTCGAGAACACAAGAAAGAGTATGCCTGAGCGCAGCGCCTCGTCATTGAAGTCGAAGGCGCTGCTGTGCAGGGAAGGACTGTCCTCGCCCATGCCGAGAAAGAACATGGCCCCCGGGTTCTTCTCGAGGTAGTAAGAAAAATCTTCAGACCCCATGACAGGCTCCTGGACATCCTGCCAAAAGCCTTCACCCAGATATTGCTCGGCAACACGCCTGCACTGCCCGACCACCCGGTGGTCATTGATAACGGGGATATAGGGCCTCCGGTACTCCATCTCGTACTCAGCGCCGGTCCATGAGCACTCCGCCTGCACCGACTGTTCAATGAGGGCAGGGATCCTGTCTCCGACTTTGCGGGAAAAATAACGCACTGATCCCTGCAGAACTATATCGTCGGGAATGACATTGGCGCTTACGCCGCCGTGAACACTGCATGTGCTGATCACAACCGGCTCCTGAGCCTCTATTTTCTTTGACGGCAGGAGGGAGAGCCCGGTTATTACACGGGCAGCGGTAAACACAGGGTCAACGGCCTTCCAGGGGGCGGACCCGTGCCCTCCCTTTCCACGGATAATCAGTCTGTATACGTCGGCGGCTGCCATGAACTGGCCAGGACGTGATGCTATGGTCCCGGCAGGATATCCCGGCCAGGAGTGCAGGGCTATGACAGCGTCAGGTCTGGGATTATCGAGGATGCCCCTTGCGACAAGGTCTTTCCCGGCGGCATGAATTTCCTCTCCCGGCTGAAAAACAAAACGCACTGATCCGGCGATACGGTCCTTTACTGCGGTAAGAACCCTGGCTGCTGCCAGGAGCATTGCCATGTGCCCGTCGTGACCGCAGGCGTGCATGACGCCCTCTATGAGCGAATGATAAGGAAGGAGGGCGGGTTCATGAATAGGCAGGGCGTCCATGTCAGCCCTGAGGGTGACGTTTCTGCCGCTGCTCCTTCCCCGCAGGAGGGCCACCACATCAGTGGAAAGACAGGGTTTATGGATGTCCATATTAAGCTCTCCCAGGCGGGCCCTTATATAACGGGATGTTGACGCTTCGTGAAGGGACAATTCGGGGTGTGCGTGCAGGTGCTGCCTGATGTCCCTGATCTCGGGAAGAAGGCCGTCAACCAGTTCTTCGATCTGTGAGCGATACGGAATCAATTATTCATTCCTCTGTGGCATGGTCATAGAGAGGCCGCAGGTATCATTGTAAACATTTTCCCTGAAGAGAGTCCAACAGCACAAAAAAAACCGCAGGGTCAGCCTGCGGTTTTGAAGGGTGGTATATTCTTCCCACCTTGCCGTGTAGAAAAAAAACTATAAACCCCGTTTTACAGGTGGGTTCCCCGAAAGCAGGATCAGGCTTCCCCGAAGGGGCGCACCACATGCTTTACGCAGGATCCCTTAATTAATTTGGTCGGAATAAGTTTTAATTCCAATCACGAGCAAGGCAGGTATTTCTGGTCATGCCTTGTAGCACTATTAAACATGATCGGGTTTCATTATTCAAATTAAAAATAGTTATCACGTCTATTAATTCTGCTAATAGATAATGTGATGCACGAACAAAGAACGGTTAAGTCTTTACCCCGTAATTTTTTCTCACCTCTTTTATTTTTCCGCAGGTGTATTCGCCTTCAGGACAGGGGGCATAGAGGCATCCCGGACCGGCCTTTTCAAATATGATAGGGGCCACCTTCTTTACCAGCTTCAGCATGTCTTCAGCCATGCGACGTATTTCCCACTGGGCCCGGTTGCAGCATCGCTGCCTGAAAAAGTGCAGCAGCTCCCGGGCGTTCATGGTCACCATGATTTTCGTCTCCGCTGCGTTGGGCAGGAGAAAGCGTGCATCCTGGTTGGCCGACTCGCCTTTAACGCCCTTTTCATTCAGCTTTTGTGCAATGGTATTGTAGGCAACCTGGGATGACTTCATGAAGGCGATAAAGATCTGTTTCAGCTCCCTGTCTTCTTTTACCGAGGGGGGGATGATGTAGTCAAAGCCCTGCTCTTCACTGACGTACCGCTGCGACTGCTGGCTGTACGAGGCCAGCCTGTGCCGCACGAGCTGATGAGAGCATGCCCGGGAAATACCCTCCACTGCAAAGGTGAATGACGGATGTTCAATAGGTGTCATGTGGCCCATCTTCACAAGCCGTTCCACAAAGGACTTCTGGTCTTTTGACTCAATCCGTTTTTTCAGCGACCTGATGTCTGCAGGGCTGTAGCAGAGCCGGGCAGCCATGGCAATGGTCTCTTCAGGGTGCGGGGTATGGCGCAGAAGGATGACCTTCAGCTTTGCCTCTGACATTGCGTTCTCCTTATGGGTTGCGGAAAGAATGATGCTGATCAGATGATATGATAATCCAGCCACTGCATGATGTCAATGAAGCCAGAGATCAAAAGTGCAGAAGTTCCATCGTTTAATTGTTTGACTTCTTGCTCTGGAGCTATGGAACTATAGAACTTTCATTGCTTCTTGATGAATCTGTTTCTCAGGGTTTTTGCTGCCGTGATGATCCGTACCAGTGCGTCGGTCAGGCTGTGGGGCCTCGGGCGTATTTTGATGGAATCCAGGTGTTCCATCATTACCCCTGGTTGAATAAAAATCGAGGGTGATTTTGTCGTGGCGAGCACCTGGCTTGGATAGACGCTCCTGTGCCCTGTCATGAGGTAGCTGACGATGCAGGAAACAGCAGCATACGGCGCTATTTCAGGGCCGAAGAATTCCATGGCCATGATACTTGCAGATATGGGCGTATTGGCAGCGCCTGCAAGAAGACTCACCATGCCGATGGCAGCAAACATTGAGGGATCGTATCCCAGGACCATGCCTATGAAGCTTCCGGCAGTGACCCCAGTAAAAAATATGGGGGTTACCACGCCGCCGCTTCCGCAAAATGCCAGAGTGACGGCGGTAAAAAGAATTTTGAAAGCGAAATCGAAAGGCATGACCTTGCTGCCTTCGAGCACGGACTCAATGGTCCCGAGCCCCAGGCCGAGGTACTTTGGTGATATAGTGAAGGCTAGCAGTACGAGGAAGGCCCCTCCAATGAGCCCCTTGAGCGGCTCCCACAGAGTGATTTTCCTGCTTATGGACTCGGCGAGCTTCAGTGCTTCAATGAGCAGCAACGAGCACAGTCCGAAAAAGACTGCTCCCGTGAGGACCTTGATGAAAAAGAATTCGCTGAATTTCGGGACGAACTCCACGGTATGATAAAAGTATTCCACCCCCAGGGATGACGATACCTGATGGGCGATGATGCCGGCCACAAAGGACGGAAACATCACGTCATAGAATATGCTGCCGATGGAGAGGACCTCGATGCCGAATAATGCACCGGCGATGGGCGTCCCGAACACCGAGGCGAACCCGGCGCTGATGCCGCAGATTACCAGTTTCCTGCGGTCCTTTTTGTTGAAGCGGAACAGGGACGAGAAGATGTATGAAAGGCCCGCGCCGATCTGTGCCGCCGGCCCTTCTTTCCCCGCAGACCCTCCCGCAGCTATGGTTATTACCGTGGCAGCAAGCTTCACCGGAACGGTAAGGGGATTCATCCTGCCGCTGTACCGGTGTATGGCGTCTATTACCCTTTCCGTTCCATGACCCCGGGCTTCGGGGCAGAGGTACTTTATGAGAAGGCCGGACAGGAAGAGGGCAAAGGGAAGTGCGAGGAAGTAGTAGGGGTATTCGGAGATGAAAAATATGCTTGAGTTCAGAATACTGATGAAAAAGGCCGTGGAAGCGCCCACAATGGCTCCCGTGGAGGTCGCGAGAAAGAACCACTTAACCACACTGATGAAGAGCACTGACTGTTCCAGGAAAAGCTCTTTCTTTCTCATGGCATCCCCATTTAAAATCGCCTTCTCAGAAGTTCCCGGTTGTATGCCGTGATCACATCGCCCCTCTTCAGCATTCCCACGACCCTTCTCCTGTTGAACATGTCCACCACTGGTATTTCTCCCAGGTCTTTCAGGGCGAACTTTTCTATGGCGCTATTGAGGTTGTCATTGGGAGTGACGACAATGACGTTACGGGACGCTATGAACTTGACCTTTACCAGTTTCTTGAGGTCCTCTTCAAAGAGGACGCTCCTGATGTCCTGGAGGGAAATGATTCCGGTCAAAAGGCCGTCGTCGTCAACGGCGGGGAAGTAAAAGTCATCGCCCTCGGCCACCTTGTTCAGAAGTTCATGGATGTCAGTGTCTTCATGGACCGTGGTGAAGTCTGTCTTCATCACCCTGCCCACAGCAATCGTGCTGAGGACCGTTGCCTCCCTTCCGTCATGGATGTTGATGCCTTTCCTGGTGAGCTCCACGGTGTCAATGGAGTCATGGAAGAGGTGCTTTGCCGTGAGCGTTCCGATGATGCTCGCAAACATGATGGGGATGATGATCTTGTAATTGGCCGTCATCTCGAAGAGAAGGAATATCGCTGTCAGGGGAGCGTGGGTAGTGGCCGCAAGAAAGGCCCCCACGCCGACGGTGGCATAGGCCCCGGGCGTTGCCGTGTAGGCGGGCAGGAGCGTGTGCACTGCCCATCCGAAGCTGCCTCCCACCATGGCCCCGATGAACAGGGCAGGGGCGAAGACTCCGCCGGCACCGCCAGAGCCAAGCGTAAGGGATGTAGCAATAATCTTCATGAAGATGAGAACGGCCATTACGGAAAAGATGATGTTCCCCTCAAGGGCATGCTCGATGTGTTCGTAGCCGTCTCCAAGGACATGGGGGAACATGATGCCCATGACGCCAACCAGGAAGGCGCCCAGAACGGGCTTGAGCTGGGGGTGGAGCTTGAGTCTGTCAAAACCGTCATTTACCCAGTGAAACACCCTGATATAGAGGACTGCCGTGACGCCGATGAGGAGTCCCAAAAGAATATAGAGGGGAATCTCAAAGGCAGTCACCTCATAGGTGGGTACCGTAAATGCCGGACTCGCTCCGTAAAAGGCGCGGGATACCACGGTGGCAAGGCCTGATGAAATAACAATGGCCGAGAACGACGTCAGTTCGTAATTGCCGAGAAGGACAATTTCCGTTGCGAACATGACGCCGGCAATGGGGGCGTTGAACGTGGCTGCCACGGCACCTGCAGAGCCGGCAGCGATGAGGAGCTTGATCCTGTTGCCTGATACCTTGAAGACCTGACCCACAAATGAACCGACGGCTCCGCCGAGCTGTGCAATGGGGCCCTCAACACCGGCTGATCCGCCGGAGCCGATCGTCAGGGCAGGGGCCAGTATCTTGGCGAAAAAAGTCCGCCTCTTGACCCGTCCACCCTTGATGTTTACCAGTTCGATAAATCTGGGGAAGCCGTAGCCGTTCACATCGCCCCTGAAGGCAAGGGAAAGCGGTATAAGGAGAAGGGCGCCGGAGACCGGCAGGAGCGGCAGGAGCAGGGTATGTAGGCCTCCTTCACCGATGCGGAGGATGAGGGAGCCTCCATCAAAAATGACACGGTGGACAAGATGCATGGTGGAGCGGAACAGGATATTGGCAAAGCCGCTCAGCATGCCCACGACGATGGACATGGCGATGATCACCGTGTGTTCGCCCAGCCTGAATTTCAGGAGCCTGTCCAGAAATGTCTGTCTGTCTCTGTCGTTCATGATGCAGTGCTGGCAGGCGCAGGAAACAGGGGAGGTGCGAAGTTGGTCAGTTTTCGGCGAGACTGGCGGTTCTCCGGAATGGTTTCCGCTCTGTACCGAAGAAGGGGGCCCTGTTTAACAGATTCTCTTCATGACGTTTCATGCGCAGTGCCTCTTATAACTCGATAACATGTTTGCCTTTTTGGATATGGCAATACCAGAGCGAGAGATAATCCCTGATTTGCCGTGTCAGGAGGTAATTGTTTCTCACATACTCCTTGCCGCTCTGCCCCATACGCTGTGCCATGAGGGGGTTGTTCAGGTATTGCCGTATCCTGAAGGCTGCCCCCTCGACGGAATAGACGACAAAACCTGTTATGCCGTGCACAATCTGCAGGGGGATGCCCCCCACGGCGCCTCCGATGACCGGTTTTTCTTTCCACATGGCCTCGGAAACGGTCAGGCCGAAGCCCTCCTTGAGGGACTTCTGAAGGATTATTGTTGCCATCCTCTGAAGGGCGTTTATTTCGATGTGATTGTCCGGTGGCAGCAGGAGGATGCGAATGTCAGGATCGCTGCCAGCGAATTCCCTCACCTCATTGAGCACCGCTTCCCCCTCGGGGTCATCGGTGGCAGGACTGCCGACGAGGACGAGGGTGCACTCATTGTATTTCTTCACGATCTTGTATGCATTGATGACACCGATGGGGTCCTTGAAACGGTCAAACCGGGATACCTGAAGGATGATGGGCTTGTCCCGGTTGATCTGGAGTTTTTCCGCCACGCTGCTTATCTCCTGTTGTGTGAGATCTCTGTTTTTGCTGCTCAGAGGGTCTATGGACGGTGTCACGATATATTCGTCCACAGGGAGAGACTTGGCGAACCGTGAAACTGAAAATATGGCTGAATCATAGCGTGAGACATAGGCCTTCAGCTTTGCCCACACACCAGGCATGGGATTGGAGATATCGATGTGGCATCTCCACATCCAGACCGACATGCGGGAACGGGGCCTGAAGTCAATAAGGGGAGCAGGCTGGGGGTCATGGATGAGTACGGCATCGGCGTTCAGGTCAAGGGATTTCCTGTTCCGTTTGTTCACTTCATAGTAGTGGTCCCACATGCTCTCCGTGATCTTTTCCCTGGTGCCCTGCAGGGCGTTGTGGGTCTTTTTGGTGAAGTCGAAAAAGGTGGCGTCTCCCTCGATCACTTCCCACCGTGCATCGATGCCCAGGTTACGCAAAAGGGGGACCATGCGGTTGAGGATCTCTGCAACGCCTCCGCCTTCGCGGGTTGAGTTGACGTGAAGGAATGATTTGCCCTCCAGTTTGCTGCAGAGCCTCTGGATAAGCAGCAGGTCGCCCTTGGGCGCTATGCCTGAATACTGGGTGATCACCGGGTCACTCCTTCCATGTCTGCCCTGACATATTTCTCGATGATTTCCCTGATGTGCTCCCTGATGCTCACGATGCTGTGCATGAAGGGGTCGATGGCTCTGATACGGTCAGCGATCTCCTTTCTCATGAGCGTATGTTCAATCCAGCGGGAAAAGTCATCAACGATGCCCTCGCCGAGCCGTACCCTCGCGTCGTAAAAGTGATAATAGATGCTCCCCGGGTCAATATGATCAATGGCAACGAGAAACTCCGCCAGGTTTCTGGCCTGCACTCCGATTGGAAAGATCAGGTTTATTGTTTCATTGAAGTAAAACTCATTGCCGGGGATGACATCATGGGGTTCTGGAAAGTGCGAAAGGAAGTCATCTACCTCCCGCAGCAGTTCTATCCTCACGGACTCAACAGACTTCAATGTGTAGGGGTCGATGCAGGTAAGCCGTTCAGCCAGGGCGCGCTCCTCAAGGGTCTCGCCGGCCCACTGCGCAAAGTCGTTGGTGTACTCGAGGATATGGCCTTTGAGGAAATACTGGCAGACATGATGAAATATGCTTTCGTCGCCGACCTGGGCAACCAGCTTCCTCAGTTCCTTCAGGTTCTTTGCCTTTTTGCCCGTGGACTTGACAACACTGACACACTGCCTGAATTCAAACGGTTCGATCTCTTCTTCCAATGCAATCCCTTTCCGCATAAGGCAGTGCGGTCCCCGGACAAGCGGCGCGACGGCCCGGGAAGCTGCCTTCAATGCCGTGTTTATCGCAACGACCGTCTGGCAGAGCGCCGGCGGTCAGCACGGTGACCTGTCCTCTTCCCTGCACACAACAACAGGCACGGAGATAGTGTCGATTCTGGCTTCGAGCCCCTGGACAACCTCCCTGAACCGGGCAATGGCCCCGTGACGTACCGGTGTTCCCCTGGGCAGACGTATGGTGAGAGGATTGACAAACTTTCCGTTATACCTGATGCGGTAGTCGAGATGAGGCCCCGTTGAAAGACCCGACGAGCCGACGTACCCGACCGTGTTTCCCTGTGACACCTTTGTTCCTCTCCGGATGCCCTTTGGAATCCGCGACAGGTGGCCGTAATAGGTTTCGTAATTGCCGGGATGCCTTATTTTGACCATCCTGCCCATCTGCCCCTTGAATCCCGCGAACTCAACAGTGCCGTTTCCCGCAGCTGACACCGGCGTGCCCGTGGGAGCCGCGTAATCAACGCCCAGGTGAGGCCTGTAGATCCTGAGCCTGGGGTGGAGGCGGTTTTTCGTGAATCCTGAGCTTATATATCTGAACCTGAGGGGAGACCGCAGCAGCGCCTTGCGCAGGGAATTCCCCCTTTCGTCATAGTAATCGGCCTGTCCATCGTCTTCGAAGCGGAATGCATAGCGAGACTCCCCGTCATTGATGAACGCCGCTGCCAGGATGTCCCCGTATCCCCGAAAGACATCCCCCACCCAAAGCTCTTCGATAATGAGTTTTACTTCATCACCGTTGCGGATATCGTGCGAGAAATCTATGTCCCAGGCATAAATGTCAGATAAGGCGAGGGCGATTTTGAGGTACTCGACGTGGCTTCCCGGCATGGATGATATCAGGTTCTCCCTGATCAAGATGTAGAGCGAACTAGTCCTCCTCTCAACGGGAAGGGACACCGTTTCAGCCTCGAAGCGGTCTTCGCGCCGGCTCACATCAAGATAGGACAGGTCGTCAATGCCGTAGCGCATACGCAGGACCGTCTTATCGTCCTGGTCAAGATCAAAGGTGTACACGTTTCCCACGGCAATCCGGGAAAGATTGTACATACCCCGGGTATCGCGGATAATGCTGTACATGTCAGACTTGTCGAGTCCGTGCCTGTCAAAGATAAGCTCCAGGGTGTCAGAGGGCCGGACGATTCCGCTGATGATGTTTTCCCGTTTCTCCGGTTCTGGCGATACAGCAGGGGGATCAAGAGGTTTTGATGACTGTGCGCCCGGGCTGAACATCATGTACGCAACGACGAGGGCAGCCGGGATGATGATAAACATGAGCCTCATTAAGTCTCTCTGCTTTTGACGGTTCTCGTGCGGGCTGCCCGTGTCTTTGTTGGAGAGGGGGTGCTCTTTTTCCGGGTGCCTTTGCGTGCGGTTTTCCGAGCGGTTGTGCGTCCGGCCTTTTTCACGGGCTTGTTGGCTTCCTTTTCATCCAGGGAGCTGATCTCGGCCTCCAGTTTATTGATCTTGGCTATGATGGACTTAACCGTGCTGTTGGCAAGGGGGTTCTTGGACTTTCTGGCGATGAGGTCATAGACTGTTCCCCCAAGAGCGGAAAACTCCTCCTGCACCTTCATGTTGAGATTGAATGAACGGTACTTCTTCTTGCCCTCCCCTGTAAGCTTCTCAATTTTTTCCGTTACGACCGAGCTGCCTTCCTTGAAGATCTCGATACCTTCCTGCAGGTTTTTTTTCAGGTCCTCCTGAATTCTGCTCCAGAAGCTCATGATTCCTCCCTTTGACCACGCCAGGATCAGCCATGCTGATCCGTCTTTTTATCCCTGTGCCGGATATGGCTCAGGACCTATTTATTGTCTTCCTCAACGGCGAATTTCACCATATCCAGTATCTTCGGCAGTGCCGATGTGACCCTGTCCCAGCTCGATATGAGGGGTACGCCCAGGGGGTCCTTCATGATGGTCTCCGAGGCGAGGCGTATCCCTTCGGTGAATGTTTCAACAGCAAGGCTCTCCTGATGGCGGTCAAAAAAAAGTCCGTTTACGGCAGCGTCGTCCTCGTAGCGCTTGACCATGTCCTGGGCGGTTCTCACGTATGTGGCAATGAGCGTCTTGAACAGGCCGTCCGAGAATACGAGCCCTTCGGAGGCAAGGGTCCTGAAGATGGACTTGCTGATGTCAATGCACATTTTCAAAAGCCCCTTTGAGGCGTCATCCGGGGAGAGGGCCTGGTGCTTGTGCTCGTAATTGTCGGCAATATCAATCTGGCAGACTCTCCTTACCGCGCAGTTCCGGTAGACCTCGGCCAGCACGCCCACTTCCAGTCCCCAGTCACCCGGTATCTTGTTCACGCGGGCAAGGTCCACGTCCATGGAAAACTCCCCGGCAAGGGGATAGCGGAAGCTGTCGAGGAACTCCAGGAGCGGAACGGGTCCGTGAATTTTCTTGAGCGAGCGGAGCAGGGGGGTCACGAGAAGCCTCGTCACCCTCCCGTGCATCCTGTCCGTCACCCGGCTGTAAAAACCCTTGCAGAATTCATAGTCCAGATTCGGATTGGTGACGGGGTAGCAGAGCCTGGCGAGCATCTGACGGTCATAGGAGAGGATGTCGCAGTCATGGAGGGCGATCACACTGATGTTTTTCTGCGCGATGATGTATCCGTATGACATCCACGCCGACTGGCCCTTCCCTGCATCGCCGAGCTGCAGGCCCGCTGACCTGATGGTCTTGTACACCTCACTGACCCTCCGTCCGTTGTTCCAGATGAGCATGGTCGTCTGGGGGAGGACGGAGAAAAACTTGCGTGCATGGCTGAATTCTTTTTTCGTGCAGGGCCCGAGGGTGACGATTACTTCCTTCAGGTAGGTGACATTTTTTAGTTCGTTGATGATGATCTTCAGTGCCTGCCCTTTCAGTTCAGAGTAGAGAGAGGGGAGGACGAGGGCAATGGGCCGTTCCTGTGAGTACCAGGTAAGTTCTTCCTCGATCTTATCAGGGCTGGATTGACCGAGCCTGTGAAATGTGGGGAGAATCCCGCCTTGATGAAAATCAGCCATAAATACCTTTCGGTTATCCTGTTATAATTACTTTAGTATGAAAGATCCCGAACAGGGAGTTTCCCCGGGTGTTATGATGCCTTAAACTCAGATAAGTATAATGACTGCGAGACAAATGGTCAAGACAATCGGAAGGATGCACGGAACATGCAAATGAGGGAAATAGCAGGCAAAATATTTTCTGGAGTTCTGGAGAGTGTTAATCCCCTTGCTATCGTAAAGGGCTATGGTGAACAGATACGCTCCTACTCCTCGTCAAAGGATTTCAACAGCATACGTGTCGTTGGATTTGGCAAGGCCTCCTGTCAAATGGCCCGCGCTGTTGAGGAATCACTTGGGCCGGACGCAATTGCCAGCGGTATTGTTATTACCAAGTACGGGCATGCAGGAGCGATGCATTCAGCTGTCAGTCATCGACCCGAGGGCAGTGAGCTGTCCGGGCTCAGGAAAATAAGAGTCTTTGAGGCCGGACATCCCATCCCTGATCAGCAGGGTGTGGAGGCCGCTGAAGAAATTATCCGCCTGCTGGCTCATTCCAAAGACAGGGACCTCGTGCTCTGCCTTGTCTCAGGAGGAGGGTCAGCCCTCTTTGTCTCTCCCTGTGAGGGGATTACGCTCAGGGAGAAGCAGGCAATCACTGACCTTCTCCTGAAATCCGGGGCGGACATTACGGAGCTAAATGCCGTGAGAAAGCACCTGTCGAAGGTCAAGGGAGGGAGGCTTGCGGAGATAGCCGCCCCTGCTGAGATCATCAGTCTCATGATATCAGACGTGATCGGAGACAGACTTGATGTGATCGCATCGGGCCCCACCGCCCCCGACCCATCGACGTTTCAGGACGCGCTGGACGTGATCAGGAAGTATTCCCTCGCTGACAGCGCACCGGCATCGGTGATGGAACTGCTGGAGCGGGGACTCCGGGGGGATATCCCTGACACCCCCAAGGCGGGAGACCCCCTGTTCAGCAGGGTGCAGAACCTGATAGTGGGGAGCAACAGAATTGCCATTGAACGGGCCCGGCAAGAGGCAGAGGCACTGGGGTACCGCACGGAGGTGCTTTCCTCGGAAATCAGCGGCGAGGCGCGGGACGTTGGTCAGTGGCTTGCCCGAAAGGCCCGGGAAGCGAGGGAAGCAGTGGGCGGGAGCACACAGTGCTTCATATCGGGGGGTGAGACAACGGTTCACGTAAGAGGGAGAGGGAAGGGCGGACGTAACACAGAGCTCGCACTGAGCTTTGCCATGGAAGCGGACGGCATGAAAGGCGTCACTCTCCTTTCGGCAGGGACGGACGGAACGGACGGACCTACGGATGCCGCTGGCGCCATTGTTGACGGCGGCACCGTGGAAAGAGCACGGAGCCGGGGACTGAACCCCCGGGAATATCTTGAGAACAATGACTCCTATACCTTTTTTAAAGCCATAGACTCCCTGCTCATTACGGGCCCGACCGGGACCAATGTCATGGATGTGCAGATACTAATCGTGGAACAGCAGGCGGGATGAATCCACGGAACTCGTGACAAGTGTTGCTCTGTGCGGCAGCCGCTTCAGGGACGTTGGGAGCAGGGGGCCTGAATGGACAGATCTATCTCCTCAATGTTTGCCGGGTAATCGAAGACTGAATCGGACATGGTGTTCATGCTGGGCTATGTGGAGGGGATGACGCAGGAGCTACTGTGGACGAGGGCCTGCACCTCCCGTGAAGATGCTGCTGCCTTGGCAGTGCTTCGTGCTGCACTGGAAAAGGACGGGTTTATTGCTTTGATGACGCTTATTGCGAGCTGTACGAGGTCACCGTGTGGGGTCTGTGAGAGGGCAAAAAAATAGGATGCTGACTTTTTGAGGGGACATGGCTAAAGTTATTGTGGGCTCTCGTTTTAGGCGGGAAAACTTTATAGCCAAAAGTCAGCATCCGTATTTTTTATTTATATACTCTTATCTTTAATCGGGTTCGTTGCGCTCCTTTTGTCCGTGCTCCTTCGTACTGTGAATCAGTATAGCATTATTTTCAAACTAAGGCAACCCCCTAAGAAATTATTTTTCATGCATTAATCCAAGGGATGAGATGGCAGAACCATTCAGAGGATGCCGGGGCCCGCTCTGAAAAAAATAGGATTAGAAACAGAGAGTTAAATGATGCATCTGGATCGGTGTTATCTTCATCCTGGCTGCGAAACGGGATGTATGGGACAATGAATTCCCATAGGGTAACCGGTCAGGAGGTAATAATGGGCAGGGCCACTCAATGGATATCCACGAATGAATAAAGACTACGAGGGGATGGTGACTTATTTTTTGTGCGAGGTACGGTACTCAGGATCAGCAGAAAAGGGATTTCCCTTGATCAGTGCACTGTCAGCCATCCCCTCAAATAGTACATCTTTAATTATACGCGACCGGCAGGGGTTGTGACGTCTGTCCCCCATTACTGGCGGCCTATTTTGAAGAAGCTGCGTATGCCTGCCCCGGCTTCATCAGCGAGAACTTTTCCGGGCCTTCCTCGGTTTTTACCTGTTTGAATACTTCACAGGACATGCAGGACACTGACTTCTGGGCAAAATCGCCCTGCACCTTTCCTCCGCAGAAGGTGCCAGCTACGGCCCAGCATATGCGGCCGCCGTTTTTCCCTCCGTTGATCCCGTTACACGATGTATCAGTGGCCGCAGGGCATACGCCCATTTCCGCCGATTTGCTTCCTCCTGCTTCCCTCCCGCACTTTTTTACTTCCCAGCAGTTCTTTTTCACTATACCCTCCTTTCTGGTTCTTTTATTTCTGAACAGTCTATGAAATCAGTTTTACTGCTCCTCTGCACTTTCTATCGGCACGGGAAAAATTATCTTTAGTCTGCCAGCGGTATCAGGAACAGGGCTCTGGTGAAGGCCTCCTGTCCGGGTATGGGGATGCCCGGGATGGGTTAAGCCGCCAGGGCAGAACGTCCTATAGTTTTACTCAACGAAAGGACAGTATCCCATGATATCTCTGGAATCAGAAATATACACTCCAATTTCTGGCCTGGGCAATATATGAACGCGCTGAGTCCAGAAGGGACGCTCATGGCGGTAAAATGTGTGAAATAATAAGCGTGATGACTGTTTTAAACCGACGTGAGTCCTTCCCTGATGGCATACTTTGTCAATTCGGCGACCGTGCGGATATTCAGCTTGCCCATGACCTGCCGGCGGTGGGACTCGACGGTCTTGGCACTCACGTGAAGGTCAGCGGCAATCTGTTTGGTGGATTTCCCCTCAGTGATAAGCTGAAGGACTTCACGCTCCCGATCGGTCAGCAGGGCAAAGGACTTGGGGCTTGGCAGGGGAGGATGGTTGACGAGGCTCTCCACGAGAAGGGACGCTATCTGGGGGTTTACATAGGTCTTGCCGTTCATCACGATGCGAACGGCCTGCTCCAGTTCATCAAAGGCGCTATCCTTGATCAGATAGCCCGATGCGCCTGCCTTGAATATTTCCGAAACGAACTGTTTGTCATAATGCATGGACAGGGCTATAACCCTGGTTGCAGGGTTGTCTGATAGTATTCTTCTTGTGGCCTCAATACCGTTCATATCGGGCATGCTGATATCCATAATCACGATGTCCGGGTGAAGTTCTTTTGCCAGGTCTATTGCCCTGGCCCCCTCGCCGGCCTCACCGATAACTTCCATGTCCGCATATTCCTTGATGAGTGAACAGATTCCCTCCCGGAGGATCTTATGGTCATCGACAAGCAATATTCTTATTTTCATACGTACCTCGTATCCTGTTCTCCGGGCAGGGGGGCTGAAAGGGTGACCCTTGTCCCCTCGCCGGGAGCTGATTTGATGTCAAACTCACCTTGTATATGGCGCATCTTTTCCCGAATGCTGAAAAGCCCGAAACCCTCACGGGATGCTGAAGGCGGGGAAAAGCCTGTCCCGTTGTCCTCAACGACAATGATAAACCGGCCGTCTTTCTTGCTCAATACAATTGTAATGGCCGATGCATGTGCGTGCTTTGCTGCGTTGAACAGCAGCTCCCTCACGGCCTGATACAGGAAAAAGCGCGTGCTGCTGTCATATGCCTTGTCCAGGTTGCAGTCGATCAGCGTGACCGGGATGCTATAGTTGCGGCTGAACTGTTCGATGAGCCACTTGATTGCCTGGACGAGCCCCAGTTCGTAGAGTATAGGCGGGCTCAGCTCAAATGTCAATGACCGTGTCTCCCCAATTGTCTGTTCGATCATCTGGAGGACCTCCCTGATGCTGTTCTTAAGATCCGGCGATTCGATAGACTTGCTCAGGAGGCCGAGCTTGATCCGTGAAAGGGCCAGGGTCTGGCCGACGCAATCATGGAGTTCCGTGGCAATACGCCGTTTTTCGTTCTCTTCGATGAGAGCCATCTCTGAGCTGAGGGCCTGGAGCTGCTTCAGATACCCCTGAGATATTTTCTCCGCCTTCTTCCGGCCTTCTATCTCGTTACGGAGGTTCCTGTTGGCCTCGGTCAACTCCTGGGTCCTCTCGGCGACAAGCTCCTCAAGGCGGTCGTGATGCTTACGCAGTTCCGCTTCAACCTCCTTGTGATGCGACATGTCCCTGAATATTCCCTGTATAACCTGTTTCCCGCCTATTTCCGTGACACTTACGCTGATCTCAACGGGGATCTCCTTTCCCGAACTGTGCACGACGTATAGATCATAGGTCCTGCCTTCGCCTTTACGGACATAATCCATGAAAATTTTCCGGCAGCGCTCTTTTTCCCGGGGGGGATGAAGATAAGACTGGTGCATCCCGATGATGTTGCTGAGGGGTATTCCCAGCATCTGTGCCGCCCTCCTGTTCGCGTCTATGATAATGCCGGTTTTAGTATCGGCAAGGAATATGGCGTCATTGGCGATTTCAATGAGCTTTTTGTACTTCTCCTCCGATTTTCTCAGATCGGCCTGGGACTGTCTTGCTTCGGTTATGTCGAGAAGCACTCCCGTGATGACATCGCCGTCAATGGCGGCGCTCATGAGAATGTTCATATTATTCCCTGATTTCGTCACCGCCGTCATTTCATAGTTTGCAACCCTTTCTGATTGACGCAGAAGCTTGAGGAACCGGGTACGGTCTTTTTCGTACCGGTAGAATGAAAGGACCGAGGCCTGCATCATTTCTTCGGAAGAGCTGAAGCCGAACATGCCCGCCGCGGTCCTGTTGACAAAAAGAATTTCTCCCTGGACCGTTGTCTTGAAAATCCCCACGAGGGAGTTTTCCAGAATGTTCTTGTATTCCCTGTTGGCCCTGGCGATTTCCATTTCCGAGCGAGTGCGCTCTATTTCCGAAGATGCACGGGAAGCAAATATCTGAAGCACTGACTCGACCAACCGGACATTCCTTATGGATTTCCGGTACATGACCGCCATAAGACCGAGCTGTTCACCCGCTGAATCAAAGAGGGGCACCCCTGCGTATCCTTCCACGTGCAGGGCTGCCATCACACCTGCCTCAGGAAAAAGCCGCTGTACTCCCGACGGGTACGTGCGCGCTGTCCTGCCTTGGACGGTAAAACAGGGGGTGCCGGCCATGTTCACTTCCATGTTGTCAATGACTGCGCCGTCAGTAATGAAGGAGAGCGTCCTGGCGTGGCCGGGTTTTTCTGGGATAATCTCGGCGATGTATGCGTAATCTGCCTCCAGTATGAGCGCAATATGTTTGACCATCCTGCTGAAAAAATCTTTCCCCGTGGCAGCAGACACGGCCTCTGCCAGGGCAAAAACAGAATCTCGGGCAAGCTTGTGGTCGGTGATATCCGTCACGACGCCCAGGATGGCTGGCCCCCCCTCATGTTCTATAAGCCTGGTTGCGTGAACTGCCCTCAGGTCCCTGCCTCCCTTCGTGACTAATCTGTACTCATAGGGCTCCAGTTCTTCGCCCTGCATGTGCCTCTGGAAGTTGTCCTGCACAAGAGTCTGTGAGTCATGATGGATAAGCGTCATGAAATCAAAACCTTCAGAGCAGAGTTCCTCCTTGCCATAGCCCATGACCTCTTCACACTTTTTATTGACATAGATGATACGGCCGCCCTGATTGATAAAAATCATGACGGGGGCTTTATCAACGATTTGACGGAACAGTAACCCTGTCTCAAGGGCTGGTGTTTCTGCTTTTTTTAAGCTGTCCATTGTGCCGGGGGTTCCTGCTTTTTTTATAACGGCTACTGGCCGGGTCACTGCATGGATGTGAAAAATGATACAGTAACTATATCGGTATCAGAGCGGAAAAATCAATTTTATCGAGTTGAATCGCTGGAATTCTGCAGGGCCCATACGAGGAGGGTGAATGAGGGCTCCATGAGCTCAGCGACTATTGATGATATGCAGGAAACGGTGCTGATGGTACGGGACTTTGCATTGATGTAAAATAAAAATGTCATGAATATTCTTTTCTTTACAGATCTCGATGGCACCCTTCTTGATTCACGCTACTCCTTCAGAAAGGCCGTGCCCGCCCTGAAGCGTATCAGGAACCTTGCCATCCCGCTGGTGCTGTGCTCAAGCAAGACCGCCGCTGAAATAGAGGTTATCAGAAAAAGGATCGGCAACCATGATCCCTTTGTCTCAGAAAACGGAGGAGGGATCTTCATTCCAGAGGAAGCCGGCCTGAAGGTCCGGAAATCCCAGTTTCACGTGATGAAGGAGGGTAGCTATTCTGTCATTAAACTGGGGGCGTCCTACAGTGATCTGCGAAAGGCTCTCAGTGATCTGCGCTCGAAGGGTGTTGCAGTTCGGGGATTTGGCGATATGACTGCCCGCGAGGTTGCCGGCCTCACGGGACTCAGACTGTCTGACGCCAGACTGGCAAAGCAACGGCACTTTGACGAGCCCTTTGTCTTTGAGGGAAGCCCCCGGACTGCTGCCGCACTCCTGCGTCAGATCAGGGCACAAGGCCTCCGCCATACACGGGGGGAGTTTTTTCACCTCATGGGCGACAGCGACAAGGGGAAGGCGGTGGAGATCGTAAAAAGCCTGTATCTCAAAGGCCACGGTGCACTCATTACCGCGGCTCTTGGAGACAGCCCCAATGACATTGAAATGCTGCTCCAGGTAGATTATCCCGTCGTGGTGAAAAAGGAGAACGGTCGTTATCATCCCGAAGTGGTCAAAAGGGTGCCGGGGCTCATACGGGCCCGCGGAGCGGGGCCTGAAGGATGGAACAGGGCGGTGAATGAACTACTTGAAGCTCTGCTCCTCTGAGGGAAATATCCCCTGTTCTATTTCATCCCGGTATGCTGTGATCGCCTTCAGCGCATCCTCTTTCAGGTTCGCGTAACGCTTTATGAATTTCGGTATGAACCGTTCAAATAGTCCGATCACGTCATGGAGCACCAGCACCTGACCGTCACACCGGGGGCCGGCGCCGATGCCGATCGTGGGAATCGACAGCTCGGAGGTGATCTGGGCAGCGAGGTCCATGGGGATGGCCTCCAGAAGGAGCGCAAAGGCCCCGGCATCCTCGACGATATGGGCTTCATCAACAAGCCTCAGCGCCGACTCTTCAGTCTTCCCCTGTACCTTGTAGCCGCCCATCCGGTGGATTGACTGGGGTGTGAGCCCGATGTGGGCCATGACGGGGATGTCCGATTTTTTCATTGCCCTGATGTGGTTCGCTATCTCCGCCCCCCCTTCCATCTTCACGGCCGCTGCACCGGCTTCTTTAAGGAAGCGGCCTGCATTTCTCAGTGCATCGGCCTTTCCGGTCTGGTAGGACATGAATGGCATGTCACCGATGATCAGGGCGTTACTGACCCCGCGGGAAACCATTTTGGTATGGTAGATCATTTCATCCATGGTAACAGGCAGGGTGTTCTCAAGGCCCTGGACGACCATACCGAGGGAATCGCCAACGAGTATCCCGTCGATGCCGGCCTCGTCAACAATCCGGGCAAAGGGATAGTCGTAGGCAGTGAGCATGGTTATTTTCCTGCCCTCCTTTTTCTTCTTCAGGAAATCCTGGATCGTAAACCTGGCCATGGTAATCTCTCTGTCCATTCGGCGGAGATGATCTAAAGGGAAGAAAAGTCTTTCTCCCCTCCGCCGCCATTGCGCCGACTTTTATTTCACTATCTCAATCAGTTCGAGATCAAAAATGAGTTCTTTGCCGGCAAGAGGATGGTTGGCATCCATCATATATCCCTTTTCCGTCCGGCTCAGGACCGTGACAACAACACTCTTTCCGTCAGGCCTGTGCATCTGAACGGTCTGCCCGATCTGCGGGTCAAAGTTGCCCGGCGCATTCTTACGGGAGAACTCGAAGACCCTCCCTTCGTCGCGGTGGCCGTATCCTTCTTCCGGCGGGATGGTGACGGTGGTGGAGCTCCCGGCCTTCATGCCCACAATGTTTCTTTCGAAACCGCGGATTACCTTCCCCTCCCCGATAACAAATTCTATGGGAATGCTGTCACGGGATGATTCTACAACCTTCCCCTGGACGTCTTTCAGGGTGTAATGCACCCGGACCCTGTCTCCCTGCTGTGCTGCCATGAATGGTCTCCTTTGCTCTGTGACGGTTCTCAATAATCAATAATTGGTTACTGGCCGTGTTCATTTAATTCCCGGTCGCCTCATTATACCACATTCATCTCCTCCGCCGGTCCGCAGCTCTGAGGAAGAAAAAGACTGCCAGGCCTGCCAGTATCATGGCAAGGCACAGTATCTGGCCAAGGGTGAGGACGCCGAGAATGTAGCCGATGTGGGAGTCAGGCTCGCGGACCGTTTCAATGACGAAGCGCACCGTTCCGTAGCCCATGATGTACAGGGCGAAGAAAAAGCCTTCAAAGGCCCTTTTTTTGCGTATGCCCCAGAGGAGCGCAAAAAGGACGATTCCTTCCAACAGGGCCTCATACAGCTGGGAAGGATGCCGCAGCTGGTGTGTTTCGTCAAGGGGAAAATACATGCCCCAGGGCAGGGAGGTGACCCGGCCAAAGAGTTCTCCGTTGATAAAATTACCGATCCTTCCAAAGGTGTATCCCAGCGGAATTGAGGGGACGAGAAAATCCACGAACTGCCAGAAGGGTATGGTATAGCTCCTGCAAAACAGGATTGTGGCAACGATGACGCCGATGAGCCCGCCATGGTAGGACATGCCGGAGAGCCCGGTAAAGTGAAATCCTCCTGAAAAACTGAAGGGGAGGATGATCTCCAGGGGATTTGACAGATAGTAGCGAAGATTATAGAAGAGCACATAACCGAGCCGAGCCCCCAGCATGAGGCCCAGGATGGCCCAGACAAAATAGTTCTCTACGGCGACTTTCGGGTAGTCGTACTTTTCCGTCTTCAGCCTGTACAGGGAGAGCAGGTAAACGATTGCAAAGGCCACGATATACATCAGGCCGTAATAGCGGAGTTCAAACTGGCCTATTTTTATGATGTAGGGCCTGATATGCTCCGGCAGATGCTGCCAGAAATAAAGAAAGCTGCTGTTCATTCTATGTGAGCCTCATCATTACCTTAACGTGGACAGGTCATACCAATCAATGCTGAGATTATTAATCATGAAATCACTCATATTTATTTTAGATACTGTCCTGCCTGACAGGGGGCCCGTTACTCTATTACTCCATGAGTAACAGCGGGATTAGTATACCACAGCAGGGAGTCGGTGATCAGGGCAGGAGGTCAGGGAAGAACAGGGTCTTGATACGATGAAAGATGCGGCCTGTCGACCGAAGGTAGAGACGGAGGGAGACCAGGAAAATGGCGGCGCCCGCGATCATACCGGGATAGACCGTCTGGCCGGGGTCAAGGTAGGGCCTGCTCATGATGGCCAGCGTGCTCAGGACAAGGAGGATGACCACGAAGGTCACAAGGAAATGAATGGCTGTGACCAGGATAAAGACCGCTGCGCAGGCGGCACGCCTGAAGAGAGTGCCTGATTCCTCATGTGTCATCGGGAAAAATAAAAAGAGAGTTCAGAGTAGCGAACTCTCTTCCTCTCCGGAGCATCAGGGACGTATCAGAGCAGGCCGGCCCTTTCCATGATGATGGGGACTTTGTCTTCCATGCCGATAGCCATGATGTGTACGCCGTCGCAAATTTTTTCCTCGTTCAGTTGTTTAATGTGCCGGGCGGTGATGTTCAGACCGGTGTCGAGGGCCTTCTCCTTGCCCGCGGCCTTGAGTTCATCGATCAGGTCCTGGGGCACGTTGATCCCGGGTACAAACTTGTTCAGAAAATTTGCCATGCCGGAGCTCTTCAGCACCACAAACCCCGCAAGGACCTTGACCGGAAATTTACGTGCGTGGGCCATGAACGTCCTGAACTTCTCGATGTCATAAATTGCCTGGGTCTGGAAGAAGTTTGCCCCAGCATTGACCTTTTTTTCGAACTTCATGAGCTGCGGCTCGATCGGGTTTGCCTCAGGCGTGACCACGGCGCCCTGAAAGAACTTCGTGGATCCCTTGAGGTCGCTGCCCATCATGTCCTTGCCCCTGTTCAGGGAATCAACGATCCTCAAAAGCTGAACGGACTCTATGTCATAGACCGGCTTTGCCTCCTTGTGGTCACCTGCCGACACATGATCACCTGTCATGCACAGGACATTGTGAATGCCGAGGATGCTTGCACCCAGGAGGTCTGACTGGAGCCCGATCCTGTTCCTGTCTCTGCAGGTCATCTGCAGTATCGGTTCAAGGCCCTTGTCCATGGCGATCTTGCACACGGAAAGTGAATTGATCCTCATGACAGCGGACTGGTTGTCTGTTACATTGGCGGCATCAATCTTGCCTTTCAGCAAATCGATGTGATGGAGCATTTCCGAAATGTCCGTTCCCTTCGGAGGGCCCACCTCAGCGGTGACAACAAATTTGCCTGATTCGAGCGCTTCCTTAAAACTCATGTGATCTGTCTCCTCTCCGGGTCGTGGTTATTCTGTCAATTCCTTTTTGTCCTTGCGGGTGGCCAGGGTCCCGGGCTTCTGGCCCTTCGACCAGTCCTTGGGCTCTATGACCTCTTTCATCTCTTCAAGGTTGCCCAGGGCCTTCTGCCGTTCGTATATCCTGACCCAGGCACAGGGAGTATCAGGACTGACTTCGCACTTGCCGTCGCTCATCCCGCCGCAGGGCCCCACGAGGAGACCCTTGGGGCAGTTGGTGATTGGGCAGATTCCTGCAGTCTTGCCGATGATGCACTCACCACAGAGGGAGCACCGTTCATCAAACATCTGAAAGCGGGTCATATTGCCGAGAAAGAGGGAATCGTTTGCCGGGTACACGGGCTTGTCCTTGAATATCTCCGTCGCTGACTGCGTCCCCGCCCCGCAGGACATGACAATGATTGCGTCGGCTGCTTCACAGGCGTCCTTGTCCTTTTTGAGCTCTATCTTCGTTCCCAGTGTCTGGCATCCGGTCTTTGGCACCATCATACCCGTTACCTCTTTGCCGTTGCTTTTGAGGAATCCGGCCATGTCCTTGAGGGCGTCTTCATTTCCGGTGCCGCAGAGCGATGCGCACTCTGAGCAGCCGATCAGGAAGAAGCTCTTGTACTTGCTGATGGTTTCCAGGATGCTGTTGGGGTCCTTCTGCTTAGTTATTATCATGATGTTTCTCCTTAAAATTAGTATGGAGCCCGGCAATTCCGCGGAACCGGGGCTCCGGTGTTTCTCACACCGGAGTGCTGCTGCTCCATACGACTTTTTTCCAGTTGCTGTATCTTACTGCAACGGCAGGACAGAATATCAAGGGGCATCAGCCTCTCATCTTGATCAGCTCGAGAAGCTCGGCCCTTGTGGATTCCTTGGTGCGGAAGAGCCCTCTCACTGCCGAGGTTACTGTCCTGGTGTTCGGTTTTTTCACACCCCTCATGGACATGCACAGGTGTTCCGCATCGATAATAACCATGGCGCCCTTGGGCTTCAGCCTGTCCATGATCATGTCGGCAAGCTGGGACGTCAGGCGCTCCTGTACCTGGGGCCGTTTAGCGAAGACCTCCACGGCCCTGGCGAGCTTGCTGAGGCCCACAATTTTACCTCCTGAAGGTATGTAGGCGACGTGGGCCTTTCCGATAAAGGGGAGCAGGTGATGCTCGCATACGGAGTAGAAGGGAATGTCCCTGAGCATCACCATCTCATCGTGACTTTCCCCCTCTATGGGTTTCAGGACGTCCTTTGAGGGGGTCTTCAGCCCGGAAAAGATCTCTTCGTAAAGGTCGGCGATGCGCCGGGGGGTATCCTTCAGACCGGGCCGTGCCGGGTCCTCCCCGATGCCTTCGAGGATCAGCTTCACGCCTTTTTCAATCTTTTTCTTGTCCATTACGTGTAACGATCGTTCAGGCTTTGTGCCGCAACCTTTGAGGGTATGACCTGAAAATGGTAGAAAAGTCTAACATGTGATAGCAAACGGTGTCAAAAGCCCTGTATCAGGGTTCAGCATCCATACGAGAGCGATATGAAAAAGCCCGCTCACCGAGCGGGCTTTGCAGATGGCGTGATACGCGACGGAGGGAAGCACCGAATCCTTACTTCATCAGCTCGGGAAAGATTGCTTCAAGAGCGTCAACAGCGTGGACCGGGTGGCTGTTTTTGTCTGCCGCCCTGCTGACGAGCTGTTCGGCATTGCCCTTCACATCGGCTTCGCCGGCGCCGGCGTAGGATGCAAGAAGTCTTGTGAAGGTCGACAGGACAACGGGTTTGCTGTCCTGAACAGCTTTTCTGACCTTGTCGATGTTCTGGTAGAGCATGCCCCGCCATCCCTGGTGGACGAGTTTGGTCACTGTGGCAGGACCGACACCGCCTGTCTCCAGAGTATAGGCGCAGGCCTTGGCACGTGCCGCAGGGTCGACATCTCCGAAGGGCTTTTTGCCGTCTTTTCTGAAGGACGTTGATGCGTCGACTATCAGTACGCCCTCCTTTAGCATATGGGCAGTAAAGAAGTACTCCGTGTCAGGATGTGTCTTGTAGGGATGAAATCCCATGCAGCTGAATATGATGTCGGCCCGTTGAGAAAGTTCGGTATACACCTTCACCTGGGTATCCCTGTCTGACTTCCCTCCCGTTCCCGTGCGGGTATGGAGCGGGCCCAGGGCAGTCGCGTCGAATCGTTTCAAAAGGTTGAAAAGGGGCTCACCCACGATGTTGCTTCTGCCTGCCACGAGGACTTCGTATCCGGCAAAGCTGGCTATTCCGTCAGGGCGGAGCCTCCTGCCTTTCTCTCGAACAAGATAGACGCTTGCGAGATCGACCATGCCGCTGGGGGTGCAGCAGTCGTAATATCGGTCAGCGCCCAGGGACATGAGGCCCAGTGTTGTCTGGTTCAGCCCGTCACCGTCCTTGTGAAGGGCAATGCGATTGCAGAGGGCAGTGGTGTCTATGTCATGGCCTGCCTTTCCGCCGAAGGGGAGCTGGAACATGAGGATGGAAATGGAGCTGTCTCTGTTCCACTTCTCGAGTTTATCGTAGAGCTCGGCTGCTGTGATTGTGGACGGGAATTCCTCCATCATGCTCGAAAGGCCGGAAAGCTTGGTTGTGACATTTTTCATTCCCACGTAACTTCTTGATGCAGCGACCTTCGGGTCGTCCTTATCGCCGACCAGCACGGTGAGCACCTTATGCGCATCGGGCTTTATCTCTTTCAGCGCCGGGATTTCCCTGAGAAAGTCTGAGCGCCGCTTCAACTCGGGGATGATCACGTCCTGGTATCCCATGGGGAATTTCTGTTCGCCCTTGACTGAGCCGGAACCGTTGATTACCGCAGTGTATTCCTGGTCCCTGAAGGATCGGCTGATAATGTGCCTGAATTCTTCCTGTGCAAAGAGCCAGTGATTGATGCCGCCGATGCGGTCATGGTATTCCCTGTACGCCATGGTGACCTCCTGTATGGTGAAATATAAAAGCGTGATGCTCGGTAAAGTTTAATAATTTAATGGTTACCATGGGTAATGTCAAGCAGGAGAGGGCCAAAGTGCAGAAATGCCAAAGCACTGAGGACGTGGGATCAGCGCCTTGACTGTGGAACTACGGCACTACGGTACTAGGGCACTTAATTATCCGCTTATCGGTGATGATGATGTCGACTTTGATATCGTGGGGCTCGTCGGGGATGTGGTCGCCGATCTGTTCTTCATAGGCGAGGGCGACTGTGGGGATATGGTCGACCCGGGCAAGTTTTTTGGCCTCCAGGCTCAGCAGCCTGTCATAATAACCGCCGCCATAGCCGAGGCGGCTGCCTCTCAGGTTGAATCCTGTGCCGGGGATAACAACGAGGTCAATATTATTTAAAAATACTTGCCGGCCCGCTCTAACCCCCGGCTCGGGAATCCCCATATATCCCGGGACAAGCTCCGATATGTCTTTTATCTCGTAGAGGTGCAGGACTTTGCGGCCCGGATCGACAACAGGCAGGACCAGTCTCTTACCCAGGGCGAGCACATCCTGAAGATAACTTCTGGTATTTACCTCAGAGCGGAATGAGACATACATCAGCAAACAGGCCGCTTTTTTGAAGGTCTCAAGGGCAAAGAGCCGCTTTTTGATGGAAGCATCCTTCAGCTTCTTCCTGTCGGGAGGTATGGCGTCCCGCTTTTTCAGCAGATGTGCCCTGAGCTTCTGTTTCACACGGACTTCTCTAAGGCGGTCTTGATTGCGAGTGCTTCATTGTATGCCTTTTCCGATGCCTTGTAGGAAGGCAGCCCCCTGATGTCTGACTCCATGATGCTGTCATTAAAACTCATGGAGCCGATAAACTCCATCCCTTCCAGTTCCTTTTTAATGAACG
>CP070788.1:1963671-1967707 GCA_020346765.1 Nitrospiraceae bacterium
CTGTCCCGGTGACTGAGAATGGCCTCAACGCTGCCGCCATATTTCCGCTTTAGACCCTTGAGCAGTTCGAGCCTCACCTGGACTTGGTCGAGCTGTTCAGGAGAGAACTCTATTTCGTCACGGTAGTCCCGGAGGAAGTAGGCTGCCTCCTCAAGCAGGGGGAGGGCCTCTCCGGCGGCCTGTAGTGCCTCACGGGCGCGGCTGTCAATGGCGGAAATCTCCCTAAGTCTGTCGAGGACTCCCTGGAGGCTGGTGAGGCTGGCCGTGTCAGACGCGTAGAGAAGGTCGTAGGCGCCGTGGGCGAGTTCTGCGAGCCTCCCGGCGCTGCCAAGGATCTTTTCTGCCTTGGCGAGCGTCTCCTCCTCCCCGGGCTTCAGGCCCGCTGCGTCGATCTCGCGCACCTGGTAGTCAAGGATATCGAGGCGCTGGGCGCGTTCCTTCTCCCTGTTCTGAAGATCGCTGATCTGCTGGTTCAGCCGGAGCAGCGATGCATAGGTCCTGGACAGATCCTCCCTTTCAGGGACAAGACCGGCGTAGGCGTCGATGAGGTCGAGCTGTTTATCGGGTGAAAGCAGGGACTGGTGCTCATACTGGCCGTGGACATCGATGATGTCCCTGCTAATATCGGCGAGGGTCTGCACGTTCACCATGGAGCCGTTGATGTATGCCCTGCTTCGTCCCTGGGGGCTTACGATGCGCTTCAGGACAAGGCCGTCGCTCGCGTCGATGCCGCTGTCCTCCAGATACTGGAGGGTAGATGCCTTCATTGCCGTGGAAGGCACATCAAAGAATGCCTCCACAACGGCTTCCTTCGCTCCGCTCCGCACGCAGTCCCCTGAGGCCCGTTCACCCAGGGTGAGGCTCAGGGCACTGACGATAATCGACTTGCCCGCGCCTGTTTCACCGGTGAGGACGTTGAACCCCTCGTCGAAGCTGACGGAGGTGTCATCAATGATGGAAAAGTTTCTGATGTGAAGCTCGCGAAGCATGGTGGCTGGATGATATCTTAGCAGATTCGGGGAGTTTTGAGGAGAGGACCGGGGAGGAGGATGGAGGAATGGAGACCTGGTCTGGATAATTGATATACGGTGTGGCCATTTCGACGCAGGCGCTCAAAAGAGTCTTGAAACCCGTGAACGTTTTCAGAAAGTAGTGCCGCAAGTTCATGAGGTTTTCAAGTCACGCTGTACAGGTATTCTTAGTGCAAGAGATATCTGTTCTATGGTATGGCGCAACACTTTTTTTCGATCGTCCCCGAAATTTGTGAATAACTCAGGCTAAGGTACTTTGGAACTATGGCACAACGGCACGATGGTAACGGCGAATATAGTGTTAGTACCCGGACGATGTCCGAGTGCTCTATCCGCTTCCGTAGGCGTGCAGGCCGGAAAGCACCAGGTTGACACCCAGGTACGTAAAGATGACGGCCACAAAGCCGACTACGGACAGGATGGCAACGCGCTTGCCTCTCCAGCCGCTGACGAAACGGGCGTGGAGGTAAAGTGCATAGACAAACCAGGTAATGAGGGACCACGTTTCCTTCGGGTCCCAGGTCCAGTATTTCCCCCATGCGCTGTTTGCCCAGATTGCACCCATAATCAGACCCCCGATGGTGAAGAGAGGAAATCCCACGGCAATGCTTTTGTAGGTGATCTCATCAAGTATGGCCGGCGTCATGTTCATTCCCGAGAGGACCTTTCTGAGGCCGAGGCCGAACTTCCAGAACAGGAAAATGAGGATAACGGCTGCAATCCAGCTTACGCCGGCCACGGCAGGGGACGGATTCCTGAGCGTAGTTTTCAGAAAGTGGTTCTGTATGAATTCAGCGCGCTGGGCTGTGGATATGCTCAGGAAATCAATTCCCATGGCAACAAGCACGACCAGGAAGATGCCGATCGTGATACTCCAGAAAATGTAGGGCAGTTCCTTCCGGGATTCAGTGACCATGACGATATAGGCGGCAGCAGCGCCGAAGGATACGCCGAAGGCAGCGTACCCGAGAAAGCTGAGCAGCACATGAAAGAGGAGCCAGTTTGACTGGAGCGCCGGGATCAGCGGCTGAATCTCCTTGGTGGACCCCGAGACGTCGATAAACAGCAGGGCCAGTGCCGCCAGGGGGGTGACAAAGGCCCCGATGGAGCGGTTTTTGTACTTGAACTCCACAAAGAGGTGGAAGAGGATCAGAGACCACACGAAGAAGATAAGGGACTCATAGAGGTTCCTGAGGGGGGCCCCCCGCAGGATGGACTCGACGAACCCTGAATCGGGATTGGATGAGACCCAGAAATGGTAGGAATTTACCCACCGGATAATCAGCGCCGTTGTCTGGCTCACGAAGCCGAAAATGGTGATGCCCGACGCGGCAATGCCTACGTTCCTGTTCCTGACAACAAGATAGATGATGTATATGATCATTGCAGCGATATAGGCCCCTGCCGAGATGTCAAAGAATACCGAGCTATTCATTTTTTACTCCTTCCTTCTATGGCCTTGGTTGCCTCAGAGGCGATCCTGTCCAGTTCCCGTTCGAAATTAATCCTGTTTCTGTTGGTTGAGCCTCCCATGGACACCCGTACGGATTTCCTGTCGCTTGAGATGTTGATCCATATCTTCCGGTGACTGATAAAGAAGCAGACGTAGAGCCCCACCGCCATGATTATCGAGGCCAGATAAATCAGCCACACCCCGGGGTCTTTCGAGACCTGCAGTCCCGTGTACTCAACGCCCCAGTAGTCCGCGAATGAAACTTTGTGCCCTCCCGGCAGGAACCCCGTTTCAGGATAACGATTCAGGATCCATCCGATATAGGGGTCTTTCCCCTGCTGGGAGAACTCGATGGCCACGGCAGGGTTCACCATCTTATCCGAATAGGTGGTCAGGCGGCCTGTTTTCCTGTCGCGGGTAAGGGCAGGGGAAAAGTCATGGATTTTCCCTCTGATAGCGGTTCCGGGTATGTCAAAGGAGTCCCCGTACCGTAGCCAGACGCGTTTCTCGCTGCCGCCGCTCGGGGTAATGTCAAGAACAAAGTAGCCCTGCGCCTCAGACATCATGCCGTAGCTGGACTGAAAAAAGGTGATCCCCTGATAGGTGAGGGGGTCATTCACTTCAATGACCTTCTTCATGACCTCTTTTCCGTTGCTGTCGAGGATGACAAGCTCGCTCTGGAACTCCCGGGGAGTGTCTCCCCCTTCATAGTACAGGGTATTATACCAGTTGCATTTTACTGTGAAACCGAGCTCAATCGGCTCCGTGGGGGATTTGAAGGCAACCGTCGAGGCCCGGCCCTCCGGGAGATTCAGGTATCCCCTGAATCCGAACCGCGTGCCAATTATTGCCCCGATGAATATGAGGATGATGCTCAGGTGAACGACGTATACGGCAAGCCGGGCATACTTGCCCTTTTGCGTGTAAAGCCGCACCGTGTCCTGTTCAGGGGCCTCCTGCGCCGTGTAGCGTAACGAGCCGAGGGCCTTGATAAAGGCATCCCGTGCCTCAGAAAGAGCGGTCTTGAAGGTCAGTTCCTTCCTGAGGGGCATTGACTTTATTGCGCTGTCCGAGAGCGGCTTCTGGGGTGATTTGACGACACGCCATGTCTTGGGAAGGCGGTCAATGGAGCAGACGATCAGGTTGATGCTGAATACGGCCAGAAAGGTCGTGAACCACCACGAGCCGTACATGTCCATAAAGCCGAGCTTGGCGAATATATTATAGACCGTGGGTGCAGCCGTGTCACCGAAGAACTTTGCCAAAAGGGCTATGTTCCGCGCAGGTTCGGCCTTCTGCTCCACGATCGTCCCTATGATGGATGACAGGGCCAGGATGATGAGGACAGCAATGGCAAGCTTGACGGAAGCCAGAAATTTCCATATTGATTCAAACAGGTCCGTCTTTTCTTTCTCGTTTTCTTCCAAAAAAACCTCCGGCCTTAACTATATCTTTTCGACTTTTGTGAAGTCAACGACGGAGACAGAGCGCATGGTGGATGGCCCGCATCGTTCTTCTGCCCTGTCTGCTATCGGCAATAAGATGTCCTCTC
>CP070788.1:1967807-1979359 GCA_020346765.1 Nitrospiraceae bacterium
CGCTTGACCACGTCACCCTCTTTGATGAGCGTGTCTTCTCCGAAGAGAACGGCACCGACGGAGTCCTCCTCAAGGTTGAGGGCCATGCCGAAGACTTCGTTGGGGAACTCCAGAAGCTCCGATGCCATGCACTTGTCCAGCCCGTAGATCTTTGCGATTCCGTCGCCCACCTTCACAACGGTGCCTACTTCACTGACATCAACGCGTTTTTCAAAATCGGTAATCTGCTTTTTAATCAGCTCACTTATTTCTTCAGCCTTAAGCTCTGACACGTCCATCAAATCACCCCCGTGTATGGTTATTAAGAGTAAGAAGTTGAGAGTTCAGCGTAAATGAACCGGCGCTGCATCTTCACATTGCAACTCTTAACTTGTAACTCTTAACTGTTTTCTTATCTCACCAGGTCAGCCCGCAAAAGCCTGAGCTGCCCCCTGATGCTGCTGTCAAATATGGTGCTCCCCACCCTGACGATAAAGCCGCCGAGAAGGGCCTCGTCTATCCTGTTCTCAACCGTTATTTCACGGCCCGTCATAAGCCGCAGCGCGTCCCTGAGCCGTTCCCTGTATGTTTCACTGAGCGCTATGGTCGAGGTGACCACCGCAGTGGCCTTCTTCTGCCGATCGTTGTAGGCCTCGATGGAGGCGGCCACAATCTCTTTGATAGCTGAGAGGTGTCCCCGGGTGATCATCAGTCGAAGGAACTTTTCTGTCCCGGGATGGAACTTCATGGCCGGGGCAGCAGCGTCAAAGGCCTTTCCCTTTTCGACCTCGGAAAATATCTGCCCCGCAAAGAGAAGCCTGAGCTGCCTTTTTTTATCGATCAGCCCTGCAAAGGCCTTGAACTCTTCAATGACCCTGGGCATATCGGCAATGCCAATGCTGTTGATCAGGGCCCTGCTGTATTTTTTCGCGACCTGGTTCTTGTTCAATTCTTTGCTTCGAGCCTCTTGATATAGTCATCGATGAGCGCTTCCTGCTCCTTTTTGCCAAGCTGCTCCTTTATCTGCTTTTCAGCGATCTCCAGGGCCAGGAGTGCAGCATCGGACTTGATCTTTTCCCTGGCCTTCTGGAGTTCAAAATCAATATTCGCCTTTGCCTGCTCCAGGATCTTTTCTTTCATCCGCTGGCCTTCTGCTATAATGGCCTCTTTTTCCTTTTCCCCTGATTTCCGGGCTGCCTCCAGAATCTGCGCTATCTCACTGTCCGTGTTCCTGAGCCTCTCCCTGACTTCATTGAGCGTTTTCTGGGCGAGCTCTTTTGCCTCGCCGGCGTCCTTGAGGGATTTTTCAATCATCGCGGTACGGTTTTTAAAGTACTCGCTTATCGGCTTGCGCGCGAAAAAGACAAGCACGATGACCAGGATGGCAAAATTGATAACAGGCCAGAGCCAGTCCCTCCAGGTAAAGTGTGCCTCACCATGGCCTGCGCCTTCTGCGGCAACGGCAGGGGAAGCCAGCACGAAACCCGCAATCACCACTCCTGCAGTGACTATCAGTATTGTGGAATCTGAAATATGCTGTTTCTTCATCATGCGCCCACCAGTTTACCCACGATCTGACGGGCAAACTTCTCCACGTCAGATTTGAGGGAGGCCCTCGCCTTTTCCACTGCCGCCTCCAGGTCCCCCTTTGCCTTCCGGTTGATGTCCACAGCATCCTGCTGGGCCGCCTCTATGGCGCCCCGCTGGCCATCCAGTCCCTGGCCGCTCAACTCCTCGAATATGGCCCGCGCCTCGTTCCTGGCCCCCGAAAGTTTTTTGTCAATCTCCGCAATGACTTCGTCCTTCTCACGGTCAAGCTCCCGGGCCCTGTCCAGGGCGCCCCGCGTGTTCTCCTCCCGCTGGCTGAACAGGCGGAGCATAGGTTTGAACAGGACGGTATTGAGTATGATAAGAAGGAGGATAAAATTGGCAAGCTGCACGAAAAACCAGTAGTTGATTTCCAGCATTCAGCCTCCTCGGCAAAATAATCATTTAAACGGAAAAAGCATCGGATGCGACAAAGTTCTGAAAAAGTACCACAGCCCCGGTGCTTTGTCAATGAAGCAATAAGCATATTTGTGAATTTTATAAAAAGCGTTTCTGGCATTCACCAAAGCGCTGTCATTCATTATTACACTCATCTGTATGCGTGTTGACGGAGCCGGCAGCATGGACGGCCTTTTGACTTTTTTCTGGTTCTTCTTTTAAACTTCAGATACATTATGGGCGGAGATACGATACTAACACTGATCCTGAAGGCAGGCCTGGTGGTGAAGTTTGTCCTCCTGATCCTGCTCTTTTTTTCCGTTGTTTCCTGGGCAATCATTCTTTACAAGCACAGGCTCCTTTCCAAAGTCGAAAAGGAGTCCGAAGACTTTCACCGCGAGTTCGCCAAAGCCAAGCAATGGGACACCCTGTACCAGTCAACGAGAAGGCACACCCTTTCTCCGCTGGCAAATCTCTTCAGGGCTGCCTACACAACAGAAGACGCTGGCATTGAGGAAGTCAGGCGCACCCTCAAGCGGGTGGAGGCCCTCGAGGCCACACGCCTTGAAAGGCACCTCACGTTCCTTGCAACGACAGGCTCTACTGCACCCTTCATCGGGCTCTTTGGAACTGTCTGGGGGATCATGAACTCCTTCATGGGCATCGGTCGTATCGGCGCCGCGTCCCTCGCCGTGGTTGCCCCGGGAATCGCCGAGGCCCTGATCGCTACGGCAGCCGGGCTTGCCGCGGCAATTCCCGCAGTTGTTGCCTACAACTACTACCTCAGCCGGAGCCGCAGGAACATTATCATGATGGAAGACTTCTCCCAGGAACTCCAGGACCATTGCATGAGGAAGCATGGAAAAGCGCAGACGGGCTCTCTCTGAAATCAACGTCACACCCTTTGTCGATGTCATGCTGGTCCTTCTCATCATCTTCATGGTAACGGCCCCGCTGCTTCAGCAGGGAATTGATATCTCCCTGCCCCAGGCACAGGGCAGGGAGATGACCCCGGCCGAGAGGATCATGATAACCATAAGGAAAGACGGCACCATATTCCTCGACAAGACTTCCGTAACCATGGAGGCGCTGAGCCAGGCCCTCAGGGACAAGTTGAACAGGGAAGTTTTTCTCAAGGCCGACAAGGACGTGCCCTACGGCATCGTCGTGGCCGTCATGGGAGAACTCAGGGAGATCGGCATAGAAAAACTGGGCATGGTGACGGAGCCGAAAGCGCGTATTCAATGAAGTTGTACCTCTCCAGCGCCAATGAACCGAACCTGCAGAAAATCATCATTACGTCTGCCATCCTCCATGTCCTTTTTATCACCCTGGCTGCAGTCCCGCTCAGGACAAAGGACCGGGAGTATAAGAGCTACTTCGTCAATCTTGTAAGCCCTGCAGATGCGCCCCGCCCAGCACGGACGCCGGCTCCTGCCGCACCAGAGGTAAAAAAGGACGCGCCCCCCGCACCTGAGGTCAAGGAAGTGCAGAAGCCTGTGAAGAAAGAAGCGCCGGCAAAGCCCGTGCTCAAGAAACGGGAGGCTCCGGCGCCGAAGGCGGACATGGCACTGGAACGCACGGACAGGGTTAAGAAGGAAATCGAGAGACTGCGCGCCATAAGCGCCATGGAAAAAATGAAAAAGAAAAATCAGGAAAGGCTGGCCGGGGCAAAGGCATCGGACGAGGAAATTGCCAGGGCCATCGCGGTCATCAGGAAGGGCAGGCTCCAGGGCCCGGCAGCAGGACAAGGCATTCCCGGGGCAAAGGCATCAGACGAGTATGATCCCTACTACGCCCTCGTCCAGAGCCAGGTGTGGAGCGAGTGGATATACCCGGATCTCGACGCTTTAGGGCTTGAAGCTATCATCTCCATCAGGATCGGGAAGGACGGACGGGTACTGTCCCAGGAGATTGAAAAATCCTCGGGAAACATCCTCTTCGACCGTTCAGTCACCAAGGCAATATCAAAGGCGAGTCCGCTGCCGCCGCCGCCTGTGGAAATGGAAATCGGCCTGAGGTTTTATTTATGAGAAAGGACACAGGGATCACATGATTCGTATTTTCCTGTTCATCATCTTGATACTTGGTTCCGGGGTCTGGATTCCCCCTTCTGCGGAAGCCAAGGTGTACCTTGACATCACATCCCCTGCCGTGAGGAAGCTCCCCCTCATGATCAGGACACCGGGCACTCCCGCGTCACGGGAGATTGAGAGCATCGTGAAAAGCGATCTCGGGTTCACGGGGCTCTTTACCTTTGTAGACCCTGGGGTTCCCGGCGCTGAAATCATTGCGGACATCGGCGTTGAGGTCTCCGACGGCTTCCGGGTGACGCTCTCCCTGCAGGATCTGATCATGAACAGGGAAGTGCTCAGAAGGAGGCTCATATCAAGCGTTGTCCGTCCCCTGGCACACAGCATATCCGATGCCATCTACATGACGGTAACAGGGAAAGAGGGCATGTTCAGGACAAAAATAACCTATCTCGTCAACACGGCACCGGGCCGCAAGGAATTGCAGATGATGGACTGGGACGGCGCGCGGAGCCGTACGGTCACGGCCAAGGGCCTCACGTCAAGCCACTGCTGGTCCCAGGACGGGAAATACCTCCTCTACGCTTCGGGCAGAAAAAGAAAGTGGAAAATATATATTTTCGACCTGAAGGACTTCCGGGAAATGACTCTCTTCACCGCTGAAGGCCTCAACATGGTGGGGGGGACGTCACGCTCAGAACTGGTTGCCCTCTCTTCGTCAAGGGACGGCGATTCCGAAATATTCACCATGGACCTGTACGGCAAAGGGTTCAGAAAGATCACGCGCTCCTTTGCCATAGACGTATCGCCGGTCTTTTCGCCTGACGGCTCCAGAATCGCATTTGTATCGGACCGGGGCGGCACACCGCAGATCTACACCATGAACCTTCAGGGAGGGGACCTGAGGCGCCTGACATTTGAAGGGTCCTACAACACGTCCCCTTCATGGTCGCCCGACGGAAAATGGATCGCCTACTCAGGCCGCACGCATGGCAAAAATCAGATATTCATGGTACAATCTGACGGATCGGAAATAAAGCAGCTCACAGGGAGCGGCAACAACGAGAACCCATCCTTCTCGCCCGATGGATTTTTTGTGGCATTTGACTCGGACAGGG
The DNA here is from genome assembly GCA_020346765.1 of Nitrospiraceae bacterium. GTDB lineage: Bacteria > Nitrospirota > Thermodesulfovibrionia > UBA6902 > UBA6902. Next base: position 1,972,924 of record CP070788.1, read on the forward strand.
ACGGCAGACGGGGTATTTATATTGTGAGCCTTCGCGACGGAGGAGAAAAGAGAATTACACCGAAAAAAATGCGGGCGTCTTCACCTGAATGGTCGCCCTACCTTAAATGACGGTCACAGCAGCTAAGACCAGGAGGAGCATATGAAAAGAATTGCAGCAATAGTATTGATGGTTTTTGCACTGGGGTGCGCAAAAAAGTACACGAAGGCCCCTGACACAGCAGGCGCACCAGGCGGTCTGACACAGGAGGAGCTTGAAGCAGGGCGCATACCCGAAGAATCTGTCACGGAAATGGACATTGCCGGCAGGGATGCAGCAGCGGAAAGCGATTTCTCTCTCGATGACCAGGGAAAATCCGCCTTCAAGGATATCTACTTCGACTATGACCAGTACGACATCAGGACAGATGCCAGGCCTGTGCTTGACGGCATTGCCTCCTTTCTCAAGAACTCCGGGGAGACGAACATCGTCATCGAGGGCCACTGCGACGACAGGGGAACAAATGAGTACAACCTCGCCCTTGGCGAAAACAGGGCAAAGTCCGCAAAGAACTATCTTGTCTCCCGCGGCGTGTCCCCTGACAGGATCATCGTCATTACCTTCGGGGAAGAAAAGCCTCTCTGCATGGAGCCTGCCGAGTCCTGCTGGCAGCAGAACAGAAGGGCGCACTTTGTAATCGTTAAATCACGGTTCCAGTAAACCACCGGGGCCGGAAGAATGCGAGGAGATATTGACCGTATGAAACGTTTCACAGCTCATTATTTCAGACTATGCTCTGTCATCTGCGGCGCCGGCCTCCTGCTGAGCAGCTGCGTCACAACGGAGGAAGTGGGCAAGATGCGGTGGGAACTGAACGCCCTCAGGTCCGAGGTACGGAACATCCAGAAATCGACCCTGGGCCTGGAGGGACAGACACCGGGAGAGACAAAGGACCTCGGGCAAACTCTGCGGGAGCTTCAGAACAACCAGGAAACAACGAGCAGGACCGTTTCAGACCTGCTCCTTGAGGTGCAGGACATGAAGCTGGAACTCCAGAAGACAACCGGGCAGGTCGAGGAGTCGCGCTATTATGCTGAAAAAAGCATTGCTGACATGATTCAGAGCAGGGACAGTCTCATGGCTCGGCTCAATGAACTGGAAAAGAAAATAGCTGCCTTCCCCGCCGGGGGGGCATCGGTCCCGCCGTCCGCGGCAGCCCCCACTGATACGGCACTGACCAGCCCCGGGGAAGCGGTCCTCAGGGAAGAAAAACCTGCCGCCTCTGCAGTCGGAAGGAGCCAGTCCGTCATATCGGCTGCAAAAGACGAGTACATGGCAGGATACCAGGCCTTCAGGGAAGGACGGGGAGATGAAGCGCGGCAGCACTTTACGTCAGTGCTGAAGAACTACCCCCCCAATGATTACAGTGACAATGCCCGTTTCTGGATAGCCGAAAGCTATTACCAGGATGGCAGCTTCGAAGACGCTATTCTCGCCTATGAAGAACTCTTCCGGAACAACCCCTCGAGCGACAAGATCCCCGGCGCCATGCTCAAGCAGGGATTTGCCTTCTACGCGCTCAAAGACGAAAAGACGGGGAAAATCATCCTGGAAAAACTCATTGAGAAGTACCCGGGCACGGAACAGGCCCGGCTCGCAGAGAAGAAAATCGGGAAGTCAGTCCCCGCGAAAAAATTCTGATCAAGGACAGTCGCCGTGAAAAAGAACATCGTGATTTTGGCACTCATGCTGGTCCTCCTCTTTCAGGGGGCTGCCTCTGCCTTTGATTCCGATGGTGAAATCGTGTTCCGGGACGCCCTCTATGGTGCAGCCATAGGGGCCCTGCTGGGCGGAGCCGTTTATCTTGCCGACCAGGATGACTTCGGGCTTAAGTTTGGTGTAGGCGTTGCCCTTGGGACCATCGGAGGCCTGGTTTACGGCGTCATGGAGACACGGAGCTTAGTTGAGCTGGAACAGGACACCGTGAGAATAGCAGTGCCCACGCCGGTGATCGAGCAGGCAAGCGACGGCCTCCGCTACTCCGCGTCCATTCTGAAGACCCATTTCGATTAATACGCAGGGGCCGCTGTATCTGCTTCCCCGGGGCGTCCCCGTCCCACAACAGGCCCTGTGCCCCCTTCTTTATAAGCGCCCCCTCATTGTAACTGCCGGCATCATTCCGGAGTTTAATTGCCCTTCGGACTTGACAAAGATTTTTTTTCGTGATAAGTAATATCATCTGGTGTTTTTTGTCCATTTTATCCCTTCGTTCATATCAAGGCAGGCAGGGGGCATCATTGTCGTTGCGTACGGGGGGGGGCCGTCAACCATTCCGGAGGGGGGATGTTACAGCTCTACACAATGTTCTCGTTTTCTCTGTTCCCCTAAGTCAGTTCCTGTGCCGGGCCGATTGCTCACTCGCAGCAGGCTCGGCAGGTAAGCGGTATTTATGACCCGTATCGGTCAGCAAATCACGCTGGGGATCATGACCGGCATTGCCGGGCTTGTCATGGGAGGGATATTCATGGCCTTTCACCTTGACGAAAGCTGGGACCTCTTTCTCCTGTTCAGAATCAGGGGGGCCAGAACAGCCCCGCCCGAGGTTGCCGTGGTGAGCATTGACAGGACCTCAGCGGCCAGGCTCTCTGTTCATGAAGACCCCGGCACATGGCCCCGTTCATTGCACGGGGTGCTTACGGAGCGGCTTTCCCGAGGCGGTGCCTCGGTCATTGTCTTTGACCTCTTTTTTCACGAACCGCGCTCAGAAGATGATGACGCCCTCTTTGCCCGGGCCGCGGGCTCGGCTGGAAACGTAGTCCTCGCCGAATATCTGAGACATGAGGTGCTTGTTGATAAGGAGGGGAAGAGAATTGATACTGTCCTCCGGGAAAAGCGCATGGGGCCCATTCCCCGGCTTGCGGGAAGCGCAGCCGCCGTTGCCGGATTCCCCCTGCCCAAATATCCTCACCGCGTGAATCAGTACTGGACCTTCAGGCCCGCCGGCGGAGGAGCCCCTACGCTGCCCATCGCGGCCTTTCAGGTGTACTCCTCGTCCGCCTATGATGACCTGGTCCGCATGATCAGGGAGGACGGGCCTCACCATGCCCTGGAGAGTCTCCCCCCTCATAAAGAGGCATTCATGAATTCAGCCGCAACACTGGGTACCATGAAAGCGCTGAGGGAGGCCTTCGAGAAAGACCCTGCCCTTGGGAGCAGGCTCACAGAAACCCTTACCGGCCCCCATGCCCCGCCGGCCCGAACCGGAAGCACCGATCTTGTGAAAGCCATGATCAGGATGTACCAGGACCCCGCATCTGCCTATCTCAACTTCTACGGCCCCCCCAGGACAATACAGACCATTCCCTATTACCAGGCAGTACAGCCAGGAACATCCGCGGCTGACAGCGGTGAGCAGTTTGATTTCCGCGGCAAGGCCGTCTTTGTTGGCCTTTCGGAAATCATGGAATCGGAGAAGAGAAATGACAGTTTCAGCACCGTGTTCTCTCTGCCAAACGGGGTGGACATCAGCGGTGTGGAGATTGCCGCCACGGCATTTGCAAATATCCTTGAAGACAGGCCCCTTCAGCCCCTGAGCAGGGGATTACAGTTCACGATCATTTTTTTCTGGGGATTTTTTGCGGGCATTGTTATGGACCGTCTTGTCCCGTCAGTGCTGTCCCCCCGGGAGGTGCTGCTGCCGCTGGCCTCTATCTGCGGGGCAGGGCTTGTCTATGCGCTGGCCGCCCGGCAGGCATTTGCGGACTGGGACATCTGGTGTCCTCTCAGCGTTCCCCTGCTCCAGGCCCCCCTTGCCTTTTTCGGCGCCGCTGTCATGAGGACCATCGACAGGGAGCGAACCGGATACGGAATTTATCTCTACACCGACGTCCGGGACTTCACATCACTCTCGGAAAACATGGACCCCCACTCACTCAAGAATCTGATGGGGGGCTACTTCAGCCTCCTGTCCGGCATCATTGAGAGGCGTGGAGGGGTATTGGAGAGCGCCCCCGGCGACGCCCTCCTTGCCCGATGGGAAATACGCGGCCCCTCTCACGCATCAGGAAAAGAGCGGCAGCGGGCCTGCCGTGCCGCCCTTGATATTGCCCGGGCCGTCTCCTCCCTCACGGAAAATCCTGACATACAGCTTTCTTCACGCATCGGCGTGCACTGCGGGCCAGCGTCCCGGGGGTACATCGGCTCACGCCACCAGCGAAAAAACATTTCCTTCGGCGATACCGTCAATACTGCCCAGCGGGCAGAGGAAATGAACAAGTGCCTGGGCACGCAGGTCCTCGTTTCGGGTGATATGGCAGCAGGTCTTCATGGGTTTCTGACCCGGTACGTGGGCAGATTCGAGCTGAAGGGAAAATCAAAGGCCGTTGAACTTCATGAGCTGCTCTGCCCCGTGGACAGGGCGTCACCGGAGGACAAACGGCTCTGTAACCTTTTTTCAGAGGCACTGGACGCCTTCCACAACCGTTCCTGGGATGAGGCTTCTCTGCAGTTTGACCGGATCATCAGTGAATTCGGAGGCGACGGTCCTTCCCTGCGCTACGCGTCTCTGTGCAAAAGCTATAAATCACATCCGCCTGATGAAGCCTGGAGCGGCGCTGTCTGTCAGGACGATATGTCCCCGGCAGTGCCGGTATAAAGAATTCAGGATAATGCCTTAAGAGAGAGGGGAGAACATGAAACAGTTTCTCATCATGTCAGTAAGCAGTGCCCTGCTGCTCAGCGCACAGATGTTGATTACGAATGCTGCGTTCGCGGAGGTGACCTGTGAGCAGTGGGCAGGTAAGGCGGTCAAGGTGCAGGGGGACGTGATGGTCAGGCGAAGCAGCACAGGCGAGGAATCGCCCCTTCGCCTCAATGACGTCCTCTGCCCCGGAGACATGATCACCGTGTCAAAACATGGCCGGGCCGGAATCCAGCTTCCCGCCAGGACCCTTGCCCAGCTCGACCAGGGCACAAGCCTCATCTTTACGGAGCCGGAAAAGGCAGAGTTTTCCCTGATCAATATTCTCAGGGGAATCGTGCATTTCATGAGCCGCACGCCACAGACACTGGAAGTGAAGACACCCTTTGTGAATGCAGGAGTGGAAGGAACGGAGTTTGTCATCAGCGTCCTCGGGACGGAAACGCTGCTTACGGTCTTTGAGGGGACGATCAGGGCCCACAATGACCTGGGCCCCATGATTATTGAAAAGGGACAGTCAGCGAGGGCACGGACAGGCGAACCACCCGAGCCGTACACCGTTGCCCGGCCCCGGGACTCCGTGCGATGGGCCCTCTATTACCTTCCCCTCTATGATCTGAGCGAAGCAGACATACCCGATGAAGGTGCCCCCTGGCAGTCCGCCCTCCGGGAATCAGTCAGCCATTTCCGGGAAGGCGACCTGTCAAAGGCCTTTATGAGCCTGGACCCAATACAGGAAAGCGTCCCTGACCACCGCTTCTATCTGTACCGGGCGTCCCTCCTCCTTGCGGTGGGCCGTGTTGATGAGGCAGAGGAGGACCTTTCACGGGTGCTGGGGATGCGGGAAGAAAACAGCGATGCCCTGGCGCTCCAGTCAGTCATCGCCGTGGCGCAGAATGACAAGGAACAGGCCATGAGCCTTGCCGGACGTGCGGCTGCCGCAGACCCCCGGTCAACGACAGCGCAGATGGCCATGTCCTACGTCCTGCAGTCGAAGCTCGACCTCAAGGGCGCACTCATGAGCAGCAAAAATGCCGTTGCCTTTGAGCCAGAAAACAGCCTTGCCTGGGCGCGGCTGGCAGAGATGCACCAGTCCTTCGGCGAACTGGACAGGGCACTTGAGGCAGCAGAGAAGGCCGCCGCCCTCAACCCCCGCCTGAGCCGCACCCAGACGGTACTGGGGTATTCCTATCTGACGCAGGTCAAAACCGGCGATGCCCGGGACGCCTTTGAACAGGCCATTGTGCTGGATCAGGCAGACCCTTTGCCGTGGATGGGCCTGGGCCTTGCAAAGATCCGTGAGGGAAAGCTTGAAGAGGGGCGTTCAGACCTGGAGGTTGCAGCAGTCCTTGATCCCGGCAATTCCCTGGCCCGGAGTTACCTGGGCAAGGCCTACTATGAAGAAAAAGAGGAGGACTTTGCCGGGGACCAGTATGCCATGGCCAGGGAACTTGACCCGAAAGACCCCACGCCTTTTTTCTACGACGCCATCCGCAAGCAGTCCATGAACCGCCCGGTGGAGGCCCTCAAGGACATGCAAAAGGCAATCGCGCTCAATGACAACCGGGCGATTTACCGGTCGAAACTCCTCCTCGATGAGGACCTGGCTGCCCGCAGCGCTGCCCAGGCGCGCATATACAGCGACCTGGGGTTTCAGCAGCTCGCCCTTGTGGAGGGCTGGAAATCGGTGAACACCGATCCCGGCAACTACGCGGCCCACCGGTTTCTCGCGGATTCCTACTCCAAACTCCCACGCCA
>CP070788.1:1979459-2003574 GCA_020346765.1 Nitrospiraceae bacterium
GATAGCGGATGGCAGCAGGTTTATTGAAGGACAGTGCGGACTTCAGCATGCACCGGAGTTCGTGCCCGTCTTTGGGGGCCATGACGATCAGGTTGGGGATGTGGCTGAGATAGGAAAGATCAAAGGTCCCGTTATGGGTGGGCCCGTCATCTCCCACAATTCCGGCACGGTCAATGGCAAAGAGCACGGGGAGGTCCTGAAGGCAGACGTCGTGAATGATTTCGTCGTAAGACCTCTGCAGGAACGTTGAATATATGGCTACCACGGGCCTGAGCCCCTGAGTTGCAAGGCCTGCCGCAAAGGTTACGGCATGGGGCTCGGCTATTCCAACGTCATAAAACCTCTTTGGAAATGTCCTGACAAATTCAGAAAGCCCTGTACCTTCTGTCATGGCGGCGGTGATGGCGATAATGCGCCCGTCATCAGCAGCGAGTTTCGTGAGGCAGTTTCCGAAAATCTCACTGTAGGACTTTGCTGAGGATGCCCGCGGTTCACCGGTGTCAATGTCAAATGGGCCGATACCATGAAAGATGCCGGGGCTTTTTTCCGCCGGTTCATAACCTTTACCTTTTTTGGTGATCGCGTGAATGAGCACCGGCCCCGGAAAGTCTTTGAAGGTCTCCATGAGCTCGATGAGGGCGTCGATCCTGTGGCCGTCAACAGGGCCGACGTACTCAAACCCCAGCTCTTCAAAGAGCAGCCCCGGGACTACAAGCCCCTTTACCGTGTCCTCGGCCTTCTGTGCGATCTTCAGGACCGGTTCGCCAACGCCGGGAATGCGTTCGAGAAAGAGCTTTGTCTCCTTCTTGAACCGCGTGTACAGGTCGCCCATCATGATCCGTCTCAGATAGGCAGAAAGGGCCCCCACATTCGGGGAGATGGACATTTCATTATCATTGAGAATCACGATGAGGTTTTTCTTCAGGTGTCCGGCATGGTTCAATCCCTCAAAGGCCAGCCCTGCTGTCAGGGCCCCGTCGCCTATGACGGGGATGACCTTAAAATTTTTCATGGTATGGTCTCTTCCCTCAAGTATGCCCAGCGCCGCTGAGATGGAAGTCGAACTGTGGCCTGTTCCAAAGGCATCATGGGGGCTTTCGGCGATCTTTGGAAAGCCGGAGATGCCCTCGTATTTTCTGATGGTAGCAAAGGAGTTGAATCGCCCGGTGAGCAGCTTGTGGGCATAGGCCTGGTGTCCCACGTCCCAGATGATCTTGTCTTCGGGAGAGTTGAACACATAATGAAGGGCGATGGTAAGGTCTATTGAACCGAGGTTGGAGGCCAGGTGGCCCCCGTTGGTCGCCACGGTCTGAATGATGAGTTCCCTCATCTCCCGGGCAAGTTCCCTGAGCTCAGAAGCAGAAAAAACTTTCAGATCCTGGGGACTCTTAATTTTTTCCAGAAGCATCGTTGTTCCTCACATGACTAATTTCCGATCAAAGCCATTACCGGCAGCAACAGGCCGATCCGGTACCACAGGATATATCATATCACGTTTAGACGATTATGGCTCACGGAGGAATTGACGTTAATTCCTCCGTGAAATAATATACCGGGCAATGGCTGCAAGCGGACCGGCCCTGGTGCCGAATCTGCGTATTGATTCAAGAGATTCCCTGATGAGTTTTTCGGCAATCCTCTGAGACCTCTTAAGCCCGAAGGTGGAAGGGTAGGTGTTCTTTCCCCTCGCATCATCAGCACCCGGGGACTTGCCCATCTCTTCAGCTGACCCCGTTACATCAAGGATATCATCGACAACCTGGAAGGCCAGACCCACCTTTTCCCCGTACGCTGTCAACGCAGCGAGCCTGGCAGGGGAGCAGCCTGCCATGATGCCGCCCACGCGAAGGGAGGCACGGATCAGCGCCCCTGTCTTGTGCGTGTGAATGTAGAGGAGGTCTTTCCTGCCTGCTCTAGTCCCCTCCATGATAAGGTCCACGGTCTGGCCCCCCACCATTCCACCGGGGCCGGCCCCATAGGAGAGCTCGCTGATTACCCTGAGCAGGGCCTGAGGATCTGCCTTCACACCTGCAATAATATGAAAGGCATCGGTGAGCAGGGCATCGCCGGCAAGAATAGCAATGCCTTCACCGAAGACCTTATGGGTCGTGGGCTTGTTTCGCCGAAAATCATCATTATCCATGGCAGGAAGGTCGTCATGGATCAGAGAATAGGTGTGGATGAGCTCAAGGGAAGCTGCAACGGGAATGATGGTCCTGGACGTGCCGCCGGCGGCCTCATAGCCGGCTATGGCCAGTATGGGCCTCACCCTCTTCCCCCCGGCCATGAGGGCATACTCCATGGCTTCACAGAGGATGGCAGGGCAGTGACGGTCCTTTTTTTTCGACACGATATAGCTGCTGAGAAAACGGTCAATGACGGATTTCTGTCTCTTCAGGTAACGGTCAAGGTCCATGGCTATACGGTTTCCGTCCCGGGCAAGGCCTCAGCTCATTCAAAGGCAATCTTACGCCCATATCACACGTGATGCCCTTTAGTATACAAAAAAAGCCTGGGTTTGCGGCAGGCATTCAGGTTTTTCATGCAACAGTCGGAAAGGCGTGATATGATAGTACTACCGTAAAAGAGTATGCAATACCGTCAGGGAGGGAACAGGGCTTTTGACACTGAGCACGCTGCTGTCATACCGGGCCGGGAAAAGCAGGACAACTACCCTTATCAAATTCGGCAGCGAAAGGCTTTCCTATCAGGAAGTAGACAACCGGGTGACCCTCTGCACGGGCGGCCTGATCTCGCTGGGTCTGAAGCGGGGCGGGCGGGTAGCGATCCTCATGGAAAACTGCCCCGAATACATCGTCTCCTACTTTGCGATACTCAGGGCAGGGGGAATCGCCGTGCCAGTCAACACCTTTCTGACCCCTGATGAAATATCCTACATTCTCAATGATGCGGGATGTGAAATCCTCATTCACGACGATGCCTTTGCGTACCACGCGAAGAAGATCAGGTCTGCGCTGCAGAGGCTGAAGCCCGTTGTCTTCGATGCCATTCCCCGGAGGGAGGCTGAAGAACGGGGGGCCTCTGAAGGCGGCCTTGCAGTGCTCCTGTACACATCAGGGACCACTGGATTTCCCAAGGGCGCTATGCTGACTCACGGCAATCTTCTGTCCAACGCAGAGGCATCGGCCAGCGCCCTTGAGGTGACGTACAGGGACAGGTTCCTTGTCTTTCTTCCCCTCTTTCACTCCTTTACCTTTACGGCATGTGTTCTCGTCCCCCTCTGTTCAGGCGCCAGCGTGGTCCTGCTCAAGTCAGTGAAGCCCTTTTCGCTTGTTGTGAAAAGCATCATCAGGGACAGGATCACCCTCCTGGCCGGAGTCCCCACGGTGTATAACATACTCTCCCGGAAGAGGATGCCCTTCTATATGAAATATGTTCTGAAGATTATCCTTAACCTCAGGGCCTGCATATCAGGAGCTGCTGCTCTCCCCGAGGACACCCTGCGCAACTTTGAAGAGCGCTTCAGGGTGCCACTCATAGAAGGGTACGGCCTGACAGAGGCATCCCCTGTCGTGGCGGTAAATCCCCTGAGGGGGCCGCGGAAGCCCGCCTCCGTGGGGCTGCCGCTTCCCGGTATCGAGGTATCCATTATAGATGAGGAGGGCAATACGCTCGGTGCGGGCGATACTGGAGAACTTCTTGTCAAGGGCCCGAACGTCATGCAGGGCTATTACAATCTGAAGGAGGAAACAGAAGCGGCCCTGAAAGGGGGATGGCTCCACACGGGCGACATGGCCAGAATGGACGACGACGGCTATCTGTTTATCGTTGACAGGAAAAAGGACCTCATCATCGTCGACGGCATGAATGTGTATCCCCGCCAGGTTGAGGACATGGTCATGAAACACCCCTCTGTTGAGGAGTGCGCCATGGTGGGGATTCCTGACGGCAGGGGCTCTGAGACACCGGTACTCTTTATCAAAACGCGGGAAGGCGTGCATGCTGAAGAGGATGAAATCCTCAGGCACCTCCGGGGGCATGTTGCCCGGTTCAAGATGCCCCGGAGAATTTTCTCTATCGATGAATTTCCCAAGACCGCTACCGGGAAGATCAGAAAACCTGAATTGAGAAAATGGTCCATAACCGGTCGAGCCGGAAAAGACAGGGAAGCCTGAGGTGATGGGCGGGATTTTATTGAATTTGCAAATGGTTTTGGGCTACTATAATGAATATGAAGGCAATTATTCTCAGCGGCGGTAAAGGCACACGGCTGAGGCCCTTGACCTATTCGGGAGCAAAGCAGCTCGTTCCCGTTGCAAACAAACCAATCCTTTTTTACTGCATTGACAATATTGTCCATGCGGGGATTCGTGATGTGGGCATCATCATATCACCTGAAACGGGGAGGGAAATTCAGACAGCAGTCGGCGATGGAAGCCGCTGGGGCATCACCATTCACTACATCGTCCAGGACGTGCCTGGAGGCCTTGCCCATGCCATAAAAACAGCGCGGCCTTTTCTGGGGGATTCATCCTTTGTCATGTATCTGGGCGACAACCTCATCGGAACGGGCATTGACCGCTTTGTCCAGGAATTTAATGATACGTCTCCTGAGGCGCTGATTCTCCTCAAGGAGGTGGAAAACCCGAAGCAGTTCGGCGTTGCTGAAGTAACCCCTGAAGGAAAGGTCATCAGGCTTGTGGAAAAACCAGAGGTCCCTCCCTCGAACCTGGCCCTCGTGGGCATCTACCTCTTTTCTCCGAAAATTCATGAAGCGATTGGAAAGATCAGCCCTTCGCTCCGGGGGGAACTGGAAATAACGGACGCAATCCAGGAACTCATTACCATGGGATGTTCCGTAAAAAGTTTTATTCTTGAAATGTGGTGGCTCGACACGGGGAAAAAAGATGACATGCTCACGGCGAATGTGATCGTCCTGGATGAGTGGCTCAGGGAGAGCATTGAAGGCGACGTAGACAACAGCAGTATCCTGGGCCGCGTGTCAATCGGAAAAGGTTCTCTTGTGCGGGAGAGCAAGATACGGGGGCCTGTGGTAATCGGCGAGAACGCCCTGATTGAAAATGCCTTTATCGGGCCCTACACGAGCATCGGGAACAACACGAAGGTCGTCAAGTCTTCCGTGGAGCATTCCGTTATCATGGACGGCAGTGAGCTGCGGGATATCGAGAGGCTGGAGGAGAGCCTCATTGGAAGAGGCGTCAGGATTTTCAGGAACAACAAGACCCATAAGGCGCTGCGGGTTATGATTGGTGATGACTCGGTAGTGGAAGTGTAGCGGTTGAGGGAAATTACCCGGGTGTCCCCCTGGCAGCAGGAATGGGCGAGGAACGTCACGAGAACAGTATGGAAGGCCTCGAAATTCGGGAATTGGCGCGCAATGAAGACCAGCGGGGCTGGCTTGCGGAGATGATCCGGCATGATGAAACGGACCTGAGGCCAGTCATGTCCTATATCTCCATGACAAAGCCCGGGCTCGCCCGCGGGCCCCACGAGCACAGGGAGCAGACGGACTGCTTCTGTTTTATCGGGCGGTTCACGCTCTATGTCTGGGACAACAGGGAAGGATCTCCTACCTATGGGGAGCACAGGGTAATCGATATCGGCGATCTGCCTACCCTGGCCGTCATCCCTCCCGGCATTGTGCACGCCTACAAAAACACGGGCGGACACGACGGACTGGTCATAAACCTGCCTGATCGGCTGTACCGGGGATGGGGCAAGGCAGACGACGTTGACGAAGTGCGCTATGAGAATCATCCCGATTCCCCCTTCAGGATGGAGGGGTAGGAATGCGGATACTCGTCACCGGAGGGGCCGGATTCATCGCGTCTAATTTTATCAGGCATATGCTCTCTGCCTATCCCGGGTACCACATTGTCAATATTGACAGCCTGACCTACGCCGGCAACCTTGAGAACCTCAGGGAAATAGAGTCCTCCGACCGGTACTCCTTTGTAAAGGGCGATATCTGTAACAGTGATCTGCTCAGAGGAATTGCCTTTGACGCAATCATCCACTTTGCCGCTGAAAGCCATGTGGACAGAAGCATCCTGGACGCCCAGCCTTTTTTACAGACAAATATCATGGGGACATACACCCTCCTGGAGGAGGCTCGGCAACGGGGCTGCGTCTTTCTCCATGTGTCAACCGATGAAGTATACGGGTCAACGGAGGAAGGATTTTTTCATGAGGATTCCCCGCTGCGCCCGAACAGCCCCTATGCCGCGAGTAAGGCATCGTCAGACCTTCTGGTAAGGGCATTCGGGGAAACCCACGGCGTCAAGGCGATGATCACGAGGTGCTCCAATAATTATGGCCCCTTCCAGTTCCCGGAGAAGCTTATCCCCCTTGTCATTCTGAACGGGCTCAGTGACAAGCCCGTTCCCGTGTACGGCGACGGGATGAATGTGCGGGACTGGATCCACGTCGTGGACCACTGCAGGGCGGTTGATGCTGTTTTTCACAGGGGCAGGGCAGGAGAGGTTTACAATATCGGAGCTCGGAACGAGCGGACAAACATTGACCTCGTGAAAATGATACTGAAAGAGGTGGCCGAAGTGCGTGGTGTCGATGAAGGCAGGCTGCTGGACCTTATTACCTTTGTCCATGACCGGAAAGGCCACGACCGGCGATACGCAATCGATCCCGCCAGGTTGGAGGGTGACACGGGGTGGAACCCCAGGGTGGACTTTCGCGAGGGTATCAAAAACACCATTGAGTGGTACCGCGCCAATGAGGCGTGGTGGCAGCGTATACTGTCAGGTGAGTACCGGGAGTATTACAGAACGCAGTACGGCGAGAGGCTCAGGGCGTGAAGGTCGCCATAACGGGTTCCGACGGGATGCTGGGCAGCGACCTTATGGCCGCGTTCAGAGACACTGAGACCGTACCATTTACGCTTCAGGATTTTGACGTCACGGACCTTGACGCGACTGTTGCCGCTGTCCGGGAAGCAAGGCCAGACTATCTGATTCACGCTGCTGCATACACTGATGTGGACGGGAGCGAGCGGGATCCTGAAAAAGCATATCTCATCAACGGAACGGGAACCAGGAATGTTGCAATGGCCTGCGAAGAAGTCCGCTGCCCTGTCATGTATATCAGCACTGACTATATTTTTGACGGAGAAAAGGGTGAACCCTATGATGAGTGGGACCCTCCCAGCCCTGTCAATGCGTACGGGCTCTCCAAGCTCATGGGAGAGCGCTTTGTTTCGTCTCTGACGAACAGGTTTTACATTGTCAGAACATCCTGGCTTTATGGGAAAAACGGCCGAAATTTCGTTGACACGGTGATCAGGCTCATGTCGGAAAGGGAAGAACTGGATGTGGTAGACGACCAGGTAGGGTCTCCCACCTGCACGCGGGACCTAGCGCTGAAACTGAGGGAACTCATCGGCAGGGGATACGGGACCTATCACATCACGAACTCATCGTACTGCTCCTGGTATGAGTTTGCCCTTGAAGTGGCCAGACTGAAATCAGTGGCCACCACGGTACGACGCACCACATCGGAACAGTTCAACAGGCCTGCCAGGCGGCCGGCCTTTTCCGTGCTGAACAACACGATGATGAAGCTTGAAGGATTGTACGAGTTGAGGCCCTGGAAGGAAGCACTGGAGGACTATCTGCCGTAAGTGGCCTGCCGTGGTTCCGCTCCATAAAAAAAGAGGAGAGAAAGCATCCTCTCTCTCCTCTGTGTCAGTAGCTCCTCGTTGAGTCCGAAATGGTACGTGCCTGCATGCAGGCCTTATCACTGTGTCATCGAATACCTTTTCCTCCAGAGCCGCTGCGTTGCCAGCACGCCTCCGCCTGAGAGAAACAGCAAGGTGCTGACCGGTTCGGGTGCAACAGCGGGGGTAACGTCTCCATCTCGCACCGCCCAGACATACCGTGCCGATGTCTTGGTGTTTACATCCTGGGTGCCGTACCTGAAGTTGAATCGCCACGCATTGGCGTTGTCTGCGGGGTCCTCTGTCCCGGACCAGTACAGGTAGTTCTTCAAGTCTGAAAACAGCCCCGGTGTTTCTGGGGTTATGCCGTCAATAAAAAACAGGTGCCCCATTTCGCTGCCGGTGCATGCGCTCCCCGTGCACGATGTGTCGCTTGCCGGCAGCCGCCAGTCCTGATATCCCTGGAAAAGGAGAGCATCTACCCAGGCCATGGCATCATCCCAGGTCATCGTGATATCCGCTGAGTTTGCATTTTCCATCCACGTGATGTCCAGGCCATCATCGTAAATGAGGCCGTTGCCCCGGTCGTGAAGTGCGGATTCAGACATCCGACCAAGCGCCAGGACCATGATCAATGTGACAAAAATGATCGTTCTTTTCTTCATGGTTTTCTTACCTTTCTTTTACTGGTATGTTTTTTTGCCGCGCAGGCGCAATTCTGGCGTGGCAGCATTAAGCCCGTGCCAGTAAAGCGCACTGCCTCCTGTTGATGCACAGGGAGAGATCCCTGCGTCTAAGCCTGCAGGTACGTCAGCAAAATTTTGCCTGTTACTGCCAGATAAAGGGAATAGAGGTCAGGACTGGAGAGAATGTCCTCTGTCCAGCGCTTATTTCCCATGTCCCCGATGATGTTAGGTTATAAAAAACATCACGCTTGTTTTGTCAGGCGAAGCCGATATTCACCGGCATATGGCCCGAAACATACGTTCATAAGCATGCACGTGAATCAACGGATCTTTTGTGAATATCAGTGCGGTGCTTCCTCAACCATGTCCGCCAGTGGAATCGCAAGTTGCATGCCATCGGCATGTTTGCTGTCTTTCTCCATGGTGTCACCACCAGACGGAAGACAGTCGGGCAAATAACGCCCTAGATTTCCATAATATTGCCTGCTCTGTTTTGGCCTGTTGAGGTTGCCTTAAAGTTTGAGGCACATTTTTCCGTATTAGATAAGAGCGAGTCATGACACAGTTTCCGGGCGTGCCGCTTTTACCATGTCACAGGAATATGTTAAGGTAATGAGTTTTTTCAGGCAGGGGATAATGCTGGTTGCACGCACCGGCTTTAGTTTCAGGAGCTTGATCTGCCTTGTAATCTGAACACATACGCAATGTTGCATGCAACCCCCGGGTTCTGGTGTGCCGCACAGTAATACATGATAAGGGAGAGGTTCATATGTCACTGACAGCGTACCCTGTCACCGACGAAAAAGACCTGGATGAGATTTACCGGCTGCGCTACAAGGTCTTCTGCTATGAGTGGGGATTTGAGAAGCCGGACGACTATCCCGATGAACGCGTCACAGATGTCTATGATAAGCATTCCCTGCACTTTGCTGTCAGGGGCGACAGAGAAAAAATTGTCGGTGCAGTCAGTCTGATCCTCAACTCGCCGGAAGGATTTCCCGCGGAAAAGTACTGCGAGCTGGATATCAACACCAGTGACCTGCCAAGGAATTCCATAGCCGAAGTCTCACGGTTGGTGGTGCACCGGGACTACCGGAGAAGGGCGGAGGACAAATACATTTACGGCCCTGACGAGGAGAGACGGAGCATTGGAAGCTTTCATTATCCCGCGTCATACCAGCCTCCCAATAACTTCAGCAGACGGGCCGATGACCGGTACCGGGGGCGGTCCCCCAGGAGGCAGATAGAACCGTATACGGACAGGAGAAGGAGGCATGAGGTCGTGTTCAGCCTGTACCGGGCCATGTATCAGGAGAGCAGGCGGAGGCAGATTTCCCACTGGTACTCAATCATGACCAAGGGCATAGTCATTCTCCTTCAAAAGTTCGGTTTTTCCTTTGAGGCAATCGGTGACCCCGTTGATTTCCGGGGCATCAGAACGCCCTATCTCGCGGTCATAGAAAAAATGGAGCAGGATTTGTCCGTGAGCAACCCCTCGGTATATGAAGATCTCAACGGGGGTGACGGCAATAGTGACGGGAGATAAGAGGATGGCTTTGGGTGGCGGGGTAGGGGCCACCGGGCTGGGCCAGGCCTCGTACTGAATTCTCCCTTTTTCCCCCGGAGGACTTTTTTGACCAGGTATGGCCTGCGGGTTCTGTTTTCTGTGGCCATCTTTTCGGGTGCCCTCAAGAAAATCGATGCCTGTTGAAGATCTGTCCCCCAACCTTTATCATAGAGAGATACAATTGAACAGGATGGTTAATTCAGGGAATATGCCCGGGAATGCCTTTGCTCCTGCGCTGGAAACAGGGCAGGATGCGGCGGCAGCAGGGTTTATCTCAGGTAGCTGCCATGTATGAAAAACATTTTTCATTCACCTGCAAGCCCTTTGAACTTCTCCCCAATCCGGAGTTTCTCTATCAGAGCAGCACCCATAAGAAGGCAATCACCTACCTGGATTACGGAATCCAGGAAAAGATCGGCTTTATCCTGCTTACCGGGGAAATCGGTTCGGGCAAGACCACGATCATCAGAAACCTTATCAAAAACCTTTCCTCGGCAATAAAACTGTCCCGGATCAATAATACCAAGGTATCTTCTGAACAGCTCATCTCGATGATCAACGAAGACTTCGGCCTTGTTGTGGTAGGAAAAAGCAAGACGGCGCTGCTGAGCGAGCTCAATGATTTCCTGATTGAGCAGTATGCCCGGAAGCGGCAGGCGATCCTCCTTATTGACGAGGCGCAGAACCTGTCACTTGAACTGCTGGAAGAGATCCGCCTCCTGTCAAACCTGGAAACGGACCGGGCTAAACTCCTTCAGATAATTCTCGTGGGACAGCCTGAGCTGAACAGGTCGCTCATGCTCCCTGAAATGATGCAGCTCAGGCAGCGGATCAATATCAGTTATCACATCAACCCTCTGACAATTGATGAAACCGTCAAATATATCAGGCACCGTCTTGCGGTTGCAGGGAACCAGAAGGCCATACGGTTTCAGGGTGAGATGGCCGAACTCATCTACAAATTCAGCAGGGGGATCCCGCGGCTTATTAATATCCTCTGCGACCTGGCGCTGCTGTCTTCCTTTGTGGAAGGGAGGAGCGAGGTAACTGCGGAGACTGTCCGGGACGTTATCAGGGATCTCGAATCGCGGGATGGCTGGAACGCTGCCGTTGAACAGGGCGTCCCTGATCCGGGACCGACGCAGGGGCATGGCAGAGGCGAACAGCTGGCAGGGGACATGGCCTTGAGGATCATCCGTCTGGAAGAGAGCATGAAAAAATGCCTTCGTGATATCGCCGCCCTGTCCCGTCAGGTCAGCATCCTGGCGGACCAGGTATCGGATGTGCTTGACAAATCGTCGGCCGCTGATGTGAGCGCCCTTTCCGAACGCCTGTCCCGGCTTGAGCATCAGGCATCAGGGGGTAAAAAACATCCCGGCGGGGCAGCAGTGGACCGGGAGCCTTCCCTTGATGCTGCTGAAGAGCTCAGGAAAAAGCTGGCCAGGGTGAGTGCAAAGCTGAAAGGCTCCTGAGCCAGGGCGGGAATGGCCCCGCGTGAAATCCTGTGATGTATGTGGTATAAATTATGAGGGGCAGGAGCGGGTCCGTGCGTGGATGATGCTGCTTCCTGTACACTATATTTCCGGAAAGAAGATATTTGGCAGGGTCAGGTGATGTGACCCTGCACTGAGAACCCCCCGGTACATCCTGGAAAACATGGAAGCCTCTGTTAAAAGCCGTGGAAACGATCCAGTCGTGATCATCGGTGCGGGCCCGGCAGGCCTGACCGCTGCGTATCACCTGTGCAAGAAGGGAAGGACATCTCTTGTGCTGGAGAAGGACCTCGTAGTAGGCGGGATCTCGCGAACGGTGAGCTTCAAGGATAATCTCTTTGACATCGGCGGCCACCGCTTTTTTACCAAGATAGATGCAGCGAGGGACATGTGGCAGGAAGTCCTCCGGGAAGACCTCCTGCACCGGAAGCGGCTTTCCCGAATTTATTACAACAAGAAGTTCTTTTTCTACCCTATCCGTCCCATGAACGCTTTGCAGGGCCTCGGCCTGTGGAATAGCACACTGATTATCATGAGTTATCTTCATGCGCATCTGTTCCCTCATAAAAAGGAGGACACCTTTGAGCAGTGGGTTACGAACAGGTTCGGCAGGAGGTTGTACAACATTTTCTTCAAGACCTACACGGAAAAAGTCTGGGGTATGCCCTGCACTGAAATAAGGGCTGAGTGGGCTGCGCAGCGGATCAAGGGGCTCTCGCTCCTGAGTGCACTCGGGAGCGCCCTGCTCAAAAAACAGCGAAGCAAGGCCAGGAATGTTGCGAAAACCCTGATAGATTCCTTTGATTACCCACGGCTGGGTCCCGGGATGATGTGGCAGGCCGTGTCCCGGATCGTTCATGAGCGAGGTTCAATGGTTGATCTCGGGCGTGAGGTCCAGAAGGTGTTCTGGGACCGGGAAGAGCAGAGAATAACCGCCGTGGAAGTCATGTCCCGGGGAGAAAGGGAAGTGATTACCGGAGCGGAGTTTATTAGCAGTATGCCCCTGAGAGAGCTGATACAGAAATTCAGGCCGGCAGTTCCCGCCGAAGTGCTTACTGCGGCCAATAACCTCAGTTACCGCGACTTCCTTACGGTAGCCCTTGTTGTTAACAGGCCCGAGCTTTTTCCTGACAACTGGATATATATCCATGATCCCCTGGTACGGCTCGGCAGAGTCCAGAACTTCAAAAACTGGAGCCCCGACATGGTCCCGGACCGGATGAAATCCTGCATAGGGCTGGAATACTTCTGCTCCGAAGGGGATGATATCTGGAGCATGGAGGACCGGGCTCTGATCGAACTGGGGAAGAAAGAGGTGGGGATGATAGGACTCCTTGACCCTGCTGATGTGGCAGACGGCTGTGTCGTCCGCATGCCCAAGGCGTACCCTGCGTATGACTCGCAGTACCGCATGATGCTGGACATTCTGAAGAAGTTTCTCGACGGCTTTGGAAATCTTCATCTCGTAGGGCGAAACGGCCTGCACCGGTACAATAACCAGGACCACTCAATGTACACGGCAATGCTTGCGGTTGAGAACATTCACGGTGCCAGACATGACCTGTGGCGCGTGAATGACGAGCAGGAATATCACGAGTACTGTGAAAGGCACTGATACGTGCACGCCGGAGACACGGGATGAGGCAACACCGGCAGGGGGATGATCGTTATGAGGCTTTCAGGGCCCGGGAAGTCAATAGACACAGACGGGGATATTAAATGTGAATGGAGAACTC
The DNA here is from genome assembly GCA_020346765.1 of Nitrospiraceae bacterium. Lineage (GTDB taxonomy): Bacteria > Nitrospirota > Thermodesulfovibrionia > UBA6902 > UBA6902. Next base: position 1,992,596 of record CP070788.1, read on the forward strand.
TACCGCAACGGAGGAAATTCTCCTGCGATCTGCCATTTTTTCGCTTCCCGGTCATATTCCCACCGCAGTTCATGGAGGAGAGTCTTCTCGACCAGGGTGTTTATGTGGTAGTACCTGATCTCCAGGGACTGCATTGCCTGCAGTTCGTTGGCTGAAATGGTACTCTTCAGGACTTCGTAGGTGGAAACCCTGATGCTGCGGAGCAGGTCAAAATCGGGGCGTTTCTGATCCGTCCCGTTGTTCCTGATGTAATCATAGGCGTGCTCGTAGTAACCCCACCGCACTGCGTATTCAAAATCACGGCTCGCCACTTCAAAAAGTTCTGCACGCCGCTCCAGCGAACTTTCGAAGGATGCGCACCCGGAGAACAGAATCAGGAATACCATGAAAACGGAATATCTGGTCATACACGTCATGTCAGTTTTTACTGTGCCCGCTTTCCTCTAACGGGTCTGTTCAGGGGCTGACTGAACCGGCTGTTTTGTGAGCGAGCTGATTTTATCGAGAAGCTGGATCAATTCACCCTTTTCCTGTTCAAGATCACTGATGCGCTGCTTCATTTTTTCCATGCCAGCGGCATACTCAGCCTCGGATTTCAGCTTCGACTCCATCTCTCCCAGCTGTGCCCTCAGTCCTGCCAGTTCGCTTTTCAGACTCTCATTGTCCTGCTCTGCCTTATTAAGCTCTGCTTCAAGGGCCGTGAGCTTGCCGTTGTCGCCTTTCTTGCTGAAGCCCTCAAGCCGGCCCTTCAGTTCTTCGTTTTCCTTCTGAAGCTGTTCAATGCCGCTGTGGGCCTGACTGAGCAGCTCCTTCAGATCTGCTTTCCTGTCCGGACTCCCCTTGAGATTGTAACCGAACAGGATGCCGATGATTAATGTTATGACTGCTGCAATAATGACGGTTCTGTTGCCTTCCATGGGGTTCTCCTTTATGCTCAGTTTGATTTCAGTACCATTATACACCAATAGCACGGCAAAACGGAGGGAACGACGCATTACTGAATCGGATCTGCCGCTATGGCTGAATTACCTGCGGGATCCGGGCAGGTGAAAGGGTTCAGATATGCTGGGAAATGACTTTTTGCAGTAATTCGCTCAGGGCCTCTATCTGATAGGGCTTTGTGATCACTCCGCAGAATCCATATTCCTGGTAATTTGCCATGATCGTATCCGTTGAATACCCGCTAGACACAATGACTTTTGCTTTCGGGTCGATCCTCATGATTTCCCCCATGGCTTCCCGTCCCCCCATCCCGTCGCGGATGGTCAGGTCCATAATGATTGCGTCAAAGGGCTCAGAGGATGACAGTGCCTGCTGGTACAGGCTGATGGCTTCAGACCCGTCCCTTGCGATTTCAACGCGGTAGCCGATCTTGATGAGCGTCCTGCTGACAGTGGACAAGATGTTGGCGTCGTCATCCATGAGCAGTACCTTGCCTTCACCGGGAAGAATGTCGTTCTTCCCGGCCTTCCTGACAAGGGAGCGACCGACGGCCGCGGGCAGAAAGACGTAAAAAGCCGATCCCCTTCCGGGTTCTGATTCCACATCAATATAGCCGTCATGGTTCTTTATGATCGCGTAGGTACTCGCCAGGCCCAGGCCGCTTCCCGACTGCTTCGTGGTAAAATAGGGGTCGAAAATTTTTGAAAGATTCTCCTGAGGAATACCCACCCCCTGGTCCCTGACAGTGATTTTCACATAGTCGCTTCTGCTGAGCTGCAAATGGCCGTCACCCGAAACGCGGGTGTTTTCCGCAGAAATATCGACTGTGCCTCCTCCGTGCATGGCCTGACTGGCGTTGATGATCAGGTTGAAGATCACCTGGTTGATCTGCCCTTCATCAATGTCTACGGGCCAGAGGTCATCGGCGATGGATAACCGGCAGTTCACATTGGTCCCCCGGAGTACGAAGCGGGCGGAATCCCGCAGCTGTCCGGCGATAGAGGTGATTTTCTTTATGGGAGCACCCCCCCGGGAAAATGTCAGGAGCTGAACTGTAAGGTCCCGGGCACGGCGGCATGCCTCCTCGGCATCGGCAAGGATATCCCCACCCGGCCTGTTATGAGGAGAGGACATTTTTGCCAGGGTGATATTGCCGACGATCGTTGTCAGAATATTATTGAAGTCATGGGCGATCCCGCCTGCCAGTATCCCCAGGGATTCCAGCTTCTGGATTTTAAGGTGCTCCTCCTCGATTTTCTTGCGCTCAGTGATGTCTGTGAGAATGGTCATGATATGGCCCGGCTTCCCCCCGGGATTCGGCAGGAGCGTGGTGCTGATGTACCCCCAGACCGTTGATCCGTCTTTTCTCATATATCGCTTTTCCATCTGGTAGTTGCTCCGCTTTCCCTCCATGAGTTCCCGGGAAAGGGCGATGTTTTTCAGAAGGTCTTCAGGCAGGGAAATTTCCGCAATCGTTTTACTCTCGAGCTCCTCCCGCGTGTACCCGAAGAACCGGTGATAGGCCACGTTGAATGTGGCGAAGGAAAGTCTCCTGTTAAATGGCTCTTTGTCAACAGGGTATATCATGATGCCTGTGGGTGACATCTCGAAGAATGTCCTGAACTTCTCCTCACTCTGCCGCAGCGCCTCCTCGGTCTGCCTCCGTTCCGTTACTTCCTCGCGGATGGTCTCATATCCCTCTTTTACGGCTGTGCTCATGGTGTTGAAATGCTTGGCCAGTTCACCGAACTCTGTCCTGTCCTGAAAGGCAATGGTTGCTCCGTACTGTCCTGAAGCGATCAGCCGTGTCGTGTCCAGGATGGCCTTTACGGGGCGGGTTACGGATCTGGTGAGCCTTACTGCCACGATCACACCGAGGATGGTCGTGGCCAGGACTGTTGCCATGAGAATGATTTTGACATCGCTGATGTTTGCCATTGCCTTCTCTGTTTTTTCGCCGAGGCTCATGCTGGCACTGTGAGACATCTGTTCCGTGACGGACACGAGCTGATTCCCCAGCAGGGCCGCATCTTCCCTGAGATCAGAGAGCCGCTTCGTATTGGCCCGTGCCGTCAGGACATAGCTCAAATGGGTTTGATAATCCTTCATGAGGGACTGCATCTGCACAATCCTGGCGGAAAGGTCCCGGGGGTGATGGCAGGATGAGCACTTTGCCGAGGCCTCCTCCATGGTGAGCACGTTCTGAACGATGGCGTCAAGCTCCCCTGCGAACTCCGTGTGAGCGGTATGCAGGTGGTTCTGAACTGTCTGAATGCTGATGATGAGAGACCGCCGCAGCTCTTCGACCTGGTAGAGCTCTATCAACCGTTTCAGCTCGGAGGTGGTATTAGTTAAGTAAAGCACACCCAGCACTGACCCCGCAGAGAAAAATATGAGGAGGGCAAAGAGTGAAAGTACTATCTTTTTTCTCATTGGCTGACAGAACCTGCTCCTCTCTTCGGTACAGGCAGCTGCTTGACGGACGCTGCCTCTTTTTATTTTAATCTTTGCACGCGATAATATACAACAGAAAACAAAGTGAGTTGCTCCTGCGGCGCTGGTGCTGCTCTGGTGTACGCCGGCGCGACTTGTTATTTTTCCGGAAAGGGGTTAAATTAAAAATATGGGAATACGGGAAATCAAAAAATACCCTGAGAAGGTGCTCAGGGGAAAAACACAGCCGGTCTGTGATTTTGACGCTGATCTGCAGAAGCTCATTGACGACATGATTGAAACCATGTACGACGCACCGGGTATCGGGCTTGCGGCAAACCAGGTCGGTGTATCCAGGCAGGTCACTGTCATTGACATTAGTTCCCGGGAAGAGAAGAGTTCTTTGATAGTCCTGATCAACCCGGAAATTGTTTCCGCCCAGGGTGAGATCAGCTCCGATGAAGGGTGCCTGAGCATCCCCGAGTACACCACCATGGTGACCAGGGCTGACCGCGTAAAAGTCAAGGCCTTTGACAGAGAGGGGAAGTCTTTTGAAATTGATGCCGAGGGGCTCCTGGCCCGTGCCCTCCAGCATGAGATTGATCACCTGAACGGGGTTCTTCTCATTGACCGGATCGGCAGAATCAAGCGGGAATTTTTCAGGAAGCGCTACTCCCGGGAGCACGAACTCAGCAGGAAGTAAAAACCCGCCCCGGTTGATTACCGGATACTGGGCAGTTACTGCCTTCCACATACCGCCAGATTACGCAGAACCAAGGAATCATCAGGAGACTTTTTCCGCGAAGGAGCCGCACCGTCCGGAATTTATTGTAATTTTGGATTTGCTTGATGTAACGTTAAAGACGGCGGCACCTCATGATATGGCAGGGGGAAGACCGCCATAAGGAAAACGATGCTCAGGATAGTGTACTTTGGCACCCCGGATTTCGCCGTAAAACCTTTTGAGGCTCTGTGCTCAGCAGGCCATGAAGTGCTGGCGGCGGTAACACAGCCGGACAGGCAAAGCGGTCGCGGAAGAAAGATGACGCCATGCGCCGTGAAGGCTGCGGCAGAGGCGGCCGGCATCAGGGCGGTCCAGCCTGTGAGGGTGAGGAGCGCCGAATTTATTGCCGGCCTGAAGGAGCTGCGGCCGTCAGTTATTGTGGTCGCAGCCTACGGTCAGATTCTCCCGGCGGATATTATTCATTTGCCGCCGCTGGGATGCGTTAACATTCACGCATCGCTCCTGCCCAAATACCGGGGTGCAGCCCCCATTAACTGGGCGGTCATAAACGGCGACAAAAAGACGGGCATTACCATGATGATGATGGATGAGGGAATAGATACAGGGCCGGTGTTTATGCAGAGGGAGACGGAGATACGTCCTGAGGATACCGCGGGCACCCTCTCACAGAGGCTTTCAGAGATCGGGGCCGGCCTTCTCGGCCCAACACTGCAGGGTCTGGAGCGGGGCGACCTCAGTCCGGTTCCCCAGGCCGGAGAGGCTTCCTACGCACCAATGCTGAAAAAGACTGACGGGCTTATCCACTGGAGCAGGCCGGCCAGTGAGCTGCACAACATGATACGGGGGATGAACCCCTGGCCGGGTGCATACTCCTTTCTCAACGGGGAGAGGACCAGGATACTGATGGCAATGCCAGAAGACGGTGAAAGCGGAAATCCCGGCGTCATCAGTACAGTTTCCAGGGACCGGCTGGTGGTACACACCGGCAGGGGGGGGCTATCTATCCTGGAGATACAGCCTGCGGGCAAGCCGGTGATGAATGTCCGTGCCTATCTGCAGGGGAGAACAATTGCGGCGGGAATGATCTTTGATTCAGGGGATGAAAGCGGGAGAGCTGCAGGAGCATGAGAAATGTCTTCAGGATACTGTTTTACTTCATCGGATTTGTTGCACTCGGTGCTGCCGTGGCCTACCTTGTTTTCAGGATAGTCGACTTTGACAAAACTGGTGTGGTACCCCAGCTGGAAGGAAAAAGCATTTCCGGGGCGACGGAACTTCTGAAGGAGAGAAAGCTTCTTCTGAGCATCGGGGGCACCGAGGCCACCGATGCCGTTCCTGAGGATCATGTGGTGAGGCAGACCATAAAGCCGGGAGAAAAGATAAGGCCTGGCAGCACAGTGGAAGTGACGGTAAGCAGGCCCCGGGAGGTGTACTCCATGCCCTCTTTTGAAGGGCAGCTTCTTGATGAGGCAAAACTGACATTGGACAATCTTGGCATCAGAATGCGGAAGGTCACTTGGGTGCATTCCGATTCCGTTGAAAAGGGCCGGATCATAGCCCAGAGGCCCCTGTCAGGGAACATAACGGTCAATGAAATCAACCTCCTTGCCAGCCTTGGTGCCTACAGCCTGTCCTACCGCTGTCCCTCATTTGTCAATATGTCTATTGACGATGCCCGGGAACTGGCCGCCCAGATGGGCATTACCCTGGTTGAGAAGGAGAGGGGCAGCAAGGTCATATTCCAGAAGCCGGAGGCCGGCGCTGTCATTGAAAAAGGAGGCGTTGTGGAGGTAAAACTGGGCCGCGGATGGGGGATGTGGTTTTGAAAGGAAATAATAATTGTACAGTGAGGGATGTGAAATTGAAGAGTGAAGCTTTTTCAAGGGAGGTCTTATGGTAAAAATAGCGCCGTCGATATTGTCAGCCGATTTTGCCAGGCTCGGCGAAGAGATAGCGGCTGCCGAACAGGCGGGTGCTGACATGATTCATGTGGATGTCATGGACGGACACTTCGTACCGAACATAACGATTGGAGCACCCGTGGTGCGCTCCATAAAAAAGGTGGCAACCCGACCCCTTGACGTGCACCTGATGATCGAGGACCCTGATGCCTATATCAGGGACTTTGCCGACAGCGGTGCTGACATTATTACGGTCCATGAAGAGGCATCGGTCCATCTGCACAGGACCATCCAGAGTATAAGGGAGTGCGGCGTCAGGGCCGCGGTCTCTCTCAACCCGGCCACGCCCGTCAGACAGCTCGAGATGATCCTGCCGTATATTGACATGGTACTGATCATGTCAGTAAACCCCGGCTTCGGCGGACAGAAATTTATCCCCGAGGCCCTCGGCAAGATAAGACAGCTCAGGCAGCTCATTGACTCGGGAGGCAATACCGTTGAGATCGAGGTTGACGGGGGGATCAATATCGACAATGTTGCCGCTGTCGTGGAGGCAGGGGCCGATATTGTGGTCATGGGCAGCGCCTTCTACAACTCAGGAAATTATCCTGAGACGGTGAGGATTGTCAGGGAAAGGTGCCGGTGACAGGGTAATGAGGGAGGGAGAGGAGTACTTCCAGAAGGCCGAGGACTGCAGGAAGCGAACCGAGTACGGGAAGGCCCTCCGGTATTACAACAGGGCTCTCGCTGAATGCAAAAGAAGACAGGACACGTCATGTATCCTTGACTGTTATCTGTCCCTGGGTGATACGCTCAGGGCGCAGGGGGACTTTACCGGTGCCAGGGACTGTTACACTCAGGGGTTTGACCTTGCCAGGGTCCTTGATGACAGGGCATCCGAGGCTGATGCCGTGGTGGGGATGGGGCTTAGCGAGCGGGCCCTTGGAGACTGGCGTACGGCACTGGGCCTCATTGACAGGGCCTCACGGCTGTACCAGGCAATGGGGGACCGGAGGGGAGAGGCCTTCTCCCGCTGGGCACGAGCCGGTGCGCTGAGGATAAAAGGAGACATACCCCGAGCATTGACGGCCTTTAAGGAATCCCTGGAGATGTTCCGGAAACTCAGGGACCGGGCGGGTGTGGCCTATTCCTATTGCGGCCTCGGAGGCAGCTCACGTGTGGCGGGGAGGTTCAATGATTCGAGGCGGTATTACCTGATGGCAAACAGGATGTTTACCCGCCTCGGGGATGCCTTTGGCATTGCCTACTCCTATTGCGGGCTGGGTAATGCCGCAAGGATGCATGGCGATTACACTGGTGCGCTGGCCTTCTTTAAGGAAGCAGAGACATTGTACAAAAAAATCGGCGACAGGGTCAGCTATGCCTATACGCTCTGGAGCGTGGGGACGACCTACAAGATGCTTGGCAGTTCGGAAAGGTCGATGAAAATGTTCCGGGCATCGGCTGCTTTTTTCAACCAGACGAAGGACCCGCGCGGCGCCCTGTACTGCATTCTCGGCGAAGGCGAGCTTGCCTTTCTCCGGGGAGAGACGGCAAGGGCAGGGAAGGCCTTTGCTGCAGCCCGAAGGGACGCGCGCCGCCTGGGATTCAAGGTCGAAGAACGATATGCCGAGAAGCTGATAGACGCCCTTAAACGGGGAAGGGGAATGCCCATTAACCTGCCGTAACCGTGGAGAACAGGCATTGGCCGTACCGGGGACTGTGACGTCTGCCGCATATGCGGCAATGCCAGGAACCGGGGTGACTGGACAGGGCACGAATCTTACGGTCTGCACTTATTGAAATAAGGCAGGCTATCTGGTAGTATTGGATGGAATATTATATGAATACTCCCGAATCTCTCGATGACCAGTCAGCTGAAGCGCAGCGGGAATCAACCGGCGCCGACCTGTTAAACAGGACAATAGCCAAGTCAATCGACTTCATCATTGTAATTGCGCTGTATGAGATCATTCCCAAGGCCGGGTATCTTGCGGGCCTTGCCTACCTGCTTATTGCCGACGGACTCTTTGAAGGCAGGAGCGCGGGGAAGAGGCTTTTGGGACTGAAGGTAATCGTATCCCGGAGCGCGGGGACCAGGGCGCCCTGCGGCATCAGGGACTCGATTATCAGGAATGCCCCCTTTGCCGTAGGATACCTCCTGTACGGAATTCTGGGGGCGATTCCCCTGATCGGATGGCTGCTTTCTTTTATTGTTGTTGCGGGGATTGTTCTGTTTGAATCTCTTGTGATACTGGGAAGTGAAGAAGGAATGAGACTGGGAGATGATCTTGCAAAAACCCGTGTTGTTCAGGAGAAACTGGGGGAATAAATGTTTAGTAAGATATTGGGATGGTTTTCGAGTGATCTTGCCGTTGACCTCGGCACGGCGAACACACTCGTCTTTGTAAAGGGCAAGGGAATTGTCTGCAATGAGCCTTCTGTTGTGGCCATACAGAAGGACAAGGTGATAGCCGTCGGTACGGAGGCCCAGAAGATGCTGGGCCGGACTCCGGCGAACATCACGGCCATGAGGCCTCTGAAGGAAGGGGTCATCGCAGACTTCGATAAAACGGGAGAGATGCTCAAGTACTTTATCAGGAAGGTGCATAACAGGAAGAGCTTTATCTCGCCCCGGATTGCCATTGGCGTGCCCTCGGGCATCACCCAGGTGGAGCAGCGGGCCGTAAAAGACGCGGCCCAGGCATCGGGCGCCCGGGAGATCTATCTCATTGAGGAGCCCATGGCCGCGGCCCTCGGCGTGGGCCTTCCGATCGGAGAGCCTTCTGGAAACATGATCGTGGACATCGGCGGCGGCACCACGGACGTGGCTGTTATATCCCTGCACGGCGTTGTCTACAGCAAGGCCGTGAGAATGGGCGGCGACAAACTGGATGAAGACATCGTCAATCATATCAAGAGCAAGGGGAGGATTCTTATCGGGGACAGGACGGCAGAGCTGATCAAGAGACAGATCGGGTCGGCCTACAAGATCGACGATGAAAACAGATCCATGGAGATCAAGGGCAGGGATCTCGTATCAGGCATTCCCAAGACCATCACCATTTTTGAGGACGAGATCCGCGAGGCCATAAGCGAGACGATTACCGTGATCGTCAACGCGATAAAGGTCGCCCTTGAAAACACTCCTCCCGAACTTGCATCGGATATCGTTGACCGGGGGATTGTGCTGGCCGGAGGTGGAGCACTCCTGCGGGGTTTGGACTCGCTGATACGGCATGAGACCGGGCTTCCCGTGATAGTCGCTGAAGACCCCCTGCTTGCTGTTGTCAAAGGCGTCGGAGACGTGCTGGATGACCTCGATATATTAAGAAGAGTTGCCTTATAACAGAAATCATGGGATGGTAAAAAAAAAAGTATTTCTTTTTGCTCTCTTTCTTGCTGCCCTGTTCGGCCTGCTGACATACCAGAGTATCAAAGGTGAAGACCGCCTCATCGACTTTCCTCTTTACCCTCTCCGGCTGATTCAAAAGGGCACCACCGCCCTTGTCAGGGGAGCTGAAAACCTGATACACAAGTACATCCTCATTGTGGGCAAGGAGGAGGAAAACCTGACGTTGAAGAGGAAGATCGACGGATTTGACCAGGAGATCAATCAATATATTGAAGTCAGCCTGGAAAACCAGAGGCTGAGAGACATCCTCAAGCTGAAGACGGAGAGGCCCGACTACGTAGCATCGGCGGAGGTTTTTGCCCGTGACCCCACGAACTGGTTTCAGGCATTGTGGATTGACAAAGGGGTCAATGACGGTATTGCCAGGGACATGGTTGCCGTTACACCTGCCGGCCCTGTGGGGAGGGTTCACCAGGTCTTTGACGAAGGGGCGAGCCTGCTCCTTATCACCGATGTCAACTCCTCGGTAGCCGTCAGGCTTCAGTCCTCCCGGTCGGAAGGCATTCTCGAGGGCACGGGAGAACGCAAGTGCTACCTCAAATATATCGCCAAGGACATTGACGTTGCCATTGGAGAGCCGGTCATCACCTCAGGTCTTGACGGTATCTATCCCGAAGGGCTGCTCATTGGCCATGTTTCTGATATTGACAGGGAGGGAGGCGAGATATTTCAGCAGGTCAGTGTTGTTCCTGCTCAGGACCTCTCAGAGGTTGAAGAACTTGCCATACTGAAACGATGAAGCCCCTTGTCCTGTATCTGCTGATGAGCTACGCCGCCCTTACTGCCCAGGCGGTTTTTTTCACGGGGACAAAGCCCGACGTGGTGCTCATCCTCGTCTGCTTTTTTGCGCTGAGGTACGGTCAGCTTAAAGGAATGACGTACGGGGCGCTCTCCGGGCTGGTCATGGACATTGCCTGCGGGTTTGTTCTGGGTCCCCACATCATCAGCAAATCGGTGGCGGGTTTTGTAATCGGTGCAGTCAGGGAGCAGCTGTTTCAGTGGAACATCATTATCAATACAATTGTTGTGACCTTCTTCGCAGTGGTAAACATTGCGCTCGTCTATCTGATCTTCGAAACCTTTTCCCGAGTTTCCTTTGATAGCCGGTCTTCGTTGTTGTCCCTCCTGGAGGTGGTCTATACCGTACTTGCTTCAATAGCGCTCTATCCTCTTTTCAGACCGGACAGGGGATACCGGTAGTGAACGAAACCAGCAGACCAGTGATTGAAGGCCAGTGAAATGGAAAAAAGGATAACCATCGCTTTATACCTGATCATGATTGTGACGGGCCTGTTTATTCTCAGGCTCTGGTATCTTCAGGTGATAAGGGGGAACGAATACCGGGCAATCGATGAACGGAACAGGCAGCGCGTTCTCCACATTCTCCCGCCACGGGGCATTATATACGACAGGAGCGGGAATCCTCTCGTGAAAAACGTTCCCTCCTTTGACATCACTGCAGTGAGGGAAGACATATCCATGAGCGATGAGGCATTAGCGGCGCTGGGCAGCCTGATCGGGCTGGACAGGGAGAGAACATTGA
>CP070788.1:2003674-2007580 GCA_020346765.1 Nitrospiraceae bacterium
AAGTAATTTTATAAGCCAGGCTTATTCTCCATGAGCCCTTGGGAAAGAAGGTAATCAATGGGGCTCTTAAGCCCTGACGTCTTAAAATGTCCTTCTGTATTACAGGATATCAGATAATTATCCAATTTCAAGTTTATTTGTTGGGGATCTTCGATAAGATAGATATACTTGTTCTGAACGATTAAAGTGTTTACAAGGCCTGTAAAATTGTTTCATGTCTCTTTCTGTGAGGGATTAAGAGGCCTGGGGTTTACGGGAAAAAACTTGATAAAGGATAAGAGATGAAAGATGGTAGATTTAAAAACCGGTGCTACCAAATATAATAGGCTGTTTAACAACAACCGATTCACGTTTGATGATATTTGAGGATTATTTCTAATTTCTTACCTGCTTCAAGAAACCCGATCCATCATTCAGATGCAAAGACTGTGGTAGTATAGTTGAGCTTAATCGTGACGACTCCAGCAAAGACCGCTCATGTTCACACTGCGGAAGCAGCAGACTCAAACAGCACGACAGGTTCTTTCACGATCTCAGAAGAACTGCGGTACGAGACATGGTGAGGGCAGGAGTTCCCGAAAAAGTAGCCGTGTGCATTTCAGGGCACAATTCAATTTCAGGCTTTGAAGGGGACAACATCATCAGTGAGGCTTACCTGAAGAATGCATGAGCGCGGTTCTCGCTAATACATCGGGAGACAGCCGAACGGATTAAAGAAATCCCGAACGTGGTTACAAAATAGTTGCAATCGCGGATTTAAGAAGAAATGGCCAGAGTCGGCGAGTTCAACAAGACAATGATACATGATAATAGAAGGGGGAAATGGTGGGCAGTCGCGGAATCGAACCACGGACACGAGGATTTTCAGTCCTCTGCTCTACCGACTGAGCTAACTGCCCATGCTGGACATCATAACTCAATTTTTTTTTCAAAGTCAAGACGTTAGATGGGAGCAATATGTATACGTTTCTACTTGTGTTTACAGAATATGTAAAGGCTGTCGCGACTTTAGAGAGGAAGGTTCCAAAGGGTCAAGGGGAAAATTTATCAGGTTTCAGTTTTTAGTATTTAGACTGACAACTAACAGCTAAAAACCAACAGCGTTCTTTTTGTTGACCTCGGAGCGAGTCGGAGTTTACTCGAATCAAGCGACAGGTCGCTTCGCACTGGACCCCGAACCCTGATGAGTAAAAGACAGGAACAGTCTCTAAAAGGCATTGCACACGCGTTTAGTGTTCAGGTCAATTTATGGTAAAAAAAACAGACATAGCATTGGCCGCCGCCTCAGGCATGTTCCTCGTCCTGTCATTCCCCCTCTTTGACTATTATGCCCTTGCCTGGGGTGCCCTCGTGCCTCTGCTCATTGCCGTGCGGGGAAGGACCATTCAGACGTCCTTCTTCCTCGGCCTGCTCACCGGATTTATCTATTTTGCCGGGACGATCTACTGGGTATACCATTCCATGTTCTATTACGGGAATGTGCCCCTGGTGTTCAGCATTCTCCTCCTCATCGTGCTCAGCCTTTACCTCGCACTCTACCCTGCGGTGTTTGCCATCCTGTTCACCCGCATCGGCACAGGGCTGCCTGCCCTCCTGACTGCCCCCGTGCTCTGGGTCAGCCTTGAGTATCTGCGAACCTATGCCCTCACGGGATTCCCCTGGTCCCTGCTGGGATATTCCCAGTATCAGTTCCTTCCCCTTATCCAGATAGCAGACATTACAGGCGTATACGGCGTCTCCTTTCTCGTCGCCGCGGTCAACGGAGCCATCTACGACATGGCCTTCCACTGGCCCGGCCAGGTGAAGGAGCAGCCTCTCGCTCTCCGGTGGCCCCGCACCATGGGCGGTGTGCTCCTGGCTTCTGTCATGGCCCTGTCCCTGCTGTACGGCGCAGGGAAACTGGGTGAACCCGAAGGAGGCATGAAGATCAGGGTTAGCTTGATTCAGGGCAATATCGAACAGGACAAGAAATGGGACCCCCGGTTCCAGAAGGAGGTCATGGATACCTACAAGAGGTTGACTGCCGGGACCCTGGCCGCGGATCCTGACCTGATCCTGTGGCCTGAGTCAGCCCTGCCCTTTGTGTTCGGGTACGATCAGGAACGTACAGAAGAAGTCAGGGCATTCCAGAAGCAGACAGGGACCTATCTCCTCTTAGGAGGCATCATTGCAAAAAAGGACAGCGGCAGCGACCTCCGCCTTTCCAACAGTGCCGTCCTGCTGTCTCCCGTAGGAGAGATCCTGTCAGTCTACGACAAGATACATCTCGTGCCCTACGGAGAATATGTGCCTCTCAAGGAGCTCTTCCCCTTTGTCGGAAAAATGGTCACTGCCATCGGAGACTTTGTCCAGGGGCAGGAAACGACGGTGATGGACACGCCTTTTGCCAGGATAGGCAACCTGATCTGCTACGAGATCATATTCCCGGGACTTGTGCGAAAATTCGTCTACAACGGTGCCACGGTTCTGGCAACGGTAACGAACGATGCCTGGTTCGGCCGTACGGCCGCGCCCTATCAGCATTTTTCCATGGCGCGGTTCCGGGCCGTTGAAAACAGGGTGCCTGTGGTGCGTGCGGCAAACACGGGGATATCGGGGTTCATCGACAGCAGGGGACGTGTCATTCAAGAAAGCGGCATTTTTACTGAAGGGGCTTTCACGGAAGAGGTCACCCCCGGGAGCGAAAAGAGTTTTTATGCACTGCACGGAGATATCTTCGCCTACGCGTGCATCATCATCTCGCTCATGCTGCTGATATTACGGGGACCTGCGAGATGAAAAGGGACATCTGAGGCACCTCGCAGCAGGAAAATGAGAGCCTACCCCCGGCCCTTCTTTGAAGCCTCTTCTTCAAAAAACTTCTGATACAGCACTTCCCATTCAGGGCTTCCTTCGTATATTTTCTTTGAATAGGACTGGAGTTTTCTGCGTATGTGTTCGTCGATGCCGTCGACGATCTTAAGCTCATTCACGATAACACGTCTGATCTCGCGCCTGATGTGACCCTCCTCATCAAGCGCTTTCAGGGCGCCCCTGTCGAGAAGCCCCTTGAGGATGACGTGGGTCAGGTGGCTGATCTTGTCGTCGGAGAGCCTCACAGGACGATGCTCCGTTCCTTGACGAGCTTCTGTTTTGTCATATCAAAAAGCCTGCGGTAATCCATTCGGCCTTTCTCAATCTCAGACTCAAACTTCTTGAGGATTTCCCGGACCTCGGCATTGAGCCTGTCTTCTACCATGAGTTCTTCGAGGATTATCTCCTCCAGGTCGGAAGCGACTTCCTCACGGGACTTTAGCAGGTCAACCTGGTTCCGTTTAAGGATGTCCTCCAGAATTTCCTTTGCCAGAACAGGCACCCAGCCCTTGGGAACTCTCATTATCTCTCAATAAAGGGAATAAAGGCGATGTTCCTGGCGCGCTTGATTGCCCGGGTAAGCTCCCGCTGATGCTTCGCGCAGTTGCCCGTCATTCTCCCGGCCAGCATCTTTCCCCGTTCGGTAATGTAATTTTTCAGGGTCTTTATGTCCTTGTAGTCAATGTAGTCCGTCTTGTCCGCGCAGAACCTGCAGAACTTTCTTCTCTGAAATCTTTTATAACGCAATGTCCGGCTCCTTTTCAAAATTAAATTATGTTCTGAAACCTAAAAAGGCTCAATATCAGTCGATTCCTCAGGGGCGGTAAACTCTCCGCCGCCGAGGGAGTCAGGCTCGGCATGTCCCTGCTTTTTTGAAAGAAACCGCACGTTCTGGGCAACGACTTCATGCTTGCTCCTCTTCTGCCCTTCATCGGTTTCCCACCGCCGCTCCTGCAGGCGGCCTTCCACGAGGACAGCGCTTCCCTTGTTCAGGTACTGGCCGCATGTGTCGGCCTGTTTGCCAAACACCACCACATTGATAAACGTGACTTC
>CP070788.1:2007680-2020097 GCA_020346765.1 Nitrospiraceae bacterium
ACAGCGGTGCTCATGCGGTGCGAGCGGGGCGACACTGATTTTGACCGCCACATGGAGTACACGAGATTTTTTCTGGGTTACGGCGTGCCCGTGCCCCGGCTGCTGCAGGTGCTGCCTGAGCGGATGGAGGCCCTCTTTGAAGATGCAGGCGATATTTCCCTCTACACCTACCTCAAGTGCCCCCGCGGGGTCAAAGCGACAGAAAGCCTCTACACAAAGGTTATCGACGCCCTCGTTCCTCTTCATACGAAGGCAACGAATCATGTGGGAGAATGTATGAGCCTCCGGAGGAGGGTCTTTGACTACGACCACTTCAGGTGGGAGACATCGTATTTCATGGAGCGCTTTGTCAGGGCCGTCGCAGGCCGGAAAGCAGACGGGGGTTCAGGAATTGAGGAGGAGTTCCATCAGCTCGCCCTGACAGGCGATTCATTTGCCAGGGCAATTGTCCACCGGGACTTTCAGTCACAGAACGTCATGGTGATTGGGGGAGAAGACATACGGATCATCGATTATCAGGGCGCCCGGATGGGACCTCCTGCCTATGACATTGCCTCGCTGCTCTGGGACCCCTACCACCGACTGGATGACATGGTACGGGGCAGGCTGCTCGCTCACTACACTGACAGCATGAAGAGCGCTGCCGGGAATTTTGACGAACATCAGTTCGTAGATTCACTTCTCACGTGCAGGCTCCAGCGGCACATGCAGGCCCTGGGTGCGTATGGATTTCTCTCCATAGTAAAGAAGAAGAAGCACTTCCTCAAGTTTGTTGATGAAGGGCTGTGGCTCCTCAGGGAGGATATGGAGGAGTCCGGGGGGAGGTATCCTGCTCTGGAGGCGCTGATCAGGGAGCTCTGACCGCAGCCTCTGAGCCATATGTCATACGTGTTCGGGAGAATATCGTTCATTTCTTTAATAAATCCCTGTCCTGAAATTGTCAGGACAGAAAGTTGCAGGCATGTCAAACATACTCTATACTGTCTGGTAAAAAGGGGATGGCCGGTCATGAATACTGCAAAATATGGATCTGTGCTCGTCGTGGATGACGACCCCGATGTCCTTCAATCATCCTCACTGCTCCTTATGGAGCACGGCTATCAGACAATCTCAGCTTCAGGTGCTGAAGAGGCCATTCTTCACTTTAAGACCCATTCCGTCGATGCCGTCGTGTCCGATATTGTGATGCCCCACATTTCAGGCATTGAGCTCCTGAGGCAGATCCACCACATCAATCCTTCCACCCCGGTTATCCTGATGACGGCCTATGCTGACATGGATAAAGTCATCGATGCAATAAAAATCGGGGCATTTGACTTCATTATCAAACCGTTTACCGCTGACCTTCTTGTTCATGCCGTTGAAAAGGCGGTCAACTTTAACAGACTCATGGTGAGGGAGAGGGACTACCGGCATCTCCTTGAAGAATACAGCCAGGACATAGAGACCCTAGTGGCGGAACGCACCCTGAGCCTCATGGCGCTGACACTTGCTGACAAGATACGGAATCCCTCTGCTGTCATTGGCCTGATCTGCAGGAGGATGCTTGAGAAAGAGGACGTACCTGATAGGCTGAGGCCCAAGGTTGAAGAGATTATCGATGAGACGAAAAAACTGGAAGTGATCGTCAGCGACTTTCACTCCCTGTTGAAGAGCAAAAAGTCCATGTTCAGCTACCAGGACGTGAACAGGCTCGTGGAGGACGTCATGAGGGTCAGCGAGAACATGATTGCCAGAAGGGGAGTTGAACTTGTCTTTACTCCGCCCGCCCGGGCCCTGAAGGCGAATATCCAGAGGAATCTTTTTCAGATCGCCCTTTCCCACCTTGTAAAAAATGCTGCCGAGGCAACGCCCCCGGGAGGGAAGATCAGCGTGTCACTCTACGGGAGCGATGACACCGTTGTCATTGAGGTTTCGGACAGGGGCCATGGGATAACGAACGAGGATCTGGAGAACATTTTTTCGCCGGCCTTCAGCTCAAAGGACAAGCGCTTTGGCATGGGACTTCCTCTGGTGAAGCAGATCGTGTCTGAGCACCTGGGGCAGATCGAGGTATTGAGCAGGGCCGGCGAGGGGACCACGTTCAGGGTCTTGCTTCCTGTGAGGTGGAGTGGGCCGGGGTAGGGGGCCTCGGTCACTATTCAGGCCATATCTATGGAAATGAGGACGAAATCGTCTCTGTCTTTGAAATGGACCACTGCCCGGCCGTTTTCATTTTCATAAATCGTCATGTTATTGCTGAACTCTTTGACCAGCTTCAGTTTCATCGGTTCAGTCCGGATCAGCTGTCCGCCTTCGATTACCTGAACATCCGCAATCATGTGGCCTCCCGCTCACGTTAACTTACCCCGTTAGAATGCCCTTGTGAGCTTTCCCGTTAGAAGGGAGCAGGTCTTCTTTCAGGGTTTACTGTGGCATAATTTCTGTCAGTTTCCTGCCCAGCTCCCTGCCCATTGAGCCAGGAGACGCCCAGGCAGCTGAAGGCGCAACTTCAGCAGTATCAATCACCCGGCCGTCTCTGAGCACCCGGGCGGTGATCGATGAAATGCCGCCCCCGGAAGAAAGACTGATTACACCCTCTATAACTGCATCGGCTTCAGCGCCGACGACAATGGAGTAATGCTCAAGGAGCACTTCTATGACCGCGTTCTGCACATCCCGGGAGATGGCTGAGTCAGCCCCGGTGAATGCAGGAACGGACACTGATTTCACATGACCCTGTGCCGGGGCTTCGCCGGTGCCGACGGAAGATTTTCCCGATAAAGCGCATCCCATGAACATGAGGCTCATAACAAGTGCCATTGTTACTGAGGCTGCTTTATTCATATAGCCTTCTCCTCCGGACCTCTATTTTTGCTCCTGCTCCAAAGTCGGAAACAGTATATGGGAAATTATACACCGTCCCGGAGGGAAATACCAAATAAAACAATTCCATCCGTTTTGGCTGTTTCAACCGTCTCATTAAGGGAACCGTTGTGCTGGATGGAAACTGATTTTCTCTCCCTGCTGACCTGCTTAATCATTCAGTGCGCGGGCACCGCACCCCTGCTTCTGCGCTTTTTAATGGTCTGAAACCATTTTTTTTTATCAAAACATTCCTGCCCCGCCACGTTTCAGGAATGCCGGAAGCCCAGGAATTCCAGAAACTCCTTCTTCCTTCCTTTTCGAGAGGCCCTGTTCCAGAGACTGACTTTTTTCCAGTAGGACACGGTCTCATTGCGGGACTGGACGGCCTTGCGCCTCATGCCCCTGAAAGAAACCGCTTTCCCATGGTGATATTTGCAGCGGATGAATTTTTCGGTAACCACGTCGGAGAGTTCCAGGTCGTCGGCGTTGTTGTCGTCATCGAGGATGATATCGATGGGAAATATGCGGCACGACATTGGCCGGGCCTCATAGGCAATACACTGTCGGTCTTTAGAAAGAAACATGCACGAGCCGTCCTGCTTTCTTCTCAGTCCGATCTTGCGTTTGCCGTAGGACAGGTTCACCCAGTCGTCGTGGTCAGTGTCCTCAAAGTCCGACGGCGCGTACAGCTTTACGAGCTCGCCGGCAGGTTTGCCCAGGTGCTTCACGAGCCTGCGAAGGTCATGCTGAGTTACTTCGATCATGGGATCAGAGCAGCAGGCGCCGCACTGGGAGCACCGGATGGTGAGGAGTTTCTCAATGTTATTTGTCTTTTTAATGGATATGCCTCTTTAAAAAGTTAATGAAGAAAAGTATACCGCAAACCGTACGGATAATCCAGACGGAACAACGCACGACGCACGTCGAATGACGGATCTGCCACACAGGTTTGACTATTTCAAAGCGCATTTTGTAGTATTTCATACATCTTATACCCCGATGGAGCAGGCCACTGCTACTCTTTGGCAGTCAACAGGGATTATGACAGCGCAAGGGGCCTGAGCCGGTCATGCCGGAAGAGGACATCTCTGAAGGTTTCATTCGGAGGATTCGTGACAATAACAGAAAAAATTCTTGCGGCCCATGCGGGAAAGGAGAAGGTCTCTCCCGGTGAGCTGATCAACGCCAGGGTCGACCTTGTCCTTGCAAACGATATTACGGCTCCCATCTCCATCAGGGAGTTCAGGAAAATCGGGGCAAAGGATGTCTTTGACCGGGACAGGATTGCCCTTATCCCCGATCACTTCGCGCCCCAGAAGGACATCCAGGCAGCGGAGCAGTGCCGGATGCTGAGGGACTTTTCAAGGGAGTATGACCTGGGCCTCTATTTTGAAGTGGGAAGAATGGGGGTGGAGCATGCACTGCTGCCCGAGCAGGGGCTTGTGGTGCCAGGGGATCTTGTTATCGGGGCTGACAGCCACACCTGCACCTATGGGGCGCTGGGGGCCTTTTCCACAGGAGTGGGTTCTACGGACGTGGCCTCGGCAATGGCCACGGGCGAATGCTGGTTCAGGGTGCCTGAAACAATGAAGTTCATCTATTACGGAAAACTAAACCGGTGGGTTAGCGGAAAGGACCTGATACTGCACACTATTGGTGACATTGGTGTGGACGGTGCGCTGTACAGGGCCATGGAATTCGAGGGCGAGGCAATTAGCAGTCTTCCCATGGCAGGCAGGCTTACCATGTGCAACATGGCCATTGAGGCTGGCGGCAAGAACGGCATTATTGTTCCCGACGTGGTAACGGAGGAGTACGTTACAGGCCGGGCAAAACGGGAATACACATTGTATACGTCCGACAATGATGCATCCTATGTGGATGTGAGGGAGTATGACTGTTCCAGGATCCCCCTTACCGTATCCTGTCCCCATCTGCCGTCAAACACAAGGCCCGCTGAGGAGCTTTCCTCCATTGCCATTGACCAGGTGGTTGTGGGGTCCTGCACGAACGGGAGGATCGAGGACATGCGGGAAGCAGCGGAGATAATAAAAGGCAGGAAGGTCAGCTCTAATACAAGAATGATCGTTATCCCGGCCACGCAGCAGATATACCTTGAAGCCGTGCGTGAGGGGCTGGCGGAGATATTTGTCGAAGCAGGGGCCGTGTTCTCAACGCCGACCTGCGGGCCCTGCTTGGGCGGCCATATGGGAATCCTGGCAAAGGGCGAGAGGGCGATTGCTACCACAAACAGGAACTTTGTCGGGC
Organism: Nitrospiraceae bacterium; assembly: GCA_020346765.1. Taxonomy (GTDB): domain Bacteria; phylum Nitrospirota; class Thermodesulfovibrionia; order UBA6902; family UBA6902. Next base: position 2,012,796 of record CP070788.1, read on the forward strand.
GGATGGGGCATCCCGAGAGCGAAGTGTACCTGTCCAACCCTGCCGTGGCAGCTGCCTCGGCTGTCCTCGGCAGAATAGCCACTCCCGGGGAGGTTCAATGAAATTAAAGGGAAGGACATGGAAGTTCGGCGACAACATCGACACCGACGCGATTATCCCGGCGCGGTATCTGAACACCTCTGATCCCGCAGAGCTTGCAAAGCACGTCATGGAGGACGCGGACAGGGATTTCCCGTCAAAGGTGAAGGAGGGCGACCTCATTATCGCTGAAGCGAACTTTGGCTGCGGGTCCTCGCGGGAGCACGCGCCCATCGCGATAAAGGCAGCGGGCATTCAGGCCGTGGTCGCAAAGAGTTTCGCAAGGATTTTCTACCGCAACGCCTTCAACATCGGGCTGCCTATTTTCGAGTCTGAAGAGGCCGCGAAAAAGATAAGCGAGGGCGATGAGATCGAGATTGATGCCAGCCGTGGCATTATCAGGAACCTCTCAAAGAAGGAAGAGTACCGGGCAAAGCCCATCCCCCCGTTCATGCGGGAACTGATCTCCGCGGGAGGCCTCATTGAATGGACAAAGAAGCGGGTCAGGGCTTCGTAGCGGCCTACCTCAAACGTTCGCGGGAAGAATTATCTGACAGGTCCCGGCGCGCCGGACTCATTCTGAAAAACTGTACCCTCTGTCCCCGTGCATGCAACATCGACAGGACCGCCGGTGAGCGGGGCTTCTGCAAAACAGGGGACAGGCCTGTTGTGTCAAGCTTCAACGCCCACTTTGGCGAGGAAGCGCCCCTCGTGGGGACCAGCGGTTCGGGCACCATATTCTTCACCCACTGTAACCTTGGATGCCTTTTCTGCCAGAACTGGACCATCAGCCACCTCGGCGAAGGAAAGGAACTGTCCTGTGAGAGGCTGGCGGACATGATGGTGGAGCTCCAGGACACCTGCGGCTGCCACAATATCAATTTCGTTACACCCACCCACCAGGTGCCCATGATCCTCAGGGCAGTGGAAATCGCTGTTGAAGGGGGTCTGCACATCCCCCTTGTGTACAACTGCGGGGGCTATGAATCGCTGGAGACACTGAAGTTGCTGGACGGGGTCATTGATATCTACATGCCTGATTTCAAATACGCAGATCCTGAAGCAGCGCTGAAGTACTCAAAGGCCAAAGACTATCCTGAAACCGCAAAAGCGGCAATTCGGGAGATGCACCGGCAGGTCGGGGACCTTGTGATGGACCAAAGGGGCATTGCCCAGCGGGGGCTGCTGGTCAGGCACCTTGTCCTTCCCGAAGGGCGTGCCGGCACCGAAGAAGTGGTGAGATTCCTCGCTGAAGAAATATCTCCTGATACCTACACAAACATAATGGCCCAGTATTATCCCTGCTACAGGGCCTCCGGGCATCCTCCGCTGGACAGGAGGATTACTCATGAGGAATACCGCCGGGCCCTGAAGGCGGCCCGTGATGCAGGGCTCAGAAGGCTTGATTAGGACTCGATCGTTCACATGCTGTCCCCTTATCCCGGTCAATAAAGGTCACGAGAACGTGACTCAAAATCTTCCATGGTCATCATCGGGATATTTGTTGTCATTGACCTGAAAAAAGGACGTCATTTTCGACTCGATCGGGAGAATCCATTTTGTTTTGGATACCCGCCGGAGTTTATCCCGAATTTTGATTCGGGGCAGGTATGACGGAAAAAGATCAAAAATGGGAGAATTTACGTTAGCTTACAACCAGTTGCAGGTCCCCCCGGAATGTGATAGGGTATGATTAAAGAAGAGGAAAAGGGGGTCTCTATGGAATCAAAGGTCAAAATAGAAAGAAAAAATCTGCTGGAAACGCTCCATGAAATGGCAAATGATGGGGCAGAGTGCATTTCCCAGCTTCAGACGGCCTTCATGTACAACTCCGGACGGCCCTTGTCCGGTATGAGGGAAAAGGCCGAGGCCTATGTAAATGAAGCGGGACATCTTTCTATCATGCTGAAGGAAGCTGCGCAGCAGGACCAGTCCCTCGAGCCGTATGTCCCAGTTCCTGAACATCTCCAGGCCGTCTGGAAACAGATCGCCCGCCTTACAGAGCGTGTCGAGAGAAAGGTACTGGACAGGGTCCTCTTTTCAGACAGGGCGGTTGACGAGACGATGTTTCTTCTGCAGAGACTGACAGAGATTCTCAGGCCCACAGCGGAGATGATCCTGGCGAGGAACAGGTTTCTGAGCAGGTACATTGAGGAATCACAGGCAAGCATAGAAAAATCCGCCGATGAATATGCCACCCTCCATGAAAACCGGTTAAGTTCGGGAGAGTGCGTCCCTGCGGCGTCTCCCCTGTATATCGCCATCCTCGATTCAATCAAGAGTATTGCCTGGCATACGAAGGATATTGCCACGACACTGGGGAAGTGACAGGGTAATTAGACAATTCCGCAGAAGGGTATTATAATACCAACCTTGTTTCCTTTCGATGAAACAATGAAAAGGGAGGTTCAATGAAGATAGCAGTGGCAGTCATAGGACTGATGTTTCTGGCATCGTCGGCCTGTGCCGACGAAAATGCAGAGCTGAAGACTGAAAAGGACAGGCTGAGTTACAGCTTAGGAATGGACATTGGCAGGACCCTGAAAAGCCAGGCCATAGACTTTGACCCTGAAACGCTTGCCAGGGGGATCAGGGACGCCCATTCCGGCGAGAATCTTCAGCTTACGGAGGAGGAGTTCCGCGCTACCATGGCCCGGTTCCAAGAGGACATGAAGGCGAAGCAGCAGGCCCATGTGAAGGAAGTGAGCGAAAAAAATCTCAGGGAGGGACAGGAGTTCCTCGCAGAGAATGGAAAGAAGGAAGGCGTTGTCTCACTCCCCAGCGGGCTCCAGTACAAGGTGATTACCCAGGGCGACGGCCCGATGCCGAAAGACACTGACACGGTGACCGTGCACTACCGCGGAACACTGATAGACGGCACCGAGTTTGACAGCTCCTATTCCCGCGGAGAGCCGGCGACATTTCCGGTCAAGGGCGTGATCCCGGGATGGACGGAGGTGCTTCAGCTTATGAAAACAGGCTCGAAATGGCAGGTATTCATTCCCTCAAATCTTGCCTATGGCGAGCGTGGAGCGGGGGGCAGAATAGCACCGAACTCAACACTCCTGTTTGATGTAGAGCTCCTGTCCATCGATCAGCCGGAGAAGTGAGCTACAGACCGGGCCTGTCTCCGTGAATGATCTCGTGGAGCCTGCTCTTATTGAGGAGCGTGACCGTACGGCCTTTGACTTTGATAATGCCCTGTTCGCTCATCTTCCGGAGTATGCGGGAGAGGGTTTCCGGTATTGTCCCAAGGAGGCTGGCAAGCTGTCCCTTTGGGATGTCAATGATGATGGACGTTCCGCAGCTTCTCTGCTCGCACATGTAGAGGAGGTAGGCAGCAAGTCTTCCGGGTACCTCCTTAAGCGAGAGGTCCTCGATCATTCTGGTGAAGTGCTGGAGGCGCATGGCGAGATTGGCCATCATGTTCATGACGACAGAGGGTTCACTGCGGATCAGCTCAAGAAACTCCTTTCGGGGAAAATAGAGCAGCCGCGTTTTTTCAAGCGCATCGGCATGGGCAGGGTAGGGGGTCCCTGAAAATGCCGAAACTGCCGCAAGCAGTTCATCGGGCCCGGCGAAATGCAGTATCTGCTCCTTGCCCTCAGTCGATAGTTTGTACACCTTTACCCGGCCTTTGAGCACAATGTAAAAACCCGTTGACTCGCTCCCCTCATTGAAAATAGTTTCCCCCCGCTGAAAATCACGGGTCTGCAATATCCGGCCAAGCATTTTCAGGGCCGCATCAGGCAGATTCCTGAATAGAGGGATTGCTGCCAGCATGCGCTCCTGATCGAGACCGGTCACCTTCATCGTACTATTGTAATACCATTATTAAGCACCGCTGTCAAAGACCAGAATAGATAATACTGGTCAGCCCTTTCCCATTGCTCTGAGAATCACTATTAGTTCCCAATAAAGAAGCCTTATTCATCTATTAACCTTTTTATGTGGACAATCGGGCAGATGACTGGTAAATGGGTAACTATGGAGCACTCAAGAAATCGGGAGAGTTTTTGACATAAGTCAAGGATATCTTCTCGGGGAGCGCGTAAGATAGGATCATAAGGTAAGCAATGGTAAACCACTAACCACATCATAAGGAGGAACACGATGTTTTGTAATCAATGTGAACAGGTATCAAAATACGGAGGTTGCCTTGTCACAGGCAACTGCGGCAAGAATTCCGACGTGTCGGCCATTCAGGACATTCTGGTCTACGGGCTGCAGGGCCTTTCCCGGTATGCGCATGAGGCCGGAAAAGCCGGGATCAGCGATGCCGACGTGGATGAATTTACCGTCAGTGCGCTTTTTTCAACGCTGACAAACGTTAATTTCGATCCCGTGCGGTTTGCCGGTCTTGTGACCAGGGCTGTGGACCTGAGAAAGAAGCTGGCAAAGAAAATGAAGGATGCCGGCATCACGACAGACTTTACTGAAAAGGCCGCGCTGTTTGAGCCGGAAATTACAGCGGAAGGCATGATCAGGCAGGGTGAACAGATCAACCTCGTCCCTAATGAAGTAAGTTCCGATATCGTATCTCTCATGCAGACCACGCTTTACGGTCTGAAGGGTGTTGCCGCCTATGCCTATCACGCGCAGATTCTGGGAAAAAAGGATGATGCTGTTTATGCCTATGTTCATGAGGCCCTGAACTCCATGCTCGATACGACGCTGTCTCTTGAGGACTGGGTAGGGCTGGCCTTGAAGTGCGGTGAAATTAATCTAAAAACCATGGAACTGCTCGATGCCGGCAATACCGGCACCTACGGCAATCCCGTGCCCACAAAAGTCCCGCTCGGGGCAAAGAAGGGGAAGGCGATCCTCGTCTCAGGCCATGACCTCAAGGACCTGGCGGACATTCTGAGGCAGACGCAGGGCACGGGCATCAATGTCTATACCCACGGCGAGATGCTGCCCACGCACGGTTATCCTGAGCTGAAAAAGTACCCCCACTTCTACGGTCATTACGGAACAGCATGGCAGAACCAGCATGTGGAATTCGCGCAGTTTCCGGGCGCGATTGTGATGACAACGAACTGCCTCCAGAAGCCCCATGACTCATACAAGGACAATGTCTTTACCTGCGGCCTCGTGGGCTGGCCGGGTGTTGCGCACATTGACAATCATGACTTTACTCCTGCAATAAAACGGGCCCTCGAACTCCCGGGCTTTCCTGAAGACGTTTCCGGGAAGACCGTCATGACCGGTTTTGCGCGGAACGCGGTTATGGGAGTTGCCGGCAAGGTCATTGACGGGGTGAAGAGCGGCGATATCCGGCACTTCTTTCTCGTTGGCGGCTGTGATGGCGCAAAGCCGGGCAGGAACTACTACACGGAGTTTGTGGAGAAGGTGCCGCAGGACTGCGTTGTCCTCACTCTTGCATGCGGCAAGTTCAGGTTCTTTGACAAGGACCTGGGTGACATCGGCGGCATCCCGCGCCTGCTCGATATCGGCCAGTGCAATGACGCCTATTCGGCGATCCAGATCGCCCTGGCGCTGTCAAAGGAATTTAATGTGGGCGTTAATGAACTGCCACTCTCCATGGTGCTCTCCTGGTATGAGCAGAAGGCCGTTGCAATACTGCTGACGCTGCTTTATCTCGGGATCAGGAACATCCGGCTCGGGCCCTCACTTCCCGCGTTTCTGACACCGAACGTGCTTGCCTTCCTTGTGAAGAACTACAGCATCAAGGCGATCACCTCACCGGATGAGGACCTGGCTGCAATACTCAAAGAAGAGTCGGTAAGCGCGTAACAGGCACATAAAGAAGCATACCTTATTTCAGTATGGGGGAGGTAACTCCCCCCTTTTTTTAGTCTGTACTCTCTTAATCCTGCCGGACTCCTCTCACAGAGGAGCCTTTATTATTCAAAAACGTGAATGATGAGTGAAGTAACGGCCTTTGAGAGGATTTATTTTCTCATGAGAAAAAACCTGCTGTTTTGTCGAAAAAACACCTCATTTCCTGATGCCCTTACCTCACAATTCCAGGATCTTCTCTCTTTTTAAAGCAGTGCCGTAGAGAAATTCCTCCGCATAACAGCAGCACATCGTCCCCATGCAACGGTTTCCCGAGAAACCAATGTGTTAGGGCACCGGAAAATTTACAATTTCTTTACAGACATTTACTGCACATTTACTGGTGGAAGGTATATATGAATTATACGAAGCGGATCTGGGGCCAGGCAGGGCCGACCATAGGAATGAGAAGAGTCACACGATAACGATCTGCCATCTCTTTGAAATGAACACAAAGACCATGTGCGGATTGGCACAGTGAAAAGGGGGTGATGCAGCATGAAAGTAAGACAGTTAATGCAGAAGGAACTGATTTCGATCCTTCCCAGTGCAACGATCCATGATGCGGCAATGAAGATGAAGGAAAATAATATCGGTTCCGTTCTTATCGTCGATGACGGAGGGAAGCTTAAGGGAATAGTGACAGACAGAGACATAACTCTGGCAGTGGCCGCTGACAGTAAGGACCCCGGGAAAACCTTTGCATCTGACATTATGTCAGGGGATCCTGTATCAATACCCTCTGATGCGGATGTTAACTATGCCCTGAGAATTATGAGTGATTCCAATGTACGAAGGCTTCCGGTTTGCGAACACGAAAGGGTAATCGGGATTTTATCTTCCGCCGACGTGGCCGGTGAAATAAAGGAGGAGATCACTCAGTTTCTCGGCCTTGAACAGGCATTTGCGAAGCACCACTGATACCATGCATATCCTGGCCAATCCGCTCATGGTTTTTCAGAGTGCCTCAGGATGATGGTAAGGAGGTGTTGTTTATGGCGGTAGCAAAGCTGAAAGAGTTCCTGGACAGCAATAATGTAAAGTACAACACGATCATGCATGAGCCATCCTTTACTGCGCAGGAAATTGCGGCAGCGGCCCATGTTTCAGGAAAAGAACTTGCAAAAACAGTGCTGGTAAAAATGGATGGCACCATGACAATGATTGTGCTGCCCGCCTCAAGCAGACTTGATCTGGGGCTTCTCAGAAAGGTGGCAGGGGTACAGAAGGTTGAACTTGCCAGAGAGCAGGAGTTTGAAAGCAGGTTTCCCGACTGTGATCTTGGTGCCATGCCCCCCTTTGGTAACCTCTATGGAATGGATGTGCTCGTGGACGATCAGTTGACCAGAGATAAAGAAATAGCATTCAATGCCGGCTCTCATTCAGAACTGATCAGGCTGGCATATAAAGATTTTGAAAAGC
>CP070788.1:2020197-2022776 GCA_020346765.1 Nitrospiraceae bacterium
CCTGCGATAACGAGTCCTGCGCCTGGCACAGCGCTGAGCGGGTCCACGGTGACGTTTACGTGGGCAGCCAATGGTGTGTCGGTGAGCGAGTGGTGGCTGTGGGCAGGGCCGTGCAACAGTGCTGTATTTGGGGGGTGTGGTGACGATATCTATACGAGCGGTTCACTGAGCAGTGGTACATTATCCAGGGCCGTCAGTGGATTACCGACCAATGGAAGCACGGTTTATGTGAGACTCTGGTATAAAACAGGCGGTGTGTGGCAGTCCAATGTTTTTCAGTACACGGCGTATACAGGAGGGGGCGGAGGATAAACGGATTCTGTAATCACGGCGATTTTAGAAATTATTGACCGGAATATATGTTGTAAAAGATGTTACTGCCCGATGTGCCTCTGCCGATTTATCGGGGATCGGGGGATCCTAGTTTCCTGTAAAGGAGCCTTTCATCCCGTTCAAAAGACTGCTGTAAATGTTTATAGATCACGCGTTAGCGTCTCAGATAAAGGAGGCAGTGTCCAAATTGTACAGGGATTTAAAGATATGGCGTACTGATTGTTTCAACTAGGGACACTGCAAAGAAACTCAAGGATGAGGGGTTTAAGGACGTACCGGAGCACAGGCAATACAAGGCTTGCAGATGTCATCGAAAATATTGATATTGGCTGTCCGACAGGAAATTAGAATGCACATGTATACAGCAAGCAAGCTTTGTTTTGGATAGCATTGAAGGAGTACTTAACGAAACCGTAGTAAATTGTCCAGTGCCTCGTCAATCTTTTCAAGGGGCGTGTAAAAATGCGGTGACAGGCGGATGCCTCCTCCCCGGAAGGCGCAGACCACATGATGACGGGTCAGGTGCTCATAGAGGGCTGCGTTATCAGCAGTGGTGCTCCCGAGGGTGACGATTCCCGCATAGCGGCCCTGTCCATGAGAAGTGATCAGTTCCAGTCCCTGAGAAGAAGAGACACGGTCAAAGAGGTGCTCTGTCCTGCTCAGCACCTCCTGCTCTATAGTCTTCATCCCTGCTTCCAGCAGCAGGGAGAGGCTTGCACTGAGGGCATGGATGCCCAGCATGTTAGGGCTTCCGCATTCAAAGCGCCGTGCTGTCCTGGCAGCGGACCAGCCTCTCCGGTCGAAATCTCCCATTGCCTCAACCATGTGCCAGCCAAACTGCTTCAGCTGCAGGCGGTCCCGTGCCTCGGGTCGGGAATAAAAGAGGGCAATTCCCTCGGGCCCGAGCATCCACTTGTGTCCGTCGGCCATGACAAAGTCGGCATGGCACGCCTGGACGTCAAAGTGGACTGCGCCCAGGCTCTGTATGGCATCGATGCAGAAGAGGATGTCTTTTTTTCTGCAGAATTCCCCGATCCGTTCAACATTCATTCTCAGGCCTGTTGAGTACTGGACTGAACTTACGGTGAGCAGGCGGGTGCGGCTGTCCACGAGGGCAAAGAGGGCATCTTCCGGAGATGAACCGCTCTCAAGATGAGCCTGGCGAAATTCCACACCTTTTTGGGACAGTGACTCCCAGACGATCCTGTTGGAGGGAAACTCCTGGTCTGAGCTGACCACATTGTCTCCTCCTTTCCAGTCCAGGCCGTAGGCGACCACGGAAAGGGCCTCCGAGGTGTTTTTGAGAAGGGCGATGTCATCTTTTGAGGGGGCATTGAGAAGCTCCCGGGCCTGGATGCGGAGGGTTGTTTCTCTTTTCACCCACTCAGGATAGAACAGGGACCCCTGCAGCATGTTTTCTTCGGCAAACGTCCGTACTGCCTGGGAAGTCCGTTCAGGCCATGGGGAAACTCCGGCATGGTTGAGGTAGATCAGGCCGTTATGGAGCGGAAACTCTTTAAGGATGCTCTCGTTCATGCCAGGAGGGGAAAAAGGGATGTAATACAGGTCATGGCACGGACTTTCCGATAATGCGGTCCACATCCTCCCTGTCCAGCACCTCTTCCTTTAACAGGGCCTCTGCAAGGGCATCAAGGGCCGTTCGCCCTGACCGGAGGACCTCCTCAGCTGTTCCTTCTGCGTCGACGATGAGTCTCCTGATTTCCTGGTCCATCAGCCATGCCATGTCTTCACTGTACCGTTTGGGCTGGGCAAGCTCCCTCCCGAGAAAAGGGTGCTCTTCGCCGCGTCCCAGACTCAGAGGGCCCACCTTGTCGCTCATCCCCCACTGGGCCACCATTTTTTCCGCCAGGGACGAGGCCTCTTTCAGGTCGCTCTGCGCGCCCGTGCTTACATCATCGAAGACGATTTTCTCCGCAACCCGTCCGCCGAGCATGACGGCCAGTTTGTTCATGAGGTATTTCATGGGGTAATAGTGACGGTCTTCTTCAGGGAGCTGCTGGGTGACGCCCATTGCCATGCCCCGCGGTATGATGCTGACCTTGTGGATGGGATCAGTCCCGGGAAGCGAGCGCGCAACGAGGGCATGTCCGGCCTCATGATATGCAGTGATCTTTTTCTCCATCTCGTTGACCGTGTCTTCCCGCACCGCGCCCATGAGGATTTTGTCGCGGGCCTCCTCAAAGTCTTCCATCTCTATCATGTCCTTGTTCTTCCGTGTGGCGATG
>CP070788.1:2022876-2031447 GCA_020346765.1 Nitrospiraceae bacterium
TTAAGAGGATACTTTGATCTCTCCCTTGTTGAAGGCTCGATCTCTGAACCCCGTCAGAAAGAGCAGATTATAGAGGTGCGCGAACAGTCCCGGTATCTCATCACCATAGGGGCATGCGCTACATCGGGCGGGCTGCAGGCCCTGAAAAACTGGGCGGTCTTCCAGTCTTTTAAGGAAACCGTCTATCCCGACCCCGCGTATATCGATTCACTTTCCACGTCAACCCCGGTAAGCGATCATGTGTATGTCGATTATGAGCTCTGGGGCTGTCCTGTCACTGGTGATGCCCTGTCAGAGACGCTGGCATGTTTTCTCCTGGAGAAAAGGCCGACAATCCCTCAGTACAGTCTCTGCATGGAGTGTAAGAGGAGGTCTATCCCATGCATTCTTGTATCAGAAGGAGAGCCCTGCCTCGGTCCCGTAACAAAGGCGGGGTGCGGTGCCTTATGTCCCCTGTTCGGCAGGGCATGCTATGGCTGTTTCGGTCCCCGGGACGATGCCAACATAGATGCTCTCATGAAGTGGTTTGAGCGACAGGGGTATTCACGGAGAGAGAGCCTGCGTCTGCTCGATACGATGAACACCTACGCATACCGGAGGGTGCAGATTGAAAAAAAGGATTAACGTGGACTATCTCTCAAGAGTCGAGGGAGAAGGCGCCCTGACCATAGAGTTGTCCGGCGGCAGGGCCGATCGGATTGATTTAAGGATATTTGAAGCGCCCCGGTTTTTTGAGCCGATTCTCAGGGGAAGGCCCTTTCAGGAGGTCATTGACTTTACGGCACGCATCTGCGGGATCTGTCCCGTGGCATACCAGATGAGTGCAGTACATGCCATAGAGTCTGCCATGGGCGTACCAGTGCCTGATTCAATAAAGGACCTGAGAAGACTCATGTACTGCGGTGAGTGGATAGAAAGTCATGCCCTCCACGTGCACTTCCTTCACGGACCGGACTTTTACGGCATGGAGAGCGCCTGGTCGAAAAAGGAGTACCTGCATATCACGCAAAGGGGAATGAAGCTGAAAAGGCTTGGCAATGAGATACTGGCACTGCTCGGAGGGAGAGCCGTTCATCCCGTATCAGTACGACCCGGCGGCTTTTTCAGGATTCCTGACAAGGCACGGCTCCACAAGCTCATGGATGACCTGGAAAGGGGACTTGAGTCAGCACTGGAGAGTATTGCATGGGCTGCTTCTCTTTTTGATGAAGACAGGGCAGCCGGGGAATCGGCGCCCCTGTTCATTTCGCTCCATGATCCTGACACCTATCCCATGATCTACGGCAGGGTGTGCGCCTCCGATGGAAGCAGCTATACCGCTGATGAGTTTGCGGAATGCATAGAAGAATATCAGGTGCCACTTTCTACGGCCCTGCATGCAGGGGTCAGGTCAGGGACTGAACTGCGTCCCTTTGTGGTGGGACCCCTTGCACGGATCAACCTCAATTACCGGGCCCTGCCCGAAGAAATACTGAGCGCTGCGCAGGGGGCAGGCGTCGCACTGCCCCTTCATGATATGAGAAAATCAATCATCGCACGATGCATTGAAACCGGTTTTGCAATTCATGAAGCCATGGCTATCATTAAAAGATATAATGGAGCTGAAAGGCATGTGGAGGTTCATCAAGGACAGGGAAGAGGCGTCTGGATCACGGAAGCGCCCCGCGGCATGCTTCTGCACGCATATGAATTTGACAGGAAAGGAAATACGGTAACGGCAAGAATTATTCCTCCCACTTCTCAGAATCTCGCGCATATTGAAAAGAGTCTCAGGGAATTTATCAACGGCAACGGTGCACTGCCGGTGAAAGACCTCCGCCGGGGATGTGAGCAGGTTATCCGCAGCTATGATCCCTGCATCTCATGCTCCGTGCATATCATAGACCTGTCAGACAGCAGTCGCCGGGGACAACGGCATGCATAGCCCTGTCCTGACAGAGGAGAGCCTCCGGTGAAACGTACCGGCCCCTATACGGTGTCTGATCTCCCAATATTCAACAATAAGGTCTACCACCTGGACCTGCATCCGGAAGAACTGGCACGGAACATCATTATTGCAGGTGACCCCGAAAGGGTCCCCTTCATCGCAGAGGAATTCCTCGTTGACTGCGACGTTGACAGGTATCACCGCGGACTGAGGACAATAACAGGGACCTGCAGGGAAACCGGTCAGCGGGTCTCCATCACAACCTCGGGCATGGGAACGCCCTCGCTGGAGATTGTGCTCAATGAAGTTGTGGCCCTGCATGAAATAGATTTCAGGACCATGACCCGGAAAGAGGCCCCTGAACCGCTCACCATAATCAGGGTAGGCACCTCGGGAGGTCTTCAGCATGACACTGCTCTGGGCACGCTCATTGTGACTGATTATGCCGTCGGCCTGGACAACACCGGCCTGTTTTACAATGCCGCGCCGCATGATGAAAACTGCGAACTGCTTGAGAAGAGCGTCGGGCAGTGTCTTGAAGCGGCCGCTGACCGGGATTCTCGGTTCAGGGGAAAAATCTTCCCCTATGCTTCCCGTGCCAGTGCCGCGGTTTCCTCCGCACTGGCACGGGAAGCGGACAGGCTCAGCGTACGATATAAAAAGGGGATCACCGTATCGAATTCGGGATTTTTCGCAAACCAGGGCAGGGACATATCACGGGTTCCTGTGACTGTTCCTGACATAGACGGCCTTCTTGCAGCGCTGGATACAGGCATTGCCGGACTGACCTTTGAAAACATGGAAATGGAGGCGAGCTTTCTCCTCCATTTCATGTGCGGACTTGGTTACCGGGCAGGAGTCATCTGCGCTGTTATCGACAACAGGCGCGAGAACCGTTTTGCAGAGCATTATGCACAGTATATTAAGGACGCCGTACACATTGCGCTGAGGACACTGCACTCCCTGAGCTGAACACATAATCCCGCTCAGGGACATCCCCGTTTGCTAGGTCATCCCCCTGACCGCTGAAACACCCATACTCAGTCCCAGGAGAATCAGGAGAATCAATATCGCTTTTATATAGCCATGCCTGCTGAATCTGTTATAAAGCCGTGAGCCCATATAGACACCGGCCATGACAGCAGGCGCTGAGGCAGCAAAGTATCGCAGCACCGTGGCGCTGGTAAGGCCGCTGGCCGCATGGACAACAGCGGTGATGACGGCGCTGGCAAAAAAGAATCCCGTGAGTGTTGCCTTGATGGAATCCCGTGACCAGCCGGTCAGCGTGGTGTAAATGATTGCCGGCGGTCCGCCCGCACTGAAGGCCGAGCCTATGACCCCTGTGCCGAAACCCGCTGCATAGGCCCATCCGCTGCCGACCCTGCGAAACCCCGGCCTGTACACAAGGGAATACAGTCCATAGGAAGCGATTACCGCACCGAGCAGCAGCTTAATGAGCTCAGACGGCACCTTAATCAGCACCGTGACCCCTATATATATGCCGGGCAGGCAGCCCAGCAGCAGGGGCTGTATCTTTCTCCACTCCATGTGGTCCCGCAGCTGAAGCGACAGATAGGAAGTTATGAGAACGCTCTGAAGAATGCATAGGGGGACGGCACTCTTTACATCAATGAAAACGGTCAGAAGCGGCATGGCGATCAGGGCAGACCCGAATCCGGAAATACCCTGGACAATACCGGCTGCCAGGAAGATCAGAGATATGAGGATATAGGTAATCATCTTATGTGTGACAAATAATATAGGTCCCTTGAAGAAATTGTAAAGGCGGGCATCGCAGCAATTGATGCCATGCGCACTGTTTCTCTCAGATGCATATGTTATTTGATAAGGTCAGATTTTCAGGAAATCCCGAGGGCGTCGCCCGACCCTGACGTCAATTCAGTGAAACCCAATGGCCAAGCGAGCCCGTTGTTATAAAGGATTCACCAGAACAGGTGTTGGGGTTTGCGTCCCGGTCTGTTCTGGAAATAATCCCGTCGCTGTGGCTGTTCATCCCTCGGGACTGGTATTCCTGAAAAACCGGGGCGGTCATGATTTTGAACCATGACTACCGCTGTCTCATGACCCACGGGAAAACGTCATGTTGCTTCTGCCGTCAGTTGAGGAAATGTCAGTAAGTGTCAGGAAGAGTATATTGATACTGAATAAGCGGGGTTCTTTCCATTCTTTGCGGCATTCTTCATTCTGTTCATGAACTTGATATACTTGCCGGGTCGCTTCAGAAGTTCAACGCCTATGCCATCATAATACCCGTTCGATTTTGTAATTCTGCTCACTCTAACAGGCACACTCAGTGTCTCTTCTTTTAAGGGAATGGAGATTTCAAATTGCAGCTGAAAGGGAAAGCTGATATTTTTTGATTTAATAAACATGCCGTTCATCGACAGATTTGTGAGGGTACCGAAATTTTCCCTGTTGCAACAGGTCAGCTCCAGGTCTGCCGGTATTCGCTGCGATGACCTCTTTTCCGGTTGTGACAATCCATTGTCGGACTGCTGCCCCTGTCTGTGCGTCTGCTCACGACTCATGTAATTATTTGATCCTTCGTATACTCCCCGACAGCATTGCTGTTTTCAGTTGAGACATTTTTTTCTGTTTCTTTGATCTCTTTTCTGCATAGCTGGATCTGAGCCTGGAGTAGGTGTGTGTCCTGAGATTATTAAATTGAACTATCAGTTCTTTTGTTATAGTTTCTTCCATGTCTTCCAATCAGTAAGGGAAGTTATGTACTGAAGTAACCAACTATATCAAATACTCAGATACGCGATGATTTCTTAAAAATGTAAATCTATGTTAAATTGTGAAAGGGTATAAAGATACTACAATAGTGTAAGAAAACGATCCAATTGTCAAATATAAAATATTTATACTTATTATAAAAAATATTTATATAAAGAATTATTACATCGCTGTAAATGTCAGTCAGGATCAGTCATGTCTTATGGCTTAATAACTGGTGCTTACATTAGCAAGCCGAATGTCACTTATTAACTCGACATTCTATTTTTCCTAAGATGAATTATTAGGAGATAAAAAGTGTACCTTATCGAGGTCGAACCTCCATAGATGAGTGCAGGCGGGATGTTTTATGATGTATAGTAGAAGCAATGAAATTTGAAGAACTCCAGATTCATGAAAAGATAATCGAGGGCATTAAAGCTGCCGGATTTATTGAGTGTACGCCTGTGCAGGCTCTGACCCTGCCCGACGCCCTTCGCGGCATTGACATCGCTGCCCAGGCGCAGACAGGCACGGGCAAGACCGCGGCCTTTCTGATCGCCGTATTCTCACGCATGTGCGAGGTCCCCCCGCTGACGCGGGGACCGTCGCCGCGGGCACTCATCATAGCACCCACCCGTGAACTGGTTGCACAAATCGCCGCCGAGGCAACACTCCTGGGCAAGGCTGCCGGCTTCAGAATCGTCCCTGTTTATGGCGGCATTGATTATCAGAAGCAGAGAGAGAAGATCGCCGAAGGTGTCGATGTCCTTATAGGCACGCCGGGTCGGCTCATCGATTACCTCAAGCAGAGGGTCTATAGCCTGCGGAAGACCCAGTTTCTGGTCATTGACGAAGCTGACCGCCTCTTTGACATGGGCTTTATCAGTGACCTTCGTTTCCTGCTCAGGCGGATGTCGCCCTATAACAAACGGCAGTCCATGCTCTTTTCCGCTACCCTTTCCCATCGCGTGCTTGAACTCTGTTACGAGCACATGAACGCGCCGAAGCAGTTCACGGTGACACCCGAAAAGGTCACTGTGGAGGAAATCGAACAGGAGCTCTATCACGTCGGCAAGTCAGAGAAGCTCGGTCTTCTCCTGGGAATACTCAGGCATGACCCGGCAGGCCGCTATCTGATCTTCTGCAACACCAAGATCATGGTTGAACGGCTTGAGGCATACCTGAACGCCAATGGCTTGACAACCGCTGCTCTTACAGGAGGTCTTCCCCAGCATAAACGCATGAAGGTGCTCTCCCGTTTCAAAAGCGGCACGCTGCCTGTGCTTATTGCCACAGATGTAGCCAGCCGGGGGCTTCATATAGACGGTGTGACGCACGTCATCAACTATGACCTTCCCCAGGATCCTGAGGATTATGTGCACCGGATCGGAAGAACCGCCCGGGCCGGTGAAAAAGGCAGGGCAATCAGCCTGGCCTGTGAAGAGTACGTTCATTCCCTTTATGACATAGAGGATTACATAAAACAGGAGATCCCCCTTATGCCGCTGACTGATGACATGATTGTTACCGACTATCTGAAAAGGCCGCGCATAGCCAGAAAGAGGGCCGACACTCCGAAAAAAATAACAAAGGGACAGAGAGCACAGAAAAAAAACACAAAACCTTCCTGGCAGAAAAGTTCAAAAGCCCGTGGACACAGGAGCGCAACAGGAACAAAGCCGCAAAAGCGCAGGCAGAGCAGACCTGAACGCTGAAAGACCCCTTTGTCACGAATTTCCAGCGAGTTCCCTGTACCGGAAGCACCTGGTGATATGATCGTTCACCATTCCCGTTGCCTGCATATGAGCGTAAACAATGGTTGATCCGACAAATTTAAATCCCCTCTTTTTCAGGTCCATGCTTATCCTGTCTGACAGCTCTGTTTTTGCAGGGAGTTCCTTCAGGGACTTGAATCCATTATGGACAGGGCTCCCGCCTGTATAGCTCCAGATATAGGTATTAAATGTTCCAAATTCCTTCCTGACGTTCAGAAAGGCCCTGGCATTGGTAACAGCGCCTGCAATTTTCAACTTATTTCGGATGATGCCCCTGTCGTTGAGAAGGGAATGTATTTTTCGCTCATCATAGCCTGCAATAATATTGAAATCAAAATTATCAAAGGCCGTCCTGAAATTATCTCTTTTCCTCAAAACAGTAAGCCAGCTTAATCCCGCCTGAAAGCCCTCAAGGACAAGAAATTCAAACAGTTTTCTGTCACTATGGACGGGAACTCCCCACTCTTCATCATGGTATTTCATAAGAAGAGGGTCAGCCACTGGCCACTGGCAGGTTTGTTTTCCCTTTTTCATGACTACCTCCTTATGTCATAGAGAAGAGAACGTTTTCTTACTGTCCCCTTTATGGAAACAATGGATTTCCGTTCCCTTTCTTATTAGAATACAAAAAAAGCAAATGAGGCACCAGGGAGCACCATGAAAGGACAGCCCTTCTGTATCAAACAAATTTTACAAATCTGTCTTCTTCTGACATGCTTTCTCATGCCCCGCGGCATGAATGCCGCAGAGACCTATACCAATCCGGTACTCATCCGGACTTATTCGGTCACGAGAGACAATCCTGATCATTTCAGCGGCATACTCGGGATCGGAGACCCGTCGGTCATCTTTCATGAGGGCAGATACTACCTCTACCCCACCGGTGACAACGGGGGCTATGATGTGTACATATCACCTGATCTTGTCAACTGGTAGGCCGGTCCAAGGGTGTATGAGTCTGCTCAACGCGGTGTATGGGCGCCTGATGTCTTTTTTGACCCCGGCGATAAAAAGTTCTACCTTTACTACACCGTCAACAGGCAGGTCGGTGTGGCCGTCGCTGACAGACCTGACGGGACGTTAATGAACAGCAGATCACTGGTGAGCGGCGCAATCGATGCCCACATGTTTCTTGATGATGACGGCAGATACTTCCTGTACTACGTGGAGTATCCCGCGTTCAGGATCCATGTACAGCCCATGAAAAACCCGCTCAGGAAATCAGGGATACCCCTTCAGGTCATCAGCCCCACTGAGCCGTGGGAAAAGAACCATGTCCCCATAACCGAGGCGCCCTGGATGATAAAGCATAACGGGACATACTACCTCCTCTATTCAGGGGGCGGTTCGGACTCCCGGCACTATGCAGTCGGCTATGCAACGGCACCGTCACCGATCGGACCATTTGTGAAACACCCTGCCAACCCTGTGGTCAGAGAGGGTAACGGAATCTTCGGACCGGGACACGTCAGTGTCACCAGAGACAGAACCGGGACCCTCTGGATGGTCTATCATCGGCAGAAAGATAAAACCCGGGGATGGAACCGGATCATCTGCATCGACCGGCTCTGGTTTGACCAAGAGGGGGTTCTCCGGGTAACGCCCACCCGTTCAACGCCGCAGCCTGCACCGGTCATACAATAAGAGAACAATGAGAAGCCGGTCCCTCAAAGGCCTCCTGTATTTATCCTTTCCTGCTTTTCCGGATGCACCCTGATCCGCTTCTTCCCTGAAGCGATATATAACCGGTGATCATAATCACATAAATAAACCTTATATCAATTTATAGTTGAACATGATAGCGATTATCCGGCATTTCAGCAAATAAAGGAGATTACGACAATGAAACTTCTCCAGGACATGATGAATGCAGATGAATGGAGTCGCGATGTTCGTAAATGTTCCCGTGAAAATGATGATATGAAGTATGTCACCAGGAGCCATGGTTTGGATACCGTGCCTGCTGAAGAGCGATCCCCGCCCTCTGCAAATCCCGGCGCGTTACATTCAGCAATAAATGATCATTCCGCGGATACGTCACCGGACGAGACAACTGCTCCGGATATGAGCGAACAGAGGCAGTCTTCATCTCTCGGGACCGCATGTAAAACAGCACCCCTTTCTGAT
>CP070788.1:2031547-2045329 GCA_020346765.1 Nitrospiraceae bacterium
CGCAAGAGAGACCTTACCATCAACAGCACCAACCATGTATGGAAGCTCGGCGATATTGTGCATTCCACTCCCACGGTGGTGTCGAAGCCCATGGAGAACTACAATCTCCTCTACGGAGACGCCTCCTACACGACCTACAGAATGGCCTACAACAAGAGGCGGCAGGTCGTGTACGTGGGAGCCAATGACGGGATGCTCCATGCCTTTAACGGCGGGTGCTTTGACCAGGCAGGCATGAAATTCTATCCTGACGTGAATGCCGGGGGCGAGTGCGTAAGCGGCGGCCACGAGCTGGGCGAAGAACTCTGGGCATTCATTCCCCGGGGCCTCCTGCCCCATCTGCAGTGGACCACGAGCCCCGACTATACCCATGTCTACTATGTGGACGGAAAACCCAAGGTGACGGACGTGAGGGTATTTACTGCTGACGCTACCCACCCCGAGGGCTGGGGAACGATCCTGATCGGCAGCATGCGCTACGGGGGGAAAGACATCACCTGGACCTCGGGAAGCACCTACACTTTCACACCCGAGTACTTTGCCCTTGACATCACAGACCCCCTGAACCCGCGCGTGCTCTGGTCATTCTCAGACCCGTCCCTCGGCCTGAGCATGTCCTACCCTGCCGTAGCAAAGATAGGGGACGAGTGGTTTGCCATATTCGGCTCAGGAGCCACTGACTTCAACACAAGCTCAAACCTGGTTACCTACCAGCCGGGGAATGTTTTTGTCCTGAAGCTTTCGGGGGGCACCGACGGCGTTATCAACACGTGGACGCTCGGCTCCAATTACTGGAAACTGACAACAGGGAACGCCAAGACCTTTCTCGCCAATCCGATCACCGTGGACGTTGACATTGACTTCGATGTGGATGTCGCCTATATAGGCGAAAACATCCAGGACAACAGCGGAAAGTGGAACGCCATTATGCGAAGGATAACCACAGGCGAAGGCACACAGACAGACCCTTCGCAATGGACCCTGTCAACGCTGGCCAATGTCGCAGACATTGCCGGCACCAAGGACGTGGTGAAGCGGATAACAGCTGCTCCTGCAGCAGGAATGGACAATCACGGGAGTCTCTATGTCTATTTCGGAACAGGGCAGTTTCTGGGAAACAGCGACAAAAACCATACGGACACCGGTGCATTCTATGCGATCAAGGACGAATGCTGGAACGGCGACTGCGTGACTGCCTACACCAGCCTGCTCGACGTGTCGAAATCATCAGTGCTGACAACAGGCGCAGTGTCAGGTGTCAGCGGTACCTGCGGGGGGGCAACGACATGGGGAAGCCTCCAGGATGCAAGCTACACCTGTGACGGATGGGCACTGTACTTCAGCACCATGGGAGAAGCCACAGACTTTACCGGTGCATCCCTGTCCCACGCAGGTGAACGGGTCAATACAAAGCCCCTTGTCTTGGGAGGCCTGGTCACCTGGGCAACCTACATACCCGGCATCGATGAATGCGCCTACGAAGGGGAAAGCAACGTCTACGCCGTATACTACAAGACGGGAACTGCCTACAAGGACTACGTGTTCAAGGAACAGAAGGAGCAGGTCGCCCCGTCCAATGAGGTTGCCCGGGTCAAGAGGCTGGGAAGCGGTATGCCCTCTTCTGTGAGCGCCCAGATCACCTCGAGCGGAACCACGAAGGGCTTTGCCCAGCAGTCAACGGGAAGCATCCTGGGGATTGAAAGCATCAACCCCATAAGAATCCAGAGCGAGACCCGCGGCTGGCAGAGCGAGAGGATACAGTGATGAGAACCATACAGATCATTCTTGTTATAGGAACGGCGCTGCTGCTGAGCTGCAGCGATTCTCCCCGGGAGACACAGACACCTCAGGCAGATACCGGCACCGTTCAGTCCCAGGCACCTGCGCAGGAGACTGAACTGTCCTTAAGCCCTGCCGAGCCTACCGTGGAGACATTTATAATCCTCAGAATAAACAGTGCCGCTGTCAGCGGCGGAGAAATTCACTGGTACGTGAACGGCATGAGAGAGCTGTCCTCATCAGGATACCGGTTCAGCCCGGTGAATGCGAAAAAAGGCGACGTCGTCCAGGCCTCCCTCATCAGCGGTGACCGGGAGTATCGGTCCAACGAGGTACGCATCATGAACTCGCTGCCGATTATACAGCGATCGTCCCTGCAACCGGTTTCTCCGAGAGTCAATGATGTGCTGAAGGCCGACATTCAGGCGTCTGATGCTGATGAAGACCCTGTTTCCTTCGAATACCGCTGGTCAATTAACGGCGTGCCTGTTGGCGAAGGCGACTACCTTGAGACCGACCTCAAGCGGGGCGATGCAATCTCCGTTGAGATAACCCCCTATGACGGTGATGACTCAGGCAGAAGCGTCATCCTCACCGGAGAAGTGCAGAATTCCCTTCCGGCCATCGTGGAGAGTGATGTCCCGCCCTCCTTCGAAGGGAACCTCTACCAGTACCGGATTACCGCGACGGACCCTGACGGCGATGCGCTGACCTACACAATTGACGAGGGGCCTGAGGGGATGACCATCGATTCCTCAAGCGGACTGATTACCTGGGAGGCAGGCCCGGACAAGGCAGGGACGTACGAGCTCAGGATGTCCATAAACGATAACAACGGCGGTATACTGATCGTCCCGATCACGACGACCATATCCTTCCAGGAAGAGCCTGCAGAGGGTGAATCAGCAAATCAGAAACCTTGAGGTGCCACCCTTCGACAGGCTCAGGGTGACACCTGTCATGGTGAGCCTGTCGAACCATGGATTCCCCGATCGAGTCGGGGAATGACAACATCTTTACTTCTCATCTTCTGCAACTATTCATAATACGTCGCCGATGCCGTTTCATTTTCCCAGACCGTGACTGAAGACAATGAGATGTTCCTGTCCGGAATCTTCTTCCTGATAGACTCATAGATCCACCGGGCAATGTTTTCCGAGGACGGGTTTATCTCCGTAAAGGGGAACACATCGTTCAGAAATGCATGGTCAAGTGGCGAGAGCACTTCTTTCGTGATCCTCTTCAGATCATGAAAATCGATAACGATCCCGATGTCGTTCAGCCTGTCAGATGAGACCGTAACCTGTACTCTCCAGTTATGGCCGTGCAGGTCTTCACACTTTCCCTTGTATCCCCTCAGCTGGTGTGCCGAAGAAAACTGCGATTCTATTGTAAGATCAAACATAATACCTCCAGAGCGTTTGACAGCAAACGTATGTGTACATGACCAACTCCATTACTCAATCATGCCACGAAACGAGATCATTTGATAATAGTATCAGGGGGAAAAAAGTTGAAACGGCCCGCGCGGCCTACTCCTCATCCTTGAACTTGAAAATGAGCTCATCTTCCTTTGTCAGACCGTATTCACGGGCAAGCTCCTCAACAAGGGCAGGGTCATTCCTGAGAGCCTCTATCTGGCTCCGGGTGTCTTCGTTCTGCTGCCGAAGGAACTGTGTTTCCCTCTGGAGCTCATTTTTCACATCCGTCAGCTTCACATACTTCATAAAGCCATTGTCCCCGGCAATCATGTTCAGCGTGAGATAAATGAACACCATGATCCCGCAGGTCACGCAAATCAGCCGCTTCTTTTTTCTGCTCTCAGTGACCTGTTTTCGCCGTACGTTTTTCATATCGGTAAAGATCCCACGGCCCGTCCTATTTGAGATTATAGAACACTTCCGTCCCCCGGAACCTCGCTGCGGAGCCCAGCTCCTCCTCGATCCTGAGGAGCCTGTTGTATTTCACGACCCTGTCCGTCCGTGATATGGACCCTGTCTTGATCTGCCCGGTGTTCATAGCAACGGCAAGGTCGGCAATGGTTGTGTCTTCCGTCTCCCCGGACCTGTGCGACACAACGGCCGTGTATCCCGCCCTCTTCGCCATTTCAATCGCCTCAAGGGTCTCGGTGAGGGAGCCAATCTGATTCAGCTTGATCAGGATCGAGTTTCCAATGCCCTTTTCAATCCCCTTTGCGAATATCCCCTTGTTCGTGACAAAGATGTCATCGCCCACGAGCTGCACGCTGCCGCCAATCTTTTTCGTCATTGCTTCCCACCCTTTCCAGTCATTTTCAGAAAGGCCATCCTCAATGGATATGATGGGGTACTTTTTGATCAGCCGCGCGTAAAAATCGATCATGGCAGCGGAACTGACCTTGCGGCCTTCAAAGATGTATTTCCCGTTGCGGTACAGTTCTGACGAGGCAACGTCGAGGGCGAGGAACACGTTCTTCCCGGGCTGATAGCCCGCCTTGCGGATAGCCTCCATGACCAGGACAATGGCTTCTTCATTGGACTTCAGGTCAGGGGCGAATCCGCCCTCGTCCCCCACGGATATGCTCAGTCTCTTTGACTTGAGGATGGCCTTGAGGCTGTGAAAGATCTCCGCCCCTGCCCTGAGGGCCTCGCTGAATGAAGGCATGCCCGCGGGCATGATCATGAACTCCTGGATATCAAGATTGTTGTCGGCATGGGCGCCGCCATTGAGAATATTCATCATGGGCACGGGCAGCTCGCAAGCGCTTACCCCGCCGATGTAGCGGTACAGGGAAAGCTCTGAATCCATTGCAGCAGCCATGGCCACGGACAGGGACACGCCCAGTATGGCATTTGCCCCGAGCTTCCCCTTGTTCATGGTCCCGTCCAGCCTGATCATGAGACTGTCGATGGCGACCTGGTCGCAGGCGTCCTTCCCGAGCAGCCGGGGGGCAATCTTTTCATTCACGTTTTTCACTGCCTTTCTGACACCCCTGCCCACGTAGCGTTTGTCCCTGTCCCTGAGCTCCAGCGCCTCCCGCTGCCCCGTCGATGCCCCCGAGGGGACCGCAGCCCTGCCGTAGGCACCGGTTTCGAGCACCACGTCGACCTCAACGGTGGGATTTCCCCTGCTGTCGATGATCTCCCTCGCCTGGACTCTCACAATCTCACTCATTAATTACCTCCACTTTCTCAATCACAGGATTTTGAAACAGCAGCTTCTTTTCTCCTAGAGCGGCCGCCACAAAGGTCCTGAACACAGGGTGCGGCTCAAGGGGCCTGGACTTGAACTCAGGGTGAAACTGGCACCCGAAAAACCAGGGATGGTCCACGATCTCCACGATCTCCACGAGCTGTCGGTCCGGGCTCATCCCGCTTATCCTGAGGCCTTTCTCCTGCAGGGTTTCCATATACTGGTTGTTGAACTCATAGCGGTGCCGGTGCCTTTCATAAATCTCCTTGCTGCCGTAGGCCCGGAATGCATGGGAATCCTGACTGAGCACGCATGGGTACGCGCCAAGCCTCATGGTCCCCCCCTTGTCAGAGTTGAGGTCCCTCCGCTGGACTGTCTGGTTTCTGAAATCATACCACTCCTCGATGAGGTAGATGACGGGGTATGGGGTGTTCTTCTGGAACTCCGTGCTGTTGGCGCCCTCCATGTTGCACACATTCCTGGCATACTCGATCACCGCACACTGCATGCCCAGGCATATTCCCAGAAAAGGTATCTTCTTCACGCGGGCATACCGGACCGTATCTATTTTCCCCTCGATTCCCCGTTCGCCAAACCCCCCGGGGACGAGGATTCCGTCAGATTCATCAAAGAATCTTTCCGCGCCTGATTTTTCTATGTCTTCAGCGTCCACCCACTGAATGTCTACCTTCACGTTATTGGCAATACCGCCGTGAATCAGGGCCTCCATCAGGCTCTTGTACGAGTCCTTCAGGCCCACATACTTGCCCACAATGGTGATGCTCACCGTGTCTTTCGGTTCCTTGATCTTCCTGATGACATTCGCCCAGGTCGAGAGGTCAGGCTCCTCTGTCTCCAGGGAGAGCTTTTTCACCACCAGGCTGTCTATCCCTTCTTCATTCAGTACGATGGGCACTTCATAAATGGAGCTCACGTCCACGGCCGCTATTACCGCGTCAATGTCGAGGTTGCAGTGGAGGGCTATTTTCTTCTTCACTGACTGGGACAGTGCACGGTCCGTACGGCATATAAGGACGTCAGGCTGGATACCGATGGCCCTCAGTTCCCTGACACTGTGCTGGGTAGGTTTTGATTTCAACTCGCCGGCTGTGCTGATATAGGGGACCAGCGTCAGATGGACATACATGACGTTGTCCCTTCCCACATCATACCGGAACTGCCTGATGGCCTCCAGAAAAGGCAGACTCTCGATGTCGCCGATTGTCCCGCCGATTTCTACAATGACCACGTCAAAATCGTCGGCGGCGGCCTTTATGGCACTCTTGATCTCGTCAGTGATATGAGGCACTACCTGCACTGTCTCCCCGAGATAGTCGCCGCGCCGTTCCTTCAGGAGCACGTTGTAGTAAATCCTTCCCGTCGTGAAATTGTTTTTCTGGGACATGCGCGTCGACGTAAAACGCTCGTAATGGCCTAGGTCGAGGTCCGTTTCGGCTCCATCGTCGGTGACAAAGACCTCACCGTGCTGGAATGGGCTCAGGGTCCCGGGATCGACATTGATGTAGGGGTCTAGCTTCTGTATGGTAACCCTGAGGCCCCTGGCCTCAAGGAGTGCGCCGATTGCTGACGCGGCTATCCCCTTTCCAAGGGATGAAAGGACACCTCCCGTTACAAAGATATATTTTGCCATTCCTCAGCCTTTCTTAAATCTTCCACAGTGTCTATGCCAAAGGTGTCATAGGTTGTCTCTTTTACCTTGATTTTCATACCCGCGTTCAGCGCCCTCAACTGTTCCAGTTTTTCCACGTCTTCCAGCCTCCCCTTTTTCAGGGATGAAAACCTGGACAGCGCCTCCTTCCGGAATCCGTAAATGCCGATGTGCTTAAACACCGCCGTACGCCCCTCTTTAAACGCGACTCCCTGCAAGTCCTTCCAGTCATCACGGTGAAAGGGGATTGGTGCCCGTGAAAAATAGAGGGCGAACCCTTCTTCGTCAAAGACAACCTTCACCACGTGGGGGGACAGGAGTTCATCGGTACCCGTGATCCTTTTGGCGAGGGTACCCATTTCCGCCCTGTCATCATTGTACAACAGATCGACCACGTCATCAATCATTTCAGGCTCAATAAAGGGCTCATCTCCCTGCACATTGATCACATACTCACAGTCGATGCGCGCTGCAGCCTCAGCAATCCTGTCGGTGCCGCTCTCATGCACTGTTGAGGTCATGACCGCCCTGCCCCCGAACCGGGACACGGTATCATAAATCCTCTCGTCGTCGGTGGCAACAAAGACGCTGTCTACACGGCCGGCCTTTACGGCTTGTTCATAGACATGCTGGATGAGGGGTTTGCCCCTGAGCAGTGCAAGAGGTTTTCCGGGGAAGCGGGTTGCGTGAAAACGTGCCGGTATTATAGCAGCAACCCTGTGCATAGAATACTTTACTACAGCCGTTTTTATAGTTCAAGGGATAGAAGCGTATTTTTATGGCCCCTTTGACATACTCAGGACAGACATTTTCAACGCACCGGTTGCCTCTCTGATTCAGAGAGGCAATGACAATTGAAAGAAATTCTCAAAGAACTGCATTCACGTGGATTCGCTGCCCCGCCACGAACATCCTGAACAACTTTCCCGACCGTTGGCGACGAGACCTTTTGAGAAGGCCCTTCGCACCTCTGACACGCCCTTTATGCAAGGGGCTTGAACATGTGCTTCCCCGCCCCGCAGACAGGGCACTTCCAGTCATCGGGAAGATCTTCGAACTTTGTTCCCGCGGGGATCTTTCCCTTCCGGTCGCCCTTGTCAGGATTGTAAATATATCCGCAGTTCACGGTCTGGCACTGCCACATGTCTTTCGGATCTGCCATTGATTCCTCCATGAGAATACGTGCATTGGACTGTTTAAACCCAGGTGCCTGCCCGGTATCCGATCCCGGATTACTTGTCCAGCCTGGTAAATTTCGCTCCCTTTAACGAAACGTCCGCCATCAGCCCCTTCACATCGAAGACAAAGGCAATGATGGGGTCTTTCACTGTTGTGGTATCA
Source organism: Nitrospiraceae bacterium (assembly GCA_020346765.1). Taxonomy (GTDB): domain Bacteria; phylum Nitrospirota; class Thermodesulfovibrionia; order UBA6902; family UBA6902. Next base: position 2,039,508 of record CP070788.1, read on the forward strand.
ATGCGCTGGCCGCCTCCGATATCAATCAGCGCAATATTCCCGTCAACGCCCACCTCCCAGCCAGAGCTGTCACGAAACTGCCTGAGCGCCTCGTCAGTCATGAAGGCGATGATGATGTCTTTTTTCTCTGCCCCGATCTGGAATCCAAAGGACCCTGCCACAATATTGTAATAGGCCTCTGTCCTGTCTCCCACCTTCAAAGCACCTTCTCCGTATTCACCACCCACAACAAATCCCGCCTTGATCACGTTCGGCAGCACAAGCAGTCCCTTTGCCGTCCGGCCAAACTCTTGAGCGCCCAACACCTCCCCGTAGAACCTGTTCAGGGCAACACCCACACTGACATCGATCTCTTTGGCCGTGGCCCCGTATGCAGCGGAAAAAGGAACGCCTCCACACAGGAGCACGATGAGTGCCGCCACTATAAATTTACTTCCCCGTCTCAAGCGTGATATGTCCTTCATTGATACCTCCTGATCTGCTGTGTGCCCGGACTGAAGTCCCTCCGGTCAGGAGAATTTTACAACATTTGTCCTGATTTGGGAACCGGGAGGACGGTCTCTATTTAAATTACTTATGACCAAATAATGGTACATTTTTTTCAGCCCCTATGGTATAATTCAAGACTTTTCTGCATGGTTTCATTGGTACTCAGTAATTCTTATCATATAAAAAGGAGACACAGGGAATGATCATTATTGGAGAGAAGATCAGCGTCATCGCGAAGAAGGTCAGGGAGGCCATGAATGCCCGCGATCCCAAACCCATACAGGAGCTTGCCCTTGCGCAGTGGAAGGCCGGCGCCTACTTCATTGATGTGAATATCGGCCCTGCAGAGGAAAACGGCGAGGATCTGATGAAGTGGATGGTCGAGAGTATCCAGCAGGTGGTCAGGGCGCCCCTCTGTCTCGACACCACAAATGCCTCTGCCCTGGAGGCCGGTCTGAAGGCGCACAACAATGAATGGGGCAAGGCACTGATCAACTCCACGTCTAATGACCCGGAACGGTTCGGCATGCTCGAACTCGCCGCTAAGCACAACGCTGAAATCATCGCCCTGACCGTTGGCAAGGGCGGCCTGCCGGCGGACGCCGAGGAACGGTGCGGCATAGCAGCGGAGATTATGGCGCGCGCCGCCGAGTTCGGTGTGGCCCTTGAGGACATTTATCTCGATCCTTTGATCCTGCAAGTCTGCACCACCCAGGACCAGGCCATGCACTCCATAAAGGCCATCAAAATGTTCCAGGAGCTGAATGACCCGCCGATGAAGACCGTTGTTGGCCTGAGCAATATTTCGAACGGTGTGCCCAAGCATCTGCGGAGCCTCCTGGACAGGGTCTACCTCACGTTGTTAATGTACGAGGGGCTGACAGCGGCAATCGCAAACCCCCTTGACAAGGACCTGATGGATGTAATGAAGACAACGGAAGTTTTCATGAATAAAACATTGTACGCGCACTCCTATCTGGAAATGTAATGAATATCAGCTGACAGCTGTCAGTCGTAAGCAGTTAGCTGCGATAAATATACTCAATACTTAGTCCGGAGGTAGATATGTCATTTGTGGTTCCAAAAGAGTCTTTTAACGGCAAGGTGCTGGCCCTTGATTTCGGCTCAGGGGACAAAGTTCTTGCCCTTGGCGGGGAGAGCAGCCTCCCCTTCCTTTCATTTGAAGGCCAGATACCGAACAGGCCCGTGATTGCCTATGAAATTCAGGACTGTCCTCCCGATGACTGGCCCGAGACCGTAAGGAATGTATATAAGGAAGTAAGCGGCGACCCTGTGGGCTGGGCAAAATACTGCCAGGATACGCTGAAGGCAAAGGCCATAGCCCTCAGGCTGGTCAGCACCCATCCTGACCGGGGGGACCGCTCTGCCGCGGACGCGTCAAAGATAATCAAGGATGTACTGGCGGCAATCAATGTGCCCCTGATCATCCTCGGGTCCAACCATATTGAAAAGGACGCCACCGTGCTCGTGGCTGCTGCAGAGGCAGCCAGCGGCAGGAACTGCATCATCGGAAAGGCGCAGGAAGGCAACTATAAGACCATCGTGGCAGCTGCCCTTGCCCATAACCACAAGCTGATCGCCATGTCGGAGCTTGACATCAATCTGGCCAAACAGCTGAATATCCTGATCACCCAGATGGGATTTGACAAGGAGAAACTCATCACTGACCCCATGTGCTCAGCCCTCGGCTACGGCCTGGAATACACCTATTCGGTCATGGAGCGGATTCGCCTAGCAGGCCTTGCCCAGAATGATGCTACAATGCAGCCCCCTATTCTCGGTGACGTAGGCATGTACGTATGGAAGATCAAGGAAACCGTGGCGTCTGAAACGGATGTGCCTGACTGGGGCACCCTTCAGGAGCGGGGCATTGCCTGGGAGGCAATGACAGCGACAGCAATGGTCCTTGCAGGGACGAACCTCATGATCATGAGGCATCCCCGGGCCATTGAGACCGTGGGAAAAACCATCGATGAACTGACTGCGTGATATGTAAAGAGTTATGAGTCTGGAGCTAAAAATACGGAGGATTGATACATGGCATTAACAGGCGTTCAGATATTCAAACTTCTGCCCAAGACAAACTGCAAGAAATGCGGATTTCCAACCTGTCTTGCCTTTGCTATGAAGCTGGCCCAGGGAGGCATTGACCTGTCTGCCTGCCCTGACGTGTCTGAAGAGGCAAAGAAGACCCTTGGCGAGGCCTCAGCCCCGCCGATCCGGACCTTCGCGCTCGGTGCCGGCGATAGTGCCGTGAAAATGGGCGGAGAAACGGTTCTCTTCAGGCACGACAAGAAGTTTATCAACCCCTGCGCCCTGGCCGTCAATCTAAAGGACAGCCTGGGCGATGACGGGCTTGCGAAGATGGCTGCGGACGTTGCCGGTTCTGAAATAGACCGCGTAGGTCAGAAACTCAGGGTTGACGCCATATCCATAGAATATGCCTCTGGCGACAGCGCCAAATACGCTGCTGCCGTGAAGCTCGTTGCTGACAAGGCACCCCACGCGGCCCTGATCCTGAACTGCAGGGACGCTGCCGCTGCCGGAGCCGCGGCAAAGGCCGTTTCCGAAAGGAAGCCCCTGATGTACTGCGCCACCGATGAAACCGCTGAGACAATGGCCGCCATTGCAAAGGAAAACGGTTTGCCTCTTGCAGCATGCGCTGACGGACTTGAAGCCCTCAGCGCCCTTACGGAAAAGATCAAGGGCCTTGGCGTTGAGGACATTGTCCTTGATTCCGGCGCCAAAACAGCCAGAGAGATTATAGAAAACAACACCCAGATCAGGCGTGCGGCACTCAGGAAAAGCTTCAAGCCGCTGGGCTACCCAATCATCAACTTCGTGCTCAGGGATGACCCTGTGCTGGAGGCTTCAGTTGCAGCCGTTGCCATCGCCAAGTACGCCTCCATTGTTGTGGTCAGCAGTATTGAAAAGTGGAAAAACCTCGTGCTCTTCACCCTGAGGCAAAACCTGTACACAGATCCACAGGTGCCGATGCAGGTTGAGCAGAAGGTCTACGACATCAACGAGCCCACAGCCGATTCACCGCTGATGATCACCACGAACTTCTCCCTGACCTACTTCATCGTCTCTGGCGAGATCGAAAACAGCAAGGTCCCCAGCCGTCTTGCGGTCATGGACTGCGAGGGACTGTCAGTACTGACTGCGTGGGCTGCGGGAAAATTCACAGCCGCCAAGATCGCGGCGTTCATCAAGGAGAGTGGTATTGAGGCGCAGGTCAGCAACAAGGAACTGATAATCCCAGGGCAGGTTGCCATCCTCAGCGGGGCACTGGAAGACAAACTCGAGGGGTGGAAAATTACTGTTGGTCCCCGGGAGGCCAATGCCATCCCCACATTTCTGAAAGGAAGATAATTAAATTAAAGAGTTACACTGTTGAGAATTGACAAGAATGATTCTAATGTGATAATCATACAGTGAGAGCATTGAGTGCACTTATGGAAAAATACAGGAACCTGCAGATTAAACTAACGCCGCAGCGAATCGCCATTCTTGACTACCTGGACGGGAACAAGTCCCATCCCTGCGCAGAGGACATTTACAAGTCGGTCCTGAAGCAATTTCCCACAATGTCCTTTGCGACGGTCTACAACACCCTTGAGGCCCTGAAAAAAAGGGACAGCATCCAGGAACTCAAGATAGACCCGCACCGGAAGCGGTATGATCCTGACATGAGCAGGCATCACCATCTCATCTGTACCAAATGCAACTCCATCGCCGATGTGCACAGGGACTTCACCATTGACCTTCCTGAGGACATGACATCGGGCTTTGAGGTGCACGGCAATGCCATAGAGTTTTATGGGATCTGCCAGAAGTGCAGGTAGTTTGAAAGACAGGGCGGCCTGACAGGAGCAGACTTAATCGTCCGTCCTGTTCCGGAACGCTGCAAAGAATAGAAAATATCGAATTCACACTACAGGAGGTTGCAATGTCAAAGTTAATTGCCACTGCCGCGATCAGGGCATCGCATGCACTTTTCAAGACTGCAGAGGAAATGCTCGAGAAGGCCATTGCCGAGAAGGGCAAGGACTTTATTTTCGAATTTCCCGACACCGCGTTTTATCTTCCCCAGATCTATGCCATGACGGCATTTCCGGTCAAGACCCTGGCTGACATGAAGGTCGCTCTTGAGATGGCGAGAGAGATGCTCCATGATCTTCCTGAAGAAAAGCTGTGGAAGCCCTATCTCGGAGAGGCCCTTGACTCCGGCATGGCAACACTCTTCTGTGAAGAGATCATCCTTGCTCTGCGCTATTTGAACGGTCTGGAGCCGGTCACTGACCCTGAAACAGGGTACGTGTATAATGGATTCATCACCGACACGATTCAGAGGAACCTTGGCATCCAGCTCGTTGACGGCAGGATGCCGGGCTTTGCCGCAATTATCGGCGCAGCACCGGATGATGATACCGCTGCAAAAATTGTCAGGGAACTGCAGGAGAAAAACATTCTTACCTTTCTCTCCGGTACGGCAAAAGATAAAAACGGAAATGTTACCAATGTGACCCGGCAGCTTTTGAGAAAAAATGTGGAGCTCGGATGGGACACCTACATTGTCCCGCTGGGACCTGACACAGAGCACACTCTCTATGCCCTTGACTGGTCTATCCGTGCGTCAATGATCTTCGGCGGCAACAAGCCCGGTGACTACAAAGCGCACCTCAAATACACGAAAGACAGGGTCTTTGCCTTTGCCCTTGTTCTGGGGGAGCTTGATGACGTGAAATGGTCTACCGGAGCAGGCGCCATCAACTTCGGCTATCCCGCAATTGCCGACACGGACATTCCTGTGATCCATCCCACTGGCGTTTGTACGTATGAGCACGTTGAAAAAGAGTTTGACTATGACAAAATCGTACAGAGGGCATTTGAAGTAAGAGGCCTCAAGGTCACTGTTGAAAAACCCCCGATTCCCATAGCCTACGGCCCTGCCTTTGAAGGTGAACGGATCAGGAAAGAGGACATGTTTATCGAGTTCGGCGGACAGCGGACTCCTGCCTTTGAGTGGGTCAGGACAAAGGAACTCGAGGAAATTGAAGACAACAAGGTCACGATCGTGGGCACCGACGCTGAAGAGCGGTATAAAAAAGGCGGCATGATGCCTCTTGCCATTGTTGTTGATGTGGCCGGCAGAAAGATGCAGAAGGACTTTGAGGCGATTATTGAACGGAAGTTCCATCACAATATCAACGAAGCCCAGGGCCTCTGGCACATGGGCCAGCGCGATATTGTGTGGATGCGAATCAGCAAACAGGCCTTCAAGGACGGGATCACCCTGGAGCACCTGG
>CP070788.1:2045429-2049016 GCA_020346765.1 Nitrospiraceae bacterium
CTGTCCGGAAAGGTCGTCACCGGATCCTCTCCCAGAATATAGAGGGCCTTTAACTCTAGATTATTATTATAGAGCAGGTCCACGACGCCTTTATCCTCCGGAGGATTAAGCGGTCTGACACCTACATGATACATACCGTACGTATTTGCGTATTCAGCTGGAATCTGGAGTGTGTCTGCATCATCACCGAGCAGATTAACCAAATTTGCAGCTGCCATAACAGTGTCAAATCCGATCGTGTTTTCAGTGGCTCCGACGGACAGAGATATCATTCTTTTTTTCGCATTACCGATAACCTCTGCTGCTTCGTTGATGTCTTCCTGAGGAATCCCGGTCATGGCAGAGACTTTTTCAGGGGTGTAGTCGTTCAATGAATCAGCGAGAGACTGAAATCCAGGAAATGACGCGGCGTTTTTGTCATGCATTTCCCTCTTCAGAAGAATATGCATTATGCCGTTCAGCAATGCCACGCTAGATCCATCATTTATGCGGAGTCGGTGAGAACTGTGCCGGGTCATTTTGGTGTCTCTTGAGTCAGCAACGATCAGGTGTGAACCTTTTCTTGAAGCCTCGAGTATGTTCAGACCAAAAACAGGATGGGTAACGCTTATGTCGGATTCTAGGATGAGAATAACGTCCTTTCCTTGAGGTGCATTGAGGTCAATGGGATGACTGTCACTGCCAAAGGCTATAGTGCAGACCTTTTGCACCATGCCGTATCCAAAGGCGGCAGACGAATCGATATTGTTCGTGCCAACAACAGTCCGGGCAAATTTCTGCAGCATGTAATTGTCTTCGTTTGTACACCGTGGTGATCCGATTACTCCTATTGTATCCGGCCCCGATGCTTCAGTGATCTTTCGTAGTTTGCCGGCGATATTTTTAAAAGCATCCTCCCAGGAGACCTCGTGGAATTCATCCCCCTGTTTAAGAAGGGGTTCCGTGAGTCTTTTTTCACTGTAAATATAGTCAGTGCCGAAACGGCCCCTTCCGCAGAGATTGCCGTCGTTTACCCCTTTTCCCGTCTTGCCCCGCGACCTCAGTATACGACCCTCTCTCAAGCCAAGAGTAAGTGTACAGCCGACGCCACAGAACGGACAGATGGTGTCTTTCTCTTCAAGAAACCATGAGCGGGCTGTAAATTTATATGGTTTGCTGATAATTGCCCCAGTCGGGCAAATGTCGAGACATTGTCCGCAATAATCACACTCCAGAATTTCGCCAAATGCAGGTTGTACAACCGTTGGGAAGCCCCTGCCAATGAGACCGAGAGCTCCTCTGCCCTGATGCTCACGGCAGATTCTGACGCACTTCCCGCAGAGGATACAGCGTCTTGACGTCAATTCAATGAGCGGTCCCCTCACATCTGAAGCCGCTTCTTTTCTGTGCCGGATAAATCTGGCCTCGGGCTTTCCGTATTCATAGGCGAGGTCCTGAAGGTCGCATTCACCCGCCTTGTCACACTCGGGGCAGTCAAGGGGATGGTGCACGAGGAGCAGTTCCATGACTGTTTGACGAAGTTTTCTCAATTTCGGCGTATCAGTGTTAACAACCATGCCATCCTGGGCAGGTGATGAGCAGGCAGCAAACAACCGTGCCTGTCCCTCGACCTCGACAATACAGAGTCTGCAGCCGCCATAGGGTCTGAGTCTCTTGTCATAGCAGAGGTTTGGTATGTAGATATTGTTGTTTAATGCCGCGTCAAGGATCGTGTCTCCCTCTGAAGCAGTAACTTTCTTTCCGTTAATCGTGAGATTCATGATTCATTTCCCCCGTCATCTTTTCCAACAGCCACGGTTTTCTCCCGAGGTAAAGCAGGCTTGATCTTAATAGATGCAAATTTACAGGTGTCATAGCATGTTCTGCACTGTATGCAGAGTTCCTGAATTACCCGATGTGCCTGCTTTTTCTCACCGACGATCGCTTTTTGCGGGCATGCCCTCAAACAGGCGCCGCAGCCCTTGCATAATTCCTCACTGATGTGAAAAGAACAGAGATGACTGCATATGCCGGCCTGGCACCAGTGATCCCTTATATGTGCTTCATATTCGTTGCGAAAATATCTGATCGTCGACAGAATGGGATTGGGTGCAGTCTGCCCAAGTCCGCAGAGTGAGGTTCCTATGATATCTTTGCTAAGGTCCTGAAGGGTTTCTATATCTCCCTCTTTGCCGTGTCCCTCGGTGATATCGGTAAGCATGTCAAGCATGACCCTTGTGCCGACCCTGCAGGGAGTGCATTTGCCGCAGGATTCGTCAGCAGTGAATTCAAGGAAGAACTTTGCGGTGCTTACCATGCAGGTATCTTCGTCCATGACGACCATGCCGCCTGAACCCATGATGGCCCCAGTCTTGACGACATCCTCATAGGTAACCGGTATGTTAATCAGGTCTTCAGGGATACATCCCCCGGAGGGCCCTCCCATCTGGACGGCCTTGAATTTTTTCTTTTTATTTTTCATCCCTCCACCGATGTCATAAATAATGGTCTTCAGAGGGATTCCCATGGGAACTTCGACGAGACCGACATTCCGGATATCGCCGGTCAATGCAAATACTTTTGTCCCGGGACTTTTTTCCGTTCCCAGAGATCTGTACCATTCAGCACCATGCAGGATGACGGGAGCAATCTGTGCCAGTGTCTCGACGTTGTTGAGCACTGAAGGCTTATCCCACAAGCCCTTATGGGCGGGAAATGGCGGCCGCGGTCTCGGCATGCCTCGCTGGCCTTCTATGGACCGCATGAGTGCAGTCTCCTCACCGCACACAAACGCGCCGGCACCGAGGTAAATCTCAAGATCAAAGGAAAAATCACTGTCAAGTATGTTATTGCCAAGGAGCCCGGACTCACGGCATACGTCAATTGCTCTCTGGAGGCGATTCACGGCAAGAGGGTATTCGGCCCTGACATAAATGACGCCCTTGCTCGCGCCAATTGCTTTTGCACCGATGATCATTCCCTCTATAACAGAATGAGGGTCCGCTTCCATAACAGACCTGTCCATAAAGGCACCGGGATCACCTTCATCACCATTACAGAGCATATACTTCTGATCAGCCTGAGATTTTGATGCAAATTCCCATTTTAATCCTGTTGGGAAACCGGCCCCTCCTCTTCCCCTGAGTCCTGAGTCCTTGACAACAGCGACGATATCTTCCGATGTCATCTCATGGAGTGCCTTTGCAGCTGCCATGTACCCGTCTCTGGCAATATATTCTTCGAGGCTTTCGGGATCAATGAGGCCCTTGTTTCTGAGGACCCTGAGCACCTGATGCTTAAAGAAGGGGATTTCATTCATCAGGGGGATGGCCAGTTTTTTCTCCGGCTCCTTGAACATTAGTTTTTCATAGGGCCTGCCCTTGAGAAAATGCTCTTCCACCAGTTTCGGGACATCCTCCACCGTCAGCTTCTGATAAAAGATTTCTTCAGGGTAAACGAGCATCACTGGTCCCTCTGCACAAAACCCGTTGCAGCCGGTGAGCACTATTTTGATTTCATCAGACAGTCCCCTCTTGAGGAGTTCTTCTTCCAGGGCGTTCTTTACCTTGATCGCTCCGCTTGCGACACAACCGGTCCCGGCACAGAGT
>CP070788.1:2049116-2078883 GCA_020346765.1 Nitrospiraceae bacterium
CTTGATTGAATTGAACAATTTATTTGACCGGACATGACTGAATCTGGATAACTCATAAACGTAAAGACTGGCAGAAGGGAATAGCAGGCTGTTAACAGGTAACATATATAAATCACGGAGGTTATTCATGAGAGCATACGCAGCGCTCGCATATGCACTGGCAGTGATCCTGTTCCTCGCAGTTTCCGCATTCACCCAGGATGGGGGGCTCCTCCTGCGGGAGGACTTCAATGATCTTGAGAACTGGAAGCCCCTGTACTTTCCGAAAATTGACAGACATACCACATATACGATTGAAAAAGACGGGGAGAACAGCTACCTCAAGGCCGAAAGCAATGCCTCGGCATCGGGCATCGTCTTCAAAAAGGAATTCAATGTCTTTGAATATCCCGTCGTGCAATGGCGCTGGAACGTGAGCAATGTCTTTGAAAAGGGGAACGCGAAGGAGAAGTCCGGCGACGACTATCCCCTGCGGATTTATATCATATTCAAATACAACCCGGACACGGCCTCCTTTGGAAAGAAGGTCAAGTACGGCATTGTGAAGGCGATCTACGGGGAATATCCTCCCCACAGCAGCCTTAATTACATATGGGCAAACAGGGGACACGCTGAGAAGATCATCACCAATACCTATGCCAGCGAGGCACAGATGATTGTTCTGGAGACGGGAAGTGAAAAAGCAGGGATGTGGATCGACGAGAAGGTGAACATCCTGGAGGACTATCGCAGGGCCTTTGGTGCAGACCCGCCGGCAGAGGCAAGCCTGGCAATCATGAGCGACTCGGACAACACGGGGGAGCAGGCAACATCGTTCATTGACTATATCGAAGTGGGACGCTGAGCGGGCCGGCAGCGTGCGGTCAGGTTTTTTTCTCATCCCATAACATGCAGAATGAGGCTTTCTCGTCAGAACCGCAGGCCTTCATGACCGACCATTTTAACGTGACAGGGGCCATGAGCGTTGTCACGAAGGCCATCACGATAAGGGCCGAGAACTGGCTCTCCGTAAGCAGGGGCTCAGAAATGGTGCCGGCAGCCATAAGTTCATTGCTCAGCTTGATCACAACGGAGGCGATCACAAGTTCAACGGCCCCGCGGCCGTTCATGCCAAAGCCGATAATAGAGGACTCCCAGACGTTACGCCTGAACAGGGCATATCCCAGCCCGCAGCCGAGCAGCTTTCCCAGGACTGCCGCGGCGGTAAGTGCAAGGGCGAAGACCAGGAAGCTGGCGGTCCAGTAGATGTGGAGGTGAAAGGCAAGGGATGCGAAGAATATGGGTACAAGGAATCCGTAGCTAATGCCGTAGAAGCGGTCCAGCATAGTGTCATATATTTTTTCATCCATCACTTCCTTTCTTACGTACTGGCCTGCGAGGAAGGCGCCGATGATCAAATGAAGCCCTACCAGTTCTGCCAGGTATGCCATGGCCAGGGCAGTGGTCATGGCAAAGGTAAATGCCTTCCCGTCCCGGTCATGGAGCCGCTTCGTGATCTTCGGCATCACGAATTGCCCGAGCAGAATGGTCATGCCGAAGAACCCCACCACTTTCAGAACGATCAGGCTTATGTCCCCTGCATGGACTGTCCCGCTTTTAGCCAGGCTGAGCAGGACGGAAAGCCCTATAAGGGACAGTATGTCGTCGGCAATTGCCGCACCGATGATGATATGCCCCAGGTAGGTCGTGCTGATTTTCAGCGAATGGAGGATGACGGACTGCACGGCGATCGCGGTTATTGAAATGCCCATCCCCACGAAGAGCGCCTGGAGCACGGTCCCGCCGAAGGCCTTTGTCACGGCATAGCCCAGAATAAAGGGAAGAATAAATCCTCCCAGGGCTACAGCAAGGGAGGGCCAGAAGTGCTCAAGCAGTTCCCTGGGGTCCATTTCCATCCCCGTATGGAACATGACGAAGAATATGCCGAATTCAGCGAGGAGTTCGATTGATGGAGAAGGCCCGATTAAGCCGAGAAGGGGAGGACCCAGGATGACCCCGGCGAGCAGCTCTCCCAGCACAAAGGGAAGGCCGTAGCGGGAGAATATGCCGCCCATGAACCAGGCGGCCACAAGGATGAGCAGGAGGCTGAGCATCAGATGGGTTGTGATCATTGGGAACTGTTCCTCCTGAAGGCTTCGGTATACTGCAATCCATAAAATTATATCACAGGCCCGTAAAGATCGAGCATTTCTCAGGATTCACCGGATAGCCTCTGTACCGAATAACCGCTGCTCACGCCCGGACATGGCGGCCATGGTATAATCATGTCCTCTGCTGTGACACAGAGAAAGATGAACCATATCCGGATGCCATGACAAAACATGTATCCCTGAAAGTCATCCTCTTCATCGTACTGTTGCTTGCCCTTCTGTGCTCTGCGCTCTTTATAGATATGACCTCCTATTTTGAACCACGCCGTATCCAGGAGTGGCTTGGAAGGGCAGGGGGCCTTGCCCCTCTCGTCTATATGGCCGTCATGGCAGCTGCCGTGGTAGTCAGCCCTGTGCCCAGCCTGCCCCTTGACATTGCAGCGGGCGCCTTTTTCGGCCCCCTGGCGGGGACGGCCTATTCCGTGGCAGGTGCCCTTGCCGGGGCGGTGATCAGCTTCATGGTCGCCCGGCTTCTCGGCCGGGAGCTGCTTGAACGGTTCCTGGGAGGGCATGTCAATTTCTGCACAGGATGCTCAGACAGGCTCCTGACAAAAATAGTCTTCCTGTCAAGGCTTCTGCCCTTTCTGTCATTTGACGTGATCAGCTACGGGGCCGGCCTGACGAAAATGTCCCTGAAGAACTTTACCCTTGCAACGTTTCTGGGAATGATACCTTTGACTTTTCTGTACAACTACTCGGGATCCGTGCTGGTCTTCGGCAGGGGACTAACCTTCGCTTCGGGGGTCGTTGTGGTTGCCCTCTTTTTCATTATCCCCAGGATCCTTGAAGGAACAAAATTCATAAAGGACATGAGGACTCACGAATGACGGGCTGAACGCTTCAGTCCTTCACGTACCCTATCAGCTTTTCAAGGGAGCTCTTGATGCTGTCGCTGAGTTCAATGAATTTGAGGCCAGCCTCGAAGGGGAGGTCTTCCTTTCTGTCCTCTACCGCTGGCACAGACGACCAGATGACAACTCCGGTGAGGGTAATGTCTTCAAACTCAGTGGGGGATATCCGGATGCTGCAGGTGCTGCCTTTGGCCAGGGGCCGGAAGGTCTTCAGGCAGGCCCCTCCAAGGCTTATATTTTTTATTCTCGCCTTTCCTGAAATATCCAGTTCTGCCCAGCAGTCTTCCCCGGTGCTGAAGCGCGCATAGATGCGCCGGGGAGTGAGGTCCCCTTTCAGGAACGGAGTGACCTGCCGTGTCAGGTGGTGGTATTTCTTGTGGCGGTACATTCTTGCATCTGCCTCGCGCATAAGATCATATGTGGAACACTTTCGATCGCCGTTATAATGAGCAATGCCCGCGCTTACCAGAAGTTCATAGGGACGTCCTGCATGCTGATTGTGATCATTCAGGTTTTTCTGGAGATGGCCTGTTACCGTCTCCTCGATGCCGGACTCCGTTCGTTCCGTCAACAGGACGGCAAACTCGTCTCCTCCGATCCGGGAAACGATGTCGGAAGCACGGAAGGTCTTTCTGAGGACGGCTGCCATGTCCGTCAGCGCCTGGTCGCCTATCTCGTGCCCCAGCTCATCGTTGATGTTCTTGAAGCCGTCAAGGTCCAGGTAAAGGAGAGATATCTTCTGCCCTATGCGGTCTGCCAGCCTGCACTGCTGTTCCGCCAGGGTCAAAAATCCCCGCCTGTTGAACAGCCCTGTGAGCTCGTCGGTGATGGCCGCTTCTTCGAGCCTGCTCTCCATTATCTTCCGAGCACTGATGTCACGGGCAACATGGACTGAACCGGTGATGTTGCCCGATTTGTCAAAAATAGGGCTGGCGCTCATGATATAATACCCGCCGAGCTTCTCCTCGTATACCTCGTTCACGCACTCTTCTGCCCCCGTGACGCACTTCAGGTGGGGACAGTAGTCAGGGGGCGCCTCAGTACCGTGAAGCAGGGTGAAACATTTTTTCCCGATAATATCATTCCTTGTCATGGCCAGTTTTTCCGTTAAGGCCCTGTTGGCCCGGGCGATCCGGTAATTCGTGTCAATGATGGCAATGAGGTCAGGGATTATGTCAAAGGTTCTTTCCCACTCTTCCTTTGCCGCAGTGACTTTTTCCTCAGCCAGCTTCTGATCGATTCCCACGGAAATGATTCTGGCTACGGACATGAGGGCCCTGAGGGTGAGTTCAGGAAGGACATTGCGGGAAAATAAGGCCATAACACCGATGAGCCTGTTTTCGACCATGAGGGGATGTCCGGCAAAGGAGAGCACCCCCTCCTGCTTTGCCCACTCCTGGTCTATTATCTGGGGGTCTCCGATGATATTTTTGGTCACGATGGGACTTTTCTCCTGTGCGATCATTCCGATTTTCGATACTCCCGGCTTTTTTCGGCTGTGATATCCGTCAAGACGGGTATAGCGGCCCGAGCTGGCCCTGAGCACCAGGGAATCATTTTCTTCATCATAGATCCATATACGGGCAAAGAACGCGTCAAGGTGCGTGACCAGGGAAATAGTGCAGCCCTCAAGCATGGTACTGAGCGTTGCTCCTTCCGTCATGGATGAACCGATGGCCGCTGTCAGCTCAGCCAGCTTCATGCGTTCGATCAGTTCGCTCTCCACCTCCTTCTGGACCGTAATGTCCGTAGCGATCTCAAGCCGTGCGAGCCTGCCGTCCACCCATTGAATGGCCCTGTCCTGGATGTCATACCATTTCCTGTTGACCGTATTCTGAAACTGCCAGTGGTAGATGCCCGCAGGCTGCCCTTCTCGGGTGAGCAGCTTATCATTTGTGCAGAAATCGCAGGGTCCTGACTGTCCTTTTTGCAGGACCTGCCAGCATAGCTTACCCTCGGCTTCTCCGAACAGGGCTTTTGTGTACCGGTTCATATACAGCAGTTCATAGGTCTTCATGTCTGAAGCGTAGATTACGGATTCAATTCCGTCCAGTACAGTGATGAGCGCCTTTCGGGAGTACAGGAGTGCATCTTCGGCGATTTTACGGTTCGTAATGTCCCGGTCGAAGGCGATGATGAAGGGCCTGCCTTCTATTTCGATGCTCCGCGCCGATACTTCAACGGGGAAGGTGGAGCCGTCTTTCCGGACATGCCTCGCTTCCGCATTGAGTGGGGCTCCGGAGAGGAGGCTTTTGACCCGATCAGGAAACTGCCCTATTGTATCAGGGTCATCGAGCATGGTGATGGACTTGCCGATCAGCTCATCTCTCGTGTATCCGTGCGTAGTGAGAGCGGCCTTGTTCGCGTCTTTAATAATGAGGTCACCCTGTGAAGGGGTTAGGAGAAAAATGCTGTCAGAGGCCTGGTCAAAGAGGGACCGGAACGTGAGCTCAGAGCGCTTCAGGGCCCTTTCAATCTCGAGGTGGCGAGATAAAGCGACGATGAGATAAGCCATGGTCACTGTCAGGAGTACGATCAGTGTGCGCATCCACAGTTCATGGCGGGTCCGGGGAATCAGGAGCTCATAAAAATGTACCCCAGGATGAAGGAAAAAGTATTCGATGGCTGTTTCCAGGAACCAGAACAGGACACCTATCCCCAGGGCGATTAAGGCAATGTGAACTGACCTGAATGTGTCCCGTGCATTGTCTGTCATAGAAAAGCCCTTCCTTTATTATATCAGGACTTTCATGCGGGTATGCAGGCTTCTGGCGGTTTTTATACCATCATTTGAAAAAACAATAAGGTGGTGCAGGACGGCGAGGCATGAAAATCCCCATCCCGCTTAACGGGATGGGGATCGGCCTGAAAACACCCTGAAATGTCCTTACTGCTAATGTCCGCCGGAGCCCAGCATGCCCGATGCGGCGACGATAAGCACGATTATTTCGATAACGGCAAGCACAACATAGGCTGTGTCCTTCTTGCGCAGCAGCCCGGGGATAATGGCAACATAGCAGATGATGGTCAGCAGGGACAGGAACGCGATGGGAAGGAAGTTGAGCATGTCTCCGTACTTCAGGTTGCCGAGCCAGGCCCACCCCGCGTGAATACCGCTTTGTTTGAGGTAATCGCTGACCGGCATGACCCAGTAGTTCTGGACGTCTGCAAGAGGTATCTTGGGACTCAGGATACCGGCCCCGTATATGACAAAGGTCACCACGAGCGCGAGCAGCCCGACCAGCATGCCCTTGTTTAATATGTTTGCATAGAGAACCTGTTCTTCCGTTGCATGTGAAGCCATTGCTTCCTCCTTATATTAAATATGGCTGCCAGATACCAGAAAGGGCGGGTACACAACCAGCCCCCCCTTCCCACTTCCGCCTTCTGATCTTACTTACCCTATTCCCAGGCCCTTGAGCAAAGCCTTGACTCCCGCTATCCCCAGCACGACGATGACCATGATCCTGATAAGGGATGGTTTTGTTATAGCAAGGACCTTAACCCCCACAAAGGAGCCCAGCATGATCCCGATGACCGAGGGCACGACCATCAGGGGCAGGACTGCGCCGTTGTTCAGGTAAATCCATGCTGCCGAGGTATCGGTGATGGAAAGGAGGAATTTGCTCGTTGCCACGGATATCTTTATCGGTGCTCCCAGCACCAGGTTCAGCACGGGGACGTTTGCCCATCCTGCGCCGAGGCCGAACATTCCCGCCATGACGCCAATGAACACAAAGAGACCGAGGCCGATCGGGGTTCTGTGGATCTGCCACTGAACGTCCTTTTTAATGGTAGGCTCATAATAGACGCCCATGATGCGCAAAGACTGGGACAGTGCGTCTGGCTGGGGCACATTGGGAAACTCCGACTTCTTTGCCTTGAGCATGATAGCAACGATACCAAGGATGGTGGCACCGAGGAGTGTCTGGACAACGTTTGTCGGCAGTGCCAGGCCTATCATGGCACCCACAATGGCACAGCTTGAGGCAATGAGGGCCATGGGAATGGCCAGACGAAGGTCAGCCATGCCCTTCCTGAGAAGGCCGGGTCCTGCGGCAAGGGCGCCTGCAAGGGCGACGATCAGGCCGGCTCCCCTGACAAAGTCAAGATGAAAAGGCAGAAAGCCGCTCACGATCGGTACATAGAGAACACCGCCCCCCACACCGGCCATGACGGCAAAGACCCCCAAAACAAAGGAGAGGATCAGCAGGATGAGCGGCCAGAACCACCACGCGTGTTCTGCAGGTGCTGTTGGCTCAGGAGGGTGGGCTGCATACACATGGGCAGCGCCGGCGATCAGGACTGTCAGAATAAATACAGGCAGAAGAATCTTTGATACCCTTAACACTTTTTCCAGCATTGCTGTTCCTTCCTTTACAATAAAATTACAGAGGGAGACCAGACCGCCGGTGCTTCATTGTGAAGCACTGGCGTTTTATTTTGAAACAGGTGTCTATTCTAAAAAAATGTTCATATAAAATCAATGAAATTATGTATGGTTTATAGCGTTATAAATTAGATTGATGCATAATAATAAGAGGGGGATTCTGGTAAAATAAAAAAATGCAGGCAATTCTTGTTACCAATGACGACGGGATATCCTCGCCGGGGATCAAAGCACTGGCCAGGGTACTGAAACAGCTTGGGGATGTGTACACAGTCGCTCCGGAGGGGGAGCAGAGCGCCGTTGCCCACTCACTGACGCTCCACAAGCCAATACGTTCGACGCACGCAGCGGAAAAAGCCTATTTTATTAACGGTACGCCAACGGACTGCGTTATCCTGGCAGTGAACAAACTCCTTCCGGTCAGGCCGGATATCATTGTTTCCGGTGTCAACAGCGGGGCAAACCTCGGCGATGATATAACCTACTCGGGCACTGTAGCTGCCGCGATAGAAGGGACGCTCCTCGGTATTCCGTCAATTGCCGTCTCGCTGGTCAGGGAGAATAACAGCAACGGGAACCGAAGCAGCACCTCCGGGTTTCTGACAGCGGCCCGGTACGCCAGAGACATCGCGGCCAGGGTCCTTGAGAAGGGGCTGCCCGGAAATACGCTCCTGAATGTCAATGTCCCCCACGTGAGGCGGATAAAGGGAATCCGCATAACAAAACAGGGCCGGAGGGTATACGACAACTTGGTCCAGGAGCGCCATGATCCCCGCGGAAGGGAGTATTACTGGATTGGCGGCACAGTCCCTGTATGGGAGTCCCCGGAAGACAGTGACTTTGCAGCAGTCCGGGAAGGCTATGTGTCGGTGACACCGGTCCACCTTGACCTGACAAACTATCAGGCACTTCGCTATCTGGAAGAAACATGGGGGATGACGCACAAAAGTCAGAAGTGAGAAGTGGGAAGGCAGAAGTAAAAGATAGTAGCGGATAAAGATTAGATTTGTCTTTGCATAGCAGGTAAATGCTATTGGTGTCTTTGTAGAGCAAGGTTCCACGGCTCCAGGGGCAATAAGAAGAACGTTGTTAGTTTTCAGTTGTTCGTTGTTAGTCTAAAAACTAAAAACTGACACCTGACAACTTTTTTCACGTGGCCCCTTGACCCCTGTCTTTAATATGAAACACTACGACATTATCATTATCGGCGCCGGGCCTGCCGGGATTTTCGCGGCCCTTGAGATCGTTGCTTCTGGAAAAGGCCTGAAGGTCCTCATGGTGGAAAAGGGACTGGATATTGATCAAAGGATCTGCCCCTCTGCCCAGTGGAAAACGTCCTGCACCCTGTGCTCAGAGTGCGGGCTCCTCTGCGGATGGGGAGGCGCAGGTGCCTTTAGTGACGGAAAGCTCAGCCTGTCGAAAGAAATAGGAGGGAACCTCTCGCGGTATGTCAGCGAGTCAGAGCTGCAGGGCCTCATCGATTACACTGACGGCCTGTATATTGCCTACGGGGCGCCATCTGAGGTGTATGGCGGTGACATGGATGCCGTGGCCCGTATCAGGGAGGCGGCAGAGCAGAACATGCTGACCCTCATTCCGTCCAAGATTCGCCACATCGGTACTGACCGGTGCCCGCTGGTTCTGAAAAAAATGAAGGAGGCTCTCAACGGAAAGGTTGATGTCCTGTTCTCAAAGGATGTGAGAAAGATCCTGGTTGAAGACGGCAGGGCCGCGGGGGTCGAAGCCGGAGGAGAGACATTCCAGGCAGGCTTTGTCATTGTGGCCCCCGGCAGGGAGGGTGCGCTCTGGCTTGAAAGGCAGGCAAAGCAGATGGGGCTTTCCCTGCTGAAAAATCCTGTTGATATCGGCGTCAGGATTGAAGTGCCCGCAGCAACGCTTGAAAATCTCACGAGCGTCATTTATGAGCCGAAGCTGATTTACCACACGAAGAAGTTCAATGACAGGATCAGGACGTTCTGCGTGAATCCCTATGGCGAGGTTGTCAAGGAGTATGTAAAGGGGGTCTGGATTGTCAACGGACACAGTTACGCCCACACGAAAACAGAAAACACAAATTTTGCGCTCCTCGTGAGTACCTTTTTTACTGAACCCTTCGATGAACCGCACCTCTACGGGAGGTATGTGGCGCGGCTTGCAAACCTTCTGGGCAAGGGAGTGATCCTCCAGAGACTGGGGGATCTCCAGGCCGGCCGGAGATCCAATCCCGCGCGGGTCAGACGGGGCAAGGTAAAGCCGTCTCTTGCAGACGCTGTCCCCGGAGACCTCAGTTTCGCCCTGCCTCACCGGTATATATCTAACATCCTTGAGATGCTCAAGGTAATGGACCGGATCGCTCCCGGAGTCAACAGCCCTCACACCCTTCTGTATGGCGTTGAAGTGAAGTTCTACTCACGCCAGCTCAAGCTCTCCCGGTGTCTCGAGACCGAGATAGAGAATTTCTTTGCCATTGGCGACGGAGCCGGAGTCAGCAGGGGACTTATCCAGGCATCGGCATCTGGTATAATTGCAGCAAGAGAAATTTTGAAACGACAGGGTTAAATTAAAGAGGCAGGCGATAGGCAAGAGGCAATTTAAATCCATGGCCCATTGCCAATAGCCTCGTACCTTTAATATCGATTCATGAATTTCGACAGGCAGCGCCGTTTCATGGTGGAAGAGCAGCTGAGGCACCGGGGGATACAGGACGATCGGGTCCTCGATGCAATGGGGCAGGTGCCGAGACACCTTTTCGTGGGTGAAGACCTCCGTGACAGGGCCTACGAGGACTGCGCCCTTCCCATCGGCGAGGGGCAGACCATATCCCAGCCCTACATGGTTGCACTTATGACAGAGCTTCTGGAATTGAAGGGTGGTGAAACGGTGCTCGAGGTAGGAACAGGGTCGGGGTATCAGTCCGCGGTGCTTTCGCTCCTCGCGGCAGAGGTTTATACAGTTGAGCGGGTGAGTTCTCTTGCGGAACAGGCGAGGACGACTTTGAAGCGCAATGGCTTCCTCAATGTCCATGTGCGTGTCTCTGACGGCACCCTGGGGCTGCCGGACCACGCACCCTACGATGGAATCATTGTAACAGCCGGCGCGCCCGATATCCCCCGTCACCTGACTGACCAGCTGAAGATCCGGGGACGGCTCGTAATCCCCGTGGGGGACAGACACTCCCAGGTCCTCTACCAGGTGACCCGGACGGAGGGGGGCATTAAACAGACAGTCTCAACGGGATGCGTTTTTGTTCCCCTCATCGGAAAGGATGGATGGGAAGACGAGACATACCATTGACAGTTGGCGGCAATTAATGTAAAAAAGATATTCATCATGGCGTGCACAACACAGGGGGTACCATGCTTTCTGAAACGAAGAAAATCTGGATGGATGGCACGTTTGTTGACTGGGCTGATGCAAATATTCATATCCTGACGCACACGCTTCACTACGGGACGGGCGCATTCGAGGGCATCCGGTGCTACAAAACAAAAAAAGGCCCGGCAATTTTCAGGCTCAGGGAGCATGTGGACAGGCTTTTTGATTCCTGTCACATCCTGAAAATGAAACCGCCCTTCTCGGCGAAGGAGATGGAAAAGGCAATTATAGAAACCGTTCGGGTCAACAGTATGGAGGAGTGCTATATCCGTCCCCTTGTGTATATCGGATACGGAGCCATGGGCCTGTTCCCCAAGGGAAACCCCATCAAGGTTGCCATCGCAGTGTGGCCCTGGGGCGCTTATCTCGGGGAAGAGGGCATCAGGAACGGGATCAGGGTCAAGGTGTCCTCATTTACGAGGCTCCATATAAACGTAACCATGACAAAGAGCAAAACATGCGGGGACTACGTAAACTCCACGCTGGCAAAAAGCGAGGCCGTGGCCTGCGGGTATGACGAAGCACTCATCCTCGACACCAGCGGGTTCGTCTCCGAGGGAACAGGGCAGAATGTCTTCATTGTCAGGGACGGCATGCTCATCACACCGCCTCTTCCGGCCGTTTTGGAAGGCATTACGCGGAGAAGCATCATAGAAATGGCAGCCAAAGAGAAGATCAGGGTGAGCGAACGGAACTTTACCCGAGATGAAGTCTACATAGCCGATGAGGCCTTCTTCACCGGCACTGCTGCGGAAGTAACGCCCATCCGGGAGGTTGACAACAGGGCCGTGGGAGACGGCAAGCCAGGCCCCGTAACCAGAAAGCTTCAGAACCTCTTTTTCAGGATCGTGAAAGGAGAGGCCGCTGCCTATAAATCATGGCTTGCCCATGTTTGAGAGAGCAGGAAATTTCAGGAGGCCCGCTATGAATTCCCCCCTTGCCGTCGGAGGGACATCAACGGGGCGAAGGGACCGGGAACGGCGTGCCGTAAGTCTAGATGCCAGGCTGTATTACGGCAGCATGGTTTATACGGGACGGGTCTCCAATATCTCCGAGACGGGGATGTTCATCTGTACAAAGGTGAATTTCCCCGTGGATGTCCTCTTAATGGCGTCCGTGCAGTCCGGCAGCACCCTTTTCAGTCTCCCCATACAGGTGAGAAGGATGGTGAGGCCCGGGGCCTCCCTGTGCGGAGATGAAAGCGGCCTGGGAGTGCGGCTCATCAATCCTCCTGCGGTGTATCTGGACTTTGTCAGGAGGGCCGGGGAGTCCCGGTAGCCCGGCAGAACAGTCTGTAACCTCGCCTGGATGCATTATCAAAGCGCATGATAAGAGAAGGGAGCAGCATGTTCACTCATTCTCGACGGACTTCCTGTCCGTCTCCGAGGTATTTTTCTACAGAACTTCTCGGTACGAGTCGTTCCGACCTGTTTTGTCCTGTGAAAAAGTAAATCTGTTCAGATGCTGTTCCCTGCTCCTGGCAGCCTCTCTTGCCCTATGCATAAGCTTGCTTCTGCACTTCCTCACTTCCCACCTTTAAAGTTTCCCCCCTGAATGTCGATATAAAACCATACCTCGGAACGAGAGAAACAAAATGGCAGCACCAAGTGTAAAAATAATGAGGGCCCGGACCATCCTTGACAAGAGCAGGCTTGGTGAGTCCGACCGCTACGCCAGGCCCGAACGCAGGGCATTCAGGCGCTATCCCTCCAGTCTCCATGCGCGGCTTGTCTACGGCACGATGATCTATGCAGGCCGGGTCACCAATCTTTCACAGAACGGGATGTTTGTGAGCACCTGGGTGAGATTCCCCGTTAACGCAGAGTTCATGGTGGTCCTTCTGTTGCATGACCGGACAGTGCAAATCCCCATCAGGATACGGCGGGCAGTGAGAAACGGGAGTGATTGCCGTCCTCCTGCTCACAACGGCATAGGAGTGGAAATTCTCAAAGCCCCCCAGAGTTACCTGGATCACGTCGGTCAATACCGGTAATCCATGGTGAATACCAGTCCCGTGATTGCGGAGTGAGGGAAGAGGCACAATTAAGAATGTTGAAGAGCTTATACCATGAAGGGCACCTGCGGAGTCATCCATCTTCTCCTGGAGATACAAGGCGCTGAAATACCAGAGATTTTCTGCGATCCCCCCCGATGGCAGGCAAGAACTTTCCCCCGATTTTCAGATTATGTTATAGTGTAACGTCCTTTAGCTATAAGCACTAAGCTTTAAGCTAACAGCTTATGGCTAACCGCTTACAGCTGAATACTGATAAATTGTCTTATCCCTTTTCTTCTATGTCTGAACTGACCCCTTTGATGAAGCAGTACCAGGACATCAAGAACAGGTATCCTGATACGATAGTCTTTTTCCGCCTCGGGGACTTTTACGAAATGTTCGGCCCGGACGCGGTCACGGCATCGAAGGTTTTGCAGATAGCCCTGACGTCCAGGGATAAAGGGAAAAAGGAACCCCTTCCCATGTGCGGTATCCCTCACTTCACGTCCGAATCCTATATCGCAAAACTCGTGAAGGCGGGCCACAAGGTCGCTGTCTGCGAGCAGGTTGAAGACCCCAGGGAAGCAAAGGGTATCGTCAGGCGGGAGGTCGTCCGCGTCATAACGCCCGGGACGTTCCTTCCCGACAGTCCGAAGGAAAATAACTTCATCCTCGGGTTTTACCAGAAAGAAAATATCTATGGCATTGCCGTTGCCGACATCACCACGGGCGAATTTCAGGTTTATGAAACGATCAACAGTGTCGTCGATGAGATAACGAGGTTCCAGCCCAAGGAGATCCTCCATCCCCTCAGCTTCAAAAGCAATGCATCACTCGTTGAGGGGCTTGATGAATTCTACCTCACCCCCTATGACGACTGGTACTTTGATTATATAGAGGCCTACCGAAAACTCATCAAGCACTTCCGGGTTGCATCCCTCGAAGGATACGGCTGCGAGGGCATGATCGTGGCCATTTCTGCGGCGGGTGCCCTGCTCAACTATCTT
Organism: Nitrospiraceae bacterium; assembly: GCA_020346765.1. Taxonomy (GTDB): domain Bacteria; phylum Nitrospirota; class Thermodesulfovibrionia; order UBA6902; family UBA6902. Next base: position 2,062,886 of record CP070788.1, read on the forward strand.
GAGGAGACGCAGAAAGATTCACTGACCTTCAAAAAGATAACCGTGGTGCGGCGGGAATCGAAGATGCTTCTTGACGCTATCACCCTGAAGAACCTCGAGGTGACGAGAAACATGAGGACCGGCGGGACAGAGGGAAGCCTGCTCCAGGTCATGGATGAGACAGAGACACCAATGGGAGGGAGACTCCTCAGGAGCTGGATCATCAACCCCCTCATGGAAGTGGAAGAGATACGGCTCCGACAGGATGCTGTCGCTGCCCTGCTCGATGATCCGGGCAGGCTTTCGAAAATCCAGTCCTGTTTGAAAGAAATCCACGATATTGAACGCCTGGCATCGCGCATCAGCAGCGGGAGCGCCAATGCGCGGGACCTCCTGGCCCTCAGGGGTTCTCTTGATTCGCTGCCTGCGCTGCGGGAATCCCTCCGGGGATGCGATGACCGGACGGTCAGCGCTCTTGCGGGCCGGATTGACGTTCTCTCCCACGTATCGGCCCTTATCGGCGAGTCCATTGCCGATGACGCACCGCTGGCCCTGCGGGAGGGCGGCCTGATTACAAAAGGGTACAGCCCGGAAATCGACGAACTCAGGCAAATAAGCAGCAGCGGCAAGGATTTTATCGCCTCTCTTCAGGTGCGGGAGCGTGAGAGGACGGGGATTACATCGCTCAAGGTCGGATACAACAGGGTCTTCGGATATTATATCGAGGTCACCAAGGCAAACCTTGCCCAGGTGCCGGAGGACTACATCAGGAAGCAGACCCTTGTCAATGGTGAACGGTTTATCACGCCTGAGCTCAAGGAGTACGAGTCAAAGGTCCTGGGGGCCGAGGAGCGGCTGAAAAACCTCGAGTACGACGTTTTTGCCGGCATACGCACAATGATTGCCGCTGAAACAGAGAAACTCCGGCAGACAGCAGCGGCCGTGGCTGAACTGGATGGCCTGCACAGTTTTGCCTTCATCGCGAAACACTACAACTACGAACGGCCTGTGGTTCACGAGGGTGATGAGATCCTCATTTCGGAAGGGCGCCATCCCGTGATCGAACGGCTGCCGGGCAGTGAGAAGTTTATTCCCAACGACTGCCTCATTGATTCCCGGTCGAACAGGATCCTGATCATTACCGGCCCCAACATGGCCGGCAAGTCCACTTACATGAGGCAGGTCGCCCTCATAGTCCTCATGGCGCAGACAGGGAGCTTTGTCCCTGCCGGAGAGTCCAGAATAGGGATTGTGGACAGGATATTCACCCGGATCGGCGCCTCTGATGTTATCACAAAAGGCCAGAGTACCTTCATGGTCGAGATGATCGAAACCGCCAATATCCTCAACAACGGGACGGGAAAAAGCCTGATCCTCCTTGATGAAGTGGGCCGGGGCACCAGCACATTTGACGGTATCAGCATTGCCTGGTCCGTTGTCGAGTACATAGCCGGAGTCCTGAAGGCACGTACGCTCTTTGCCACGCACTACCATGAGCTTACAGAACTGTCACTGGTCCTCGAAGGAATCAAAAACCTTAATGTGGCAGTCAGGGAATGGGGCGACGAGATCATATTCCTCAGAAGGATAGAGGAGGGCGGCGCTGACAAGAGCTACGGCATCCAGGTCGCGCGCCTTGCGGGCCTCCCTGCAGAGACCATCAAGAGGGCGGGGGAGATACTGGCCAACCTTGAAAAGTCGGAGCTGAACGAACTGGGCGCACCCAAGCTCGCCTATGCCCCTGACGGGGAACCCTCCCGCAAATCCGGTGCGGGCCAGCTCGACCTCTTTACCACCCAGGCAGACCCTGTGATGAAGGAACTGCTGGGGCTTGATGTCCTCAGCATGACCCCTATTGAGGCCCTGAACAAGCTTTTTGAGATGAAGAGAAAGCTTTCTGAAGGAAAGAAGCAGGAAGGAATATAACTACGGAAGCGCGGAAGCGGGAAAGAGGGTACGTGAGAAAGCTGACAGCTACAACACCGCCGCGGGCATCTTTTTTGCCTTGTTGTAGTAGCTCAGGTTCAGCCCGACCCTGACTGCGAGGTTCTTCGGGCTCCTCAGGCTCCTCCTGAGCATGCTCTTTAATGAATAAGTCTCGCGGTATGCCCACCAGTAGCCCTGCTGGAGTTCTTCAGCGGTCATATTTTTGGGTTTGAAGACAACCTCGCTGGTGTGATATTTTGACCAGTCGCGGTCTGTAATCCTTCCTTCCTTTTCCATCTGGTCAAAGAGCCTGGTCCCGGGGAACGGGGTCAGGATATGGAACTGAGCGGCATCGATGCTGTTTTCCATTATGAAATCCACGGTGCGCCTGAACACGGAGGTGTCGTCCTCGTCGATGCCGAAGATAAAACTGCCAATGATGTTGATCCCTGCTTTATGAATTTTTCTAATGGCCTCCCCGTAGGCATCGGGAGAGTTCCATGACTTGTTCATCTTTTTGAGATTTTCTTCCGACAGGGTCTCGAAGCCGATGAAGGCGTACTTCCCGCCGCTTTGTGCATAGAGCGAAAGAAGCTCGTCGTTGCGCGCAAGATTGATCGAGGCCTGACCTCCCCATACCCGGTTGAGCGGTATCAAAGCACTGAAGAGTTCCTTTGCGTGCCGGGTCTGGCCGATGATATTGTCGTCAAGAAAGAAAAACTCCCTTGTGTCAAAGCCCTCTATCTCCCTCAGGGTCTCTGCAACGGGCCTCGTCCTGAACCGGTTCCCGAAAAAGGCCGTCACCGCGCAGTACTCGCAGTTGTAGGGACATCCCCGGGTTGCCTGCAGAGAATTGAAGGATGAGTACATGCCCCTGTCCAGAAGGTCCCTTCTGGGAATAGCCATGCCGGACATTTCCACTAATGATCCGGCGCGGTACAGGGGTTTCAGTTCGCCTATCTCGAGGTCCTGGAGAAGGTCCTTCCATACCAGTTCAGCTTCACCGGAAACGACGCTGTCAGCGTGCTGAAGGGCCTCATCGGGAAGGGCAGACACATGCACGCCGCCCATGACCACCTTGACCCCCCTTGCCCTGAACCCGTCTGCTATTTCATATGCATTGGGTATCTCATTAGTAAAGGCGGTAATGCCAACGAGATCGGCCTTTTTGCTGAAATCCACAGGTGAGGTCCGGGCATCGAGGATTTCCACGTCCCAGTCAGGCGGAGTGAGGGCCGCCAGCGTGGGCAGGCTCAGACGCACAAAACCGGCCTTGCCGCTTTTGGACACCTTTCCCCAGAAACCCCGGTTGTTCCGGGGCAGTATCAGGAGGAGTTTTTTATTTAACAGTAAATTCTCCAGTAAGAGAGAGCCTAAGCGATTAACGACGTATCGATCAGTCAATAAACGTTCTTGATAAGACTGTACCATAACGATAGAATAGAGGCATCGTAAAAGTCAAAGATCGCCCGGTTGACATTTCCCACGACAGGCAATAGATTATTCAATTATGCCCGGGAAAAAGGGTGCAGGGGTAACACAGAGCGAGAACTGCGGTGAGAGGACAGGATACATGCTGGAGAAGCGATACACCCCGGAAGACATAGAAAAGCAGTGGTATGATTTCTGGATTGAAAAGCAGTATTTCAAAGCCGAGGGAAAGAGCAGCAGGCCTCCCTACTGCATTGTAATCCCTCCGCCGAATATCACGGGGTCCCTGCATATCGGGCATGCTCTTGATATTACCCTTCAGGACATCATGGTGAGGTGGAAACGGATGGGCGGGTTCAACGCCCTCTGGCTGCCGGGGACAGACCATGCGGGTATTGCCACCCAGAACGTAGTTGAGAAGGACCTCCAGAGCAGGGGACTGGACAGGCATGCCCTGGGCAGGGAAAAGTTCATTGAAAAAGTCTGGGAGTGGAAGGGCCTTTACGGCGGCACCATTATCAATCAGCTCAAGAGCATGGGCGCCTCCTGCGACTGGAGCAGGGAGCGGTTTACCCTTGACGAGGGCCTGTCCAGAGCGGTAAAGGAGGTTTTTGTCAGGCTTTACGAGGAGGGACTCATCTACCGGGGCGATTATATTATCAACTGGTGCCCGCGGTGCCATACTGCCCTGTCCGACCTTGAGGTTGAACATGAGGAAAAAAAAGGCAACCTCTGGTATATGAAGTATAATTTTGCGCATGAACCGGGCCATGTCATTGTGGCCACAACACGACCAGAGACTTATCTGGGTGATACGGCCGTGGCAGTAAATCCCGGTGACGAACGGTACAGGGACATCATCGGCAAGACCCTCAAGCTGCCGGTCCTGAACCGGGAAATCCCGGTGATCGCCGACGAGTTCGTGGACTCTTCTTTTGGTACAGGTGCCGTGAAGGTGACCCCTGCCCACGATCCCAATGACTTCGAGATCGCCAAGCGGCACAACCTGCCCTTTATCAGCATCATGACCGGGGACGGGAAGATGACCGAAGCGGCCGGGCCATATGCAGGGCTGGACCGGTTTGAGTGCAGGAAGATCGTGCTCAATGACCTTGAGGACATGGGCCAGCTCGAGAAGACCGTGGACCACAACCTGGCCATAGGCCACTGCTACCGGTGCAAGACCGTGATAGAACCGTACCTTTCAAAGCAGTGGTTTGTGAAAATAAAGCCCCTTGCTGAGGAAGCGGTCAGGCTCGTGCGGGAGGGCAGCATCCGGATTATACCTGAGGGCTGGAAAAACAGCTATTTCGACTGGATGGAAAACATCAGGGACTGGTGCATCTCCCGCCAGATCTGGTGGGGGCACAGGATCCCCGTGTGGTACTGCCAGAGTTGCGACGAAGTCATCGTTTCCCGGGAGACCCCCGGCCGGTGCGCCTGCGGAGGTGAAAACCTGAAGCAGGACGAAGACGTGCTCGACACCTGGTTCTCGTCGGCCCTGTGGCCATTTTCCACCCTTGGGTGGCCTGATGATACTGATGACCTGAAGACATTTTACCCCACAAGCGTCCTCATCACCGGTTTCGATATCCTCTTTTTCTGGGTCGCGCGGATGATCATGATGGGAATGAAGTTCATGGGGAGCCAGCCCTTTCACCATGTCTATATCCACGCCCTGATCAGGGACGCCGAAGGACAGAAGATGAGCAAGTCAAAGGGCAATGTCGTTGACCCCCTCAAACTGACCGGGGCTTACGGGACGGACGCGGTGCGGTTCACCCTCGCGGCCTATGCTGCCCAGGGGAGGGACATCAAGTTTGATGAGAAGAGGGTTGAGGGGTACCGGCATTTTCTGAACAAGATATGGAATGTGGCGAGGTTCATTTCCATGAACACCGGCGACGGCAGGGAGGTTGTATCCATCAGGAAACTGAAGGACCTGAGCATTGCCGACCGGTGGATACTGAGCCGGCTCTCTACAGTATGCGCCGAAATCAACCAGGCCCTGGAGGACTACCGGTTTAATGACGCAGCAGGCAGCCTGTACCAGTTTTTGTGGCATGAGCTCTGCGACTGGTACGTGGAGATGATAAAGCCTGAACTCCAGGGCGGGGGAGAACCAAAGAAGGCTGCCCTGAGCACGCTGGTCCATGTTTTTGAGGTCGCCCTTGCCCTGATGCATCCCTTCATGCCCTTTATCACCGAGGAGATCTGGCAGCAGCTTCCAGCCGGCAAGGACGTGGAAAGCCTGTGCATCCGGAAGTACCCCACGCCCGATGAGGGAATTGAGGATCCGTCTGCCGTGGACAGGATGACGATCATCATGGACGCGGTTACCGGGATCAGGAGCATACGAGGCGAGCTCAACATCTCTCCTTCCCTTGAGCTGAAGGCAGTGATAAAGACCTTTGACAGTGCTGAACGTGTGCTGAATGAGAACCTGTCCTATGTTATGAAACTGGCGCGGACATCGCATGTGGAGATCGGCCGGGACGTGAGCGTGCCGAGAAACGCTGCCGTGGCAATCAAACAGTCCATGGAGATCTACATCCCCCTCAAGGGGCTGATTGATGTGGATGCTGAAGTTCAGAGGCTGGGAAAAGACTACGCGAAGACGGAAAAGGAAATCCTCTTTATCAGGAAGAAGCTTGCCAATGAAGACTTCATCAGCAAAGCCCCAAAGGCAGTGGTTGATGAAAACAAGGCCAAGTACGAAGAATACAGAAATAAGCTTGAAGGTATCCAGAAGAGCATTGACAAGCTCAAGCAGTGGGGGAAGTCTGAGGAATAAGGGGGGTCACATCAGTGCGGAATTCACGAATATGCTGAACTCGTCACTTGACTCATTGCTCATTCGCGCCCTTGAGGAGGACCTGGGCAGCGGTGACGTTACCACGGAGGCGCTGATTCCTGAAGAAGGCACCTCAACGGCCGTCCTGATTGCCAGGGAGGACCTCCGTGTTGCCGGCCTTCCCTTTGCCGAGCGGACCTTCAGCCTCGTTGACCGGTCCCTGGTGTTCGGCATACTTAAAAAGGAGGGAAGCAGGGTAAAGGCCGGCACTGCCGTCGCGAAAATCCGGGGCAGGACACGGAGCATCCTCATTGCCGAGCGCACCGCGCTCAATATACTGCAGAGGACATCAGGGATCGCAACCCTTACCAGCCGATATGTGGAGGCCGTCAAGGGGACAGGAGCAGAGATCGTTGATACCAGAAAGACCGCCCCCGGACTCCGCTTCCTTGATAAGTACGGCGTGAGGGCCGGGGGAGGCAGGAACCACCGTTTTGGACTCCATGACGGCCTGCTGATAAAGGACAACCACATTGCAGCCTGCGGGGGAATCAAAGCGGCCGTCTCCCTTGCCCGCACAAAAGCTCCTCACTTATTGAAGATAGAGGTCGAGGTGGAGAACATGGCCGGGGTAAGATCAGCACTGAAGGCAGGCGCTGACGTGATCATGCTCGATAACATGCCCCCCGGGGCTATGAGGAAAGCTGTGGACTACATCAGGAATCAGCGGCCTGATGTCCTGGTGGAGGCATCGGGCAGTGTAACCCTGGAAGGGGTTCGGGAGATTGCCCGGACAGGGGTCGATCTCATTTCAGTGGGGGCGCTTACCCATTCCGTGAGGGCAGCTGACCTGAGTCTTGAATTCATGGAGGCCTGACCGCCTGTTGACTCGGGAGTGCCCCCTTCTGGCCACCTCGCTGGCGCAAGGTCTGCCACCCGCAGGGTAGAGGGCAGGGGGTATTATTCCAGGAAATATTCCCGCAAAACCCGTTGTGATCCCCTTTCCGCCGGACCGGCAGGAACCTGTTCCGGAAGGGGTGCTGATTGTCTGTCAACTGGTTTGACAAGTCTCTCATGCACTCCTTATAATTTAAGTTCTGATTTTCAGACCGCGGGTCTTTGATATGCTGCTGAATATAGCCGATATTCCCGATGAAGGGCTTGAGCAAGAACTGGATATCCCTGTTGTGCCGGGGGAGAACGTCGGTTCCGGCACGGCCCGCGTCCGGATAAAGGTTTTCAGGACCGGGAAGAAGGTACTGGTCCAGGGATCGCTGAGGGTTTCACTTTCGCTCAGATGCAGCCGGTGCCTGCAGGAGTTCTCCTATCCTGTTGCGGCAGACTTCAGTGACGAATACAGCCCGGCTGAGGAGTTTGAGAGCGAAGGTGAACAGGAACTGACTGCCGGGGAAATGGACCTCAGCTATTACCGGAATGAAGAGCTGAATCTCAGCGATGTGGTGAGGGAGCAGGTCCTGCTGTCGCTGCCCATGAAGCCTCTGTGCAGGCCTGACTGCGGCGGACTGTGTCCGCACTGCGGCAGGGACCTCAACAGGGAGTCCTGCCAGTGCAGGGAAGAGGACGCGGACCCGAGGCTTGACCCGCTCCGGAAACTGAAAAAGAGCATGGAGGACAGCGGGAAGACCTGAAGCGAAGGGAGAATTTTCCTGAGACCTGTCTGGAAAGATCACAAATTAAGAACTACTACTCCCGCAGAAACGCGACGATGCCTGCGGAGGGCTTAACAATCACGATAATCACAGAGCCGAGGAGGAACAATGCCGAATCCAACATCGAAACATACCAGGGCCAGGAGAGACAAGAGGCGGGCGAACTGGAGGGTCAGCGCCCCGGGCATAACACTGTGCCCTGACTGCCAGGAGCCGAAGCTTCCCCACAGGGTATGCATGAGCTGCGGCAGCTACAACGGGAAGAAAATACTCGAGGTCGTTGAGAAAGAGTCTTCATGAGAATAGCCCTTGATGCCATGGGAGGGGATTTTGCCCCTTCCGCAACCGTTGAGGGCGCGCTCGAGGCGCTGGCCGAAGAGAAGGACCTCTCGGTCATCCTCGTGGGGAATGAAGACCAGATAAAAGCCGAGCTGGAAAAGAAGGGCCGGAATAACCTGCCTGTGAGCGTTCATCATGCGTCACAGCTCGTTGAGATGGACGAGTCCCCCCTTGCAGCGCTGAGACGGAAGAAGGATTCTTCAATCCGGGTTGCCATTGACCTCGTCAAATCAGGCGGGGCCGATGCCATGGTGAGCGCAGGAAATTCCGGCGTGGTCATGGCAACGGCGCTTTACGTTCTGGGCAAAATCCCCGGCGTTGACAGACCGGCCATCGCCACGACAATGCCGAGCCTTACGGGACACTTCGTCCTTCTTGACGCAGGTGCCAACGTTGACTGCAAGCCCCTTCATCTGTACCAGTTTGCTGTCATGGGGGAGGCCTATGCCCGCTTTATCTTCAATATCCCAAAGCCGCGCGTGGGGCTTCTGGGAATCGGCGAGGAGGACGTAAAGGGGAACGAGCTTACCAAACTTGCCTTCAAACTTATCAGGGAGTCCCATGTCAAGTTTATCGGCAATATCGAGGGCCAGGATATATTCTCCGGTGAAGCCGATGTCGTTGTCTGTGACGGATTCGTGGGGAATATTGCCCTCAAGGTCAGCGAAGGGCTGGCGGAGACCATTGGAAAGATGCTCAGGACCGAAATCGTAGAAAAGGTAGTGGCGTCGGACAAGACGGACACAGCGGTATTTAAAAGCGCCTTTGCCGGCTTCAAAAAGAAAATGGACTACTCCGAATACGGAGGAGCGCCCCTCCTGGGCATCAGCAGGCCCTGTATCATTAGTCACGGCCGGTCCACATCAAAGGCGATCAAGAACGCCATCAGGGTCGCAGGGGTGTTCCACAGCAAAGGGGTTCTTGACATTATCGCGGAGGAACTGAAGGAAGGACTGTCTGGGAGGGAAGCCGTTGCCCTTGAAGAGTAGGATATCAGGCACTGGTTCTTATGCCCCGGAGAATGTCCTCAGCAACCTTGACCTTGAAAAAAAAGTCGACACCTCGGATGAGTGGATAACCGAGAGGACCGGAATCAGGGAGCGACGTATTGTAAAAAAGGGGCAGACCACGTCTGACCTCTGCCTAGAGGCTTCGAAAAAGGCCCTCGAAGCAGCGTCTCTGGCACCGAAGGACCTGGACATGATCATTGTGGCCACCATGAGCGGTGACATGCCCATGCCGTCCACCGCGGCCATTCTCCAGAAAAAGCTTGGTGCAAAGCATGCCGCTGCCTTTGATCTCAACGCGGCCTGCAGCGGTTTTCTCTTCGGCCTGTCCGTTGCAGACAAATTCATCAGGACAGGGGCATCGCAGAAACTGCTCCTGGTCGGGGCTGAAGTGAACTCCCGCTTCATCGACTGGAAGGACCGGTCGACCTGCGTGCTCTTCGGCGACGGAGCGGGCGCTGCGGTGATTGAGCCTGCACGGGGGAAAAGCGGGATCATGTCCACGGAGCTCCATACCGACGGCTCACTCTGGGACTATATCTGCCTGCCCGGAGGGGGTTCTCAGCACCCGCCTACGGCAAAGACCGTGAGGGACCGGATGCACTTTATCAGGATGAAGGGCAACGAGACGTTCAAGGTGGCTGTTCGGACTCTTGAAAAACTGGTTGTAAACACCCTGAAGGCAAACAACGTGGACCCTTCGCAGCTTGCAATGCTGATACCCCATCAGGCGAACCTGAGGATTATTACTGCCACTGCCCAGAGGCTGAAGCTGCCCATGAACAGGGTCGCCGTCAACGTAGACCGATACGGAAATACGTCGAGCGCATCGATCCCCATTGCCCTTGACGAAGTGGTCAGGGAGGGGAGAATAAAAACCGGTGATTATGTGCTGCTGGAAGCCTTTGGCAGCGGGCTGACCTGGGCGTCGGCCCTTATACGGTGGTGATGCTGAGTCATGGAGCGATGAAGAAATGGCGGCTGGAGGGCCTCATGAACAATACTCCAGTACTCCAGATATTCATACGTTTTCAAAAACAGCTGATAGGTGGATTGGGAGGACACAATGGATTATTTCCTGGATGAAGAGCAGTCGATGATACGGGACCTGGCTCGCCAGATAGCCGATGATAAGGTCATGCCGGTCAGGGCCGAGCTGGATGAGAAGGAGGAGTTTCCCTGGGAGATCATGAAGACCCTCGCCCAGTCCGACTTTTTCGGCATTTACGTCCCCGAAGAATACGGGGGGCTTGGGAAGGGGGGCTTTGAGCTTGCCCTGGTCATCGAGGAGCTGAGCAGGGCATGCCTCGGTGTTTCCACAACGTACGCGGCAAACGCCCTCGGGACCTATCCCATTCTCCTCTATGGTTCTGATGAGCAGAAGAGGAAGTACCTTCCCGGGATTGCCTCGGGGGAGAAACTGGTGGCCTTCGGCCTGACCGAGGCAAACGCCGGGAGCGATGCATCGGGAGTGCAGACCACGGCAAAGCTCGAGGGCAGCGAATACGTCCTCAACGGAACCAAACAATGGATCACCAACGGGGGGGAGGCAGAGATCTATACCATCATTGCCATGACGGACAAAGCCAAGGGCGCCCGGGGCGCATCGGCCTTTATTGTGGAGAAGGGCACTCCGGGACTGAGCTTCGGGAAGAAGGAAAACAAGCTGGGGATCAAGGCATCGTCCACGAGGGAGCTTATCTTTGAAAACTGCCGCGTCCCCAGGGAAAACCTCATCGGCAAACAGGGCATGGGCTTTATCATTGCCATGAAGACCCTCGACAACTCCCGCACCGGCGTGGGGGCACAGGGGGTTGGCGTGGCACAGGGAGCCTTTGACGCTGCCGCCGCGTATGCGAGGGAACGTCATCAGTTCGGGCAGCCCATCATCAGCATCCAGGCGGTTCAGCACATGCTTGCCGATATGGCCACGGGGATCGAGGCCGCGCGGGCACTTGTCTACTCCGTTGCGCGGTTTATCGACAGCAAGGTAAAGGACGTGTCCAAGGAGTCGGCCATGGCCAAGCTCTTTGCCACTGATGTGGCCATGAAGGTCACCGTTGACGCAGTGCAGGTCATGGGCGGCGCTGGCTATATGAAAGAATATCCTGTGGAAAAGATGATGCGCGATGCAAAGATCCTCCAGATCTACGAGGGCACAAACCAGATCCAGCGCAATGTCATCGGACAGGCGATTATCAAGGAGTCTGCACGGCTGTAAACGTTCTGCCGGGCCCTGCCGTAACACATCCGTTTCAAAGGGCCGGACATCCCGTTCAGATCGCCTGCAGTATGCGGTGCCATAGGGCCGGCAGCATGCATTTAACACTGGACAGGACGTGCAGTCATGAGGCATGATACACTGAAGCTGACTGGCAGGCCATGCCATGATCCGGACCGTCGTATGGACATGAAAGAAAGAAGAGCCAGCGAAAGAATTGCCGCGCGTCTTGACATCACGTTTTACTGCTGCGACAAGCTCCAGCAGGGAACAGTGACAAACATATCGGACCGGGGCATGTTCATCAGCACGCAGCAGATGTGCTTCCCCTTTGATTCCCATCTAGACATATTAATTCCCAGCAGCAGCGGCGCCCTGCAGGTGAAAGCCCACCTGAGACGGATTGAAATGTTCCCGGATTCTGATGACGGGATGGGCGTTGAAATTGTGAGCCCCTCCGGGGACTATCTGAGTCTCGTTGAAGGCCTTCGGTCAGTCCGGTAACTGCTTATCCTGATCTCCCTGTTCTTCTTTACCTATGGAATCCTGATAGCGTATAATAGCACCTTAGTTTCAGTCCCTATTTTTTCTTCATCAATTCAGGAGGAAGGGCAGTGGATATCATTGTCTGTATCAAGCAGGTTCCGGACACGGCAGAGATCCGGATTAACCCCGAGACGAACACCCTCATGAGGGAAGGCGTTCCCAGCATCATTAACCCATTTGACCTCCACGCGCTGGAAGCTGCCCTTCAGATTCGTGAGCAGCTCGGAGGCAGGGTTACGGTACTGACCATGGGCCCGCCTCAGGCTGAGGTATCGCTGCGGGAGGCGGTGTCCATGGGGGCCGATGAGGCAGTGCTGCTTTCTGACCGGGCATTCGCGGGGTCCGACACATGGGCCACGTCCTACACACTTGCACGGGCCATAAAAAAACTGGGGGCTCACCTTATCTTCTGCGGCAAGCAGGCCATCGACGGGGACACGGCACAGGTAGGCCCTGAGACAGCGGAATTTCTTGACATGCCCCATATCTCCTACATTCGTAAAATAGAAGAAGTGAGAGACGATTATATCAGGGTGGAGCGGATGATGGACGACGGATACGATGTTGTCGAATCCTCCCTGCCTGTCCTGCTCACGGTGGTGAGGGAGCTGAACCAGCCGAGGATGCCCTCGCTGAAGGGCAAAATGGCCGCCAAGAAGGCCGTGATAAAAAAGATGGGCATGGCTGACATCGATGCCCGGGAAGAGGACCTCGGTCTCAGGGGGTCCCCCACGCAGGTGAAGAACATTTTTGCCCCTGAGATCAGGGCCGAGAGAAGGATGATCGGCGGTACGGCCGAGGAACAGGTCTACACCCTGATAAAGGAACTGAGGGAGAGCAAATGTCTGTAATCGTAAAGCCTGACATATGCACCGGGTGTGAGACCTGTGTTCAGTCCTGCCCTTTTGATGCCATCGTCATGAAGGACGGCAAGGCATATATCAATGAATACTGCACAGCCTGCAAGGCCTGCATATCTCTCTGCCCTGAAGGCGCGATTATAGAGACAGAAGAAAGCGCTCAGCGGTAAGCGGTCAGCGGTCAGCTTCAGGATTACAAGGATGTGATGGTTTTTGCTGAGCAGAGAGAGGGGAAGGTTGCTCCTGTGGCTTATGAGCTTCTTGGCGCGGGCAGGAGGCTGGCCGATGAACTGGGGACGCGTCTCGTCGCAGTCCTTCTGGGCGCGGAAGAAGGGGAAGCGGGGGAGCTGATCAGGTGGGGGGCAGACCGGGTGATCCTCTGCAGCGATCCCTCGCTGGAGAAGTTCAACGACGACACCTACAGCCAGGCCCTGGCAAAGATCATTACTGAGCAGAGGCCGTCCATTGTCCTTGCCGGCGCGACCCCCATCGGGAGGTCCTTTATTCCGCGTGTTGCCGCGAAGGTGAGGACAGGATTAACGGCGGACTGCACGTCCCTTGAGATCGACAAAGAGACGGGGAACCTTCTTCAGGTGCGGCCTGCTTTCGGCGGCAACATCATGGCCACGATCCTCTGTCCCGGATACCGGCCCCAGATGGCAACGGTGAGGCCAAGGGTCATGAAACGGGGAGAGTATGACCCGGAACGTGCGGGAGAGATTGTAAATGCGGACCTGGGCGGCCTGCGGTCAAGGACAAAGGTCCTGGAATCGGTCAGGGAAGTTTCTTCGGTGGCCGTGAACCTCCACGAAACAGAATTCATCGTGGCCGGAGGACGGGGAATCGGCGGCGAAAAGGGATACAAGCTGCTTGAAGAACTTGCCGGGGCGCTTGGCGGCGCTGTGGGAGCCTCCCGGGCTGCTGTTGATGAAGGCTGGATTCCGTACAGCCATCAGGTGGGACAGACCGGCAAGACCGTGAACCCGAAGGTGTATATTGCCTGCGGGATTTCCGGTGCTGTCCAGCACCTTGTGGGCATGCAGTCTTCGGACATCATCATTGTCATCAACAAAAATCCCGAGGCCCCCATTTTCAATGTTGCTACCTACGGCATTGTGGGCGACCTTTTTGAGATTGTGCCGCTGCTGACAAAGAAAATTAAAGAAATAAAAGGGCCGTAATTGCCGGATGATCACCAAGAGCCTGGATCAGGAGGGCTTTCTGAAAAGTCCAAGTCACAGGGAAGATTGCCGTGCCGCACAAAGACCGTGTTATTCCGATTAGGGTACAATCAGCTTTAACAAATAGTTTCTTTTCAGTTGTCAAAGTACTCACGAATGTTACTGTAATGCAATAAACTTCAAAAAGGTATCTTGCTGCAATGGTTGAGGGGGGGTTGTCCGCTGATTTCCCCGGGGGCGTTGCAGGCGAGGCGGAAGCCGGTAGATTTTCGGCACAGTTTTGCCAATGCAGTTGTATTAAACGTGTGGAGGTATTGTATGGCAACGGTATTCATGTTCCCGGGTCAGGGTTCCCAGGCCCGCGGTATGGGCGCCGAGCTCTTTGCCAGCTATCCCGGCCTGGTCGCTGAGGCGGATGCAATTCTCGGTTACTCAATGAAGGAGCTCTGTCTGGAGAATCCTGACGGTATGCTCAACCGTACTGACTACACCCAGCCGGCGCTCTACACTGTCAATGTCCTGAGCTACCTGGCCAGAGTCGAGGACGGGGACAGCACGCCGGATTTTGTTATTGGGCACAGCCTGGGCGAGTATGCTGCCCTGTATGCCGCCGGCGCCTTTGATTTTGGTACCGGCCTCAAGCTGGTTCAGAAGCGCGGTGCCCTGATGAACGCGGCGAGCGGTGGCGGCATGGCCGCCATACTGGGCATGGACGGTGACGCCGTTGCCGCGGCCCTGGCTGAGCTCGGTGCCAATAGTATTGATGTGGCCAATTTCAACTCCCCCCGTCAGACGGTCATCTCCGGTCTTAAGGCCGATATCGAGACATACGCTCCGCAGTTAAGGGAAGCGGGAGCCAATCGGGTGGTTATCCTCTCCGTCAGTGGGGCCTTCCACAGTCGTTATATGAAACCGGCGGCGGATGAGTTTGAAGCATTCCTGGCCGGCTTCAGCTTCGGCAGCCTGAAAGTTCCCTGTATTGCCAACTGCAGTGCCGAGCCGTACACGGATGAATCGATTGCCGCGAATCTGGTTAGCCAGATTTACAGCAGTGTACGGTGGATTGACACGATCAAGGGCCTGCGCAAGCGGGGTGCCGACACCTTTGTCGAGGTTGGCCCCGGAACCGTTCTGAGCGGACTGGTACGACAGATTAAATAATATTGGGTCATCTCCGAAAAACGTGCAGGGATCTGGAGGGGTCAAGAGGCCAGGGGGTCGAGGAAGTCAGGTGAATTTCACCATATATCAGGGACGTTCGGTCTTCTCACGGGTGGTTTCCTGTTTCTTTTAAAGAAAATTTTATGAGAAGGGAGAGGTGGTCCGGATCAGTTGTAACTACAAAAACATTCAACCACTTGAAATCTGGAATCCTTAAATTCCCGAGCCTTTTTCAGTAACTCATAGGGAGAAGAACCATAATAATAAACTGCGAAACAGAACACATTGCCGACTCAGTTTTTTTCTGCTGCACTTCTATCAAACCCAAACGTAACTTCCTCATCAGTCTTCAGTGCGGATTTTAATATACAAAAAAAATTGATGAATAGTAAAATAGAGGCGTCATCAGATTACCGCTAAATAATAAACCTGGTCAGTTGCAAACAAGCATGGAGAGAAAATATCTCAAGAATCACACAATATCCGGAGAATAAAATACTTTTTAAGGAGGGATTCAGTGGGCAAATATGATGCTATTTTTAAAAGGAGCATTAGTGATCCCGAAGGTTTCTGGGGTGAGGCAGCCGAGAATATTGACTGGTACAAAAAATGGGACAAAGTCCTTGATGATTCAAACATGCCTTTTTACCGCTGGTTCAGCGGCGGTGAAATGAACACCTGCTACAATGCGGTGGACCGCCATGTAAAAAACGGCAGGGGCGATCAGCCTGCCATTATCTACGACAGCCCTGTCACGGACACTATCCAGAAAATAACGTATAAAGAGCTCCTTGATCATGTCTCAACGTTTGCCGGCGTGCTGAAAGGCCTCGGCGTTTCAAAAGGCGACACGGTCATCATTTACATGCCGATGGTGCCCCAG
>CP070788.1:2078983-2097585 GCA_020346765.1 Nitrospiraceae bacterium
ATCATTTTCTCCGGGCAGGAGATTGTCGTAGACGATACCCTGCAGCTTCAGCAGGCTCTCCATGTCATCAAAGAGGGCCAGGATGTGGGCCTCCTCCGAGGTGGTGATTTCCATCCCGCCCAGCACGGTAAGGGGGGTGTTGCGTGCCGCCCGGACAGCGGCGTGGACGTTTTCGGCGGAGTTGTGGTCAGTTATGGCGATGATATCGATCCCGAGCTGGAGGGCACGGGCAACGATCGCTGAGGGGGACATCTCCAGTTCGGCGCAGGGGGACAGGCAGGTATGGATGTGCAGGTCGGCCCTGAAGCTCTTCAGCTCAAAGGGTTCCGGGGGAGCGCCTTTCTCAGCCCGTTCCCTTCGACCCCTTGACCCCTCGATCCCTTGACCCCTGGAATTACGCATACAGCATCTGATACAGCTTTCCGGCGGTCTCAAAGGCAGACAGCTGCGTTGTCATGACCGTGACCTTTTCCGCCTCTGCCTTCTGCAGGACATCGGCAGGGACATTTCTGCCGGATACGACGATGATCCCCGTGAGGTTCTTCAGCCCTGCCACGGCAACGATGTTCAGGTGCGTCTGCAGGGTTATCCAGACGTTCCCCTCCCCGCTATTGGCCATGACATCAGAAAGCAGGTCGCTCACATAGACGCCCGTAACAGCACGCCCGAGGGAGCTGCTTCCCGTTCTTACGTCCAGAGATAATGGTTCAATAATGTCGCCAAGTTTCACCGCTTATCCTCCCCTCTTCATAAATGGAGGTTCATGAGAAGTCTGTATGCCGCTGCCAGACACGCACAATCCGGACTAGGGGAAGTTAATGACCATCTCGACGGTCGTTCCCTCTCCGACCACGGAGTCGATCCTGAACTCGTCAGAGTTTTTCTTCATGTTCGGCAGCCCCATGCCTGCTCCCCAGCCCATCTCCCTGACCCAGTCAGGGGCCGTGGAGTATCCCTCCTGCATGGCGAGCTGAATGTCTTCAATGCCGGGTCCCATGTCCTCAATGCGTATGGTGATGTTGCGGGGGGTGATGACATAATGGAGCCTCGCGGCAGCGGCGTAAATGATGACATTCATCTCCGCCTCAAAGGTGGCTATGGCCGCCCGCCGGATAATGGTCTCATCAACGCCCAGTTCGGTGAGCTTCATTTTCAGCTGCGTTGACGCCTCTCCTGCCGTGGCGAAATTGCCGCCGATGAGCTGGAAACTGTCTTCAATGATCTCATTAATATTCAGTGCCATGGCTCTATTTGTTCAGGCACCCCGGCAGCCCTGCCTCATAGAGCTTTCCTGATGCCGTGTACATGCAGAAGCGGGTACAGAGCAGGGGGATCTTTTTCTGGCGCGCCAGTTCGATAGTGATTTCATCGGGCTTTTTGTCCAGGACAAAGACGATGGATCTGATGCCGGCGATTTCAGCGGTGCGGATCACATGGGGCTGGGTGAGGCCGGTGATAAGCATGGATTGGGGGGTGTGGTAATAGAGGACCGCGCTCATCATGTCAGCGCTGCAGGCGCTCTGGATAGACACATCAAGACCGTTGGGCTCGCTAATGACCGTTGCTTCAAGGATGTCTGCTATCTCTTTCAGTGTCACCTGCGATCCCGCTGCCCGGGGCTGCCATTACAGCGGCCCGGGTCCATTTCTCCTCGTCCAGACTGCTAGTCCTGATTCTTTCCGTAAAAGACTTCTCGTACGGCTGCGATCAGGGTGTCAGGGGTAAAAGGTTTTTCGATAAAATTGTAGGCGCCGAGCCGCAGTGCCTGCACGGCAGTGTCAACGGTGCTGTAGCCGGTGACCATGACGACCTTGGTGCCGGGCCAGCCTGTCTTGATCCTGTTCAGGACTTCGATCCCGTCCATGTCAGGCATCTTGAGGTCCAGAAGCACGAGACTGAAGGACTCCTTTGCCATCAGGTCAAGGCCTTCCTGGCCGCTTGTCGCCAGGCGCACATCATACCCTTCCGGTACGAGCGTCCTCTGGCAGCTCGTCCTCACGATCGCTTCATCATCAATAACCAGTATTTTATTCATGGGATTTCTTCGCGTCACTGCTGGGCAGCGGTAGTCTAACAAAAAAACTTGTTCCTTTGCCAATTTCGCTCTTCACCTTGATATTTCCGCCGAAATGCTTCACGATGCCGTGGCTTACGGAGAGTCCCAGCCCCGTGCCTTTGCCTACAGGCTTTGTCGTAAAAAAGGGCTCAAAGAGCTTAAGCATGTCCTCTTTCTTGATCCCCGTGCCTTCATCAGTGAACTCGATTTCCACGTAGGGTTTTTTTTCCTCCACAATGGTCCGTGTTCCCACCGTAATGTTCCCCCTGCCGCCCATGGCGTCAGCGGCATTGATGAACATGTTCAGGAAGATCTGCTGGAACTGCGAGGAGTCACCCACGATGACGAACTGCGAGTCTTCCAGTGTCACGTTGAACTTTATATGGTGGAACTTCTCCTGGTTCTGCACCATGAATATTGTCCGACGGAGGACATCATTGATGCTCACCTTGCCCTTTTCCGTAGGGGTTGCCCGGGCAAAGGTCAGGAGGTTCTTGATGATCTTGGAGCACCGCTCGGACTGCTCGATGATGATGTCCAGGTCCTGAGACTCATCGCTTTCAGCGGGAAACCGCTTCTTCAGGAGGTGGGCGAAGGTAACGACGCCCGTCAAGGGGTTGTTGATTTCATGGGCCACACCGGCAGCCATTCTCCCCAGAGAGGCCAGTTTTTCCGTCTGCACGAGGTTGGCGTGGGTCTTCCGGATCTCATCGGTCTTCTTGGATATTTCCACCTCAAGGGTCTGCGTCCACTGTTCCCGCTGGTCCCTGGCAGCCTTGATATCCTTAATCATGGCGTTGAAGGCCTTGGCCAGCATGCCTATTTCATCGCTGGACTTGATGGGGACGGAATATCCGAGGTCCCCGTTTGCCACGTGGTCCATGGCATCGGTCAGTTCATAGACAGGCCGGGAGACGATCTTGTAGAGAATGATACCGAGGAAGAGCGATACCGCCAGGACAAAGATGATCACGTAGGCGGTCAGTGCGAGCCCCTGTTTGAAGAGGGCCTCGTCAAGAAGCGCAAGGGAGAGGTCGGCTTCAATGAATCCCAGGGTCTGCTCTTCCTGCCGGTGCACGTGACAGCTCGCGGTATAGCAGTCGGGTTCATTGGGGATCGTACCGATGAGCTTGATGGCCGTATTGCCCTTCTCGTCCTTGTAGACATTCCAGGTTTTCGGTTCCCGGAGGAGCACCGGGGACGTGCCCGGGTTGCGGTGACACCCCTGGCATGCGATGGATGCCGAGTCCACCGGCTTCCCCACAGTGCTTCCGCGAGAGCAGAAGAGGACTGTGCCGCTGTGGTCGTAGATCCTCACCCGATGAACGCCCTCAGGGGTGCTGAGGTTTTCCAGCACGCGCTGTGTCTCGTCCCGCTCGTAAATGAGCATGCTGTGGCGCGTGCTCCGCTTGGTGAACTGCACAAAGGAATCGCCGTATTTCAGGGCGATGGACATGATGTCCTCTTCCTGCTTTTTCAGAGTGGCATACCAGAATATAAAGCTCACGACGATCATTAGCAGGCCGATGGCGATGATCAGTTTTGCCGCGATGGATTTTTCAGGATGGCTGAAGATGTTCTTCATAGTCCAGTATTATAAGAGCAGTTGTTATTTTTTTAAAGGTAAAAATGAGATTATTGCACCTTGCCACGGGGCATCGCGGGGGCTGTTTCTCCCGGGCCGCGCACTGTTTTTTCCCTTTCTGATAAATAAGTTAAAACTAACAATAAGCAACACTAATATTCATTGACAGGGTCATCCCTTATTGTGTATAAAAGCTACGATGCCTGGAACGTATATCCCAACGAATTACTTGCCAGTTGCAATCATCATGGTCTTTGCGGCACTTGTGGGCCTCGGCGCTGTTGTGGCGGGCATCCTGGTAAGGCCTCGCAGGCCCTACCTGCAGAAGCTCATCGCCTATGAGTCGGGCAACCCTCCCGTGGGCGAGCCGAGATACAGGTTTTCCGTTAAGTTCTATATCATTGCGATGCTTTTTGTCGTATTCGACGTGGAGGCTGTTTTCCTCTATCCCTGGGCCGTTGCCTACGACAAACTGGGGATATTCGGCTTCGTGGAGATGATGCTCTTCATCTTTATTCTCCTGATCGGATACATCTATGTATGGAAGAAGGGGGCCTTTGTCTGGGAATGAACAGGACAGTGATACAGGGAAATACAGGGCATAATCAGGACCTTGTGGAAGTAGAAGCAGGGATTAAGGTCGTCCCCGGGGGAAATGCGATTATTGCGTCCCTTGACAAGGTGGTCAACTGGAGCAGGCAGAGCTCTCTCTGGCCCATGACCTTCGGCCTTGCCTGCTGCGCAATAGAAATGATGGCCTGCGGCTCAAGCCATTATGATTTTGACCGCTTCGGGGTCGTGTTCCGGGCATCACCGCGGCAGGCCCACGTCATCATCATCGCCGGTACGGTGACGAAGAAGATGGCCCCTGTGGTGAGACGGGTATACGACCAGATGCCCGAGCCCCGGTATGTGATTGCCATGGGAAGCTGCGCGTGTTCCGGGGGGATATTCAACACCTATGCCGTTGTCCAGGGGTGCGACGCCTTTCTGCCCGTTGATGTGTACGTGCCGGGATGCCCTCCCAGGCCTGAGGCGCTTTTTCAGGGAATCATGAAACTTCAGGAAAAAATCAACAAGGAGCATTTCAGATGGAGCCCCTGGAGATAGTCAACAGACTGAAGGCCAAGTACCTGAACGAGATTTCCGTGGTTTCCCAGTTCAGGGACCAGGTCTTCGTGAGTGTAAACCGCGATCGGATCCTCGACATCTGCCGGTACCTGCACGATGATCCCGAGATGTATATGGACTACCTCGCTGATTTATGCGGGGTGGATTATCCCGGCAGGCAATACCGCTTCGAGGTTGTCTATAATCTTTTCTCCATGAAGCACAGGCATCGCATTCTGCTCAAGGCCCTCATCCCCGAGAAGGACCCTGCCATCGACAGTGTCGTTTCCGTCTGGAGCGGCGCCAACTGGCACGAGCGGGAGGCCTGTGATATGTACGGCATCACATTCAACGGTCATCCTGACCTGCGGCGCATCCTTATGCCGGAAGACTGGGACGGATATCCCCTGCGCAAGGACTATCCCCTCAAGGGGCAGGAGGACCACGAGTACAAGGGGCTGGAAGAAGCCAGGGACCTTCACACTCATGACAGTGAGTGGACAATAACGTAGCGTCGCACCATCAGTTTCGGACCACATCAGGAGGAGACAGCTGAACCGCCGCCATCAGGGAGGGTGGGAACAAGGGGGCAGAGGATATGCCCTGTACGCAGAGGAAGCTGACAACAGGAATTCTCATGAACGAAATGAAACACAGTCCGAACAACAACGGTTCCCGCCTGGCAACAAAGGAGTTTACGCTCAACATGGGGCCCCAGCACCCTGCGACCCACGGCGTGCTCAGGCTGGTCCTGGACCTTGACGGCGAGACGATCGTCAAGTGCACGCCCTATGTGGGCTATCTTCACCGCGGTGTTGAGAAGCTCTCGGAAAACAGGAATTATCTACAGATCCTTCCCCTGACGGACCGCCTTGACTACATCTCTTCCATGTCAAACAATATCGGCTACTGCGTGGCCGTGGAAAAACTCTTCGGCATTGAACTGCCTGAGAGAACGGAATATATCCGTACTATTGTTTCGGAACTGTCCCGCATCGCGAACCACCTGCTCTGGCTCGCGACGCATGCCCTGGATATCGGGGCAATGACCGTGTTCCTCTACTGCTTCCGGGAGCGGGAAAAGATCCTTGACCTCTTTGAGCGGTTGTGCGGGGCCCGGCTTACCGTGAGTTACCCCAGGATCGGCGGCCTGAAGAACGACGCCGACGCCAGGTGGCTCGAGGATGTGCTTGCCTTTACCGATGAGTTCCCGGGGCGGGTGGGACAGTACGAGACGCTGATTAACAAGAACCGTATCTGGCTCCGGAGGACGAAAGGGGTAGGTGTCATCTCCGCGGAAGACGCCATTAACTGGGGACTGAGCGGCCCAACGCTCAGGGGATCCGGTGTTCCCTACGACGTGAGGACGGTGACACAATACGGCATGTACCACAAGGTCAAATGGAAGATATGCACCGGGAAGAACGGGGACATTTACGACCGGTACCGGGTAAGGATGGACGAGTTCCATCAGTCCAACTCGATCATCAGGCAGTGTATTGAGCAGATCTCTGAGGGGCCCATCATGGCAGACGCCCCGAAGTTTACCCTTCCGCCCAAGGACAGGGTCCTCTCGGACATGGAGCATCTCATTCATCACTTTGTCCTGATTACCAAGGGGCCCCAGACTGCGCCCGAGGGGGAGCTCTATGTACCCACGGAAGTCCCCAAGGGGGAACTGGGATTTTTCTTTGTCAGTGACGGGACGGGGAAGCCGTACCGCATGAGAATACGCTCGCCGTCCTTTGTCCACGTGGCGGCTCTGCCTAGGCTCTGCGAAGGGGAACTGTTGGCCGACATTATCGCCAATATCGGCAGTATCGACATTGTGCTGGGGGAATGCGACAGGTAATGAGCTATTAGCGATAAGCTGTAAGCTCTTAGCAAAGAATGCCAGAAAAAGGAATCAGGAGGTGCAGCTTATTGCTAATAGCTTATAGCTGACGGCTGAAGAAATGTTCAACGACACGGTAGTAAAGGAAATTGACGACATCAAGTCCCGCTATCCTGACAGGAAAAGCGCCCTGCTGCCTTCATTATATGTAGCGCAGCGCGAGTTCGGGTGGCTCAGCAGCGAGGCCATGGAGAGTGTGGCCCGGGCCCTGAATGTGCCTGAATCGGTGGTGCGGGGAACGGCCACCTTTTATGCCATGTTCAGGCACGCACCCGCAGGGAGGCACGTGATCCAGCTCTGCACGAACGTTTCCTGCATGATCCTCGGAGCTGAGCAGCTCGTTGATTTTCTGAAATCGAAGTACGGTCTCACACCGGGAGGCACAACAGAAGACGGCAGGTTTTCCCTGGTCATTATGGAGTGCATCGGCGCCTGCGGTACGGCCCCGGCCATGCTGGTCGATACGGACTTTCATGACAACCTTTCGGAAAAGAGGATAGAGGAGATATTAGAAAAATACAAATAAGGATTCGAGGGTTCAAGGAGTCGAGGATGCAGGTGAGGTTGTTCACTCGACCCCTTGAATTTTGTGAGTAACCATGGAAACTTTTCTGCTCAAGAACATAGACAGCCCGACCTCTGCCGAGATTGACGAGTACGTCAGGGCAGGGGGCTACAGGAACCTTGCAAAGGCCCTTGGCATGACCCCCAAGGAGGTCCTGGAGGAGGTCAAGAAGTCAGGGCTCCGGGGGCGGGGCGGCGCCGGATTTCCCACGTCAATGAAGTGGAGTTTTGCCATTGCCGATCCGAAATTCCCCAAGTACCTGCTGTGCAATGCCGACGAAGGCGAGCCCGGGACATTCAAGGACAGGCCTATTCTGGAGAAGAACCCCCACCTTCTGATCGAGGGGATGGTCATATCAGGATATACCCTGGGGGCCGAGTACGGGTATATTTACCTCAGGGGCGAATACCCCGGGGCACGGGACATCCTTGACCGGGCCATTGCCCAGGCCTATGAGAAGGACTGGCTCGGCGACAACATTGCCGGCAAAGGGGTGACGTTTCACCTCGCGGTACACCAGGGGGCAGGGGCCTATATCTGCGGGGAGGAAACGGCCCTTATCGAGTCTATTGAAGGGAAGAAGGGCCAGCCGCGGAACAAGCCGCCCTTTCCCGTGAACGTGGGCGCATGGGGCATGCCCACCATCGTGAACAATGTGGAGACCCTGTCAAACATGCCCCTGATCATGGAGATCGGTGGTGAGGCCTACGCACGGATCGGAAGCGCGGACTGTCCCGGCCCCAAGCTTTTCAGCGTGAGCGGCCATGTAACCAGGCCCGGTGTGTACGAACTCCCTATGGGAACGAGCCTGAGAGATATTATCTATACCCATGCAGGCGGCATGAAAAACGGCAAAAAGCTCAAGGCCGTGATCCCCGGGGGCATTTCAACCCCTGTCCTGCCTGAAAGCGGGATCGACTGCGCCATGGACTTTGTTGCCATGCCCAAGGCAGGGAGCATGCTCGGCTCCGGCGCCGTGATCGTCATGGACGAGTCCGTGTGCATGGTCAGGGTCGCCCACCGGGCGCTGAAGTTCTTTGAGCACGAATCCTGCGGCAAGTGCGTCCCCTGCAGGGAGGGAACGGACTGGCTCCGGAAGAGCCTCGAACGCATTGAAAAGGGAGAGGGGAAAGAGGGCGACATCGAACTCCTCACGGACGTTTCAGGGATCATGTCGGGAAGAACCTTCTGTCCCCTGGGCGACGGCGCTGCCGGCGTTGTACTGGGCATGCTCAAGCATTTCAGGCATGAGTTTCAGGAGCACATCAAAGAGAGGAAGTGCACATACAGCTGACAGCGTATAGCTATCAGCTTAAGAATTATTATGATAACACTGACCATCAACGATAAGGAAGTAAGCCTCGACAGGCCCATGAGCGTGCTTGAGGCCGCGCGGCAGGCAGGGATCAAGATCCCCACACTGTGCTACCACGAGGCCCTCAAGCCCTACGGCGGATGCCGTCTCTGCGTGGTGGAGGTGGAGAGGATGCCCAAGCTCCAGACGGCCTGCACGCTCACGGCAGCGGACGGCATGGTGGTCAGGACCGAGTCCGAAATGATAGCGAAGGTCCGCCGGGGGATCCTGGAATTCCTGCTGATCAACCATCCCCTTGACTGCCCCTACTGCGACAAGGCGGGCGAGTGTGAACTTCAGGACCTGGTGAACAAATACGGCGCCACGGCCGGCAGGTATCGTGAAGAAAAGAGGAAGGTGCCCGAGAGCCACAAGGACCACATCCTGACGCGCAACATGGAGCGGTGCATTGTGTGCACGCGCTGCGTGAGGATGTGCAACGATGTCCAGGGAGCGTCGGCCATTGCCATGATGGGCCGGGGCGGCCATACGCGGATGGAGCCCTTCTCCTCTGCATCGTTCAACTGCGAATACTGCGGGAACTGCCTCAGTGTCTGTCCTGTGGGCGCAATCCTGAGCCGCCTCTATATTCACAGCTTCAGACCCTGGCAGGTGGACACGGAAGTGGAGACGGTCTGCTCCTACTGCGGTGTGGGCTGCTCCATGGTGGTGCAGGTCAGGGACGACTTAATCAAGCGTGTGGTGCCGCGCATGGGGCTCGGGCTGAACAGGGGCCTCCTGTGCTCACGGGGGCGCTTCGGATATGAATACATCCACAGCCAGGACCGGCTGAAGACCCCGCTTGTCAGGAGAAACGGCAAGCTTGAACAGGCCACCTGGAGTGAAGCCCTGAGGCATGTGGCTGAACGGCTCACGGGAATCAAAAAGGCCGACGGCGGCTCAGCCATAGCAGGGATCGCCTCGGCACGATGCACCAACGAGGAGAATTATGTGTTTCAGAAGTTCATGCGCATGGCCTGCGGCTCGAACAATATCGATTCCCTTTCGCGGGCGGGCTTTGCAGCAGCTCAGAAATACCTGGAAGAACTCCTCGGTCAGGGTATCACGGCAAACATGATCGAAGGCCTGAAGAACTCCGAGGTGATCCTTGTGGCCGGAGGCGACCCGGGGACCGTGAACCCTGTTCTTGGCCTTGCCATCAGGGAGGCATTCCGGCGTGGCGCAAAGGTCGCCGTTGTCGGCCATGCACGGGGCCTTGAGCGGTTTACCAGCATCCGGCTCACGCCGCCGCTTTTCAGGGAGGAAGAGTTTCTGGAAGAACTGCTGGCCGGCGTATCCCGTGTCAGGGGCCTCAGGGGCGAAAAGCTTGATGTAGACAGGGGGATACGGGCTATTTCGGACGCCTATCCGGGCATCAGCGGGCTTGAAGGGTTTGATGAACTCAAGCATGCACTGCTGGACAGCCCGTCCACGTCGATTGTGCTGGGAAGCGGCCTGGTGCAGCATTCCCGCGGCCACCGGGCAATCTTTGCTGTTGCGGGCCTGACCTATCTGCTCGAGGCGAGGCTCTATCTCCTCGCTGAGCGGCCCAATGAACAGGGTCTCATTGACATGGGATGCGTCCCCGAGATGCTTCCCGGCGGCAGGCCCCTGAACAACCATGACTACACGAGGAAGTTCGAGGAGGCATGGGGCGGACCCATCCCCGAAGAGGACGGGATGACCCTCATGGAAATAATGGAAGGGGCAAAAGAGGGCCGTGTGCGGGCCCTGTACATCATGGGTGACAATCCCCTGGTCAACCTGCCCGGCGGGCCCCTTATAGAGGAAGCGCTCAAGGCGCTTGATTTCCTCGTCGTCCAGGACATGTTCCTCACCGAGACTGGCAGGATGGCCGATGTGGTCCTCCCGGCAGTGGGCTGGTCGGAGAAGTCAGGCACCTACACCAACATCGAGCGGAGGATCCAGCTTCTGCGAAAGGCCGTGGGCAACTCCTCGGGCATGGAAGACTGGAAGATCATCAACGATGTGTCGGGCATGATGGGCTATCCCATGGCATACGAAGACGCCGAAAGCATTATGGACGAAATTGCCCGGGTATCGCCCCTGTACCGGGACCTGACCTACCGTGAAATCGGCAAGGGGAACAGCCTGTGGCCCTATCACGGCGAGCCCCTCCGGGGAGAGATACACGAACTGCCCGCCGCGGTCAATGGAACGGGCAGTTACACGGCGAACTTTTATCTTGCACCGGAGAAGGTGCTCTTTCACTCGGGGACCACGTCCCGGCACTCCCAGGCCCTTATGAGGATCTGCCCTGAACCGGTCCTCAGGATCGGCCCTGCCGCAGCGGACACGCTGGGGGTCCGGGAGGGTGACCGGGTGAAGGTCTCAACGTCTTCGGGAAGCGGCGAGTTCCCCCTTTCCATAGACCGGACCATCAGTGATAACCGGGTGCTGCTGTCCAATAATTTCGAAGGAAGCGGGGTCTTGCGCCTCATGTCATACCGGCTCGACCCCGTGACCAGGGCCCCGGGAATAGAAGGCTGTGAAGCAACCATAACCAGACTATAGGATGAGATCATGAGTGTATCGGCAATGCTGCTGGTTTTTATCAAGACAATTCTCGTGGTGAGCGTTTTCCTGATCCATGTTATGTATGTCCAGTATTTCGAGCGGAAGGTGATTGGCCACATGCAGTCACGCATGGGTCCCATGCGCGTGGGATGGCATGGTCTCCTGCAGCCTATTGCCGACTCGATCAAGCTCTTTTTCAAGGAGGACATAATCCCCTCTGCCGCGGACAGGCCAATCTTTTATATCGCGCCTATCATCGGCGTTATCGCCGGGGTTTCCTCTGTGGCGGTGATCCCCCTCTGGGAGAATTTCTCCATTGCCAACCTGAACGTGGGCATCCTGTACATCCTTGCCCTGTCCTCCATCGCCTCCTACAGCGTGATCCTCGGCGGGTGGGCCTCAAATTCAAAATATTCATTCCTCGGGGGGCTCCGGTCATCGGCGCAGGTAATCAGCTATGAGATCGCCATGGGCCTGAGCCTCGTGGGAGTGATGATGATGGCGGGAAGCGCGAACCTCAACGATATCGTGAAGGCCCAGGCAAACGGGTGGTTCATCGTGCCGCAGATCATTGCCTTTGTTGTCTTTTTCATCTCGGCCCTTGCGGAGACGAACAGGGTCCCCTTTGACCTCCCCGAGGCAGAGACAGAGCTCGTATCGGGCTTTGCCACAGAGTACAGTGGCATGCGGTGGGCCCTCTTTTTCATGGCCGAGTACGCGGGCATGTTCGTCATGTCCGGCCTGGCAGCGACGTGCTTCCTGGGCGGCTGGAGCGGCCCGCAGATCCCTTTTATGGGCACCATGTCCGGGCTCATATGGTTTTTAATGAAGCTGTACATGTTCATCTTTATCTACTTCTGGATCAGGGCGACCCTTCCGCGGTACCGCTATGACCAGCTCATGGGGCTGGGGTGGAAGATATTCATCCCCCTTGCCCTGCTGAATATTGTGATAACAGGACTCGTGAAGATACTATGAGACGTGAGGGTTCAAGGATTCAAGGATTCGAGGAGTCAAGGGGAAAATATGGTGCGTTCTTTTTTCACTTGACTCCTCGAATCCTCGACCCCTCGAACCCTGGGAAGAAGCTATGAGCGTCGTTGAACTTGTCAAAAAAGTGCTGTTCATGGAAGTGCTCCAGGGCCTTGCCCTGACCTTCCGGCACATGGTGTCCCCTTCGGTGACGCGGCAGTATCCGCTGGAGAAGAGGGAGCCCTTTCCGGGGTCGCGGGGGCTTCACGCCCTGGTGCGCGATGCTGAAACGGGCAAGGAGCGGTGCGTGGGCTGCGGCCTCTGCGCGGCAATGTGCCCCTCACAGTGCATCCATATCTATACCAGCGAGGGAGACGACCATAAAAAGATCGTGGACCGCTACGAGATCGAGGTTCTGCGCTGCGTGTACTGCGCCCTCTGCGTTGAGGCTTGTCCCTATGCGGCACTGACCCTTACGGACCATTTTGAGTACTGCGGGTACACGCGGGATGAATTCTACTACACCAAAGAGCGTCTTCTCGAGAACTGGGACAAATACATGGCCGGCGAAAAGGGTATGAACTATATTAAGAATTTCTGGAGGCCGCGCTCGTCTGACTTTGCTGCCCCGTCTCCGGAAAGGAAGGGCCCATGACGCTGCCCCAGCTCTTTTTCCTGTACTTCGCGGTCTCCATGACGGGCCTGTCCCTGCTTGTGGTGACGAGGCGCAATCCCGTGCACAGCGTGCTCTGGATGCTCGTCCTCTTCCTCCATATCGCCGCCCTCTACCTGTTCCTCAACGCGGAGTTTCTTGCGGCCATACAGATCATTGTCTATGCCGGGGCGATTCTCGTCCTCTTCCTCTTTGTGATCATGCTGCTCAACTTGAGAAGGGAGGAGACGGAACGGATGTTCCAGGACCAGTGGCCGGTCGGCGCAGGCATCGGCGTGGTTTTGGCCGTTTTTTTTGTGGTTATTGTGGGGAAAATAGCGGTCCTCGCGCCCCTGGGGGAATACTCCATCGATGCGGTGCAGGCTGAGGGCCATATCATGAGCATCGGCAAGGTGCTGTACACGAAGTTTCTTCTGCCCTTTGAAATCGCGTCGCTGATTCTTCTCGTGGCGATAATCGGTGCGGTAGTGCTGGCGAAGAAGAGGATTTAATGAACATAAGTAGTTAGGAGTCAGGAGTGAGTGGTAAGGAGTGAGGAGTAAAAAGCAAGTTTCACGATTCTCTCTCCTCTCTACTTACTATTTACTACTGATAAGAGGGAGGTTGAACGGTGGTTCCCTTAAGCTGGTACATACTTTTGAGCGCGGTGATGTTCTGCATCGGCATCTTCGGGTTTCTGGCCCGGCGCAACCTGATCATCATCTTTATCTCCATCGAGCTTATGCTGAACTCGGTGAATATCAGCCTTGTGGCCTTCAGCCATTACCTCCAGTCCCTGCGGGGACAGGTGCTGGTGTTTTTTATCATTACCGTTGCCGCTGCCGAGGCGGCCATCGGCCTTGCAATCCTGATTGCCTATTACAAGAATAATCCCACGATCAAGGTGGACGAGATTAATCTCTTGAAGGGATGAGAATTTTGGAAAACAAAATGTTTGCATGTCTCTTAACTTTCATTAACCCGAAAATCGGCCGTCATTCCCGACGTGATTGGGAATCCAGTTTGTTCTGGATACCCGCCTTCGCGGGAATGACATTAAATAGTATTTTTATGCTCCATTGTGAGTTATTGCCAATGTCAATTTCCGCGGGAGCCTGTTTTCACAGAAATGACAAATCGCTGGTAACGCTTAATTGTGAGGAAGGCGCGACATGCTGAAATATATCCTCATACCACTGCTGCCCTTTGCATCATTCCTGATTAACATCCTGCTGGGGCGGAATTTCATCAAGGACAGGGCACACTGGATTGCCGTGCCCGCGGTGTTCGGCTCCTTTGTGCTGGCCGTGAGCGCCTTCCTCGAAGTCATGAACGGCAACACCATAAACATCAATGTGTACAGCTGGATCGCGTCGGGCGACTTTACCGTGTCCGTGGGGTTTCTCATTGATCAGCTTTCAGCGGTGATGCTCATGGTGGTCACCTCCATCGGGACGCTTATCTTTATTTACTCCATCGGCTACATGCACGGAGACGGTGGGTACTACCGCTTTTTTGCCTATCTGAGTCTCTTTGTATTTTCCATGCTCATCCTGGTCATGGCTAACAACTTTCTCCTGCTCTATTTCGGGTGGGAGGCGGTGGGCCTCTGCTCCTACTTCCTCATCGGCTACTGGTTCCACAAGAAGTCGGCCGCTGACGCAGGGAAGAAGGCCTTTATCGTGAACCGCTTCGGCGACTTCGGCTTCGGGCTTGGCGTGATCCTCATCTTCCTCACCTTCGGCAGCCTTGAATACCTGCAGGTCTTTGGCGGGGCCGGTGCTGCCATGGGCCAGACCATCAGTCTTTTCGGATATGAGGTGGACCTGCTGACCCTCATCTGCCTGCTCCTGTTCTGCGGGGCCGTGGGCAAATCGGCCCAGATACCGCTCCATGTCTGGCTTCCCGACGCCATGGAAGGCCCCACGCCGGTCTCGGCACTCATCCATGCCGCGACCATGGTCACGGCCGGCGTATTCATGGTCGCCCGCTGCAACCCCCTCTTTAACCTGTCCGAGGTGGCCATGAACACCGTTGCCGTAACGGGAGGCGTCACGGCGATCTTCGCCGCCACCATTGCCCTTGTGCAGAACGACATCAAGCGCGTCATCGCCTACTCCACGGTGAGTCAGCTGGGGTACATGTTCCTTGCCCTCGGCGTGGGCGCCTACTCGGCCGGGATATTCCACCTCTACACGCACGCCTACTTCAAGGCCCTCCTCTTTCTCGGGTCGGGAAGCGTTATTCACGCGCTCCACGATGTACAGGACATGCGCAACATGGGCGGACTGAAAAAGCACATGCCCGTCACCTATGCGGTATTTATCATCGCCACCCTGAGCATCACCGGCATCCCGGGGCTGGCAGGGTTTTTCAGCAAGGACGAGATCCTCTGGCGGACCTACCTGGCAGGAGACCTGGGAAAACTCCTCTGGTTTCTGGGCACCACGGCAGCGCTGCTCACGGCCTTTTATTCCTGGAGGCTGATCTACATGACCTTCCACGGTAAGTTCCGGGGCACCCATGAACAGGAGCACCACCTCCATGAATCACCGAAAGTGATAACCGTGCCCCTCATGCTCCTTGCCGTGGGCGCAGTTGCCGCAGGCTGGGTGGGGATACCGCCCGTGATCATGGAGCACGGCGACCGGATCGGCGAGTTCCTCGCGCCCGTCCTGGGGCACCCCGAGGGCCACGGCACCCATGCCGAGGAGTACATGGTCATGGGGGCATCCATATTCGTTGCACTGCTGGGATGGTTTGTGGCCCACCGGATGTACGTGAAGACACCTGAACTGCCGAGGAAGCTGGGCGCGTCGCTTCAGCCGGTCTACAACCTGCTGCTCAACAAGTACTATGTGGATGAACTCTACAGCAAGACCCTTGTCCAGCCCGTGCTCCGGGCGGCTGACAGGATCATCCTCGGGTTTGACACCTACGTCATCGAGGGTATCGTGAACGGGGTGCCGGGCCTGATCGGCGCCTTCAGCAGGAAACTGAGGGAGGTCCAGACGGGGATGCTCTCCAACTATGCCCTGGTCATGGCCCTGGGCGCCCTGTGCATTGTGGGCATCTGGATTTTTCTGAGGTAATGGCATGGAAAATATAATCTACAACCATCTTGACTATTCGATACTCAGCTGGACCGTCTTTCTCCCGGTGCTCGGCGCGCTCTTCCTCCTCCTGGTACAGGGCAGGGCCGTCATCAGGTGGATATCACTGCTGTTTACCCTGGCAACCTTTGTTATTTCTCTCCCGCTGCTGACGCATTTCGACAAGGGCACCCATGCCATGCAGTTCGTGGAGCGCCATGACTGGATACCCTCCTGGGGAATCAATTACTTCATCGGCATCGACGGCATCAGCATCCTCTTTATCACGCTGACCACGGTCCTGAGCGTCCTCTGCGTGCTCGTATCCTGGATGGCGATCGAGAACAAGGTCAAGGAATTTCACATCGCCATCCTTACCATGGAGGCGGGGATGCTCGGCGTGTTCGTGGCCCTGGACTTCTTCCTCTTTTACATCTTCTGGGAGGCCATGCTGATCCCCATGTTCCTGCTCATCGGCGTGTGGGGCGGGCAGAACAGGGTGTACGCGGCGATAAAGTTCTTCCTCTACACCCTGATTGGCAGCTTGCTCATGCTGGTGGGCATCGTGGTGCTCTACTACACGGGGGGACGGACCCTTGACATCCTCGCCCTGAGCAGCCTGGACTACCCCTTCAAGCTCCAGTGCTGGCTCTTTCTGGCCTTCTTTGCCGCCTTTGCAGTCAAGGTGCCCATGTTTCCGGTGCACACGTGGCTGCCCGATGCACACACCGAGGCGCCCACCGCGGGAAGCGTGATCCTCGCAGGGGTGCTTATCAAGATGGGGGCATACGGCTTCCTGCGCTTTTCCATGCCCATGTTTCCCGCTGCGACGAAGTTTTTTACCGGGCCGGTGCTCATCCTCTCGGTGATCGCCATTATCTACGGCGCCCTGGTCTGCTTTGCCCAGAAGGACTTCAAGCGCCTCATTGCCTACTCTAGCGTGAGCCACATGGGCTTTGTCACCCTGGGCCTCTTTGCCTTCAACACTCAGGGCGTGGAGGGCGGCATCCTCCAGATGGTCAACCACGGCATCATCACGGGCGCCCTGTTCCTTATGATCGGGATTATCTACGAACGGACCCACACGCGGGTCATTGCCGATTACGGCGGGTTCGCCAAGCTTGTCCCATGGTACGCCGGCCTCTTTATCGTCCTGACCTTTGCCTCCATCGGCCTGCCCGGCACGAACGGGTTCATCGGCGAGTTCCTGATCATATTCGGAGCCTTAAAGGCCCGGATGCTCTACGGCGTGCTGGCCGCTACCGGGATCATCCTGGGCGCAGGCTACATGCTGTGGCTCTACCAGAGGATATTCTTCCAGGACGCGAACCCCGACTACGAGGTCTCGGGCCATCACCCTGTGAGTGACCTGACAGCGCGGGAGGTGGTGCTGCTCCTCCCCCTATTTGTGTTTGTGTTCTGGATCGGGTTTTATCCCAACACCCTGCTTGACTACATGCATGCGTCCGTGGAGCACCTGATCCAGCGGGTGAATGTGACCGAGATGGCCGGCAGCGGAAAGATGATCGCCAACTATCTTACGGAGATATTCTGATGAACATGGACACGACCTTCAGCCTCCTCGACATCCGGCCCATCGTCCCCGAGCTGACGCTCATATGCGTGGGACTGATCCTGCTGCTCCTTGACCTGGTGACACGGAAAAAGGAGGGCGTTGCCGTGGTGGGGATTGCCGGCACTCTTCTGGCCCTCTATGCCACGTACAAGCTCTACGGAATGTATGTGCCCCGGAGCGCCTTCGGGGGGATGTTCGTCCTTGACGGCTACGCCAATTTCTTCAAGCTCATTTTCTATCTCAATATCATCCTGACCATCTGCATTTCCCTGAAATACATGGCGATCGAAAAGGCATCTCTCGGTGAGTACTACGCCCTGCTCATGTTCGCCACCACGGGCATGATGATCATGGCGTCCGCGGGAGACCTGATCGTCCTCTACCTGGGGCTTGAGCTCATGGCCCTCTCCACGTACATCCTGGCCGGGCTCATGAGGAAGCAGCCGCGCTCAAACGAGGCCGCCATGAAGTACTTCTTCCTCGGGGCGTTCTCATCGGCTTTTCTGCTCTACGGCATCTCCCTCACCTACGGCCTCACGGGGACGACGAACCTCAAGGAGATTGCCCTGTCCCTGAGCATGCTGGACCTGACGGGCAGCCCCGTCATGTACCTGGGGATGATCTTCATCATCGTCGCCTTCGGTTTCAAGATCGCCCTGGTGCCCTTTCACATGTGGGCGCCCGATGTGTACGAGGGCGCACCCACGTCGGTCACGGCCTTCATGTCCGTGGGGCCCAAGGCCGCCGGCTTTGCCGTGCTGGGCCGGGTCCTCTTTGACGCCTTTGCAGGGCTGCAGGTGCAGTGGGCAAGCATCCTCATCCCCATCGCCGTCCTGACCATGGCTGCGGGGAGCATCATCGCCCTTGCCCAGACGAACATCAAGCGCATGCTCGCCTACAGCTCCATTGCCCACGCCGGATATATGCTCCTGGGGATCATCGCCGGTACCGACGAGGGCCTCACGAGCACCGTGAACTACCTGATGATCTACCTCTTCATGAACATAGGGGCATTCGCCATCGTCATCATGCTCAGGCGTGAGGGCTTCAGGGGTGAAAACCTCGAGGACTACATGGGCCTTTCCCGAAGCAACCCCCTGGCATCGGCGCTCATGCTCATCTTCATGTTCTCCCTCACGGGGATACCGCCAACGGCCGGGTTCATCGGGAAGTTCTATGTATTCATGGAAGTTATAAACGCCGGCTAT
>CP070788.1:2097685-2105900 GCA_020346765.1 Nitrospiraceae bacterium
TTTGTCATGGTGAGCCTTCGGCGTGAGCTCAGTCGAACGCTTGTCAAACCATGGATGCCCGCTTACTACATGCGTGAGTGACAGCCAGCAAGATTTCACTTGTGAGATAAGATCTACCTGCTCGCTACTGACTACTGTCTGTTTTCAGTTTCAACAGCGCCATGCCCACTGCCGGATCAATCTCCCGGACAGCGCTGATCCCTTCCATTTCCATGATGATCGCCTCCAGCACGAGAAAGGTCTCCGATCCTTCCCTGAGACAGCCGATCTTGACCATGTCCTTTTTTCCGAAGGCGCCGTGCATGTGGATTTTTGGCTCGTCCCCCTGCCAGAAGATGGTGCCAAGGCCGATCACCTCGTGGCTTTCCCCCAGTTCTTTCCACACGGGCTGTGGCGGGAGCGTTTCGCTTTCCGGCCCGACAACGATCCTGCCCTGCCGCATCCCGCCCACGAGATACAGCACGGCAGCACGGATGTTTTCCTTTCTGGCAATATCTGCGAGATTTTCCAGGACATCATCATGGTCATCAAACTTTGCAACAATGATTCGGCCCGGTTTGCCGGTCTGATAGTTCATGAGCACCTCCTCCCGAAGAAATAAAGTATATACCCCTTGAGGCACAGGATGGAACCTCCTCCTTGCCCGCCTGCCCTCTTCTTGTAAAAGGGGGGGCTTTTGCGCACCTGAAACTGACGGGTCAGAAACGTATTATTATTTTTCCTTATCAAGCTATATCGCATTGACTTGACGGTCACGTACTGGATAAAATACTGGCTCATCTTTGATATGAAAATGAGGGATCTCCTTATTTACAGATCTCAAATATAATAACGACTTTCGTGTCAAATTCCCATAGAAGGCGGTCAGCATGATTGAAAAGAAATGCCAGAAAATACTCAATACCTATCACACAGAGAATGGCAGCGTCATATCCATACTCCAGGACATGCAGGAGGTTTTCGGCTATATCCGGGAGGATGCCGTGGAATGGTTTTCGGCAAAGCTCAACATCCCCGCCAGCAGCTTCTTTGGAGTGGCAACCTTTTATTCACAGTTTTATCTGAAACCCAGGGGGAAGAATATCGTCACTGCCTGCTGCGGCACCGCGTGCCATGTAAAGGGCTCGGAGGCAATCATAAACAGGATGAGGGCAGACCTGGCAGTGGCTGTTGGCGAAGATACCACAGCGGACGGACAGTTTACCCTTGAAACCGTGGCCTGCGTCGGGGCGTGCAGCATTGCCCCGGTAGTGATCGTGAACAAGAAAATCTTCGGGGGTGTGACTCCGGAAAAGTCATCGGGCATACTGAAGGATTATGAGAAGAACAGCAAAGGCTGACAGGATGGCTGGGCAGACAAAAACACGCCCGG
This sequence comes from Nitrospiraceae bacterium, assembly GCA_020346765.1. Lineage (GTDB taxonomy): Bacteria > Nitrospirota > Thermodesulfovibrionia > UBA6902 > UBA6902. The sequence goes on from CP070788.1 coordinate 2,099,058, forward strand.
GAACGAGGAAGGTATCCAGAGCCGGAAAAAAGGCAAAGGCGACCACCGCGTCACGCTCAAAAGCACAGTCTGGAGTGCAGGCAGTAAAAGACCTTACGATCAAGGTATGCATGGGCACGGGAGGGCTTGCTGCGGGAAGCCAGGATGTGATCGATGAATTTGCTGCGCAGCTCAGGGTATGCGGCATTACAGCTGATATCGTAAAAAAATGCGTCAACAAAACGGGCTGCAGGGGGTTCTGTGCGAAAGACGTGCTGGTGGAAATCACCCTGGACGGAGAGACAGCGGTCTATCAGCTTGTCACCCCTGACAAGGTCAGCCGTATTGTGCAGGAGCACATCCTCGGAGGCGACCCGGTTGAGCAGTGGCTTGTAGGCCCGGAATACCATGCCTTTCACGACAAGCAGACCAAGATACTGCTGAAGCAGTGCGGGCAGATTGACCCTGAGGACATCAATGCCTATATAGAAATAGGGGGGTATGAGGGGGTAAAAAAGGCGCTTTCACAGACACCATTCGAAGTAATAGAAGAAGTAAAGTCCTCCGGCCTCCGGGGAAGAGGGGGTGCGGGTTTCCCCACCGGACTGAAGTGGGAGTTCTGCAGCATGTCCTCTGAAGCGGTTCGCTATATTATCTGCAATGCCGACGAAGGCGACCCGGGCGCCTTCATGGACCGTGCCATTATCGAGGGCAATCCCCACTCTGTCCTGGAAGGCATGATCATCGGGGGCTATGCAATTGGCGCAAAGGAAGGCTACATCTACATACGTGCGGAATACCCCCTTGCGGTCGGGAGACTGGAGATCGCCATAGAGCAGGCAAAAAAGAGGGGTTTTCTGGGGAAGAACGTCCTCAGGAGCGGCTATGATTTTGAAATCCGGATAAAGCAGGGCGCTGGTGCATTTGTGTGCGGAGAGGCGTCGGCGCTCATGCGCTCCATAGAGGGCAAGCGCGGCATGCCGCGGGCAAAACTGTGGCGTTCAGCGGTAAAAGGCCTCTGGGACAAGCCAACAGTATTAAACAATGTGGAGACCTTCGCGAACATCCCGCTGATCATCCTCAACGGGGCAGAGTGGTACCGGGGGTTTGGAACAGAGAGGAGTACGGGTACAAAGGTCTTTGCCCTCACCGGGAAAATGAAAAATACGGGGCTCATCGAAGTGCCCATGGGCATGACCCTCAGGGAGATGATCTTCGATATCGGCGGGGGAATGACGGGGAAGAACACGCTCAAGGCCGTGCAGACCGGCGGCCCGTCCGGAGGATGCATCCCCGCCAGACACCTTGACCTCCCCGTTGACTTTGATTCACTGGCGTCAGTGGGTTCCATGATGGGGTCGGGGAGCATGGTGGTGGTGGACCAGACCACGTGCATGGTGGACCTTGCGAAATTTTTCATCACCTTCACGCAGCATGAATCCTGCGGGAAATGCGTGCCCTGCCGTATCGGGACAAAGAGGATGCTCGAGACCCTTACGAGAATAACCGAAGGCAGGGGCAGGGAGGATGACATTGACCTTCTCATCGAGCTGGGCAATGACATAAAGAACGCCTCTTTGTGCGGTCTGGGTCAGTCAGCACCCAACCCCATACTTTCTACCATAGAGTTTTTCAGAGAGGAATATGAAGCACATATAAAATACGGCCGCTGCCCCGCCAATGTGTGCAAATCGCTCCGCCAGTATCTCATAAGTCCGGAGGCATGCAAGATGTGCGGAAAGTGCAGCAGGGTCTGTCCGTCTGGCGCAATCAAATGGGAGCCGAGGCATACGGCCGAACTGGACAAGACGAAATGTGTAAAATGCGGGGCATGCTATGATGCCTGCCCGTTTAACGCCATTATGTAGGGAATGGTCAGGAGGGAAGAGATATGTTAAGCAAAGACCGTCTCAAGGATGTTCCTCTCTTTAAAGGACTGTCAGATGAGGAAATTGAAAAAATAGCCCATGTGCTCGATGAGGCCCTGTACAAGAAAGGGTCAACGATCTGGGAAGAGGGCTCTCCTGAACAGGGCCTCCAGATCATTGATTACGGAAAGGTCAGGATCACCAGAAAGACCCGCGAGGGGCACAGGCAGGTGCTTGCCGTGCTGAAGGGGAATAATTTTTTTGGAGAGCTGTCCATACTGGACGGCCGGTCCCATTCCGCCTCCGCAGAGGCCATGGAAGACACAAAGGTATTTATCCTGCACCGGAGCACCATGGAGAAGCTCCTCAGGGAAAGCCCGCCCACTGCCTACAACATCCTTCGCGTCATGACTATTGAGATCTGTGAACTGCTGCGGCAGATGAACGCCAAGTTCATGGACATGGTCAACTATGTATGGGAATAATGATGAATCGCTGTCTTACAGGAGGGAACCTTGCCGGACGAGAAGCTTAGGATAACGATAAACGGGAAAGTGGTCCTCTGCAGCAGGGATGAAACGATCCTTGACGCGGCGAAAAAAGCAGAGGTGCGGATACCCACACTCTGCTATGATGAGAGGCTTGAGCCCTATGGCGGATGCCGGCTCTGTATTGTGGAGATCAAGGACTTTCCGAAGCCGGTGCCTGCCTGCACGACCCGTGTGAAAGACAAAATGGTGATCAGCACCGAAACCGATGAGGTGAGGAGGATGAGGAAGAATATCCTTGCGCTGCTCCTCTCCAATCACCCCAATGACTGCATGAGGTGCGAAGCCACGGGGAACTGTGCCCTTCAGACCCTGTCCTATGAATACGAAGTCGACGGGACGCGCTTTGCAGGAGAGACATGGAACCTCCCGATCAGGAACGACAACCCCTTTATCACCTATGATCCGAACAAGTGCATCCTCTGCGGAAGGTGCGTGAGGATCTGTAATGACGTGGTGATGGCAGGCACCATAGAGCTGACGGGCCGCGGTTTTGACTCAAGGCCCGATACGTCTTTTGGACGGCCCCGCTCGCTGGACAACTGCGAATTCTGCGGCCAGTGCGTTTCAACCTGTCCCACGGGGGCGCTTATTGACAGGAAGGCCGTGGGCAGGGGCCGTGCCTATGAAATGACAAAGGTGAAGACCACGTGCCCATACTGCGGAACGGGCTGCAACTTTTACCTGAACGTGAAGGACGGCGAGGTGGTGAAGGTCACCTCCGACTTTGAGGCACCGGTGAATCACGGGAACCTCTGTATCAAGGGCCGCTACGGTTACGATTTTATTCACAGCCAGGAACGGATAACATCGCCCATCATAAAAAAGGGCGGCCAGTACGTGGAGTCCACCTGGGACGAGGCCCTCGACCTTGTGGCACAAAGGCTCGGTGAGATCCTCCAGGAGTACGGGCCCAGTTCTGTAGGCGCCTTCTCGTCCGCCCGGTGCACGAACGAAGAAAACTTTCTCCTTTCAAAGCTGGTAAGGACGGTTTTCAAGAGCAACAATGTTGATTGTTGCGCCCGTGTCTGACACGCCCCCACGGTGGCCGGTCTGGCCACCAGCCTGGGTGCAGGTGCTGCGACAAATTCATTGTCCCAGATGCCCGACATTGATACGCTCTTTCTCTTTGGCTCCAACCCGACCGAGGCCCATCCCATTGTCTCCTTTTACCTGAAGAAGGCCCTTCGCAGGGGGGCCAGGCTGGTCGTGGGCGACCCGCGGCAGACCTGGATGGCCCGCCGCGCCGATGTGTGGCTCAACCTCAGGCCCGGAACGAACATAGCGCTCATCAACGGTATCATTCACGTGATCCTCAAGAAGGGGTGGGAGAATAAAGAGTTTATTAAGAAAAGGACCGAAGGCATTGATGAGCTGAAAGAAAAGGTCAAGGAATATGACCCGAAGACAGTGGAAAAGATCACCGGGGTCAGCAAGGACAAAATAATCGAGGCCGCCCGCCTTTATTCCCGGGCGGAAAAGGCAATGATCGTCTACGGCCTCGGCGTCACCGAGCACCGGACGGGCACGGAAAACTCCATGGCCCTTGCAAACCTCGCCCTTGTGTGCGGCCATATCGGCAGGCCCTCCACGGGCATCATGGCACTCAGGGGACAGAACAATGTCCAGGGGTCTTCAGACCTGGGTCCCCTCCCGGCGACGCTCCCGGGATACCAGTCTGTCACAGACCCGAAAATCCGCGCAAAGTTTGAGAAGGCGTGGGGAGTGTCCCTTTCGCCGAAGGTGGGACTCAAGTCTGTGGAGATGCTCGATGAAGCGATCAAAAAGCGCTTCAAAGGACTCTTTATCCTCGGCGAAGACCCGGCGCAGACTGACCCCAACTCCCACGAGGTGCGGGAGGCGCTGAAGTCCCTCGACTTTCTCGTGGTGCAGGACATCTTTCTTACAGAGACGACAAAGTATGCCGATGTCATCCTCCCGGGGGCGAGCTTTGCCGAAAAGGACGGCACCTTCACCAACGGTGAGCGGCGGATCCAGCGTGTGAGAAAAGCGATAGAGCCCGTGGCAGGCAGGGCAGAGTGGCAGGTCATCTGTGATCTTGCCACGCGTATGGGATACTCCATGCATTACGAACACCCTTCGGAGATCATGGACGAGATTGCCGGCCTTGTCCCCATCTACGGGGGGATCAGCTATGACCGCCTTGAAAACGAAAGCCTTCAGTGGCCCTGTCCCACCAAGGACCACCCGGGGACATCGACGCTCTACACGGACCTGTTTTCACGGCCGGGGGGGCTCGCGAAATTCATCCCCCTTGACCACAAGGGACCTGGAGAAAAGGTTGACCGGGAATATCCCTTTACGCTCATCACGGGCAGGATCAGGGAACACTACAACAACGGCTCCATGACGAGAAGGGTGCCGGAGATCATGGAGGTTGTCCCTGAAGAGCTGCTTGAGATAAGCCCTGAAGACGCAAAAAAATTAAAGGTCAGCGACGGTGACAGGGTGAAGGTCATCTCCCGGAGGGGAAAGGTCAAGGTCAGGGCCAAAGTCACGGAACGTTCACAGAAAGGCAATGTGTTCCTCACGTTCCACTTCCCCAAGGCCCTGTCGAACTTTCTCACATCCCATCACCGGGACCCCATCACCGGCACCCCGGAGTACAAGGCCTGCGCCGTGAGGATAGAGAAATAGCGACAGTGTTAAGCTGTGAGCTTTCAGCTTTTAGCGTACAGCCCACAGCTCAATCCTCACCCATCCGCCGGACTCCGCACGGCAAGTCTAAGCAAGACTGTCCAGCGGGCTCTCCGGGGCTCCAGTTAATTCCCGTACGACATGGAGATAGATCATCGTTGTTTCCAGATTCTTATGGCCGAGCAGTTCCTGTATCTTTCGGATGTTGACGCCTTTCATTAACAGGTGAGTAGCAAAACTGTGCCTCAGCGTGTGAACTGAGGCGTGTTTGGCAATGCCCGAAATTTTCAGCGCCCGTGACATGGCTTCCTGAATGGATTTTTCACTCTTATGGTGACGCCGTATCTTTCCGCTTCGGGGGTCAACGGAAAGGTTTGCCGAGGGAAACACATACTGCCAGTGCCATTCTTTTGCCGCGCTTCGATATTTGCGTGAGAGGGCATCCGGCAAATACACTTCACCATGTCCTGACGCAAGGTCTTTTTTATAAAGTTTATTTACTTTTTCCAGGTGCAGCTGCAATTCTGATTTAATTGATTCAGGAAAGATTGTTGACCTGTCCTTGTCCCCTTTTGCATTTCTTACAATAATCAGATTTGCGCCGAAATCTGCATCCTTGACTCTCATGCGTACCAGCTCCATAACGCGAAGCCCTGCACCGTAAATCAGTTTGAGAATAAGCAGATTATCGCCATCAACTGACTGAAAGAGTTTCTGTATTTCATCAACGCTCAAGACTGCTGGCAGCCTCTGACCGCGTTTTGCCCTCACCGTTTTATTTAAATCTTTCAGCTCTACCTTCAGCACATGCCGGAAAAGAAATATCAGCGCATTAAAGGCCTGATTCTGGGTGGAGGAGGCGACTTTCTGTTTTAAAGCAAGATGGCTCAGATAGTTTCTCACATCGTCAGAGTCGAAACTGCCGTGTATTTCCTTCTTTCTTGTATGTGCCACATAGTTATAGAACTTCTCTACCCACTCCAGATATACGAGCTCTGTCCGGTAAGCATAATGCTTAACACGTAAAGCCTCACGCATATCGGCAAGGATCCTGGAAATGGTGGAAGGGTTTTCTTCTTTTTCTGAAGGGCATGAGATTGTCTGAGGTTCACTGCCATCCAGAAAGTGATTCACATACAGTTGAACGGCATCCCCTGCCTGTTGAACCTGCCAATCCGCTATATTTTCCTGCCCCTGTAACAGATCGAGAAACTTCTGCATCTGAATGTCATAGCCGAGATTCCCGTTAGTTCCTGAAAAGGCTAAGAATTTGCTTGCCCAATGGGCATAGAATGGGATATACTGTGCCTTGACAAGGCTCTTAGAATGCAGATAACGCTGGAATTGAGGAAGTACTTCCTTATTCAAGCTCTTGCCCCCAAAAATCACAAAAAGCCGGCAAAAACGAATATCGCTTTATCCTGTATTACAGAGCAATTACGAACATTATAAAAATAAGAATAGTGTAATTGTTATGAGTTATGAAACTGTCAATTCTGACAGGTCGAGAGAGAAACCAGCTAAAACGAATCTCGTCTACTAATATGTTAGGCTCAAAAAGAAATGATACATGATAATCAGACTGGAGCAACCAGAAGATATTAATGACATTCGTGATATAAACAAGAAAGCATTTGGTCAGTCGCAAGAAGCAAATATCATAGATAACCTGAGGAAGAATTGCGAAGATATACTCTCATTGGTGGCTATTGAGAATGAGAAAATAATCGGTCATATCCTTTTTAGTCCTGTGCTTATTGAGAGAGGTAATGAGCATGTCAAGGGTATGG
>CP070788.1:2106000-2108281 GCA_020346765.1 Nitrospiraceae bacterium
CCTCTACGGCAAGCGGCATGGTCAGGACCTTGAGACCGTTGCCGTCCTCGATTTTGAAGGAGACGATGTTATGTTTGAGCCCTATGCCCGTGAGTATGACTACAGGACCGTGGAGCACCTGGACGAAAAGGACGCCCTTGAAAAGGCCTTGACATTTATCAGCTGGTACCCTTCTTTTCTGAGCGGACGGGTGAGCGCGCTCAGGGATGCGGAGGGGAGGGCGCTCGGCTATGAAGTGCGGCCGATTTACATGCGCGTATCCACCTTTGGGTACTCTGATGTGCTCAATGTCCACTATGTGCTCAGGGACGGGAAGGTCATCTTTTACGTGCGGCTGAGGAAGGAGGTCGAACGGGCCATTCAGGGAAACGGGGACCGGAGGTTTGACTGAGCAGGTGCACTGCCCGTGAGGGCACGGCTAACGGGAGAGCAGTTTTTCCAGGGCCCCCTGCTTTATCCTGATGTTCTTTCTCGTGGACTTTATCAGTCCCAGCTTTTCAAATTTACTCATGGTCCGGATGGATGTTTCCAGGGTAGTGCCTACCATGTCAGCAATTTCCTGCCGTGTAAAGGAAAAGTCGATCGTCCGGTATTCCTTGCCGTCTGACCCTGCCTTCTCGGACAGCTTGAGCAGCACCGTTGCGATTCGCCGCTCGGCTATCTCGGAGGATAAATTCTTCAGCATCTCGTAGGCGTCGATAAGCTTGTCGTTCAGGTATCCGGCGATGCCCGCCTTAAGGAAAGGGTAGGCGCTGACAATGCCCAGAAAGTTCTTCCGGCTGACCCTCAGGATCGCTGCAGGGCCCTTCGCCTGGGCGGTTTCAGGGTAGGGCCTGTTGTCCAGCACGGCAGCGCAGCAGAACATGTCTCCCGGGGATTTAATTTCGAGGAGGACCTCTTTGCCCGACTGCGTGTGCTTGATGATCTTTACCCGCTTGTCGGTCACGATGTAGAGCCAGTCAGAGGGGTCACCCTCCATGAAGACGTATTCGCCGTTGCGCAGAGTGATGGGCTCAAAGAGGGGACTGATCTTTTCCAGGTCCTCAGGGGCAAGGCCTTCAAATAATTTGCACTTGCCGATGGATTGAGCTATGCCTTTCCGGTCTTTCATAGGCAATTGCAGAGGTCAGGGTGTCAGCCGTTCCCGGCGCTTTCCTGAACCCCGTACCGTTTCCTGACGCGAAGTTTCGCATCGATGAAGTCCCTGTGGGACACATAGATAAGGTCGGCGACCTTCCGGACCATGTATTCTTCATGCTTGTCCAGTATGGCGTCGGCAAAGGCTACCTCCCAGAGGTGCTCGATGACTTTGACCTTTTGCCCGTAGCTGAGGCTTCTGTTCATGAGGGAGGTGAATTCGTAATAGCCCGTGGACTTCCAGATTTCATCTTCGGCAAGGTTTACCACCGCGGCTGTTTCTTCATCTGTCAGTTCGAACTTTGACCGCATGGTGCGCGTAATGACCTCCTGCTCCTCAGCGCTGATCTCTGTGTCGGCCCGCATCATCTCTATAAGGAGGGCGGCCGTGGCTATCTGGAGGGCATGGCCGGAGACTTCTTCCCCGCTGTCCCGGGAGGGTGCAACGTATTTGTCGAAAAACTGCCGGATTGCGCCGATCATGATTGCCGCTGCTTTCTCATGTCCTTGCGGTATTATATAGCGGTTGCATCAATGGGGGCAACCGGCAGAGGGATTCCGGCGATCACGGCAGTCCTAGGCAGCGTGTAAAACGGACCTGTTGCTCTCGATGTACTTCTTGAGCAGGTACCCTGTACAGCAGGGGTCGCACTGCTCGCAGAAGCGGCACAGTTCGTCGATTTCCCTGAGTATCTGTTCAAGCTTCATTGGCTTTACTTCCTTCTATCAAGATGCGTCAGAACCGGAAATACAGAATCTGACATCTGACATTGAATTACTGCAACACCCATGCCAGCATGGTGGACCGGGCGGCAATGCTGGATGTATGCAGGAAGTGGGGGGTATTGCGCAGCCCTGCTAAGGTACTGCCCCGGCCGGGTGGAACTTTTTTCCTGGAGAGGGAAATTGTGGGCCTGCGGCCCGGTATTGATATCAATGGTATTTTCCTGTACTATGGTTTAAAGTTGATGTACCGGACAACGCATGAACACATAACAAATCCATGAAGGGGGGATGAACATGCCGGAAAAGAAACTTCCCAAAATGTACAAGGGCATCAAATCACGCTACAAGGAACTGGGCACTGCCGTGGAGAATCTGGGCAAGACCGTGAGGTCCCTGGGCCCTGTTGATGAGAAGACCT
>CP070788.1:2108381-2115006 GCA_020346765.1 Nitrospiraceae bacterium
GAGGGCTGACCATACGCTATCACCTGTTCAATCAGCGCAGTCCATCGAGAAACTGACGGGCTCTAGTCCGGTGCTCTTCCAGTTTTTTCTTTCCCATGGCCTTGACCTGTCGGGCCATGATGGCAAGCCGCGGCTGCATCTGAAAATAGCCGATATTGTCGGCGATAAAGCTCCAGAAGAGGGCGTCCCACACCGGGCACCAGGGCCCTCTTTTGAAATCGCTCATCTTGAGGATATAGTTTGACCCTGATATGTAGGGCTTCGTAGCAAAGATACCGCCGTCGGCAAACTGGCTCATCCCATACACGTTGGGGACCATGACCCAGTCGTAGCTGTCGATAAAGAGCTCCATGAACCAGCGATAGACCTGATCAGGATGAATGCCGCAGAGAAGCATGAAATTACCAAGGACCATGAGCCGCTCGATGTGATGGCAGTAAGCCCGTTCCAGGACCCTCCTGATAACGGTATCCACCGGCTCGATCCCGGTACCGGCACGATACAAGGCCTCTGGTACAGCTCTCCGGTGCTCCCAGAAATTTGACTTTCGTTCCTTTTCCCCCTCAAGGACATACATGGCGCGGATGAACTCCCGCCATCCGATGACCTGACGGATAAATCCTTCCAGCGAGTTCAGGTGAACACCGCCTGTCTCCGCCCTCGCCATGGTCCTTTCAAGGACCCTCTCCGGGGTCAGCAGGCCGATGTTCAGCACGGGCGTCAGCACCGAGTGGTAGAGGACCGCCTCATAAGAAACCATGGCATCTTCATAGTCGCCAAACTGGACAATCCGCTCATCAAGAAAGGCATCGAGCCAGTCCGACGCCTGCCGGTTGTCCACGGGAAACCAGAAATGCTCAGTGCTGCCGTAATGATCTGGAAACCGTCTGTTTACATACTCAGCGGCTTCTTTCAGTAGTTTATTTTGCCTGACTTCAGGGATCCGGGGCGGCCGCTGTCCCCGGGGAAACCTTTTCCTGTTCTCCCTGTCATAGGTCCACTTCCCGCCTGCGGGCTTCCCCTGTTTCACAAGGACACCCAGACGCTTCCTCTGCGCTATGTAGAAGCTGGTCATGAAATACCGCTTCTGCTTCGAAAAATACTCTTCCAAATAACCTCGTGTCGTGAGAAACAGGGGCGACTCATACCAGCGGAGGCTTATCTTCAGTTTCTTCGCGCTTTCGGCAAGCCGTTTTTGAAGGCGGGTGTCAGATACATCAGCAATGTAAAATTCATCATACCCCTTCTTTGCCAGCCGCCCCACAACGCCGGTGCAGTCCTCAGAGGGATCGTATTCAACATACTGAACAGGATGCCCCTTTCGCTTCAGCGCTGCCTCGTAGTACTTCATGGATGCGCGGTGAAGCATGAGTTTATGCTTGTGGAACGTCATGGGATATTCCTTGTCACCAAAGAAAAGGGAGTCCTCGATGAGCGCCACGTGCCGGCCCTTTTTCACAGCAGGGTGCGATTCAAAAAGCTGATGGGGGAATATAAGGGTAATATCTTTCATAGGCGTTCCATGCGCGGGGATGACTTGACATGACCAGTATGGGGATATTAGACCACAAAATAAGGGAAAGGGCAATTTTCAGGAAGCTGGAACAGCCCTTTTCCCACGCCACCAGCTTGACAGCCTGTTATCCAGGTGCTATACAGAATTTATACACTAAATTATAGAAAGGAGAATGACTATGGACCCGAAATATTACTGCGATACGGTTCGGTCCGAACTTACGGGGCTCAAGGCACGTGCATACGACATGCTACGTCAGCTCGACAAGATGCAAAACAGGGAAAAACTCATGACCGAGTTCAAGGAGGTTCATGCCCTGGTGGATGACCTCAACGTGACCATTGACAAGTTGAGCAGCCAGTGTCCCACGGACTGGGGAACTCAGAAAAATGACATCGAAAAGAAAAAGGCGGCACTGCTCGCGAAAATCACGTGGTGGGACAAGGAGCACATCGCCGGAGGGTATGTGGGCGGGTAAAGCCCCACCGCACGCTCAAGAGAAGAGGCGGGATCATCTAGCCTCTTTTTTGTGAAGGGCACCGGCAGTATGAGGCTGCACCTGAGACAGTCAGTTCTGGGCACTCTTTTTATGCTCATCGGAGGTTCAGCCATAGTGGCGGAATACCTTCTCGGCAACACAATAACGGGGGAAGAGAGAATCCTCATGGGATTCGGCGTTGTCTTTGTTGTCATAGGGTTTATCATTGTCTGGTCTGCCCGGAAAAAATGAGGATCTTAATTTATGGTTAAGATTTCTTACTATTAATACCAGTCAGAACGTTATCTGGCACGATAAATATGAAGGCTCATAAGATCGCCATGAGCGGCGCCTCCGGCTTCGTGGGGACTAACCTCACGGCAGCCTTTGAGCAAAGGGGCTGGAAGGTGATTCCGCTTGGCAGAGCGGATTTCAGAGGCAGCGCTGAGGCCCTTGCCCGGCGCATGGAGGGGGCAGATTGTATCGTCAACCTTGCAGGCGCGCCTATTACCGGGAGGTGGACCGAGGAGTATAAGAAGATCCTGTACGAAAGCAGGGTGCATGTCACGCGGTCGCTCGTTCAGGCGGCCGCCCTGATGAAAAGCCGGGCCGAGCTCTTCATCTCTGCCTCTGCCATCGGCTACTATGCAGCCGACGGCACCCATACAGAAGAAGACAATGTCCCCGCCGATGACTTTCTCGGCCATCTTGCCCATGACTGGGAAGCGGAGTCACACAAAGCTGTTCATGCCGGTATGAGGACTGTCATATTTCGTTTCGGCGTTGTCCTCGGCAAAGGGGGCGGAGCGCTCAGCCAGATGGTCAAACCGTTCAGGATGGGCCTGGGGGGGACCATCGGGGACGGCTCCCAGGCATTTTCCTGGGTACACATGGAGGATCTCACCAGGGCCTTTGTTGAGGCAGCAGAAGACCCCTCCTATGAAGGCGTCTATAACCTCACGGCACCCAACCCGACGACCAACAGGGGCCTTACTGGTGCCCTGGGCAAGGCATTGGGCAGGCCTATTATTATGCGTGTCCCCGCCTTTGTTCTCCGCCTTCAGCTGGGCGAAGGAGCGCAGGTGCTCATCCGGGGACAGAAAGTGCTTCCAAAGCGTCTCCTGGACAGGGGGTTTTCATTTCATTTTCAGGATATCGAAGAGGCGGTCAGGGACTGCATTGCCTGAATACCGCGCTTGATAAAAGAGCACCCGTCCCTTACCTGATCACCTCGCAGAAAATTTTTCCCTTATTGCCGGAAATGCTGTATTCTGTTCATACTACCCTTTAAGGACCTTTCAATGAACAGCAGCAATGTCACACTGGACCAGCTCATCAGGAAAGTTGAAGACCTGGGTCTGCTCGATGCAATCAGTGACGGCATCAGCATACAGGACAGGAACTTTCAGATATGGTACCAGAACAGGGCACACAGGGATTTTATGGGCAGCCATGCGGGCGAGTACTGTTACCATGCCTATGAAAGTCAGGAGCGTGTCTGCGACGGCTGCCCTGTCGCCCTGTCCTTCAGGGACGGCAATGTTCACAGGACTGAGCGAAGCGTGCCTACTGAAAGCGGCACAATGCACTTTGAAATCACGTCGTCCCCCCTGAGGGCTGCATCGGGTGAAATAATTGCCGCAGTCGAGGTCGTACGGGACATCACCCGCCGTACGGCGTCGGAAGAGTCATTAAGGGAAAGCGAAGAGCGGTACCGGCGCCTTGTGGGAAGCATTGAAAAAAAACATTTTCTTTATTCCCATGGCACGGACGGCGTGTTCACCTACATAAGCCCGTCAATTGCGGACATTCTGGGCTATTCACAGGAAGAGTTTTGCACTCACTACACCACCTATCTCACGGAGAACCCTGTCAACAGGAGGGTCACCCGTCATACAAACCTCAGTATCATGGGAGAGCAGCAGCCCTCTTATGAAGTGGAGATTTTCCATAAAGACGGCAGCATACACTGGCTTGAAGTGAGCGAAGTACCCGTATTTGACCGGGCGGGCAGGGTGACTGCCGTGGAGGGGATTGCCCACGATATCACGGAACGCCGGAAGCTCGAGGAGCAGCTCCTGCAGTCCCAGAAGCTGGAGGCCGTGGGAAGGCTGGCAGGCGGAATCGCCCATGACTTCAACAACATGCTTACGGCTATCATTTCCTACGGGCACCTGCTGAAGATGAAGATGAAGACCGATGACCTCGTAAGCCACAACATTGATCAGATCATCAGCGTATCCGAGCGTGGCGCCGCCCTTATCAGGAACCTCCTCGTATTCAGCAGAAAGCAGGCTGCTGACCTGAAGCCCATGAACGTGAACTCCCTCGTAGAGGGGGTTGAAAAAATGATAACCCGGCTCATCGGCGAGGAGATTGAGTTCAAGGTAGAGCTGTCACCGGATGAGATTGTTGTGAATGCCGACAGGGGACAGGTGGAGCAGGCAATCATCAACCTTGTCCTGAACGCCCGGGACGCCATGCCCAAGGGTGGTATGCTGACGATCGGGACGGCAAAGGAAATGATTGATGCCGAACATGCGGCCTCACGTGGATGCAGCAGGCCTGGTGCCTATGCCCGGATCGACGTAGCTGATACGGGGACCGGCATGGATAGGGCGACACGGGAAAAGATATTTGAACCCTTTTTTACGACAAAAGTGGTCGGGGCCGGGTCAGGCCTGGGGCTCTCCATTGTCTACGGCATTGTTTCCCAGCATGGCGGCTCGGTGACTGTGTCCAGCAAGCAGGGCGCCGGTTCAGTTTTCAGCATCTACCTGCCGCTGATCAAAGCAAAGGCCAGTGAGACGGCAGCCTCAAGGCCCATGACAGAGCTGCGCGGCGAAGGAACCATCCTGATAGCGGAAGATGAGAAAGAAGTGAGGGAATCCCTCTGCACAATACTGGAGGAATTCGGGTTTTCCGTGATAGCGGCATGTGACGGCGAAGAGGCCCTGCAGAAATTCGCTGAATACAGGGGGCAGATCCGGCTCCTGATCCTCGATGTGATCATGCCCAAAAAAAACGGCAGCGAGGTATACGATGAGATACGGAACACCGCGCCCGGGATAAAAGCGCTCTTCATGAGCGGATACACTGCGCAGATCATTCAGGAAAAGGGTATTCTTGAGAAGGACACCAATTTTATTTACAAACCCCTCTCCGTGGACGACCTGGCGGCAAAGATAAAAACACTGCTGGCCGCTGATTCCTGAGCAGCTTCGTCTCAGTGCTTATATTCATTGTCGGCTCCGTCATTGAGGAGTTCCCTTGCTCTCCAGGATCCTGGCAATGCGGTCAAGAGCCGCTTTGCAGACAACGGCATAGGCAGCAGCGAGGAGGGGGACCTCAAAGACCAGGCGGCACGACCCTTCCCCGGCGGGCTCTACCCTGTGCCCCGTGGCAGGCACGCCAAGGACGTTCCAGGACCAGGAACGGCCTTCTTCGTAGTCCGTAATGGCAAACCCCACCCATATACCCAGAGCGGTCTTGACCCTGCCCCTGGAACCTTTTCTGATCATGCGGTCAGGACACTCGACAGCTGTCACAGAGGGCCCCCACTCAGGCCAGCGGGAGGCGTCGGTGATCACTTCCCAGAGCCGCTGGCAGGGGACCCGGTATTCGCGGCTTACGTGAACAGAGCGATGTGTAAGCTTTATCACAGCACCCTCCCCTCTTCAGAGCACGGGATATCCTGCCCTCCTCCATGCCTCCACGCCTCCGCCGAGGGCCCTGGCATTCGTAAACCCTTCCTGCTGGTACTTCGCTGCCTGACCGGCAGCGCTTGCCTCAGCCCTTCAGCCGCAGTAAAAAATGATTTCCTGATCTCTGGGAAGCGACGGGACACGTGCCCTGAATTCCTTCAGTGACAGAGCGCCATGGAGGTGCATTTTCTGAAACTTTTCTTCGCTGTCATAGGCACAGACAAGAAGGGCAGCACCTTCCTCCACCCTCTTCCTGCCTTCCTCCGCGGATACTCTCTCCACTTCACCCATGAAAACCTCCCTGATAAACTTATCAAAAATTATGAATCAGTCACTCAGGCCCGTCTGCCGGAGCTTTTCCAGCTGCCGGAGGAAGTCCCCGTTGTCGGGCACGCCCTCCTGGATAAACCGGATGATCCCTCCTTTGTCAATAAGATAGGTGACCCTTCCGTATCCGTAGAGCCTTTTAATTACCTTGTCTGTGTCCGAGATCAGGGGGAATGTGATGCCTATTCTTTCGCGAACCTGGCGTGTCTCTCAATAGGAATTCAGTAAGTATGACGTTCCCCTGTGTGGACGGCGCCTCAAACGGGGGGGGCCTGGTCTCCCACAGCAAGGGCCAAGGCCGCGGGAAGACGTAAAAAGAATCACCCCCAGAATTATTATGAGTATCTGTCCGATCATCACCTCCTTTGAATATTATATCCCATGCGTTACAATGAGGAGTGTTCATGAAGCCACTCACGCTGCTTATGATTATCCTGTTCTGTTCATCGCCGCGCTGCAGCGGCCAGACCCTCCGGGCTGACAAGCCCCATCACGCGCAAAAGGGCTTCAGGAATCTCCACCTGGAAGAAGACCATGGCTTTACGGATTTCCTTCGGTGGCAGTGGGAACGGCTCTGGAAGAACATCCCGCCGCCTGAGG
>CP070788.1:2115106-2127918 GCA_020346765.1 Nitrospiraceae bacterium
TCACGATGTTTGCCAGGGTGAAGTCTTTTCCTGCTTTCAGCCCCAGGAGCAGGCCGCTGTATCCGAACACGGCGTTGAACATGACGGCAATGTATGCCCCGTCCATGCTGGTGAAGATGGTCTTCAGGGGATGGTAAATAAGCTCGGCGAACAACAGCCCGATTGCCAGACCGGCAAGGCCGCACAGCACACTCCCGAAGCCGATCATGGTAAGAACATACTCAAGGATAAGCGCGATGATGCCCACCCCGGCGCCCCAGAGAAGGCCCTGATGATTCATGCCTTCTCTCACGCCGATAATGTATCCGCCCACGACAAATACGAGGAAAAATAAGACCCTGTGTATCATGACTTTGTCCTCTGGATTTAAGAAAAGGTTTTTAATGATGCATAAAACTTGTTCCCGCTCCTGTTTACAAAGAGCAGGACCGTGTCGCCCTGCCTGATGGTGGGAAGAAGTTTGTTAAAATCAGCGAGGTCCCTGACCTTCTGCTTGTTGATCTCCTGGATCACGTCGCCTTTTTTCAGCCCTGCCTCCTCAGCTGCGCTGTACGGATCGACCCTGACGACGACGACTCCCTGCTCACTGTTTGAAAGCCCCAGCTGTCTGGCGATGTCGCGGCTCAGGTCCATCACCCTCAGGCCGGCCAGTTCATTGTCCTTTTCCGTGAAGTCATCAGCGGGGCCGCCGTGTTCTGCCTGTGCAATGTCCCGGGGGAATTCTGTTATGGTTATGCTCACGGGCATGTTTTTGCCTTCCCGCAACAGAGTGACCTCGATGGTGCTCCCGACCTTGCTCTGGGCAATGGTGTTCCGGAGCGATTCCACATCCTTGATCTTCTTGCTGTCTGCCTGGAGGATCACGTCTCCTCTCCTGATGCCGGCCTTTTCAGCAGGGCTGCCCCTGAATATGTCTGTCACGAGCGCGCCCACAGGCTTCTCAATGCCGAATTCCTTTGCCAGTTCCGGGGTCAGATTCTGTATCGTTACCCCCAGCCATCCCCGTGTTACCTTGCCTTCGCTGATGAGCTGGGTCATGACCGACTTTGCCATGTTGCTCGGCACTGCAAAGCCAATGCCCTGATAACCGCCGGTCCGGGAAAAGATGGCAGTGTTAATGCCCACGAGTTCGCCCTTGATATTGACAAGAGGGCCGCCGGAATTCCCCGGGTTGATGGCAGCATCGGTCTGTATGAAGTTCTCGTAGTCGGCGATGCCCACGTTTGCTCTGCCCACGGCGCTCACGATCCCCATGGTGACCGTGTGCCCCAGGCTGTACGGGTTGCCGAAGGCCAGAACGAATTCCCCAACCTGCAGCTTTTCCGAGTCACCCCACTGTATGGACGGCAGGTTCTGCGCAGGGATCTTGATCACGGCGATGTCTGTCTTAGGGTCAGTGCCGATGATTTTGCCCTTGTAGGTCTGCTGGTCATAGAGGGTCACCGTTATTTCGTCGGACTTCTCAACCACGTGGTTGTTGGTGATAATGAAACCGTCCGGCGATACGACAACGCCTGAGCCGAGGCTTTGCTCCTTCCACTTTTTCGGGACATTGAAGTAGTCGAAAAAATCGCTGAAGGGGCCGTCAAACAAATGGGGTGAGGAGGACGGTTCCTTGTTTACCAAGGTTTTTGAGGTGGAGATGTTGGCCACCACCGGGCTGATCACGGATACAACGCCTGAAAAAGCCACTCCTTCGCCGGCGAGTTCCTTCGGCAGCTGGAGATTGTACATATAGGGCGGCGAGGTTGACCTAGATGAGAAAATCTCGGTCCTGCTGCCCAGGATGTACCCTGCGGCAAGTGAAATAACCACAAGGAAAAAAAGTGTAATTCTCTTCATTTACTCAATTATACCTTTGTCGCGGGGCCATGTAAACCGAATCATGACACATTATTGTATTACTATAACCAATGAGAGAAATAATTATAAACCGTACAAGCCCCCTTCGGGCCTTCCATTCTCTCCATCACTCCATTACCCATCAGTGCACCGGGTTTGCCATCAATGATGCAGGTTGGGCTATACTATATGACTTTTCCTCTGCAAAGCAGGGGCGGACCATGCGGCATCGGAGCACCTGACTGTCCCATGAACATCAGATCGCGGAAGAAACGTATCGTAACCCTGGACAGGAACCACCTCTGGCACCCCTTCACCCAGATGCAGGAGTGGGCGGAGGAGACCCCTGTGATCATCACTGAAGGCAGGGGAGTTTTTTTGAAGGATATCCTGGGCAGATGGTACCTTGATGGCGTGTCTTCGCTGTGGGTGAATGTTCACGGCCACCGCAAACAGGAGATAGATGATGCAATAAAGGAGCAGGTGGACAGGATCAGCCATTCCACGCTCCTGGGGCTGGCCAGCCCCCCCGCTGCCGAGCTTGCGGCACAGCTGGCAGGCATGGCACCGGCCGGGCTTTCCCGGGTCTTTTATTCTGACAACGGATCAACAGCCGTAGAAGTGGCTCTGAAAATGGCATTTCAGTACTGGAAGCAGAGGGGACAGGAGCAAAAGTCTGCCTTCGTCTGCCTGCACAATGCCTATCACGGAGACACCCTCGGCGCGGTCAGCGTCGGGGGGATCGATCTCTTTCATCGTATCTTTTCACCGCTCCTCTTTCGGGCTCACAGGATCCCCTCTCCCTACTGCTACCGCTGCGAGCTGGGGAAAAGACACCCGGCGTGCGGGCTTTTCTGCCTGCAGAAGGCAGAGGAGATCATCAGGAGGCATAAAGATGAAACAGCGGCGCTCATCATTGAGCCCCTGGTACAGGGTGCCGGCGGTATGATTGCGGCGCCCGCCGGCTATCTGAAGGGGATAAGGAGGCTGTGCAGGAAGTACGGGATACTCATGATTGCAGATGAGGTGGCCACGGGCTTTGGGCGGACAGGAACGATGTTTGCCTGTGAGCAGGAGCAGGTCGCGCCGGACATCCTCTGCCTTGCAAAAGGCATGAGTGGTGGCTATCTTCCCCTTGCGGCCACCATGACAACGGAAAAGATATACCGGGCCTTTCTCGGGAAATATCATGAATGCAAGACATTTTTTCACGGCCACACCTACACAGGGAACCAGCTTGCCTGCGCCGCTGGCCTGGCCAGCCTCAGGGTATTCAGGAAGGAAAGGACCCTGCAGAAAATGGCTAAGAAAATCCTGTTTCTGGGAAAGGAACTTGCCCGCATTGCAGGGCTGGACCACGTGGGCGACGTGAGGCAGCGGGGGTTCATGGTGGGGATCGAGCTGGTGAAGGACAAAAAAACAAGGGAACCCTGGCCGATAGATGAGAAAGTGGGGTGGAAGGTATGCGCCCGGGCGCGGGACAAGGGGCTTCTCATAAGGCCGCTTGGGGATGTGGTGGTTCTCATGCCGCCCCTGAGCATCTCAACAGCGGAATTAAAAAGCCTCACCAGGATCACCGGTGAGGCCATCAGGGAAACAACGGGATAAGTGTCCTCAGTTTGTGCGCCGTTCGATGAACTCCTCCAGGTACTGCACCAGCTTGGGATTGTTAATCGAAACATAATAGAGCTCATCGCAGGGGTCCTTTTTATAATAGGCCAGAAAATCCCGGTAGAGCTTCTTATCGGACACGTGAAAAATCATATAGTTATACATTCCTGACCCCTTTCCCTCTCTCGTTCATCCTCACCTCACTTATCGGCATATGAGGGGGCATGCTTTAGCCGCGTGAACCGGGAAATAGGGCAGATTTTTGCGCCGGCGGGGTGTCCATGACAGAGTATTTTTAAAAATGATACAATACCGACTGCTTGCGAATTTCCCCGGGAGAAATTACTCAATGGACGTGGTGCATTACTACAGGCGGCCTGCCCTGCCTGAGGCAAAAAAGAATGAACTGCTTGTCCGTGCAAGGCTGAACATATCGCCGGACATCGTTGATATCAAGACAGAGTTCTGCTTCAATATCGGTGTAAGGAAGCCTATGGTGCGGAAAGGCGAGGAAGCTCTCCAGTGGCTTTTGTCAGAGACCTTTGAGCATGAACAGTTTTCTCTCAGCAGTTTTTTGGCTGACAGGAAATCACCCCCCTTAAATCCCCCCCTTACCCGTGGGGGAGCCGAGGCACAGACCGCCGTGATTCTTGAAGTGGGACCCCGGATGAACTTCACCACTGCCTGGTCAACGAATGCCGTTTCTGTGTGCCACGCCTGCGGGCTTTATAACATCGAGCGAATTGAACGCTCCCGCCGGTACCTGTTTATATTTTCTGAAGGGAATGCCTTGAGCATGCAGCAGCGAGAGGCCTTTTACTCATCACTGATCACTGACCACGCATCACTTTTCTATGACCGCATGACTGAGTGCCCCTATCCGGGACCTTTGTCAGGATTTGAGCCGGGAATCACGCCCGAGCCTTTTTTTGAGGTCCCTCTCATGGAGCAGGGCAGGTCTGCCCTTGAGAAGATAAACCGGGACATGGGCCTCGGCCTGGATGCGTGGGACATGGACTACTACTACAATCTTTTTGTTCATGACATAGGCAGGAATCCCACCAATGTGGAATGCTTTGACCTGAGCCAGTCCAACAGTGAGCACTCGCGGCACTGGTTCTTCAAGGGAAGGCTCATTATCGACGGGCAGGAAATAAAGGATGATCTCATCAGAATCATCCAGAAGCCCCTCAAGGCGAACCCGGCCAACAGCGTGATTGCCTTCAGGGACAATTCCAGTTCCATCAGGGGGTACACCGTTGAAACCATCATTCCCCGGGACCCGCGCGCTCCATCTCCCTTCGTAAAATCATCGGAGTCCTGTGATGTTATCTTTACGGCAGAGACCCACAACTTTCCCAGCGGCGTGGCCCCCTTCCCCGGAGCGGAAACCGGAACGGGCGGGAGGATACGCGACGTTGAGGCAACAGGCCGGGGCGGCCTTGTTATCGCGGGGACCGCGGCATACTGTGTCGGGAACCTTCACATTCCCGGCTATGCCCTTCCCTGGGAAGACCCGTCGTTTGCCTATCCGCCGAATCTGGCCCCGCCCCTTGAAATAGAAATCCAGGCGAGCAACGGAGCCTCTGACTACGGAAACAAGTTCGGCGAACCGGTTATCCAGGGCTATACCCGTTCCTTTGGCATGAGGCTGCCCAGTGAAGAGCGCTATGAATGGCTGAAGCCTATCATGTTTACCGGAGGCATCGGACAGATGGACCGTCGGCATATCGAGAAGGGGGAACCGGAAAAGGGCATGCTCGTGGTAAAGATCGGGGGCCCTGCCTACCGTATCGGCATCGGCGGCGGGGCTGCCTCAAGCATGATCCAGGGAGAGAACGTTGCTGAACTGGATTTTAACGCAGTCCAGCGTGGTGATGCCGAAATGGAGCAGAAAATGAACAGGGTCCTCAGGGCCTGCATTGAGATGGGCGACGGGAATCCGATCGTGAGCATCCATGACCAGGGCGCCGGCGGCAACTGCAATGTGGTCAAGGAAATTATCTATCCTGCCGGGGCGAAGATAGAGGTGAGGAAGATCCCCCTGGGCGACACCACGCTGTCGGTCCTTGAGATATGGGGGGCGGAGTATCAGGAGCAGAATGCGCTTCTTTTGAGGAGCGGGGACATGGCAGTCTTTGAAAGCATGTGTGCCCGCGAAAAGGTCCCCTGCGCTGCAATCGGAGAAATAACCGGCGACGGCTATGCCGTGCTCCATGACGAAACTGACGGCACCACGCCGGTGAACCTTGATCTCGGGAAAATCCTGGGCGACATGCCCCGGAAGACCTTTCATCTGGACCGCATCCCCCTGAAGACAGAACCGCTCCGCCTTCCTGAAGGGGTAACGCTCAAGAGCGCCCTCGGGCGGGTTCTGCGCCTCCTCTCCGTAGGCTCGAAGCGGTTTCTCACGAACAAGGTGGACCGGAGCGTGACCGGTCTGATCGCGCGGCAGCAGTGCGCCGGCCCCTTGCAGCTCACGGTCTCTGATGTGGCGGTTATAGGCCAAAGCCATTTCGGACTGACCGGCGCTGCACTGTCAATCGGCGAGCAGCCGGTGAAGACCCTGCTCAGCCCTTCTGCGATGGCGCGGATGACCGTAGGCGAGGCACTGACGAACATGGTGTGGGCACGGATCAGCGCCCTGGAGGACATCAAGTGCTCAGGCAACTGGATGTGGGCTGCCAAGCTCCCCGGCGAAGGTGCGAAGCTCTATGACGCCGCTGTCGCCCTGAGCGATATCATGATCACACTGGGCATTGCCATTGACGGAGGAAAGGATAGTCTTTCCATGGCCGCTCAGGTGAGGGACCTATCGGGCCGAGCGGAAACAGTAAAGTCCCCTGGCACGCTTGTCATATCAGCCTATGCAACCTGCCCGGATGTTACGAAGGTGCTTACGCCGGACATCAAGAAGCCCGGGCAGAGCAGGCTCCTCTTCATTGACCTGGGCAGGGGAAGGGACCGCCTCGGCGGAAGCGCCCTGGCGCAGGTCTATTCCCAGCTCGGGGACGAACCACCTGATGTGGATGACCCGGAACTTTTAAAGCGGTCCTTTCATGCAGTCCAGGAGCTGATTGCCCGGGGC
This sequence comes from Nitrospiraceae bacterium, assembly GCA_020346765.1. Taxonomy (GTDB): domain Bacteria; phylum Nitrospirota; class Thermodesulfovibrionia; order UBA6902; family UBA6902. Next base: position 2,121,648 of record CP070788.1, read on the forward strand.
CTTATCCTTTCCGGCCATGACCGGAGCGACGGCGGCCTGATCACCACGCTGCTCGAAATGGCCTTTGCGGGAAATTGCGGACTGGAGATACTCATGAGCGCGGAAGTGCGGAAGCGCGGAGGTGCGGAAGGCGAGACTTCCAAAGAACTTCAGGACTTCCGATCTTCCGTTCTGCCGCACTTGTTCTCCGAAGAACTCGGGCTGGTCATGGAATATCTGCCGGCGAAGGAAGGTGAAATTGCTGAACTCCTCAGGCAGGCCAGCGTACCCTTCGAAATCATCGGTGGCACGTCTGAGACTAAGCGGATTACGGTTTCCGTGAACGGGAAAACGGTCCTTGACGAAGACATGAGGGAACTGCGGGAGATCTGGGAGGAGACGAGCTATCAGCTTGAACGGCTTCAGGTTAATCCCCGGTGCGCTGACCAGGAGCGGCAGCTGATTTTTGACAGGCCGGGGCCTGCATTCACCCTGGCTTTTCAGCCTTTGCCAACGCAGAAGGATCTTCTGGAGCGGAGCAGCAAACCAAAGGTCGCCATTATCCGCGAAGAAGGAAGCAACAGCGACCGTGAGATGACATCCGCTTTTTTTCAGGCGGGGTTTGAGCCGTGGGATGTGACCATGACGGACATGCTTCAGGGAAGAATCAGCCTTGCTGACATCCGGGGTGCTGCCTTTGTGGGAGGATTCAGTTATGCTGATGTGCTTGACTCAGCCAAGGGGTGGGCCGGTGTCATACGGTTCAACAAAACAATATGGGAGGAATTCCAGGCATTTTATCACCGGCAGGACACCTTCTCCCTGGGGGTGTGCAATGGATGCCAGCTCATGGCGCTTCTTGGCTGGGTGCCGTGGCAGGGGATGGACGGCACGGTCCAGCCGCGCTTTATTCACAACACATCGGGCAGGTTTGAGTCGCGCTTTTCGGCAGTGAAAATCATGCCCGGCCCGTCAATCATGCTTGCGGGCATGGAGGGTTCTGTACTGGGAGTCTGGGTTGCCCACGGTGAAGGGCGGGCCTTTTTCCCCGATCATGCAGTACTGAGGAGTATTGAGCAGAAAGGCCTGGCCCCTGTGCGGTATGTGAATGACGCCGGAGAAATAACCATGGACTATCCCTTTAATCCCAACGGCTCCGCAGCGGGCATCGCGGCGCTCTGTTCTCCCGACGGCAGGCACCTGGCTATCATGCCGCACCCCGAGCGGACCTTCCTCACCTGGCAGTGGCCCTGGATGCCTGAAGAATGGAGGCAGGGCCTCAGAGCATCACCGTGGCTCACGATGTTCCAGAATGCGCGGCAGTGGTGTGAAGAAAATAGCAGGCAGTAGTGAGTAGATAGTAGTCAGGGAAACGAATAAAAAAACGAGACTCTGACTACTATCCAGTTTTTATTGACTATTAATGAATTGCTTTCTCTTTTGTGTCATTGCCCGACTTGATCGGTCAATCCACCCTTCGGCAGGCTCAGGGTGACAATCATGCAGCAGGATACAAGATTATCGCTGGATCTGGGTATAACTACTGGCTAATTGTTATTTGGTTTTCGAGAAAATGGTATACTTAATTTCCGACCAATGAAGAGGATTACCGCTGACATCAGGCGCCTCATCCGTAACCGCCGGATATTTTCCAGTCCCTACGTGCCCCTTTCTTCCGACAAGTTCCATGAGGAGTGCGGCGTGTTCGGCGTGTTCGGGCACCCCGAGGCAGCAAACCTCACCTACCTGGGGCTTCACGCCCTGCAGCACAGGGGACAGGAGGGCGCCGGTATCTGCTCATCGGACCGGCGGCAGATCTATATTGAAAAGTCCATGGGTCTTGTGGCGGACATCTTTTCGGAAAAGAGACTGAAGCGGCTGCCGGGAGACATTGCCATCGGGCACAACCGCTACTCAACTGCAGGGACAAGCTCGCTGAAAAACGTCCAGCCCCTGACCGTCAACTATTCCCTGGGGTCCCTTGCCATTGCCCATAACGGGAATCTTGTTAATGCCTTGGAACTGCGGGACCAGCTTGAGGAGAAGGGGGCCATATTCCAGTCAACCTCTGACAGCGAAGTGATCGTGCATCTGATTGCCGCGTCCCGGGAGGGAGGGCTCTACGAGCGGCTGATTGATACCATGAAGAGTATTTCCGGGGCCTTCAGCCTGCTGCTTATGAGCGAAAATGAGCTGATTGCGGTAAGGGACCCCTATGGTTTCAGGCCGCTCAGTATCGGCAAACGCAACGGGGCCTATGTGGTTGCCTCCGAGACCTGCGCCTTTGACCTCATAGGGGCCCGCTATGTGCGGGATGTGGAGCCGGGTGAAATCGTTATCATTAACCGGAACGGATTAACGTCGTTTAAGACACTCCCGTCCCTGAGGCACGCTGCCTGTATCTTTGAATTTATCTATTTTGCGCGGCCTGACAGCAACATCTTCGGCAACCAGAATGTGAACGCCGTCAGGAAAGAGCTTGGGCGCATCCTTGCCAGGGAAAATCCTGTTGAGGCTGACCTGGTCATCCCCGTGCCTGATTCGGGCGTGCCCGCAGCGCTGGGATATGCCGAGGAAAGCGGCATACCCTTTGACTTCGGGCTGATCAGAAACCACTATGTGGGCCGGACATTCATCGAACCCCGCCAGTCGATCCGGCATTTCGGAGTGAAGATCAAACTCAACCCCGTCCGCCACCTCCTTGAGGGGAAACGGGTCGTGGTGGTTGATGACTCCATCGTGCGGGGAACCACGAGCAAGAAGATCGTGAAGATGATCCGCGAACAAGGCGGCGCAAAAGAGGTGCACATGCGGATAAGCTCCCCACCGACGATCGGCCCCTGCTTCTACGGGATTGACACCCCGTCACGAAAGGAACTGATCGCCTCGACCCATCTGACCGAAGAGATCCGGAAATACATTACCTCGGACACGCTCAGTTACCTGAGCATCGAAGGCTTGCTGAAGGTGGTGGAAAATCCTGAGCAGTACTGCTCTGCATGTTTTGATGACAAGTATCCTGTTTTTACGCCCCAGGAGCGGGTCGAGCAGATTGAGCTTTTCTAGTTCCGGGGGTTCATAAAGCAATACCCGTTTCGGGAAAGACTCTCAAAAAGGTTTGAAAGCCATGAACGTTTGAATAAAGTAGTACCGCCTGTTGATAAGGTCTTCGAATCACGCTGTTCAGATATCCTTATTGCTGGAAATATCTGTCTATGGTATGGCGCAACCCTCTTTTTGATCCTTCCCCGAAATGGATAGACAGGCTGGCAGCCTCAAGATTTTCCTCTTCTCCCCGAATATAATTATTGAAGAATCGGGATACATCCCGGAAATGGTATCATACGTTCACTGTTGTTAATACGTTGCGATGTCACGAGGACTTTCTAAATCCATTCAAATAGGAATCGTCGGTATCTGGCTCTGCCTGGTGGGCATCCTTGTCTACCGTCACTACATCTCTGGCGAGACGATCTCTTCCCTTCAGGCAGTGCAGGAGAGCCAGTTCACGGAGAAAGAGGAGTGGTTCGGCATTTATGTGCAGAATACAAAAATCGGCCATGTCAGGACTGCCACGGAAAAGATCGGTGATGAATACCGGTTTACCCAGCAGGGCGAAACAGAGGCCCCCGGCGAGGGCGGCACCACGAAAAGCACGACGCTCTTCACGTGCCTCACGGACCGTTCCTTTCGGATGAAATCCTTTTCCTTTGAGACCCGCACCGGGGAGACCTTTTACAGGTCCCGCGGTGAGATCGACGAGGACGGCGTGCTCCTTGTCTTTATTGAGAACAACCAGCAGAAAAAAACAGAGACCGTTGACATGAGCGCATCTCCCTATCTTCCCATAACCATAAAATCTATGCTCTACAGCCAGGGGCTTGAAAAGGGGAAGCGCTTCCGGGTTCCTGTTTTTGACATTTTCTCCGGGAAGACGGAGGAGATGACTGCAGAGGTGCAGGATCTGCTGCCGGTTAAGGCGGGGATCAATGTGATGACTGTCTATGTCCTGAAAACAGGAGGAACCCTGTCATGGATCAATGACAGAGGATATACTATGAAGGAGACAAACCCCGCGGGGTTTCAGTATATCGTGGAACCCGAAAACCTGGCCGTTTCCACAGAGAGCAAGCCTATTGTTGACCTTTTCTCTCTGCCGGTGCTCAAAGCTGACAGGCTTCTGAGAGATACGGAAACGCTGTCTCTTCTCAGAGTAAAGCTCACCGGCTCAGATGAGAAGGACTATCCCCTGCTGAATGAGGGCCGCCAGCATTTTGAAGGAGGTGTCCTTGAGATACGGAAGGAGCGTGAGGAGGACCTTGAGGGCAGGACCTATGATCTTCCCTACAGCGGAAACAATCTGGCGTCTTATCGAGGCGCGGGCCCTTACGTGGAGAGCGATCATCGCACGATCAAGTATAATGCCAATAAATTCGTTGCCATTGAAAAAAACGCTTTCAGACTGGCACGGTTTCTCACCTCAAATCTGTACCTGACAATCAGAAAGATGCCCATGCTGCACCTTCTCACGTCAATGGATGTTTTCGGGATTTCTGCCGGTGACAGCAATGAACACACGATCCTGTTTACGGCCTTTGCCCGGGCCGCGGGCCTGCCCACGCGCATGGTGGGAGGACTCGTGTATCTTAAGGGACACTTCTATTATCATACGTGGCCCGAGGTGTGGCTGGACGAATGGGTCCCTATTGATCCCACCATGGGACAGTTCCCGGCGGACGTGACCCATATCCGGTTCCTTGAAGGTCATATGGAAGAACTGGCGTCCTTTACGCAGAATATGGGAGCGATGAACATTGAGATACTGGAGGCATTATGATCGTCATCGACCACCTGGTAAAAAGATACGGAGACCACACTGCCGTAAATGACGTAAGCCTCGCGGCCGATGCCGGCGAAATTTTCGGATTTCTCGGGCCCAACGGCGCGGGCAAGACGAGCACGATCAAAATGATGATGGGGCTCATGAAGCCAACCTCAGGGACAATCACCATTGACGGCCATGACATTCAGAAAGACCCCATCGCTGCAAAGACGGCCCTGGGGTACATCCCTGACCGACCCATCCTTTACGAAAAACTCACGGCCTGGGAATACATGCGGTTCATCGCCGGGCTTTACATCATCGATGATGCTGTCCTCCAGGACCGGGGGAACCGATATCTGGAGGTCTTCGGCCTGAGCGAGTGGAAAGGGGAGCTGGTGGAAAATTTCTCCCACGGCATGAAACAGCGTCTTAATATCTCCGCTGCATTCATGCGGAACCCGAAAGTGCTGGTACTCGATGAGCCCCTGATCGGCCTTGACCCGCGGGGGGCAAGGCTGCTGAAGGAGATGCTCCAGGCCTCACGGGACAAGGGAATGTGCATCTTCATGTCAACGCATATTCTTGAAATCGCCGAGCAGATGTGCGACAGGATGGCCATCATCAATAAGGGCACGATCATTGCAAGCGGCACCGCAGGGGAAATCAGGGAGAAGTCCCACTCCTCTGGCAGCACCCTCGAGCAGGTGTTCCTGCGCCTGACCGGCGGGGAGGACGTGCTCAAGGTCGTGAAAGAGCTGAAGGAGTAGGAAGGCGGCGCCATGAGAGAATTGATTGCGCTCTTTTCCCCCCAGTGGTGGACCTTTAAGAACCGGATCTTCCGTTCAGGATGGGCATCCTATGTCAAGGTTGCTGTCATACTCATCCTTGCCGCAGCCTTCTGGGCAGTGGCGCTTCATTTCCTGTCCGATGTCCTTTCACGGCTTCAGGGCATGGAGGCAAACGTGGGGAACATCATTGCCCTTAAGGGGCTTTCACTCCTGCTCATGCTTGTCTTTTTTCTCCTCATCTTCAGCAGCCTCCTCACGGGAATAAACTGCTTTTACCTCGCCCCGGACCTGCCGGTCATCCTTTCATCGCCCCTGTCAAGGGGCAGCATTTACCTGAGCCGGTGGCTGGAAACGGCCCTGAAATCCTCCTGGATGATACTCTTTGCCGTGCTCCCCCTGTTCATCGCCTTCGGCTCCTCTTTCAAGGTGGCTGTCAGCTATTATTTCTATCTGCTGCCCCTCCTGCTGTTCTTTGTCCTTATCCCGGCAGGGCTGGGGGTCATGGCCGGTATGGTGCTCATGGCCCTTGTGCCGGCAAAGCGGGCGAGGAACATCTTTGTGATGCTTGGCATACTGGTCCTGGTGATCCTCTTTCTGCTGTTCAGGTTTCTCAGGCCCGAGCAGTTTGCCAATCCCGAATGGTTTGCCAACCTGACCATTTTTCTTGCTGAAATGAAGG
>CP070788.1:2128018-2133973 GCA_020346765.1 Nitrospiraceae bacterium
CGTCGTGCTGGTGACCGGTGTGCTGCTGTTGCTGAAGAAGGAGTTCGACTGGATACAACCGCCCACGGTCAAGGGTGAACAGAAGGGCATCGGCATCGGCTTCGATCAGATCCTTGCAGTGGCTCGTAGCGTACCCAAGGCGGAGATTGAGACCTGGTCCGACGTCGACCGGCTCGATGTACGTCCCGGCAAGGGCATGCTCAAGGTGCGCTCCGAGAACAGCTGGGAGATCCAGATCGACACCAATACCGGAGCCGTACTCCAGGTCGCCTACCGCCGTTCGGATCTCATCGAGAGCATTCATGACGGCAGTTTCTTTGCAGATATCGTCAAGCTAGGGGTGTTCCTGCCATCGGCACTGGTGCTGATCGGGCTCTGGATCACAGGGATGGTACTATTCTTCCAGCCCTCCCTGAGCCGGGCGAAGAAGCGGCAAGCCCGGGCCATGCGGCTCGATATCCTGGATGAAGGTGCCTGATGCAAATCCGTATTGTCTGGCTCTGTCTGGCGTTCTTTCTGGCCACGGCGTCCCATGCCCTGGACGACTGGAAACCGCTCCCGGACGGCGAGGTGACCCGCATTGCCTTCGGTTCCTGCGCAAAACAGTGGCAGCACCAGACGATCTGGAATGCGGTGCTGGCAACGAAACCGGACCTGTGGCTGTTTCTCGGAGACAACATCTATGGCGACACTGATGGGAGAACGGCCTGGCTGGTCAGTAAGGAGCAGATTACGGGCGAGTGGAACCGGCTGGCGGACAAGCCAGAATTCCAGAAAGCTAGAGAAACAATACCGATGATGGCGACCTGGGACAACCATGATTACGGATCCCACGCCGGAGGCGCGGAATTTCCTGTGAAAGAGAGAACAAAAGAGGCATTCCTGACATTTTGGGGAGAACCAAAAGATTCACCGCGCTGGCAGCGCTCCGGAATTTACGATGCAAAGATCTTCGGCCCACCGGGCAGACAGGTAAAGGTTATCCTTTTGGATACCAAGTACAACCGGAGCCCGTTCAAGCCGGATCCAACTCCCAAAGAGGAACGGTCGAAGGCAAGTAAGGTAGGCGGCTATATCCCGGACAATGATCCGGCTAAGACACACCTTGGTGCAGAACAGTGGGCCTGGCTGGAACAGGAACTGAAAAAACCTGCTGAAGTGCGCCTGATAGCTTCCAGCACCCAGGTCATCCCCAACCAGAAAGGCATGGATGAGTGGGGAAACTTCCCGCTGGAGCGGCAGCGGCTTTTTGACCTGATCAAGAAGACCAAAGCCAACGGTGTGATCCTGCTCAGTGGTAATGTGCATTTTGCCGAATTGTCGCAAAATAGTGAGGCTGCCTATCCGCTGTATGAGCTGACCTCCAGCGGCATGACCCACGTGAATGAGTTCTATGGCAAGGCTACCAACTCGTTTCGCATTGCCGGCCCATTTATCGAGCATAACTTCGGCCTGGTGGACATTGACTGGAACGCACAACCTTCCCCGACCATTACCCTCTCAGCGGTCGGAGAGGACGGCGCCATCGCTTTTGAGCATAAAGTGAGAATGGCTGATATCCAGCATGGCAGCAGCTCAGAGATCAAACGCTGAGGCAAGGTCGGGAAGATTTATAAGAATGCGCTCAGATTACAAGAGAGATTATAAACAAAACGGGCTTCAGTACTGTTATCTCTGTTCGCCCGTGATGCGGAGATGGCAGAAGCAGTGCCGAAATCGGGAAACGCTGTGCCATAGAGAAGTAAACTGAGTCTTTGCGAAGTAATCATAGAAGAGAGAATAAACAACATATGGAAAAAAATATCTACATTCTTATTTTTGCGATGATATCGTTCATAGGGCTAACCCTTTCTATTGACCCGATCACAGCCTGTGCACAGGGTGCGGGACAGGAGTCGAACTACAAGTCGGGCTACGAAGATGTCCCGCAGTTCGGAGGGCCTGGCAGCGTCGGGGCTGATCTCGAGGAAGCAGACAAGGTTAAGACGCCACTATTGCGGTTCCCGGCAATTGATGCGGCCCTGAAGCCGTGGTTCGACCAGAAAGGGAGGATCAACAAAGACCTGGGCCTCAGCCTTGCCATGGACTACCAGGCGCTCTACCAGACAGTGAGCGAAAGCCTCGGTGAGGACGAGGCCGCGAGCGGATTGTTCAGATTCTACGGCTCATGGACACTGCTTGGCCGGGAATCGGGCAATACGGGAAGTCTCGTCTTCAAGGTGGAGCACCGCCATCGCATAGGTACTGATGTTGCACCACAGGACCTTGGCTTTGAGGCCGGTTATCTGGGACTGACGGGTACACAGTTTAATACCTTCGTCAACGACAGCTGGGGGGTGACAAACCTCTACTGGCAGCAGAAGTTCCGCAATGGCCGTCTCTCCTTTATTGCCGGCAAGGTGGACCCCACGGACTACCTCGACATTTACGGTATGATCAACCCGCTTACTGCATTTACAAATCTTATGTTCTCAACGAACCCGACGATCGCCTCTCCCAATCAGGGTCTTGGTGCTGCACTCGGGGTGATGGCGACGAATAACATATACGTTGTTGGCGGTCTGAGCGATGCGAACGGTGATCCTACCGATGAAGGGTTCGACACCTTCTTTGACGAAAGTGAATACTTCACACAGGTTGAAGTCGGCTGGGTCTCTTCCTTTGAGCGGAGGTACTTTGACAACATCCACCTCACCTTCTGGCATGTCGATGAGCGCGAGCAGGCACAGACGCCTGATGACTGGGGTCTGGCATTTTCGGCTGCGAAGTTCATCGACGATCAGTGGATGCCCTTCTTTCGGGCCGGCTTCTCTGATGATGAAGCCGCGCTGCTTGAAGGGATGGTCAGTGTCGGTGTCGGTCGCTACTTTGCCGAACAGCGGGACCTGCTCGGTCTTGGCCTGGGGTGGGGGAAACCTTCTGCTGCAGGGCTTGATGAGCAGTGGACTGCTGAGCTATTTTACCGGGTGCAGATTGCGCAGAACCTGGCAATTACTCCTGACGTTCAACTGATTATCGACCCGGCACTGAATCCCGATGACGACACGATCTGGGTCTTTGGTCTGCGGGCGCGTTTGACTTTGTGACAGATATCTCCCTGGTTTTCAGATAAGTCTTGACTACAGAGAAAACGTTGACGCGTGAGTAACATCGCATAACTCACACCTCTGTGAATCATTGCTTCACCTTACGGAATGACCTTGTTCAGCGGGTACTCGATGATCCCCTCGGCACCCACTGCCTTCAGTCTCGGAATAATATCACGGACCGTCTTCTCATCGATAACAACCTCAAGGGCGAACCATCCCCTGTCCGAGAGCTGGGAGATCGTCGGGGAGTGGAGTGACGAGAGCAGGCTCATAACCCTCTTCAGGGACTTTTCCGGCACATTCATTTTGAGCCCCACCTTTTCTTCGGCGGCAAGGGCCCCCTTCAAGAGGAGGACGATGTTCTCCATCTTCTGCCGCTTCCACGAATCCTTCCAGGACTTTCTGTTTGCGATAAACCTGGTGCTCGACTCAAGGATCGTCTCGATGATCCTCAGGTTGTTCGCCTTGAGCGACGACCCCGTTTCTGTCAGCTCAACAATCGCGTCAGCGAGATAGGGAGGCTTCACCTCCGTAGCGCCCCAGGAAAAGTCAACCTCTGCCTTTACCCCCTGCGACTTGAGATATTTATTAGTGTATCCCACCAGCTCAGTAGCAATGCGTTTGCCTTGAAGATCCTTTACCTTCTTGATCCTTGAATCATTGGGCACGGCGATCACCCAGCGGACCGGCCTGAGGCCTCCCTTTGCATAATTCAGCTCGGCAACTTCCTTCACGTCAGCGCCCTGCTCAAGGATCCAGTCCCTGCCCGTCAGCCCGGCGTCCAGGACACCGTCATGGACATACTTTGCCATTTCCTGCGCCCTGATCAGCATGGCCTGTATATCCCGGTCCTCAAAATCAGGATAGTATGACCGTGACCCCACGGTGATGTTGTATCCCGCCTTTTTGAACAGCTTCAGTGTTGATTCCTGGAGGCTTCCCTTGGGGAGGCCCAGCCGTAAAACCTTACTCATTATTTATACTCATCTCCTTTTATCCGGGTAAAATTCCGTTATTATCATACAGGCTGGGGAGGAATTTATTCAAATACCTGGCACAGGGGCGAGGGCACCCCGCCCCTACTTTCGCGCTTCCGTTCTTCCGCTCTTTTTGAGCCGCACCCTCACTGTGTTTCCGTGGGCCTCGAGCCCTTCAAGGTCAGCAAAGGTCTCCACTGTGTCGGCAAGCCCCATGAATCCTCTCATGGAGGCGTTCAGAAGGCTCGTCCGCTTGATAAAATCATAGACACCCAGGGGCGAAGAGAACCGGGCCGTCCCGCCTGTGGGGAGGGTGTGATTCGGGCCGGCCGCATAGTCACCGAGGGGCTCGGGTGTCCATTTGCCGAGGAAGACGGCCCCGGCATTCCTGATCCCAGGCAGCAGCCGTTTCGGGGCCGCTGTCATGATCTCCAGATGCTCCGGTGCTATCATATTCGCCACGCGTACTGCTTCATCGAGGTCCCCCGTGATGATGATTGCACCGTACCTCGCCAGAGAATTCTGTGCAATATTCTTCCTGGTCAGCTTTTTCATCTGGTCCCTGAGGCTCCTGCTCACGGCCCTTGCCAGGGCAGCGGAATCAGTCACGAGCACCGATGAGACCATTTCATCGTGCTCGGCCTGACTGAGCAGGTCCGCTGCAATAAAGGCAGGGTCCCCTGACCTGTCCGCAATGACAAGGATTTCACTGGGGCCGGCAACCATGTCGATCCCCACCTCACCGAAGACCATCCTCTTGGCAACTGCAACATAGATATTCCCCGGGCCCACAATCTTGTCCACCTGCCTTATTGTCTTCGTGCCGTATGCCAGCGCCGCCACTGCCTGTGCGCCGCCGATCCGGTAGACTTCATTCACCCTGAGCAGTTTGACTGCCGCGGCAACATGGGGGTTAAGCCTGCCCCCAGGTGTGGGGACACAGAGGGCAATTTCAGGTACCCCTGCCACCTGGGCAGGGATAACGTTCATTAACACCGTGGAGGGATAGGCTGCCTTGCCCCCGGGGACATACACCCCTACCCTCTGAAGGGGGCTAATGATCTGGCCCAGGGTAATGCCCTCTTCCGAGTATTTCCACGATGCCTCCCGCTGCCGCTCATGAAACTGACGGATCCTCTTTGCCGACCGCTTCAGGGCACGCAGAAAGTCCTTCCCGGCCTTTTTCGCAGCGTCATTAATCTCCCTGCTGTCTACGGTGAGGCTTTTCAGTCTTATGGCGTCAAACTTCTCCGTGTACCGAAACACCGCACGGTCGCCCTCTTTCTGGACATCGGCAATGATCTTTCTGACCGTACGCTGGATTTCATCTTCGCGGACAGAGGTGGATGCCCGACGCCTGAGTCGCGCTATGAACGGCGCTATCTGGTTTTCCTTTATAATTCGCATGTAAGCATCTCCGTTGAAATACCAATTATACACTATTACACGTGTAACAATAACAGTCCGGCATGTGCATTTTGATTAACGATCTTTTCAGAAGAGATTTCTTCTGTAAATCTTCAGGTTTTAGTGGTGAGCAGAATTAGAAATACTTATCTACGTGTCAAGAGGCAGTAATGATTATGAAATTGATGATTGCCGGTTAAAGTTATTGTAACGTCAAGAATGTAAACAATATTGATTCAGATCAAGGGGGTACCAAGGGGTATTTATTGATCAGATATCTTTTTCACTGTTTTTATTGACCTTAGTGAAGATAGGACACGTTTTATAATTATTTATGCAGAAACTAGTTGTTTTTTCTATATCTTGGCTATTCATTTTATTGCAGTAGCAATCATAGTAAGGAAACTGGTGAAGCGGGCACAGGTGATGAGCATAAATGCTTTTTTTAAACATAGTCTTTCGATATAATGCTAATATTCATG
>CP070788.1:2134073-2156838 GCA_020346765.1 Nitrospiraceae bacterium
AATCCTACTGTCATTCCGGACTTTTAACGTAAACAGGGAAAAGCTCAATGACAGGAGATAAAGTATGAAAGTACTGGTAATCGGCGGCGGCGGACGGGAACACGCCCTGGTATGGAAGCTCAGCCAGAGTCCCCGGGTTGACAAGATTTACTGTGCTCCCGGCAACGCCGGGATATCGGAAATAGCCGAGTGTGTGGACATCAGGACTGACGATGCGGAGGCACTGCTGGACTTCGTTAAATACAACTGGATCGACCTTACCGTCGTGGGCCCTGAGGCCCCGCTTACAGCGGGCATCGTCGATGCCTTTGTCAAGGAAGACCGCAGGATTTTCGGCCCTGACAAACGGGGGGCCCAGCTTGAAGGCAGCAAGATATTCGCCAAGGATTTCATGCGGAAATACGGGATCCCCACGGCTGAGTACAAGACCTTTTCATCCTATCTGCAGGCCGGGGAATATGTAAGGCTCAAGGGTGCGCCCATTGTCGTCAAGGCGGATGGCCTTGCAGCGGGCAAAGGTGTTATCGTTGCCGGAACAGTGGAGGAGGCATTGGAGGCCCTGAAGATGATCATGAAGGACCGGGCCTTCGGCGACGCGGGGGGCAGGGTCTTGGTGGAAGAGTGCCTGCAGGGCGAAGAGGCATCCTTCATGGTGCTCACAGACGGAAAGACCGTGGTCCCCCTTGCCACATCGCAGGACCACAAACGGATCTTTGACGGAGACCGGGGGCCCAATACGGGAGGCATGGGAGCCTACAGCCCGGCACCAGTGGTTACGGAAGCGCTTCGTGAAGAAATCATGAAGGACATAATCGGCCCCATCATGAACGGTCTGTCCCGGGAGAGGATAACCTTCCGGGGGGTCATTTACGTGGGCATCATGGTCTGTGACGGCAGGCCCTATGTGCTTGAGTTTAATGTCCGCTTTGGTGACCCCGAGGCACAGCCTATCCTGATGAGGCTGAACAGTGACTTTTTTGATCTCCTGAAGGCAACAGCAGAGGGGCGGCTCAGTGAGGTCGTCGTACGGTGGAAAAAGGAATCTGCTGTGTGCGTGGTCCTGTCGTCAAAGGGATATCCCGGCCCGTATGAAAAGGGCATTCCCATCAGGGGGCTGGACTCCTTCAGGAACGATAACAACGTAATGGTCTTCCATGGGGGGACTGCCCTGAACGGTGGTGTCGTTGTCACTGCCGGAGGCAGGGTCCTCGGTGTTACTGCCCTTGGCACCGATATCAAAGCGGCACGGGACAATGCCTACCAGGCCGTGGAAAGGATCCGCTTTGAGGGGATGCACTACCGCAAGGACATCGGAGATAAAGCTATTAATAAATAGGGGCAGAGGTTTCAGGGGGTAAAGGGGTCGAGGGAGTAAGGGCATTCTGAATTGTTCATTGTCAGTTTTAAGTTGTTAGTCTGAAAACGAACAACTGCAAAGTCTTTTATTCCCTTGAACCCTGGACACCTGGGCCCCTTAACTATTAACTCTGATTCAGATGTAAACAGGAGAAGGCCATATGAAAGCGAAAGTCTTGATCCTCATGGGCAGCGACTCTGATATGCCGGTGATGGAAGGGTGTTCCGGAATGCTTGAGGAATTCAATATCCCCTGGCACATGACGGTCTCCTCGGCCCACAGGACGCCGGAGAGGACGCTCAAACTGGTACGGGATGCAGAAAAAAACGGCGTGGCAGTGATCGTTGCCGGCGCAGGCGCTGCTGCGCATCTTGCAGGTGTCATTGCCGCCCATACCACCCTGCCGGTCATCGGTGTGCCCATTGATTCATCCCCTCTCAAGGGTGTTGACGCCCTCTATGCAACGGTACAGATGCCCCCCGGAATCCCCGTGGCGACCATGGCAATCGGCAGGGCAGGCGCCAGGAACGCCGCCATCTTTGCAGCCCAGATCCTGGGGCTGAAGGACAGGAAGATTGCAGCTGCGCTCAAGGCGTACAAAAAGAAGATGGCCAGGGACGTGGAGGAGAAGGCGAGGAAGGTGGAGAAGGGGTAGGCTGGTTGCTTTCTGTTCATAATGGCACGGTAAATTGTTTTGCAAGCACCGCTCTTTTCCCTGCCCGTTCTTGAGTGACCCTGAAGGATCAGGGAATGGAATAGCATATTCACTCTGTTCCGTTCATGAAATGTCAGACGAGCCAATGAATCACTATGATGGACGGCGGTTCTTATAGCCTGAGCAGGGTATTGATACTTACCCCCTTTATTACGGATATAAACTATTCAAGCTTTTTCCCGCCTGTGCCGAGTAAGTCACTATGCATACCGTGAACGCAGGTACCGCTTTGAGTGAGCGAATGCGTGAAGTTTTCCGGTTTTTCAGTGCCCTCTCCGATGAAGAGGTGGGCACCTTTCTCGGTTTCTGTGAAAGCCGCCAGATCGACGCGGGGAAGACCATCTGGAGTGAGGGTGACAGTGACAACTATGCTGCCTTTGTTGTTTCCGGAAAAGTCGGGATCAAGAAGAAGACCGAGTTCGAAGGGAAGTACATGATCGTCGGCACCTTTGCCCGTGGCACTGTTGTGGGAGAACTCTGCCTTCTCACCGATCACGTGCGGTCCGTGACCGCGGTTGTGCTCGAACCGGCAGAGATCGTAATCCTTGCGAGCAGAAGCTTTGAGAAACTTATTACGGAGCGGCCCCTGCTGGGGCTGAAGCTCCTGAAGCACATTTTCCTGGTCATCTCGAACCGCCTGAGCAGGTCCACGGACCGGATGGCCAGAATATTTTAGATGCCCGGGTGCGGAAGGGTTTGTTTTGTACAGATGTGATCGGATAATCTGGGAAATGCGAGGAGCCATGCCTTGATCAAAAACAAGGTTGTAGTACGTTATAAAGACGGTACCCTGGAGAAGGGTCACGCGATAGACTTCTTTCCCAACAAGGTCGTCTTTCATCTTGAGCATGACGATGGAACGACAGAGGAAATACAGACAGAGAAACTGAAGGCCATTTTTTTTGTCAAGGACTTTATTGGCGACAAACAGCACGAGAAGATGTACCGTGACATGATCCCTGGGGGAGGGCGGAAAATGCAGGTCACGTTTCTGGACGGGGAAACCATCATCGGCTATTCCCAGGGGTATTCACCGGACCGGCGCGGCTTCTTTGTCATTCCCGCTGACAAGGACGACAATAACGAACGCATCTACGTGGTAGTCTCGGCCACGCAAACAGTGACCTTCCTGTAGGCGGCAGCATGCCGGAGCGGGCAATGGTCTGCTGACGTGGAGCCGGTGCAGGGGATGTATCTTAAGAATAAAAAAACCTGTACACTTATGTTGATATTTATTGCCCTAAATAATACATAACCATGAATGACACGAGAAGGGAAGAGCATGCTCACTCATTCCTGCCTGCCGACAGGCAGGGTATTTTTTCGACACGACATCTCTACAAGCTGCAGGCCTGTTTTGTCCTGTGAAAAAATAAGACCATTCACAAGCTGTTCCCTTCTCTCAGTAAGCTGTTGTAGTGAAAATTTTGTGCAGGACGTAGTTTAATTCCTCACATGAGTAAATTATACGGAATGAGTATAATAGATACGCATCAGGACCCAAGGAGAAGCAGAAGTGCTTGGCATCTTCGATAGGATAGGCAGCGCCACGCTCTATTACATAAATGAAGTAGGACGAATGGGGATATTCCTCTTTCATTCCCTTGTGAGCATTATCCGGCCTCCCTACAAGGTCTGGCCTGTTATCAGGCAGGTCTACATTATCGGAACCCTCTCCATATTTGTGATCCTTTTTACGGGCGCCTTCACGGGCATGGTCCTAGGGCTTCAGGGCTATCACACGCTGAGCAAATTCGGGGCAGAGGGCCTCCTCGGCTCGGCTGTTGCCCTCAGCCTTATCAGAGAGCTGGGCCCTGTTCTGGCAGCGCTCATGGTCACGGGCAGGGCGGGGTCTGCCATCTGCGCAGAGATCGGCGTGATGCGTATCTCTGAGCAGATCGATGCTCTGGACTGCATGGCCATTGATCCACACAAGTACATCATGGCCCCGAAGTTTGTCGCGGGCATCATTTCACTGCCCCTGTTGACGGCCATCTTTGACGTGATCGGCATCCTGGGCGGATATCTTGTCGGCGTGGGTCTCCTCGGGGCAAATGAAGGGACATATTTTTCGAGCATGTACAAGGATGTTGAATTCAATGATGTGTACATGGGATTTATGAAATCGCTCTGCTTTGGTCTGCTCATCATATGGATATGTTCTTCCAAGGGATTTTTTGTTCATCTTACCAAAGGCGGCGGGTTCGGGGCTGAAGGGGTCAGCAGGGTCACCACAAACGCTGTGGTGCTGTCGTCAGTGAGCATACTGCTTTTTGATTACTTTTTAACATCCATATTGCTATGAGCGAAAGACCCGTTGTCCAGCTTATCGATGTGAGAAAGTCCTACGGCGCCCAGCAGGTGCTGAAAGGGGTGAACCTTGCGATCATGGAAGGGAAAACCACGGTCATCGTGGGAGGCAGCGGGCAGGGCAAAAGCCAGATCATCAAGCACATTCTCGGGCTGGTCAGGCCTGACAGCGGGAGCGTCATGGTCTTTGGCAAGGAAATCAGCCGGGTGAGCATGCGGGAGCTCAAGGAGATCAGGACCAACTTCGGCGTCCTTTTCCAGAATGCGGCCCTCTTTGATTCCATGACCGTCTTTGACAATGTTGCACTCCCCCTGCGGGAAAGGACAAAGATGCCTGAAGAAGAAATCGCAAAAGTCGTTAATGAAAAGCTCGCCATGATGGACGTTGAAGGGACAAACGACAAATATCCTGCCCAGTTGAGCGGGGGGATGAGAAAAAGGGTCGGGCTGGCGCGGGCTCTGGTGCTTGATCCGAAAATTATTTTCTTTGATGAGCCGACGACCGGGCTTGATGTGGCGAAGAGCAATGAAATATACCGGGTTTTTTCAAGGACGCAGACGCAGCTCGGATACACGGCCGTCATTGTCAGCCATGATGTACCCAAGATCTTCAAGCTTGCCGACTACGTGGCGCTGCTCCACGATGGCGTGATCCAGGCGTGTCTGACGCCCGAGGAATTTCAGCTGTCCGATGATCCTGTTATCAAGGAGTTCGTGGAAACAACCATGGGGCCGCTCTATTCAAGTGAAATGGAGGTTTGATATGAAAAATATTACAATTGAGACAGGAGTAGGTATTTTTCTGGTCGCGGGGCTCCTCTGCTTCGGGTACCTCTCGGTGAAGCTGGGGGATGTGAGCCTCTTCGGGACAAAACAGTACCCTGTTATGGCACATTTTGCCAATGTGTCGGGATTGAAGGAGGGGGCGATTGTGGAGGTCGCCGGTGTGACCGTCGGCAAGGTCTCAAAGATCGACCTGGAAAATTACCAGGCCAGGGTAGAACTTCTCCTTAATCCCGAAATCCGGCTGCAAGAAGACTCCATTGCTTCCATCCGGACACAGGGAATCATCGGCGACAAGTATATAAAGATCAAAACTGGCGGGGCCGAGGATTTCATCCCCCGCGGCGGAGAAATAATCGAGACGGAATCGGCGATTGAGCTTGAGGAACTGGTAAGCAAGTACATTTTTGAGAAGGAATAACCTTCCTGCAGGAGCGACGGCGCAGAGGACGCGCATGGATTACCTGGAGGGACAGATAATCATGGGAGAAGGACAGAGGTGAAAATGAAATTGCGCATTGTCTTTGCAGCTATGTTCATGATCGTGATGAGCATGAGCTCATTATCCGCGGGAACTCCCGGGAGTTCGGCCCTCGAGGCCATCAGGACAACGGTGGAAGCCGTACTGGATGTCATGAAAAATCAGGAACTTTCCCCCCCGGGGAAAAAAGAGGAGAGGCGGCAGGTGATCAGCACGCTCATCAGACAGCGGTTTGATTTTGAGGAGATGGCCAAACGGTCCCTTGCCCAGCACTGGCAGGGGCGGTCTCCCGAGGAGCAGAAGGAGTTTGTTTCAATTTTTTCAGACCTCCTTGAGTCATCCTACGTTGGCAAGATCGAGGCCTATACAGACGAAAAAGTCACCTATGACAAAGAGGTGCTCAAGGGCGGCGGAAAATACGCGTTCGTCAGCACGACTGTCATAACCAAAGAGGTTGATATTCCTATCGAGTATAAACTTATTTCCCGGAGCAGCACCTGGCTTGTGTATGACGTTGTGATTGAGGGCGTGAGCTTTATCAGCACCTACCGGAGCCAGTACGGGAGCATCATTGCAAAGGATTCGTACAGCGGCCTCATTCAGAGCATGAAGAAGAAACTCGATGAAGTAAATGCCCTGTAGGCAGGACAGTCGCTGCCGGGGAGGGGACGAGTGGATGACACGATAGGGGCTTTCATCTTCGCGATGAAAGACAAGCTGCTGCTTTTTCACCTGCTCAGTGACGATGAAGTTGAAAAGATCACCGGTTATTTCGAAATAGCCCTTTTTCCGGCAGGCACTATCCTCTTCAGGGAAGGGGAGCCCGGCGACTACATTGGTTTTATCGTTTCAGGTGCGCTGGAAGTGAAAAAGCAGACTGAATTCAAAGGGAAGGCGATCGTGCTTGCCACCCTCAAGAAAGGCTCCTTCGTGGGAGAGATGTCCCTGATGGGTCCCCATGAACCCCGGTCAGCCACGGTTGTCGCCCTTGAGGATTCGGAACTTGTGATCCTGAAACGGGAAGAACTGGATGCCCTCATTGATAACTACCCCAGGATCGGCATCAAGATACTGAGAGGGCTGAATCAGATCCTGACTATCCGTCTCCGAAAAACAGTGGATCGCCTGACGTCTATATTCTGATGATCTGCACGGTGATGTTGTTTTCCCGTGAAGACTGAAGACACTCTGCGACATCAATCATTGCCTTCCCTTATACCTTGATTTATTTATGTTTTCCTGTAGATATGTGAGGATTGCCTGCCTGACCATACGGCAATGATATTTACATAATCTATGGGCACTTGTATTTTATCTTGACATTCTATTATTTTCTGGTAAAATAAAAAGCATCTTAATTTCCCGTTATGTGGTATTGGCAGGAAGGCCTGTAGCGTCTGGAGGAGCGTCTATCCACGCCGGTATGTGAGAAAGAGCGCTTTTAGACTAAATTTCATAATACTTCAATACAAGGAGGGATGAACATGGCAATGGGTTTGGAAAGCGGTTGTCTTCGAGTGCAGAGGGGCGTGGTTGCGGCGCTGTTCGTGGTGTTGCTGTTTTTTGCTGCCCACGCTGGCCGGGGGGACGTGCAGATCATTACTGACCCGGCTGAATGGGAGGCAATGGTTACCGGCATAGAAGAGTTTGCAACAACGGCAGACAACGTAGTACTTGCAGACGAGGTGGATTCTTTACCTATGGACCCGAACAACGCCCAGCTGGGACCTGTCCTCACCTTTCAGGCGGCGAACACAGGCCTTTCCAGGGGCTTCATACTGGAGGCCCTTCAGCAGGACGCTGGATTCACCTTCAACGAGACAGAGCAGGGGCAGGTGCTGATGTCCTTCCAGGACGCCCTTTCCGTGGGTGATGTGAACAACTATGAGGATGATGACTGGAGCCTGAGTCTGACCGATGGATCCACCATGACGGCCTTCAGCGTTGAGGTCCGTCATACACGGTTTGAGGATGATGAAACGCTGACGCTCTATTCAGATGGTGTTGCCATTGCAACATTCCCGCTGAATGAGCTGCTGGACTCTGATGACACCACCGCCTTCCTGGGCATTGTCTCTGATGAGCCCTTTGACGCCGCCTTTTTTGATGAAAATTCCGGATCGGATGACATCGCCATAGCTGACTTTCGCTTTGCCGAGGCAATAATCCACATCAATGCGAAGGTTGACCTCAAGCCTGAGACAATAAACCTGAAAAGCAGGGGCAGATATGTGACCGTGTATATTGAACTGCCAGGGGGGTATTCTGTTCGGGATATCGTCCCTGAATCTGTCGTTATCTCGGGAATAGGCACAGATGTGATTGAACCTCCCCTGGAGACTGTGGGACCCACGAATATCGGCAACCGTGACAGGGACCGCTATGCTGACCTCATGGTCAAATTCAGCAGGAGGGAATTGATTCGTTTGCTGAAAGTAACGGACAGGAGCATCACTATATCAGGAGAGCTTAAGGACGGGACGACCTTTTCCGGAACGGACAAGATACGGGTCAAGTGCAAGAAATGCAGCAAGAAGACCTATAAGAAGCTCGTGAAGAAGCACAAGAAGTATCAGAATAAGCAGAGAGGCAAGTGGAAATAACCTACTGGGGGAACCTGCCCACACAGAGACAGGCGTTCTGTCCGCCGAAGCCAAAAGAGTTCGAAAGGACGAGGGAGTGCTCTCTGTGCCGTGCCTCGTTGGGAACATAGTCAAGGTTGCATTTGGGGTCTCGGGACTCATAGTTGATTGTCGGGAGGATGAGGGAGCGGTTGATGCCCATGAGGGTGAGAATACATTCAATGGGCCCTGCGGCTGCGATGGTGTGCCCCAGCATGGACTTGTTGGAGCTCACGGGGATTTCACGGGCCCTTTCACCAAACACTTCCTGGATGGCCCTTGTTTCCGTGAGGTCATTCTGAACTGTCGATGTGCCGTGGGCGTTGATGTAATCGATGTCACCGGGCATGACCCCTGCATCATCGAGGGCTGCCTTCATGGCGATGACAGCTCCCAGTCCCTTCGGATGGGTGTCTGTTATGCGGTAGGCGTCTGCTGACGAGCCGTAGCCTTTGAGTTCTCCCAGTATCCTGGCGCCCCGCGCGCATGCGTACTCCATGTCTTCCAGCACGAGGGCTCCTGCTCCCTCGGACATGACAAAGCCGCCCCGCCGTCTGTCAAAGGGCCGTGACGCCTTCTGCGGCTCTGAATACTTCTCGCAGAGGGCCTTCAGCAGGATAAATCCCGTCATGCCCGAAAAGTTGATCGTGGCCTCGCAGCCGCCTGCTATCATGACGGGGCTTTTGCCGTCCCGGATCAGACATGCCGCCTCCCCGATTGCCTGTGAACCAGCGGCACAGGCTGAAGCAATGGAAAGGAGCGGGCCTTTACAGTCAAAGAACACGGCCAGCAGCGATGCAGCGGCGTCTGCCTTTCGCCTGAAGAAGTTAAGATAGGGATACCCGCCGGCACCGAGCAGTCCTTTCATGTCCCAGGTGCCGTCTTCCCGGTAAAACCTGAGAATGAACTGCATGTCTTCCACAGGCATGTTGTCCCCGTGAGAGCCGAGGGAGACCCCGATATGAGCGCGGTCCCTGATGCTGTCCAGCCCCGCTCGGCCGGCTGCTTCCGCTGTTGCTATTCTCATGAGCCGGAGGCCGCGTGATGAAAATTTTTTCAGCCTCTGGTCTGTCCGGCTTTCAAACTCATCGATCCAGGTGTCGTCAACCTCGCCGGCTATCCGGCAGGGGAGGCCCGTGGTATCAAAGGATTTGATATAGTCGATACCTGATATGCCCCTGCTACAGTTGTCAAACGTTTCGTCGGCGCTTCTGCCCGAAGGCGTGATCATGCCGTATCCGGTGATGACGACCCTGCGTTTTTCCTGAGGGGAGCTCATGTCAGAAGATGTTTTTTTCCTGCTGGACTTTGTTCAGCCATGCCTTGATGAGGTCATCGCCGTTTGTGTACGTCGCGCTCTCTCTGCAGGACCCGCACGTCACTTTTGACCCGTCATCGGACTTCCAGGAGGAATTTCCACATTTGGGGCACGATTCAGGAAGGCTGGCAAGGATGTCCATCACTCCGTCCGCCATGGAGCGGACGGTCACCATTGCCGGGATTTCGTCCATGTCCATCCCTGCTTCCAGGTCGGCCATGGAGTCACCGAAGCGGATCTTCAGGAGCTCGATTGCCTTTCCGGTCAGCCTGCCGTCTTCATCGATTGCCGACCCTTCGCCGAATAGTTCCTCGATGTGTTCAAGGACGAAGTGACGGGCCATTTTGATCCCGAAGGACTGTTCCAGTCGGTAATTGATATCAAGGAAATCGAGGGACTCCGCTCCCAGGTCGTTTATGAGCGAGCTTTCGGGTGTGACAGACCCCTCCTCGACCCGCAGGGTCTCCACAATTGCCTTCTTGAGCTCTTCATATACCTTTTCCTCTGTGACAAGATTCTGACTCATGGTTCCTCCTTGACAATTATCTTAAATTACGGGCAATCACATGGAAGATGTTTGTTGTTAGGTATCAGTGGTAAGTCTAAAAAATAAAAACTGATAACCAAAAACGAATCATTAAGACACGTGCCCTCATTAATGATCACGAACCATTTACTCCCCGGGAATGACGTTTTCCTGCTTGCCCGGCATTCTGTACAGTGCATTGCTCAGGCCACGGTCCACAACGAGTGTCTGACCCGTTATCCCCCGGGCCGCCTCACTGCACAGAAAAAGCGCTGCTTCGGCTATTTCTTCCGGTTCGACAAAGAGCTCATCAGGGAGCATGTCGATATTGTCCCAGTACTGCCGGAGAATCTTGAACGAATCTGTCTTTACGATGCCCCCGCAGACAGCATTAACAGAGATGTTCTTTCCTCTCAGGCTCTCGGCACAGTCCCTCACGACCGATTCCATGGCTGCCTTCATGCTCCCCAGCGGATAGGAAGGGTTGTAAAAACGGCTTCCCAGGCTTGAGATGAACACGATCTTTCCCCCCCTCTTCTCCAGCATGGGCAGTGCCGCCTGTATGCAAAAGATATTTCCGATGTAATTTGTTTCCACGAGCTGCCTGAGTTCCCGCTCGAACAGCTTCTCAATAGGCTTGAATGGTGCCTTTGCAGCATTCAGGATCAGGTAATCGAGCCGTCCCATCTTTGCCTTTATTTCGCTGAAGAGGCCGGTCACGGAATCCTTCTGCGCGATATCAGCCTGTACCATGAGGCTGCGGCTTGCTCCGCGTTCTATCTCCCGGCATAATTCCTCTGCCTGGGCGTGAGAGGACCCCCCCGTCCTCCGGTGATTGACCACAATGTGGGCCCCGGCGAGCGCAAATGCACGGGCGATTGCCCTGCCAATGCCCCGGGAACTGCCTGTTACCAGTGCCACTTTGTCCTTCATAAGCTGCATAACCCGTCTATTTTATATAAATCCTCTGTTTTAGTAAACTCGGTCTCAGCAGGGCGGATCCTGCCTCAGGCATAAAGATTACTCAAGATTTGCATTATGACGTCCGTATTTGTACAATGAAACTATTCTTTGAGCACGCTGATACAGCGAGAGAGAGTCCCCTGCCCCGGCAGGACATGAAAGGAAATGACTGGTACGGTTCTCATCACCGGCCGGGAGAGAGATAAACTATGAAATACGCGATGATCAGATGTGCGGTTTTACTCCTTGTGCTTTTTTCTTTTCAGTGCAGCCATCCGAATCACAATGGCGCTTCGGTCAGCCTGAAGAACGATACCATTGCCCGGATTTCTCCGGGGCTCCTGAATGACAGCGCGGAAGTACCTGAGACAGAGGCTGAGATGGATAACCCCGTCGGGGACATATCCGGAACAGATACTGTTTCAGCTGATCCGGCTGGCCATAGGGAGTCTGGCAGCGGATGTGGGGGAGATAATGAATGCAACGGGTACCGTGATGCAGGTGCTTCTGCGACGGACCCCCCGCAGGTTTGGCAGGAAGGGGAACTACCTGTAGTTGCTGAAGAGAATGCCGTGAGAAGCGGAGAGGAGCCGGAGGAGCGGGGACAGAATCTCCTTGATAGCGCCCTGGACTATATCAACGCGTCTCAGGAATACTGGTCCGAAGGCAACTTTGAGAAGTCCATCGCAACACTTGATGAGGCTTACAGCCTCGTGGTCAAGGTTGACACGGAGAGTAACCCGGACCTGATCCAGCAGCAGGAAGACCTGCGATTCATGATCTCAAAGAGGATTCTCGAAATATATGCTTCCCGGTATACCGCGGTCAACGGGAATCACCATGAAATCCCCATGACCATGAACGAGTATGTGGAAAGGGAAATAGCTCTTTTCACCGGCAGTGAACGCGATTTCTTTATTCAGTCCTACAGGCGGTCCGGCCGGTATATGCCGAAAATCCTGGAGTCCCTGAAGGAGGCCGGGCTTCCTGAACAGCTTGCCTGGCTTCCCCTCATCGAGAGCGGGTTTAAGGTCAATGCCCTTTCCCGGGCGCGGGCGCTGGGGCTCTGGCAGTTCATCCCTTCCACTGGATACAAGTTCGGCCTGAAGAGAGACACCTGGGTTGACGAGAGGCTTGACCCCGAGAAGTCCACGGCTGCTGCCATTGCCTATCTCAAGGAGCTGCACCAGATCTTCGGCGACTGGACAACAGTCCTTGCCGCGTACAACTGCGGTGAGGGTACGGTGCTGAAAAAGATCCGCAACCAGAGAATCAACTACCTCGACAACTTCTGGGACCTCTATGAGCAGCTTCCGCGGGAAACGGCACGGTATGTTCCACGGTTTCTGGCCACACTGCATATCCTGAACGATCCCGTCAGGTATGGCTTTGCTTCACTGGAATCAGACATTCCTGCTTCATACGAAACAGTAACCGTAGAGAAGCCGGTCCAGCTCAAGGACGTTTCAGCGGCAGCCGGTATTGGCCTCGATGAGCTGACGGCCCTCAACCCAGAACTCCGCCAGAATGCTACTCCCCCGACCCGCTACACGCTGAAGATTCCCGAAGGAAAAGGGAATGTCTTCATGGCCCACCTGGATCAGATCCCCCGGTGGACTCCTCCCAAGAACGAATATGTTTATCACCGGGTGCGCAGGGGAGAAACACTATCCACTATAGCGCTCAGGTACCGCACCAGTGTGAGCTCAATTGCGCGGGCAAACAATATCCGCAAAAAGCATTTCATCCGTGTCGGACAGAGACTGAAAATACCCCTTCGGGGAAGTGTGGCGTCCTTTGCCCGAACATCAGGGGAGAAGGTCGAATACCGTGTGAGAAAAGGTGATTCTCTCTGGGTGATTGCCAGAAAGTTTAATACCGATACAAAGACCCTCCAGCAGATCAACGCCCTCCAGAATACCAGACTGGTCGTGGGCCAGGTACTGAAAATTTACCAGTAGACGTCGTCCGCCTGCCGTCCATTCCTCTCAACCGCAGTGCCCGGTGACAAAAGCTCTTCCCGATAGCCAATGGCCCCGGGCCGGATCTCTTTTCCTGGAGAGTAGTGGTACGGGGAGTTTTCGCGGGCATACCCCTGCAGAAGGGGCATAACGTTATCCGAGGGCGTTCAGAATAATCTGAGATATCATCTCCGCCTTGTCGAGGTCCATCTCAGGGTAGATGGGCAGGGAAAGCACCTCGGATGCTGCTGATTCGCTCAGGGGAAAATCTCCTTCCCTGTATCCAAGATAATCAAAGGCCCTCTGAAGGTGAAGGGGGAGTGGATAGTAGACCACACAGGAAATGGCGTTGTGTTTCAACGCCATTTCGACCGCTGCCCGCTGTGGCGTCAGGATCGTGTACTGATGGTACACGTGGGTCCTGTCATCCAGTTCCCGGGGGCATTCCACCGCACCGGCGAGAAGCGAGGTATAGCGTGCGGCAACTTCCCGCCGCCTGCTGTTGTAGGTATCAATGCGAGCAAGTTTTATCCTCAGAATGGCGGCCTGGATTTCATCGAGCCTGCTGTTGTAGCCGATAAAGTCATGCTGGTAGGGGCCCACGGTTCCGTGGTTTCTGAGGATCTTTACCCGTTCACAGATGCCGGCGCTGGGGGTAATCATCATCCCGCCGTCACCGTAAGCGCCGAGGTTTTTGCTCGGATAAAAGCTGAAGCACCCTGCATCGCCCATGGCACCAATGGGCTTGCCCCGGTATCGGGCGCCAAAGGCCTGGGCAGTGTCTTCGATGACTTTGAGCCCGTGTCTTCGCGCAATGCCCATGATTTCATCCATGTCCGCAGGCTGTCCGAAAAGGTGGACGACGATGATGGCCTTTGTCCTGTTCGTGATTTTTTTCTCTATCTCAGAAGGACTGATGTTCATTGTCCTTCTGTCAATGTCGGCAAAGACCGGTATGGCACCCACATAGGTGATTGCCTCTGCTGTTGCGATAAAGGTGAAGGGCGTAGTTATCACTTCGTCGCCCTGAGTTATATCAAGCGCCCTGAGGGAGAGATACAGCGCATCCGTGCCCGAGCCGAGGGCCACGGCATGGCCTACGCCATGATACGAGGCAACTTCTTCCTCAAAGGATGTCACGTTGTCGCCGAGTATGAACCGCCCGCTGTCAAGTATTTTCTTCAGGGCGGTCTTTATTTCTTCCTTGATGGGCTCATGCTGGGCCTTGAGGTCGAGCATGGGAACGGGAGTGGTGTTGATGATGACGGGTTTATTCATGTCGTCTGTTTCAGATGAAGAGATCGCGGTTTTTAACAAGGCCCGATATCTTCAGGACCACCTTGAGGGCCTCCTTGCCCTCATGACCGGAGACTACGGGACGGGTTCCTTTCCTCACGCATTCAATGAATGAGATGAGCTGTTCCTTCAGCGGTTCCTTCTCTTCAGGCCGTGTCGTCTCCTTTTTGACACTACCCTTTTCTCTGGTGTAGCAGGTTATCTCCTGGGTCTGGTAGTCGAGGTCGAGGTAGGCGTTGCGCTGAAAGACCTTGAGGCGCCTTTTTTTGCCCTGCGCTATCCTGCTTGACACTGCCTCGGCGATGCAGCCGTTTTCAAATTCGATCCACGCGTGGGCGATGTCGATGTGCTCTGTCAGGACCCGTGCCCCCGTGGAGCGAAGGTCGACTATTTCAGACTTGACCAGGCTCAGTATTATATCTATGTCGTGTATCATTAAGTCAAGAGTGACATCCACGTCAATGCCCCTTCCCAGAAAGGGGGAAAGGCGCTGGGACTCAATAAACCGGGGCTGGTCTACCATGGTGCTGATCATGGAGACACCTGAGTTGAACCGCTCCAGATGACCCACCTGAAACGTAAGGTTTCTCTTCTCTGCTTCTTCGATGAGCCGGTCTGCTTCCTCAATGCTCGTGGTGACGGGTTTTTCCACAAGGATATGCTTGTTATGGTTCAGGAACTCCATGGCAATGCTGAAATGCAGCGTCGTAGGGACGGCAATGCTGACCGCGTCAACAGCAGGGAGAATGTCCCGGTAGTCGCTGTATACGGGGCAGTTGTATCTTGAGGCCACTTCCCCGGCCCGGGTGGCATTGCTGTCCACAATTCCTGCAAGGTGTACGCCCTTGAGGCCGGAGAATATCCTGGCATGGTGAATCCCGATGGAGCCTACACCGATGACGCCGACATTGATCACGTTATCACCCCTCTTAAAAAGCCAGTCCCACGAGAAGGCCGTACCTGTCCGCCTCTGATTTGGGCTGGAACACGGTGAGCCTGCCGCCGGACACGTCTACGCTTACGGGATCTGACTCGGAAAATCTCATCCCTTCATAGTACAGTGATGCCTTCAGCCGCTTCCATCTCAGGCCAGCCTCGGCAAAGGCAGAGATCCTCTTTCCCGGTTCTACCGTTACCTTGACGCCGTAAAGTTTGCTCAGGTCAGCTTCGTTCTCATTATACACGGGGAGGTTGACACCTCCTCCCGCAAAGATGCTCACATGATCGTTCAGGGCATGGCTGCCGCGGATCCCCACCGGTGCGTAAATAACGAGCCACTTCTCTTTCGATTCCGCAACGCGCACAGTGCCTGTGGAGGTACTCTGTATCTCCCTGCTCCAGTACCTGATTGCTGGTCCTGCATAGAGCTCCATAGTTGAGCTGCTTCCCAGGAGGATCCTGATCCCCATGGTGCCTTCCGCTTCGGCGCCGAGATAGTCCGTATCAGAGTCCACCGGCAGGGGCGTGCCTGTGCCCGTTGTCTGTCCGTCATAGTCAACCCTTCCGCCGAACACTTCCCCCCTGAAGCCGAAAACAACAAGATCATTGTACCATCTGCCCGATGCGCCGATGCCGAAGAGGGGCCCCGATTCCTCCACGACCGTTCCGCTGTCATATTCTTTCCAGATAAACCGTTCTGCTTTCACATACAGGTCAAATTCCGAAACAGCTGACGCAGGACGCGCTGGAAAAAGGGCGCCTGTGAACATCAGGAGCACTGTTACGATGAAGACGGCGTATTTTTTCACTGGCCTTACTCCTTTCCTGTGATGACTGTCCCGTGAGAGACAGCGGGCAATGAATGCGATGATTCGTCCATCAGCCCATTCCGTTACCTCATGCGGGAGGCACTGATGAAGCCCGTAAGAGCGCTCCACGGGCGGTCCTACTCTCCAGCTAAGCCCACTACTGCGATACCGGCCCTGTCTGCCTCACCGAGGAAATTTTCCCGTTCGATCATGATACACCTGAAGGCCTCCAGGGCAAGCACTGAGGCACGGGCGTCCTTCAGGGAGCACAGGGTGTCCATTCCCACGGCAGGGACGTCGAACCTCATATCCTGCGCCGGTTTGCTGACCTTGATGACAACGGCGTTTTTTCCGGCCAGAGAGCCGCCGCGCCTGATTGCCTCATCGGTGCCTTCGATAGCCTCAACAGCCATGACTGCCCTGTTTTTCACCACAACGGTCTGTCCAATGTCCATCCCGCCTATGTTCTTTGCTATCTTCCACCCGAATGTTATATCCTCCAGCTCTTCCTTTGAGGGATTTTTCCGCGTCAGGACCCCTTCCGGGACAAGGAGGTTCTTTGTGAACGTCGTTGTCTCGTGCACTCTGATCCCCCGTGTCTCAAGTTCGTTCACCACGGCGCTCATGATGGTATCGTCAGCACGGTCTTTCAGGGAAAAGAGGAGCTTCATTGCCTTCAGGTCAGGCACGATGCTCATCTTGTCCTCATAGAGCATTTTCTTGGGAACCTTTCCTGCCATGACCGCCTCGGTGACCGACAGCTTTTTTAGCAGCGACAGGAGGCCTCCGAAACTGCCGATCCTCACCCGGTGAAAATCATCCGCCACGGGCCTGAGCGACTCATCGGCGGCAGGCTGCAGGGCGATGCCCACAATACGGTAACCCATTTTCTTTGCCTCAGCGGCCACTGCAAGGGGCAGGCTTCCCATCCCGGCGATGACGGCCAGCACTGCGGGGGGCTGTTCCGTGGGCGAGGGCGTCAGCGGCATATCCCCCGTTTGTTTTTCTCGATGAACTCGATGAGATTGGTGATTTCCCGGGAAAGCTTGCCGTCCTGCTTCAGCAGGGCAATGGCCTCCTTCAGCGTAAGCTTGCTGCGGAAAAGGATCTTGTAGGCGTGCTTCAGCTGCTTGATCTGGTCATCGCTGAACTTCTGCCGCTTCAGGCCAATGGTGTTTAGCCCGTAAAGCTTCGCCCTGTCTCCCGCGGCCGTGGTATAGGGGGGGATGTCCTGGGGAATGGCGCTGAACCCTCCGATCATGGCATAGGCCCCGATGCGGGTGAACTGGTGCACTGCGACCAGGCCTCCGATGAAGACGTAATCCTCCACGGTAACGTGGCCAGCGAGGGTGGTGGCGTTTGCCATGACCACGTGGTTCGCGATGGTGCAGTCGTGGGCGATGTGGACGTATGCCATGAGGAAGTTGTTATTCCCTATCCGCGTCACGCCGTCCCCGCCGACGGATGCCCGGTGAATGGAGATGTATTCCCGGATAATGTTGTTGTCCCCGATGGCAACGCTCGTTTTCTCCCCTTTGTATTTGATGTCCTGGGGGGGGAGGCCGATGGACGTGAAGGGGTACACAACGCAGTCCGAGCCCATCGCCGTTTCCTCAAGATGCACGTTCGAGACGAGTCTGGTATTTTTGCCGAGTTTTACTCCGCTCCCGATGATGCAGAAGGGTCCCACGTCCACTCCATCTGCAAGTTTCGCCTTCGGGTCGATGATTGCTGTTGGATGTATCTTTGCCTTAGCCATTGTCAAGTTCCCTCTCCGATACCATGGCGGTGAATTCAGCCTCGGCAACGACCGATTTGTCGACAAAGGCCTGCCCGGAAAATCTCCAGACGTTGTTTCTGTGCTTAAGCACCTGCACTTCAAAACGGAGTTGGTCTCCCGGGACCACAGGTTTTCTGAACTTGGCCTTTTCAATGCTCATGAAGTATACCGAGTTGCCCTCTGCTCCGGAATGAAATGCGAGGATGCCTGCTACCTGGGCCATGGCCTCTACGATCAGGACGCCGGGCATGATGGGATATTCCGGGAAGTGGCCCTGAAAAAACTGCTCGTTAGCCGTAACGTTCTTGAAGCCTACCGCCTTGACGTTCTCCTCGATGCTGGTTATCCTGTCCACGAGGAGAAAGGGATAACGGTGGGGCAGGATGTTCTGAATTTCACGGATGTTCATCATCGGAATGTTCCTCCTTGTGTATGGCTCGTTCAAGCTCCTGAATGCGGCGGGCAAACTCGGGGAGCTTTGCGAATATACTCTGGGCACGCAGCCAGGTCTTGTGGGGAATGGCAGGCGTCCCGGACCAGACCTCCCCTCCCGGAATATCACCGGTAACGCCGGACTGGGCCCCTACCATAACCCTGCTTCCCAATGTTATGTGGTCCCTGATTCCGGCCTGTCCCGCGATAACCGCCCCGTCGCCGATTTTCACGCTGCCTGCTATCCCGACCTGGGCCACGATAAGACAGTTTTTGCCGATTTTCACATTGTGGGCGATCTGCACCAGGTTGTCTATTTTAGTCCCCCGGCCGATGTGCGTAGTCCCCGTGGTGGCCCTGTCAATGCACACGCATGCGCCGATTTCCACGTCATCGTCGATGATCACCCCTCCCACCTGGGGAATTTTGTAGTGTATCCCCTTTTCAACGACATATCCGTAGCCATCGGATCCGATGACCGATCCCGGGTGGATGATAACCTTTCTGCCGATCCTCACATTCTCACGTATGGTCACATTGGGATAAATGAAGGAATCGTCCCCGATTGTCACGCCTTCTCCGACAAACGTCCCTGGACAGAGGGTCACCCGTGATCCCAGCACGGCACCGTCGCTCACATGGGCACGGGGATGCACGGAGACGTCATTGCCCATGGTTACGTTGCTCCCGATGTAGGCCCCGCCGCTTACTCCCAAGGGGGCGCAGGGCCTCTCGTGAAAGACCTCGAGCGCCTTTGCGAAGGTGAACAGCGGGTTGTCAGAGACGAGCATGGGAATGGTGATGCCATCCATTTCCTGCCTGACGATCACCGCTGAGGCGGCGATGGCGGAAACGTCCGCTACCGCCGATCTGTCCCTAAGGTAAGTGATATCACCTGAGCGTGCTTCGCCAATACCGGATACCCCCGTTATTTCGGTATCGGCATTGCCCGAGATCCTGCCGCCGATGCGTTCAGCCAGCTGCCGCAGTTTCATGGGAGTTCGGGGCCACCGGGCCTATTCCTTTTTGGCTCCCTTTGACAGTTCATTGAATTCCTTAAGCACCCGCTCTGTCAGGTTCAGCTCATTGGGCATGTAAACAACGACTGCCTCATTGAAAATGGCCGTGTAACCTTCCTGCCGGGCTATCTTAGCGAGGAGGTCCTTCACCTCAATAACGATCTTCTGAATAAACTCAGCTTCATTCTTCTTGAGTTCATCATCCCGTTCTTTTCTCATTTTCTGAAATTCCATCATCAGGGACTCGTATTCGGCCTGCTTCTTCTGCTTTGCTTCGGGCGTAAGAACGGCCCCCTGCTTTGTCAGTTCTTCTTCCAGTCCTTTAAGCTCCTTGACCTTATCACTTATGAGCGCGTTCTTTGTCTTTTCGATGCTCTCCAGTGCCTTCAGTGCCTCCTTGCCCTGCTCAGAAGTGGTCACGATCCTCTGCAGGTCCACATAGGCTATTTTTGTTTCTGCCGCCTCAGCACTGAATGAGAGCAGGACAGAAAATAAGATGAGCACAATAATGTTCTTCATGAAACCTCCTTGGTACGGCAGTATGACTGTTTAATGTCAGAGACTCAATACCTCGTCATGTCACGAACCGGTTTTCATCATACGGCATTGATCTGAAATTCGGATTTTGACATTCCGGTCTTTTCTAAAAGAATCCTCCCATGGAGAATTCAAGCTTGTCACTCCCTTCGTCGTCTTTCGGGTCCAGATTGTAACCCCACTCAATGCGGATGGGGCCGAAGGGTGAGAGCCATCTCAGCCCCGCGCCGGCTGTCTGTCTCATGTTGTCAAGGGAGAAGTCAAGGCCTTCCTTGCTGTCAAAGGCACCTCCATAGTCAAAGAACAGGACTCCCTTCAGTTTTATCTCCTTTACGATGGGGAATATGTACTCGAAATTGAATATCAATTCCTCGGTGCCGCCGATCTTTTCCCCTTCCTCGTTTCTCGGGCCTCCCTCACCCCAGCCGAGGCCCCTGATCGTGTTGATCCCGCCGACATAGAACCGCTCGTACAAAGGAAGCTCTTCACCGTTGAATCCTTCTGCATAGCCGTATCGTCCCCGGACGCTGAACGTCGTACCCCATATTACCGGGAAGTACCACATTGAATCAACCACTCCCTTGTAAAAGTAATTGTCCCCCCCGAGCCCGGCGAGTGTGAGGTAGAGGGCATTTCTCGATCCCTCGGTGGGATCAATGTATTCGTCCCTCGTGTCTCTCCAGATTGAGGGGCTGATGCTGCTCGTGAGACTCGATCCCACCTGGTCCTTGATGAGGGACGAGGCATCCTCGGAGACCTCGGTGATTTCCACCTCCTCCAGCGTGTACTTGATGTTGCCGCCCACATATTCGCTCAGTTCCTTACCAAAGGCGACAAAGCCTCCCGTGGCTTTCTTGTCATAATCGTCGTAATCCACCTCTTCATTATAAATGCCGACAGCAGCGGATATGGGCTTGTCCATGAACCAGGGATCCCTGAGGGAGAGGTTGTAGTTTGTCCTGCGGGAGCTGAAATCAGCCTTGAGCTTCAGCTGAAGCCCCCTGCCGAAGAGGTTGGTCTGGGTTAATTCTCCCATGATCATGAACTTGTCCGTGGAGCTGTATCCTCCGCCCAGGCTCAGCATCCCCGTCATTTTTTCCTTGACCTTGATATCCACGTCCATGAGTTCCTCGTCGGCGCGGGGTGTTGACTGGATATCAACGGTATCAAAATAGTTGAGATTGTTGATTCGTTGATAACTCCGTTTCAGGAGGCTCCTGTTGTAGATATCACCCTCGTCAAGCCTTACTTCTCTCCTGATGACCTTGTCCCGGGTCTTGATGTTGTCCTTGATGTTGATCCTGCCGATCCTGTAAAGGCTGCCCTCGGATACGGCAAGGGTGATGTCGGCTGTCAGGTTGTCCCGGTTGACATCGACAACGGGATTCACATCGGCCCGTGCGTATCCACGGTCCATGTACCTGTCAATGATCCTGTCGATGTCGTTCCTGAGGGCCGTCCTGTTGAAGACCTTCCCGGGCGCTGTTTCAACCCCTTCCATCAGTTCTTCCGTTGATATGACAGTATTGTCCCTGATCTTCAGCGAGCCAACGCTGTACTGGTCCCCTTCCGACACAGAAAGGGAGACGGTCAGCTTTTTTTTGTCAGGGCTCAGAGTCACCGCTGGTTCAGAGACGGCTATATAAAGATAGCCTTTGCTTTGGTACAAGGCCTTGATCCTGGCAATGTCATCACGCATGTCTTCTTCCCGGTAGACGCCGGATCCTGTGAGAAATGAGAAGATCCACCATTTCCGTGTCTTCATGACGTCGAGAATATCGCCTTTGGAGACAGCCCTGTTGCCCTCAATGGTGACCTTGCTCACTTTTACTTTCTTCCCCTCGGTTATCTGGAAGGTTACGGCCGCTGATTCGGGGGAGACTTCCCTGACCAGGGGTACGACCTCCGCGAGCCAGTACCCCTCAGACTGGTAAAAGGACAGGAGTTTTTTCCCGTTATCGGTGATGAGGGCGGGATTTGCCACGGCGCCGGCGGTCAGGGTTATTTTTTCCCTGAGTTCGCTGGCCTCAAACTTCTTGTTCCCCTGGAAGTCGATGCTGACAATGGAGGGCTTTTCCCGAACGGTGTAAATAAGCCTCACCCCCCCTTCAAACGAATCGATCTCAACGGTAATGTCCTCAAAGTAGCCGATGCTGTAAATCTTCCTGATGTCTTCCTGTACGGCAGCTTTGGAAAAGGGAAGGCCCTCCGTGCTCGTAATTTTTGAGATAATCGTGTCTGTGCTTATCTTCCTGTTCCCCGTGATCTCAATCATCTTAATAAGAGGCTCGGTCTGGGCCGGTACCGGACAGGCCGCAACAAAGATGATAAGCAGCAGGGCCATCACAGCAGTCAACAGTCCGGCAGGATACCTGACAACGGGAGCGTATGATGTTTTCCTGTGCATTGATACCACCCTTTATGACCCCGGCGCAAACGCGGGGATTGCTCCATGAAGGTTTCAGCCAATAACGGCTCTCTGCGCGCGCGAATGACCTTTCGTGCCCGCTTGCTGAGCAAAATTACGAGGTAGTATAGCACTAAATTAAATTTAAAATCCAACAGGTAATGATGGTGCGGACGGTGCTGTTTTGCCGTGGTGATTATGGTACAATACACACTTTAAGAAGGGATTGCTGTGCGCTTCAGCATGGATGAAAACCATTGTCAAGCATGGGAAGAGGCCGCGCGTGGAAGAGCGATATAACCCGCAGGGAATCGAAAGAAAATGGCAGGATTTCTGGGAGGAGCAGGGCCTCTTTGTGGTGACGGAAGACCCGGGACGCACCAAGTTCTACTGCCTGGAGATGTTTCCCTACCCTTCGGGCAGGATCCACATGGGCCATGTGCGCAACTATGTCATCGGTGACGTGATCACGCGCTATAAAAAGATGCGGGGCTATAATGTGCTCCACCCC
>CP070788.1:2156938-2165387 GCA_020346765.1 Nitrospiraceae bacterium
TAATGCTTATTGCGGCGATTGTCTATGCCTATGTAGTTGCCTTCAGACGGGCCTTTTACTCATAGGCGGCATTTTGCCCCAGCCTCTTAAAGCCCCAGCCGTGTCCAGATTTCCTTCAGAGGCTCCACCTTGTTCAGGGTAAAGAAGTGGAGCCCTGACGATCCCCGGTCCAGGAGGTCCTGGCACTGGCGGAAAGCAAACTCGACGCCAGCCTTTCGCGTCGCCTCTTCGTCGTCGCTGATGGGTTTAAAGATATCATGCCCCTCCTTCGTGATCGTGGTGCCGCAGATGGTGCAGAACTTGATCAGCCCATCGTAGCTTGTAACAGGGAGGATGCCAGGAATCACGCGGGCGTTCACACCGGCTGTTTTAAGCCTCTGCAGGTATTCCGTGTAAACGCTGTTATCAAAGAAGAGCTGGGTTATCACGAATTCACCGCCGTGGTCCATCTTCATCTTGAGGTATTTTGTGTCCGTCTCCCTGTCCGGGCAATTGATATGCCCCTCGGGAAAGCCGGCAACGCTGATACTGAAAAAGTCCCTGTCAATCTCCCTGATCATGTCGATGAGCTGATAGCAGTATGTGAGCTCGTCAGGGGCAGGGGCCCAGTTTTCAACGTTTTACGGTGGATCGCCCCTGAGGGCAAGGATATTTTGTATGTTGTTTCTCTTCATCTCAAGGATGATCTCCCTCAGCTCTGCCTGGCTGTGGCCCACACAGGTAAAGTGATGCACCACTGGGGTGTCAAAGCGCTTCTGAATCTCCGCGCAGATCTCCATGGTCGTTCCCCGCGATGATCCGCCCGCACCGTAGGTGACGGTGACAAAGTCAGGTCCCAGGGCGTCCAGCTCCTTTATAGTGCCGTAGAGCTTTTCGACGCCCTTCGGTGTCTTGGGCGGGAAATATTCGAATGAAAACGTCCTTTCCTTTTCCCTGAATATGTCCGTAATTTTCCTGATCATGAGCTCTCCTTTCCGTGCCTTTTTCTATTATATCACCCTCTGTGCCTGGCCCCCCTGAGCCGGGGCCTCCACCATATCCGCTGCAGGACGTGTCTGCTACAATATATTCGAGGAGGGGAAAGAGCGCTCTTGAACGGGGTGACGGTGAACACACATTCTCCACGGCGAAGTTCCATACCAATGGCAGGCACAAAGGGGAGGCTGGCAAGGAATTACTTGCGTACATTGCTACATTCGCCGCCGGGAGGCGGGCAAGGCAACATCAGGGCTATTAAACAGGACTGAAGGGGTGTCACATGCGCTGGAAAACAGGACGAAGAAGTGACAATGTGGAGGACCGCCGGGGGATGCGGATTTCCCGCGGGATGGCAGGCGGAGGGATCGGGACAATTGTTCTTGTGCTGGCGGCCCTGTATTTTGGCATTGATCCCTCGGTGTTTCTCACCCGGGACACGACCATGGTCAGCGTCCCCCGGTCCCGCCCTGAGGAGATGTCCGCTGAGGAAATTGAAATGGGTGATTTCGTCTCCGTTGTGCTGGGAGACACGGAGGACACCTGGCATGAGATCTTCAGGCGGGGCGGCCAGGAGTACCGGGAGGCCAGGCTCGTCCTGTTTACCGGGGCTGTTGAATCGGCCTGCGGGTTTGCTGAGGCAGCCGTGGGCCCCTTTTACTGTCCCGCTGACCAGAAGGTCTATATCGACCTTCAGTTTTACCGCGACCTGAAGCATCGCTTTCAGGCGCCGGGGGATTTTGCCCAGGCCTATGTCATTGCCCATGAGATAGGCCATCACGTTCAGAACCTGCTCGGCATCTCTGATCAGGTCCGGTCAATGCAGCGTCGTGTGAGCCAGGCAGAAGCAAACGACCTTTCCGTCCGGTTGGAACTGCAGGCCGACTGTTTTTCCGGGATCTGGGCCTATCATGCTGACCGTGCAAGAGAAATCCTTGAGGAGGGCGACGTGGAAGAGGCCCTCCGGGCAGCGAGCAGCATCGGCGACGACCGGATTCAGAGGCAGTCACAGGGGTACGTAGTCCCCGAGTCCTTTACCCACGGGAGTTCCGAGCAGCGGGCCCGCTGGTTCAGAAGCGGTATCCAGTCAGGGGACCTGGCGCAGTGCAACACCTTCGACGCTGCCTCGTTGTAGACGGAATCCTCCCCCTGATGATCATGGTCAGGGAGCGGGCTTTATGTTCTGGTTCAGGCTGAAAAAGTTATCAGGGTCGTACTTTTTCTTCAGCGCGGCAAGGCGATGATAATGGGTGGTGCTGTATGCTGATCCTGTTCCTTCCCTCCCTTCATCAGCCATAAAATTAACGTAAGAACCGGAACTGAACGGTCTTATTGCTTCAGCGAATGCCCGCGTCCAGATGATATTTCTTTCTGATTCCCGGGGATCTACCCACTTGGAGACAATATTCATTACGCATAACGCATTTCGGTTGCTGAAGGCGGTTTCATGCTCCTCAACAGCACTCACCGCGCCCCGCATGTGCTGGAGATGTATCTGGGTCAGAGGAGAGGGAGCGCGATGAAAATTATCTACAATCATATCAATGAGCGTATCATCCAGGGACGTGACGTAGGCGGACTTCCAGTAGTTCAGCAGCCCCGGAGGGGCTCCGGCATCCAGCATGGACTGATGCTCATAATGGGGCATCACCCTGATCATGTGATGCAGGGGTGTGCAGAACGTGCGCAGGGGCCTGAGCACCAACTCTCCCTCACGGGGGCTGCCGCAATGGCATACATGAACGGCTATCATCGGCTCCTCCTGCAGCCCCCTGATAAGAAACAGAGGGGGAGCCTTCATAAGGGCAGCCATGGTGGTAAGTTCATCAGGAGCAGACTCGATGAAATCCCGATAAAAGCGGAGGACCTTTCCGGCCTTGTCCAGGGGGTAGAGCACCATTCCCCCTGTAACATGGTCAACGGGGTGAAGACTGAACGTGAACGACGTTGCTATGCCGAAGTTCCCGCCTCCGCCCCGGACGCTCCAGAAGAGGTCGGGGTTTTCATCTGCGCTGGCTCTCAGCTTCCGGCCGCCGGCAGTGATGATGTCAGCAGAGAGGAGGTTATCGCAGGTCAGGCCGTATTTGCGCATGAGCCATCCGATCCCGCCGCCAAGGGTCAGGCCTGCCACGCCTGTCCGGGAGACGATACCAAGGGGAACCGCGAGGCCAAAGGACCGTGTTGCTGCATCGAGCTCTCCCAGAACCAGGCCCGCCTGCACCTCAGCGGCGCGTGAATTCTCCAGTACCCTGACCCCTTTCATGAGAGAAAGGTCAATGACCATTCCGCTATCGCATACGGCATTGCCGGCAACATTATGCCCGCCGCTGCGTATCGCAGCGAGGACATCATTTGCCCGGGCAAAGTTGACTGCCGTGATGACATCGGCTCTGTCCCTGCAATACACGATCAGTGACGGGTATTTATCGATCATCCCGTTCCAGACCTTCCTCGCCGCATCATACTGTGCGTCATGGGGGCGCAGGACTTCACCGCCTATGCTGTTTCTCAGCTCCCGGGCAAGGAATTCAGCGACCACTGATCCCGATCTGTTGACTATCCATCGATCACCCATAAAGGCGTCCTCTTCAACATTGTAGCAGAAGATCCCGGCAGCACAATAAAAATATGATTGGACTTTACCCGGATTGTGTGATATAAAAGAGCATTCTGAGGTTGCTTATAAAACGTCGGGGTATTCCATCAACGGGATGCCTGCATCATCAGGGGGAGCGCGATGAATTATGGAAGCCTTGAGAAAATCATCGATCTTGCTGCGAAAGATACCCAAAAGGGGGCAAGGGTCGTTGCAAAGGCCTTCTACCGTGTCTTGAGGAAGAAAGGGTTTACTGAAAACCAGATTATTGATATTTCAACGAATGTCCTCAACTGCCTTGTAGGGAGTTTACAGGGATACGAGAAGAAAATAGAGAACGAGGCTGGGGGCAGCCAATTGGAAGGTCAGGATAAAATCCCGAAGGAAGAGACGCTGCCCGGGACTACTGTCAGGTTCGGGCGGCGCTATGATGATTACGGGAATGATCAGTATAATTTTTTCATCTGACCTATTGAGATAAGTTCCAGTAAGTAAGCCTCAAGACACCCTGGCTCACCTCATCTCAATCTCTTTGCCAATGGAAAAGGCCTTGCCAAGAACAGATCCCACCCGGTGATAGGTGCGGGCTTCCGGGGCAAAGAGAAAGGGTTGTACCTTTTCAATATCGAGAGAGCCTTTTTCATTGAGAACCGATTCCTCGGCCTTGATGTCCAGGATTTCACCGATGAACTGGACGTGAAGACCCACTTCAATGGTATGGAGCAGCCTGCATTCCAGGGCAAAGGGGAATTCCCTGATATAGGGCGCTGATACGAGATCGCTCTTTACAGGCGTGAGCCCCGCTGCACCGAACTTGTCCGTGTTCTTTCCCGAGACAATGCCGAAATAATCGGCTTCACGGGCATAGGTCTCGGAAGGGATGTTTATGGTAAAGGCCTTCTGTTCTACCACGTTCCCGTACGAGTGGGTTGCCTTCCTCAGAGAAACGGCTATGCAGGGCGGGCTGGAGCAGCATATGCCACCCCAGGATGCGGTCATCACATTGGGCTTCCCCTCTTTATCGTAGGTGCCGACAACAAAGACCGGCGTCGGATAGACAATGGTTTTTGCTCCCAGGGACTTTTTCATGGATATCCTCCTTTGATTGTCTTTACTATATCACACTCCGGGCGAGAGGCACGGGGCAATCGGCCATGGGCACAGGGATTTAAAAGAAATGGTCGTACCATAGCCTATCGCCCCCTGCCCGTCTTTTACGCATTATATGATATAGTAAAAAAGCATCAGTGGAAGAATATCATGCCCAAAAAGAAAAAAAGCCTGCCAAAACCACCCTCAGCGCCCTTTGGCCAAAAAAAGCGGTTCCAAGAGAACAGGGACGATGAGCCCCTCCTTGCTGACCGGATGGCCATGGCCATGTCAGAGGGGAAACTCGATGAGTTTCTGGAACAGGAAATGCCTGGCAGCGAGTACGCGCGGAAACTCGCCGATATGATGATGGGCATGACTGGCATGGTGCCCGGCGCCGGCTTTCCCTCCCCTGCCCGTAAGAGCGGGGAGGCTTCTGAACTATCTGAGGAAGCTGCTCAGGAGGCCCCCCCGGCAGCAGAGCCCCCCGATGATGTGGTGAATGCTGTTCAATCGGCTGATGTGGCAGGCCTTATTGATCTCCTCAAGCGGGAGCACAGGAAGAGGCACGGCGCAGAGGGTGAACAGGCTGAAGCGGGAGAAAAAGGCAAGGCTTCTCCTGAACAGCCGTCCCCTGAAAAACAGCTGGTTAAAGACATGATGCAGATCGCTGCTGACAACAGCGTTTCCCTTGACTGGATCTTTTTCAGGGCCCTGAAACGGTATGTGGATGAATACCGGAAGAGAGGGAGCCTGTAGCAGCATAATTCAGGCATGAGGCCCGGAGCAGTGTGATTTAAACAGAAATTGTCTTGCCAATCGCCCATTGCCTTTCGCCGTCTTCTATCTTTCCCGCTTTCCCGCATCCTCCGGTCCCGCAGTTCCACTGCTGAAGCAGTTGAAACATCTGGATCTGATGGAACAAAGTCTTTCAAGCCGCTTGTCAGAATGCGGAATTTGTGATACATAATAGAGGGAGAGGAGGTGAAAGAGGATGAACGCTCTCGAGTTTGCGAAAAACATCCGCGCGGCAGTGGTTTTAATGGTGATGGTTCTTGTCTCCTGCGCTCCCGGCACGTATCTCAGGACAGAACCGGCTGATGAGTCAGCGCCCGGAGGCATGGTCACGCTTTTCCTGTACGGCACTGATACCCCCCTGCAGGTGGCCATTATGGACATCGAAGGAGACGGGTATACATTTTCTATAACGGGGTCCTCCCATCTGTACACCGTGAAGAGGAACATTTCGGCAGATCAGGCACGGCAGGAAGTGCTGAGATTTATGGCAGGCCAGAGGCACCGCTGGGGCACTATCCGTGATAGTGAGGGAAAAGTGATCGGCCATGATGTGAGGCCGCTCTATCATATTCTTCTGTACGGCGCGTCAGATATCCTCGACATTACCTACCGGCTTGACGGTACGGACGTATTCGTATCCGTATCCATGGACAGCACCGCGCAGACGATATACAACCGGGACAGGTATGGCGGAGAGTAGCGCGGTGAAGGCCAGGGCCCCTCTTTTCCGGTTCAGGAAAGGGAGAAGCCTGCCTGGTGCTATACAGGCCATACTCTCTCTGCTCCTTGTTTCCGGGTGTGCCTATGTCAATGTTTCGGTCCTTCAGACCATGCGTCCCCTTGAGGAGCAGGTCATTGAAGGAGAGGGCCGCCCGAAGATACTGATCCTTGACGTCTCGGGCTTTATCTCTGAAACAGAGCGGAGCGACCGGCTGAAGATTCAAAAGAGGCCGTCCCAGGTGGCGGAGATGCGGGAGGCCCTCCGGAAGGCCGAAAAAGACAGGGACATGACCGGTGTGATCGTGAGGATACATTCGCCGGGGGGCACGGTCACTGCCTCCGATATCATTTACCACGAGTTGATGAACTTCCGGGAAAGAAAGAAAGTCCCCCTGTACGCCTGCATCACAGGGATGGGGACGTCCGGTGCGTACTACATTGCTGCTGCTGCTGACCGGGTCTATGCGCACCCAGCCGCCATCACCGGGAGCATCGGCGTTATCGCCATGAAGTTCAACGTAGAAGGCCTGATGGGTAAACTGGGGATCGAAGAGGAGACGGTCAAGTCAGGTGATAAAAAAGACCTCTTTTCTCCCTTCAGGGAGCTGACCCCTGAAGAGCGGCAGATTGTGCAGTCCATCATTGATGAGCTGCATCAGCGCTTTGTGGGGGTTGTTCTTGCCCGGCAGGGGGGAGTGCTGGTGCGCCAGGACATTGAGGCCCTTGCCGACGGACGCATCTACACAGCAGGGACCGCTCTTGCAGAGCATCTCATTGATGAAATCGCCTATCTGGATGACGTGATCGCTCACCTGAAAGAGTCTGCCGGTATCGAAGAGGCGCGGGTCGTTTCCTACACCCGGCACGGCGAATATCAGGGCTCAATCTATGCATCACTGCCCGCGCGCGAATTGTCTCTCCTGCAGGTGGCCGGTGAGTCCACGGGAAGTATTGCACCCCTGTCCGGAGTGTCCTTCCTCTATCTCTGGAGCCCCTGAGATTCCCTGCAAATCCCTAGAAAAGATCTGCCGGGAGGCAGGCTTGACCCGGAAATTCACCTTCGACAGAGCCTGCTGAAGTGCGACACCTACTCAGGACAAGCCCTGTCGAACCATGGATTCCCTCCTCAGCCGGAATGACACGACATGTTCCTTTATTTATGAACGTACTAGTAATGCGCTGATGCCCCAACGAGAAGATCGAGGATTAGACCGAAGAAACTTTCATCCCCGTTCTGATAATACCATCCCAGATGAATGAGACATCCTGAGCAGAGGGCAAAACTCCAGCGGAAGCCTGCAAACCAGGTGTGCTCAATGGTTGGCGCACCATGGACAAGACATCCGACAGCGGCCGAAAAACAGCCGATGTGATAGGTGATGCCTGCAGGGTTGGAAAAGGTGTGCCTGTGATGGTCGTTCACCGTGATGATATGTTCAGGAGACGTTATAGCGGTAATGCATTTTTTGCAGAGAATACGCTGTTCTTCCTTAAGCCCAAACTTTTTTTCTGTCTTTATTCTGGCCTTTGAAGCATACGTTTTATCAGATGGTTTCAGCCTCCAAAAGCCGGGCTTTGAAACCTGCTGATGATAGGGATCATATACATGGTGCTGCAGCATACTGAATCTGAATCTGGTTAAACCGGTTCCTTCGTTTCCAGCATTTTTTTAATATCACGCAGCTCTTTCCTGATTTCTTTGCTCGCCACGCTGCTTTTATATGCCATGACAATCAGTTTTACGGACACGAGAAAAATGCCAGCCTCTAAAAGCAAATCGTGGGTAAACCCTTCAGTGAACAAGGCCGCTCCAAAAAGGATAAAGGTGACGGTAATGACGGTTAAAGACCATATATCAAAATGCTCGCTCATTATTCCCTCCCGCTGCGGTGACATGTCCTGTTTCTTGCGGTCTTAACCCCTTATCAACCGGCTTCTTGTGTTCTCTTGTTAAGGGCGTTGCCATCACCGGTAATGTATCAGATCATTTTTGAGGATGCAAGGAGCAGGGCCTGTCGGAGTTAAACCCCGGAGGTGGGGAAACGCGGAAGAACGGATGGACAGACGGCAAACAAAGACGGAAATGGGCGACAGGCGAGGGGCAATGAAAGACTTTGTTCCAGCGGTTTTAACCGTTTCAGAGGCTATAGCAGTTTTAGAAATGGAACTGGTGAATCTGCTGGTACGGGTGGAACATCGGCTGATCTTGCCTTGCTCTGATTTATGTGATAAATAAATGACATATAAGGAAGAAGAGGAAAAAGATGGCAG
>CP070788.1:2165487-2214053 GCA_020346765.1 Nitrospiraceae bacterium
TTGATCTGGTCCTGGGTCATGTGGTGCTGGCCGCCCCGTTTCCCGGCGTAGATGAACTCGGCGTCGTGATTAATATAGTTCAGGATCTGGGCATTGAGGTGAAAATCGTAGACCACGACTTGAGCTCGCTGAAGACATTTCAGGCCCTTTACCGTGAACAGTCCGATATCGCCCGGTCCTGCGCCGACGATGTACACTTTGCCTGGCATTGGTTTTTTGATGCGGGGAACTGCCCTTTCCGAAAATACCTGCGCCCATAATGATACCACAATGAGGGAGGCTTAATACA
This sequence comes from Nitrospiraceae bacterium, assembly GCA_020346765.1. GTDB lineage: Bacteria > Nitrospirota > Thermodesulfovibrionia > UBA6902 > UBA6902. The sequence goes on from CP070788.1 coordinate 2,165,777, forward strand.
GGAAGGACAGGTCAGGCCCCGGCCCTGATGAGCCTGATCTCCACCCGCCTGTTCTGGGCCCGCTCGTCGGGGGTGTTGTTCGGAACTGTCGGCCGCTGGTCTCCATACCCGCTTACGGAAAAGCGGGACGGGTCGAGAGAACGCTCCTGGATAAAGTAGGCGAGGACACTCGTTGCCCGTGCAACGGAAAGTTCCCAGTTCGACGGATAGAGGGGGGTGTGAATGGGCACATTATCGGTATGCCCGATGATATCCACCTGTACCCGGGGATGACCTTCGAGGACTGCGGCGATATGATCGAGCACGGGCATGAAACCGGGGAGCAGTTCCGCTTCACCGGGCATGAAGGTGATCCGTTCACCCACGGTGACAATGATCTCCCTGTCGGTGGATGAAACGGAAAGGTCTCTTCCCAGATCGGGGCTGGTAAACCCCGAGGCGACTTCCTGTTCTATTTTTTTCTCTTCCGAAGGTGATTCAGTGGGGAACGGTTCCTGTACCGGCAGTGCGATCTCCTGCTCCTGGGGGACTGCTTCCTCACTGACATTGCCGGGGTTTTTCGTGAGCACAAAGAACATGATAAAAAAAACGAGCAGCAGTGAGAGGACATCACTGAAGGACACAAGCCAGTTGTTGTCATCATCCCCCGACTCCTCCGTTGCTGCAGCGAGCCCCCATCGGGGAGTCCACAGGTCTTTTCCGCAGCGGGAGCAGTCTGCCGTTGCTGGTGTTTCTTTCATTCAGCTCTCGTTATTGACGGCGAACTCTGCCGCAAAGGCCGCGGGATGAACAGCGATCCTGCCTTCCTCAGGTGCTGAAGAGGCCCCATAGTGTTCCTGGCAGCCACGCAGCCGCTCCTCGATTTTCAGGGGATGTTCGCCGCGGTGAATCGCCAGTATCCCCTCGATCACCGTGTTCATGAGGGCTTCTGATTCAATGGCCCTCTCTTTCAGCTTTGAACAGAGGGGCAGCATAATCAGGTTGGCGATGATCACGCCGTACAAGGTGGACATAAGCGCCACGGCCATCATGGGCGCCACGGCATCAAGGGACTCGAGATTCCTGAACATCCTGATCAGGCTGATGACCGTTCCCGCGAGCCCCAGAGAGGGGGTAATACGGGCCAGGGTCCTGAGCATGTTCTGGCTGTGACTCCTGGTGATCATTGCCAGCATCATCTCCCGATCCATGATGTTTCTGATTTCCTGTCCGCGGTAATCGCCGACGAGCAGCCTCACGCCAAGCTTCAGAAAGTCATTGTCCAGAGTCATCATCCGGTTTTCCATGGACCGAACGGTTGTCTTCATATGCATTCTGCTAATCGCAATGATTTCATCGATGAGATCATCCTTGCCCGGCCTCCGCGTGTAGGCCCGCTTAATTTCGGAAACGGTCGTCTTTATTCTTTCAGGGGGGAATGCCGCAAAAAGGGCTATGGTCGCACCTCCCGCGACGATCAAAAAGGCGTCAATGTTGAAGATCATGGACAGGCCGATATCCCGGAATACTGCTGTGGCAAATAATACCACGCACATGGCGACAACTGCTCTGGCGACTATGTTCATCGTCCCTCCTGGTTTCCCGATATCCCCCGTGAGGGGTTCGGGCCATGGATCGCAAGAACTGTGCCTGTAAGGGGAAAGGATTTTTCCGGGCCCCCCTTTGCCGGAACATAAGGAAGTACAAGGAGATATAACTGAGGTAGTTCAACGTCCACACATTCGCAGGGGGAAGATTTTTCCCGGGTGGCGCACTATTTTCCTTCGTGCACCAACCTGGTTGGCAGCTTTGTTCATGCTCACAAGGTGGAGCCCAACAGATTTGCTGCATCTCGAAAGGGAGACGAATGACGGTGCTGAGCACAGGGGGGAAAGAAAATAAAAAAAAAGAGAAAATGCGATGCTCTGATAAGGTTACCCTTAAGCTCATCCTGGAGTGATATGGAGTTGTTCCTTTTCCTCTGCTCGTGAGAGGCTGGCCACTGGCCTCCAACTCCCGCTCCGAAGCCGGTTTGCCTGGCTGTCAGCTTAATCCGCTTCAGAGAATCGCACTTTCTTCTACTTCTATTATAACCTGTTTTTCCCCAGAATCAAACCCCCTCTCAGCTGACTCTGATGATTTTTCCGCCCGGCTTCCAGGGAGGGGCTGTTTTCACGGGAGACGGGCGGAAGCTCTCCACTAGGTCCCCTGTTTTTACCCGGCTGAAATCACGTATTTTAATCCCCACCTGGTGGCCGGGAAGGGCCTTCTGCACGGCACTGGTTTCCCGGTGCATTGACTCTATTCTTCCCGTGTAGACCGGGCCCATTGCCGAGATAACGCGAAACCGGCTGCCAAGGGTCAGGGATCCCTCCGTCACTTCACAACCGATGATGATGCCCCTGCGGCTGCTCTTAAAAAGGGCGATCACCCGTGCGGTTCCCAGTATCTCTTCAGCGGGAGCAGAGGGAACAAGGCGTTCAGCCATATCCCTGATATCCGTGGTCAGGGTATAAATCACACGGTAGAGCCTCGCCTCGACCGCGTGCTCCCTGAGCTCCTGTTCTATGCCGGGCAGGACATCGACCTGAAACCCGGCAATCATCCTGCTTCCCGTTTCGGCAATCAGGATATCCGATTTGTTGATCGCGCCGATCCCGCTGTGTATGATGGCGATCTCCACACTGGCAGAGGGTAACTTTGCAATGCTCTCACTGACTGCCTCGAGGCTTCCCGAAGAATCACATTTGAGCACGAACTCCAGTTTCGGGGCTGCCTTCTGGGCAGCCGTTTCCACTCCGGACTTTTCCTGGAATTTTATCAGCTCACTGCCTCCCGGTGATTTTTTATGATGTGCCTTCCTGCTGTGGCCATGCATCATTGCTTTGATCCCCCTGGGTTATTCTGCCACCTGATTGCCTGTGTGAACGGCCATGGACAGGAACTCCTGCTCCTGCTCCTTTGGGGCCTTTCCGATCAGCACCGGGCACCGGGCATGACTGAGTATCCTTCTGGACACGCTGCCCATGGCCCCCCTGATGCCCTTCAATCCTCTTGATCCGGCGGCGACGATGTCTGCATGGAAGCGTTCAGCAGCGTTCAGGATCTCAGATGCAGGATCTCCCGTTACAATGTGGTTTTCCAGGCGAGAAAATGAGCTGCCCACTATTTCACTGGACTGCTCAATAATATGGCGGGCCTTTTCATGCTCCATGGATCTGATCCACGCAAAGTCCTCACCGATTTTCTCATCAACACCCGGGGCAAACTTTTCCGGGATGCGGGAGTAGGCTGACCATGGCACCTGGACAATCATACACGCTGTGTCAGAGGGGAAGGGCAGGTGCGTCAACAGCCTGGCGGTAGCCTCTGCTGAGGGGGAGCCGTCTGTTGCCAGCAGGACTTTCATGGGCGGGGAAAGGCCCCACTGGGTCTGCCGGGTCACGAGGACTGGCACTGATGAGGTGATGGCAACGGACCGGGTAACACTTCCGAGGAAGAGGGACTTCATCCCTGTTATCCCCCGCGTGCCCATGACAATCAGGTCAAAGCCCTCGTTGACTGCCACATTCATGATCATGCTGTCAGGAGAACCTTCCTCCTCCCGCAGGGTGACCTTTGATACAAGTGTCTTCAGGATTTTTGCCGATGACTCGAGGATCCGGGGAGATACCCCTTTAAAAAAACGCTTGATGTTCGCGTAGGCATCGTCCTCATAGGGGACCTCGGTGATGACATGGAGGACCGTGATTTCGTCCCGGGCAGAAAAGGGGAAGCGTGTAAGAAACAGCGCTGCCCGGTCTGCGCACTCCGAACCATCGGTTGCAAGGAGAATCTTCATGCCCGCACTCCTTCTGATTAAATGGTATCACATACGGGGATGCTCAACAAGAGCGGGGCCACGCTTTCTGTCGGGCCCTGCCTGGTCGCTCTTTTGCGCTTCTGCGGCTTTGTGCTGAAAACTGACAGCTTCATACACCCTTGAAAATAAGCGGGCCCGCGGGTAATATAGGTGAAAAAGTAAACCACCTCAGTATCACCTGATGACATTATGGAACTACAGGGCGTGATCAATGGCTGCAGGGCGGTTGAGGAGGACGTTGCAACGGTCTATATGACATTCGCTGACCTGTTTCCCAATGAAAAGGCGTTCTGGCAAGACCTGTACACCGATGAACTGGAGCATTCATTCTGGATGTCAGAGGGCGGCCGGGCCGACGCAATAGAACTGCTGCCGTCGGAGAGCCTGCTGCCTTCGTTGGAATCCATTGTAAAAACACTGGAATTCGTGCGGGGCACATTCAGGCGCGTCAAATCCAGCGCCATCACGCTTGAAGAGGCCCTCCGTCTGGCCCTGCAGATTGAGGAATCAATGGTTGAAACGTTTACCAATGAACTGTCGGCAAATCTCTTTGCATCTAATTATCAATCTCTGAATGAGAGGATCATTGCTGCTGAAAAGCAGCACGTCAGAAAAATAGAGGACATGATGATCAGCAGGGGATTTCTGCTGATGTCCTGAAAGGCTTTTTTCCCCCTCGTTTTCGGAGTGTCGGGTAGCCATCAGAGGGCTTTATACCATCTCGCCAGTTTTGAGCCGATCAGGTGAGGGTTATCCTCCTGAAGGTAGTGAATGCCCCTGCCAACATCTATGGTGCTAAGGTTTTTGAGGTTCTGTGTGCACCACGTAACCATGTCGGCACCGATGATCCCGCCGGGATGCGCATGGAACAGCAGTTTCGGTAGTTCAGACTGCTGCAGGAGCCTGCTGTAATGCTCGACTAAAGCTGCAACGTCGGCCGGCTTCCCGCCAATGGGGATCTCATTAGGCCATCGCCAGACAGGTTTGCGGTTTTTCATGGTTTTGAAGGGTTCCCGATAATGATCCATTTCCTCACCGCTTAAGGGACGGACAATCGCTTTGGGGAGGATCTTCTCGACAAACATGTTCATGGCTATAATCATGAACCACCCGATGACAGGGGTCCTGAAAAGCCGGAACCCGATCCTGAATCCTGCCGGAAAGTCGGCCCATGCGGCGGTCTTCAGGATCGCCTCCATGAAGGCCATACCCTTGATGTTGTCTTCATGACCCATGGCGTAATAAAATCCCAGGGCAGAGCCCCAGTCGTGCAGGACAAGGGTTATGTTTTCTAAACCCAGTTTTCCAATGAAGGCATCGACATACTTTGCGTGGTCTACAAAGCGGTACGCAATATCAGGTTTGTCTGACTTTCCCATGCCTATCAGGTCCATGGCTATGCAGCGGGCCTGTTCAGAGATGTGAGGAATGATGTTACGCCATATGTAGGAAGAGGTTGGATTGCCATGGAGGAACAGGACCGGGTCCCCTGCTCCTTCATCAATGTAGTGTATTTCGTGGCCATGGACGGTTACGTAGTGCGATTTAAATGGAAATTGTGAAGAAATAACATGTGCGTCCATTAGCTTCCTCTTACGGTTGTGGCCTGGGGGGTGTGATGTCGTGTCCCCCGGGAGCAGGGGTTAAAAGGCTTTTGCCATCTTCCGTGCCTCATCCTGCGCGGCTGCGATAATCTTCTTTTTATCTTCAGGGGTGGACATGAGCATGGGCTCGGCGACAATGGACCTGATGTCCCTGAAGCCGATGAAACCGAGGACCTGTTCCATGTAGGTCTTCTGCAGATCAAGGCTCGCTGCCTCAGTGCCAGCCTTGTATGCCCCGCCCCGCGTGTACACGAGGGCAACGGGTTTCCCCGTCACCAGGCCCTTATAGCCTTCCTCAGGCGTAAAGCTGAATGTATAGCCCGGCTGAACAAGGATGTCCACGTAGTGCTTCAGCTTGTAGGGGATGCCGAAGTTCCACATGGGCAGGGAGAAGAGATACTTGTCAGCCTTTTTGAAGTTGTCAATCAGTATCTCAACAGGCCTCCAGGCTCTGCTTTGCGCTTCAGATGGTTTTTCACCGTTGAGAATGGCATACTTGGCGTTAATCGTTTCGCCTGTGAAGGGCGGAAACTCGTTGGCCCACAGGTCGAGGATGTCAACGGAATCACCCCTGTGGGATGCAAGGTATTCGTCCACAAAGGTCTGTGCAATCTGAATTGAAGCAGAACGGTCTTTTCTTGGTGACGATTCGATATAGAGCAGCGTTGCCATGAGGACTTCTCCTTTCTTTTCTCGATAATTTCTTCACTCCTTCATCATAGCACAGGTTTCGGGGCAGTCAATGACAAATGTCATAAAATTATTTTTGGTACGACAGAGGCTGAGAAGGAGGGAAAGAACATCAAGCCCGGTCGAATCCGGGCTTTCATGGATTACGCATTAACTGAAGATCGTAATTTCGGGAGAATGAACGGTGTGATGGCCTACAAATTCCTGTTAACCATCTCCCTGAGTTCTTTACCGACCTTGAAGTAAGGGACTTTCTTGGGAGGTACGTCAACGGCTGCGCCGGTCTTGGGGTTTCTGGCCTTGCGGGCGTTTCTGTTTCTGAGCCTGAAATTGCCAAACCCCCGGATCTCGACTTTGCCGCCCTGAGCCAGGGCGTCCTTAATGCTTTCGAATATAGTCTCCACGATAACTTCCGTCTGTTTCTTGGAAAGACCTTCCAGCTTTTCGGAAATTCTCTCAATAAGAACTGATTTCGTCATGTGTACCTCCTCTTATGGAAATTATATATGCCAGAACTGAAATGTCAATAAAAAAAAGCGTTATCACAGCGTTAACAGGTATTTCACCTGAATGCCTGAAAGGGCATTGCCGATCAGGCGCTCAGGTATTTTCCCCTTGAGGAGGTCGAAAATGCTGAACTCCTTTTCCTTGGTCACAACCTCCGGTTCCCCCTTGATGCCCGTCAGGGATCCCGCAAGCATAATTGCGTCCTGAAGGCTTCCCAACTCATCCACAAGGCCCAAATCCCTGGCCATCTTCCCTGTAAAGATCCGTCCGTCTGCCAGCTGTTTTACTTCGTTGAGACTGATGCCCCGTCCCTCGGAGACCGCCCTGATGAACTGATCATGCACATCGTCGAGGACATTCTGGAGAATCTCCTTTTCCTCGGGGCTCATGGTCCTGAATGCCGAGGCAATATCCTTGTGCCTTCCGCTTTTGACAACCTGGGTCTCCACCCCGATCTTTTCCATCAGGCCTGACATATTGGGAATTTCCATGATCACCCCTATTGAGCCTGTGAGCGTACCGGCGTTTGCCACGATCCTGTCTGCAGGGGCAGCGATGTAATAGCCGCCCGAGGCGGCCACGGCGCCCATGGAGACAACAACCTTTTTCTTTTCCTTGAGCTTCAGCACCTCCCCGTAAATCTCCTGGGAAGGAGCGACAGCGCCGCCGGGACTGTTTACCCGGATGACCACTGCCTTTACGGAACTGTCTTTGGCGTATTTCTTGATCTCGTCTATGATATCGGCAGAGTCAATGATGACTCCCGTGACGTCTATGAGGGCGACCTTTTCCCCCAGGGGGACTTTCTTTGCAAAGGTCATCAAGATGCTGAGGAGGACGATGATCCCAAAAATAACGGCGAAAAATATAAGTACCTTTTTCATTTCAGATGTCCTGATGCCCGGCGACTTTGATAAAGGAATGTGCCCCTGCGTAAGCCATTATCCTGCGGACCTATCCGATCATTGTCTTTGTCGTGAGATCTATTTTCCTTTCGGCAGGATTCACATTGATCACCCGCGCCGTTATCTCATCTCCGATGCTGAAGAGGTCCTCCAGTTTCTCGTCGGATTTCTTCTCCACCTCAGAGATGTGGATGAGGCCTTCCAGTCCTTCCTCAAGCTCAACGAAGACCCCGAAGTCAGTGATATTTGCGACCTTCCCCCTGACGGGGTCTCCTAGTGTGTACCTGGCCTGTATGTCCCCGGTCCAGGGGTCAGGGGTGAGCTGCTTGAGGCCTACGGAGATTCTCTCTTTTTCCGGCTCGATGCTCAGGATCTCCACCTCGATTTCCTGACCGGTTTTGAGCATGTCCGAGGGGTGCTTGACCCGCTTGACCCAGGACATGTCAGATATGTGGAGCAGCGCGTCGACCCCTTCGTCCAGGGAAACAAAGGTCCCGAACTCGGCAAAGTTTTTTACCTTCCCGGTGATCCTCTGGCCGACGGAGTACTTTTCCTTCACGACCTCCCACGGGTTGGGTTTGAGCTGCCTGATGCTCAGGGAGATCCTCTTGTCAGCCCTGCTCACTTTCAGGATGGCTGCCTCTACCCGGTCGCCGATGGAGAAATACTTTGAGGGCTTTATGTTCTTCTCTGTCCAGTCAACCTCGCTGACATGGATGAGCCCTTCCACGCCCTCTTCGAGCTCAACAAACACACCGTAATCGGTAATAGTGATCACCTTCCCTGTTACTTTCTGTCCAGGGGGGTATTTTTCTTCCACTGATGCCCAGGGATCAGGCTTTTTCTGCTTGTAACCCAGGGTCACCTTTTCATTTTCGGTGTTAAAGGAAAGGATCATCACTTCAACGGTATCACCCACGCGGAAGAGTTCACCGGGATGGCTGATACGTCCCCAGGACATGTCCGATATGTGGAGCAGGCCGTCGATGCCTCCCAGGTCGATAAATGCCCCGTAGTCGGTGAGGTTCTTGACGGTGCCCTCGAGGATCGCTCCATCCTTAAGCCTGGTCAGCGTCTTCTCCCGAAGTTTGCTCCGTTCCTCTTCAAGGAGGACGCGCCTCGACACGATTACGTTGGATCCCTTGTGGTTGAGGTTCAGTACCTTGAAGGTGTATTTCTTTCCGATCAGCTGGTCAGTGTTCTTCGGAGCCTTGAGGTCAATCTGGGACCCCGGGAGAAATGCACTGACGCCGCCGATGTTAACGGTCATGCCTCCCTTCACCTTGCCGGTGATTTTGCCGTCCACGGGCTCACTTTTCTGAAATGCCTTTTCAATCATGTCCCATGATTTCACGCCCTGGGCCTTCTGCCTCGACAGCTTTACAAATCCGTCTGAATCGCTGAGACGCTCAATGAATACCTCCACGTCATCGCCGGCGCTGAGCGTTTCAATCTCATTTTCCAGAAGTTCACTGCGGGGGACGAACCCCTCGCACTTGAGTCCTACATCAACTATAATTCCGTCAGGCTTGACCTGTATGACACGTCCCTTGGTTATTGCCCCCGGGTGAAGGCCCTTAAAGGAATCGGCGTACAGTTTTTCTAAATCATTCATTTGAATTTCCATAACTATCTATTATATTACCTCCTCGCAGAAATTTCTCTTATTTTCTTTACCACATCGTCTATTATCCACTGCGGCGTCGATGCGCCGCCTGTGATTCCCGCTTTCTTCACGCCTTTGAACCATGCCTTTTTCAGCTCCTTCGCTGTTTCAATGTGATGCACACGGGCACACACTTCCCTTGAGAGATGCACCAGCTGGTTCGTGTTTGCGCTGTTCTTTCCGCCCACGATAACCATGAGGTCCACCGTCTTCGCCAGTTCTTTCGTTTCCTTTACCCGCTGGGCTGTGAAGTCGCAGATGGTATTGTATATCTTTACTTCACGGCACGCGCTGATCACGCTGTCTACTACCTTTTTAAAGGTATCAAAGGACTGCGTCGTCTGTACTATTATACCTACTTTCTTTTTTAATTCCGGCAGCTGCTCAGCATCACTGATGACCACGGCACTGCCGCCTGCAAAACCGATAAGCCCCTGGACTTCGGGATGGTGACGGTCTCCCACAATGACGACCTGGTACCCTTCATTTTTCAGTATCTGCGCAAAATTCTGGGCTTTTTTTACAAAGGGACAGGTTGCATCGATAACATTATACCCCATTTTCGAAGTTTCAGCATACACCCGGGGTGAAACGCCGTGGGTTCGGATTATGATCGTCCTGATGTGAGGTGCCTTGAGATCCTCAACAGCTCCCACGCCCCGGCGCTCCAGTTCTTCCACGACCTGGGGATTGTGGATCAGCGGACCGTACGTACAGAGGCCTTCCTTGTGCTCATCGGCAAGATTAAAGGTGATATCAATGGCCCGTTTTACCCCAAAGCAGAAACCGGCCTTCCGGGCGATTTTAATTTCCATGGGCCTCCCTCAGCTTCCTGATCTCTTCCATAATGCTCCTGCTGATCTCGTCATGCGCCTCATGGCCTCCCTGTCCTTTTGTTTCTGCTGCAGCACTAAAAAAAAGAGGCTTTCCGAAGACAACGGTTATCTTTGCCCGTTTCATCCACCGGGCATCCACGGGCAGCGCCCTGTCGCTCCCCATGATCAGCGTGGGGACCACGGGCACCCTGCTGAGGCTGACCAGCATGCCTATGCCCCGCCGCGCCTCCAGGAGTTCTCCGGTGTCGCTTCTCCTGCCCTCAGGAAAGAGGGCTATAAGTTCTCCTCGCTTCAGCCTCTTCACGGTCTCCTTGATGGTGGACGGTTGGGTCCTCTGCCGGTCCACAGGAAAGGCCGCGCTCTTGATCATCCACCCGATCACGGGCACATCAAAGAGACCCTTTCGCGCCATAAAGGTGGCCCTCCGGGGGACGACAGCACCGAGCAGCGGCGGGTCCATATAGCTAATGTGATTGGCAGCGACGAGCACTCCCCCCTCCGCAGGTACATTCTCCCGCCCCCTTATCTCGAGCCCGCCGTTGATCCGGCAGATGATCCTGATAAGCAGGGCGACAATCCAGTATATTACGTTATTCAGGGTGGTCATGGCAAAACCGTGCCGCGCTCTTTCCGGAACTGAACGCATACAACTCAGTATCTGATGGATCCCGCAGCGGGAACCCTAACAGCAGCCGGGCTTTCTGCAGGGATAGAGGTCAGAGACCGGGACTTACGTTAAATGATTCAGTATCTTTTTCACAACCTCTTTGACTGACAGGTCCGTGGAGTCAATATAAATCATGTCTTCTGTTTTCATCAAGGGGGCGCTGTCACGGGAGGAATCCCGTGCGTCCCTTTTTTTTATGTCGTCCATGGTTTTCTCCAAGGTGGCCTCCGGGTCCCTGGCCATCAGCTCCTCATATCTCCTCCGGGCACGCTCTTCCAGCGTGGCGTCCAGATAGAACTTGTTTTTCCCTTCGGGGAATACGGCCGTGCCCGTGTCCCGTCCTTCGATCACCACGCCGCCCTCAAGGCACATTGCCCGCTGGAAGGCGAACAGTCCCGCCCGCACTGCTGGCAGGGCTGAAATGCGGGAACTCAGTTCCCCCATTTCAGCGGTCCTGATCGCCGAGGTGACATCCGTGCCGTCCACACATATCCTGCCACCTTCAAAGGATATGTCTATCTCCTTGAGAAGTGCTGCAAGCGCCGGTTCATTATCGGGGTCTATGTTTTCTTCTCTGGCTTTCCAGGCCACGGCACGGTAGAGGGCGCCTGTGTCGAGGTACTGGTACCCGAGCCTTTTCGCAAGGATCTTTGACACTGTCCCCTTGCCTGCCCCTGACGGGCCGTCTATGGTGATGACTCCTTTCATTTCTCTGCTGACAGGTTCTCCACCATTTTCATAAACCCCGGGAAGGACGTATTCACACAGTCCGTGTCCTCAATAATGGTCTCGCCCGGTTCGGTAAGTCCCGCCACTGCCATGGACATGGCGACCCGGTGGTCCCCGTAACTGGAGATCACTGCCGGCGTAAGGTCCTGCTGTCCCTCGATGACGAGACCGTGTTCAAGCTCCTCGACTGGAACAGCCATTTTCCTGAGCTCCTGTGCCATGGAGGAAATTCTGTCCGACTCCTTTACCCTTAGCTCCCCTGCGCCGGTTATGCGTGTTGTGCCGCTGGCCTTTGCCGCGGCAACACAGAGGATAGGGAATTCGTCAATCGCCCGCAGGACGAGGTCTTCGGCCACGTCGATCCCTGTCAGGGAGGAGTGGCGCACACGGATATCGGCCACTGGCTCCCCGGAGACGTCCCGTTCATTCTCAAGCGCGATCTCTGCGCCCATACGCACGAGGATATCGAGAAGGCCCGACCGCGTCGGGTTAGTTCCCACATTCCTGATGACCAGCTCAGACCCGGGAACAATCAGCCCGGCTACAATAAAGAACGCTGCGGAAGAGAGGTCCCCCGGCACGGTCATGTCCATGGGTCTGAGGCCCCTTCCTCCCTGAACACTCACCTCCAGGCCTTTCACCGTGATATCCGCACCGACTGCTGCCAGCATCCGCTCTGTATGGTCTCGGGACTTTCCGGGCTCAATTACCGTGGTCCTGCCGCTGCAGTAGAGTCCGGCCAGGAGGACGGCTGACTTAACCTGGGCGCTGGCAACGGGAGACTCGTACCGGATCGGCCTGAGGGCGGCACCGGTTATCCTCAACGGAGGGTATCCACCCTTTTCAGACTCAATACGCGCGCCCATCTGAGAGAGGGGGGTGATGACCCTCTGCATGGGCCGGCTCCGCAAAGATGAATCGCCTGTCAGCACGGACGCAAAGGGCTGACCAGCAAGCACCCCGCTGAGAATCCTCATGGTGGTGCCGGAATTGCCGCAGTCAATGACTTTTCCGGGTTTCCTGAGACCCTTCAGTCCCTTACCGTTAACGACTATTTCATTATTTTGACCTCTCACTTCTGACTTCTGACTTTTGACTTCAATCTCAATGCCCATCAGCCGGAACGCCTCAAGGGTGCACAGGGGGTCTTCGGCCCGAAGAAAATTGCGGACGATGCTTGTTCCTTCGGCAAGAGATGAAAGGATGATGGCGCGGTGAGAAATGGATTTGTCCGGGGGGCAGATAAGTTCTCCCCGGAGGGGCCCCCTGTTTGTGATGCTAATCCGTTTCAATGAGGTGCCTTGACTCTTTTGCCCGAAGGAATTCTTTTTCCAGGCCCGGCCAGTCTGACTCCTCAAAAAGGGTTATCATGGACGAGATGGACGATGAAAAGGACCTGAGCGTCCGGAGAATGGAACTCCTGTTATAGGCACATATGTCCCGCCAGAGATCGGGCGGGCTCAGGGCGATTCTCGTCAGGTCCCTCAGTCCCCTGCCGCCGTGGGGGAGGATGTTTTTATCGATGTCGATAATGGTATTGATCAGGGCGTAGGAAACAACGTGGGGGAGATGGCTTACAGCAGCGAAGATGAGGTCGTGCTGTTCAGGGGTCATGATCACGGTCTTTGCCCCGATAATGTTCCAGAGGTCAATGACTTTCCCCATGGCCTCGCCGTTGGTCTTTGCCGTGGGTGTAATGACACACTGGGCGTCAGTGAAGAGATCGGCGGCCGCGCCTTCCATGCCAGGGCATTCCTTGCCTGCTATCGGGTGGCCGCCCACAAAAAAGACTCCTGGGGGCATGAGGGGCTCCAGCTGTTTAATGATCTCTGCCTTGACGCTTCCCACATCAGTCACGACAGCCCCCCTTTTCAGGTGACTCCTGATGTCCCGGGCGATCTTCTCGAACTGCCCCACCGAAGACGCAAGCACGACCAGGTCGGCATTTCTGACCCCTGCTGCATGGTCCGTAGTGGAGTGGTCAATGATCCCCGCTGAAACCGCCCTTGCCAGGTTTTCCTCACGCCTTCCGATGCCGGTTATGGTCCCGGCAAAGCCCGCCTTCTTCAGGGACAGGGCAAAGGACCCGCCGATAAGGCCGACTCCGATTATTGTTATGTTTTTAAAATCCATAATTAAGTGAAAGGGTTCAAGGGGTCAAGGGGCCCAGGGGTGGAACATTGTTTATTAAATAAACTCACTCGACCCCTGGAACCCTCGACCCCGATTGTTATATTGTTCTCCCCACCGCCCGGGCAACGGCCTTGAGTTCCTTCATAAGCAGCCTGAATTTATCCGGTTTCAGTGACTGCTCTCCGTCGGAGAGGGCCTCCTCGGGCATGGTGTGCACCTCGATCATGAGGGCGTCGGCGCCGGCGGCCACCGCAGCCTTTGCCATGGGCATAACAAGGTCCCACCGTCCGGCTCCGTGGCTTGGATCTACGAGAACAGGCAGATGGGACAGCTTCTTGAGCACAGGAATGGCGTTCAGATCAAGGGTGTTCCGCGTTGCCGTTTCAAAGGTCCTGATGCCCCGCTCACAGAGGATGACCTTGTTGTTCCCCTGGGCCATGATGTACTCTGCAGCCATGAGCAGCTCCTTAATGGTTGCTGAGAGGCCCCGTTTCAGGACAATGGGCTTGTCATGGGAGCCCACTTCGCTGAGGAGCCTGAAGTTCTGCATGTTCCGGGCGCCAATCTGGATAATGTCAGCATATTTGAGGATCACGCCCATATCGCGGGTGTCCATGATTTCCGTTACAACAGGCATTCCCGTGCGCTCCCGGGTCTCCGCAAGATACCGCAGCCCTTCCTCCCCGAGTCCCTGAAAGGCATAGGGCGAGGTCCGGGGCTTGAAGGCGCCCCCCCGTATGAATGTTGCGCCGGCCTTGTGCACTTCCTGGCCGATCTTCAGCAGGGTAGGCAGATTCTCAACAGCGCAGGGCCCGGCAATGACATGGATCTTCTTTCCCCCGATGGTGTGCCTGCCCACTTTGAATGTGGTGTCTTTTGCCTTAAAATCCCGGCTTGCGAGCTTGAAGGGCTGGATGATCCGGTGGATCTTCTCCACGCCCGGCATGGCGCCAAAGGCGTTGGTTTCATCTTCGGTGATCTTGGAGGTGTCTCCGATTACCCCGATAACGGTCCTCTCTGTTCCCCTGGAGACATTTGCCTTGAATCCCTTGGCCTCCAGTTTCCTGATGATATGCTTCAATTCTTTTGATGTTGCCTTGGGTGTCAGTACAATAATATCCATAAGGGCCCCCTGATGCTCTGTGCCGGCTTTATTGTCATGAACGTTCCTGTATGAAATTCTCTGGATGCCATCTTCCCGCTCTCTGTTCAGAAAAGGGCCTTCACCTGCTTCAATGCCCGGACGAGCCTCCGGTTTTCCTCAGGAAGGCCGATGGTGATACGGAGGGCGCTGGGCCCCATGGGCCGAACGATAATCCCCTTTTTCAGCAAGGCAGTGTATATCTCTGCGGCATTTCCCTGTGCCAGGGGGACAAAGATGAAATTCGCCTCCGTGGGAACATATCCTGCATTCAGCCGCTCCAGCCCGGCATAGAGAAAGGCCTTACCCTCTTCATTGATTTTTTTGGTCCGTGCTACGTGTTGCCTGTCCTGCAGGGCTGCTGCTGCCGCGAGCTGGGCCAGGGAGTTTATGTTAAAGGGCTGCCGCACCTTGTTCATCTCTTCTGCAACAGGAGCCGGAGCGATCCCGTAGCCGATTCTGAGCCCCGCCAGGCCGTACATCTTGGAAAAGGTCCTGAGAATAAGGATGTCCCTGCCTTCCCGGAGGTAGTGCATGCAGTCGGGGTAGTCCGGCGAGCTGACGTATTCATAATATGCCTCGTCAACGACAACGAGCACGCCTTCCGGGACTTTTTTCATAAACGCGTCCATTTCATCCCGCCGGTTGATGGTCCCTGTGGGGTTGTTGGGGTTGGCGATGAAAACAATCTTCGTTTTCTTCGTGATCTTTGATGCCATGGCCTTCAGGTCATGGCGCCAGTCTTTAAGGGGCACCACAATGCTTTTCCCGTTCATTGCCTGGACAATGGATGCATAGACAATGAAGGACGGGTGAGCCATGACTGCGGCATCGCCCGGGGAGAGGAAGGTCCTGACGGCCAGTTCGATTATCTCGTTGGAGCCGTTGCCGAAGATCAGTTCATCAGGGTCAGCGCCCAGCCTCTCCGCGAGGGCCTTCCGGAGATAATAACAGCTTCCGTCAGGATACCTGTTGAGACTGCTCATGCCCGCGCGCAGTGCCCTGAGAGCGCGGGGTGAAGGACCCACGGGGTTTTCGTTTGACGCGAGTTTGACGGATCCGCTGATCCCCAGTTCCCGCTCAAGCTCTTCAACGGGCTTGCCCGGGACATAGGGCTGTATGCTGCTGATATGATCAGGCGCCTTTATCATGGGGATCTCCTCTTGTGATTGCCGCAGGGCAATCTATTTTACACTATCGGGAATAATATTATAGGAATCAAGGGTTCAAGGATTCAAGTATTCGAGTGTTTGCTTGCACATGTTTTACTTGACTGTCTACACCATTTGCCTTCGTGTAATCTTTTCCTGCTTCAGCAACTAGTAAGCCGGCAGGTAACAGGGTTGCCCAACATTGATTGTGCTGCAGTTCACTTGAATCCTCGCCCCCCTGGCTCCTTGAATCCTTGATGCCCTAATCCGCCGAAGGGTAGGAGCCGAGGACCTTGAAGAACAGGCATTCCTTCTGCACTTCCCTGATAGCCCTCATGACGTTCTTCTCTTCAATGTGCCCTCCCATATCCACAAAGAAGATGTACTCCCAGGCCTTTCTCTTGGAAGGCCGCGACTCGATCTTCGTGAGGTTGATCTTGTGCCGGGCAAAAGGCCGGAGGATGAGAAAGAGGGCCCCTGGTTTGTCTTTGATGGAGAACATGATCGATGTCTTGTCCTTTCCTGTCTTGCCCGGTGACTCCTTCGCAATGACCAGGAACCGTGTGACGTTTCTCTTATTGTCTTCGATCCCCTTTTCAATGAAGTTCAGTTCGTATTCCGCTGCGGCAAGCTCACTGGCGACCGCGGCAGCAGATGGGTCTTTCATCACGCGCCGGGCTGCTGCGGCAGTGCTCAGCTCATCGATGATGGGCACTCCCGGGAAGTTTCTTTCAAGCCAGCCCCTGCACTGTGCCTTTGCCTGAGGGTGGGAGTAGATTTCCTTTACGTCTTCCTTTAAGCCGGTCTTTGACAGCAGGTTGTGGGAGATCTCGAGCATGATCTCCGAGGCGATCATCAGATCCGAGTCCATGAACATGTCGAGGGTGTAGTTGACGACGCCCTCGGTGGAGTTTTCTATGGGCACCACGCCGTAGTTCACTCTGTTCCTGAACACGGCCTCAAACACGTCCTTGATGGTGCTCTCAGGCATATACTTCGATGAGGAGCCGAACTTTCTCCTCGCGGCAAGATGGGTGAACGTGGCCGAGGGCCCCAGATAGGCGACCTTCAGCGGCTGCTGAAGGGCCACCGATGCAGAGAGGATTTCCTCGTAGATCAGATTGAGCGTCTCATTCGGAAAGGGCCCGGGATTGGTTTCCTTTAGCCTGCGGAGGATGGCCTTCTCCCGCTCCTGGGAATGGACCTTGATCTGTTTGTCCTGCTTTGCCTTGCCCACGGCGATGGCTATTTCGGCCCTCCTGTTCAGGAGTTGCAGGATTTTTTCGTCGATTTCATCGATCTGCTTTCTGAATTGTTCGAGATCGCTCATAGTCCAGTTTTAATTCCCCTGCATTGGTCCTGCAGGCTGAATGTGTCCGGCTGCACCGGTCTGTCCGGTCTCAGGCTGCGGAAAGAGAACAGGTGATGAACGTTAATGTAGCAGTAATACAGAGATTTTTCAAGATAAATAAGCGGGTAGGCGGTAAATTGGGAAAGTCCGAAAGCGCGTATGCAGGGGCGCTGTGCCCGCGCCCTCAACAGGTCGGCTGGGAGATTTATGGATTTTTCTGAAGCTGCGGCTGTGCAGCTTCCAGACCCGCTTTCTGATAGCCGCGATGTCTTCTATGACCTGGAAGAATCCGATACACAGGTTCACCACAGATACCATGATGGTGATCATTATGAGATAGACAACCGCCGTTAAAATATTCTGTGCCATTCTTCAGCCTCCTGTTTTCATTATATCGCGAACAGGCAGTTGTGAAAATCCTGGGCAGGCAGTTTATTTCACAATCCGTCAGGCTTGATGACCCGTACCATAATGTCGCCAAAACCCGGTGTTCCCGTAAAGGCATTGATGTTCTGCGGGTCATGCAGCTCATTGACATTGGGGGTATACCCGCAGGTTGCGTTGATAAATCCCAGTCCGGATGCCCGCTGGCCCCCGGGGCCGAAGGGCACCTTGATAACTCCCGGCATGATCTCTTCCGTGAGGAGTGCCTTTCCCGCTATCCTCCGTTTCAGGGGGTTTTCAAGGATAATCAGGTCTCCCGTCCTGATCCGCATGGCTTCGCCATCGCTCCTGTTCAGGGCAAAGACCGGGATCGATACCGTCCCTGCCCTCAGAAGGCTATTCCCGGTTTCCGGGAGCCCGGAATGGTTGGGAGTTGCTGAAAGGGGCGGCATGGCATATTCAAAATCATTGTTCAGCGGGGCCATGCACTCCGTCTCTGTCTCAGACAGGTAGGAGCATATGACGGTCATGGTCATTGAGTGATGCACCCTCCCGCTGATGAGCTGGAAGGGATACTGGCGGCTCAGTTGCCGGTAGCGGGGATTCTTCGGGTTCCAGTTGCAGTCTGCCCAGTAGAAGGTCGTGGGAAAGGAGGTTCCAAACCTTTTGTTGATTTTTTCAAGATACCCGAAGGTAAACTCAAACTTCCCTGACGGTGTTGCCGGGCATTTCCCAGAAGGCGTACCGTCTGACTTCCTGTACCGGTAGTAACTGGCGGGCCAGATGGCAACGCCGTTATGTTTTCTCAGCCAGTCAACGGTGAGCAGTTCCCCGGTACTGATGACCGTGTCACCCCAGACGGCCCTCGGGTTGTCGGGCGCGCCTATGATCAGGCACCCCTCGGGAAGGTCCGGATAGGGAAGGGGGGTGCCGATGTTGTAAAAACCCGGCGTATCAAGCAGCTGCTCGTTAATGAAATCCCTCTCCCTTGCGTATTTCTGTCCAAAGTCTTCGGCCCGGATGTCAGGGTCGCCGTTTCTGATGAATGCATCGGCCATGAAGACCATAAATTCAAAGCTGGTCTTTGATTCATGGAGCGGTTTAATCACTTTGTCCCTTAGGGCAATCTCGGGGCTCATGGTGTAAACGCTGCTCAGCCCCATCCGCTCAAGGAACCCTGCCTCAGGGAAGACAACGTCTGCGTACGTGCCGCTCACAGTGATATGGGTATCAATGTGTACATTCAGTTCAACAAGGTATGCCCCCTTTTCATCGCGTGCCGTCAGGGCATCTACCCAGTCCTGCCTGCTGCCGGCAGTGATGACCGGGTTGCCAGCCCTCGTGACCAATGCCTTTACAGGATAGGTATAGTCCCTGAAGGGCCCATGCTTCAGCGTGATGCCGTTTCGGATCTTTTCGGGCAGGTTGGCGAGCACCCCGGCGGGTGAGGCAGGATAATCGCCGCAGGCGTCCTTGTCCATCATTGACAGGCTGCCGGAAACATCCGTGCCGAAGATGTCCCGCGTCACCGTCCTGTTCAGGAATTCAAGGCCCGCGGTTCTGGCCCCCTTTTTCGGCTTGTGGGGTCCCATGAGCACCAGGCCGCCGGGACGGTCCACATTTCCCGTAATCAGGCACAGGGCCGTAGCCAGGATCGACGTGACATCTCCGTTGGTGTGATGGGCAGTGCCGTGCATGCCCACTTCAATTGACGCGGGCTTGGTGATGCCAAAGAGATGGGATATTTTTTTGATATCCCCTCTGGGGATGCCGGTTTTTTCTTCGGCCCATTCCGGTGAAAAGTAAGACAGGCTGTTTGATGGATCCTTCCTCTTTGCCTGTGCCATGAAGGCATCCCTGAATTCCTGCCAGCCGATGGTGTAGTTGTCAATAAACTCCTTGTCAATGTAGCACTGCGAGGGGTAGTCCTGGCAGTAGTTTTCAATAATATAATGGAGCATGGCCGCGAGCAGGGCAGCGTCCGTGCCCGGGATTATGTGGAGCCACATGTCCGCGAGGGCAGCGGAATTGGTATGCGCGGGGTCAATCACGATGTACTTGCAGTTATTGTCTGTCCGCGCCGCCGTAATGCCGCCTGACATGTAGTTGAACCGTGTTGCCACAAAGGGATTTACGCCGACATTCACGATGAGTTTCGCGTCCTGTCTGTCCCGGTACGTCAATTCCCCCTGCTCGTTTCTGGTCAGGAGGGGCCGCTGCACATCGGGGAGGGGCCTGCTGTCGCCGGTCATGAGCCTGTGACCCCAGCGGCGGTTGGGGTCGCAGATGCTTCCGTGATGGAGGATGTTCGGGGTCCCGAAGGCGCGGAAAAGCCGCTCATAGGCAATGCCGTCGGACATGTCCCCGCCGTTGTAGATAACTGCCTCGGGCCCGTGCTTCTTCTTTATGCCGATCAGTTTTTTTGTGACATAGTCAGCGGCCTCTTCCCAGGTTACTGGCCTCCACAGGTCTTCACCCCGCTCTCCTGTCCGTATCAGGGGCGTCCTGACCCTGTGCGGGGAATAGGTGAGCTGCAGTCCTGAGGCTCCCTTCGCGCAGACCGCACCGCTGCTAACACAGGAATGGGGATTGCCATAGATTTTTTTCGCAATACCGTCCTCAACAAGTACAGACAGCCCGCACTCGGATGGGCACATGCTGTCGGCAGTGTAGACATATTTCTGCACTGGCGGTGCAGGGGTGGTGCCGTCGGACTCACGGGCTGCTTCCTTAACGGGAAACCGGGAAACAGACCGCCCCCTGGGGATCTCATAGTTTTTCAGGGGCGCATGCATTCCATGGTCCTCGGGGGCCAGATAAAAAACACGGGGGAAGCTCCCGTGTTCAGGGTTCAGGACCTTTATCTGGCGCCGCGAGAGGAGCTTTGCGATTTCACTGTCCCTGTCATTCATGTCGCCAAAGATCATTGCTTTTCCCATGCAGCTCATGACGCAGACGGGCTCTTCACCGCGCTTTAGCCTGTCATAGCAGAAATCGCATTTTTCAGGCCCGCCGGTGCGGGGATTGATATCGATGGCATGATAGGGACAGTACTCATAGCACTTCCGGCACTCCACATGGGTGGGGCATTTGCTCCTGTTTATGAGGACTGTGCCATCCGGGGTCTTGAAAATAGCATCCTGTTCTTCACAGGCCTCAATGCAGGGAGGCTTGTCGCAGTGATTGCAGAGGCGGGGAAGAAAGAACTTTTTCACATCGGGGTAATGCCCTGACTGGACTGTCTCGACGAAGCAGCGAAAGGCACCGAAGGGGACATCGTGCTCAGCCTTGCAGGTAACCTGGCAGGCATGGCAGCCCGTGCATTTGCTGAGGTTGATGACCATGGCGTAGTTTATGCCCTTCTTTTTCCTCTCTGAAGTCCACGACGAAGGCCGCCTCAGGAATTTGTATTTGGGAAAGAGCATGAACTCGTCCCTGCTTACATCGGGCCGGTAGGACTGAAAATCATAAATCCCGATTCTCTTCTCGAGTTTTCCGGCAACGAACGAAAGGCCGGAGCAGACGAGGAAGAACCCGGCAGCGATACTGGCATATGCGGCGATCATCTGGTCCGGCTCCCGGTAGCTGACGATGAAACCCGCCTGGGTGAGCTCAATGACGCCGATAATAAAGACAGTCGAGGTGTCTTTGAACAGGGAGATAAAAAAGCTGATGAAGGAGGGGACCATCATCCTGAAGGCCTGGGGAAGTATCACGTACCCCATTGACTCATAGCGGGACATGCCCGATGCAAGCGCCGTTTCAAGCTGGCCCCGGGGCACTGCCGTTATGCCGGCCCGGACGATCTCGGCCTGGTAGGCGGCGGCGTAGAAGCAGAGAGAAAGGACAACAGTCCAGAACACGCTTATATGTATACCAAACAGCGTGGGGATGACATAGTAGAACCAGAATATGATGATAAGAAGGGGAGTTGCCCGGACGATTTCAACGTAGGCGATGCAGGGGATTTTCACATACAAACGAGAAGACAGCCTGCTGTAGCCGAAGAGAACGCCGACGGAAAAACTTAGCGAAAGGGCAAGAACGGCAAAGATGAGGTTCAGGAGCAGGCCGCCCGGCTCTCCCCGGGGGAAGGCCCCCATGAGATAAAAATCCCAGTTGGCGAGCATATTAAAGGCACCCATAGCGGACTATGCCCTTCCCCTGATAATGCTGGCCGGATCGATCCTCAGCCGTCGCTCAAGGAGGATTACCGCCGATGCCATGATCAGCGAGAGGCCCACGTAAAATACCGTGGCCGCGATGATGGCTTCGGTACCTCTGAAGGAGAGCGATTCTACCTGCTGCGTTGCCCAGGTGAGTTCGTGGGCGGTGATGGCCATGCACAGCGTTGTGTTTTTGAAGTTGTGGACCATGCGCGTGCCCAGGGGGGGCAGCGTTACCCTGAACATCTGGGGAAGCAGCACGTAGAGATACTGCTGGATCCGGCTGAGTCCCGTTGCAATTGCTGCCTCCCTCTGCGTCTGGGGAATCATGAGCCTGCCGCTTTTCAATATGTCCGAAACGTGAGAGGCATTGTCCAGGGTCAGCGCTGCGATGCTCGCCGCCACGGGATAGTAAAGATAGCCGTTGAGCGTTGTCCCCAGCTCCCCGGGAAGCAGTTCGGGGAACAGGTAGTAGAAAAAGAGCATCCAGAAGAGCACAGGGATGCTTTGGACGACCTTAACGTAGGCGTCTCCGGCAAACTGAAGAGCCCTGATCCGTGATACCCTGAAAACTGAAATCGCCGTTCCCAGGAGAAGGGATGCCAGCGATGAGGCAACAAATATGAGAAGGGTAAACTGAATGCCATCAACAAGGATCCGTGAGTAGGGCTCGGTGAAGAGTATCTCCCATTTAAAATCATATTTTAAATCGAGAATGGTTAATCCTCCCTGACTACCGCACTGCTAACGCGATTCGTGAGCATTCCCGAAGCATGGTCATGAGGCCAAATAAAGGATTTCCCAGCGTGAAATCCGGTTAACAGAACGGCACACGTGATTTAATCGTGAATATATTGTAATAATCGGTTCATGTCTTTTGCAATTTTCCTTCTGCTCAACATGCAGCCCGGGCCGGGTTGAAATTGACAGTGCCGGGACTGGCTGGTATAGTAAAAACCTGATTCCTGCAGTGAACAGCCCTGTTAATCAGGAATAGGAGAACGCCGGAATGCCCTATCAGATAGACTGGAATATTTCCCTTGACTGCCTTACCAGTGATGACCTTCTGAAAAAGATTGAGGGGGCAAGAAATTTCATCCTCATTGACACCATTGGAACCTACGGCGGAAACAGGTGCCGGATAAAGGGGGCCACAACCATTCCCTACCCTGACGTGGTTGACAGGCGGAGGGAATTCCTTGGCTTTCAGGAGATAATCGTGTACTGCAAGGAAAAGAGTTGCGTTGCGTCCAAGAAAGTCGCTTCTGCCCTTAAAATGCTGAATGTCCCCAATGTGTGTGTTTACGAAGGCGGCATCATGGAGTGGCTGAGAAACGGTCTTCCTGTGGAAGACTATTGATATCAGGGCAGAGATGAAGCAGTTCGCTACACGGTCGGGCTGCAGATACCCTCCTGGAGCATCCATTCACGGCCGCGGTGTCAACTTCTCCGTATTCAGCCAGCATGCGACGGGGGTTGAACTTCTCCTGTATGAAAAGGCGGTAAGCCCGGAACCCTTTCAGATAATCAGGCTGGACCCCGAGATCAACAGGACCTTTTTCTTCTGGCATGTCTATGTGGAAGACCTTCCCGCGGGAACGCACTACACCTGGCGCGTTGAAGGGCCCGGGGACACGGACCGCACGGGGTACTGTTTTGACAGGAACGCAGAGCTCCTCGACCCCTGGGCACGGGCAGTGTCCCATGACCTCTGGACCAGGAGGAGGCCGCCGGCAGCGGGCGGGCCGGCCCATGCATCCATGCGCGGCATTGTGATCGAGAATGACTACGAATGGGAGGGTGACCGGCCCCTCAATCACCCGATGGAGACGTCAATTATCTATGAACTCCACGTGGGCGGATTCACTCGGCACCCGTCATCGGGCGTCCGCTCGCCGGGGACCTTTGCAGGCCTGATCGAGAAAATCCCCTACCTGAAAGAACTGGGTGTCACCGATGTGGAGCTTCTGCCTGTCATGGCCTTTGATGAGCAGGCCCTGCCCAAACATGAAGCCGTGAAGGGCCTGAGGAATTTCTGGGGCTATATGACGCACAGTTTTTTCAGCCCCCATCCCGGGTACTGTCGTGCCCCGCAGACTGGCTCGCACCAGCGCGAGTTCCGTGACATGGTACAGGCCTTGCACAATGCGGGCATCGGCGTGATTCTCGATGTTGTCTTCAACCATACGGCTGAGGGCGGAAGAGGGGAGCCTGTCATCAATTTCAGAGGCCTGTGCAATGAGCTTTTCTACCATCTTGATGAGGCAGACCGGCGCAAATACCGTGATTACACGGGCTGCGGCAACACGGTGAACTGCAATCACCCCTTTGTCTCGAGTTTCATCGTGTCCTGCCTGGACTACTGGGTACGCGAGATGCACGTGGACGGCTTCCGCTTTGACCTTGCCAGTGCCCTCGCCCGGGGTGAGGACGGGGAACCCATGAAGCATGCCCCCGTGCTCTGGAGCATAGAGTTTTCCGACGTGCTTGCTCACTCGAAAATCATTGCCGAGGCATGGGACCTTGGAGGGCTTTACCAGGTAGGTGACTTCCCGGGCTTCCGGTGGTCGGAGTGGAACGGCAGGTACCGCGATGTGATCAGGCAGTTTGTCCGGGGTGAAAAGGGGCTGGTCGGTGAAGTTGCCACGCGGATCAGCGGCAGTAGTGATCTGTATCAGTCAAGCGGGAAACTCCCCATCAACAGCATCAATTACGTCACCTGCCACGACGGGCATACCCTCTATGACCTGGTGAGCCTGGACGAGAAAAAGGATGAGGCCGCGAGAAGGAGGCAGATAAAAAATTACATGGCCATCCTGCTGCTGAGCCAGGGTGTCCCCATGATCCTTGCGGGTGATGAAATGCTGAGGACGCAGGGTGGAAACAGCAATGCCTACTGCCAGGACAATGAAATCAGCTGGATTGACTGGCGCCTTGCCAAGATCAACGCGGACATGGTCCGTTTTGTCAGGGAAATGATCGCCTTGCGGAAGCGCCATCCTTTGCTCATGCGACGGAACTTTCTGACGGGACGCAGGCAAAACAGCCGGGGTATTCCTGATGTGCGCTGGCATGGCATAAAGCCAGACAGGCCGTTATGGGAGGACCGGAATGCCCGGTTTCTTGCCTACACCCTGGGAGCTGTGGCTGATGGGGAAGAAGACATCCATGTCATGGTGAATATGTCTAAAAAACAGGAACTGGCTGAGCTTCCTGCCATTCCGGGGAGAAAGTGGCACGTGACAATTGATACGGGCAGGCCTTCACCGATGGATATCTGTACGCCCTCTGAGCGCAGCCCGGTGAGAGGAACGGCATATTCTGTGAGCCGGCGCAGCGTTGTTGTGCTGGAAGGACTGCCCCGGTAACTCGGCAGGACAGGTCATTACAGTTCCACCGGTTTGCACACATTCTCGGCCAGACGGGCCGCGCGTCCGCACTTTCTGCAGAGGTAGCGGGCATCTTTCACAAGCTCCCGTATCCGGTCGAACTCAAGCCTGCCGGTCATCCTGCACAGATGTCCCTCATGAACGCAGTCCTCTCCGCCTTTGCATCCGCTGTCATGTTTTTTCCCCATATCTCCCGTCTCCTCCTCTAGTGTATCATCATCTGCATCATTACGGCATGAAACCTTTCAGGGATAACAGGATAATGGCACAGAGTGGAGAGGAGAAAACCATGCCCCTGATCCGGTAACATACAGGATAATGAACATGTTCCTGTCAGACTTTTTCATTGTACTGATTATCGGTGCGGTTGGCGGTTTCTTTAACACCTTTGTCGGAGCAGGAAGCCTTTTCACGATTCCCGTCCTGATCGTACTTGGACTGCCTCCCCACGTGGCAATTGCCACAAACAGGCTGGGAGTGACAGGATCAGACATCGCCGGATGGTATGGATTCCACATCAAGGGGGTGATAGACTACCGGGCCGGCATCGCGCTTGCAGTTCCCTCCCTGGCAGGGGCCGTCATCGGGGCAAACCTTGTTGTCCACATCGATGAAAAGATTCTCAGGGCAATCATTGCAATCATCAGTCTTATTATCCTGCTGCTGATCGTGATGAAGCCCGACGCAGGTATCAGCAGGACAAAGGCCAGGTCAGGCTTCAGACCCTACGTCATGGGTGTTGCCCTGAGCTTCATTGTGGGGATCTACGGGGGATTCTACGGGGCAGGGGCAGGGACATTCCTTTTTTATATCCTTGTACTCATCTTTGGACAGACATTTATTGAAAGCGCGGGAACTCATGAGCTGGCAAATCTGTCATTTTCAGCCATGGCTGCGGCAATCTTTGCTTACAAGGGGCTGATCGATTACGGCTGGACCATACCCCTTTTTATCGGCTCCTTTGCCGGGTCCTACCTGAGTGCCTACCACGCGGAAAAGATAGGAAATGTGTGGCTGAAGAGAATCTTCGTGATTGTTGTCATTGCTGTCGTGATTAAACTCTTTGTCTAGGGCATCGCGCTTCCTGGCGGTGTGTGTCGTTGACAGAGAATCATGGTGATGAAACACAGAAGAGTCATATTGAGTGCTGACATGTCATCGGGTGCTTCACGAAAAAAGAGAATACTAACAGCACGCATCTTTTTAATGAGTGAACATCGTGCATAATAATTGGGCACTCTCAGGCGATGAGGGTTTTACATGCAGAATCATGACGGACTGCCCGAATATGACGGGGGGCAGGAGGGTACTGCGTCAGTCCTACGCCTTATGTATTGTTTCCCCGAAGATGAACTGGCAGCAGCCGAGGTCAAGGATCCGGTTGTTGTCTTTGAACCGGGACTTGAGATTATCGGAGATGTGATAGATCCGGTGGACCCCGTCTTTTCTTTTTTTGAGAAGGCCGCTTGTCTCGAGGATTTTCAGGTGCTTTGATATGTTGTAGGGCTTGATGCCAAGAGAATCGGAAAGGTCCTGAACGGAAGACTCCTTCCTGAGCAGCTCGTGAATGATCTGGAGACGGTTTTCATCGGCAAGGGCCTTTAAGATGGTTGTCCAGTTCAGGTGGGCTTCAAGGTCTGAATTACCGTCGTGCCGTTCCATATATGTATGATAGAGCCTTGTCATACTGAAAATCAACCTCTCCGGACTGGCATTCTGATGGATGTGCAGCAGGGCCGGGGTGTTTCTTTCAAGGTCGCTTACGTGCAACTGCGGAGTTCCGGACTCTGCACTCCTTCTGAAAAGGGAAGTTGACGTGGGCATGAACGGTCCAGCACAGCATAATCACGCTATAAAAATTACTCATTGTTTCTAAAAATAGTTGTATGGTATAATGGCACGACAAAAAACCTGATTCACAGGGCTTCTGTTTTTTAATTAATTTATAAGGATAAACCGGGATGCTCCTCTATCTTTTTCTTGCGGTCTATTTTTTTATCCTCATCACGGTCTTTATTTACGCTTCTCACCGCTATTATATGGTCTATCTCTACTACAGGCACCAGAAGGACAGGCCGGTGCTCAAGGACAGGCTGACCCGGCTCCCCCGCGTGACGATCCAGCTTCCGGTCTATAATGAGATGTACGTGCTCAGGCGCCTCATATCAGCTGCCTGTGACGTTGATTATCCCCGGGAGCTTCTGGACATCCAGGTCCTTGACGATTCCACGGACGAGACGAAGGACCTTGCCCGGGACTGCGTGCAGGAATTCAGGGAAAAGGGGTTCGACATTCGGTATATCCACCGGGAAAAGAGGGAGGGGTTCAAGGGCGGCGCCCTGCAGAACGGCCTTGTCTCTGCAAAGGGGGAATTCATTGCGGTGTTCGATGCCGATTTTGTTCCCCAGAAGGACACCTTGCAAAAGACGGTCCACTTCTTTGCCGATCCCTCTGTGGGAATGGTTCAGACGCGCTGGTCCTACCTGAACCGTGACTATTCATTCCTCACGAAGATTCAGGCCATCATGCTTGACGGGCATTTTGTCATCGAACATACGGCCAGAAACTGGTCAGGCCGGTTCTTCAATTTTAACGGGACTGCGGGGATATGGAGGAAGCAGGCAATAGAATCATCGGGAGGATGGCAGAATGATACGCTTACCGAGGACCTGGACCTGAGCTACCGGTCCCAGCTCAAGGGCTGGAAGTTCATCTACCTGAAGGACGAACTCGCACCCTCGGAGATCCCTGTTGAGATAAACGGTTTCAAGAGCCAGCAGCACCGGTGGGCAAAGGGATCCATTCAGACGGCCAAGAAACTGCTGCCCCGGATTCTGAAGAGCGACCTCCCCCTGAAGGTCAAGGTGGAGGCATTCTTTCATCTCACCAATAACAGTTCATACCTGCTGATGCTCATCCTCTCCCTGCTGATCTATCCGTCCATGGTGGCGCGGATCAACATCGGGTGGTTTCAGATGCTTGTCACCGATGTCCCCTTTCTTCTCGTGGCCACGGTGGGGATATCCTTTTTCTATATCTGTTCACAGAGAGAGGCCTACCGGAACTGGAAATCGAGGATTATTTACCTGCCCACGCTCATGTCACTGGGCATCGGGCTGTCCGTGAACAACTCGAGGGCAGTGCTGGGGGCTCTCTTTAACCGGAGGACGGAATTCAAGCGCACTCCCAAGTACAGTATTAAAGGGAAAAAGGACCGTTGGCTCGGCAAGAAGTACCGGGGGGAGATCAACGGAGTCGTTCTCATGGAACTCATGCTGGGGATCTACTTCACCTTTAATATCTATTTTGCCATTGTCAACAAGATCTACGTTTCCATCCCCTTTCTGATGATGTTTCAGATGGGATATTTTTATGTTGCTTTTCTTTCGATTTTTCAAGTAGTATTGAGTGGCATTGCATCTAACAGGCTGACGCGCTTTATCTATTCGAAGAGAAACGCGGAAGACGTTATGGCAGCGTAAAAAAAGGGCTGGTGCAGATTATTTAAATCATAAAACGCCGATGAAAAGGAGTCATACCATGGGAAAAAAGATGGCCGTCGTTTTTGTCGCAGCAGCAGTTTGCTTGTTTGCCGCAGGCAATGCCTTTGCCGCATGGACCCAGGCCAAGGGGCACTCATACAACCAGCTGACCCTGAGCTATTATAATAATTCTAATAAGTTCACGACCATTGAGAAGAATTCCGACGGGGATGTGGTGCGCACCGATGCCAAAGCATTCAAAAACGAGGAAGAGGAGTTCAGCTCCACCAAGGTTACCTACTACGGTGAGTATGGTCTCATGGATGACCTCACAGCCATATTCTCAGGCGGCTGGGACTATGTACGTTCCAACGATATCCTTTTTCATACTGAAGATAAAGACTCTGTCAGCGGCGTGGGGGACATTATCGTGGGTCTACGGCAGAAGATCAGCAACAACATCGGTGCCGGCATTCTCATGTCCGTCCAGGCTGACGTTAAGATTCCCGAGGCCTATGAGTATGAAAACCCCATTGATCACCAGAACCTGGGTGACGGCCAGTACGACACGACTGTGAAGCTCGTTTTTGGCAGGGGGTTCAGCAAGGGATACACCGTATTCAGTGCAGGCTACAAGTATCGTTTTGAAAATAACGAGCTGGGTGATCTGAACTTCAAGCCTTCAGACCAGTTTCTGGTATCTTTGAGCGGCGGCTATAATGCAACCCCCTGGCTTTCAATCAGGGGACAGATCGACTGGAACAGGGCGGTGGGCAACGCCGAGGTTTCGGACGAACTCGTCACCTATGCATACTGCTGCGGCGTAAGCAGGGATTACGGGGAAGCGGTCGTGATTCTCGACACGCTGGGGCTTGAGCAGAGTGCCCTGAGCGCAGGGGTTGCCCTTGCCTTTACGATATCGCCGAATATGCAGACCGTTATATCTTACAATACTGACCTGACGGGATTCGGCCCATTCAGGACCGAAAATGCGGCCTGGGGCCAGACCTACAGCATTGCCTTTGTGTATATGCATTAATAATCCTGCGGAACCATAAGGTGCTTTTTCGCCGGCTTTCCGGGAGAAGGCACCTTTTTCTTTGTATGCACGATGAAGGGTAAAAAAAAAGCCTGCTCCTGCTTTTGTCCGCCGCCTTCCTGATTGTACTGTCTCTCTATACCTTCAAGAACCGCTATACCCTGCTGGCAGTCTTCTATCAGACACTGGGTTCCCAGCAGCAGGCCATTGAAGAATTTACCCGGGCAGCAGAGCATGATCCGGGCAATGCCTATGCCCTGTATCAACTGGGCCTTCTCCACAAGGAGCGGGGTGACATTAAAAGGGCGGAATCAGTCTACAGGAAACTGCTCAGCATCTTTCCGGAGCATCCCTTTGCCAGCTATGACCTGGGGTACCTGTACCGGGAGAAGGGAGAGTACGGCAAGGCCATTGAACAGTACCGGAAGGCCCTGGAACTGGACAGCGAAAATGTGCACGTGCATTATGACCTGGGGTTTATCTACAAAGCCCAGGGGCGCTATGATGAGGCGCTCGTTGAGTATGAGAGGGTCCTTGCTGCTGATCCTGGTCACCAATATGCCCTGTGGGACATGGCCGATGTCTATGAGCAGATGGGTCAGAAAGACAGGGCGGAAGAGCAGCGTAAACACTATCATGAAATGACGGACTGCAGCTTCAGGAGATTCTGGAACTGCCTGGATTGATTGGAAATCGCGGCATTCATATCGATAAACGTCCTCCTTTTTTCCTCCTGGTACGGGGTGCTCCGCGGCCTGAGAGACCTGCTCCTTTTTCCTGACAGGCTTATTGCCATGTTTGTGCTTGGCCTTGTCCAGATCATCGCCACGGAAATGGTGCTGGGCGTGGTCTTTCAGAAACTTTTCCCGAGGCCCCTCTTCATCGTCAATGCGGTCATATCGCTGCTTCTAATTGCGGGAGCGGTCTCAAAGGGATACCTGCGGGGGGCCTTCGCAGAGATCGGTGAAGAAAGCGCGCGTATGGTCAAGGCCGTCAGGGGCGACAAAATCCTGTGCTCCCTTGCGGCGCTTTTCTTCATGTCCCTTCTGTGGATGGCCGTCCAGGGCTATCTCTTTCCCTCCTATGCCTGGGATGCCCTTTATTATCATCTTCCCATGGTGGGGCAGATAATCCAGAGTGGTGCCATCAGGGAAAATCTGTCACCGTCATTTATCCAGCAATACATGAATATCTTTCCGCAGAACGTGGACCTCTTTTTCCTCTGGAACATCATTTTTCTGAAGAGCGATGTCCTTGTTGACCTGAGCCAGCTTGTCTTTACCCTGGCCGGCGTCATCTCTGTCTACAGTATGTCCGTCAAGGCAGGGATAGGAGAAAAATACTCGCTTTTCGGAGCGCTCCTTTTTTTCTTTACCCCCGTGCTTATCCTCCAGTCAACAACAAACTATGTTGACGCTGCCGTGTCCATGCTGTTCCTCATTGCGGTGAATTTTCTCCTCTATGACAGCCAGGGTAGTGCAGCAGTGCTCAGGGAACGCGGCAAAACTGCCGGAGACACAAAGGTCCCTCTGGTGCTCTCAGGACTGGCCGCTGGGGTCCTCATGGGGTCAAAGCCAACAGGCCCCCTGTTTCCCGCTGTTATGGTCCTGTTCATTGTTCTTCAGAAGGGGATGGAGCGGTTCATGCCTGCAGCGGGCCTGACAGACAGCAGAGGGGGATACCCCGTGAAGAGGTTTAAAGACTCTCTGCTTTATTTCATCCTTCCGGCCGCGGCTGCAGGGGGATACTGGTACGTAAAGAACTGGGTGCTCCATGGCAATCCTGTCTATTACATGGAGGTCTCCCTCTTTGGAATACCAGTTTTCACAGGGCTGAAGAGCAACTGGGTCGAGCCGCCGCCCCCTGTCATTGAGGGCCTGAATTATTTCGCCGCGCTGCTCCGTGTCTGGTCAGAGCGTGTTCAGTATTATATGTATGATTCCCGGATGAGTGGCTTCGGCCCCCTCTGGTTCATTCTCTTCCTTTCAGCGTTTTTCTTTGCCGTTCCCAGCGCCGTAAAGCGGAAGAACGGGGCCTTCCTTTCCGTCCTGTTCATCCTGGGTGTTGCCTTTCTGCTGCACCCCCGGAACTGGACAACACGGTACGTTATTTTTATTGTTGCTGCCGGAGCCCTGTCGTTTGGCATGCTGATGGACTCCTTCCGGAGGCAGGAGCAGGTGCTCGAGGGATGCGCCCTTGCCCTTGCAGCGTACACCGCTTTTACGGCGAACTCTCCCTGCATTATGCCGTCAAAGGCGGCTGAGTTTCTGAGGCTCCCGGCGGAGGAGCGGACCCTGACGTCGCTCAAACCCGTTAATATCGACGAGAAGGTGCGGGGTGAATACGGGCACTGGATGTGGATCGAGCGGAATGTCAAACAAGGGGAGACCCTCGTGCATACCTTTGTAGACGCAACACTGGACACGACACGTCCCTTTTTCCTTGCCCCTTACTGGAACAGGGGATATTCAAACCGGGTGCTCTATGTGTCGGCCGACACGTATGCGGAATGGCTGGAAGCGCTGAGACAGGCCGGGGCGACTTATGTGCTGGTCAGGAAAAACTCAAAAGAGGATGGCTGGATTGAAAAGGAGCGAAAGCTTTTTTATTCCCTCCGCTGGGCAGGCCCTGTGACGGAGAAGTTCAGGATCCTTTATGAGGATAAACAATACAGAGTATCGGACTTTTCAGGTAACTGATGAATGATACCGTGCAAAATTTATTAGAGAGAAGGCACCAGCATGTTCACTCATTCTCGACGAACATCCTGTTCGTCTCCGAGGTATTTTTTCGACAAAACATCCTGTTTTGTCTTGCTGAAAAAATAAACCCGTTCACATACCGGTGCCTTCTCTCAATATTGATAAGTAAGTCAGATATAGGGAGAGCTATAACAGTCTGTCATGGTGAGCTTGTCGAACCATGGCTTTTGACTCATCCTTCGACTTGATTAGGGTAACAGTTTTAGAGGATGTGACCAGGTTATCGCTAAATTTGGGTATAAGCCAGATTCGTGGAGAGGGAAACTATGAGTAATGAACGGAGACAGGACCACGCATTCGTTCTTTACATGGCTGTGGTGCTGATACTGGCCATTGTCTATTTCGCGGTCCCGGAGAGAAGCGACTTCATTGAGTTTCAGCGCCGGTGGTGGGGAGAAATCTGGCCTCTGCTGATCCCTGCTTCCTGAAGAGCTTTTTGCTGTCAGGCAATACAGGGATCTGACGGCTTCTTGAAATATTTCATCAGAATTCATGATTTGGAGAAGGCACCAGCATGTTCATTCATTCTCGCCGAACATCCTGTTCGTCTCCGAGGAATTTTTTCGACAAAACTTCCTGTTTTGTCTCATGAAAAAATAAATCCGTTCTCATGCTGTTCCCTTCTCTTATCATTCACGCTTGTGACTTGACCGAATTAAATCCTGGCTCCAAATTCATAGCTTGATATCAGAGGTGTTGCGGTCAGATCCTTTACCGGCATTCCCTGCCTTCCGTGCAGTCATAGGAATGAAGTACGCCATAAATTGCCAGGGCCTGTTCTGGAGACGGTTTCCTGATATACTGAAGGCAGAGGGTTTGCAACAGTGCCGGGTTGACCATAGATCCATCAGTTTATCAAATAACACAATGAGCGCGTTGACTTTACCGACCCGTACTTGATAAGGTAACTCACTGAAGGAAAGGGAGTTTACAATTACCACCATGAAGCACAAAAAGGCCCTTTTTATTGTGCCCCCGACGGGGCTGTTTTACCGTGACGACCGGTGCCAGGTGTCGCTGAAGGGCGTGTCCAACGCGCCGCGGCCGCCGCTGGACCTTGCGTACATGTCAGCGGTCCTTGAGGAGAAGGGGATCGAGTGCCGGATGAGGGACTACCCCGTTGAAGGGGGGAGCTGGCAGGATGTGGAAGAGGAGATCAGGGGCTTTGCGCCGTCGCTGCTGGTGATCTACACGACGATTACGTCGGTGAAGGATGACCTGCGTGCCTGCGGGATCGCCAAGGCGGTGAAGGGGGAGATCGTGACCATAGCCAAGGGGGGAGACACCACGATCAGCCCTGAGGAGCGGCTTGAGCTCTGTGAAGACCTGGACATAGCCATTATCGGGGAGCCTGAGGTGACCATGCTGGAGATAGCCGAGGGGCGTGAGCGGAAGGAGATCCTGGGGATCTGCTTTCGGGAGGAGGGGCGAGTGGTCAGGACGGGGCGGCGTCCTTTTGTGGAGGATATCGACCGGTTCCCCTTTCCGTCGCGGCACCTCCTTAAGCAGGAGCTCTATGTGAGGCCCGACACGGGGGAGGTGCAGACAACGGTGCAGTCCAGCCGGGGGTGTCCAGCCAAATGCATCTACTGCCTGAGCCGTGTGGTGGCAGGGGCGGAGCTGAGGCTGAGGTCGCCGGGGAATGTGGTGGATGAGCTGGAGCACTGTGTGCGGGAGTACGGGATCAGGAACTTTTTTTTCCGGGCGGACACCTTTACCTGGGACCGGGAGTGGGTGGTGGCGGTGTGCCGGGAGATCCTGAGGAGGAAGCTGGACATCCAGTGGGTGGCGAACAGCCGGGCGAACACGATCTGCGCGGAGCGGCTCATGTGGATGAAGAGGGCGGGGTGCTGGCTGGTGTCCTTCGGGGTAGAGAGCGGGAACCAGTATATCCTGGACATGACGCAGAAGGGGATAACCCTTCAGGAGTCGCGGGAGGCGCTGAGGCTGGCGAAGAAGCACGGGCTGAAGACCTTTGTGACCTTTCTGATCGGGATGCCCTGGGACACGCGTGAGACGATCATGGAGACCTTTGACTTTGCCCGGGAGATCGACGGGGACTACTTTGAGGTGATCCTGCCCTATCCGTTTCCGGGGACACGGTACTATGAAATTGCGAAGCGTGACGGGCTGATAGAGGAAGGGGCCTATGACAAATTCTATGACCACTTCAACTCCGTGGTGAGGACCTATCACCTGACTGCTGCTGAGCTTACGGAGCTGAAGAAGAAGTCCTTCTGGTATCTGTACGCACGGCCCCGGTACATCAAAAAGATCATATCCCAGTGCGACTCGCCCAGGGCGCTGAAAAACTACCTCTCCTTCGGCATCAGCAAGATGAAGGCCCATTTCGGAGGGGAGCCAGGGAGAAGATGAAGGGCGGTATAAAAAAGAGTCTTTACCGGAGGCAGAAAACTTTCTTGACATGAACAGAACGGCAATCTCTATAGGTGATCTCATGTAAAGGGCATATGCTCCTCGTTCTCACGGGAAGCATAGGGGAGGATGTTGCTCGAACGTACGAGAGGGCCCTGTACCAAGCGGGGTAACAGGTTTTCCCAGGGGGAGGGCAGGAAGAGAGGCCGTTCCAGCGAAAGGAGGAATACAATGAAGAGACAGGATATCGTACTGATCGTGGTTTTTGTTTCTGCCCTGGCGGGTGCGCCTGGGCGCAATCACGAAGCATTTGCCTGTGGATGCGGCGGTCACGGTCATGGCTCATCCGCTTCTGCCGGCCAGAGCGTTCCCCTTCCGATGATGGTCCTGCCCATGCCCATATATGAAAAATGGAAGATGATGGATGTTGTTCATGCCTTCACAGAACAGGGGCTGGTATTCAGGGCCAATGAAGAAAAACCTTTGACAGGCCATACCATTTCATTCGATCTCAGTTTAGGGGAAGGGTTTCACGGGCGCATCGAGACATTCAGGGAAGAGGCTGAGCTTAAAGAGAAACAGGCGCTC
This sequence comes from Nitrospiraceae bacterium, assembly GCA_020346765.1. GTDB lineage: Bacteria > Nitrospirota > Thermodesulfovibrionia > UBA6902 > UBA6902. The sequence continues at coordinate 2,201,184 of CP070788.1, forward strand.
TATCTCAGGCTTAATACGAGCGGCGAGCTGCACACATGGTCTTTTGTCAGGGATAATGTTCTTCTCATTCTTCCGGGGGTGATTCCGGAGGTGACGGCACGAAATTACGAACGCGCCTTGTACAGCTTAAGTAAATAGGAAACTGATTGACAGGGGATGAAGCAGCTAGATCTTGGTGACCTTGATCTTCTCGATCTTCTTGCCGTCCATTTCAAGGATGAGAAACCTGAGGCCGTGATACCGGAGCTGCTCGCCTGTCTTGGGGAGGTGGCCGAAGAGGCCGAAGAGGAACCCCCCGATGGTGTGGAACTCTTCGCTGAGGATATCCGTGCCGACCAGCTCGTTGATTTCATCTATGCCTGTGGACCCTGAAACGATGAAGGTTCGCTCATCCAGGATCTCCACCTCTTTTTCCGCTTCGATTGCCTCAAATTCATCCTGCAGGCCGCCGACGATTTCCTCCATGATGTCTTCCAGCGTGATGAGGCCGGCAGTGCCCCCGTGCTCATCAACGATGATTGCAATCTGAAATTTCTTCTTCTGCATCTCATCAAGGAGGGCAGTCACCATTTTGCTTTCGGGGATGTAGTAGGCGTCCCTTACAAAGTGTCTGATCGGCGCGCCGGGCGGGACGGACTCTTCCGCCATTTTTCTGATAATGTCCTTTACATAAAGGACCCCCGTTATGTTGTCCACGGTTTCCTTGATCACGGGATACCGGGAGTAGCCCTTCTCTGAAACCAGGGACAGCACGTCTGAGACCAGGGCCTCCTCCTGGATGGCAACTATTTCCGTCCTGGGCACCATGGCCTCAGTGACCCGCTTGTCGCCGAAGGCGAAGATGTTGTGGAGCATTTCCTTTTCTTCCTTTTCAATGGCCCCTTCCTCTTCCCCGATCTTGATCATTGCCTTCATCTCTTCTTCCGTGAGCAGGTGGGGGACAGGCTTGACCTCTCCGCCAAAAACCCTGATGATGAAATTGGAAAGTTTGTTGAAAATAAAGACAAAGGGTGAAATGAGCCTCATGTACAGTTCGAGGGGTCTCGCCAGTGTGAGGGATATTTTTTCCGCGTGGCTCACGGCAAAGGTCTTGGGGGCCAGTTCCCCGAAGATGACCGTGAGGAAGGTCATGGCAACCGTTGCCACGACAATGCCGATGTCCTCGCCGAGGTAGGCGATCGACAGGGCCGTACCCACTGACGTGGCGAGGACGGTAAAGAGGTTGCCGGAGAGGATGACGGCGCTGAAGAGGCGGTCATGTTCATCACGGATCCGCTGGGCTATCTCAGCTTTTTTGTTGCCCTTTTCAGCCAAATGCCTGAGCCTGATCCTGTTGAGGGAGATGAAGGCAACTTCAGAGCCGGACAGAAGGGCAATGAAGAGAATGCAGACAGCGATGATGAAAAAACCTGTGGGGTCAGGGTCCATGGGCTAGCCGGTCATTTTACTGATGATCGCGTCAGCCATGCCTGACGTGGTCGCGGCCGTGGGGTCATCGGGGCGGGGCTTCAGGTCATAGGTGACGTCCTTCCCCTCCCTGACTACATCGGCGACTGCTCGGTCGAGCCGTTCTGCGGCCTCTGCCTCTCCGAGGTGGCGAAGCATCATGACCCCGCTCAGTATCATCGCAAGGGGGTTGACCTTGTTCAGGCCCTTGTATTTGGGGGCGCTTCCGTGGGTTGCCTCAAACACGGCATAGTCATCGCCTATGTTCGCCCCGGGAGCCATGCCGAGACCCCCCACAAGGCCGGCTGCGAGGTCCGATACAATGTCACCGTAGAGGTTTTCCATGACGAGCACATCATAGAGCTGCGGCTTCTGAACGAGCTGCATGCACATATTATCGATGATCCTGTCCTCAAATTCAATGTCCGGGTAGTCTTTTGCCACGTTCCGGGACACCTCCAGGAACAGTCCGTCGGAGAACTTCATGATATTCGCCTTGTGCACGGAAGTGACTTTCCTGCGCCCGTTTTTCCTTGCGTACTCAAAGGCAGCACGGACGATGCGCTCAGAGCCGAAGACAGAAATCGGCTTGATGCTTATTCCCGAGTCCTCGCGGATGCTGCGCTCCGACATCCGTCTGACCAGGTCGATAACGGCCTTAGCCCCCTCTGAGCCCTTCTGGTACTCTATGCCGGCATAAAGGTCTTCCGTGTTCTCCCGGAAGATCACGATGTCGATATTATCGTAGATGGTTTTCGCACCCTGGTATGACTTGCAGGGTCTGACGCAGCTGTACAGGTCGAGGGCCTGGCGCAGGGTGACGTTGACGCTCCTGAACCCTTTGCCCACGGGTGTGGTGATGGGCCCCTTGATTGCGACCCTGTTCTTTTTTATTGATTCAAGGACTCTGTCGGGAAGGGGTGTGCCCTCTCTGTTGTACACGTCCTCGCCCGCGTCCTGGACATCCCACTGGAAGGGGCCCCCTGTTGCTTCCAGTACCCGCTTCGCTGCTTCCGTGATCTCGGGGCCTGTGCCGTCCCCGGGGATCAGTGTTATGGTATGCATAGGTCAGTACCTCGGTGTTGCCGTGAGTATCTCTGATCCTTCGGCAGGATGTTCAGCGTTCAATGGCAGTTCATCATCAGGGAGGGGCTTATGCCTGTGCAGACGGGCATTCATGATATTCACTTCATGATTCAGGGGTGGAAAGCCCGACCAGTTCTGAAATATTCCCCCGTTATCGGGACAGGGATTGATCAAGGTCTTTGCCAGCCCGATCAGCAGAATGCGCGAGGTCTGCACACTGTCTCTGATGGTAGCATCAATAAGATCAACGGCTTTCATGGGAAGGTTATTTAACCATATCTGATCGGATATTTACAACCGGAGCAGAGATTGACACATACCCTTACATATGAATAATGTATAGGTATACAGCCGCATACATTGCAACCGGGATATCAGCAAGGAATGTCATTTCTGTGAGTGAGGAGAGCGTAAAAAGGGAAACGCAACAGGGCCTTCGTCGGCCAGGTGCCACAGGACCGATCCTTGTTGTGGACGATGACCCCTATGTCCTTGAGATCTCGTCGAAGGTCCTCGAGGAAAAGGGATATCCTGTTATCCCCTGCACCTGCGGGGAAGAGGCCCTCACGCGGCTTCGGAACAATCATGCCCGCCTTATTATCACGGATATCAAGATGCCCGGAATCTCGGGGATTGAACTCCTCGAACGCATACACGGCCTGTACCCCAAAATGCCCGTTATCCTCATGACGGGCTTTGCCGAGCTTGACATGGCGATCAAGGCCGTGAAAAAGGGTGCCTTTGATTTTATCACCAAGCCGTACAATCCGGAATATCTCATCCATACCATCGAGAAGGCGGACCGTTACGCCGAGCTGCTCCAGCTCGAAGAAGACTACCGGCTCAGGCTCGAGGAGACGGTGAAGCAGCAGACCGATGAGATATTCAACCTGAGCAGAGAGGTGATAAACCGTCTCACTGCAGTGGCAGAGTTCAGAGACGTGGAGACAGGGGCCCACATATCGAGGATCGGCCTTTATGCCAAAAAGCTTGGGGAAGCGCTTGACCTGCCGCTGTACTTTATCGACGGCCTGACCTATTCAAGCGCCCTTCATGACATCGGAAAGATCGGGATTCCCGATACGATACTTCTGAAACCCGGGCAGCTGGACCACGACGAGTTCCAGATCATGAAGTCCCACACAACGATCGGGGCAAACATCCTTGCCGATTCCCTGCATGCCTATATCCAGCTCGGCGCCTCCATTGCACTGCATCATCATGAGCGGTGGGACGGAACCGGGTACCCAAAGGGGCTGGCGGGCGAGACAATTCCCCTTGAAGGGCGAATTGTTATCCTCTGCGACCAGTATGACGCGCTGATCAGCAAAAGGCCCTACAAACCTCCTCTGGAGCACGCTGACGTTGTAAAGATCATTACAGAGGGAGACGGCAGGACCCTCCCCGGGCACTTTGACCCCGAGGTTTTAAGGGCGTTCAGGCAAGTCGCGCCTGTATTTGAAGAGATTCATGCCGGGAATCAGGACTGATTGAAAGAGGGCTTACCCTTTATTTCCAGCGGGGGAAAAGGCTGTGGCTGATTCCGGCACTGTCCAGTATCTTCCCAACGACAAAACTGACCATGTCCCTGATGTCCTTCGGATTCTGGTAAAATGCCGGAATCGGCGGCGCGATGGTGACGCCCATGCGGGCAAGCCTGAGCATGTTTTCGAGGTGGATGGCACTGAAGGGCATCTCACGGGGAGAGAGGATCAGCTTTCTTCCCTCCTTAAGCGCCACATCAGCGGCCCGCTCAATAAGGTTGTTTGCATAGCCGCAGGCAATGCCTGACAGCGTCTTCATGGAGCAGGGCACCACGAACATCGCCCCTGTGACAAAAGAGCCGCTCGACATGGGGGCGGCGAGGTTGTCTTCGCTGAAATACCAGATCTTTCCGGAAGAAAAGTGCCCACGGATCCTCTGCTCTGTTTCCGCATCTGATGCTCCCCGCAGGACAAGACCGGTTTCATGTTCAATAATGGAGAAGGCCGTTTCAGAAACGCACAGATGGACATCCTCCGGGGTCCTGAGCAGCTCCTCAACAAGCCTGAGGCCGTAAACGGAGCCGCTGGCCCCTGAGATCGCCACAATGTAGGGGTTCATTGTTTCATTGTACATGAAAGGACGACCAAATTTCTTTGTGCGTCCGTAAAGGGCAGGGGCACTTTTTTCACGTCCTGCACGGCCCCCGTGCCAGGGGAACCCCGAAGCTCCTCGACCTCTTCGACGGCCTTCGGTCCCTTGTTCAGAACAAGAATTCCCCCGGGCTTTGCATAGGGGCATGCACGGGAGAGGAACTCCCTGATCCTGAAAGCTGCCCGTGATACAATGATGTCATAGGATCCCTCATGCTCCCTGCCCAGGTTCTCCAGGCGCTCCTGGACAACGGATATTCCCCCCATACCCAGCGTTCTGATAATGTGACGCAGGAAGGCGGCCTTTTTCCGCGACGACTCAATGAGCGTCACCTCAAGGTCAGGCCTGATGATTTTCAGAGGGACTCCCGGGAACCCCGCTCCTGACCCCGCGTCGGCAAGCTCCAGCGATCCCTCGGGGATCGCTCTGAGGTAGAGCAGCGAGTCCAGAATATGCCGGGTGACCATGCCCTGCTCATCCTTGACGGCAGTGAGATTGTATGCCCTGTTCCATTTCCTGAGTTCCTTCAGATAGACCATGAAGGCACATATGTGCTCTTCAGAATATGAGATTCCTAATTCCTCCAGGCCCTTTTTCAGAAGTTCAGTCGTGGTCATGACAATAACATACAGGATGTTACGGGTGCTCCGCAGTGTCAGGCACGTCCATCTTTTCCGAAGAACGCTGATGGCATCATGCAGGCGCTGTGAGAAATATTATATGTCCATATCTGAATGGGGGCAACAGGCTATGGACCCTACAGCTTTATCAAAAGCCACTGGCTGTCTTTAAGATGAACCAGGCTGTATTTCCCCTGTAGTCTCTCGCCGGACAGTGCAACAACGATGGATTTTTCTGATTCAGACACCATGTCATAGGTTCCGCTGTCCCAGATGCTGACCGTGCCTGCACCGTATTCGCCTTCAGCAATTTCTCCTTCAAACCCGAGGTAATCCAGTTCATGGTCTTCCACCTGGATTGCAAGGCGCCTGACCAGCTTCTTTTCAGGCACGCCCTTTGGCACTGCCCAGCTTTTCAGGACTCCATCTTTTTCAAGACGGAAGTCCCAGTGCAGATGACGCGCGTGGTGTTCCTGCACAACGAAGCGGCTCAGGGGACCGTCCCCACATGCACGGTCGTGATGCCGAAGCTCAGCGTGTGGTAGTGCACATCATGCAATCCCGATTCTTCCATAGCCTCTTTGAGTTTCTCCGGAGGCGGAAAGTTGAGCATGGAATCGGGGAGGTACTGGTAAGCCCCTTTTTTGCCGGAGATGATCTCTCCGATGAAGGGAAGGATCCTGGTGATGTAGAAGACATAAAGCGGCCTGAAGAACCCGCTCTGGACGCTGGCAAACTCAAGAATAACGACCTTCCCCCCGCTTTTCACGACCCTCCCCATTTCACTGATGCCTTTCCGGTAGTCCCTCACATTGCGTATCCCGAAGGCAATGATCGAGGCGTCGAAGGAGTTGTCCTCAAAGGGCAGGGTCGTGGCGTCGGCAAAGCGGACCTCGATCCTCTCCTGGTTTCCGCTCTTTCTTACCTTTTCCCGGCCCAGCTCCAGCATGCCTTCGCTGAAATCAACACCCACCACCTTCGCGCCCGGGCCCTGGCGCCTGATTATCTCCAGGGCTACGTCACAGGTACCCGTGGCAACATCGAGGAATACTCCTTTGCTGACCGCGGGAAGCTGGCTTACGGCAAAGGTCCTCCAGCGGCGGTCAATTCCCAGGCTGAGGACCCTGTTGAGGAGGTCATAGCGGCGGGCTATGGTTGAGAACATTGACTGGATCTTTGCCGGGTCTTTTGCTGGGCTGTCCATGGGATAGAGAATTATAAACCAAAGCGGGAAGAGAATGCAGGGGAACGCCTTTCCATGGAAGGGACACCGGGATAAAGGCACAGAGGAGGCGCAAAGGGGGGCCTGAGGAGGAATTTCTATACGACACTGATGAAAAAGAGATGTGAGTCTGGAGTTATGAGTTAAGCAAGTCAGGATTTATGATTAGCTCGAAGCGAACTGTAATATGGTGTTTGTCGATTATAGAAATTCCGAGGCAGGTTGCTCTTTGCGCCCGTAAAGATATTAACTGAAAGTCAAGATGTTGGGAATTAATAACATAAACGTGAATGAGGAGAGAGGGCACCAGCCTTTTCACTCATTCTCGACGAACATTCTGTTCGTCTCCGAGGTATTTTTTTGACAAAACCTCCTGTTTTGTCTTTTCAAAAAATAAATCCATTCAAAGGCTGGTTGCCTTCTCTCTGTGTACCGCCCTGCCGTACATTTCATGAATGATGACGTTAAAACGCCGGCAATTATATTTTAGTTGCGCACTGCCCGTGCGCCCGTCAGGCCCCCGTAAGTTATAATCAACCTATGGATTTGATCAAAAAGGTTCAGCAGGCACCAGCGTCTCCCGGCATTTACCTCATGAAGGGCGCAAAGGAGCGGGTCATTTATGTGGGCAAGGCAAAAAACCTCAGAAAGAGGCTCCGGTCCTATTTTCAGGGCAGTGGTACCCTCGATGATCGGAAGGCCAGGATGGTCCGGGAGGTCAGGGGCTTTGAGTGCATTGTCACGGGCAATGAACTGGAGGCCCTGATCCTTGAAGCGAGCTTCATCAAGAGGTTAAAGCCCTCGTACAATATCATCCTCAGGGACGACAAGAACTATCCCTACCTTAAGATGACCGTCAGGGAGGAGTGGCCCAGGCTTGAGGTGGTGCGCCGGGTAGAAAAAGACGGGTCCCTCTATTTCGGCCCCTATGTCCCTGCCGGGGCAATGTGGGAAATGCTGAAGTTCATCCGGCGCACCTTCCCGTTCCGCATCTGCCGGTACAGTATGGACAAGCCCTTCCGCCCCTGTGTGCAGCATCAGATGGGGCGATGCCCTGCGCCCTGCTCGGAATCGCTGAGGTCGCCCCGGCACCGGGAGGAATACCGCGAAACCGTCAACGAGGTGATTGCCTTCATCCAGGGGGAAAAGAAGGAGCTGCTGGAAAGCCTCAGGAACCGCATGCAGAAATACTCAGAAGAGATGCGCTACGAAGAGGCTGCGGGAATACGTGACAGGCTCAGGGCCCTTGAAAAGGCATGGGAATCCCAGCGGGTCATTGCCCCTGAACTGGGTGACCTGGACGTGATCGGGATCTACCGGGAAGGAGAAGAGGCGTCCCTCTTTGTGCTCTTTATCAGAAATGGTGCTGTGATCGGGCAGAAAGATTTTTTCATAAAGGAGCTGGGCGGCATGGAGGACAGCGAGCTTCTTGAGAGCTTCATCAATCAATTCTATTCAAAGGAGCTTCTCCTGCCCCGTAAAATAGTCATTCCTCTCAAAACTGCCTTGCCTGCCCAGCAGAAATGGCTCAGCGAACGGGAAGGGCATCCTGTGCGATTTGTTCAGGCCCGGGGGGACAGGGAGCGTGAGGTCCTGAAGATGGCCGGGGAAAATGCCTGTTACTCCTTTAGCAGGCACAAGGGCTCGGATCTAAACGAAACCCTCCTCAGGATCAAGGACCTCCTGGACCTGAAGAAGGTACCCCGCAGGATAGGGGCCATGGATATTTCGACCATTGCGGGTGCAGAGTCCGTGGGCGCCCTGATCATGTGCGAGGACGGGAAGTTCATGAAGGACGACTACCGCCTGTTCAGGATCAGAGCGGTCCCGGGAATGGACGACTTTGCTAGGATAGAGGAAGTGATGGGGAGATACGTGGAGAACATCTCCGGCAAGGGGGAGGAACTGCCCCAGCTTTTTCTCATTGACGGCGGGCGGGGCCAGCTCAGGGCCGCGCTCTCGGCACTGGGCCGGCTCAATGTAGACGTTGAGGTGGTAGCGATCGCCAAGGCCCGTGATGAGGTCCCCGGAAGGAAATCCGCTGTCCGCAGTGAATTCGAGCGCGTGTACCTGCCCGGCAGGCGCTCCCCCCTGCACCTGGATCCCTTTGCGCCGTCAACCCATCTTCTCAAGAGGATCCGCGATGAGGTGCACCGCGTAGCCGTGGGGTATCACCGTAAGATCAGGGCACAGAGGACGCTCGAATCGCCTCTTGAGAAAATAGCAGGGATCGGGAGGACACGAAGGCTTCTCCTCCTGAAGCACTTTGGCAGTATCGAGGCCATCAGAAAGGCGGCCATCGATGACATTGCTTCCCTGAAGGGGATGAACAGAAAGGTTGCCGAGAAGGTGAAGGAGGGGCTTGCCCGGGGCCCAAAGGCATGATTAACGAAAAAAGCATCAAGAACTATCTCAGCGGCATCTTTGGCAGTGAGGCCCGATACGTTCATATTGAAAAGCTGGGAGCGGGCGTGCAGGGCGCGGGGTTTCTCATTGAAATACAGACGCCGGAAGGGAAGCGGCAGTACGTCATCAAGGGGCTCTTCCCCGAGGGGCTGGAGCATGACTACCCTGCTGACCGGGCGGGGGTTTTTCTTCTCGACCTGGATGAATTCGGACGGCTGCCCCGGCATGTCAGGGCCGTAGACGTGCTGTCGGAAATGGAGGACGGGTCGATCAAATCAATCGGCGGGGGCAGAGAGTATTACCTTCTCATGGAACGGGCCGAGGGCAGGCATTATTTTCACGACCTTGCATCCTTTGCAGGCAAGGAGAAACTGGACACCTCGGACATTATCAAGGTCCAGTCAATGGCCTCCTATCTTGCCAAGATCCACGCTGTGAAGAAGGACTCGCGGCACCTGCACTGGCGGAAAGTACGAGACACCATTGGCCACGGCGAGTGCCTTATGGGCGTCTTTGACATGTATCCTGACAATACGCTGAGCTATAGCGACATGGCTGAGATAGAAAAAAAGTGCGTGGACTGGCGGGCGAGGCTCAAGCCGAAATTCAGGCGGCTTTGCCAGGTGCACGGCGATTTTCATCCGGGGAACATATGGTTCCGGGGGCCGGGGGACTTTATTCTCCTGGACCGCAGCCGGGGGCCCTGGGGAGATGCTGCGGACGATGTGACGGCGCTGACGATTAATTACATCTTTTTTTCGATCAACCACTTCGGGAAACTGCAGGGACCCTACGAGGAAGCATTGCGCCTGTTCTATGACAAGTATTTCAATGAGTCAGGGGACATGGAGCTGTTCAGCGTGGTCGCCCCGTTTTACGCCTTCCGGGGCGCGGTTGTTGCCAACCCGGTCTTTTACGCGGAGGTGACGCGGGAAAACAGGCGGAAGATCTTCAACTTTATTCACGGCGTGCTCGATGATGAGAGGTTTCATATTGAGAAGGTGAATGAGTATATAAAAACAGGGGCCAAGGGGCCTCGATAAAGAAAGTTGTCAGTTTTTAGACTGACAACTGAAATATGAAAACTAACAGCTTTATTTTCTCTCGAAACGTGGACCTCTGGCTTAATCATGGATATCACTGACCTGAGAAACATCGGCAGCAGGCTTCAGGAGGAAATATCACGGTGCCTCCATGACCTGCAGAGCGGCACCCCATTTGGCAGGGGCGCCGGTGGCGACATAACGCACCTGATCGACAAGCGGGCTGAGGACATTGTCATCAGGGAACTGGAACAGCTCAGGTTCCCGGTAACACTCGTTTCAGAGGAGTGCGGGGTGAGGGACTTATTCGGAGGCGGCCCGCGGCTGCTCTTGGACCCCATCGACGGGAGCAGAAACGCCGTAAGCGGCGTCCCGATATTCTCCCTGTCCATCGCCCTCATAGAGGGCGACACCATTGGCATGGCTTCATCGGGGTACGTGATTAACCTGGCAGGCGGCGATGAGTTCTGGGCACTGAAGGGAGGGGGAAGCTACCTGAACGGGCGGCCCCTGCGTACTCAGCAGGACGATACCTTCCGGGTCATTGCCTATGAAGCACAATCGCCGGGACGCGACATCCCACGGATCATGCACCTCCTTTCCCTGTTCAGCAGGGCACGCTGCTTCGGATCTACAGCACTGGACATGGCCTTTCTTGCCCAGGGTGCCCTGAGCGTATTTGTCGTTCCTTCTGCGTCGCGGAGCTTTGATTTTGCGGCGGGCTGGCTGCTGATACAGGAGGCAGGAGGCATTGTGACGGACCTTGACGGCAGGGCACTCGATGATATACCCGTCAGCCTCAATCGATCGTCACCCCTCCTTGCGTCGGCCAACGAGAATCTTCACAGGAAGGCACTGGCAGCGTTGAAGGGCCGGTAACCATGCCCATGGTATTGACATCAGGCTGAGATGCCCCCGAAAAAAACCCCAAAAAAGAACCCCTGTCCTGACTGTGACTTTTGTCAGTGGTGCAGTGATGAGCGGTGTGCCATGTGCCGTCATAGCTGCAGGAAAGACCCCCCCCGGAAAAGAAAACCCCACAAGCCGCTCTTTCTCAAGTATTAGAGTTCCAGGGAACCATTAAGTACGGAAGTGCGGAAGCAGGCAGGTGAGGAAACCGCGGACCGTCGCTCGACGATGGCCGCAGAGTCACGGCATGCTGACATTGATATCATAGCTTCCCACGGAGGCCTTGTCAGCGATCCCCTGCTTCCAGAGGAGGTCGATGACCCGTGCCTTTGACGTCCTGGGCACCATGAGGATGAGCTTGGCGCCGAGGCCGGTGATTTTTTTCCATTCCCCGGCCCTTTGCTCGGTAATGGTGCCCTCTGTCTCAACCTCCATAATGGCGAGGACCAGGCCGTGGTTGCCCAGGATCAGGTCAGGATAGTGCCCCTTGAATTCGCTCTTCCGTTCCCCGGCGGGATTTGTCTTTACATCACTATAGTCGCGGGAAAGCTTGTTGCTGAGATAGGAAACCATCCAGTCATGTATCAGCTGCTCATTCATCATATGCCGGCCCCCTACAGCCTGAATTTATAGGTAAGGTTGATGATGAAATCCGGGACCCCCGTGGTGTTCAGGTCCTCGGTGAGTGAAAGGTCAAAGACCCTCCCCTCCTTCTGGTATCTGCCGCCGAAGGCAATGAGATATGCCCAGCCGTCAACTGCATCCACCCCGGTGTCAGGATAGGTCCCGGACTGCCCCTGGACCTGGACAAGGCCGCTGAACCCCCTGCCGAGCATCATCTCAACTGCAGCGCCGGCATGAAAGTAATTCCTGACGTTCACGCGTTCATGGCCTCGGACATCGCCGGGAAACACACCGCCCACATTCCAGAAGGTCATGACTTTCTCTGTGACGGCCGCATCGAGCAGGAGGGAGGCCCCTCCGTCAAGGCTGCCGTTGCTGAAGCCCTGCTCAGAGCTGCTCACCGGAACTTCCACACTTCCCTGCACGCTCAGGCGGTAGCCGTCAGATGACAGCAGAGGCTGTTTTACGGCAAGCCTGATGTCACCCAGCCGCGTGCCGCTCTTCCCCGAAATCACGGGAGCGCCATCCCGGGATACCGAATAGAGGAACTCATTGTGGGGACGGTTGCTTCTTCCATAGTCGCTGAAGCCGAATGCTTTGTGGAAGTTCTCCACAAAATTGTCCATAAAGCCGCCCCCTGTGATTATCACGGGTATTGAGGCGCTGATTTCAAAGAGGTCCCTGACGGTCCTCCTGTAGATAAAATTGATTTCCGTTATCTCCATGTCAAGCCCGATGTCCCAGTCAGCGGAATCCTGCACAACATAGGTGCTTGAGTGGGAGAGGCTGTAAGACATGGAGCTTTCCGTGGCGGCCTTTTCCAGAAAGGGCTGGTCAAGATGGAGGGAAAGGGGAAAGAGGTTTCTCGTCTGAATGGGGCCCTCAAAGGATGCAGTGACCGGCGAGGATGACGCACAAAGGAAGATGACTGCCGCGGCACAGGCCAGTAATACTTTCACAGGATACTCTTCCCCGAACGCTCCTTGTTTTCAATCAGGGCGCGGACAGGCTTCAGACTGTAGGGGCTCCCTTCTTCTATGGCCTTGAGCACGGTCCCGCCGCCGGTGAAGAAATAGTATTGCTTGCTGTCAAGGATGGAGAGGTACAGTCCGGGGCAAAGGTTTTTAAATTCCTGCAGGGGGTCTCCGCCGCCGTACATTTTCAGGGCGGTTTTGTTCTTGTCGAGGGTTATGTCCAGGGCCCGGGAGCCCTCGGCAAAGGGCGGTGTCAGGCCCATGACGGCATTGACAAAGATTGTCCTGGCATCGTGAACGGCGTCTGATATTCTGTTGTCGGAAAAAGAGCGGGGGTCTATGTCCAGAAAATATCCATGCTTGCCGCCCTTCTTCAGATCGGCAAGCGACAGCGTCCTGTATTT
>CP070788.1:2214153-2218955 GCA_020346765.1 Nitrospiraceae bacterium
GGGCAATGGCCCCGCTTACCTTTTTCCCGCAGAATGTACCTGCAATAGCCCAGCAGATACGTCCATAATTGGGATAGGCCGGGCACCGCATGTATGCTGCACCTTCCGCCTTTTCCACACCGCACTTGGTAAATTCCCAGCACTTGATTTTCTGTCCGTTCTCCAGACTCTGGTAGGGGAAGAGCATCTTCAGCGAGGTTCCGTGCCCGGGCTCGCTGTCCGCAAATATCAGTCCGTTGTGCTCATCAATGATCTTTTTGCATATGGACAGGCCAAGCCCCGTTCCCACACCAATTTCCTTGGTGGTATAAAAGGGTTCAAATATCATGTGCAGCTTGTCCGCGGGCACCCCGGGGCCTGTGTCTGAAACACTCACGGTAATGTACGTAACCTCGTGAAACTCCTCCAGAGAGGACCACACCGTGAGGGTCCCGCCCTTTTCCATGACGTCTATGGCATTGGATATGAGGTTGTTGATCGCCTGTTTAACCTGGTCCTTGTCAATGAGGATGTCGGGAAGCGAACAATCAAGTTCTTTCCTGATGAGGATGGACTGCTCCTCGCATATGTCTGAAAACGTCGTGAGGGATTCCTCTATGACCCCGTTAATCTGCTGATACTCCATTTCATACTGTGCCTCCCGGGAAAAGGAAAGGACGTCCCTGAGAATCCTCTCCAGCCTGTCCACCTCCGTCACTACGATTTCGGCATATTCTTTCTCCCGGGACCCGCCAATTAGTTTACTGTTCAGGCGTCTCGCAAACCCGCCGATTGATGTGAGGGGATTTCTTATCTCGTGGGCCACGTCGGCCGTAAGCCTTCCCAGTGCCGACAACTTTTCAACCTGGATAAGTTTCTCCTGCAGTTCCCGCAGTTCGTCAATGGTCTTTTCCAGGTCCCGATTCAGTCTCTCAATCTTTGACTTGTCTCCTTTCAGTTTCTGGGAAAGCATGCCAAGGGGTGCAGCAAGCAGAAATAGAAATGCAATCCTGACCATGAAGTCGGTCCAGTGCAGTTCAAAGGCTTCGAAGCTGCTGCTGAACAGATAGAGGATTGCCGACAGACCGGCCACAAAAATGCCGGGCAGGAGGCCGTAGTAAAACGAGTAGATCCCCGTGATGAAATAGTAGCCGTTAAAAAATGAGCTGTTGAATCCGCCGGTAACACGGACGAGAAATGATGCGTAGAGCAAATCAAATACCAGGGCAAAGACATAGACGGTCTTCTTCCTGTCAGGAGAAACGAAAAGCCATGCATAGATAAAAAGGCTGTAAAGGGCAAAGTAGACAAAGATGCCGCTGACTTTCCTGAAGGTATGAGGTGAAATGTCAGAAAAGAAAAGCCATCCCAGTCCGCCGCAGAAAATGATAACGCGCAGCGAAAAAAACGCAATGTCTGATATTTCCATACCGGACCTGACTGCGTCGATCCGTTTTTCCAGTTTCGTCGCGACGTTCATTACCCGCTCCGCGTCTCAGGAGATCTCATCAATTTCCCGGTCAGGACAACGGCTCATACAGAATGAGCGCTCCCTTATTCATTCATGGTTATCTGTAGTTATTGTACAACAGCTGCCCCCGCGTTTCTAACCCGCACGCATTGAAAATCCTGATGCACTGATCAGGCTGATTCGGCGGTTCTCATTATAGATGGATAAACCCTGTGAATACAGCGAGTTGTTCCTCTCCCGCTGAACCATCCCTGCAGACGGAAGGTCATCGCGCCAGTTGAATTTTGTCCGGTCATCATTCATAATACTGACATGAATCCAACCTTTTCAAAGGTCAGCGCGGAACTTAAGCGGGGCATGAGTCTTGCGAAATGCAGAAAATGCGGCTGCATGAAAGGAACGCTGGAAAATCTCAGGGCATCCCTGCCGCTTCTGAAAGTGAAAGACTCTCCACGGCTGCTCCAGAGCGTAAATGAATGGCTGGGTCAGCTGGAACCCATGGAATATCCCTGTTTCGGATGTAAGTACTGCATCCCCCCCGAGGCAATGACGATGCTTACCACACAATATCCCCAGCTGGCCGCTGAAACACTTTCCTCCTGCGAAATAAACATTAACAAGGGGTCCTGGCCACCTGTTGAAGGTGAGTACACCATAGTCGACAGGTCAGCACCCGTTGCGGTTTCGACCCTTGCCAGCGCGAAGCTTGGGGATAAAATCCTTCAGCTCAAGCCGGAAGGCCTGTGCATCGTAGGACAGACGGAAACAGAAAATATCGGGATAGACAAAGTGATAAAAAACGTGGTGTCGAATCCGTCCATACGTTCCCTTATTGTTGCCGGAAAAGACACCGAGGGACACCAGAGCGGCCGGACACTCCTCGCCCTGGGGAAAAACGGCGTTGACAAAAATATGCGTGTTATTGGATCGGCGGGAAGGCGCCCGATCCTGAAAAACGTAACCCGGCAGGAGGTCGATGCCTTCAGAAATCAGGTCACGGTTGACGACATGATCGGCGTGGAAAACACACGGGTCCTGGCAAAAAAAATCACCCGCCTCGCCCGTGAGGCGCTCCCGGTCTCGGCCGCAGCAGGCTGCGGCTGCACCAGCAGCTGTTGCGAAACATCACAGACAATAACGACGGTCATCGCTGCCCTGTCCCCACCCGTGTCCCGGTCCGCCCCGTTAAAAGCGAAGAAATACCGGAAATCATCAATCAAGCTGGACAGGGCAGGCTATTTTGTTATACTGCCCCAGACCGGGAAGGGGGCAATCCTGGTCGAACATTATTCATATGACAATAAGCTGCTCAGAAAAATAGAGGGCACCAGCAGCCGCGATATTTACCTGACCATCATCAATAATAACTGGGTGACGGAATTAGGCCACGCCGCCTATCTGGGCAAGGAACTGGCCCGGGCAGAGATGTCCATGAAAAACGGCAACAGGTTTGTCCAGGACGGAGCGTAAGTACATTTATACGTGGAAGCAACGGTGCATTCCAGTCTGTTCACGGTAGGACACCGCACATCATGTCGAGGTACTATTCCTCATTTTGCTCTGATTCGATTTTATTGCTGAGTATTGACTATGGGTAAAATAACCGCTGTAGCAAACCAGAAGGGCGGTGTAGGCAAAACCACAACCGCCATCAATGTGGCGGCTTCGCTTGCTGATACAACAAAACGCGTCCTCCTTGTTGACACCGACCCTCAGGGCAATTCAACGAGCGGGCTGGGCATTGACAAGGACAACCTGGGCGGCAGCCTCTATGACCTCTATACCGGATTTAAGACGGCCGAAGAAATAATCCAGGCGACAAGTGTTGAGCATCTTCATATCATGGCATCGAATATCGAATTGATCGGAGCCGAGCTGGAGCTGACAGGAAAAGACGACAGGGAAACAGTACTCAAGCGCGCCATGGAACCAGTACGGGGACGATATGATTACATCCTGATCGACTGCCCTCCTTCTCTGAGCCTGCTCACGCTGAACGCACTTGTGGCCGCTGACAGCCTTCTTATTCCCATGCAGTGCGAGTACTATGCACTCGAAGGAATCAGCATGCTCCTGAGAACCTACAATCTCATCAAAGACTCCTTCAACCCCGACTTGGAAATCGAGGGGATATTGCTTACCATGTTCGACGGCAGAAACACCCTTGCCCACCAGGTGTCTGATGAACTGCGCAGGCATTTCGGAGACAAGGTGTACAAGACGCTCATACCGAGGAACGTGACACTTGCGGAGGCCCCCAGCCACGGGAAGCCCGTGCTGCATTATGACAGCCGTTCCCGGGGCGCCCAGAGTTACCGTGCGCTTGCACAGGAGATGATGGAAGCATGAAACCGGCCCTTGGCAAAGGACTGTCGGCCCTCATTCCCCAGAAAGGCAAGGGTGGGGATCAGCCGCCCGGCAGGACAGGGCAAATACTCGATCTCGATATCGGGAGCATTAAACCCAACAAATACCAGCCACGAAGGCTTTTCAAAGACGACGCCCTCAATGATCTCATTTCGTCGATCAGAGAGATGGGGATTATCCAGCCTGTTATTGTCAGGCGCACTGCCGATGATTCCTTCGAGCTGATTGCCGGAGAAAGGCGCTGGAGGGCTGCTCAGCATGCGGGCCTGACCAGCATCCCCGCAATTGTGAAGGACGCCGCTCCTGTGGAATCACTTCAACTGGCGCTCATTGAAAACATCCAGAGAGAAGACCTGAATCCCCTCGAAACTGCCGAGGCCTTTCACCGGCTCATCCAGGACTTCAACCTGACTCAGGATGATTTGTCCCGGAAAGTCGGCAAGGACAGGGCCACCGTCAGTAATTACCTGAGAATTCTCAAGCTTCCCGGTGATGTGAAAAAGATGATCGCTGCGGGATCGTTGAGCATCGGCCACGCAAAGGCATTGCTGCAGATAGAAAACCAGAGAATGCAAATAGATATAGCCCGGAAAATTGTTCAGAGCGGACTGAGCGTGCGGGAAGTAGAGCGTCTTACGAGAAAGCTCGCCTCCCCGGGCGCCGCACGCACGAACAAGCAGCCCTCCAGGGACCCTCAGATCGCATCTCTGGAGGAAAAGCTCATTCAGAGCCTGGGCACAAAGGTACGGCTCATTCACAAGGCCGGCAACCGGGGACGCCTGGAAATTGAATACTACTCCCTTGAGGAACTGGACAGACTCCTGGACATACTGATTCAATGAGAGTACGCCCCCGCTGCCTGCGCCGCACTGATTCATCACTGGCACATCTCACACTGCCACTTCTGGTATGCCTCCTGCTGGCCGTGACCGGTTGCGACCGGGGAGGGCATGACCAGAGACCGTCAGGAGACACTCCGTCCATT
>CP070788.1:2219055-2226354 GCA_020346765.1 Nitrospiraceae bacterium
AAATATTCTCGCTGTTGAGCAGGAGCATGCCATGGATCTCGAGCAGGCATTGGGGAAATAAAATCAACGACAGGAGGTTACGGATGGTGGTAAAAACAAAAAAGAAGGCAGCAGCGAAGACAGCGGCAAAAAAGAAAACAACGGGAAAAAAGAAAATAACGGCAAAAAAGAAAACCTCTGCCCCGGCCAAAAGGAAGGCATCGGCCGCACGGGTCAAAAAGGGAGACAGGTACCAGTGCAGTGTCTGCGGCATAGCGGTCAGGATTGATGAAACCTGCGGCTGTGTGGATATGTGCGACATCATCTGCTGCGACACGCAGATGAGACCGAAAAAGAAATAGCATAGGGCCAGATAATGGGAGGCTGTCACAAGGAATTGTCCGGCAGCCTCACCGTTTTGATGTTATTCTGTACTCCTCCCCCAGAGTCAGTGGACCAGCTGTGTCCCCGATGAATAGGTGCAGCCTTTCGCCGGGGGCACCAGGACAAGGAGATCCTCCCATGGCAGGCAAAAAGGTTTTTTTTACGCGAAGGGCACCTGAGCCCAAGGGGCCCTATTCCCAGGCAGTGATTCACGACAGCCTGCTCTATCTGTCGGGCCAGATCCCCGTCGACCCTTCAACGGGAGAACTGGTCCGGAGCACGATCGAAGAGGAGACCGAGACGGTGCTGAATAATATACGGATTATCACGGAGGAAGCGGGGGCGAACATGGACTGCGTTCTCAGGGTTACCTGCTATCTCGCCGACATGCTTGACTTCCCGCGATTCAACGAAGTCTATGAAAAGTATTTCAGCCAGTATCCTCCGGCACGGACAACCATACAGGCCGCAAGGCTTCCCCTCGATGTGCAGGTAGAGATGGATGCCATCGTTGCCCTGCCGTCAAGAAAGCCGCGCCATGGCCGGCCTTCAGGCAGCGGCCGACCCCGGAACAAATAAAGGCGGCTGGGAAGACCCCTGTGAAGCAGAAGAAGGCAATAGCCATCACCATGGGTGACCCCGGAGGTATCGGGCCCGAAGTCATTGTTAAGGCCATTGCAGGGGGTGCAGGGAAGCACTGTGTGCCCCTTGTAATCGGCGACGCCGAGCTTATGAAAGCGGCGTGCAGGCTGTCGAAGCTCCCTCTCAGGGTCAGGCCCGTTTCCTGTGCTGCCGAAGTACAGCCCGGCATGGGTGGTATCAATGTAATCGACGTCAGGTCCCGTCTCTCATCACGGCAGGGTGTTCCCACCGCGGCTGCGGGCCGGGCATTTATCGGGTACCTTGACAGGGCCGTTGAGCTTGCAGTGAGCGGTGAAGTGCAGGGAATTGTGACAGCCCCCATATCCAAGGAGTCCCTTAAAATGGCGGGATACAGCTGGCCAGGGCACACGGAGTTTTTGGCGGAACGAACCGGCACCAGGGAGTGCGCCATGATGTTCGTAAGCCCGAGGCTGAAGGTCATCCTCTGCACCATCCATATCCCGCTCAGGGATGTGCCCCGGAAGATAAACGGGCAGCGTGTCGCTCAGACAATCAGGCTCGCGAAAAAGGGGATGGACATGCTGGGGATCAGCAATCCGCGCATAGCCGTTGCCGGCCTGAACCCCCACGCAGGGGAGTCGGGTATAATGGGGAAGGAAGAAGCAGAGGCAATCATCCCTGCAGTGGAAAGGGCGCGGCAGGACGGGCTCCCTGTTTCCGGTCCGTTCCCGCCGGATGTGGTATTCCACAAGGCCTGGAGAGGCGAGTATGATATTATTGTCTGCATGTACCACGACCAGGGACTGGTCCCTTTCAAGATGGTTGCCTTTGACAGGGGGGTCAATGTTACGGTGGGGCTTCCCGTGATACGGACCTCTCCTGACCATGGAACGGCCTTTGACATTGCCTGGGAAAACAGGGCAGACCCGTCGAGCATGATTGAGGCGATAAAGCTGGCAGCGAAGATGAAGCTGCGAAGGAGTTCATAAATATTGAAGCATTTGATCAGACAATCCCTCCTCTCCTCCTCGGAACGAGTTGTGGCGACCTTTGTTAAAGGGAGGGGAATGCCCCTTTTTGCAGAGAGGGAGGGAGATTTTTCAATAGGTAATCTTACTAAGTAGTAGAGGCGCAGGGCAATGCTCCCTGAGTGATGCAGAAGCTATGGACATCGTTCTTGCAACAAAAAACAGAAAGAAGATTGAAGAGTTAAAAAAGATCCTCGCCCTTATGGGGACGGCATCGCGCATCTTCACCCTTGACGATTTCCCGTCCTTCGCGGACGTGGTGGAGGATGGGGACACCTTTGAGGCAAATGCCGTAAAGAAGGCTGTCCGGATTGCAGGGGATACGGGGATAACAGCCCTTGCAGATGACTCGGGCCTCGAAGTGGATGCCCTCGGGGGTGCTCCCGGAGTTTATTCAGCCCGCTATGCCGGGGAGGGCGCTGATGATCGTGCCAACCTGGAAAAGCTCCTCCGTGAGATGGAACATGTCCCCGAAGGACAGAGGGGGGCGAGGTTTGTCTGCTCCATTGCCATGGCTGGAGGCGGAGAGGTAAAGACCTTCACGGGGTTTGTCGAAGGGGAAATAGGCAGAAATCCGCGGGGCGAAAACGGCTTTGGCTATGACCCGGTCTTCTACCCCAAAGGGCATGACAGGACCTTCGCTGAAATGAGCGACAGGGAAAAGAACGCCATTAGCCACAGGGCAATGGCCCTCAGGGAGCTGCAGAAGTACCTGCTGGAGAAGCGGGGGTATATCCGGGGGTTCTGAATATCCCCTCGGTTGATATTCCGTGATAAAGATTTCCCGGATACAGCGATAATCCTGTAATTCATTAAAAGCTGTCACCTCGGAACGAGTCGCGCCGACCTGAGCCCTTCGATTCGTGTCATCCTGAGCGTTCGACTGAGCTTACGCCGAAGGCTTGTCGAAGGATGACACCATTCAGGGCAGGCTCTGTCGAAGGGTGAATGGCCAGTCATGGTTCGACAGGCTCACCATGACAAAAGTGCTATTCTTATCGCTGGATTTGAGAATTTATAAATTGTTACTATATTACAATCAGATACCAGATACCAGAAAATTCCCAGGTTGCCCTCTCCAGACCAGACTTATTTTATGGTATTCATTGTTGTTTGCATACTGATGTTCGGAATATATAGTGTTTGAGATATGGAATTTCATGAAGGTCATCTTGGAGGAGCAACGATGGACATCGATATCAGCATAAATGGGAAGTCCCATGCAATTCATGTTGAGAACCCGCACAGGTTCAATGTGCGTGAAGCAATGAGCGGGATCCTCGATTTTGGCAGGGGAAACGGGGCAGATCTCTCCCCCTGTAATCTGGATGAGTTGATACCCCTCATGGTAAGGGGCGTTGCGGGCTGTGAAGCCGGTTGCCCGTCCGATGCCATGGGGGTAGCCAGGCGGGGATTCGGAAACTTTAAAATAGAGTATGTCGAGGGAGGCATCCTGACAGCGTCGCAGAAGCTTGATAGCGGGGCCCCCCTTGAGATAAAAATCTTCCCGGATTTTTAATGACTTCCCAGGGCCTGCACTGACGTCCCCATGATAATCGCCATCCCCAGAGAAATCAAGGAGCAGGAGTACCGTGTTTCCGTGACTCCCGAAGGAGCGGGTGTGCTCGTGAACGAGGGGCACAGAATACTCGTTGAAAGATCAGCCGGAGAGGGTAGCGGTTTTGCCGACGAGGATTACCGCTGCGCCGGAGCAGAGATCGCGGAAAGAGATACCCTCTTCAGGGAGGCGGAACTGGTGGTGAAGGTAAAGGAACCGCTCCCCGAAGAATACAGGTACTTCCGCGACGGACAGGCCCTGTTCACGTTCCTGCACCTTGCCTCTGCCCCCGGTCTGGTCGACATGCTGCTCAGGAAAAACATCGCAGGCTTTGCCTATGAAACGCTCCAGGAGGGTGGCCGGCTTCCTCTGCTGAGCCCCATGAGCGAGATTGCCGGCAAGATGGCCCCTGTGATTGCCGCATTCTATCTCCAGAAGATACACGGCGGGGCAGGGGTGCTTGCCACAGGTGCGGCCGGGGTCCCTCCGGCGCGGTTTGTGATTCTTGGCGCCGGGACGGTGGGAATGAGCGCCACAGGCGTTGCCCTGGGGCTGGGCGCTGATGTGACGCTGCTCAACAGGGGGCAGGCAAAGCTTCTCCGGGCACAAGAGCTCTACGGCGACAAGGTGAAAACAGCCGTTGCTTCACCGGAGTCAATTACCGGGGCAGTGCTCCAGGCAGACGTGGTCATCGGGGCAGTATACATTACCGGTGCCCGGGCGCCGAAACTCGTCAGCCGGGGTATTGTCTCGCGGATGAAAAAGGGGTCGGTGATTGTCGATGTTGCTGTTGATCAGGGTGGCTGTTTTGAAACGACACGGCCCGTGACCCATGACAATCCTGTCTATATCGTGGACGGCGTCATCCATTACACCGTTGCCAATATGCCGGGGGCCTATCCGAGGACTGCTACGCTTGCCCTGACCGCTCAGACACTTTCCTATATCAGGATGCTTGCGGAGATGGGGATGGAAAGGGTTGTAGCAGACGACACTCCTCTGAAAAGTGCCCTGAATACCTGGAAGGGCAGGATCATGCATCATGCCGTTGCAGCATCGACGGAAATCAACCCGCAGGAGTGAATGGGTTTTTAGATCATCCCATCACCAGGAAAGACTTCCTGCCAGGATGCGTGATGCCGGTGAGTATTTCAAAGAGAGCATTTAATGTTGAAAGCATGGCTATGAGACTTTCGCTGATTGCCCCTAAAAATCACCATTATTTCTCATAGTCTCAGATTCCTGGTAATCAGAACCTTTCTCAAAATCAGATTTCATGATGAACAAAGCACTTTTTGTCATTCCCCGATCAAGTCGGGGAATGACCCATAGTCGATATTTTAGAGTGTATTTCTAAGACAGGACACTAGATATAACTTGCAATTCTGTCAAGAGTAAAATCCAAGAATAACAGGTTTAACTATTCGTAACCTATTGAAATCAACAGCCCACGCCAGTCTCATCGCCGGTTGATTGTTGACTATTATCAATGGCTCCTCATTTGAAAAATAGTCTTTGACTATCACTTGGATATTTTTCGTTCTCCTGTCTCTGTTATAAGTTAATGCGGGACAGATTTCATATATGTATTTAAGTATGTAGTCAAATTTACATTCTTGTTGGTGATGTTAAGTTTCTTCCTGATATTTTCACGGTGCCTGTGAAGCGTAGAAACTGACAAGCCGCGTAAACTTGCAATCTCTTTTGTCGATGAACCGGCTTTAATCATATTACAGATCTGGATTTCTGACGGTGTCAGGCTCATGAAATCTTTTGATAATTGATTTATGAACGGAGAAATTAATTCATTTAGATTCGATTTCAGCAGATCTATATATTTTTTTTGTTTAAGGGTGGCTTCAGCTTCTAATGCATGAACAATAGGCAGTATAATTTTGTCGCAATTTACATGGATTGAATTCCCTACCCTTATTTTTTCAGCTTGTACTCTTGATATAACTTCATGCAGTGTTATATTCATGTTTTTCAGTGTTAATTTCTCCACCTGAAGTTGTTTCTTTGCCTGTATCCGTTCGGTCAGGCGACTAATTCTGTACGAAAGATGATCAAGAAGGATCCTTTCTTCCTTCAAAAATGGACCTTCGTAAATTTCAGGCATTTTTCTGATATAGTAGACCTCGATTTTTCCTATTTTCTGTCCGGTAACATTGATATCTGTTTCCAGTTTCCACTGGGACTCTCTGAAGTTTTTACTTTTAAATTTCAAATCATAAAAGAATATCCTTACTCGAGTAATGTCAGGATATTGCCACGAAATGGGTATGAGACGGGTTAACCCCTGCAAAATTTTATTGATTGAGGGGTCATGTAGCTCGATTAACTCCGACAATCCATACAAACAATTTAATTCCTTGCAACGCTCTCTCAATAAACATTCAATCTGTTGCTTTTCTCGTTTAATATCACCCAGCTTTAACATATGCTTGTGTGACGTTTTTATTTTTTCTTGAAGAATCGACCTAATTTTGTCTGATTTATCCATAGTAGTTAACAGGGAAACCTCCGATAAATTCATTGTATCATACAGGGGAATGGATTGCCTACAATTTATAGGCAATCAATAGGGTATATTAGCGTATTGATATCATGCAGGTAGTAATGATAAATAAATACTGTAACGTATGATCATGATGATACCGGAGTGAGCAGAAAGTGCTCCCTAAGAACGTGCGTTACAGCAACAGTGAACAGAGGCGCTTTTATATGAATATCAATAAAATACACTATATACCCCGACACTGCTAGGAAGAATAGCACATGAGCTAACCAATTGTTTTAGGAAGGCGAGACGTGAGCAATCAGACAGCCGGGCGACCGATGATTCATCAACGGGTTACCCGGCTTATTATTTTTTAATAAAGGGGGAAGAAGATGAAGTATGTATCTATTTGCAATGCAAAAAAGAGGATTCCGCCAATGGCGAAGTCAGGAGATATCTCAGAAAGGGTCAAAGTCAGCAAAGACGAACTTCTTCATAAGAAATGCAGGATGATCAGATGCTATGAAACATTAGCCGGGAGCCCGCAAAAGTTAATTATCATGTTTGATACGGACGATCCAGCGGCGGTGAACATGATTTCTCAAGACTTTGGAGGCGATTGGAGTATAGAGACGTACCCCTTGCATGAAATGTATGAGGTATCAGAGGAAGATCACTCGATCGTTGCTGGTTAACTGAATTGAGCTTTCCACGTATAGGGGAGGGTATTCCTGGATTAAGGTAATGTTTTGTCATGGCCATTTTTAAGGAAATAGTAACAATCGGTGTTTATCACATCGAGAACGGTACACGCAACTTTTCTTCATGGTCAAAGCTTATGATTGATGATTTGGGTCCAAAGATTCAACCTCACCTCAAGGACATTATGGAGTGGTCAGTTGTACTCGCTCATAAAAACGCAGCGTTATCAACTTTAAAAAGAAATTGTTGGGATTATTACGGATGCGAACGAGAGGCAAAGGGTAATTCCGGAAAAGACTCTGACGTGTGTCCGGCTTGTCTGGAGGGAAAGCTGAACGGCATTCACGGAGGCAGGAACGGGGGAAGGGCATGCTGGATTGTAAAGGGCACAACGTGCGGAAGTAGAATAAAGAGGATGTTTGTTCCAAAATTCATAATCTGTGAGTTATGTGATTTTAAAAAATCCGTTATGGACGAAGAAAGCAAAAATTTCATAGTCTCTGATGATTTTATGAAAATGTTGATTCATTGAAGGATGTCATAAA
>CP070788.1:2226454-2239342 GCA_020346765.1 Nitrospiraceae bacterium
GGAAGGTATCGCTTCTAACCCTGAGGCGTCTGTTGAAACATTGCCATTGCTGACGGACGCGGAGAAAAGGCGAGTACTTGGGGAGTGGAACAATACGGCTTCCTATTATCTCCAAGACCTGTGCATCCACGAAATGTTCGAGGAGCAGGTTGAGAAAACCCCTCATGCTGCCGCAGTCATCTGCGATGGGCAGGAATTGACGTACCGGACACTCAACGATCGCGCGAACCAACTTGCCCATTACCTGAGAAAACAGGGCGTGGGTCCTGAAGTCCTGGTGGGCATCTGTGTGGACCGTTCGCTGGAGATGGTTGTTGGACTGCTCGGTATTCTCAAGGCAGGAGGAGCCTATGTACCCATGGATCCTGCCTATCCGCAGGAGCGTCTGAAATTTATTGCGGAAGATGCTGGCATATTTGTGCTGGTGGCCCTTGAGCGTCTTATGGCAGGATTCCCGGCAGATGACAATATAGTAATATGCCTGGACAGAGACTGGGAGGATATTGCACGTGAGAGCAAAGAAAATCCGGCTCATTATGCCAGTCCGGACAGCATGGCGTACGTGATATATACTTCAGGGTCTACGGGGAGGCCCAAGGGGGTTGTTATAGAGCATGGCTCTGTTGCCTGTTTCACTGGTGCGGTCATTTTGCAATATGGGATAGTGCCTGCGGATCGTGTTTTGCAGTTCGCATCAATCAGCTTTGATGCAAGCGTTGAAGAGATTTATCCCTGTCTTGCCTCTGGGGCAACGCTTGTGCTCAGGACTGATGACATGCTGACTTCAGTACATGATTTTTTAAAAAAATGCGCAGAATGGGAGCTTACGGTGTTGGACCTCCCGACTGCATATTGGCATGAACTTGTCCTGGGACTTGAAACAGATAAGTTGACAATACCCGATTCGGTCCGTGTAATGATCATAGGAGGGGAGAAGGCGTTACCAGAACGACTTCTCCAATGGCGCCGCAGGGTGGGGGCGAAGGTCAGACTTGTTAATACATACGGGCCAACAGAAGCTACGGTAGCGGCTACACTATGTGATCTGACCTCCATGAATACCGAAAACGTTCTGTACGGAAACGTACCCATCGGACGTCCAATGCCTCATATGAAAGCCCATATCTTTGATCCGTTTTTGCAGCCTGTTCCCATTGGAGCGTCTGGTGAGCTCTATATCGGCGGGGCCGGTGTGGCCCGCGGATACCTGAAGAGGCCAGAGTTGACGGTGGAGAAATTTATTCCTGACCCATTTGATGGCAACACCCATGGGCGTCTTTACAAGACTGGAGACCTGGTCCGGTACCTTCCCGACGGCAATATAGAGTTTCTGGGCCGCCTAGATCATCAGGTGAAGATTCGCGGTTACCGGATTGAACCGGGAGAGATTGAATCAGTACTGAGGCAGCATTCCTGTGTAAAAGAGACCGTTGTTCTCGCTGGTGAGAACCACCGGAGCTACAGGGAGCTGATAGCCTATATTGTTCCAGATAAAGGATCAGGAATATCGGCGGGTGAACTGAGGAGTCATCTGAGCAGGCATCTTCCTGAGTACATGATCCCCACAATCTTTGTCGTGCTGGATGCACTGCCCATGACGCCAAGTGGAAAAGTTGACCGAAGGGCACTGCATGAACATGACCGTGAACGGCCTGATTGCGAGCATGATTTTGTGGAACCCCGCACCCCTGCGGAGGAGCTTGTTGGAGGTATTTGGAGCAATGTTCTGGGACTGAAAGCGGTCGGCATCCACGACAATTTCTTTGAGCTGGGGGGTCATTCCCTGATGGCAACACAGGTCATATCGCGTGTGAGGACTGCCTTTCAGGTAGAGATCCCGTTGAGGCGGCTCTTTGAGACGCCGACTGTTGAGGGGCTGGCAGAGGCGGTCAGTGAGGCCCTCAGTGCAAAGCAACGGCAGTCAGCTCCGCCAATCGTAGCCGTGGCGCGGGAAGGACGGCTCCCGCTCTCATTTGCCCAGGAGCGGTTGTGGTTTCTGGGCCAGCTGGATCCTCACAGCGCGGCATACAATATTCCGCTTGTGCTGCGTCTGACAGGACAATTGAATGTAACGGCAATGGAGAAGGGTCTCGGAGAGATCCTGAGGCGACACGAAGTGCTGCGTACCACCTTTATCACTGAAAATGACCAGCCTTCGCAAAGGATTGGACCCGCCGGGGCCTTCCTCTTGTGGCAGGTGGATCTGAGCGAGATGCCTGAGGAGCAGAGAGAGGCTGAAGTCCTGAGACTTGCCAATGAAGAAGCGACAAGACCCTTTGACCTTGAGAAGGGACCGTTACTGAAGGCAGCTCTCCTGAGACTGAGCGGGCAGGAGCATGTGCTGCTTTTGACAGTGCACCATATTGTCTCTGACGGGTGGTCGACGGGGATTATTTATCGGGAGCTTTCGGCGCTGTACGAAGCCTTTTCACAGGGGATGCCGTCACCTCTGCCTGAGCTGCCGATCCAGTATGCTGACTTCGCAATCTGGCAACGTCAGTGGCTGCAGGGTGACATACTTGAAACGCAGCTTGCCTACTGGAAAAAACAGCTGACCGGAAATTTGCCAATACTTGAGTTGCCGACTGACCATGTACGTCCTGCTGTCAGGACGTTTCGGGGAGATATCCATACACTTCAGTTTCCCCAGGACTTGAAAGGGGCTATTCAGAAATTGAGTCATGAGGAAGGCATGACCCTGTTTATGGTGCTGCTTGCGGCGTTTCAGTGCCTGCTGCATCGGTATACCGGGCAGGACGACATTATCGTCGGCACGCCGATCGCGAACAGGAACCATGAGAAGATAGAGCGACTTACCGGTTGTTTTGTAAATACGCTGGTAATGAGAACTACTCTATCGGGAGATCCGTCTTTCAGGGAACTGCTGAAACAGGTACGCACGGTTTCCTTGGATGCCTATGCCCATCAGGATTTGCCTTTTGAGAAACTGGTGGAAGAACTGCGGCCGGCCCGGGACCTGAGCCACACCCCGCTGTTCCAGGTAATGTTTGCGCTGCAAAATGAACCGGTTCCCGCCCTGCGTCTGACAGATCTGACGCTGAGTCCGGTAGAGATCGGGGAGAAGAGGACGAAGTTCGACCTGGAAGTTTCTCTTTGGGAAACGGAAGAAGGACTGAGTAGTGCACTCGTATACAGTACTGATCTCTTCGATGCAACCACAATAGAACGGATGGCCTGCCATTATCAGAGAATACTATCGGGAGTTTCCGGGAATCCTGACCTGAGAATATCTGAGCTGCCTCTGACGACAGAGACCGAGCAGCATCAGTTGCTCCGGGAGTTTAATAACACGACATCGGACTTTCCTGATGATAAATGCATTCATGAGCTGTTTGAAGAGCAGGCAGAGAAGACCCCCGACGCGACAGCAGTGGTCTTTGGGGATGATCATTTGACGTACCGGGATCTCAACAGAAAAGCCGACGAACTTGCCCATTACCTGAGGAAGCAGGGAGTTGCCGCGGAGGTCCTGGTGGGCATCTGTGTTGAACGTTCCCTCCATATGGTCATAGGAGCCCTGGGAATTCTGAAGGCCGGCGGGGCATATGTGCCTCTGGACCCGTCATATCCAAAGGAACGCCTGGCCTTCATGGTCAAGGACACCAAAGCGCCTTTAATACTGACACAAAAAAAGTTGCAGGGTGTGCTCCCGAAGCATGCTGCCAGGGTAGTGCTTCTCGATTCGGAACCAGAAATAATCGCTGAGGATGACAATACCGCGCCAGCCGGTAACGCACATGCCGATAACCTTGCCTATGTGATTTACACCTCAGGTTCCACGGGAAGACCAAAGGGCGTCTGCGTCCCCCATCGGGCCATAAACCGTCTGGTAATGAACACGAACTATATAAAAATAGAATCTTCTGACAGGATTGCCCAGGCCTCAAGTTTTTCCTTTGATGCAGTCACCTTTGAGCTCTGGGGTGCGCTCCTTCACGGCGCATGCCTGGTGGGGATTACAAGGGACGTGCTCCTGTCTGCTGAAGCTTTCTCCCGTCATATCAAATCCAGCGGGATCAGCGTGCTGTTTTTGACCACCGCATTGTTCAATCAGATGGCCCGGGAAGTACCGACAGCCTTCAGTTCAATTCGTTATCTCCTCATTGGCGGGGAGATCGTCGATACCGACTGTGTCCGGACGGTGGTAAATACGGCTCCGCCACAATATCTGCTTCATGTATACGGACCGACGGAAAATACGACATTCACATCCTGGTATCAGGTGGACAACGTTCCGGCTCATGCACGGACCATTCCTATTGGGAAACCACTCTCGAACACCACAATCTATCTCCTGGACCGTTCGCTACAAACGGTTCCCGTCGGAGTTCCCGGAGAGTTGTATGCTGGGGGTGACGGACTTGCCCGCGGGTATCTGAACCGGCCGGAACTGAATGCGGTAAAATTCATTCCCGATCCCTTTGGTACAAATCCAGGAGCGAGACTGTATAAGACCGGAGATATTGCCCGGTATCGCTCAGATGGCAATATCGAATTCCTGGGAAGGATTGACAACCAGGTCAAAATCAGAGGATTCCGCATAGAACCTGGCGAAATTGAGGCTGCTCTTCGACGGCATCCGGCCGTCGAGGAAACTGTGGTGCTTGTCAGGGAAGACCACCCCGGGAACAAACGGATTGTGGCATATGTCGTTCCCCATGCGGAGTCGACCGTCACAATGAATGAACTCCGGGGACTCCTTAAGATGCAACTTCCGGACTACATGGTCCCTGGGGTCTTTGTCCATATCGATGCACTGCCTCTCACGGTAAATGGCAAGATAGACCGCACTGCTCTGCCGAAACCAGAGTACATTCAGCCTGAAAAAGAAAACCTTTACGTGGCACCCCGGAATGAGCTGGAGAAGGCGCTGGTGAAGACCTGGGAAAAGGTCCTGAGAATTAAGCCGGTTGGAATAGCTGACAATTTTTTTGAACTCGGTGGTCATTCACTGCTAACTGTGCAGATGATTGCTGAAATAAGGAAAACGACGGGCAAAAATGTGAAGGTTATGGATATCTTCCGGTTTCCAACAATACGGCAGCTTGCCGTACAGATCAACAAGGAGGGCTGCTCACTGCAGTTTACTTCCCTGTATCCTATAGAGTCTGCAGGTGACAAGCCCCCTTTCTTCTGGATACACGGGGATGAATCTAACATCCATTTGCCCCGTTATATAGACCCGGGGCAACCATTATATGGATTCGCTCATCAGGGACAGGACAGGAGGTCGTTTCCTTACAGAACCGTTGAAGAGATAGCTGCTCACTACCTTGAAGAATTGCGGACTCTTCAGCCGGAAGGCCCTTATATGCTGGGTGGTTATTGCTTTGGTGCACTGGTTGCTCTTGAGATGGCTCAGATGATGTTTAAAAATGCTCAGCACGTCCACATGCTATTTCTGATTGATCCGAGCGTATATGGTTTCTCAAATCTTAAATATGCTGATAACGTATTACCGAAAACAGATACATATTTTTTCTCAAGGGTTCGTCACCACAGAAAACGCATCTCCTCTTTGAGCTATACCGAAAAGATGGTCCATGCATTTCAGACAGCAGGCAATATATTGAGAGGAAC
The DNA here is from genome assembly GCA_020346765.1 of Nitrospiraceae bacterium. Taxonomy (GTDB): domain Bacteria; phylum Nitrospirota; class Thermodesulfovibrionia; order UBA6902; family UBA6902. The sequence goes on from CP070788.1 coordinate 2,232,056, forward strand.
AGGGGATAGGCTGAAGAAGAGTAAAAAAATACAAAGGGTGCTGTGCAGAATATTACTGTTTGCAGGCCTGCCGCTGACAAAAGACCTTAGAAGGTTTTATCTGTTAGAAGAGCTGTATGCAAAGGCGATACGGAGCTATACGCTGAGAAAGTATCCTGGCAGAATCGTATTGTGCATGTCCGACGAAGCTGGCTCTGGAATTGAACCATTTTGGAGTACACTCGCGGAGAAGGGGTTGAAAGTCCATGTAGTACCGGAATCCACGCATATAGGGATATCAGGGATCTTAGAACAACAACATGTCGCTGTCTGGGCCAGATGGCTTAATACATATCTCAACGAGGTCTAGGTGCAATGTTGCGGCAAAACTTTGTAACGCTGGAACATATGGATTCAGGAGGCAGGTGCATGACAGAATGGCTGACATCGCCAAAGGACTTGTCACTGAAGGGCAATGAAGTTCATGTATGGCGTGCTCCCCTTGACATGCCTGATGTGAGAATTGAGAAGCTCTTCGAGGTGCTTTCTCAAGAAGAAAAAATCCGGAGTGCAAGATATCATTTTAGCCGCGACCAGAAACATTTCGTTGCGGCTCGCGGAATTCTCAGAAATATCCTTGCTCGCTACCTGGCAGCAGAACCAGAACAAATTGTCTTTTCATATGACTCCCGCGGGAAGCCTTTTCTTTGTGATACTTTCAATAACAAAGAAATTTCCTTTAATCTTTCTCATGCACATGATCTGGCATTGTACGCAGTTGCCGTAAAGCGAAAGGTAGGGATAGACGTGGAATCTGTTCAGCAGGATTTTCAATGGGAAGAGATAGTTGAACGATTCTTTTCTTCCGTTGAACAGGCCGAGCTATGGACTTTGCCTGTAAAGGATCGTCTCCGGGCTTTCTATACGTACTGGACAAGGAAGGAGGCAATACTTAAAGCAATGGGAACAGGCTTAACAGATGAGATGCGAGAAATCAATGGTGCATCTGAGCCTCTAAAATCAACATGCTTGTCACGGGCTGGCTATCCCCGGAACGGGTATGCACACTGGACATTGATTGACCTTGACACAGGTCCCCGTTACGCATCGGCACTTGCTGTTGAGGGACGTGACTGGAAACTCAGGTGCTATATGTACAGCCCTGAATGATATGCAGCAAAATTGAAGACTCTATGATCATAGCGGCTTCTCCCCCAAATCAGCGTGTTACCAGTAGTGAGTTGCTCTCCTTGTGTTCTGCCTCCTGACAGACCGGAAAGTTGATGTAAGGTCTCATCAAATAAAGTCCAGAGATGAAAAAGCTTGTAAAGCCAAAGGAAGTATAAAGGCCTATTCTGGACGGACTGAGGAAAAGAGGATTTAAGCTTCCTTCGCAGAGATGTGAAATTATCAATATCATTTCAGGCGACAGGGGTCATTCTCATGCCCGGAGTATGTATCAGAGGTAAAGAAGAATGTCCTCAGGATGAGCATACCCGCGATTCATATGTGTTACAGGTACTGAAAAAAGAGGGGATATTAAGGGCTAGGATTCAATGAAATGGAAAATCGCTGTGAACGTAATTTGAATGATCACCGTGATCGTGTATGTCTCACGTGCAGAAGATTCAGAAATTTATATCAGGATCCTCTGTTGCCCTGAAAAAAATGGAGGGAGAAACGGGTTTCAAGGCTGTTACTATGCGTATCGAAATATTACGGCAACGGTGAAGAGTGCAGGGACGGATACTATAAAACTTGCGGATACACAGGAATGATTCCTCATTACTTGACAGGATAAATAGTTGTGAGAAAATAGGATCAGAAGATCAGATTCACAGATAAGGGCAATGCATGAAAGGAGGAGAGAAATGAAAAGAGGACTGATATGCATGACAGGGGCTGTTTTTTTATGCCTGGCCGGTGTGAATGCACACAGTGCTGAAGAAAAGAGTGTGGGTGCCAAATCGCTTTTTGAGCAGAAATGCAGCAGATGCCATACTATTGAGAGGCCGAAATCAAAGCAGAAGACACGGGCAGAGTGGGAAGCCACCGTGATGAGAATGAAAAATGTTAATGGCTGCCCTATTTCTGACCAGGAGGCAGAGATCATTATCAATTACCTCGCTGAAAACTATGGACCGTAACGGGATGTGAGGGAAGCACAGAAACGTGCCTCAATGTCCCAGGAGGGCAGAACCAGGGCTGCGGCAAAATATGCTGCTTCTTTGATTAAAATATCCTGCGACCAGGCGGTGCCGGTGGGAATCACCGGCGCTGCGCACAAAAAGGGAGGGGTGGCCAGAGGGTGAGTGCTGTGCATCATTTCGGCCTTGTGCCATACGACCTGACTAATTCATCTGGTCCAGCATGGCCTTCAGTCTGGTAATGTCCGGGAAGCGAGGATCGGCCTGTTCCAGGGCAGCGAATGATCTGCCGGCCTTATCGGTCTGTCCTGTAAGGATATAGGCCCTGGTGAGATTGAACAGCAGTTGAGGATCCCCGGGCAGGTATTGCAGCGCTTTTTCGAGATAGGGTATGCCTTCGTGCAATTTGTCCGAGAACAGAAGTAACTGACCAGTCCATTTGTAGGCGAAACCGGAGTCGCTCAGCTTCAGTATCCTTTCCAGGAAAGGTCTGGCTGCGTCGAATGCTCCGACGTCCAGAAAAAAAGAGGCTGCATCGTGGCAGCTTTTTAAATCCAGAGGATCAGCGGCGAGGATAGCCTCATACTCTTTTACGGCCAGGCCATGGCGGCCCTGCGACATGAAGTAGCCTGCCATTTCACGATGGGCGTCCTTAAATGACACCCGCTCAAAAAAAACCTGCTGTGCCAAAACTTCTGCCTGTGACGTCGGAACGTAGTTTTTCGCTGCTTGCCTGGATTCAGATTCGGGCTTGAAGGGCCAGTGGTCCATAAGATTCATGACCCTGATTTTTCCGAGGGCGCGGTCCAGTTCGGTTATGCCCCAGGTATCCCGGTAGTATGATGCAGGCCGGATAATATGGGGGTCCCATTTTTTTTCGATAAATCCGTGACGGTGCAGTGTATCAAAGAATGCGTCACTCATGAGAAAGTGGCCATCCACATTCGGGTGCAGATGCTCAAGCATTAGATTATTGCCTATGAGCCTGTGGGGTGAAGCGGCTTCGAAGTACTCTTTCATGGGCACGACCGGCACCCCGAACTCCCCTGCCATGTGATGGATGACCTGATTAAAGTCCTCGGAGGCACGGAAGCGCATGGTGTCCAGGTCCTTTGCACGGTCATAGGCGAGGCGGGCTTCTTCCATGGTATTTTCCGATTCCAGTTTCCGGGCCTGCTCGTAGACGTCTCCTGAAGGAGGGAGTATGGCGGTCCCCTCTGAAGCAAAGGGTCTGTGGTCCCGGACGTTGCTGACCAGCTCACTGAGGACAACAGGAACGCCGGAGTCCCGGGCTTTTTGCAGAATCTCCCTGAGATTGTCCTGAAACTGACGCCGGCCCTGTTCGTATAAAGGACTCCCCAGCAGGATGCTTGTCTGGCCGATCACCTGGCTCATCAGGGTAGGGTGGCGGCGGCCGTTATCCCCGGGGCCCTGACCTGTCCAGGACCTTACAGCCGTGATCAGGCCTCGCAGGAGCATGACGGTCCTGAACCTCTGGAGAGAGAGGGCGAGCTTGACAACCTGGCGCACCCTGCCGAATGAAATGGTCGAAGCTGCTCCAAAGGCCCCGTAGAATTCATTGTGGCCGGCATATATCAGGATGGCGTCCGGCTCCTGCTTAATTATTTCGTCCATGAAATCGAGGAGGGTATAGGAATTAACGGCTGCCATGCCTGTATTAATGATCTCGAACTCCCTGTCAGGAAATGTATCGGCCAGCCGCTGCCTGAGAATCCGGGAAAAGAGCACATTATTGGGGTATGGCCAGCCTGCTGCTGTGGAGCCTCCCATGACGAAAATCCGGTATCCATTCCGGGGCTTGTTTCTGAGAAAGAGCTCATGGGGAGGGCGGGGAATAAATCCGTCCCCGGGGAAAAACCGCTCAGCCACTTGCGGGTTGACCATGAGATATTCATGCCGGGCACCGTCCAGACGGGCAGGGATAAACAGGCCGGGCCTCTGGCCGTGGCCGGCAACATGAAGAATACCCTCAAGTGCGATGAGGAATAATACGGGCAGGAGGATGACACTGCCATAAAAGAGAACACGTTTTTTACTGGTCATCTTTTGCTTTAACGGCGGTCAGGCGGCCGCTGATTTCCGGATGCGACGGAGCAAGAAGAACCACCGTTATTTTTTATAGAGTATATCATTCACCTCTAAATAGAGAACACAACGTGCGATCGTCGAAGGGAGGATCTACCTGCCGGCCAGAAGGATCCGCGTTGCTATTTCCCATCTTTTTTCCTATAATCCTTTTAATTACAGCATTACAGGGTCGCACTGTAAACGATGGGAGGGTTACAACGATGTCCATTCGACTGAAAGCTCTGCTGTTTTTTCTCTGTTCTCTCACGGTTCTATCCCTCTGCGGGAACATCCATGCTGAATCGGACCAGCAGTCAGCCCCCGACAAACCGACGGGTACCATTACCGGGAGAATCATGGTCAAGGACGGAGTGCCCCTTGCATTCGGGCAGATCATGTTGTACGATGCCCTCACAGGGCCTCCGCCACTGCCGCATAAGTACGAAAGAACGCCTGATATATCGAAAACCATCGATGCAGAGGGCAGATTTACGGTGGTGCTTCCTGAGGGGAGATATTACCTCGGTGCTGTACGAAGGATGTCCGGGGAGCGTTTTGGACCTCCCCAGGAGGGAGACTATATCTTCCGGAGCCTTGACGATCAGGGCAAACCGAAAGAATATCTTGTTCAGGCCGGCCAGATCCTTGATCTGGGTACTATTTCAGAGGCGATTCCTCTTAAGGCGAAAGATTTCTCAGCACGCCGAGTGACCACTGCCATTAAAGGCTACATTATCGATATGGACGGCAAGCCCGTGGAGGGCGCAATTGTTGTTGCCTTTGTGAAACCCACGATTGGCGGAAAGCCCCTCTTTGTGTCAGACAGGTCTGACAAAGAGGGCAAATACATTCTTCGCGTGACAGAGGGCACCTATTATTTGAGGGCGAGGAACAGTTTTGCTGCCGGACCTCCTGAACCCGGGCAGATTGTCGGCTATTACGGGGACGGGACGCCAGCCCCTGTTGTCATTGAGGAGTGTGAAATAAAGGAGGGGGTTAATTTCAGGGTCATCATGTTTCCGGGGAGAGGGCCCATGTCCGGGACCGTGCCGTCGACTCAGTAGTTGCCCATGAGAGGCTTTAACAGGTGGAAAAGGCGAGGAGGGCAGTGATGAGAAAATATCTTTCCATGTTGTCGGGAGTGATTGTTTCCATAGCACTCATGAGCGGCGGTTTATTCCCCGCTGAAAAGCCTCTCGAAACTGGTGCCGGCTTTGTGAAGGGACTGCTTGTGGCTGATGGATCAGGGTCTCTGGCAGGAGGCACGGTCTTCTTCTTTAATGAACTCTCAGGCCCTGCTCCCTCGTCCACAAGATACTGGCGGGTTCCTGATTACGCCTTTAAAATAAGTGACGACGGGTCATTTCAGGCCACCCTGCCGGCAGGAAGCTACTATATGGGAGCGAGCAAAAAGCTCTCAGGCGGGCCGCTCGGCCCTCCACAAGATGGCGACCTCTTTTTTATCAGCGAAGATGAAAAGGGTAATCCATTGCTTCATAAGGTCCAGGAGAACCAGACACTCAACATGGGAACGGTGACAGGTGCGGCTCCGTTCAGCCGCACGATCCTCGTTACCGAGGGAATAACCTCTCTTGAAGGAACCATCAGGAACGAACAGGGCCGCCCCCTCGATGGGATGATCGTATTTGCATTTTCCAATCCCATGATGGTGGGAAGGCCGCTCTATGTATCTGAACGTTCCAGCAGTGAAGGGACCTATCTCCTCCGCCTTGCCGGAGGCGGTTCGTATTATTTGCGGACACGGGATGATTATGGAGGCGGCCCCCCTTCGGCAGACCAGGTCATGGGCATTTATGGGAAGGGACAACCCGTAACCGTTGTCACAGGACAGAACCTGAAAGGGATTGACTTCACCGTGACAAAGGTGGGAATTGCTGAGTAGACACTCCCTGGAAATCCTTCAATGACGGAGGAAACTCACTACTGTATTCAGCCAATAGGCCTTGTCCGCTCTCCTCTCAAGTCCCTTGAAGACTGTCCCAAGCAGGGATGGGAGGGCGCTCCCGAGGCATGGCTGGAGATATATCCTGCATTTTCAGGAGGCCTTGATGACCTCAAGGCCGGTGAGGAGATTCTGGTCCTTACTTGGCTTCACCTGGCACGGCGGGACCTTCTGAAAGTCCATCCCCGCGGGGACAGGGAGACCCCTTTAAAAGGTGTCTTTGCCATGCGTTCACCCCACAGGCCAAACCCCATTGGACTCCACCGCGTCAGAGTCCTCGAGATCACCGCATCCGGGCGGGTCAGGGTCGGTCCCATGGAAGTGGTCGACGGTACGGCCGTCATTGACATCAAGTCTGTTGCTGACGAGACTCATGACCAGCAGCTTCAGTGATCATAAAACACAGTGGTCAGCATTCAGCCTTCAACAGGGACAGAAAACCAGAACCTTTCTCATAACGTAGATTTCATCCTGAATGAACGAGCTGTTGTCATTCCCGTCCCGAATCAAAGTTCGGGATAAACTCCGGCGGGAATCCTTTTTATAGACTCGGCCAGAAAACCCCGAGCTTTCAAGCTCGGGGATGAATGGCCGCCCGGAGCGAAGCCAGCACAGCTGGCGTAGCGGAGGAATATTTGGCATAATCTTGTCATGGCCAGATATTGGACAGGAGCACATACAAAGCACAAATTACAATTTCATCTGGTATGGATACCGAAGTATCGAAAGAGGGTATTACGAGGCAAAATAGCCGGTAGACTGAAGCAATTGCTCTATGAGGCATGCCGGATAAACAGATGGTGGATTGGCGAAATAAGTATCCAAGAGGATCATATTCATGTAATCATTCAGATTAAGGCAAGCAATAGCATAGCGGAGGTAGTACAAATATTGAAGGGCGGAACAAGTAGGGTGATACGGAAAGAATTCCCAGAGCTTGAGGAATTCTTATGGGGAGACAGTTTTTGGGCTGATGGCTATTTTGCCGAGACGATCGGACAAGTGAACGAAGAAGTTATCAGAAAATATATAAGAGAGCAGCAAAAGTAGGCCATGGCAGATTATGCCGGGAGCCAGAAACTCCGGACTTCAGTCCGGAGAGTGGTTCAT
>CP070788.1:2239442-2266976 GCA_020346765.1 Nitrospiraceae bacterium
GGCGGAACAGTTCAGGCCGATGCACCTGAAGGCAACGCCCCCCTCTTCCCGCTCCACCGATGAGCCGCATACCGGGCACCGCTCTGGCGGAGGAACGCTTTTCTCCTTTCCAGTCCGCTTCTCCTTCATCACGGAAACAACGTGGGGAATCACATCGCCGGCCCGCTCTACCACCACGGTGTCCCCCTCCCTGATATCTTTTCTCTCCATCTCGTCCCAGTTGTGCAGGGTGGACCGGGAGACCGTAACGCCGCCGATCTTCACGGCATCAAGGAAGGCAACGGGCGTAATGGTCCCCATCCTCCCCACGCTGGCATGTATCTCCTTTATCCGCGTTACTCCCTGATGGGCCTGAAACTTGTATGCAACTGCCCAGCGCGGTTCCCGCGTCTTGATGCCCAGTTTTTTCTGAAGGCCAAAATCATCGACCTTCACCACTGCGCCGTCCGCCTCAAAAGGGAACCTCCCTCTCCTGCCCTCTATCTTCCCTATCACGCCGATGACCTCATCAATCCCCTGCACGCGGTCGATAACCTCAGGCGTGGGAAACCGCGCATCCTTCAGCCACTGCATAAACTCCCACTGGCTTCCGAAGGATACCCCGCGAACTGTACCGATCCCGTAGCATGCCAGGTGGAGGTTTCTCGATGCCGTGACCGATGAGTCAAGCTGCCTGACCGAGCCTGCCGCTGCATTGCGGGGATTTGCAAAAAGGGGCTCTCCCTTTTTCTCCCGCTCCCGGTTCAGGGCCTCGAAATCACGGATGACCATGTAGATCTCCCCCCGGACATCAATCTCCTTGGGAATGCGGCTGCCTCCGATTCTCAGGGGTATGGACCTGATGGTCTTTACGTTCAGGGTGACGTCTTCGCCTTCATACCCGTCCCCCCGCGTTGAAGCACTGTGCAGGACGCCGTCTCGGTAACTGAGCTCCATGGCCAGCCCGTCGTATTTGGGCTCCACCGTGTAGACGATCTCTTCATCGGATTTGAGGTGCCGCTTCAGCCTCATGTCAAACTCCCTCACTTCGTCATGGGAGAACGCGTTGCCCAGGGACAACATGGGTTCACCGTGTCTGACCTTCTGAAACTTGTCCAGGGGCGGAGCACCCACGCGCTGCGTTGGAGAGTCGGGCAACACATAGCGGGACTCTTCCTCAAGGAGCTTCAGGCGCCTGAAAAGCCGGTCATACTCCGCATCGGAAATAACAGGGGCATCGAGAACATAGTACCGGTAACTGTGGTCATTCAGGGTTTTCACGAGATCCTCTATCTCGCACCGGATTTTTTCAGGTATTTTTTTCACGGTGAAAGACTATTTCTCGACCCTGTCTCAAAAGGATTGATTTCCGCCGATGCCTGCACTAGAATTTTGTAATCGGGGGCGGAAATGACGACAAGCGACTGATTGATGATACAATCCAATTTTGAGACAGGTTTTCCTTGGTTGATAATCATACATTGTCACCTTTTCATGGTTCAGTTGCTTTCCCCTTCCAGCATTGTAATCAAAAGCCGGAGCGCGGCTGCAGAGGCTTCCTCCCTGTTCTCCTCCCTGCTGCCTTTTAACCTCAACTCCCTGCAGCGGGTCTCCCCCTCTTTGCCCGCCGCAACGTACACGAGGCCCCTGTCCTTATCCTCAAGAACGCCGGGGCCCAGGTTTCCCGTGGTCGATAGGGAATAATCGCTCCCCGTGAGGACGCGCACCCGTTCGGCCATTTGCCGCGCCGTTGCTTCGCTTACGACCCCCTCGCTTAAGATTGTACCGGGAGAGACCCCCAGGATGTGCTTCTTTGACTCGGTGCTATAAGAAACAATACCAGCCCTGAAAAACAGGCTCGCCCCCGGGATGGATGTGATGCAGGCGCAGATAAGACCTCCGGTGCACGATTCGGCAGCAGAAAGGGTCAGGCTGCGTTCCGTCAATACCCGGTGAAGCTGCTGTGCCGCTATCAGAAGGTCTTTGTTCATTGGCCGTCCTGTCCCGGTCCCCCAGGGTGCAGTTTTGCCGCTGGAAAGGGTCGGGTGCATGCTGGTATAGATTGTACCACGGCGGGCGGGATAGGGGAACAGACAGGGTCTCACCTGAGAAGCGATGACAGCGCTCAGTCCCTGAATGTCTGAAAGACCTCGTCAAAATTGGGAGCCATCCTGACGAATACATCAAGGACCGCGGGATCGAAATGCCGGGGCATTGTTCTCCCATCTCCTTCCGTGATTATCCCGAAGACCTCGTCGTGACTGAGGGCAGGCTTATAGGGACGTTCACTCCTCAGGGCGTCATACTGGTCAACGATCATCACGATCCTGCCCTCAATGGGTATTTCCTCGCCCCTGAGTCTGTTGGGGTATCCTGTGCCGTCCCACCGCTCATGGTGATTGAGAGCGATGGTCTTGGCCATCTGCAGGACCGGATGGGACGAGCCGGAGAGAATCCTCTCTCCCTGCGTTGTATGTGTTTTTACGATTTCAAACTCTTCCGGCGTAAGAGATCCCAGCTTGAAGAGGATATAGTCGGTGATGCCGATTTTGCCGATATCGTGCATGGGCGACGACTGCCTCATCGCTTCCACAAAATCCCGGCCCTGTCCCAGTGACTCGGCTATCATCTGGGAGAGCACGCCGATCCGCGCCACGTGGGCCCCTGCCTCGGTATCCCTGAACTCCGCGATAGTGGTCAGCCGCTCCACAAGGTCCCTGCTGAAATGCTCAGCCTTTTTCTTCTCTGTCTCCAGCTGCTCCGTCCGCTCCCTGACCAGGTCCTCGAGATAGGCCTTGTAATTTTCTTTCATCTTCATGAAACTGCTAAACTGAAAGGCCTTGTTGACGGCATGGACGAGATAATCAGGGTGGTAGGGCTTGATGATAAAATCAAAGGCCCCCTTCTTGACGGCATCAACGGCGACCTCCAGGTCGGCATAGGCTGTCATGAGAATTACGGGAACCTGGTTATTCATGCTGCGGATATTCTCAAGGAGCTGAAGCCCTGATACGTCGGGCATCTTAATGTCCGTGAGGACAACGTCAATGGCATTGCTCTTCAGCCGTTCGCAGGCCTCGGAGGCATTGCTGCAGGCAATGGTCTCAAAACGGTGCAGGGTAAGTATCTGCGAGACTGCGTCAAGCACGCTGCGATCGTCATCAACCACGAGGACTCTGCTGGCGCTGTCACTATTCATGCCTGACTGCCTCCCTATGACCATTGAGACCCATGGTCATATCCTCCCAATGTATAAAGTGTATAGCCATATGGAGTTATTGTAAAGACCCTTATTTCATAATTAATTTTATCAATGGACATATCATTCCTCTCCCCCTTCACTGGAAAACGGATGGAGGTGTCCGGACATGCCTGTGCTCGTTGTTATTCAGTATGACGCCAACCGCATTGAGCATGTTCACAGTATAAAGGGCCTTGTCATTAACCTGATTCCAACATTCTGGGACAGGTTCCGGAGGGAATCTCGTTCCAATGAATATGGATTTTCCAAAGGCAGCAGCACATTATACCTTGGTTTATGTCGCCTGTATAACTTTTCGGGTAGATATTTTCAGTGGTCAGCCTGAAAACCCCTGCGTTTCTGCAGCACCGTGAAAACTGATCATGCCGTGCTCTCCAGGAACGACTGAACAGGAGCGCTACCTCCCTGCCCCTGGTTCAGCAAGCGGCAGATAGATCCTGAAGGAAGTGCCCTGTCCCGGTTTGCTGTCCACCAGGATAAATCCCCTGTGCTGCTGAATGATCCCGTAGACAATCGAGAGCCCGAGGCCCGGTCCCTTCCCCACTTCCTTGGTTGTAAAGAAGGGCTCAAAGATTCTCTCCACGGTAGCCCTGTCCATCCCCGTCCCCGAGTCGCTTACCGCCAGCAGCACATGCGTACCCTGGCTGCCCATTCCATGCTTCCCTATGAACGTGCTGTCAATGACGGCCAGATTGGTCTCGATGGTCAGACGGCCCCCATTGGGCATTGCGTCCCGCGCGTTTGTGGCAAGATTGATGATGACCTGCTCCAGCTGTACCCTGTCGGCCATCACGTACAGGTGCCTGTCCGTATAGCGTTCAGTAATCTCGATGCCCCTGCCCATGAAATCCCCCAGGAGGGTGCCCACCCCCCTGAATACTTCATTGATATGAACAAAGGACATTTCCACCTTTTTCTTTCTGCTGAAGAGAAGGAGCTCCTGGACAACCCGTGCCGCATTATTGGAAAGGGTGATTATCCTGTCGGCAAGCGCCCCTGCCTCGTCATTACCCTTAAGACGGCCCTTGAGCAGGTACCCGTTGCTGATAATCGCTGTCAGGACGTTGTTGAAGTCATGGGCAACCCCTCCGGCCAGCTGCCCCACGGCCTCCAGCTTCTGTGCGTGCAGGAGCTGGCTCTCCAGCATCTTCCGGCCGGTGATATCGAGCTTCACCGAGAGAATGCAGGGCCTGCGCTCGATGTTCATGCATTCGGCAGAGTAGAGCACAGTGACGACCTCTCCATTTTTCATCCGAAGCCGTGTTTCCATGTTGCGCACTGACCCCTGCTCCCTGAGCCTGCTCAGCATCTCATCACGGTCTGAAGGGTTGACCCATACCCCGAGCTCAAGGGCAGAATGTCCGACAAGCTCTGCCCGTGTGTATCCGCTCGCCTGGATAAAGGCGTCATTGACATCGATATAGGTTCCCTCATCGAGGGTGCTGATCGTGATAAAGGTGGGACTGGAGCGGAAAGCCTTGGAGAATTTTTCTTCAGAAAGCCTGATCTTGTCCTCCGCCTTCTTTTTATCCGTGATGTCCTTGGTTACTCCCAGCACCCCGATGATATCGCCGCCGGCAGTGCGCAGGGGAACGGCATGCATATGAAGCCACCTCCGTCCGCCCTTCAACCCCGTGATTTCAAACTCGAGGTTCTCCCGGTTTCCGCTGAGGACGCTTTGGTTCAGGGAATGAAACCTCTCCCTGTATTCAGGCGTCAGAAGGTGTCCCAGGCTCTTTCCCGCAACCTGTTCAAGCGAATCAGCCTCGATCATTGCCAGCCCTGCGGGGTTCATGGTCACGAGGGTTCCGTCCTGCGCAATGACCTTCACGCATTCAGGCTCTGTCTCTATGATAGTCCTGAGATACTGCTCGCTCTCCTTCAGCGCCTGTTCCGTCTTTCTCCGTTCCGTGATATCAACAAACGTCCCGATCAGGCTCTGCAAATTACCTTCAGCGTCCATCAGCGGGGCGCCGTTCAGAACAACATAAAGATGACGCCCTTTTTTCCCGATGAGTTCCACTTCGTACTGGGACGCCTTGCCTGCAAGGCGTTTCCTGTACTCCTCCTTCACCGTCTCAAGGCTTTTTTCCGTGAAAAAAGAGTTATAGGGGACCCCCGTGAGCTCATCGGCACGTTCTATCTCAAGCATCCTGCACATGGCAGGATTAATAAACAGGGTATGGCCTTCCGGAGTAATCTGCCATATGCCGAAGAGGCTGTACTCAGCCAGGGTGCGGTAGCGCTCCTCGCTGTCCCTGAGCGCCTTCTCCGATTCCCGGCGCCCGGTTATGTCCCTGTCGATGCCCCGGTACCCCCTGAATCTCCCATCATCGTCAAAGACAGGGACGCCACTCGTTTCAAGATATACGTTATGCCCCTTTTTGTTAATGTTGATGTTTTCAAGCCAGGAGAATGGTTTTCGCGAGGCAGCGATGTCCCGGAAAATGCGCTCCACACGCCTGGCCTCATCTTCAGGCATCAGGTCAAAGGGCCTTTTGCCGAGAACGTCACCGGGTGCATAGCCCAATATCTCACGCACCCTGGGGCTGGAGTAGGTATAAACAGCATTCTCGTTTACCTCCCATATCCAGTCGCTGGTCGTCTCCACAAGAGAACGGAATCTCTCTTCACTCTTCTGCAGTGCCTCATGCTTGCTGTTCAATTCCTTTGTGCGCTCCCTCACCCTGTCCTCAAGCTCGTCCCGTGCCTCGCGAAGAACCGTTTCATCCTTCTTCCGCCTGTCCAGCTCGTTCTGCAATGGCTGAAAGGCCGTTTTCTTCATCATCCCCCAGAGGACAAGACCGAGAAAAGCCGTAATCACGATCGAGCCGGCAGCGAGTTTCAGCCGGAGATTGCGGATAATCAGTTCCTGTCCGGAAACGTCCCGAGACAGAATTATTGTCACGAGGTCCTTCTCAAGAAAGCGAACCCTGTGCTCCAGATAAACCGTTTTCGATGACAGTTCCGGACGGTTGTAGCGTGCGAGGACAAAATTATTGGGCATGATGGCCTTCATGTCCACAATGCCAGCGTCTTCATCAGCCCATTTAAGCAGGAACTGTTCGACACGGGCATAATCGCTTGAAATCAGGGGCTCACGCACAAAGAGGCCTATGGTGTTCAGCTCGGTGTTAAAGCGCTGCTGGAGGTCATCAAGCATCCGTGTGCGCACACTTGACGTAACAAAGAAATCCAGGAGCAAAAAGAACAGCAGCAGCACCAGGATGAATGCAATGGCTGCCCGCCTGCTGCTGAACAACGCGAGGGAGTTCATGGCGCTATCCCCGGCCATTCCATGCGCTCAAGGATCCTGCGGAGGTCATCGTAGTCCCTGTCCTGTACCGGTACCATGCCCGTTATGGAACTGCTCAGGGATTTCATGACGGAGTGCCCTTCCTCCTTCTCCGCAAGGCCCAGCAAGGCTTCCCGCAAAATTTCCACAGTGTCGGGCAAAAGGGAGCTGTCGGCGACAAAAAGGTATTCTGAAACAGGAGGGGTCCTCAGGAGTTCCCTCAGTCCGCGCTTTTCATACCGGTAAAAGATCTCCTCCCGCACAGCGCCAGCGTCGAAGTCTCCCGAGAGGACTCCCAGGGCCACATTCCCGTGATTGGAGAGAAATTTATAGGACGCAAAGTCCTCGAGGGCGACTCCCTGTTCCCGCAGCATGTACATAGGGACCAGGCAGCTCATCGTAGAGTCAGGGTCGCCAAAGGCAAAACGCCTCCCCTTCAGATCCTTGGCAACGAGAAGGCCGCTTTCGTCCCTCACGATAATGATCCCCTGGAACGTGGGCGTCCCGTATGTCTGGATACGGGCCAGAAGGGGCCTCACACCGTAGCGCTTTACCATCTTGACGTAGCTTGCAGACCCCATGTAGGCGATGTCAGCCTCTCCCTCGCCGAACAGGGCCACGTGGTCTTCATAGGATGTTGAGACCCTGATTCTCACGGGCCGGCCAATGTACCGGCCCAGATAATCTGCAAGGGGAGAAAATCTTTGCAGGACTTCCGTGGCCGGGAGGTAGGGGTGCACTGCAAATATGAGGGGATTAGCTGCCGGGGCCGGTGATTCCATGCCCAGACAGACAACAAAAACAGAAGCAAGAAAAAGGACGCGCGCTGCTGCCAGGGTGCCTCCGGGAATCTTTCCGTGGTTCACAGACTTTCCGGCACATCGCGTTGGGGACGATGTGGCCACTCCATGCTCACCCATAGTTTATTGGCTTTCCCTGATTTATTGCAAATAAAAAAATACAGCGATGCATCGTTTATCTTTATTCCCTGGTCATTTGATTTTTTGCGCTTTTTTCCTTTACTCTAAAATAGAGGGCGCGAACAGCTCATGTATGTTTTTCAGAAAGGAGGAAGAGACATGGTGACCATATCAGACAATGCCGCTGAAAAAAGCAGAGAGATATTGTCCGCCGAGGGAAAAGGCGAGTGGGGGCTCAGGTTTTACACCGCGGGAAGCAGCTGCTGCGGACCCTCATTCGGGATCGACATTGTGGAAACTCCCGTTGACGGCGATGATGTCATAGAAAAAAACGGAACGAAGTTTTTCCTCGACAAGACCGCTTCGGAGAAGCTGAACGGCATGACAATCGACTTTGTCGATGACGGGGAGAAGCAGGGTTTTGTCATCAACAACCCGAACCCGCCTTCATGCGGACCGGGCTGTGGTTCATCCTGCGGATAAGAGCCGTTTCGTCATTGATACGCACACCGGAAGGGACAGCGCACCGCTGTCCCTTCTGTTTTGCCCCTCGTCTGTCGCCTATCGCCCAGCGCCCATTTCCTGGGGCCTGTTCTCCATACCCGGGCGTGCCCCAAGCCTGTAGAGTATGTTTGCCATCAGGCAGTAGCCCGTCAGCGCAAACACGACCAGATTCACTCCCACCAGTCCTGTCAGGATGAGCCAGTAAGGGCTGTGCACAAGGGTCAGCACCGTGCCCGTGAGCGTAAGGACACCGGCAATCAGCCAGATGATACGCTCCATGTACCACGTGTCTGTTTTCGCACGATACATTGTAAACCTCCTTTATTATCAAATGCCAGAAACCAGATGCCGGATGCCAGATTCCGCAAAGGGCAGTCACAAGACCTGTCCCTACTTCTGCCCTTCCGATCTTCCGCGCTTACCCGCTTCCCCGCTTTTTGACATGTAGTACAGCACCGGCACCAGCGTCCTGGACAGGAGCGTCGATGCCACCTCCCCTGCCATGAGCGATATTGCCATACCTTGAAAAATAGGGTCGAACAGTATCACTGACGAGCCAACGACCACGGCCGACGCCGTCAGCAGCATGGGCCTGAACCTGATGATTCCCGCCTGTACCACCGCCTCTTTCAGCGGCACGCCCTCTTCTCTCTTCAGGTCTATGAAGTCCACCAGGATAATTGAGTTTCTGATGACGATCCCGGCGCCCGCGATAAAGCCGATCATGGACGTGGCGGTGAAAAAGGCTCCCATGAACGCGTGGCCCGGAAGGATGCCCACGAGCGACAGGGGGATTGGGGCCATGATCACGATGGGTGTGATAAAGGACCTGAACCATCCCACGACCATCACGTAAATGATGACCATGACCGCTGCAAAGGCGAGGCCCAGGTCCCTGAATACCTCCAGAGTGATATGCCATTCACCGTCCCATTTCAGGGAATAGGTGCTGCTCAGCAGCGGATGCTCCATGTCATACTGCCTGAGCTCATACCCTTCAGGGAGACGGAGGTTTCTCACTGCATCCTTCATCTTCATGATGGCATAGACAGGGCTTTCCTCGGTGCCCGCCACATCGCCGGTCACGTAGACAACGCGCCTGAGGTTCTTCCGGTAGATAGTCCTGTCTTCAATCCCTCTGTGCATGGTGACGAGTTCAGAGAGGGAGACGGGGCTCCCGGAGGAGGACATGAGGCTTATCTCCCTGAGCTCACTGATTCCCGCCCGCTCGGGCAGGGGAGTCCTGAGAAAGATTTCAACGGGCTCCTTCGCGTCCTCCACGTGGAGCAGCCCGGCACTCATCCCGCCCAGGGCCATCCGGAGCGTTTCTGACACGGTGTCCGCCGTGATGCCGTGATAGGACGCCTTCTCCCGGTCAATGACGAAGGTCGTCTTTTCCCTGTCATCCTCGACGTACCAGTCCACATCCACCACGCCGCTGGTATGCTCATAGATCCGCCGGATGTCCCGCGCAATTTCCACCTGCCTGCCCGGGTCCGGGCCGTAGACTTCGGTAACCAGGGTGCTGAGGACAGGAGGTCCCGGCGGCACTTCCGCGATTTTTATGTTTGCGCTGTACCGGGCGCCGATCTCCTGGATGGCCGGCCGTATCCGCTTTGCGATATCATGGCTCTGGGCCGTTCTCCGGTCCCGGGACACAAAGTTGACCTGTATGTCGGCCATATTGCTTCCTGACCTGAGGAAATAGTGCCGCACCAGGCCATTGAAGTTAAAGGGCGCGGCAGTGCCGATGTAGAGCTGATAGTCAGTCACCTCGGGAATGGTCTTCAGATACTCGCCGACCTCCCGGGTGACCATGGCAGTCTGCTCAAGGGACGTGCCCTCGGGCATATCGATGATGACCTGGAGCTCGCTCTTGTTATCAAAGGGAAGCATCTTTACCGTGACGATTTTGAAGAGGACCAGGAGGACTGCCCCTGCCAGAAGGGCCATGACGAGGATGAAGGCAATGACCCGCTTCACACTGCTTTCCAGAAGGCCCCGCAGGTTCTTTTCATACAGCCTGTTAAAGAAGCTGATGAGCCTGCCCTCTCCTCCTTCAGCCTCCTCGCCGTGCACTTTTGTCTTTTTCAGTACCATGTAACTCAGCCAGGGGCTAATGATAAATGCGATAACGAGGGAAATGAGCATGGCCGCTGAAGCACCCACGGGGATGGGCCTCATGTAGGGCCCCATCAGGCCCGACACAAAGGCCATGGGCATAAGGGCCGCTATTACCGTGAAGGTGGCGAGAATGGTAGGGTTACCCACTTCGTCCACGGCCCTGACCGCCGTCTCCGACGAAACGCCCTTCATCCTGAAGTGCCTGTGGATGTTCTCCACCACAACGATGGCGTCGTCAACAAGGATGCCGATGGAAAAAATGAGCGCGAAGAGCGTCACCCGGTTGAGGGTGTATCCATACAGATAGGTCACGAGGATCGTGAGGGCCAGTGTCACGGGAACGGCAACGGCAACGATGACCGATTCCCTCAGGCCGAGGGCAAGGGCGATGAGCGCGGTTACGGACAGCGCGGCAATGAGCATGTGCTTCAGAAGCTCATCCGACTTGTCCTTTGCCGTGTCACCGTAATTTCTCGTGGTGGTGACCTCAATGTCCCGGGGTATGAGGACCCCTTTCAGCTCCTCGATTTTTTTCAGGGCCCGCTCCGCAACATCCGTGGCGTTCGCCCCCTTCTTCTTTCCCATGGAAATGGTCACTGCCTCATACATGCCGCTCTCTCCCCGCCCGGCGGCAGGCCCGAACCCGGCAAGCACATAGCTGGATGGTTCCTCGGCACCGTCGATAACCCCTGCGGCATTTTTAAGATAAACCGGCTTCCCCCTGCTCACACTGACCACCACGTTTTCCACATCCCCGGCAATCCTGAGAAATGGCCCTGACTCAACGAGAAATTCCCGCTCCCCCCGGGGGAATGCCCCTGCAGGGAGGGACGCGTTCGCTCCCCGGATTGCCTCGTATATCTGCAGGGGCGACAGGCTGTACGCCCTGAGCCGCGCGGGGTCAAGCATGACCCTGAGCTGTCTCTTCTGCCCGCCCGTAACATGGACCTCCGACACATCAGGGTCGGACTTCAGTTCATGGGCCGCCTCAAGGGCGACACGCCTCAGTTCTCCTCCGCCGTAGACGCCGCTCCAGAAGGTAAGGGTGAGGACCGGCACATCATCAATGGATTTGGGCTTGACGAGCGGTTCGGACACTCCGGGCGGTATTCTGTCGTAGTTGGACATGAGCTTGTTGTAGAGCTTGACGAGACTGTCCTCCATGTCTTCGCCCACGTAAAACCGCACAATGCTCATTGCCATCCCGGGTCTGGCCATGGAGTAGACGTATTCAACACCCGTGATCTCCCAGAGGAGCTGCTCCATGGGCCGCACGACCCGTTCATCCACCTCTTTAGCCGATGCGCCGGGGTATTGGACAATGACATCGACCATGGGAACGAGGATCTGCGGCTCCTCCTCCCGCGGGGTGACAATAACGGCAAAAAGCCCCAGCAGGAGCGCCGCGATCACGATCAGGGGGGTGAGCTTTGACTGAAGGTAGGCCGCTGCTATCCGGCCGGCAATTCCTGTTTTTCCCAATTACTGGCTCCCTCGATTTTCAGGAAACATGGGCAGGTCATTTTCCCTGTTCCGGCTGCTGTGCGCCGGCCAGGACTCCTCCATCAACAGCCTTGGATACATCACGCACGATGATCTGTTCTCCTGCCCTCAATCCCGAGATGATCTCCACTTCGGAGTCCTGTTCTCTCCCGGTCCTGACAAGACGCAGGGAAATAATGCCCTCCCTGCTTACCGTATACACGCCCGTAAGATCCCCCCGTTTCACAATCGATTCGGCAGGCACAGAGAGGACCTGCCTCGTGCCGGCAGGAAAGGCAGCCATGGCATACATGCCACCCCGCAGGGCATGGTCAGCACTCCTGATATCAATCTTCACAATAAAGGTCCTCGTGCCAGGGTCGACCTGATGAACGATCTCGCTCACCCTGCCCCGGATGACACTGCCCGGAGGAGTGAGGGTGATGTCTGCCGGCATGCCGACCGTGATACGCCCTGTGAACCCTTCGTCCACCGGGACTTCTACGCGGTATGCAGGCGCTTCAATCGTAAAGAGGGGGGTTCCGGGCGATGCCATGCTCCCCTTGTCTATATGCCTTTCCGCGACAATACCGCTGATAGGGGATGCAATCACCGTGTACCCAGTAAAGGCCTCTGCCTCTTCCTGCTGTGCTTCGGCCACCCGCAGGGACTTCTGCGCGCGTTCATTCTCAAGGCGGGCGAGCTCGCGCCTGGTCCTCACTTCATCAAATTCCTGTTCTGTCACGGCCATTCCTTCATAGAGCTTCTGGAAACGGTCAAAGGTCCTGCTGGCAAGGACTTCATTCTCTTCGGCCATCCGGGCCTGTTTCGCGGCCGCGCCGACTGCCTCTTCCGCTGCCCGGGCCTTTGCCGTGATATCAGGCGATGAGAGGACAAGCAGGGTCTGGCCTGCCGTTACCCTGTCACCGGCCTGTGCGGACAGTTCCTTGACCTCGCCCGTGAGTTTTGCTGATACAAGCGCGGTTGTCCTCGACGCTACGGTCCCCGATGCACGGTAATACTCATCAATGTCCTGGATCCGGACCTCGTCCACGACAGCTCCTTCAACAACGGGCCTTTGAAATTCACCGCGGTCCGGTCCGGACTTCTCCCCGCATCCTGCTGCCGCAGCAGCACAGAGAAACAGGGCCATTGTCATGATCAGTCTCCTCATCCGTTACTCCTTATCTGCCTGACTGCCCACGGCCTCCAGGAGCATTCCGCTCTCATGATACAGCTCAGCCAGTGCATTCAGGTGTTCATTTTCCGCCTCAACAACCCCGGCCCTGGCCGCATCGAGTATGAGCTGCGTGTCCAGGAGGTCGACCACAGGTGCGAGGCCGTTTTCATAGCGCACCCGCACCAGCTTCAGCGCCTCTTCCGCTTCCATGAGGACAGCGGCGGAAAGTTCCCGTTTCTTCTCATTTTCCTGCACGCGGGTATAGGCCTCATTGACCCTGAAGTGAATTGACTTCTTCAGCGCCGAGAGGTGTTCCGCTGCCTCGCCGGCCTGCGCCTCGGCCTTGCGGATCATGTGATATGACGATACGTCAAAAAGCCTCCACCGGAGATACCCCATGAAGTAATAGCTCTCGCCTTCCGGAGAAAAGGGATCTTTATGGTCATGGAGGATGTAGCTGCCGCTCAGACCTGCCTCGGGAAGAAATCGGGCCTTTTCAAGCTTAACGGCCCTGCGGCTTCCCTCATGCCTCAGCTCAAGCGCCGCCACATCGTCCCGCTGTCCTGCCGCCTCCAGATAGCCCTGAATATCTCCGAAGGGAAGCACCGGCATCTCGCCTGCTGCTTCCACCGGCTCCGTCCTTCCGATTGCAAGGCCCAGGGCCCTGCGGGCAACCTCGGCATTGCCCGCCGTCTGGATGATCATCAGCTCGGCATTTTTCACGGCAACCTCCGCGCGGAGCAGATCAGAGTACAGGCCTGTCCCTGATTCGTACCTCACAGAGGCGAGGCGCCTGTGTTCCCGGGCGTCTTCGAGGGCCTTCCTGGCAACACGGCGGTGCTCGTCCGCAGTCCGGACCGCCAGGAAGGCCTTCACCACGGCACGGGCTGTTTCGTCTTTCTTCCTCTCATACTCGGCCTCCTGCGCCTCAAGCTCCCGTTCGGAGACGCCGATCCCGAAATAGACAGTCGGCACAATCAGGGGCTGATGAATGGTAAAAGATGTCTCATAATCGGAGATGTCATCGGGGTCATTCAGGCTGCTGATCAGAAAATCCTCCTGGGTAAATCGCTCCTGGTTGAGCTTCGCCATAAATCCGTAGGTGGGGTTGTTCGTCCTCGAGTATTTCTCTTCCACGGTGAGCGCGGGGAAAAGGGTTCCCTGTGAGGACAGGAGGTCTTCCTCCCGGGATTTGACGCTCCATGAATGGGCCCTGATCGCGGGGTTTTCCCTGAGGGCAGTTTCAATGGCTTCATTCAGGGTCAGGACTGTGCCGGCAGCCGCAGGAAGGGCCATCCCGAAGAGCAACAGCGCGGCCGGGACAAGCCGTGCTCTCACCGCCCGCCTTCCTTCCTTTTTTTCCAGGCCATGAACTCCTGCAGGGTCTTCATGTCGCACTTCCCTGCATTTTTCTGGAACCGTGAGCACTCCCTGAGCGTTGCCCTGTCATCTTTGTATCGCGCGTCCGTTTTCAGGAGGCTGCGCAGCAGGCCGAGCACCGCCGTCCTGTCCGGTGCCAGACCTTTTCGTATGCTGTAGAACCTGAGTTTCCCCTCTCTCCGCTCATCAAGAAAACCGCCCCGTGAAAGGAGCGACAGGTTGCGCGAGACAAGAGGCTGTGAAGCCCATGTTATGCCCATGAGCTGGCACACACTGAGCTCCTTTCTGCTCAGGAGCAGGAGGATCCTCACCCTGAGCTCGTCCGATACCAGTTTAAATATGCCCAGCAACTCCCTCATATCAACCTATATACATCCATTCATGCTGCCTGTCAATCATAACGCGCCCACTTCGTCCCCGGTGTCACCCTTCGAAAGGCGCACATCATTCATAGACTCATGACGGGACTGCCTTTTCACTCATTCTCGCCGAACGTCCTGTTCGCCTCCGAGGACTTGTGCTGAAAAAACTTCCTTTTTTTTCTTTTTCGCACAATAAAGCCGCTCAAAGCAACTCCCGTCAGGAAGTTGCAGCCGGATAAAAGAAAATTCTTGAATCATGTAAGTGCGGAGAGTGAAAGTCTGTAGAGAAATATTGATACAGGCTTACCTCTCTCCTATCAAGATGTTAATGAATTGAAAATGTTTGATAACGTATACCACGCACTATAGAAGCTATGCAGCCTTTTTTATCTCTTTCCTGAAGTTAAGGGCCTTCACCGGGCACGCGGCCACGCAGGAAGAGCACTTGATACAGTCTCCGTCGGTCATGAGGCCGCCCTTCATTTCACCGGGTGAAAGCTGCATGGGGCATACCTTCGCGCAGAGGCTGCAGTCCCTGCACTGCTCACTTACATACAGTGGCTGTTTACCCCGGGAGATCCAGCTGCCGAGGGTGCCCATGGGGCAGATCTGGCACCAGGCCCGGGGCTTGAACACCGCACCGAGGACGATGCCCACGGTCGTGGTGATCGTCAGCACCATCACAAAGGCCCGTCCAATGCCGAATGAATCACCCCAGGCGTAATAGATCTGCGCCCCCAGGGCTGCCATGAGCAGCGAGAGGACAACCGTCCTGAACCAGTTCTTCCTGAAGAGCGCGGGGATGGGGAGTTTCCTGCTGAGCTTTTCAAGAAAAAGATCGTAAAAGCTTCCCCGCGGGCACATCCAGTCGCACCACACCCTTCCCTTATACAGGGCAATGCCCACAGCCCCGAACATGCAGATCAGGAGCGTAAATCCCAGCGGCGGATAGAACCAGCCCCCTGCCAGTACAAGGGGCAGCGCCACCGAGGTGTAGGCCTGGAGTTTCCTTCTTTGTTTTTTGAACTCTTTGAACATGGTTTTTCTCCTTCTTTGCGTTATTTTGAGATCTAGCGATAATATGGCAGCCTGCTTATGGTATGTCGCCCTGAGCCTGTCGAAGGGTGATTTATGAGTCATCGTTCGACAGAGCCTGTCCTGAGCACGTGTCGCACTTCGACAAGCTCAGTGTGACACGTATCAAAGGGATCATCATGACAGTAAATTTCATCCTTATTGCCGGATATGTGTTATCAATCTCTCAACATCTCATTCTTTATGGAAGACCGTTACCTGCCTTAAGGGCTGCCGGAAATATCTGTTTGGCTTCCCGCATACGCGGCAATTTTACGGGCCCTCCTGAAAGAGCCGGCATTAAACACAGTGGTATAATCCATTTTCTTCATGATCCTTTTACCAATGTAAGAACGGGTCCCGCTCCGGCAGTAAAGGAGCACGACCGTGTCCCTTCCTGGCACCACGGCGCCGGCCTTGTTCCGGAGCTCATCAAGCGGGATGTTGACGGCCCCCGGGACTTTGCCATCACCGAACTCCTCCGGGGTCCGCACGTCGACCAGTACGGCGCCATTCCGCAGCATTCCCCCTGCATCACGGACCGAAAGGTCGATCATAAGTATTCTCTTGAGGGCGTACAGGACGGCCAGGGCACCCAGAGGGGCTATAAATACGTCCATGACTTCTCCGCTGCAATACTGTGTCCAGGGTTCCTGATATTCATATAATCATATTTACATTTGTTAATATGTTTTGTCAAGCACCTTTTTTATTTATGGCAAAATCCGTTTCCATGGTTGCAAAGAGGCACAAAGGGGAGGCTGGCCCTTTGGCACGTACAGATGTTCATGATAATCCTGATCCAGCGATAAGGCTAACAAAATGTCATGGTGAGCGTGTCGAACCATGTCCGGTAATTCACCCTTCGACAGAGCTTGCCCTCAGCAGTGTCATCCATCGACAAGCTCAGGATGACAGTTTTTCATCAGGTTATAAAGATATCGCTGGATCAGAGGATAATTTAAGATATAGGGGAGTTTACGGCATATTAAAATTATTAAGATCAACCCTTCTGGTATAATGATACCGTGCGCAGCGAACCCGCAGGCGAGGAAAGCCCGTGAATAGCGGTCAGCCGGCAGAGGCCCCCCAGAGCTTTTATTACAACACCGGGAAATACCGGGGTGTCCTCTCGTGGGTCCTTTCCACGGACCACAAGAGGATCGGCATCCTCTACCTCCTCTCCGTGGGGGCATTCTTTCTAACCGGAGTGACCCTGGGCTTGCTCATGCGGCTGGAACTCATCGCGCCGGGGAAGACCGTTGTCAATGCCTCTACCTACGACTCACTGTTCACGCTTCACGGGATCATCATGATTTTTTTCTTCATCATCCCGGGGATACCGGCTTCGCTCGGCAATTTCTTTCTTCCCCTCATGATAGGAGCCCGTGATGTGGCCTTCCCGCGCCTGAACCTGCTGTCGTGGTGGTTCTATATTGTCGCGGGGTTCCTGGCCCTCGCCACGGTGGTCATGCCCGGAGGCCCGCCTGACGTGGGGTGGACATTCTACCCTCCCTACAGCATACGGACAACAACGAGCGTGTCGCTGGCGGCGTTTGCTGCCTTTGTGGTGGGGTTTTCATCCATCCTGACAGGGCTGAACTTCATCACCACCATCCACCGGCTCCGCGCACCGGGCATGGGCTGGCTCCGCATGCCCCTCTTTCCCTGGGCGCTGTACGCGACCTCATGGGTGCAGGTCCTTGCCACGCCGGTCCTCGCGATTACGGTCCTGCTCCTCATCCTGGAGCGCTCCTTCGGAGTGGGGTTCTTCGATCCCGTGAAGGGCGGCGACCCGCTCATGTTTCAGCACCTCTTCTGGATCTATTCCCATCCGGCGGTGTACATCATGATTCTCCCGGCCATGGGGATTATTTCCGAGGTCATTCCGGTTTTTTCCCGGAAGGCCGTTTTCGGATACAAGGCCATCGTGATATCCACGATGGCAATCGGGGTGGTGGGCTACCTGGTCTGGGGGCATCACATGTTCACCACGGGTATGAGCGAAGAGGCCCAGCTGGTTTTTTCCCTGATCACCTTTATCGTGGCCGTGCCCAGCGGGATCAAGGTCTTCAACTGGGTTTCCACCATGTACCGCGGTTCCATTGTCATGGCCCCGCCCATGCTCTTTTCCCTGGCCTTTATCTTTCTTTTTTCAATCGGCGGTCTCACGGGACTGGTCAACGCGTCCGTTGCGGCGAACGTCCACATCCATGACACGTATTTCATTGTCGCCCATTTTCATTATGTCATGTTCGGCGGTACGGGCTTTGCCTTTTTTGCCGGCCTTCACTACTGGTTCCCCAAGATGTTCGGCAGGATCTATAATGTCAGGGCCGCCCTGATTGCCTGCGTCGTCATGTTTATCGGGTTCAACCTGCTCTATTTCCCCCTGTTTATTCTCGGATGGAACGGCATGCCCCGCAGGTACTATGATTACCTGCCCCTCTACCAGCCGCTCAATGTCCTGTCCACCATCGGCTCGTGGGTCCTTGCAGCGGGTATCCTGGTCGTTGTGATCAACCTGGTGCGGGGGGCATTCCGGGGCGATCCGGCAGGCAGCAATCCGTGGGACGGGACCACGCTGGAGTGGCAGGTCCCCACCCCTCCTCCCGCGGAGAATTTCGACGTGATCCCCGAGATTACCCACGGGCCATACCACCGCGAAGGAAAGGCGCAATGAACACCTCAGGGGGAGAAATCACGGTGCACGATAAACATGTGGACTACAGCGGGGCAAAAATGGGCATGTGGCTCTTTCTCTTTACGGAGCTGATTTTTTTCGGGGGCATGTTCCTCCTTTATGCCGTTTATCGTTCCAGCTTCCCGGAGGAATTCTACAGCACTTCAGCGGAACTTCACCGGACCATAGGGGCGGTCAATACCGTTGTGCTCATTACCAGCAGCCTCACCATGGCTTGTTCAATCACTGCGGTCAAAAAAGGCGATACCCGGCTGTCGGCCCTCTTTCAGCTGCTGACTATCCTTTTCGCTCTCACCTTTCTCGTCGTCAAATACTTTGAATGGGAAGCCAAGATCGGGCACGGCATATATCCGGGATCAGAAGCACTCACCGCTCAGGGCCAGGGGAAGATCATCTTTTACAGCCTCTATTTTGTCATGACCGGGATCCACGGGGTGCACGTCCTGGCCGGGATCGCCGTAATCAGCGTGACCATGGCAATGACCCTGAAAAACAGGATCAATAAAGGGGACTACATCCGCCTTGAAAATACCGGGCTCTACTGGCACTTTGTGGACATTATCTGGGTATATCTCTTTCCCCTGCTATATCTCATAGGGTGACCATGACACAGGAAAAGGAAACAGCGACGCACACCGTGAGTTACCGGGCGAACCTTTTTGTCTGGCTGGCACTGCTCATCCTCACGGCAGTGACGGTGATGGTCGCCGGAATCGACCTTGGGAGGCAGGGGATCCTGGTGAACCTCCTGATCGCCTCGGTCAAGGCAGGTCTCATTGTCTTTATCTTCATGCATATGAAATACGAGTCTCCGCTCCTGAAACTGATGCTGCTCATGACGCTGGGCACGCTGACAGTCATCATCATGATGACCTTTCTTGACACGCTGTACCGGTAAGCCATGGGATTGTCGCTCATCCATAAGCTGACTGACGGGCACAGCCGCGGCCTGCTACCGCGGGCCCACCTGGACGACAAGGGGTCCTATTCAGCGGTGAAGAACCTGCCTGAACTGGTCAATGACGCCTTCTCTCTCGTCATAGTAATATCCCTTGTCCTGCTCGTGCTGGTCACCTTTTTCACGGTCTTTTTCGCCGTGAAATACCGGAGGAAGAAAAACCCTGTCCCGCATGAGGTGAAAGAGCCGCTCATCCTTGAAATCACGTGGACAGTAATCCCCACCATCCTGGTCCTGATCATGTTCTGGGCAGGGTGGGTCAACTTTGTCCCCCTGAGAAGGATACCGGAGAACGCCATGCCGGTAAAGGTCAATGCGCGCATGTGGTCCTGGCAGTTTGAGTATGAAAACGGCCGCACAAGCCCGACGCTGAATGTCCCCCTCGGCAGGCCCGTGAAACTCCTGCTCCACTCCAGCGATGTCATCCACAGTTTTTACATCCCGGAATTCAGGATTAAGGAAGACGTTGTCCCCGGCATGGAAAACTTTCTCTGGATCAACGCTGACAGGGAGGGGGAATTCGACATCTTCTGCGCCGAGTACTGCGGGAGGGGACATTCCGGGATGATCTCCAAAGTCGTGGTCATGTCCTCGGGGGCATTTCACGAGTGGTATGAGAAAAAGGAAGAAAAGCACGCCGCAGCCGGAGAGCTGTCAGGGCCTGCCCTCATGGAGAAGCATGGATGTCTTGACTGTCACAGCATTGACGGCTCGGCCCTTGTGGGGCCCACGTTCAAGGGGCTCTTCGGCCGCAGTCAGATCGTGGTCACCGGCGGCAGGGAGATGTCCATGATTGCTGACGAGGCATACATCAGGAAATCGATCCTCCATCCCTCGGACGAGGTGGTCAAAGGCTATCCCGATATCATGCCCTCCTTTGAAGAAGACATGAATGAGGAAGAGATAAGCGCTGTCATCGGGTACCTGAAGGGGCTCAAGTGAAGCACCGTGAGGGAACGGCAGCACGCCCTGTCTCTGCCTACGGGGAGCTCTGCAAGCTCAGGGTATCCCTCTTTTCCGCGCTCTCTGCCTTTACCGGCGTGGTTCTGGCAGGAGGGCCCCTGTCGGGGCAGGCCGTCATTGCGGTCTTCGGCGTGTTTGTGCTTGCCTGCGGCGCATCGGCCCTGAACCAGTATCAGGAGCGGGGCGTGGATGCCCTGATGAAGCGGACAGGAAGGCGGCCTATTCCTTCAGGAAGAATAAGGCCGCTCCAGGGGCTCTTCTTTTCAGCAGCGCTCCTCCTGGCAGGCAGTGTCATCCTTTCCGCTGCCAGCGGCCCCGTTCCCCTGCTCCTGGGCATATTCGCCGTCATCTGGTATAACGGCATCTATACCTGGTTAAAGCCCCGAACCGC
Source organism: Nitrospiraceae bacterium (assembly GCA_020346765.1). GTDB lineage: Bacteria > Nitrospirota > Thermodesulfovibrionia > UBA6902 > UBA6902. The sequence goes on from CP070788.1 coordinate 2,260,021, forward strand.
CTTTGCCGCAGTGCCCGGCGCCCTCATCGGCGCTATACCGCCTGCTATGGGGTGGACCGCTGCCGGCGGGTCATTCAACAGCCGGCTCGCTGCCCTGTGCCTGTTCTTCTTTATCTGGCAGGTTCCCCATTTCTGGCTGATCATCATGGCACAAGGGTCAGAGTACCGGAAGGCGGGACTGGCTTCCCTGACGGGTATTTTCTCCTGGAGGCAACTCGCCCGGATCACCTTTGTCTGGATCTTCGCTGCCGCTGCAGCCGGTCTGCTCCTTCCCCTCTATGGCATTTCCCTTTCCCCTGTCGCCCGGGTCCTGCTCGTGGCCGCATCGTTGTGGCTTCTCTGGACCGGGGCAGCAATGTTCGGGATGTCAGAAGAGGAAACAGCCTTTCCCCGAGTCTTCAGAGCCGTAAACGTCTATGTGCTCATGGTCATGATCCTGCTGAGCTTCGACATTGCCCTCGCCTGATCACTCCCGGTGCTTTGACCGTTTCCGCTCATACATCATCGCGTCCGCCCTGCTGATGAACTCCTCAAAAGTCATCTTTTCGCCGGGATAATAGCTGAAGAACCCGATGCTCACCTGCAGTGTAAAGGGCCTCGCCCCCCTCCCGTTGAACTCCTCAATGCTCTGCTGCAGCCGCGCTGTAATCTCCCCCTCCTTATCCTCAGCAGGATGGGCCATGAGCACGGAAAACTCATCGCCTCCGATGCGCCCCAGGATGTCCGACTTGCGAAAGACCCCTTTCAGAATGTCCGCCGTGTCCCTCAGGGCCTCGTCTCCTGCGCGGTGGCCGAAGGTGTCGTTGATCTGCTTCATGCCGTCAACATCCAAGTAGTAGAGACGCAGTATGAACCCGCTTCTGTTTGCCAGGTTGTACTGGTGCCGGGCAAGATTCAGGAAGCCGCGCCTGTTGTAGACACCGGTGAGATCATCGGTAACAGACATGTCCCTGAGCCGGTCCTCAAGCTGTTTGCGGACCCTGATCTCCTCAGTGGCCTTCCGGTAGAGCATGAGTACCGATGCCCCCATGACCAGGACCAGTGTCATAATAATGGAGCGCGCGGCCCTGAACATGGCCGACGACATCCTCTGGGAGGCAGAACGGTGGTCGTGCAGGTAGGTTACATTCCAGCCGGGATAATTGCTCAGCAGGGCTTTGTGGACGTGATATACATTCCCCGCTGCGTCAACAGCCTGGTGGCCCTGTCTTTTCAGACCCGTCCACTTCCACGGACCCTCGCCGAACTGGCGTGATTCGGCAAGGTCACCTGTCTTTGCGAGGCCCTCTTCCCACAGCAGATGATAGTTCCACCGCTCGAGGCTGGCAATGAAAATAAGGCCGTTGGGGTCGGTGATCATTATGGTGCCGTCGTAGTCTTTCGCCAGCATACCTCTGATCCCTTCGACTGAAGCCTTGATGACCGCCACTCCCATGACTGCCCCGCCCGGTGCGTCAAAAACAGGAGCGCTGAAATAGATACCGCCCTTCCCGGACGTAACACCGCGGGCCATGTAGGTCGAGCTTCTCCCCTCCATGGCGTCCCGGAAGTAGGGCCTGAAAGAGTAATTTTTCCCCATGAAACTGTCCGGGTCGTTGCGGTTGGAAGAGGCAACGGTCGTTCCCTCGCTGTCCAGCAGATAGCAGACATCAAGATCAAGTGACGACTGAAAGAGGTCAAGCACGGCATGTGCCCGCGCCCTCCCCTCTGCAGTCCCTTTTATTAATGCCTGCCGGAGTTCTTCATGGCCGGCCATGAGTCTCACAGACTTCTGATTGTCGCTGATGAGGGAGTCGATATGAACAGCAAGATCTTTTGCAAGGGCTGCAGCCCGGATATTCGCCTCATCGACTGTGGATTTCTTCAGCGACAGGTAGAAGAAATAGCCGCCCGCCGAAGTCACAGAAAAGGACAGCAGCGCAAGGACCATAATGATGGCGCGGAGTTTCATTTCTCGCGGCAGTTATAGTTCATAGAGAGTGTCGTCTGTCTCAGGCGGGGCAGGCCTGCTCCCTCTGTTCCCCCCTGATTCAAATGTAAAGGGCTCTTCGTGACCGACGATATCGCCCATCTCCTGCTCTATCTGCTCCGGGTCATCACCCCGCTCCATCCTGTTGAGCGCCTCTTCCATGGAGGCGCCCATTTTGAGGCCCGCGGCCTGGGAGAGCTTTCTCATGAGGGCCGCTGCCTGCCGGGGGTCATTTTCATTGATTCCGCCGGCTTCCCGGGCAAGCATTGTCATTGCCTGCTCCATCTTCGACTCGTCAATGGGCGGCATGCCGCTTTCATCAGTGCTGTCCTTTTTCCCGGAAACCGCAGCAAAGAGGGACACCTGGCGCTTGAGCTTCACATCTCCGCACTTCGGGCAGTGGGGAGTTTTTTCGGTATTAACCGTGCGGGAAAGGAACCTGTAGATCCTGTTGCATTGCTGGCAGAAGAATTCATAGATCGGCATGGCAGAACCCTCCCATAGAGAATGAAAGTCATTGTAGTGTACGGTAATAATTGTACCAGATTTGAAAGCAAAGAATATCCTGATCCGGTGCTCTACTCTCAGCCTATAAAAATAGCGTCACCCCGGGCCTGTTGAAGGGTGCGCCTGTTGAAAGATAGCATTTGAACACATTCAATGACATTCTCTCATGTTTCGACTGGCTCACCATTACAGGTCGGGACAAAAAACAGGGGAGCCCTCCCCCCACGGGCTCTCCTGCCTGCGCGGATCAGCCCGTTCCCGGCTCAGGACTCAGACATCCCGGGGGAACAGGTAACCCGGCATCCCTCATCAGCGTTATTTACTGGATCGCCTCCCCTTCAATATCAAGACGTCCATAATTCAATGCATTGTAATTGCGATGCTGCTTCCTCAAACGCATCAGGTGTGTCCTGACTCTTACGGCGGTCCTGCAGACAGCCCTGATTACCCTCAGGGTCGCCAAGGTTGAGGTGCATCACTTTACCCCTGTGTAAATCAAATGACGTGCCAGTACTGTATCGCAGGAGATTAAACCTTCCTTTTCAGAAGGTTAGCCCGCTATGGTGATAACGTAATGAAGGGGTCACTCCCGCCGGACCATACCGCGCGTGCAAACTTTGTTTGCATCACATGCGCTTCATATACCTAGTAACCTATTGTTACCATGTGCATAAAAAGAAATTGTATTTTTCGTTTACTAAGAAAACAGCCGATTTATATTGTGTGTGGCGGAGAAAACCGGACCGGCTGCGGGATGGCAGCCGCCGGCGACTACGCGAAGGATAATATCAACGGCCCATCTGAGGGCGGCAGTTTCCCGGCCTCAGGCTTTCATGCCTGCAGGAAGCAGCAATAGGGGGGCAGTAAAAAGCAAAAAAGGCATTGACATCAGCCTCATAAGGGTATATAGTTTTTTCATAAAAAATTTGGATGCTTGTTACGCATTCCACCCCAAGAAAAGGAGGAGTTACACAGTATGAAAAAGACGGGTATACTAATGCTGTCCATTCTGCTGGCTGTATCGTTCGGCCTGACCACAGGCTGCCAGAAGGCCGAGGAAAAGGCCGTTGAGGTCAAGGAGCAGGCAGCAGAAACGGCAACGGCCGTTGAAGAGAAGGCAGTCGAAACGACGGAGAAAGCTGCCGAAGTAGCAGAAGAGGCCGCGGAGAAGACTGCCGAAATGGCAGAAGAGGCTGAGGAGAAGTTGTCAGAAACTGCGGAGCAGGAAGAAGAGATGATTAAAGTCAGAAAGGTTGAAGAAGAAACCGGCGAAGCGGAAAAAGAACAGAAATAGACAAGGGGACCATGCTGTTCTCATCATTGTCCCACAGTTGAAATCACTGATGGCCAGGTCCTGAACCTGACACAGCTCACATCTTCCGGGCCTGGCATTTTTTTACGCAGCCTGCAGCAGTCCGTCCGTGCGGCCGGTTGGCGGCGTTGCCTTTTGTCGTTACGTGGTACCGGCGTGTTGCCCTGTGCAGTGATGACGACCTATATCAATTTATACGGCGCAGGGCGCTTTCATACTGCCGGGCCTCTTCTTCAGACAATGCTCCCGGCAGTATTAACAGTATATTACCACTCACAAAAGACCACGTATGAAGGTCTCCCCTATTATTCATTTCCCGATAATACCCGGCCATTTTCTCAAGGTCGTCCTTCAACTCAAAACTGAATATATATCCTTCCGTTTCTGCCCCTTCAAGGGGGATGGAGATTCCCATGACTTCTTTTGCCCTGGCAGATTGAAGGGCATAGGTTACATCAGTGTCCTTTTCTATCTCCTTAACATCCAGCCCCTGTTCATTCAATATGGTAATGACATCATCTGTTGACCACAGCTGGGGAAATCCATGAGGAAACCACGGGGGTACAGGAGGAGGAACGGTCAGTGGAGCAGGATGATAGTGCCAGCCCGAGAGACCATGGCCGCCTCCCTTGGCATGTACATTTACAACAAATCCACATAATGAAAACGCCATTGCAAGAGTTACGATTATCAGCACCATGTTCTTTCCCATTTTTTATTATCTCCGGTTCACATAACCCTGTGTCCCGCCAATGTCCGCCGGGATCTTACTAAGATATTACCATGCCTGAAGACAGTTTGCATCATGAGCGTGCCCCTGGGATCTGCCAGGTCCGGTGCAGCGCAGTGTCCGGATGCTCATTCCTGGTTCACCCAGATCAAATCACGGGTTTCAAAACCAAGCTCTTTTGCTTTCCCTGCAAATCGTTCTTTCAATTCTTCGCTAACTGTAGGTGTACGCGACAGAAGCCAGAGATAGGATTCGTCAGGACCAGACACAAAAGCATATTGATACCTTTCTTTATCCAGCTCAAATATTACGTACGATCCGTAGAAAGGACCAAAAAAGGATACCTTTAAATATCCCTCGTCTGATCCACGTACAAAAAACGCCTTGCCAACCGCTTCATTCCACTCACTCTTGCTGACCGAGTATCCTCTATTTTTAACCCTTACGCCGCCATCCTCACGTAAAGAATATTCCGCCGTGACTTTTTCAAGACCACGTTCAAATGAATGGTCCAGCCGGGCAATTTCATACCACCGGCCCAGGTATTTTTCCAGGTTGAAATCTGATATGGGTTTAACGGTTTCGGGATGTCCCAAACAACCCGTGAGCAGTAATGATAAAATGCTTAAAATGAGATTCTTCATTGTTTCCTCTGTTCCGGCCAGCGCATGCGTCACTGACGAGTGCCCCGGTGTGATACACAAACGCCTGAAACTAATGTGCCTGCCTCATTACAACGCAAGCTGATAAAGCGTCCTGCGGCACTTTCCGTTTGTACGCTGCGGTTAGCCCGTTTCCTTTATCCATCTCTTTGCAGCATCCATATCTGCATAGTCAAAATGCTTCACTTCAGCTGACACAAAGTGCCTCGCTATCATTGGGGCAATTGACATGAATGTTGAACTCGTTACTGCTGCTACTTTTTTGACTTTTTTGTGATGATCTTTTATGAATTTCATATGATGCATGAATGCCCCAAAACTGTCCCATCCAGGAAAGTCTTTAGTATGTATGATTATTCCGTTAATATAGCCTTTTTCATTAATGTATGCATCTACCTCTCTGGTCAGGTGCTCAAAATCAGTTTGTTCAAGTGCAGCAGACGGTTCAATAATAACGATGCCATCTGGTTTCATAATCTCAAACGATATCATATTGCTCCCCTTTTGTATTGTGGTCTAACGCAAAGTTTACGAACAAGCATCTGACCTTAAAAAAAGGCTGTTAGATAATTAGCATTCAAAATAGAACAAAAGTCAAAACGACACCTGTTGTGCTCGTTCAATTATTCAACATCTTGTTAAGTTTTCCATTTTGAATATCTGAATATTTATCTTCGAATTGGCATTGTATAACAGGTAGCATTGCCATTGAGAACTATGGTGCCGTCGGAGAGTACAATGCGGGTTTCGAGCTCTGTAATGGGTTTATCGTCCCTCACTTTGACAACCGTGACCTCACCGGTAATGGTATCGCCGGGTCGAACCGGCGCCCTGAAGCTCCAGTTAACATGCAAGAACACTGTGCCTGGTCCAGGTAGATCCTCAGCTACTACCGCATTCATGATCGCGCTCGTGACACCGCCCTGGACAACAATGCCGCCAAAACGAGTAGCGCGAGCAGCCTCATCATCATAATGCAAGGGGTTTCGATCTCCGCTTATTTCAGTGAATAACTCAATATCACGAGCTGTCACAGTTCTCGATCTCGCAGCCTTCTGGCCTACTTCAGGAATGCCGTTTGGCCAAATTTCAGTTTTTTTATTCATAAAGTCATCTCCGGTCCTCGTTCACGTCCGGCTTGAGGCCCTGCAGGTGCTGGCTGTTTTTCTATATTGATTGTGCAATTTGAACAGCCAATTCTTCCTGATCTAACTCATTGCAATCAACAGTCAGCTCTGCATACTTTTTATAGAGGATTTGCCGTTCTTCAAAAAGTTCTTTCAATGTCTGGTTCTTTGATTTTGCTATGCCCCTTGTTTCGACGTTATGGATTCTTTTTACTATTTCTTCAAAATTGACGTCAAGAAATATTATTTTTGATATGTCAAGCAAATGGGCCATTGCTTGTTCGCTGTAAGCAACACTTCCGCCTGTTGCTATGACATGGTTTTCAATATTGATTTTGAGAATTTCCTCTTCCTCAATTGCCCTTAAATTCAGATGGTCGCTCTCATCTATGATTCGCTGTAACGGCTTCTGCTGATTAATTTGAATAAGCACATCAGTATCGATAAATCCAAGCCCTAAATTTTTTGCAAGTATTATCCCGATAGTGCTTTTGCCAGATCCAGGCATTCCTATCAGGGTCAGATTCGATTTCATATAAGCTTCTTCACGACGGCTAACGTCATCATCACGAGTACACACGATGCAGCGCACTAAAGGGCAACTCGATGTGAGCAATCCATAAATTGTCCTGAACTGTAGTAGTCAAGA
>CP070788.1:2267076-2271436 GCA_020346765.1 Nitrospiraceae bacterium
TGTTGAAGAAGTGAGGCGCCAGTTCCGTGAGATTCCCGGCATCATGGAAGGGACGGCAAAGCCCGAATACGGCAAGTGTGTCGATATCGTCACCAAGTCCGCTATCAAGCAGATGATGGTCCCTGCCCTCATCCCGGTAGTGGTTCCGATCCTTGTGGGCGTGATCCTCGGCAGAGAGGCCCTTGGCGGCGTCCTTATCGGCAGTATCATCACCGGCCTGTTCCAGGCCATTGCCATGACCAGCGGAGGCGGCGCCTGGGATAATGCGAAAAAGGCCATTGAAGACGGACTGTACGGCGGCAAGGGCTCTGACGCCCACAAGGCGGCTGTTACGGGGGACACCGTGGGCGACCCGTACAAGGACACGGCGGGCCCCGCGATCAACCCGATGATAAAGGTCATCAATATCGTGGCACTGCTCATCGTTCCGCTTATCTGACAACATACTCCCTCATGCATTGACTGTGAGGGGGGGGAGAATAACAGGGGCTGTCCCCCAGGGGGCAGCCCTTTTTTTGCTGTCTGTTCTTTTGCACTTCTCTCCTCTGATGGGTAAAATAGCCTCAATGACCCACGAAACCCGGTCGGAAAACATTATGCAGAGGAGCGGCACATGGCTTCTCTTTTCATTTAAAGGGAGAATCGGCAGAAAGCCCTTCTGGATATTTAATCTCTGTATCTTTACGGCGGGCCTTGTCTTTGGACTGGTTGCCATGCCCGGAAAAGAAATCAGCAGGTATCAGCTCATGTTCATGCTCTGGGTCCTCTGGCCGAGCCTTGCAGTGCAGGCCAAGCGGTGGCACGACGTCGATAAGTCCGCCCTCTGGATATTGATAAATTTCATTCCTATTGCGGGGCCCCTGTGGGCGCTGGTGGAAAACGGTTTCAGGCGGGGGACCAGCGGCCCGAACAGGTTCGGGCCTGATCCCCTTGAGCAGAGGAACAATGAAGGATAGAGGTTCTGCACTGGAAAAACTGACGGAAGCATTTCCCTTTCTCAAAGACGCGGGCTTTGCTGTAAAACAGGATGTCCGCTCTCACGCAATGGTTGTCTGCCTTCCTGAGGGACATGAAACAGCCTATGAAGTGGTCCGGTGAACATCAGGCATGGGAGATCCTTTCAGGCCTTGAATCGGGTGATATTCAAACACGGGCGCATGTGGTTTTTAATCCTCACACTGCTGCATATGAGCTGACCTGCCTTGGCCAGGGAATCGCTGTTTCATTGCGGATGCGTGAAATCACCGGGGATTCCCCTTTGGGTTCATTCCTTGTCAATGAACTGGGCGGATATGCGAGGCTTTCAATCCTCAGATACCTGATTCACGCACATGAGGTGCCCCTCACGGGGCGGCTTGTGAGACCCTCCGATCTGCCCGGGGGAGATATCTTCTCAAGGGGCACCCATGTCCTCCCTCTGGACAAGCTGGCTGGGCGCTTTGGGAGTAATCTTCAGGGATTTTTAAACATTGGCAGGGTACTTGGCGGTTCGCAGCTTGAGTATGGAGATGCTTCGGTAACGCTTTCTCCGTTCCCCCGGGTACCGGTCGTTATTATTGTGTGGTCCGGAGACACTGAGTTCCAATCAAAGGCGTCTCTCCTTTTTGACTCAAGCTGCGTATCTCATCTGTCAACAGATATTCTCTGGTCGACTGCCATGATGTCCCTTGAGATGATGCTGATATCTGAAAGTGCGAGCAATGGGACAGGGCCTTGACCCACATTGTTCATCCCATGGAGAGGTGTATCCGGAATGTCTCACATTTCCGTTGAATGCGGGATGACACATAGGTACCTGAGGAGGCCGTGCGTCCTGGCATCGTACCATTGTTTCAGAAGGCTGCTGTTTGAGCACCGCTGCCACTTTGATTTATTACTCACCCTGATACACCGGATGAATAAAAGGGGTTAAGGCAGCCAAGATCAGGATGCTCCATGGAGTTTACGTTGATAACATCTGATAAGAATGTATAATATAGGTGCGGCGATGAAGCCGGACTTTCCTAGTACTATAACCGTAACTGCTGTACACACAGGGGGTAAGCTGATATGAAGGACGAGGGCCAGGGCCGGACACAGGAGAAAAAATCTGTTATAGATCCAATAACCATAAACCAGTCAGTGGCCATACTCTGCGACGGGAACAACATCGAGCGGAGCATCCACGAACTCTTCAAGACAACCAATGCAATGATCAATTTTGACAAGCTGATACCGAAACTGCTCAACGGCAGAGGCCTGAACAGGCTCATCTATTTCCGGGAAGGCAGATCCATTTCATCCAAGTTTGCCGAGCGTCTGCATGAAAACTATTACGGGTCGGTCATTCCCTGCCACAAGTCTGCCGACATCCCCCTTTCCATCAAGGCAACCCAGCTGGCATCAAAGGTGGACACGATTATCATCATGTCAGGCGATTCCGATTATGTGGACCTTGTGTCGCATATGAAGGGGGAAGGCGTGCGCGTGGAAATAGCAGCAGTCAGGAAAACAGCGGCCAAGGTACTGATCGCCGAGGCAGACCACTTCCATGAAATAACCGATGAAGACTGTTTTGTGTACAAGGCACCGCGGAAGAGGCAGCGGGGCCAGGCGCCGAAACAGGACAAGGGCGAGGAGGCCTAGGAAGCCGGGGGAGACATGAGATCCCGAATCATTCTGATCACAGGCATGGCAGCGATCTTCATGCTTTTCTCCTGTGCTGCCCGGACAGTGAAAGAAGGACCTGAACTGGTCCAGCGTTTTGAAGACCTTGCCGACGAATGCAGGCGCATGTACCCCCATGTTTCCTGGATGACGCTGCAAGAGTTTTCAGCACGGCAGGACAGGGCAGAGTGGGTGATCCTTGACAGCCGATCGCCCATGGAGAGGGAAGTGTCATTCATCCCCGGCTCTGTGTTTGCAGATGATTTTGAAACGGTTGTTTCCAGACATGAGGGGAGGAATGTCCTCGTCTACTGCACCGTCGGCTGCCGGAGCGGCGAATACGCGGAAAGGCTCCAGCAGCGGGGGCTGAAAGCGTTTGTCCTCTGGGGCGGAGTCCTTGCCTGGGCCCTGGACAACAGGCCCTTCATGAGTCCTGAGGGAGAGCCAACCAGAAAAGTGCACGTCTTCGGAAGCCGTTGGAATGCCCTGCCTGAAAGCTACGGGGCAGTCTGGTAGCCAGGTTTCACATCCTGAAGCCTCTCTTTAATGAAGTCCCCTCACGCAAGAGCACACGGGGGAAACCTGTGGACAAGCAGTGTCTTTACAATTTCTCCGCGTCTGATTAGACTTAAAGGCACATTTCCTGTTCAGGAGAAAGCTGATGTATGCACGATGACCATCAGGAGGTAACCCATGAAGGTAGAGCTTTTCGTTCTCTGTGACGCTGCAACGGATTATCAGGGCAAGCTGAATATCCTCGGCACCTTTGATTCAATATGGTCCAGGCAGGTACCGGCGGTTCATCCCCTGTGCGCCGTTGCCCTGAGGCTGCGCTTTGAAAAAAAAGAAGAAGGCGAACATAAAGTCCGAATCAGCATTGTTGACCAGGACGGCGTGGAAGTGGTGAAACCTGTGGATGCCACGGTCAATGTCAGGTTCAGGAATGTCCCCCTGCAATCGCTGGCAACAAATATAATTCTCAATCTGCAGGTGCTCACGTTCCCCCGGTACGGGGCCTATTCAATCAATCTTGTCGTTGACGGGCGCGAAGGGGGATCGCTCCCCTTGGTGATAAATCAAATTCCGCCTCAGGCGAATAATTAGCGGGATCCTGATCTAAGCAGAACCAGTACCGACGGACTTCTTTTTTGGGCATTCAATAATGGTTTGCTGGCACACGGCGGGGCAGGCCTGTGTCCGCGAACAGGGAGGATGGCAAATATGGGGAATTCAAGCCGGCACCCTCTGTGGATGTTCAGTGTTGTCTGTGCTCTTTCTCTTGCAGCGTGTCAGACGGCCTATTACAAGACGATGGAGAAGTTTGGGTATCACAAGCGGGACATCATGGTTGACCGGGTCAAAGAAGCGCGGGACTCCCAGCAAGAGGCAAAGGAACAGTTTCAGTCTTCCCTGGACAAGTTCAGCTCTGTCCTGAATTTTGAAGGAGGGGCGCTTGAGGATAAATACAGGGAGCTCAACACCGAGTACGAAAAGAGCGCAAAGAAGGCGGAAGACGTCCACCAGCGAATCGAGTCTGTTGAAAAGGTGTCAGAGGCATTATTTGACGAGTGGGAAGCTGAACTGGGCCTGTATTCCCGCGAAAGCCTGAGGCAGGAGAGTGAGAAAAAGCTCCGCCGCACCCGGGCCCAGTACGAACGGCTTATTGGTGCCATGAGGCGCGTCGAGGACCGGATCGCTCCTGTGATTACGGCCT
>CP070788.1:2271536-2301053 GCA_020346765.1 Nitrospiraceae bacterium
TGTCTCTTCTGATCGCGCTGTCAGGGCATTTAGCAAGGCGGGATTTAAAGTCATTACTCAAAGTAAGCACATCGGCATGTCCGACAGCACTCATCGCATAACTATTCCAGCCCATAAAAGACTTAATCCTTAATACGCTTAAAGCAATAATCAAAAGCGCCGGACTTACTGATAAGCAATTCAAAGACCTCCTTTAATTTTCGCTATCGCCGCCGTTTATCTTTCCCCTGTTCCATGTCAAGGTCTGATCCCTTTCGTTCCAATTGTGCTGTTTGAAAACTGTCCCTGCTCATTAGTAGATCACTCAAGTTTATTTTTCCATAATTGTTCTATGGGAATATCTACTCTCGATCGACTATCGTCATATCTGTACCCTTGATCTGTTTATCAAAAACATTCACCTCTGATATATCAGTCCATAAAGCAGGAGCTAGTTCAATACCATAATCTCCTTCGGTCTGGTAACGCTTGTAAAAATAAACTGATCCCTTACCGGTCCACCAAAGTTTAATAGGTCCACATTCAATCTCTTTCTTGGCACCAAAAGTCACTGGGTGGCCAAATAGAGACCATCGAGCTTTGGGAGAATATAATTCTGCTTTTTTGGATATTATATTCCTATTGGATAAATTCCCTGTCCCGTCATCCTGGTAATATGACTCATATCTGGCATAATGATCTCCATCAGTCTTTCCCGCCCAAAATTTAGTAAACTTTACAGCACAGTAAGCTGAGTTTCTACGAACTAGTAATACCCTTCCTATGGGCATAATTATTCCATTCGGAGCAATGTGAACATAGTATGGTCCCACAGTTTCACTGTCATCCTCTTGATTAGAAAAAGCTACATCGACACAAGCCGTTAATAGGATGGTAATCAAATAAATTATGATCGTATTTATCAAGATTATTCGTGGAGTTCCGGCCATATCCGGAAGGCCTTTTTCCCGCTGATGCGATAGGTGCTGAATCCCCGAATATCGAGGGTAAAGACCTCATTGACCCTGAGTTCTTCGGCAAGAACAACGAGGGTTGCGTCAGCAAAATCCATCGGTGTGTCATGGTACTTTTCCATGAGCGTCACTGCCCGTGAGAGGCTTTCTATTGACTGGGGCACCAGTGACGCACCGCCGTTCACTATGAAATTGACGCAGGCTTTTTGCGCCTTCAAAGAAGATTCGAAAAGGTAAAGTGCTTCCGTAAGGACCGGCTCCGTGGTAAATATGGATCCGGTAAAACGCTCGAGAAAATCAACGCAGTGCCGGTGGTTTTTTTCACTTCTGTCCACAAGTGCCACCAGGGCGCCTGTGTCAAGGAGGATGCTACGCATTCCTTTTAAAACGCTGAATCAGGTAATTCCGGTGAGACTCACCGAGGTCCTGGATTCCGCTGGCATAGCTCCCAAGAAGACTTTTTACCCTGTCATAGGGCTTGATATGGCCTGTGTTTTCAAACTCTATGAGGAATTTTTCCAGGGCCATCCGAACAATATCGGACCGTCTCAGGCGGAGTTTTCTTGCTGCTCTGGTGATCCCTGTCTCAAGGTCCTCAGATAGTCTTACCGTAAGCTGAGATTGCATAAAAGCCTCCTTTGCATTACATTGTATCACAATGCAATCTGTCTGTCAAAAGGCAGTACGGCAGACCGATGAGCACGACAGAGTGAGCACTTCTCTGTCAGAAGGATAAATGAAGGGTCTGAATGCAGGTTAAGGTCTGTTTATTTCTGCGGCTCTTCCGCAGGCTGGGCAGGCGCTTCCTGTGCCTCACCCTGTCCCGGTGCGAGCGGCTGCTCCTGGAGCGGACCTGGGGATGCCTCCCCGGGCGGTGTGGCGGGAGCCTGCACGGGCGCCGACGACATGACCGAGGTCCGCTTGACCGAGAAAATTGCCAGCGACAGGGACGTCACCATGAACAGGATCGCGGCGCCTGTGGTGAGTTTGCTCAGAAAGGTTGCCGCGCCCCTGCTGCCAAAGAGGGTCTGGCTTGAACCGCCGAAGGCGGCGCCCATTTCTGCGCCCTTGCTGCTCTGGATCAGGATGATGAAGATCAGAAAAAGGCATACAATGAGGTGGAGGACAACAATTGCTGTATACATGAATAAAATTCCTTCCTGCTTATTTTGCTGATGCTCCCGTTACAATCGCTGCAAAGCTGTCTGGCTTGAGGCTTGCCCCTCCCACGAGGGCCCCGTCCACGTCAGGCTGGGCCATCATCCCTGCGATATTGTCAGGCTTTACGCTGCCGCCATACTGTATCCTGATATGGTCGGCGCCTTCCCTGTTTTTTCTGAGCCAGCCCCGGATAAAGGCGTGGGCCTCGTTTGCCTGCTCGTTTGAGGCCGTCTTCCCCGTGCCGATGGCCCAGATGGGCTCATAGGCGATGGTCATGCCGCTGAGGGGGATGTCCTTCAGGGAACCCGCAAGCTGCTGTTCCAGCACGTGGAAGGTCTTTCCCGCCTCCCGCTCCTCCAGGGACTCACCAACGCAGAGGATAACCTCGAGGCTGTTCTTCCGCGCAGTCCTGATTTTTTTGTTCACGATCTCGTCCGTCTCGGAAAAGTACTGCCGTCTTTCTGAGTGGCCGATGATCACACAGGAACAGCCCGAGTCAGTTAGCATGGCAGGGGATATTTCACCGGTAAAGGCTCCCTTTTCCTCATAGTGGACATTCTGGGCCCCTATGATTATGGGGGATGACTGTAAGAGCCGGGAAGCTGCTGCCAGCGAGGTGAACGGAGGCGCTATGAGGATGTCAACGTCTTTGACGTCCCTGACCAGGGGCAGAAAGGCAGTGATGAAGGCCTCGGTCTCCCCGCTGATCATATGCATTTTCCAGTTTGCAGCGATAAAGGGTTTTCGCATAAAGATTACTGTAGTGTACTTTGTCTTTTAAAGTCAAGGGATAGCCGCCTTTCCGGCCATCTGCCGAACGGCCCTGTGGAAGGGCCCCTGGAGCTGTTCCCGGGCGGATCAGCCTTTCTTTGTCTGCGCCCGTCCTACCGAGACATAAATAAAGCCCATTTTTGACAGCCGGTCCGGTTCATAGATATTGCGGAGGTCAAAGAAACACTTCCCTTTCATTGCCTTCTTGATCTTCTGCATGTCCAGGCTCCGGTACTGGTTCCATTCCGTGGCAATCACCAGGGCGTCGGCCCCTTTGGCCGCCTCGTAGGCGTCCCTGCAGTAGGTGAGCTTCGGAAATATTTTTTTCGCGTCATTCATTGCCACGGGGTCATTGACCCTGAACGTTGCTCCTGCCTTGAGGAGTCTTTCAATTATGTACAGGGCAGGGGCATCGCGCAGGTCATTGGTATTGGGCTTGAATGAGAGCCCCAGCATACCGATGGTTTTGCCCCGCACCTTTCCCAGTGTATCGACTATCCTGGCGGCTGCCCGCTCCTTCTGATGCTCATTGGCCTTCACCGTTGCAGCGATGATCCCGAGATTTACCCTGTTTTCCTTCCCGATCTGCAATAGGGCAAGGGTGTCTTTGGGGAAGCATGAGCCGCCGTAGCCCGGGCCTGCGTGAAGGAACTTGGGACCGATCCTCCGGTCAAGGCCCATTCCCTTTGCCACGGTCTGGACATTGGCCCCGACCTGTTCGCAGAGGTTGGCCAGTTCATTGATAAAGGAAATCTTGGTGGCCAGGAAGGCATTAGACGCGTATTTGATCAGCTCCGCTGTCTTGATGTCCGTAATGACAATGGGTGTTTCTATGAGGTAGAGCGGTCTGTACAGGTCCTTCATGATGGCAACTGCCTGGCTGCTTGCTGCACCGATGACCACGCGGTTTGGCCGCATGAAATCCTCGATCCCGGCGCCTTCCCTCAGGAACTCAGGGTTGGACACCACGTCAAAGTCAATGCTCTCTCTGAGGTTCTTCGCAATGATCTGGCGTATCTTCTCTCCCGTGCCCACGGGAACGGTGCTCTTGGTAACGATCACCTTGTAGCTTTTTATGTGGTTCGCGAGCTCCGCTGCCACCCCCTCGACGTACTTCATCTCGGCCGAACCGTCGCCGCGGGGCGGGGTGCCCACGGCGATGAACACCACCAGCGATGAATCCACTGCCTCGGCCATGTTCGAGGTGAAATTCATGCGGCCTGCTGCGATGTTTCTCTGCATGAGCTCTTCAAGACCGGGCTCATAAAAGGGCACCATCCCTTTTTTCAGGGACCTGATTTTCTTCAGGTCATTGTCAACACAGGTGACGTTCAGGCCGAACTCGGCAAAACATGCCCCGGTAATCAATCCCACGTATCCGCTTCCGATAACAGCAATATTCATGCAGCCTCCCACAGATATGAAGTATGAGTATTAAAAGCAACTCTGAATTATACATTTTTTTTGCAGTCCCGTTCTGATTTTTCTTCATTCATCTGTTTTTCTTTAATGAGTTGGTTTTCCCTTGCACCCTGTATCTCATAAATCTCCCTCCACCAGGACGGCCTTGAAGTAGCCGATGGTCGCCTTGCTTTTCACAAGCACCGGGAGCTTTCTGTCGTCATCGGTTGCCCAGATGGTGATGTCTCCCGTCTTGGGAAAGATCCCCTCGGACTTGAGGATGGGCTTGACGACGATGGTGTTGAACTCCCCGGCATCAACGCGGATGGTTTCCCTGCCCAGCACCCGGACCTCCGTGTTCCAGAGTTTCTTGGTGTCGAATATATTGATGTAGAACGACCGGCCTTCCCTGAGATCCCACCGAGTCATTTCGTAAAAGGCCGAGAGAGGGTCATAGGCCGGAGTGTCGAAGAGGTACTCAAGCCTTTCATCGTCGAGGATATTATGGTAGGTGATTTTCTGCGGACCCTCGGTGTTTCGCTCGAAATAGGTGACCTTTTCCCGCTTGTGGCGGCCCTGGCGCACGTGGAGGGAAAACTTCCGGGGGTAGCCGTCAGGGTAGAGTATACTCTCGGCCCGGTCATCGACCTTGTAAAAGAGTGAAAGCCAGTCTGCAGATGTTGCGTGGGTCCTGATGGCGATGCCTTCGGGCGTGCTTTCATAGTTCAGGACTGCCTGCCCGGCCCTGATTCCTGTCCAGTAAATGTAATAGACAAACGTTTTGTTCACCGTTGGCGCGGCTCCGGAAGCATGAGGTGCGGCGGACACGAGGAGACAGAACAGGAGGAAGAGACAGAGAACAGTCGTCCGATTTACCTGAGATGGTGCTGCCGGTAGATACCCTCTCACAGATACTCCTTCAATGCCTGATACACGTCTTCAGCGCTTATTTCACCCATGCACCGCATGTCCCTGCATGTTCTCCTGCGGCAGGGACTGCAGGGGACGCCTGCCGAGACCACCTTCATCTTTTTGTTTGACTGCCAGCCGTAGGGGCCTGTCTTTGCAGGGTCGGTAGGGCCGAAGACAGCGATGAGCGGCACATTCAGCGCTGCGGCAATGTGCAGAGGGCCTGAGTCATTGCTTATGAGCGCTCTGGCACCTGAAATCAGGGCAACGAGTTCCTGGAGGTTTGTCCTGCCGCAGAGGTCAATGACCGTGCCCGAACTGTGCGAGCGAATGGACTCCGCAATAGCTGCATCTCCCCTGCTTCCTGCGACAACGCTGGTAATGCCGATCTTTTCTGTGAGGGAGGCAAACTTTTCCGCAGGCCATCGCTTGCTTTCCCACCGGGCAGAAGGGACGATTACCGCGTAGTCTTTAATGCCACCGAGGAGTTGCCTGACCCGTTCCTGTGCCTTCTGCCCGGTCTGAAGGGGAAACAGGGCCTTTCCTGGTTCCGCGCCTACTGCCCGTGCTGCCGCGAGGGACCTGTCAACGGCGTGGGCCGGGGAAGGCGTCTCCACCCTGGTGTCATAAAAAAAAGTACTCCCCTCACGGGCATCAGCGAATCCTACCTTTTTTGCTGCAGGGGTGAAAAACCCGATGAGCCCGCTCCGTAAAAGGCCCTGCAAATCTACAACGATGTCATACTGCCCTGTCTTCAGTGTCTTTCTCAGGGATGAAAGCTCCTTCACTGTACGAAGAAGGTTTCCTGCACGCTTCCAGGAATCCTTGTCAATGGGTATCAGCCGGTGAATAAGCGGATTGCCTTCCAGGACCCCCATCAGATCCTTGCTCACAACCCAGTCTACCTGCGCTTCCGGGAAAGAATCTTTCACTGCCTTGAGAAAGGGAAGGGCGTGGACAATATCTCCCAGGGAACTGGGTTTTATAATCAGCATGTTCATACTATCAGGGGAATTTCCTGTGCGGGAACGTTTATAATTAGTTTAATGAAACATCCCGGCTGTTGGCAACCGCGCACGGTTCGGCGGCAGCCATGCGATAGCGGGGGGGGCAGGATGACGGTCTGCAGTGAACAATACGGAAAGGCCCATGCAGCAGCAAGAATCACTGCGGCCGTGCTCCTCCTTGCGTTTAGCTGCCTTGCCTTTTCCACGGGTTCAGGCACGGCAAACGATGAGACGTCCTTCCGCCTTGCCATTCCCCTGTATGCCGAAGACGGGCCTCTTCCCCACGGGTTTACGGGAAAGCTGAAGGACCTTTTGAGACCCGAGGACATTCTCTTCGTCAGGGGCGGGGAGGAGATACCCCTCGTTCAGGCGCTTGACAGGGGAAAAGTGGCACTTGTCAGCCCATCCCTTGAGGGCCTGGAGAAGGGCCTCACGCTGCTTCTTTCCCGAAATGTTCGGGTGGACTTTCTCTGCTACAGTCCTGATGCGCTGAGCAAAGGGGACACTCCTCAGGAAGAAAAGGACGACCCCCGGGGTGCCGTCAAAAAGGCCAGGGCGCTGGCACAGGAGCACGGACTCGGCCTTATCCTTTCCCCTGACACATCAGTAACCCTCCTTGCCTTTGGCGCTGACATGGCACCCCATGCCGATATCTTCATGGTGCAGCTTCAGCGGTGGCAGCTCTTTGAGAGGGAGACGTTCATGAACATGGCCGAGCGGACTATCTGGTGGGTTCGCAAGGGCAGCTCCGACGTCCCTGTCTTTGCCCAGTTGTCCACGAACCCTCCTGTTCACCGGAAGGCAGGCATAAGGGACGGCATGGTGCCGGCAAGCGCTGATGACATGATGGAGCGGGTGAGGGCCCTGGAAAACCGTACCAGCGGCGCGGCGTTTCTTCTTTATACTGCCGATAATGGCCCTGACCGGTTCCTGGAGTTCCTCCGGATGCTCAGGCCCCCAGAGCACGGAGGGTAATGCCTCCAGCATCTACTTTAGCTCCATGATTCATAAGGTATCATTTAGTCAGCTACAAACACCTGACGGGACTGTCTTTTCACTCATTCTCGACGAACGTCCTGTTCGTCTCCGAGGTATTGTGCCAAAAAAACATCCTGTTTTTTCTTTCGGCACAATAAAGCCGCTCAAAGCCGTTCCCGTCAGGTGTTTGTGCATAATGTGGACCACCTCAGTCATGAAAACATGTCCATTTCGGGGAAGGCTCTCAAAAAAGTTTGAAAGCCATGAACGTTTGAGGAAAGTAGCATCGCTTGCTGATAAGGTTTTCAAATCACGCTGACCGGATGTCCTCATTGTGTGAGATATGGATTCTATGGTATGGCGCAACCCTTTTGAGGCTGCGCCTCAATGTGAGGAACGTTTGAATAATTACAAAGCTGCACTTCGTGCAGCCTGCATTCATTCGATCCTCCCCCGAAATTCATGCATGACCCGGGTCAGCCTTCACTCCTTCCGGTTTTTTTCCCGCTCCAATATCCAGGTGACTGCCCCGGGCAGGTCTTTTGAGATATATGAGGCAGCCGATTTTTCAAAGAGCGGCGTGGCCGAGAGGAGGATCCCCGTTGCCCCTGTTTTCACGGCGAGCATGACATCCGACTCCTTATCCCCGATCACGTACGACGCTTTCAGGCTGATCCGGTGCTGCAATCTCGCCCTCAGGAGCATCAGGGGCTCGGGTTTTCTGCAGGGGCATTTCTCGTCGGGATGGTGGGGGCAGTAATAAAAATCGTCAAGAAGCAGCTCCTTCCGTAGATAGTCATTGGACTCACTAACGAATGATTCATCCACAATGCCCCGGGCAACACCCGACTGATTGGTGGCCCCGATGAGCCTGAACCCCGCCTCCTTCAGTCTTTTGAGGGCGGTTTTCACACCGCGGAGAATATGGAGATCATCAAAACTGTTCAGGTAGTTCCTGTCCTCAATGAGGGTGCCGTCCTTGTCAAGGAATACGGCCCGCTGACCAGGGAGTATTTCTCTGAGTGCGGAATAGACATCATCGGTGGTTATTTCCATCATGCACTTCAGGTGGCCCTCGGGACACTCCCTCTTCATGCACGGTGCACAGGGGATGTCCTTTGCAATAACCTGGTGGCCCTCGCCAAAGGGACCTGTCGCCGTCTGGTCCGTTGATCCGAAAATGGCCGCTGTGGGCACACGGAGGGCCGATGCCATGTGCATGGGCCCCGAGTCATTGGTGATAAAGGCGTCGCATGCAGCGATGAGGGCTGCTAGCTCCCTGAGGCTGGTCTTTCCTGCCATTATGAGGATGCGCGCTCCAAGGCGCTCGATCTTCATTTGTATCTTCAGCTTGTTGATCTCCCTGATGATCTCATCGGTGATTTCCACCTCCGAGGGACCCCCAAAGAGGATGACCTGTCCGCCCAGTTCGCTGATGATCCTGATGATCAGCTCGGCGAACCGGCCGGGCGGCCATCGCTTTGCGGACCCGTATGTTGCCCCGGGGTTGATACCGATCAGCAGTGCCCCTGTGTCGGAGAAATAAGAGGAAAGCAGGTCTTTTGCCCGCTGTCTCTCGCCGTCGGTGAGGTAAAGGTAGGGATGGGGGTCAGAGGGCTTAATCCCTGCGCAAGCAAGGAGGTCCAGGTAGTAGTACACCTGGTGCTTTTCGAGGACCTTGTCACTGACGGGCACGGCCTGTGACAGGAGAAATCCCCTGCCGTCCCGCCGGTATCCGATTCTCCGCGGAATCCTTGCCAGCCACGCAATGAGGGCGGCGTCAAAGGCATTCTGAAGCAGGATGGCAACGTCGAATTTTTTCTGGCGCAGTTTTTTTGCGAGCCTCAACTTCCCCGAAAGTCCGATGAAACTCTTGTCATAGAGGACGATCTCGTCAATATCGGGGTTTTCCCTGAAGATGTCGGCAACCCACGGCTTGACCAGGAGGCAGATCCGGGCGTCCGGGAAGGCGCGGCGTACAGACCGGATCGCGGGAATAGTGAGAACGGCATCGCCGATCCAGTTTACGCCCCGTATTAAAATATGTTGCGGTGTTTTTTCCAATACTGATACCTATGGAAGAGGAGGCAGCACCCGGAATGGCCACCGTATGAAGTTGTCTTCTCAGGGAAGGGGCCTCCGCTCCGGCGCCAGGCCCCGGGGAATTACATGCGTTTCTTTCCCGATGCCTTTTTCTTGCGGGACGCTTTCCTCGTGGCCCGCTTGCCGTTATTGCTGTTTCCGTCTTTTTCCCCTTTGAGGGCTTCGGACAGTTCCTGTAATCTGCCGGCGACAAGATGGTTGAATGTCCCCTTGGGGTAGGACCCGTCGGCCTTCATGTCCCCAGGCTTCATACCGGTGAGGATTTCAATACCGTCTTCGATGGTATCAATGGCATAGATGCTGAATTTTCCGCTCACTACAGCATCGATTACCTCGTCTTTAAGCATGAGGTGGACCAGGTTCTTTGCCGGGATAATGACGCCGTGCTTGCCGTTGAGGCCCGAGAGCTTGCAGGCTTCAAAAAATCCCTCGATTTTTTCATTAACCCCGCCTATGGGCTGTACCTGGCCGTGCTGGTTCATGGACCCTGTGACGGCATAGGACTGTCTGAGAGGCACCCCTGATATGCTGCTGAGCAGGGCATAGACCTCGGCGCATGTGGCACTGTCACCTTCCACGCCCCCGTAGAGCTGTTCGAAGGTAAGCGATGCCGTCAGGCTGAGGGAATGCTTTACGGCATATTTTCCCCCCAGGTATGCCGTGAGGATCAGGACCGCCTTCTCGTGGATCTTGCCGCTCATTTTTGTTTCCCGTTCTATATTCACAATGCCCGCCCTCCCGGCATAGGTCCGCGCTGTTATCCGCGAAGGAGTCCCGAACCGGTAATCTCCGAGGTCGAGAACGGAAAGGCCGTTTATCTGTCCGGTTACTACGCCCTCCGTGTCAATGAGGATCGTGCCCTCTTTTGTGGCCTCCAGTATTTTTTTCTCCACCTTGTTGCAGCGGAATTCTCTCTCCTCGAGGGCCCGTGCCACATCCTCACCCCTGACGACGTCCTGCTTGGCGTCTCGTGCCCAGTGGTCGGCCTCCCTGAGGAGGTCTGCCACATCGCTGAACTTGGCCGACAGCTTTTGCTGATGATCAGCGAGGCGCGAACTGTATTCAATGACCTTGGCAACTGCGTCGCGATCAAAGGGCCTGAGGCCGCGCTCGTCACACTTGGTCTTTACAAAGCTGGCGTACTTGAGAATGTTTTCAGGGGTCCTGTCCATGCGGTTTTCATAATCGGCCTTGACCTTGAAGAGCTCCCGGTACTCCTCATCGAGATTGTAGAGCAGGTAGTAGAGCCGGGGGTTGCCGACGAGGATAATTTTTACATTGAAGGGGACTGCCTGGGGTTTGAGCGTGGCAGTGGACATCAACCGGTACTGCTCCCAGACGTCCTCTATCTTTATTTCCCGGTCCTTGATCGTCCGTTTCAGCGCGTCATAGGAAAATATGTTCTTCAGAAGTTCCAGGGCGTCGATTACGATATAACCGCCGTTTGCCTGCTGGAGGGAGCCGGGCTTGATCATGGTGAAGTCGGTAAGGGCAACGCCGTACTGGAGCTTATGCTCTACCCGGCCAAAGAGATTGTAATAGGTCGGGTTGTTCTCGATAACGACGGGAGCGCCCTTCAGGTCGCCGTTATTCACAAAGACATTGACGGAATACCGTGTGAAGGACGGCTCCGATCTGGCTGGCTTCATAAAGGGAATCGCTGGTGTCTGATCTTCCTGGGGCTTGAAGTCGTCCAGGTTCTCAAGGATGTCTTCTTTTACCCGTTCGAGGTGGTCCGGGATCTCCGAGCTGTCCTTGTACGTGTTTCTCAGTTCATCGATCCGGTGGCCGATGACGGAGAGCGTGGCCTGGCGTTCCAGGTCCTTCATCATCTCCTTGATCTTTTTTTCTTCTTCTCGCACGTTCCGGATTGCGTCATCGAGTTTTTCCTGGAGATCCCTGCCGATGGCCGCGACTTTCTTCTTGACCTTGGGGTCCAGGCTCTCGTACTCTTCCTCGCTCAATGTTTCACCCGTGGTTTTCACGGGGAGGAGGACAAGGCCGCTTACGGTTTTTCTCAGGGCAAAGTCTTTTTCCTTTGCCTCCTTTTCAATCTCCGTGAAATAGCTTTTCTGTCGTTCCTGGAATTCCTCAAGAATCTTTGTGCGCTGTTTTTCATACTCCTTGGTCTCAAATATCTTGGGGATTTCCTGGCGGAGGAACGAAATCAGCTCCTCCATGTCTTTCCGGAATTCATGCCCTCTGCCCGGAGGGAGGCTGAGGGCCCGGGGAATGTCCACATTCCTGAAGTTGTACACGTAGCACCAGTCCATGGGCACGGCCTCATTCCGGGCCTTTACTTCCAGGATGGTCCGTATGGTGGTCATCTTGCCTGTGCCGCTTTCCCCGAGGATATAAATATTGAATCCGTGGCTCTCAATATCGAGCCCGAACTGCAGGGATTTCAGCGCACGTTTCTGGCCTATTGTTTCAGAAAGGGGCGTAATATCGTCCGTTGTCTGAAATGGCAAATCATCCAGTGAGCAACAGGCGTAGAGTTCTTCCTTCTTGAGCTGTCGAAGCATTGTCTTGCCTCCCTTGTTCAGAAAAGCTGTCTAAAAAAATGTAAGGTTTGTCTGCGCTGCAGCTCTGACTGCCGTTGCAGGAAAGAGAATACGCGCTCTGCCTGCACCTGTATCTAATTTTCAGGGGCGTGCTGACTGATGACATTATATCGTTGACAGGCCCCGATGACAAGTCTTTTTTGGCAGATCCCGGAAGGCGTGTCTGACTTCAGCCCCGAGGGTGGTGAAGCTTGTGCACTTTCTTCAGCCGATCTGGAGTTACCTTGGTGTATATCTGCGTGGTAGAGATGTCCCTGTGCCCCAGCATTTTCTGCAGGGCCCTCAGGTCCGCTCCTCCGTCCAGCAGGTGGCTGGCAAAGCAGTGCCTGAGCGTGTGAGGAGAGACACCCCCGGACAGGACCCGTGAATATTTTTTTATCAGCTGCCAGAGGCGCTGCCGGGTCATCGGTTTTCCTCCCTTTGCGAGAAACAGGTAGGGGCTGGTCCTATGCTTCAGGAGTGCCGGCCGGGATTCCTCGGAGTATTTTTTTATGGTGCAGAGCGCTGCCTCGTGGACGGGCACGACCCGCTGTCTCGAGCCCTTCCCTGTTACGGTGATGAACCCTGCCTCGAAGTTGATGTCGCCGGTTTTGATACTCACCACTTCACTGGCACGCAGGCCTGATGAGTACATGATCTCCAGGATCGCCCTGTCCCGGAGGGAGAGTCCGCCGCCTTCAGGTATGGACAGGAGCGTTGCCACATCCTCGGTACCCAGTACCCGCGGAATACGCTTCCACCCCTTGGGCGCGGAAAGGTTTTCAACGGGGTCTTCACTGATCAGCCCTTCCAGGAGCATAAACCTGCACAGGCCCCGCACGGCGGCAATGTGGCGGGCAAGGGTACTGGGCTGACACCCGTCACTACGCAGATGGTCAAGATAGGCAAGGATGTCACTTTTCGAGATCTCCGTCAGTGAAGCTTCTGAATGCCCCAGGAACGTGCTTAACCTCCTGATGTCCCGCCGGTACGATTCAACCGTATTGGCAGAGAGGCCCTTTTCAACAGTCAGATAGTGGAAATATCTCTCAACGGGATTGATCATTTACTTGATCTTACTTAATCGGCATGAAAAGAGGCAAGGAGATTGCATATGTTTTATACACCATAAGTTGTGGCTTTCACTATGCTGAGCTACAAAATATAGCATGCATGAAAAAAATGTGATTTTGCCTTGACAAGGAATTGTAACATATCTATACTGTCAGCAGTGGTGGATCGTGGAGGAAAGTGGAGGAAAGATGTCGGGATTTTCCGGAAAGCATTATAAAACACTGGATGCCAAAGGGCGGCTTATTATCCCCGCACCGTTCCGCGATATCCTTTCGTCCAATCATTCCTCAAAACTTATTATAACAAATGAAGTGTTTGACAAGTGCCTCTGCGCCTATCCTGTGAGCGACTGGCAGCTGCTGATTGATAAGGTCAACAGAATGCCCCAGACGTCTGATGCCGTCAAGTACTACATGCGGAGAGTAATCGGCTCGGCTGTTGAGTGTGAAGTGGACAAGCAGGGACGGGTACTCCTGGCACCGGCCCTGAGGGTGGATGCGGGCCTGAACAGCGATGTGGTCGTACTCGGGCTTGGCAACAGGATTGAAATCTGGAACAGGGAAGAACTGGAAGGCGTTGCTGACCCCGGGAAGGTAGACCGGCAGGCATTCAAGCAGGAGTTTGCCAGTCTGGGGATGTAAGGCGTCGGCGCGGGGAATGGGCATTGTTCATATCCCGGTGATGCGGGAGGAGGTTATCGAGGCGTTGAAGGTGACAGGCTCAGGAGTGTACGTTGACGGAACAGTGGGGCTGGGAGGACATGCCGAGGGCATTCTGGAACGCGCCCCTCAGTGCACTGTGATAGGGCTGGACAGGGACGGCAGGGCACTGGAACTGGCCCGGGAGCGCCTGAGCGCCTACCGCAGGGTCCATCTCCTCCAGGAACGCTTTTCTCAGATGGGAAGCGTTGTGAGGCGGCTGGGCCATGAAACGGTTCAGGGCATCGTCCTTGATGTCGGTGTATCAACGCTCCACCTGAAGGCAGAAGGGCGGGGGTTCAGCTTTCTCAGGGACGAACCGCTGGACATGAGGATGGATGTAAGGCAGAGGCTTAATGCCGAAGACGTGGTAAACAGCTATCGGGAGCAGGAGCTGGCAGACCTGATCTGGCGTTTCGGCGAAGAGCGGTACAGCCGCCGGATAGCAAAGGCGATTGTCCGTTCCCGGCGCAGGGAGCGGATACGGTCCTGCAAAGACCTGGCCGTCATTGTGGAGAAGGCAGTGGGGAGGCGCGGGAAGATTCACCCGGCAACACGCACGTTCCAGGCCCTGAGGATTGAGGTGAACGGGGAGCTTGATGAACTGGCCGCCGGCATTGACGCCGGCGCGGAGATCCTTGAACGGGGGGGCAGATTTTGCGTCCTCTCCTACCATTCTCTGGAGGACCGGATTGTAAAGAACGCATTCAGAAAGCTGGCCAGAGAAGGCCTCTTTCGTATCATAACGAAAAAACCTCTCCTCCCGGCGCGAGAGGAGAGGAGTATGAACCCTTCGTCTCGGAGCGCAAAATTAAGGGTGGGGGAAAAAATATGACAGGAAGAAGAACGAGAAGCAGAAGCGGGAAGGGAACCCTGGCCTGGGCGGCGTTCTTTCTCTATGTCGGCTTCAGCCTCTTTGCCGTGGTATGGCTGAGGACTGCCGTTGTCAATCTCGAATACGAGATCGGGAAACTGGACAAACTCAGGGCAGCCCTGATGACGGAGAGAAAGATGGTTGTTGCCGAGAGGGCGAGTGTGTTCTCCATGGAGCACGTGGAGAAAGTGGCGAACAAACGGCTCGGCATGGGCCAGGCGGACAGGGACAATATGTTTTTTGTAAAGAGGACCGCTGCAGCAGGTCCGCACCGGGCGTCTGCAGTCCGGTAAGGCCGGCCCGGGGCCGTCCAGGAAAGCCCCCTTTGCTGGCGGTCATAAATGCCCCTCCTGCATGGGAACAGGCACGGAGGGCTCCCGCAGGTGATAGAGATGAAAAAGATCAGGATGGAAATACAGGAGACACGGAAACTGTGGGATGAGGACCCGATGAGGATCCCCCTCCAGAAGAGCAGGCGACGGGCCCTCGTCCTCGTCACAATAATCCTGTGCTGTTTCGGCGCCATCCTCTTCAGGCTGGTAGACCTTATGGTCCTTGATCATGACAAGCTTGCGGGCAGGGCGGAGCAGCAGTACATCAGGCAGAAGACACTGGCACCCCAGCGCGGCGTCATGCTGGACAGGAAAATGAGGGAACTTGCTGCCAATGTGGATGCCGATTCGGTCTATGCCGTGCCCTCCAAGGTTGAGGACACACGGACCTTTTCGGCAAAGCTGGCAGCGGTAACGCGTATCTCATCCAAAAAGCTCAACATGGACCTGCTGAAGAAAAAGGACAGGGAGTTTATCTGGATTGAAAGGAAGATGGACGCGGACACGGCCGGGGAAGTAAGAAAACTGATTGACAAGATCGGTCCCGAAGCCATCGGGTTTGTACCCGAAGCCAGGCGTTATTATCCCAAGGGGCTGACCGCTGCACACCTTCTGGGATTTACGAACATTGACAATGCCGGTATCGCGGGGCTTGAACTTCAGTATAACGAATTTCTGAAGGGCGAGGTAACCAATGTTGCCGTAGGCACCGATGCCCGGGGCAACAGGCTGTCCAGTTCGGTCAAAGACGCTGTCTCGGGAAACAGCCTCGTGCTCACCATAGACGAAGGGATCCAGTACATCGTCGAGCGGGAGCTCTCCAGGGCCGTGGATGAATGGAAGGCAAAGGCCGCAGTGGCGGTGATGATGGACCCCATGACAGGGGAGATCCTTGCCATGGCCAACAGGCCAACATACAACCCCAACGAGCCGGGCAAGTCCCGTGACTACGCGCGGCGGAACAGGGCCATCACAGACCTCTACGAGCCGGGTTCGACCCTGAAGTCCGTGCTCGCAGCAGCGGCGATTGAGGAGCGCGTTGTCCGGCTTCAGGATTGGTTTGATGTGTCCAAGGGCTACATCGTGGTCGGTGGGAAGGCCATACGTGATGTCCACCGGAGCGAGGTCATCACCTTTCAGGAAGTCATTCAACGCTCATCCAACGTTGGAGCTGTTCAGGTTGGCCTCAGGCTTGGGAGCGAGAAGTATTATGCCTACCTGAAGAAGTTCGGATTTGGCGAAAAGACGGAGATTGATTTCCCCGGTGAGGTAAGGGGGATTCTCAGGGAAAGGCGGAACTGGTCAGGCACCTCCCTGGCGGCCCTCTCCATCGGACAGGAAATCGGTGCAACCCCCCTGCAGGTCCTCAGGGCATACTCGGCAATTGCCAACGGCGGCATCCTGGTAAAGCCCTATATTGTTTCGGACATTATATCCCCCGAAGGGACTATCGTGAAACGGGTGGTGCCGGACCTCAGCCAGAGGATTATTTCCACCAGGACGGCGGCACTGGTAAAAGAAATGCTGAAGACCGTAGTTGAGGAAGGGGGCACGGCAAAGCGGGCATCTATTGAGGGGAACCTCGTTGCCGGAAAGACGGGGACGGCCCAGATATTTGATCACAAGGCAGGGCGGTATTCGCCGGACAAGTTCGTGAGCTCCTTTGTAGGATTCGTTCCGGCGGATAACCCGCGGTTAGCGCTTATTGTTGTGGTGTTTGAACCAAAGGGCAAAAGCTACGGCGGGGTTGTCGCTGCTCCCGTGTTCAGAAATATTATCGAGAACACCTTTGCCTACATGAGCGTGCCCGTGGAAAAAAATGAGCATAGCATCCTCCTTGTCAGCAGGAAGCGGTAGCGGCAGCGCTGGCAGCGGGACAGATGACGATATCAGAACTTCTCGAAGGCCTTCCCGTCCTGTGGACCCGGGGGTCCCTGGGGCGGGAGGTAAAGGGTATTGCCTATGATTCGAGGTTCGTAAAGAAGGACTACCTTTTTGTGGCCGTCAGGGGATTTGCCCGGGACGGCCACCGGTACATACGGGATGCAGTGATCAGGGGGGCTACCATGATAGTAGCAGAGCATCCATGGGCACAGACGGACTCAAGGCAGGGCGGCTTTGATGGAGAAGCGGCCTGTGCCTGCGTTCCTGACAGCAGGGAAGCCCTGGCCCTCCTTTCTGCCGCGTTTTACGGGCACCCCTCCCGGAGCCTGTCACTTGTGGGCATCACCGGGACAAATGGAAAGACAACGACGAGCTTTGTTACAAAGAGTATTATCGAGGCAGGGGGCTGGGAAGCAGGCCTCCTGGGAACAATCGCCTACATCACGGGCGGGAGGACGGCCGGTGCCGTTCATACCACACCGGAGTCACTGGACCTGCAGCGGTATCTGCGGGAAATGGCGGACAGCGGCATGACGCACGGCGTCCTGGAGGTTTCCTCACACGCACTGGCCCTCGGCAGGGTCAGGGGGTGCACCTTCAGGGTTGCCGCCTTTACAAACTTTTCCCAGGACCACCTCGATTTTCACCATACGATGGATGAATACTTCAGGGCAAAAAGCAGACTCTTTACGGAATGCCTCGCCAAAGGGGGGGCAGCGGTCCTCAACTGGGATGACCATCGGGTGCGGAGCATCGCGGAAGCCCTCGACACCGCTGTCATCACCTGCGGAACAGGGAAGGGGGCAATGATACGGGCTGAGAACATACGAATGGGGAGCACGGGGCTTTCCTTTGACGTGGCAACACCCCGCAGCCGGTTTTCCCTGAAGGCCGGCCTTATGGGAAGTTTTAATGTGGCCAATATCCTCCTGTCCGTGGGGATTGCGCAGGCGCTCGGCCTGAATGACGATGCCATCTGCCGGGGAGTGGCCCATGCCCAACCTGTTGCAGGCCGCTTTGAAAACATCAGGGAAGGGCAGAATTTTCTCTGCATCATCGATTATGCACACACTGATGACGCCCTCAGGAAAATCCTGCAGGAGGCACGGAGCATCGCCTCCGGGCGGATCATCACGGTCTTCGGCTGCGGCGGGGACCGCGACAGGACAAAGCGGCCGCTTATGGGGGCAGTCGCGGCAGAACTCAGCGACAAGGTGATAGTCACGACAGACAATCCCCGCTCCGAGGACCCCCTGGTGATTATCGAAGATATTCTGAAAGGGATAAAGGGGCGTCATTATCTCTGCCGCCCTGACCGGGAGGAGGCCATCATGGAGGCCCTTTCCATGGCAGGCGAGGGCGACGCCGTGGTCATTACCGGAAAA
Organism: Nitrospiraceae bacterium; assembly: GCA_020346765.1. GTDB lineage: Bacteria > Nitrospirota > Thermodesulfovibrionia > UBA6902 > UBA6902. The sequence goes on from CP070788.1 coordinate 2,289,610, forward strand.
GGGCATGAAGATTATCAGGAGATTCAGGGAGTCAGGCACCACTTCAGCGACAGGGAGGTTGTGGTGAAAGAGCTCAAAAAGCTCAAGGAAGCAAAGGAGTCATGAATTACTGGAGTATTGGAGGGATGGAGAATATGGTACTACGGAACTATGGCGCTGTGGCACTATGGCACATATAACGGTAGACGACATTCTTGAGGCAACCGGCGGAGAGGTGATCGCAGAGAACGGGACGAGCTTCAGCGGAGTTTCCATCGACTCCCGGACGATCGGAGCTGGAGACCTGTTCATTGCCATCAGGGGTGAGCATTTTGACGGCCATGATTTTCTTGAACAGGCCCTTGTTGAGGGCAGCGGGGCAATCGTGCAGATGCGGCCCCCTGCGCTGCCCCGAGGCAGGGTGGTCGTCTGCGTGCAGGACACCCTCAGATCCCTTCAGGAGCTTGCACACTTCTTCAGGATGAAGCAGGACATCCCCGTTGTGGCGGTGACCGGGAGCAACGGGAAGACAACCACAAAGGAGATGATCCATTGTGTTGTCTCAACACGATTCAGGGCAGTGAAGAATGAAGGGAACCTCAATAACCATATCGGCCTTCCCCTGAGCCTGATGCAGCTGGAGCCCGGCCACGAGGTAATCGTCCTGGAAATGGGGATGAACGCTTCGGGAGAGATACGAAGGCTCTGTGAAATCGCTGTGCCGAGCCATGGCGTCATCACGAACATCGGTTCAGCCCACGTGGGCCGGCTCGGAAGTTATGAGGCGGTACGGGGGGCAAAACTGGAAATCCTGGAGGGGCTGAAGACAGCAGTCCTCAACGGGGATGACGAATTTCTCATGGCGGGGTTCCGGGAGATCAGGGAGTTCAGCGGCCGGCTTCTCACCTTTGCGATGAAGGGCCCCGCTGACGTGTACGCCTCCCATGTCCGGTATACAGACGAGGGGAGCCGCTTTACCCTGCATATCAGGGGGGGCGGTAATGCTGATGTTTCCCTGAATGTCCACGGTGACTTTAATGTCTCCAATGCCCTCGCCGCAGCAGCAGTGGGCCATTCACTGGGGATCGGCATTCAAGAAATTGCCTCAGGGCTTGCAGCATACAAGGGCTGTCCCATGAGGTTTGAGGTCATCAAAAAGGGAAGGATAACGATAATCAATGACTCCTATAATGCCAACCCCTCCTCCATGAGGGAATCACTGAAGGAACTGGTCCGGCTGGCCGGCACCGGAAGGGCCATTGCCGTTCTGGGGGACATGCGCGAGTTGAGCGCATTCTCCAAAGAGGAGCACCGGGACCTGGGCCGCCTTATAGCCCGTTCAGGAGCTGCCGTTTTTGTGGCCGTGGGGGCGAGGATGGCTGCTGCCGCCGATGAAAGCCTGAAGGCGTCAGATGGAAAAAACGGGCCCGCTGTTTTTACCTTCAGGGATGCCGATGAGGCCCGCAAGAGTATCATGAGCATCCTGAAAGAGGGGGACACCGTTCTCATCAAGGGGTCCCGCTCCATGGCTATGGAACGGGTAATCGAGGGGATTGGTCATGCTCTATAGCCTTTTTATTTCACTTCAGGAACTCTACTCCCCCTTCAATGTGTTCCGCTATATTACGTTCAGGACTGCCCTGGCGGCCATTACGGCGTTGCTCATTACCTTCATAGTGGGGCCCTGGATCATCGGCAGGCTGAGAAGGCTGAGCCTGACCCAGTATGTCCGGGACGACGGTCCGAAATCACATCTGTGCAAATCAGGCACCCCCACCATGGGCGGCGTCCTCATCATACTCTCCGTGATGAGCAGCGTCCTGCTCTGGGGAGACCTGAGCAATAAATACGTACTCATCATGATCCTGGCGATCATCGGCTACGGCCTCATCGGCCTGACCGATGATTATCTGAAAACCGTCAGGAGGAACTCACGGGGCCTGAGGGGATGGTACAAGTTCGGAGCCCAGATCGTCCTTGCCCTGCTTATCGGGCTGCTCTTTTACCATGACCCAAACGACCTGTACATCGCGAAGCTGAGCATCCCCTTTTTCAAAAAGTGGCTCATAGATCTCGGGTGGTTTTATATCCCCTTTTCGATCCTCGTGATCGTGGGTGCTTCAAACGCCGTGAACCTTACTGACGGGATCGACGGCCTTGCCATCGGCCTAGTGGGGATTGCGTGCCTGGCCAACGGAGCGCTCGTGTACATTTCGGGGAACGCGGTATTTGCGCGGTATCTCAACGTGCTGCACCTGCCCGGTACAGGGGAGCTCACGGTCTTTTGCGGCGCCATGTTCGGCGCTGCCCTGGGGTTTCTCTGGTATAACAGCTATCCCGCGGAAGTGTTCATGGGCGACGTGGGGTCGCTGGGGCTGGGAGGAGCGCTGGGGACACTTGCCGTGATAACCAAGCAGGAAATCATCCTTGCCGTGGTGGGCGGCATCTTCGTGATCGAGACCTTTTCCGTGATCATTCAGGTGGGTGTCTTCAAACTCACGGGCAAGAGGGTTTTCAAAATGGCGCCGATCCATCACCACTTTGAGGTTAAAGGGTGGCCTGAACCAAAGGTCATCGTCAGGTTCTGGATCGTCGGTATTATACTGGCGCTTTTAAGTTTGACATCACTGAAGGTGAGATGAAGACAGGAATCTGGAGTCAGGGATCTGGAATCAGGGGTCAGGAACCTGAATATGAAAAACTGTTAACTGCTCGATTGTATCCGGTGGCTGATGCATGATCATGGCAGAAGAAAAAAGAGAAATGACCAGTATAGTTAACGGTAAGAACATCCTTGTCGTGGGCCTTGCCCGGAGCGGGACCAGTGCGGCCAATCTCCTCTCGGTCCTGGGCGCCCGCGTTTCCGTGACGGACAGAAAGCCCCGAAGCTCGCTGGAGGACCGGATACAAATGCTCCTGCCGGCCGTAACGGTCCTGGACTACGATGAAGCGGGAGAACACATTGATTCTCATGACCTGATCGTTGTCAGCCCCGGTGTTCCTGCAAGCAGCCCCTTCATGAGGAAGGCAGCCATCAAAGGGATCCCTGTCATCGGCGAACTTGAGCTGGCCTACCGGATTGTTATGAGTCACCATCCGCCGCCCCTGTTCATAGGCATTACCGGCACGAACGGAAAGTCAACAACCACGACCCTTGTAGACCTCATGCTGAAGGAAGCAGGATTTCACACCATCCTGGGGGGAAACATAGGAAATGCCCTGACCGGGGAACTGCTGAATGCCATGGATAGTGAACAGAAGGCAGCGGGTGGCATGGCCCGCGGGCTCAAGGCAGGCTGCATCGTGGCCGAGATATCGAGTTTTCAGCTCGAGACCATTGAACAGTTCCAGCCCAACATTGCCGTACTCCTGAATATAACCCCTGATCACCTGGACCGGTATGACAGCATGGACGAATACACCCGGGCAAAGGCACGGGTTTTTGAAAATCAGACTCCTGAGGACTATCTGATCGTAAATGCCGACGACCCTGTCATCGGGGAATTGCTGGCGGAAATGAAGCCAGACAGGGGGGGTATGCCCCGCGTCCTGTCTTTCAGCCGTGAAAAGGAAGTTGAAGGCGTCTACTGGAGAAGGGAGAAGATATTTATGAATCTTCCCTCTCCCGGGCTGAAGAAGGCCCTGATGCCTTCAGTCCCTGCGCACCGGGAACTCATAAGCGCCGGCGAGATCAGGATACGGGGAGATCACAACCTTGAAAATGCCATGGCTGCCTCAGTGGCGGCCCTTGCAGCAGGATGCCCTCCTGGGGCCATCGCGCAGACGCTGAGATCGTTTTCCGGCCTTGAGCACAGGCTCGAGTTTGCCGGCGAATACCGCGGGGTGAAGTTCATCAATGACTCAAAGGGAACCAACGTGGGGGCAGTTGCCAAGTCGCTTTCCGGTTCTGGACGCATCATTCTCATCATGGGCGGGCTGGACAAGGGAGGTGACTACCGGGTCCTGCGGGGCCTGATACAAAAGAACGTCAAGCTCCTCATCCTGATTGGCCAGGCGAAGGATGCCATCTATGAGGCACTGGGGGACCTTAAGGAGACGCACAGAGTGGACAGCCTCAGGGACGCCGTTGCCCTGTCCGTGAAGAAGGCGGCACCAGGTGACACGGTCATGCTCTCACCCGGGTGCGCCAGTTTCGACATGTTCGTTGACTTTGAGGACAGGGGGAGACAGTTCAAGAGAGCAGTGAAGGAGATTGCCGGTGAGCAGTAACCACGCGCGAAACATTGTCATCTCTGTCCTTGCCCTTACGGGCATGGGCATTATCATGGTCTACAGCTCAACGGCCGTCATGGCCATGAGGAACGGCGGGAGCGGTGTTCAGTACCTGGTAAAGCACCTCTTTACCGTGGCCGTGGGGATCGCCTGCATGGTGATCTTTTCCCGGATCGACTACCGAAAGGTTCGGCCCCTTTCCTATGTCCTGCTTGGCATCGCCCTGCTCCTGCTGATCCTGGTGTTCGTGCCGGGAATTGGCGGAGAGGCCAACGGGGCCCGGAGGTGGCTCAGGCTCTGGCCCACCACGTTCCAGCCGTCGGAACTCACCAAAATGGTGCTGGTCCTATTCCTTGCACATTACATGGATAAAAACATCCACCGTATGCGGGAGTTCCGCTACGGGATCGCTATCCCCGTGGGCATCATGCTTTTCTTTCAGGCGATCATTATCAGTCAGCCCGATTTCGGTGCGGTCATGAGCCTCGGGGTGTTGACCGTGGGACTGCTGATTCTCGGAGGGGCCCGGCTGAGTCACATCGGGGCCCTTGTCCTGCTGGCGCTTCCGGGCATATACCTGCTCGTGATGACATCGGCGTACCGGTCAAAACGCTTCCTCTGTTTCCTCGACCCCTGGAAGGAGCCCTATGGCTGCGGATTTCAGCTTGTCCAGTCGTTCATTGCCTTTGGAAACGGCAGCGTCTTTGGTCTCGGCCTGGGCGGCGGCCGGCAGAAGCTGTACTTCCTGCCTGAGGCCCACACCGACTTTATCTTCTCCCTCATCGGAGAAGAACTGGGGCTTGCGGGCGCCCTGCTGGTGCTGGGTCTTTTTGTCTGGATATTCATCAAGGGGGTCCAGGTGTCCTCGCGGACAACGGACCCGTTCAGCTATTTTCTGACCATGGGGCTGTCCATGCTGATCGGTGTGCAGGCGATCATTAATTTTGCGGTCACCACAGGGCTCATGCCCACAAAGGGTCTGCCCCTTCCCTTTATCAGTTTTGGTGGCTCTGCACTGCTTATCAACCTTTCAGCGGCGGGGATACTGATCAGTATTTCCCGGCGCAATGCACCAGGTGCTCCCCGGGAACCGGGCCACGGTTCCATGAAGGGACGGTTCGATGCGAGGCACCTTCCCTCAGCACGGGGAGGACAAGGGGGGTATCTCTACCGGTGAAGATTGTCATTGCAGGAGGAGGAACAGGAGGGCATGTCTTTCCCGCGCTGGCCGTTGCCCGGGAACTGAAGAGTACCATTGCCGGCGCCCGGATCTTCTTCATCGGCACGGCGCGCGGTCTTGAAGCACGGGTTGTGCCGAGGGAGGGCTATGACATCAGCTTTATCCGGTCTGAGGGGCTGGTGGGGAAAAGTCCATTCAGGACCATGAGGGCCCTCTTCAAGGTCCCTCTGTCCCTGCTGGATGCACGAAGGATGCTCAGGGAGATTAAACCCGATCTCGTTCTAGGAGTGGGCGGATACAGTTCGGGACCTGTGCTCCTCTCCGCCAGGCTGATGGGCATCCCCTCGATCATTCATGAACAGAACACCATCCCAGGCCTCACGAACAGGATGCTCGGGAAACTGGTTGATACCGTGGCCGTTACCTATCACGAAAGCATAAAGTTTTTTCCTCCTGACCGGACCTACCTCACGGGCAACCCTGTACGGACGGAGATCCTCCATGGTGACCGGGAGCGGGGATACCGCACCTTCAGTCTCCACAGGGACCGTATTACGATCTGCGTCTTCGGGGGGAGTCTGGGCGCCCACAGTATCAACAGTGCCGTTGGCGAGGCACTGGACGGCCTTGAGCCGATGAAAGAGAAGATTCAATTTCTCCACCAGACCGGAGAGAAGGACTGCACTGCCGTGAAAGAGGTGTACCGCGCCCGGGGATTCATGGGCACAGTGATTCCCTTTGCCCATGAAATGGCCGATGCCTATGCCGTGGCTGACCTTATCATCTCACGGGCCGGTGCCACCACACTGGCGGAACTGACGGCATGCGGCAAGGCCGCTATCCTGGTGCCCTACCCCTATGCTGGGGGCAACCACCAGGAGATAAATGCGAGAAAGCTCTGGGACATGGGCGCGGCGCAGATGATCCTTGACAGGGAGCTGGAAGGCAGGACCCTTGCCAGCGCAATCACCCGCCTGCTGGAAGAACCAGAGGCCATTGCGGAAATGGAGGGGATCAGCAAGTCTCTAGGCAGCCGTGAAGCAGGGAAGAAGGTTGTTAATCTCATGATGGGACTTTTAAAAAAAAAGGATTCAAGGATCCGGTTGATCAAGGAGTCAAGTGAAACTGAAGATAAAAAGATCGCGTTTCTCAGCCAGAGCCCTGACCCCAGGAGCGGGACCCGGAATCGAGAACAGTGGTCATTATGAACAGAATGAGAGCGGCATAGCATGTATAAACGATTTGAAAAAGTGCACTTCGTGGGGATCGGCGGTGTGGGCATGAGCGGCATTGCCGAAGTGCTTCACAACCTGGGATACGAGGTGGACGGCTCTGACCTCAGGGAATCAGAAACGACGAAGCGGCTGAAGGGCATGGGGATCAGTGTGAACATAGGGCACAGGGTTGAGAATGTGAAAAAATCTGACGTGGTGGTCATTTCCTCCGCCGTTGACATTAATAATCCCGAACTTGAGGCAGCGCGGAAGATGTCCATTCCCATAATCCCCCGGGCCGAGATGCTTGCTGAACTTGCGAGGCTCAAGTACGGGGTTCTGGTGGCAGGGGCCCATGGAAAGACCACGACCACGTCGCTTGTTGCCAGCGTGCTTGGCGAGGGAAAACTGGACCCTACCGTGGTCATCGGCGGGAAGCTCAAGGGCATGGGAAGCAACGCCCGCCTCGGCCAGGGGGAGTTCCTCGTGGCAGAGGCTGATGAAAGCGACGGGTCATTCCTGAAACTCTCCCCGACCATTGCCGTGGTGACCAACATCGACCGGGAGCACATGGACTATTTTAAAAACATTGATGAAATAAAGAACGCCTTTCTCTCCTTCATCAACAAGGTCCCCTTCTACGGCCTGTCGATCATCTGCGGCGACAACGCCTATGTGAAGGAGCTCATGCCGAAGATTCAGAGGAGGTCCATTACCTACGGGATTACCGGAGAGCGTGACCTCATGGCAGTGGATATCAGGATCGAGGGGCTGGGATCCTCCTTTGAAGCTGTCCTGAACAACCTGTCCCTCGGCCGCTTTACCGTGCCGCTTCTGGGACAGCACAATGTGTGCAACTGCCTTGCCGCGATCGCCGTTGCAAACGAACTCAAGGTGGGCATGGACGTCATTAGGGAGGCGCTCAGGAACTTCAGCGGAGTCCAGCGGCGCTTTGAGCTTAAGGGTATCATGTCAGGTATCAGGGTCATTGACGATTACGGCCACCATCCCGCTGAGATCATGGCCACCCTGAAGGCGGTAAAAGAGGCGATTATGCAGAACGCGGAACATGCGACGGACCATGGCCGCCTTGTCGTTCTCTTCCAGCCGCACCGGTATACGAGGACGAGGGACCTTCTTGCCGAGTTCATAGACGCCTTCGGCGACGCTGACAAGATTCTGCTTATGGACATCTATTCAGCGGGAGAAAAGCCCCTTCCCGGTGTTACCTCGGAGCTCCTCTTCCGGGGTATCCGGGATACGGGTAAGGACATTGAGTATGTGGGGGACAGGGACACGGTGCTGGACTGTCTCCGCAGGGAGCTGAAGGAGGGGGACACCCTTCTGACCCTCGGTGCAGGAGACGTCTGGAGGCTGGGAGAAGACTTTCTCCAGATGAAGAGTGATTAATGGGACTGTCAGGACTGAAAGAAGGCTCTGCGATGAGCGATGAACTGAAAGATATGGTAGAGCGGGGGCGGTTCAAGGGTGAAATACGGTTTGACGAACCCCTCTCAGGACATACATCACTGAAGATCGGCGGCCCCGTCGACATCATGGTGTTTCCCGAGGACCCCCTGTCCCTGAAGAACGTCCTCCGGGCCGCTGCGCGGGAGCATATTCCCCTCTTCGTGATCGGAGCGGGTACAAATGTCCTCGCGGGAGACGGGCCGATTGAGGGTATCGCTGTTTCACTGAAGGCGTTCAGGAGCATCGAGGTGACGCAGGAAAGCGACGAAAACACCGCAGTGGTATTCGCTGGTGCAGGCACCCCCCTGGGCATGCTCCTCGGTCTTGCCCGGAAGAACGGGTTTTCAGGGTTTGAGCCCCTCACAGGCATCCCGGGGACTGTGGGCGGCGCTGTTTACATGAATGCGGGGTCGTACGGGACAGAGATAAAGGACCTCATCCTGTCCGTTGGCCTTATGCACCCGCAGGGCGAAATACAGGTGCTCGGCAAAGAACAACTGAAGTTCTCCTACCGGAGGTCCCACTTCCCCGAAGGGGCTGTTATCCTGAGCGCAAATTTTGCGCTTGCCAAAGACGACCCTGCTGGGGTTGCCCGGCTCATGGATGAATACATGGCAAAGAAAAAGGCAGCGCAGCCCCTGGCCGCGGCATCGGCCGGGTGCGTGTTTAAAAACCCCGAAGGTGATGCAGCGGGCAGATTAATAGACGCTGCCGGATGCAGGGGCATGCGGGAAGGGGATATTGAAGTCAGCCCTGTCCATGCGAATTATTTTATCAACAGGGGCAGGGGCACCTGCAGGGACTTTCTGGTCCTCATGGGAAAGGTCAGGGCTCGGGTCAGGGAGAACAGCGGAACTGAACTGGAGACCGAGGTTAAGATAATTGGAGCAATGGAGAGGTAGAGACAGGGAGAGATGGAGAACTATGGCACTGCAGAACCGTGGAACCATGGAACTATGGAGCTGATTGATCATGACTAAAGGACCGGTGACCAGGAAGCGAATCGGCGTCCTCATGGGAGGGCTTTCGGGTGAGCGGGATGTCTCCATCCGGAGCGGGCTTGCCGTGTACCAGGGGCTCGAGGAAAAGGGATACAACACCGTGCTCATCGATACGGGGAAAGACCTTTTTAATCAGATCAGAAAAGAGAAGATCAAACTCGCCTTTCTCGCCCTTCACGGCGGGACAGGAGAAAACGGTGCCATTCAGGGGATGCTCGATGTCCTGGGGATCCCCTACACAGGGTCCGGAATTCTGGCCTCAGCCCTTGCCATGGACAAAGAGGCATCGAAGAAGGTCTTCTCCTGGCACGGTCTCTCCGTTGCCCCGTTCGTGGTTGTCATGAGGGCACGGGCGGCTAAGAAGGGTGCAGCTCAGGGAGAAATGGATCCCTCAGGGGCATACCGGTTCCCCGAGACCCCCAGACCGGCCTTTGAACTCCCCTGGGTTGTCAAGCCCTCTGCTGAGGGCTCCAGCATTGGCGTGTCGATCATAAAGGACGAAGGGTCCCTCAGGGAGTGTCTGGAGAAGACCTTTGCATACGGTCCGCGGCTCATTATTGAAAAGTATATTAAGGGCAGGGAAATTCACATTGGCGTCCTGGGCGAGAGAGTGCTCGGAGGTGTTGAGGTCAGGCCCTCAACGGAATTTTACAATTATGAGGCCAAATACACGTCGGGGATGACAGAGTATATCATTCCCCCCGAGATTGACAACGCGGTTTATGAGAACCTGAAAGATATGGCGCTCAGGGCGCACTGCGGCCTCGGGTGTTCAGGGGCCACGCGGGTGGACTTTATCGTGGATGAACAGAACAGGCCCTTCATTCTTGAAGTGAACACCCTGCCCGGCATGACTGCCACAAGCCTGCTTCCCAAGATAGCGGGAGCAGCGGGCCTGACATTCAATGATCTTATTGAGGAGATAATTCGTCTTGCGGTCAAGGAAAAAGATTAAAAAGCAGCCTGCTGCATACCGTCGGGGGGAAAAGACGGCCATTTTTCTGAAAAGGGGATGTCAGGTTCTCATGGCGGTCGGCCTTGCGGCCGGAGCCGTGCTGGGGGCAAAAATGCTGGCGCCCGAGTTTACGGTGAAAAAGGTCGTGGTATCGGGAACCTATCACCTGGACAGGAACGACATCATCAGATCACTGGAAATCCCCAGGGGCCAGTCCCTCACGGACCTGGAATTTGAGACTGTCCGGGGCATGCTCGTGAAAAACCCCTGGATCAGGAAGGTGTCCATGAGAAGGCAGTATCCAGACACACTGGTCCTCAAGGTGGAAGAGGCAACACCCAAGGCCCTGCTGCGCCGCAGGAACGAACTCTATCTCATCGACGGGGAGGGCAGGGCCCTGGAAAGGATTCAGGGAGAAACCATACCCTTTCTTCCCGTAATTACGAACATCAGTGAGAGTAACGGAAAGGATATGACAGAGGCGCTCAGGCTCGTGGAGGTTCTGTCCCGGAAAACAGACTTTACTGAGAGGGAGTCCATTCAGGTGGGGCTCGAGACATTCGGACTTACCGTCACGATCGACGGCGAACTTATTAAGGTCGGCTATGGAAACTACGAAGAAAAATTCGACCGCTGGATGGCCCTGGAGCCGGAGATCAAGAAAAGGGGCGTCCCGGTCAAGTACGTTGACCTGAGGTTCAAGGATTCGGTTATTGTCAAGCCCGACAGGGAGAACAGTGAAGAGGAAGGAGAGACGCGCTCCTAGCCATGCACTTTGGGTTTATCAAGGACGTATCAATGAAAAATGAAAAGCTCGTCGTAGGGCTTGACGTGGGGACAACGGCGGTGCGCGCCCTTGTTGGTGAGGTTGACAGGGTGGACGGCGGCCTCACCGTCCTTGGAGCTGGCACGGCGCTGTCCAGGGGCATCAAAAAAGGGGTGATAACCAATATCGAAGCAGCGGCCGGGTCCATCAGGGAAGCAGTGCAGGAAGCAGAGACTGCCGCGGGGGTAGACATAAGGGCAGTGCACATCGGTATAACGGGAGGCCATATCGGATGCCTTTCCAGTCAGGGGGTGATCGCTGTCAAGGAAAGGGAGATCGGCCATCATGAAGTGGACAGTGTCATCGACGCTGCAAGGGCAGTGGCCCTTCCCTTTGACAGGGAAATGCTCCACGTGATCCCTGCGGGGTTCACCGTCAATGGACAGAACGGGATTACCGACCCTCGGGGAATGGTTGGCGTAAGGCTTGAGACAGATGTGCAGATTATCACCTGTGCCGCCACATCCATGCAAAACCTGCTCAGAAGCTGCCAGAGGGCAGGGCTCCATGTCCTCGACATCATTTACCAGCCCCTGGCATCGGCTGGAATGGTCCTGCTGCCTGACGAAAGGGAGCTGGGCGTTGC
>CP070788.1:2301153-2319785 GCA_020346765.1 Nitrospiraceae bacterium
AAAGGGAATGGTGCGCACTTCTTTTACAAGGTCGCTGCCCACAATATCTTCATGCTTCCAGTCCGCACCCTTCACGAGCACATCGGGCCTGATCGCCCGGATAAGTTCATAGGGGGTTTCCTCGTCAAAGAGGGTGACGTAATCGACCACGGCAAGGGCGGCCAGCACCTCTGCACGCTCATGCTCCGGAGTGACCGGCCGTCCCGGTTTGATACGAGATACGGACCTGTCCGTGTTCAGCCCGACGACAAGGACATTGCCCATTTTTTTTGCTTCCGAAAGATACCGGACATGTCCCACATGGATAAGGTCAAAACAGCCGTTGGTGAAGACGATTTTTTTGCCTTCCCCCTTGAGCTTCTGAACTGTATCAGCCAGGGCTGCCCTGTCAGTGATCTTATTCATAATTTTAAGCGAGGAGCTGACAGTTAATAGCTGTCAGCTGACACCATGGAACGCGATACGGACTTCCAGGTCTGATTGAAATCGCTTTTGATTTATTAAGATCTTTCAAAATTAGTAACATACTGCATGTATAGTAAACATTATCCCGCGCAAATTCAAACATCTTTCAATTGACTAATCGCAGACACCCGCACTAAAATTTACCATGCTCGGCTACCGCTTCGGACATTTTCTCGACAGGCCTTTGTTATCGCTCGCCCGTTGCCTCAATGTTAACCCCAATTTAATTACTGTCACCGGTTTTCTCGTAACGAGCGCTGCTGCCCTGGTCCTCAGCCGGGACCTCTTCTGGGGCGGCGTGCTCATTCTCCTTGGCGGGTGCTTTGACATCCTTGACGGCGTGGTTGCCCGGGCCAATAACCGGTCAACGGCATTTGGGGCCTTTCTCGATTCAGTCCTCGACCGGTACGCCGACTCCTTCCTGTTCCTCGGCCTGGCATGGTACTTTTATCAGAACTCGTCCATATCCGGTGTATGCATTAGCCTGATGAGCATGGTGGGGGCGCTGCTGGTAAGCTACACCAGGGCCCGGGCAGAAGGGCTGGGCAGGGACTGCACTGTGGGGATCATGGAGAGGCCTGAGCGGATCGTGCTCCTGGCCTTCGGCGCGATGAGCGGGTGGATCCTGCCGGTGCTCTGGTTAATGGCAGTCCTGACCCATGTCACGGTAATGCAGAGAATATGGCATGTGAGGAAGCTGTTGAAGACATAAAGGATTCGAGGGGTCCAGGTTTCGTGTGAAAAGAAAGGTTGTTCGCTGTTCGTATAAAAAACCAAATACTGACAACTGAAAACGGGACTGTATCTCTCGGCCCCTTGAACCCTGTTTGTCAGTATTCAATGCCCTTCCTCGCCATGACGCCGTTGCTGGCGGGGTGCTTGATCATGCGCATTTCCGTGACATAGTCTGCTGCCTCGATGAGTTCGGCCGGGGCGCTTCTCCCTGTGAAGACCAGCTCCAGGAATTCGGGCTTTTCCCGGAGGATCTCCCTGAGATCGGAAACCGTTGCGTAGCCGCCGCCCATTACGTTATTGAACTCTTCCATAATGATAAGATCGAAGCCGCCTTTTTTTATTTTCTCAAGGGAAAATGCTATGTCCTCGCGGATCGTCTTTTTGAGCTCCGAGCGTTTCACCGATGGGTCAAAGAGCGGCGTGGTCTGATTCTTAAACTGAATCACTTTTATCCCCACCTTTTTCGCGCTTTTAATTTCGCCGGCATGCATTCCACTCTTGAGGAACTGGAGCACAAGGACCTTCCTGCCCTGGCCGGCAGCCCTCATGGCAAGGCCGAAGGCAGCAGTGGTTTTGCCCTTGCCGTCGCCGGTGTATACATGTATGAGTCCTTTAGACATAAATGCATTAAGCTGTCAGCTTTTTTTCTCCCTGTCTCTGCTCAATGAGTTTAGTTTCTCTTCTGCAGTTACTAATAGGTGTATTGGTTAGATAACATAGTATAGAAAATCTCCCCTGCCCCTCTTTGTCAAAGAGGGATACTATCTCCCTCCCTTTGGCAAAGGGAGGAAAGGAGGGATTGTTTAATTAAATGTTTCCATACGTATCAAATCCTTGTTATGTCCCAGGCGATGCTGTTGCTTACAGGTCATAAAGTCTTTTTTCCCGATCGCTGAAAGCTGACAGCTGATCACTGCTTTTGATTGTATAGAGATTGTAAATTTTCTTCAAACGGATATCCCGTATTTTTTCAGCTTCAGATAGAGCGTCTTCCGGTCAACGCCGAGGAGCCTGCTTGCCCTGGTCTGGTTGCCCCCGGTTTCCTTGAGAACAGAGAGGATATAGTCCCGCTCTATCTCCCGCAACCGCCGGAATACATGCTGCCCCCCTGCGGATTCTTTTTCGCCCACGGCCAGGTCGGCCCTGGTAATGGTATCGCCCTCGCACAGGATCACGGCCCGCTCGATCACGTTTTCCAGCTCCCTTACATTGCCCGGCCAGTCATAGGCAAGGAGTGCCTCCTGGGCCTCTTTATTGAGAGAACGCACCGGCTTGGCTATCTTTATCCCATAGAGGGCAATGAAGTGCTCAGTAAGCGGTTGAATATCTTCCCGCCTGTCCCTGAGCGGAGGAACGGCAATATTGATGACATTGAGCCGGTAATACAGGTCGTCCCTGAATGCCCCCTGGCCTATTGCCGCGGCCAGGTCCCTGTTCGTCGCGGCAATAATGCGCACGTCCGCCGTGAGCGTCCTGTTTGCCCCCACCCGCCTGAACTCTCCCGAGTCAAGAAACCTGAGGACCTTTGACTGAAGTGCAGGGGGCATTTCCCCCACTTCATCGAGAAAGAGTGTTCCCCTGTCGGCAATTTCCACGAGGCCGTTCTTTACCCTGCAGGCATCGGTAAAGGCCCCCTTCTCGTGCCCGAAGAGTTCGCTTTCCATGAGCGTCTCCGTCAGCGTCGAGCAGTTCAGTGCGATAAAGGCCCCGCTGCTCCGGGTGCTCTTTTTCCAGAGGTAGTGGGCCACCAGTTCCTTGCCGGTCCCGCTCTCTCCTGAGACAAGCACTGTTGAATCCGTGGGAGCAATCCTTTCAATAAGCCTGAGTATCTCCAGAAACCGGGGGCTCTTGCCCACAAACCCCTCGGGCCGCTCCCTGCGGGCGAGTTCACTCTGCAGGAGCTGGTTTTCCCGGCTGAGTTTTCTCTGCTCGCAGGCCCGCTGAATCACCAGGGTGAGTTCGTCGAGCTTGTAGGGCTTGGTGAGATAGTCGCTTGCCCCTGCCTTCATGGCCCCCACAGCGGTATCAACGGTGGCCTTTCCGGTCAGGACAATAATTGCCGGCGAAGCAGGGTCATTTTTCATTTTTTTCATCATGGTCATGCCGTCCATCCCCGGCATGACCATATCCAGAAGGACAATGTCAAAGGCAGTGCCTTCCAGCTTTGCCAGGGCCTCATCACCGTTCCGGGCAGAATCCGTATTGTAGCCCTTCCTGCCAAGCTCCTTTATGAGGAGCCGCCGGACAGGCTCTTCGTCGTCAACGATTAAAATGCGTATGCCCATTGTTAGGTTTGTCGCACGTCGCGCGTCGTCCGTTGTACGACGTCTTTTACCTTTACTGGCATCCTGATAGTGAATGTCGTGCCCTTCCCCTCTTTGCTCTCCACATCGATGGTCCCCCCGTGTTCTGACACGATACGGTGGCAGATCGAGAGGCCGAGCCCTGTGCCTTCTCCCACGGTCTTTGTGCTGAAGAAGGGGTCGAATATTTTCCCGATGTTTTCCCGGGGGATCCCCCGGCCACTATCGGAAACCGTGATCCGGATATGCCCCGGCCCCTGCACGCCCTCCTCATGGGAGGTCCTGATCATGATGAGGCCTTTCTCCCCCATGAAAAAGAAGGAGTTCATGATGATATTGACGAAGACCTGCCGCATGGCCCCGGGGTCTGCCATTGTTTCAGGGATATCCCGCTGAAGGTCGAGCTCTATGCTGTGGTGATGCGTCTTTGCCCCGTGCTTTACCAAAAGTATCACTTCTTTAATGAGGCCGTTGATGTCGATTTTCCTGAATGTCCCTGCCGAGGGCCGGGCAAAATCCAGGAGTGTTTTCAGCGTGTCCTTGCACCGGAAGATTTCATTGTTGATCGTTTCCAGGTATTCGGGGAAGTCCTCAAAGGCATCCACTGCCTTCAATAAAGGGTCCTTCGCCCTGTCAAGCAGCGCCTCGGAATACCCGGCAATGATCCCGAGGGGGTTGTTGATTTCATGGGCAACGCCCGCAACGAGGATCCCGAGAGAGGCAAGCTTGTCAGCCCTGATCAGCCGCTGCTCGAGCTTTTTCTGCTCTGTCACGTCCCTCAGGTAGTTCACGACGCCGTAGAGGTCTCCCTCACTGCTGAGAAGGGGATAGGTCCAGAAATAGCAGATATTCCCCCCCTGTCCCTTTAATTCCCTGAACAACTGCCTTTTGTGGCCCACCGATTCCGTCAAAGGGATATCCCGTTCCGCGATCCCGAGCGTCCTGAATATCTCCCTGCCTTTTTTGTGGATAAGCGACAGTTCAGCCTTTCCAGACTTCTCAATGACGGACCTGTTGACCCTGAGGATCTTCCCCTTCAGGTCCTCTATCCACACCATGTCGGTGATGGCGTCAAAGGTCTTCTCCCACTCGCGCTTTTCCCTGGTGATCTCTTCAAAGAGCAGGGCGTTTTCAAGGGCGATCGAGAGGTGCTTTGCCACGGGAAGGAGGATCTCCAGGTCCTTCTGTGAATATTTCCCCGGCAGGGTGCTGTCAAGGTTCAGTGCCCCGAGAGGCCGGTCCTTGAACAGGGGGACGCTGACCGTGGAGCGGATACCTTCAGCATAGAGCACCGCATCGTACTGATAGCGGATGTCTTTTTCGAGATCCCGGTTTATCCACGGCTTCTGGTTCATCGTAACCCAGCCAGCGCTGGTTTCGTGCAGGGGCGCCTTGACCCCCTTTGTCAGTCTCGTCGGCCGGTCAGTGTCAACGGCAAAGATATTCAGCATTTCCCCGCCAGGGTGGAGCAGGGTGACGCTTGCCCTGTCAAAGTCAACCACTTGCTTGATTTCGAAAAATACGAGCCTGAAGATATGGCCGATGCTCAGGCTGGAGTTCACCACGCTGCTTATCTCATGGATCAGGCGGATTTCATTGACCTTTTCCTGCAGGCTCGCTATGAGGCGGGCATTTTCTATGGCAACCCCGAGCTGGTGCCCCATGGTAGAGAGAAACTGCATGTCCAGCGAGGAGAAATAGTCGCTCATCCTGTCAGCGACAGCGAGGACACCCACCACCCTTCCCCTCAGGTCGCCGATGCTTTTTACTATAAGGGGCACCCCGGCAATGCTGCTCAGGCCGGACTCCCTGTCATCCGCCATGATGACCCTCGGGTCATCATGGGCGTCTCTGACCAGGAGGGCCTTCCCGGACAGGAAGACCCGTTCGATGAAGTTCTCGCAGGGCCTGAGCAGCCCGGGCCCCTGAAATGCCCGTTCATCACCCCCCTGAAAGGAAACCAGGCGGAGTTTCCCCGATGCCTCCCCGCTCAGATATATCCAGGCAGCATCGAAACTCATGGCATTCACCAGGACATGAAGGACCCCCTCCATCATTTCCTCCAGCCCGCTGGCCCGGCTGAGTATCTTTGAAAGCTCATTGTAGGTGGCCATTTCTTTTCGTCTGTGCGCCGCCCGTTTCTGCGCCTTCAGGAGTTCACTGCGGTCTTCGACAATGACGATAAGGCCTTCGGAGTATTGAATAAAGGTTATTCTGGCAGGAAATGTCTCCCTGTTCCGCCGAAGGCACTGGCCTTCCAGCACTGTTACGTCCTTCGTGAACAGCCCGGCCTGCAGAGCACCGGGAACCTGGATGATATCAAAAACAGGCCGGCCAATGATTTCCTCTTTGCCGAACAGCAGGCGGCTGCCTGCCGCGGCATTACAGTCTGCTATGGAAAGGTCCGCCTTCACGGAAAAGGCAGGAAAGCGAAGGCCGTCAAGCACTTCCCACACCAGCATCACATCCTTCAGGGCATCAATGATCCGCTTCATCGTTTCATTTTAGCATATTCCAGCGCAATGGGGAATATTTCCCCATTGCGGGGCATATTTCCCCTGACCCCTTCCCGGGGAATGAGACATTTATCTTTTATTACCAAGGCGATCTCTTGCTCGAGACACTGGCATCTCAGTTGCTGAATAAGCTGTGTCATACGTGTTCGGCGCTCTCATTCATGAGCGCCGCCCATATCCGGTGTCATGTTATCCGTTTCATGAGCAGTTCTTATAACGTCTCTCAAAAAGGAGGAACCCATCTATGACATCCCGGGAAATCATTCTCAAGGCCTTTGAAGGGGGAAAACCCGACCGTGTTCCTGTGACCCTCTTCGGGGGAGGCATGTGGAGCATCAAGGCCTACGGAACCACGTTCAAGGAATTATCCAGTGACGCGACGAAGATGACTGACATGCTGGTTGCCATGTCGGAAAAACTCCTCTGCGACATTGTCTATGCGGGGTCAGGGTACAACAACTTCCATGCCTCTGCCTTCGGTGGCGGCATCAAGTTCCGGGAAATGGGGGCGCCTGACCTGGAAACACACTTTATCTCCTCTGCAGAGGACCTGCAGAAACTCGACCTTGCGCAACTCGATGTCAGCGACGTCATCAGCACCGTGAAAACAGCCCTGAAGGCAACGAAGGAAAAGCTCGGCAGGGACTATGTGGTCACCATGACTGCCTGGGGGCCCTACACCCTCGGGGCCAGGATGGTCGGGGAAGAGGCCATGATGAAGGCCACCTTCAAAAAACCAGATTTCGTCCACAGGGTCACGGAATTTGCTACAAACCTTCTCATCCGCCTTTACGAGCCCCTCGTGGCTAACGGCACCCTGCAGGTGATCAGCCTCGCCGATCCCACTGCGTCAGGAGACCTTATATCAAAAAAACAGTTTGAGACCTTTGCCCTGCCCTATCTGAAAAAATTCACTGACTGGGCAAAGTCAAAAAACGCCCATACCCTCGTTCACATCTGCGGCAACACCACGGACCGTCTGGACCTGTTCCCCCGGACCGGGGCAAGCTGCATCAGCCTTGACCATAAGACAGACATTGCGAAGGCAAAAGAACTCCTTCACGGGAAGATGTGCTTTGCGGGGAATGTCGACCCGGTGCATGTCATGCTTGAGGGGAGCGTGCAGGACGTGGAGAATGCTTCCCGCCGTGTTATAGAGACCGCGGGAACTGACGGCGGCTTTGTCCTCATGCCTGGCTGCGACATCCCGCCCACAGTCCCGTACGAGAATATCCAGACGTTCATCAGGACCGCACGGGACTGGAAACTTTAATGAAAGGGGGTGGTGAGGGTATTTCCTGAACCGCAAGGGAGGAAAGGATGGGCATATTCGATGAGCTGAAGAAGCTGTTTGCCCAGAGTCACGGTGACTCTGGAGAAAAAAAGGAGGCCAGTATGTCAGACCAGAAAAAGATGACTGTCGAAGAAGTTAACGAGTACATGAAAAAACAGTGCGGTTTCGTTCCCCGGATGTTCAAGATAATCAACACGGTCACGCCGGATCCGGGAAGGACCTTCGCCGATTTTTACGCAAGCATATTCGGCGACGGGGCACTCTCAAGGAAGGTGAAAGAGCTCATGTTCATGTCCGGCGGCGTTGCCTACTGTTCGCCGCGCTGCATCATCCACGTCATCCCGGCGATCAATGCAGGTGCCACGTCAGGGGAGATTTTTGAAGCCGCTGCCGTCGGCATGATCCTTGCCGGCTTCGTGCCCGGCGGCCCGGGCATTCCCTATGCCTTTGAATATGCCCTCAAGTGCATCGATATCGAAACCAAGTTCAGAAAAGGCGAGGAATGGGAATACCTGCCTCAGCCCAAGTTCGACCGCGGGATCTATTAATAATGCTGCTGCAGGGGCAGGTTTAAAGCCTGCCCCTGCATTCATTAACAAGGAGAATGCATGTTTGTCTTCTCACAGGAGCAGAAAATATTCACCATCGGCAGTGTCACCATAGGCGGTCAGCCCGGAGAGAACCCGCCCCTGCTCATTGCCTCCATGTTTCACAACAAGGACAGGATCCTTGCGGACCGGAAAGGGAACTTTGACCACGCAAAGGCGCGGGCCCTCATAAAAAAGCAGGAAGAGCTCTCAGCAGCGACGGGCATCCCCTCCATGGTTGCCATGGTTGCCAATTCAGCGGAAGAGGCCAGGAAGTATATTGATTTTTATCTTGAAACAACGGACATGCCCTTCGGCATCGACATGTGGGTCGCCGAAAAAAGGGCAAAGGCCACTGAATATGTTGCACAGCTCGGAGTCCAGGACAAGTTCCTCTACAACAGCATCACTCCCTGGGACAAGGACATCCCCGGGCAGGTCTCCAAGCTGAAGGACCTCGGCATCAGACATGTCGTTGTTCAGGCATTCAATGATAAAGACCAGTCCCCTGCGGGACGACTGAGCTCGCTGGAGGCCCTTCTCGCCCAGGGGGCAGGGAGCTTTGACACGGTGATCGTGGACACGTCGGTGATGAACCTGCCGGCCACGTCCTTTTCCCTGATCGCCAACAGGATGATAAAGGAAAAGACCGGCCTGCCCTGCGGGGGGGCCTACTCAAACGGCACGCACATGTGGAAAGAGGCAAAGGAGTCCTGGGGTCTCGACGGATTCAGGGCAATGGACGCCGTTGCCCAGGGCATGTCGTCCGCCCTCTGGAGCGACTTCAACTTCTACGGGCCCATCGTGACAGCACCGCGCATATTCCCTGCTGTGGCAACGGCCCATATGCTCCTTTCCACGCTCGTCTACGAAGAGACGCACCGCATTCCCGGGAACAGCTGTCTGCCGGTCAGGAAATATTTCCCTGAATTTATCGAAAAACTCATTGCGGGAGAGGCCCGGAAGTAACGGCGCGGGCACCAAAGGAGGCGAAATGACAGATACACCAATGACACCACGGGACAGGGTGCTGAAACTCTTTGCCGGGGAAGCAATCGACAGGCCCCCCTGTTTCAGCGGGATGGGGAACGTGACCGCCGAAGGGCTGAAGAAGTTCGGATACAAGTTCGCGGCTGTCCATTCGGACGCAAAAATGATGGCTGACTCAGCAGCGTCAACGTACCGCCTCTTCGGCTTTGAATGCGCCGTTGTCCCCTTTGACCTGTGCGTGGAGGCAGAGGCCCTGGGGTGCGGGATCAATGTCTATTCCCATCTCGAAGACATCCTGTACCCGACCATAAAAACAAAGCTTATCAATACGGAGGAGGAAATGGACATTGCCGTCCCGGCTGACCTTGCGGAGCGGGGGAGGGTGCCCATGATGAAAGAGGTCATCGGGCGTCTCAAGGCGGACGTGGGCAAAGAGGTGGCGATCGGGGCCCATGTGCTCGGCCCCTTCACGCTTGCAGGCCAGGTCATGGAGCTGAACACCCTCCTGAAGCTCTCGTTCAAGAAGCCTGACAAGATCGGAAAACTGCTCGACACCCTTGCCAGCGCGCTCGTTGTCATCGCAGGGGAATACGAAGACGCGGGTGCTGACTACATTACTGTCCGGGAAATGGGGGCAACTTCGGACGTGCTCAGCCCGAGGGTCTTTAAAAGCCTGATCCTCCCCTATCTGAAAAAGGTATTCGCGGCGCTGAATAAAGACACGGTAATTCACATCTGCGGAAAAACGAACGACATCGCCGTCTTCATGGTGGAGTCAGGGGCAAAGGCCATCAGTGTTGACCAGAAAAATGATATTGCTGACACGCGCAAGAAGATCGGCGACAAGGCCCTGCTCTTCGGCAACTACGACCCCTACAACGTCCTCGTGTCAGGCACCGCGGAGCAGGTCAGGGAGACTATGCGGCAGTGCCTGGACAATGGCGTCAGTGCTGTCTGGCCGGGCTGTGACATCTGGCCAACGGTTCCGCCGGAGAATTTCCATGCGATGATGGACGAGGTAAAACAATACAGGAGGTAGCTATGGCAACAGACGAGAGAAAGAAGGAGATACTGGAGAAGCTGAAAAACGCTGTCATCCAGTACGATGAGGACACGGCCCGGGAAGGATCGGAAGAGGCGCTCAAGGAAGGCCTCGACGCCAACGAGGCCATCTTCAACGGACTGGTGAGCGGCATGGAAGAAGTGGGCAGGCTGTTCGAGGCCCAGGAGTATTTTGTCCCCGAACTCCTGATGTGCGCCGATGCCCTCTACGCCGGGCTGGACATCCTGAAGCCCCACGTTAAGCAGATGGACCTCGGGGTAAAGGGCTCCGTGGTGATCGGCACGGTTGAGGGAGACGTCCACGATATCGGGAAAAACATCGTGAAGATGATGTTCGATGTGGCGGGATTTCAGGTCTACGACCTGGGCAAGGATGTTCCCCTCGACAAGTTCGTGGAAGAACAAATGAAGACTGCATCGGACCTGGTCTGCCTGTCTGCCATGATGACCACGACCATGGTGGGGATGAAAAAGGTAATCGATGACCTGAAGGCGAAAAATCCCAACGTCAAGATCATGATCGGCGGCGCCCCGGTCTCTGCTGACATAGCTGAAAAATGGGGGGCTGATGGCTATTCCCCTGACGCGAACAACGCGCTGAAGGATGCCATCAATATGATCAGCTCCCTGAAAAAACTGAAGGAAGAGGCTGAACAGAAAAAGGCCTGATGAATGACACACTTGAAAGGGCGCTCCTTGACACCGGTGCCGACGTCGTCGGGTTTGCCGACGTGGGCCGCATTCTCAAGCCCGAGATAGCCCACCTCACCAGGGCCATATCGATCGGTGTATGCCGCAACCTGAATGAAAACACCGTACGCCTTTTGGGGGTGCTGAAGAGGAAGGCCGTCTCCCTGCTGAAGAAAAAAGGGTACCGGTATCTCAGCATCCCTGCTGATTCGGACAGGATAAAAGACACCTTTATCGCGCGCCTCTATCCGCTCTTTCCCCACAAGATTGCCGCCACATCGGCAGGCCTGGGCTGGATCGGAAGAAACGGCCTGCTGATCAGTCCTGTGTACGGGCCCCGGCTTTCGCTGGCAACGGTTCTCACCGACGCCCCCCTGAAGCCTGACAAGCCCGAAGAGAAAAGCCGATGCGGAGACTGCATGCTCTGTGTCCGGCACTGTCCGTCCGGCGCCATTACAGGAGAGGCGTGGTCCCGAAGCAGGCCCTACGGAGAGTTCGTGCAGCTGCACAGCTGCCGGTCACACAAGGGCCGGAGCAGGCCCGTACCGGGGAAGCCGAACTGTGGGCTGTGCATTACGATATGCCCTTATGGAAGGAAAAAATATAAAAGAAATGAGGCCAGGGGCCGAGGAATCACGTGAGAACAGGACCACTCGAATTATTGAACCCTGCGAATACACAGAGGAGTATTTGCTCTGAGGGATGAGATATCTTAACTTCATTAACATCTTTACAAGAGCGAGGGAAGCCTGTATCAAAAATTTCTCTAATCGACAAACACCATATTACCATTTTGCTTTGGAGCTCTTGATGCCTTCTTATTTTGTTCACTCTCACATCATAACTCCAGGCGTATATCTCTTTTTCAGAGGTGTCGTAGAGAAATTTCTCTCCAGCCTTCCCTCGCTCCTCAACCATCAAATCGGAGTTCGTCATGAATAAACACAAGGTCATATTTCAGCCCTCGGGAAGACGGGGGGAAGTGGAGGAGGGCAAGACCCTCCTTGAGGCTGCCCAGTCCCTCGGCGTTGATATTGAAGCCCTCTGCGGGAACAAGAAGGTCTGCGGCAAGTGCAAGGTGAGGATCGAGGAGGGCTATTTTGAAAAGGACAATATTGAATCAGGCATGTCCCACCTTTCGCCGCTTTCGGATGACGAGAAGAAACACATAAAACCAGAGGACGGACCCGGGATCCGACTTGCATGCTCAGCTGCGGTGCTCGGCGATATCAAGGTCTTTGTCCCCGAACGATCTCGGGCAGGCAAGCAGGTTGTGCGCAAGGCAGCGAAGGAACTCTCCATTGCCCTCGACCCCGCAGTGAGAAAATACAATGTGGACCTGGTTCCGCCCACACTCCATGATATGACAACAGGCGACCAGGAACGCGTGCTTTCATTCCTCGAAGAGGACTACGGGCTCACCGGCCTCTCCTTCGACTTTCTCGTACTGCGGGATCTTCAGGACACATTACGGGCCGCGAACTGGAAGGCAACAGTCACGGTGTGGATGGACCGCGAGATCATCAAGGTGGAGCCTGGGTTTGTGGAGTCCTGCTACGGCCTTGCCGTTGACGTGGGCACGACCACCTGCGTGGGCTACCTCTCGGATCTGACTACAGGGAAGGTCATCAACACGGAGTCCATGATGAACCCCCAGGTCCCCTACGGCGAGGACGTGATGTCCCGCATCACCTACGCCATGACAAACCCCCGGGGGCTTGAGACAATGCACCGGGCGATTATCGAAGGTCTGAACGAGATCATCGAGCGGGTCGTCTCCGAGGTCAGAAAAGACGGGCCGAACCCCGGGTTTGCCGTAGATGACCTGACCATTGTCTTCAACACTGCCATGCACCATATATTTCTGGGGTTCAACCCGCTCTATATCGGCCGGTCGCCCTTTATCCCCGCGGTGCAGAATTCCCTGGACATCAAGGCCCGCGACATGGGCCTGAAGATCAACCCCTCGGCCTACATCCACGTCCTGCCCATCGAGGCCGGCTTTGTGGGGGCGGACAATGTGGGGGTGCTCATCGCAGAAGAGCCTTACAACCAGGATGAGATGATCCTGGTCATTGATATCGGTACCAACGGTGAACTCCTGCTTGGGAACAGGAACAAAGTCTGCTCCACGTCATGCGCAACCGGACCTGCCTTTGAAGGGGCACAGATCAAGTTCGGCATGAGGGCTGCGCCCGGCGCTATCGAGGTCGTGCAGATCAACCCGGAAACAAAGGAGCCCCGCTACAAGGTCATCGGGAAGGCCGACTGGCATTCACACCTGGAGAAGGTCAATGCCAAGGGAATATGCGGCTCCGGTATCATCGAGGTTGTCGCTGAGATGTTCAAGGCCGGTATTATCGACAAGTCCGGCAGGTTTGCAAAGGACCTTTCCACGCCGAGGGTCCGCAGCAGCACTGACGGCAAGCCCGAGTATGTCCTCGCCTGGGCTGAAGAAACGTCTATCGGCACAGACATCACCATAACCCAGGCTGACGTGAGGGCACTGCAGCTTGCCAAGGGGGCACTGTACGCCGGTGCAAAGCTGATGATGAAACGGCTCGGTGTGTCAAAGCTGGACCGCGTCATCCTCGCCGGGGCCTTCGGCAGCCATATCAGCAGGGAGGCCTCGCTGACGCTGGGTATGTTTCCCGACTGCCCGATCGACATGGTCTACGCCGTGGGCAATGCTGCCGGTGACGGCGCGAGAATGGCCCTCCTGAACAGGGGCAAACGCCGCGAGGCAGGCGAGCGGGCCCGGTGGGTGGAATTCATCGAGATCGCCACGGACCCGACCTTTGAAAAGGAATTCATGCAGGCAATGCACATCCCGCACATGAAAGATCCCTTTCCGAACCTGAAGTCGCTTCTTGAAAAGACGGGCGGCAAGGTGGAGATAAAGGGATGACAAAAGTCACCGTACATTCAGGACAGTGCGGCTTTTCCGTTGTTATCAGTGCTGAAAAGCGCAAAGATGGAACGGTCGGCCTGTCCCTTGATACTGAATGCGAGATGATCAATAATATGGAAAAGGACATCACCGGGCTGGGCATGATGTCTTTCTTAGCGGGCCCCCTGAACAACCCCGTATACCGGGCAGCGGCAAAGCACCTGAAGCATGTGGCCTGCCCGGTGGTAAGCGGGATCCTCAAGGCTGTTGAAGTCGAGGCCGGCTGTGCCGTTCCAAAGGACGTGCATATCGTTTTTTCAAAAGACTGACAGGGAACTTACATAATTCATGGCACATTCCATTCCACTGGAAGGCACAAAGGGGAGGCTAACAAGGAATTACTATACGACACCGCTGAAAAAGAGTTAAGAGTTTGAGGTAAGAGTTAAAATTTGATGGCATACTACATGCTCGAAAGCAGAATATAATGTGGTGTTTGTCGATTATAGAAATACCGCAGCAGGCTCCCCTTTGGGCATATAAAAATGTTACATGAAATTTAAGATCCTGGGAAATTAAGAGCATGAGTTTCGTGGGGGTCGAATAAATGGAAAGGGTCAAAAGGGGGCAATTTGAGAGCCTCCCCGAAATGGGCATAAGGTTATAAATTATGTGGTGTAAATGGCAATCACCATAGCAGCCTACATCTGTACTGCCGTTTTTTTGTGGAGAGTACTCTGGCATATCCTCCTCCTGTGCCTGACCACGGAGAAAAACAGACTTCCCCGTCCTGCTGACCAGCCGACAGGTCCCATGACGCTCTTAAGGGCTGCTGAAGATGTACTCTTCCTAACGCGGCTCTACCGAGTGAACAAGCTGCTCTGGGCCGGGGAGTGGGTTTTTCACGGTGCATTCTTCCTTGTTGTAGTACGGCATCTCAGATATTTCTTCTACCCCGTGCCGGAATGGATACTGTCCCTTCAGACAGCCGGCCTCTATGCCGGGGCTGTCCTGCCTCTGTCGCTTCTGTACATCCTTGCCGTCAAATTCGGCATTGAAAAAAAAAGCTATTTTTCGAGCTCCAATTTCATGCTCCTTCTCCTTCTTATCCTGGTCAGTGCCACAGGTATCCTGATGACCACCCTCCTCCGTACTGACCTCGTGGAGATCAAGCATTTCACGCTCAGTGCGCTTGCCCTTTCGCCGGTGCCAGCGCCGGAGAGCACGACCTTTATCATTCATTTTGTCCTGAGCCTGGTCTTTCTCGTTTTCCTGCCGACCCATATTTTTGCGGCACCCTATACGCTATTCCAGGCGAGGAAACGGGATGATACTCTTCACGGCATGATGCACAAGGGGATCCGATTCCATTCAGGGGAGGGAGGGGAAGAGGAATGACTGACAAGTCCTTCACAAAAGGCCTCTCAAAAAAGCACCTCCTGGAACTGGACGCCTGCACCCAGTGCGGTGAATGCCTGAACTACTGTCCTGTTCAGGAGGTCACCGGAGACACCTCGATCTCCCCTCCGGAAAAGATCCGCATGTTCCGGCAGTTCATTCAATCAACTCAGGGTCTGAAGGCAATGCTCACAGGGAGCAGGAAGATCGACAAAAAACTGCTCGAGGACTTTACCCGGGCTGTCTATGAATGCACGACCTGCGGGGCCTGCAACCAGAGCTGCACCGTGGGCATTGCCACGGAACGGCTCTGGCCGGTCCTGAGGCGGGAAATGGTCAGGCGGGGCCTGGGTCCCATGGGACCTCAGGCAAAGATGCCGGAGATCATAAAGAGGACAGGAAATCCCTATGATAGCCCCCCGGGGGAACGCTATGCCCCCTGGTTTCCCGAAGGGGTCAGCATAGCCGAAAAGGCAGACATTGGCTACTACACAGGGTGCACCGGCGCCTACTGCGCCCATCCCATGGTAAGGGGAGACGTGCTGGTGCTTAAGGCTGTGGGCACACCATTCACCATGCTCCCCGCTGAAGAGGAAGTGTGCTGCGGGTTTCCCCTGTTCATAACAGGACAGCATGACGTGCTCAGTGAACTGGTCACACGGCTTGTCCGCGCCTATGAGTCCCGGGGGGTCAGGGAGCTCCTGTGCTCCTGCCCCTGCTGTGTCAACATTATGGTCAGGGACTGGCCAGCGCTGTACGGCAGGGAGCTCCCCTTCCGGATAAGACATATTTCACAGTTCGTGAGTGATGCACTCAGGAAGGGCGCACTGCGGTTCAGAAAAGAATTACAAGAGAAGGTCATTTACCATGACCCCTGCTACCTGAGCAGGGGAGTCGGTATAATTGCTGAGCCGCGCTTTATCCTCCGCCGCATCCCCGGCATTGAACTCCTTGAATTTGACCGGCACGGCGTCCGCTCCCGGTGCTGCGGTGCCGGAGGGGCAGCGCGGAAGGTCTTTCATGAAAACGCCATTGCCATGGGCCGGCTGACCATTGACGAGGCAGTTGAAAAAGGGGCGGACAGGCTGGTTCTGAGCTGTCCCGCCTGCTATGAAAAGGTCAATGAGGCCCTGGCCGGCCATGACAGATCGATTAAAATAGTTGATATCATGGAGCTGGTTGCGGAAATGATTTAGAAAATAGGGGCCCAGGTGTCGAGGGACAAAAGAAGCTGTTCGTTATCAGTTGTCAGTTTTTAGACTGACAGTTGAAGGCTGATAGCTGACAGCGTCTTTTGAGATGGACCCTTGCTTTTCACGTTATGAGCCATTACCGGATAAAATGCAGAAAATGCAGCACGGTCCTTGATGATGCCTTTTGCGCTTTTTGCGAGCACTGCAGGGACTCCCTTCTTGTGACAGAGTACCGGGACGGCTTTGCTGTGGAAAAGGGGGTGAGTGGTGTCTGGCGGTATAACTGGCTGCCGGTACACAGCCCGGGATTTTACCAGCCCGGGCCTGTTGTATACCGCTCCCGTGGTCTGGCCGGGGCCCTCGGCCTTGATGACCTGTATATTGCCTTCAACGGGTACTGGCCCGAGCAGGGGGCGGAGATGACCACCTGCACCTTCAAGGAGTTTGAGGCAGCTGTTGTCCTTGAAAACGCACGGAGCAACACCATTGAGGGCATGGTCGTGGCATCGGCCGGGAACACGGCGCGGGCCTTTGCACACCTTTCGACAGTGACGGGATTTCCGGTGATCATCGTGGTCCCTCAGATGTGCCTTTTTGAGATGTGGTACCTGGAGGCGTCGCTCAGCATCCCCACTATCGCCCTTGAGGACGGGGACTATTCCGATGCCATTGACCTGGCAAAGAGGATGGCCCTGGCGCAGGGGTATCCCTTTGAGGGCGGGGTGAAGAACATAGCCAAGCGGGACGGCCTCGGCATTGTCCTCCTTGAAACGGTGGAGCGTGTGGGGAAACTGCCTGACCGCTATTTCCAGGCTGTGGGCAGCGGCACCGGCGCAATCGCTGTGTGGGAAATGTCCGAACGGTTCCTGCGCGATGGCAGGTACGGACGGAAACATCCTGTCCTTCATCTGGCGCAGAACCTGCCCTTTGCCCCCATGGTCAAGGCATGGGACATGAGGAGCAGGACACTGTTTCAGGAGGACCTGCGTCCTGAGCTGATCGAGCAGATCACCACGCGGGTCATTTCAACGCGCTATCCCGCCTACTCGGTGCAGGGCGGTGTCTTCGATGCGCTCACGGCAACGGACGGCAGAATGTACGGCATTGAAAATGATGACGTGTATGCCGCGGTTGAGCTGTTTGAAAAGACAGAGGGGATCGATATCGTGCTGGCAGCCGGGGTGGCTGTTGCCGCACTGCAGGAGGCTGTCAAAGAAGGGCACGTTGACCGGAAAGATACCATTCTGCTGAACATTACCGGAGGCGGAGAGAAAAGGCTCCGGCAGGAGATAAAGACCCACCGGGTCAAACCGGTCTTTCTGTCAAAAGCGGTTACGGACGCAGAACTGGAGGAACTGCTGTGCTCAATCCTGAAGAACGTATCATAGAGGTCCTCAGGCACAACAGGGTGGACTTCCTGTCCTCGCTCCCCTGCGACCGGATCAAGTCCCTCCTGGAACGGATGAAAAAGGCCTTCTTCCCGGTCCCCCTCACACGGGAAGAAGAGGGCGTGGGCATATCCGCGGGGATTGCTCTGGCAGGAAAGAGACCCGCCATGTTTGTCCAGAGCTCGGGCGTGGGCAACATGATCAATGCCCTCCTCTCCCTCACGGGGTTTTACGAACTGCCCCTTGCACTCTTCATCAGCCACCGGGGTATTTACAAAGAGGGTATTGCTGCCCAGGTCCCCATGGGAAAAAGGCTTCCCGGAATCCTGAAGGGCGCTGGCATTGCATATGCCGCAATCAGCACTGTAGATGACATCAGGACAATCGAAAAGAAGCTTCCCCTTGTTTATGACAAAAACAGGATACAGGCCTTCCTTCTCAGCCCTGCTGTGTTTGAAGAGGTGTGCGACAGTGCGGCAATCTCTCCCCCCTCATGTCCAGTCAGAAGCAGCACAGTGAAAGACAGCGCGAAGGAATTGAAGCCCCTGATGTCCCGGTACGATATGATCAGGGAAATAGCGCCCCTGCTTGACGGAAAAGTTATTGTGTGCAACCTCGGCATCCCGTCAAAGGAGCTGTATGCCCTGAAGCATCAGCCGTCAAACTTCTACATGCTGGGAAGCATGGGCATGGCAACTCCCATCGGTCTGGGCATCAGCCTTGCCTCGAACAGGGAGGTGGTGGTCATTGACGGCGACGGCAGCATCCTCATGAACCCGGGTACCCTTGCAACGGCAGCGCACCTTAACCCATCCAATCTCACGATCATTGCCGTTGACAACAGCTCCTACGGTTCAACCGGGGGCCAGCCCACACTGACCGGCTCCTGCGTTGACCTCGCTGCCCTTGCACAGGGATTCGGGATCGGAACGGTGATCAGGGCCGCGGGAAAGAAGCAGCTCCGCGACGCTCTCAGGGAAAGGGCCCCGAAACTGAAATTCATCCACGCCCTTGCCCTGCCCGGAAACGCAAAGGTCCCGAACATACCGCTCGATCATATGGAGAACAAAAGACAGGTGATGGCATTTATCCGGGGGGCGCAGGGGTTTGATTAATCAAAC
>CP070788.1:2319885-2329226 GCA_020346765.1 Nitrospiraceae bacterium
GAGGCATTGAGCGGAGAAACCTTCATGGTCACCGAGCAGCCTTCAGCCGGGAAGTCCTCAACCTCAAACTCCTTGAGTTCAAAATCGAGTGCCACAACGGTTTGAGCGGCCGTCAGTACATTCACTGCCCCGTTTATGTCCATGGTACAGGTTTCAGTTATATCGTCACAGTGGAGAACATTCGGTTTGTTGTTATTGTTCTTGTATGAGGTGAACTGGCAGTCAGCCTTCGCAGTGCCGTCTGACAATGTTACGGTCCTGTCGAATTCAATGTGAATCCTGTTATAGCTTTCGGCGTTACAGGTGCTGACCTCCAGGAGCTGGAGCTTTGAAGACAGCTCTGTTATATCCAGAACGGCAGGCTCCTCAGACTTGTCCGTCAGAATACAGGGATTCCCGCTCCCGGTATGCAGGAGCTGCACACTGTTCAACGTCATGATCACCTGGGTGTAATCGTCCTCCGGGCTGTCCGTTGCATATAAAACCACACTGCCGGAAGAGGCGCTGCTGCTGCCGGAGCCTCCGCTTCCTCCGCAGGCCAGGGAAAATGACGCAGCCAGTGCAGCACAGAACAAGATCCGTAATAAAGGAATTTTTTTCTTCATGAAAAAACGTTCCTCCTTTTCTAATTGCTGAGATATATCCTTTCTCCAGCGTAATGGATATCCCACTGAAAAACCGTGAGAGGAATCACAGGGGTGCGCGGTGGCTTACGGGTAGGTGCGGCAGGTCACGGGTTTTCTTTCTTTTTCGCGCCGAATTCCTCGATCATGGACGTGGTGTCCCAGCCAGCGTCGGGGTGCTCCCCGGCTTCGCGGAGTTCGGAGAGGAGGAGTTCCTCCAGGTCAGCGATGCGCTGCCGCGCATTGCTGATATATTCTGTCCTGTCATGACGCAGATGGCGGAGCGCGCTGACTGATTCCTCGTCATGATGCCTGAAGGTCCTCATGGCTCGAATCGCCTGGTAGGAGCGGAAGCCGAGAAAGCGCAGCACGTCAAAGCCTGTCCTGAGCGCCGTGTCAAGGGATTCCCGGAAGACATGGTGCACTCCCGCGTCAAGAAGCTCATAGGCCTCCGTCCTGCCCGCTGCACGGGAAAAGATGGACAGGTGGGGAAAGTGCTTCTTAACCATGTGAACGACCTCTCTTGCCTTTTCCATGTCACTCAGCGAGAGGATGAGCACCTTTGCCCTGTCCGCTCCGGCCGAGTGCAGGAGGTCATGGCGCGACGCGTCGCCGTAAAACACCTTGAGCCCCAGTTTGCGCAGCAGCTCCACTTTATCCGAATCGAGCTCAAGCACGGTAATGCCCACTCCGTTTGCCCTGAGCAGCCGCCCCACGATGCTGCCGAAGTTGCCGAATCCGGCGATGAGAACGGGATTCTCCTCATCGATACTGTCCGCATCTCCGGTCTCCCGTTCTTTTGTCCCGAACCGGGGCTGTATGCCTTTTTCATTGACTAGCATGATGAGGGGTGTCAGGGCCATTGAGAGGACAACGGCGGCAATGAGCGGATCGGCAAGCCCCTTGTCCATAACGCGGCTTCTGACAGCAAAGGAAAAGAGTACAAAGGCAAACTCACCGCCCTGTGCGAGTGAAAAGGCGAAGAGGATATTCTGGTCAACGCCCATTTTAAACATCCTGCCCAGGACCAGGAGGATCACCATCTTGACCGCGATCAGGCCGGCCACGAGCATTCCCACCGTAACAGGGTCGGAAGAAATCAGGTTGAAATCAACCGATGAGCCGACGGCGATAAAAAAAAGTCCCAGGAGGAGCCCCTTGAACGGTCCGATATCCCCCTCGAGCTCGTGGCGGTATTCGCTGTTTGCCAGGACGACGCCTGCCAGAAATGTGCCCAGGGCAGGGCTGAGGCCGACGAAAGACATGAGAAGGGCGATCCCGATGACGAGGAGGAGGGCAGCGGCCGTGAAGAGCTCCCGCAGCCCTGTCCTGGCGACGGTGCGGAAAAAGGGCCGCACAAGAAAGAGTCCGCTCACGATGATGGCGGCGATCACAGCAGCAACGACAAGGGCCTGTCCCCAGGCAGGGAGGCTGTTCACCCAGCCGGACCCCTCATGGGCTCCATGAACGGCTCCCGGCGCATGGACTGCCAGAAGGGGCATAAGGGCCAGCATGGGGATGACGGCAATGTCCTGGAACAGGAGGACCGAAAAGGAGCTCTGGCCTGCATCGGTGCGCATCAGGCCTTTTTCGCTCAGCGTCTGGAGCACGATGGCAGTGGAGGAAAGGGAGAGGATCATGCCTGCCGCGAGTGATGTCCGGAAGGGAAGTCCCAGGGCCATGCCCAGGCAGGCCAGGACTGCTGTTGTTACTCCAACCTGGAGCCCTCCCATGCCAAGGATGGGGCCCCGGAGCCTCCACAGCAGTGACGGCTGGAGCTCCAGCCCGATGAGGAAGAGCATCATCACAACGCCGAACTCGGCAAAGTGCATGACGTCCTGTCCTTCCTCGCCGATCAGGCCGAGGCCGAAGGGGCCGATGAGGAAGCCGGCAATAAGGTACCCGAGGACAGACCCCAGCCCGAGGCGCTTTGCCACAGGAACAGAGATGACTGCCGCAGCAAGATAGACAAATGCCTGAAAAAAGAAACCCTCGCCGTGCATGTTATGGCCGGTGCTCCATAATGATGCTCTCCATGTCCGCGTTGAGCCTTCCGAGGGAGCGGGCTGCATCGAGGTCCAGCGTTCCGTCACGCAGGGCCACCATGACCCTCCAGTAGTCTTTTCCATGACGGGCAATCTCTTCCGGTGTTATCGTGTGCGTGCCGTGGACAACAAAGGGGGGGAGGTAGTCCATGCCGCACACGAAGGCCGTCTGGCGCATCGGCACCAGGATTTCCTGTATCGTATGCCTGTTGTACCCGCTTGTGCGGAAGAACGCCTCCCGGCCTCCCGTGGTGATGACGCTGAGCAGTTTCTTCCCTCTGAGCGCCCTTCCGCCCTTTCCGTATGCCCATCCGTGCTCGAGCACAAGGTCCTGCCACTCCTTGATTATTGCCGGCGTGCTGAACCAGAACATGGGGTGGTGCAGGACGACAATATCATGGTTGAGGAGCAGCTCCTGTTCATGCTTCACTTGGATGTGGAAGTCCGGATAGGCTTCGTAGAGGTCATGAAAGGTGACCCCCTCAATGTCCATGACGTATCTGATCAGCTGTCGGTTTACCCGGGACTTCTGCAGGGCAGGATGGGCAAAGAGGATGAGGATGCGGTTGTGAGCATGCGTCGTCACAGCTCTTACTATAGCACAGAAAGGGGTTGATGAACGAACGGGAAGAGTCCTGTCCATCTGCAATAAAGGCAAAGAGATTCAAGCACTTCAAGGCCCCGGAACGACAACGGCGGGCTGCCCTGCTGTCCCTTTCATGGGAATGGAATTGGCCATGAATCAAATGGGCTGAGGCAGGAGTACCTGGCTTGCGAGCCGGGGGCGCCCGAAGTAAAACCCCTGGGCCAGGGACACCCTGGCCTTGCGGTAGAGGTCAGCCTGCTCTCTGCGCTCCACCCCTTCACCGAGGACGATGGCCCCCATCCCTCTGATCACGTCAACGGTTTTCCGGATGTCCCGTTCAATGTCCGGGTGCCTTCCAATGCGGCTCGTCACGGTGATGCAGAGCTTCACAATGCTCACATTGAGGTCGCTCACTGCGCCCAGTCGGGCAAAGCCGCATCCTGCATCATCCAGGGCCATGACAATGCCCCGCTCTTCAAGTCCTCGGACGGCCTCCCTGAGCCTCTCCGTGACCGGGATGGGGATGTGCTCCGTAATTTCAAGGATGACGCGGTGAAGCATGCCTTTGAGGTGCGGCCTGTTTATGAGGGAGAAAAATTCGCGGCTCGTCAGCACATCGGGGCTGACATTGACGGCGATCCAGTAGGGTTCCCTGAGGTTCTGGAGGCAGGCGAGGGCCCCTTCGACGCAGGCAAGCTCAAGACGCTCCCTGAGCCCGTAGTGCGCGGCTGTGCCGAAGATGTCCGCTGCCACAAAGACCGGACTGTTGCGGGGCCCCCGGGTAAGGGCTTCGTAGCCCACGACGGTGCCCCGGTCAAGCGAGATAACAGGGTGGAGATAGATGCTGAAGGTCGCTCGTTCTATAATGTCTCTCAGGACATCTTCGCTGACCGGGACATAGGGCATCCCTGCCGGGGGGCAGTCCTCAAGGGCCTTATCAAGGTAGGCATAAATACCGCTTCCCGTCATGACTTCGGGGATGTGGATAACAGCCGCTTTGAAATCCATCTTTGTGCCGATGGCCGCGCCGAAGTTCTTTTGGAGGAGCACCCTGAAGGACTGAGTTGCCGCGGTCGTCAGTGAGCCGGCCTGTTCGTCCATATCCACGGGCAGCGCTGTTTCCCGGAGCGAAAACAGTACATACCAGGTGCCGAACAATGGGGAGGTAACATCGGACAGAACCTCATAGTGCTCCAGCAGGCGGCCGGTCATGTCCCGGAGCCCCCGGGCGAGGTCTTCCCCTGCAGCCGCTGAAATACCGCTGCCGAAAATGCCCTGATACCCCTGCGGGTCTTCTATCCTGAACACAAGGGCGCAGTTGCACAGGGGCGTCTTCTCACCAGAGGGCCCTTCAGAAGAATGGAGCAGGTCCCGCGTGTCCATGATAAAGCCTCGTGCATGTACGGCATCACTTAATTCCCAGTATAGCAGAGCGCCCGGTGAAGTCAATGGACG
This sequence comes from Nitrospiraceae bacterium, assembly GCA_020346765.1. Taxonomy (GTDB): domain Bacteria; phylum Nitrospirota; class Thermodesulfovibrionia; order UBA6902; family UBA6902. The sequence continues at coordinate 2,324,595 of CP070788.1, forward strand.
ACAGGCCTTGGGCGATGGGCGAGGGAAAGATCGCGTGCAGAGATCAGGGGCATGTGTGAGCTGAATCACAGATTATCCCTGTGTAGAGCACGTACTGTACAGGTAATATGATGTGAATTACCGTATAAGGGGGAATCAGCATGAACGTGAATTTCGGAGCATATTACGCAGAGATTATGAACTATTTTCAGCATAACGTGTATATTGCCGTCGCACTGGCAGGGGTACTTTTACTTCTGATGGTCCGAAAGCCCAGGCTGTTTTTTACCATTGTCATGATTGTGGCCGTTAACATTTCTTTGCTCTATGTGATCTCCTACACGTCATCACTGGGAGTCAGCCAGAAGAAGAACCTGATTCAATAAAGCGACCTGCACGTAAGGGCATACTGAAGACCGTTATCATTGAGTCAAAAGAAAGGGAGATGAAATGAAACGCCTGGTGTACATACAGATAATGAGCTTGTTTCTCATGCTGCTCCTGTCGGGGTGCGCTTCTTCCCCCCGCATTGATTCAGGCAACGTCGGTGTCAGGACTGACGATGTGCAGGTGGAGGTGGCATTTGGTGACAGTGACCGCCGGATTATTTATGATTACTACAGCAAAAAGAAAATTAAACACAAGAGCCTGCCCCCTGGCCTGGCCAAAAAGGGGACGCTGCCTCCGGGACTGCAGAAGCAGCTTCAGAGAAACGGAAAATTGCCCCACGGCCTGGCCAAAAGAAACCTCCCCCATGAACTGGAAGAGCAGCTCTCGCCACTTCCGAGTGGCTATGTGCGCTTGCAGGTGGGGGGGGACATCGTGCTCATGAATCAGCACACAGAGGTTATCATCGATATCATCCACGATGTAGGATAACTGCCGTCCAATCTCATGCCACTCTGTGCAATGCCCCTCATGGAATGGGCATTTTTTCATTGACAGATCACGCCTGATCTATTAAATTAATATAATTCCTAGGTAAGTTCGTTTCAATTTTCAATAAGCCTTGTACCAAAATCATGGAGAGGAGGCGTGTATCTGTTCACCATCCATGAAGAACCAGGGCGGCATGAATCAGGGGGAGTACATGCGAAACTGGATGTCATGTAAGATACTGTATTGTCTTGCAATATGGGGGTTTACACTGTCTTCAGCCGATGCATTGGCAGCGACCGTAACAATTAATCCTGTCAAAGACAATACGATCGCCCAGGGAATTGACCCGGGTTCCGGGGAGAACTTCGAGGACAACAGCTCAGGTGCCTGTGAAAATGTCTTCGCCGGTGTAACAAATGACGGACTGCTCCGCAGGTCCCTTCTCCAGTTTGACATTGCAGGGAACGTACCGGCAGGCTCTACGATCAACAGTGTCACCCTGACCATGACGGTCAACCGGGCGGGCGATAATCAGGACGCCGCCATGTTCATCCATCGGGTGTCAAAATTGTGGGGCGAGGGAACGGCCACGTGCGGTCCCCGCGGCGGGGGACAGGGTGATCCGGCTGGCGTGGGTGACGCGACGTGGCTTGATGCAGAATTTAACATCACTTCGTGGGCAACCGCAGGAGGTGACTACGGCACTGCCAGCGCCAGCGCTGTTGTCGGAAGCGGCAACGGCAGTCAGGGGGTCTGGGTCAGCACTGCCAATCCTGCCATGATTGAGGACATCCAGGACTGGCTTGATAATCCTGCTGCCAACTTCGGATGGATTCTCATCGGCGACGAAGCCCGCAATTCCACAACGAGGCGTTTCTCCAGTCGTGAGGGCACGGTGCCGCCTGCCCTGCAGATTGATTTTACTCCCACAGGAGATGTGTTTGCCTGCTGCTATGATGACGGGACCTGCGGCGTCCAGCTCACAACGGACTGCACTGCCAGCGGAGGAACACCTGACACGAACACCGACACCTGCGAGCCAAACCCCTGTCCGCAGCCAGTGGGCGCCTGCTGCAACCTGGATGAGAGCTGCTCCGATATTGTTGACCGGCTGACCTGTGAGTTCACCGGGGGTACATTCCAGGGCGCGGGGAGCACCTGCAGTCAGGCCAGCGTGGACTGCGGCCTGACCCCCTTTGTTGATGCCCTGCCGATTCCGCCTGTGCTCCAGCCAACGGGGACCAGGGCTGACGGAGTCCCCCAGTACACGGTGGATGTGATCAGCGCGACACAGCAACTGCACGCTGAACTGCCCGGTACTAATTTGTGGACATACAACAGTGCCTATCCCAGCTTTACCATTGAGGCTACGAAGGATCAACCAATCGAGGTCACCTATCTTAACAGCCTCCCGACTAAAGGCCGCCGGGGAGGGCACATCCTGGATGTGGATGAATGCGCCCACGGACCAAACCAGTGGGCGGACAGCGCACGTGTCGTTACGCATCTCCATGGCGGTCATCTGCCGGCACGTTTCGACGGGCAACCTGAGTATCACATCCTGCCGGGAGAGATTGATATTTATGAATACTATAACCGCCAGGATGCGGCCACACTGTGGTATCACGATCATGCCCTCGGGATTACCCGCCTGAATGTCTATGCTGGAATGGCCGGCTTTTATCTCCTTCGTGACTCCGGAGACACGGGAGACACATCGAACGCCTTTGGTCTGCCAAGTGGAGAATTTGAAATTCCGATCGTGATTCAGGACCGTGAGTTCAACCCGGACGGATCGCTATTTTACAACCCAACCATACAGAACGCATTCAAGGGCGACCGGATTGTCGTAAACGGGAAGGTGTGGCCATACCTGAACGTGAAGCAGGGGAAGTACCGCTTTCGGTTTCTGAACGGCTCCCAGGCGCGTGAGTATACCCTGAGGCTGGAAAATATTACCAATCCGGGAAATGACCCGGCCTTCACCCTGATCGGGACAGACGTGGGGCTGACAAGCGCGCCGATTGACCTTGGAAACAGTATCAGCATCGCAGCGCCTGCTGAGCGGTTTGACGTTGTCGTGGACTTCTCGGGATTCCCTGCGGGCACAGAGATTGTGCTGCGCAATGATGAGCTCACTGCTCCCCTGATCCCGAACGTCATGAAGTTTATCGTAACGAATCAGCCGGGCTATACCGGGACCATAGCTCCTGCTTTGAGGACGGTGACACCGCTTGATCCTTCAGAAGTACCGACCCGGTACTTCCGGTTGAAAAAGCTCGATGCGACCTGTTCGAATGATCCGGCCAGGATTGTGGGTGAGTGGCTGATCGAGAGCCTGAACGGCCCCAGCGGGACCGTAATCGGGGAGCACTGGGACGATATCACCGAGTACCCGGTCCTCGGTACCCGGGAGATCTGGGAGTTCGAGAACCCGACCAATTCGATGCACCCCATGCATGTTCACCTGGTGAAGTTTCAGGTCCTTGACAAGACAGACCTGACGACTGGTCAATTCATTCCTCTCAAGCCATGGGAGATCAACACATGGAAGGACACGGTTCGCGTTCCGGGCAGGTCAAAGGTCCGCATTATCATGGACTTCCAAGACTACCTTGGAAAGTTCCCCTTTCACTGTCATATCCTTGATCATGAAGATCATGAGATGATGCGCCAGTTCCAGACTACGAATGACCCAGCGAACAGAGTAATTGACGGCGTCTGCGGTGCCGGGGAAGACTGTATAAGTAATCCTGAGGAATGTCTGACGGTGAGCGGCGCATTGTGCGGCAATGGTCTCTGTGAGGCTGGCGACGGTGAGAACTGCGTTACCTGTCCTGAGGATTGTGCAGGAAGGCAGCAGGGGCCTGTTTCAAATCAGTACTGCTGTGGTTTTAATGATGGTCAGGTGACCAATCCCGTCGGCTGCGGGATTGATGTAAATGACGACCGGTGCATCAACAGGCGCAATAATCTGTACTGCCGGGAAGCTCCCCGGGTGTCTGCCTGCTGTGGTGACAATCTCTGCGAAGGGCAGGAAACAGAGGCCAATTGTGCGGTAGATTGTGCGGCATGCACTCCAACGGGAATATCAGAAACACTGTGTAATGGTACAGATGATGACTGTGACTACATCATCGATGAAGATGCGCCTGTAAATACCTATTACCGGGATGCAGACGGGGACGGGTTCGGGGATTCACTTGATACAATCCAGGCATGTTCTCCTCCACAGGGTTATGTGACGGATAATACCGACTGTGATGACGCTGAGCCTGAGGTGTATCCGGGTGGTCCGCCCGTAAAGGTTGTCGGCCTGGCGTCAACAACATATCACCCCGGGCTTCAGGGGGGCTACAATGCTGCGGAGGACACCGATAATATCCTGATCAAGGCGGAAACCCTCACGGAAAGCATCGACTTTAATCATGAAAATAATATATCAGTGACTATCCATGCCGGGTATGACTGCAGCTATTCAGCCAACACAGGCGGGAAATCGGTGATCAGTGGAAGCATGATCGCTACCAGTGGAACGGTTACCATCGGGAGCGGGACACTGGAAGTTCAGTAATACAAAGCGGACACAGCTCCCCGGGCCCCCTCGTGTGAAGCCCTTTCTCTGCTTAAGAACGCAGGCAGATTTGAATCAAAGACTCATATCCCCCCGTTCACGGCCACTCAATGAGTGCACGTGTACTGCTGGATCTTCCAGCTGTAATATAAAGATAAAAATAACAAATTCCAGGTAAGTTTCAATATTTAATTTTTGCA
>CP070788.1:2329326-2336130 GCA_020346765.1 Nitrospiraceae bacterium
GTCAGAGTTTGAGAGGGTGGGCGGAACAAAAACCATCAAGGTCGATGTGAGGATCATTTCCGCGTCAAACAGGGACCTGGACCAGCTGGTCCGTGAGGGCAGGTTCAGGGATGATCTGTACTACCGGCTGAAGGTGGTCACTGTGGAGGTGCCGCCGCTGCGGGAGAGGGTGGAGGACATCCCCCTGCTCGTTGACTACCATCTCAGAAAATTTGCACAGATCCACAATAAGCCGATTGAGGGGATATCGAGGGAAGCCATGAAGCTGATCAGGTCCTACAGCTGGCCCGGCAATATCAGGGAACTGATGAACTGCATCGAGAGTGCTGTGGTGATGAGCAGGGGGGGGATGATCACCGAGGACAGCCTTCCACCCTTCTTGACCATGGGGAAGCAGGGACATGTGCCTGCAGCATCGCCGGAAAACCTCTTTGAGGTAGAGAAAAAGGCTATACTGGAAGCCCTGGACAAAACAGGTGGGAATAAGGCCGAGGCAGCCCGGCTGCTCAAGATCGGCCTGAGGACACTGTACCGAAAGCTGAAGCTCTATGAAGAGGAAATAACGTAGGGACTCTACCCTCTCGGTTTTGCCAGGATCTCCAGGACCTTCAGGTCGAGAAACCGTTTCGACGCAGCAGAGCGTATGACGGTGACCGTGTCAGCCCCCCTGCCAGTGCCGGCAATGGCAATAATCTCTTCCTTCTCGGGGATAAGGCCCGCATCTGCGGCCATCATCACCATTTCACAACAGACCTTCGCCCCCTCGCCAAACCTGCGCAGGGACTGGGCAACGAGGAGGGTGGGATAGACCCCGCTGAACTTACTGGCCAGTGCGGTCTCAAGGCTGTGGGTAATCATGGTACCGGTGTAAAGAGCGGCTCCCGCTGCCAGGATTTTCTTTCGTGCTTCCTCTTCAAGCTCAATGGTATTCGGCTCCTTGAAACCCTGGGAATGCGTCACAACGACCACATTGACATCGCGGTCTTTTAACCCTTCAGCAAAAAGCACCCCTGTGCCTCCCCACGTAGAGGCGACAACAACGTGTTTATACTGGCAGGTTTCAATATTTTCTCTGACGATTTCAAAACACTGCGCGGTATTGTCCGGACCGGCTTTTTCAAAATACGTGACGCTCTTCTTCATGTATCCCTCCTCCTGCCATGGTCTTGTTCCCCTGCCAGCACTCTGTGTGCGGCAGCGGAGATCACAGGCATTGTAGCATATCCAGCCCCTGCAATCTCAATGCAGCAGATCTGATATACTTACAGGATGAATTTTGAAGAACTCGTCGCCATAGTTGCACGTCTGAGGGGCCCTGACGGATGCCCCTGGGACAGGGAGCAGACCAGGGAAAGCCTCCGGCCCTTTCTCGTGGAGGAGTTTTACGAAGTCATCGACGCAATGGAGGAGGAGGACACCGGGGGTATCCGGGAAGAGCTGGGAGACCTCCTTTTTCAGATCGTCCTGCAGAGCCAGCTCTTCAGCGAAGAGGGGACATTCGGGATAAACGACGTTATCGAGGGGATCGGCAGAAAGATGGTGAGCAGGCACCCCCACGTGTTTGGCGACAAGGACCTCAAGACCGCCGAGGACGTGAGCTCCTGGTGGGCCGAGCACAAACGGAAAGAAGGAAAGGGCCATGACTCTGCCATAGGGGGAGTGCCAGCATCGCTTCCCTCTCTCATCAGGGCACAGGAAATCCAGCGCAGGGCCACCAGGGTCGGCTTTGACTGGGAAAAGATAGACGATGTATTCCAGAAGCTCGAAGAGGAAGTGAGGGAGCTCAGGGATGCGGCAGGGAGAAATAACCGGGACGAGCTGGAGGATGAGATCGGGGACCTGCTCTTTGTTCTCGTGCGGATTGCGAGCTCCTTTGATATAGATGCCGAGAACGCCCTCAGAAGGTCCATCAGAAAATTTATCCGCCGGTTCAGGCACATGGAAACAGGGGCAGGCCGGCAGGGCAGGAGCCTTTCTGACATGACCCTTGCTGAAATGGATGTCCTGTGGAACGAGGCAAAGAAACAACAGGAATGATTGATAACCTTGACCCTCGACCCGCTGGCTGCTGGCAGGAAGGCTTGAACTATGATTCTCTCAGGATCTAAGCAGCATGTGGAGACTCTATGAAAGCTCTTCCAGGCTGCATATTGCCTGTACTCATCGATAATATGGAATTATATAGTCGTGAGCTCTTCGATCTGTGTCATCCTGAGCATGTCGAAGGACGACACGAATCAGGGCAAGTTCTGTCGAAGAGGATCCCGCTCGTCATGGTTCGACAGGCTCACCATGACAACATACTGGCCTTAACACAGGGTCCCGGGATTTATATGCTTCCGAGGCTGAAGGTGCCCAGGCCGGTAAATTCCACGGCGAATATGATCTGATACTCGTCGGGCTCTTCATTATAGGTGACGGAGAAGCCCCAGCACTGCTTTCGGTATGCCGTTACAACGTTCAGCTCCTGGATCCTGCTATTTTTCGCGTCGTACCAGAGCTTGCCGCGGAATTCGACGGGGATGGATATTCCGTTTAACCGTATAGGACTGTAGGCGGCTGCTTCGAAGGTGTACTGGTCCAGGTCGCTCGACCGCCGCAGGTTTTTCCCCACACCCACGTATCCCCGCTCGCCCTTCAGTCTGACGGTCCCGAAAAATTCTCCCAGGATATTATCATCGGTGTCATAGGAGGCATTCATGCGCAGACTGAGGCTCCGGCTTGATATGGTGGCTTCTGCAAGGACAGGGGAAAAGGGTTCCTCGGAGTCAAGGAAGCTGTAGCTCTGGGAGAGCCTGAACCTGGCCTCAAAATGCCTGTCCCCCATTCCTGATATCCTGTTGGTAAGGGCATAGACAAGGCTGCGCGTCTGCGGGACAAAATCCGTTGAATCAAAAAAGGGGATTTCCTCCTGGTCCACATCAGGGATGTAAATATAGGACACGGCAGGTTCGATACTGTGAATAAATGAGGCGTACCGCTTTAAGAACGTGGTCGTAACGGTGGTATCCAGGTCATAGATGAACCGGTCTTCGTATCCTCCGGGCTTCTCGAGGAAGTAAACCGTTTCCCTCAGTCCCACTTTCTGGGTCAACGTGATGAGCCGCCCGAAACTGAGGTAGACGTTCGGGTAGATGTCAACGCGGCGGCCCTCCTGACCCTCTTCACGCCAGAAATTATTGCCCTTGAGGGAGATGTCATAGGAAAAGAACTTTTGCGTCCGGGTGTTCAGGACAAGGGCGATCTCCGGCAGGGGCTGGGGGATTTCTTCTGAACTGCCCTCGAGGCTTTGTCTGCCCTGGGCCAGCAGGTAAGCCCTTCCGCCCGAAAAGGGCTTTGAGACCTGCACGTCCGATTCGAGGTATTTCTGCAGTTTCTCTTCAGAGGCAAAACCGAATTGTGATGTGTCCCATGATTCAAGGCCGAACCGGTCCTGGGACGTGGAACTCAGGGTTTCATAGTAGTCAAAATGACTCACCGCGTGGATCTTGGCGTATGCCTCCATATCATAGGGAAGATCCTGGTTATGGTAGGACTTGAACTCATACAGATCCCGCGACGGCTGTTTGTCTCTGCCATGATACAACCACATCTCCCCGTTGGCTTTATCTGAGAGCACGTAGCGGTAGTCAAGCCCCTCGGCAAGGCCCTTTTTACTGTAGTAATCCACATAGACCGTTGCATCCTGATTATCCTCGATGGCCCAGAAAAATCCCTGCTTGTAGTAATAGCCCCGCTTGCTGCTGTAGCCGAAGGTGGGAAACAGGAAACCGGTCTGCCGGTCCCTGTTCAGGGGGGCCCAGAAGTAGGGCGCGTAAAAGACGGGCACGTTCCTGATGTTGAATGAGCCCTTCCGGCCGGTGATCGTTTGCCCCTCTTTAAGGGTAACGTCCTGTGCTGATATGTACCACTCCGGCGGTTCTGCGTCGCAGGTGGTAATCGTGGTTTCCTTGATGAAAAAGGATTTTTCGCCCGTCTTGGTCACTTCGCTGCTCCGCAGGTGAAAGTTATGCTTCTTGTAAAAGGTGTAGCTGTTGTACACCGTGCCCTGCTTTGTCTTCAGGTTCAGTTCCATCCTCTCAGCCGTGATCGTTGCGTCAGGGTCCCGGAAGATGACATTCCCCTCGGCCACGGCATCATAGCTTATGCTGTTCATGCGCATCTCATCGGCTGAAAGCGAGGCATCTCCCACCGTGACCGTCACAGAGCCGAGTGCCCGGTAGGTATTGCTTTCCGTGATATATTCCAGATGATCCGCAGTTATGGATAGGGGCTCATCAGCCAGGGCATGGGAAGGCAGGGACAGGGGGCACAGGATTACGAGCGTCAGGAGGAGGGTTCTCATCAGGGTCGGCATGGTGCGGTAATACCTGTCCCGTTCTCTTTGCATGGATGTCCCCGCCCTACCTGTGCTCCTGTAAACGCGACAGAATGCTCCGGCGTCCCAGGATCTCCTTTACTTCCCCTGTTGTATAGAAGGAACCGGTCACAAGGATGATGTGGTCTTTGGTGCACAATGCTTTTGCCTGTTCGAGGGCTTCTGCCACGGTGCGTGTGCTGAATACCGAAAAAGGCCGGGCCATTCCGCCTGGTTCGCGGATTGCCGGCACCAGCAGTTTCAGTTTTTCCGGGTCTGCTGCCCGCTCATAGCGCGCCTTTGTCAGGACAATGGTCTCGGCCATATCAGCAAGGGGGGCCAGTATCCCCTGAATGTTCTTGTCACTCATGATGCCGGCAACGAGGATCACCTTCTTTTTCGGGAAAAGCTTTTTCACAGCGGATACGAGGCATTCTGCTGCCGCGGGATTGTGGGCGCCGTCAATGATAACAGGGGGATCATCTGAGACCCGCTCCATCCGGCCCTCAATGCGGATGCCCTTCAGCCCCTTCCGCATGGTCTCCTCAGACAGGGGAAGGCCCCTCCGCCGCAGGATTTCACATGCACGCACCGCCAGGCAGATATTGTAGAGCTGATGATCTCCGGGGAGAGGGGCGGTCAGGCCACTGATCGTCTCATAGCCCCTGTAGCTGATCGTTATCTGGCGGTCGTCCGACCGGTCAACAGTACCACTGAAGTCTTTGCCGTAGGCATGAAATTCGGCATGCATGTCCCGGGCCGTCTCCTCCAGGAGAGAGACGATCTCCGGCGCCAGCGAAGCAGTAATAACCGGGACACCCTGTTTGATGATCCCCGCCTTTTCACGGGCGATTTCAGCGAGGGTTTCTCCGAGAAATTCAGCATGGTCATAGCTGATGTTCGTGATGATCACTGCCTCAGGGGACAGGACGTTCGTTGCGTCAAGGCGTCCTCCCATGCCTGTTTCAATAACGGCCCACTCCGTTTTTCTCCGGGAAAAGTGGTAAAAGGCCATTGCCGTAACAAACTCAAAAAAGGTTGGATTCAGGCCTGAACCGCCGATGCAGCTGCGGACACGGGCGGCCAGATCGATCACGTCCGATTCTGCAATCTGCTCATTATTGACCCGGATACGTTCGGTGAAACTGACCAGGTGGGGTGATGTGTAAAGGCCCACGCTCAGACCCTGCGTGCTGAGGATGGAGGCAAGGGCCGCGGCAGTGGAGCCCTTGCCGTTCGTACCGGCAATATGAATGGAACGAAAGGAGCGGTGGGGGTTGCCCAGCAATGACATGAGGCCGGTGATATTGGCGAGCCCCAGTTTTATACCGTGTTTCTGCAGCCCGTACAGGAAGTTGACCGTGGAATCGTATTCTCTCGCGTCATGGGCCATATCGCTATTTAATATGAAGGCAAAAAATGGCTAACCGGCACTCCCGGCACGGGAGCTGCCGTCCCCGGCTGTCAGGGCCAGGAGGGTGATAATGGTCTGCTTCAGGTCTTTCCTGTTTACAATCATGTCAATCATTCCGTGTTGAAGCAGGAACTCGGCGGTCTGGAAGTTCTCCGGGAGCTGCTGCTTTATTGTCTGTTCAATGACCCGCGGTCCCGCGAAACCGATGAGGCTTTTTGGTTCGGCAATGATAATATCTCCCAGCATGGCAAAGCTGGCCGAGACACCTCCAAAGGTAGGATCTGCCAGAATGGATATGTAGGGAAGCCCCGAGTCCTTGAATCGGGCCACCGAGGCAGATGTCTTTGCCATCTGCATGAGGGACACGATCCCTTCGTGCATCCGGGCGCCCCCTGAGGAGGCAACGGAAATCAGGGCGATGCCTTCTTCGGCCGCTTTTTCAGCCGCACGCACGAACTTCTCGCCCACCACGGACCCCATACTGCCGCCCATAAAGGAGAAGTCAAGCACGACCAGCATCACGGGGCGGTTGCCCACGAGGGCCCTTCCTGCCGTGGCTGCTTCCTTGATGCTGGTTTTTTTCTGCGAATCTTTGAGGCGTTCCTTGTAGCTGATCTGGTCCTTGAATTTCAGCGGGTCCCTTGAGGCAAGGTCCTCTGCGAATTCGGTGAATGTACCGCTGTCAGCAAGAAGGGATATGCGCTCCCGTGACGAAATCCTGAAATGGTAATTGCATTTTGGGCATACCTTCAGGTTCCTGTCCACCTCTTTCCGGTAAATTATTTCCTTGCAGGAGTTGCACTTTACCCAGAGGCCTTCCGGGACCTTCACCTTCCTGGCTGATGTACTTTTTTCTTTCTTGAACCAGGCCATATTCGAATTAACAGTTAAGATTGATCAATTGTCAATTATTGTCCCGATTCAGCGATAACTCTGTACCCTGCTGAACAACTGTCACCCTGAGCCCTTCGATTCGTGTCATCCTGAGCGTTCGACTGAGCTCACGCCGAAGGCTTGTCGAAGGATGACACTA
>CP070788.1:2336230-2353956 GCA_020346765.1 Nitrospiraceae bacterium
ATGCATGGTGGTCAGCTGGTTCAGGAAGGAAACGCGCATCGGCCTGAAAGAGTTTGTCCAGGCCTCCCGGAGCGGAGCAGAAAACAGCCTCAAGATCGGCGCCACCGTGGGGGTCATCGGTATTATTATCGGCGTCCTCACGTACAGCGGGCTTGTGCTGACCTTTGCAGATATCGTCATCGAGCTTGCCAAGGGAAGGCTTTTTGTTACCATTCTCCTGATCGCCCTTGCGTCGCTGGTCCTCGGGATGGGGGTGCCGGTAACCGCGGCCTACCTCATCACCGCTGTTGTTGCCGTACCGGCCCTGACCCACCTCGGGGTCAATGAAATAGCTGCCCACATGATTGTCTACTGGCTGTCCCAGGACTCGAATATAACGCCGCCTGTGTGTATCGCGGCCTTTGCCGGAGCTACCATTGCCAAAGCCAATATGTGGAGGACTGCCTTTGCTTCATTCAAGTTTGCCAAGTTCCTCTACCTCGGCGCCTTCCTGTTCGGCTATGTCCCGGGCTTTTCGCTGAACGGAAGCACCATGGACATTGTGAAAACCTTTGTGCTTATCATAATCGGGACGTACGTGTACAGCTGGGTTTTAAGTGGCATCTGGCTGGGATATTTTAAAAAATCACCGGCACAATGATCCGTGCCGGTCCGGTGAACCAGGAAAAGGATACGCTCATGAAACAGAAAGTACCTGATAAAATCCCTCCTGTGGAGTACAGGAAAATATTATATACCACTGACCTTTCGGAAAGTGGGCGCTATGCCTTTCATCACGCAGCGAGTCTGGCCAATCGTTATGGCGCGGAACTGACTGTCCTGCATATCGTCGAGGGCGGTGCTGAACTGGACAGGCGACTGTTCGGATATGTTGACGAAAAACTCTGGGAGGAAATCAAGACCAGAAATCTGCAGGAGGCAAGAGACATCCTGATCAGGCGGAAACGGGACAATGCGGCAATAAAAGAGTGCATTGGACAATTCTGTGACGAAGTGCAGGCAGCCACTCCTGACCATCCTGCGCTGGCATACGGCATCGATGTGAAAATCGGAGATCCTGTGAACGAAATTATCAGGGAGTCTGAAGCGGGCAGCTATGATCTCATTGTCATGGGCATGCACGGCCACGGACCGGTCCGGTCCGCCATGATGGGTGACACGGTGAGACGCGTGGTCAAGCGGTCAAAAATCCCCGTGCTGATTGTCCGTGTTCCCGAAGAGGAGGACTGAGAAAAAGGTGCCGGTGGTCGAGAAAGAACAAAAAATGTATTTCTGTTTTCTAATCCTGGGCCCCTGGACCCCTCGAACCCTCTTTACATAGCTGCAACAAAATGAAACTCATCCGCTTTGGCGATCCCCATCAAGAAAAGCCGGGCATCATTCTGGAAAACGGGAAGCGGTATGACACTTCTTTATTCGGGGAGGATTACAGCCGGGAATTTTTTGAGACCGGCGGCATATCCCGCCTTCAACGGTGGCTGGGAACTCTTCCGGGAAGGCCCTCGGACACACTGCCTCCAGTCGATGCCTCCCTGCGGCTCGGTCCCCCGGTCTATCGTCCCGGCGCTATTGTCTGCGTTGGATTTAACTATAAGGACCATGCCCGCGAGACAGGCAGAACCCTCCCCTCTGAACCGGTCTTTTTCCTGAAGGCACCTTCCTCCCTGTCAGGGCCAGGCGATGATGTTCGGATTCCCCGGGGCAGCAGTAAAACAGACTGGGAAGTGGAGCTGGCCGTTGTCATAGGAAGGAAGGCATCCTATGTACCGGAAGATAAAGCCCTCGGGTATGTTGCGGGATTTGTTCTCTTTAATGATTATTCTGAACGGGAGTTCCAGTTTACCAGGGGCGGACAGTGGGTAAAAGGAAAAAGCGCCGACACCTTCGGTCCCCTGGGACCCTTTCTTGCCACTCCTGATGAAGTCCCCGATTACCGCGGCCTCAGGATGTGGCTTCGGGTGAATGGTGCAGTCATGCAGGAGAGTTCAACGGCAAACATGTATTACGATGTCCCGGCCCTTATCGCATGCATCAGTCGATATATGACGCTGTTGCCCGGTGACATCGTGAGCACAGGGACCCCTGCCGGTGTGGGGCATGGACGGAAACCGCCGGAGTACCTGAAAGAAGGCGATATCGTGGAGTACGGCATCGATGGACTCGGACAGGCATCCCAGAAGATTATCGTCTGGTAGGGTGAGACACCACATGCAGAACAGGACCTTAAAAGACTATTAAGATCTATGACTTATGATTGTGCATTTTAATTGTTGCGTTTTGATGAAAATTGCCCGTGCTCCCGGTGGATCAGGATTCGCCATGGATGAAAGATGCTTCGGGAGCAGAAGGAGGAAAAGACGGTGCCTCAATTTACCTATCAGGAGCTGCTCCCGCTGGGGCCGGACAAAACCACCTACCGCCTCCTGACAAAAGACTTTATAGCCTCCGCTTCCTGTGAAGGCAGGGAAATCCTGAAGATCGCACCGGACGGTCTGACCTTCCTCGCCCGGGAGGCCATGCGCGATGTTTCCTTCCTGCTCCGTCCTTCCCACAATAAACTGGTAGCAAACATCCTTCATGACCCCGGATCGTCTCCGAACGACCGCAGCGTGGCCCTTGCCATGCTGCGCAATGCCGAAGTGGCTGCCAGGTTTGAGCTGCCGCTCTGCCAGGATACGGGGACGGCTGTCATCTTCGCCAAAAAGGGCCAGCATGTCTGGACCGGCGTCCGGGATGAAGAGTATCTTGCGAAGGGAGTTTTCAGGACCTACACGGAGGAACATCTCCGGTACTCCCAGAATGTCCCCCTGACAATGTACGATGAGAAAAACACCGGGACAAACCTCCCCGCACAGATTGACATCGTTGCATCAGACGGAGATGAATACGCGTTTCTTTTTATTGCCAAGGGCGGCGGCAGCGCAAACAAGACCTCTCTCTTTCAGGAGACGCGGGCGCTCCTCTCACCGGGAGTCCTTGAGAAGTTTCTCATCGCCAAAATGAAGACGATCGGCACCGCTGCCTGCCCCCCCTATCATCTGGCCTTTGTCATCGGCGGCACCAGTGCGGAGGCGTGCCTGAAGACGGTCAAGCTCGCTACCACGGGCTATCTCGACTCCCTTCCCGTAAAGGGGAGCCAAGGCGGACAGGCCTTCCGCGATGTCGAACTGGAAAATACGCTGCTTACAGCTGCCAGAGGAAGCGGCATAGGCGCCCAGTTCGGCGGCGTGCACTTTGTCCATGATGTACGTGTTATTCGTCTCCCCCGACACGGGGCATCCTGCCCCGTTGGGATGGGGGTCTCCTGCTCTGCCGACAGGAATATAAAGGCCAAAATCAACAGGGAGGGCATATGGCTGGAAGAGCTGGATCGCGACCCGGCCCGCCTGATACCCGACATTTCACGCAGCAGGCATGATGAAGCCATTGTCAGGATCAATCTGAACCAGCCAATGCAGGGCGTCCTCGCTGAACTGAGGCAACATCCTGTTGCCACCCGCCTTTCCCTGAGCGGTACGATCATCGTTGCCCGCGACATTGCTCATGCCAGGTTCAGAGAGAGCATTGAAAAGGGTGAAGGAGTTCCTGAATACCTTAAAAACCATCCGGTCTATTACGCGGGCCCTGCCAGGACTCCTCCGGGAAAGCCCTCGGGCTCCTTCGGCCCCACGACTGCAGGGCGCATGGACTCCTACGTTGATCTTCTCCAGTCGCACGGGGGATCATTGATCATGATCGCAAAGGGAAACCGGTCGCAGCAGGTGACAGAGGCCTGCAAGAGGCACGGCGGCTTCTATCTCGGCTCCATCGGGGGCACCGCTGCCCTGCTGGCTGAAGAGAACATCAGGAAGGTTACCTGCATTGATTACCCCGAGCTCGGCATGGAAGCGGTGTGGAAGATCGAGGTGGTCGATTTCCCTGCTTTTATTCTCGTCGATGACAAGGGCAATGACTTCTTTGCCCGGCTTGGATGCTGAATGAAAACCGGGCACAGAGGTATGCCCCATGAGTGGCTGATCCACTGGATGCAGTTGCAGAATATGCTCCTTTGGGGTGTTGCCGATCTCAGCGGATTTCCCACCCCCGTGGATGAAACAGGGCACGGATTCCCCTTTGCCTTCTCATGGGCCGTTCCCATGGACCCCCTGGTTATGGAGGGTATCCAGCGCGGTCCGACCCGGGCCTATGCTGATGAGTATGCCAGGGTGAACGCACTCATCAATGAGCTGGCCGTAAAGCTGTCAGAAGAAATAAAAGGCCACGGTTCAAGAGCGCTCGCACTGGCTGCGTCGGACCGTACAGACACAATAACCATCAGGGGCGCCTTCCCGCACAAGACCGCTGCCACCCGTGCTGGGCTGGGGTGGATCGGATGCCATTGCCAGCTGATCACCCCTGAGTTCGGTCCGTGGGTGCGCCTGGGGACGGTATTCACGGACATGGCGCTCCCCGGCAGCACACCGGCAGAGAAGAGTTTTTGCGGCCGCTGCACCCTCTGTGTTGATGCCTGCCCGGCGGGGGCACTGAAGGGTGCGGTCTGGTATCCGGGATTACCACGTGAAGAAATCCTGGACGTTCATGCCTGCGACCGGTGGAAAAAAGAACACTACTCTCATTTCAACAAAGGCCACAACTGCGGCATCTGCTCTGCCGTCTGCCCCTACGGAAGAAAGGTCTTGAAAAGAAATGAACGTTAATGTTTCCATTCTCGGGGCGCTGCTTCCCATCTTCGCGGTTATCCTTTCAGGATATGCCTTCCGCCGGGTTCGGTTCCCTGGAGATGAGTTCTGGCCCTATGCTGAACAATTCACCTACTTTGTCCTGTTTCCTGCCCTCCTGCTGCAGAAAACCGCGACGGCAGCGCTGGATGTCCGCACCATTGGCCCTCTGGTGGCAGTGCTCTATGCCGCTGTCCTGGCAATGACAGGCCTGCTGCTGCTCATCAGGCCCTGGCGGACGTTCGGGGCAAAGGCGTTCACCTCTTTTTACCAGGGAAGCATTCGTTTCAATACCTATGTGGGGCTGTCTGCTGCCTATGCCCTCTTTGGCGATCAGGGACTGACCCTTGCTGCCGTGGTTATCGCTGTACTGATACCGCTCATTAATACCCTGTGCGTGACCATCCTCGTCGTGTTCTCTGATTCAGGCAGGAAAAACTGGCGCACCGTTCTTTCGGCTGTCATCCGTAATCCCCTCATCATCTCCTGCGTTGCCGGCATGCTGCTGAATGTTTCCGGTATAGGGCTTCACAGGGTAGTCAGCGATACGCTCCTGCTCTTTGGCCGGGCCTCACTGCCCCTCGGCCTGATTGCCCTGGGGGCAGGACTGGATCTCGCCTCTGTGCGGGCCTCCCGCAATATCATCGTGTATAACTGCGTGCTCAAACTTCTTGTGCTCCCGCTCCTCATGTGGACGGCGTCGCTGGCCATGAACATCCCTGCAACAGCCGCGGCTGTTGCCGTGCTCTTTGCCGCCCTCCCCGGGTCTCCCACATCCTACATCCTTTCCCGGCAGCTTGGCGGCGACAGCCTCCTTATGGCGCATATTGTGACTGCGCAGGTGATGCTGTCAATGCTCACCCTCCCCGCAATCATGGCGGTGACGCTCGGCTGAGTATGACAGCGGTCAGCTATTAGAAAGGGGAGGCTGGGGAGAAATTACTATACGACACCTTTGAAAAAGAACTATGAGCTTGGAGTTATGAGGTAAAAGTGAAAAAAATCAGAAAGTATCGTTAGCCCCGAAGCAAAATCGTAATATGATGTGTGTCGGTTATAGAAATTTCGATACAGGCTTCCCTCTATTCTATGCCTATGTCCTTGTGTGCGTTTTTGGGCAGCATAGCTTTTTATGACGTTCATTAGCTACTGGATCCATGAACGCTGTTTGTAAAAAATATCGTTTCGTTTTAAAATAATTGCGTCAGAGTAAGTCCTATTGCCGTCCTCAGATCAGCCGTACAGGCAGGAAATCATGCGGGTACTTGTAACCAGTCAGGTAGGGAAAAAGGTCCTCATGGCAGTCTCGGGTCAGCTCATGACCCTCTTTGTGATTGTCCATATGCTCGGCAACACAACGCTCTTTTTCGGCGGACTCAATGCCTACGCGGCGAAACTACACTCCCTGCTGCTTCTGGTCTGGACAGCGCGCCTGCTTATGCTCACAGCCCTTGTTGCCCATGTGGTCCCGGGGATTCAGCTGTATCTGGAAAACCGGAAGGCCAAGCCCGGATCTTATGCCATCAGGAACAGCCTCCGCGCAACCTTTGCCTCAAAGAACATGGTATGGACCGGCATGATCATCGGTGCATTCCTCATATACCACCTGCTTCACTTCACCTTCCAGTTTATCCATCCTGAACAGGGAGCATCGGCAAATATCGATCCCCTCGGCAGGCCCGATGTATCCCGCATGGTCCTCTTCAGTTTTCAGAGCACTGCACATGCCCTTATGTACATAACTGCCTTAACCGCACTCCTGCTCCACCTGACCCACGGCATCCAGAGCTCTTTTCAGTCACTGGGGCTGAACACTGACCGCTCGATACCGGTCATTGTCAGGTCAGGCTTTGTTGTTGCGATGGTACTGTTTCTCGGGTATATTGCGGTACCGCTCATAATCCTTCTGGGAATACTGAAAGGCTGAAATCAGTCATGATACTCGATGGAAAATGTCCGGCTGGCCCGCTCTCAGAAAAATGGGCCCGTCAGCGTCATGAGCTGAAACTGATTAATCCCGCGAACAAGCGAAAATATACGATCATCGTGGTCGGCACCGGACTTGCCGGCGCCTCTGCTGCCGCAACACTGGGTGAGCTGGGCTACCGCGTTGAGGCATTCTGCTACCAGGACAGCCCCCGCCGCGGACACAGCATCGCGGCACAGGGCGGGATCAACGCTGCCAAGAATTACCCCAATGACGGAGACAGTATCTTCCGCCTCTTCTATGATACGATCAAGGGCGGGGATTTCAGGGCCCGGGAGGCCAATGTCTACCGCCTCGCCTTGCTCAGCAACAATATTATTGACCAGGCAGTGGCCCAGGGTGTGCCCTTTGCCCGCGATTACGCGGGATACCTGGAGAACCGCTCCTTTGGCGGAGCCCAGGTGTCACGCACCTTTTTTGCCCGGGGGCAGACCGGGCAGCAGCTCCTCCTCGGCGCCTATGCCGCCCTTTCCCGCCAGGTGAAGGCGGGCACGGTCAGGCTCCATCCCCGGACAGAGATGCTCGATCTGGTGCTGGTCGATGGAGAGGCAAAGGGAATCACCGTCCGTAACCTGGTCACGGGAAGAATTGACTCCCACGCTGCTGACGCCGTTTGCCTCTGCACGGGCGGCTATGCCAATGTCTTCTACCTCTCTACAAACGCCATGGGTTCGAATGTGACGGCAGCGTGGCGCGCCTGTAAAAAAGGGGCCTTCTTTGCAAACCCCTGTTTTACCCAGATCCACCCCACATGCATTCCTGTCTCAGGAGACCATCAGTCCAAGCTCACCCTCATGTCCGAGTCGCTCAGAAACGACGGAAGGGTATGGGTCCCCCTTAAGAAGAGGGACGCCCGCCGCCCCCATGACATCCCCGAGACAGAACGGGACTACTACCTTGAAAGGAAATACCCCAGCTTCGGCAATCTGGCCCCCCGGGACATCGCCTCACGTTCTGCAAAGGAAGTATGTGACGAGGGACGGGGCATCGGCACGAGCGGCTACGGCGTGTATCTGGATTTCAGCGATGCAATCAGGCGGCTGGGAGAAGACGTCATCAGGCAGCGATACGGCAATCTGTTTGAAATGTACGAGCAGATCACCGGTGAAGATGCTTACAGACAGCCCATGAGGATTTACCCCGCCCCCCACTATACCATGGGAGGGCTCTGGGTGGACTACAACCTGGAGAGCACGATCCCCGGACTCTTTGTTCTCGGCGAGGCTAATTTCTCCGACCACGGGGCCAACCGCCTTGGCGCAAGCGCCCTCATGCAGGGCCTTGCCGACGGGTATTTCATCATCCCCTCTACCATCGCCCATTATCTGGCCCGGACATCGCCCGGCGCAGCAGGCCCTGACCACCCCGAATTCCGGAAGTCCCGCGAAGATACGGAAGCACTGGCGCAAAAGCTTCTCACAATCCAGGGCAGGAAAACGGTTAATGAGTTTCACCGTGACCTGGGAAGAATCATGTGGGACCACGTAGGAATGGCGCGGAGCAGAGAGAGCCTCTCCACAGCGCTGCAACTGATCCCCGAGCTGCGCAATGAATTCTGGGAAAACGTGAAGGTCCCGGGACAGGGAAAGGATCTCAACCAGGAGCTGGAAAAGGCAGGCCGCGTCGCCGACTTTCTCGAATTCGGCGAGCTCATGGCACGCGACGCACTCCATCGCAATGAATCCTGCGGAGGGCACTTCCGCGCCGAGTACCAGATGCCCGACGGGGAGGCGCAGCGCGACGATGAGAACTTCTGCTACGTCGCAGCATGGGAGTTTAGGGGCCTGGACAAAGACCCTGTTCTTCACAAGGAACCCCTCACCTTTGAAAATGTGGAACTTGCCGTGCGGAGCTACAAATAATGCGAAAGAGCGGAAGTACAGAAGCAAAACAGGAAAAGTAAATCATGAACCTTACTCTCTACGTTTGGCGGCAGAAAGGACCTCACGCACCGGGAAAGCTCGCGCGCTATGAAGCAAGGGGCATCAGTCCTGAGATGTCCTTTCTCGAGATGCTCGATGTGGTCAACGAGAGCCTGATCAGAGAGGGAGAGGAACCCATCTCCTTTGATCATGACTGCCGGGAGGGAATCTGCGGGACCTGCTCGCAGGTCATCAACGGCGTCCCCCACGGGCCCCAGGAACGGACCACCGTATGCCAGCTTCACATGCGCTCTTTCAGGGACGGCGACACGATCTATATCGAGCCCTGGAGAGCCCGGGCATTTCCCGTTATCAGGGACCTCATCGTGGACCGCAGCGCCTTTGAGAGGATCATCCAGGCCGGCGGATATATTTCCGTCCACACGGGCGGCGTGCCCGACGGGAATGCACTCCTTATCCCAAAAGAGAATGCGGACACTGCCATGGACGCTGCGGAGTGCATAGGATGCGGTGCATGCGTTGCGGCCTGTCCCAATGGCTCTGCCATGCTCTTTACGGCAGCCAAGGTTTCCCATCTTGCAGCGCTGCCCCAGGGAAGGGTTGAGGCAAAGCGCCGCGTCTGCCTGATGACGGAAGAGATGCTCAGGCAGGGGTTTGGCAGCTGCTCAAACCACTATGAGTGCCAGGCCGCCTGCCCCAAGGGGATCCGGGTTTCCTTTATCGCAAAGCTCAACAGGGAATTCATAAAGGCGCTGCCCCGCGGAACCAACACAGCCCCTCCTTCCCCGTCTCACGGGACTGAAGCAAAAGAATGATATGATAGAATTATGATGTATGGTGTTCACCCGTTAAAAGAGGTGCCAGCGTGTTTGTTGCAGACTGGATGACGCGGAAAGTCGTTACCGTGACTCCCGATGAAACCATTGCAGCAGCAGCAAAACTCTGCCGGGACAAAGGGATTAAGCACCTGCCTGTCATACAGCGCAGGCAAATAAAGGGCATCCTTTCCGACAGAGATATCCGGGAATACGTGCCTTCCCGGGCAAAAACACTTGATGTCTGCGACCTTCACGCTGTTATTGAAAATACAAAAGTGAAAGATGTAATGAGAACAGACATTGTGCTCACCACTGCTGATACTCCTGTGGAAGAGGCTGCCATGATCATGCTCGACAATAATATCGGCTGCCTCCCCGTTGTCCAGGGGAGCATGCTCGTGGGAATCATCTCCGACCGGGATATTTACCGCGTGCTCGTTGACATTTCAGGGGTCAGGCACCGGGGACACAGGATCTGCCTCCCCCTTGAGGACAGGCCGGGCTCACTCAACGAGATTGTAACGATCATAAGAAAGCAGGGGTTTCGCCTGCAGAGTATCCTCACGTCATACGAGGGCGTAAAACAGGGGAGCAGGCGTGTGGTGATCCGGATAAAGGGTGCCGGCAATTTCAGGGCCCTGAAGGCTGAACTGGAGTCGACTTATATCGGCGTAAAGATCAGGAAGGGCTGATCTGGTTCATTTACCAAGTCTCCATTTTCAAGAGCGCTGCGGAGATAGTTTTCCAGGGCTCAGTTTTTTTTCTTAGACTAACAACTAATCTAGATAATGCATAAACTCATGCAAATTCAGGGTAAGGCTCTCAAAAGGGTTTGAAAGCCATGAACGCTTGAAGCACGTAGCACCGCATGTTGAAATGGTTTTCAAATCACGCTTTACACGTGTCCCTGGTGCGAGAGATATCTGTGCTCTGGTATGGCGCAACCCTTTTGAGGCAGCGCCTCAGTGTAAGGACTCTTTGATTAATTGCAGAGCTGCACATTATACAGCCTGCACTCATTCGACTCCCCCGAAATTTGTGAATAATGCAGGCTAACAAATGACAACTGATTCTCATATGAGCGACTGGAAAGAGAACATCTTCTTTACCCTTGTTGAGCCGAGGGAGCCGGGCAATATCGGTGCCTCGGCCCGCGCCATAAAAAACATGGGCTTTCACCGTCTCTGCCTCGTAAATCCTCCCTCCTTCATGACCGACGAGGCCCGGTGGCTTGCGCGCAATGCCCGTGATGTGCTTGAATCTTCCGCCTGCTACCGAAACGTCACGGAGGCAGTGGCGGACACACACTTCGTGGTCGGCACGTCACGTCGTCGGGGACGGCGGCGGGGAGTGTTTCTCCCTGTGGAAGAAGGTGTCTGCCGCATCCGTGAACTGGCACAGACCCGTAGAGTGGCCCTGTTGTTCGGCCGGGAAGACAGGGGGCTCTACAATGAGGAAATCGATGAATGCGCATTTCTCATGACCATCCCTGCCAGCGGAAAACAGCCATCCCTGAACCTTGCCCAGGCAGTGATAATCATCGCCTATGAACTCTCCAAGGCCGGATTGAAGGCCCCCCGCGCAACGCGCAGCAGCACCGGAGATCCCATGCTGAGTGCATCACCCCCGAAAATGGCCCGTCAGGAAGACCTCGGCACCCTCTACGAACGGCTGGAACAGGCACTCTGCCTTATTGACTATATACCTTACAACAACGATGTATTAAAAAAAATCATCATGCAAAACCTGAAGCACTGCCTTGGCCGCGCCGGCCTCACAGAGTGGGAGTACAATATGTTTCACGGCATCTGCAAGGCGATTGAGAGGAAAGCGGGAAAGTGGGGAATCGAGAAAGTGCGGAAGTAAGGAGCTGCGGAATTGCTGGAACTGCTGCTACGAGGTCAACATTCTGCGCCATGTTCAAAAGAACTTGTTCTGATAACGTGTCCCCATGTGTTCCTGCACAATCATACACACTCTTCTCTGAATCTACTCTTGTGTACATTATGAGGCTTAGATTACTGAAAGGAGAGGGGAATGTATTCATACATATGGAACTCCTTTGTAACACGTCGGCGGACTCTTCGTGCGGGAGGAATCGGCAGAGCTACCGGCTGCTGGCGATCGTGCCGTGCATGAGGTCAGGTGACCGGTCTTCCTTTATGCCGTATGCCGCAAGAATACGGGCGTTGCTATCCATGGCCTGCGCCCGGTCCAGGAGCAGCTGCCGGCCTTTTTGATCCTGCAGGATAATGGTTCGCCCGGAAGAGCCTGTAATTGCTTCAAAGAATTCCTGAAAGTCCCCTATGGGACGTCCGTTGACCTCGCTGATCATCCATCCCCTGACGTCCGCGTGCTGCGTACCTGTCTTGTCAGGCAGGACATCAAGCGCCACCACAATCTGCCGTCTCTCGGCAGCAGGCCACGCCGGAAAGTCATCCCCGAGCCCGGCCGGCACCTCCCCCCACGCATTCAGGACATCCCTGGTCAGGGGCGAAAAGACGATTCCGCCGAAGATAAAATAGCTCGGCCGTGAATCATACGCTTCGTTGGGGATGAGAAGGAAGTCCTCTTTTCTTTTGTTAAGGGGAAAGGACACGTCCCTCACCGCGCCGTCTCTGAAAACTTGCACAGAAATGGTATCACCCATCTGTTTCATTTCCACGGGATACCGGTAGTCTGTGCGCATGCCGGACCGGAAGGTAATGTTTCCGTCGCTGCCGACTGGATAGCCGCTTATGCTAAGCAGTATATCCTGCTCCTTCACCTTTCCCTCGGCAGACGAACCTGTAATAACATGCTGCACCACGATGCCTCCCATGCTCCCTTCGTGTCCTGCCTCCTCACGGGCATGGTCCGGTTTGTACGTTACCACGCCAAGATCCGGGAATCCGTCATACTGTCCATCCCGCATGTCCACCAGAATATGCTCAATCACCGGGGAAGGCACCATATTGGCCACCGTGCCGTTTCTGCTCGCCTGCATCATGACCCCCACCACAGTGCCGCCGGACATTACCGGCCCTCCGCTGAATCCCGTCGTTATGCCCGCACGGATTTCTCCGGCTAGCAGATAGGTGCTGCTGTGACAGTACTTCCGGTAATCCAGGCCCGAGAGAATCCCCCTGGTGATCAGTGGGATCTCTCCGTCAGGGAATCCAGCGATCTCCACGTTCAAAGGGAGCTCAGGCACCTCTCCGATTTCCAAGGCTGCGCGGTCTCCAAAGAAATCCTCATCATCAACCGCAAGGACTGCCAGGTCAGCGTCGTGTGCAGCAACGATAACGCGGGCAGGATACTGTTCTGAATCCAGGGCCTTGCGGACCGAAACAGACTTCTGGTTGGCCACAACATGAGCGCTCGTCAGGATACGCTGTCCCCTGATAACAAAACCTGTGCCGACAACTTGGTTTTCAGGGAGCATTGCCCAGGGCGCAAGATAGGAAGGGTCACTGCTCACCGCGTACACCTTGACCAGGGATTTGAGAATTTTTGCGGTGACGCCCCCGTCCTGTTCTGCAGCATATGCAATGCCTGCGGCGAGAACCTGTGCTGTCAGAAGCAGCACCGCGATCCCGGGCTTACCAGTGCGGTGCAACCTGCCAGGTGGTTGATTGATCTTCACTTCCTGCGGTACCTCATTTCTGATCGGCCCTTCCGGGCGCGGGGGCCGTTGGAAGGGGCTTTCCTTTTCTACCTGTCCTATTCGGAACGGGAGAGGGAAGACTTGAAAGGGCCGGGCATGGCAATGGACTGTTCATCCAGAGGCCTCCAGTTGACAGCAGCATCCGGTACCGGGCACTATGGAGGTATGACACCGCCGTCTCATGGTGAGCCTATGAAATTGGATTGTTCAGTGATGCGATGGGTCAACGGGCAGATAAAAAAACCCGTGCACTGCCTCGTGCATAGTGGTGCGGTCGCTCTTATGCTCCTGCTGTCAGCACAGCTCGTTCAGGCCGACAGTCTGCGCTGCGGCTCCCGCATTGTAACGACAGGCGACAGCAAGGCAGAGGTCCTCATGGAGTGCGGCGAACCATCCTTCAGGGAGATCGTGGGAGAAAAGACGGTGTACCGGCGATTCTTCTATCTGTTCAGCGAGTCCTATACCGTTCTGGTAGAAAAATGGACCTACAACCTTGGCAGCACGCAGTTCCTTCGCATCCTTACCTTTGAAGGTGATACCCTCGCGAAGATTGAGCTTGGGGGCAAACCCTGAAGTACCGCGTCCCCTAAAGCATCCCCGTATCTCATCCGAAAAAGAAACATACTGTGCAGGAAAGGAGGGCATGCGTATCATGCATCAGGAAACAATGGAGGAAGGCCACCCCCTGAGAAGGCTTTTCAGGAGCGCACTGGACTTCGGGCTGCAGTATACTCCCACAGACAAGCAGGAGGTGGCGGACTACCTGGAGGACCAGGTCCTCTGTGAATTCATCCACACGGACAGACTCTACAAAATAAAAGACCCGGAGGGCAGGTGCCTTGAGGACATCGCTGACATGTTCAACGAGGGCTCTGTCCTGATTCATGCACAGAGTTTTCAGCGGGAGTTCCTTGTCCACAAGCATATCGGGGACTATACGCTCTTCATGCTGGGGATGTTCCCCAAGTCCCTCTCCCGGAGAAAAGGCAAGGAGTTTACCCTGGGAAAAATCGTTGTCCCCGGTGCGAGCCTTTCCGAGCACTACATGCTTCAGGGCCAGCGGTCCTACAGGATAGCCTCGGAATTCACCAACGGGGACATCTTTCTTGAACTGTCCGCAAACTTCCTGCTCTACAAGAATCTCCTGGAAATGGTGCGGATCTACCTTGAAGAGGCCTGTTTCGGCCAGTAAATCCCGTGAGAAGTCCTCAGTCGCGCAAACAACCCCGCCTCCCGCGTTAACACTGCCTGCACGTCTCCCTGCCATGATGGCAAGTCTTTCGTGCCACATTGACATGAACTGTTCCCATCCCCCTTATAATTACCTGTTTTTTCAGACGCTATTGTCTAAGCACACATATTGCTTATCATTAATACCACCCTCGCCACTCATATGGCGCGTGAATGATACAGGAGAGATTAACTAAAAAAATGATGCCTTCCGTTCTCATCGTAGAATCAGACGAAAATCTCTGCACAGGTATCATGCAGGGGCTTTCTGGCAGTTACGCAACCCTGCGTGCACGCACCAGCAGCGAGGCCCTTGAAATGGTCAGGAACAACAACGGGATTGACGTGCTGCTCTGTGATCTCGCTGTGCCTTATGCAGCGGGAAGTGACGTGGTACAGAAAATACGGTCAGAGAATAAAGAGATACCCTTGATTGTCCTCGGCTCCCACTCAAGCGCCCGTCAGATCTGTGAGGCAATGCGCCATGGAGCCTCCACATTCTTGCTGAAGCCGCTCAACATACCACTCCTTGAACAGGCGATAGAAACGGCCGTAAAAAAGAAGAGGGCCTCCGCTCCTGGAACCCCGTAAGGCGCCTCGCTCCCTCTGATCAGACCGCCCCGCCCCCCGGGGCATACTACGGGCACCCTCATCACATCAGCTCTCTGAAGTCGTGTATGGTGATAAACTCATGTGTCGTTTTCGGTTCTGCCTTTGAGCTGGCCCGCGCCTTGAACAGCAGGTATCTGATACCGAAGTCACGGGCTGTTTTCATCACATCCTCCGTATCGTCAATGAAGAGAGAGCTCCCCCGGTCGAACCTGAGCCTCTTCTCTGCCTTCTGCCAGAATTCAAGGTACTCCTTCGGATAGCCCACACTGAAGGAGCAGAGTACGTCATCGAAATATTTGCCGATCTGCGTTTTGCTGAACTTGATCTTCACCGTCTTGAAATGGGCGTTGGTCAGGAGAAAGATCTTCTTTTTCTGCCGTTTCATAAGCTTCAGGAAATCAATAACATGAGGATGGACCTCGATCAGGTGTTTGATCTGCTCCTTCAGGGCGGGGATGTCCAGATGGAGTTCCCGGGACCAGAAGTCGATATCGCACCAGTTCAGCGTCCGCTCGTGCTTTTTGTAGGTGCTGTAGAGATACTCCTTTGCAGCACCAAAGGTCATGTCGTGCTTTTCAGCGTACTTCTCAGGGACCAGATGGCCCCAGAAGTAGTCATCAAAATAGAGGTCAAGGAGCGTGCCGTCCATATCGAGGAGAATGTACCTTATATCATCAAGTGGTATTTCCTTTATCATGCTTTCTCCCTGTACAGCGTGATATTCTACCATTTTCTTGTGATCGCTGTTCCTGCCGGTCTGATAGCTCCGGCAGACCGGGAAGACCGGTAAAGAATTTCTATTCGAAAACGCTAAAAATTTATTTTACAAGGAGTTATAATGATCCGCCCTTCGCAAAATGGTCAAGGATAGCCCAGAAGCACCATGTAAATATGTGATAATAGAAATGTGGTAAAACTCCCGTCTAACAGTTGTGAACTGAAAAACCTCTTTATCAATGCGGCCATACCTGACATGGAAGCCCTCCCCGGCGAATACCGCGTGGACATGCTCTTCCCCTGGCCGAGCCTCAGGAGGCTTTCCCACAGGAAGGTCATTTACCGGGAGCGCGGCGGTCTTGCCGGCCATAACGTGCTCATGAACAGGGCCTGGGGATATTTTGCCATTGAGGAGGGGTCCTGTGCTGATATTAACAGGGGACGCGCAGCGGTCATCACCTACGACAGGCCTGAAAATTCTTTTTTTCTCAAGGGACTGCGGGATTTCCTGCGCTGCCTGGATAAAGATCATCTCTATCTGGGACGGTTTTATTATGAGATCGGAACGAGAAAAGTCTTTCTGGGATATTTTTCTCTTGAGAACGTAGCATAAAGTACGGAAGAGCGGATGCGCGGAAGAGTGGAAAAACAAAAAGAAAGAAAAAAGAAGCTTCTCGTTACCGGCGTCAGTGGATTTCTGGGCTGGAATCTCTGCCGCACGGCACAACAGGAGTGGGACGTCTGGGGAACCTGGTGCACCCATCCCGTGATTGCCCCGGGGGCAACCTTTGTTCAGGTCGACCTCACTGATTTCAGGCGGCTCAAGCGCATAATGGGAGACATAGGGCCCGATGCGGTCATTCACACGGCCGCTAACTCCCGGCCTGACTATTGCGAACAGCACAGGGCTGAGACGCAGCGGATCAATGTGGACGCAGCACTGATTCTTGCCAAACTCTGCGCCGACCGTTCGATCCCATTTGCCTTTACCTCCACGGACCTGGTCTTTGACGGTCTTCGGCCCCCCTACGGGGAACATGCCCCGGTAAGCCCGGTGAATGTGTACGGAGAGCAAAAGGCCCGTGCCGAGGAGCACGTCCTGAAGGCCTATCCCGAAGCAGCAGTCTGCCGGATGCCCCTCATGTTCGGAGACCCCGGCCCGGCAGCATCAAGTTTTTTTATGTCCATGGTCGCGGCGCTCAGGGAGGGGAGGGAGCTGAAGCTTTTCGTTGATGAGTTCAGGACGCCCGTCAGCGGCCGGACCGCTGCTGAGGGCCTTCTTCTTGCCCTCGTCAAGACGCAGGGGCTGCTCCACCTGGGAGGCGCCGAGCGTATTTCCCGCTTTTGCTTCGGCCTTCTCCTCATGGATGCCCTGGGCATCAGGGAGGCCCGGATGATGCAGTGCCGTCAGGCTGATGTGGCCACTGCTGCCAGACGGGCACCGGACGTTTCCCTGGACAGTGCACGGGCCTTTGCCCTGGGATTCAGACCCGGTACCCTGCGGGACCAGCTGCGGGAGTGTGTTCATGTCATAAGCCGGTCCCCTCACGCCGGCTGAGGCCGCGCGCCGATGTCCCGAGGCACGTTGTTTGTCGTATTTACTTTTTGCCCGCTTTCTTATATTATTCTTAAAATATGAAGACCGACTTTGGTCGATTTGTCAAAAAAGTTCTTATATCAGTGCATGCGAGCATGCACAGGGAAAGGGATGAAGCAATGGCAACAACGAAAAGAAAATTGAAACGGTTTGAACTTCCTCTTACCGTGCTGTTCAGGCCTGCACTGGCGTCGGCAGGATATATGAAGGCCGTCACGAGAAACATCTCAGGCAGCGGGCTCTGCCTTGAATCACGGGATTCCGCCTTTACCCAGAATGATAGCCTTGAGATGAACCTCAAGCTCCCTGACAACAAGTCCTCGGTCATGCTCCTGGGCGACGTTGCCTGGAAAAAACAGTTCAACGGGAAGAACCTGGCAGGTATCTGCTTCAAAGTAAAAAACAGGGGCAGGCACAAAAAAGATATGGAGAGCGTCTTTTCCGCTGCCAGTCTGCCAAAGAGCAGCCTGACGCTCAAAGACAGCGTGCAAGCGAAGAGAAAGGGCGCAAAGGCAGGG
>CP070788.1:2354056-2363584 GCA_020346765.1 Nitrospiraceae bacterium
TTTGATACAGGCTTACCTCTTTCATGTAAAGATGTTAACTGAAGTGAAGATATTAGATAACTGATACCATATTTAATGTCATCACACCTCAAAGGCGTCCTTGATAAGCTCGCACTCTGGTCTGCCCTTTTCGAAATAGATGCTCACCACATCAAATCGGCAGGGCGGCACCTGCCTCAGGTTTTTCAGATACAGGAGGGCGGTATTGGCCAGTTTTCTCTTCTTGGCCGCGGTAACGGCCTCAAAGGGCAGTCCGCAGGCAATACTCTCTCTCGTCTTCACTTCAACAAATACAAGGGTGTTCCCGTCATCGGCAATAATGTCGATCTCACCGGTCTTTGTCCGGTAATTTCTTTCCCGGATCCTGTAGCCTTTTTTCCTGAGAAAAGTTTCGGCGAGCCCTTCCCCTCTGTCCCCCAGGTTCATCATGTCCCCTCTTGAAAGTGCAGAAGATCTGAAGTGAGTAAGTGGGTAAGTTCGTAAGTACGGAAGAAACGACATGAGCAGTGTTCTGAGATTATTCTTTCCCGCTTACCCGCTTTCTCATTTACCCTCTATTTATAAATTCCTGAAAAAGCAGGTCCTGTTTCCCGTATGGCAGGCACCTGTGCCCTTCTGCTCCACTTTGATGAGCAGTGTGTCTTCGTCGCAGTCGTAGAGGATTTCCTTGACGATCTGGACATTGCCCGATGTCTCCCCCTTAGTCCAGAACGTCCGGCGGGACCTGCTCCAGAAGCAGGTCTTCCCTGATTCAAGAGTCCGCTTGAGCGACTCCCTGTTCATGTAGGCCATCATCAACACGTCCCCGCTGCCTGCATCCTGCACGATAGCAGGGATAAGTCCGTCCTGATTGTATCGGAGATCTGGAATCATCGTCTTTCCTCGCCGGGTAGCAGAAGCGTGCATTTATTGTAGCACATGAGCAGGGAAAATCGTTCATGGTACAGAGAGAGCTTATCCTTCTCCCGATTGCTGCACAGGCCTGAAGACAGTACGTCAGTGAGTCTTATAGGTCTCCGGCTTGAGGTTGTACTTTTTCAGGAGCTGATAAAAGTCAGCACGGTATTTGCCGGCAAGCTCCGAGGCCCGGCTCACGTTGCCATGGGTGAGTTTGAGGAGATTGAGCAGGTACTGCTTTTCGAACTCCGACTTCGCCTCTTTAAACGACTTAAGTTTGTCCGGGGCCTGATCGCCGCCGTAGAGAATAAGGTCATCGGTAATCACGTTAGCCCGGGTCATGGCCATTGCAAATTCAATCTTGTTCTCCAGTTCCCGCACGTTCCCGGGCCAGTCATAGAGCATCAACTTCTGCATAGCCTCAGACGTCAGCGCCTTTACCTTCTTTTTCATCTTTTTGCTGAATTTGTGCAGGAAGTAATCCACGAGCGGGGGGATGTCCTCCTTCCTCTCCCGCAGCGGGGGGAGCACCACAGGGATGACATGGATCCTGTAGTACAGGTCCTCCCGGAAGCGGCCCTCTTTCACCTCGTTCCAGAGGTCCTTGTTCGTGGCGACAATGACCCTCACATCAACGGTCACGGGCTTTTGGCTCCCCAGGGGAAGAAACTGCCGCTCCTGAAGAACGCGCAGGCTTTTGCTCTGGAGCGAGAGGGGCATGTCCCCGATCTCGTCCAGAAACATTGTCCCTCCATGGGCCTGCGTAAAGAGCCCCTTCGAGCTCTGGACAGCACCGGTAAAGGCTCCCTTTTCATATCCAAAGAGTTCGCTTTCCAGCAGGGTCTCGGGAAGGGCCGCGCAGTTAATTGCCACAAAGGGCTTGTCCCTCCGCTCGCTCGATGTGTGTATTGCCTTTGCGATCAGCTCCTTCCCCGTGCCGCTTTCGCCATGGATATAGACGGTCGAGTCCGTTTTCGCGATAAGAGATACCTGTGCCAGCACATGCTGCATCTTTTCACTCTTGGCAACGATGTTAGAAAACTCATAGCGCTCGTCAAGGAGTTCCTTAAGCCGTCTGATCTCCAGCGATAGCCTCCGGTTTTCCAGGGCCTTTTCAACCTGAAAGAGCAACTCCCTCGGATCAAAGGGCTTGGTCACATAGCTGTATGCGCCCTTCTGCATGGCACTGACCGCACTCTCAATACTCCCGTGGGCGGTGAGTATGATCGCGGGTATGTCTGGATTGATCCGGTGCATGTCGGACATCACCGTTATGCCGTCGCTCGTTGTTAGTTGCAGATCGATAATTGCAAGGTCAAAAACCTGGGTCCTGACCTGCTCGATGGCATCCTCCTCCCTGAGGGCCGTCACGACGTCGTAACCGGCCGCTTCCAGCCTCATCCGGAGAACCTCAAGGAGGTTGCTGTCATCGTCAATCACTAATATTCGGTGTTGTGCCATACCGTTATTTCTCCAGTTCCTTTTTCTTTTCCTCTATTTCAATGTCAACCTGCTTTGACTTCTCGAGCACCGTCAGAACACCAAGCCAGACTTTCGCCTGCTCTGCCAGCGGACTCTGAGGGTACTCCTCTATCAGCCTCCTGAAATAGCCGGCCGATGCATCAAAATCCTTGTCAGGGTTTTCACTGTGCGCGGAGATCAGTCCAAGATTGAAAAGCGCCTCATCTCCCAGGGGCTGTTTGCCATCGCCGGCAAGCATCTTCTGGCTTTCATCCTGTGCCTTTCTGAAATTTCCGGCCGCAAGAAGCTTCTGCCCGGCAAAGAAATGGTTCAGAGACGCGTTCTTTTCAGCAAGTAACGCCATTTCCTTTTCTTTCTCATCAATGTATCTCCCTGCCGCACTGAGTCCGTCAAGAAGCGATATCACTGTCCTGGCCTTCCGCACCAGCGGACTTTCGGGAAAGATGACGGTAAGCTCATTGAGGGTCTCCCTCGCCTTTTCATAATCCTTGCCTTCATTGTCAGGGTCGGCATACCTTATGCCTATGTTGTACAGGACCTCGTCTTCCGGCGTGAGGTCACTGGAAAGCGACAGCACCTGCTCCTCTTCTTCGAGCGCCCTGTCAAACACGGCTGCCGCATCATTTCCTTCGGGCCGCTCAACGCCTGAACGGGCGTCCTGATGCCTCTCCATTTCCCGGGAGGTGGAACATGCTGAGAAAAGGAGCACGCTCAGACAGGCAATACAAAGGAAAAGGTGCTTCCCTGTTCTGATGTGTTTTCTACCCAAACCTTGCCTCCATGGTCGTTCACGATCTGCCGTACAATAGCCAGCCCCAGTCCGGTTCCGGCTATTTTGCCCGAATTGCCCAGGGCCTCCTGGTGGTACTTGCTGAATACTGTATCAATCTTGTCCTGTGATATGCCCGTGCCGGAATCAGACACGGAGACCTTCACCACGTTCTCTTCTGCCTGGGCCAGGACCCTGACGCGCCCCTCTTCAGGGGTAAATTTCAATGCATTTCCGACCAGGTTCCTGAGCACCTGAAGCACCCGTTCAGCGTCAATTTTTACCAGGGGCAGGTCTCCGCCAATGTCCGTTTCAAGCCTGATGTTCCTGGTCATTGCCAGGGGCTCCATCTCGCCCGTAATCCTGGCGATCAGAGGAGGAATGTCTGACTTGCAGAAGTTATAGGTCATCATACCTGCCTCCATTTTGGACAGGTCGAGGAGTGAGTTTACCAGATTGATCATGCGGTTACATTCTTCATGAACAATCGTCAGGAGCCTCTTCTGCTTTTCCGGTTCCTGCCGCCTCTGAAGCCCCTCGATATAGAGGCTGACTCCCTCCCTGATCGTGGTAAGCGGTGTCCGCAGTTCATGGGACATGAGCGCAAAAAAGTCCGACTTCATTCTGTCGATTTCCTTGAGTCTGCTGCACATGAAGTTGAACGATTCAGCAAGCATTCTTATCTCCGGTGGGGAGGGCATCGTTACCTCAGTATCAAAGTTCCCTTTTGCTATGTCAGCTGTCTTCTTCTTGATAACAGACAGCGGCCTCGTTATGCTGATCGTAATGAAAATCGAAATAATGATACCGAATATGAGGGCAACGAGCCCTATGACAATGGCAACCTTGCTCGCCCGGACATCGGCCTTCCTCAGCTTCTTGAATTTCTGATAAGTGCTGCCCTGGCTGTACTCCTCCAGGTCTCTCAGAGATGCCATAATCACACTCACTGCATATTCCTTGTCCTTGCGGTATTTTTCATCATCATACTCGGTGCCTGAAGTGAGGTGCCCGACTTCATCATCAAATAACGTCTGGTAATGCTGTTTGTGCTGCCTCAGACGGTCGATCATGTCCCTGGCCTCTTCACCATCGGCGAGCAGTGTAAGCTCCGAGAGTTGACTGTCAAACACAGCCCGTTCACGGAGAAACTGCTGATAGAGGCCTTCATCCTTCATGATGACAAATTTTTTTTCGTATCTGATCATGGAAAGGATGATGTCCGACATCTTCTTCTTGTACTCAAGGAAGCGGTTGTCCACATTGATGATAGAGCGGGTCACTTCCTCGAACTGGCGAAGCTGCGAGATTGCGTAAATGCTCACCGTCATCGCCAGAACAAATATGACAAGATAGCCAATGACAAGCCGGGAAAAAATTGTCAGATTCATATACTCACATGAAGTTATTCGGGGGAGCCAAGCTCTACAGCACTGATCTGCGCCATTATTCCGGAAGGCCTTCAGTAATGTCTGCAGAATGACCTTTCAATAACCCTTCTATGCTATCACGATGCACAATGAATGTCTATAGGCTGACTAGTATCATCATAATTTACATATTATTCAGATTGTTAAGAACCATTTATTCAAGTTAATTATCATTATGCTGGAGCAGAGAACACACCGCTGGCAGTGATCAGCGCCCGCAGCACAGCCTCCTGTGCAGCAAGAAATTCACCGGCTCGGCGGAGGCCTTTTTCCCCCGCCTCAGCGCTTGTATCCGATCGTCTTCAGGAACTCCCTTCTCTTCTCCCGGTCGGTGCCGTTTTCCACCCCTTTGGGCGAAGAGCCGTCCACAACACCGAGAATTCCCCTGCCCTGCCCGGTCTCGATGACAATAACCTCCAGGGGATTCGCCGTGGCGCAGAACAGGGAGCAAACTTCAGTACAGTTTTTGACAGCGTTGAGCACGCTCACAGGAAAGGCGTCCTTCATGACAATAATAAACACGTGTCCGGCGCCTATTTTTTCCATGTTGGCAACCGCAGTGTCAATGAGGTGGAGATCATTGCCTTCACACCTGATCAGGCAGGGGCCAGATGCTTCCGTAAATGCAAGGCCGAACTTACCCTGCGGTACATGCACGGCAAGAATCTCAAAGAGGTCCTCTGCCGTCTTGATGAAATGCGTCTGGCCCATGATCACATTACAGCCGTCAGGTACTTGAACCTTTATCGCCTTTAACTCCATGCTCTCCTCCTTTTCCGGGGATGATGAAAGCCCCGCCGCAAACTCTTGACCGTTATCCGTATGGTATAATCAAAATAAATTTTTATCCTGTTGTCAAGACGCATATGAAAAACGTCCTGATTCTGCTGACCTCCTTCATGATCTTCCTCATCGCCGCCTCCGGCGGAGCTGCCACCGGCCCTGAGATTATAGGGCCTCATCTGAATATCCTGGACAACAACATTATCGTAAACACGCACGTGAAGAATGTGGCTGAGCTTGAATCCCACATCAAGTCAGGGGTGGACAAGGCCGTGATCTTTACCATTGAACTGCTCAGGGTGTGGATGTTCTGGCCCGATGAGTTTGTGGTCTCCAAACGAATTGAAAGGGTTGTCAGGTACGACAATCTGAGGGATCAATTCCTTGTCTCATCCTTTGATGGCATCACCCGGAGCGACAGATACTTTGCGGACTATGAACCGGCGAAGGACTGGATTTTCACCGTACGGGATGTCAATCTGGCCCATGTGAAGGAGCTGGATCCCGGCACATATTACATAAGGATCGTCCTTGAATCGAAAAGCCTTGAACAGCTTCCACTCATCGGTTTTCTCATGCATGTCATTCCCGAGGTGGAGATGAGCCTGGCACGGGAATCAGAGCCCTTCCTGATCAGGTACAATTAATGAAAAACCTCAAGGTCCTTCTCGGCCTCTTTATCATCAGCGTTCTGGCAATCATCATCACCGGCGTTGTCCTGAACTGGATCGGGATAGAGCATGGCTCCCTTCTTATTAAAATCGGCCTGATCTTCATCATCGTTAACATTGTGCTCTATCTCCTGCTGCTCATATTCTTCGTGGGGAGAAACCTCTTCCATGTTTATACGGAGAAAAAGCGTAAGGCCATCGGATCTAAATTCAGGACAAAGCTGGTTGTTTCCTTTCTCGGTCTGGTCCTGATTCCCTCAGCGCTTCTGTTCTTCCTTTCAAACCAGCTGATTAACAATTCCATTGACACCTGGTTTTCCCTGGAAATCCAGAAACCCATATTTGAATCCATGGACATCGCGCGGACTCTCTATCAGAAGGAGCGACGGAGCGCCCTGAATTTCGCAGCCCTTCTGGCCTCAGGTAAAGGAATGCTGAACGAAGCCTCGCCGAGCGATTCGATGCCCCCTGAGTACAGGATCTCTGTGCTGGAGCACCCGGGCGATTCTCCTCTGGCAGACCAGGCATTTGCCGGCAGGGCAGGCACCAACGTCCTGTCCACGGACAGCGGTGATGTGATCAGGGCTGCTGCGCCCGTCATGGAGAACGGGGAGGTCACGGCTGTGGTTGTTGTCGAAGCGGTCATCCCCCGGGACCTTGTCGCCAAGATGGAGTCCATCCAGCGGGCCTTCAACGAGTATGTTCAGATCAAACTGCAGCAGAACCCCATCCGGTTTCTTTATTTCCTCGTGCTGACCATCGCTGCCCTTCTCATCATTTTTCTCGCCCTCTGGGTATCCCTCCGCATCGCCAAGGGAATCACCGTGCCAATCCAGTCCCTTGCAGAAGCAACCAAGACCGTTGCTCACGGCGATCTGGATTTCAGGATCAATCTTGACAGGGACGACGAGATCGGCCTGCTCATCAATTCGTTCAATACAATGCTCGATGACCTCCGCAGCGGCAAACAGTCTCTTGAAAGGGCCTACAAGGAGTCGGACCGGAGGCGCATCAGCATGGAGTCCATACTTGAAAGCATACACACAGGCGTCATCTTCTTTGACCGCTCCGGAAGGGTCAATACTCTCAACAACGCAGCCTGCTCACTGCTCAGTGTTGAGCGGGAGGCCCTGGAAGGAAGCAGCTACAAAGACCTCATCGACCGCCTCAACTCCGATGAACTCAGCTCCATGGTGCGGTATCTCAGCGAGAAGGGATTTGGCGCAGTAGAAAAGGAGATTCACATATACCTCAACGGAAGGCCCATGGATCTCAGGGTATACACCACGATCATCAAGGACTCAGAGGGCAAGTTCGTCGGTACACTCACGGTTTTTGACAACCTCACGGAGATCATCATGGCCCAGAGGGCCCTTGCGTGGCAGGAAGTCGCCAAGAGGATAGCCCACGAGATCAAGAACCCCCTGACCCCTATCAGGCTTTCTGCCGAACGGCTTCTGAAAAAATGGAATGATAACGCCCCTGACCTTGAAGATGTGCTGGTCCGGTCCACCAGGACCATCGTCCAGGAAGTGGACAGCCTCCGCTCCCTTGTTGACGAATTTTCCCGTTTCGGCAAAATGCCGAAGATCAGCCTTGAACCGACGGACGTCAGGGCAATGGTCGGCGAGGTGCTTGAACTGTACAGCAACCTGAAGGACGTGGAAATTCTCCCCTCCCTTTCCGGGGAAATCCCCGAGGTGGAGCTCGACCGGAAGCAGATCAAAATGGCGCTGATCAACCTCATCGACAACGCCATCCAGTCAAAGACAGACAGGATATGGCTGAACGTGCTTTACGACTCTGTCCTGGACCTCATCAGGATTGAAGTGATTGACGCCGGTATCGGGATAAGGAAGGAGGACAGAGACAAGCTCTTCTTTCCCTACTTCTCGACCAAAAAGGAAGGAACAGGACTGGGGCTGGCAATCGTGAACAGCATCATTTCCAAGCACAGGGGATACATACGAGTGCAGGACAACAGGCCGAAAGGGACGCAGTTTATCATTGAAATTCCTGTGGGCCAGAAATAAGCGCACTGTTCTGTGACAATCTTCTGCGCTCCCCTGTCCGTCGCCTAGAGCATCCATGACCAGGACCGTGTCCTTTGGCGACACCGTCATCTCGCACCGGGGCTTGCGCATGGACAAAACTCCACCCTGCTAAGGTATAATTACAGGATTGCAGGGAGCGTATCCACGTTATGGCAAAGTCGGCTAAAGCCAGAATAATGGTAGTTGATGACGAGCAGGGCATCCTCGATGCCCTGACGGAGATCCTCGAGGACGAAGGGCACGAGGTCGCAACTGCGTCGTCAGGCGAAAGCGCACTGGAGCAGTTCACCGAATTTTCTCCTGATGTGGTTCTCCTGGATGTCTGGATGCCGGGTATCGATGGAATCGAAACACTCAAGAGTCTGAGGAAGCTGAAAAACGACGTGTGCGTGCTCATGATCTCCGGCCACAGCACCATTGATACGGCCGTTCACGCGATCAAGCTCGGGGCCTATGACTTTCTGGAAAAACCGCTCTCTCTGGACAAAGTGCTGATCCTCGTGAGGAGGGCCGTTGAGAAGCGTGGACTGGAAAAGGAAAACAGGGCGCTGAAGAGCAGCATCTCCCGTCACTGGGAGATCATTGGCGAAAACCACAAAATAAGTGAACTCAAAGACAAGATCGCAAAGGCCGCCGTTTCCCAGGGCCGTGTTCTTATTTACGGGGAAAGCGGATCAGGCAAGGAACTCGTGGCACGGGCCCTTCACGAAGGAAGCGACAGGCGGAACAACGATTTCGTCGAGGTCAACTGTGCGGCAATTCCCCACGAGCTTATCGAAAGCGAACTCTTCGGCCACGAAAAGGGGTCCTTTACAGGGGCCTTTGAGAGCAAACGGGGCAAGTTTGAGCTTGCCCATGAAGGGACCCTTTTCCTTGATGAAATCGGGGACATGTCTCTTGTGACCCAGGCAAAGGTGCTCAGGGTCATGGAGACCCAGGAGTTCCAGAAGGTCGGGGGCAGCAAGAAAATAAAGGTGGACGTCAGAATCATTTCGGCCACGAACAAGGACCTCGAGGAGGAAATCCGGAAAGGGAATTTCCGGCAAGACCTCTATTTCCGGCTCAGCGTTATTCCCATCCATGTGCCTCCCCTGAGAGAACGGAAAAGCGACATTCCCCTCCTCGTTGAGCATTTTCTGGTCAACTTTGCCCAGCAGTACGGACAGATGAAAAAGAGGGTCAGCAAGTCGACGCTGAGGACACTGATGGAATACGACTGGCCCGGGAACGTGCGCGAGCTGAAGAACGTCATCGAACGTTTTGTCATCATGAATCCCGATAATATAATCGATGTAAAGGAAGTCCAGCCAGTGAGGGGAATGAAATCGGACTACAGTGGCCTCAAGACACTGCGCGATGCACGGGAGCACTTTGAAAAGGATTTCATTCTCAAGAAGCTCCAGGAGCACAACTGGAACGTTTCAAAAACAGCGGAAGATCTG
>CP070788.1:2363684-2372903 GCA_020346765.1 Nitrospiraceae bacterium
CGCTTGATGCGGCCCTGCCCAGAGACTTCTTGTGCAATCGTTCCATGCATTTTTTATACCAGGTCAATACACCTATTTTTCATGAGAGGAAAAGGCCTCATCGCGGAATTATGATTGTTCCATTGTGTAATTTAACCCATACTGTAGACAAAATGCCTGCCTGCTATCTTAAAGTTTGAATTTAGCCGGTTCATTTTAGTAAAATAATCACTCTTACAGACAGTTTCAGTGAGCATTCTAAACCACATCAATTGATCGGAGGACTGGAATGGCCAAAAAATATGTTTATTTTTTCGGAGACGGCAAAGCTGACGGCAATGCGGGAATGAAAAACCTTTTGGGGGGTAAAGGCGCAAATCTCGCCGAAATGGCAGGACACCGGCAGCTCAAGCTTCCTGTTCCCCCGGGATTTACCATCACCACGGAAGTATGCACGCTCTATTATAAAAACAACCGACGCTATCCAAAGGAGCTGAAAGGTCAGGTCAACGCTGCCCTGGCCAGGGTGGAGAAGATCATGGGGAAAAATCTTGGCGACGTCAATGATCCCCTCCTTGTCTCGGTGCGCTCGGGAGCGCGGAGTTCCATGCCCGGCATGATGGAGACCGTTCTGAACATCGGCCTGACAACTAAAACCATACCCGGCCTGATCAGAAAAACGGGAAATCCGCGATTCGTCTATGATGCGTACCGACGCCTCATGATGATGTACTCCGATGTTGTCATGGAAAAGGCAGCGGGGGTAGAGCCGGCCTCGGACCATGACGCGATCCGTCACAAACTGGAAACGGCCCTTGAAAAAATAAAGAAGGACAGGGGATACAGAAACGACACTGACCTCACCGTGGATGACCTGAAAAAGCTCTGTGACCAGTTCAGGAGGATCATCAAACAAACGCTGAAGAAGGACTTCCCTGATAATCCGCTGGAGCAGCTCTGGGGAGGCATCGGCGCGGTCTTTCAGTCCTGGATGGGACGGCGTGCCGTGTCTTACCGGAAGATTGAAGGCATTCCCGAGCACTGGGGAACGGCCGTCAACGTCCAGTCCATGGTGTTCGGCAATACGGGGAACAATTCCGCCACGGGCGTGGCCTTTACCCGTAATCCTGCCACAGGTGAAGACATGTTCTTCGGAGAATGGCTTCCCAATGCACAGGGAGAGGACGTGGTCGCGGGTCTGAGGACCCCCAATCCTGTGAATGAGGCAGGCAAGACCGCTGATACCCGCCACCTCCACTCCCTTGAAGAGGCAATGCCAAGGCTGTACCGGGAGCTCTTTCGTTACCAGAAGAAACTGGAGAACCATTATACGGACATGCAGGACATCGAATTTACCATTGAAGACGGAAAGCTCTGGATGCTGCAGACGCGTGTGGGAAAGCGCAATGGACAGGCAGCCATCCGCATGGCAGTGGAGATGGCTAAGCAGAGGCTTATCACAAAGGAAACGGCCCTGCTCCGCGTAAAACCCGACCAGATAGATGAACTCCTTCACCCCAGTGTTGATCCCGGCGCCGAGAAAAAGGCCGTTCAGCTTGCCAAGGGCCTTCCTGCAGGCCCCGGCGGGGCAAAGGGAAGGGTCGTCCTCACGGCCGATGATGCCGAAGCCTGGGCCAAAAAGGGTGAAAAGGTCATCCTCGTGAGAAACGAGACATCTCCGGAGGATGTCCACGGTATGCATGCAGCCCAGGCCATCCTGACTGCAAAGGGAGGGATGACGAGCCACGCCGCCCTCGTTGCGCGTGGCTGGGGCAAGTGCTGCATCGTCGGCTGCTCTGATCTCCAGATCGATGTCAGGGGCAAGGTCATCCATGTTAACGGCAAGGTCATCAGGGAAGGCGACTGGATCAGCCTGAACGGGACCAAAGGGAGGGTATTTGAAGGAGATCTCAAGCTCCTTGCTGCCAATCCTGATCATAATAAGTGGTATAAGGAACTCATGACCTGGGCAGACCAGGTGAGGTCCCTCAAGGTCAGGACCAACGCCGACTCT
This sequence comes from Nitrospiraceae bacterium, assembly GCA_020346765.1. Classification (GTDB taxonomy): domain Bacteria; phylum Nitrospirota; class Thermodesulfovibrionia; order UBA6902; family UBA6902. Next base: position 2,365,678 of record CP070788.1, read on the forward strand.
CCCGAAGACTCGAAGATGGCGATCAAGTTCGGCGCTGAAGGCATCGGCCTCTGCAGGACCGAGCACATGTTCTTCGGGCCTGACAGGATCAGGGCGGTGAGGGAGATGATCCTCTCCGACACGCTGGAGGGGCGGCAGAAGGCCCTTGCCAAGCTCCTGCCTTTTCAGAAGAAGGACTTCATTGGCATTTTCAAGGCAATGAACGGCCTGCCGGTCACAGTCAGGCTCCTTGATCCCCCGCTTCATGAGTTCCTTCCCCACACAGAAAAAGAGCTGAGGGACCTCGCCTCCGGCATGAAGGTCCCCTTCAGCCAGCTCGATACCAAGAACAAGTCGCTCCATGAGTTTAACCCAATGCTGGGCCACCGCGGGTGCCGCTTGGGCGTCACCTACCCGGAGATTTATGCCATGCAGGCCCGGGCGATCATGGAAGCGGCCTGCGAACTCAGGAAAAAGAAGTTCAGGGTCATTCCGGAAATCATGATACCCCTGGTCGGCCATGTGAAGGAGCTGGAGGCCATGAAGGCCGTCGTCGTCTCTGTGGCTAACGAGGTCCAGAAAAAGGCAAAGGTAAAAGTCCCCTATACGGTGGGAACCATGATCGAACTCCCCCGCGCCTGTGTAACATCTGACGAGATCTCTGCCGTGGCCGACTTTTACTCATTCGGAACGAATGATCTCACTCAGACAACCTACGGCCTGTCACGGGATGACGCGGGAAGGTTTCTCCCCCAGTATGTAGAAGAGGGAATACTCCGGGAAGACCCCTTTATCTCCATTGACACGGACGGTGTGGGCGCCCTCATGAAGCTCGCCGTGGAAAAAGGCCGAAAGGTGAAGAAGAACCTGAAGCTGGGCATTTGCGGCGAGCACGGCGGCGAGCCAAAATCAGTGGAGTTCTGCCACAACGCAGGCCTTGACTACGTAAGCTGCTCCCCCTTCAGGGTCCCCATTGCGCGCTTTTCCGCTGCGCAGGCACAGATAAAGAACAAGAGAAAAAAATGATACGCTTATAGCTTTCATCAAATAAGAAAGGGACAGCCCTATGGGCTGCCCCTTTTTATGTGCTTCTGCTCCAGCCCGTCTGTCGCCTATTGCCCACAGCCCATGCTTCAGGTGGCGATGAACAAATGCATAGCCACCTGAGCTTTCTCGCCTTTGCGCTATGGCCCTGTTTTATACACAAAGACTGTCCGGCACTGATCACAAAAATTGGCCTTGTCTGTCCTGAGACCGGCATCCCGGAAATATTCCACTTCAATAAGCTTTATCTGGCGCTGGTCCCCGGTTCCCCTGCAGGCGTGCTCGACCACGTCACTGGCGCAGGTGGTATAGGTATAGGCTTCATCCACATTGGACAACAACGCAATGATCTCCATCTCTCTCTCATAGTCATCCATGGACCACCCTCCGGGATCAAGAATTAGTTTGTCTATTATATCCCAGATGCAGCGATAAGAACAGCCCGTTTTCCTGCTACCCCTGATGAACCATGGCAGGCAATGATCGCCCTTCGACGGGTCTTCTGCGTGAGCATGGTCAAACGCTCTGGATAACCACGGAGCACCTGGAGTAGTCATGCAGTGTATCAGGGTTGCTGAAAAACGGATTGGGAGCGGTGCTTACACCCCGAGCTTGAAAAACACACGCTATGATAACGAGCACGAGGGTTTCATGGGCAGCATCGGGGCTGCTCCATGCTCTGTCTCCAGGGCTCGGCTATTCACCGTCTCCGCTTTTTCCTGGAGAGCCGGTGCTGCCCGATCCCTGCTAATTGCAGGCCCCGGGACCGCTGAAAATGATATGGACCGTGCAAGAGATATCCTGCATGTCAACAAGGCCGTCACTGTTTGCATCGGAACCCACGGGGTCGCCGGGGAACGTCCCCCCAGGCGCGTCAGCAGGCAGATTGCCATCACCGTCAAAGATTTCCATGACCAGCGATGAAATATCCCCGGCATCAACCTTCCCGTCACCGTTGCAGTCACCGGGAGTGACGACTTCGCCTCCGGTCAGGATCTGGAAGACCTTTACCTTCCTCGTTATCAGGGAGGTTACGTAAAGTCTGCTGCTGCTGTTCATGACAATACCTATGGGAGATCTCAGAGGATCACCCAGGTCGAACACATCGCCCAGGTGTGCGCCGTCACTTTTATCATAGACAATAACAACATTGTGAAAAGAATCAGTCACATAAATCCTGCCCTCTCCGTCCATGGCGAGGCGCTGGGGCCGAAAGAGCTGCCCTACCATGTTCCCGAACTTTGGGAACCCTCTCTGAAACGCTCCGTTCATGTCGAATATCTGGATCCTGGCACCCTCGATCTGACCTCCCGTGGAGTCTGTCGTATACTGATGGTCAACGACAGCGACCTCAGAGGATGCGTCATCGATGGCGATCCCCGATGGCCGGTTAAAGTGTCCGTTGTCCCTGCCCGTGCCCCCGAACTCGAAGTTAAGTGTCCCGTCAGGGTTGTAGACCTTTACCCCGTCACCTCCTTCATCGACGACAAAGACACGGCCCAGGCTGTCAATGGCAATGTCATTCGGCTGAACAAACTCTCCTACCTCCTGGCCGTCCTGCCAGCCAAGCCGGTGGAGAAGGCTGAGGTCCGGCCTGTACACAGCGACCGTGCCGTTCTGCTTGTTGCATACGTAAATCCTGTCACTGCTGTCCACGGCAACGCACAGGGGGGTCAGGAGGCCCCCCAGTGTCCTCAGGTATACGCCGTTGGAATTGTATATCTGCACCCTGTTTGCCGATGACTCGGCAACGTACACATTCCCCACACGGTCAAGAGCAACGTCAGTGGGGGCACTCAGATTGCTCGTGACAGAACTGAGGACCTGATAGTCGAATGTGGCCGCAGCGCCCGTTCCGCGAGCAAAAAGGACACTGAACAAAATGGCAGCAATCAAGACCGCTGCCGGCGTGCACGAGATTTTATTTGTCTTGCCCATGTTCTTTTTCCCTTGCTCTATCAATTAATGTGTTTGTTCTCGTCCCCCGGAACAACAATGGGACACGCTTCATGTAAGACCGGGCGCTTACCGCCGTCTCCTCTTCTTCTCAACGCATCCCTTGCTGCAGAGCCTTTCTTCAGCACCATACAATGCCTTGACCTGGGTCAACGGTTCCAGCCTGCAATCAGCAACAGGCACAACAATCTGCGTGTTGCTCCATGACAGGGGGGTAACAACAACACCGTTCACCTCGACATTGATGTAGTTTTCAGCTCCCGAGTACTGATCTCCAAAATTCATACCGTTAATAGTGAGCAGCCTCGCCTTGGTATCGCACTTCATGAACGTTATAGTCACGTCTGGCACGATACTGATCACTGCAGGATTGCTCTGCTTGTCCTCCTTGAGCGCGCGCACTTCGTAGTTCCCTGCCGCAGTGGTTCCGGGGACCGTAAAAACAAGTGTGCTCTCGCTGACAGATTCAGGGGTGACCTGGACAGGAATACCCGTGCTGCCTGAGAGGGAAACAATCGCTGAATATGTCACGCCATTCATGGTGTTCACAAATCCCGTTCCTGTAAGCGTTATCTGCGTGTCTGTACCGGCCAGGACATTAACGATGTCAGCCCGGTCGATTACAGGGACCGTGGGTCCGCTGTACGGCGCCGAGGCCGCAGCTGCTCCATAACCATGACATCCCCAGCAGTCCTGATTGCTCCCGATATGGCTCCAGCCGGGGTTTTCCCCATTCGGGGTAAACACATTGTCAGGATCATCGGAGTCAATGGCAATATTATGGAGCGACTCCAGTCCATGGCAGCCTTCACAGCGGCGGATCGGGGCCTCTCCCACGTTGTCCATGTTGTGGCACCAGAGGCACTGGCTATTGTCATAGTATCCCAGGCCGGTGCTGTGGTGCGTCTCAGTATTCCGGTACACCATGACCGGTCCGAAGGGTCCGGTAAAGAGCGGGTCAGTAACCATACCCGGTGCAACAGACCCGGGGAATCCTGTTCCCGTCGAATGGCAGTAATTGCAGGCGCCCTGGCCGCTGCCCTCCACATTAAAGGGGGCGCCGACGCCGCCGCTTGGCTTTGGCGTCAGAAGTGAAGGCGCGTAGCCTGGTATTAAATGGCCGTCGTCAATGTTGTTCACCACGTTGCCGTGGCACACCTTGCAGTCCCCGCTCTGTGCCTTCGCCGTAAAATGATGGACGGACACCTCACCGTTCAGCTGCTCGTGGCAGGACAGGCAGTCCCTGACAGCATCGATATCATAGACCCCGCTGACTTCGTTGATCACATGACACGTCAAGCACTGGTACGTACCATCAGGAGCAGCCTGGTAAGGGGCTACGCTGTCACCGATACACAGTTCACCGCATGTCTGACCAATGGGGCAATCACCGTCAACAGCACATGCCGCTCCCGAGACAGAACATATCCCTGTACTGCACTGGTTATCTCCAGTGCATGCCTGGGCGTTATTGACAGAGCAGAAACCCGCTTCGAGGGGCTTGCCATAGCGAAGATGATGGCGGTTCAGGTTTGATGGCGGCGGGACAATAGCCTCATTGTCATGACACTGGCGGCATCCCTGCTCATCAAGACTATTAAATACACTGTCCGGGATACCGATTTTCTGGTTGACCGGGGGAGGAAGAACAAACTGTCCCGCTGTGCATCCGGCTGTGTCAGCTGCATCCAGAAGGCCGTCACAGTCATTGTCAACACTGTCCGTGCACGTGGGGTCACCAGCAGGGCCCTCGATCCCCGCGGGCAGAGGGGTCACGTTACAGACAGTCCCGCTGCCGTCAGACCGGCAGATGAACTGGCCGCTGTTCATGCAGGAGCCGGTCCCAGCCGTACAGGCAAGGCCAATGTTGAACCCGTTGTCGATGACGCCATTGCAGTCATTGTCCACGCCGTCGCACAGCTCTGCCTGAGGCTGGCTGTTTGCCACGCAAACAGCTGTCCCTCCCTGGCAGGTCAATGTTCCTGCCGAGCAGATGCCCGGCACACCCGTTGCACATGCCCCATCAGTTGCCCCGGCGCAATCGCTGTCAGCGCAATCCGCCAGCCCGTCGCTGTCATTGTCCATACCGTCAAAGCAGTTTGCCTCCACTGTCGGAGATGACGGAGTGATCAACACAGACCCGCCCGTTGCGGTACCTCCCACACTCTGGCCTGCTGAGCTGCCGTATGAAGCCATTGGGTTCAGGGAAAAGTTCACCGTAGCTTCGCTTATGTTCTGCGGACTCCCCACAGAGAATGTTATCGTCATCACGACCCCGTTACTTAGTGATGAAAGAGGACTCGTCATGTCTGCAATACTGATGTCCAGTTCACCATCAGTGTCCCCAGGATCAAATGTAACACTGCCGGAAAATGAGGCCGGAGCCGTGATATTTATTGAATCGGGGATTCCATCTGCATTGCCGTCAGCAGCATTTAGAGTAAGAAGGGCCTGATCATAATCGATGGAAAAAACAACAGTACTGATGCTGTTTCCATTGGCAATAAAGCTGACCGGCACCGTTACCAATCCTCCACCCAGGGACGGTATCTGTCCGGGAATGGAGAGCGCCGGGCTCCCTGCTTGCGCAGCCGACGGCGCTGAATTAAATGTGATGAATGCGATTGTAGCGATTATGGCCAGGATCTTGTTCATATGTCTCCCTGCTGTGATAAATTACCAGGTAATGAGTATGAATGCGTTGTTCCCTGCACCTGCTCCGTACTATCCCCCTCTCCGGAGCACGCAATGATGATCCGCGCGCACATGACCCCTGCGCAAAAAATGCATAAGTCTTCTTATTATTTCACCTTTTATGGTGGATGAGGTCAAGGTTATTATTGCGCTTTTTTTGTCAAATATTACGCTGTGCTGGGAAATCTCGCAGATTCGAGCCGTTACAGAAGTATCTTTGAGCCCGCATCAGACGTGTGTACCAGGCTTGTAAGATTGCTGTTTGCTGAAGAGACCTGCTGAGTACTTTTGGAAAAAAAGGCGGCCCCCGCAAGGAGCCGCCCTGAGACATAGCTATCGCCTGTACGTCATTAGTCCCCGTCCCCGTCCCAGTCCCTGTACCTGTCCCCGTCCCAGTCCCTGATTCTGAAATATTTTATGTTACTCTGCAACCCCTTGACCCAGACAGAAACGGACTCGTATCCTTCTCGGAGATCAGGGACATAGAATTCGATCGTGTCCGCGGACCATTATCTGATTTGTGCCCGTACAGAGCCGATCTGTACGTACGAGTTGGTCTGGTGCCGTCCGAAATCTCTTCCCCTTATTTCTACCCTGTCTCCCGGTTCGCCACTGTCCTGTTCAATCTTTTCTATGTACGGGGGCTTTCCGTCAGCAACTGCACCCATCTCAATCTGGTCAAAGGCAAACCCGTCATTGCTGATTGAGTAATTGTCATACTGCTGGAACCTGACCTTGAATGAGCTGTTGTAGTTTATATTCGCTGCCCTGATGGCAGTATCGAGATCTACCACAAACCTCTTGCAGTAGTTACTTACATTGTCAGCACTGGTCAGTCCCTGCACCCGGTACCATTTGACGTTGTCAACGCTCACCGAGACCCCGTCTCCGTTGTACGATCCGGTAAATGCAGACGGCAGGGCATGGCTTTCGTCATTGAACTCCTTGTGGTAAAAACTCAGTTTGACGTTTGACCGCCCGGCAAGATCAACGGTAAGTGTCAGTTCATTCAGAGAATAGCTGCTACTCTCACCGGAATCCATGGTCACGTGATAGCTGCCGCCGCAGGGGTTATCGTCTTTTGTCACCAGGATTCTGCCTTTTCCGGTGCTCCTTGTATCCCAGTAGGATGCCAGTGAGCCGCTTTCAAAATCTTCCTTGAAAGGAAATGCTGCCGTCGCTGATCCCGCACACTCCGCGTCCGCCCCATCGGTCGTGCCATCACAGTCGTTGTCTACTCCATCACTGCAGGTAGGGTCATCTGCCGGCCCCTCTGTGCCTGCCGGCAGAGGCGAAACATTACACTCTGTCCCGCTCCCGTCCGACCGGCATACCTGCTTGCCCGTGTTCTGGCAGGCCCCGACTCCTACGGTGCAGTTCGCTCCCACGTTGAATCCGTTGTCCGTGGCCCCGTCACAGTCGTTGTCCAGTCCGTCACCGCAGACTTCGGCTGATGCCTGCACGTCCTGTACGCAGGCTCCCCAGAATCCGCCCGTATCACAGGTAGACGTCCCCGCTTCACAGACTCCCGCCTGCCCTGTGCTGCAGGCCTG
>CP070788.1:2373003-2378527 GCA_020346765.1 Nitrospiraceae bacterium
CAGACAGTGCCGTAAAGACCATGACCGTCAGAAGGGTAAAGGATTTCAGGAACACAGCAAGGGTGCCCTCCGTGTCCCTGAAGGTTTTCACCAGCACTGCCGCAGCCCCCCCGGCTGTGAAAAGGACTAGGGACAGCAGGAGCACGGCAATGCCAACGAAAGCCGCAAGCCGCAGCAGCCGGAAGTACCGGGCATTGGCCTCCCGGAAAAAAACTGAAAGGCGGAAGGCAGAGGCCCCGGAAAGGGCCGTGTCCCGCAGGATTCCCAGCGCCCCACCCAGGGCATAGAGAGACAGAAGGGCAGCGGCAATAAGATACATGACAAAGGCGGTCCCGAACAGGACAAAGAGGCCCGCGTACCGGGCGAGAAACTCCTGGGGGCTCCGCGTCAAAATCGGCAGCAGTTCCCGCGCCTGGGCAAGGTCAAACCCCAGGTAGGCAATCGCCGCGGCAGCGGCGGCGCCGAGACAGAACAGGAGGCCCGCGAGATTTATCGCCGACACAAGGACACGGATCAAGACCAGCTGCAGGCTCCTGTTGGTCAGACCGATTCCCTCTCTGATGCTGTCGATTATCACAGGGGTTCTCCAGAGGTATTGTAGGTGGGCCGGCCTTCAAAGTCAATTTGATATGCCCCCTCATGCTGAAAAAAGGGATTGAAAAACCTGTCCTTTTCCCTATACAATCTTTCCATGAATATTCTCCAGGAAATCCTGCAGCACAAACGCGAGGAGCTTCAGAAAACCAAATCGGAAATCCCTCTGCAGGACCTGAAGGAGCGGGTCCGGGACATGGAGCCTGTGAGGCCCTTTGCAGCAGCCATCCGCCGGGAGCCGGGAGATCATGTCAAACTGATAGCCGAGATGAAGAAGGCCTCTCCCTCGGAAGGGCTCATACGCCGCGATTTCAGCCCCCAGAACATTCTTTCCACCTATGAAAAGAAGGGCGTTGCAGCCATATCGGTCCTCACGGAAAGCCGCTACTTTTCCGGCAGTCTTTCCTACCTGAACCAGGCCCGGAAAAGGACGACGAGGCCGGTCATCAGGAAGGACTTCATCATCGAAGATTACCAGGTCTATGAATCACGGGCAAACAGTGCTGACGCGATCCTGCTCATTGCAGCCGCCCTGGACCGGTCGCATCTCAGCGATCTCTACGATCGTGCCGGGGAGCTTTCCCTCGACTGCCTCGTGGAAGTCCATAACTGGAAAGAGCTTGATTCGGCGCTCTATATGGGGGCAGAGATCGTGGGGATCAACAACAGGGACCTGGTGACAATGAAGACGAGTCTTGACATCTCCTTCAGCCTCATGCGGGACATCCCCGATGACCGGATCGTTGTGAGCGAAAGCGGAATCCATTCCCGGGCTGATGTGGAGGCCCTCGATGCCACCAGGGCTGACGCCATCCTCGTGGGCACGACGATTATGAAGGCCGATGATATCGCTGCCAAAATAGACGAGCTGATGGGTGCGCCCTATGAGGCGTGATAATGGAGGAATGGAGGAATGAAGACGGTCATTGAAAAAGCGGGCATTCTCATCGAAGCCCTTCCCTACATCAGGACGTTCTCGGGAAAGACCTTTGTCATCAAGTACGGCGGAGCAGCCATGGTGGACGAGAACCTGAAGAATGCCTTTGCCCAGGACATCGTGCTCCTGAATTTTATCGGCATCAAGCCGGTCATCGTACACGGCGGCGGGCCCACGATCAACGCGATCATGGAGAAAATGGGCAAGACACCGACCTTTATTCACGGCCAGAGGGTCACCGACCAGGAGACCGTGGACATTGTGGAGATGGTCCTCGGAGGGCTGATCAACAAGCAGATCGTTTCGCTCATCAACAGCCACGGCGGTCTTGCCATCGGCCTGAGCGGAAAGGACGGCAACCTGATCAGGGCCCGGAAGAAAATCATACGCAAGATTTCCCCGGAGACCGGAGTGCCCGAGATCATCGACCTGGGACTTGTGGGCGAAGTGGAAAAAATAAACCCCAGGATACTCTCCTCCATTGATCAGAGCGGGTTCATCCCGGTCATCGCGCCCATCAGCGCCGGCGAGGGCGGCATGACCCTGAACATCAACGCCGATTATGTGGCCGGCGAAGTGGCCTCGGCGCTGAAGGCGGAAAAACTCATACTGCTTACGGACGTGGAAGGCATCCTTGACAAAAAGAAGAAGCTGATCTCCACGCTCCAGACGAAAAAGATAAAGTCCCTCGTCTCATCGGGCGTGATTACGGGGGGCATGCTCCCGAAGATCCAGGCCTGTCAGAACGCCATTGACGGAAATGTCAGGAAGACCCACATCATCGACGGCCGCGTGCCCCACGCCCTGCTCCTTGAGATATTCACGCAGGAGGGAATCGGCACGGAGATCGTGAAGTAGGCCTTCTCCCTCCTTCCGTACACATTCTGATATAATTCCTCCATGAAGCTCACCAGGAACGCCCTCACTGCCCTGAAAGCGCGGTACCTCCTGAAAGACAAGCATGGCAGGGTCACAGAGACGCCGGAGGAGATGTTTCACCGCGTTGCCCGGGCCATTGCATCCGCCGAGAAAATCTACGGGGAAAGGTCTGCGGACTGGGAGAAAAGGTATTATGATGTCATGAGCTCCCTGCTCTTTCTCCCCAATACCCCCACCCTCATCAACGCGGGAAAGGAACTGGGTCAGCTCGCGGCCTGTTTTGTCCTTCCTGTGGAGGACTCCATGACAAGCATTTTCGAAACCCTGAAAAATGCCGCCCTCATTCTCCAGAGCGGCGGTGGTACGGGGTTTTCCTTCTCCCACCTGAGGCCACGTTCTGACATTGTGAAATCAACGGGGGGCATCGCCAGCGGGCCCGTGTCATTCATGCGGATATACAACACGGCCACGGAGGTGATCAAGCAGGGAGGGGCACGGCGGGGCGCGAACATGGGGATTCTCAGGGTAGACCATCCCGATGTGCTTGAGTTCATCAGGATTAAACGCCGTGCCGAAGAGCTCAGCAACTTTAATATATCGATGGCGGTAACCGATGATTTCATGAGGGCCCTCAGGAAGAACAGCAGCTACCGCCTCCGGAACCCCCGGAGCGGAGAAGTGACGGGTCACGTGAAGGCGCAGGCGGTCTTCGACGAAATCGTGGAGAGCGCCTGGGAGACAGGCGATCCCGGCCTTGTCTTCATTGACCGGATCAACCGGGACAACCCCACACCCCACATGGGGGCCATCGAAAGCACCAATCCCTGCGGCGAACAGCCGCTGCTGCCCTTTGAAGCATGCATCCTGGGTTCGATCAACCTCTCCAGGTTTGTAAGAACGGAAGGTGCTTCCGCACTTCCGCGCTTCCGAACTTCAGAACGTATTGACTGGGACCGACTTGACTCCACGGTCAGGCTCGCCGTACGGTTCCTCGATGATGCCATAGACGCGAACATCTACCCCATCCCGCAGGTGGAAGCCATGCACCGGGGAAACAGGAAAATCGGCCTGGGTGTCATGGGGTGGGCCGATCTCCTCATCATGCTGGGGATGCGCTACAATTCGCCCGACGCCTTCCACATGGCCCGCACCGTGATGCGCTTCATCAGGGACTGCGCCCGTGAGGCCTCATCGGGCCTTGCGAAGGACCGGGGGGTATTTCCCAATTACAGCGGGTCCGTGTATGACACCCCGGCGTACAGAATCAAAGGGGGGATGAGAAACGCCACGACTACCACCATCGCGCCAACAGGCAGCCTCTCGCTCATTGCCGGATGCTCCAGCGGGATTGAACCCCTCTTTGCCGTGGCCTACCGGAGGCGCGTCCTCGAGCAGGAGCTCTTTGAAATCCATCCCCTCTTTCTCGATATTGCTAAGAAGCGGGGGTTTTACACCACTGCCCTCATGGACCGGATTGCCGGAAAGGGAAGTCTCCGGGGGATCAGGGAGGTCCCCCGCGATGTGAAACGCCTTTTCATAACCGCCCATGATATTTCCCCTGAAGACCACATAGCAATGCAGGCGGCCTTCCAGGAATTCACGGACAATGCCGTGTCAAAGACGGTCAACCTGAAGCACCGGGCTTCGCGCGACGACGTTGCTAAGGCCTTTCTCCTCGCCTACGAACAAAGGTGCAAGGGGGTTACCGTGTTCCGGTACGGGTCAAAGCCTGGCACGCTTCTGAAACTCGACGAGGTGGACTGAGAGGCGTTTTCATTTCCGGTGCCATCCTTCCTCGGCAGACGTTCCTGATGGCCGCCCCTGATGCCTGTAGAATCAAAACCTCATCCTCACCTTGTATTTGATCTTCACCTCCCCGCCCTCAGGTACGGTAACGGGAAACTCGGCAGTAAATGCATCTGCCTTTTTGTACTCGTGGGAAGAGCTGATCACTGTCCAGTCGCCGGGGACGGGCTCTATGACCCGCACCTCCACATCTTCCTCCTTGTGGTTTCTCAGGGATATTTCAAACTCAGCCTCATAGGTGTCCCGGGCAAGTTTGCTCCACCCTGTCTGGACCCTGCTTCCCTTCACATCAAAGGCCTCGCCAAGCCTGACCCTGATCGTTTCGTCTTTTGGTGTGTGGCCAACTGAGTCCTCGCCGACAAACTGGAGGCTGCCCTCCCGATCGTGCTTGTACACCCGGACAATCCCCTTGGGAATGGGCATGCCAAGGTTGTTTTCAATCCTGTTTTCTATTTCCACGTAGACCCCTGCGTTCTGGTCAGGGAACCGGTCGCTGAACCGGCTGAGAAAAAAGTGCCGGGCCCCCTGAAAGACCAGCTCCTTTTTCACGGGGATGCCCTCGGAACTCAGGAGGCTGATCTGCTTTGTCTGGTTGTTCCTGATCGTGGAAGGCCTCTGCAGGGTATATATGTGATATTCAAAAAACTGCTCTTCGGCAAACTGCTCTTCAGCGGCCCGCGCCGCGGGTACGTACATCACATCGTCCCGCCTCCCCCGGCCCTCCTGCACCCTGTGGACATCGCCCGCCACAAGCTTGAGCTTCGCGTCACGGTAGGCAGCGCCGCTCTGGTTGTCAATGGTTACCCATCCTGCCATGTCCGCCCTGTCATCGTCTTTACTGAGGGTAACGATATAGTCGGCCCTCCAGCTTATGCCGTCTGTCAGGTAGGCCGCCTCGACTGTCTGGGGCGACCCCAGGGAGTTCTCCAGCAGCCACACAAGGGTCGGCCGAGAGATCAGGTCTTCCGGAACACCGGGGAAGATTATCCTCCCGGGGTGTCCGTAAGATATTTCATCACCGATCTGAAATATGGGATTTTCGTTGGCCGAAAGCACCAGGGCCTCCACGGTCTCTTCCCGTTCAGTGTAATAGTTCTTCATGTAGAGCCTGACCTTTTTGCCCACATACTTATCGAGGAGCTTCTGAGGGTTCAGGAGGTCGTATTCGTAGTTCTGCTCCAGGATGCCCAGGCTTTCCGGGTCCTTGAGAGACCGGATGTACACTGTTGCCGGCTGCACCCGGGAAGCAATGTCCATGAACCTCAGCTGAATCCTACCCCGGGGAAGGTTCAGTTCCCTCACGTCTTT
>CP070788.1:2378627-2389988 GCA_020346765.1 Nitrospiraceae bacterium
CCCTGATTTTTCCTTGTGGGGGCACGGCAGATGCAGTTTTCCCGTTTCAACTGCATAGCTTTTGCCTGTGAGAAAATCCTTTTTCATATTTCTATTGTAATCCTATTCCCGTGGCCGATGCAAAGGATAAAGTCTTCGCGTTAGCATGTCCATTTCCACAATAAGCTAAATAAATACAGCATCCTTAGCAATAATCCCCCTCTTTGGAAAAGAGGGGACAGGGGAGATTCTTTAATGAATAATCTTCCATAAAATCCCCCTTTTTCAAAGGGGGAAAATCCACGATCCTTATATGAGACAGATATTCCTGCACATGTAACGAGAACTTAAAGCATATTTATAGATAGTTACTGTCCCTCCATGATATCTATCATGGATTTGGAAATGCTTCCAGCCCTCACTGCTTAACTGACATCATTAACCGCTGCCGCTCGCGCAGCAGCTCGTTCAAAAGACCGGGGTCCTTTTTTATTTCAGCCTCTTTTATTTTTTTCTCTACATCCCTGACCAGGCGGTCACGCCTCCCCAGAGCAGCTTTTCTGATACAGTCCCTGAGGACTTTCGCGGGATCTTCAAAGGCATCTCTCAGTGATATCCGCGTCAGTACATCCTTCTCCTCCTGGGTGCACTGCTCAAGCACGTCATCAAAATCCCCTGATTCATTCCTGAGCTTTTCGAATATGGACCTGACCGTGCCGTCTTGGAAGTCCTCCGGAGAAAAGGCGGGGAAAATCTCATCAGATTTCTCCGGCGTCTGGATGATGAGCTGTATGACAAACAGCTCCAGATCGGAGGGCCTTGATTTCCTCCGCGTTTCCGAAGCAGGCTGCTGACCTCTTCCGGGTGCATTTCTTGTCACCCGCTGGAGTTCTTCCCTCACATAGCGCTCGTTTACACTGAGAGTCTCGGCCAGTTCTTTAATATAGGTCCCCTGAAGTATCCTGTCCGGCGCTCTGGATATGATATCCAGGACCTCACGGGCCAGCATCCGGCTGTCCCCCTTCCGCTGCATGAGGAACTGGACAACGGACAGAGGGCGTTCCAGCAATGCCTCAAACGCATCCCTCCCCCGGCTGCGGAGAAAGCTGTCAGGGTCTTCCTTGTCCGGGAAGGAAATCACCTTCACGGCAAGGCCGCTTTCGAGAAGGATGGCTGCCGCATTCTTCGCGGCCCTTACGCCAGCCTCGTCACTGTCAAAAACAAGGATGACATTCTCTACGAAACGTCTGATAAGCTTTCCATGACTCTGCGTCAGGGCAGTGCCCAGCGCAGCCACGGCATGGGTAAGCCCGTGAATGTGAGCGGTGATGACATCCATGTACCCCTCCATGAACAGGGCATACCCTTCCTTTTTCAGGGCATCCTTTGCTGCGTGCATACCGTAGAGGACGCTTCCCTTGCTAAATATGGGCGTTTCAGGCGAGTTGAGGTACTTCGGCTCCGACCCGTCGATGGACCTTCCCCCAAAGGCGATCACGTCGTTCTTGAGATCGTGGATTGGAAACATGATCCTGTCCCTGAACGTATCATACATGCCCCTCGATCCCTGGGACGCAAGCCCTGCCTGCCTGATCATCTCAGGCCTGTACCCTTTTCGTGTGAGGAAAGTCAGGAGGGCATTCCATGATTTGGGGGCATACCCGATTGAAAAACGCGACTGGTCTTTATCGCTGATGCCGCGGCCGCGGAGATACTCAACCGCTTTGCTGCTGCGGGTGAGGTTTCCCGTGAAGAAAGTCAGGGCGTCATTATGTATCCCGTAGAGAAGATCCTTTTCTCCCCTGTCCTGCCGGGAAGGCTTCAGCTGGACTCCTGCCTTCCCGGCAAGGACCTTCAGTGCCTCGGGGAAGGTGAGGTTTTCATAGCGCGCGAGAAAGGAGAAGATGTCCCCCCCGCTTCCGCACCCGAAGCAGTGGTAAATCTGCTTTGCCGGGCTGACCGTGAAAGAAGGGGTCTTTTCGGCATGGAAGGGGCAGAGGCCTTTCCAGTTCTGGCCGGCCTTTTTCAGCTGGACATACCCCGATATGAAATCAACGATGTCCAGCCTGCTCTTTATTTCATCGAGGGTGCCGTCGCGGGAAGGCATAATCTACATGATACAAGATATTCTCCGCAGATTTCTCAGGTCCCTGTCTGTATTACAGAAACACTCCCTGCATAAAGCCTTACAATCTGCGAAATCTGTGGACTATTTTTTCTGACTGCGTCTGCTGAACCGCCTGAAGCCTGAGCATTCGACGATATTCAGCTTTCCCTTCTTCTGAATCTCGTCAAGCATGAGGTTCACTCCCAGGTTATCGCTGGAGATATGGCCTGCAATGACAACGTTTATGTGGTGCTTTTCCGCCTCTCTCCTGTGGTCTTCGCTGAGATGCATCCCCACAATCGTGTTGACTCCCGAATTGACTAGGCTGCTGAAGACTTCCTTGGCCCCTTCAGTGCCTCCCGTCATGTCCACGAATATCTTCCCTGCGTGACGTCCCGGCGATCCAAGGAGGACTTTCGGTCCGGCATTATTGACCGCTGCCTCGCGGTATTCGGGGAGTTCCTTCAGGATTCCCAGCACATCCCCAAGGGTGTCGGGTTTCTTTTTTTCAAAGATCTTCTGCAGAAAACCAGCCACCATGTTGTCCGTTGGCGTGTGCATGCACATGAACGGGATATCAAGCAGCCTGGCCGCATCGGCCGCCCGCGTGTGGTTCGCAGGAGAGAGGCGCCGCTCCACCTCCCTGATCCTGCCTTCGAGAAGGCCCTCGGCAACATTAATGGGGACACCCAGCCTGCTGAGGATTTCAGCCTGCATGTCCATCACCTCGTAAAAATTTGCAAAGGCCTTGCCCGCAGGATGATGTGCAAGGAGCAGGTCTATTTTTTTCCCTCCGCCCGAGAGCCTGTCGGCAAGGAGGACCTCGCCCACATCCATATCTATGCCCACAAGGGCGGTGGTTATTTCCGCCTCTCCCGACCCGTGAAGGATCCTTGTATCGGCATAGGGGTTGCTAAGGGACTCGGCGTCAAAAAACTCCTTTTCGTCCTTCTTCAGCTCCTCGTATTTCTTCTGTGTCCGGCCGAGGTGTTTCTTGACGGCCTGCCTGCCCCGCGGGTCTGCTCCAATGCCAGCGGCCACAACAGTTTCATAGATATCCCTGAGTCTCACTGCGCGTCCAGCGCCTCCTTCACGATCCTGTTAACCAGCTTGCCGTCGGCCTGCCCCTGGATGCGGGCCATCACGGCCTTCATCACCCTGCCCAGGTCAGCAGGCCCTGAGGCACCCTGCTCCCTTATGACAGTGCGTACGGTCTCTTTCAGCTCCTCTTCACCAAGCTGCTTCGGAAGATATCCCTCGATAACGGTCAGCTCCCTTGTCTCCTTCTGGGCAAGGTCTGTCCTGCCGGCACGGGAAAACTGCTCGATGGACTCCCGGGCACGCTTGACAAAGGTCTTCAGGATAGCCTGAACATCGCCGTCAGTGAGGGGCTCCTTTTTCTCGATTTCCCTGTTCTTCATTGCAGCCTTGACGAGCCTCAGCACGGATACAGTGTCCTTGTCTCCATGCTTCAGTGCGTCCTTTAAATCAGCGGCAATTTTTTCAGAAAGGGCCATCGTTACCTCGAGGACATCTTGAACCTTTTCGCGGCCTTTTTCCTGGCAGCAATGGCTTTCTTCTTCTTTTTTACGCTGGGTTTATCGTAATGCTCTCTCTTCCGCACTTCAGAAAGAATTCCTTCGCGCTCGCACTGTTTCTTGAACTTGCGGAGAGCATTTTCAAAGGACTCATTTTCCCTTACCTTAACAACAGGCATTCCTGTTCACCTCCCTTGCCTCAAGAGTACGAATACTATACCTTTTCATAATTTATTAAAGCAAGGGCAGATACCTTTTTTGCCTCAATAAATTAGCGGGTTATACGAAGTGAGCGACATGCTGTCAGCTATCGGCAGTCAGCGTATACATACTATTTTTCCGTTCTTTCTTATGGCTGACAGCCTATTGCTGACTGCCGTTTTATTACAGGATTACTTCAAAACCCTGTTCTTCTCATCAAGCCTGATAATCACTGGGCAGAGGTTCATGATCTCTTCCTCTGTGTAATATCCGTAGGAAAAGATCATGATCTTGTCGCCCTTCAGGCCCTTTCGTGCCGTGGGGCCGTTCAGGCAGATAACTCCCGAGTTCCGCGTGCCGGGGATGATATAGGTCTCAAACCTCTCGCCGTTGTAAAGGTTGCTTACACGGACCTGTTCGTAGGGCCTGATCCCCGTGATGTCAAGCAGCGCCTCATCAACGGTAATACTGCCTTCATAATTCAGATTAGCGTCCGTCACCGTAGCGCCGTGTATTTTTGCCGTCAGCATGCACCTGAGCATGATAATTTCCCTTCTTTCCTGATTCCCTCATAAATCTTATATCGCTGTTGACGGGGGTGTCAACATTTAGATCAATGCAATGTTGAATTTCAAAATACAAATCAAAGATACTGTTGTCCATCGTCCTGCCACCTGCTTCATGATCGTTTATCTCCCCTTGATATAATGCCCGGTGCTTTCACGATGAGTCCCTTGATGCATGTCATCATGATCCTGTCAAAGGATGACAGAATGCGAAAGGCTACTCAATGATCTTCGGAACGCGGTAAAAGCGGCCGTCCTTCTCCGGGGTATTCTGGAGGGCCTTTTCACGGGGCAGCGAAGGTCGGGGGTCATCTTCCCGGAAAACATTTCTGAGCGGGAGCACATGGGCCGTGGGCTCTACGTCCGTCGTTTCCAGCTCGTTGAGCGTATCAATATAGGCGATGATGCTGTTGACCTGACTCTGAAACAGGGTCTTGTCGTCGTCGGTGAGTTTAAGACGGGCAAGGAGCGCCACGTGCCCGATCTCCACTACAGCTTCTCCAGGTTGGCGAACTTCAGGGAAAGGCGCTTCATCCCCACGGAGGGGAAGTTCACCATGACCTTCACATCGTCCGTTTCACCGTAGCTGTCCCGCACGACCCCCACTCCCCACTTGGGATGCTTGACCCGTGAGCCTGCTGCAAAGGGGGAAGAGGACATGAGACTGAGCGGCATCTTTGCAACGGCCGCTGCCACGGCATCAGCACGAGGCCTCTTCTCAATGCAGAGGTAGCACTTTGACGGGATGTCAGCCAGGAACCGTGAGGGCTGCTGCTCCTGCACCGACGTATAGAGCTTGCGTTTCCGTGCCCCTGACATGAAGAGCATGTCCCGGGCCCGTGTGACCGCCACATAGAAAAGCCGCCGCTCCTCTTCAAGCTCTTCGGAGTCCTTGACGGCGTGGAAGTGGGGCATGAGTCCGTCCTCGACGCCGGCGATAAACACCACGGGAAATTCAAGGCCTTTTGCGCTGTGAAAGGTCATCAGGGAAACACAGTCATCGTCGCAGGCCTCATCAAGGCCGCTGAAGAGTGATGCCGTGTCGAGAAAGCTGCCCAGGTCCTTGCCTTCAGCAGATTTCCTGAGCTCCTCAAGGATCCCGGCCTTGTCCTCTCCTACCCAGTCGCCATAGTCCGTTTTCCTGATGACGGTGCTGATGAGATCGGGGACAGCATCCCCTCGGTGGGCAATCAGGCCGTCAAGTATCGTGATAAAGCCTCCCACCTTTTCCTTCAGCGAATTGGTATACCCGCTGCTCTTCACAATGTACTTCATGGCCTGATAAAGGCTTTCCTCCCGTTTCCGCGCCTCGTTCTCCACCCGCGTCAACGTGGCCGCTCCAATCTGCCGGGGAGGACAGTTAACAATCCTCTTGAGGCTGACGGAGTCATGGGGATTGGCAATGAGTTTCAGGTAGGAAACGATGTCTTTCACTTCTTTCCTCTGATAAAAGCTCATTCCACCATGGATCCGGTAGGGCTGGCCGTTTTCCCGCATGGCATCTTCCAGTGTCCGAGCCTGCTGGTTCACCCGGTAGAGCACCGCAATATCCTTGTAGCGGTATTTCCCTTTAAGAAAGAGATCCTTGATGGACTGGGAGATATAACGCGCCTCTTCCATCTCATTGGTTGCGACACAGTAGCATATGGCTTCTCCATCACCCCGGTCCGTCCAGAGTTTCTTGGGCATTCTCTCAGGGCTTTTGGCAATGATACTGCCAGCGACATTGAGTATCTGCTGCGTCGAGCGGTAGTTCTGCTCGAGCCGGATAACCTTTGTTTTCGTAAAGTCCTTTTTGAAGGAATGAATATTCCTGACTTCAGCTCCACGGAATTTGTAAATGCTCTGGTCATCGTCGCCGACAGCACAGATGTTCCTCTGCTTGCCTGCGAGGAGCTTGACAAGTCTGTACTGGGACGTATTGGTATCCTGGAATTCATCTATCATCATGTGGGAAAACTCATTGATGTACTTCTTCAGCACGGCAGGGTGGTCCTCAAAGAGACTGACGGTGAACATGATGAGATCATCAAAATCAAGGGCGTTATTCTTTTTGAGTTCACTCTGGTATCGCACATACACGCGGGCAAACTTCTCATCGAACCCGTAGCTGTCATCATTTGTGAGGAGATCTTCGGGGCTGACCAGCGATGCCTTCAAGGAAGACATTTTCGATAAGATCCCCTTATACAGGGCCTCATGGATCTTGAATTCCTTCAGAATCGCACGTACAAGATGGCCTGAATCGGAATCGTCATAAATGCAGAAATCCCTGCGGTACCCGAGGCTCTCTATTTCCTTTCTCAGGATACGAGCTGAAAGGGCATGAAAGGTACCGATCCATAGCCCCCGGGCGCTTTTTTTCGTAAGGCCTTCAATCCGTTCCCGCATCTCATTGGCGGCCTTGTTCGTGAACGTCATGGCAAGAATGGAATCGGGGGCAACCTTGTGAGCATTGGTAAGATAGGCAAAACGATGGGTGATTACCTTGGTCTTGCCGCTCCCTGCGCCTGCCAGGACAAGCAGGGGGCCCTTGTTATGAAGCACTGCGTCTTTCTGTTGAGGATTCAGGCCGCTCAACAATACCTGTTTGCTCATTCTCTCCCCTTGTGAATTACTTTTTTTATTTTTTCACTCTTGAAGGACGCCGAAGCGTTTCATGTAGTATATCAGATTTCGCCCGTGGACTGCTACATTCTTATCAGAACATAGCCAAATCTTATGGGAGCTACTCCACGGTAACGCTTTTGGCGAGGTTTCTCGGCTGATCCACATTACATTTTCTCAGCACAGCAATATGATAGGCCAGCAGATGAATGGGAATGGACATGATGACGGGTGTGAGATAGTAATTGGTCCTCGGCATATAAACCGCGTCGGTGGCCCTGGTGGCTACCTTGGTGTTGCCTTCGTTCGCAACAGCGATGAGTGTGCCGCCCCTGCTTTTGACCTCTTCCATATTGGAAAGTATCTTTTCCAGGACATTGTCATCGGGGGCAACGGCGAGCACCGGCATGTTGTTGTCTATGAGCGCTATAGGGCCGTGCTTCATTTCTCCTGCTGGATAGCCTTCAGCGTGAATGTATGAAATCTCCTTCAGCTTCAGTGCCCCCTCGAGGGCTATGGGATAATTGATCCCCCTGCCGAGATAGAGGAAATCCCGGACGCGGCAATACTTCCGCGCGATCTTTTTCACGGCGTCGTTGCACTCAAGGGCTGCCTTGACCTTCTCGGGCAGCTGCAGCAGCTCATGAAAGAGATCCTGTGCCTCAGAGGCCCCCAGCCTTCCCCGCGCCCTGGCAAGCGCCACAGAGAAAATATAAAGCGCCGTGAGCTGCGTGGTAAATGCCTTGGTGGATGCCACGCCGATTTCCGGCCCTGAGTGGGTGTAAAACACGCCGTCCGCTTCGCGCGATGACGTGCTTCCCACAACGTTGCAGATGGTCAGGACCCTGGCGCCGAGCCTCCGCGCCTCACGCTGGGCCGCCAGCGTGTCCGCCGTCTCTCCGGACTGGGTTATGACGATCATGAGGCTGCCTTTTGGGATAATCGGCTTCCGGTACCTGAACTCAGAGGCAATGTCCACGTCGCAGGGCACGCGCACCATGTCCTCGATCATGTATTTACCCACCAGGGCAGCATGCCAGGACGTGCCGCAGGCAACAAGGTAGATCTTGTTCAGCTTTTTCAAATCCCCTCCCTTCAGGGAAAATTCAGAGAGGTTCACATCTCCCTGTTCCAGGGAGATTCTTCCCCTGATCGTGTCCGCGATTGCCCGCGGCTGTTCAAAGATCTCCTTGAGCATGAAATGCCTGAAGCCGGCCTTTTCCGCCATGGCAGGGCTCCAGGTGATCTGCTCCACTTTCCTGTTCACCTTTTTCCCAGCATGCATATTCCAGACGGACACGCCGGAACGGCTCACACTGGCGATGTCCCCGTTTTCCAGGATCATCACGTCCCGCGTATATTTGAGGAAAGCCGGGATATCAGAGGCAATAAAGTGCTCTCCTTCCCCGAGGCCCACAACGAGGGGGCTGTCGTTTTTCACTGCAAGTATCCTGTCCGGTTCAGCCTCGCTCATGATTCCCAGGGCATAGGCACCCTCGAGGTGCTTGAGCGCTTCCTTTGTTGCTTCCTCCAGACTGAGCCCCTTTTGGGTGTACGTAAGGATAAGATGACAGATGACTTCAGTATCGGTTTCAGACGTGAACCTGTGCCCCTCTTTCTTCATCCCCTCCCGGAGTTCAAAGTAGTTTTCAATTATCCCGTTGTGCACGACGACGATGCCGCCTGCCCTGTGGGGATGGGCATTTTCCTCTGAGGGCTTCCCGTGGGTCGCCCAGCGGGTATGGCCGACACCGATGGTGCTCTTCAGTTTTTCCTTTTGGATGAAGCCCTCCAGTTCCCGTATCTTGCCGGCACATCGCCGAACTCCCAGCTGGGAACCAGTTAAAAATGAGATACCTGCAGAATCATACCCGCGGTACTCAAGTTTTTTCAGTCCGTTGATAAGAATGGGGATCGCGTTTCGTGAACCGATATAGCCAATTATTCCACACATGATGATGATCAGGAGCCGGCAGACAACGGCATCCTATTTCCTCCCTTTCCTGCCTGCTGTGGCGCTGTTTTTTCTCTGCACCCAGTCATCAAGGTTTTTCTGCGGCACCCGGCTTATGGCAAGGGCGCCTGGCGGTACATCCCTGGTCACGGTGGCACCGGCAGCAACATAGGCCCCCCTGCCTATCTTCACGGGAGCCACGAGCTGGGTGTCGCTTCCGATGAATACCCCGGGTTCGATGACTGTCCTGTATTTGTTTGTTCCGTCATAATTGCAGGTAATCGTCCCGGCACCGATATTCACGTCTGCGCCGACCATGGCATCCCCCAGATAGGTCAGGTGGGATGCCTTGGCACCCTCGCCTATGGAGGACTTCTTGACCTCCACAAAGTTGCCTATCTTTGCGCGGCGCCCGATCACACTCTGCGGGCGCAGGTGCGCGCAGGGGCCGATACTGGCGCCGTCGCCGACCCTGCTGTCCTCAATAAGGGAGTTGTCCTTTACCATTACCCCGTCCCCGACAAGGCTGTTCAGCACTCGCGATCCGGGATAGATGACACATCCCTTTCCTATTCTGGTCGATCCCTCAAGGTAGGTGTTAGGGTAAACGATGGTATCCATGCCGAGAGACACCATGGAATGGACCACCGTCGTATCAGGGTCAATAAAGGTGACCCCCCTGTTCATCCATTCCCTGTTGATTCTTTTCCTCATGATGCCTGAGACGACAGAGAGATCATGTCTGCTGTTTACCCCGAGGATGTCCTCGGCGGGGCATTCATAGGCATCAAGCCCCTTCCCTGACCGGGCAATAATGCTCACGATATCGGTGAGATAGTACTCTCCGGAACGGCGGTTTTTCCTGATCCTGCCCAGATACTGCAGGGCCTCCGCCTCCATGAGGTATACCCCCCCGTTGAGCTCCGTGAACTGTTTCCTGTCCGCGCTGCTCACATGCCTGTCTTCCGCTATCGCCGAGACCCTGCCCGCTTTATCGCGGATGACCCTGCCGTACCCCGCGAGGGATTCATCATAAAAGGACAGAAAGGACAGGATGTTCCCCCTTTTCAGGTGGTTTCGGACAAGGATCCGCAGTGTCTTTGTCGTGATCAGAGGGCCGTCCCCGTTCAGGACGAGCACCGCGCCCCTGCCGATATGCCTTCGTGCAACTGCCACGGCATTGCCTGTACCAAGGAGCTGCTTCTGAAGGACAAAGGATATCCCCTCAGTGCTGAACCGCTGTTTCACCTCTTCTGCGCCGTTTCCGACCACCGTGATGATTCCTGACGGTTTCAGGGGCATGACAGCGTCGATGACATGCTGAAGCATGGGCCTGCCCAGCACTTCATGGAGGACCTTGGGCGTCCGGGACTTCATTCGTTTCCCCCGGCCCGCTGCCAGTATAACGACCGATAAGCTCATCGGGCTATGATAATCTTTCTCTTGCTGTGAATTCAATGAACCGCCCTGCGGCACATCCGGTACGTTTCAGGGACATCTCTTTTTTCGGCATTTCTCCCCGCGGCTTTAACCACGTCCAAGCCGAAGGTACTCCCGCGCGAGGCGGGGATACATGCCTGCATTGAACAGGATATTGGTCATAAGGTAGCACTCGTGGGAGCAGTAGCAGCCGTCCCTTCGTATGGACTTGAGCATGGCCCGCGCCCCAGGCGACCGCAGAATCTTTTCCAGCCTGTACTCACTGTCTCGCACGTTCCCCATTTTCATGGTAAAGGACTCGCAGGGATAGAGGTCCCCCGTCTCTGTGAGAACGAGGTTAAGCCTTCCGGCGCAGCAGGGGACGAGCTGCCGCTGGTGCTTCTCCGTCTCGTAGATCAGGCTCCGCTGAACAATGTCCTGTGCCGCCTTGATTCTCGCTCCACGGAAGCGGTAGATGGCCGACTCCCTTGTTCTCAGGTTCCCGGCGAGCCGCTCTGATGCCGCCCGGTATTTATCCATGTCAATATTCCGTCGCCCCTTTCCCCGTACCAGCGAGATCGTGTGTGTCTTTATCCTGTCCAGGCCTTTCACAAAGGAAATAGTCTCTTCCATGACGTCCTGGTTCTGAGCGCAAAACACCGTGTTTATGCCCAGTTCGATGTTCGGGTACTGATCGAGGAGTCCTCCCAGCTCCTCGCAGGTCGCCATGGTCCGCTGAAAACTCCCCTCTCCCCGGATCGCGTCATGCACTTCCCGCGGTCCTTCAAGGGAGAGCTTCACCACAATAGTGCTCTCCCTGCATCGGCTGAGTATTGTTTTTATTTTTTCCCTGATCACATCGGTGAGGAGCCCGTTGGTCGAAAAAAGCATGATGGCGGGCCGGTTCCCCCGGTAAAAGGCCTGGGCTATTTCAACAATGTCGCTCCTGAGGAATATCTCTCCCCCTGAGAATGCCAGCCAGAGAAGCGT
>CP070788.1:2390088-2395735 GCA_020346765.1 Nitrospiraceae bacterium
G
Organism: Nitrospiraceae bacterium; assembly: GCA_020346765.1. GTDB lineage: Bacteria > Nitrospirota > Thermodesulfovibrionia > UBA6902 > UBA6902. The sequence continues at coordinate 2,390,090 of CP070788.1, forward strand.
TCATACCCGCGAAGGCGGGTATCCAGGTTCTCTAAAAATGGATTCCCGACTACTGCCTCGGGAATGACGATGCAGGTATTTTCGTCAAATTACTGAAGGAAGTAATGCTTGTGATAGTATGATCTTGAACAGGTTCTTTATTACATCGCATGGCAATATTTGTAGATAAAGAAATAAAACTGCTTGTCCAGGGGATTACCGGAAGAGAAGGCACGTTCCATACCCGGCAGTGCATTGAATACGGTACGCGGGTAGTGGCCGGCGTGACCCCCGGCAAGGGCGGACAGACCATGGACGCCGTACCGGTATTTAATTCTGTCCGGGAAGCTGTAGGTGAAACCGGGGCGAACTGCAGCATGATTTTTGTGCCTCCGGCTTTTGCTGCAAATGCAATCATGGAAGCGGTCGACGGGGATATTGCTGTCATAATTGCCATCACCGAAGGCATTCCGGTGCTCGATATGATGCGGGTCAAGAACTATCTGGAGGGGAAAAAATCCAGGCTCATCGGACCTAACTGCCCCGGGATCATAACGCCGGGCCAGTGCAAGATCGGTATCATGCCCGGCGACATCCACAAACCCGGCGGACCCATAGGTGTTGTGTCGCGCTCAGGCACCCTGACGTATGAGGTGGTGCATCAGCTGACCATGAAGGGAATCGGCCAGACAACCTGTCTCGGCATCGGAGGCGATCCGGTGACGGGAACAAGTTTTATCGATTGCCTCCAAGCCTTTGAAGAAGATTCAGAGACAAAGGGTATCATCCTTGTGGGCGAAATCGGCGGTACTGCAGAGGAAGAGGCTGCAGCCTATATTGCGGAAAAAGTCAGTAAGCCTGTTGTCGGGTTTGTGGCGGGATTAAGCGCTCCCCCGGGCAGGCGTATGGGACATGCCGGGGCCATAGTCAGCGGCAGCAGCGGCACGGCCCAGTCAAAGATTGCTGTCATGCAGGAAGCAGGAATTCATGTATGCGATAATCTCGGCAGGTTTGGTGATTTCTGCGCGGGGGTGTTTTGATGTGGCAAGTAGAAACTGTTTTGAAATTGAAGTACAATGAGCTGTCATGCCCGCATGTTGTAAGCGGGCATCCACTTTAGTTTGAAAAGAATGGATTCCCGCCTGCGCGGGAATGACGACAACTGTTTCATCAGCACGGTAATCTGATATTGAGAATGGTTCGCATGAGTTATCCCTGGAGTAACAAATGCCTGCACAAAAAAGACATCGGGTATTGATCGGTAAACCGGGCCTGGACGGCCATGACCGGGGCGCTAAATTCATCGCCCGCGCCCTTCGTGATGCCGGATTTGAGGTAGTCTATACGGGCATTCGAAGGACGCCCGAAGAAATTGCCGCAGCCGCTGTTCAGGAAGACGTTTCAGCAGTGGGCCTGTCATCACTCTCGGGGGCGCATCTGCGCCTTTTCCCGGCAGTGGTTGAGGCCCTTGGAAAGTCCGGGGCCGGAGATGTTCCGGTCCTGGGCGGCGGCATTATACCTGATGAAGACATCGGGCCGCTCAAAGATGCGGGGATCAGCGAGGTTTTTACCCCGGGGACCCCTGTGGAGCAGATCATTTCTGCTTTTCGACGTGCCTGTGAAGCACAGGAAGCTCGCAGAACCTGAATTGAAAATGCCGGAGAAGTCCCGCTGATGAAGAGCGAACACATCCTTAAGGAATTGAGAGACCGTAACCCAAGGGGAATCGCCCGGGCAATTTCCCTTGTGGAAGATAACGATCCTCTGGCGGATGAAATACTCGCATCCCTTGATGATGGGCTTGTTGAACAGGCAACGGTTTTGGGGATAACGGGCCCTCCCGGGGCCGGGAAATCCACATTGACCGACCGGATTATTTCAAAGTACCGTTCCCAGGGGAAAAGAGTAGGGGTTATTGCAGTTGACCCTTCTTCGCCCCTTTCAGGCGGAGCCATCCTCGGTGACCGGATCCGGATGATGGGGCATGCCCTGGATCAGGACGTTGTTGTCCGTTCCATGGCTACGAGGGGGAGGCTGGGAGGGTTGTGTGCCGCGGCGGGAGCCGCAGTGAGGATACTTGCCGGCAGCGGATGCACTGTAATAATCATTGAAACCGTGGGAGTGGGACAGTCGGAAATGGACATCATCAGGCTTGCAGACATTACGGCCCTGGTACTCGCTCCGGGTCTGGGCGACGACATTCAGGCCATGAAGGCAGGGCTTCTGGAGGTGGCCGACCTCATGATCGTGAATAAAGCGGACTGCGAGGGGGCGGAGACCCTTGCCATGGATCTGGAGTCCATTGCCCGGGAGGGCGGGAAAGAAAAAGAAAGGGCGAAGATCTGCATGACCGTGGCTTCGGAAGGCAAGGGGATAGACGATCTGCTTGCGGCAATCGACGCCTTTGATGCTTCGCACCGGGAAAGCGGCGAACGCAGAGCAAGAAGGGAGAGGGCCTACGACCTTGAAGTGCTGGACTGGGCCATTGAGATGATAAAACCTTCGATTATCGAGAGGATCAAAAAAGGGCGTCCTGACAGGAAAGGGGACCCCCGCCTGCAGGCGGCGAAGTTGCTGGAAGGCAATGAGAGGTGATAGATGCCAGATACCAGATGCCGGGGGTTGATGTCTTTGCTGGAATCTGGAATCTGGCATATCATAACGTACTACATCAACGAACATGAAGATTAATCGAATATCTTAAACATTACTGCCATGGCTAAACACCCTGAACATAAAGACTGGGAAGAAAAGGAACTGGCCCAAAGCCTCGACCGTTTTCCGGAGAGGAAGAAGAAATTCACGAATCACGGCGGCGAGGAAATTACCCGGCTTGCAGTGCCGGACAGGCTGGATGATGAATATATCGAAAAAATCGGCTTTCCCGGACGGTATCCCTACACGCGGGGAGTGCAGCCCACCATGTACCGCGGACGGTTCTGGACCATGCGCCAGTATGCCGGTTTCTCAACCGCGTCGGAATCGAACAAACGTTACCGGTATTTACTGGAGCAGGGTACCACCGGCCTATCCATTGCCTTTGACCTGCCGACCCAGATCGGCTACGATTCTGATCACGTGATGGCCGAGGGCGAAGTGGGGAAAGTCGGGGTGGCTATCGATTCACTGGCTGACATGGAGCTCCTTTTTGACCGCATTCCCCTGGACAGGGTTTCAACCTCCATGACCATCAATGCACCTGCCGCCGTACTGCTTGCAATGTATGTGGCTGTGGCCGAGAAGCAGGGAGTTCAGGTCAGCAGACTCAAGGGGACGATCCAGAACGATATCCTCAAGGAATACGTAGCACGCGGCACCTATATTTTCCCGCCCAAGCCGAGTCTGCGGCTGATTACCGATATCTTCAAGTGGTGCACAGAACATACCCCGGAATTCAACACAATATCCATCTCCGGCTACCACATCCGTGAGGCCGGGGCCACCGCGGTCCAGGAGGTGGCGTTCACCCTGGCCAACGGCATCACCTACGTGCAGGCGGCCCTTGATGCCGGGCTTGAGCTTGATAATTTTGCCCGGAGGCTTTCGTTCTTCTTCAATGCTTCCTCTGACCTTCTGGAAGAGGTTGCCAAGTTCCGGGCAGCAAGAAGGCTGTGGGCCAGGATCATGAAAGAGCGGTTCAACGCCAAAAAAGCCGCGAGCCGGATGCTGCGTTTCCATACCCAGACAGCAGGCTACACTCTTACGGCCCAGCAGATTGACAATAATATTGTAAGGGTCGCACTCCAGGCCCTGTCCGCGGTCCTTGGCGGCACCCAGTCTCTCCATACCAATTCCCGGGACGAGGCGCTGTCTCTGCCCACAGAAGATTCGGTACGTACGGCCCTGCGCACCCAGCAGGTGATAGCCCATGAGTCAGGGGTGGCCAATACCGTCGATCCCCTGGCAGGGTCTTATTTTATAGAGGAACTCACTGACCGCATCGAAGCTCAGGCCTCTGATCTTATCGGGAAAATCGACAAGGCAGGCGGCGTGGTGGCCGCAATCGAAGAGGGGTTTATCCAGCGCCAGATCGAAAACAGCGCCTACGAATACCAGCAGGAGATCGAAAAGGGCGAGCGCGTGATCGTAGGGGTCAACGAGTTTCAGATCGATGAACACAAAAAGCCCCCGCTGCTGCGTGTGGACCCCGAAGTGGAAAATGCCCAGGTCCGGCGCCTCAAAGAACTGCGTGAAAAGCGTGATAACGAAAAAGTCAGGGAAGCGCTTGCGAAGCTGTCCGGATGCGCCCGGAATTCATCGAACCTGATGCCTGAGATACTATCGGCGGTCAAATCGTATGCCACACTGGGCGAGATCTGCCAGGTCCTGCGGGAAGTGTTCGGTGAGTACAGAGGGTGAAGCTGTTATGCCTGCTTCCTGATTGCCTCATTCGGGGACAGGCAGTGCGTGAATCAATATGAGCAGAAGCGCATGAGCATGAAAACGCACTTACAGTCATACCCGCGAAGGCGGGTATCCCTGTTCTGTTAATGAAAATGGATTCCCGACTACGACCTCGGAAATGACGACAAACGGATCATCGACAATAAGATCTAATTTTGAGATAAGTGCTATATGATAGAGAAAATTGATCATCTGGGGATTGCTGTCAGGTCCATCGAGTGGGCCCGCAAATTTTATGAAGAGGTGCTGGGGCTTGTGTGTGAAAAGGAAGAGGTTGTGGCCTCGCAGAAGGTGAGGACCGCTTTTTTCACGGTGGGCGATATCCATATCGAATTGCTGGAGCCCACCTCTGATGACAGCCCCATTGCCGTATTTCTGGAAAAAAAGGGCGAGGGCTTCCATCATATTGCCTACCGGACCGATGACATTGACGGCCAGATGGAGACGGCCCGGGAGCATGGATGCAGGCTGATCCATGAGACGCCGATAGAGGGAGCCGGCGGCAAGCTGGTGGCCTTTCTGCATCCAAAGAGCACATTCGGCGTGCTCACCGAGTTTTGTGAACAGGACATTTCCTGAGGAGGTGTAATCGTGCAGCAGTCAGGTCAGGATAATCTGAGAAAACTTGAATCCATGAAAGAGGAAGCTTTTCTCGGCGGAGGCGCCAAAAGGATCGAGGCCCAGCACCGGAAGGGGAAGCTCACCGCGCGGGAGCGTATCGATCTGCTCCTTGACGAGGGTTCGTTTGAAGAATTTGATCTGCTTATGACTGGCAGGGCCGGCCATAGTCTCGGCATCCGTGAGTTTCCTGGTGACGGGGTGATTACGGGGCACGGCACCATTGACGGCCGCGAGGTATTTGTATTCAGCCAGGATTTCACCATTGTGGGCGGGGCGCTCGGAGAGGCCCATGCCCAGAAGATCTGCAAGGTCATGGACCATGCCGTGCGGGTAGGCGCGCCCATCATCGGCCTGAATGATTCCGGCGGTGCGCGCATCCAGGAAGGGGTTGAATCACTGGCAGCGTATGGAGAGATTTTCTACCGCAACGTACAGGCAAGCGGGGTGGTGCCGCAGATATCCTGCGTCATGGGTCCCTGCGCCGGCGGCGCGGTTTACAGCCCGGCCATGACGGATTTCACCTTCATGGTGGAAAACACCTCATACATGTTCGTCACGGGACCCAATGTGGTCAAGACCGTTACACACCAGGACATCTCGGCAGAAGATCTGGGCGGGGCCATGGTACACAGCAAAAAAAGC
>CP070788.1:2395835-2402253 GCA_020346765.1 Nitrospiraceae bacterium
CCGAAGCCCTTGGTGTGCATCCTGTATTGTGAATCCTGTATCATGAAATCTCTGTTATGAAAATACTCTTCATCGGTGACATCGTGGGGAAGCCGGGACGGAAGGCCGTCAGAGAGAGCGTGCCCGACCTGGTAAACAAGCTGAAGATCGACTTTGTCATTGCAAATGGCGAAAACGCCGCCGGTGGATTCGGCATTACAAGGTCCGTTGGCGAAGAGCTCTTTGCACTTGGCATTCATGTGCTCACGTCGGGCAACCATATCTGGGACAAGAAAGAGGCCGTTACCTATATCCCGAAGGAAAGCCGTCTGATCAGGCCTGCAAACTATCCTGCGGGCGTGCCTGGTGAGAGCAGCGTTGTCATGAAGACAGCAAGCGGAGAGAAAATCGCCGTGCTGAATCTTTCCGGCAGAGTGTTCATGCAGCCCCTTGACTGCCCTTTTCAAACTTCACAGCGGGAAATTGCAGCCCTGAAACAGGAAACGAAGGTCATTGTCGTTGATTTCCATGGCGAGGCCACATCGGAAAAATCTGCCATGGGCTGGTTCCTTGACGGAGAGGTGAGTGCTGTTATCGGCACCCACACCCATGTGCAGACTGCTGATGAAAAAATACTCCCCCGGGGGACGGCATTCATCACGGACGTGGGAATGACCGGCCCCGTGGACTCCGTAATCGGTGTCAGAAAGGAGCAGATAATCGGAAAGTTCCTTACCCATGTGCCTGTCCGCTTTGAAACTGCTTCAGGCGCTGCTGTCCTGTCCTGTGTTGTTGTGGATATTAACGGAAAGACAGGGAAGGCATCATCCATTCAGAGGCTGCAGCTCACCATCGACTGACATCTGTGTGAGGACGGCAGTGCCTTAGATCCCGCCTCGATCATGAGCGCTGCTTCCCTGCCATGGCTTACTCCAGAATAGAAACTTTCCATTCGAAATAAATTCCACTGGACAAGCAATAATGCCCCTACCTGAGGCTTGAATCACTGGATTGTGCAGTTTGTTTCGAGGGGCCTGAAATCTGGTTTTGATTAACAGGTAAGGGTAAAATCATAAAAGGGGGCCCGAATATCCTGACGGACCCCCATGGCTGCACTATTACTTTACTGCTTGCTTGAGGGCCTTTCCTGCAGAAAACTTCGGGGTCCTGGAAGCGGCGATCTTGATGGTTTCACCTGTTCTCGGGTTGCGGCCTTTTCTGGCTTTTCTTTTTGCTACGGAAAAGGTTCCAAATCCCACGAGCGTGACCTTTTTCCCCTTTTTCAGTGATTTCGCGATTGAGCTGGTAAAGGTATCAACGGCCTTGGCGGCCGCAGCTTTTGATATGTCAGCTCCCGAAGCCACTGCATCAATCAGTTCAGCCTTTGTCATTGCCTTTCTCCTTTCTTCAGAATAACGTGACCATGTTGCATCAACATTGATGATGAAAGATACCAGCAGGACTGCGCCTTTGTCAATAGCGGTTGCGCCGTATACGTATGGGTGAAGCCCAGGGGAATGCTGTTTTTTCCCGGAGCGAGGGGCAGGCGACAGATGCAGCGCATCCCCGTCATAAACAGCATGAATGTTATCTGTCATCAGGGGTGTTTAGAGAAGGGGAAGGGGAGCAGCTCATCGAGGGAGTATTTCCGGATGCCCCCTTTGCCGATCAGGAAGATATCAATATCCTGGGCAAATTCCCTGATAATCTGTCGGCATGAACCGCAGGGGAAGCAGTATTCCTGCTGCTCACACACCACTGCCATGGCCCGGAATTTTTTTTCTCCTTCTGACAGGGCCTTGGTGAGGGCTACTTTTTCCGCGCAGATGCTCAGCATGAGCGAGGGGTTCTCGATATTGCAGCCGGTATAGATGTCACCGGTGCGGGTCATGAGGGAAGCGCCGACCCTGAAGGCTGAATAGGGCGCACGCGCATTTCTCATTGCCTTTTTTGCTTCCCGCACAAGGGAGTTGATCCAATCCTGGTTTATTGCCGGTACCTCCCGGTCATCATCCGCTTTTTTCAAAGGGCAGCACAATATCAACAATTGTGCCGCGGGGTCCGAGGGAGCCGATATCCCTGTTGTTGAAGATCACCCGTGTGCCGCCTGCATTGCCTATTTTCAGGGAAAATTGGTCTTTAGCCGAGACTTCCAGCGACTCCCCTGCTCTCAGAAGCCACTCGCGGGGCTCGCCCTGGTCCGCAATGACGGAGACCCAGGTAAGCTCTAGTGCCTCGATGGTAAGATTCATTTCTTCGGGCAGGCTCAGGGCTTCAGCCCCCGGTTCAGCAGCCGGTCGTTCAACGGGTTCTGTGACGGGCCCACTCTGGATGTTTTCAGGTGCACGACGCTGCGGGGCATCTGACTTTTCTCCATCAGGCATATTCAGCAGTGCGAGGGGCACGAAGGCCATCCCCAGGAAAGCGATAAGGAGCAGGGATTTCCGGGATAACGGGAACAGGACTTTTTTCCGGACCGGGGGCTTTTCTGCAGGGGGGGCGGGATGACCAGCCTTCTCCTGTTCATTATTCCCCGCACAGCCTGCGTACAGTCCCATTATGTGGTCGCCGTCGATTCCGAGGAATTCTGCGTAGCTGCGGAGGTAGGCCTTCGTGAAGACTTCTGCCGGAATGGGCTCGTAGTTGTCCTCTTCAAGGGCATTCAGGTACTGGACATTAATTTTCAGCTTTTTTGAAACGTCACTGAGAGCCCTTTTTTGCTTCTCCCGCTCTTCCCTCAAGACATTGCCAGGCCTGTCCATGGTTCAATCCGTTAGAAATCGTTAATCCCGGGTGCTTCCAATCCCCTTACTCACGGACTTTCATCCCCCTTCATGCAGTACCGTTCAATACTTCAACTGCTCGATATACTGAGCGGCCTCTCTGCTTCGGGATGTGTTTTCATCTTTTTCTGCCACCACCTTGAAGTGTTTCAGCGCCTTGGCATTCCTGTCCGTCTTCAAATAGGCCAGGGCCAGTTCCCAGTGAGCGTCTATGTAATCGGGCTGAATGCCGATGGCCTTTTTGAACTCATCAATGGCGTCATCTTCCCGGTTCAGTTTTACATAGATAAGCCCAAGGATATAGTTTGCGCGGGGAAAGACAGGGTTGCGGATGAGTGCCTCCCTCACAGCGGACTCAGCCTGGTCGTAAAGCCCTTTCCGGTAGTAGGCATAGCCCATGTTCGAATAGGCCCAGGCTGGCGTCCGGTATACGGAGTTTGACAGCGCTACCTGAAAGTTCGCAATGGCCTCGTCCCAGTTTTCCATGTCAGAGTACACAACGCCGAGGCTGTTCGAGGCCTCCGAATAGTTCGGGTCCACAGCCAGCGCCCGCTTGTAATAGGTTACGGCATCGGAATGTTTCCCGAACCGGTGGCTGATGTACCCCAGATAGTAAAGGGCCTCTTTGTTGCGGGGATTCATTTCAATGGATTTCTGGAACTCCACAAAGGCGTCATTCAGATTCCCGGTGTTCAGATAGGAGTAGCCCAGTTTGTTGTGTGCCTCGGACTGGCCCATGTTTTCCTGTGAGGGGGCAGAGGCGCAGGACACCGTCAGAAAAACAAGGAGCAAAGCGCAGAACATCTGGAGACACAACCCTGCCCGGCATGAGTGTGCATAAGAGGTCCTGATCCTGCGCGCAGGACACGCCTCCTTACGGAAATTTATTGAAAGGTTTACGCTCAAAGCAATACCTCCTGTCTGGCTACAGTACCAGAAAAATACAGGATTATTCAACATGAATTGAGAGATCCGGCAGTATCCCCCCTGCTGCCTGTGCCCTGTCTCAGAGGCCTTTGACACTTCCTCTTCTCTGCGCTTACAAAGGTGTTTCTACGGGCATGTCAGCAGTACTGGTTCCCCTGTCGGACTTTTCCCGTGCAGACGTGATCCAGGCTCGGTAAAAAGCGCTGAATTGCCGGTGAATCCTTCCCAGGCATCCCTGCAGTTCAACGAAGAACGCATCGAAAGACTCGTCGATATCAGAAAGGGAAAGGGTGTTTACATCCGGCTTCTCGAGGAAATAGGGAATGCCCCTCCGAAACAGCTGCATCCGGACGGACGTCAGGGTGAGGACCGATGTCACGATGACCGGCGAGCCAGCGTATTCGGCCAGGAGCCTGTCCAGTGACCCTGTTCCATCATCCTCTTCATATCTGCCTTCTGAGAAAAGGAATGCGGCATCAATAACGGGTACCATGAGTGACTTCCCCTCTCCTTCTGCAAGTCGGGAAAAGAGGTCCTCCAGGGAGTCAGCACTGGTGCAGGAGAATCCGTGCTTGAGGAGGCGGGTTTCGACGTGGATGAGCGACTGCCTGTTCTTTTCCAGGATCAGTACGGTCATGGGGAGCCTATTATCAGTCGGGCTGCCGGGATCGGCTGCATGACCTCCATGAACTTGGGCAGCAGAGGCATTGCAGGACATGCTCAGCGGGAACGAATGGAGCAGGGAAAGGGTGATGCTCTTTTCTCCGGAGAGGTACCCCTGGGCGAGGAGCGCGTCACACATGGTGTTGATGAGCCGCGGCACACCGCGGGACAGGCGGCTGATTTCAGCGATGACGTCGTCGGGGAAGAGGGCATTGTCCCGGCATCCGGCAGCAGCCAGGCGGTAGCAAATGTAATCAGGTATGGCACTGTGGGGAAGGCTTTGCAGGTGATATGCCGGGATGGATACCCTCCCCCCGGCATTCAGGGACAGGAGGATATCCCTCAGAGGAGGCTGTCCGCAGAGAACAATGCGGGCGCGCGGTGCAGCAGCAGCGCCCCCGAACAGAAGGAGCATCTCCCTGAGGGCATCGGTGCCCAGGTTCTGGGCTTCATCAATGACGACCAGGGGGGTCTTCTTTGCCCTGCCGATCATATCAAGGCGGTCCTGCAGCTCTTTCCGCAGGTCGGCGATGTCAGTCTCGCGGCAGGACAGGCCCGTCTCTGAAAGTATCATCTGAAAGAGCTCTTTCACGTCCCCTGAAGGATAAAAGACCTGGATGACCGCAAATTCATCGCCGAGTCCCTTGACAAAGCTCCTGAGAACCACGGTCTTCCCCGCACCCACGTCCCCGGTGAGCGCAAGAAAGGCATTGCCAGCTGCGGTTCCCTCTGTGAGGAACTGCAGGGCCTCGCGGTGATAACTGCCAAGGAACAGGCAGGACGTGTCAGGTGTCAGGCTGAAGGGTTTGTCCCTCAGGCCGTGGAACTCTTCGTACATGACATGCTCCAACCTGCATTATTCACGAGGAATCCCTTTAAAATAAATCAACCAGACTAACCCCCGGAGGGTTATATTGTTTCCGTATAAGAGCGCTCTCTTGCCGACTGGTATTATCTGGATTGTCCCTGCCGGTACGGACACCATCCCTGTGATATACATCGGATTCCGCTGTGGCAATCTTGACGGGGCTCTCAAAGAAGGGCTCAGTTTTCAGTCCGGGAAAAAGGATTAACGGGACGTTGTGACACCCTCCCTGTCACAGAATAGGGCGATGCTGCACTGGCTGCAGAGAGGAGAGAGGGGCCTGCAGATGTTCTGTCCGAAGGTGACAAGAAGGCCGTTGATATCGAGCCAGTACTGCCGGGGCAGCTTCTTCCTGAGCGCAAACTCAGTCTTCTCCGGCGTCTTGGTCTTCACATACCCCCACCGGTTTGTGATCCTGTGAACATGGGTGTCAACGCAGATCCCCGGTTTTTTATACCCCAGGGTTAGGACGAGATTGGCTGTCTTCCGTCCCACGCCCCTGAGCGTGAGCAGCACGTCGAGGTCATCGGGGACAGTGGAACCGTACCTGGAAATAATGGTTGAGCACAGTTCCCTGATCTGTTGTGCCTTTACACGGTAAAATCCGACAGGGTAGATTGCCTTTTCAATTCTGCTGAGCGGCAGCTTTGCCATTGACCTGATGTCCGGGGCCAGTCTAAAGAGCCGCTCCGAGGCCTCGCCGGTGGTCTTGTCCTGGGTCCTGAGGCTCAGGATGCAGGAGACAAGGACCTTGAAAGGGTCTCTCTTTTTCTGCTTTGCCCTTACCATGTTCTCCATCCATGGCGCTTCAAGAGACTGCACCTGCTTTTTCAGGAGGGCAAGGAGGGGATGGATATCATCGTCGTTCACGGATTCTTAATAATTTTCAAACATGGGCCGGAAGAGCAGGGTTCTGGAGGGGCTTATTTTTTCTTCGCTGCTTTTTTCACCGTCCTTTTGACGGTTTTCTTTGCGGTCTTCCCGGCCCCTTTAGGCGCGGACTTAAGGGGAGCACCACTCTTTTTCCCCGCTAATTTACGCACCTTTTGGGGGAGGGCCCTCGTTACCGGTTTTTTCCCGGCAGCCGCCTTCTTGGGCGCTGTCTTCTTGGGCGCTGTCTTCTTGGGTGCTGCCTTCTTGGGTGCTGCCTTCTTGGGTGCTGCCTTCTTGGGTGCTGCCTTCTTGGGTGCTGCCTTCTTGG
>CP070788.1:2402353-2409471 GCA_020346765.1 Nitrospiraceae bacterium
TAATCGTCGATGACCGTGCGTTCCGCTTTGCAGCCGTTGTCTCCCAGGATGATGCGTCGCGGCTTTTTGACGGCAATATAAGAAGGGCGGAAGTCCGCCTCTTTGGGCAGGGCGGGAAATCCCTCAGCGTCCGCGACTACACATTTATCCCCTATCAGCACGAGAAGCTGCCGTCGGCGGCACTCGGCTGGTACGGAGGCGGCGACGTGCCCGTTTCTGAAAAGGATGAAAGCGGTCTCTCGGCTATTGAACCCTTTTTCCAGGTGTACGCCGGTCTTGCCAGCCACGAGGGGAGAGGCTTTTTCCATGGTAGATCAGGCCAGATTCTGTTCTCTCTCAGACCTGAACCCCTTCTTGAGCAATGGGAAAGGAAAATACGTCAGATCCTTCAGAAGAGGTACCAGATTTGATTCTGCCTGACCATGATTACCGGGCTCTCCACATTGCCGAGCCGAGGAAACTGCACCGGGGGCTTGACCGGATCGTACACTCTTCTGTGGGGCGCTGCCGCGGTCGTTCGGGTGTCCTGCGTCTCATGCGTGAAGAAGCCATCCAGATAGCTGAGAGCTCTCTCAAATACCGCCACAGGGCTGATGGCAAGCTGCGTGATCTCCTTGCGGACATCCGGACATGCTTCCGCCGCAGAAAGAGGGGGTACGAGGACAGGATCCATGAGGCCCTTGCCCTCCTGACGGAGGTTGCTGAGAGAAGGCTCGGTCTCCGCCCTTATTCCGTTCAGATCCTGGGGGCCCTTGCCCTGTATCGCGGATATCTTGCCGAGATGGCCACGGGCGAGGGAAAGAGCCTCACTGCCTGTCTTCCCGCTGTCCTTGCTGGCTGGACAGGGAGGCCCTGCCACATCATAACAGCCAATGATTATCTTGCAGGCAGGGACGCCGGGTCGATGGATCCCTTTTATTCCTTTTGCGGGATTTCTACGGGATGGGTCAGCAGTATGATGGGTGCTGATGAGCGGCGGAATAATTACAAGAAAGGCGTCGTATACACGACAAGCTCGGAAATCCTTGCGGACTTCCTCAGGGACCGTCTCAGGCTTGGCGGCTGTGACAGCCCTTCGCGGCGGCTGATCCGTCAGATGATACAGCCTTGCGGCAGCGATGCGGGCGGGCATGTCATGCGGGGCATTGACACGGCCATCGTGGATGAGGCGGACAGCGTGCTGATCGACGAAGCAGTAACACCGCTCATTATTGCCAGGCCCCAGCAAAACGAGACAATGACTGAGGCCTGTCGCAGAGCCATGGACATGACGGCCTCCCTTGAATCGCGTACTGACTACTGCGTGGAAGCGAAGTACCGCGAGATCACCCTTACCGATGACGGCCGCCGGAAGGTGAAGGCCCTGTGTGAATCTCTTCCAGGGCTCTGGCGCGGAGGATCGCGGAGGGAGGAACTGATCGTCCAGGCGCTTACCGCAAGAGAGCTCTATCACCGGGACAAGCAGTACGTTATTCAGGAGGGACGGGTGGTTATTGTCGATGAATTCACAGGGCGAATGATGCCGAGCAGGACCTGGCAGCATGGCCTTCACCAGGCTGTGGAGGCACGGGAAGGGCTCGAAATGACCAGTCCCAGTGAAACCCTCGGACGCATGAGCTTCCAGCGTTTTTTCCGGGTTTTCAGAAAGCTCAGCGGCATGACCGGGACAGCCAGGGAATCTGCGGCTGAGTTCTGGCATATTTACGGACTTCCTGTGCTGACCATTCCCACGAACAGGCCCTGCATAAGACGGGACCTGCCGGACCGGGTCTTTTGCCGTCAGGACAGGAAGCAGCATGCCATTGTTGAAGATGTGCTATCAATCCATGAAACCGGCCGCCCCGTTCTGGTGGGCACGCGGAGCGTCAGGGCAAGTGAAGAGCTTGCGTCCATGCTTCAGGACCGGGGAATACCATGCAGCCTTCTTAATGCGGTTACACACAGGGAGGAGGCTGCTATCGTTGCTGCCGCGGGCCGCCAGGGGGCCGTTACCATTGCGACAAACATGGCTGGAAGGGGGACGGACATAAAACTCGGCAGGGGGGTGGCCATATTGGGAGGTCTCCATGTTATTGCCATGGAGCGGCATGAATCAGGCCGCATCGACCGGCAGTTATTCGGCCGATGTGCACGGCAGGGCGACCCGGGTAGTGTTCAGGCCTATATCAGCGTTGATGATGAGCTCTTCCAGCGTTTTGTGCCGGCCCCGCTGCGCAGAGTTCTTGCCGCGGCAGTTGACAGGGGAAGCCCGGGGACGCAGCGTATTGCTCAGTTTTGTCTGTCCCTTGCCCAGAGGTCGGCACAGCGCCTTGCATATCGCCAGCGCAGGGGTGTCCTTGAGATGGATACATGGCTGGCTGACGCCCTCTCCTTTACCGGGTCAGGCATCGAGAGGTAACGCCGAGAGTCCGCCCGCCGCTTTTTCCAGGAATTCAGGCTCTCTCCAGTGCTCCAACTTCGGTGATCAGCAACGGGCAGAGAAAAATTATTACCGGACTGATTACTGACGGGGGAGGAGGTGAACTACTTCGGAGGTCGGAAGGGGCTTGCTGAAAAGGAAACCCTGGTATTGATCGCAGGCTTCCTTTTCCAGGATAGTCATCTGTTTTTCCGTTTCTACACCTTCGGCCACGGTTTTCATTTCCAGGCGGTGGGCGAGGAATATTACCGAGGAGACAATGGCCTGGCTATCACTGTTTTCCGTCAGGTCATCAATAAAGGACTTGTCAATTTTCAGTTCGTCAACAGGAAGCTTTCTCAGGTAGCTGAAGGAGGAATAGCCTGTGCCGAAATCATCAATAGACAGTTTGATCCCCATGTCTTTTAAGCTTTTCAGTAAGGTGATTTTTTCCATAATGTTGTCTATAAGGAGACTTTCCGTAAGTTCCAGAGTCAGGAGCCGGGGGTCAATGCCCGTGCGGTTAATGGCATGTTTTACTATGGAGAGAAAGTTGGGGCTCGTAAACTGCCTGGCCGATACGTTAACACACATTTCGACAGGCCTCCTGCCTGACTGTATCCATTTCGTTGTCCGCGAACAGGCTTCAAAGAGGGTCCACTCACCTATGGCATTGATCAGACCCGTTTCCTCTGCCAGCGGGATGAAATCAGCCGGCGGCACCATGCCGTGCTCGCTGTTCCATCTCAGGAGGGCTTCCACTCCCCTGACAGCGCCTGTCTGCAGGTCCACTTTCGGCTGATAGTGAAGAGTAAGCTCCTCTTTGTTAATCGCTTTCCTGAGCCTGTTTTCCATCTTAAGGCGGCTGCTGTAGATGGTATTGATGTGACCTGATGAGAACTGGAAATTGTTGCCCCCCTTCTGCCGGGCATAATCCTTGGCGCCCGAGGCGAGCCTCATGAGAGAGGGGCAGTCATCACCTTCAGCGGGAAACATTGCAATCCCGACGCTGGCAGTGATGTAGATATCAGTGTTGTCTATCTGCATGGGTCTCCTAATAGCCTCGATGAGGCGCTCTGCAACTACTGCTGCGCTTTTCTCGCCGTGTATGCGGTCAAGCAGAAGCGTAAAGGTGCTGCCCTCCGTGCGGAAGAGGCTCAGACTGCTGTCTTCTGTATCATTGATGGATCGGCTGAGAGCGTCAACGCTGCGTATTGCGCGCAGCATCCTGTTTGCGAGAATCTGCAGGACTTCATCTCCGGCGCTCGGCCCGATGGAGGCATTGACCTTACTGAGATTGTCGATTGATATGTTCATCAACGCCAGGTTCTCACTGTAGCGCTTCGCTTCTTTCAGGGACCAGTCAAGGCGTTCCAGAAAAAGCTGCTTGTTGGGAAGATGAGTCAACGGGTCATAGTAGGCCAGCTGGTCCTGATATGCCTTGGCAGCAAGGGTATTGCGCACGCGCAGGGTAAGTTCACTCTTGTCAAGAGGCTTGGACAGGAAGTCTGTTGCACCAAGGGCGAGAGCCCGCAGCTTCGTGTCCGTTCCTGATGCAGACGTCATGATGATAATGGGGAGATACTTGAATTTAGGCAGGGCCCGTGCCTGAGTGAGGATGTCGAATCCGGACACACCGGGCATGACAAGATCAAGCAGCAGGATATCGGGTTTCCTGTCTACAAGGGTTTTAATGGTCTCCGAGGGCGGCGCAGGTCCTGAAGGGTATTATCAGAGGCCGGTCCCAGCCTTGTGAGCAAAGTCACGTTCCATGTTCCTGTCCCAGCAGACAAAGCGGTTACGGCCGCCTTCCTTTGCCTTGTAGAGGGCCCGGTCTGCCTGCGCGAACAGTTCTTCAATGGTGTGCGCCCCAATGGTGAGATCGCTGATGCCAAAACTTGCCGAGAGATGGATTCCGGGCGCCTCTGGAATTGCCTGGGAGCAGTGTGTCTCGATTTTGTCCCTCACGCGCTCGGCGATTATCGCAGCCTCTTCCATGCTACAATTAGGGAGAAGGATGCAGAATTCCTCACCGCCGTACCGGCATATTAAATCATCTTCCCTCAGAACAGACTTGATGGACTGTGCGAAATATTGTATAACCTTGTCGCCAACGGCGTGGCCATATCTGTCGTTGATACCCTTGAATAAATCAATGTCTGTCATGACACAGGCATGATTGCCTTTACGCTCCTGTGCCGATACCGATGCCATTTGCTGTTCTGCTCTGGGGAAAAAGGCCCGCCGGTTCAGGCACCCTGTGAGCGGGTCTTGCGTAGCGAGAATTTCCAGCTCCTTATTTTTTTTGGTTATTTTGTCCCGGGACATCTGGAGCAGCTCTACCATCCTTGAGAGTTGAAAGCTCTGTTTTTCCATTTCCGTAATGTCATCAAAGGTCACGACGGCGCCGCGGCTTCTGCCTCTGTCATCAAGGACAGGGGCACTATTGACGACAAATGTGCGCATGCCATCGCGTCTCGTATTGAGGGTAAGCGGAATCCCCGCCTGCTTTTCTGCCCGGGAAAGGGACTGGGCCCAGGGCATGTCCACTGCCGGTTCATTCGAGTCCGGGTCAATCCAGCCAAGGCCGGAGGCCCTTGTTCCCATCAATTGCTGTGCAGTACAACCGACTTTTTCCAGGAACATAGCGTTGGCGAGGACGATACGCCCCCTTGTATCAAGAAGGAGGACCCCCTCTGTGAGCGTGTCGAGGGCATACTTGACGCGGTTCGGCATGACTGAAGAAGGGTCAAGATACCGGAGCGATCTCTTCATGAATATAATAAAACCCGGGAAACTCAGAGCGGCGAACGAGAGAAGCAGCAGAGCGAAGGGGCTTAAGCGGATACCGAGAACAGCATATCCCTTTTGGGGGGTAAATGCGATCTCCAGCGTACCCCACCGCTGATTGCCCCGGTAGATGGGCACCTGCCAGTTCGTATAGGTTGAATCCTCTCCCGGAGGGGTGCTCCATTGTGCCTTATGATCCTCCGTTTGAAAGAGGTATTTCCCGTGAGTCGTACGGAGTCCCATGGAAAGGACCTCGGGATTTGTTTCAACCAGGCTGTCCATGGTTTTTCTGAGAGCAAGCATATCATTATCTTTTGCCGCGTAGGTGCATTGTACCGCCATGGATTCTGCTCTGCTTTTCCGGGCTTCAATCGCCATGAGGGACTGATCAGGAACCAGGCCGATGAAATTGATCAGAAGCAGGATGCTGATCACGATAAATACGAGGCCCATGCTCAGGCGCACTGCTGGAGAAACGCGGATCATGAGGGATCTTCCTCCACGGTGTCTTTTCTTCCCTTTCTTGCGCTTCTGTCAAGGATGTTCGCAACGCGCCTGTCTTTCCTGCGCTCATCCTCTTCGGCATCATGGACTTCCTTGAGTTTTTTACGACGTTCCTTTCGTGAGAGCGGCAGCACGTTCAGTGGATCAAACCCCTTCCAGATCGGCATTGTGGTAAGCGCGCTGGCCACCAGTGAGCCGCCCCGAAGGATCCACGTGGCTAATCCTGCTGACAATGTTAATGTTCCTCCCATGATCGTTTTCTTGATAATCATCTCTTCCTCTTCTATCAATTCAACAGTCTTGTGCAGCATCTTAATTGATGTGGAAAAGTCAGAGACGACATAAGAGACTTCTTCACGTACATAATTGAGAAAGTCAGATAGTGTATTAGGTATATTATGATTCACCCACTGGTTGTTAAATCGTATAGGTTCTCTGCTGTCAATATTCTTATCGGCATTCGATGTGTTTGATTGAGCGTGACTGCTGTCCTGAGAATCACCGCGGTCTTTTGCGGATATATACCGCAGCCTCATTCCAGCCGTGGTATTCCTCTGATCCAAAGAAAATTGATCCTCTCGCGGGGTCTCGGGGCTTTCAGCTGTCGCCTCTTCTTCCTGAGCCTCCTTATCGCTGGTGTCTTGTTCGGGATTGATCAGATTGCTGTCTCCTGTAGTGCCGGAGGTCGGGACGGGGTCTGAGGGAGCTTCAGGGCTGGCAGTTCCTGTAACTTTTTTGATTCCTGAAACGGGGGCAGCTATTCCATCATTGACAGTCGTTGCAATAGTAAAGCTACCTGCATAGTGTGATGCCGGGACAAAGGTCAATCTTGCAAGCAGGGTGTTCACGTTGTCAATTGCGCCGCTTGCAGTCCATATCCCGGTAGTTGGATTATAGATTGAAGTTACAGCGCCTGATGTGCCGGTGCTCAGGGTCCCGGCTGCGGGATCGGACAGTATCAATATTACCGTTACGTTGGCAGTGTCCTCATCGCTCACAACGATGTCGATGAGGTTCAGCTGCGTGTCTTCAAGGAAAGTTTCTGGTGCGTTCAGGTTCATGGCAGTGGGTGCGTCGTTAACATCCGTAACGGTGATGGTAAAGAGCTGGTTGGTGCTGAGTCCTCCTGCGTCAGTGCTGGTGATGGTCACATCCACTGTGGGCTCAGCCTCAAAGTTCAGGCTCTGGCCTGCCTTGAGCTTCAACTGCCCGGCGACCACCTCAAAGCGTGCATCATCAACCGTGTAGGTGTGAGTATCTCCTGCATCAATATCGGTGGTGGTGAGGTTGCCGATGGCTGCAGCGGCTGAGTTTTCAGCAATGGTTGCATTGTCTAAAGCAATTGCGGTTGGAGCTTCATTGACATTAGCGACAGTAATGGTAAAGAGCTGGTTTGTGTTCAGGCCTCCTGCGTCAGTGCTGGTGA
>CP070788.1:2409571-2436666 GCA_020346765.1 Nitrospiraceae bacterium
GTGTCCCTCTCACACCCGTTGCAATGCGGGAGGGCGTGATCGCCGCAAACAATATTCTCCATGGACTGGACCGCAGGCGGCCGGATTACCGCGCGGTCCCCAGCGTTGTCTTCACCCTTCCGAAACTGGCATCAGCAGGCCTGCAGGAATCAGAAGCGCGGGACGCCGGCAGGGACATTGAAGTCCGGTTTAAAGATACATCCGGCTGGCTGCATAACCAGCGCATGAACGAGGGATTCACGGGATCCAAAATCATCCTGGAAAAAAAAACCAGAGCGATTCTCGGCGCCCACATCCTGGACAGCCACGCCGATGACCTGATCAATGTTTTCGCCCTTGCCATGGAGCAGGGCCTCACCGCCGAAAAAATCAGGGATGTCCTCTACGCGTACCCCACCGCGACATCGAGCATACAGTATATGGTGTAGCAGGCAAGGTTCAGTCAGGCGGACCTTAGCGGGGGACGCTCCTTCGTGCCCGGGGCATTCTCCGCCGTGAGGGCGTAGTCCTTCGCCTTTGTTTCGCTTTCTTTTCGATCCGCCGGGGAGCACGCCGCTTGACGGGAGTAAACGTCTTGTCTTCCCTCAGACCGATTTCAACGGTATCGCCTCCCCGTGCGAGGATGACCTTTTCCCGGAGGATCTCCGAAACGGTAAAGCCTGCAATGGTGTCATTGAGCCGGTACAGTGCGGTCTTCTTTGTGGCAGGATTTTCAATGAGGGCGAATCTTTTGTTGTCCATAATGGTGGTGCCGAACACCTGGGGCTTTTCCTTCAAGGGCAAAGCAGCCGGCGTCTCCGCTTTTTTCTCCTCTCCGGAGCGCGACGGATGGAAAAGGTTTCTGTCCGCAATAACTGCGTAATCAGCAGGATTGAGCGCCGGTGCTGCCGGTCTGTCAGATTCGCTTCCGGCAATGTCCTGAACGTCCTCTCCGGGGAGACGGGGTATTTCGTAGGACCTGTTTAACTGCCCGTGAAGTTTCAGCCCCAGGATGGCCGTTATGACCATGAGAGTAAGATTGATGAGAAAGTAATTTTTGAACATGACCCTCTGCTTCTGTTCCCGGTTACACCGGGCTTGTTTTATTTAGTAAAATAATATCATAGTTGTCATATAGAGAATTAAGAGATTGTTTCTCTTGGTTTTTTAATATGGATATGCCTTTATTATATTTAGTATACTAAGCTTTATCCCCTCCGTCAATGGCGATTATGCCTGATAAGTCCGGCTGTAATCCCTCAGCCCATTCGTTCATGCATTGTATCAGGAATAGTTACTAAGGAGTTCATCAGCATGAATACATTCTCCTTCTCCCTCAAGGGAGAGGATCAATATACTCTATCTATAGTCCCGCACGTATTCCGGGGACCAGTTTTCATGCACAGTCAGGCTCCATATGAATCTCATGATTTCTGTAGAGAAGGGGATGGCCAGCGAAGAATTACGGAATGACGCCCCATATGGCCAGAAGCGTACAGCAGGCAGCCAGCGGGCCTGGACCAGCAGACGGGAAAAAGACGTGCTTTCCCGCAGTACTCACACCATCACATTAATAAGAAGGGCCGGTGAGGGCTTTTGGATGAACGTGCTACAGATACTCTTTGTGCAGGATATTGTTCTTCCCTTTCTTCTTTACCTCGTACATCAGTTCATCGACGGTCCTGATCATGTCCTTCGGGGAATCAAGGGGCCTTACAAAGGTAACAGCGCCGATGCTGAAGGTAACAGGCACTTTATGTTCCCTCATGGACGCCCCCAGTGCTGCGGAGAGGTTCTTAAGGATTACTTCTGCCCCGGCACTGTCTGCTTCGGGAAAGAGCCCGGCAAATTCATCGCCTCCAAGACGGCTTACCGCATCGGAACGTCTGAGATTGTTTCGTATCACGCTGGCAACAACGCGCAGGGCCTCGTCACCTGCTTCATGGCCCCGTGAGTCATTCACCTCCTTGAAATTGTCCAGGTCAAAGTAAGCAATCGTAAACGGCTTGCCGCTGCGGCGGGACCGTGCTACCTCGGCTTCCACCTGTTCATAAAAGGCGCGGCTGTTCTTCAACCCCGTAAGGTAATCAGTATAGGCAAGAGACTTTTCCATCTCAAGCGTCTTCCTGACAATGGAAAGAAGTATGGTAATAATGATGAAAAAAGCAAGACGCACAAAGGAGTTCCAGAGAGGAATGACAGTATGGGAGTACTCATGCCCTGCACCGATGTCAGCGTAGAGCCATGTCAGTGCGGCCATTATCGAGATAAATACCCCCGCGCCCCTTCCCGCAAACCACGTGGCCACAACAATCGGCAGCGTGTAAAAAACAGAGAATGACAGCTCAGGCCCGGTGAGGTGATCGATGGTCCCGAGGATTCCCACCAGTGCGACCGACGTCAGCAGGACCGTCAGCCGAGAACGTTTCCCCATGAAGAAAATAATTTTCGGGAACATAGTCATACCCCACATCTCACAGGAGATGATGCTTTATGATCTTCAGCACCCCTGCTAATATTACCAGTTACCCGGCAGTTACTCAATAAGGATCGGAATGGCTGAAGGCCGGCCGCAGGGTTAGATTCATATAACACGTCGTGCGAAATGAAAAATACCATGGCAGGACTGCGGTTCATTTCCCGGTAAATCGCCCATGGCACGGGATACCATCCGCGTGTACGCAGCACCGGGGCAAATTGTGGGGCATGAGAAAGTGTGCTACTATTTTTACCATGATGAGTGGAGCCTCTTTGCCATGAGTCCCACGGTAGAGGACAGGACTGATGTTACCTGGCATGCGCTGGACGTCAGCGCCGTCTTTGAGAAGACCGCCAGCAGGGCCGAAGGCCTCTCATCGGAAGAGGCAGCGCGGCGCCTCGCTGCCTTTGGTCCCAACAGGCTGACAGCGCCCAAAAAATCAGGGCCTCTTAAACGTTTTCTCATGCAGTTCCACAACGTGCTAATTTATGTGCTGCTCATTGCCGCCTTTGTGACCGCCCTCATAGCCCACTGGGTCGATACAGGGGTCATCCTCGGTGTCGTCTTTCTCAACGCCCTGATCGGGTTCATTCAGGAGGGCAAGGCAGAGCGGGCCCTTGATGCCATCCGCTCCATCCTGTCCCTGCAGTCACTCGTTCTGCGCGACGGGAAGAAAGTCCTCCTGCCTGCCGAAGGCCTTGTACCGGGGGACATTGTCTTTATGCAGTCTGGAGACAAGGTCCCCGCAGACCTCAGGATCATCAGGGCCAGGGAGCTCCGCATCGATGAGGCTACCCTTACCGGTGAATCAGTGCCTGCAGAGAAATCAACGGAATCAGTCTCCTGGACAGCTGTCCCCGGTGACCGCAAGTGCATAGCCTTTTCAGCAACCCTTGTCACCAGCGGCCAGGGATCGGGTATCGTCGTCTCTACGGGCGATAAGACCGAAATCGGCAGGATCAGTATGATGCTTGCGGGGGTGAAACCGCTTTCCACGCGCCTGCTCCGGCAGATGGCCCGGTTCGGACGCATACTTACCATGGCCATCGGTGCCGTGGCTGCGGCCACCTTCGTCTTCGGTATCCTGCTCAGGTCATACGGAATCAGCGAGATGTTTCTTGCGGCTGTCGGCCTTGCTGTTGCGGCCATACCGGAGGGGCTCCCTGCAATCGTCACCATTACCCTGGCAATCGGCGTCCAGCGCATGGCCCGGCGTAACGCAATCATCAGGCGCCTTCCTGCGGTAGAGACCCTCGGGTCTGTTACAGTTATCTGCTCGGACAAGACAGGGACTTTGACGCGCAACGAGATGACGGTGAAAACAGTTGTCTCTGCCCGCTTTCTCTTTGAAGTCACCGGTGCAGGGTACGGCCCCCGGGGAGGCTTCCTGCTGGACGGCAGGGACATCACCCCCGGAGATTATCCCATGCTCAGGGAGCTCTGTCAGGCCGGGCTGTTATGCAATGACGCTGAACTGAAGGAGGCTGAAGGCCGGTGGGAGGCCCTGGGAGACCCAACGGAGGCTGCCCTCCTTTCCCTGGGGATAAAATACGGGCTTGATCATGATACTGTGAAGGAAATGTTTCCGCGGACCGATATCATTCCCTTCGAGTCAGAACACCGGTTTATGGCCACCCTGCATCATGACCATTCGGGGCACGGCTTTATCTACGTGAAAGGAGCTCCCGAGCGGATCTTCATGATGTGCAACCGGCAGCGTATGCTGGGGGAGGACCACCCTCTTGACGTGGCGTACTGGAAGGAACGGATCGAGATGATAGGCGGGAAGGGGCAGCGGGTGCTGGCAATCGCTTTCCGGGCGGCTGACGTTGATCAGCGCGGCCTCAGGTTTGCAGACCTGGAAGGGGGGCTGAGCCTTCTCGGCCTTGTGGGAATCATGGACCCGCCCCGGGAGGATGCCATAGAGGCGGTGAAGCTGTGCACGTCTGCAGGCATACGTGTCAAAATGATCACGGGAGATCATGCGGCCACGGCCCGGGCCATAGGCGCGCAGATGGGCATAGGTGGGGGTAAAAATGTCATATCCGGGCTTGCACTGGAATCGATGGATGATGACCAGCTGCGGCTGGCCGTACAGAAGACCGATGTGTTTGCCCGGGTGAGCCCCGAGCATAAGCTAAGGCTTGTCGAGGCATTGCAGGAAAACGGCGAAGTCGTTGCCATGACCGGTGACGGCGTCAATGACGCGCCTGCGCTCAAGCGTGCCGACGTAGGGGTGGCAATGGGGATAAAAGGGACTGACGTGGCCAAGGAGGCAGCAGAAATGGTACTGACAGACGACAACTTCGCATCCATTGCCCGGGCCGTCGAAGAAGGCAGAACCGTTTACGATAACATAAGGAAATCAATTGCCTTCATCTTGCCGACGAACGGAGGGGAGGCAGGCATTATCATCGCGGCGATTTTATCAGGGAAACTCCTACCGATTACGCCGGTCCAGATCCTCTGGGTCAACATGATAACAGCGGTTACGCTCGCCTTGTCCCTTGCCTTTGAGCCCTCGGAGACGCGGGTCATGCTGAGGCCGCCGCGCCGGCCCGATGAACCGGTCCTCTCTTATTTCCTCGTGTGGCGAATCCTCTTCGTGTCGGCCATCATGATCACCGGAACATTCGGCCTTTTTCTCTGGGACGAGATGCATCAAACGTCCATTGAGCATTCCCGGACTGTCGCCGTTAACACGATCGTCATGTTTGAGGTCTTTTACCTGCTCAACACACGTTTCCTCAAGACACCCATACTGGTAAAGGACGGTTTTACCGGCAACCGGTACATCTATATCGCGATCATTTCCGTAACCGCGGCCCAGCTGCTTTTTACCTACTCTCAGCTCATGAACAGCCTCTTCACCACGACAGGTATTGGCATGATGGACTGGGCGCGCATCATGATGGTTGCCTGTTCAGTTTTTTTCCTTGTGGAAATTGAGAAGTATATAATCCATAGATACGAGCGCAGAAGGGAGATCCCGCGCAATATGCCGGGCCATGTGCAGCAGTAAAAGGAAGCCCCGAACGGGCCGATCCCCTTACGCGTCGGGGCGGGAGAAAACGCCCCGCCTGTCATGCAGCGCATTCTGAAAAACAGGGGGCAGCGGGGTATTGTACTTGACGGTAGAGCACGCAGTGGTACAATGGGAAGAGAAGGCCGTCCGGCATGGCGGCCTGAGCAGACAGTGATAAGGAGGATGCCATGGGGAGCCACAGAACACATAAAAATTCGCACCCCGTACTATCGGAGAAAGAGGCCCTGCTTATCGATGCCTACTGGCGTGCTG
This sequence comes from Nitrospiraceae bacterium, assembly GCA_020346765.1. Classification (GTDB taxonomy): domain Bacteria; phylum Nitrospirota; class Thermodesulfovibrionia; order UBA6902; family UBA6902. Next base: position 2,415,328 of record CP070788.1, read on the forward strand.
CCAATTACCTCTCCGTCGGGCAGATATACCTGTGTGACAACCCCCTTCTGAAAGAACCGCTGAAACTGGAGCACATCAAGCTCCGCCTTCTTGGCCACTGGGGAACAACGCCGGGGCTCAATTTCATCTATGTGCACCTCAACCGCGTCATCAGAGCGCATGACCTGAACATGATCTACATCGCTGGCCCCGGCCATGGCGGGCCTGCCGTGGTGGCAAACACCTATCTGGAAGGGACATACAGCGAATTTTACCCTGCCGTCTCTTCCGATGAGGAAGGCATGAAAAGGCTGTTCAGGCAGTTCTCCTTTCCGGGAGGGATCCCGAGCCATGCAGCTCCTGAGACACCCGGTTCGATCCACGAAGGAGGTGAGCTGGGGTATGCCGTTTCCCATGCCTTCGGCGCTGTCTTTGACAACCCGGACCTTATCGCGGCCTGCATTGTGGGCGACGGTGAGGCAGAGACAGGGCCCCTTGCCGCCTCATGGCATTCAAATAAATTTCTCAACCCCGTGCATGACGGTGCGGTGCTGCCCATCCTTCATTTGAACGGCTACAAGATCGCAAACCCCGCCATCCTGGCCCGGGTCAGCATCGAAGAGCTGGAGCAGCTCTTCATGGGCTATGGCTACAAACCCTATGTTGTGGAAGGCTCTGACCCCCGGGCCATGCATGAGCTTATGGCGGAGACAATGGACAGGGCCATCTCAGAGATTAAGCTGATCCAGGAAGAAGCGCGGTCCATGGGTGCAGGCAAACGCCCCCGGTGGCCCATGATAATCCTCCGGTCGCCCAAGGGGTGGACAGGTCCGAAGGAAGTGGATGGCCTGAAGACCGAGGACTTCTGGCGCTCCCACCAGGTGCCTTTTTCCGATATGGCGAACAGGCCAGACCACATTAGGCTCCTTGAAGACTGGATGAAATCCTACCGGCCGGAAGAGCTCTTTGACGAGAAGGGGGCACTGCGGCCTGAGCTGGCAGAGCTTGCCCCCGGGGGTATCCGCCGCATGGGGGCAAATCCCCACGCAAACGGCGGCCTCCTGCTCAAGGCCCTCCGGATGCCCGACTTCAGGGACTACACCGTTGAGGTCCCCGAACCCGGGCAGGTCACGGCCGAGGCCACGAGGGTCATGGGGAAGTTTCTCCGTGATGTCATGAAGCGCAACATGGCAAGCAGGAACTTCCGCGTCTTCGGACCTGACGAGACAGCCTCAAACCGACTCGGGGATCTCTTTGATGTGACGAACAGGACATGGCTCGATAAAACCATCCCTGAAGATGACCACCTCTCTCCAGACGGGCGGGTCATGGAGATCCTGAGCGAGCACACCTGCCAGGGCTGGCTGGAGGGGTATTTGCTTACCGGTCGCCACGGGCTTTTCTCCTGTTACGAGGCCTTCATCCATATCGTTGATTCAATGTTCAACCAGCACGCCAAGTGGCTCAAGGTCACCACAAAGGAAATCCCCTGGCGCAGGCCCATTGCCTCGCTGAACTATCTCCTCACCTCACATGTGTGGCGGCAGGACCACAACGGGTTCAGCCACCAGGACCCGGGATTCATCGACCATGTGGTGAACAAGAAGGCGGACATCATCCGCGTCTACCTCCCGCCTGACGCGAACACGCTTCTCTATGTTACGGACCGGTGCCTGCGGAGCAGGGATTTCATCAACGTCATCGTTGCGGGCAAGCAGCCCGCACTTCAATGGCTCGATATGGACAGTGCTGTCAAACACTGCACCTACGGCATCGGCATCTGGGAGTGGGCAAGCAATGACCGGGGGGCAGAACCGGACGTGGTCATGGCCTGCGCCGGCGATACCCCTACGCTGGAGACACTGGCCGCCGTGGACATCCTCCGTGAGCACTTCCCTGACCTGAAGGTGCGCGTCATCAATGTGGTTGACCTCATGACGCTCCAGCCCAAGGAAGAACACCCCCACGGGCTCTCGGACAGGAACTTCGACGTCCTGTTTACCACGAACAGACCAATCATCTTTGCCTACCACGGCTATCCCTGGCTCATCCATCGCCTTACCTACCGCAGGACTAACCACAGGAACCTGCACGTGCGGGGGTACAAGGAGGAAGGCACGACAACCACACCCTTTGATATGGTTGTCCGCAATGACCTGGACCGCTTTCACCTCGTGGCCGACGTGATCGATCGCGTCCCCCGGCTCGGACCTGCTGCGGCCTACACAAAGCAGTATATCCGCGACAAGATCATCGAGCACCGTCAGTATATCAGAACGTATGGCCAGGACATGCCCGAGATCAGGGAGTGGCAGTGGAAAGGGGGTAATGGATAGAATTGCTTTCATCACAATCCGGCTTTTTTCTTGCAGAAAACCGCCGAAGACCTTTGCGCAGAAGGCATTCTACGTTATCGCCTACCTGAACCTTGTCATCGTCTTCTGCGTCCTCATCACCATCGCCTACTGGAGATGGGGGCTGTAGCCTAAGAACAGAAAGGGGTCCAGGGGCCGAGGGATTACTAGAACCTACCGCAAAATCAGATTTTATCTTTAATGATCCGTTTGTGGTCATTCCCGCCCCGAATTAAAGTTCGGAATAAACTCCGGCGGGCATGATAACTCATAGTATTTCGATTATGAGATAGGTTCTAGTAATAAGGAAGGAGTCTTCCTCAATTGATAATTGCGCATTGATAAATCATGGTGAACTACGTTCCAATACATGAGGAGAGAGGGAAGACCGGGAGAAATTTCTATACGACCCATCTGAAAAAGAGCTATGATCTTGCAGTTATGATGTCAAAGTGAAAAAATCAGAAGGTATCGTTAGCTCCGAAGCAAAATGTAATATGGTGTTTGTCGGTTATAGAAATTTTGATACAGGCTTACCTCTCTCATAAAAATGTTAACTGGGATCACAGCCGCACCCCCTGCTTGAGGCAATGCCACGCGAAGATAAACATCGACGCGTTCCATGACTGTCCAGCCATGCCCATGGGCTTCCCTGTCCTGCCGTGGAGCCACTCGTTGAACTCCCAGTTGTTCAGGCTGCATGCCTTTGCGTAGCGCTCCAGTTCCCTCCATGCCAGCCGCTTTTTCCCGACACGATTAAGGAGCGTTACCCAGAAGCCGGCCACAAAGGGCCAGATCCCGCCGTTGTGATACTGCCAGGGATAGTTCTGCCTGTACCGCTCCATGTATGTCCTCCACAGGGGGCTGTTCTGCCGGAGCGGATCGTGGACCACCTTGACGGGCCAGGGTTCATTTACCTTCAGTTTGAGCATTGCCTCGACCCTCCGGGCAGACCTCGAGAGGGGGGAAAGGCCGAAGAGCATACTCAAAATGTTGGCATACACATCGATCTCCGGGCCCCAGAAGGCAAAGTTCACAAAACTCAGGTAAAACCCATCTCGCTTCTTGCCCCGCCTGACGTAGTGGGCCATGATGCGCGCCCGTCGGTTTGCCGGGACCGCCTTGTCAAAGGGAAAAAATATGTACCGGAAGAAGTGCCTTGTTTTCAAGGCATGCTCAAGGCCGTAGATCTCCTTGACACGATACCAGAGGGCGTTTGAATAGAGGACAAAGCCTGTCCTGGGCATGATGTCCGCCCAGTCGCTCGCCTCGTTCTGCTGCAGCAGGTAGAGCCCCTGGTGCTCCTGGCAGTGGAGCCAGTACAGGGCGAGGTGTATCTTCTTTTTCAGTCGTTCCCTGAATTTTTCCCCGGGAAAGGCCCGGTCATAGAAGTCAACGGCGATGAGCCACCACAGGGTTGCATCGATGCATCCGGTATACCAGAAGTCCACCTCTTTTTTTTCGGGCTTCACGAACTTTGCGATCTGCCCGTTTGGCGCCTGGAACTTCGCGAGCGTCAGGAGGCTGTTCTTTGCGCATCTGATCAGATGTCTGTCTTCTGATGCGACCATTCCCAAAGAGCAGATCGCGGCATCCCTTCCGAAGATGCTCGCGTAGTGCCTGGTGTCCGCCTTCTTTGTTTTTAATGCCGCGTTGATGCCTTCAGGACGGCAGTTCGTCTTCAGAAGCTCAAGGGAGCGCCGGTAGCATTCGTCAATAAGTTCTTTGTCTAAATCCTTGTTCATTTCTCCTCTCCATTATACCCGACGTTTCCACTTCTGCGTTACCTGCTATCTTCGTATCCTCTTCAACGCTACATTCTCTTGATAATTTCAGAAGCCAGACTCCAGATTCCAGATGCCGGATTCCTGAAAGGGCAGGCACAAGACCTGCTCCTGCGTCAGCACTTCCGATCTTCCGCGCTTCCCCCCAACCGCCCTTTCTTCTTGACATCTGCCGCCTGTTCCGTTATAAAAACGGAAACATTCCGGAGGATGCAGCATGAGCAGTGAGGGTCTGGTTCATGCCTACGTGCTCAATAAAGACGGCAGCGGGCATGCGATAACCTGGGAAGATGTACGGAAGTTCACTCCCCAACAGGGAACGCTGTGGCTCCATCTGGACTACAGGGATGAACGGGTCAGGCAGTGGCTGGCTGAGAAAAGCGGCATAGACGCGGTTACCTGCGAGGCACTCCTCGCGGAAGAAACACGGCCACGCCTGGTTTCTTCAAATAATTCCCTCCTCGTAATCCTCCGTGGAGTAAACTGCAATCCCGGCGCGGACCCGGAAGACATGGTCTCACTCCGCATGTGGATCGACGAGCACCGGGTCATCAGCATGAGACACCGCCGCGTTATGGCCATTCATGATGTCCACAAGAGCATCGAGGCCGGGAGGGGCCCCCGGTTTCCCGGAGATTTCCTCGTAATGACAGTCAACGGCCTGGTGGACCGCATGGCTGAGGTGGTTGCCGCGATAGACGACCAGGTAGACGAGATAGAAGACTCCGTGCTGAATGCCGAGAGCTATGAGATCAGGCCGAAACTTGCGCGGATTCGGCGGCAGTCAATCAGCCTGAGGCGCTACATCGCTCCCCAGCGAGATGTGCTGGCCCGGCTTCAGGGGGAAAGGCTCACCTGGCTGAGTGACATCGACAGGATCCACTTGCGGGAGGCGGCAGAACGGACCTCCCGTTTTATCGATGACATTGACTCGGCCCGGGACCGGGCCGCAATTACCCAGGAAGAGCTGAACAGCCGCCTCTCGGAACAGATGAACAAGACCATGTATATTTTGTCCATCGTCGCCGCCATCTTTCTCCCCCTCGGCCTGATCACGGGGCTCCTGGGGATCAACGTGGGCGGCATACCTGGAACGGAGAGCAGGGTCGGCTTTTCCCTTGTCACCCTTCTGCTGGTTTTCATAGCCGTCGTAGAGTTCTGGATATTCAAGCGACGGAAATGGCTATAGGGGAGACCTGTGCTGTTTTTTCACCCCTTCAATGGCAGCGCTGATTGCGTCGGGGTCTCCCAGGTAGTAGTGCCTGAGGGCCTTCAGGCCGTCTCCGAATTCATAGATAAGGGGATATCCCGTCGGTATGTTGATGCCGCTGATGTCCTCATCGGAGATAGTGTCGAAATGCTTCATCAGTGCCCTGATGCTGTTGCCGTGGGCTGAGATGAGGATCCTTTTCCCCTCCCGTACCAGAGGAGCGATTTCCGTCTCCCACCAGGGCAGCACCCGGTTGAGCGTGTCCTTCAGGGACTCTGTGGCGGGCAGCTCGTCATCCCTCAGCCCCGCATACCGCCTATCAAAGCGGGGGTGCCTCTGATCCGACCAATCCAGAGCAGGCGGACGCACAGTGTATCCCCGCCGCCACCGATACACCTGTTCTTTCCCGTACGTTCTGGCCGTCTCAGCCTTGTCCAGGCCCTGCAGCGCTCCGTAGTGGCGCTCATTCAGGCTCCAGGCCCTGATGACGGGAATCCACATGAGGTCCATCTCATCAAGAATGATCCAGAGCGTGCGTATGGCCCGCTTCAGAAGGGAGGCACATGCCAGGTCAAAAGTGAATCCGCCTTCCACGAGAAGCCGCGCCGCGCGCCGGCTCTCCTCAATCCCTGCCTCGGTCAGATCTACATCGGTCCATCCGGTAAAGCGGTTGTCCCGGTTCCATGTGCTCTGGCCGTGGCGTATGATCACCAGTTTTGAAATCATATCACACGTGGTTCTTCACAATAGCCGTTCATAGTCAGCATATCAGCTGAATGGAGTGAACGCAAGCCAGTCATCTGAAGACACATACCAATAAGATAAGGGAATGTGTTCACACCTTTGATCTTCTTCGTAATTCACCGGGTTAGCTCCAGCGCTGACAGCGCCTCTTCTGCCCCTTGGCCAATGAGATCCTGAAGCCTCTTCCATGAGGACCGGCCCTCCCGCACATGGCGCTGATTTAGTTCAAGCTCCACGCCAAGATAGTGCCGGGGGCCAAACCTTTTTCTCATCGAGGAAACCATCCCGTCCGATTTCCCCCGGTAGGGATAGTTGCGCCGTACCCTGATCCAGGGCATTACTGTGCTCAGGGCCTCCTGCCAGGCAAGGCAGAGTTCCCTTTCCGCATCACGCGAGGGGTCATAGAGGAGGCCTGCGTCGGCGTTCCGCACCCCCCCAAGGACCGGGGTAAAGGTGTGCACGGAAACGTGCACCACCCCCCTGCCTTCACCTATGCATCCGGAAATGAAGGACCTCACGGCATTACGGTAGGGATGGTAGTATGTCAAAAGCAGGGTCGCCTTTTCCTCGCCCGCGAGGTACCGCGTTATTTCAGAAAAGAGACGGGGATGTCCGGGCGAACGGTTCAGGTCAACAAGGAGCCGCGACGTTTCTGCATAATACAGGCGTCCCCCCAGACGCTCTGCCAGGCGCCCTGCCAGGTCACGGGAACCCCGGTCATACCCCCGGTGGCTTGCAAGGAGCCCCTGCCTGTTTCTGAACAGGCGGGAATACTCCCGGGGAATGGCGCTGCCGCCGTGTTCGCAGGTTATGAGGTATTCGACGGGCCTGTTACGCAAAAAGCTCATTTGACGCGAGGCATTGGCACAGCGTTTCATAAACAGTCATCAGCCTCTTCCGCGACGGACTTTTCCCCGCTGCCCCGAGGATCCGCCTCGCCAGTGTCCCTTGCCTCAGGATAACCCTGAGAACCGCCTCTGATTCCCTGCTGATGTATCCGCTGCTTCGGGCTTCCGAGACAAGATGCTCCCACAGTTCAGAAGCCCGGGCACGCTTCCCGGGGAAGCCGAATAGTGCAAGGTACCGGGCATGGTCCAGGACAGTCTTCTCTCCGCTAATGCCTGTCTTCCTGAGGATAGAGGCGAGGGGGGCCGTCTTCCAGGACTTCTGATCCTCTGACGAGGACCAGCGCCCTGATGCAAGCAGCTTCAGGACCCCCGCAATGGCCTCTGCAACGGCAATATCTGCAGCCGGACACTCCTGGGTGTCAATGACCCTGATCTCCATGGCGCTCCTTTCAAATCTTGGGACTGTCCCCCGGGAGTTCAGCCACTCGTTCTGCAGTATCCCACCGGGGTCGTGGCGAGCGATATCACGGAACATCTTCTGCAAAATACTGCTTCGGTACGCACTTTTTGTGTACACAGGTTCGGGAATGATCCTGCCCGTGATGGAAGGTACCCTGCGCTGGTTCGCGCTGTAGTAGGAAAGGCGCGTATCGAGCCGTCCCGTTACCCTGCCCTCAGCGATGGGCGAGCTGGCAGCAAGGGCGGGGATGAGCGGAAGGAGGAGTCGCACGGCCGCGTGCAGGCGCCCGAACTCCCCATCATTGGAGAATGAAATATTCAGGTGCATGCTTTGTACATTTGCCCATCCATGCCGCCTGCAGTTGAATATCCCGTCATAGGTTTCATAAATATGGCGGTACCGGTGGTTCCAGAGCCTGGTCTCCCTGCGGGGATTCATCCAGGGGTGCATGCCTGAGGGCATGAGGCGGCCGTTCAGGGGGCGGAGTATCTCATGGATCTTCTCTGTCTCTTTGTGAAAGGACCGGGCAAGGCCCTTCAGAGAGGGAAGAGGCACAACGTTTTTCACTTCAATCAGGTGGCTTACCAGTTCATTGGACCAGCCCATGACACCGTTGTCATAGTCCGTGGTATACCGCCCTGCTGCCGCACGCAGGACCTCGTCGGCCAGAGGAAGGACATCGAGGGTGTCGGTCCGGACAATGATGTACTCAAGTTCGATCCCGTACCCTTCGAAGAGGCCTATTTTCTTCATCGCTGTCACGTCGTATATCGCATTTCCTTTTTCTGATCGATCCTGCGGACAATGACACGCATGATCCTAAGGTACAGCTCATCCTTCAGCACCGTGTCTTCAACGCCGGTGTCTATGCTCGGGTTGTCATTGACCTCGATCACATAGAACCTGTCCCCATCCTGCTTGATGTCAACACCGTACAGGCCATCGCCGATAAGGTTCGCCGCGCGAAGGGCCGTCCGGATGAGGGCCGTGGGCGCATGCTCCACGGGAATGGTCTCGGACCTTCCATCCTCGGTTTTCCGCCCCTCCTGGTCCCGTTTGATGATCTGCCAGTGTTTTCGAGCCATATAGTACTTGCTCACATACAGTGGCTGCCGGTCGAATATTCCCACACGCCAGTCAAATGACGTAGCCAGATACTGCTGAGCGATGATCAGCTCGGACCGTTCCAGCATCCTGGCAACGGTCCCTCCGAGGTCGGCTTCGTTTTCCACCTTCACCACGCCCTGCGAAAATGAGCTGTCGGGTCTTTTGAGAATACAGGGCAGGCCAAGAATCCCCATGACATCCCGGACATTATCGCGGTGAACGATCACCGTCTTTGGGGTGAGTACTTTGTTCCGGTCGAGGATCTCGGCGAGGAATACCTTGTTGGTGCACTTCAGGATCGAGTCCGGGTCATCCACCACCACGAGCCCTTCAGCCTGCGCCTTTCTGGCAAACCGGTAGGTGTAGTGCAGCACGCTCGTGGTCTCCCTTATAAACAGGGCGTCAAACTCGGCAAGCCTGCCGTAGTCCTCCTTGTCGATCAGTTCAACGGCAAGCCCCAGAGACTCTGCTGCCTTCGCAAAACGGCCGATGGCCTTCAGGTCTGAGGGGGACTCCTCAGCAGCAGTGTTGTACAGAATGGCAAGGTCGTACCGCGTTGTCCTTTTCCGCGCCAGACTCCTCCGCTTCTGAAAGTACTCCCCGGCCGCCTCGGCCACAAAGGCGCGGTGCTCCTCGGGGATATCGTTGACCGCAATGTGGCTGATATTCTGCAGCTGCCACTTCCCGCTCTTTTCGTTGAACAGGAAAAAGGCACGGAGCAGGGGGGATTCAAAGAGCTTGAACAGATGGTGACTCAGCTGCTCATGGCGCTTGGCCACGTTCCTGCCGAAATAAATGCTGAGCACAAATTCCCGGGAATGGATCGTGGAAAGGCTCTTCTGAATAAGTTCATCCAGATCTTCCGAGGCAACACGGACGATTGACTGGGACTTCAGGTCCTGGATGGTGATAATGTTGGGAATCGGCTTATGCCCCCGTGCCGAGGCAAGGAGCGACACGTAATATCCTGTGCTCTGGTACCGGTATGAGCGGCAAAGGTTGAATACCCTGGCCCCCTTCATCGACGCGAACCGGGGGTCCGTAAGATAAGACCGCGCCGCAACCAGTTCAGACCCCTCAAAGTGGAGCGGCAGGTCCCTGGGGTCATTGACAACAATCAGGACCGGCACTTACCCGCTCCTCCCGCGGGCCCCTTCCCGCGGCCTGATAACAAGGAAATTGGCGTCATAGGTCAGGACACCAAGAAGAACAGAGCAGAGGACGCGTTCAATGGATATCATGTAATGATGGCTCTCTGAATAGGGGTTCGGCAGAAAGGGATCGGCCACTGTCACAGTCCGCTCCTCTCTGTTGTACCCGCAGAGCACAACAAAATGGCCTGCCGGTTCACCCCGGATATCATCGCTCTCGTTCTTTTCGCCGATTTCCCTGGAGCTCCTGTAGAGGTAGGTTGAGCTCAGCCCCGTAAGGATCGGCACATCCGTCTTGAGGTACTTCCGGATCAGCGACGTGGTGAGGTCTTCAAAACGGAGCTTCCCCCCGAGGTCCAGGAACTCGAGATACCCTTCGCTCGCCTCGTGGAGCTTGGGGAGGGTCTTGAAGGACATCTGCTTTTTCAGCCGTTCTGCAAGATCCGTCCCCTCGCGCACAAACCACAAGGGATCAAAGACGTGAAGATTATAGGTGTATATGGTCGCCCGGTATCCCCTCCGCAGGGCATGGCAGGCAAGAAACACGGCCAGGGTCCCGCCGTCGGTGAGGTATCTCACCTCCCGGACTACCTGATCGAGAGGGATGGTGTCTCCGAAATAACTGTAAACGGCATGGAGACAGGCAGGGCCGCATGTCGTTTCCGTCGGCTGCTTGAGAATTTTAAAATCAAGTCGTCGTTCCACCTGGTTCGTACCGTCTCTTCATGAACGCGCAGCATTCTCATAATCATATTACACAAACAGGGGAAAAATAACATCATGACAGACGGGCTTTCGATCAGTCTTTCCTGTCCTGTTTCCGCACAAACGGGATGAGGTTGTACACCGGCCCGATGGTGGGCATGGTGCTGACGATCTTGAAAAACAGCCGGGGCAGATCAATGTCCTCCACTGCCCTCACCTCTTTAAGCTTGGGAATGAACACAACCGAAGCAGCGTACCTCAGGACAGCGCTTGCAATGAACACGAGAAAGTATTTTGACCAGAACAGCTCATTGGAGCGTACGATCAGCCCGCCGGCAACAGCGCCCGCGAAAACGCAGACCCCGTTGAGGACGTTGTAATAGGCCACGCCTGTGGCCCGTTTGCGGGGAGAGGTAGTGTCAAAAACGAAATTGAAGGATGAAATCTCGAACCCCGCCCATATGAATCCCGAATAGAGCTGAATGGCAATAAGATAGTAGACATTGCCCGAGAAGACCCACAGCAGGGGGACCAGGGGCATGAGAAACCCCGAAAGGGTGAGCACTTTTTTCGTGCCAAACTGGTCCGATGCCTTTCCCCATACAGGCATTGCCAGAAATTTGACCACAAGCGCCGATGTCATGATCATGGTAAAGGTCATATAATCGAACTTCAGGTCCTTGAGCAGGTAGGGCACGATAAAGGGGGCCGACAGGTGCACGGAAAAGTTCATGAAGCAGAGGTAGAGGACAAACCTGCCGTAATTCCTGAACCGGGCCTCACGGATAAACTCAAACAGGGAGAACTCCGCCTTTGGCGCAGCCTCGTAGAGAGGCTCATACTGCTTCCTGAGAAAGGAAAAGGAGACGATCCTGAACAGCATGGCAATGAGAAAGATAAAGAAAAACCCTGTGTACTCATAGGTCCGAGCGCCGCTGTAACTGTGCAGGATGTACCCCGCCGTAAATGTGGCAGCACAGGTGGCAAAGCCCGTGATCTTGCTTCTCCTGCCAAAATAGGCCCCCCGCCTGTTTTCATCCACCAGGTCCCCCATCCAGCTGTTCCAGGCAGGGCCAAGGATCATGCCGAAAACATAATAGATGCAGACAAACAGAATGAGAATCTCTGTGCTCAGATTTCCGAAGAAGAACACGAGGATGACGGGGATGTGCATGAGCGCCTGGGCCAGTGCTGCACCGGAGACCAGGGCTTTTCGCGACTTCATGATCCTGATGAACCGGTGGGTAAACAGCTGGGACACCGACCCGAAAAGAGCGGGCAGCGAGCCAAGCAGCGCGAGGTGAATGTTATTGGCCCCGAGGAACACGGCAAAGGCGGCAAAAAAAGACTCCCCGAAGCCGAGCATGGCTGCGTGAAAAGAGCCGTCGGTAACGGAGTAGATCAGGCTTCTTCGTATTGTACGGTCCCGGTCTTCCATATCAGCTCATATTCTATCGGAACTCCGGGGAATCAACAACAGACCGCGCTGGGCATCTTTGTCCCATGGCCCTATGGAGCTCCAACCTCAATATGTGCCACCTATGCCAGGAAGCAGATGAACAGAGCCTGACCCTCAGGGTAGTCTATATCGAAATTTCTATAATCGACAAACACCATATTACGATTTTGCTTCGGAGCTAACGAGACCTTCTGATTTCGTTCACTCTGACCCCTTTACTCCATGCTCATAGCTATTTTCCAATGGTGTCGTATAGAAATTTCTCATCAGCTTCCCCTGTGAGTCAGGCAACCTGCATACATTAATAGTGAAACTCATCCTCGATCGGAAGCTGCGGCAAAAGGAGAAGGAAATGGCATGTGAACGGATTTATTTTTTCATAAGACAAAACAGGATGTTTTGTCGAAAAAATTCCTCCCAGACGGACAGGAGGTCCGGCGAGAATGAGTGAACATGATGTTCCCTGCTCCTTTGATCCATATGCATAGATTGTTCAAAGGCAGAATACGCCGCATGAGATTATTTTGACAGCGCAGCAGATTAATGCTATAAAACCTCATGACGCCATACCGGCTGCACATATGTGACACCGCCCCATGACACCTTTCACCGACATCATCACATTCTTTATTTACTCCTTCACATCAATCTTTGTCATCGTCAACCCCGTCAGCGGCATACTGACCTTTATGGCCCTGACGCAGGGCATGAAGGATGATGAAAAGCGGGCCGTGGCGAAGAGGTCAGTCATGGTCGCCTGTATACTGGCTGTTGTCTTCGCGATGGCAGGAGAGCTGATCCTCCGGCTGTTTAACATCACCGTTGACAGCCTGCGTGTCGCAGGAGGCGTTCTCCTGTTCATCATTGCCATCGATATGCTTCACGCCCGCACATCGAGGGAAAGCGTTACGCCTGAGGAAATAAAAGACGCCTCAAAAAGAGATGACCCGTCAGTATTTCCCCTTGCGACGCCTCTTCTTACAGGTCCGGGGGCGATCACAACGGTCATCGTCGTCATACGGACGGCACGGACCATAGAGCTGAAGATCGTCACCCTGACGACCATCCTGCTGACCTTTGTCATCGCCTACTTCATCTTCAGATATGCCTATCGGATCAACAAGATACTAGGGGTGACCGTGTCCCTTGTCATTACAAGGATCATGGGGCTTATTCTCGGGGCGATTGCCGTTGACTTCATCGCCACGGGGGCGTGGAATCTCTTCCGGGCGATGGCGGGGTGATTGCTGCAAACTTCTGGCGAAAGTATGATTGATAATATGAATTACCGGAACCGGTTTTTCCTGACGGCCATTTCCCACCCGATCAGCAGGCCGATCAGGATCCCCATAAAGAGCGACCCCAGGAGGAGCACCACCCGGGAGAGGCTGACCTTCCACAGGAGGAGCCGGATTTCTACGACATCAGTGTTTTGCAGGATAAAAATGGTAAAAACGCTCAGTAAGACAATGATGATTATGGTATTAATCCCGATTTCATCTCCGCTCCCTTTTTTCATCAGCGCCATCACAATACCTCCTTTCTCCCAGATCTATTGCTCTGAACAGCTTCCCGCCCCTTCCCGGGACAGGAAATCAACTGGTTTCTCCTTTTTTCAGTGAAACGTTCAGGGGGGCGGCTCTGCCCTCCTTGTCCTGCCCCATGTACATGGTCACATGGGGGAAGGGAATTTCTATTCCCCTCTCGTCAAACCTCTTCTTCAGCCTCCTGTTGAACTCGCGCCCCACCCTCCACTGCTGTATGGGCCGCGTCTTCGTCCGCGCCCGTATGACCACCGCTGAATCGGCAAATTTGTCCAGCCCCAGGATCTCCATAGGCTCAAGAATGTCTGCACTGTACTCAGGGTCCCTGCGCATATCCTCGTCTACCTCCCTGATCACACTGATCACCTCATCCACGTCTTCTCGGTAGGCAACACCAATGTCAAAGACATACCGGGAAAATTCCTTGGTCATGTTCGTTACCAGATCGATCTTCCCGTTTCTTACATAGTGGACGTTTCCGGCCACATCACGGAGGATGGTCATCCTGAGGTTCACCTTTTCAACGAGTCCGCCCTGCCCTGCAATCTGGACCACATCACCGACACGGATCTGGTCTTCGAGGAGAATGAAAAAACCGCTGATGACGTCCTGCACAAGACTCTGCGCCCCAAAGCCAACAGCCAGCCCCACGACCCCTGCAGCCGCCAGGATCGGGCCGATCTCGATGCCGAGTTCCTTCAGGATGATCATGGTTGACGTGATCAGGATAATGACCGTCAGCATGTGGCGGACCACGGACCCCAGGGTCTCCGCCCGTTTCTGGAACTCCACATCCTCATGGCGCTCGCTGAAGAGCTTTACCAGGCGCGAAGAAAAAATACGCGCCACTTTCAGGGCCACTCCCGCCAGGACCAGGACGAAGATAATTCTCAGCCCGCTTGTCAGGACCCATGCCCAGAGCGTAGTCAGATATGCATTGACGTCCATCATTCCTCCTGAAAAAGTATTTCCTGCCAGAACTTCATAAAACGGGCATGCAATGAATCTATCTGCCCGGGAATAGTGGTAAAACGGAAACAGCGGCGGTGAATGCTGATCACGTGCCGTCTGATGCTGTTACTGTTATAGCATGGAACGCATCCTATTGCAAGGGAGCTCCCCCCTCATCGCGTGCGAGTGACAATCCCGCGCATCAGGCGTCCGAGGATATCGGCGCCGGTAATGACCCTCTTCTGATCGCTCCAGACGAGAACCACGTCGTGGTCAATGACGTCGTCCTCAGCGGTTTCCGGCCGGACCCTCAATTTTCCGATGACATTTCCCAGTTTGATGTGGGGGTCCTTGACTACCAGCGGCCGGTGGCAGTAGGCAAAGGGAAGAAAGGGCTTCCCCTCAAAGAGGGCCGCCCTGAGGAAACCGTCGGAATCAAGCACAAGCAGGGGCTCATCAGCCTCATCCGTGATGATCACCCATTTTTTCCCTGACTCGTGGATACGCCGCAGGAAAGGGTCGGACGAGTCACGGGTAAACTGCGGCAAAACGGGAACCCCCTTTTCACGGGGAAGCCTGATGATGCTCCGGGGATCAACGGGCTCCCCCTCCTGCATGACAAGGAGGTCATCGAAGGCGAGGAAATTGATTGCCCCCAGTCCTTCAAGGCGATCGATGTCCACGTCGCTTGCCTCGATATGCTTTTTAATGACGATCCTCAGGTCCTGTTCCCGAAAATACTGGATGCTCTCTTCCCCGAGCCACCAGTCGAGTACCAGCGCCGAGGGCTTTGCCAGGGGATAAAAGATGATCTGATACACCCTGAACAGGGGGAGAAGCAGCGCGGCTACACGCAGGGCATGCCGCGAAAAGTAGGCCTGGGGCGCGATCTCTCCAGCGATCGTAATGAAGAATGTGGAAAAAAAGAAGGCACTCACACCTGCCATTACGGAGTCGGCAAGGAGAGCGAGGAGCACGTTGACACTCACATTGCCCCAGAGAACCGTGGTCAGGACAAAGTTGGAGTCCTTCCGCAGGTCTAGCACCTTTCGAGCCCCCCTGTTGCCGGCTGCCGCCTCGACCTCAAGACGGAGACGGGTAATGCTGAAGAACGCCAGATTAAGCCCTGAAAACATGGCAGACTGGGAAATGCAGACGGCGATAGCACTCCATACAAGGGTGTTCATAATTATGGGTTCTCCCCCGGTCCGCTACTGAGTCTACGATGATTCATCGTGTAATCAACCGGCGGAGACAGCAGCGCCGCTGCTGCCCCCGCACATGAGAGGCAGGCCTTTACTTAAACGTATTAAGAACGTACTCGGCGATTTTTTTCGCCTCTTCATCTGGTATGGTGACTGCATCGAACTTGCTCATGCCCGGCCCGGGGTTGCGCATGACATGGACTATGTCTTCAACGTTGGTGACGCCGTTTTTCTCCCGGTCCTCCCTGCTCAGCGTCTTTTGGGGATTGACAATATTCCCTCCGTCCCGGTGGCAGACCGCACAGTGAAGCTTGAAGAGGCTCTCCCCTGCCGAAACCGTCTGAACCGCTTCTTTTTTCATTTCTTCAACAGGGGCTGCTGGCTGCTGTTCCACCTGCCCTGCGGGAACAGCCTTCTGCTCCGCCTCCTTGCAGGCCGTGAAAAGAATTGCTACAACTCCTAGAGCTACGCATACCGCAGAAAATTTCCTCATTCTTCTTCCCCTTTCCGGAATTATTCGTGCTATTCATTTCCATACATCCAGAACTCCAGTTACTAAGGAGTTCATACGGATGAATACATTCCCCCTCTCCTTTTTCCTCTCTCGATGTGCAGTTTGTCGGGGTGTCCCTGTGCGCTTTTCAAGGGAACAGAAGACTCACGGTATCCCCTATGGGCTGATGGTCACGTACAGGTAACCGCCGCCGCGATAGACAAGAAGCAGGACATTGTCCTGCTCTTTTATTCCGGATACTGCTTCATTGTAATCCTTCATGCTCCTCACTGCCTTCCTGTTTATCTCCTGTATAACATCATTCTGCCTCAGGCCGGCTGCGGCCGGGCTGTCACCATCAACGCGGGTGACGATCACCCCCGTGACATTCTCTGCAATATTCAGGCTCTCCCTGATTGCCGGAGTCAGTTCCTGCACATAAACGCCTGCCAGGGCATTGTCGTATTCGCCCGTTTCCCCGGCTTCGGCAGTCTTCGGAAGCTCGCCAAGGGTGACGGAAAGGGTCATCTCCTTCCCGTTTCGTATGAGTTTTACCTCTGCCCTGCTCCCCGGCTGCCGTCCTGCCACCATATTTCTCAGGGCTGTGGGGCTCTCCACTGACTCACCTTCAAAGCCCACGATAAGATCACCCCGTTTGACGCCTGCTTTTTCAGCGGGGCTGTCCTTGACAACATCGGCTACAAGGGCCCCCTTCGTTTCCTTGATGTCAAAGTGCCTCGACAGCTCGGGGGTCACTTCCTGGATGCTCACACCGAGCCACCCGCGGACCACCTTCCCGTGCTTGATGATGCTGCCCATAACGGACTGTGCCATGGCAGAAGGAACGGCAAATCCAATGCCTACGTTTCCTCCGCTCGTTGAGAAGATGGCCGTATTGATTCCCACCAGTTCCCCGTGGATGTTAACGAGGGCTCCGCCGGAGTTCCCGGGGTTGATTGCTGCGTCAGTCTGAATGAAGTCCTCGTAATCGGCAATCCCCACATGTGACCTGCCAACGGCACTCACGATACCCATGGTTATGGTATTGCCAAGGCCAAAGGGGTTGCCCACGGCGATCACCAGTTCACCGACCTTCAGCTTCTCCGAGTCCCCGAAGCGGACTGCCGGTAGTCCCTCCGCCTGTACCTTCACGATCGCCAGATCAGTCTGGGGGTCCGTACCAATGCGTTTGCCCGTGAACTCCCTCTTGTCCTGCAGGATGACCTTTATCTCATCCACATTTTCCACAACATGATTATTGGTCAGGATGTAGCCGTCGGCGGTCACGATCACGCCGGAACCCAGGGCCGATGTCTTGTATTTTCTCTGCCTTCCGTGAGGATCAAACTGATCGCCGAAAAATTTTCTGAAAAAAGGGTCATTGAAAAAATCTCCAAACGGGCTTTCCTTCATGGATATGGTCGTTGTGGTGGATATGTTAACCACCGAGGGCTTGACCGTATCAGCAACAGATGCAAGAGAACGGTTGATCCGTTCAAGAAGGAGAACATCATCCCCCCCGGCCGGAAGGACATCCCCCTGCGACTCCCGCGGTTCCTCTGAGGTCATCCCGGAGGATGCCTGGGCACGCTCAGGCTCAGGATGCTGTTTGCATCCCGATACCGAATAAAATGTCAGTACCATAAGAAGCGACAGGGTGAATGCAGTCAAACTTTTCATGAAATGATTTTCTCCTTTCCTGATGAGGGCGGCATGTATGTAAAATTGTATACTATTTCCTAAAGAAGTCAAGAATCATTGTTGTGCATGTTCCTGTAATTAAAGGAGACCTCCCGCAGAAACACCATCACTCCGCGTCCCTGAGACGCTGAGGAGAAGCAGAATGGTCCCTTGCCACCAGCATGTAAATCGACGGCACGACAAAGAGGGTAAAGAGGGTGCCGATGGCCATGCCGCCGACCAGCACCAGGCCGATCGAATTCCGGGCTGCTGCGCCGGCGCCGCTCACGAGGGTAAGCGGGAAGTGGCCGGCAATGGTAGCGGCCGTGGTCATGAGGATCGGGCGCAGCCGCGTGCGGGCCGCCTCGCGGACCGCGGCCAGCTTATCAAGGCCCTGCTCCTGAGACTTGTTGGCAAATTCGACGATCAGGATGCTGTTCTTCGACACCAGTCCCACCAGGGTCACCAGCCCGACCTGTGAATAGATGTTGAGCGTGGTGGTCCACCCGCTGGTCCAGAATGGGACGTTGGGATCGGGCATCTTCAGAAAGGTGAAGACCAGCGCGCCGAACATGGCCAGCGGCACTGATCCCGCGAGGATGACAAAGGGGTCCCGGAAGCTGTTGAACTGCGCCGCAAGGACCAGAAAGATCAGGATCACGGCCAGTGCAAAGGCTGGCAGAAAACGGTTCCCTTCAGTGCGCAGCTGCCGGGATTCACCGGTGTAGTCGAGCACATAGCCTTCAGGGAGAACCTTCACTGCCTCGGCCTCGAGATATCGCAGCGCCTCGTCGAGCGGCCGCACTGAAACACCGCTGATCTTCACCGCGTTAAGCTGCTGGAAGCGGTTGAGTGAGCGGGGGACCGTTGAATTCCGTATGGCCGCAACGGTTGACAGAGGAACCAGCCCGCCCTTCGGACCGCTGACGTAAATCTGCTGAAGCTGATCAGGGTTGAGCCGGTCCACCCGCTGGATCTGAGGGATCACCTTGTAGCTCCGGCCGGCGATGTCAAAACGGTTGACGAAGTTGCCGCTGACCATGGCGCCCAGATCGCTTGACACCTGCTGCAGGTTCAGACCAAGGGCAGCGACCCGGTCGCGGTCGATAACAAACTCCGCCTGGGGCTGGTCGATCTTTACATCAATAATCGGCGGAAAGGCAAACATGCCGCTCTGCATCGCCTTCACCTGGATCTGGTCGGCCAACTGCAGGATCTGCTGCGGTTCAGCAGTAGAGGCGATAATGAACTCCACCGGGAAATCACCTCCCCCCGGCAGGGCCGGCGGCGTCACCGGGAACATGCGGATCGCGGGAATGGCAAACAGTTTCTGCTGTACCTCGGGAAGTATCTGGAATATGGTGCGCTCACGCTCATCCCATGGTTTAGTCACCATGCCTCCGAAGCCTGAACTGGGAAAGGTGATCTGGAAGGTGAAGTCCGTCTCCGGCACACTCAGAAAGGCGCGGTTTGCCGCCGCCGTGTACAGGCTTGTCTGGTCGAGGGTTGCGTTAGCAGCAGCATCAACGATACCGAAGATAACCCCCTGGTCCTCCATGGGAGCAAGTTCCACCGGAGACATCATGAACAGGGGGACAGCCAGCAGGCTGATCACAACCCATACCAGATAGACTGCCGGCCTGCTGCCCAGACTGCGGTCAAGAATCCGGCCATAGAAGTTGCGCAGTCGTTTAAAATCGCGGGAAATACGGCCGGCCAGTCCCCTGTCCCCGGTCCCCGGCTTCATGAGCTGCGAGCACATCATCGGTGACAGTGTCAGGGCGACTATGCCGGATATGGTCACCGCGCCTGCCAGGGTAAAGGCGAATTCACGGAAGAGCGCTCCCGTCAGTCCCCCCTGCAGCCCGATGGGCGCATACACCGCGGCCAGGGTTATGGTCATGGCGATCAGGGGTCCTATCAGTTCCCGCGCACCCAGAATTGCCGCTTCAAAGGGTGTCCCTCCCTCACTGAGATGCCGTTCAACATTCTCAACGACAACGATGGCATCATCAACCACCAGCCCGACCGAAAGGACGACAGCAAGAAGCGTCAGCAGGTTGATGGTGAATCCAAAGGCCTGCATCAGAAACACGGCGCCGATCAGCGACAGGGGAATCGCGATGACCGGGATCAGGGCGGTCCGCAGCGAACCGAGGAAGAGAAAGATGACGATCACCACAATCAGCAGGGTTTCGCTCAGGGTCTTGATGACCTCTCTGATGGCGTTGTCGATATAGGCAGTGGCATCGTAGGCAATGCGGGACTGCAGGCCGCCGGGCAGGTCCTTCTGGACCGCGTCCATCTCCGAGCGGACCCGTTTTATCACGTCAAGGGAGTTGGCGTTGGGGAGCGGCCAGATTCCCATGAACACCGCAGTCTGGCCGGAAAAGCGGACCTCGGTGTCGTAATCCTCGGCCCCCAGCGCGACCTCGGCGATGTCCTCAAGCCGCACGATGGCACCGTCCTGTTCACGGACCACCAGGCGTTTAAATTCCCCCACACTGGTGAGGTTGGTGTCAGCCGTGAGGTTGACCTGGACCATGGCTCCCTTGGTGCGGCCGAGCGCGGAAAGCACATTGTTGGCAGCAAGGGCCTGCCGTACCTGGGATGCGCTGATACTAAGGGCAGCCATACGCTCCGGTTTAAGCCAGATGCGCATGGCAAAGGTCCGTGCCCCGAGGATATCGGCCCGCTGCACCCCCTCAAGGGCCGAGAGACGCGGCTGAACTACCCGCACCAGGTAATCTGTAATTTCGTTCTGGGCGAGGATATCAGAGGTAAAACTGAGATAGGCCGAGGCAAAGCGGCTGTCCGCTGATTCAACGTTGATGGTCGGCACCTCAGCCTCGGGCGGCAGGTCGCGGCGGACCTGGTCGACCTTTGAACTTATCTCAGACAGCGCCTTGATGGCGTCATAGTTCAGCTTCAGCCGGACATTGATGGTCGAGAGGCCCTGGCTGCTCTGGGACTCGATGTAGTCTATGCCGTCGGCAGCAGCGATAGCCCGTTCCAGCGGCGTGGTGACAAAGCCGCGCACCAGTTCGGCACTGGCGCCGACATAGACCGTGGTGACGGTCACTGCGGCATTTTCGCTGCGCGGGTATTGACGGACATTGAGGGTGCGGATTGCCTGCAAGCCGGCAATGATGATCAAGAGGTTAATGACCAGGGCCAGCACGGGGCGGCGGATAAACAGGTCAGTGAATCTCATCGCATCAGGTATTCCCGGGCTGCGGGTCCTTACTGAATTCCGGCGCCAGGCTGTTGTCGATAATGACTGCCTGCCCGTTGCGCAGCTTGAAAACCCCTGTGCTCACCACTGTCTGACCCGCACTCAGCCCTGAAACTACGTTGACAAAATCACCCCGTTTCTCGCCGGGCCGGATAAACTGCTGGCGCAGGCTCAGCTGCATGCCGCCGTCTTTCTTTACCTTCTCCTCAACAATGAACACCGAATCGCCAAAGGGAGCGTAGAGGACCGCCGTGGCCGGTATCAAAAGCACGTCCTGCCGGTCCGGAAGCGCCACGTCAACAGTGACGAACATCCCCGGATGGAGCAGTTCTTCCCTGTTCTGCAGTGTAGCCTGCACGCCGATCGACCGGGTAGCAGCGTTTACCTGCGGATTGATAGCCGTGATCTCGCCAGTCAACTGCTGGTAAGG
>CP070788.1:2436766-2443915 GCA_020346765.1 Nitrospiraceae bacterium
AGTGCATAGCATGCCTTTCCTGCCCCCAAAAATGTGATATATTTCGTCGGCGACGGAATGGGTTTCGAACATGTTAAAGCTGCCGGGATGTACGCCAACGGGGCCGGTGGGAGCCTGCTTTTTGAGTCATTTCCCCACCAGGCCGAAGTTACAACCTTTTCCGCCGATTCCCCGATTACAGATTCCGCGGCCGCCGCTACTGCGATCGCCACGGGCATCAAGGTCAATAACGGAGTTATCAGCACTGCACTGCCGGGAGATGGAAGCGAGCTGTACACCCTGCTTGAGTATTTTTCTGACCGCAGCAGAAGTACGGGTCTTGTGACAACTACCTCTATGACGCATGCAACGCCGGCAGCATTCGGCTCCCACGACAGCAGCCGCAATAATCTTAAAGCAATAGCCAATGACTACCTTACCCAGACACGGCCCAATGTACTCTTCGGCGGAGGGGATAACGGCATGACATATGACGGTGCAGCAACGGCAGGGTACACCGTTGTCTCCGATCGTACAGGCATGGCAGGTCTTGCAGATACTGCCCATATGGTCTCAGGCCAGTTCGGCAGCGATAACATGCCTTTTGAGTATGACTATTTCACCGGTATCAGCAGCGGGTACGACATTCTTCCCCACCTTTCAGAAATGACACGAACCGCCCTGGACATTCTGGATAATGATGTGGACGGATTTTTTCTAATGGTGGAAGGCGGAAGGATTGATCACGCAGCACACGAAAACTCCCTGGAACTGAGTGTGTTTGAAACTCTCGAATTCAACGCTGCCGTATCGGAGGCATTCTCCTGGGCAGAGGGCCGCAATGACACCCTTATCCTCGTAACGTCAGACCATGAAACAGGCGGACTTGAAGTGCTTGGGAACAACGGGCCGGGATCATTCCCGGATGCAGCCTGGTCAACATTCGGTCACACCGGAATCAACGTACCTGTTTACGCCTGGGGGGATAATGCCGTCCTCGTTTCGGGCGTCATGGACAATACTGACCTCTATCATGTTGCTATTGTTCCCGAACCGGCGAGTCTCCTTCTCTTCATTGCAGGCGGAGCGATACTGGCCAGTCGTCCCCGTCCCGCCAGAAAAAATTCTCTTTGAACAGGAACAATTCCCGGGCATGGCTCAACTCATAACAGCACTCGCAGCTGTTGATATTCAGTGATTCTTGGTGTATTATTATGCAGTATTTTCATACCCCGCCGGGCCGTTGCGGAATTCACGGGCAAGTGATAACATGATTTATCCGGGAAGTACGGAAAGGAGAACACCATGCCAGACAAACCAAGCGAGCGGGAAGAAGAGTTCATAGCACGACAGGAATATGAGCGTCTCAAGAAAATAGAAGAGGACAAGCGGGGCAAACTCGCTGAAGCGGAGAAGAAAACGCTCAGGGACCTCCATTACATGAAGTGCCCCAAATGCGGCATGGACCTCATTGCCGTCGACTACCGGGGCATCGAGGTTGACAAATGCTCTGGCTGTCAGGGCATATGGCTTGATGCGGGCGAGCTTGAAGCAGTGGCACGCCTTGAAAAGTCCGGCCTTGACAAGCTGTTCAGCGTATTCAGGAAATAATAAAAAACAAGCACCAGTATCGGCCTCAGTGGAACCTGTTTTGTGCAGAGGCAACGCCCCGCGTGATGATCTCCACCACGGCGTCTGCGGCCCGCTCAATCGCCTCTTCCATAACCGGCCGTTCCTGCCGGGTAAACCGCCTCAGCACATATCGCTCGGCAGGCTCCCTCTCAGGCCGGCCGATACCTACCTTGACCCTGATGAAGTCCTGCGAACCCAGTCTGTCTATGACTGACTGAACGCCGTTGTGCCCTCCTGAAGAGCCTGATTTCCTTATCCTCACTACCCCTGGTTCAAGATCAAGGTCATCGTGGACAACCAGGATGTCCTCTATCCCCTCATACCTGCTGACCACTTCCCACAGGGCGAGACCGCTCCTGTTCATAAACGTAAGAGGCTTTATGAGGACCACTCCCTGTCCTTCCATAAAGCCTTTTCCTGAAAGGTAGTTTCCTGATTTCTTTCTGAGCGGTATCCTGAAGCGGGAAGACAGGATATCAACGACCATGAATCCGGCATTGTGCCGAGTGTCCTCATAGTCATCCCCCGGGTTGCCCAGGCCAGCCACAAGCCACATAGCCAGGAGCTACTTCTCTTTTTTCTCTTCTTTTGCCGGTTCCTGCTCTTCCTTGCCCTTGCCCTTTACCAGCTCGGGTTCTGGTGCTGCGGCCTCCTCTGCAGGAGCCGCCTCCTCGACAGCAGCAGCACTGACCAGCAGGATGACCTCGCCCGGGTCCGTAACAATTTTTATTCCTTCCGGGACCTGAAGGTCACTGACGTGAAGTGAATGGCCGATATCAACTGCAGATGCGTCAATCTTGATTTTGTCCGGAATCTGGGTGGGAAGGCACTCCACCTCGACCTCGCGCAGAAGATGCTGCAGAATACCGCCCATCTTGACCCCCACAGGCTGCTTCACGATGTCCAGAGGGACCATCACTTCCACCATCTCCTGGAGAGAGACCTCGATGAAATCAACATGAAGCAGTTCATCAGACACGGGGTCCGTCTGGTAGTCCTTGACCAGCACGGGGTGTTCCGAGGTCTTTGATCCATCCTCATTCAGTTCGATGGTGATCAGGGCGTGTTCGCCCACACCGGAGAAGATGAGTTTTGACATTTCCTTGCCGTGAACCTTGATCGGTGTTGCCTGACCTCCGGAATAGACAACAGCGGGGAGCATCCCCATCCTTCTCAGGCTGCGCGCGCCGCCCTTCCCCAGTTCAGGTCTTGTATCTGCTTTTACCAGTATTTTTTCCATTTCCATAACCTCCAGTTATTGATAAGGGTCCGAGGATTCAAGCGGCTCTCATCACGTGTGCACAATCCCCTGACCACCCGGCCCCTTTCATGTAAATTTATATGAACAATGAACTTACCGATGTCTCTTCGTGAATACTCTTGATAGCCTCCCCCAGAAGCGGGGCCACGGAAAGCACCGTGAGCTTGCTGCACTTCTCCCGCTTTTCGTTCATGGGAATCGTATTCGTCACGATTACCTCTTCAAGGACTGAGCCATTGATCCTGTCCAGCGCAGGGCCGGAAAGCACAGCGTGGGCACAGGCTGCAATGACCCTCTTCGCGCCGTTGTCCTTCAGCGCAGCCGCTGCCTGGGTAATGGTCCCGGCAGTGTCTATCATGTCGTCAAAAAGCAGGGCGTTTTTCCCCTCCACCTCGCCGATGACGTTCATTACCTCTGATACATTGGCCTTCTCACGGCGCTTGTCGATAATCGCAAGGGTGGCCCTCAGCTTCTTGGCGAAGGCCCGTGCCCGCTCAACACCTCCCGCATCAGGAGATACAATAACGAGATCGTTGAGATAGACTTTTTTCACGTATTCCACGAGCACCGGAGACGAGTACAGATGGTCCACGGGGATGTCGTAAAAACCCTGAATCTGCCCTGCGTGGAGGTCTATGGTGAGCACCCTGTCAATACCCACCGCTTCCAGAAGGTCAGCCACGAGCCGCGCTGAAATGGGCACTCGGGGGGCTGCTTTCCTGTCCTGCCTGGCATAGCCATAGTACGGCATGACTGCGGTGATCCTGCCGGCGGAAGCGCGCCTGAGGGCATCGATCATGAGGAGCAGCTCCATGAGGTTGTTGTTCACAGGCATGCAGGTAGACTGGACCACGAACACGTCATGACCCCGTACATTCTCATTGATCTTCACCATGATCTCGCCGTCGCTGAACGTTGAGACCGTGGCATTGCCCACCGGGATTTTCAGGACATCGGCAATCTCCTGGGCCAGCGCCCTGTTGGAATTTCCTGTGAAGAGCTTAACACCTTCGGGCATTGTACCTCCTATTATTTAAGCTTTCAGCTTTCAAATTCTGTCTGCAAGGAATATAACTTTTTTCCGACAGCTGACGGCTGATAGCTGCAGTTCACTGGCTGGGGCGGGAGGATTCGAACCCCCGAATGCCAGGACCAAAACCTGGTGTCTTACCGCTTGACGACGCCCCATGATAGAGTTATGAGTTACAGGGTTAAGCTTTTCTCATACCTATCAACTCAGTCTATCATCGTGTCAACCACCGCGGTCCAGTACCTCCTGCTGAATGCGCGGGCTGCTGCCCGTGCACGATCAGGTGCGCTGAATACTCCAAAAACAGCCGAACCGCTTCCGCTCATGAGGGAAAAGGTGGCTCCTTCCCGGTACAACCGTTCTTTTACCTCGGCAATTTCAGGATAGCTGTTCAGAGTGACCGACTCCAGATCATTTGACACGCCATCAGCCGGACCGCTGAGTTCAGCCCTTTCAATTTTGCGGATAAAATGCCTCATATTATTTACTTTATCAGTTTTTTTTGTCAACAATGCATAGTTCCTGTAGGCCCAGGCCGTTGAAACATCAATATGCGGCTTAACGAGAAGGAGGTGCATGGGGTTGACCGGCCTGCAGGGCGTCAGCTTTTCGCCCCTGCCCCGTACATGGGATAATGCCCCGGACAGAAAGAAGGGCACGTCGGAACCAAGCTCCTCTGCCAGCCCGGCAAGGTCTTCAGTCACCCGGCCAAGTTCCCACAGCCTGTTCAGCCCCAGAAGGGCCGCTGCCGCGTCACTGCTGCCACCCCCCAGGCCTGCTCCCATGGGGATGTTTTTTTCCAGCCTGATGAGGGCCCCCCGCCTGACACCCCACCGTCTCTTCATCATCATTGCGGCCCGGTACACAAGGTTCTCCTCAAGGGGGAGCGGGGCCGCTGTGCTGACACTCACATCATCGGACGGGGAAAAGCAGAGGATGTCATAGAGCGTTACCTTCTGGATAAGGCTCTCGATCTCATGGTATCCGTCGGCGCGCCTGCCGAGAATATGGAGGAACCAGTTTATTTTTGCCGGGGCCTTAAGGGTAAGCATGTTTTGAAAGACAGTGGTTAGAGTTTGGAGTCAGAATCCAAGGGCCAGGATAAGCCAGAAGAACCTTTTACCCCTTAACTACTTACTACTTACGACGTGCTACTTACTACTTTTCCTGAGGCTTTCTATCTTCTCCCTGACCCTCTCCTGAAGCCCCTCTTCCGTGCTCTCGGTTTCAAGGGCCTTCTGCCACGCCTCGATCGCTGCGTCCCTTTCATTCAGCTTCAGATGGACATCGCCCAGATGCTCCAGTATCAGGGGGTCATTGCCCTCCAGCTCGACCGCCTTTTTGATCTCCGTGAGGGCTTTGTCGTAGATCCCCTTTTTGTAATATACCCATCCGAGGCTGTCACGGATATATCCCCGCTCAGGCTCAAGCTGGATGGCCTTTTCAATGAGTTCCTGAGCCTCGTCGAGGTTTATCCCTCTGTCGGCATAGGAATACCCCAGGTAATTCAGGGCGTCCACGTGCTCGGGGTTGATCTCGATGGTCTTTTTCAGGAAGGCGAACATCTTCTCATACTGCCCGAACTTCTCGTTCACCACGGCCATGCTGAAGGTAAGCTCATCGTCCTCGGGTGCTATGGCAAGCCCCTTCTTGAACTGCTCCTCGGCCATTACATAGTCCTTTTTCTGCATGGCCAGCTGCCCGTAGTGCAGGTATATCTGCGGATTGTCCGGCTGAAGCTCCACAAGGGTTCTGAACTGCTCCTCTGCCTCATCCAGCCGGTTCATCACAGCGAGGATCCGCGCCAGCATGTAAACAGCGCTCACATTTTCGGGGTCTGCCTCAATGAGCCTGCGAATCTCCGCCTCTGCCTTTTCAAACTCTTTACTGTCAACGTACATGGAGATAAGCATCCCCACGACCTTCAGGTTGTCCGGTTCCTCCTGGGCGATATCCGAGAGCTGCTCGATTACCTTGTCGATCATCCCTTTTTTAAAATAAAGCCTTGCCAGCCTTTTCCTTACCTCCGTGTCATGGGCAGTCAGGCTGGTATATATTTCATAGCTCTCAATGGCCTGGTCTGTTTTGTCAAGGGATTCATAGGAGGCACCCAGCAGGTAGTAGGCGTCGGCAAAATCCTGATTTATCTCCACGGCCTTCTGAAGTTCCTTGATGGCCTTCTCATACTCCTGGGCCTCCACATAGATCCTGCCGAGATAATATCTCGCCATGTCATTGCCGGGTTCCCGGCTGATGGCCTCCTGCATGAGTTCGACGGCCTTGCCCCGCTCCTGATTCAGTGTGTACATATAGGCAAGATGAATATAGGACTCAAGCTTTGACGGGTCGCGCCTGATGAGCCTTTTGTACATGTCAATGGCCTTCTGGAAGTTTCTCTGGCTGGAGTACAGCCTGGCCAGGAGCGAGATGGCCGGTTCATAGTCCGGTTCAGACCTCACCACCGCTTCGGCGGTCCGCACGGCGTCATCGATCCTGTTCATCCTGACATAGAGCTCGCTCAGCTCTGTCTTCAGGTAGGGAGAGCGGGGATCCTCCTTCAGCGCTGACTCCATATGCTCAAGCGCCCTGTCCCAGTCCTGCTCCTGCTCAGCCTCTACAGCAAGGATGTAATGCAGATTTGACTCCTTTGTGAAAGAGGGCGCACGTGCATCATCAGCAGGCCTCGTCTGCTGCACGGGGGCAGCGCAGGACGCCGCAAACAGAACAGCGAGCAGGACTATGGCTTTTTTCCCTGGTGAATGCATCTGGATATTATGTCATAACGAAAAAGTATTGACAATCATGGGATCACGTCAGGACTTTGGTTGCCAAATGCAAACCCTCCATGCTACATTTATCTGATCAAATCAGCTTGATGATGAAAGACATATTCAGAAAGTTCGACAGAACAGGTATCCTCGTCATCGGCGACCTCATGGTTGACCAGTACATCTGGGGAAAGGTGAAACGGATCTCCCCCGAGGCACCGGTCCCGGTTGTGGAGGTGACCGAGGAAAACCTCCATCTGGGCGGGGCCGCCAATGTGGCCTCAAACATCACGTCCCTGGGTGGAAAAGTCTTTGTCGCGGGGGCCATAGGCAGTGATGACACGGGGAAGGTCCTCGTCAACAAGCTTGCCGAAACAGGGCTGAGCACAGACGGAGTTATTGTGGACGGGAGCAGGGCCACTACGGTCAAGACGCGGGTGATCGCACACAGCCAGCAGGTGGTCCGCTTTGACCGTGAG
>CP070788.1:2444015-2459877 GCA_020346765.1 Nitrospiraceae bacterium
GCATCGAGGGCATTGACCATAACGAGAATGAGTCTGAGGAAAAGGTCTTCAAGCTCCCGGTAGGAATCATTAATGTCCTCGAGCATGTTCAGAAAGGCATCCCGTCCGCTTTTTGCCCGTATTTCCCGTGTCTTCATCTCAGTGATCGACCGGGCATAGATTTCAATGATCTCTGAGCTGTTCTGTTCAGACTTTTTCTTTTCCGTGATGTCAAAAAAGGAGTGTATAATCCCGATGACCTGCCCCTCCCAGACAACGGGAGCGGTATAGATCTGCAGATGTCGGTCAAGTTGGGGCTCATATATCTCAATCTCGCAGCTTTCCCCGGTCTCCAGTGTATTCATCGCAGGGCAGTTTTCGATATTCGTGACACTGTTGTGAAGAAGCTGGAAACATTTAACGTTTTTCATATCCCCGGCTGTGACAGTAAGTGTCCCTGCCGCACGGTTTGCGAGAACAACTGTGCATTCCCGGTCGAGCAAAAATACCGGGTGAGGGAGGGCGTCTACAAAGGGCTGCCAGTCCTGTGCCAGCTTTGTGAGGGTGGGCCTGCCAGAGAGCCCTTTATTCAGGAGTATTGACTTCTTCATAGTCACGGATTCTTCTGTTCAGCCGCTCGATCTCTTTCTTCAGTTCCTTCATCTTCAGCTCACGTCCTACTGCCATGTCATAAAAGTGCTCGAGGTCATCCACCTTCTTCTTGAGGTCTTCCTCTGATTTCCTTATCTGCTTCTGTGCGCTTTTCAGCTCTGTGACATCCGTCGCGATTATCACCGATTTCATGGATGTTTCCCTCTCGTCGCTGATCGGGCGGTGGCTCATGTAGAGCCACCTTCCGTTTTCTGTTTCCAGTTCGCTCTTCGTCATTAACTCCTGCGAACAGGACATCCGATTTTTGCAGTCTTCCACCTGGGAGGGAGAGCAGGGGAAGTAGTCATAGCAGTGATTGCCGACGATGGCATCAACGGGCTTTTTGACGAATCGACTGAAGCTCCTGTTGCACCGGGTAATCTGGAGTTCGTTGTTTATGAGGACAATGTACTCGAGGGCGCTGTCAAAGGTCATTTCCCACTCAATTTTCGCCTTGGTGACGGCAACGAGCAGGCTGTTGTGGTCTTCTTCGATTTTCTTCCGTGCCGATATGTCCCGTACTATGTGAATCAGGCCGATCATCTCTCCGCCAGGGTTGAACCTGGGAATGGACCTGATTTCAATGAACTTCTTCAGATGAGGTTCAAACAGTTCAAAGGTTGCCGGGTCTCCCGACACGAGACAGTTGCAGCTGGGGCACCCTGCAGGAGGGCTGTCGGACCCGTGATAATGGCGGTAGCATTTTGACGTTTGCTTAAAATCAAGCAGATGAAGGTGGAGTTCCTCCCGGGCAGCCTTGTTTGCCATTATGATGTTATAGTTTTTATCATGGATGGTGATCATGTCTGGAATGGTGTCGAAGGTGTTTTCCCAGTCCTGACGCGACTGGAGGACAAGCTCTTTCATTTTTCTCCGTTCCGTCACATCAGTGAGCGTAAGAAGAACGCTGGCCCTCTCCTCGTCATCAGTCCGGGATCCCTTTCCCATGGAAGAGACAGTGGCGGAAAAAATGAGAATTGCCTCTGAGCCGGCCGGGCTGAGAGTGATTTCTTTTTTCAGGGCTCTGCCAGTCTTTATATGGGTCTGAATTTCTTCTTTGAGGGGCTCAATGAACTGCTCCACCGTCATCTGAGGATACTGTTCATTAAGCTTGCTGAAGGCGGCATTAGCTGACAGGACGTTATGCTCGTTGCTCATGGCGATCAGGATTGAAGGAACGGAACTGAGGATATTTTCAGTATACTCCTTGGACGCGTTGATCTGACAGACGGCTTCCCTGATATGAGCGGCCATGAAATTAAATCCCCTTGCCAGCTGGCCAAGCTCGTCCTCGGACTCTATGTCTATGGTAGTGTCCCACTTGCCGTTGCCCATGTCAATCATGCCGCGGGTGAGCTGCGCCAACGGTTTTGTCAGCTTGTCGGAAAGGAGGAATGAAAGGAGGAGGACGATCAGGACACCGGCGATGGTTACTCCCGACCCGATAAGGGTGAAGTGTCTGCTGATGCTTGCTATTGTTGCAGTATCCAGTCCCTGCGCTGTCAGGTGCGACTGAATCGTCGTAGAAAATATGAAATTGATGATCACACCGCTGATGGCAAGGACCAGGAAAAAGGCGATGACAAGGTTGTTCCGTACGCTGGACCTGAGTGCCGAATTTTGATTTGTACCCTTGCCGTTCATTTTAGAATAACTGAATAACCTTCACTCCAAGAAAGAATGTAGCGATAGCTGCCATGAACCCTGCAAATGCCATGAGCAGGGCCTTTGAACCCTGCATGCTCAGCATTCCCCGCACGTTGGCGTTCAGTCCTATCGCTGCCATGGCCGTGGACCAGGAGAAGAGATGTATGACCTTTACGACGGGAACGAGGGTCGTCCTGTAGACATGCGGGCTTGATACAGCGGCCCACGTCCCGAGCAGGCCCGCGGCGAGGAAGGCCCAGAGCAACCATGGTATGTAGAATTTATTCCTGATCAGGCTGGCAAAAAGAGGGATGGCAACGAGAAGCGCAAGGTAGCGCACTGCCTTGAGCGAGAGGGCCAGGGAAATCCAGTGCTCCTGCGGATGTTCGGTCCTGAGAAAGGGCAGCAGTTGTCCGGAGATCTTTACCAGGCCGGTAAACTGCACAACTGAACCTGAGAGCATGCAGTAGTTTTTGCATGTCATATCAAAGAGCGCGGCAAGAAAAGGCATGATGACCGTGAAGCCGAAAAAGGCAGCTACCGCAACGGAAAGCAGGGATATGGAAATGTCGTCCGGTTCTGCCCGGACAGCGGGAGAGGTAACGGCAATCGCCGAGGCACCGCAGACCGCTGACCCTGAGGCGGTAAGATAGGTGATCTCCCGTTTCTGATTGAGCAGTTTTCCCAGGAAGAGGACAACGGCAAAATAAACGATCATGATGATGACAAGAAGAACGAGGAGGGGCGTATCAATTTCCTTAAGAGTGGCAAAGTTGAGATTGCTTCCTCCGTAAAATACGATGCCCACGGGCAGCAGGAAGGCTGGCGCAGCAGTAAACCCCGGCGTCAACTTCTCCTGCTGATCCATAACGGACCTGGCAATAATGCCAAGGACCAGTGCGACGAGCAGGGAATCGGCAGCCGGGTAGTCGAGCATCGTGCTCGAACCAAAGGCAACCCCGCCGATCAGGACTGCGATGATAAGCCCCGGCAGTACTTTTTTGAACTCCTGGACAGGGGCAGAATCCCCGTGCTTTATATTTTTGATGTCGTGCGCCATTGCAACGCGAAGCCGAGGTGCTTCAACCTTTCCCGTCTCTTCAGATATGCTGACGGCTCTGCCTGAGAAGATCTGTTTTTAACTAATTGCTTATCGGGACAAATCATGGCAAACTTGAATATTTCATTGGTATTAGTGATAGAATATTAAACTGCCTGCATCAGACAGATCAGGCTGCTGCGGATAATCCGGGAAGACAACTGATGCTCTTCCCCGGCTGAGCTGAAGCTCAAGGCCAGACCAGATATGAAGACTGCAAAAACAGCCGGCATCATTATCATCGGAAACGAAATCCTCTCTGGAAAGGTGCAGGACATCAATTCCTTTTACCTGGCCTCCGAACTCAGGGGGCTGGGCGTGGATGTACAGCGCATCACTGTTATTCCTGACGATACGGTTGTCATTGGTCAGGAAGCCGTCCGGTTCTCCGGTAAATATGATTATGTGTTCACCTCAGGAGGGGTTGGACCCACCCATGATGATGTGACCATGGCAGGCATTGCCCGTGGGTTTCAGGTCAGTCTCAAGCAGGACAGTAAAATAACAAATCTGTTCTCCGCGCGATACGGAAGCACGATGAATCAGTCGGTGCTTAAGATGGCCATGGTGCCCGAAGGATCCACCGTTGAGTTCCATGATAGCATGAAGTTTCCTATCGTATCATTCAGAAATATATACATTTTTCCTGGTATTCCTGAGTACATGCAAAACAAGTTCTCCATGATCAGAGAGAAGTTCAGGACTTCGGCCTTTCATCTGAAGCGCCTCTATCTGAACTGCCACGAATCTGTCATTGCCGGGGCACTGAATGCGATCGTTGAAAAATACGGCGATGTTACCATCGGATCATATCCTGTCCTGGGGATGGCCGATTTCCAGGTGATCGTGACGGCAGAGACCAAGTGCGAGGAATCTCTCCGGCAGGCGCTGGATGATCTTGTGCAAACCTTTCCAGAGAACTGCCTCATCAAGGTAGAGTAGCCACAGGATGGATGACCTTGCAAAAGAGTACGTTATCTCCTTTTTCGACAGGACACTCAGGAGTCACGGTGACAGACCCGAGGCCCTGCGGTGGACCGCTCAGGGGCAGATAAGGCACTATGAGTGCCTTCTTGAAGTTGCTACATGCCTCGAAGGCAGCAGCATCCTTGATTATGGGTGCGGCAAGGGCGACTTCTACCAGTTTCTGAAGGACAGGAATATTTCCGTACATTATACGGGATTTGATATCAATGAGAATCTTATTTCCCTTGCAAAGAGCAAGTTTCCTGAATGCGAATTCAGGGTTTTTGATGCTGAAAAAGATATAATAAGCAGCGAGTATGACTATATATTCTTATGCGGTGTATTCAATTTAAGGGTTCAGGATATTGATAAAACAATAAAAAATACTTTGTTGACCCTTATGCCTCACTGTCGCAGGGCCCTTGCCTTTAATGCCCTCTCCTCCCATGACCCGGGAAAATCGCCGGAACTGAATTATCTTTCCCCAGGCGACATGGCAGATTTTGCCATCATGCACCTCTCTTCGCGGATATCCCTCATTCATGACCGAATTCCTTATGACTTTACGCTCATCATCCGCAAGGGATAAGATCACTTCTCAGGCATGGCACAAGTCCTTTAATTATTGACATAATGAAATCAATATGCTATACAGAATGAGAATTGTTTTAAGAGGGGACGGGCATTTTTTCTCAGGTTTGCTCCACTTTCCCCCACTATCTTAAGGTTATTTATTAGCCAGGAACGCTGTTATATCAAAATACTATGTAAATGTCTGGTGTCATGAACAAAGACCATGAAAAAGACTGCCATTGACAGGTACCGCTCCATTGTGGAAACGATTCCCCAGGGAATCGGGGAAATAGACACATCAGGTACCATCCTTTTTTCCAATGCTGCCCACCACAAGCTGCTCGGATATAATGAGGGTGAATTGACCGGCACATCGGTATTCAGCCTTGTTCGCAAGTCTGAACGGAAAAACCTTGAGAATCTTCTTGCACGTCTTGTAATAGAACAGCCTCCCCCAACACCCTATTATACCGAGAACATCAAAAAAGACGGCAACATCGTACACGTCCGTGTTGACTGGAATTACAAGCGGGACACAGAAGGAACGGTAACGGGTTTCATTGCGCTGGTGACCGACATGTCAGACCTGAAAAAAGCCGCGCAGGAACTGCACAGGATCGAGGAGCAGCATGAAGGCCTGATCATGGATAGAACAGGGGAACTGGAGCAGGCAAATACAGAACTCCAGGAGAAGATAGCTGCTTTGAATAAGTCCCAGGCCGCCCTTAAAGAAACTGAACAGCGCTTCCGTGATATTTCGGAGAATGCCCTGGACTGGATCTGGGAAGTTGACGCCGAGGGGAAATATGTCTACTCAAGCCCTGTGGTAGAGACCATACTGGGGTACCGCGTGGAAGAAATACTTGAAAAACATTTCTACGACCTGTTTCATCCCGACGAACTGGAATCGCTGAAAAAAGCCGCCTTTGAGGTGTTTGCCAGAAAAGAGCCCTTTCGCGAGTTTCTCAACCGGAACATACATAAAAGCGGCAGCACCGTCTGGATTTCCACGAGCGGAATCCCCCTCCTCGGCCAGGATGGCCGCCTGCTGGGTTACCGGGGGGCTGACACAAACATAACGGCGTATAAGGAAGCGGAGGCACAGCTCATGCTCAGCGAAGGCAGATACCGGGCCCTTTCTGAAGAATTCAGGGCCCTGCTTGATGCGATCCCCGACAGCATTCTTCTCATGACAAAGGACCTGAAGATCATCTGGGCGAACCGGGCGTTCGCTGACCTTCACAGCAGGGATGTTGTCTCTCTCTCCGGTGAAACATGCTACCGGGCGTGCTGCAGCATCTCATCGCCCTGTAACAGCTGTCCGGTCCTGAAGTGCTTTGCTTCAGGCCAGGAGGAATCCACCAGGGTCATGACATCAGAGGGTCGGATTTACAACAAACGGGCATTCCCGGTGAGGAGAGAAGATTCAGATGAAATGCTCCACGTCATTGAAGTGGCGCGGGACATTACCGCCGAGGTGCGCATGGAGGAAGAGGCGAGGCAGGTCCAGACGCGGCTGATCCACGCAAACAAGATGACCTCCCTGGGTACGCTCGTATCAGGCGTGGCGCACGAAATCAACAACCCGAACACTTATATCATGAACAATTCCCAGACTGCGTTAGAGATATGGAATGAAGCCTCTGAACTCCTCGCGGGGGTTTACCGGAGCAACAGGGACCTTTCCCTTGCAGGCATTCCTTTCGGCGAGGCCAAAAAGCTGATGCCCAAGCTCCTTCTCGGCATTTATGACGGCTCGGTCAGGATCAGGAACATTGTGGACAATCTGAAAAATTTCTCCCGGCCTGACAAGTCACGCCTTGACGGAGAACTCGCCGTAGACAGGGTGCTCATGGCGGCGACATCGATCCTGGAAAGCCAGATCAGGAAGTTCACGACGAGATACCACATCACCTTTGAAGAGGACCTGCCTGTGCTCAGGGGCAGCGAGCAGCAGATGGAGCAGGTCATGATCAATATCATCATGAACGCCCTGCTGTCCCTGCCGGGCAAGGAAGCCGGAGTCCGTGTATCTGCCCGGTTCAACAGGAAAAGGAACATTGTTGAAATCAGGGTCAAAGATGAAGGAACAGGCATACCGCCGGATGTTCTCGACCATGCCATGGAGCCCTTTTTTACAACGAGGCATAACAGCGGCGGCACCGGGCTTGGGCTCTCCATTTCCTATACGATCGTCCGCGACCACGGCGGCAGCCTGCTCATCAAGTCAAAGGAAGGGAAGGGGACCACGGTGACGGTGGAACTCCCTGTGCCTGCATAATGTATATGAGGGGCATGCCAGTGCTGATTGTTGATGATGAGGAGCAGATCCTGCTCTCCTACAGGGCAATGCTGCTCACTGCGGGCATTCCGAATGTGATCACCCTGAGCGACAGCAGAAAAGTCCTTCCTCTACTCCGGGGGCAGGATATTTCCCTCATCGTCCTGGACCTGAATATGCCCCATCTGTCCGGATCGGTACTCCTAAAAAAAATCAGGAGCGAGATGCCGCACATTCCCGTGATTATTGTGACAGCGATCAATGAACTGGAGAACGCAGTGGAGTGCATGAAACAAGGGGCCTCCGACTATCTCGTCAAGCCTGTGGAAAAGAACCGGTTTGTATCAAGCCTGAAAAATACCATGGAACTCAGTATGCTGCGTGGCGAGGTTTCATCTCTGACCGAACATGTCATGTCCCTGAGGCAGCACCTGCTGACTGACCGTCTGGAAAACGAAGAGGCCTTTACCGAAATCCTGACGAACAGCAGGAAAATGAGGGCCATATTTCATTATGTGGAGTCCATCGGTAAATCAGCGAACCCCGTATTCATCCGGGGAGAGACCGGTACGGGCAAGGAACTCATGGCAAAGGCCGTCCACCGTGTGAGCGGTCTGAAGGGCAACTTTGTGGCGGTCAATGTGGCAGGCCTTGATGACACCATGTTCTCCGACACCCTCTTCGGCCACAGAAAGGGGGCCTATACCAGCGCGGACAGGGACCGCGAGGGGCTTATCGTGCGCGCTTCAGGCGGAACCCTGCTCCTTGACGAAATAGGAGACCTGAGCGAGCTTTCACAGATAAAGCTCCTGCGTCTTCTCGAAGAAGGGATTTATTACGCCCTGGGCTCTGACGTGCAGCAGAGTAGCAGCGCCCGGATAATCGCCAGCACGAACCATGACCTGAAGCGGAATATTGAGGACGGAACCTTCCGGAAGGACCTCTATTACCGGCTCTGCTCTATTCATATCGAGATTCCCCCGCTTCGCGAACGCCGTGAGGACATTCCCCTGCTCCTGGACCATTTTCTTGAAGAAACGTCCCGGTCATTGAAAAAGAGCAAACCCACGCCGCCTCCTGAACTGATCACGCTGCTGTCAAATTATCCCTTCCCCGGCAATGTAAGGGAACTGAAGGCAATAGTCTTTGACGCGGTGGCAAAGCACCGCTCGGGGGTCCTGTCCCTTGAAAGCTTCAGGCGTTTCATATCTGAACGGGGCGAACAAGCTGAACCCGCACTGTCCCTTCCCGAGGGGGACGGCAGCGCACAGCTGAACTTCTCGGGACGCTTCCCGTCGCTGAAAGAGACTGAAGACTATCTCATCGCTGAGGCCATGAAACGGGCCAACGGCAACCAGGGCATTGCTGCCAGCCTCCTCGGACTGACCCGGCAGGCGCTGAACAAAAGGTTGAGCAGGGCAAAGAAAAATTCATAAACCTCATCAAGATCTATGCGACAAAAGTTGCATAAATGCCCAAGCGCGCATATTGGAATATTTTTGTTTTTTCATATCTTATGCCTTTTCTAAAAAACTCATCGTAACTATTTGTCGCATCCCTTGAGAACGTAGACCCTCTCTCACATTATGCATAACATATTAATTAACAAAAGAATATTAAGAATTTTATCAGATTTGCATATTTCTTGCATCTATGAAATCATGTAAATATTAAATCTTAAATTCATTGATGAAGATATCACCAAGGGAGAGCAATTAAGAGAATCTTTTGGATAATATGCAATTGAGCAGATTCACAGTGGTTCCCGAACCCATTCGTGCAACGCTGTTCGTTGCGAGGCTGCTAGACCTGATTCCACGTGTTTTAGTAAGACAGAGCGGCACAGGAGGTTACAATGGGCTTCAGAAGGAGGTACTCGCAGGGTGCCTCCTTTTTTCTTAAATGGAGAGGATCTGTTCATCTGTGCACACGCCTGGTCAGTAATGCAATGAAGGGGGGAAGGGCGATGGAGAAAAGGGCTGCCCAGAGAATACCGTTTGAGATCGAAGTAAAGATCTTCTGCGGAAAGGTCTTTTATTCAGGACGAGTTTTAAACATCTCAGAATCGGGAATGCTGATTAAAACGGAGTTCTGCTCACCAGTGAATTCCGCAGTCGAGGTTATTTTCCGAAAACATGATGAAAGAATATACAGCATCTTTGGGAAGGTATGCCGCATAGACAGTATCGATGATTGCTATGAGGGAGTGGGCGTTGCCGTGATAGCAGCAGACCGGGATTACCTCGAACTGCTGAAAACCCTCCGGGTAAATCCTCCTGCACATGATCGAATCATTCATTATCCTCGTGAGAGGATAAGACAAAATTTGCAGGACCACATGGGAGATTAAGTGCATATTTCATTTATAATTAATGCCTTATATTCAATTTGAGGATACGTTTAATAAGAAATGTCTCAGCCCTCAACAACCGTGTTTCGGCCATCAATGTGATCTAATATATTGATTTATTGTTATTATCTGTCTACGAGCTATCTTGGTATGGTCCTTGCATTAGAATCAGTATAATTTATATCGAACTTAAAGAATTAAAGAATATAAAATCCAATAACGGGAGGCGAATGATGAGAAATTCAGGATGGAAGATGATGAAAATGACACTGCTCATGCTGGTAACACTGACGCTGGTTATGATAGCCGGTATTCAGTCGGCTTATGCTCAGTCCGCGATAAAATTAGACGATGGAATTAATGCCCCGTTGGTGATTGCAGACGGGTCGTTAATGGATGTATCTCCAGCATCAGGGGTAGTAACTTATAGTGGCGCTTACGGTGTTTTTAATGTACTTGTGTCAACAGGCGTTCAGAGCGGTACCAATTCATATCCTGTTATTGGTCTTAATACATTCGAAGTTAACAGTGGAAGCGGCACGCTGACAGCATGGTACAGTAATACCGGTTTTGGGCCAACGTCGTCACCTGCTGGGTACGACATGAGTGGAAGTCTCTCATCTATAGTTGGGAGTGGAACAGTTAACTTCTATAGTTATATTGATAATACAGATACTCTTTTTGGAGAAGGCACTTTACTGGGAAGCTTAGGGCCTTACTCTTCCGTAGATTCTGGAATCTCAAGTGGATCAGTAGCCACATTGTCAAATCCTTATTCTTTAACTACTAAAACAACCGTTAATCTTACTGCTGGTTCAATGATGCAAACGACAGCGAACGTTGCGATCGTACCTGAACCCATAAGCTCCACCCTCTTTATCGTCGGCGCTGCCACCCTGGGATTCAGGCGGTTCAGAAAAATCAAGAAATAACAGGCGGGGAACTTTTTATAAAAAAGAGGAAACAGCTTCAGGCTGTTTCCTCTTTTTTATTTCATTGCGAAAAGGTGTATGGCCAGGATCGCGTGAATCTGGATGAAATTATCATTATAAAATCCCCCTCCCTCCCCCTTTTTCAAAGGGGGAACTCCCGGGCGCATCTGATGGATATCATAGTAGCAGGCGACTCTGTCGTGTATTGTATAATTACGTTAAAGACAGGAGGAAGGGGTGGTATGTAATGGAAAAGGAACGGAGATATAAAAGGACGTGTGCTGTTTTCATAGCAGTCGTGCTCGGTGTAGTTACCCTGTCATGCGCAGGGTTCAACGCCATACAAACAACTGCCGCCGAAGAGGCTGAGGTGAGCGGCTCCTTCACGGTGATTCTCTTCGGGGCCAATATCAGCAACGACCCAAGGACCCTTGGTGTTCTGGACCTGGAGGGAGATGACTACACCTTTATACCCTCAGCCCGAAAGGACGATTACCTTACAAGGAAAGGGGTGACGGCGAAGGAGGCCCTGGCAGAGGCGCGATACTTTACCGGCCGGTACAGTTACTTTCTGTCGCATCAGCTAAAGAAAATCATCGACCCTGAGGGTAATGTTATCGGCTATGAGATAAGGCCGCTTTTTCATACCCGGAAGTTCGGGGCTGCTGATATTCTTGATGTTAACTACCGTCTCAGTGGCAAGGAAGTCATGGTCTCGGTGAACATAAAAAAGAGTATCGAAGACCGCATCTTTACAAGGGGTTCCTATCAGTAATTATATGAAGTTTTCAGGTGTTAGTTTTCAGATTTCAGACTGAAAGCGGGAAGGTCTTTCTTCTATAATGCTTCATTCCCTACTTCACGATCCGTTTCCGCATCAACCGGAAGGGGTAGGGTGCCAGGAGGGCAGCAGCGGCAATGATCCAGACGATGTCCCCGGTCACCGGCCCTATCGCCCCTGAGGCAAGGGAGCGGGAGACGTTTACCAGGTGATAGAGGGGGGTGAAATAGGCAATCTTTGTCACCACCGGGGAGAGGGTATCTAGGGGGAAGAAAATCCCCGAGAACAGAAAGCTCGGCGTCAGCAGGAGCGTAAAAAAGTAGCTGAAGGAGTCAATCCCCGGGACAATGGCGACCGCTATAACGGATATCTCAGCAAAGATCAGCCCGCTGATAAAGAGCAGGGGGATGACCAGCAGTATCTTTGCAGAGCTTACCAGGCCGAAGGCAGAGATTACTGCCGTCACAATGGTGCCGTAGAGCATGCTCTTCGTGGCACCCCACATCAGCTCTCCGGCCACGAGGTCATTCACGTTCACGGGCGTTGCGAGGACCGCGTCAAAGGTCTTCTGAAATGTCATCCGGATATACGTACCATAGGTGCATTCAGATGCAGCGGCAAACATGGACGACGATGCCACGATACCCGGGGCGATAAAGTTCATGTAGGGTACGCCGTTGATGTCCCGAACAAAGGCCCCCAGGCCGTATCCCAGTGCAACGAGATAGAGCATGGGCTCCACAAAGTTCAGGGCAACACTGGATTTGTACAGTTTTGTATAAACCGTGGCATGCCGCTGCCACACCCTGAACGCCCGTTTCAAATTAATCGCTGCCATCATTCCAGAGTTCCATAGTTCCATAGTTCCACAGCTCCACGCTCCATTGCTTTCAGGCGTTCAGGTTTCTCCCCGTGAGCTGCAGATAGACGCCTTCCAGGTTTCCCTCGTATTTGTTCATGAGACTGGCCGGGCTGTCAATTGCAACAATCCTGCCTGAATCCATGATGGCAACGCGGTCGCAGAGCCGCTCAGCCTCCTCCATGTAATGGGTCGTGAGAACCAGAGTGATCCCCCGTGATTTGAGGTCATTCATCTGGTCCCAGACAGAATGCCTGCTATGGGGGTCAAGGCCTGTTGTGGGCTCATCGAGGATCATCAGTTCCGGTTCATTCATGAGCGCCCTTGCCAGAAGCAGTCTGCGCTTCATTCCGCCTGAGAGGTCTTTGATATTGACCCTGGATTTATCTATAAGCTCCACATAGTCCAGGAGCCGGCGGGCACGTCTGGAGGCCTCTTTTCTGGCAATATCAAAGTAACGGGCATAGACAATAAGGTTTTCGTAAACCGAAAGATCGGGGTCAAGATTATTGTCCTGGGGCATTACCCCAAGACGGTGCTTTATTTCACCGGGCTGCTTAGTCACATTCATGCCGAAGACGCTCACATCACCCGATGTGGGAGGCATGAAGCAGTGGATAATGCCCATTACGGTTGTCTTCCCGGCCCCGTTGGGTCCGAGAAAACCGAAGCATTCGCTGGCTGATATCTGAAAATCAATGGTATTGACAGCCGTGAGCTCTCCGTATTTCTTTGTAAGTCCCTTTGCTTCAATGACATTCATGTCGGACATTATACCATCTTTGATGCGTTGAGAGGCAGGGATGGTGCATTATAGCCCTTGAAGATTCGCTCCATTGGCCCATAGCCATCTAATGTAAACTTTTTCTGTACGATAGCGAACAAGAGGAAGGCAAAAGCCTTTGAACGTATTTATTTTCTCATACGACGAAACAGGATGTTTTGTCGAAAAAATACCTCGGAGACGAACAGGACGTTCGCCGAGAATGAGGAAAAAGGCTGTTGCCTTCTTCTCATTTACGTTTATTGAGCAGCATCTTCATAGAAACAATCGTGTCCTGCTGTGTTCATAGACCCTGCGGGGAAGAGAGATAGTGATCGGAACATATAAACGCCGCATTGAATATCATGAGATATGGATTTCTATCTCATCCCGGTTCATCTTCCTTCTGATATAGACCTTTGCGAATTTCTTTATATATTCTCTGCTCCGAGGAAAGACAAAGAGAAAACCGAGCACATCAGTAAAAAAACCGGGTGTCAGGAGTAGTGCCCCTGCCACAAGGATGAGTACCCCATTGATAAGCTCGTCACCGGGGAATATCCCCTGACGCATATGTTCCTGAATCCGGGTCATTACGCCGATCCCCTCCATCCTCACAAGGTAGGCACCGGCTATGGCAGTCATGACAACAATAAATATGGTAGGGAGCACTCCAATGGATGAACCGATCTTGATGAGCAGGACCAGTTCCAGAACAGGGACAGCAGTAAATATAAGAAATAACTTTAAGAACAAAGTGATAATGCCTTGATTAAAAAAATATTAATAACATCTGTACGGCAGGAGCTCAACGGTTTTTCCCGGATTTAAGACCAGCCAGAATCATAAAGGCACCTGCCAGGACAACAAGGATGCAGATGGCAAAGGGGATAATATGAGGCACTGTCCGTCGTCCTTCGTATAAGGTCCCTTCGTGATAAACAACGGACAGATGATGAGGTTCTTTTATAAGATATTCCACCACCTCCATGGGAGTATAGCCCGACCTGTACGCTCCTTCCAGGTCAAACCCCATTTCTTTTGACAAGGCCTCAGCTACCTCGCTGTCAGTCCTGACGGTCCCTTCACTTATTACGATCCGCTTCGGGAAGGAATTCTCATCAACGGGA
The DNA here is from genome assembly GCA_020346765.1 of Nitrospiraceae bacterium. Lineage (GTDB taxonomy): Bacteria > Nitrospirota > Thermodesulfovibrionia > UBA6902 > UBA6902. The sequence continues at coordinate 2,458,027 of CP070788.1, forward strand.
AAAGAGGAGATAGCAGCATAGAACCATATGCCAAGGAGGACACATCCGATTCCGGCAGCAATGAGTTTCTTTCTCATAGATCGCGTTCGTTCAACAGGTATCGCTTGCACGCTGCACGACCTGCCTGTTCAAGAACTATGTACACCTCATAATGCAGATAGGGTATCATTCCTGACCGGGAGTGTCAATCAGTAAACAAGTGACTGGCTGCTTCCCGGTCAGACAGAGGTTTATTGGTCTATCAACCCGCTGAAGACATTCTGCACATCCCTGAGTATCTCCCCATGAATTGCCGGTGTGGCGCATACAATATTGCCTGTATCCAGGTAGCTAGAACCGCCTCCGAAATCCGTCACGATGCCGCCGGCTTCCCTGATGAGGATGGCCCCCGCAGCAATGTCCCAGGGGCTGAGTCCGATCTCAAAAAAGCAGTCGCACCTCCCTGATGCAAGGTGGGCAAGGTCAAGGGCGGCTGAACCGGCCCTTCGAATGTCACTGACTTTGAAAAAGATGTTTTTGAAGAGTTTCAGGTAGGGGTCTATGAGTTCTTTTTTCCGGAAGGGAAACCCGGTGGTGATGAGGCAGGTTTTCAGATCGGCTGCCCGGGACACGCTGATGGGTCTGCCATTCAGATGAGCGCCCGTTCCCTTTTCAGCGGTAAACATCTCATGCCTCAGGGGATCATACACAACACCCAGAATTATTTCGCCGCTGTACTCCAGGGCAATGGACACGGAAAATACCGGGTACCGGTGAATGAAGTTTGTAGTGCCGTCCAGGGGATCTATGATCCAGCGGTAGTACCCCTCAGAGCCCTCCCTGGCGGATTCCTCGGCGAGGAAGTGGTGATCCGGGAATTTCCGTCTGATCGTCCTCAGGATGAGCGCCTCTGATTCCCTGTCCACGCGGGTCACAAAATCAGAGATATCTTTTGTATCGATATCGTCGTTCGATATCCTGCCCAGATTGTCTACAATGAGATTACCGGCAAGAAGGGCAGCCCTGAAGGCCGTGCTAAGAAACTCGCTCCCGCTGTTTCTCATTCCCTGGCCCCCCAGACTATCAAATGCCGGTCGCTGACCGCCTCAGCAGTCAGATATCCCAGTCCGGCCCTGTCCAGCTGCGCCCGCACCTCATCCACCACGTAGGCGGCAAGGAGGGAATTGTAAAAGTCCTTCTGCAGCAGGGGAGAGGCATCCCCTGCGTACTGCTGGACAAGTTCCCGGGCCCTCTGCTTGTTTGAGGGCCGCATCAGGTCCATGATGAACAGCGGTGCCCCCTTTTTTGCGCAGTGCCAGAGTGTCTCCCAGAGAACTCCCGGGTCGGCAAGATGATGAAGCAGGCTGTTGGAAATCACGGCATCAAATGATCCTGTTGGCAGCCTGTGGTCAGGCAGGAGGCAGCGCACAAGCGTGACCTGTGCCGAGTATCCCCTTCTTTCAACATCTCGCCTTCCAATATCGAGCATTGCCTGGGCACCGTCAATACCTTTAATGCGGGCACCGGGGTAGGCCGCGCCAAAGCGCAGTATTACATCTGCCGTGCCGCATCCAAGATCAAGGACATGACCGCCTATGAATTCCGGAAAACGCTGCCGGAAATGCGTGACAAAGGAATCATGGGCTTCGGAAAAGTCCGCATCCGCATAGGCCTTTGCCTGCTCAACGTCATCCATTAACTCGGCTTCTGGTATGCGTTTCACTGTTTAACCTCAACACAGTTAACCAAGTTCATTAATACATAGTACAGTACAACAGCGTACCGGGGGAAGAAAACGGCATGTGAACGGATTTATTTTTTCTAAGGACAAAACAGGAAGTTTTGTCGAAAAAATACCTCGGAGACGGACAG
>CP070788.1:2459977-2474441 GCA_020346765.1 Nitrospiraceae bacterium
CGTGATAAATATTTCAGAGAATGGCTTGTTTCTTAAATCACAGCATATAAGATTCCCCCTCTATATAGAATTTGATGTGTCTATTCCACTTAACGAAGAAATGGTGAATATCCCTGTCAAAGTCAGAAGAATAACAAAGTCAAACGGATATTATGATGGCATTGGGGTAGAACTCCTGAAACGACCACACAATTACTTGAAATATCTTAACAGGCTGAGACTTGCTTTAAAAAACCGAAAAACTCCCAGTAATGGAAACTCTTAAGATTGATGGGATACCTTTTGCCGGGCACTGAAAAAGTTTATAAACAGTCTTAGAATCCTATTAAGCTATTGACTTGCAAGGTATTATATCCGCAGCGCTCTGCCTCACGAGAAGCTATTTATACTCAAAAAAACTGACGATACTCTTTCATGTCGACAGGAGCATATAAGCCGCGGCATTAATTATCTGGATACCTGAATCAAACTTAATACCCCGAGATTTAGATTCAAGATTATTGAGAATTAATAAAAATATATTTCACGTGTAGAATAGTACTGCTGGATTCATCCTGTCAGAAGATAAGGAGTCTTCTGATGGGATTGGTCGCGTGAATGAAATGAAGAAGATCCTCGCCGCTGATATTGGCGGCACCAACAGCAGGTTCGCCTTTTTCCAGATTGATGACCGGGGCTGCCTCAAGCTTGTAAAAAGCCAGTGGCTGAAGACCGAAGAGGCCATATCATTCTCTCACCTTCTGGACAACCTGAGGTCAGGAGGCTTTCCTCTGAGGCCTGAAGAAGCGGACATTGCAGTCTTTGCTATTGCCGGCCCGGTGGAAGGGGGTGTGAAATGCTCACCGCCCTTCATATCGTGGGACATTGATATTTCTCAGGGGGAACAGGAGTTTGGCCTCAGGCGCGCTGTGTTGATTAATGACTTTGTAGCCCAGGCCTACGCCTGCCGGTCCCCCATTGGAGAAGCGGCAGAGCAGATAAAACGGGGGCATCCTGACCGGGAGGGAGCAGCGGCAGTCATCGGTGCGGGGACTGCGCTTGGAAAGGCCCTTATACTTCCTGATGGAAGGGGAGGCTATCTGGCCATCTCCTCTGAGGGTGGGCATGCAAGTTTCCCCTTTGAGTCAGATGAAGAGTGCACCTTTCAGCAGTTCCTGCTGAACGAACTTGGTGATACTTACATCACATGGAACAGGGTGGTCTCAGGGAAGGGGCTGAGCCTTATCCATCAGTTTCTTACAGGGAAAAAACTTGAACCGAAGGACGTGGTAACGAGAATGCTGCCTGAGTCGGTGACCCTTCAGTGGGCAGCGCGGTTCTATGGCCGGGCCTGCCGAAACTTTGCCCTTGAAACCCTCGCCGCCGGGGGCATGTATATTACCGGTGGAGTGGCAGCCCGGACGCCGGAGGTCGTTACCCACAAAGCCTTTCTAACTGAGTTTGTGCGCTCTGACACCATGGCGCAGGTTCTCACATCCATTCCTGTCTATCTCATCAGGGACCAGGACGCGGGGCTCTGGGGAAGCGCCGTGTATGGCCGGCAGAAGCTGCGGGAATAAAGTCGGTATCTGATCACCCAGCCGATGAACTATTTCTGAAAGAGCCCCTTGAGAAAGCCCTGCATGTCCTTCCAGGACTGCTCATCGGCTGCCCTGTTGTACCCCACGGAAATCCCGAACTGTTTCGCATACGAGTCGGCATCAGGGTTGGTGAAGCTGTGCGTGGCATCAGGGTAGGTGAGAAACTCCATGTCCGCACCTGCCTGGGCCATCTCCTGTTTGAAGGCCTTGATCTGCTCGGGGGTGACAAATGTGTCCGCTTCGCCGTGGCACACCAGGATCTTTGCCTTGACTGACCCTGGACGGGCAGGATTGGCCGTTGTCAGTCCTCCGTGGAAACTGACCACGCCGTCAAGGTCAACGCCGGCCCGGGCCATTTCAAGGACCATGCTCCCGCCGAAGCAGTACCCGATCGCAGCGATCCGTTCAGGGTCAACGCTCCCGTGATTCTTCAGCACGTCGAGGGCAGCCATGAACCGGGCCTTTTTCAGATCCATGTTGCCGGACACCTCCTTTGCGAATGCCCCAGCTTCCTGGGGATGCAGCGCCTGTTTGCCCTCACCGTACATGTCTACGGCAAGGGCCGTGTAACCAAGTTCAGCCAGCATAAGGGCACGCTTGCGGGCATAGTCATTGAGTCCCCACCACTCATGGACCACGAGCACTCCCGGCCGCTTTTCTTTCATCCCATGGTCATAGGCAAGAAACCCTTTCATGACCATGTCACCTGTCTGGTAATCAACAGCCTCACCACGAATGTCCTTGCATGCGGAAGCAGCGAGGAAAAGGATTAAAAGCAGCGTGAGTTTCATGGTTGTGTTATTCATGAGACCTCCTTATGGTGAATTGCTTCTTCATGTGCGTTATTACCCAAGAGGCCTGTACGGGTACGTGCCGCACTTCGACAGGCTCAGTGTGACATGTAGTGGTGGACTGACCATGACAGATGTTACCCTGAGCTCGTCGAAGGGTGGATTCTTTAACCCCGAAATATCGTGACAGGCACGCCGGAACATGACAGCGAATATTTGAGTTAATCGTTAAGCCTGTTCTCATGGTCCCATGTTCCTAAGCCCATTATAGCCGATCAGGACTGGAAAGCAAGACCAGGGTTTCATGAACATGGTATCACCCGATTTGATATAATGAAAAGATTTCGGCCTCGGTGTCCGGAAACAGGACAGCGAAGGCCGCACAGTCGGAGGATCAGTTGGCAGAACGAGACACGAGTGAGCACACCCCGAACCTTCAGGGCATATCAGTACTGATACTGGAAGACGACCTGTCGTCAGTCAGTGCCTTTCAGAAGGAACTGAGATCTGACGGGGCCCAGGTTAACACTGTGCGGACGCTCAGGGACGCACTGACAGTCCTTTCGCAGGGACATGTCCGCGTAATCCTCGCGGCGATCAATTTTGTGGATGAAGCATTTATTGCCACGGTCAGGGACTACAAGACCCAGTATCCTGACTGCCTGTTCTATGTGCTCACGGAACCGGAATATGACAATATTGAGGTGACCTCAGAGACCGTAAAGCTCTTTGTCGATGACTATGTGAAAAAGCCTGTTGATGCCGTCCGGTTTGTCCGGATGGTTGAAACGGGCCTTGGCAGGCCTGCATCTGCCGGGACATCCCTCACCGTTATTGATCCCCTGGTGCGGAAGGTCAAACCCTACTTTATCTTCCGGTCTTCAGTAATGCGCCATGCCCTGCGCAATCTTCCTGAAATCGCGGCCTCTTCAGAGACTGTCCTGATTACCGGGGAGACAGGCACGGGCAAGGAGATCGTGGCCCGCGCCATTCATGTGCTCAGTCCCCGCTCGGCTCATCCCTTTGTTGCCGTGAACTGCGGAGCCATCCCGGAAAGCCTGATCGAGGCGGAACTGTTTGGCCATGAAAAGGGCGCCTTTACAGGGGCGTTACGGACCAGGAAAGGCAAGTTCGAAATTGCTAGCAGCGGGACGATCTTTCTTGACGAAATAGGTGACATGCCCCTCAACCTGCAGACGAGGCTGCTCCGCGTACTGGAGGATGGGAAGATTTACCGCGTTGGCGGAGAGGGTTCGCTGCGGGTCGATGTGAGGGTCATCGCTGCCTCCCACCAGGACCTGAGGAAGGCCGTCACAGACGGCCTCTTCCGGCAGGACCTCTATTACCGGCTGAATATCCTGCGCATTCACCTGCCTCCCCTCAGAGAACGCGTGGAAGACATTGCCCTCCTTGCCGTGCACTTTCTGGACAGGGCCTTCAGCGAGATGGGGCGGCCTGCTCCCTTTCCCAGCCTGTCCTCAGAAACCATCTACCTGCTGGAAAACTATCCCTGGAAGGGGAATATCCGGGAACTGAGAAACATCATGACCAGGGTGGCTACCATGCTGCCGCGTGATTCAAAGAAAATTTTCCCTTTCCATGTCCTCCCCCATCTTGAAGAGGGAGACCACCAGCCACGGCCCTCGGGAGAAGTCAGTGGCCAGGCGTTCGCCATCACCCCGGGGATGACAATGGGAGAGGCTGAGGACATCCTGATCAGGAAAACACTTGAAAAGACGCACGGAAACAGAACGCAGGCAGCCAAACTGCTTGGCATTAGCATCAGGACACTGAGAAGAAAACTGAACAAATAGGTCACAATTGCCTATGGGTCATTATTGCTTGCCTAAGAGTAGGCCAGAATGGCCTTTTTTTGTTTTTCTCTATATCCATTCTCTTCAAACCATTTAAAAAATAATGCAAATTAAAATTGGCATGCCCTTTGCAAATTCGATGGTGATAATTCGAATCGTGAAAGGAGGACAAACGTATGACAAGCACATACCTTGAAAGGCTTTTGGATCCATGGCGTGAATTTGAAAGGATGAACCGCCTCATAGGATGGCCGGCAGGCAGCACCGCAGAATATCCTGCGATAAACATATGGGTAGCCGGTGACGATGCCATCGTCACTACGGAAATAGCCGGCATTGACAGGAACAGCATCGGCATTTCTGTAGCAGGCAACACGCTCACCCTTAAGGGAAAGCGGCCCGCCTCTGTGGAACAGGAGAAAGGCACCTGTCACAGGCATGAAACCTGGAGCGGGGAATTCAGCAAATCAGTACAGCTGCCCTTCAATGTTGACCCGGACAAGGTGCAGGCTTCCTACCGCAAGGGAATACTTCACATATCACTGCCGCGGCTCGAAGCGGACAAGCCGAGGAAAATTACCATTGAATCTTAAAAGGAGGTGGGCCATATGACGGAAAAAGTGCAGGAAATGCAGAAGAAAGAGGCTGAACTGGACAAGGGTGTCGAGCGTATCCGTAATACGAGGGTATTCACACCGGCCGTTGACATCATTGAAAAGAACAACGACCTTGTCCTGCTGGCTGACATGCCCGGCGTTGACGAGAAGTCCCTGGACATAATCCTGGAAAAAAACCTGCTGACGATCTACGGACGGGTGGAGCCTGAAGTCCCTGCCAACCACCGGCTGGTTCTTTCCGAGTACGGGGTTGGTGATTACCAGAGGACCTTCACCCTCTCCGATGAGATAGACAGGGAGCACATACGGGCAAGCGTTAAAGACGGCGTGCTCAAGCTTGTCCTGCCAAAGGCGGAAAAGGCCAAGATGAAAAAAATCGCTGTTGCCGCTGAAGCCTGATGTCACAGGGCACGGAGTACGTATGAGGAAACGGTCCCTGTTCCGGATTTCCGGGACAGGGACTTTTTTCTGTTCGCAGCATGTCCATCAGGCATAACTGCCAAGATGGAGCCTGATGACATGTTCCATATACTCCCGGGGGATGTCAAGGAGCTTAACGCCCATCCCCTCATAAAAATCGCCGGTCTGGAACAGCCACACCACCTGTGCAAGCATCCTGAGGTTCCCTTTTCTGGAGGGGATGAGAACTTCGAATACTGAGCCGAGCGGCCAGTTCGTATCCATGTTCATGATAGTCTTGATGTACATGCCCCTTTCGGAACAGTTCGTCATGGTGCCAAGCCGTATCAGCTCCGAAGAGTGGATACAGATACCTTGATGGATATCAATGCGTTTGTACTGTCTTTTTTCAATAAACCTTGTCATGCCCGTGCCAGCCCTGGGAATTGGGAGAGATACACGCAAAACTGGTGCCACAACAGGGCATGTTGTTCTAACCTCCTTTTACTAAACGATAATAATACCTGACCTGGTACATTACGCGGTTCATGGCCTCAACAGAGTGCATGGATTATCATTCGATCATTCGGCCCGGTTGCCGGAGCAAGGACTGTTACCGGAGATGTATCGTTCACTCCGATATCCGGCAGGGCCATGCCCCTTATTCAAGATATGGACAGAGTGATTCGATAATGGAGATGACAGTTTGTATCAGCCGGGCGCAATCATACCCGGGGGCCATCATGTGACGGAAGGAGCGCTTGCCGTGAAAGACGGGAAGGAAATCGCACACTACAGGGAAATAACATTTCGGGAAAACATGATCCGCCGCAGGGCATTACGGGAGTTTCAGGGTCTGGTAACGCGGTACTTTGACCAGAGCAGCCTGAACCTGATGACAGGCATTCACAGGGAATCGGAGGATGCCAGAAAGGCCCGGGAGGACATTCACAGGATGATGAACAATGTGTACTCGGTCATCCGGCGGGCAGACATAAATCCCCGCGGCGCATCTACGGCGTCCTTTGCTGCCCGGGGGCATGACCGGAATATTGATCTCATACTGAACATTTTCAATCTGGGGCGGAACGACATCCCTTCCCAGGCGGCAATAGATTATATTGAGCAGGCAGCGGATGTGTACAAGGCGGACAGGCTTTCTGCGCTCATCAGGACCTTCAGCCCTTTTTACTGGGTCGGACGCCTGCTTCGGCTTATGAAAGGGAGAAAACGCCAGCCACATCCGGGGGGACAGCCTAACCGGATAATTCGTGACGAACTCCGTTCCAATGGATGCAAATCAAAGATTCAAGGGGTCGAGTGAAATTAGCTCAATAGATCCACGACGTTAATCCCTGTCCGCCGGCAGGGAGAAATTCCACGGCAGGCTGCCCTTTGGGCACAGGGGCGATTCACAGGGGATTTTTCTTTTCTTCCGAGATTTCTTCAAGGACTTTCTCGATCTGTTTCAGCGTTATCCATCCGTTCTCGAAAAGGATTTCACCGATGAGCTTGCGGGGCCTCAGGCGGTTGACCGAGTTGAATGAAATCTGTTCTGTCAACGCCTCTTTGACCTGCTCCCTGCTTACAAACCCCAGTCTGACAGCGATCTGGCCGAATCGGTGGGCGTACTTTATTTCTATTTCTCTGTCATCGTCTTGTTCCATAGATATTCCACCGTTTTCTGTCTGATGGTCCGGTCTGCTGATCTCTCCTTGTGTCACTGCGAATGAGACCTTACCTAAGATATGTATCACATCCCGGGGCCCGCGTCAATCAGCACAGGCAATTATTCTGTAAATGGAATAAAATATGGGGGCTTTGAACACCATGCAGCGTGGTAGCAGGAAGGCAATTATTGGATGGGCGCTCTATGACTGGGCAAACTCTGCCTTTGCCACAACGGTCATGGCAGGATTCTTCCCCCTGTTCTTCAAGCAGTTCTGGAGCGCCGGCGCTGATGCCACAGTGAGCACGGCGCGCCTCGGCTTTGCCAATTCCGCTGCCGGGGCAGTGATTGCCCTGCTGGCGCCGGTTCTGGGTGCGATTGCTGACAGGGGCTCTGCAAAGAAAAAGTTCCTCTTCTTCTTCGCCTTTACCGGCGTGGCAATGACCTCATCTCTTTCCCTCGTATCCCAGGGGCAATGGCCCGCGGCGGTCGTGCTCTATGTCCTTGCCACGGCGGGATTCCTGGGAGGAAATATCTTCTATGACTCTCTCATCGTAAGTGTTGCCCCGGAGAAGAAGCTCGATGTTGTCTCCGCGCTGGGGTTTTCCCTGGGCTATCTCGGCGGAGGACTGCTGTTCGGGGCCAATGTGTGGATGACCCTGAGCCCAGGGACCTTCGGGTTTGCCGATGCCGGAGAAGCAGTGCGGTTCTCCTTTCTGACGGTGGGGGCATGGTGGGCTCTTTTTTCTATACCCATTTTTCTCTTTGTCAGGGAGCCGGTGCATGAAAAGCCGCTTTCGGGGTTCCTGGCTGTACGGGCGGGACTGAATCAGTTTAAAAACACCTTTCAGGAAATCCGCCACCTGAAGACGGTCTTCCTCTTCCTTGCCGTGTACTGGCTCTATATTGACGGGGTGGACACGATCATCCTCATGGCTGTTGATTACGGGATTTCCATCGGATTTGAGGCGAACGATCTTATCGTGGCGCTGCTCATAACCCAGTTTGTGGGATTTCCTTCGGCTATTGCCTTTGGTTATGCCGGTGAAAAGATCGGTGCCAGGCGGGCCATATTCATGGCCATTGTCGTGTATATCTTTGTCTCGATATGGGGTGCATTCATGCAGGATAGAAGGGAGTTCTACATCCTTGCCGTGATCGTGGGGCTTGTGCAGGGCGGCATTCAGGCACTGAGCCGCTCTTTTTACGCGAGGATCATCCCGTCGAACAAGTCAGCCGAGTACTTCGGCTTCTATAACATGGTGGGCAAGTTTGCCGCGGTCCTCGGACCCATTGTTATGGGGGGGGTGGGCCTCCTCGTGAAGAACATGGGGTATAGCAGCGACACAGCCTCGCGGGCGAGCATTACCTCCATATCGCTTTTTTTTGTTATCGGCGGGCTCCTCTTCTGCTTTGTCGATGAGGAGAAGGGAAGGCGGGAGAAGGCCTACCTGGAAAAAAACAGTTAGCATTTTTGAAGGGTTCGAGGGGCCAAGGTGTCTAGGTGTCAAGGGAAAAGACAAAAAAGAATTAATTTCTGCAATCATTATCGTCACGTTGTTTTTTCGTTGTCTTTCCCTTGAATCCTTGGCCCCTTGGCCTCTTGACCCCTATTCTTCCCTCATCACCTTGACCATAACCTGCCTGCTCCGTGCCCCGTCAAATTCGCAGAAAAAGATCGCCTGCCATGTGCCGAGCTGGAGAGTCCCGCCATCGACGATGATCACTTCCGATGAGCCTACAAGGGATGTCTTTATGTGGGCGTCGGAATTGCCTTCCATATGGAGGTATCCCCCACTGCGGGGAATGAGTTTGTTCAGCATGGTCAGGATGTCCTTTTCCACCGAAGGGTCGGCCCCTTCGTTGATGGTGACGCCTGCCGTGGTATGGGGGACAAAGACATGGCAGACGCCGCTTTTCACCCCTGAATCGCTGACAATGTCCTGGACATCACGCGTAATGTTGACAAACTCTGTCCTTGACCGGGTTTTGACATTGAAGCTTTTGATCATTGATGCCTCCCTGAGTTACTGAGAAGTACGGAAGTATGGAAACATTTGGTTATAAAATCCCTCCTCCCTTTGCCAAAGGGATGGGCAATACCCCTCTTTGGTAAAGAGGGGAAGGGGAGATTTTTTCAACATGTTATCTGACCAATGGTCCTATTCAGTAAATTAGTCTTCCCCGTTACCATATCATACCGAACACCAGCAGAGGAAAGAAAAATCCCTCAGCTATAAAGAAACAAGAGTGAAAAGACTGTCGTAAAACTCACCGTTTACGGAAAATGCAACTTTAAGAGCACGGAGGTTCTCCGGGATGTCCAGGTTTTTCAGTTTTACCAGATCTTTTTCCGTCGTGATAATCTCCATCCCCGCTGCATCGCTTATGATTTCGTCAATGTCCTTCTGTGTGTATATGTAATGGTCCCTGAAGGCCCTCAATCCCCTGACGGCAGCCCCGGCATATGTCAGCGTGGATGTGAAGGAGGCGGGGTTAGCAATGCCGCAAAAGGCGTATATGCTTTTGCTCTGCAGTGAGTCCGCAGGCATGGATTCCCCGCGGGCAGTCACGAGGCCTGCAGCCCTGTGGGACGAGGTAAAAAGGGGGGCATCCTGGTTATACTGTCTTACGGTCCGGGTTATTGAGGCAACTGAGCCCTCCTGAGCCATGTCAGACTTTGTGATAACGATGATGTGGGCCCGGTTCATGGCGCTCAGGGGTTCCCGCAGCCTCCCCTCCGGAAAGAGCTTCCCATTGCCGAAAGGATTCGTGGCGTCAATGAGCAGAACATCTGCGTCCCTGAAAAGCTTCCAGTGCTGAAACCCGTCATCGAGGATAAAGAGTGGTTTGGTCTTGAGGTTATCCAGCGCGAAAAGGCCGGCTTCATAACGGTCCTTCCCCTTGACAATGGGCACCCCTTCCAGGGCTTCCGCCATGAGGCATGCCTCGTCCCCTGCCTCTGCAGGGCTGAGGAGGGGCCCGCTGCCCCTGCTCACAAAGGTGATGTTCATTGTCCTGCCCCTGTATCCCCGGGTGAGGATACAGACGCTAAGCCCCCGGTTTTTCGCTTCCTGTGCCACGGAAATTACAGCGGGTGTTTTCCCTGTTCCCCCCAGGGTCAGGTTGCCGATGCTGATGACCCCGGCGGGGAGCCTTTTCGGCGTCCGGTAATACCATTTCTTACAGGAAAGCCCCAGGCCGTATGCCGCGCTAATCAGTCCCAAGGTACCCCCGGATAAGGGCAAGGGCCCTGTTGACCGCTCCGGTGTTCCTGTCTACAATTGCCCGCGCGTTGATCCCCATACGGGCGGCCCTGTCTTTGTTTTCCAGGAGTTCCAGGACCAGCTCAGCCATGTCCCGGGAATCCCGGACCTCCTGCGCGGCAGACTTTTCCAGAAACTCCTCTGCAATGGGAAAGTTGTCCATGTGGGGCCCGAAGAGGATGGGCTTTGACCAGTAGGCAGGCTCCAGAATATTGTGGCCTCCTGTGGGGACAAGGCTCCCCCCGATAAAGGCAACGGCTGCCCGTGAGAAGAGGCGCGACAGTTCTCCAATCGTATCAAGCAGGATTATGTCAGGGGATGCTCCGTCCCGGTCCAGTGCGGTGCGCCTGACGTACGTGAGGTGTTTCTTTTCCATCAGGCCGGCAGCCTCATCGAATCTCTCGGGGTGCCGGGGTGCAAGGATGAGTTTCACATCCTTGTTACTGTTTCTCACAAGCTCATATGCCTGAAGGATAATCTCCTCTTCACCCTTGTGTGTGCTCGCTGCAAGGAATATCTTTCCCTGAACGCGGTCCAGCCACGGGAGGTCTTCCGCTGCATCGACCTCGATATCAAATTTGAAATTCCCCATGACCCCGACCTTGTGCCTGTCTGCGCCGAGTTCAAGGATCCGGTCAGCGTAGACCCGGTCCTGCATATACAGGAAATCCACGGCGGACAGGACCTTTTTGATAAAGGGCCTGACCCTCCGGTATCTCCTGAATGACCTTCCGGAGATCCTGCCGTTGAGGATGATGATCCGCGAGCCTGCCTCCTTCAGTGCATGAAAGAGGGCAGGCCAGATTTCTGTTTCCACTGTGATGAACAGGGCAGGACGGAGATTTTCTGCGGCCCGTTTCACACAGAGGGGGGAATCAAGAGGCATATACATGATCCTGTTCACCTGGGGAAACTTCTCGCGGGCTACCTTCTGCCCTGTGTACGTTGTGGTGGAGAGGGTCAGTGATTTGCCGGGGAATTCCCGCTTCAGTTTTTTCAGAAAGGGCAGTGCCGCCAGGGTTTCGCCCACGGAAACGGCATGGACCCAGATATCTGTCCTGTCGTACGATGAGGCCCCCAGGCGCTCCTTGATATAGGCGGTCCTGTCTTCCGGACCCCTTCTCGTGACAAGGCGGGGAATATAGAGGAACATGCCCAGTGTGGAAATGAGGTTATAGAGGATCAGCATGGTTCATCGGAGGGCCGTGCTATTGCACGGTGCGTCCCAGCGGGCGAGTTCACCGGCCAGTGCAGCGACTCTGGCAGAGGGGTTCATCCCCTGAAAGGTTTCCCTGATCTTCCTGAGATTGGATATCATGTTATTCCGGTATACACGGTCATACAAAATTTTTTTCAGCTCTGAAAATATCATGACGGCGCTGGCGTCACGCTGGAGGAGTTCCTTTACCACCTCTTTTCCGGAGAGGAGGTTCACCAAGGAAATGAACTGAACGCTTGTCAGGAGCTTTGCGATGTGAAATGTCACGGGTGAGACCCGGTAAAAGACCACCATGGGAACGGCCAGAAGGGCAGTTTCCAGGGTCGCCGTGCCTGAGGCAACGGCAGCAGCATCAGAACAGGCCAGGGCTTCCGTGGTCCTGCCGTGAAAGATCCTGACATGCTCCGGGAGATTTGCCGGGAACTCCGTTCCTGAAGCAAGGGGAAGGACAATCTGGGTGTCGGCAAATGCCCTGCTGATCTTTTCAGCAAGCTCCATGATGATGAACTGGTGCCTGTTCAGTTCACCGGGCCTGCTGCCGGGAAGGAGGCTGATGACCCTTTTTTCAGCGTCAAGTCCCAGCCCCCGCTTCAGCTCTTCCTTTGATCCCCGGATATCAAGAGTTTCCATGACAGGGTGTCCCACGAATTCACAGGAGAGCCCGGTCTCTTCATAGAAGGCGGCCTCGAAGGGGAAGAGCACGGCCATCCTGTCCGCCACTGCGGCAATTTTCTTTACCCTCCCCCGCCGCCAAGCCCACACCTGGGGGCTGACATAATAGAGGACAGGGATGCCGGCAGCCTTTGCCTTTTTCGCGAGGGCGATATTAAAGTCCGGGTAGTCAATGAGCACCAGGAGGTCTGGCCTCTCCTGAGTGAGGAACTGTTCCGCCTTCCTGAAGGTGGCCCGTATCTCGCCCAGATGTCTGATGACTTCAACAAGTCCGATCAGGTGAGACATGGGGGCGATGAGCGTCACTCCCTCGGCCTTCATGCGGGGCCCCCCGATGCCGGATATGAGCGCATCGGGCCACCGTTTTTTGATCTCCCTGCTCAGGAGGGCACCGTAGAGTTCACCGGAACTCTCCCCTGCGCTTATAAACACTTTTTGGGACACCCGTTACCATATCATCTTTTCCGGAGTTTATTCAAACGGACATGAAAACGGGCAATGGGCGCGAGGCAATAGGTAATAGGCGATAACGACAGGCGACAGGCACGGGACTATAGGCTATTTACGACAGGCAATGGAAAAAGGGCATTGTTCCATCTGTTTCAATCGACTGAACCGTTTCAGAAATGAAACTGTTGCATCAACTGGAATGGCTGGAACTGCTCAGCACCTAACGCCCATAGCCCCGTTCCCATTGCCCTTTTTTTAAGCCATTATTTCCTTCTTGTCTCTGTACGTTTTCCAGCGGTTGTGCATCCAGAGGTATTGTCCCGGGTATTTCCGGATGACAGCTTCCATGGCGCGGGTCATTTCTTCCGTGATCCTCCTGATTTCTGCCTTTTCACTCTCATAGATTCCCGGCCATATGGGGTCGCTGACAAAGCCTTCATAGCGTCCCTTTCCCGCCCTGCATGCTGCAGTGACCACAATGGGCCTTTTGTAGGTGATGGCCAGGATGGCGGGGACGGGTGTGGTTGTGGCAGGCCGTCCAAAGAACTCAACAACCATTCCCTTCATGGTGCTCTGGTCAGGCAGCATCCCGATGGATGTCCCCTTCTGCAGGGTCTTCTGAAGCGTGAAGAGGGCGTTCTTTTTGGGGATGATGAACTGACCTTCGGCAACGCGGCTCCTGAAGATGAGACGCTCCAGATATTCATTGTCCAGGGGGCGGGCCACAATCGCCAGGGGAATGCCGATGGCCGAGCATACGCGGGGGAGGACTTCCCAGTTGCCGATGTGGGGTGTGACGAAGATGCAGCCCCCTGCCTGGTCATGAATTTTTTTTGCCTTGAGAAAGAGGGCCTCCAGGTTTTCCCCGTAGGAGGTCATTTTCCTGACGGCGTCCGGGCCGGAGAACAGGGAGCGGTACCTTACTATTTCCAGGAAGGTGAGAAAAAATGAGCGGCAGCTCTCACGGGCCAGTCTCCGGATTTCTGGAGGGCTTTTTTCTCTGCCCAGGGCATGGGAGAGGTTCTCTATGGCAATGGTCCGCCGCTTTGATATGAGAACGAAGAGAAGGTCGCCCAGGACCGTGCTGATGAACCTCATGACAGCAAAAGGAGTGACACGGGCGGCGGATATGAGGGCGAAGGCCAGGCAATACTCAAGGACCTTGAGCGGTTTGCTTTTTTTCTTCCGTTTTTTTTTATTCATTGTGTGAAGTAACAGTGTTGCATGAGGTGACAAGAAAAAAAGCTGTCAGCTCTCAGTCCACGGAGAAAAAATCTATTGCCGATAGCTGATCGCTTTATTTAAAAACTTCCACAATCACTGATGAGGACTGTCCGCCCACACCATAGCTGATGGACAGGAACCGGCTGCCCGTGCAGGGCTCCAGGGAGGCGGAGATTTTCAGCGATGAAAACTCCTTTTCCGTTTCGCGGAAATTCAGTGTTGCCGGAACCATTTGCTCCTTGACGGCGTGAATGCCGAAAATGATCTCAGCAATGTCACTTGCTGCTCCCATGTGGCCCGTATAGGGCTTCAATCCACAGACAGGCGGGTTCTCCATCCGGCCGGCGAAGATCCCGGCCAGTGATTTCATCTCCGACCGGTCCCCTTTCCGGGTCCCGCTTCCGTGGGGAATGATAAAGGCAAGGTCTCCTATGGAGGTTGAAGCGCTCTCAATGACACCAAGGATATTACGACTGATAACCTTTTCATGGACGGTGAAGGCATCACGGGATGAAAATTCGCTGCAATTACCGCACTCCCCGACCTTGGCCAGAATGGTGCTTCCCTTCGCTTCTGCCGATTCGGCAGATTCCAGGAGAATCGCGGCCCCTCCTTCACCGGGGATAAAGCCGTCCCTCCGCCTGTCAAAGGGCCTGAATGAACTGCTGCCCTCACTGCACCGGGAGAGGATGCCCAGACCTTCAAGCTCATAGAGGGAGAGTTCGCTGATCCAACTTCCATACCCCACGGCAAGTGCAGCATC
>CP070788.1:2474541-2480865 GCA_020346765.1 Nitrospiraceae bacterium
TCGCTGATATTTTTTACCATGGAAGCTACGGTACTTTAGCATTACGCATGCACGGCTTTGTTTACCAGGGGCTGCTGCAGAGAACTATTTTTAATTAACAAGAAGTTGCGCGATGCTGTTCGCCTCAGGACCAGATTGAAATAATTATTAAAATACTGACTTCCTGATTAACAATAATGACCTGTCACGAGCCGGCAAGCCTCACAGGACGCCCGGATAAGAGGGTTAATATAATTCTCATTCCCGGGCGCACGATTTTTCAGCGCAGAAGGGCACAGGCGGGGGAGTACGAACGCGGGGCGGGGATAGATGAAAAGATACGGCCTTAGTAATTTGAAAATAATTGCCGATAATAAAAAGAAAAATATCTGTTTGAGCCTTCGGGTAACTGCATATGCAAAGAGTAAGAGAAAGCGACATCATCGTTGGCAAACCGATAAAATGGGATGCCTATAATGACAAGGGGGATTTATTACTGCGAAAGGGATGCATTATCGAGTCAGAAAGCCAGCTCACTGCCCTCATTGAACGGGGTCTCTATCATGCAGAGGACTGGTGTCAGCCTGAGCAGGGAGAAAAGGCCGGGCCTTCCCCATCACCTTTTCAGATACTGGAAGGGGTTCAGAAACATCTCTCCTGTCTGCTGCACGGGATGACCACAGGATTGACAAAAGATTTTTCTCTGAAAATACTGAACCTGTCCAGCATGATTCAGCAGGCATGCGAGAGAGATAATGATGCATCCATTGGCGTTATATTTCTGAACAGCACCTATCCCTATACCATCAGGCATCCGGTAAACGTTGCTGTCGTGTGCGAAACAATTACCCGGCGAATGAAGTGGACGGACGATGACCGGGCATACCTTCTGGCAGCAGCTCTGACCGCAAATATTGGCATGATACAACTGCAGGATTCGCTCCATCTGCAAAAGGACCCGCTTTCACAGGAACAAAGACACCAGGTTCGGGAGCACCCGGCACGCGGGGTAGAAATATTGCTTTCACAAGGGGTTACACATGAAACATGGCTTGATGCAGTGCAGCATCATCATGAAGCCCTGGATGGCAGCGGCTATCCCTATGGCCTGAAGGGAGAAGCGATTCCCGTGGCCGCACGAATTATAGCTGTGGCAGACCACTACTGTGCAGGAGTGTCGAAACGTTCCTATCGGCAGGTACTGACCCCTGATCAGGCGATGAAGGACATTTATTTAAGCAGCGGTAAAAGGATTGACCCTGATATTGTGACCCTTTGTGTGAAAGCGATCGGGCTTTATCCGCCCGGATCTTTGGTGAAACTGGCAAACAATGAAATAGCGGTTGTGACACATCGGGGAGAAAAGGCACACACGCCCTTCGTCAAAAGCATTATCAGGGCGAATGGAACTCTTTTTTTGAATCCTGCAAAGAGAGATTGCAGTCAAGAAGAGTTTAAGGTACAGGAGCTCCTGTCGTCAGATCAGGAAAAGATTGCCATTAATCCCTGTCAACTATGGGGATATGGTGAGCTGTGGGGGGCAAATTAAATTTTTCTTATCTGACGTTAAGCGGGTAACCCTTCATTTGCCGGGAATAAATCGTGCATGGGGAAAAGCGGACCTTATGCAAGGAGGTTTTCCAGTTCACTGAGGCTGAAGGACGTATCGCGGGCCTCTTTCATCCACCGGGCGCAGCGGTTTGCATCAAGGGGCAGGCCCACCGGGGGGATATCCATCTCAATGCACAGCCTCATGCCCATGGCAAGCTCAGGCACACAGGCTATCCCCAGGGCACCCACGCTGTCATGTTCCGATCTGATTTTCCTGAAGAGCTTCTCCAGGTCCATGGTGACGGAAATATAGGGATGTATACCATATTTCCTGAGCAGCACACTTCCCAGATGGACAAGGCACTCCTTTGTGCACCCCCGGCAGAGGGATTCGTACGCGCCTGCCTCTGCCCTGCATCCGGGCCTGAAGTCGCGGAGGCAGTGGGCGATCAGGGCAAACCTGTAGGTGCTGCGCCTGAAGGCATCCCTGAAGATCCTGTTTGTCAGTTCTATCTCAATCATGAAGAGGTGGTAGTGCTCCTCCTTTGTCCGCAGTATGGGATCGAAGCGGCGGGAAAGCGGCAGGGTCCTTAGATGCTGCCGGACACCGGTTGTGTAACCTGACAGGGATTCCCGCAGGGTCTTTTTGATGAATGAAAGAAGGTGCCTGTCATTGCTGCGGCCTGAGAGCCTTTTTACGAAGGACCTGCCCCTGGATGCGTTCCGCACCTGCTCAAGAAGCCTCTGTTCATCAGGACAGCGATGGAGGAACCGGTCCGTCAAGCCCCTGATGAGCTCATAGTAGTGCCCGGCATCCCTTTCTTCGCCATGGAGCGAATAGGTCTTGCCGCGAAGGGGTGTGTTTTTCCCTGATGGTGAGGCCATTATTTATTATAGCGGGGAAGGGGCAGGGTCTGAATTATGCTGGGACTCCGCCTTTCATTCAGCGGTGTACTGGCGCGTTTCCGCTGCCGATGAGCGGGAGAATTTTTTCAACGGCAAAGCGGACAAGGAATTTTGGCCCCTTTGCTGTGTCTTCCTTCGCAGTAAGATGCCTTCTTGTCATGCCTGCGATGAGGTCTGGATCGCTGTCCTCCCCGGTTTTCTTCAGAAAGAGGCGGACTCCCCTGTAGCCCCCACTGTTCTCGATAAAGAGGTAGGCAGCATGGGGGTTTAACTGGAGATTGTGATAGGTCAGGCGGTCCCTCATGAGAAAGAACAGGGAGCCGTCATCATTGACGTGCGGCCGCGAGTAAATCGCCGAATCAACCCTGCCTCCGGCATCAGCGGTTGAGAGGACGCCAGTGCCGCTGGCAGAGGCAAAATAATCCTTTAACGAGAGTTTCATGGCGCCTCCTTTCCCCTGCGTTCATCCGCAGATAGATATTATAACACAGGAAAGCAGACGGGTAGCCAGGCGCGGAAGATCGGAAGAACTGAAGTGCGGAAGCGCGAAAGCAGGGGCAGCCCCTGTGCCTGCCCTCCGGCACCTGGCATCTGGCAACCGGCAGAACCTGTTTTGATGGTCTTCAAAGGTTTGCCGGATTGTCCCGGTCCCGTCCCCACTGGAGAGGATTATACCTGATAAACTGCCTCACCGCTTCCAGCTCCTTTTCCGTGCTGATGATGCCTTCGTGGTAGTTCCTCATCCAGAGCCTTCCGCGCAGGGGCGGCCAGTTCATGAGTGCCATGCCGAGACGGTAGCGCGCCGTTGTATACGATTTAAAATGATACACAATCCCGGGAAGGGTGATCAGTGCCGGCGTGGTATTCCGCGCGCCCCCGTTTCCACCGGGCTCAGGGGGTGCTCCTGCAGTCACTGAGATAATGCCGTGGACATGGTTCGGCATAATAACGAATTCATCTGTCCAGATGCTGTTGCAGGTGCTGCTCAGCTCTTCCCATGTCTTCTGTACCACTGCTCCGGCATCATTCAATTTCATTTTCCCCTGGCGTATTTCCCCGAATAAACACTCCCGGCGCTGTGTGCACAGGGTGATGTAGTACATACCGGGCTGAACAAGGGTGCGGCGGTCCGTCTGAGCGGCCCTCCGGGTATGCAGTGAGAGATTAAATATCATTATGTGCCATGCCCCCCTGGACTTGTTCGGCAGGTTACGATATCCTGTAACGCTGCCCTGGTGGATTATAGAATTTCAGTGCTGGAGAAAGAACCTGTCATTTCTGTCAGGGCCGCCTGCTCCCGATTCCGTGCGCCCGCCTGCGGCCACTTTACACAATCCCTGACCGGACTGGTAACATAGCCCATGACATTCAAAATTGACCTTCATGTCCATTCGAAGTTCAGCGGGGATACCGACTCTGAGCCTGAAGAGTCAGTCATTCATGCTGTGCGCGCGGGCCTTCAGGGAGTGGCCTTTACCGAGCACTACTCCTATGAGGCGTCGGAATTTGCCGAGGGGCTGAGGGAGAAATACCGGGGACGGATCATGGTCTTCAGGGGCGTGGAGTTCTCAACGGCAGAAGGGCACTGTCTTGTCTTTGGCGTGAACACGGACATGCTCACTCTTAAAAACGCCCCCGTTGAGGACGTGGTCCGCGCTGTCACTGAAAAGGGAGGGGTCGTTATCCCCGCCCATCCCTACCGGGTGAGCAACAGCATCGGGGTCAGGGTAAAAGGGCTCCGGGGACTGTGCGCACTGGAGGGCCATAACGGATACGCCCACTATTACCAGAATCAGAAGGCCCTTCAGGCAGCTGAGGAAATGGGCCTCCCGTACACCGGGGGGTCCGATGCCCACGAACCGCGGGAAACAGGCGCGTGCTATACCGAGTTCGTTCACGAGGTCACGCAGGACAATCTGCTTGAACGCTTAAAAGGAGGGGCATTTAAAGGGGTTGATACACGAAAGATCAGCAGGGTCTGGCCCTTTTAGCCAGCATAATTCATATTTCAGTAATCCCCCTCTTTGTCATGATGCCGTAAATGATCCTCGAACGGTTTTCCACGTAGCGTGACGCTCCGGTGGGATTGTACTTTCTCGGGTTGGGAAGAACCGATGCCAGCCGCGCCGCTTCCATGGGAGTGAGGTCAGACGGGGGCTTTCCATAATAATAAAAAGACGCAGCTCCGATGCCGAAGACCCCTTCGCCCCACTCGGCCACGTTGAGGTAGAGCTCGAGTATCCGTTTTTTGGTAAGTGCCTGCTCCATCCTCCAGGTAATCACTGCCTCTCTCAGCTTGCGCAGGGGATTTTTCGAGGGGGTAAGAAAGAGGTTCTTTGCGAGCTGCTGGGTGACGGTGCTGCCGCCGGAAATGAACCGCCTGTGCTCAAGGCCCTTTTTCAGGGCCTTTTCAATGGATGCAAAGTCAAAGCCTTCGTGGTGCCAGAACTTGTCGTCTTCAGCAATGAGCACGGCCTTCACGAGGTGGGGCGATATGCTGGCAAGCGGAGTCCAGAGATGGTTTATTTTCACATGTTTCCCCTGTCTCCGCCATTCATCTTCACGGTATTCCATAAAGGACGTCTTCCGCGGATTTTCCTTTTTCAGGTGAGACACGTCAGGGTAGACAAGCAGGGAGACTGCGGCCAGGAGGACCGATGCCGCAGCGACCGTGATCAGTGCCCTGAGCTGTTTCACGGATGACCTGCTACGAGACATGAGTGGACGCCTTACTGGCCCCTGTCGGGCCTCCCTGGATCATAACTTCGGAGAAGTACATGATGTCATATGGTACCAGAAAAAAGCCCTCTGAAGGGGTCGGCTATTCAGGTGGTCCGGGCAGAAGCGCAGGAGGGGACGACTCCTCATGTATGGAGCCGGGATCAGAAACTGTCTTCAAACGACGGGGTGTCGCAGCAGGATATGTAGCTTTCCAGGTCCTCGATCCTGACCTGCTGCTCCAGAAGCAGTGCCTTCACGATATCGCCGAAGGTGACGATTCCTATGAGCCTGTTATTTTCAAAGACAGGCATATGGCGGCAGTGGGCAGCGGTCATGACACCCATGCACTCCTCAATGGACTTGTCCGTCGTAATACCGTAGATGTCCTTGATCATTAATTCTTTGACCTGCACCTTGCGCGAAGACAGGCCCTTCAGGATTATGTTCCGGGCAAAGTCCCGTTCAGAGACTATTCCTAAAACCTGGTCATCATCGATTACCAGCAGCGCGCCGATGTCCTTTTCGGCCATGATCTCCATGGCAGTGTAGGCCGTATCATCGGGACACACAGACCAGATGGCGGAACTCTTTGACTGCAGCACGTCCTTGATGGTCAACATGACATCTCTGATTTCCTCATCCGTCTTGTTATTTCTTCGGCCGTAAAATTAATTTCTTTAACAGGAGTTGCGTCCGGTGGACGATGGCCCATGGCCGTAAGCACAGTATTGTACACATGTCAGGAAATTTTTAATAGAGCCGATGCGGTCAGGCGGCTGGCAATAGTAAGGGCCAGGCCGTGTCCCAGGACGTCACGATGGGCCTGGAGGGCCTTGTGCGGGGTGTTATTGTTCTGCGAGAGGTGTGCCAGGCAGGCCCACTGAAGGCTTTCCCCGGCCTGCAGGAGTTCGGCTGACTCCCTGTTGGACAGGTGGCCGCGGGGCCCGCTGATGCGGCGCTTCAGGCTCAGGGGATAGGGACCCCGCTGCAGCATGCCGTCATCATAGTTGCTTTCCAGAAAAACCGCGTCAAGCGATGCCATGAGCGGGTAGAGTTCAGTGAAGACATGCCCCAGGTCCGTCAGGATCCCGAGGCGCTTTCCGCCTGATGAGATGACAAAGATGGATCCGTCAGCGCAGTCATGGGGGGATGGAAGGGTCTCAACAA
>CP070788.1:2480965-2495124 GCA_020346765.1 Nitrospiraceae bacterium
TATGGCTTTAAGAGCCGGCACAGTGTAAGGCATTTCGACTTGCCAGCATATATCACTCCTGACTGAGTCTGGAAAACGTCCTTCAGAAGAAAGAATCAGAGTCCTTCACTTTTCCAACGGGAAACGTTAATATATCTCCTGATTTATGTTGAATTATAGCATGTTATAAACCCTGAACAGGATCATACACCTGCGATGAAATTTGTCGTCCTTGTGGGAGACGGAATGGCTGACCGTCCCCTGAAAAAACTCGGCTACCGCACATGCCTTCAGGCGGCCAGAACACCCAACATGGACAGGCTTGCCAGGGAAGGCGAAAGAGGAATAGCGCGGACAATTCCCAGGGGATTTGATCCTGGGTCTGATGTGGCAAATCTCTCCATCCTTGGCTATGCGCCAGCGAAATATTACAGTGGCAGGGCCCCCCTGGAAGCAGCGTACCGGGGGATAGAACTGGGCCCCTCCGATGTTGCCTTCCGGTGCAATCTCGTTACCCTGAACTTCGGGGATTCGGGGAGCCGGGAAGCGGCGGTCATGGATGACTACAGTGCGGGGCATATCACATCGAAAGAAGCAGGCAGCATAATCCGCGACATTCACCGCAAGCTGGGCGGGAAGGATGTATCTTTTTATCCCGGCGTCAGCTACCGGCACCTCATGGTGTGGAGGAAGGGGAATGAAAAAATACGCTGTACACCTCCCCACGACATTACAGGCAGGAAAATCGGGGACCATCTGCCCCGGGGCAGGGGTGCTGATATCCTGCTGAAAATAATGGACCAGGCACAGCAGGTGCTCCTGTCCCACCCCGTGAACAGGAGCAGGAGGAAGAGGGGACTTAGGGAGGCGAACAGCCTCTGGTTCTGGGGGCAGGGGAAAAAGTCCGCCATGCCGCGGTTTGCAGACAAGTACGGACTGTCCGGAGCCCTCATCTCAGCCGTTGACCTCACCAAGGGGCTCGGCATGTGCTCAGGTTTTGAGATCATCAACGTAAAGGGCGCTACCGGCTACATTGACACCAACTATGAAGGCAAGGCCCGGGCAGCCCTTCGTGCCCTCAGGAAGCACGATCTCGTCTATGTTCACGTGGAAGCGCCTGACGAGGCAGGCCACCAGGGAGACCTGAAGGCAAAGATACAGGCCATTGAAGACTTTGACGCAAAGGTAGTGGGGCCCATAGCTGAAGGCATGAAGAGATTTGGTGAGTACAGCATTCTGCTTATGCCTGACCATGCTACTCCGCTCAGCGTCATGACCCATACGGATGAGCCCGTTCCTTTCGTTATTTTCAGGAGCAGGCAGTCACAGGGAAAAGAACGGGGGAGGGCCTGTGCCTACTCGGAGGCGATCGCCAGGATGAAGGGCATCAGGGTGTTTGAAAAGGGGCACGAGTTGATGAACTATTTTATCAGAGGAAGGAGGGGGGCGGTCGCGCCATGAGCGGAAAGTGGGGAGGTACGGAAGGGGGAAAAAGTGGAGAGGCGATAGGCAATATGCTATGGGAAAAGCACGTGTCTGTAATCTATCGCCCATTGCCCATTGCCTCGTGTCTGCCTTTTATGGCCCCTGGTAGTCAAGCTTGCAACTCACTATTTGAGCTTTGCCCCGTGACATAGTATTATATGAGTCTGTATTTACAGTGAGCTGTTTATTATTCCTGATCATGAGAGGGAACGACCGTGGCATTGATCGTGCAGAAGTACGGCGGCACGTCTGTCGCAAACAGTGAAAGAATAAGGGCAGTGGCCGAGAGGGTCGTTGCCACTGCCCGCGAGGGGAACCAGGTCATTGTGGTGGTATCGGCCATGGCCGGTGAAACGGACAAACTCGTGAGGTTTGCCCATGAAATAACGGATGCACCTGATGAGCGTGAGATGGACCTGCTGCTCTCATCGGGTGAGCGGGTGACCAGTGCCCTGATGGCAATGGCAATACAAAAGATCGGAAGTGACTCCATGAGCTTTACCGGCAGGCAGGTGGGGATCAGGACGGACAGCTCCCACACGAAGGCCATGATCGAGAGCATCGAGGCGGACCGTCTCAAGCGCGCCCTTGGAGAAGGAAAGATCCCTGTCGTGGCCGGCTTCCAGGGGATCAATGAACTGTCCGACGTGACCACCCTCGGCAGGGGCGGCTCTGACACGACCGCTGTAGCAATCGCTGCGGCGCTCAAGGCCGATCTCTGCGAAATCTACACGGACGTGGAGGGGGTCTTTACCGCTGACCCGCGGATCGTTCCTGACGCCAGGAAGATGGATCGTGTCTCCTATGACGAGATGCTGGAGATGGCCAGTCTGGGGGCAAAGGTACTCCACGGCCGCTCTGTTGAGTTCGCGAAGAAATACTCTGTTCCTCTGATCGTCCGATCCAGTTTCAATCAGGCCCCGGGTACGCTCGTTACAAAGGAGGATGGCGCTATGGAGAAAGTCGTTGTTACCGGAATTACCCATGATAAAAACCAGACGAGGATAACACTCAAGGGCGTGCCTGACAGGCCGGGAATTGCCGCGTCTATTTTCAACGCCATTGCAAAGGCGAACATCAATGTGGACATAATCGTCCAGAACGTGAGCAGCGACGACAATGCCACGGACCTGTCCTTTACTGTTTCAAAGAGTGATGAAAAAAAGGCCCTGGAGATAACGAAGAAGATATCAGCGGAGCTAGGGAGCAGGGGGGTGACCATCAACAGCAACGTGGCAAAGGTCTCTATCTTGGGAGTGGGCATGCAGTCCCATTTCGGTGTTGCTGCCCGGATGTTTGAGACCCTGTCAAGAGAAGGCATCAACATTATGATGATCAGCACGTCGGAGATCAAGATATCCTGCGTCATCGATGTGAAGCACATGGAAGTAGCGGTGAGGGCGCTCCATGCAGAGTTCGAACTCGGACAGGGATAAAATTCGACAGGTACTACATGCGTAACATAGAACTCTACGATACTACTCTGCGGGACGGTTCCCAGTCCGAAGACGTTTCCTTTTCCGTGGAAGACAAGATGCGGATCATGCAGCGGCTTGATGACTTCGGGATTCATTACATTGAAGGCGGATGGCCCGGTTCAAATCCGAAGGATGCCGAGTTTTTCAGACAGGCGCGGAAGTTCAAACTGAACTATTCCCGGCTTGCCGCCTTTGGCTCGACCCACCGGGCTTCCCTCCCGGTTGATAAGGACCCGAACATCAGGGAGCTCCTTGAGGCACAAACCCCCGTGGTGACAATCTTCGGAAAGACCTGGGACTTTCATGTAAAGGTAGCGCTCCGGGTCTCCCTGCAGACAAACCTGGACCTGATCCATAACACCGTGGCTTACCTCAAGGAGCGGGTGGAGAAGGTCTTTTTTGATGCCGAGCACTTTTTTGACGGATACAGAGCAAATCCTGAGTATGCCGTGAAGGTCATGGAGTCTGCAGCAGCAGCAGGGGCAGACTGCCTTGTGCTCTGTGATACAAACGGCGGCACCATGCCCGGGGAAATAGGGGCTGTGGTCAGTGCCATGGCAGGGCGCTTTAATGTGCCCCTGGGGATTCACGCCCACAATGACTCTGAGTGCGCCGTTGCCAACTCGCTCATTGCCGTGGAGAAGGGTGCTTCCCAGATCCAGGGGACCATAAATGGCCTGGGCGAGCGATGCGGCAATGCGAATCTGATTTCCCTGATCCCAGCGCTCAAGTTAAAGATGAAGTTAAACTGTATAACTGCAAGCAGATTAAAAAAATTAAAGGATGTATCTCGCTTTGTGACCGAGATATCAAACCTCAGGCCCTTCAAGAGGCAGCCCTATGTAGGAGACAGCGCATTTGCACATAAGGGAGGGATTCATGTGAGCGCCATTCTCCGCCATCCTGAGACCTATGAACACATGCGGCCGGAAAAGGTGGGAAACTACCAGCGTGTCCTCGTCTCCGACCTGAGCGGCAAGAGCAATATCATCAGAAAGATCAGTGATTTCAAACTGAAGATCGACCCTGATTCTCCTAAAGTAACGGATGTGGTCAATGACCTCAAACGATTGGAAAATCAGGGATTTCAGTTTGAAGGTGCAGAGGCTTCCCTGGAGCTGCTCATGAAAAAGAGTTTCGGACTCCATAGGAAATTTTTCGACCTCATCGGATTCAGAGTGATCGTTGAAAAGAGGAGGGAAGGGGAGGAGCCGCTCAGCGAAGCGACGATCATGATCAGGACTCCCCAGGGCGTGGAGCATACGGCAGCGGACGGCAACGGGCCTGTGAATGCCCTGGACCGGGCGCTCAGAAAGGCCCTTGAAAAGTTTTATCCCCGGCTTAAGGAAGTGTCCCTCATTGACTACAAGGTGCGGGTCCTGACCGCAGGAAAGGGCACTGACACCAATGTGCGGGTCCTCGTCGAGTCCGGTGACGGCAAACACAAGTGGGGTACTGTCGGTGTTTCCGCAAACATCATCGAGGCCTCGTGGCAGGCCCTTGTGGACAGCATTGAATACAAGCTGTTGAGAGGATGAAACAAGCTGGAAGCAGTTAGCGATCAGCTTAATAAAGACAAACGTGCATAAGTAGCGCTAAGGATCTTAAGCTGATAACTAACAGCTAACAGCTAAAAGCTAAAAGCTATTTATGGTTGAAGAGACGGGCATAGTTACCAGAGTGGATGGTTCCACGGCAACAGTCATGGTGCAGAAAAAAAGTGCCTGCGAAGGGTGTACGGCCCAGGGCGCATGCCATGCAACCCCTGAGGGAATGGAGATCACTGCGCTCAACCCTGTCCACGCTGCAGTGGGTCAGAGAGTAAAGGTGGTCATGCAGGGAGGAGCCTACCTCAAGGGATCCGTCATGGTCTACGGCCTTCCCCTCCTTCTTTTTATCGTAGGCGCCTTTGCAGGGAAAAAAGTCGGCGAGGCCTATTTCCCGGACATGAATTCTGACCTTGCGGCTGCACTGACCGCCTTTGCAGCGCTCGTGCTTTCGCTTGCCGGTGTCCGGGTGTGGAGCAAAAGCGCCGAGGCAAGCACTGATTACCAGCCGGTTGTCGAGCGTGTCATTACAGGGACAGGAAAGATGCACAATGATTGATACAGGAATCATGAGGTGGGGTCACCGTGCAGGCGGTCTCCTCTTTGAGACAGGAGCTTGTTGCAATGAGTTCGCAGCGACAAAGGAAGACATGCTATCCTTCCCGGCTGCGGCAATGAGAACTGAGTTTGTCATGAGCCATATATACGGAATCAACGAATCCCGTTAAGGAGGATTAATCTATGAGCATTGATGTGGACAAAATCAGGAATATTGCGGTAATTGCCGGCGGCAGTGCGGGGAAGACATCTCTTGTGGAGGCCATGCTGTTTAACGCGAAGGCAACGGAAAGGCTGGGGTCCAGTGCCGACGGCAACACCGTAACGGATTTTGAACCCGAGGAGATACACAGGAAGATTTCCATATCATCGGCCACGGCGTTCTGCGACTGGAACGGCCACAGGGTCAATATCGTGGACACGCCGGGATTCATGCATTTCCTGGAGGATACCCGATGCTGCCTGAGCGCCATGGACGGAGCTGTTGTTATTGTGGGCGCCCGTGTGGGGGTGAAGGCTGAAACAGCGAAGGTCTGGCAGTATGCTGATCAGTATGAAGTGCCGAGGGTTGTCTTTATCAACAAAATGGACCGGGAGAACGCCAGCTTTGAAACAGCCCTGCAGGGGGTTGAAAAGTCCCTTGCTGTCTCCGCTGTCCCTCTTACCATCCCTATCGGGGCAGAAAGCAGCTTCAGCGGCGTTATTGACCTGCTGAAAATGAAAGCGCTGACGTTTACCGATGGCAATCCCTCGGCAGGAGAAATCCCGGACTCCCTGAAAGATGAAGCGGAGGAGTACCGCAAGCAGATGATAGAAAAGGTGGCAGAGTCCGATGACGCCCTTCTTGAGAAATACCTGGAAGGCGCTGACCTCACAGAGGAGGAAATCCGGGAGGCCATTATGAAGGGTGTCATGGCCAGGGCCTTTGTCCCGCTCCTGTGCGGTTCTGCCACGAGGAACATCGGGATTCAGCAGCTTCTTGACACGGTCATCGCCTTTCTCCCGTCGCCAGCGGCGCGGGCGGAGGCAACCCCGATAAAAGGAAAGGTACCGGCCTCGGGAGAGGAGGCCGTGAGAAAGCCCGGCAGCGGGGACCCTGTCTCCCTCAGGGTGTTCAAGACTGTTGCCGATCCCTTTGCCGGCAAGCTCACGCTCTTCCGGGTCTTCTCCGGCACGGTGACTTCCGACACTGTCCTGTACAACGCCAACAGGGACTCCAAGGAAAAGATGGGCAACATTTTCTATCTCATGGGAAAGAAGCAGGTCCCCGTAAAGGAGGCAGGCCCGGGCGAGGTGGCTGCTGTAGCAAAACTCAAGGAGGCCCAGACCGGCGATTCCCTCTGCGACCCGGCCCATCCCATCGTCTTTGAACCCATCCCGTTTACAGACCCCATGATATCTTACGCGATCGAGCCTAAATCGCGGGGCGATGAGGAAAAGGTAAGCACCGGGCTTCAGCGTCTTCTCGAGGAAGACCCTTCGCTGAAATTCCACCGCGACGCCGAGTCCGCTGACATGATCCTGGGAGGCATGGGGCAGATGCACCTGGAGGTTACCCTGGAAAAACTGAAGCGGAAGTTTGGCGTTGAAGTCATGATGAAGACGCCCAGGATCCCCTACCGGGAGACCATCAGGGCCCTGGCCAGCTCCCAGGGGAGGTACAAGAAACAGTCGGGCGGGAGGGGCCAGTTCGGCGACTGCTGGATCAAAATTGAACCCCTTCCCCGGGGCGGAGGTTTCGAGTTTGTCAATGAAATCGTGGGCGGCTCCATTCCGCGGCAGTATATCCCTGCGGTGGAAAAGGGCATCGTGGAGAAGATGAAGGAGGGACTGATTGCCGGGTATCCGTTGATCGACCTGAGGGTGACCCTCTATGACGGTTCATACCACACCGTGGATTCGTCGGAAATGGCATTCAAGATTGCCGGGTCCATGGCGCTCCAGAAGGCATTTCCGAATGCGAAACCCGTTATCCTCGAACCGATCGTGAAGATCGAGGTGAGCACGCCCGAGGATTCCCTGGGCAATGTGATCGGCGACCTCAACTCGAAACGAGGAAAGGTGCAGGGTGTTGAATCCATGACCAACGGAACGCAGAAGGTCACTGCCCTTGTCCCGATGGCTGAGATGCTGACCTATGCTAACCAGCTCAACTCACTGACCAGCGGACAGGGTATGTACACCATGGAGGCCTCTCATTACGAGGAAGTGCCTGCACACATTACACAGAAAATCATCGCTGACCGGAGTGAGGCAAAAAAAGAGGAGTAAATTACATCAGCTTGGATAATTCATAAAACTATGAGAAATTTCGGGTAAGGCTCTCAAAAATGTTTGAAAGTCATGAACGTTTGAAGAAAGTAGTGCCGCCCCTTGATAAGGTCTTCGAATCACGCTGATCAAATATCCCTTTTATTGGAGATATCTGTCTATGGTATGGCGCAACCCTTTTTTCGACCTTCCCCCGAAATTTATGGATGTAAGTTACAAGACGTGTTCTTGATAAGAGAGGGCATTCGCACTGGATGTATTGAAAGTGAGAAAAGTTTGTGCTATATGATTACTGTGCAGACGTTCTTTGAATGTCCAGGTCTTTTTCCCGCTGCGAGCCGAGGGTAGCCTTATGTCGCGCACCCGGCTGCTTGTGATTCTCATCCTGATACTGTCGGCGTTCCTCGCCGCTGCCCTGTACCCTTCCGAGAAAAAACGGATCAGGAAGGTCATTTCCGGATGCAGGGAGGCCCTGGCCCGTGAAGACCTTGAAGGAATTATGGAGCACCTCTCCTTCAGCTTCAGCAGTGAATACGGCGGGGGTTATCTTCAAACAAAAAAACGGGCCGAGCTCATGTTCAGGCGCTTTGACGGGTTTGAGGTCACGGCCGATGTTATGAATATCATAATTGATAGAGACCGTGCTGAAGCAGACCTGAAGGTACTTGTCACTGCCCGGCAGGGTTCGGAACCGGTGCATCTTGCAGGAGACGCCATGGGACCTGACGACATCCGGCTCTTTCTCGAAAAATCTCCCTATGATTGGAAGATCATTGGGATAGAGAGAACGGGGCAGGCAGATTATTGAGGGAAGAAAGGATAGCCTATGCTCGTTGAGTTCAGCATTATCCCCTTGGGGAAAGGGGCAAGCGTGGGGAGTGATGTTGCAAAGGTATTAAAAATCGTAGATAATAGTGGCCTGAACTACAAGGTCAACCCTATGGGAACGGTGGTAGAAGGCACATGGGATGAGGTCATGGCATTGATAAAAAAGTGTCATCAGGCGGTACTGAGACATGGAGAGCGCGTTGTCACTACGGTAAAGATTGATGACAGGAAAGGGCACCGCACTATGATTGAAAAGAAGGTTCAGTCAGTGGAGAAAAGACTTCACAGGACGCTGAGGAAGTAAAACCCGTGAGAGATAAATCTAAACGGGATAGACCCCATGGTTGCTACGCTAAAAAAGGGATTCTTCTTTCCCGCTCAGGCAGCGGGGATTTTTAACGGGGTAACGAGATGAAAAAACTTATCGGACTTGATGCAGGATCAGTAAGTGTCAAATATGCCGTCCTGAACAACCGGGGGGACATTCTGGAGACGAAATACGTCCGTCACAGGGGCAACCCCCTGTCCGCAGCCTGCGGACTCCTGCAGGAGCTGCCCGGCGATGCCCTGCTGAGTATTACCGGCTCGGCAGGCAAAGTGGTTGCCCGGGCTTTGGGCATAAGGCCTGTCAACGAGGTTGTTGCCCTCAGCTGTTCCACACGAAAACTCCACCCGGACATCAGGACAGTCATTGAAATGGGAGGGGAGGATTCCAAGCTCATAATCATTCAAGGTGGTATGGTCAGGGAATTTTCCATGAACTCCGTTTGCGCCGCGGGAACAGGGTCTTTTCTGGACCAGCAGGCGGAACGGCTTAATCTCAGCATCGAGGAGTTTGCTGAGCTTGCCCTGAAATCCAAGAGGCCGCCACGCATTGCCGGACGGTGCAGTGTGTTCGCAAAATCGGACATGATTCACCTGCAGCAGATCGCCACGCCGATGGAGGACATCGTGGCCGGGCTCTGCTTTGCCGTTGCCAGAAACTTCAAAGGAAGTATCTGCAAAAACGCGGAGCTTTCCAGGCCCATAAGTTTTCAGGGAGGAGTTGCTGCCAACCGGGGAGTGGTGAGGGCCTTCAGGGATGTGCTCGGTGTGGACGACCTGGTCATTCCCGAGCACTTCAGTGTCATGACCGCTGCAGGCGCTGCACTCCGGGACATGGAGCAGGGCGTCGAAAACCGCTTTGAGATCGGCCGGCTTGCCGAATTCATTGCGTCCCTTAAAGACGAGGGGGCAGGACATAAACCCCTCTGCGACAATGCCGCTGACTTTGAAAGGCGGCACACCGTGTCCTATCACATTCACGAGGCGCAGGCCGGGGAGAGGGTCAATGCCTACCTTGGCATTGACATCGGGTCAATCAGCACGAACCTTGCCATCATCGATGAAGAGGGGAGGCTCCTTGCGAAGAGGTACCTCATGACCGCGGGCAGGCCCATCGAGGCGGTCAAGCGGGGGCTCGAGGAGGTCGGGAGCGAGGTCGGTGCACGGGTCAACATCCTGGGGGTGGGGACGACCGGTTCCGGCCGGTACATGATCGCAGATTTTGTGGGCGCGGACATCGTGAAGAATGAGATCACGGCACAGGCCCAGGCAGCCATCGAGATAGACCCGGACGTGGACACGATCCTTGAAATAGGAGGCCAGGATTCGAAGTACATCTCCATCAGGGACGGCGTTATCGTGGACTTTGAAATGAACAAGGCCTGCGCAGCGGGAACGGGATCGTTCCTGGAGGAGCAGGCCGAGAAGCTTGACATCGCGGTCAAGAAGGAATTCGGTAACCTTGCCTTTCAATCGGAACGGCCCTGTAGCCTGGGTGAACGGTGTACCGTGTTCATGGAAAACTCCCTCCTGTCCCAGCAGCAGCGGGGCGCACCGAAAAAGGACCTCGTGGCAGGGCTTGCCTACTCCATTGTCCAGAACTACGTAAACCGCGTCGTGGGAGAGCGGAACATCGGTGAGAAGATTTTTTTTCAGGGAGGCGTTGCCTTCAACAAATCCGTTACCGCGGCCTTTGAAAAATATCTCGACAAGCGTGTTATTGTTCCTCCCCATCACGATGTAACGGGCGCCATCGGCATGGCGATTATCGCAAAGAAGCACATGGAGCAGGCTCCCGGCGACTGCAGCGCGACGAAGTTCAAAGGCTTTGACCTCTCAAAGAGACACTATTCTATCGACTCCTTTGAATGCAAGGGCTGCGATAATCTCTGCGAGATCAACAGAGTGAAGGTCGAGGGCGACGATGAGCCCCTGTTTTACGGAAGCAGATGTGAAAAGTACGACGTGAAGCGGAAGAAGAAGCGCGAGAGCGCTGCAGACATGCCTGACCTCTTTGCCGAACGGGAGGCCCTGCTGCTTAAATCACACCGCGAGTACAGGGCGAAATTCGGTAAGGCGCACAGTGGCGGTAACGGCCGCCGTCCCGCCCGCATCGGCATTCCCATGATATTCTTTTTCCATGACTTCCTCCCATTCTGGAGCACCGTGCTCTGGGAACTCGGCTTCGAGGTGGAGCTGTCGGGAGGCACGAGCAGGCAGGTTGTCAACAAGGGCGTGGAAAATATTCTCTCCGAAAGCTGCTTCCCTCACAAGGTCGCCCATGGGCATATCCGGGAACTGCTCGAAAAGGATGTTGATGCCGTGTTTCTGCCGAGCTTTATCAACTTCAGCATGGACTGCAACGGGGTCCGCAGCTTTGCCTGCCCCTACGCCCAGACCATGCCCTATATCGCACATATCGTCTTCGGGAAGGCCCGCCTGGTGAAGCCCATCATTGACCTGGAGCGGGGCAGGGGGTATCTTGTTGACCAGATTCACGATGCCCTCAAACAGTTTCATGTGAGCAAATCTGCGGTCAAAGACGCGCTGGCAAAGGCCGAGGGCGTCCAGAAGGCTTTCCAGTCTGCGATAAAGAAGCGCGGAAAGGAGGTCCTCGGGGCCATCCGCGAAAAGACCCTGGTGATCGTGGGCAGGTCATACAATGCCTTTGATCCCGGTATCAACCTTGAAATACCCAAAAAGCTGGCTGCCCTTGGTGTGTTTTCGGTGCCCATGGACTACCTGCCCCTTGAAGCGGTGGACATTTCCGGCAAGTGGACCAACATGTACTGGAGGTCAGGGCAGAATATCCTGAGTGCTGCTGAAATCATCAGGGACGCCCCTGACCTGTTTGCCCTCTACATCGGGAATTTCTCCTGCGGGCCCGATTCGTTCATCCAGAAATTTTTCACCAGGACCATGACGAACAAGCCCTTTCTCCAGATCGAGATCGATGAACACAGCGCCGATGCGGGGGTGATCACCCGGTGCGAGGCATTCCTGGACAGTATCAGCAGCAGAAAGGACATACAGGTCCTCCAGCCCAGGAAGGTCCTGCCGCAGGTCCTGAAGAAGGGAGCACGGAACAAGATTGTCTATATCCCCCGGATGTCAGACCATGCCTTCGGCCTGGCCGCTGCCTTCAATGCCTGCGGCATGGATGCCCAGGTGATGGACGTGCCGAGCAGTGAGTCCGTAAAAATCGGCAGACGCTTTGTTTCGGGCAAGGAGTGCTTTCCCTGCGCCATCACCACCGGAGATATGGTGAAAAAGGTCATGTCTCCGGAATTTGACCCTGACCGGGCGGTCTTTTTCATGCCGTCGGGATCAGGGCCCTGCCGCTTCGGACAGTACAACATCCTTCACCGTCTGGTACTGGATGAACTGGGCCTCTACCGGGTGCCTATTTACGCACCCAACCAGGACGAGTCGTTCTACGGTGAACTGGGCATGGTGGGCACTGATTTCACGAAGCAGGCATGGCGTGGCATCATTGCCATTGAACTCCTCATCAAGTGCCTCCATGAAACGAGGCCCTATGAGGTCGACAGCGGAGAGTCTGACAGCCTCTATGCCGGGTATCTCTCCAGAATCGGACAGGCGCTGCAGAGCAGGAACGGGGTCATGCCCCGGTTTCTCGAGGACATGCGCCGTTCTTTTTCCCAGGTACCGAAGCAGGAGGGGGAAAAGCCGCTCATCGGCATTATAGGCGAGATCTTTGTAAGGCACAATGCCTTTGCCAATGAAAACATCATCAGGAAGATAGAGGAACTTGGCGGCAGGGTCTGGCTTGCTCCCATCGAAGAGTGGATCTATTATGTCAATGCCATGGGGCTGCGCAAGTCATTCGTGCGCCTCCGGAACAACTGCCTGAGCGGAAAGACGGCCAGGGACATTATGAGCACAGTGATCACGCTGCGTGTCCAGCGGAAGATAGAGCACAACTATGCCAGGCATTTTAAGGGGTTCCTTGAAACGCTGAGGGAGCCCTCGACCAAGGAAATCCTCAGAAACGCCTCACCCTACCTCCACGACTCCTTTGAAGGGGAGGCAGTCCTGAGCATGGGCAAGTCCGTTGACTTAATCAAACGGGGTGCCTCCGGTATAATCAGCGCCATGCCATTCGGCTGCATGCCCGGGACCATCGTAAGCGCCCTCCTGAAGGGACTGAGGCAGGACAGGGGAATCCCCTGCCTCAGCGTGGCCTATGACGGTGTTGAGGCCTCGTGCTCGGACATTCAGCTTGAGGCCTTCATGCACCAGGCCTCTGAATATATGTCCGCGGGAAAAAAGAAATAATTTTTATTGGCATTTGAAAAAAAGAGCTGATTAAGTGCACAATAGTAGCCTGTCTGACGGGCAGTGACGCATTATGTAAGGAATATCATATTCAAAAGTATGGTGACAGGGAGGTGAATGGATGGGCAATGTTGTAAAGTGGCGCAAGAAGAAGATGAGCAAGCACAAGCACAGAAAGCTTCTGAAAAAGACCAAACACCAGAGAAGAAAGTAAGATTTATTCTCCAGAGATCATTTCAGGATCATAAAATAAGGGACGGATATCAGGTCCCTTTTTGTGTTTCCCCTTCCCGTTTTATCCCCTCATCATGAGATTGACACACTTCCGATAATGTGATTTAATTACTCTGCGGGAGAATCATGATGGCCAGCAGCGTCAATCCTCGCCTAAAACACGCCCGGCGTACAGCACTACCTTACACGTGCCCTATCTTCACAAAAGGAGCGGAATGATCGAGGACCGTTATTACAAGATGTTCCGGTTTTCTCCCGTTTCCATATGGGAAGAGGACTTCTCTGAAATTCACCTCTATTTTGAGAAACTCAGAAAAAAGGGGATACATGATTTCAGGGGATTTATTGAGAGGCACCCTGAAGAAGTCCTGTCTCTTGCCGGAAAGGTAAAAATAATTGATGTGAATGATGCGACGCTGAATCTGTTCGGGGCGCGAACTAAAAAAGAGCTTTTTCAGGGACTGAATGTGGTCTTCAGCAAGGAATCCTATGATGTGTTCCGGGAGGAACTTATTGCGTTATTTGAAGGCAGCACCGGCTTTCAGAGCGAGGCCGTTAACCTGACTTTGACGGGAGAGGAAAAACATATTCTGCTGAGACTTGCCGTTACTCCGGGATACGAAAAAACATTGTCAAGTGTTTTCGTCTACATTGTTGATATCTCCGAGATGAAGCGGGTTGAGGAGGACTTGAGAGAGTCTGAGGAGAAATATCGCACTATTTTTAAAACTGCATACGATGCCATTCTGATTGTCGATACAGATACGGGCATAATTCTTGACGTAAATCAGAAAGGGGAGGACCTCTTTGGCATGCATGCCCATGAAATTGTAGGCCTTCACTTTACTCAGCTCCATCCAAAAGAGGAATCCCATATCCGCTGGAAACAGTTCAGGGACCATGTCAGCAGCGGGGGGGCGGTCTCGGAAAATGTTGTCATTTGCAGCAAAAGCGGTGACAGGATTCCCGTATCAATCAGCTCAAGCATAATACAGACAAGGGAGAGGAAGTATATTTCAGGACTCCTCAGGCGCATGCCGCAGAAAGCGCCGGAGAAACGCGACCATGAGGCGCTGGCCAAGGCACCGCAGCTTTCGTCCCGTGAATGTGAGATCGTACGGCTTATTGCTGCAGGACTTACTGCGCGGGAGATAGG
>CP070788.1:2495224-2497018 GCA_020346765.1 Nitrospiraceae bacterium
CATTCTGAGGCCCGTAATGGCAATAATACCGGCAACGGCAATGCGCAGATACTTTGTACTTACCTTCTTGCTGATCCTCCCGCCAACCTGGGCTCCGGGAATAGTCCCGATTACCAGGGCAATTGCATAGGGCCAGATGATCTGCCCTGTCATCATTTTCCCTATCGCCCCTGTCAGCGCACCGAGGAAGACAATTCCCAGTGTGCTGCCTATTACGATACGCGTCGGGATGTTTAACAGGTATATCATGGCTGGAATATAGATAAATGCTCCCGGCGCCCCGACCATCCCGCCAAAGGAACCGATGGCAAGACTCAGCATGCATGCCAGAGGCCTGTTATACTGTACGTCTTCAGGCTTGATGTTCTCGCCCTGCTCCCTCTTTGGTACGAACATGACGATGGCAGCAATCACGGCCATGGTGGCGAAGATCGCAAGGAGAAAGGCGCTTTTTGTATATTTCGAAAATACAGAACCTGCGAGGTTGCCGAGAGCATTGAAAAGTCCCATATAGAGGAGCAGTGTTCTGCTCACAAAACGGTTTTTATGATGAACGATGAGGCCGGAGAGCGACGCGGAAAGCACCTGTACCATGCTTACCGCTGCAACCTGCTTCATGTCAAGCTGGCCGACTCCGAGCAGGGGCGGTACATACAGAAGCAGCGGTATCATGAAGATGGCACCGCCGAGGCCGAGCAGGCCTGACAGGAACCCGCCTCCCAAGCCAAGTAAGACCAATGTTATAGGGAAATATATATCCAATAAGTTACTACGTCAGAAAGTCCGGTAGTGACATCGGTAGAGCGGCATGCGTTCTATCGAGTTGTTCCGTTATCAGTTCATTACCTTCAACTTCTTTCCATCCAAAAAAAGCTTCTTTTAAATTTTCCAGTAACAAAACGGGCAAATACGTAGCACATAATAAATGAAGATAAATATCCGAGAGAAAAAAAATCACTGGTGAAAGGCAGATTAATTTCAATTCCGGCAAATCTGTATTGCATCCACCCAAGGGCGATAAGCAGAGGCCACAAAGAGGCGGCTGACAATGCGATATGATTAAAGAAATTTTTGCCGTATGCCTCATTGGCGAAGCTGTTGCACGCCGTAAATGCAGCTTTGTCTCCGGCGTTTAGAGCTTTGACAGAGAGATCGTGAAAATGATTCATCCTGCTGTTGTCATTTCCTATCATGTCCCTGTTAAGTCTCAAGGCAATAGCCATTGAGTATTCACCTATGATTACGCTGGCCAATGCCAATACAAAGGTCCCAAGATAATATCCGGATAAAGGATTATCAGGATACCTGAAAAGAGGCATGAGGGCATCGTCGATCAGCATATAGAAGTAAACAATGGAATCCAAGTTAACCTGTGACCTCCTAAAACGGCGGCACTATGCTGTGGCCGAGAAAACCCTTTGACGTATAGCGGATTCCCACATAGACGGCAAGTACAACGAAAAGCCTCTTAAGCCAGATGTCGGGGATATACTTTGATGTTCTCGGGCCTATCATTGAGCCGACGAATATGCCGAAAAGTTCAACACCAATCAGGGGCCAGTACACAACAACCCCCTTAATCATCATGTAAGAGAAAATGCTCACTATCATGCCGACCAGGACTGTAATGGCTGATGTTCCTGCAACGAGAAACATGGGCAGTCCGGCTATGCTTGTCAGGAATGGGACAAATAAAAAACCACCGCCTATGCCGAGGAAGGATGCAAGCGCTGCTATAAAGAAGCCGCCAATGATCGGGATAACAGGCTTAAAACCAAAATCCACCCCATAGAA
>CP070788.1:2497118-2533418 GCA_020346765.1 Nitrospiraceae bacterium
TGATTGATGATAAAACAGAATTAAAATAATACCAGCTCACCGGTCATTAAATCAATCATCAGGGGACGCGCCGGGGAAAGACTTTTTGATCTCATCAAGGAGTTCCCTGTCCTCGGCGCTCAGTTGAAGTTTGTCAAGAAGGTCAGGCCTCACCAGCATCGTTTTCATAAACGCCTGCTTTCTCCTCCACAAATCGATCTCCCTGTGATTGCCGCAAAGGAGCACTTGAGGGACACCAAGACCCCTGAATTCCCTGGGCCTTGTATAGTGGGGATACTCAAGCAGCCCCCAGGTAAAGGACTCATGCTCGGCAGATCTCTCGTCGCCGAGCGCACCGGGGACAAGACGCGTCACAGCGTCAATGATGACAAGCGCCGCCAGTTCGCCCCCTGTCAGCACGTAATCGCCCACGGATATTTCTTCATCCACCAGTGTCTTCACTCGCTCGTCAATGCCTTCATAGCGGCCGCAGAGGAACACGAAGCGTCTCCTTTCCGCTGCGAATGCCTCAGCCAGGGCCTGACTGAACGGTGTTCCCTGAGGTGTCAGGTAGACCACCCGCCGGGATTCACCGTCCTGCCGGAGAAAATCCATGGCCCTGAAAATAGGCTCGGGTTTCAGCACCATCCCTGCCCCTCCACCGAAGGGATAATCGTCAACACTTCTGTGGGGGTCCGTTGTGAAGTCCCTGATATTCAGAATCCGCACGTCAAGAAGGTTTTTTGCCCGGGCGCGTTTAAGGATGCTTTCGTCAAGGTAGGCGCTGCAGACGCCGGGAAAAAGCGTTAAGAGGTCACACTTCATTGTTCAGGATAAGGAGGCGGTTCAGCAGGGAGAAGGGGCTGCCTTCTCCCCTCATATATCCCCATGATGATATTGTGCGTTTCCTGATGATGGAATGATAAAACTACTCGAGAATCTCAAGGACACAGCGCTTGCCCAGCTTCGTTCCTGCTGCGCTCAGGATGGTCCTCATTGCCCTGGCGGTCTTTCCCTGCTTTCCAATAACCTTCCCCAGGTCGCTGGTGGCAACGCGCAGTTCATATACCGTGGTCCGTTCCCCGTCAACCTCAGCAACTGCAACTTCCTCCGGCTTATCGACCAGAGCTTTCGCCATTTCTTCAATAAGCAGTTTCATATCCACCTCCATAGGGGCCCGGCATCTCACTTAAAGGCCGGAAATGTTCAAAAGTTTCCTCACCGCAGAAGTCGGTTGTGCACCGCAGCCGATCCAGTATTTTGCCCTGTCCGTGTCAATGTTCACTTCAGAGGGGTTCTTCAGGGGGTCATAGGTCCCGATTATCTCGAGAAAGGAACCGTCTCTCCGCGTCCGCGATTCAGCAACAATGACCCTGTAGAAAGGTTTCTTTTTTGCGCCTTTTCGTGTGAGCCTTATTTTAACCACAGTACATCCTCCATATTCAGTTACGTAATGTTATCGCACGTGTACATGATACACGATTCCCGGCAAAAAAAGCGCACAGGCGGTCCTGTCCTGAACAAAAAACCCTGTGCCGAATATCAAAACTTGAATTGCGGCATCCGGAATCCTTTGCCGCCTTTCAGCTTTTTCAGCATCTTTTTCATTGTCAGATGCTGCTTGATTATTTTGTTGACATCGGCAACGCTCGTGCCGCTGCCCGCGGCAATGCGCTTTTTGCGGCTGCCGTTAAGTATAACATAATTCCTTTTTTCCTGCATTGTCATGGAGTTGATGATCGCTTCCACCTTGACAAAGGCCCTGTCATCGATGGTGACTCCCTTCAGCTGCTTTCCCAG
Organism: Nitrospiraceae bacterium; assembly: GCA_020346765.1. GTDB lineage: Bacteria > Nitrospirota > Thermodesulfovibrionia > UBA6902 > UBA6902. Next base: position 2,498,898 of record CP070788.1, read on the forward strand.
CCCCGGGATCATACTCAGGATGTTCTCGAGCGGCCCCATCTTTTTTATCTGTCTGATCTGGCTAATCAGGTCCTCGAAGGTGAAGCGGTCCTTTTTTATTTTATCCTCGAGTTTAAGTGCCTCCTCCAGGTCCACGGCCTCCTGGGCCTTCTCCACGAGGGTGACTACATCGCCCATGCCCAGTATCCTTGACGCCATCCGCTCCGGGTGAAAGGGCTCCAAAAAATCGATCTTCTCGCCAACACCTATGAATTTGACAGGTTTGCCCGTGACATGGACAATGGACAGCGCTGCACCGCCCCGGGCGTCACCATCCATCTTGGTTAGGATAACCCCCTGCAGGCCAAGCCTTTCGTCAAAGGAACTGGCAATGTTAACTGCATCCTGCCCTGGCATGGCATCAGCCACGAGGAGAATTTCGTGGGGGGATGCCTCCTTTTTCAGGTCTTCAAGCTGACGCATCAGGTCTTCGTCTATGTGGAGCCTGCCGGCCGTGTCCAGGATCAGGATGTCCCGGCCCTCAAGCCTGGCCTTTTTCAGGGCCTCGGGGTATATGGCCACGGGATCGTCCCCCGGTTTCGTTGCATGCACAGGGACGTCGATCTGGGCGCCCAGTGACTTCAGCTGGTCAATTGCCGCAGGCCTCCCCGTATCGAGCGCCACGAGCAAGGGCCGCCTTCCCTCTTTCTTGAAGGTGTGTGCAAGCTTTGCAGAGGTGGTCGTCTTTCCCGAGCCATGGAGGCCGACCATCATGATCACCGTAGGCGGGTTTGCCGCGAGATTTATCTTGCGGTGGCCGCCTCCCAGGAGATCCACAAGCCCGTCGTTGACGATTTTCACGACCTGCTGCCCCGGCGTAATGCTTTCGATTACCTCTTTGCCAACGGCCCGCTCCCTGATTTTTTCAACAAAGTCCTTGACGACCTTGAAGTTCACGTCGGCCTCGAGCAGGGCCATCCTGATCTCCTTGAGGGCAGCAATGACGTCCTCCTCCTTGAGAAGGCCGCGGCCCTTCAGCTTCTTGAAGATACCTTCCAGTCTGTCCGAGAGTGATTCAAACATTTCTGAATTCCTGGCTGTAAGCCCTCAGCTTCCAGCGTTAATTTTTAAGTCCCTGTTCCTGATGGCTGACAGCTGATTGCTGTCTTAAAAATTCTCCTCGATGTATTTTTCCGCGGCAATGGCGGCCGTGGCCGCATCGCCCACGGCAGTGGCAATCTGCTTTGACGGCTTTGATCGAACGTCTCCCGCAGCAAAAACGCCCGGTGCCGATGTGGACATGTTGCTGTCGGTGACGATGTAATTGTCCGTGTCGAGATTGGCCAGTCCGGCCAGGAATTCCGTGTTGGGGTTGTACCCGACATAAATAAAAACACCCTGGACATCGAGAACGGACCGCCTGTCGTCCTTGCTGTTCCTGAGCTGAATAGCAGTCACTCCCTTGTCATCACCGGTGATTTTTTCTGAAACAGTGTCCCAGACAAATTCGATCTGCCTGTTTGCGAAGGCCCGCTCCTGGAGAATCTTTTCTGCCCTCAGTTTATCCCGCCTGTGAATGATATAAACCTGTTTGGCGAACTTCGTAAGAAAAATCCCCTCCTGCACAGCCGAGTCCCCTCCGCCGACAACGGCAATGTTTTCCCCTTTAAAAAAGGCACCGTCGCAGGTGGCACAGTAGGAAACACCTTTACCCCTGAATTCGTCTTCTCCGGGTATCTTGAGCTTGCGCGGGTGTGCACCCGTGGCCAGTATAAGGGCCCTGGTGTCATACTGCCTGTCCCCATCCACAACGACCCTCTTGGTCTTGCCGTCAATCGAAACTCCGGTAACAGATCCATTGATGATCTCGAGGCCGAAACGCGTGGCCTGTTTCTCCATCTTCCGGGCAAGTTCCGAGCCCAGAATGCCTTCCTCGAATCCGGGGTAGTTTTCAACCCACTCGGTCGTCGTAACAAGGCCGCCGATGAGCCCCTGTTCGATGAGCAGGCTCTTCAGTTTTCCCCTGGAACTATAAAGCCCTGCTGTCAGGCCAGCAGGGCCTCCACCGATTATGATAACGTCATGCATGGTCTGTCTGAAACTTTACCCGAGATGGGAGTCGAGCTTTGACTTCAGCTGGGCCTTCGGCACCGCACCCACAACCTGGTCCAGCACTTTGCCTTCCTTGAAAAAAATGAGCGTGGGAATGCCCCGGATATTGTACCGGCTGGCAAGGTCCGGGTTCTCATCGGTATTGACCTTGCCGAAGGTGACCCTGCCTGCATATTCCTTGGCTAGTTCTTCAACAACGGGGGCTACTATCTTGCAGGGGCCGCACCATGTGGCCCAGAAATCAACCATCACGAGACCCTGGGATTTCAAGACCACAGAATCAAAGGTATCGTTTGTAAGGTTTGCGACTGCATCTGACATAAATTAAACCTCCTGATTATAATTTGCATTGCCTGTCATATATAAATGGATCCACTGATTATATTTCCTGAGTGCCGTCTTTGTCAATTTGGACGAAACCTGAAGTGAGGAAAAAGCAAAAAAGACATCCCTGTGGTAAAATCGTATGTTCAAATCAGACAGGGGCAGGCACAGTCCAGGGAGGAAAAATGGCAGAGATAAGAAGCCGCGAGGAACACCCCATTCCGGGAGTTGCCTACTCGGCACTACACATACCCGATGAGTACAACCTCGGCACAGGGACGTTCACCACGATGGTGGAGGCCGGTGCACTGGCAAAAATAAATCCCATCATCAGCAACATTATGAACGAACCCTACTTCCTCATGATCGTGACCGTTAACCTGGGAATAGACCAGGTGACGGCCCTCCTTGGAAAGGCCCATGATGAAGGCCCCATCTCGCGCAAGGTTTTTGACATACCCGGCGACATTAACACAGGCGATGCGCATGATTTTACCGTAGTGTTCAGGGACTGGGACATTCACGATATCACGCTGGACGGGACTTCCCTGAAGCCGGCTCAGTAAGGAGAGGCTCGTCCCGGACGCCTTCGCCGTTCCTTTGCGCTATACTATTCCTATGAAACTGTTAATGGCAAGTATCCTTGTGGCCCTGCTCACCGCCGCCTGTTCCCATGTTGTGTCCCGGGAAATGCGTACTCTTGCAGGGAATGACATCACGGCCCGCCAGGTGTTCCAGAACCCCGACGCCTATCTGGGAAAACTGGTTATTCTCGGCGGCATGATCGCCAGCACCCGCAATGCCCGTGAAGGCACCTATATGGAAATCGTCGAGAAAGAACTGGACTACCGCGGCATGCCAAAAGCGACTGACCGGTCGCAGGGCAGGTTCATTGTCCTTCATGACGGTTATCTCGACAGGGCCATCTTTTCAACGGGCAGGTATGTGACTGTTGCCGGTGTGGTCATGGGCAGGCAAGTCCGTCCGCTGGGAGAAATGGACTACTCCTACCTCATGCTCAAGAGCAGGGAAACCCACCTGGTTGACCGCAGCGAGGGAATCCCCGTAACGTTCGGCATCGGGATATTTCACAGCTTTTGACAAACCCTCACGTCCCTTCCCGCGGCATGCAAAGTCCGGAGAGGGTACATTCATGACACATGAGTATTAAAGCAGGTATTCGGCAAGGCTGACTTTGTACTCACCGGGGTCAAGCGTCTGTGCCACCGATCTCAGGTATGTCCCGGAAGGGTCTGTCTCCGTCAGGTCGGCAACGTGCCCGGGAACCTGATTGCCTGCGTTGTCCATGACAATCATGACCTTCGGGCGGTCGGGCGCCGAGCGGCTGCCCTCAAACACAAGTCCCATTTCTCCTGTATCGAGGGACACGAGCGCCCCTATGGGATACCTGCCGACCATGTTGATGAAGAGTTTCAGGAGGACGGGGTCGATTTCAGAAACGCTCTTGTCGGTCAATACCCCCAATGCCATGTCAGGCGCCAGCGCCTTTGTGTTGTATACCCGGGAGGATGTCATGGCGTCATATTGGTCGGCAATGGATATGATGCGTGAATAGAAGGATAGTTCCATGGGATGCCGCAGCCGGGGGTACCCGGACAGGTCACAGTTCAAATGATGCTGAAACGCGGCGATGGCGCTCTGCATGGAAACCTCATCAATGCCCTTGATCTTCAGGAGGAACAGGGCCCCGAGATAGGAGTGCCTCCGCACCACCTCCCACTCCTCCTCAGTGAAAGACGCGGGCTTATTGAGGATCTCCCGGGGGATCAGCGTCTTTCAGATATCGTGGAACAGGGCAGCGATCCCCAGGGCCGTAATGTTCTTTCTGCTCATACCCATCCTCTGACCCATGGCAATGGAGAGGATGCTCACATTGACCGAATGGTGATAGGTATATTTGTCGTAGTCTTTTATGGCCGTCATGCCGATGAGCAGCTGCTCCTCGGCGAGGACGGCATCAACCATGGATTCCACAACCCGCTTCGCCTTCTTCATCTGCATCTTTTCACCGGCCGGGACAGCTGTCATGATGCTCCTGCAGAAGCACACGGCGTTGAAGTAGGTCTTCTTGACCGCCTTGCGCTTGCTAAGGTCATCATCCTTCTTAACAGCCTTCGTACGCTCAATGGCAATATTCTCCACACCGTCCAGAAGCTGTACCATGTTATCAAAGGGTTCTTCAGAGCCTGCGGTACGCATGAAGGCAGAAAGAAACATCTTGAATTCTGCGGTCTCCATGGCGGCGAGAAAGCTTATGGAGCCGATGTCCCTTGCCCTCAGCTGCTCCGTGAGATAGTCAAAGTTCAGAAGATATTCCAGTGGGTACCTGATTCTGACATCGTTTACATACAAAAAATCACCGACCAGGTCTATCCGGAGAAACCCCTCGGCCTCAATGAACGGGTTAACAGCATCAATCACCTTTCCCATCGCCACCAGGACAGCGTTGTTTTCAATATTGTGGAACTGCCCTGTCCTCAGGGCGATGGAGAGCTGGTTGATGATTTCCTTTGCTTGTGCCGTTTGCTCCCGCTCCGATTCTGCCATGGTCAACTCCTGTTCAGGATTTCCTGCGCCTCTGCCCGGAGCAGCCTGTTCCCGGATTTTCTGAACCGCTCGATCAGGGGGCGTGCAGCGCCGTCACCGATAATCCCGAGGCTGTGGAGGGCCGCTGCCCTGGTCTCGTTGTTGCGGGCCCTTTTAAAAAGGGCCCGCCGCTTTACCATCCGTGTGAGGAAACTGACGACATCGCTGTCACCCCACCGGGCAAGCACCCTGAGCAGTTCCTTCTTTTCAGGGAAGCTGCATTCCCGGAACTGACTGGTGCTGGCGTGTGCAAGGATCATCTTCTTCGCCTGAACAGTGCCGATACGGCCAATCGCGGCAAAGGCCGCCACCCGCACTGTGTCAGCCTCGTCATGCATGCGCTCCTGTAGGGCGTCAAGGGAGCTCTCGGCGCCCAGTTCTCCCAGTGCCCGCACTGCTTCCTTCCTCACCCGTGTGTCCCGGTGACTTGCAGAGTGGACGATGTACGCCGCTGCGCCTGTGTCGCCAATCCGTCTGAGGACGTAAATAACGTTGCGCACCACGTACCATCTTTTATCGCCAAGCCTGGCGGCAATGCTTTTCATGTCCCTTCTCCCCAGTTCTGTCAGAAGATAGATAATGGCCCGGCGTGATGGAATCGTCTCCGACTCGCCAAGAACCTCAATAAGGTGCGGGACAGCTTCGGCACTGAGTGATAATGAGAGTTCATCCAAGAGTTCCCGGGGCATCTCCCGTCTGCTGGTCATGACGTCTCCGAGGAGGCTGATAAAGGGAGAAGAGCTGATATAGGTGCGAATCATCCTTACAGCGGTCGCCTCCTCCCTGCTGCAGGAGGGATTTGCCTCAGCGCTCCTTATCCAGTTCAAAACCCTGTTCATTGCATCGGTACATCCGGTGGTCAATGCATAATTCAGGGTCTCCTTCATGCATCGCGCAATGTCCTCACACTCCTCCCGCCCCCCGGCCAGCGAAAACATCTCAAAGAGCATGCACACAAGGTCGGTGGCCTTTTCAGACCGGTCATTTTCCATTTCTTCAGAAATGCGCCTGATGTCCTCATCACTGAGGGGAAATACCTCTGTTCCAGACATGCTTCCGGAGCCCTTCCGCACGTCCTCGAAGGCCTTTATGATTCCTCCATTGCCAACGCAGGCACTTTTCGCCTGCTCAGCGGCATCACGCTCATAAGCATCCCCTTCATACAGTATGGCATCATCGACAACATACCTTATATGCTGAAAGTCTCTTTCCCAGAGCAACGTGACGATGTCATCGTCGAGGACCACCTTCTCAAAGTCAAGGGAAATTATTTCCAGGAAGTCCTTTATTTCCTCGTGACTCATGCCTTTCAGAAAGGTAAGCTCCCGCAGCCCGTCCTTGAAAAAAAAGAGGGACAGGCTTTCTTCCCTGTCTCTGCTGTGGTATACGACACTGTCTTCATGGAGGATATCGTACTGGTTTATTCTGAGGGTATATGATTGATCTTCCAGCACGCGGGACATAAAAGCGCAGAAGTCGTTAATCGTCTTTTCATGCATGGGGTGCCCGTCAGGATACATGCGGAGGTTCTTCCTGGCCCTTACCAGGGACCTCGTCAGTTCTGCCACATTGTCTGAATCAATCATATTCGTGCCGAAAGACAGCGCAGCGTCATGGGGCCGCGGCACCTTTCCGGAGCGGTCTTCATCCTGACCACCCACGGTCCTGCCGAGGACACCCATGCTTCTCTTATTTCGGGTACCTGGCAGGATTTCTTTAAGCAGCGGGGCAGGGAGAGGGGGGAGACATAACGTCACTTTTTCTTCAGCGCGTCCTCAACGGTCTTTATGGCACAGAACTCGCCGCACATGCTGCATACCCGCGACTCGCCGGGAGGCACCTCGGAACGCCAGTTCCTGACCCTTTCGGGGTTCAGTGACAGGGCGATCTGGCCGTTCCAGTCCAGGGCCTTTCTCCGGCGGGCCATTTCATTGTCAGCTTCGATTGCCCCCCTGACGCCCTTGGCAATGTCAGCGGCATGGGCGGCTATCTTTGAAGCAATGACACCCTCTTTGACGTCCTCCACACCGGGGAGCCTGATATGCTCAGAAGGCGTCACGTAGCAGAGAAAGTCAGCACCCGCTGCTCCGGCAATGGCTCCGCCGATTGCCGCCGCGATGTGGTCGTATCCCATGGCAATGTCCGTCACGAGAGGGCCAAGGACGTAGAAGGGTGCCCCCTTGCAGATTTCCTTCTGCATCTTCATGTTCAGCTCAACCTGGTTCAGGGGGACGTGGCCGGGCCCTTCGATAATGACCTGGACCCCCCGGGCAAGCGCCCTGTCCCTCAGTGCACCGAGGGTGAGAAGCTCATCGATCTGCGTCCTGTCCGTTGCATCGGACAGACACCCGGGACGGGCCCCGTCGCCAAGGCTAAGGGTGAGATCATACTTCCGGGAAAGCTCGAGGAGGCGGTCAAACTGTTCATAAAGGGGGTTCTCCCTGTCGTTGTATATCATCCACTCCACGAGGAATGCGCCGCCGCGGCTCACGATGTCGAGGATCCGTCCGTCAGCCCTGAGGGTTTCGATTGTCCTCCGTGTCAGACCGCAATGAACCGTCACAAAGTCAACGCCCTCTTCAGCATGCCCCTCGATGGCATCAAAGAGGTCGTCAACGGACATCTTCGCGATGGAGCCCCTCTCTTCAGCCGATCTGGCGACGGCCTCGTAGATGGGGACCGTTCCCACGGCAATGGACGATTTCCTGAGGAGCAGCCGCCTGATGTCACCTATGGGACCTCCGGTGGAAAGGTCCATCACGGCGTCTGCACCGTATTGAATCAGCACATCCAGTTTCTCCATCTCTTCATCAAGGGAAACCCTGTCCCGGGAAGTTCCTATGTTGGCGTTTATCTTGGTCCGCAGCCCCCTGCCAATGCCGAGGGGTTTTATGGTGTGCCGCACATTCCTGGAGATAACCGTACGGCCTTCAGCTATGTCCCGCGAAAGGAGTTCGGGATCGATTCGTTCATCGTCGGCCACCTGCCGCACCTCCTCGGTGACGATCCCCTTGACGGCAAGCTCTATTCTTGTCTGTTCAGATTTCATATGTATCCCTTCTCCTGCTGATCAGGCGTTCATGATCCTCGCCGGTCTGCTCCCGGCGAAGGTGTTTTGTATCAGGGAAAGCAGCTCCCCTGCCTTCTGTTCTATATGTCGGGCACCAAATACTTCCGATATGAGGGCCACACCATGGGCACCCGTCTCGTGCACGTCTCCCAGACGGCGGCTCTTTATTCCGCCAACAGCAAATACAGGGATACTGATCCGGCCTGCAGCCCTTCTGAGCGCATCAAGTCCCGCCGGCGGGCCGTACCCGAGCTTTGAGGGGGTACGGTATACCGGCCCGAAGGTTATAAAATCAGCTCCTCCCCGTTCAGCCGCCCTGGCCTCGCTTATCGAGTGGGTCGAGACGCCGATAAGGAGCTTCCGCCCTGCCGCAGCCCGCACTGCCCCCGCGGGGATACTTTTCTGAGTAAGGTGGACTCCGTCTGCCCCAACGGCAAGGGCGATATCAAACCGATCATTGATAAAAAGTCGTGCACCAAATTCATCTGTCAGTGTTCTCATTCTGTAGGACAGTTTCAGAAGTTCCCTTGTGCCCAGGTCCTTTTCCCTGAGCTGGACCGCCGTTACCCCGCCCTTCAACGCCCGTCTCACCGCTGATATCAGCGAACAGCGATCAGCATGCAGCTTTCTGTCCGTTATCAAATAAAACCTGAAATCGATCATTACCACATTCACAGGCAGACGGAAGGGCGTGGTCACCCCGCCTCTGCACTCAGCAATTGTTACAGCATTCCCTCGATGGGGCTGCTTGCAGTGGCATACAGTTTTTTCGGAATCCTTCCTGCCCTGCGGGCCAGCCGACCCGCAATGACGGCATGCTTCATTGCCTCGGCCATGGCAATGGGATCAGCTGCTCCCGCGATCGCCGTGTTCAGCAGGACAGCGTCACATCCCAGCTCCATGGCAACAGCAGCGTCAGAGGCAGTGCCCACACCCGCATCAACAATGACAGGTACCTTCGCCTGCTCCAGGATGATCCGGATATTATAGGGATTCCGTATCCCCAGCCCTGAACCGATAGGCGCAGCAAGAGGCATCACGGCAGCGGCCCCCGCATCAACCAGCCTCAGTGCCATAACAGGATCATCGTTGATATAGGGAAACACAATAAACCCTTCCCCGGCGAGAATTTCCGTTGCCGTGAGCGTGGCGCAGGCGTCAGGGAAAAGGGTCTTTTCATCACCAATGACCTCAAGCTTTATGAGGTCCGATACCCCGGTCTCTCTGGCAAGCCGGGCGTATCTCAGGGCGTCCTCCATGGTGTAGCAGCCTGCCGTATTCGGAAGGATCTTGTACTTCTTCGGATCAATAAAATCGAGAAGATTTTCAGAGTCGCGGTCAAATATATTCGTCCTCCTGACGGCAACGGTTACCACATCGGCACCTGATGCCTCGATTGCCCGGGCCGTTTCTTCAAAGTCCTTATATTTTCCTGTCCCGACCCAGAGCCGAGACCGAAACTCTATGCCCTTTATGACCAGCCTGTCATTCATGACTTACCCTTTCTTTGCTAAATATACTGTGAAGAGGTTCCCGGTTCCTGATACCAGATGCCAGACACCAGAAAAAAAACTTCCGATTATTACGATCCTCAGGGAAAACGTTCCCATATTACGTGCTGATACCATGACTGAAAATTTGCAATTTGGAATTTGGGATTTATCATTTACCGCTTTTACCTTCCCGGTCAAAGCGGTTTATCCTCCCCCTACAAAATTCACGATCTCCACCGTGTCACCGCTCCTGAGGACCTGTTTCTCATATGCAGACTTCTTCACGATAGCAAGATTGACTTCAACGGCAACGCGGGCAGGCTCAATCCCCAGCTGTTTCAGAAGCCCGGAGACGGTGAGGCTGCTCTGGCTAAACTCAATCCCTTTTCCGTTTATTGTGAGCGTCACTATGTGCTCCTCAGCCGTTAAATGTGAACGTCCCTTGTGCCGGACTCAATACGCTGTATCTTTTCAGCCAGGCCGTTCCTGCTTTTCGCGACCTCTTCATTCAGAAGCCGTTTCAGTTGCTCCCTGACCTCCGGGTTCGCACACTCCCGCACATACTCTGTCAGTGAGAGGATAGCGTTTTCATGGCAGAAATTCCCGATCACCGCCTCTTCAGCGAGTTCCCTGAAGCGTGCTCCGCTCCTGCCCTCACGGTAGCAGGCGGTGCAGAGGCTCGGAATCATCCCGAGGCCTGCTATTTTCCCGATCACCTCTTCCAGGCTCCGACTGTCGCCGATTTCAAACTGCTCCGTATCGCCGTCATTAAGGTACCCCCGGGGGCTTGTCTTTGAGCCCGCTGATATCTGGGACGCTCCCAGCGCAAGCAGTTCGTCCCGCAGGCCAGCCGGTTCCCGCGTGGAGATAACCACACCCACATAGGGCAGAGAGAGCCGGTATATGGCGACGATCTTTTTCAGGTCTTCCCCCGTGACCCGGTACCGTTCAAGGTCAGCCCTGGCACCCGGAGCCGGCTGGAGCCGCGGAACGGACAGCGTGTGGGGCCCGAATCCATACTTACCGATAAGCCGACGGCAGTGGGCGATCAGCGCGGCAACATCCCAGCGCCAGTCATAGAGGCCGAGGAGCACGCCCATGCCTACATCTTCAAACCCTCCTTCAATGGCCCTGTCCATGGCATGAAGCCGACCGTCATAGTCCGCCTTTGCCCCGTGCCGGTGATAGGACCGGTATGAAGGGAGATGATATGTTTCCTGGAAGCATTGGTAGACACCAACCCCCGAAGCCCGAAGCCTCCTGAAATCTTCCACGCTCATGGGGGCAGCGTTTACGTGGAGGATCCGGATATCCGTCTCACGGTAAATGGCCCCAACCGTCTTCTCAATATAATCGATCCCCGCGCGCTTCGGATGCTCACCAGCGACCAGGAGAAGCCTCCGGTAGCCTCTTCCGGCAAGAAGGGCTGCTTCTTCAACGGCCTCTGCAGCGCTCAGGGTCTTTCTCCTGGCATCGCTGTTGCCAGTCCTGAAACCGCAGTACAGGCAGTCGTTGGAGCACTCATTTGAAAGATAGAGAGGGGCGAAGAGGACGATCCTCCTGCCGTAGACCTTCTCCTTCACCCTGCGGGCGGCATGGAAGACCTCATCCCAGAGGTCCCGGTCCGAGAGTGCAAGGAGAGAAGAAACCTCGGACATGTTTAACGTCTGCAGCCTGAGGGACCTGTCCAGAATATCCCGAATGCGATGCCTGTCCGGTCCTGTCATGTTATGGTTCACCATGCGTTTCCTGTTTGCCCGTTGGGAGGCAGAACTAAAAAAAACCGTATTCCCTGCGATTCTGCCCGCGGGAATACGGTTAAAACATTATCCTGTTCCCTTTCCTCCGCTGGCACTAACCAGTTCAGGTTCAAGGGGTCTCCCGTCTCATCGGGACTCTCAGGCATTGCCTCCCCCAGGGTAATGTAAGTATACCGCTTCAGTCAGAGGCTGTCAAGAACAGCGGCACGGGACAAAGGGCCACTCCAGGGCAGGAGAAAAAGCGCAGCCCGCATCCAGGATAGGAAAAACCAGAGAAAATAATTTATTATTGGAGGTGCGCGCAGTCATCACAGCAGTATTTCTCAGTATCCTGTTCGGGGCCCGGTCATCCGCATCAGGGGTATTTCCTCTTGATACCGCCTCGTCCTCCATGATAGGACTTTCGAAGACACACACCATACAGAACAGGGAATCGCTCATTGATCTTGCCCGGACATATAATGTGGGATACAACGAAATCACAGCTGCCAACGCCGGCATCGACCCCTGGGTGCCTGATGAGGGTACTGACATCACCATCCCCACGGCATGGATTCTCCCGGAGTCGTCCCGGGAAGGCATGGTGGTCAATCTCGCGGAAATGCGGCTTTATTATTTTTTTTCCGTAGAGGAAAAGAACTATGTTTCAACCTTTCCCATTGGCATCGGGGCCGAGGGTTTCGGTTCACCCACGGGCGAGTTCATCATAACAGCCAAGGTAAAAGACCCGGTCTGGCGCGTACCCGGGAACATCAGGCAGGAGAAGCCCGAGCTGCCGCCCTATGTCCTGCCGGGGCCGGAAAACCCCCTGGGCGGATACTGGCTGCAGCTTTCCGTAAACGGATACGGTATTCATGGAACGAACAGGCCTTACGGGATCGGGCGACGGGTAAGCCACGGCTGCATTCGTCTCTATCCCGAAGATATCGAGATGCTCTTCAGCCTGGTCAGGCCGGGCATAAAAGTCAGGATTGTTGAAGAACCGGTGAAAACAGACATCATTGACAACAGGGTGTTCATTGAAGTGCACCAGTCAGAGAAAGAAGAGGATGAGGAATTGCTCACACGTGCAGTGGAAAACCTCGGCAGGAAGCGTCTGCTTGAGCACGTTGATACTCCGTCGCTCATTCAGGCTATAAAAAATGCCACAGGGCTTCCTGCCGTGATTTCCCGGTAAACCTATTTCATCTGCTTCATTTCAAAGGCCTTTACCGACTTCTCGGCAGCCGAGACAGCCGTTGAGGCAGATCTCTCAGCATTGTTCGCAGACCTTTCAGCATTGGCAGCAGCAGTCTCCGCCCTTGCCGCAGCATTTTCAGCCTTGCCGGCTGACTGCGCTGCGCTGTTCGACTGCTCAGAGACTTTGCCCAGTGCCGCGTTTGCCGCCTCCGCCGAGTCTTTGGCATCCTTTGCAGCGTTCAGGGCGTTTTCCAGAAGTGCCTTGTCATCGGGACTGAAGGTATACTTGGTAGTGCATCCCGCCATCATGAAGGCAAGCATGCTTAACAGCACGAGTGTTGTTTTCATAGGTTCCTCCTTTCCTGATCGTTTCTATCTTGTATTTCAAGATATTTAGTTACTACTATAGATATACTATTCTCAGCCCATTTGCAAGCTTTTTCTACTGCCGCCGTACGGAATTCAGCAGGCCTCCCGCAAGGAGTATTTCCCGCTGCCTTTTGCTCAGGCCATGCTCCGCTGTATAGGTCCTGCCATTCTCATCATCAATAAGCGTTATGAACGGCGAATTCCTCACCTCCTCAGCCAGCCGGGGAAATTCAATCCGGCTGTCCCGGTCAAGGGAGTCATAGACCTCGGAGGGAACAGTAAGGGGCAGAATACCGAAGTTGATGAGGTTGTCCTTGTGGATCCGGGCAAAAGACCTGGCAAGCACAGCCTTGACCCCCAGATACATGGGCGCCAGGGCAGCATGCTCCCTGCTTGAGCCCTGGCCGTAGTTCAGCCCTCCCAGGATGATGCCCCCGCCCGAGGATTTGGCCCGTGACGGGAATTCAGCGTCAACCTTGGCAAAGACATACTCGGAAATGGCAGGGATGTTCGACCGCAGGGGCAGTATTTTTGCACCGGCAGGCATAATGTCATCGGTGGTTATGTTGTCTCCTACCTTGAGGACAACCCGGGTCCTGAGGGACTCTTCGAGGGGCCCCTTGACCGGGAAGGGCTTGATGTTCGGGCCCCGTTCAATCCGGACGCTTTCAGGATCCTCCGCAGGAGGAATGATCATGGAGTCATCGCTGATATACTGTTCGGGAAGGCCGATCCTGAGGGAATCCTTCACCAGGTCACGGGGGTCGGTGATTGTACCGGTAATGGCCGAGGCAGCAGCGGTCAGGGGGCTGCAGAGATATACCTGGTCATTGACAGTGCCGCTCCTGCCCGGGAAGTTCCTGTTGAACGTTCTCAGTGACACGGTGTTCGTCGCAGGAGACTGGCCCATGCCGATGCAGGGGCCGCAGGTACACTCCAGTACTCTCGCCCCTGCGGCAACGAGGTCGGCAAGGGCACCGTTCTGTGTGATCATCTGCAGCGCCTGCCGGGAACCGGGGCTCACGGTGAGGCTCACATCGCTGTGTATCCTTTTCCCCTTAAGAAGCGCGGCGGCGGTCATGAGGTCCGCAAAGGATGAGTTGACACAGCTCCCGATGCATACCTGCATTACGGGTGCTCCCGCCACTTCCCTGACGGCCCTGACATTGTCGGGGCTTGACGGCGCGGCAATGAGCGGCTCCAGCAACGCCAGGTCAATCTCGATCTCTTCATCATAGCGGGCGCCTGCGTCAGGCTTCAGCTCCACCCAGTCCTTCTCCCGGCCCTGGGCCTTCAGGAACTCCCTCGTCTGTTCATCGGAGGGAAATACCGAGCAGGTAGCGCCCAGTTCAGCGCCCATGTTGGTGATGGTTGCCCTCTCGGGAACCGTGAGGTTCCTGATACCCACACCGCCGTACTCGATGACCTTGCCCACACCGCCTTTCACAGTCATTCTCCTGAGGACCTCCAGAATAATGTCCTTGGCAGTGACGCCTGCCCCGAGTTCTCCCTTCAGGACGACCCGGACCACCTGGGGCATGACAAGCCAGAATGGCTCTCCCGCCATGGCCAGCGCCACACTGAGTCCGCCTGCGCCGATGGCAATCATACCGATGGCACCGGCGTTAGGAGTATGACTGTCCGAACCGAGCAGGGTCTCGCCGGGGCAGGCAAACCTTTCAAGGTGGACCTGGTGGCAGATGCCGTTTCCGGGCCGGGAAAAATAAACACCGTATTTGCTCGCGATGGTCCTGAGAAACCGGTGATCATCGGCATTTTCATACCCCGTCTGGAGGGTATTGTGGTCAACGTAGCTGACGGACAGCTTTGTCCTGACTCTGGGAATACCCATGGCTTCAAACTGAAGATATGCCATCGTTCCCGTGGCATCCTGGGTCAGTGTCTGGTCTATCGAAATGGCGATCTCGCTTCCCGGCGTCATTTCCCCTGACACAAGGTGTGTTGATATAATTTTCCCTGTTACGTTCATGGCAGTCGATCCTCCGAAGAATAGTGATGAGCCGCTCTACCGGGCAAGAAGCATTCCCGTTAGAAGACCTTCGTCCTTCTAACGGGGTAAAGTTTAATGGAAGCTGCTGTTTTTTGCAATAAAAGCAGAAGACAAACGCGGGACTGAACGGGGCCCGTTCATGCGTAAACCGCCCGTTTCAGCAACCGGCAGCTTTCACATTTCCCCTGAATTGTGTTATAGATAAACAGGAACAACGCATGTCAGGAAGACCCAGCCTGCGCAGAAGGCGGCCTTCCGGAGCAGAACGATGGACGAGGGAAAAAGCAGGAGCACAATGAACGGAAACGAAGCCGGCTCTTCACGGTGGGTCCGCGTGTTGAGCATTACCGCTATCTGCCTTTCCGTTATCGCCATAAGCATCGCCATCTGGGTCAAGTTCAATATATATGCCTCTTTTTTTAAGCCCACACAGCTCTCCGCCCGGGAGCAGAAGGCGCTGGACTCCAAGCTCTCCCTGCTCATGGAATCACAGAACCGGAAACCCCCGGCAGAAAGCCCTTACTATGAACCGGAAGGCCCGGTCAAGCCCGAACCCTATAGTGAAAAGGGAGCAAAGCGGGAGATCAGCCTCACGGAAAAGGAACTGAACGCCATAATTGCCAACAACCCCGAGGTCGCCCGGAAAGTTGCCATTGATTTATCGGACAACCTGGTAAGCGTCAAACTGGTCATCCCCGTTGATGAAGACGTCATCATCCTGGGCGGCAAGACGCTGCGCATCAGCTTGGGCATCATGCTGGGATATGAAAAGGACAAGCCTCTTGTGGGAATCAGGGGCGTCTCCCTCGGAGGCATCCCCCTGCCTAATGCCTGGCTGGGCTATATGAAGGACCGGAACCTCGTCGAGGAGTTCGGCACCGAGTCAGGCTTCTGGAAACTCCTTGCCGACGGCGTTCAGGACCTCAGGGTAAAAGACGGGCATATCCTGATCCGCCTGAAGGAGTAATGTCCCGCGCCAGTCCCTGTGCCCCCCTATCTCCCTCAATTTTTTTCTTGCACAATTAATAAACTACGTGTTAGACTTTTTTAAGTTCAGAAGTTTTTGTACTGGAAAGGGCCACAAAGACTTTTAGCTTTGTGGCCCTTTTTTTGTGGCGGCTATCATTCTGAAACTTTATTCAACAGCAAGGAGGTAAAAAGCACCATGCCCAGCGGTACAGTAAAGTGGTTCAACGAATCCAAAGGATACGGATTCATATCAGGCGAGGACGGAACAGACGTGTTCGTTCATTACTCAGCCATAACCGGCAACGGATA
The DNA here is from genome assembly GCA_020346765.1 of Nitrospiraceae bacterium. Lineage (GTDB taxonomy): Bacteria > Nitrospirota > Thermodesulfovibrionia > UBA6902 > UBA6902. Next base: position 2,515,080 of record CP070788.1, read on the forward strand.
CAAGACACTTGCCGAGTTCGACAATGTAAGCTTTGAAGTTGAGCAGGGCCCCAAAGGCCCCAAGGCAGTCAATGTGGTAAAACTGTAACCTCGAATGACGGGTTCCCCTTTCATGGGGGGCCCGTCTTTTTTCTGAATTCCCTGCTCTTCACCCACCTGCCGTTCAGACATATCTCTTTTAATGAAATACCCTGGAGGACAAGAAAGTCTGCCGGCGCATCCTTTTTCAGGGGCCCGACAGAAGCCGAGGAAAGAACGGTCTCAGGGGATAAACCGCTTTTTCTGAAAAGCCCCACTTCCTCCCACAGAGACGCTCCGAAGGGGATGAAGGAAGGGCCTGAGTCACTTCCCGCAAGCAGCGTCACACCCCGGGCCTCTGCCTCCTTTACGGCCGAACAGTGCTGCCCGACTGCACGGGCAATGCTGCTGTATGCCCTGCCCGATCGGTACGTCTTCTGAAGGCTCTCAAAGGCAATGAGCGTAGGAATCAGTGCAACACCCCTGTTCGCCATCACGTCAAGAACAGGGGGCGAGACGCCAAGGCCATGAACAATAACGTCCGCCCCGGCCTGGACTGCATCACGAATCGCCCCTTCGCCATTGGCATGGCAGGCAACCTGAAGCCCCCGGGATTTGGCGCATTCCGCCATATGCGTCAGTTCGGAGAGAGAGAAACCACCGGGGGAAATGTCCCCTGTGTCAGGCATGAAGATACCCGAATTTATGATCTTGATATAATCCACGCCTTCACCAGCCAGCCTGTCAATAAGGCCCACAGCCTCTTTCAGGCTCTCAACGCCCTGCCCGAAGTGCCTCCCGTAGGTTCCCGTTCTGAAAAGGGCCGGTCCAGATGCTCTTACGGCAAAACCCGCTCCTGCCAGATTTTTCAGCTCGCATGCTGAAATTAACCTCCCGCCTCCGTCCCATGCAGCGGTAATGCCGCATGCAAGAAGCTCATCGATGGCATTTCTGGCCTCCCATACTGGTCCGCCGGGGATATGAAGATGGTGATCGCAGAGGGGGGGCGTTATGGTGCACCCCGGGAAGTGAAATCTTCTCTCCCCCCTTGCATATGACCCGTTCCGGCTGATCTCCGCAATGATCCCGTCCCTCACCCGCAGGGCCATGCCCGGTACCAGGCCCTCAGCAGTGAAGAGCGCATCGGCTGTCACAAGAAATTCTTCATGTTTTGCCATTGCCCCTGCATTGTATCACAGTGCCCTCCGTGATTGAAGCAGGCCTGGTTACCTTGTGAACTGAATCACAGATTCGGGCAGGTTTTATATAGTATCATGATCTTGAGAACATACGATTATGAAGGCAGGTGCGTCAGATATGAAATCCTTATGTCCTTCATGCGGCCATTTGGAATTTGACCCTGTCCGGCAGTGCGAGTGCGGGTATCATGCCGATGACATGGTGACCTCAAAATCGATTATGAACGTACTGACAAAGACGGAACCGGGCGAAGCAAAAGAAAGCTCATCAAAAAGACCCCGGCATTCAAAATCACATGCCCCTGATGAAGATGAAGTCATCAGGGAAATCGACTCATGGCGCTTTTCCTATTCCGAAGAGGATGAGAGCATCTGCCTGGGCACACCGGCGCTGAAGTCATTCAGGCTGCTGCTCAACGCGGATACTCTGGAAGAGCTCCTGGAATACCTCTATGCCAGGACAGGCAGAGAGAAGACTCTGAGACGGCTTGAGCTCAATGAGGGCGATCTTGCCGACCTTGTCCACACCATCCAGAGGATAACCGAAGAAAAACGGTCAAAGATTTCCCTTGCCTTTGACAGCGATGAACTCCGGAAGATAGAGGCCCTGGTCAGCCTGAAGCTCAGGGCATAAATCCTTTTCTCCGTTGACTCCCCCTGTGAACCTGGTGCGCTCAGTACGCCTCATGAGTTGACAAATCACAAGACTGCATTTAGAATTTTTACAATCAGGCTTATTCCGTTCATGACGTTATATGACCGGCAGCAAACAGGAGAATCTGTCTCTCTCATCAATCACGATGGTAAAGAAAGCAGGACAGTGCCATGCGCGAAATACTCTATGATGTCATCATCATAGGAGGCGGCCCGGCGGGCCTGAGCGCTGCCCAGTACGCGGCGCGGGCAAACCTTCAGACCGTTGTACTTGATAAATCTCCATCCGCAAGCGCCCTTTCCTACACAGGCAGGATTGAAAACTACCCGGGCCTCCTTGAACCACTCCCGGGAAAGGAACTCCTGGACAGGTTCCGCGATCAGGCCATAAAGTTTGGCGCTGAATATGTGGAAACGCAGGTCGTGGGGGTGAACTTTGATGCGGACATCAAGGAAGTTCTTGCAACAGAGCGCGTGTACAAAGGCAAGACCGTCATTATCGCCACAGGCTCCATGGGCAGGAAGCCGGACATCCCCGGTGAGGAGAAGTTTCTCGGCAAGGGCGTCAGCTACTGTGCCACCTGTGATGCCGCCTTTTTCAAAGGCGAGACCGTGTGCATTGCCGGTGAATCCGATGAAGCAGTCAAGGAGGTGGACGTGCTGACGGGTTTTGCCAAAACAGTCTATGTTATTGCTCCCTCGGAAAAGCTGAATGCCTCTGCAGGCTCTCCCCCGCTCAACCACCCTTCGGTAAAACTTCTCGCCGGATACCGGATCGTCAATATCCAGGGTAACGAAATCGTCGCATCAATCACCATACGGAACACGGAAACAGGTGAGGAACGCGGTCTCGATATGGCCGGAGTCTTCCTGTATCTCCACGGAAGCAGGCCCGTGGTCAACTTCCTCGATGCAGCGCTTCCGCTGAGTGAAACATCATGCGTTGTCACGCACCGGACAATGGAGACCTCTGTGCCCGGTGTCTACGCCGCCGGTGATGTCGCCTGCGGGGAGGTGCGGCAGGTGGTCATTGCCTCGGCATACGGCTGCATAGCAGCCCTTTCCGCAGAAAAGTTTATCCGCCAGAGAAAACGTATGAAATATGACTGGGGCAAATCCTGAGGGTTCCGCAGTTCCCTAGTGCCATAAAGCCATAGAACTACAGTGCCACAGGAGTTGAGGGTGCGGAACCGCGCCCCCTGCAACAGCGCTTACCCATTTTCCCGCTTAGGGTGAGGGTACCGCACCCCTGTTCTGACACTTTGGAACACGGCACTGTGGCACTTCTGTGTTACAATGATCCATGGACCTCACGGCAGAGATCAAGGCCTTCTGCAGAAAAAGCGGAGCAGATTGTGCCGGCATTGCAGACCTTGTCCTAATTGACGGCCTTCCCGTCATTCCCTCTGATCTACTGGTTCTGTACCGCTATGCCGTGACCGTGGGGATAGGCCTCAGGAACGACATCGTTGACACCATCATGAACAGACCCTCCGCAAAGTACGCCAGGCATTGCCGGGAGGTCAATCAGGTTTTAAATGATCTTTCGTCCCGTATTTCACACTGGATCGAGGAGAAGGGGTACAAGGCTGAAGCAATTCCCGCGTCACAGAAAGTGGACGATGAAGGTCTCTGCGGAAGCATTTCCCATAAGGCTTTAGCCCGGCTTGCCGGCCTGGGATGGCAGGGGAAAAGCCTCCTTTTGGTCACTCCCGCCTTCGGCCCGAGGGTCCGGCTCACATCGATCCTCACAGACATGCCGCTTCAGCCGGACAGTCCGCTAAAAAACCGGTGCGGCACATGCACGGAATGCACAGAGGCCTGCCCTGCGGGGGCCATTAAAAACGTCTCAACGGAGAGTCATTATGCAACTCGCGAGGAGGCGCTCCACCTGGACAGGTGCCACCATCAGCTCCTTGAGTTTCAAAAACTTCCCGAGATCGGATACACCTTCTGCGGGGTGTGCATCAGGGTGTGTCCCTTCGGGAAAAAGAAATCGGCCAGAAAGAAAAAAACTGCGGGTCAATAATTTCAGTATCCGGACCGTTCCATCAGGGCATACCCTCCAGCGGCCCTCCCCCTACCAGCCTGTCCGCCAGGTGGCACACGGCAAGGGCATAGAGGTGGGAGGGATTCCAGCGCATGACAGCGCGGTAATTCTGGTAAACTAGGAAGGCAGGGCCCTCAATACCCGAGGGAAGGACAAGGGAGGCGTCTGTGTCATAGACCGGCAGGTTCTCGCCGTCCACTTTCCGCACCCCTGCCTCCTGCCACGCGGCAAGCGACGTTTTCAGGCTCAGCCCCGATGCATTCTCATCATACCCATCTGGCAGTGTGACCTGCCGCCCCCAGGTCATTTCAGCACGCCAGCCATAGTCGGAGAGATAGTTCGCTGCCGATGCAAAGGCGTCAGGGAGGCTGCTCCAGATGTCCTTGCGGCCGTCCCTGTCCTCATCTACGGCATAGCGCACATAGGTGGACGGCATGAACTGTACCTGTCCCATGGCGCCGGCCCAGGACCCTTCCATATTCGTAATGCCAATCCGGCCTTCGTCAAGAATTTTCAGTGCATGCAGGAGCTCAGCCTCGAAAAAAGCGCTCCGCCGCGAATCATGGGCAAGCGTGGCCAGGGCCCCAACAACGGGAAAACCGCCGCTCATACTGCCGAAGTCCGTCTCAAGCCCCCACAGGGCCACGATAAACCGGGGCTGAACACCGTAGTGCCTCCTGATCTTTTCAAGGATCTCACTGTGGCGTGCCAGCATCAGGCGGCCCCGGGAGATCCTCCGCTTATTCACCATCAGATCCAGATATGCCCGGAAGTCCTTCTTGAACTCAGGCTGGTTCCGGTCAAGCTCTATCACGAGGGGAATGGGCTCCACACCTGCAAATGCCCTTTCAAGCGTGTCCTCCGTGATGCCCTGTGCCCGCGCCTCCTGCCTGAAGGCGTCAAGCCACTCAGCGAACTCAACTGCCCCGGCATGAACGCAGGGCATCGCGGTTACGGCAAGCATTGCCAGGAAGACCACGATGAAATAATCGCGCATTGACTTTTCCATATGCGGTTTTCCTATTTAATCAGATTTTCTGCTTTTTATAAAGCCGGGGGTACACACGGTCTTCACGTTTACGTATTATCCGCATTTTTCCCAAATATCGAATTTTTCATTTAACATCTTTATATGCACAAAGGGGACCCTGCTCGTTTTTCATAGATATCGCATAGCACTTCCTTACCAGCCTCCCCTTGTGCTCCCATTGGGATGCAGTTAGCCATGAATCATGCAGGTCGTCGCTCATAACGGTTCCGTCCCGGTATAATAGAAGAAGCAGGCAGTATCCGTATACTGACTGTTGTGATACGAGGACAGAACTTCGGCATCGGGAAAGGGACTGACCATGGAACGTGCACTGCGGGAAGAATATGAACAGACGGTAAAAAAGCGGGATGAAGTGCGGGAACACCTCAGAAAACTGGAGGCTGAAAAGCCTAAAGACCATTACAACATCACGATTACCCGCGACCGGCTTGCCTACTGGGAGGGAAAGACAGAGGGCCTGAAGTTCGCCCTTGATCGTCTTAGTGCCAAAGAACCTTAGTGTCACAGTGCCGAAGCATTACAGAACTACGGCACTATGGCACTTCTGCTCTATGGAACTGTCATACGTCTTGTGGCGCCACCTATCCTGTGATACAGTTTCTTCAGAGATGGAGGAAAGGAGAACGGACCATGACTAGCCCCGTAAACAGAAAAAAATTCGAAGAACTCATCAAGAACTGGATCGTGATGGAAGACAGCACCATTGAATCAGCCGTAGACCTTATCGGTCAGAGCAAAACCCGCTGCTGAAGACCATGATCGAGATGGTCAAGATGGACTCACAGAAACATCGCCGGATACTTGAAGCAATCAGGCTCAGCCTGGACTCGACAGTGACTTTTACCACCGATGACCTCAAGGTCATTGACTTCTTTGTGGATAAGCACGCCCTCATAGAGAAAAACGCCATTGAGACGGCCGAGCAGGCGCTGGCAATGAGCAGCCTCCCCATCCCGAAGATGCTTCTTGAGCACCTGCTGGAAGATGAAAAAAAACACGATGCGTACATGGGCGAGCTTAATGAAATAAAGCTGTACATGGCCAAGGGGGCGGACTGACGATAGTGCCATAGAGAAGAAGTACCAGAGGGCCGGAGCTTTGAGTGAGCGGAAACCAAGACCGTTCCTTAGTAGTTTGGAACTACAGATGTAGGGAACTATGGTTCTTTCGATCGGAGATGCGCTTCAATCATTCCCCGTGCCTTGCGCAGGATGTCCCGTTCGCTGTTATAGGAGAGCCGCCCCAGAGCATCGTCGATGGCAAACCATCGTGCTTCGTCCACTTCATGGTCATGATCATCGGTACTTCCCTCCAGGTATTTCAGCAGGAAGAAGTGGACCGTCTTATTTACCTTCCGCTGCTCCTGCCTGAGAAAATACCAGTAGGATATCTGCCCGATCCTGCTGATGATCTCCCCTGTCAGGCCTGTTTCCTCCCGGACCTCCCTCAGTGCGGCGGCAGGGGCGTCCTCACCCTTGTCAATCATGCCCTTGGGCAGGCACCAGGACCTGCTGCCCCTCACCGCGACAAGGGCCACCGCTGTTCCCTGCCCGGGGTCATCGCCGTGCCCGTGCGGGCGGAATATGACCCCTCCCGATGAGATCCGCTTTTCTATTGACGGCGGCCGCGACATGGGTATCTTACCCTGAATTCACGGACTCCTGCACCCAGGGTATCACAATTCTCACGATATCATTGTAGAAAACAAACAGTATAAGCAGAAACAGCAGTGCCATGCCCACCTTGGTGGCAGCGCCCATTATTTTTTCGCTCAGGGGTCTGCCTCTCAGTGCTTCAATGCAGAAAAAGAGAATGTGCCCGCCGTCCAGAACAGGAACGGGCAGCAGATTGAGAATTGCAAGGTTAATACTGATGATGGCAATGAAATTGAAATAGGTAAAGGCCCCCACGGCCGCTGCCTTTGCGGCAGCGTCAACAATCAGTATGGGCCCGCCGATCTGCTTCGCCGACACACCGCCCGTAAAGAGCTTGACGACGACCTCAAGCGTCAGGGCACACCACCCATAGACGGCCTGCAGCCCTTTAAAGGGCGCGTCAAAGAGGCTCGTGCTCTCGATGACCGTGGCATCCATTTTCTTCGAGATGCCGATCCTCCCGATGACGACCTCTTTCCCCTTTTCATCTGTTACGGTTGTGGGCCTCGGTGTAACGGTCATGTCCAGTGTCCTCTCACCCCGTTTCACCTTGAGGGCCAGTTCCTTCCCGGGATTATCGGACAATATCCCGGACATCTCATTCCAGTCATGGACTGATGTCCCGTCAACGGACAGGATAGTGTCGTTGCTCCTGAGCCCGGCTTCAGATGCCGGTGAACCCTCGGCAACGGCTTCTATGGTCGTGGTAATGCTGTCCAGATCAGGGATCGCCACGGGCAGTTTCAGCCCCAGAAAAACCGTAAAGATCAGAAAGGCCAGCACGAGATTGAACACGGGACCGGCGACCACAATGGCCGCCCTCTTCCACACAGGCTGAAAGTTAAAAGCCCGCTGCCTGTCCTCTTCAGCGATTTCCTCGCCAGGTTCTTCTCCTAGGGGCTTCACATAGCCGCCAAGGGGAACCAACGAGATGCGGTACTCTGTTTCGCCTATTTTTTTCCCGATCAGCTTGGGGCCGAACCCCAGCGAAAACTTCAGGACCTTGACCCCCGTGAGTTTGGCCAGGATGAAGTGGCCAAGCTCATGGAAAAATATCAAGAGACCAAAAAGAACTACTGCCCAGATTAATGTCATGATGAAATATCCTTTATTCCTGTGATTTGAGCGTTACCATTTATTATAGTTTTTTTAGGGTTTAAATCAAAAGGCCGATATACCCGCCCGGCAGTCAGCGCGTTTCCGCTTTCATGATGATCTCCGCTGCCCTCTTCATTGCCCATTCTGAAGCATGCATCACGTCATCAATGGTTTCGCCGCTGCCCGGCCTGTGTCCGGCCATGGTTTCCGACACAACGCGGGGAATGTCCATGAAGGATATCTCTTCATTGAGAAAGGCCTCAACGGCAATCTCGTTGGCCGCGTTCAGCACGCAGGGCATTGTCCCTCCCCCCCTGAGGGCCTCAAAGGTGAGGGCAAGGCAGGGATACTTTTCGCGGTCAGGCTCCCGAAAGGTGAGCTCCCCGATCCGCGCCAGGTCAAGGGTCGGCAGGACGTTCCCAAACCGGCCGGGGTATGACAGGGCATAGCTGATAGGCCCCTTCATATCCGGCACAGACATCTGGGCGATGACGCTGCCGTCAATGAATCTGACCATGGAATGAATAATGCTCTGGGGGTGAAGAATCACCCCTATCTTTTCCACGGGGACAGAAAAGAGCCAGTGCGCCTCGATAACTTCAAGTCCCTTGTTCATCAGCGTGGCCGAGTCAATGGTAATCTTCCTGCCCATCTCCCAGTTCGGATGCCGTAATGCCTCGGCAGGGGTCACATGGGCCAGCTCACCGGCGCTCCTGTTCAGGAAGGCCCCGCCCGATGCGGTCAGGACAATCTTCTCCACGTCCTCCATGGATCTCCCTTCCAGGCACTGGAACACGGCACTGTGCTCGCTGTCAACGGGAATTATCCGCACGCCCTGCCTGGAGGCCTCTGACATGATGACGCTGCCTGCCATGACCAGGGTCTCTTTTGTTGCCAGGGCAATGTCCCGGCCAGCGCGGATCGCCTCATAGGTAGGGATAAGGCCCGGAGACCCCGCGATGGCCGACACTACCATGTCAACACCAACAAGGGTGGCAGCTTCGACCAGGCCATCTGTTCCCTCACATACGGCAATCGACGGGTTCCTTTTCCTGAGCCGCTCTGCTGCTTCACCGTCAAAGAGGGCCACAACCTTCGGCCTGAACTGTTCTATCTGACGTTCCAGGAGATCAGTATTGTTCTTCGCAGCAAGGGCAGAAACCCTGAACCTCTCCGGGTGCCTGGCAACAACCTCGAGGGTGTTTCTTCCTATGGAGCCTGTTGAACCGAGGATGGCAATGTTTTTCACAGATACCTCACGACCAGATAGAGGACCGGCCCGGCAGCGAGCAGGCCGTCCAGTTTGTCCAGAATTCCACCGTGCCCCGGTATAAACATGCCCGAGTCCTTCACCCCTGCATCCCGTTTGAACATGGATTCAATGAGATCTCCCAGAAGTGCCGCAATGCCCATGATCACTCCCGTTCCCGTTGCCGCGGCCAGGGACATCCCGTCCATGGCAAATACCGTTTTAATGACAACTGCCCCCAGGACACCTCCCAGAACGCTTCCTGCAGCCCCTTCCCACGTCTTGTTCGGGCTGACCGAAGGGTAAAGCTTGTTCCTTCCCAGGTAGGTCCCCATATAAAAAGCCCCGCTGTCCGCAAGCCAGACAGAAGCATAGAGAAGAAATATGTACTCCATGCCTGCTTCCATCCTGAGCAGCCACTGGAAGCCCAGAAACCCTCCCACATAGAGGAGCCCCATCCCGAGCGGGCCCATCTCCGTCATTGAGCCTGACGGGGTCTTCGCGGAAAAAAGCCTGATGAGCATCAGGAGAAAAAGGGTGATAAAAAATCCGTTCATCAGAAGGGGGGGATGATGGCAGAAGAGATAAAACAGTACGCCTCCCAGCAGCACTCCGGGGATGCGGAGTACGGCGGTCACCCGGTACATGGCATAGAATTCCCAGAGGGCAGTCATCATAGCGAGCAGCAGCAGTGCGAAAAACCAGGGGAAGGGGGGGAGGTAGTACAGATAGGCAATAAAGAGGGGCACAAAGGCCGCTGCCACAAAATGCCGCTTAAACACGGTGCCGGATTTTTTTCTGTTCTGTATCTCAGTCATGGAAATCAGATCTCTGCCTTCAGCCCTCCAAACCTTCTCTCCCTGTTTCGGAAATCCTCGATGGCTGCGAAAAACTCTTTCCTGCTGAAATCAGGCCACAGCACATCGGTAAAATAGAATTCCGCATAGGCCGACTGCCAGAGAAGAAAATTGCTCAACCGCATTTCGCCGCTCGTCCTTATAATCAGGTCGGGATCAGGAATACCCACGGTATAGAGATGGTCCCCGATCGTCTTCTCGTCCAGGTCAGGGGCAGCGATTCCCTTCTCCATGATCCGCCTTACGGCATGGACGATTTCCGCCCTTCCGCCGTAACTGAGGGCGCTCGACACAATGAGGCCCGTGTTCCCGCGGGTGAGCTCTTCAAACTCTGAAAGAACCTTCTGCACTCCCCGGGGCAGCCTGCCGATATCGCCGACCGCCCTGAACTGGATGTTTTTCTCATGAAGCCTGTTCATTTCTTTTTTCACAAAATCCTTCAGAAGGCCCATGAGAGCGTTAACCTCGAGCCGGGGCCGCTGCCAGTTTTCCATGGAAAACGTATAGAAGGTGACTGCCTGAAGGCCCTGATCAAGCGCCGCATCGATGATTTCATTGACCCTCTTGACGCCGTTCCGGTGCCCCTCGATCCGCGAACGTCCCCTGAGTTTGGCCCAGCGGCCGTTTCCGTCCATGATCAATGCCACATGCCTAAGCTTCATTTCCCTCTGCATCTGCGGGCACGCATGAAAAGCCGTTCATACTACTGGGCATTCTCCAGCGGGGCAAAACTGTAAAAGTAGAGCATGCTGCCTTTTGATAGTTCTCCTTTGATCAGATTGCCGAACAGCGTATAGAGGCCTCCACGGGAAATGATGTAAAGGTCCCTTCCCTGGATCCAGAAGTCTGTTACCGCACCGGGGATCTCATCAAGGACCATCCGCGTATCCATGCCCCCGCCGTCCCACCACAGCGAAAAAACGCGGGCATTTTTGATCCCGAGGCCCGGGACGTTGGGAAGCAGGGGCGACCTTTTCAGGACAACGATCTCCTGTCCGCGGTCCGTCCTGATGGGGGAGAGTCTTCCCCGAAGGGACCATTTGACTGTCCGGTTTACCGGCGACGTGGTCCTGCTTTCAAAGGAGAAGGGGAACGGTCCGTAGGAATCGGGGCTCCGCCATTTCAGGTGTCCATCCTGGCCGTAGAGGTACAGGTGGCCGTTGCTGTCAAAGGTGAGCAGGTCAGTCACACCGGTGCTGTTCCAGTCAACGTAGGTAAACCCGTAAATGTCTGCCTGCTCCGGAAGCTCTAGGGCGTCGCCGGGCATGTAGCGCTGGTCCTTGCACAGGGCACTGTAGACAGGGCCTCTGAAAATATGCTTTGCATTAAAACCCTGCATGAGCAGGGTCTTGCCCATGACCCTCAGAAAGTAAGGAATGTTGTCTGCGATTCTCTCATATCCCTGCGACGGGTCAAATTCCAGGACAAAGGAGTTCACCCTGATCGGTTCCGTGTACAGTTCGTGCACTTCGGGGCTTATCTTTCCCGCGTTCACTACGGAGGTCACAAAGATCTCGGCCCGTCCGTTTGCGTTACAATCGAGAACATCCAGGGAGAGGTGCTCGCCTTCGCCCTCTCCCTTTATATTCCATAATTCACGGAGTTCCCTGTCCACGCTGTAAATCTGAATGTCTCTGCCGTCGCTCACGATGAAATCGGCCGTACCATTGCCGTCCACATCGCCCATGGCTACGAGCTGACCACCGGGGAGGCTTAACTTTCTCCAGGGTTCCCTGTCGGTAAAAGACCTGACGATAAACTCCTCTTCGGGCAATACAACAGCAGCAGCGTCCTGGACCTTTTCCTCGATAGACGCGAAATGGTCCCTGTCCTCGACCCAGTAGAGTTCCGCGCTCAGCACTCTCGCCCCCTCCCTGAGCGGGGTCGATAGTATCAGGACTGCCTCCGCTCGAAGATTACCGGCTATGTTCAGCACGGAGTCGGGATTGATGTCCGGTGCATAGGATTCAACAAGTTCAAAGCGTCCCGAATCTCGCAGCTCATTGTAAAAAGCCTCGGACACAGGCCAGTTCGCTTTCCTGTCCTGAAAAAAAGCGAGCTTTATTTTTGAGGAACTGATCCGGGCCCTGTCCCCTTCCCTGACGTCGCCGCTGAGAACAGTGCAGGGGTACATCCCGCTGCTTCCCTCTTCCCCGGCAGTTTCAATGCGGCCGACAAACTCTTCAGTCCTGCCAATGAGTTCATTGGTAACAGGATGATAGAAAGGTTCACCCTCCCGGTAGACGGAAAGCCTCATCCCTCTCCGGACAGGTCCCCCCTCATCAAGACTGATTGTTACCTCTGTCCCGTCCTGCTCCGTCACAAGGCCATTCAGCGGCTCAAAATATGCCAGCACCTTTTTCCCCGCTGCAGACACTCCTGCCCTCACAGGGGCCGGCCTTTCAGTGCCCCTGACCGGCGGTGGCTGAACAGTGTCACTTCCCGTCCTCACGTCCTTCTTTGAACAGCCTGCCGCAAGGGCCATGCCTGAAAGGGCAATCACCATGAATATTCTCATGCTGCGTAACATTCTCTGTGTCTTTTTCCGGTACATGCAGGTTCCTAGTATACCCTATTTCAATAACTTATTTTATTGTGCCTTTGCCCCCTGCGGGCCCGTGAAAAGCGCAGGGGTCCGGTGCCATGGTCAGGCCGGGGAAGTCCCGGCGGGTGCATTGCCGGCGAGCAGGACGAGCAGCGCAGAAGGGGAAATCTGCCCGGAGGCGCTCCCGTCACTGAAGATTAATGCTGGGGGAGTTCCCGAAGAGATATTTAAGGTCTTCGTCTTCAAACTTCACGCCTCCACCCACGTACACCCCCCGGCGATCCGAATTGAGGAAGTTGTCAATGCCGCCGCTGACAAAGAGGTATTTGAAAATACTGTAATCGATCCCCAGCCGACCATGGGCATTGTCCGCATCTACCTCATCGGCGCTGAAGTCCCACAGGTCCAGTTTTATCCGCCCCCGGTCATCGTAGAAGAAGTAATCCGCTCCAACGCCAAAGGTGTTCTCCATCAGTCCGACCCTCAGGGCAACATCATTAAAGCGCTTGGCGAACTGGGCCGTAAACTCCACCTTGCTCTTCACTTCCTCTTCGGTCACAGTAAACCCGTTTATCGTCGTCTCCGTAGTCTCCACGGAACCCCGGGGGTCTGACACGAGACCGAGAATATAATACTTGTCCTTCTGCGGCTGCAGCGTCAGGTCAAAATAACCCTTCCACTCCGATTCCCCTGTATTGTATTCCGTATAGAAATCCAGATAGGTCCTGAGCCGTTCCACAAAATCAAAGGACTTTTCTGCTGTCTGTGAGATCTTCGTCAGTGAGTTATAGAGCGTATCATCCTTTGAGAGCTTACCCAGTGTGCCCTCGCCCTGCTCGATTTTCCTGGCTATCTTCGTTGCCGACTCTGAAGCTTCCCTGATATTGTCCATGCTTTCCCGGAAGGCATAGCGATTTTCTCCAATGACCTCTTTCAGTTCCCGGGCAGCCTCGTCAAGGTTGTCGATGAGTGCCGGGCCTTTCTCGTTCAAGGTCCTGGCCACGCTCCTCATGTCCTCCACAAACCCCGGGCCGTCTTCACTGAGGGACCGGGTAAAGACATCAAGCTGGGCAATGATCCTTCCCATGGGCTCCTTGCTGTCCTGTGACAGCTCCCTGAGGTTTCCCGTGATGACCCTGAGATTGCCGATGGACTCCCTCAGTTCCTCCCGCTGGGTTTCACCAAGGACGTTGTTGAGGTTCTCCGTGAGGTCCCTCAGATATGACGCTGCCGTGGCAAGCTGGTCAGCAAGCATCCCGATATCAGCAGCGGGAACGGCGTATTCAATGGTATCACCGTTTCCCAGCACCGGCTGGTCTGAAGTCCCCGTTGTCAGGGACAGGGACCGGGTGCCCAGCAGGCCCGACATTCTCAGGGAGGCCTTTGCGTTTTTGAAGATCCTGATGTCGGGGTTGATGAGCAGCGTCAGCCGCGCCCTGCCTTCCGTAAGCTCGATTCTGTCGACCACGCCCGCTTCAACACCGGCAATGGTCAGCCGGGACTGTTCATCGAGACCGCTGATATCATCGAAATACACATACAGGCGGTAGCCCTTTTCCCAGATCATGGGGAGGCTCCCCACCTTGAACGTCATATAGGTAAGAAAGACGATGACGATGATCGCGAAGAGACCGACCTTCAGTTCTGTCGACGCTTTTCTCACTTCTCTATACCTTCCAGGATAATGGGGCCCTCGGCACGCCCCTCGATGAATTGACTGACAACGGGGTCTGACGTGTTCCGGATTTCAGCGGGTGTTCCTCTCGCAATAATCACCCCATTATAAAGCATCGCGATGGTATCCGCAATCTTGTAGGCGCTCTTCATGTCATGGGTAATGGTCACGGACGTCACATGCAGGGTCTCTCGCATCTTTATAATCAGGTCATTTATTGCGTCGGCCATGATGGGGTCAAGCCCTGTTGTGGGTTCATCGTACAGAAGGATTTCGGGCTCCATGGCGATAGCCCGGGCAAGCCCCACCCGTTTCCGCATTCCTCCCGAGAGCTGGGAGGGCATGACGTCTTCGATTCCCACAAGACCCACCATCCCAAGCTTGCGGACGGCCACGTCCCGGATCTCTGAATCGTTCATCCGCGTGTGGCGCTTCAGGCTGAACCCCACATTCTCCCAGACCTTCATGGAGTCAAAGAGGGCAGCTGACTGGAAGAGCATACCGAACTTCTTCCTTACCTCGTGGAGGCCGTCCTCATCCATGCGGGACAGGTCCGCCGAATCGATCAGCACCGATCCCCGGTCCGGCTCAAGGAGTCCGATAATATGTTTCAGGAGCACGCTCTTGCCGGAACCGCTTCCGCCGATCACGACAATACTCTCTCCCCTCTCTACCCTCAACGTCACCCCCCGGAGGATATGATTCTCCCCGAAAGATTTATGGACATCCCTGAGTTCGATCATGTCATGGTCCTGTAATCGTCAGCAGTTCTTTCTCCGTCAGGGCAGGCAACCGCGTCCTCCTCATTTAAAAAGCCATGCCGAAAGGAAGTAGTCCGATATGAGGATCGTCATGGACGAGTAGACAACGGCGCCTGTGGTCGCCCGCCCGACGCCTTCGGCCCCTCCCGTGGTATAGAATCCCTTGTAGCAGCTGATCAGCGTGAAGGCCGCCCCGAAAAAGCAGGCCTTGACCAGACCGTTGTAAATGTCCTGGACCTGGAGAAAGTCCCAGGTAGCCCGCAGATAGGACCTTGAATTCGTGCCGAGCAGCAAGACGCTCACCACGTACCCGCCGAGTATCCCCACGATGTCCGTGACAATGGCCAGGGCAGGGAGCATGACAATCCCCGACATGAACCGGGGGACGACAAGGTACTTTACGGGGTTCGTGGCCATGGCCTCCAGGGCGTCGATCTGCTCGGTGACCCTCATTGTACCCACTTCAGCGGCAATGGCCGCGCCAGCGCGGCCTGTAACGATCAGCGCTGAAAGGACCGGCCCCAGTTCCCTCGTCATGGAAAGGGCGACAACGGTGCCCACAAGCCCCTCGGCCCCGAAACGCTTAAACCCCGTATAGCTCTGCAGTGCAAGCACCATCCCGGTAAACACGGCCGTGATCAGCACCACCGGGAGGGAGTTTACGCCGATCTCGAGCATCTGCTTTACCACGCTCTTCATTTCAAAGGGAGGACGCGCCATCAGCTTCAGGGTGGAACCCAGCAAAAGAATGATCCGTCCAAGCCCCAGGAGGGGCCCCTCGAGGAGGGCACCGATGAATTCGATAATTCGTACAATCATGACGGAGTCAGAAACGGTTTACCAGCCAAGGTGAATTGTATTATAGCTGTTCCGGACAGTTCTGCAAACCCTGGACACCGCCCGCATCAGTAGTAGGACGCAAACCTTCTCATCCTTACGTTTTCTATCATGCTCAGGGCCAGGAAGTTCGAAAGCAGGGCCGTTCCCCCGTAGCTCATGAGGGGAAGCGGCACACCAACGACGGGCATCATCCCCAGGGTCATGCCGATATTGATGAAAAAGTAGAGTGAAAACATCAACGTAACGCCCAGGGCAAGGAAACTTCCCTCTGCGTCCCGCGCCTTGGCCGCCGTGTCAAACCCTCGCCATATGATATAGAAGTACAGGAGAAACAGTATCAGGCTGCCTGCAAACCCCCACTCTTCGGCAAAGATGGAAAAGATAAAGTCCGTGTGGTTTTCCGGTAAAAAGCGGTAAGGCCCCTGGGTGCCCTTCAGGTATCCCTTCCCCCAGAACCCCCCGGACCCGACGGTAACTTTCGACTGGTTGATGTGATACCCCACGCCCTGGGGGTCTGCCTGGGGGTCGATAAAGGCGATGATCCGCTGTTTCTGATACTGCTTCATCCCCTTCCAGGCCATTTTCCCTGCAAAGGGAAGGGCAATGAGCCCGGCGATGACGATCGTCAGGAGAATTTTCCTCCGGATCCCTGCTGCAAGAATCATTCCGACAAAAATGAAGCTCAGCAGCAGCATGGTCCCGAGATCAGGCTGTTTGAGGATGAGGACAGCAGGAACCGTGAGAAAGATGAGGACCATTCTGAGCAGTTCCCTGTATCCCAGTCCTGCCCCAGGCCTGAAAAAAGAGAGGTAGCGGGACAGGGTAATAATGAAAAATACTTTGAAGAACTCCGACGGCTGAAACGAAACAACCCCCAGGTGTATCCATCTCTGGGCGCCCATTCCTGTTCTTCCGATCATCAGGACCAGGACGAGGAGGACAACTCCAAAAACAAAAATGACATAGGCGAGTTTGAGATACAAGCGGTAGTCAATGCTCACCATGACAAAAAAAGTGATCAGGCTCAGGGCGATCCAGTAAAGCTGCCTCATGTAAAAGGTTTTCTGCGCCGCCTCATGCAGGGGGCGGGTAGCACTGTAAATGGTCATGACGCCGATGAGGGACAGCACAACTGCCACAAGCAGAATGGTCCAGTCAAAGTTGGCGATAAGTCTCCGGTCTATCATCGTAACCCTGATCCTCCAGCCCTGTTCACGTGCCCTGCGGGCCGGGCCGGTTTTCTTCTTCTCCTTTGTCTTTATCGTAATATGCCTCGATTACCCTTTTGGCAATCGGGGCCGCCGCAGAACTCCCGTGTCCTCCATGCTCGACAAATACGGCCACGGCAATTTCAGGACGCTCCACAGGAGCGACTGCAACGAACCAGGCATGGTCCCTGAACCTGTGCGGCAGGTCTTCCTCGCG
Source organism: Nitrospiraceae bacterium (assembly GCA_020346765.1). Classification (GTDB taxonomy): domain Bacteria; phylum Nitrospirota; class Thermodesulfovibrionia; order UBA6902; family UBA6902. The sequence continues at coordinate 2,532,157 of CP070788.1, forward strand.
GGTTACGCCGCTAATCACCTGGGATGTGCCCGTCTTTCCTCCGATGCTGACGACCTCTGATTCAGCCAGATGTCCCGTGCCCTTTTTCTCCCTTACAACACCGGCCAGTGCCTCCCTGATTAACCGGAGGTTTTCGGGATGTATCTTTACCTGGCCCACAGTCTTGGGACCCTGTCCGGATTCCATGACAATAGTGGGTTCATACAGCCTTCCACCGTTCGTGACCGTTGCAATGGCCCGGGCCATCTGGATGGGCGTGGCCGACACGTAACCCTGCCCGATCACCGTGTTCAGCGTTTCCCCGGTGTACCATCCTTCCTTCCTGGTCCTTGACTTCCAGCCGCTTGTGGGAATCAGTCCGGACACTTCGCCTTCAAGGCCTATCCCCGTGGGCCTGCCCAGTCCATATCCAAAGGCATACTGGGCCAGCACGTCAATGTTCAGCTCTTTTCCGACTTCATAAAAGTATACATCACAGGACTCGACGATGGCCTTGTGCAGTTGAACGGCCCCATGGCCCGCGGCCTTCCAGCATCGAAAGACCCGTCCAAAATACAGGGAGCCATTACAGTAGAAATCGGAATGATCGGACACGATGCCCTGCTCCAGGGCTGCAATGGCCGTAATGATCTTGAAGGTAGACCCCGGCGGGAACTGGCTCTGGATTGCCCTGTTCAGCAAGGGTTTCCCGGGATCATTGATGAGTTTCCTCCACTCCTCCTGCCTTATTCCCCTGACAAAGAGGTTGGGGTCAAAGGTGGGAGAACTGGCAAGGGCCAGCACCTCCCCCGTGTCCGCCTTCAGCGCCACAACAGCGCCCGCCTTTCCGCGCAGGCTCTCTTCAGCTTCGACCTGAAGGTCGATGTTGATGGTAAGCCTGATGTTCCGACCATTGATCGGCCGCTGGATCCTCACGACCTTCACGATCCTGCCGATGGCGTCGACTTCAATGACCTTTTTTCCTGAAATCCCCCGCAAGACCTCGTCGTAAACCTTTTCGATGCCATACTGCCCGATAATGGATTCGGGAGGAATGTCACTGTACTTGGGCTCCGCCATCTGCCGGGCGGACATGCTTCCGATATACCCCAGGACATGGCTTGCCGAATGCCCATACAGGTATTCCCTCCCCCCGACAACCTCGATCTGGAGTCCGGGGAAATCCAGCAATCTGGCCTCGACTTTCGCAACCTCTTCAAATGTCACGTCTTCCTTGAGCGTCACGGGCTCGAAGGGCTTTGCCGCCTTCCTGTTAAGCTTTC
>CP070788.1:2533518-2550761 GCA_020346765.1 Nitrospiraceae bacterium
CATCATGTTTTTTCTTCCGGCACAATAAGGCCGCTCAAAGCCAGTACCGCCGGGAGTTTGTAGCCGAAAGAAAATTTATGAACAATGTAAGTTAGTGGTCAAATGTGATTTGATCACCTGAATTTTGCTATAATCGGGGAGTCCTGTTGAGAAATTCCAACCTGCATTCATAAATTTCGGGGAAGGGTTGAAAATAGTATTGCGCCATACCTTAGAAGAGATACCTCCAGCAATCGGGACATCAAAACAGTGTGATTTGAAAACCTCATGAACAGGCTCTATTACCCTTTCAAACCCTTCTTGGCATTCAAGACTTTTTTAAGAGCCTTCCCCGGAATGGTTATACATTAATAAATTATGTGGGATGATATACATTTTCTCCACTGGTGCTAGCCATGCAAAAAATATCCATTCTTCCCGATCTTCTGATCAATAAGATTGCCGCAGGAGAAGTGATAGAGCGTCCCGCCTCGGTGGTGCGGGAGCTGATCGATAATGCCATTGACGCGGAGGCGTCAAGGATAGACGTGGAAGTCGTTCATGGCGGGAGGAAACTCATCAAGGTCTCTGACAACGGGGGGGGCATGGACCGGGACGATGCGGTCCTCTGCTTTGAACGTCACGCCACGAGCAAGATACGGGCTGAGGAGGAGCTCTTCAACATAACGACCCTCGGCTTCAGGGGTGAGGCGCTGCCCTCCATTGCATCGGTATCCAAGGTGACGCTGACCACATCGACAGAGGGGTCCACAGCCGGGACGAGGATCGAAATCGGGGCAAACCGGAACAGGAACATGGCAGAGGCCCCTCCGGTCAGGGGGACGACCGTGGAGATCAGGGACCTCTTCTATAACACGCCGGCGCGGAGAAAATTTCTCAAGACCGTCCCCACGGAGCTCTCCCACATTATCGAAACGGTGGTGCAGAAGGCATTTGCCCATCCCGCAATAGCGTTCACGCTGCTCCATAACGGCAATGAGCTCCTGAACGCCCCTGCTGCAGGGGGCCTGAGAGAGAGGCTCGCCCAGCTCTATGGCGATGAAATGGCCGCAGAATTTCTTGACGTGAAAAAGGACTCAAAGTCCATGGAAATAAATGGATTTGTCTCCACCCCCGATGTGAGCCGGGCTGGCCGGAGTCATCAGATGATCTTTGTGAACAGACGGCCGGTCAAGAACGCAACCATAAACCACGCGGTGTACCATGCCTGCCGGGAAGGCATCGCAAAGGACAGGCACCCGGCCTATTTCCTTTTTCTTGACATTGATCCCCAGAGGGTGGATGTGAATGTCCATCCTGCAAAACGGGAGGTCAAGTTTGAACGGCCAGAGGACATTCACCGCTTTGTGGGGGCTGCCGTGTATGAAGCGCTGAATCCGGGATGCGAGATCGACCTGTCTGCACCAACGCCTGTGCGGGGGGCAGGGGGTTTCCGCGGGACAGACTATCAGTTGCACCGGCAGGACAGCCCTTCTGTAGGAGAGCATGCCTCGCCCGGATTTTCCGCTTCCCAGCAGGATTTTTTTGCATCGGGACTGGCCCGTCATGTTCAGCCCTTTTTCCATGTGGGTGAATCATTTGTGGCGACGGTGACCAATGACGGCCTGCTCATTGTTGACCAGCACGCCGCCCACGAAAGAATCATGTACGAACGGTTCCTGAAAAAGACGTCTCTTGAAAGCGAGCCCCTCTTTCTGCCCATGAGGATTGAGCTGCCGCTCCGGGAATATCAGCTCATTATCAGAGAAAAGGACCTGCTCAGAGGCTTCGGGATCGACCTTGATGAGTTCGGGGGAAACAACGTCATTATCAGGTCCCTGCCGAGGGCCCTGAACAAAGCCGACCTCAAGGGGCTTCTCATGGACGTTGCGGCAGGCATTGTTGAAGAGCAGACAGAGGGCATCAGGGACGAATCCGGCGACGACCTGCTGAAAAACATTGCGGCCCGGCTGGCGTGCCACAGATCGGTCAGGGGCAGCGAACATCTCGGTAATGAAGAGCTCTCCCACATGATCGGTGACCTTGACCAGGCTGACGAGCCGGACAAATGCCCCCACGGGCGGCCCACGCGGATCCGCCTCTCCCTGGATGACCTGAAGAAGATGTTCAGGAGGAAGTAGCCTCGTGATCTCAATGTACATGATCGTGACCGCCGCTAGTGCTGTAACTTCCCTGTGTTCTCCGGAGTGAGATGAATTCCCGCCAGAATAAACCGGTCATCATCCTCCTTGGCCCTACGGCCGTGGGAAAGACAGGGTGTTCACTTATTCTGGCACAGGCACTGGACACGGAGATCATCAGCGCCGACTCCATGCTGGTCTACCGGCACATGGACATCGGCACGGCAAAACCCTCCCCCCAGGAGCGTGAAGAAGTCCGGCATCATTTTATTGACATCCTCAATCCGGATCAGGCATTCAGCGCAGGACTGTTCAGGGAGAAGGCCCTGGCCATTATCGGGGACCTTCACGGGAGAGGGAAAATCCCTCTTGTCGTGGGAGGGACCGGGCTTTATATCGCATCGCTGACACGGGGGCTTTTCCGCGGACCAGCCGCTGATGAGGCGATGAGGACAGCCCTTGCGGCTGCTCAAAGGGAATCGGGCGCAGAATACCTCTATGAGAAACTGAAATCCGTTGACCCCGATGCTGCCGGTAAAATTGAGCCCAATGATTCACGGCGCATCATTCGCGCCCTGGAAGTGTATTACTCGGAAAGCAGGGCCATGTCAGAGATGCAGAGGCACTCAACAGCCCCCCCGGAGTATGACTTCCTGAAAATAGGGCTTACCCGGGACAGGAAAGAGCTTTACAGGATGATCGAAGCCAGGGTTGACAGGATGATGGAGGAGGGGCTGCTTGAGGAGACAGAGGAACTCCTGAAAATGAACCCTGGCAGAACAGCCCTTCAGGCCCTTGGATACAAGGAAATAAAGATGTTTCTTGATCATGAGGCTGATCTCGATGAGGCGGTGAGGCTGATAAAAAAGCGGACGAAGATGTTTGCCAAGCGGCAGTACACCTGGTTCAGGAAGGAGCATGATGTGCACTGGGTTGACGTCACCGGACGTGCCGGGGCTCATGATATCTTTACGAAAATGGCAAATGATGTTAAAATGCTACACAAGTTCCTGCCTGTGCAGAAGAGGCCGGAGGAGGGGGAATGAGCGGCAGAGAACACGGGGCTCCGTGAACGGCCGGTTTAGAAGATAGGAGAAAAAAATGAATAATAAGGACCGGAAGCTTCAGGACCTCTATCTGAACAACCTCAGGAAAGAGAAAATACCCGTATCGGTATTTCTCGTCAACGGCACCCGTCTGAAGGGGATCATCAAGGGCTTCGACAACTTTGTCATACTGCTGAAACAGCAAAACGAGCAGCTTATCTATAAACACGCCATATCGACAATCTCCCCGGAAAAGGAGTTTAGCCTGAGAGTGGACGAAGGGCAGGAGGAGAAGTGACCTGTGCAGCCCCGCAGGCAGAGCCCCTTTATATCAGTTGATGCCATCATAGAAGCGGAGGGAGGCATTGTACTGATCAAAAGGAAGAACCCTCCCCCCGGATGGGCCATTCCCGGAGGATTCGTTGACTACGGGGAAACGCTGGAACAGGCCGTGTCCCGTGAAATGAAGGAAGAGACGGGCCTTGACATCCGGATTATCCGGCAGTTTCACACCTACTCTGACCCGCACAGGGACCCCCGGCACCACACCATATCCACGATCTTTATAGCCGCTGCCTCCGGAAAGCCTGTGGCTGCCGATGACGCGCTTGAAGCGGGCATATTCAGGAGGGACAATCTTCCCGGTGAGATGGCCTTTGACCACAGGAAGGTCCTGGAAGACTACTTTAACAAGAAGTACTGATAATTATGAATGGTAATGATCAATGACCAATTATGCTACGTGGTATCCGTTTTCATTTCGCATTGATAATTGATCATTATTCATTATTACGGCGCTGCCTTATTTCGGATTTTACTCTGACCAGTTTGCCCCGTGCATCGGCAATGACCTTTCCGTCAGCGGCTACTGCCCTTGCATAGGCCTCTATCAGTTTTTTTGCCTCCCCTGTAATTTCCGCCTCTACCGTGACTTCCTCTCCAACGGGCAGCGCGTGCTTCAGCCGGATATCCATCCGGGCGGTCACCGCGGGCATCCCCCGTTCAATGGCCAGCTTGACCATGACTTCATCGAGGAGTGCGGCAATGATCCCGCCGTGGACAATGTCTGTGTATCCCTGGTGCTCCTTTCGGGGAACAAAGCGAGTCTTTAATGTTGTGCCGTCAAAGATAAAATCCAGTTTCAGGCCGATGGGGTTCTTCGGCCCGCAGACAAAACAGTGTCCATCATCAGAGAGATCCGGCACTTTCCTGCCCTCCATTCGCCCTGTTATAGAATCAGCCACTGTTCAAGCCCCCGCCGTATCATCATTACGGCAATTGCGGCGAGGAGCAGCGCCACTATTTTCGATATGGCCATAAGTCCGTTCTTGCCGATAAACTTTGTTATGGGCTGCTCTGCAGTAAACACGGCAAAGACAATCATCAGGTTCAGCACCAGTGAAGCAAGAGTCAGCATAATCCCGTAATTGTCAATCAGTACTATCACGAGCGTGAGCACTGCCGGACCCACCAGGAGGGGAACTCCCAGCGGTACGATACCCACATCCTCGGGTTTTTTGTGATCACAGCCCCTCCCCACGAGCTCCAGGACGGCAATGACAAGCAGCAGGAGTCCCCCGGCGATTTTAAAGTCACTGACCGTTATCCCGAGAATTGCAAAGACAGCATCGCCGATAAAGGCAAAGGCGATGCTGACAACAAGGGCAGTCAGGGTTGAATATTTGATGACGTCTTTTTTTTCCTGAACAGACATATCCCGTGTGAGAGCAGTAAAGAGGGGCAGCATCCCGAAAGGGTCCATGGCAACAAAAAGGGGGATAAAGGCAAGGGGAAGGTCTTTCAATATATCCGGCATAGATAGATTATAGAGAGAATCCCGCTGCGAGTCAAAGCAGATATCAGCAGGCGACACTGTGCTACTATTAATAAGTATGCCCCCCCTCAAGCAGATACTGGACAGGTTCTACGAGGAATACAATTTCCCGGAGCGGCTTATCCATGATCCCATATCCTTTCCCCGAAGCTACGCCTGTCCGGAAGACCGGGAAGTTGCCGGGTTTATGGCCGCCTGCCTTGCCTATGGGAAGGTCGGCCTTTTCAGGCCCGTTATCGGGAAAATTCTCGCCCCGGCCGGCGACCATCCGGCGTCTTTTTTCAGGAATTTCTCGATGAAAAGAGACGGCCGCTTTCTGCGGGGGATCAGCTACCGCTTTAACAGGGAACAGGACATACTCTGCCTGATATATATTGTGAGCCGGGCCCTGAAGCAGTGGGGATCGCTGAAGAATCTCTTTTATCATTTTTACCGGGAGGATCACGTCGATATAAAGATTGCCCTGCAGGGGTTTATTGATTATCTGACAGCGCTGGATACGACGCCGGTTTATAAAAGCGCGGAGAAGCCTTACGGGCTGTTACAACTCTTGCCATCACCCCGGAAGGGGAGCGCCTGCAAGCGGTTGAATCTCTTCCTCCGGTGGATGGTTAGAAACAGGGACATCGACCTCGGGATATGGGACAGGATACCGGCCTCAAAGCTGATCATCCCCCTGGACACGCACATCCTGAGGATAGCCCAGTGTATTGGCCTGACGGACAGGACATCACCGGATTGGCGGACTGCCGGCAGCATAACAGTGTCCCTCAGGAAACTCGACCCTGAAGACCCCCTAAAGTATGACTTTGCCCTCTGCCACCAGGGCATATCAGGGCTGTGCAGGGGAAGACGCTTTCCCGAATCCTGTTCGGCCTGTTCCCTTTCCCTATGATGCACATCATAGGCATGAGGCCTGTATTTCGGTCATCATATGCTCAGGGAAACGAATTGACCAGGGATTGGATGAATGAGTAAAGGCCGGGAAAGAGAAAAGGTATCATTTGAGGTGACAATATCCGACGATGACGTCTATGAAGCAATGAAGGACATCCCCGGGTACCTGGACATTACCCCGGGCGATTTCAAGGAACTGTATCAGCTCGCCTATGGTCACGCAGTTTCACGGATCACTCAGTCAGTCAGGGCACGGGACATCATGACGGGAAAGGTGATCCGGGTCAGGGAAGAGGACTCACTGAAGGATGTAGCCGAGCTCATGGCCCGCAGCGGGATTTCCGGCCTTCCGGTGATTGGCAGGGATGACAAGGTGGCGGGGATCATATCAGAGAAGGACTTTCTTTCCCGGATGGGTACAGGCAAGGGAACAACTTTTATGGGAGTTGTTGCCGAGTGCCTGAAAGGGAAAGGATGTGTGGCAGTGTCTGTTCGTCCTCAGAAAGCGAAGGACATCATGTCATCTCCGGCGGTCACTGTCAATGAAGAAAGCACGGCCGGTGAAATTGCCCGTTTGTTTACTGAAAAAGGCATCAACCGTGTCCCTGTTGTGGATGGAAAGGGCCGCCTGACAGGTATTGTTTCCAGGGCAGACATCGTCCGGGCTTCCCTGCGCAAAATCAGCATCTGACCATGGAGTGACGATTGCCGGTTATGCTCAGACATTATTTCAGCAAGATGAAAGGCACCGCCGGAAGCCCTCCGGCGGTGAGCTTCACAGAAATCCTCTGGTCCTGGATCGGCGCCTTTCTGGGTATCGCTGCCGTGGCCTATATCAACTTCAACAGGCTTGCAGATACTGATCTGGTCATGATCATTGGTTCCTTCGGGGCTTCGGCGGTGCTCATATACGGGGCGATCAAGAGCCCCCTTGCCCAGCCGCGGAATCTCCTGGGCGGGCATGTCTTTTCGGCCATCATCGGCGTTGCCTGCTACCAGCTCCTGAATGAGCACATGTGGATTGCGTCGTCAGCAGCTGTGGCCACTGCCATTGCCGTTATGCACGCAACAAAGACCCTTCACCCGCCGGGCGGCGCAACGGCCCTGATCGCGGTTATCGGGAGCGAAAAAATCCACAACCTTGAGTTTTTCTATGCAGTCGTTCCTGTCGGGGCCGGGGCCCTGATCATGCTTGCCGTGGCCCTGCTGGTAAACAACCTTGCGGAAAACCGCAGGTATCCTGAATTCTGGATATAGAAGCTTTAATCGTTCATCCCCGATGAGCCGCATTGTATGATCTAAATTATTGCTTCCCTCTTCGGTCATGACGTATCAATAAAGTCATCGCTGCAAACCATCTCATGAAGGTAATTCTGATGAGTAATAATGCCGCAAAACACCTTTTCATTTGGGGGAGCATCTTCTGTTTTGTCATAGACTGCGCGCTCCACAGGAAGGGAGAACATGCCTCTCTGTTACTATGATGTATCTCATAGCATTTAAAGGTTTCCGTTCGATACAATAACGGCCATGGACAGAATATTAGACGGATGGACAGAAAGGAGATGCCATGTCAGTTCTTGATCTGAAAAAACTTATTCAGTTTCACCCAAACAGGATTTCCAGGGAAATGCTTGATGACAAGCCCGAGATGAGGATAGCCCTCATGTGCCTGGAGCCGGGGCAGAAACTAGATCCCCACAAGGCACCGATGAGGCTCCTCATGTATGTCGTAGAAGGGAAAGGGACCTTCGCCGTAGGCGATGAAAAAATCGTGGCCGATGAAAAGACGTGCATTCCCTGCGACCCCATGGTCCCCCACGGGTTTTCCGCGGACCAGGGCCAGCGGCTGGTGGTAATGGCCGTTGTTACTCCTGTAGAATAGGATCACCGGGCGAGGCGGTCAATTAGAGATTTTAATAGACCGATTAGCCGGTTATTCTCACTCGCGATCTGTGGTACAATGTTCTTGTGAAATTTTCGCAGGATTCAGACGCGGCAATTCTGTCTGACGATTCAGACTAAACCCTAACAGAGGAGGTTCCCATGAGACCTGTAGTTGACTATGACGCCTGTACCGGATGCGGTACCTGTGTTGAACTGTGCCCCGAGGTTTTTGAGCTCGGTGATGATGAAAAAGCCTTTGTAAAGGCTGAGGATAAGTGCGATACCTGCGACTGCCAGGAAGCCGCCGACACCTGTCCTGTAGAAGCAATAACGATCGAGAAATAGGCCCCAGGCCTGTAAATAGCTTGTGTCCCGCTGGCAGCTGGTTGTCAGCGGGATATCTTTTCCTGCATCGCCTTCCCTGTGCCACGCTGCCCTGAACATAGCCTAAAAAAAGAGGATGGGGTACAATAGAACACCGTGAATATCGTTCATGCTCATCACCGGCGGAAGGGGGAAAAGAACCGTATAGTTAAGGCTGCTCCGTGGTGGTGCATGACCTTCTGCTACATGGGGCTGATCTTTTATCTGTCATCCCGGAGCAGGCTCCCCTTTGCCTATTTCACGGACGGCCTAGACAAAGTGGTCCATCTGGCTGCCTATGTGCCTCTTGCCTTCCTCACATATCTCTCCATGGTAAAAAGCGGGCTCAGGAAATACGCCTTTTTCACGGCCTTTGCCGTTGCCTGCCTGTATGGCATAACTGATGAACTTCATCAGGGTGCCGTTCCCGGCAGGCACCCGGACGTAGGTGATTTTGTGGCTGACAGTATCGGCGCCTTTCTTGGCAGTCTTGGAGGGAGATGGTCAGCGAAGGGGTGAGGATATCCTCAGGGCGTGGTCTGCATGATCACGGGGCTGCTGTTCTTTTCGACCCGGTCCTCAGGATCGTGGTAATATTTAAACCTGAATAACGCATCGAGGCCGTGGCAGTCGATACACATGATGCTGTAGGTCTGGGCCCTGAGAAAGCTGTTGGTGGCACTCCCTTCGACATTTTCGCCTTTTCCCTTTCGCGAAAATTTCGGGTCCCAGATATGAACGTCGTGGCACGAGGGGCAGGAAATGTTGCCTACCGTGGAAGCCTCGCCCGTTTTATTGTCGAAGAGCGGGAAGTAGTTGGGCTGGTGCTTTATCTCGTGATTGATATTGGTGATCAGCTGCCCTTCAGGGTGGAAATCTACCTTGGGAACTTTATCTTCTGCCACGCTGTTTTTTGCATGGCATGAGTTGCACATCTTGTCCATGATTCCTGGACCGCCGCCAAAGCCCTGCGCCCAGAGGTCGACCTTGTTCCTGCTGTTGTGCACCGCGTGACAGACGCCGCACGTCCCCGACTCTTCAGGTGTCTGCTCGAGGGTATTTTTCCATTCAGGGGCTGTCACCATGAGGTCATGGTCTGTCTTTTCCACGAGGGCGTTTTCAGGGTGACAGTTTTCGCAGAGCCTGGGCGAGGGCGCGTTTTCCAGCCTCAGGAAACTGTTCCGGGAGGTCCCCTCCACTTTGAAATGTTCTCCTTCTACTGCATTCACGGGGTCCCACCGGTGAGGGTCATGGCAGGTTTCGCAGGTCATGAAGCCCTTTGCCGAAACCTTGCCGTCGCTGTCAAAGAGCGGGAGGGTAGTGCGAAGGTTCTTTTCAGCGGGCGATATGTTCAGGGGGTGGGAATAGTCTTTCACGATTTTTTCCTTTGCCATACCTTTCTCATTGTGGCAGCTCACGCACAAGTCCCTCACAATGTCGCCGCTTGGTGTTGCGATTTCTCTGGCCCAGAGATAGCTTTTCTGTCCTCCGTGGACAATGTGGCATACCCCGCACAGGCCGGACTCTGCCGGCGTCTGGCCCGCAGAGTTCTTTTCCTCAGCAGCGACTTTCTGGATGTCGTGTTTTGAATTGGCAATGGTGAACTTGTTGCTGTGGCACTCCCTGCACAGTTCTGGCGACGGCTCCCTGAGAAAGGATGTCCGGTTTGTTCCTTTCACGTCTTTTCTGATTTCTCCTTCTGTCGAGTCAGGCCGCCACCGGTGGGGGTCGTGGCAGGTGGCGCAGGTGACAGCGCCCGACTTGTCCTGGGCCCCGTATTTATTGAACAGGGGCAGCTGCAGACTGTCCTTGTCCACGCCGATTGACGTAAGCAGAATGTCGGGGTTGCTTATCTCGAACGGGTTGACGTCTACGGGGTGTTTATAATCCGGCGGGATCGTCTCCTGGGCAATCCTCCCCGTGCTGTGGCAGCTGAGACAGAGCTGGGTCGTATAGTCCGCCCCCTCTCCTGACTGACGGGCCTCCTTGTGGGGAAGGTGGCAGGGTGAGCAGATACCGCCCTCGGCAGCGGTCTTGCCCTCCAGATTTTTCTCGTCGGGTGCGCTGTGGTTCAAATTGTGTTTTGTGTCAGTGAGGTACTGCTTGTCCCCGTGGCAGGTCAGGCACAAGCCTGAAGAGCTGTCTTTCTTGATGAGGAGCAGTTGTACCTCGATCCGGTTGTTATGCACCTTGTGACAGGTCTGGCAGATGATCTCTCCCCTGCCGCCCAGTTTGGCTCCTCTGTCCATCAGCTCCCCGGGTATTTTCACTTTTCCCGGGACAGCGTTGATCACATGGAAGTGATTCCTTTTCCCCTCGGGAGTGAAGATATTTTTGTCGCTGTGGCACTCAAGACAGAGACGGGAGTTCCGGGCGCTTTCAACAAGAAAGCTCTCATTGGGCGATCCGTGAACCGTGTGGCAGGTCTCGCAGATAACATTGTTCTTACCCTCGCCAAGGATCGCACCGTAGTTCCTGAGCCGTTCGGGAATATGCATGTCTGTTTTTCCCACGGGGTGGTTGCCGAACTTTATGCCGCCGTCTTTGTCGGCGTGACACATGCGGCACATGGCAGAGTCCCTGTTCGAGGTCCTGATGAAGATGGTCTTTTCAATGCCCATTTCACTGGGAACGCCGTGTGCCGTGTGGCATGTTGAGCACTGCATGTTCCCCTCACTGTCCAGGGGGAATATGTCAGGAATTTTCATGGATTCGGGCGGCGGCCTGTTTATCTTGTGCCGCAGGTCGTTGTATACCCGGGCCCGGGAATCAACAACACTTCCGTCATGACAGGAAAAACACATTTCCGGTTTTGCGACGACCTTTTCAGACTGGTATTCCACAAGGTCGGACCCCTTGCCGTGAATGAAGAACGTATCTATCCACCGGTAATGGCAGATGGCGCACTCTTTTGCCGAGTCAGGGTTTCTCGGGACCTGAACCTCTGCAACGGAGATCCCCGCGCTGAGAATCAGGGGAAGTATGATGAAAGAGAGGGGTTTCACTCACTATCTCCCTCAATGGCATAGACGCCTACCCGTTCGGCAAACATCTCTACCACGTAGAGCCTGTTGCCGGAATCGATAAAAAGCCCCATGGGCGTAATAAACTTTTTTACCCTGCCGGTCTGGGGGTCGCCTGCTGCGGAATAAAAGGGGCCGTCACCCCTGAACACCTGGATGACGCCCATGTAGCTATCGCTGACATAGATCCTGTTGTCCCTGTCTGCGGCGATGCCCTTGGGCCTGAAAAAGTTGCCCTTCTCAACGCCCCAGCCGCCCATGACCGCGACAAACAACCCGTCCGGGTTGAGTGACTGGACCCGGGTGTTGACCACGTCTGTGACATAAAGATACTTGTTCCGGTCGAGTGTCATGAGAAAGGGGTACCGGAATTCCCGCTTTTCTGAACCAGGGCCTCCAATGGTCTGCAGGAGCTGGAGGCCGGAGAGATCATACATGAGGATATGGTGGTTATCGTTGTCTGCAACATAGAGCCTGCTGCTGGCCTCATCGACTGCCACATCTGTGGGGTCCGAAAGCTTGATCTTCCCTGAGAGATTAACATGGCTGAGATAGCTCCCGCGGGGGCTGAATATCTGTACCCGGTGGTTGCCCGAATCAGCAACGTAGACCTTCCCCGAACTGCCGACGGCAATGCCCATGGGAAAATTAAGCTGTCCCTTTAGAGCCCCTCCGCTGCCAAAGGAAAAGGCGAAGCTGCCGTCCCGGTTGAAGACCTTGACCTCGTTGTTGACGCCGTCAACGATGTATATCATTCCGTCCGGAGAAACGGCAACGTCGCTGGGCTGGCTGAAGCGGTGCGTTATGTCAAAGAGGTGTCTCACATAGGTAAGACGCATTCCCCATGCAGTCTCAGGCACTGAGGAAACTGCGAGGAGCACCACGAGGAGGACCCCTCTGAAAATGCCACAGTATCCTGTCTGAGCATTACCTCTCACGCGTTTCATCATTCTGGATTACAGAGAAGGGCAGTCCTTCCGGCAGCATATGCCGGCACCCTGTCCCGGGACACAACAGTATTCTCCCACGGGAGAGCCCTCCGGCACAAAATGCCTGCGCAATTTTTACGACTGCTCCTTTGGAGCGGCCGTTTCTTTACCCGTCTCCTCACCCGGATGCAGCATCTTGGGCATATAAAATTTCGTGTAATTCTTGATCATGCCCACGACTTCCGTGCTTGTAATGGAGTCGATCCTCTCTTTGGGGTATCCGATGTCTTCAAGAGGCAGAAGCGGGTTTTCCTTCTGATGGCAGTCTTCGCACAGGTAGGGCTGCTTGCTGACGATCTTGTGGATCAGCTTTTTGGCACGCGACTTTTGGGCCTCCGTGAGTGACCGTTCCCTCTGCCTGAATTCCAGGGCGAAATTGATCCTCTCGTCCGAGTCTATTCTCTGAATGGAGCCGTTGATTTTTTCAAAGGGGATGATCTTCGCCCTGAACGACCCGGGGCTGCTCTTCGTCACCGGGCTTGCCACGATTTCTCCGGAGGTCCGGTCATACCACTTGAATATGCCTGTTGACACTGACTCATCGAGCCTCACATGGCAGGCCTCGCAGCTCACAAAGAAGGCGTGCATGTTTAAAAAGGCCCTCAGCTCCTTTATTTTGTCGTGGGGGATGTCGCCGTGGCATTTTATGCAGTACGACCGCTGGTCCGGGCCGATGTCAAATCCGATGTGATGGAAGTGCCCCTTGATCCTCACCTCTTCAAGGATCCGGTAGCCGAGGTAATGCTTCACCCGTTCCTCGCTCTCAAGGATTATTTTTTCGAAGGTCGACTTCTCGGTCTTCTGGGCCTGCTCCTCCTTGATTTTGGCGATCTCCTGCACTTCCTGGCGTGAATGGTACTCATGGAGGATATGGGCAAATGTCACTTTCCAGATGATGACCATAAAGAATACCACCAGGGCCATAAACCCGAGCATGTAAATCTTGAAGAGAAAGTTTTTCATGACACAGCACCTCCTTCATGTGACTCCTGTTCATGAGCGCCATGGGGCGGAAGAATTTCATGCTCAAGGCCCGCCTTCTTCATGACTTCAACGTAATACTGATAATGCTCCTCCACCATAAGATCCTCCGAGAGGTATCCTGTGAGAAAAACCGTACCCATGGGGAACACGGAGATCGAGAAATGAACATTGTACCAGTGCCAGATAAACAGGAAAAGCGCTGCCAGCAGTGCTTCGTCGCTGTGGGCGATGAGGGAAAAATTCAGGAACCATCCCGGGAGTATCTGCGTGGCGATCTCCTTGCTCCAGAGGATAAGGCCGGAGAAACCGATGATGACCATACCCCAGAAGGGCGCCCAGTAATCGAACTTTTCCTTCCATGTGAAATTGTCCCCATCGGGCCTCTTGTTTGTCAGGAAGAAGAGATACTTCATAAGGTCCCTGATGTCCCGGGCGTCCTTGAGGTTGGGCACCATCTTCTGAGTGAGGACGGCCTTGAGGGAACTGCCCCGCTTTGCCTCTCCAGATGCCTTAATCGGGTCGATGTAATATTTCCGTATCACGTAGATCAGGTAGAAAATGTGGTAAAAGAAAAGGGTCATCAGAATTGCCCCGTTTACCTTATGGACGATAGGTGCGTATTTGATTCCTCCGAACAGTGCATAGAGATAGGGCGCCCAGGAGGCGTCGGAAAACTTCAGGGGCATCCCGGTGAGCACCAGAAGAACCACGGTAATTGCCAGGATAAGGTGCTGGATCCTCTGGTTAAGGGTAAAGCGGTAAAAGTACTTCTTCCCGTCTTTGATTTTAATCTGGGGGTATTTTTCCATGGCTATTTCCTCCGTCCTATTGATGAATGGGGAAAGAATCGTCTCACGAGATCAAGGAAGATTATCCCCATAAGGGGCAGCAGCGTCCCTCCCGTGAGCACGATAAAGAAGAAGGTGAAAAAGTACTGGGCCGGGCTCTGCTCAAGGTTGAACTCGGCATGGACAGCGTATTTGGCGAGCTTGGAAGAAGCGTTCGGATGACAGTCGATTGTTGCGCAGACCTTGCCCCTGTTTTCCTCATGGATAGAGGATCCGGGGTTCTTGCTGCTCAGCATCTGGTGGACCGATTCCCCTTTATTCACATGGCAGTCAAGGCAGTCAGGGACCCGTTCATCGAGGAAACGGGCCGCCTTTCCGTGGAAGGTCTCGCCGTAGGAAAAGACCGCCTTTGTTGAAAGCTCATGGCGCGTAACCAGGGCCGGATTATCATGGCACCGTGCGCAGGTTTCGGCGATGTTCAGGGGGTTTCTGCTCTTGTGCAGCCTCGTTGTCACGTGGTTGTAAAAGCGGTAAATGAATTCGTCTTTTTTGTGGCAGACCCTGCACCGCCCCAGGGAAGCCTCGGAGATGCCGGGCCTCACGCTCTTGAAAAAGGACAGGGGTCGGTAGAGGGGGTTATCATGGCACTCCTTGCATCCCGGGTAGTCCTCGACGTATTTCTTCTCATTCCCTTCCTTGTCATACTTGCTGTGTACGCTCTGGTTGAGAAAGGTATCAACGTCCTTGTGGGAAAACTTCTTTTCCGTTGATGGCTCTACAATGTGGCACTCTACAAGGCAGTCTACCTTCAGTGCCGGTTTGTGAGGGATCTCGGTGATGTCCGTGTGACAGCCCTCGCATTTGACCTTGGCGTGAACGCTGTTATTGAATATGGACTCGTTTACGTAGAAGAGCCGCATCTTCCCTTCTTCATCAATTCTGCTGATGCCGGGATACTTGTGGCACAGCAGGCAGTTGCCCACATCAGCGCCGAGGGCCCTGGGGGCGGGCACGAGAGAGAGGATGAAAAATGAAAACAGCGCGGCGATACAACAGAATTTCTGAGCCCGGGTTAAAAGCATGAGTTCAACCCTCCTGGATTAATGTTATCTGCCGCAGCGGCCCGACTACTACCTGAATCAGCTCCGCCGCTGCCGCCTGCGATGGTACCAAACCTGCGGCGCAACGGTTTCCCTCCGGGAAATGCCACGGCTGCCGATTGCATACGAGTCCTACTATTTTTGATACTACAAAAAAATGTGCTTGTAAAATAATTAATTATTATAAGAATATTAGATGGTGGGAAGGTCGCGGTAACTACTCGATGAATTTGATGCTTGCCGGCGCCGGTTCCACTCTCTCTTCGGGGTCGTGGAAGTATTTGTACCGGAAAATTGCATCCAGCCCGTGGCAGTCGATGCAGATATTGTTGTAGCTCACGTTGCGAAGGAAGCTGGTCGTCGCGTTCCCCTCCAGGTTCCTGCCCGTCCCCCGTTCTTTCCTGAGGGGACTCCACTGGTGGGCATTGTGACAGGAGGGGCATGATATGTTGCCCACGTTCACTTCCGTACCTGTCTTTTTGTCAAAGATAGGAGAGAAGTCAAGGGACTGTCTGTTGCTGCGAAGAATATTGTTGACAAGCCGCTCTTCAGGGTGTGTCGCGATCAGGGGGATCTTTATCTCTGCGGGGTTCCCCTTGGAGTGACAGCTGTTGCACAGGGCATCAACCACATCCTCGTCACGGCGCACCCTGCCGTATTCACGGGCCCAAAGCTTAATTTTATTAGGGCTGTTGTGCACCAGATGGCAGACCCCGCATTGCCCCGATTCGCGGACTGTTTGCCCCAGGAGGTTTTGTGCGTCCGGGGCCGTTATATTGAGATCATGGTCTGTTCCATCCACGAATGCCTTGTCCTTGTGGCAGGTCTCGCAGAGCTCTGAAAAGGGGGAATTTGCTTTTCTCAGAAAGCTGTTTCTGGCGTCACCTTCAACATTCTTGTAGGGATAGTTTTCCACAGGGTTGTTCGGGTCCCAGGTGTGCGGGTCGTGGCAGGTTATGCACACGACCTTACCGTTGTCTGTTCTGTTGCCCTCGCTGTCGTAAAGAGGAAGGGTCGTTGTAATATTGAACTTGTCCAGTGTCACGTCAACGGCGTGGTAGTTTTCTCCCAGCAGTTTTGCTTTGGCTGCCCCGTTCTCATTATGGCAGGACGTGCACATCTGGGTTACGAAGTCATTGTGTCCTGACAGGTTTCGTGCCCACAGGCGCTTTGAAACGGCATTGTGGGGGATATGGCACACGCCGCAGGGCCCTGAGAGGAGGGGCGAAAAATCCTGAACGTTCTTTTCATCCGGGGCTGTTACCGCGAGATTATGGTCAGAGGTAATCAACTGGCCCTTGTTACCGTGGCAGCTCAGGCAGAGGTTCGACGAGTCATTGGCGACTCTCAGGAAGCTGTTTGAGGAGTCCCCTTCGACCTCCTTCCCCCCCTTGTTGGTGAGCGACTTCGGGTCCCAGCGGTGGATGTCATGGCAGGTAAAACACTGGACGTTGCCATGTGATGTTTTCGAGCCGTTTTCTGAAAACAGGGGGAGGTCCTTGTTTATATCGTCGGCGGATGAGGGCTTGACGTTTATGGGATGTGAATACTCGCCGACACGCTTGGTCTTGTAGGGGGTATCCTCCCCGTGGCAGGTCAGGCATAGCTGGGAGGCAGGGTTGCCAGACTCGAGGGGCCGCGCCCAGAGCCGGTTGCCTGCTGCGTTGTGGGGCGTGTGGCAGGCCCCGCAAGGTCCAGACTCCGAAAGCGACTGGTCCCTGATGTTTTTTTCGTCGGGGAGGGTTGCACGGAGATCGTGCTTTGTATCAATAAGGGCCTTCTGTTTTTCATGACAGGTGATGCAGAGGTCGGAGTTTCTGTTTCCCATGATAA
The DNA here is from genome assembly GCA_020346765.1 of Nitrospiraceae bacterium. GTDB lineage: Bacteria > Nitrospirota > Thermodesulfovibrionia > UBA6902 > UBA6902. The sequence goes on from CP070788.1 coordinate 2,550,383, forward strand.
GGATCTTCTCGCCTTTCGCCCCGTGGATCCTGTGGCAGGACTGGCAGATCACCATATTCTTCTTTGTTGCCATTTTGCTGCCCTGTTCAAACAGTATATCGGGCAGTTCCAGTTCCGTAGTATGGAGAGGGTGGCTGTTTGAGAACTTGTACGAGGCCTCGTTCCGATGGCACTTCTCGCACAGGTCAGAGTCGATGTTGACCTCCCTGAAGACAGCGGTCCTTCCTGTGGGGTCACCGTGGGGGGCTGCCCCTTTTCCATGGGCAGAATGGCACGTTCCACAGTAGATCTCTCCTTTCACGCTGAGGGGAAGATCGATGGGAACGGTTATGTTCCGCGATGGCTTAACGAAAACCGGATGCCTGTTGTGGGTCCACGT
>CP070788.1:2550861-2557150 GCA_020346765.1 Nitrospiraceae bacterium
GTGAGCAGGTTCAGGATTATCTACCGGATAGCCTCTGAAAAACAGATCGATATCGTTGCGGTCGGGCCCCGGGAGCGAATATATGAAGAAACATTCCGGCTATTAAACAAGGGCAGTAAAGATTAGAACCATCTATGATTGGTCCAGTTGAAGATGCTTTCCTGGCTTAAACAGTCCCTGATCGTCTGGCTCATCAAAATAGTACAGCGATACGGCCCCCGCAGGGTCACGGTCCTGGGCAGGAGCTACGAAGTCTCGAAGGATGTCTTTAACCCCAGCTACTACTACACAAGCGCCTTCATGGCGAAGCATATCCGCCTGTCGCCTGATGATGTGGTTCTCGACATGGGCACAGGGTCGGGAATCCAGGCAATCACCGCAGCGCAGACTGCATCAAAGGTCATCGCTGTGGACATTAACCCCGAGGCCGTCCGATATGCCCGGCTCAATGTTGAAAAAAGCGAAGCGCAGGACAGAGTGACCGTATGTGCGGGAGACCTCTTTTCTCCCTTGAAGCCGGGAGAGAGATTCAGCGTCATTCTCTTTACCCCGCCCTATCTTCAGGGAAGGCCGCGAACAGACTTTGACCGGGCCCTCTATGACAAAGACAAAGAGCTTCTCAAAAGGTTTTTCAATGAGGCAGCAGGATATCTCAGCCCCTGCGGATACGTGCAGATGCTCTACTCCTCGATCGCAAGCCCCGAGGAAGCCCTTTACCTGGCCAGGCACTACGGATGGGAGCATAGTATAATAGCCAGAGGAAAGACCTTGACGGAAGAGTTTTTCATCTATAAACTGACCGTGAAATAATGTTATCCTGATAATGCTTTTTAAAAGAGACCCGTTACCGTTATGAAAATCGGCATTATGTCAGACTCCCATGATCACCTTGAAAACATCTTAAAATGCGTCCGCATATTCCGGCAGAGGGGTGTTGACTATGTCATCCACCTCGGCGATTACGTGAATCCCAATTCGGTGAGGGCGCTTGCTGGAATAAAGGTGAGGGGCATATTCGGCAACAATGACGGAGACAAATTCCGGCTTGCCGCTGCATATGCCGCCATTGGCGGGGAGCTCATGGGTGAGTTCTGGGAGTTTAAGGAAGATGGCCTGTTTCTGGCATGTTATCACGGCACCGACCTGCCCATAACGGACGCCCTTGCCCGGTGCGGGACCTATGATGTACTCTTGTACGGACACACTCACCGGAGCGATACTTCACAGGTGGGGGAAACACTGGTACTGAACCCCGGGACCTGCCATGGCTTCGGCGACAGGGCAACGGTCATGCTCTTTGATACAAAGACGAAGGAGGCCGAACTGATTGCTCTCTGAGGTGCGATGGTGCATGGTTTCCTTTGCCCAGAGCAGACGATAACCCTGCAACCTGATCCCTGACCTCTTGGCTCCCGGTCAGTCTGCGCCTGTATCTCCTGTCATCATAAGCCTCTTGAAGGACAATCAGCGTCCGTGTAGCACACTGAGCCTGTCGCACGTGAACACGATCAGCGTGACAAATATGAAATGATGCCCTAACATGATAATTTTTCTGACTTTCAGCTGTAATGATTTCTGACTTTCTGTTTGACAAAGTCCTGATTACTTTGAAATAATAAACGTACGCCTGGTACTAATTCTTTGATATTTCAACAGCTTTAACTATAGGACTCCCATTGATCAAGTTCATTGCCACCAGCAAGTGGTTTAACAATCATCAGGTTCTGAGGAACATCACCCTTGAAATAGCAAAAGGTGAGGTCATCGTTATATGCGGCCCCAGCGGTGCAGGCAAAAGCACGCTCCTCAGGACCATCAACAAGCTTGAACCCATCGATGACGGAGAGATAATTGTCGACGGGATGTATCTCTCAGACCCCAAAACCGATTTAACGGCCCTGCGCGCTGAAATCGGCATGGTCTTTCAGCACTTCAACCTTTACCCCCACAAAACAGCCATTAAAAACATCACCCTGGCGCCCCGCAAGGTCAGGGGATTGAGTAAAACCCTGGCAGAAGAGCGTGCGGTGAAGCTCCTCGAAAAGGTGGGGCTCAGCCACAAGCGCAACGCATTTCCTTCCCAGCTTTCCGGAGGAGAGCAACAGCGCGTCGCCATCGCGCGAAGCCTTGCCATGGAGCCCAAGATCATGCTCTTTGACGAACCCACGTCCGCCCTGGATCCCGAACTGATCAATGAAGTCCTTGACGTGATGACCTCCCTGGCAAAAGAAGGCATGACAATGGTCGTCGTCACCCATGAGATAGGGTTCGCCCAGAAGGTTGCCGACAGGGTGGTCTTCATGGACTCCGGGGAAATCATCGAAATCGGGTCTCCCCCGGATATTTTCGTCAATCCCCGGCATCCCAGGACGAGAGATTTCATGAGCAGCGTCTTCCATATCCCTGTCTTCGACGATTCCCGCGAGGAGGAGTAGAGATTTTCAAGTTCGCCTACGATTTCAACTGGGAGATTCCCTTCAAGGAACCCTATCTCTCCATGCTCATCACGGGTGCCAAAATCACCCTGATTCTCCTGGCCGCCACGACCGTCACGTCCCTCATTCTCGGCACGGTCATCGCCATCATGAGGATATCGCGGATAAATGTGCTGCGGGCCCTGGGCACGGCCTATGTGGAAATCTTCAGGAACATCCCGGGCCTCTTCTGGATCCTCTTTTTTTATTTTGTGTTCCCGGAACTTCTCCCCCGGGCCTGGGGGGAAAAACTGAACGCAATGACCTGGTACCCGGTGATCGCAGGCATTCTCGGCCTGACCGTTGACAACGCCTCCTATGTTTCGGACATCCTTCGAGGCGGCAGGCTTGCCATCCCCCACGGTCAGAGGGATGCCGCGATCTCCACTGGACTGAGCCGCATACAGCAGTACCTTCACGTGCTTCTTCCCCAGATGTTCAGGGCCGCGCTTCCGCCTCTTGGCACCCGCATGGTCCACAACTTCAAGAATACCTCCCTGTGCATGGCCATAACAGCCCCTGAAATAACCTGGGCCACCCAGCAGATCGAATCTCTGACCTTCCGCGGCATTGAGGCAACGGCCATTGCGACAATGTTTTACATCGTTCTGGCAGGGTGCATGGTTTCCTGCATTATCATGCTGGAAAAGCTACTGAAGATTGACATTTCAAGCATAAGCCACTCAAAGGCTTCATAGCACTATGGATCTCATTGAACAGCTTGCCAACCTGAATTTCTATCTCCTCGGTTCTTACCCGCGGGGGAGCCTGGGCGGACTCGCCCTGAATATCATCATGGCCCTTCTCGCCATCTGCCTGAGCTTTGTCTTTGGTGTACTGCTGGGTTACAGCAGGCTCTCCTGCAGGCGCTATGTCAAATTCCCCTGCATCGCCTACATAGAGACTGTCCGCTCCACCCCGCTCATTATGATTATCTTCTGGTTTTACTTTTTTCTCCCCTATCTCTTTGGAGGAAATATCACCGTGTTCTGGAGCGCCGTCATCTCGCTCTGCGCCTATGCCTCCGCATATGAGGCCGAGATTGTCAGGGCGGGCATTATTGCAGTGCCCAAGGGGCAGCTTGAGGCCGCCCTGTCCACGGGGCTGTCAAGATACGGGGCCATGAGGCATGTCATCCTCCCCCAGGCATTTAAAATAATGGTGCCTTCTTTCGTCAGCTTCTTTGTCTCTCTGTTTAAAGACACCTCCGTGACCTACATCATCGGCGTTATTGAGCTGACGCAGGCAGGAATCATCATCAGCCAGCGTCAGCCTGACAGGATATTTTCTGCCTATTTTGTTGTAGGCCTCGGTTTCTGGATCATATGCTTCAGCATGTCCCGCCTGGCACGGCGGCTTGAAAAGAGGATCGGTGTCTTTGACCTTGAGTCGATCCGGCCAGAGGCGTGCCGTGATGAGTTCATGCTCCTTCCCAAAAGGAAAAAGGCCGGTGCGGTCCTGACGGGGAATCCCCCCTGCTCCCCCCCCGGACAGTGAGTAATCGTTTCCTCTCCCCCTGTTTTTCTTAATCTGTAGCCTTAATCACAGAATTTCGAAAAAACCCTAAAGTTTTCCCTTCCCCCGTCGATAAGAGATGCATGGAGTACCGGATAATCATCCAGGAAAATGAAGGGTGCAGCGCACCCTATGTGCGTGCGCTCCCCCTGGATCCTTTACAGATTGATGACGCCCTGAGAGTGAGAGAGTCCGGCGGGAACTGCCATTGCGTATTCATCCTGGAGTATTGCCAGAATTGATCATGAGAACATGCTGGTATCAAACATACATCAAGGGGGATGACAGAAATGGTTGATTACAATGCAGCACCACTGGCGGAATCAGAAGTAATCCGGTTCAGGCTCATGCAGCTCATCTCGGCTATCGAGGCAACTCCTGATGAAGATACTGATATGAGCAGCGCCTGCGCCTGAAGGGCACCCCAGCACCATTAAATAATAGACTTTCTTACTCGCCTGCAGGGGCACGGCACTGCCGTGCCCTGAATTTTTATACCCACGCCTCATCCCTCGATATTACCCTGTGCGCCTGTCCCTCCGTGCCCTGTGCCCGAGAAACGATTCTGCAGCTCACTGGTAGCAATCCATAGATCTCAGCCTGAAGAAAGCAGCATACACAGTTAAACAGGCAGCCCAATATCCTGGCAGGATAATTCCGTATTACAGCCGAACTTCTGCCATCTGTTCTCCAATGGCAGAATGTATGGAGTTAATGTCATGACGGACCCTCATCATTGTTCTTTCGGATCTGTAGAATTGCTGTCTGACAATGGAGAGGGCCCTGCTCATCCTGTCATATTTATTCGATCTCGCTCGTTTAATCAGACTCAGAGCGCCCCACATAATGCCGACAATTAACAGGCCCGTGAGTCCTGCTTCCGCCGTCATACCATTATGAGGCCATATAAAGTCCAAAGCAATCCATAAGGGCCAGAGAGCAAGTGACATACCCCACGACATCCCCTCAACCGTAGTGTCGGCACTAACGAGTAAAGCCCCCGGCACTATATAGGATATGGAAATCATCAGAGCATAAACCGCCTTGTGCACTTCCCTTGACTTCTCGGCAGGCTCGGGCATGGATGCACATACATTGCTGTTCCTTTCGCATTCCCTCTGGCATTTCTCCAGCTGCATATATAAGGGGACGAGGCCCTTATACTGGGACAGCAGCTCTTTAATTTTAACCATCACATCAGCACAGCGCCGGCAGAATGAGTAAGACGGTCTTTGCAATCCTGCAATGGCATTCTGGATTATCTTGCGAGCTTCTTCTATGAAGCTGCCCCTGTTTTTCAATTGCTCCTCGTTCTCCAGGCAGGCAAGTTCACCATCCACCTGCTTGACCATCTGCCGTGCCCTGAATTCAGCGTCAATAGACAGTCTGGAAAGAAGCAGCTGAATGTCCGTCTTAACAGACTTCAGATCAGGATCGACAGAGCACTTCCCGAAATAAGCAACGTCGCCCTCGATGGCCCGTGCTATCTTTTCAAGAGCAACGGACTTCCTGCCTGCTAATGCAGCATAAACACCCAGATCGTACAACACCCTGGGGTCATCCTTGTTGTCATGCTTGAAGGCTTCTATAGCATACGTATAGGCCTCAGCAAAGTTCATTTGTGTATAGTGAAGCCTAGCAGTAGCCCACAGGGTGCGCGCCTTGGAGACTGAATCGAGGTTTAAGGGCAGGGAGAGTGCCTTTCTGAAATAAATAAAAGCCTGTGAGGGGTTTCCTTTATGAATTTCTATAAAAGCCAGGTTCATCAGTACCTGATAATCCGTAGTGTCAAAAGTTAGCGCAAGCTTGAAGCGTTCTTCCGCTTCTTCAAATTCCTCGTTCAAGTAGTGCCTCAAGCCCTGCTGGACGAGTTGCCTCGCCTCATTATGGCGGCTTTCATTCAGGACCTCGAGTATCTCATCGAGCTTTTTATCACGCTGGGTCAACTGCCATTTAATTTCCGTTAGTTCAATACAAAGCCTATTCCCGAGCATATCTATGGAATCGGAAATCTGGTCAGCTGCCATTATTACTGAACCGATTATACTTTCTAAAACCTGGTCAGTTGTTTTCTCAAGCACCTCTGTCTGATCCATTATTTCAGCCGCTATGATCTGATGACCTTCCATATTGCCTCTGGCAATCTCATCTCCCGCCATTTTCTGTGCTTCAATCTGCTGCCTGACCTGACGGATGATTTTCATTACTTTCCCGTGAGCTTCATATATTTTACTGGATTGGGGGGAGGACGAACCTGTCCATTCAGAATTGCCGTACAAAAATCGATGAGTTAAAAAGGC
>CP070788.1:2557250-2564985 GCA_020346765.1 Nitrospiraceae bacterium
ACAAGGCACAGGCTGATCCGAAGCCTCCAGTTTCTGGAAAACAAGAGGACAATCCGGCCCAAGAGGAAGCACGGGAATATACCATTGTAAGCCATAAGCGATTAGCTTACAGCTTACAGCTTACAGCTAAAACAGGACTTTAATTTTAAGGAGCAGCCATGTTTGAAAAAATCCTTATAGCCAACCGGGGCGAGATCGCGATCCGGATCATCCGGACCTGCAGGAAGCTGAATGTAAAGACCGTTGCGGTGTATTCGGACATTGACGCGCGATCACTCCACGTGCGGGAAGCTGACGAGGCTGTCCATATCGGGCCGTCGCCCTCTGCCGCCTCGTATCTCGTGCATGAAAAAATTATCGGGGCCGCGGTTGCGCAGGGTTGCCATGCTGTACATCCCGGTTATGGTTTCCTTTCGGAAAACGCGGAATTTGCTGCAGCCGTGGTCAACGCGGGGCTGGTATTCATCGGGCCTGCGTCCGGAGTGATCGCTGCTCTGGGGGATAAAATTTCCGCGAAAAATATCGCGATGAAGGCGGGGGTGCCGGTGGTGCTCGGTCACAATCTGCCTGTTGTTGACGTTGAAGAAATCAGGGCGCTTGCTGCTGAAATAGGGTATCCCGTTCTGCTTAAGCCGGCAGCCGGAGGAGGGGGTAGGGGTATGCGCATCGTTGCCGGGCCTGATGAACTTGAAACCGCCCTTCGGTCGGCACAGGACGAAACCCGCAAGGCCTTCGGTGACGACAGAATTTTTCTGGAGCGGTTTATCACCGCTCCCCGGCATATTGAGATCCAGATCATTGCTGACCAGCATGGAAAGGTCGTCTCTCTCGGGGAACGGGAATGCTCCATCCAGCGGCGTTACCAGAAGGTGATCGAAGAGGCTCCCTCCCTGGCGGTTGACGCGGACCTCAGGAGCCGGATGGGCGAAATGGCCTGTGCCCTGGCGCGGGAGGCAGGATATTCCAATGCGGGAACGGTGGAATTCATCATGGATGATAGAAGGAACTTTTTCTTCATGGAAATGAATACGAGGCTTCAGGTGGAGCACCCGGTCACCGAGATGGTTACTTCCCTTGACCTGGTCGAGCTGCAGCTCAGGGTAGCGGCAGGCGAACCTCTGCCGATCTCCCAGAAGGACGTCTCAATAAAAGGCTGGTCCATAGAGGCCAGGATCTGCGCTGAGGATTCTGCCCGTAATTTCCTGCCGTCTACAGGACTGGTCACCAGGTATTCGAATCTCAAGGGCAGAAATGTCAGGCTTGACAGCGGTATTGAGGCGGGCAGTTTCATAAGCGTCTATTACGACTCGCTGCTTTCCAAGGTGATCAGCTGGGGCGAGACACGGGAAGCGGCCCGGACCACCCTGATCCAGGCCCTGAATAGATACCACATCGAGGGCGTTACCACCAATCTGGGTTTTGCAAACTCCATTCTCAACCACCCTGCCTTTATCAAAGGTGAGCTGTCAACCGGGTTCATTGATAATCACTATAAAGAGGGCGAGGCCAGAATCGATCCGCCAATGGAACAGCTCGAAGCCATGGTCATTGCCTCGACCCTCGTTTATCATAGCCGCCAGAATCTGGTCCGTGAATCCTTAAAACCCATGGCCGCAAAAGTAGGGCCTTCTCACAAGCCGGATAATCGTCATCGTTATGTTGTCAAAGGCCACAACAATATCTTTGAAGTTGAATTAGCCGGCGAACTCACCTCCTCAGACTGGAGTTTCAAGGTAAACGGAACTGAATACAGGGTCGTCACGCCGATATTTGAATTCTACAGGCGAAGGTTGAGGCTGAAAATAAACGGCCAGGATCAGTACTTCAGGCTTCAGTACCGGGAAAATTTCATCTGGGCAGCGTATTGCGGCAACTCCCGCATTTTTGAAATATACACGCCAAGGGAATGGGAACTGGCCCAATACATGCCAAAGGAGAAAAAAGGCGCCCAGGCAAATGTGCTCCTCTCACCTCTGCCCGGCATGGTAGTCAACATCCTGGTCAATAAAGGCGATCGTGTCTACCGCGGCCAGGACCTGGTGATCATCGAATCCATGAAAATGGAAAGCGGCGTTTCCTCCCCCTGCGACGGGATCGTGGAAGATGTGGCTGCAGCTATCGGCAAAGCCGTGGAAACCGATGAGGTCCTCATCACATTCAAGTTATGATCGATTTCCTGACACAGGGTCCCTGAAATGAATGAAGCCGTCGGCTGTCAGCTTTCAGCGGTCAGCTCACAAGTACTTGCCTGTTCAAGCTGATAGCTGAGTGCTGAACGCTCGTAGCAAGCAGGCCCGCCTGCCAGTCCATCTGGTATAATGGATACCATGCAGAAGGCCCCGCTTTTATTTGCTGCGCTTATTCTCGCTGGCTGCGCTTCGGTGCAGTCGGACTGGGAGTTCACCCGGAGGCTGAACAGACCATGCGGGTATGAGGTCTTTGCGGAGAAGTACCCGGCCAGTGACCTTGCCCGTGAGGCACAGTCCAAAGTGGCAGAACTCCACTGGGAAGACGCTGCGAAGGAAAACAGCATCGCTGCCTATGAGGAGTTTCTGGAGAAACATCCTGGCAGCCGGTTTCTGCCGCTTCTGCGCGAGAATGTAGACATACTCCACTGGGAACAGGCCGTGGAAGAAGACCTGCCTGAGGCATACGGGGAATTTCTCATTCAATACCCGGACAGCAGATTTGCCCCGCAGGCCCGGGAGGAAATTGCCTGGGACGAGGCAGTCACGACGGACTCTGAAGGTGCATATGAAAAATATCTGGCTGACTATCCTGCGGGACGCTACGCTGCTGAGGCCGGGCAGGCAGTGGATACATTCCTGTGGCAGAACGCCAGAGAGCAGAATACGGCTGAGGCCTACCGGGTATATCTGAAGCGGTATCCCGGAGGGCGTTTTGCGCGGGACGCTGAGCGTGCCATCGAGATTGCCAAAAGGCTTGAGGCATGCACACCCGTTAGCCCGGTGATGGTAAAACAGATCGAAGAGGAAGTGTTGACTTTCATGGGAAACGAACGTGAGCGGTCGTTGATCGAATACGTGGAGGATTTCAGATACAGCGTGATCGGGCTTTCCAGAGAGGGAGAGGGCGTTGACCTTACAGAGTATACGGCAGAGGGAAGGAAAAGGAAGGCAGAGGTGCACTACTATGTGGCATCTGATGAAGAGGGCGGCAGGGAGCATGAGGACACCGGGTCAGTGGCGTGGCAGAGTTCTGAAAGGGCCGTTGTCCACAGGAAAGTCACTGCAGCAGGGTCTACGCTGAAGCTGAAGGACGGAAGGATATTCATGTACGGCAACGGCACATGGAACCAGTGCGACTTCTGATGTTGTATTTTGATCATGAATAATGTACCGTATTGAAACTATGAATAAATCTAGGAGGGGAATGATGAAACTGTTCAGGATGACGCTGTATGTGATGCTTCTGGCCGCTTTTCTGCTGATGGTCCCGGTGGACCCTGTGCGGGCTGATATAACAGCATATGATGCCTTCGGCAATTTTCTGGGAATATTTGTCGGAAACAGCAGCACTGCCACCGGACAGATCTATATGCCGTCTGTTGACAGATTTCTCCATGTAAACATGAACACCGGGGAGATTGTCGGGCAGGACCTGTATTATGAGAGTGAGGACTGTTCAGGCGACACTGCATATGCAGCAGCCGAAGCTGCATACAGGATTATCCGGAATGGATCTCATTACTTTACCGGAGTAAAAACCCTACCGGCGAACGTCGAGGTGAACAGCGCACTCCGGTCATTGAATTTGTCATGTGAGCCTTTTCCAGAGACGAGACTTGTGGTGCCGGTAAATGGCATCACGCTGCCGTTTCTACTTCCCGTCCCAGTACCTCTGCGCTTTGAAATAGAAAAGAAGATACGGCGGTAAAAAGATTTTCCCACTGCTGACGTGATGCACCCGGAAAGCGGGACGGTCTGTATCAGAGGGAGCGGACAGTGCCTCCTGGCTATTCGCCCCGGATCTTCTTTCCCCATGCTGCGGCCTTGTCCAGTACGGCCTCTTCGTCGATGGTTACTGCCCTGCCTCTGTCCAGGAGTATTTTCCCGTTTACCATGACGGTCTCGATGTCGCCCGGCCTCATACAGTAGGTTATGTGGGAGTAGACGTCGTAGAGGGGCTGCAGGTGGGGTCGGTCAAGGCGCGCAGTCACGAGGTCCGCCCTTTTGCCTGGCCTGATGGATCCGGTGGTGCCGCCCAGTCCCAGTATTTCAGCGGCTGTTTTTGTGGCCATCAGGAGCGCTGTCCTGCTGTCAACGGCGGTGGCGTCTCCGGAAACCGCCTTGTGCACTTTCGCTGCCGTCGACATTTCGCCGAGGACGCTCATGTCATTATTGCTGGCTGCGCCGTCGGTGCCGAAGGACACCCTGACTCCTGCCGCGAGGAGCTGTGGTACCGGCGCAATGCCAGAGGCGAGCTTCAGGTTGCTTTCAATGCAATGGGCAACGCCTGTCTTTCTCTCAGCAAGGATCGCAATGTCCCGGTCATTCAGCCACACGCAGTGGGCAGCTGAGACGCGGCCGGACAGAAAGCCGATTGCGTCAAGGTGTTCAACTGGCGTCATGCCGTAGCGCTTCTGACACTCGGCTACCTCAAACTGCGTTTCTGCGAGGTGCGTATGCAGGGGGACATCGTGCTTTTCAGCAAGCTCCTGTGCGCGCCGGTAATTGTCAGGTCCGCAGGTGAACGTGGCGTGGGGGGCCACAGCCGGTGTGACAAGGCTGCTGCCTTTCCAGTTTCTGATCAGATCTTCACAGTTTCTGAAGTAGTCATCGGGAGTCCGGGCAATGTCCTTCCAGGGGAAGTCGATGATCCCCGAACCGAGCACGCCCCGCATCCCGACCTTCTCCAGTACCTTTCCCGCCTCGTTCTGGTAGAAGTACATGTCACAGTAGGCCGTGACGCCTCCCTTCAGCATTTCAAGGCAGGCAAGTTCCACGGCGTCATTTACAAAGGCGGAGGAAAGCCACTTCATTTCACTGGGCCAGATATGTTTCTCAAGCCATTCCTGGAGGGGCAGGTCGTCGGCAATGCCCCTGAAGTAGACCATGGCTGCGTGAGCGTGGGTATTGATCAGTCCGGGGAAGAGGACCCTGTTTCTGCCCCCAATTATCCTGTCCGACCTGCAGCCTCCCGAGATGTCAGAGTAACTGCCGGCAGCAACGATGTCCGAGTCCTTCACTGCCACGGCTCCGTCCCGGATAACGGTCAGGTCATCCTCCATGGTCAGGAGGTAATCGGCCCTGATGATGTAATCGACGGTCTGCATAAAAAAAAGATTCCGGATTCCCGATGCCGGGAAGGGCAGGTACGAGACCAGACCCTGCTCCTAACTCTAAACTCTCTTTATCAGTTCCTCAGCGATCTGCACCGCGTTCAGTGCAGCGCCTTTTCTCAGGTTGTCTGCTGCGATCCAGATATTCAGCCCGTTGTCGATGGTGTAGTCTTCCCTGATCCTTCCCACGTAAACGTCGTCCTTGTTTGCAGCGTCCGTCGGGAGGGGATAGATGTTTTTCTGCGGGGCATCGTAGACAAGGACGCCCGGCGCTGTTGACAGGACGGCCCGCGCATCATTGGCAGTGAGCTTCTTTTCCGTTTCGATGTTAATGGACTCTGAATGCCCCCTGAAAACAGGCACCCGCACTGTTGTCGCCGTTACCTTGATGGAATCATCGCCCATGATCTTTTTTGTTTCATTTACCATCTTGATTTCTTCCTTGGTGTACCCGTCATCCATGAACCTGTCAATGTGAGGCAGGCAATTGAAGGCGATCTGATGGGGATAGACCGCTGGCTTGATATCCTTGAAGTTCAGGATGTCCTGGGTCTGATGCAGAAGTTCGTCCATTGCCTTTTTGCCAGTCCCGGAAACGGATTGAAACGTGGTGACCACAACGCGCCGTATCCGCGCCGCATCGTGGATCGGCTTCAGAACGACGACCATCTGGATCGTCGAGCAGTTGGGGTTTGCGATAATGCCTTCATGCCGGTCCAGGTCATGGGAGTTCACTTCCGGGACAACGAGAGGGACTTTGGGGTCCATCCTCCAGGCACTGGAATTGTCCACTACAACACACCCCGCCCGTGCCGCTGCAGGGGCGAACTCCTGGCTCCTTTCGCCGCCGGCGGAGAAAAGGGCAATGTCGATGCCCGCAAAAACCTTGTTCGTGAGGATTTCAACGCTTACCGGGCTGCCGTGAAAATCGAGGGTCCTGCCCTCCGACCGCTCTGACGCGAAGAGCCTCAGGTTTTCCACGGGAAAGTTCCTCTCTTCGAGGATCGAGATCATTTCATTTCCCACGGCGCCAGTCGCCCCGACGACGGCAACCGTGTATCTATCCTTTTTCTTCAGCATGGTGGCTCCTTATAATTCTGTCAAATATCGCGCGGCCAGGTCGCCCACTTCTGTGGTCGTCATTCCCATCTGGCCTGCTGCAAGGCTCTTCAGGTGTTTTGCCGTTATTTTCATCACTGCCTGCTCGATTTCCCGGCCGGACTGCTCCTCGCCGAGATGATCGAGCATGATGCCTGCAGCGCAGATAGCGGCAAGGGGGTTGATCATGTTTTTCCCCTTGTACTTGGGCGCTGACCCTCCGATGGGTTCAAACATGGAGACGCCTTCCGGGTTGATATTGCCTCCCGCGGCAATCCCCATCCCCCCCTGAATAATGGCACCCAGGTCGGTAATGATGTCTCCAAACATGTTGTCCGTAACGATTACATCGAACCACTCGGGGTTTTTGACAAACCACATGGTGATGGCATCGACATGGGCATAGTCCGGGGTTATGTCCGGATATTCCCCGGCGACCTCGTAAAAGGCCCGCTCCCAGAGGTCAAAGGCAAAGGTGAGGACATTGGTCTTGCCGCAGAGGGTAAGCTTCTTGTTTTTGGCCCTTTTTTTGCAGTATTCAAAGGCATAGCGTATGCAGCGCTCCACCCCCTTCCGTGTGTTAATCGACTCCTGTATTGCGACCTCGTCGGGGGTCCCCTTCTTGAGGACGCCTCCTGCACCGGCATAGAGCCCCTCGGTGTTTTCTCTCACCACAACGAAATCAATGTGCTCCGGACCCTTGCCCTTAATGGGACAGTCGATGCCCGGGTAGAGCTTCACCGGCCTCAGGTTAATGTACTGGTCCAGTTTGAAGCGAAGCGTCAGGAGAATTCCCTTTTCGAGAATGCCCGGCTTTACGTCGGGATGGCCGATGGCCCCGAGGTAGATGGCATCATACTGTTTCATCTCATCGACAGCTCCCTCGGGCAGTGTTTCGCCGGTTTTGAGATAGCGCTCGCCCCCGAAGTCGAGGTAGTGGAGCTCCACTTTAAAGCCTGCCTTTGCTGCCGCGGCTTTGAGGACTTTCACGCCTTCGGCTACAACCTCGGGGCCTGTTCCGTCTCCGGGCACAACAGCGATATTGTATGTTTTTGACATGTGGTCTCCTTGGTCAGGCGTTAACCAGCGTGATAACGCTCCATTGTAAAACAACACCAGAAAAAATTAAAGGGGGGAACATGGTGATCCCAACGGGACTCGAACCCGTGTTTCCGGCGTGAGAGGCCAGCGTCCTGGGCCACTAGACGATGGGACCTTTTAGCTATGAGCTATAAGCAAAAAGCTATTAGACAAAAAAAGAAAAAGTCTTTCACTGACAGCTTACCGCTAACAGCTCATGGCTTCAGTGGCTGGGGCGGGAGGATTCGAACCCCC
>CP070788.1:2565085-2577715 GCA_020346765.1 Nitrospiraceae bacterium
TTCTGAAATCTGGCATCTGACATCCTGCAGCTGTTATAGTAGAAAGAGTCATGCGCCTCTTCCTGCTTGCCTTCTTCACAATCTACGGGCTGATGCACCTCTATGCATTCCTGAAGGCCCGTGCGGCCCTCCGCTTCACCGCGGCAGCTGCAGTACCCGTCCTCATCTTCATGGCGGTCATGGTCGCTGCACCTGCTCTCGTACGGTATCTTGAACGCTACGGTCAGGAGATGCCGGCCCGAATCCTGTCCCACGTGGGGTACATCTGGCTGGGACTTTTATTCCTCTTTGTCTCGGCATCCTTTGCTCTCGACATATACCGGATTGTGGTCTTTCTTGCGGGGGGAGTCTCCCGCAGGGGGATGTCAGTTCTTTCCCTCTCGCCGGGGGTGTCTTTTTTCCTGGCCCTGGTCTTTGCCTGCTCCGCCGCCGTTTACGGCTACTTTGACGCACGGAACATCCGCACCGAGCATATAACCATCCCGACGGCCAAGCTTCCCGTCGGGCGGAACAGGCTGAGGCTAGTGCAGATATCGGACGTGCATGCGGGGCTCATCGTGCGGGAGGACAGGCTGCGGAGGATTGCCGGGGCAGTGAGGGCCGCGGGCCCCCACATCCTCGTATCCACGGGAGACCTCGTAGATGGACAGATAAACAGACTCGAGGGGCTTGCGGAAATCCTCAGGGGAATCGATTCCCCCTTGGGGAAATACGCCATTACAGGGAATCACGAATTTTACGCCGGGCTGGAGCAGGCCCTTGATTTTACAGAAAAGGCTGGATTTGAGATCCTGCGGGACCGCGCTGCTGATGTTGCGGGGGTGGTAAATCTCATCGGCGTTGATGACCAGACAGCAGCCCGACAGTACGGAATAATGAACGAAGAGGCAGAAGGCAGGCTGCTTGCGCAGGCTGATCAGAAGATATTTACCATCCTCCTGAAACACAGACCTCTCGTGGAAAAACAGTCACTGGGCCTGTTCGATCTCCAGCTCTCGGGCCATACCCACAAGGGACAGATCTTTCCCTTTACCCTGGTGACAAATCTCTATTATCCACGACACGCGGGGATCCTTCATCTGCAGGGATATTCCCGTCTCTATGTGAGCCGAGGGAGCGGGACCTGGGGCCCGCCGATCCGCTTCCTCTCCCCGCCGGAAGTGACGATTGTTGACCTCGTGAGGGAGGAGGGCAGATAGACCAGCTGCTCAGATGTTCCCTGCCTGTTCAGCGGTCTGGAGAAAGCCGGACGGAGACAGGTCGGCTTCCTTGTTTTCATCGAGACCGACGCGTTCGGCAAGCCACAGAGAGACGAGCCGGTAATCATCGGACCCCCGTGAAATCCGGAATGCAAGGATGACCGGTTTCCCCGAGCCCGGAGCCTCTGCCAGAGAAACGTTTTCGTGGATGATGGGAGACACCTTGCCGGGGAACATCTCCCTGAGCCGGTCCATGATCTCCCAGTGAATACGGCGGCGCGGATGGGCGCGGCAGGGGACCACGGCCGTGATGTCGAGGTCACTGTTCCGCAGCTTGATGGAGTTGACTGCCGCCACCATCTGCCGCAGTCCGTTCAGGCCCAGAAAGGACGCCTCCACGGGGATGATGAGAGAGGTGCTTGCCAGAAGCGCCGAGGTGGTAAGTATGTCAAGGCTGGGCGGGCAGTCGATGATAACGCAGTCCCATTCCCCCCGGGTCTGCTTCAGGCAGCTTTTGAAGATTTCGTCTCCAGGCCCGTCCACGAATATCTGCCGGGCAGCTGCCAGTTCAGGCCCTGCCGCCACAAGGTCCACCCCCGGGATGTCTGTTGAAACAACAGGGAGGGCATTGATGTTCTGCAGTGCGCCAAGGAGCTCTGACCCGCTGCCGGTAACCCCCACGCACACACCGGCGCTTCCCTGGGGATCAAGGTCGACGAGAAGGACCTTCTTCCCCTGTTCGCCCCAGCAGGCAGCGAGACTGACTGCTGTTGTTGTCTTTCCTACTCCTCCCTTGAGATTTACCACGGAGATAACTTGTTTCATGATTCCTCTTGTTCTCCCTTCACGTATGATTTAGGATTATGATAAGGCTTTAGAAATGAGCTGCCATATCAGCTGTTTTCTTCCCGGATACATGCAGTGCCCAGGTTGAAAGCGTGACGCTTAATCTATCTATATTTAGCGGCAATTGTCAACCGATGCATTGATTTATCACCGGAATTGACGGCGCATCCCCTTCAATATTGACTAGAAGAAGAGCCGGCAGGTATGCTCATGAACATGGAACAGGTTGTTGCCACAAACAGGAAGGCATACCATGACTACCACATTACGGAAACCTGCGAGGCGGGCATGTCCCTCCTCGGCACGGAAGTAAAGTCCCTGCGGGAAGGCAAGGCCAATCTCAAGGAAAGCTACGTGATCATAAAAAACGGGGAGGCCTTTCTGCTCAACTGCCATATCAGCCCGTACAGTCACGGCAACATCCAGAACCATGATCCTCTGAGAACGAGGAAGCTCCTGCTTCACAAACGGGAAATCAGCAAACTGCTGGGCAAGACAAAGGAGAAGGGGCTGACCATGATTCCCCTGAAAATATACTTTAAAGGGGGAAAGGCGAAGACCGAGATCGGCCTGGCCCGGGGTAAGCGTCAGTATGAGAAGCGGGCGTCCATCAAGGAAAAGGAAGCGAAGCGGGAAATTGAACGGCATATGAAGCGGTAAGATAATACGAAGAGGCAGTTTTCTGATTCCGGCAACCAGATGACGGATGCCAGAAAGTGCAGGCAGGGGAAAGAACGACAGGCAATGGGCTATTGGTTACATGTTAATGCCTATGGCCCGCTGTCCCGCTGACGAGGTTGCCCGCTTTCTTACTTCCGCCCTTTCAGGCTTCCTCTTCTTTGCCCGGTTTGTCCGTAAGCGCAACCAGGCCGGGGAGGGCCTTGCCCTCGAGCAGCTCCAGCGCTGCTCCGCCCCCCGTTGAGATGAAGGAAATGCTCTCTGAAACGCCTGCCCTGCTGACGGCGAGATCCGTGTCACCGCCGCCTACAATGGTAAGGGCGTACGCGTTGGCAACGGCGTGGGCGATGGCAAAGGTCCCGCGGGAAAAGGCGTCCACTTCAAAGACGCCCATGGGACCGTTCCAGAGGATTGTCTTGGCACTCTCCAGCGCCTCTGAAAAAAGCTTTACCGAGGCCGGCCCTATGTCAACGGCTTTCCATCCGTTAGGGACTTCCTGGGCCGTGACTATTTTTGTCTCGGCAGCAGGCTCGATGCTCTGGGCAATCACGCAGTCCACGGGGAGGTAGAATTTGATCCCCTTGGCAACGACGCCTGCCCGGATTTCCGTGGCAAGGGCAAGCATGTCCTTCTCCACGAGGGAGTCGCCCACATTGTAGCCCTCGGCCTTCAGAAATGTGTATGCCATGCCGCCTCCCACGATGACCTTGTCGACCTTGGCCTCGAGGTTTTTGATCACGTCGATCTTGCCCGAGACTTTCGCCCCGCCGAGGATGGCCACAAAGGGCCGCACGGGGTTATTGACCACTCCCTGAAGGTATTCGATCTCCTTCTGAAGGAGGAACCCTGCTGCAGAGGGGAGGTGTTTCGCGATCCCCACGATTGACGCGTGGCTCCTGTGGGCTGCCCCGAAGGCATCGTTCACATAATAATCGGCAAGTCCGGCAAGGGCCTTGCTGAATGCATCGTCGTTCTTCTCTTCCTCGGCGTGAAATCGCATGTTCTCAAGGAGGATGATATCACCCGGGGCCATTTTGTTTACGGCACTTTCCACCTTGGGGCCCACGCAGTCAGGGAGGAAGATCACCTCTTTTTTGATCAGCCGCTGCAGTCGCCGTGCCATGGGCGCAAGGCTGTACCGCCTGTCAGGCTTGCCCTTGGGCCTTCCCAGGTGGGAAGAAAGGATTACCTTGCTTCCCTCGTCAATGGCGTAGTTGATCGTGGACAGGGACGAACGGATCCTTCTGTCATCGGTGATATTCAGGTTTTCATCGAGGGGGACATTAAAATCCACCCGGATGAACAGCTTCTTGCCCTTGATGTTCAGGTCCTTGATGGAAAGCTTGTTCCATACGCCCTTGATTGGCAGAGCATTGCTGTCTTCCATGGCCGTGTTACCTCTTGCTGCCGATATACAGCATCAGGTCCTTGAGGCGTGTGCTGTAGCCCCATTCGTTGTCATACCATGACAGGACCTTGACGATGGTTCCGTCCAGCACTTTTGTCAGGCTCGCGTCGACAATTGATGAATGGGGGTTCCCATTACAGTCGATGGAGACGATGGGCTCCTCGGTATACTGAAGTACGCCCTTGAGCGGCCCCTCGGCAGCCTCCCTGAGTGCTGCGTTCACCGCTTCAGTCGTCGTTTCCTTCCCGAGGTCTGCCACGAGGTCCACCACCGAAACGTTGGGGGTAGGGACCCGGATCGCCATGCCGTCCAGCCTTCCCTTCAGGTGGGGAAGGACAAGCCCGACAGCACGGGCAGCGCCCGTTGTGGTCGGTATCATGGAGAGTGCTGCAGCGCGGGCCCTCCTGAGGTCCTTGTGGGGGAGGTCCAGGATGCGCTGGTCATTTGTGTAGGAATGAATGGTTGTCATGAGGCCGCGCTTAATGGTAAATTTCTGGTCAATCACTTTGGCAATGGGCGCCAGGCAGTTCGTGGTGCACGAGGCGTTCGAAATTATCTTGTGCTTCGCAATATCCAGACTTTCCTCATTGACGCCCATGCAGATCGTGGCATCAGGCTCCTTGGCAGGGGCTGAAATAATGACCCACCCTGCTCCTGACGCAAGGTGTTTTGATGAGCCGTCCCGGTCTACGAACCGGCCCGTGGATTCCAGGGCTATGTCGACATTCAGGCTTTTCCAGGGGAGCTGGCCAGGGTCCGTTGTGGCCGTAACGCTGATTTCCTTTCCGTTGACCACAAGGGTGTTCCCTTTTACCTGGATATCGGCCTTGAAAACCCCGTGAACGGAATCGTACTTGAGCAGATGAGCCAGCGTCTTTGCGTCCGTGAGGTCGTTAATGCCCGCGATCTCAATGGACTTTTCACCGAGGCAGGTCCTGAGAAAATTCCGTCCTATTCTTCCAAATCCGTTAATGCCGACACGTAACGCCATACTGTCCTCCTTTAGGTAATAAAATTATAGCAAAATGCGATGCCCCGACCCTGGCAGTTTTTAGGTGTCAGTTGTTAGTTATGAGACTGAAAACTATTAACTACCCTCGGCCCCTGGGCCTCTGTCTTTTAAACCTCCATGACTTCCTCTTCCTTGTGCTTGATGATTTCATCCACTTTTTTGATATAGCTGTCGGTGAGTTTCTGGATCTCGTCAATAGAGCGCTTTGTTTCGTCCTCACTCACATGGTGCTCCTTCCCAATCTGCTTCATTTCTTCATTGCCGTCGCGCCTGATATTACGGAGCGCGATCTTCGCGTCTTCGCCCCGCTTGTGCACGTGCTTCACGATCTCCTTCCTGCGCTCCTCCGTGAGCTGGGGGATTACAAGCCTGATGATCTTGCCGTCATTGCCGGGGTTCAGCCCGAGGTCGGACTTCTGGATCGCCTTTTCAATGTCGGGGATTGTCTTTGGGTCCCATGGCTGAATTGTGATGAGCCTGCTTTCAGGCACGCTCAGGGTCGCCACGTGATTGATGGGGGTCGGCGTCCCGAAATAGTCAACCATGATCGCGTCAAGCACAGAGAGGGACGCGCGGCCTGTCCTGATGGCAGCGAGGTCTTTCTTCAGGACTTCAATGGTTTTTTCCATCCTTTCGGAGATTCTCTGTTTTGCCTCTTTCTGCATGGGGACTTACCCTCCCTTCACCAGGGTCCCGATCGTTTTCCCTTCCAGGACTTTCCGGATGTTGTTTTTTTTCATAAGGCTGAAGACAGCGATGGGAAGCTTATTGTCCATGCACAGGGAAATTGCCGTGGAGTCCATTACTTTCAGGCCTTTCTTCAGGACGTCCAGATAGGATATTTCCCGGTACATCTTTGCCGAGGGGTTTTTCACGGGGTCACTGCTGTACACACCTTCCACCTTCGTTGCCTTCAGGATGATGTCCGCGCCGATCTCTACGGCCCTCAGGGATGCTGCCGTGTCAGTCGTGAAGTAGGGGTTGCCTGTGCCGCAGGCAAAGATGACGAAGCGCCCCTTTTCCAGGTGCCGCATGGCCCTCCGCCTGATGTAGGGCTCGGCGAGCTCCCGCATTTCAATAGCCGAAAGCACCCGCGTGGGCATACCGTTGAGTTCAAGGGCGTTCTGCAGCGCCAGGGCGTTCAGGGCAGTTGCCAGCATGCCCATGTAATCGGCGGTCGTTCGTTCCATGCCCTCAGCACTTGCCTCAAGGCCGCGGAAAATATTACCCCCGCCGATGACAATGGCGATCTCTACCCCCAGTTGCGAAATACCCTTGAGCTCGCCCGCGATAAACGTGACCACCTTCTGGTCAATGCCGAACTGCCTGTCCCCCATGAGGGCTTCACCGCTCAGCTTTAACAGGACTCTTCTGTATTTCGATTTCCGGGCCTTCATGATACGGGTGCCGTATTCCCTGTCGGTATCCTGGTTATGTCGTGCTGCGGAGCGCTCTGGAACTGAGGGCGCCGCAGGATGCTGTCAATACTGCTATGCGGTCTTTTCTCCAAGCTGAAACCGGGCAAACCGCTTGATGAGGATATTTTCTCCCAGCTTGGCCACTTTTTCCACGATCAGGTCCTTGATCCTCTTCTTTCCCTCAGGGTCCTTGACAAAGGCCTGCTCCAGGAGGCACATGTCAGCGTAGAATTTTTCCAGCTTCCCCTCAACGATTTTTTCAACGACCTGGGGGGGCTTGTTTTCCACCTGGGATGCGTAGATCTGCTTTTCCTTATTGATCACGTCCGACGGGACGTTATCCCGCGAGACGTACTGGGGGTTTGAAGCCGCGATGTGCATGGCTATGTCCTTGACGAGGTCCTTGAAGTCATCTGTCTTGGCAACGAAATCGGTTTCACAGTTGACCTCGCAGAGCACGCCGATCTTTCCCATGTGGATGTAGGAGCCGATCAGTCCTTCCGAGGCCTCCCGGGAGGCCTTTTTTGCTGCCATGGCAAGCCCCTTCTTCCTCAGGATGTCCAGGGCCTTGTCGAAGTCTCCTGCTGCCTCGGTGAGGGCCTTTTTACAGTCCATCATGCCCACACCGGTCTGTTCTCTCAGTTCTTTTATATCACCTGCGGTAATATTCATCCTGCTGCTTCCTCCTTCTTTTCCTGCAGTTCAGCTTCCTGCTGTTCAGTCTGGGCCTCTTTTTCCGCGATCGCTTCCTTTTCAGCTGCCTGCTCAAGGGTCTTGTTCAGGATGTTCCTGCCTTCCAGGACTGCTTCGGCCATTTTTGACGTTACCAGCTTGATCGACCTGATCGCGTCGTCGTTGCCGGGAATCACATAGTCCACCTCATCGGGGTCGCAGTTGGTGTCCACAAGGGCCACAATGGGGATGGACAGCTTTCGGGCTTCGGCAATGGAAATGGACTCCTTCTTGGGGTCGATGACGACCACTGCGCCGGGGAGCCGGTCCATGTCCTTTACCCCGCTGAGGTTTTTTTCAAGACGCTGCCGCTCTGTTTCGTATTTGGCAACTTCTTTTTTCGTAAGGAGCTCATAGGTGCCGTCCTCATTCATTTTTTCAATCTTCTTCAGCTTTTCTATCCCCTGCTTGACAGTCTTGAAGTTGGTGAGCATGCCCCCGAGCCAGCGCTGGTTGACATAGAAGGACTGGGACCGGAGGGCCTCTTCGAGTATCACGTCCTGGGCCTGTTTTTTTGTCCCCACAAAGAGGATAGAATCTCCCCTGCTGGCAAGGTCACGGACGTAATTGTAGGCGACCTCGAACAGCTTGACGGTTTTCTGAAGGTCGATAATATAGATGCCGTTACGCTGCCCGAAGATATAGCGCTTCATTTTCGGGTTCCAGCGCTTGACCTGGTGTCCGAAGTGTACACCGGCCTCCAGAAGTTCTTTCATTGTGACTACCATGTATGCCTCCTCAGTTTTTCCTCCGTCCTTTCTCCCAGAACCCCGGCTAGCCGGAGCACTGCTGGTGAGAAGATTAGATGGACGTGTGTAGTGACCGGTTCAGGGTACCCTGAACCAGGTACCATAAAGCCTATCATAATTGGTCGTGATATTTCAATAAATACTCGCTCATCCTTTTTTTTCAAGCAGGGCGATGGGCGATTGAAGACGGTATGTGTAGGGGTTCGATTAATCAAACCCCTACGGCTGGCACCCCATAGTGCTATACTATCCTTGACGTGAAGGCCCCCTGTGTTTACCAAAGGAGGATGTAATGAACCATATAAAGATTTTGATGGTGATTCTTGCAATTACCGGCCTTATAACCCTCGCAGCCTGCACGGGACATCAGGCAGAGGAGCTTTTCAAGACCGCCGAGTTTGAGGAGCTTCAGAACAACCGGGAGCACGCCCGTCAGCTCTATGAGGAAATCATTCAGAAGTACCCGGAGAGCGACTATGCCCGGAAGGCCGATGCCCGGCTTTCGGAACTGAAGCAGGCAGAAGGCAGCAACTGAGGGGCTCAGCCCTTTTTCTCAGTTGCAGACGATATTTCACCAAAGGAAATGTTTTCCTTTACGGCAAAGAGGGCACCGATAATGACGGTTGTCCCCATAGCCACGAGCCAGGCCACAATTCCGTAACTGAGGGCCGTTGCCTTCTGAATCCCGAAGATCCCGTGGAGTGCTGCCACACACCCCAGGTGGTATGAGCCGAGAAACCCCGGTGTCGGCGCCACGGTGATGAAGATGGCCACGACAAGGCAGAGCACAACCAGGGATGAGGGGACGGGGAGGCTGGCCTGAATACCAAAGGCAAAATAGAGGGGATAATAGGTAAAAACAAAAGTCGCCCAGATGACGACGGACAGCAGCACCACTGCGAAAAATCCCCGCCGGTCCCGAATGATTGAAAGCCCCTCGGAAAAAGAGATTACCATTCCCGACAGCTTCCTGCCCCATGTGCCGGGCAGCGGCCTGAGCAGAACGCCCAGGGTGTTCATGGTCCAGTCATGCCTGAACTGGAGGAGCACGGCCAGGAGACAGATAAAGACACAGAGAGCCAGGCTGACAGCGCCGAATGCGGTGACCATCTCAAGCATCCGACCGCCCTCCGCGGCATCTCCCCGGACAAAGGCCTGGGGCATGAACAGAAGCACGGCAACGAGCATAAGGAGCACCAGCAGGAGATCAAAGAGCCGTTCAATGAAAATAGTGGCAAAGGAGGCGCTGAAGCTGATCTTTTCTTTTCTGCTCAGGAGATATGCCCTGATAAATTCGCCTGCCCGCGCCGGAAGCATGTTGGCCATGAACCCCACCATAAGGGGTGAAAGGAGGGCACCTGTTGTTACATCCTTGACAGAGCGGACCAGGTAGCGCCAGCGCATGGCCCGGAACAGGTAGCTCACAATGACCATCAGCACAGCCGGCACAAGATAGGCGAAGCGTACGGAGACAAGGGCATGAGCGAGTGCTGCCATGTCAACCCCTCTGAATGCAAAAAAGAGGGACAGGACGATAATGATAAGCCCGACGGTGAGATGAAGGTGCTTCCTGTTCATTGATGTTCCCAGTTACGCGCGCAGGCCTGAAGAAGCGGGCTCCACAGGCAAATGCTACTTCTGAACTCCTCCCGAGGCAATCTCGGCAAGGGAGACGTTGTCCTTGATCACGAAGAATGTTCCCGCCACAATGATGAACCCCATGGCTATGAGCCAGGCAATGATCCCGTAGCTTGCGGCAATTGCCTTGGATACGCCGAAGATCTCATGGAGCGCTACCACGCATGCCGCCTGGAAAGCCCCCAGAAAGCCGGGCGTGGGAAAGAGCGAAATAAAAATGCCGATAGTCAGGCCGGTGACGAGCACCGCCGTTGTCACGGGAAGCTGTGTTTCCAGGCCAAAGGCAAAAATAAGCGGATAGTAGAACAGTATCATTGCGATCCAGACAAGGACCGAGAGGGCAAGGGATGCGGCAAAGCCCCGGGCATCCTTGAGGATTTTCAGCCCGTCCGTAAATGAGTGCACCATTCCGAAGATCTTCTCCCTCCAGGGGGGAGGGAGCGGTTTTGTCATGACATCCACGATTGCGATGGCCCAATTGTTCTTATACTGGAGGAGCACAGAAAATAAAAAGATGCCCAAAGACCCGATGAAGCTGATCCATCCGAACTTGATCATGTAGCCCATGAGCCGGTGGTTGCCTCCCCCGCCAGACTGGGCAAATGTTTCAGCGCTGAAAAACAGGACGCCCACAAGCAGGGCAAGGAACAGGAGCATGTCCATAAGCCGCTCCACGAAGATCGTGGCAAAGGAGGCGCTGAAACTGATCTGCTCTCTCTTGCCGAGGAGGTATGCCCTGATGAACTCCCCGGCGCGGGCGGGGAGAAAATTCCCCATGAAGCCTATCATCAGGGGCGAGAACAGGCGGCCGACCGGGACGGCTTTTACGGAACTGACGAGACAGCGCCAGCGAAGAGCCCTGAAGAGAAAGGTCAATGCTACGAGAATGATGGAGTGAAACAGGTACCGGTACCGGACTGATGCAAAGGCGCCCCTCAAATCATCGAGGGACACATTCCTGAAAGCATACCAGGAAGACAGCGCAATGAGGATGAGGCCGATCAGGAGGTGTTTTTTTTTCATGAAGTGACCGCGACAATTCTTAGTATAACTATTGAATGGATTATCTGGCAAGGGAGCGGGGCAGCCTCATCTTCTCCCCCTGAACGATAATCTCGATGATCTTGTTCACCATGAACACTGCGGCCTTTTCCCCCTTTTCCATGGTTGCCTTTGCCGGGTTGCCCCATACGCCGCTCCGCCAGTAGCGGGCCTTGTCTTTTACCACGAAGGGCCTGGGCAGCCGGGGGTAATCCTCTTTCGCCCTGCCCTGGACCAGCTGAGGGGCAAGGGCGAGGACGAGCGATGTCTCGATCTCACCCGCATGGGAGTCATTGGACGTCTCCGCCAGCTCAGCCAGTTCCTTGTACAGCAGGTCATAGGGGCAGAAAACTCCCATTGTTATGCCCCTGAGGCTCTCCACGAGTTCTTCCGCAGCCTCCTTGAGGGCTGCGGAATGCAGCCCTCCGCCGTGGCCTGTGATGAGGAAAAAGTTCCTGAGCCCCTTCCGGTAGGCATCAGTCACGATGTCTCGGGTCAGCCTTCTCAGGGTTGGGGGAGTAATGCCGATTGTCCCCGGATGCTGCGATGTGGTGGTGCAGACACCGTAGGAGATGGCAGGCGCAAGGAAGACCTTCTTCTTTTTCACGACGCGCTTCAGGAGTTCGAAGATGATCAGGGTGTCCGTATTGAGCGGCAGGTGGCTCCCGTGTTCTTCCACGGTCCCGAAGGGGAAGATGATGGTCTTTGTTTTTTTTAGGTGTTTTTTGAATGCGGCCATTGTCATGGTTTCAAGGATCATGCCCGGGTCCCTCCTGTTAAATTCACAATCAGCAGCGTCTGTAACTGCAGTATTATACCGGATAATTAGACATTCATTTATATGGGAATCTCATGCAATGAATTATATTATTACATTCGCTCCTTAGGCCCCGTGGCAGAGACCACGGGGAACACACTCGCTTTCCATTTAAAAATGCCAAAGTATTTTAAACCCGCTTCATCAGAAACTTTTCAGAAAGTCAGGGTGCCGAGAGAAGGCTCCCCAAAAAGCAGAAGTGCGGTATAATGGAAATCAGAAGAAAACACCGGAAAGCGGGGTGAAGAGATGGAGATATCCAGAAAAAGCAAAAAGAGAGAAGAACGGGTAACCTGGGAGGAAGAGAGCGGGTTGATCAGCTTTCTTTCCTCGGTGCAGAAGCAGGCAGAGTCATTTAACAGGGAGTTTGAATTCGGGGTGCACAGCCTGGCATCCATGCCCAGGGATATTGATGGGGACAGCGAACTCCCCCGGAAGGTCGGATTTGTCCTTGAGCGGCGCAACCCCCTGCTGCCGGAACTGACCTACTGCCTCTACTCTCTGCTCAAAGGCCGTGACCTCTATGGATATATCGGCATGTACCGCGACGGCAGCCTGACAACGCTCAGGGAACTCAGCCCCCTGAAAGATTTCAAAAAGGGGAAGGCCGTTCTCTATGAGTGGATGAGGCAGCTCGTGCGGGCATCCTGTGAAAAGATAATGTTATAGGATGAGATGTATTATCCTGGGAAGCGGGACCTGTGTCCCCTCACTGAAGAGAAATGCCCCGGGCTATTATCTTGAGGCGGAGGGGTGCCGCGTGCTCGTTGACTGCGGAAGCGGCACGCTCCTTCAGCTCGAGCGGGCAGGCAGGAGCTACAAAGAGGTTGACGCTGTATTTATCACCCACAAACACCCCGACCACTTTGCAGACCTCATGCCGCTGATCCAGGCCCAGATGGCCACGCCGAAATTCACGAGGACAAAGGACCTGCATGTTATCTGCCCGGAGGCGTTCCTGGACTATTACGAGAAGGCAATCGCATCCGTTCTTGGCCGGCCGGCCGGCTTTGCCGTGAGAACAGAAGCGGCACGGAAGAAGATGGATTTCGGGCCCTTTCATATACTCACCGCACATGCAGTTCACTCCCC
>CP070788.1:2577815-2598250 GCA_020346765.1 Nitrospiraceae bacterium
GGATCCCGGGACAGGATATGGACAGCTGGAAAGGCACCCTTGAACAGGCCGCCAAACTTCAGCCTGAGCATATATCAGCCTATGAGCTGACTGTTGAGAAAAGCACAGAGCTGCATGATATGCTTCACTCACCCCCCCATCTCCCCGTTATTACGGGGGGGCTCAGGGGGGAACAAAAAAACGGGTTATCCCCTCTCGATGAGGACATCATTATCGGAATGTATGAATACGCCATTGACTACCTCAGTTCGCAGGGTTATAACCACTACGAGATATCCAACTTTGCCCTCCCCGGTCATGAATGCAGACACAACATCAATTACTGGAACAGAGGAGAATATTACGGAGCCGGTCTCGGAGCGCACTCCTTTATTTCCGGGCAGCGCTTTCATAACACGGATAATCTTGAGGAGTACCTTGGGCTCCTTTCAGAAAACAGGAGCCCTGCCAGGGATTTTGAAAGCATATCCGATGAGACGGCATTATCCGAGGCCCTGTTTCTCGGGCTGAGAAAGACTGAGGGCATCATTGTTGAGTCATTCTCAAAACGATACAAACAGAACGTACTGAACCGCTATGCAAAGGAGATCGTTGAGCTCGGAAAAGCAGGCCTCCTGGCACTCTCACCCTCCCCCTGCTCGTTTGAAACCGTTTTGAAACTCACCAGAAAGGGAATGATTCTTTCCAATGAAGTATTCAAGAAATTCCTGTAGTTTTCATAAACGATGATAAAAAGGTAAAATATAAAGTCTTATGCATTTGAGCTGCCTGTTTCACAGGCAGTATTTGCCGGAATGAACAGGAAGGAACATGATTAAAGAGTTTGAACCCAAATGGGTCGCGTGGGAGATTACCCGTCGGTGCAACCTCAGCTGCGTGCACTGCCGCTCATCATCGGAAATGGAAGTAAAGGGTCATCCTGACTTCACCACGGAAGAGGCCTACCGGATTATTGATGACATCGCGGGATACGCAAAGCCGGTGATGGTGCTGTCCGGCGGTGAACCCTTGCTGCGAAAGGATGTCTTTGATATAGCAAAATACGGAACAGGCAAAGACCTGAGAATGTGTATCGCAACAAACGGCGCCCTTGTTACGGAAGACGTCTGTAAACAGATGAAGTCCTCGGGAATAAAAATGGTGTCCATCAGTCTTGACGGCTCCACGGCAGGTGTGCACGATGATTTCAGGAGCCAGACGGGCGCCTTCGCAGGGGTTGTCAGGGCCGCTGAACTGTTCAGAAAACATGAGGTTCCCTTCCTGATCAACTCGTCCTTCACAAAGCGCAACCAGGAGGAAATCCCGAAGGTATACAGACTGGCCAAGGAACTGGGCGCCACCGCCTGGTACATGTTCATGATCGTGCCCACGGGCAGAGGGGAAGACATCATGAGCGAGCTCATCTCAAAAGAGGACTATGAGGAAATCCTTGACTGGCACTATGAAATGGAGAAGAATGAAAAAGACCTGCTCGTTCGGCCAACCTGCGCGCCCCACTATTACCGGATAGTCCTGCAGAAGCAGAAGGAGCAGGGGGAGAAATTCGAGCGTCGAAGCCTGAAGTTTTCCACGGGCGGCTCCAAAGGGTGCATTGCGGGCCAGGTCATCTGTCTCATCGATGTGGACGAAAACGTCCTGCCCTGCAGCTATTTCCCCAAATCGGCAGGGAACCTGAAAAAACAATCCTTCAGGGACATCTGGGAAAACTCCGAGCTCTTCCATGAAATGAGAGATTTCAAGAAATACAAGGGCAGGTGCGGCTCCTGTGAGTATGTGAGCGTCTGCGGCGGCTGCAGGGCACGGGCCTATGCCGTCAAAGGGGATTACCTTGAAGAGGAGCCCTTCTGCGGGTATATCCCCTACCGGATAAGAAAGGCAAAGTAGTCCGCAGATTTCGCAGAGTGCACAGTGTCCTGAATTGATCCTGTGAAATCTGTGTAATCTGAGGATAAATACCCGGAGGAATAATGAACGATACTTTCTTAAAGGCTTGCCGGGGAGAAGACGTTTCTTACACCCCCATCTGGATCATGCGCCAGGCAGGAAGATACCTGCCTGAATACCGGGCCGTCAGGGGTAAGGCCGACTTTCTTACCATGTGCAAAACGCCCGGGCTGGCAGCAGAGGTAACGCTGCAGCCCATCGATATTCTCAAGGTCGATGCGGCCATTCTTTTTTCCGACATCCTCATTCCCTGCGAGGCCATGGGACAGGGCCTTGAGTTCCATGAAGGCAAAGGACCTCTTCTGGCCCCTGCCATACGGGATGAAGAAACCGTGAGGAGGCTCTCCGTGCCCGACCCTGAAGACAAAATGAGATTTGTCATGGATGCCGTGCGTCTGCTGCGGAAAGAACTTTCCGGCAGAGTTCCCCTCATCGGATTTGCAGGCGCGCCCTTTACCACGGCAACCTATATGATCGAAGGGGGCACCTCCAAGAACTTCCTCAACACCAAGCGCATGATTTATGAAAACCCCGCCCTCTATAAAACGTTCATGGACAAAGTCACCGCTACGATCACAGAATATCTGAAGGCCCAGATCGCGGCGGGCGCTCAGGCAGTGCAGATTTTTGATACATGGGGCGGGATCTTCTCCCCCGCTGACTTCCGGGAGCACGCCCTTTCCTACGTGAAGATGATCATCCGGAATTTGAAAGAGTGGATGCTGTCCCGGGGCGAGACTGTGCCCGTTATCTACTTTGTTGGTGAAACAGCGGGCCTGCTGGAGGAAATCAGGACATCGGGTGCTGATGTGTTCGGCGTTGACTGGAGGATCGACCTTGATTCCGCCGCTGCCCGGCTCGGAAACGATGTGGTCGTCCAGGGCAACCTTGATCCCCTGTCCCTGTTTCTGCCCGTAAACAAGATTGAAGAACGTGTTAAAGACGTCCTCAGGCGGGGGGCGTCAGCCCGGGGGCATATCTTCAACCTTGGCCATGGTGTTGTGCCGCAGACACCGCCGGAGAACGTTGTCGCTCTGGTGGAGATGGTGCACAGGCTGAGCAAGAAATAAAACAGACTGATTCGAGAACAGGTATGACAGGCACTCCGGACAGCACTGGCATTCTTCTGCTGAACCTCGGCGGGCCTGACTCGCTTCGGGCTGTCAGGCCATTCCTGTACAACCTCTTTTCAGACCGGGATATCATACGGCTGGGCCCGGCCTTTCTCCAGAAACCCCTTGCCTGGCTCATCTCAACGCTGCGGTCAAAAAAAACAGAAGCAATGTACCGGCAGATCGGTGGCAAGTCTCCCATTCTTGACATCACCACTGCCCAGGCTGAAGCACTGGAGAAGGCGCTGAATAGTGAGTCCATCTCTACACCCATACCTCATAACGCTGAACTTTCTTTCAAAGTCTACATCGGGATGCGGTACTGGCATCCTTTCATCGCCGATACGGTCCGAAACATTGAACAGGACGGAATCAGGGACCTTATCGTCCTCAGCCTTTACCCCCACTATTCAAAGGCAACAACAGGTTCGTCCCTCTCTGACTTCATGAAGGCGGCGGAAGGAAAAACATTCAACCTCCGCTACATCAATGAGTGGTACGATTACCCACCGTACATCGACGCCATGGCTGAATTAGTTGCGGAACAGATGTCCGGATTGCAGGAGCCCGGCGTTGAAATACTCTACAGCGCCCACAGCCTCCCCCGGTCATTTATCGACGAAGGCGACCCTTATCTCGACCATATCAAGGCAACCGTGGACAGAATCAATGCCCGTCTCCACGAGCCGCCCTACCATGCCCCGCACTTTCCCTGGCACCTTTCCTTTCAGAGCAAGACAGGACCCGTAAAATGGCTCGAGCCGTCCACCGAAGAGACCATTGAAGAGCTGGGCAGGAAGGGGTGCAAAGACCTCATTGTTGTCCCTGTCAGTTTTGTATCCGACCACATCGAGACACTCTTTGAAATCGACATCCAGTACCAGGAGCTTGCCGAAAAACAGGGCATGACCCTGAAGCGGTGCAGGGCCCTGAACACGTCGGAAAAGTTCATCACCGCGCTGAGGGACCTGGTGCGTGAAAAGGGACTGGACTGAGACCGTCCCGCGTAATAAGGCCTCGCGCAGCAGCCGCCCGGTAAAAACCAGTCCCTGACAATCATCTTGTGATTTGACGTGCAATCATTTACTATGTACCTAATTTAGATTATTGACAAATTTCGGGGGAGGGTCGAAAAAAGGATTGCGCCATACCATATACAAATACCTCCAGCTGCAGGGATACCAGGACAGCGTGATTTGAAAACCTTATTAACAAGCGGCACTACTTTCTTAAAACGTTCATGGCTTTCAAGCCTTTTAGAGAGCCTTCCCCGAAATTGGCGTAAGGTTATGAATTATCCAGGAGGAGAATGTTCATGAGAGTAGTTGTTGTCGGCGCCGGCATTTCAGGTTTAACCCTGGCCTATCTGCTCACCAGCAGAAGGCCTGATCTTGACGTAACGGTGCTTGAATCCGATGGCAGGGCCGGCGGCAAGGTATGGACAGAGCAGGTCCAGGGCTTTCTCTGCGAAAAGGGTCCTAACGGATTTCTGGACAACAAGCCGAAAACCCTGGAGTTGTGTAAAAGCCTCGGCATTGAGCCGGTGCGGAGCAATGAAAATTCCAAGAAGCGGTTCATCTTCTCCGATGGTGCGCTCAAGGCGCTTCCTGAATCACCGGGCTCCTTTATAAAATCAGATCTGCTCTCCTGGGGAGGCAAGCTGAGACTGGCCGGTGAACTTATCGCACCCAAAGGCCCTGAAGATGAGACAGTAGCGGATTTTATCATCCGCCGCCTTGGCCGAGAGGCCCTCGATAAACTGATCGATCCCATGTGCTCGGGAATCTACGCGGGAGACCCCTCTGTCATGAGCATCAGGAGCTGCTTTCCCCGCATCAAGGAGCTGGAACAGAATTACGGAAGCCTTATCAGGGCCCTCATGAAGATTAAAAAAGAGCGCAAGGCGCAGCGCAGAGCCAGCGGGAACAGCGGAGAGACAACAGTGTCGGCAGCACCGGGAGGCACCCTTACCTCCTTTCTGAACGGGGCCCAGGTAATCACTGACGCACTTGCTGAAAAACTGGGTGGAAAGCTCCAGACCGGCTTCGCTGTGCAGGGCCTGAGCAGACAGGACAATACCTTCCAGGTGCACACTGCAGAGAAGACCTTTGGGGCGGACACGGTTATTTTCGCAACCCCTGTCTACTCGTCAGCCCAGATGCTAAAAGACTTTGATAAAGAGCTCTCGCAATCACTTGCTGATATTCCCTACCCTCATGTGGCAGTTGTCTGTTTCGGATACAAAAAAGAGCAGGTCAGCCATCCCCTCAACGGGTTCGGTTTTCTCATCCCCCATCGTGAGCGGCGGAGGATTCTGGGAACGCTCTGGGACTCAAGTATTTTTCCGAACAGGGCTGAGGAAGGCCATGCACTCCTGAGGACGATGACGGGAGGCGCCAAGATGCCGGAAATGTCTGATTACGGCGATGAGAAAATCGTGTCCACGGTGCTTGATGAGCTGAGGTCAATCATGGGGCTTAAAACCGACCCTGAGATGGTGAAGGTCTACCGGTGGCACAGGGCAATTCCCCAGTACCTGCTTGGGCACGGCACAATTCTGGAACGGATCGACAAGAGGCTTCAGAGGCACCCCGGGCTCTACCTCACAGGCAATGCCTACCGGGGAATCGGGATCAACGACTGCGTCATGAACAGCTACGACCTTGCTGAAAAAATACTGACAAAACTGGCACGTGTCTAGAACTTATCTCAAAATCCGATTTTATCTTTAATGATCCGTTCGTGGTCATTCCCGCCCCGAACCAAAGTTCGGGATAAAATCCGGCGGGCATCCACCCTTCGACAGGCTCAGGGTGACACTTGTCATGGTGAGTCCTTCGATTCGTGTCACACTGAGCTTGTCGCACTTCGACTTGCTCAGTATGCGACACGGACTCAGGACAGGCTCTGTCGAAGGGTGGATGCCAGCTTACTTCATGCGGGCATGATATTTATTACTGCTTCAATTTTGAGATAGGTTCTAAAAAAAAGGGTGCTGCGTATCACGCGCAGCACCCCTCGAGCAGTTGTTTCCTCTTATTTCGTAACCCGTATTCTCCGGCCAGCTACTTTACAGTTGTTCGATTCATTACTCTCGACTTCGCTGTTGTAGGCATCTGAACAGGCAAGTACGTAGTATCTGCGGGGACGGGTGTTTTTTGGTATCCTCACCCTGGTCGTTTTTCTTATATATTCTCCAGGCAGCAGCTCCGGTATGCTCGTGCACCGGAGCCGCTTATCGCTCCTGCCTTTTGTCCTGTTCGTGGACAGGTAGAAGCACGTCCGGGTCGCGTCGGATTCCCCGTTTCCCACGTTGATCGTGGTGTGCTTTATGGAGAACCTCCTTCCGCGCCTTTCCACTCTGGGCGGCTTGCTGACTGACGAAACCCTCAAATCGGGAATAGTTATCTCGACGGAACTCATAAAATAGATGGTGTTGCTCTCATCAGCATCAAACTGCTTGAGATGAAATACCGGGGGAGTTGATGTGGGCATTACGTCGGTGACAGTGAATGATACTATGGCCATTTCACCGTCGGCCAGATCAAATTCCTCTCCGATGGCCATGGCCGCGTCACCATTCCCCGGCAGGTCCTGCCCATCCACGGCATCATGATAGACCAGGTTGTCCAGCATTCCGTCAATGACCAAATTGAACTGCAGGAGATCCCCGAAATAGGGTATACCTCCTGTGCCATTGCCAGAGTTGCCGTCGCCGGGTTCATCGATTTCCCAGGTCTGCCCGACCACAGGGTCGTTGAGTGCCATCCCGTTTTCATCGTAGGCATCGGCACCGAGGTCAATGTCAAAGTATGCAATGACAGAATGGGTGCCTGCTCCTTCAACCATTATTTTTACGGTGCCAAGGCCCGTTGGATTCAGGTTGGTTATGTCTATCAGATCGATTCCCGTTACGTCGATAAATGACGGCAGGTCTCCAATGCCCGTTAATCCGCCAGTATATCCGATAATGTCATAGGTACAGTCCAGACCGTCAAAGCAGTACGTTTCCCCATCAATGTTAAATCCCCAGTCCATGTTGAGACTTACTGTCTGAGCGCCGGCAACGCCGGACACAAACAGAAGCACAGCTGCAGCAATGGCAATAAACGTCTTCATAGGACCCCCCTGTAGAATAAATCAAATTGTGTGCAATTCGACTGTTCGGCCTTAACCGATAAATGATAACGCAGCCTGATTCGCCCATCACAAGAATAAAGAGGGCGGAAACCGCCGGTCATGCGAAAATCACAGCCTTTGTCTGCAAAGGTACGTTCAGTATTTGATCTGGAAATATTGTCTGCACGTTATGCTTCTTTTAAAACACGCTCTCATGCTATTGTCAAGATTAATGTCACCTATATCCTATAAAAGTGCTATTAAATGTAAAATATCAATACACTAGCATTGCCGGTCAATTACCTCATCACTAAATATCTATATAAAATTATACGTTAGGAATGTTACCGCATCGGATGGGCAAGTCGGAAGCCTATGCACACGGCCCTGGCTCCGGGAATATTCCAGTAACGGCTCGTGGTGCGGGCCGTGTCAGGCTGAAGGTCCCAGGCACCGCCGCGCATCAGCTTGTACGTACCCTGCGCCGGGCCGCGGGGGTTTTCTTTCGGGCTGCGGGCATAATAGTCATCTTCCTGCCAGTCCTGTACCCATTCATAGACATTGCCTGACAGGTCATGTATTCCCAGCACATTGGGCCTGTAGCTTCCCACGGGCGCTGTATAAGAGTGTCCATCATTGTAGCCTTCCCATATTTTGAGATTGCCCAGTTCCCTTTGTGCCGATTCGTCAGCGACATTGCCTGCCGGCTCCCCCTCACCCCAGCTGTACTGATAGGCCTTCCCTCTGCTCCGGGCCGAATATTCCCACTCTGCTTCCGTGGGAAGACGGTATTTCTTCCCTGTTTTTCCATTGAGCCATGTGATGTATGCATTGACATCATTCCAGCTCACGCATACCACGGGTTCATCCTCACCCTGGGGAAAGCCCGTCTTCTGCCAGCTGTGGTCCTTCACCTTCTCCTCGAACCCGTCCCCGACCCAGCTGTGGCAGCCGTCCTGGGCCTCGGCCTCGGTACGGTACCCCGTCTCATTAACGAACTCCCTGAACTGCCCCAGGGTCACTTCGTATTTACTCAGGTAAAAATCATCCACGCATACTTCATGGACAGGTTTCTCACTGGATGGCACGTCCCGGAAAATATCGCCCATCTGAAAGCAGCCGCCTCTGACAGGAGCCATGTCATCGGGCTTCATTTCACCGCCAGCGGCCAGGGGCACAGACAAAATCGAAAGAATTATCGAAATGACAGTTATCATCATGATCATAATTAATTGTAACGCAAAGAGTCCGTCAATTT
This sequence comes from Nitrospiraceae bacterium, assembly GCA_020346765.1. Taxonomy (GTDB): domain Bacteria; phylum Nitrospirota; class Thermodesulfovibrionia; order UBA6902; family UBA6902. The sequence continues at coordinate 2,586,249 of CP070788.1, forward strand.
AATGCGGGTTTAAACTCCTTCTTTAATAAAAAAGACAGACACGCGGATCTTCCTCTGCTTTCCCGCTTCCGGTCTTCCCTGCAAAGTAGTTGCCGCTTTCTTATTTCTTCTGCTCAATAAAACTCAACAGGTATTCTTTGAACTTGCTCGGCAGGAGCCATCGTATCCCCAGTTTTTCCGCCCAGGTGATGGCACCGTGGTCCACGGTGACGAGGAGGGCATCTAGTTCCTTTGCCAGGAGAATGAGGTCAACGTCTTCCTTGCTGTCAATAATGCCTTCCCGGAGGGCATCGCGGTAGCTCTTTCTCATACCCTGAATGACTTCCCGTTCATCGGCCTTTCCCGCGCTCCTGACGGCCTTTTCAGCTATCCTGAGGCCCTTGTTGATCCGGTCACGGATGTCCTCGATCAGCTCATAAAGGAGGAAGGCCGGACAGGTCATCTCGTGCTTGCTCGGCGATTTCTGGTGAAGCACCGCGAGCAGCCGTCCGGGGATCTTTCTCTGGTCCACAAAATTCAGGAGTTCCCTGAAGATCGATGAAGGCATGTAAAACTCAAGGCCGGGGATCTGTTCTGCAAGAGCAAGGAATCCCGCCACCGCTTCCGTGGGGGAGCCACCGAAGTCATTGCGCACCTCGGGATTTACAAACAGGCTTGTATCAAGAACTACTCTGTCTTTTCTGGATAGTGCAAATTTCATTAATATCGATCACGTAGGTGTTCCACCTCCTGCAGGCAGGGCATCTCCCCGACCAGCCTTCCGCAGTGTGGTGGCAGCTTGAGCAGCAATAGGGAACGAGAAGCCGCTTGTCAACGTCCAGAGCCTTTCTGAACTCATCGGCTGCCTTTTCATATTCCGCGCGCCGTTCATAGACGCTTCCCAGAAGCGCGTGCACTTCGGGATAATCAAAGGCCGATATGTCGATGCCGTTAAGGGTGTCCAAGGCATAATCAATCATCTCCAGCCTGTAATAGAGCTTTGCAAGGAAGAACTGGAGGCCCATGTTCTTCTGGTTTTTCTGAACGGCCTTCTGATAGATGTCAATGATCGTTCCGGGCTCTCCCCTGTTAATGAAATAATCCTCAAGACGCACAAGGAATACCATGGAAGATGTTTCCTCATATCCCTTCAGGAGTATGGCCCTCACTTCCTTGTCATTGCCTGCCCCGGCATGGGCGTCGGCAAGAGAGAGATAGGCTGCAATAAAACCCTTGTCCGCCTTGGTAACGCTCTTCAGCGTTTTCAGCGCCTTGTCAGCGTGACCTTTCTCCAGCTGGTCCCGCCCCATCTCATACCTGAATCCCAGGAGTTTCCTCTCCTCCTCTTCCAGACTTTCCTTTTCGAGCTCGCACTTGAGGATCTTGTGCTGAACATCAAGGAGTTCCTCCCACTTGCCCGTTTTCTCATAAATGTCCCGCTTCTTGCGGAGGATTTTTATGTTTTCGCTGTCGATCTCAAGTATATCGTCGAGATACTTGATGACGGACTGCCAGTTCTTCTGCGTCTCAGCAACCCGTTCAAGGGACAGGAGCACCTCGATGCTCCTAGGCTTTATCTCCTTTGCCTTCAGATAGGCCCCTTCTGCCTTAAGATACTCTTTCCTGATAAAATGGATATCGCCCAGCCGCAGCAGGGAGTTCAGATGGCCCGGGTCATAATCAAGGACACCCTGAAACATTTCAGCCGCCTCATCATACCGCGATGCAAAGTAGGCCTCCAGGCCTCGTGAATAGGAGTCAAGAACCTTCGCTTCCTTCTTCTCTCTCCGCTGGATATGCCAGGACGCGAGATGGCGACGCGTTTCCCTGACCGCAGTGATCAGGAACATTGATATGATGCCCAGGGCCGTTGAAATAAAAATGACCCCGATGATGGGGATGTCCTGATAGGTCACACCCTTCCAGATAGTGAGACTGACTGACTCCTTGTTAAAAAAAGCAAGCAAGCTCAGGACAGCAAGAAAAATAATCAGGAACAGTACCGTAAGTTTTCCCATCATATCACCCCTTAGCTTCCACCGTATGAATTACATACAGACTCTTATACATGATCGTACGTGTCTACAGCAATCCTGGGGGCGTCAATCCAGAATTTTTCCAAGGCATAAAAGGCCCTCGTCTCCTCGTTGAAGATATGAATAACGATGTCTCCATAATCAAGCAAGACCCAGCTCGCAAAATCCAGACCCTCCCGGCCCATGGGGAAGATTTTCTTTTTCGAGAAATATTCGTCAATAGCGTCAGCGATCGCGCGTATCTGCGCAGGATTATCTCCCGAACAAATCACAAAATAGTCTGCAATTGATGAAAGATCTTTTAATTCGAGGATGACCGTATCTCTGGCCTTCTTGCCCATGGCCAGTTCTGCAGCCTTAATGGCCCTGCTCTTTATCTTACCTATTGAAGGTCTCTCCTTTTATTGCCGCGATACATGGGAAGTATCGGGTCTTCAATTTACGTCCCGCTTCCCACTTCTCTTTTTCTGTATAAGTTATGTGAAATTATATAGGAATTAACCGAATCAGGCAAGAGATATTTAATTTTTTGCCCTGCTGTTACCATGGCCCTGATGCGCGATGCCGAAATATTCAGTGCTGTCACGGCGCATAAATATCCCTTCTGCTTATTCGAAATAGAGAAGGAAGCCAGAGCAGCCTTTCCCCGGTCCATGTCCCGCAGTGTTTTAGCCGGGACACTCCTGAGGTAAGGAGACGTGGACAGCCCCGAGAAGGTATGGTCAGGCCTCGATATGACGACAATAGTGGTGCTGCTGAGCAGTGTATCCGGGTCTCTCCACCGGGGGAGATCAAGAAATGCATCAATTCCCAGGATAAAAAATAGCTCCCGGTCTTTGAAACCCCGCCTCAGTTTCTTTACCGTGTCCACCGAGTAGGATATTCCCCGGCGCTTTATTTCGATGTCGGACAGGCCGAACGCGTGATTGCCCGCTATGGCCCTCCTGACCATTTCGTAACGGTGAGCGGATGATTCAAGGTCGGGCTTGTGAAAGGGCGGGCGGCCTGAGGGTACGAACATAATTTTATCAAGAGCAAGCATGTCCAGCACTTCCTGGGCCGTCCTGAGATGACCATAGTGTATTGGATTAAATGTTCCTCCATAAATGCCTATTTTCATTATTTATTATTTAGCATAAATGGCTCAGGATTCAGCACACTGAACCGATCACCCTTTATACCCTGCCCCCTTGCCCCGCAGTGCCTTTCATGGCCATTCAGGACCTGAGCTGCCCCTGTCCCAGGGCGATGAACTTTGTACAGGTCAGTTCCTCCAGGCCCATGGGCCCCCGCGCATGGATCTTGTCGGTGGAGATTCCCATCTCAGCGCCAAGACCGAACTGGAACCCGTCACTGAACCTCGTTGATATATTCACAAAGACTGACGATGAATCGACTTCCCTGAGAAAGCGCATGGCCCGTGCATAGTTTTCCGTTACAATTGCCTCGGTATGGGCTGAACTGTATTCAGCGATGTGGTCCATTGCCTGATCCATATCCTTTACCACTCTCACGTTCAGGATCAGATCAACATACTCCCTGTGAAAGTCTTCGTCCCGGGCCTCGGCGATGGACCCGTCGATCCTTCTCGTCCGGGGGCATCCCTTGAGCTGCACCTTTGCCTTCTTCAGCCTCCTGATCATGGGAGGAAGAAATTTCCTGGCAATCTTTTCATCAACGAGCATGGTCTCCATGGCATTGCAGGTCCCGGGCCGCTGCACTTTTGCATTGAAACAGATGTCCTCAGCCATCTGCAAATCAGCATCGCGGTCGACAAAGATATGACAGACTCCCTTGTAATGCTTGAGCACCGGGATGCGGGAGTTCTCGGTAACTGCCCTGATGAGGCCCTCACCGCCGCGGGGGATGACAACATCGATCAGTCCTTCAAGCTTGAGCATCTCCATGATCGCCTGCCGGTCGGTTTTGTCGATAAAGGTAATCACCCCTTCATGAACGCCTTCTTTTTTTGCGGCGCTTCTCAGGATTCTGACAATAGCCTTATTCGAGTGAATTGCCTCGGAGCCTCCCCGCAGGATCACGGCATTGCCCGCCTTGAGGCAGAGGGCCGTCGCGTCGGCAGTGACATTGGGCCTTGACTCATAAATGATCCCGATTACGCCGAGGGGCACCCGCATCTTTCCCACCATCATCCCGTTGGGCCGTTTCCACATCCTTGTAATCTCACCGACCGGGTCAGGCAGGGCAGCGATCTCCTCAAGCCCGAGGGCCATTTCCTCTACACGGGGCGGCGTCAGGGCAAGCCTGTCGATCATTGCCGTTGAAAGTCCCTTCTTCTTTGCCGCATCGAGGTCCTTTTTATTTTCGCGCTGCAACTCCTTTGCCTTCTTCCTGATTGCCCGGGCCATGTTTTTCAGGGCGCTGTTCTTCCGTTCCGTTGATACCGACGCAACGGCGCGGGCTGCCTGTTTTGCCTCCTTGGCCCTGTTCAGCACATATGACTTGAGGTCCATACAATTCCTCCCTGGAAAAAATAATTACTCATTCTAGCACAAATGCACCATTCAATGATCTGTTCCGTGTTCCTCCTGTTGTCTGACAGGTAACGACCCTTTGACAGGTCGGGTGTGCATCATGGAGGATCGGTTCCTGTTAAACTATCACAGGATAATGCCGAGAACTATGCCAGGTATGCCATCGAGAAATTTGATCCCCTGAGGAGATCACGTTATCTCAGGCAACAGGCCGTTCACAGTCCCCATGACCAACATCACCATGAATTTGCTATAATAGCCTGCCATGATCATACTGGACAAATACACCACTGAGCCCAAGATAGCCTATTTTTCCATGGAAATAGGGCTCAGGGACGAGATCCCCACGTATTCGGGGGGGCTGGGTGTTCTCGCGGGCGACACGGTGAAGTCGGCTGCAGACCTCTGCCTGCCCTTTGTGGCAGTAACGCTCATAAGCAGAAAGGGATATTTCCTCCAGGAAATAGACAATCAGGGCCACCAGATTGAGCATCCTGCGGAGTGGGACCCGTCACGTCTCCTGAAAAAATCAGCGGAAAAGATCTCCGTGACGATTGAAGGCAGAAAGGTGTCCGTCCAGGCCTGGGTGTATTTCGTTGAGAGCCCCCGGGGAGGGAGCAGTATACCCGTTATTTACCTTGACACGGACCTTCCGGAAAACACTGCTGGAGACAGGTCTCTTACGGACCAGCTCTACGGAGGCGATGACAGCTACCGGCTGAAACAGGAAATGATCCTCGGCATCGGCGGAGTGAGAATGCTGAGAAAACTCGGATTTCAGATAAAGAAATATCATATGAATGAAGGACACGCAGCCTTTCTCACCCTCGAACTGCTGCATGAGTTCAAGAAGGACATTGAATCCGTCTGGGATGAGTCGCACATCTGGGACACTGAGAGAGTGAAGGACCTGTGCGTGTTCACCACCCATACCCCTGTCGAAGCCGGACACGACAAGTTTTCCTATGACCTCTACGACAGGATGTTCGGCGGGTATTTCCCGAAAAACATCCTGCAGAAGCTTGCAGGAGAAAAGGCCCTCAACATGACCCTGCTGGGATTCAACCTGAGCATGTATGTCAACGGGGTGGCGAAGAAACACGGAGAGGTTTCCCAGAGCATGTTCCCCGGCTACCAGATCAATGCCATAACAAACGGAGTCCATTCCTATACGTGGACGTCGGAACATATGAAAAAACTCTTCGACACGTACCTTCCGGGCTGGGCAAATGAACCGGAGATATTTGTCAGGGTGGGAGTAATCCCTGACGAGGAGCTCTGGGCAGCGCACAGCGAGGCAAAGAAAGAGCTTATTGACTATGTGAACTCCAGTACCGGGGCAGGCATGGATTACAACACGCTCACTATCGGCTTTGCGCGGAGGGCCACTGCCTATAAAAGGGCAGACCTTCTTTTTTCAGACCTGGAGCGCCTTGAGAGAATCGGTTCCGGCAGGATCCAGATCATCTATGCGGGGAAGGCCCACCCGAAGGACACTGTAGGCAAGCAGCTCATTGAAAAGATATTCTCCTACAAAAAACGCCTGAAAGACAGGATCAGGATCGCCTTCGTTCAGAATTACAACATGGGAATCGCCCTGAAGCTCGTCTCAGGCGTGGACATCTGGCTCAACACACCACTCCGGCCCCTGGAGGCCTCAGGGACAAGCGGGATGAAGGCCTCCCACAACGGCGTCATGAACTTCAGCGTGCTCGACGGATGGTGGATTGAAGGGCACATCGAGGGGTTTACGGGATGGTCCATCGGTCCTGCGCCCAAGGAGATTGCCCCTGACAACAACATGAACAAAATCGACGCCAACGATCTGTATGACAAACTGGAAAACACCATTATCCCCCTGTACTACAACGACCGCAAGAAATGGATACGGATGATGCAGAATGCCATCGGGAAGAACGCCTACTATTTCAATACCCACCGCATGATGCGCAGGTACGTCACAGAAGCCTATATCAGGTAAGTTAGTTTTAATCCACTTACAAAAGGATCATTGGTTAGAGAACATATTCAAAAAATCTCCCCTGCCCCCTCTTTACTAAAGAGGGGTATTTTCCCTCCCTTTAGAAAAGGGAGGACAGGAGGGATTGTTTAATCACATGTTTCCATACGTATGAACTCCTTAATAAAAACGTGCAACCCGCCTCACAACATCCTCCAGAGCAACAGCCTCCCTGTCAGCGTTCCATGGCGGCACCATCCTGAAATGCTCCGCAGAAAGATTCTCAGGCATGATAAACTCCACATCTGAAGGGCTCACTCCCAAATCGATTAAAAGGCCTTTCAATCCCCGATGATATTCAGCGGGAAGACAGACCATCCCGGGGAACCCCTGCTTTATGGCCCATGCCAGGCTTATTACTTCATGCTGCCCCCGGGGCGGAAGCCAGACAACCCGAGGATAAATGCCGCTTAGTGAAAGGACCGCCACATGCTTTACCTGCTCCGAGGGATAGCTAAGAAGCATCTGCTCGCGGGGAATAATCATTCTGGCCATGTGGTAAAAGACCGCGGCATCGAGACTTGACCGCACCTTATCATTGTTACCGCCATTCCTGATAATCTTTCTTTCCATCTCCGCTGTTCCGGGGAAGACAATTATTCTCACCTTCGCCCTTTTCCGCAATGAACAGATCGCCTTGCTGATAAGCGCCGGGTCTCCGCCGCTGCCTGACAGCTTGATATAGCACAGCCGTGGTTCTTCAAGGGCATCCCTGAAAGTCAGCTCTTCCCGTTCAACAGGGCCGAATGCGGCTCGTGGATCAACGGGCTTTATGAGATAGACATGGTCCAGTTTCAGTTCCTCTCTATAGAAACTGAACGCCTCCCTGTTCCATACCAGGTAAGCAATTGCTCTGTGCAATTCTGAGAGCCTGCTTCCGCGGATGAATTTACCGATGGCATCAGATGAGGCCATGAGTGTCGGAATCCGGCCCAAGACTGCGGCAGAGGCCTCTGCCATCATGCTCTGGGAGGTAAGAAAGCACGCCGCCCCCGGATGCCGCCTTGAGACCCTTTTGACTGCCCTCTTTAAGGCACTCTTCAACGGCAGTGCCTTAAAGGAAGACCGTATCCTGTCGCTGATGACCGCATACTGCATGGTTTTTCTCGTGCTCATGGTCATTGCCCTGTGGTAGCGCTGCCCGAGCCGCACGGCAGGGCCGTCAGCATAGAACTCCACGACTGGTATGCCGGCTCCTTTCAGGACAGCAGTGAATGATCTGGTATCCACGATATTGCCTTCGCCGATAAGTGGTGTCCCGGCAATGACAAGTTTTTCCTGACCCGGATTTCTTACCATATACCAGTATGGCAACAGGAAAGTAATAATCGCAAATCAGGAATCCTGAGGCTGAAGCTGCGAGGTATAAGAATCAAGAAAAGTTATTCCGCACCTGATACGGAATCCATTCTTATTTCATCTGGATTCCCCGATCAGTTAAGGAATGACGGAAAAATGTGCCCCTATGGCATGACCACAGGGAATGAACCTCCCCGTCGCAGAGACGGCGGGGTATAACCAGCGGAATTAAAATTACACTATCGAAAAGTGCATTCTGACTCAACTTCTCACTTCACCTGAAGGGTCCCTTCTGAAATAATCAGAACCCCTTTCCTGATAAGGACGTCGCCGTTCACTGTGGTCGTCCCGTCACTGACCTGGTATTCGCAGTCATAGCCGCCCTTCAGGGTCAGTGATACACTCCGGTCAAAGACAAGATTCTCGGTGAAGTCGGCAGCGCGGACGAGAATGCTCTCTCCGTCCCGGGCTGAGTCATAGGCAGACTGGATGGCGGAGAAATAAAGAGGCAACGCTCCGTCCGTTTTCACCGGCAGTGTCGAACAGCCTGCCAGTGTAACCGTTACGCAGTCTGTTTTAATAAGCGTGTCGCTGCTTCCATCCGAATCTGTTACCTTAAGTTTAACTGTGTAACTACCTGTATTATTGAATCTAAATGCTGGAGTATACTCAAATGAATCTACTGTGCCGTCACTGTCGAAATCCCATTCGCATAAAAGGGGCTGATCATAACCAGTGGAGTTGTTCACAACCCTCACTGTCAGAGGTGCCGGGCCGACGGAGGGCTCAACCGTGAAATCAGCAGCAGGCGCAGTGTCCGCAATGGAGACCTCGGTCGTTGACTCAGCAGCTGCTCCTGTATCGTCTACTACCCTGAGTTTCAGAACATAGGTCCCCTGCTGACTACAGGTATGGCCCTGACCAGGTAAAGTGCTGTTGTACTCAAAAATACCGTCACTATCCACATCCCACTCATAAAGAGTTATGGTTCCATCGGGGTCTTGTGAACCGGAGCCGTCAAGGCTGACCACCTGCCCTTCCACCCCTGAATAGGGTCCACCGGCATCAGCAACCGGGGGAATGTTACAGGTTCCGGACCGGCATTTCAAAGTGAGAGTATATCCCCCGCCAGTTTCATTGCCGTTATGCTCAGAGGCTATGATCGTGTATGGTCCGTCTGCAGGAATCACACAGTTCGAAACCGCGGCCGGATCATTCGTTGAGGTGTTGTTCCGGTAGTTCTGGCAGAGTACGGTGTCGCCGCTGCTGCTGAATAGCCGTATCTGTGGGTCAGGGCCCATTGACGTAAATCCCATTGTTACACTAATGGTGTCATTGTCCCGTGCCATAAAGGTAAGTGCATCAGAGTCTGCCGTGGCAGCGAGGGTTCCCGGAACAGACTGGCCATAGGCAATATCAGCAGATGTGTTATTTAATCGCTCCATTGAAAGATTATAGGCCCCTCCTGTTTCATTCCCCTCGTATTCCGATAGGAGTATTGAATAGGTACCATCCGCTGGCAGCGGGCAGCTTGTGATTTCCGCCGCAAAGTTGTTTGTAAAGTTTGTCCGGAATGACTGGCAGGGCATGGCCTGACCCAGCGGATCATACAGCCTGACCTGCGGATCAGCCCCCGAAACGGTAAACCCCATACGAATCATGACCCTGTCACCGGCAGAACCGGCGAACGTATGGACATCCATTGCCGTTGAAGCTTCAAGCATATCCTGAACATTATCTTTATAATTACTTGATATATAAATGTTATTAACCCTTTGAATAGACAGTGTGTACGGGCCTCCGCTTTCGTCTCCATAAAACTCGGACGCAACGACTGTATAGGTGCCCTCTTCCGGCAATATACAGATAGCGGTTTCCGCTGAATGCCCGTTATTAAGCCTGTATGAAGCTAAGCCGCATGACATCCAATTCCCGGAGGGACCATATAATGAGATCTGAGGATCTGGCCCACTGGCAACAAACCCCATTCTTACAATGATTCGGTCATTGGCATTTGCCCAAAAGGTATGGACTTCAAAGTCCGGCGCAACGGAAAGTTCCCCAGAGACAGTCTGTCCGAAAGACACGGTGGCTGATGACTTGTTTAATCTGTCCAGCTTCAGGTGATATCCCCCGCCTTGGCCATCACCAGCATTGTTGGATACAATAATGGCATAGATGCCGTCTTCAGGCAGTATGCACCCATTAATTTCTGCGGCATACCTTCCATTGCCATAAAGATGATTGGACATAAGGGCCTGGCAGGCAATGTTCGTTCCGTCAGGACTGAATATCCTGATGAGGGGATCGATGCCATTCGCCGTGAATCCCAGTCGCGCCATGACCGAGTCACCGGCTGCGGCAGTGAACGTATGGAGATCGGAGTCCGCCGTGCTGTCAAGTACACCCGTCACTGTCTGGCCATAGGACAGGGATGACAGGTCATTATTTAATTTGTCAACCACAAGATGATAGCCGCCCCCCTCCTCGTCGCCATCCATTTCAGAAGCAACGATGGTGTATATTCCGGTAAGGGGGATCATGCAGATGGCAGTCTCCGCCGGATATTGCGTAGTGTCATCATTCATCACAGAGGAGGAACAGGAAGCAGGATTCAGTTTAGTCCCTTCGGGCCCGTAAATACGTATCTGCGGGTCTCCGCCGCTGACGTCAAATCCCATCCGGACCATGACAGCATCGTTCTCTCCGGCACTGAACGTATGAATGTTTAACCCGGCTGTACCTGTTAATCTATCAGCAATAGACTCGCCATATGACATATCACCTGACCCGTTATTGAGACGCTGAACGGAAAGGCTGTATGCTCCCCCTGTTTCATCTGCCCCATATTCGGACAGTATCAAGGTGTATGTTCCGTCATCCGGAATAAGGCATCCGTCTATCTCCGCAGCGTGCCGGTGCCACTTGTAATTCGTGCGATGATTCCCGCACAGCAGCGACCCGTCAGTGTTGTAAATCCTTATCTGGGGGTCAGCGCCATAGGCATGAAAGCCTGCCCTTACCTTGATCACATCCCCGCTGCTAAACGTCATGGGATAATAATCTTCGTCACTGTTGTTCTCATGATACCCATCAATCGTCATCCCGGGGACCAGCTGATCCACTGTAAAACTCCAGAGCGGCCCCTCGGTTACGGCATGGTGGTCGTCCCTGGCAGCAATTTTCCAGTAGTAGGTCATGCCGCTGTTCAGGCCCCCGGCCAGGTAGGTGGTTCCCGCATGACCGCCTTGCACCAGCGGCGGTGCTACTGTTGTCCCGAAATGAATATCATAGGTGAGCCTATCATCGGGATTGGGGTCAGAACCGCTCCAGCTCAGCATGGTGGAAGACGTGTAAAGGGTTTCTCCATCCTGCGGCGCCGTGAGCTCTGCAGGCTCAGGAGCATCGTTTGCCGTCGTGAACGTCCAGAGCTGTCCCGACGTTTCAGCGTTGTGGTTGTCCCGGGTCATTACCTGCCAGCAGTAACCTGCGAAAGAGTTGAGCCGCCCGGGCGAATAATGCTCAAGTCTTCCGCTGTAGACCTGAGATTCGCTCCCGCATTCCCCAAAGGAGAGGAAGAAGATGACCTCGTCACCTGTGTCAGGGTCTCCTCCTTTCCAGCTCAGCGAGGGCAGCGTTGACACACCCTCTCCGCCCTCTGGAATGGAAGGGCCCCAGGCTTCATATGGGGGGGTGTTGAGAGCTGTTCCAGCAGTGATTGTCTTAAACACCCGGTTCCCGCTCCTGTCATAGGTATATTCCACAACCGTTCCGTCATCATAAGTAACACCCGTTATCTGCCGTGCATTATCATAGCGATACTGGATTGTTTCCGAAACAGCACAGGCTGAGCGTTGAAGCGGATGATAAAAAACAACCAGAGAAAAGAAGCTGCATAGCACGACACATCTTTTCAGATTGTAAGAGCCCATTATGCACCTCGCCGGCAATATCGTAAAAGGAATGCAGTTCCCCTGATGCAGCAGCATCACAGAAACTGCCAGCCATGTCCCCTAAACATGGATTATGCTTTTTAAGACTTAAAAATAAGATTACACTTATTGGAATAAACGGAAAAGTTCTATTGATATAAACTTCGTAAGCTTAATTATCCCTCTTCTTACGGTTAATTATGAGCTGAGATAATATCAAACACGCTATTATGGAAATTAT
>CP070788.1:2598350-2607954 GCA_020346765.1 Nitrospiraceae bacterium
GCCTGGTCAGCCAGCGCCCTCGTTATGGCCTGTTTGATCCACCATGTGGCATAGGTACTGAATTTGTATCCTTTTCTGTAGTCAAATTTGTCGACGGCCCTCATGAGTCCTATATTCCCCTCCTGGATGAGGTCAGAGAGGGAGAGGCCACGACCGATGTACTTTCTTGCGATGCTGATAACGAGCCTCAGGTTGGACTCAGTGAGCATTTTTTTCGCGGCGGCTATCTGCCGCTCGCTGTCTGCGAACGTGTCCAGTGCTTCCTGAACATCCTTCCCTTTTATCCCCAGCCTGGCTTCCAGGGCCTTCATTTCTGCCCGTAGTGCCTTCTGCGATGCCTTGCGGTTTGCCTCATTCCCGACACTGTCTTCTGCTTCTGCCGTTGCTTTTTGAGGGGCTCTCTTTTTTGTGCCCACTTTCTCCGGGCCGATCTTTGAGAGTTCTTTCAGTTGCCAGGCGTACCTGACATAGGCCTGGGCCGCTTCCCTGAATTCATTGAGAAACTCCTCAAAGAGTCTGTCTTTCATGTGAAGGCGGGAGATGGCCTCGGCGACCCGTATGGCATTTTTTTCCAGCCGGGTCCCTGCAGATTTCCCCGCGCCTTTCTGCTGAAGCAAAGACTCTCTCTTTTTTATAAGGGACTTCAGTGACCTGGCTGCCTGCTGGAACAGGTCCTGCACTTCTTCCTTGTCCATGGCCTCAGATGCAGTCCTGTCGTTTACAATATCAGGTGAATCTCCGTCTCCGCTGTCCCTGGTTTCGGACATGAACTTATCCGTTACACAGACGCTGTTGATAGAGAGACTTTTCTCCTTCACTGAGTGAGCGAGTTCGAGGAGCCGTTCTGAGACAAAGGGGGCAGCAAAAACGATGCGCTCCAGCCTCTCTCTTCCTGCCTCCATCTGCTTTGCAATCTCCACCTCGCCGTGCTTGTCAAGCAGTGCCAGGGCCTCCATGTCGCGGAGATACATCTTAATGGGATCATCGGAGGTGTAGTTCATCGACGGCATGATGCGCCGTGTTCCCCGGGGCGATGGCGAGCCTTCATCTTCCGTTGTTGTTTCGTCTTTTTCGTCCTTAAGCTCCAGGTAGTCCATCTGTTCTATCATGCGGTCTCCCTCCTGCAGTGTGTGCTCCGTTTATATTCTTGTTATTATGTATTCCTGCAATGCGCGCAAACAGTGCAAATCCCTCTCCTTCAAAAAACTCCCGGCTTTCCCGTGCATAGCGGGGGTCCCACAAATCCTCTGCTGACTGAAGAATCACGGCTTCCGCAAGTGCTTTGTATCCCATGGCATTCCCCCTCCTCATTTCCCGGGATCATTTATCCATTTTTTTCTTTATGGCTGTTATGATATCCATTCAGTTGCTGACTTCTTTCCTCATCTCCCGGCTGCCCGCTTCCTTTTTTAAAGATTTCACATGCTCTGTAATGGTTGCTGCAATAGTAGATGGCCGAGTTTATGCTCCCGCTGTTCAGGTTGAAGCAATAGCAGTTGTTCAGGGGTTGCTTAACAAAGGGGCATAATTTACCTTTTACTGCATAGGACATCTCATCTTCCTTTCATGTGAATTAAGCGATCTGATACCTGAAATATATCAAGAACTGTGCCATGCCGGAATTATCTGCTTCCCGATGACATATAACATAACCAGGAGCGGAGGATTTTGGTGAGATTAATTATTAATCATTTGAAATTAAAAGCGAATATATGCAGAAGCTCATGCCGGGGCAGTGAGAGAAGTTATAACAGGGCAGGCTCTTTATTCTAAGGACTTGAGTATCAGGACCATGACATGTCATGCTTTCCTGACAGCAGGGTTTTGTGACATGTCATGGTATACAGCGGTCACGTTTTTTCAAGGTCAATCTTGTATTTGTCTATTTTTCTGTAGATGGTCCTCACATTGACTCCCAGAAGCCGGGCAGCCTTGGACTTGTTCCATCCTGCCTTCCTGAGTGCCTCGGTGACAGCCTCAGGCCCGAGAGCGCCTTCAGCCTCCACAGCACGGGGCGTTTTTTCCATGGAGCTGTCAGGGAAATTTAGGGGAAGCTGGTCAGCGGTAATCGTATTCTGCCGGGACGTGACGAAGACATGCTCCAGGACATGCTCCAGTTCCCGGATGTTTCCCGGCCATGAATAATCCATGAATATCTTCTGGACCTCATCGGACAGGGTCATGATGTTCTTGCCGAACTTCCTGTTCAGCTTATCGATAAAGTACTGGACCAGAATGGGGATGTCGTCCTTCCGGTCCCGGAGGGGCGGCAGTGCCAGCTCCACCACTTTGAGACGGTAATAGAGGTCCTCCCGGAACTGTCCGCGTTTTACCTTTTCTGACAGGTCCTGGTTCGTTGCGGCAATGACGCGGACATCAACCTTGATCGGCGTAGAGTCGCCCACCCGTTCGATGACCTTTTCCTGGAGGACCCTGAGGAGACGGAGCTGCATCCGCGGGGAAATGTCGCCGACCTCGTCAAGAAAAATCGTCCCCTGATGCGCTTTCTCAAACCGGCCTGCCTTGTCCCGGTCAGCTCCGGTGAATGCGCCCCTCACGTGGCCGAAGAGTTCGCTCTCGAGGAGGCTCTCAGAGAGGGCGGAGCAGTTTACCTTGATAAGAGGATTGCCGCTCCGATTCCCCTTGTAATGGATCGCGTCTGCCACCAGTTCCTTGCCCGTACCGCTTTCACCGGTAATCAGGACCGTGGTCTGTACGTCGGCCAGGTCTTCGATAAGCGAATATATTTTCTGCATCTGCCTGTTCTGGCCGATGATGTGATGAAACTGCCGGCGTTCATTCAGGTCCCGCTCCAAGTCGTTCAGGCGGGTTTCGTCCCGCATAACCATGACAGCGCCGGAGAACCCGCCCCTGCTGTCAATAAGCGGAGACGTTGTGATCGTCACGACCTGCCGGTGCGTGGTGGTAAGGTTGCATTCGGTGCGAAGGATCTCCACGGACTCTCCCCCGGCGATGGTCTTCTGGAGGGATTCAAGACATTTGGTGCCGCACCGGGAGTGAATGCCGCTGATGGGCTTCCCGATGTCAGCACGGCCGATTCCGCATATTTTTTTTGCCGCCGCATTGACTTCAATGACCACCAGCTCCCGGTCCACTGTGATAATGGCGTCTTTGACGCTCCTAAAGATGGCCTCCAGGTTTGACCGGTTTTTTTCATTCTCGTCATGGAGCTTCTTGTACAGCAGGGCCTTGTTGGCCGTATGCAGAAGGGTCTCCTGTCTGACCGGCTTGAATATATAGTCGAAGGCGCCCAGCCTCAACGCGCTCAGGGCCGTTTCAAGGTTGGGGTATCCCGTGATCATGACAATGGGGCAGCGGGCCTGCGTTCCCTTCAGCTCCCCCAGGAGGTCGATGCCGGACTTTCCTCCCAGCACGATGTCCATAAAAATGAGGTCGAATTCCTTTCCCATGAGTGTGTCAAGGGCCTGATCGTAAGACGATGCTGACATCACGTCATGCCCTTCATCGGCTAGGAAACTTTGAAATGTGTAGCGGATACTTTCTTCGTCGTCAACAATCAGGATTTTAGACATGGATCATTACCGCGTGCGTATAGGGCGGGGACCTCTCGCCCTCCTCTTGATTCTTTTTTGTAATGGGTGATAGTACACCGCGTTCACTGCCTGGGCGGTTCAACTGCTGCTGGCAGCTCAATCTTCACACTGGTAAACTCCCCCTCAGTGCTGCTGATGGCCATCCTTCCGCCATGGTCACTTATAATACCATGGCTGATGCTCAATCCCAGGCCGGTTCCCTGACCTGCTGCCTTGGTGGAGAAAAAGGGATTCAGTACCTGGCCCAGGATGTGAGGGGGGATGCCCGAGCCCCTGTCAAGGAAGGTTATCTCCACGTACGGAATACCGGCTGTCACGGTCTCCCTGCCCCGGACCTCGAGGGCCTTTCCCTCATGAAATCCCCGGAACTTCTGATTCAGGGCGTACCGCGAGTTGCTGATGATATTCAGGAATACCTGCTCTATCTGCTGGGGCTGTGCCATTATCAGGGGCAGTCCTGCAGGAATGTCCACGTTAAGCCTGATGCCGTCCTTTTCCATCTGCGTTTCAATAAGGGCGACCGCCTCGGCCATGATGTCCCTGACATGGACGGGGTGCTTTTCTTCCCGCCTGTCGCGTGCAAAGGAAAGGAGGTTCCGCACGATGGTTGCAATACGGTCACCCTCACGGATGATGCGGCTTGTGATATCGTGCTCTCTCCCGCCCTTCTCGCTCTTATTCATCAGGAGCTGTGTATAATTGATAATCCCGTTGATCGGGTTGTTGATTTCGTGGGCGACGCCGGCGGCAAGCTCGCCGAGAGCGGCCAAGTGGCTGGCGCGGATCGCTTCGGCCTCGGCCAGCTTGCGGTCTGTGATGTCTTCCACAATTTCCATAAAGCGCTGAATATTCCCGTCGCCGTCCAGCACGGGGATGGTCGTCACCCTCATGAACCTGTCCTTCATGGGCCGCTCTATTACAGTGGGCCTCTTCATGGCGATGCATTCGTCCTTTTTACAGAAGGAACAGATTCTTTCACGGCCCTGTTTCCCGCTGTCGCCGGCAAATTCACCGACAGTCTCGTAGCATAATCTGCCCGTCAGATCGGCCTCGTCGATTCCGGTAAAGGTGCAGATGAACCTGTTGGCGCTGATGATTTCCATGCTCCTGCTGAGATAGACGATGCCCACCGGGAAATTGTCGAAGATGGTCTTCAGCTGACGCAACAGTTCCGACTCCCGTTCCGCGGACCGGACCTGCTCAGTGACGTCGTCGTATACGGCCACGATCTCACCGGAGGGGAGCTTGTACACATAGTTGTCCCTCCAGGCTGAAATCCTGTTATCGCGGTAGAGCGACAGGGGGTGATGGCGGGGCTCTCCTGTTTTCCAGACGTGGTGGAGCACATCGAGGAGCCCGAACTCCCTGATGCCGGGGAAGACCTCTGTTACCCGCTTCCCTGTGAGGGCCTCCCTGCGCATCTGCTCTATTTTCTCCGCTGCCTGGTTGATCTCCTTGATGATGAAGTCCCTGCCGCTGTCTACTGCTTCGAACACGGCAACGCCGCTGCTCATGTAGTTGACGAGCTCACGGTAGCGTTTTTCACTCTGTCCCAGGGCCTCTTCGGTCCTGCGCCGCTCCATGATCTCGTCCTTGAGGAGCTCGATGGCTGAGGTGAGCTCTGATGTCCTGTCGTCCACAAGCCGGGAGAGCTGTTCCCGGTGTCTGCTCAGCTCCCCTTCCGCGCGCTTCCTCTCCGTGATGTCGTGGATTACGTTCAGCACCTTGTCGATACGGCCGTCGGAATTCAGGACCGGAGCGGAAAGGACTTCGTAATGACGCCCCCGGGAGCCGGAGAACTGGAAGGTATTGATGTTACCGGCCCTGTCCGGGTCTGCAATGGGGCAGGGCCGGCAGGGCGCTGTCCTTGACGCGTACGTTTCATAGCATATCCTGCCGGTGGCCTTGCCGAATTTTTTTTCCAGTGGCCTGTTCATATAGATGATCCGGTAGTCCGCCCCCACGATGTCAACGCCGATCCCCGTGTGGGCAAGGCTGTCCATGAGGGCAAGCAGCTTCAGGTTTTTTGACTCGAGGGCGAGCTCTGCCTGTCTCCGCCGGGTAATGTCCCGGGCGAGGGCAAGGACAGCCTTTCTACCGTCGAACTCTATGATCCTGCTGTTTATCTCAACAGGCATGGTGGTTCCGTCGCTCCGGATATGGCACGTTTCGAAGGTGAATCCCTCTTCGGCGTTTAGTGAGGGGATCAGTGCACTTATGGCGTCCTGCTCACCGGGTCGGGTGATAGCGGAGAAGGAGCGCCGGAGGAGTTCCTGCTTTGTGTAGCCCAGCTTTTCCGCTGCATTCCTGTTGCAATCAAGGAAGCGGCCGTCTTCCGCGTCAATGATAAAGATCGAGTCGCCGGCGAACTCAAAGAGCCCGTGGTACTTGTGGTCTGAGCGTGCCGTCCTTCTGGCCCGCTTCCCCTCTGCCGGGGCAGGTGAAATGCGCGGCCCCGAAGCGGGTTTCCTGCCCGCCCTGTGGCTCATTGCGCACCGGCCTCATGGTCAGCCACCCCGGCACTGTTAATGGCCGGCAGATCGATGGTGACCTTTGTATATTCCCCTTCAACACTGGTGATGCTGATGTGTCCGCCATGGTCGGTGATAATGCCGTGACTTATGCTCAACCCGAGACCAGTGCCGCTGCCGCTGGGTTTCGTCGAGAAAAAGGGGTTCATGACCTTGTCCAATTTGTCGGCGGGGATCCCCATACCCCTGTCACGGAAGCTTATTCTCACACGGGGGAGCGGACCATCGGCAAGGTGTTCGCAGCCGATTTCGAGGATTTTGCTGTCATGGGCACCGGGATGCTTCAGGTTCAGGGCATACCGCGCGTTGCTGATTATATTGAGAAAGACCTGCTCAATATGCTGGGGTTGAACGGTCATGGCCGGGATTTCCCCGCTGAAGCTGACCTTGAGCTTTATACCGTCCTTTTTCAGCTGGGTTTCTGTCAGGGCCAGCGCGTCCGAGAGGATCTCGTGAATGTGAACAGTCTTTTTATGCTCCCGTATGTCGCGGGCTAAGGACAGGAGGTTTGCAACGATGCCGGCAATGCGGTCCCCCTCCTTGATTATCCTCATGGCGATGTCATACTCGCGGCTCCCCGGCGAGGTGTCATTGGCAAGAATCTGTGTATAGTTGATAATTCCGTTGATGGGGTTGTTTATCTCGTGGGCCACGCCTGCGGCAAGTTCTCCCAGCGACGCCAGGTGGCTTGCCCGGAGTGTCTCGGCTTCGGCCTTTTTCTGATCGGTGATGTCGCTCCCGTATATCTGGCCGATCTCCATCTCGGGAACACCCTTGATTGTAAAGTGAAAGAACTGGGCGCCCACCTGAGCCGGGTGGGACAGGATGGCCCCTCTCCGTATCAGCTCACCAAGGTCAAAGGCCTCGGTGCCGGGGATCAGGTCCCTGACCGGAACACCGTCCAGGGATTGTCTTCCGAATACGTCCCGTGATGAAGGGTTTGCCATCAGGACATTTCCCCTCATATCGAAACGAAGAACAGGGGAGGGATTCAGCTCGGCAAAGAGGGCCATGCGCTTTACCTGCTCCTCTGCCCTGATGCGCTCGCTGATCTCTTCCCTGAGAAGCGCATTGGACAATTCCAGGGCCGATGTCCGTTCCGATACAAGCTCCATGAGATACTCCCGGTGCTTTTTCAGTTCCTCCTCAGCCTCCTTGCGCTGGGAGATGTCCATGACCATGCCCGACAGGGTATCTCCGTCAAGGGCAGCGCTCATGAGTACGTGGATTACCTTACCGGTCCTGGTGGTGAGTTCACGCTCAAAATTGTCTATTTCTCGCTGTTTTTTAAGATCTTTGATGAAGAGGTCCCGTTCCCTGTTGTTCTGGTAGAAGTAGAGCGCTCCCTGCGAGGCCAGGTCTTCCAGGGATGCATATTCCATCATCTTCACAAGCGCTTCATTGGCAAAGAGCACTTCTCCCTTCATGGTCGACTGGTAAATCCCTACCAGAGTGTTGTCAACGAGTCTCCTGTATTTGTGCTCTGACGCGCGCAGTCTTTCCTCGGCGAGCTTCCGTTCAGTTACATTGATCAGCGCAGTCCTGATGAAGGGGTGCCCGCCAGCTCCATGGTCCACGGAGGTGCTGACGATCTGGGCATGAAAGAGGGAGTTGTCCTTCCGGTTCACCCTCAGCTCGCAGGCCCTGCGGGTTTTTTTCTCACGCACCTCACTGCAGTGCAGGAGGTACTGCCTGCGGTCTTCCCTGTGAATGAAGTCCGAAAATGACTTTTTGATCAGGTAGTCCTTCCCGGCGCCAAGCTGTTCCGCGCCGGTGAGGTTTACCTCAGTGATCAACCCCTCTTCATTGAGCGTGAAATATCCGATGGGGGCGAAATCATAAAGGTCTCTGTATTTTCTTCGCGTTTCTTCAATTTCCTGTCGGGTAGCGTTGAGCTCCCTGTTCTGGCGTTCAAGCTCAATCTGGTTCATCTGAAGCCTGTGGATGAGCCCCTTTGCTTCCTCAAAGGACAGTTCCTTGCGGGAAGATCCTATCCCGGGGGGCTTCGGTGCCGGGTCCGTTTCCTGGTGGTTATGACATCCGGTGGCTTCTGGCTCGTTCATGGGATTCCTTAATGAGAAGGTCCCATCTTTGAGAAGAGGCCCTGTGTAGCGCGAGTTCCGGGTCTCCTCAAGACGGGCAGGTGCTATCTATAAAACTATAACATCTGCTTACATACTGTCAAATAAGCGTTTCCGGCCTGCTCCATGGACAGCGGGCAGCTGGTCTGCTGGCTGCGGGAGCACCGCACATTATAGCGGAGGCGAATAGGCCGCGGTGTGTGAGAACCGTTATCTTACTCGGCAAGCGCAAGGCCGGTTTCAACGGCAATAGCAACTGCCTGTGTCCTGCTCACCGCGTTGAGCTTTTCCATGATATTCCTCACGTGGAAATTTACTGTCCGCTCCGTGATGTTCAGTATCACCGCGATTTCCCAGGAGCTTTTCCCCTGCGTAAGCCAGTGAAGAACTTCCCTCTCTCTCTGCGAGAGCACTGGTGCTTCTTCGAGCCCTTCGTTCATCGTTCTCTCCTTCTCTCTCAGTATGGGAGGAGTCCCCATGGTACCCTCCGTGATTCCCTGTAAGGGCTGAATGAGCTTCAGCCATGTCCCCTGAAACTGTATTCTTTCCCTATGGCCCGGGCCTGACAATGCAGGAGGGGCTGCCTTCCCCGCAACATGGGGAAGGGGAGGTATGACATCCGAAAACGAGAGAATCTTAAAAATGGCTGTTCAACCGGTACAGGCCGGCAATGAGTCTACCGGTGCTATAGCCGCCGGCGCAGTCAGCAGGCGTGCTGAATCTGTTGTCGTTGAACGGGAACTGCACGGGCATTAACGGTACAATCCCTGGTTTCTGTGCAGGTGCCTGCTCCATTCTGAGGGGGCACCGGTACAGGCTGGTACAGCCGCCCTTGCACTGCCTGCAGTAGTCAACGATATCATATTCTGAAAACATTGGCCTGATGGTGATTGAAACAGCGTTTTCCTGATGACTTTTGAATAATTATAGCGGCGCGCAATATATTTGTCAAGTTGTTTGCTAAAATATACCAAATTGTTTGCTTAAATTGTTTCCCCGTGTTACACTAAAGGCATGAAAAGAAAAATCATGTATCCTGATAACATTCTCACCAGAAAGATGAACCAGCAGGGCTGGGAAACGGTAGAGCAGTTCTACCAGAATTCCATGGTGAATCAGGTCGTGTCCCGCGAAACCTGCCGCCAGCTTATCCTCCACGAAAAGAAGGTCATCGAACCCATTTTTATCAAAATCGCGGAAGCGCTGGGCTTCAGTCCGAACGAGATAAGGGATGTGCTGCGCGAATACGGATACACGGATTTCGTCCATCTTATCGGCGACCATAAGGGGGTTGTTCTTACGCCGGGCGAAGAGGCCTTTCTCTCTCTGTACCGAAATCTGGCACGCCGCAAACCAGCTGCGACGGGATCCCTTATGAGCCTCATGAAATCATTGTGCTCCCTTGCCGATATTGAGC
>CP070788.1:2608054-2619604 GCA_020346765.1 Nitrospiraceae bacterium
AAGAGCGGGTCCTCTGCGTCCATCTGTTCCGGCTCGCAGTAATTGCCAATGTCTTCGGCTGCCATCTCTTCATGCCACCAGAGATCACGGTCGTCCCTCATGTCAGCGCCGTTCGTCCTTTTCACGACAATCATTTTCTTTACTGAGGGACATTCCTCAATCGCTAAGTCGGCGTTTGACTTCAGGGGAACGCTCTTGCCGCCCCTTACCCCATGGTCTGCGGTAATGACCATGCTTGCCTGGCAGTCCTGGATACGGTCCCTGAGTGCCTGGGCGCTGAAACCACCGAAAACGATGCTGTGGATTGCACCGATCCGGGCACAGGCGAGCATGGAGATTGCGAGTTCAGGGATCATGGGGAGGTAGATGGACACCCTGTCACCCCTGCAAATTCCGTTTTTCTTCAGGACGTTTGCAAAGCGGTTCACCTCGAGGTGGAGCTGCTGGTACGTATAGGTCTTGTATGAACCGTTATCAGCCTCCCAGATGATCGCTGCCTTATTTTTTCGTCCTGTTGTGAGATGACGGTCCAGGCAGTTGACCGAGGCATTGAGTGTTCCGCCGGCAAACCACTTGACCTCCGGTTTGCTAAAATCGTATTCAAGAACCTTATTCCATTTTTTGTACCAGAGTATTTCCTTCTCGGCAATCTCTGCCCAGAAGCCTTCAGGGTCTTCTATTGATTTCCTGTACATTTTCTCATACTGTTCCAGACTCCTGATATGGGCCTTCCTGCTAAATTCTTCCGGAGGCGGAAAAGTTTTTCCTGCAGCGCTTAAGACTTGGATGGATTCTTTTTCAGACATAGAGATACCTCCCTTTGAAGTTAGGATTTACATGTATGGATGCCGGCAAAACAAGATCATGAAAAAGTTTGCAAATCCAGTGCCCACAATGAACTTGTTTTGTCCGCTGATAAAATACTCATTTCCAAAGAGTTAAGGCCTCCCTCTCTCTTTATCTATCAGATTCTTGAACCGCGGCATGTTACAAATGGTAATTCCAGCAAGATATGTGTTACATAAGGTAGCATAAAAGTGCGATAAAATAAAGGGGAAAATAATGAACGGCGTAGATTGTGCTTCTTACAATTTCCTCAGCAGATAGGGTAGACTTATGATAAGGTTAAGGGGAACACGGAGATGACCGACCACGAGGACAGAGCAGACTCTTCGGCTGAGAGGCTTCTTCAGAGCAGGGACCTTCTGTACAGGTTAGCCGCGTTCAATTACCTCGAGCCCTTGGGCAATATCATGGATAACGAGGTATATACCTGCCGGCCTGATGACGATGTCCGCTCTGTGGCGAGAGAGATTGCCAGGAGAAAGATTTCCTCGGCAATTGTCACGGACGGAGACGGGCAGCTGCGGGGTATTGTTACCGAGCGGGACCTCGTCAGCAAGGTCGTTGCCGCAGACCCCCATTGCGGCGCCGAAAAAAAGATAAGAGAGATCATGACTCCTGATCCGATCTTCCTGTCGCCCCGGGACTCGCTCTTTGATGCCCTTTCCCTGCTCTCTCGCCAGGCCGTGAAACACCTTCCCATAGTCGCCGACCGGAAGGTCGCCGGCATCATTACCTTTCGGCAGATCATGAAAATACGCCATTCAGAGCCCCTGGTGATCATCGGCCAGCTTCAGAACGCACGCACGGTTTCGGACTTTAAGCTTGTCAAGGAGGAGATGATCCCCCTGGTACAGGAAAAGCTTGAGGCAAACACCGACCCCGTTGATATTGTCACCATGCTGTCGCTGGTGAACGCCAGCATCCACCGGAGGGTGTTGAACGCCGTCCTGATGGAATATGACGTTGTCCCTGCCGTGGACTTCTGTATTTTCGTGACCGGAAGCCACGGACGGAGGGAAAACCTCCTCTTTCCCGACCAGGACTTCTGCGTGATCCTGGACGACTATCAGGGGCGGGATTATCAGGACGTGGACCGGTTCTTTACCGATGTATCGCAGAAGCTCTCTGACCGTCTGAATGCCATCGGATTTGAATATTGCCAGGGAGAGGTTATGGGGCAGAACCCGCTGTGGAGAAAGCGGTTAGGGGAGTGGCGAAAGCACATATCGGAGATCATAGGACATCCGGGGCCCCATGCGGTCCGCTACATGACGCTTATCTTTGATGCTGCCCCCCTCTACGGCAACAGGGCGTTCTTTGCACAGTGTATGGACCATGCCTGGAGCGTGCTGGAGCAGAATCACAATATCCTGAGGCAGATGCACGAAGAGGAAGAGGGCCGGCACAAGGTCCCCCTGGGGCTCTTCGGAAGCTTCATCACTGAAAAGGATGAACCCCACCGGGGCATGGTGGATATGAAAAGGAGCGGGCTGATCTTCATCATCGAGGCAGCCCGAATCCTGGCACTCATGCACGGGGTCCGGGATACATCGACCCTTGGCAGAATCAGTGCCCTGGTGAATAAGGGCGTTATCCACCGGGACGACTCGGAGTATTTTGAAAATGCCTACCGCGTGATCCTCTATCATACGCTCCATGCCCAGGTGGAGAACTTTGTTGCGCGGGGTGTACACGATTACCATATTAAACCCTCAGACCTTTCCGGCAGGAACAGGGTGATGCTGAAGCAGGCCTTCAAGGCAGTAGCGCGGCTGCAGGAACTCGTAGGGAGCGAGTTCGGGGAACTGATACTGTGACCTGTGCCCTCATCCCGGCGAATTCTGCGCCGGCATTGCACGTCTGATGTGCGCCACCAAAAATGATCGGGCTGCGATTTGGACTCAGCTGAAGCTTTTATCCTGCATGGTGTTAACTTCCTGTATCGTTTGATAAAATTCAAATGTCATCAGCCGTACTGTTTGAAATATCATACAAAAGCCCTACTGCCACGCCATGGCAGTGCCATGACCATCACACTTTTTATTCTTTAATCCGGCATGGTAGCTGAGGTTCGTCTCTGCAAGCACTGATTTTGCATATTTCTGATACGGCTTTGTGGGCTGCTGTTTTCAGGAAGATGCGAAAGGAGGTGACCGGGAAGAGGCAGCAGACCCCACGTAAAGCAGAACCCATCAATTAATAAAGGAGAATATACCATGAAGATGCTCATAGCACTGATTGCGCTGACCCTGGGCATGACATTTGCCGCGGGAATTGCCACTGCCTCATCAGCGGAGGAAGGGACACAACAGGAAGAAATGATGAAAACCCGAAAGGTCGTTGTAGAGGGCACTGAAAAGGCAAAAGAAGGGGAGGAAGCACTGAAGGAAGAGCACATGATGAAAGAAGGAGAAACGCTGTTAAAGGAAGAGGCTGCCACAGAAGAAGGGCAGAAGGCGGCAGAAGAAGCAAAATAAATTCGCAACAATCCATATGTATACCCGAGGACCCGCGGTTGCGGGTCCTTTTTTTTCCTGGTGTGGTGTCTTTCATGGGATATTTTCTCTAGCAGGCTGCCCTTTGTGACTCTGTGCCCCTCTTTGTCCCTTCGACTTCGCTCAGGGCAGGCTCCGCGGGGGATTATTGCTGAGCATAACTTGTTGCTTATCTTGTTACGGAAATGGAAATGCTTCCATGAAGATTAAAGCGTTTGACATACAAGACCTTGTATGGTAGGGTTTTTATATAAAGACCTCGTTGTCAGATTCGGACAAACCATGCGTAACTACTTCATGGAAAAGCGAGAATCTGGTTCGCCCCTGTTCTGGGGATTTGATCTTTCCCCTCCCGGTCCGCTCTCTGGCCAGTGACAGAAAATCCACGAATCAAGGAGGAGCGAATGGGCTTTTTGAACAAACTTTTCAGCAAGGAAACTAACTTCCCTGAACTGGACAGGTCAAGCGACGTTGCGCGGACCGTGGACAACTTCAGGCGTGAACTGGAAGGCCTGGCACAGGAGGTGGATGATCCCCTTGAGGTCATTCCTGCATCTGACACGGTCTATGTGTTCATCGGCAAGCCGCCCAGGAAGTTCGGCATCGCCTGGATCAAAGACGGCAGGGTGCACAATTTCAAGACCCTGGCTCAGGAAGAGGGGGTTCACGAAATGAAGCTCATGATGATGTCCGAGCAGATCCGCAAGGCCTATGAGAAGAACTCCGAAGCCCCCCGCTATTCAACGACCGTGGCAGACCAGAAAGTGGTGGTTACCCAGTCCGAGCCGCTGGCAAAGGAATTGAAGGAAATCATTCACTAGAGCGGAAGTCGGTTCGACTCTCAGGGTAGGGAGACCCGTGTCGGGATCGGAAGGGCTGAAGCGCGGAGAGACTTGTGTGCACTTTTGCCCTTCTGCACTATTGCACTATTTTTTGTACATCTGCTGCTGCTCATCCAGTTCAGGGACACGGAGCAGCCGTTCATCTTCAGGTTTCTGCAGCTGCTCTTCGATATAATCCGCCCGGTCAGCGATGGTGGGCGGCCTCTCCTGCACATTGTGGAGAAACCGCCAGAGCCACCCCGGGCCTTCGGCCACTTCGGGGTTCAGTTCGATTGCCTTCCTGTAGTCCCGCAGGGCCTCTTCGAACCTGTTCGTCTTGTCATAGAGGATCCCCCTGTTTGCGTAGGCGATAGCGAAATTATTATCAAGGTCAATGGCCCGGGCAAAGGCACGCTCCGCTTCTCCGTACTGTTCCATGTGCAGGAGGGTGATTGCCCTGCCGAGGTGGGCCTCCTTGTAGTCAGGGTAGGCCTCCGCGACTTCGTCGAAAAGCTTCAGCCCTGCCTCATAATCGCCCTTCTCAAGGTACTGGTTTGCCATGCGGTATTTATTTTCCCCCGGGGTGTTTTCGCGGGTTGTTTCCTGGTAAAAGAAGTACCCGAAAAGGGCCAGGACGGCAAGGCTGACAATGGCAATAGCGTAATTTTTACTCATCAGAACCTGAAATACTTGCTCATGATCATGCTGTTGAAAAGAAAGGAGAACAGGATGACGATGAAGGCGGTAATGGGGATGGTCCTCCGCTCAATCTCCTTCCGTTCATCTTCGGTCACCTGACGCTTGAGCTTCCCTTCCGCCCTCCTGACCTTCTGCACGAAGATAAGCCGTTTCACGGGAATAAAGAGCAGCACGGCCAGGATCAGGGATGAGGCCCAGCGCCACACATCAAGTCTGTCAATTCCTTCCAGCACTTTCTTCCTCCAGCAGAGAGTTCATGCGGGTACGAACCATGCTCCGGAACGCCCTATTGTACAACTAATGTCTTCAGATTGTCTGCCCAGGTAAATAAATGGCGGGCAGATTAAGAAAAGGGGGGGGAGAAACTTCTCCCCCCCTGTGGGAGTACAGAATGCTGCTTACGGCTTGTCTACGTCAAGGCGTGCTTTCTGGACGTCACCGATGTCCTCAACAAGCACCTGGACTTCCTTTTCAGGAATGGTGGACATTTACATCTTGTAGGCGAGAAACCACATCATGCATACGCCGAGGACCCACCAGAGGAACTGCCACGACCAGATCGACGGCATGCCGAACATCCACGTTGACGGGTCTGTGGGGTTGCCGAAAATAGTGTTACCCACAACAGCGCCCGGGCCCTGGGCGAACATGAACCACACGATCACGATGATCCACGCAAGGGGCACAAGGCTCTTTTTGGCTGCAGGCAGCCCGGCGTGCTCATGCAGGAAGTCATGGAACTTCTGACGGTGCGCGCGGGACTCTGAATCCTGGGTAACGGCTGACACGAGGATCGCGATGCCGAGATTGAAGATGATGCCCCATCCGGCCGAGTGCATTGTCCAGGGCCAGCGTCCCCATGCTGTTATGCCGAACCAGTCCTGTCCGATCGACTCGGTCAGGGTTACGGCAATGATGCCCGCGATAAGGCCGAGAGAAATGCCCCGCCGCGTAAGAAACGGCCAGTAGCAGATCGCGATGAGTGCCGGCCACATCTGGAACCCGTAGGCAACGGCAAGGCCGCCCAGGAGAACGAGTGCGTCTTTTGACGTCGTGGCCACGATGAGTGCTGAAACCACAATGATACCCACGCCGATTCTGCCGAAGAGCTTCTGGGTGGCGTGGGACGCGCCGGGGTTGAGATAGCGCTTGTACAGGTCACGGGTGAGCATGCCTCCCGCGGTTGACATGTACGCCGCGCCAGTAGACTGCATGGCTGCCAGGGCGCAGACCGCGAGGAGCCCCACCATCCAGGGGGTCGTATCAGCCATGAGGTGGATCAGGGCCGGAACGACCATGCCCTGTTTTCCTTCCATTTCCATCAGGTCCTTGCCGAGCCCCATCACGTCCTTGGCAAAACCCGCCTCCAGCATCTTGGTGTCAGCACCGATGAGGTGAGCGGAGAAGGCCTGCATGGCCGTGAAGAAGATGAGGATGAAGCCGATGCCCGCAGACGATGCCCACACCTGCTGGGGAGCGAAGGGCCTCGGGTTCTTGTTCGAGAATGACCACATGGAGAAGGCAGGAGATGACTGAATGCCCATAAGGGCAAAGGCGTAGGTCAGGATCATCATGCCGGTCCAGGCGCCGCCCACGGCCTTGGTGCCGTTGGGTATGAACTGGATGACCCCGGGTATGGCAATGTAATGACTGTACCCTTCCGCGGTCACCTTGGTGTCCAGGCTCACGAGGTTGGCAATGCCCCTGTTCAACTCTGCCCATCCGCCTGCCGCATTCACACCGATTAATCCGATGATGATGATACCGGCTGCGAGCAGGATGCACTGAAGGGTGTCAACGTAGGCAACGGCCCTCAGACCGCCTGAAGCCACGTAGATAAACACGACCGCTGACAGCATCCACATACCGACTTCAACGGAGAACAGGCCGTCCGTCAGGACGTTAAAGAGAAATCCCGATGCCCTGAGCTGCACCCCGAGGTAAGGGATGGAGAAGAAGAGGGCAACGACAACGGTCAGTATCCGGATAACGTCTGACTTGAAGTAGTCCGAGAACATTTCTCCCGGTGTGACGTAGCCGAAGCGCTTCCCGAGGATCCACTGCCTCTTGAGGAAAATGACGCCGGTGAAGGGTATGGTGATGGTATAGAATGAAGCGTATGCATATTGAAATCCATCACGGTAGAGCAGTCCCGGATGTCCCATGAATGTCCACCCCGAGAACGATGTTGCCGTTGCGGCAAGCACGAATACCCACACCGGTATCTGGCGTCCGGCAATGAAATAGTCCGAAGCACTCTTGGCCATTCTCGCGCCCTTGACTCCCCAAAAAATGCAGTAAATCCAGTAGGCTGCGACCCAGATAAACAACCAGACAACACTTGCGTGCATGTAGTGATACCTCCTTTTCTAAGTGTGTGCTTCCATTAACAACGGGACAGAGATATTGTGGATTCCCTATCACCCCCCTTTCCGGCAGGTACGTATAAAAATAGCCTCACGCCCTGCCTATGTCAAGTAGTTCGTCGAGCCTGCCCATGCCTCCAGCGTGCAGGAAGTGCAGAAATTTCTGAAATAGCTGCGCCGTAATAAATGCATCGCCCAGTGCGTCGTGGGCAGCGCTGATGGTGATCCCGTAGCGCTCGGCAATAGAGAAGAGATCGGTCTTTGCCGAGGTGCCGTGATAATGCTTTTTAAATTCCCCGCTGTTTTCCGAAAGCCACTCATGGATCCTGTGGGTATCAACAGCCGGGTTTCTTAACCTGCTCCCCCCCATGATCTTCAGGGCCCTGTTCACAAAGGCCAGGTCAATGCCGACGAAATGGCCGACGAGCACCGAGTCCCTGATAAAATCGAGAAAGTCGGGAAGCACCGTTTCCAGAGGCTCCTTGTTCTCCAGTTCGCCGGGAGTCATGCCGTGGATTTCCACGCTCGTCCGGGTCATCTCCCCTGCGGGTCTTATCATCCGGTAAAACTCGCTGCTGATGTTTATTGTTCCCCCGGTCATTTTAATCGCTCCGATCGATACAATGAAGTCCTTTTTCGCGTTCAGGCCGCTTAACTCCGTGTCAAAGACCACAAACGGGCACCGGTCAACGCCTGTGTTCCGTGCTATGGTGCCTGACCATGTTCCTGTTAATCCCCCTTGCCGCGCCTTCATTTTTTTTTCTGTTACTTTTTTAAAGTAACCAGAAAAAAAGTTCATGGAGCTGCAGCTTCCGAATGGTGAAGGCACCTCTTCACTGTCTCCTGCAGGACAGGTACGATTTCAAAGACCTCTTTCAGGCTCTTCCTCTCAAGCATGGAGAGCTTTTCTGGCTCAAGAACGTTATCTATCTTCAGGCCGCGCTCCTTTTTCAGCAGCTGGGACTGCATGAGAAGGTGCAGAAGAAATTCAAAGGCCGAATAAATGCTGTTCTGAAGGTCCTGCGGGACAATACCCTTCCGTGCCAGAAGATTGAGCCGCTCGATCGTTGATGTCTCGTGGATATTCTGCGAGATGGACAGGGCACGCAGGGCATCGATGATATGGGACGCCCCCTTTTCCTTGACGTCGAACTTTTCCTGCTGCTCTCCCTGTTCATCTACCACGAACTTCCTGAAAAAACCGAGGGGGGATTTCTGCTGGGTACCCTTCTCAATGAGGGCAGGAAGGTATCGGCCGTTTTCCCTGATCTTTTTGTAGAGAAGATCTTTGAGCGATACCACTATGGATTCGTCCCCGTAGATGGCACGAAGGTCAAGCATCTTTTTTGCCGTAGAAACGATGCTGTCATTGCCGGAGCCGAGCGCTGTCAGTATATTGTTATGCCACTCTTCCCTGTCCCCGTAGATGTGCTTTCCGTCTCCAAGGGGGTGAATGTCAAAGAGCGGCAGCCCGCACTTGCCGAATGTCTCCTGAAGGTCGGCAAGCAGCCTGTCGCAGAATTCCTCCATCTCCTTTTTCTCGCAGTATGTGGTCTGTGTTTCGTAAACGAGGGCGCAGCGAAATACGGTTTTGAAGGTCTCTTCCTTTCTCCCCTCGGCGCCGTAAACAAAAAAGGCAAAAGGACAGTGGGGCGCCCCGATCTGGCTGATGCTGAGATCAATCAGTTTTTTCAGCAGTCTGTCATGCAGTTCCGTGATGATCCTGAGGATAGACGTTGCCCTGATCCCTTCTTTCAGGAGGATTGCCACGACCTGGTCTATCCTGCTGCTGACGGACCTGAGTTCCTCAGCGTTCTGCTGCCGGTCGATGTTTTTCAGGATTGACAGGGGGGAGGTACCCTGCATCAGCATGAAGTCGTGGTTGGTCACCACACCGGTGAGGGAATTGTCTTCCATGACAAGAAGGTGGTGGATGTTGCGCTGAAGCATCGTCGACAGGGCATCAAAACAGGTGCTGTCACCCCGGACCGAAACAAGTCCCGTGCTCATGATCTCCTTTACAGGCCTTGACGCGGTGATCCCTTTTGCCACGACCTTGTCCCGGAGGTCCCTGTCTGTTACGATGCCTGCGGGCCTGCCCCCTCCGTCCGTGACGATGATGGAGCTGATCCGCTGCTGAGA
Organism: Nitrospiraceae bacterium; assembly: GCA_020346765.1. Lineage (GTDB taxonomy): Bacteria > Nitrospirota > Thermodesulfovibrionia > UBA6902 > UBA6902. Next base: position 2,617,424 of record CP070788.1, read on the forward strand.
CATGATGCCCGCTGCCTCACTGATGGATGAGTCTTCGCCGATGGTAACGGGTTTCTTGCACAGGATATCCCGGACCCGGGTTGTGTAGAGAAGTTTCTCCCCCTCTTTGAAGAGGAGGTTCTTGTTCCGCATCTCGCTGTACGTCTTGTCGAGGTAGTTCTTGAAAAAAGACTTCATGAAGTATTCGCCGAAATGCGGGTTTCTGTTGATGATGTCAAGGATTACTTTTTTGGGGATAAGATAGCACAGGGTATCCTCGACGGCAATGACATTTGCCCTTGACTTGTCGCCGCTTATGAGCGACAGGTAACCGAAGGAGTCGCCCTCGCTTTTATAGTCGATCACTATTTCATCATCGTTGGCCAGGTAGACCTTGACGCCGCCTTTCTTGATGACCCTCAGGGCCTCGCTTGGCGGGCCGTCCTGCGTCAGGATGTGAGCGTTTTTCGGGGTAAACTCCAGAGACAATTCACCGGCAATGCGCCTGATGTCCGAATCATCGAGAAACTGGAACGGAGGAATATTTTTGAAAAAATTTATGCTTTCTTCTGTGATCATGACTGTCCTGAGACAGCGCTCTTGTGGCGTGAATAATTATTTTTAATGAGCAAATAAGGTGCCAGGGGGAGAGATAAAAAAGATGATAAAAAACAATATGTTGAATCAGATTGATCTTGTGATTGTTTCAGTCAGATGTAACAATAAGTAGCGGAGAATTGCAATGCGTTACATTAAGTAGCATCAGTTACAGCCGCGAGGAAATCCTCTCGATTCCCCACTTTTTTCTCTTTTCCCACAAGGATTTTCTCGTAATGCCGAGCATGGCTGCAAGCTGCTGTTCGTTGTACTGGTCCTGGTAGGTAAGAATGAAAGACTTGGTATAGTCCTCAATGGAAAGCCGATCCCTGATGGACGCTTTCTGGACTGACGTGCCTGACTTCATTGATTCGGGAAACGCATCAGGGGTAATCATGTCACTGTCCGTGATCAGGATTGCGCGCTCTATCACATTCTGGAGTTCCCGCACATTGCCGGGCCACCGGTAGTTTACCATCTGCGAGAGGGCCTCATCGGTGAGGCCTGTCACCTGTTTCTGAAATTCCCGTGAGTATTTTTCCAGGAAGTAATTCACGAGGAGGGGGATGTCCTCACTCCGCTCCCTCAGGGGCGGTATGTGGAGGGTGATGGTATTGATCCGGTAATAGAGGTCCTCCCGGAACTGCCCTTCCCGTACAGCCTTGTCGAGGTCCCTGTTGGTTGCCGTAATGAACCTCAGGTCGACCTTGAGCGACTTGGTGCTGCCCACGGGCCGGATCAGCTGGTCCTCAAGCACCCGGAGCATCTTTATCTGGAAATAAGGGTCAATATCGCCGATTTCATCGAGAAAGACTGTTCCCCCGTCTGCCTCCTCAAACATCCCCTTTTTGGACATAAGGGCGCCCGTGAATGCGCCTTTCATGTGGCCGAAAAGTTCGCTTTCCAGGAGATTCTCGGGGATTACCGAGCAGTTGATGGGGATGAAGGGCATGTCCCTGCGCACGCTGTTATGGTGGATTACCCGGGCAAAGAGTTCCTTGCCCGTTCCTGTCTCGCCAAGGAGAAGGACATTGCTTCTCGTGTCCACTATCTTTTTTGCCTCTTCGATGGTGCTTTTCAGCCCGGGGCTTTGCCCGATGATGCTGCTGAAATCGAAGGTCTTGCCGATTTCGCGTTTGAGCAGGAGGTTCTCGCTTTTCAGCCGCTTCTGGAGGAGGGCGTTTTTCACAACCTGTTTGATCTCCTCGTGCATGACCGGCTTCATAATGTAATCGTAGGCACCGGCCCTGAGAGCATTTATCGCTGTTTCCAGTGATGCGTAGGCTGTCATGACAATGAATATCTGGTCCGGTATTTCCTGGCGAATCCTGGAGAGGAGTTCGATGCCGTCCGCTCCGGGAAGGATGATGTCCGAGATGATGACGTCATAGATGTTCTTTTCGAGCAGGCCCAGGCTTTTCTCGGCTGACTCGGCGGTCTCCACGTCAAAGCTGTCCTTGGTAAAGATGCGCTTCAGTGACTGCCGCAGTGTTTCTTCGTCTTCAACGATTAATATGCTCTTTGACATTCGGTCGTGCTGTACCTGGCCCTGTAAAACCGGGGAGTAATTCTCCGCGGCCCGGAATGGCTTCAGGACCCTTTATA
>CP070788.1:2619704-2638061 GCA_020346765.1 Nitrospiraceae bacterium
TGACCAGGCTGAAGTGAAAAAGTATGCCGACGGAGGCATGAATATCCAGTCTGAAATCGTTGAGATGTGTCCGACGGACTGCATGAGCTATGACGGCGGGAAGCTCAAGATCAATGACGCCCAGTGCAACAGGTGCATGCACTGCATCGCGAAAATGACCAAGGCCCTCAGGCCGGGCGAGAAGCAGGGCGCATCGATCCTCGTCGGCAGCAAGGCCCCCATTGTTGTGGGATCCCTCCTGTCATGGGTCATCGTTCCCTTCATGGAAGTCAAGCCGCCCTATGATGAACTGAAAGACCTCATTGACAAGATCATTGAGTGGTGGGACGACAACGCCAAGCCCAGAGAGCGGATCGGCGAGCTGATCGAAGTAAAAGGGATGAGGCCCTTCCTTGAGGCCATCGGCGTGCCGCCCGTGCCCCAGCAGGTCAAGGAGCCCAGAAAAGACCCCTTCTTCTTCTGGTCTGAGGATGATTTCAAGAAATAACACTTTACAAGCGACATGCTTAACTAAGGATAAAGGAGGAAACTTCAGATGGCATTACCGGAAAGACAGACAGACATTGGACCACCAAGTTACGAGCAGTTCCTGCCCCCTGTTATCAAGAAGAACTACGGCAAATGGAAATACCACGAGGTACTGACCCCCGGCACCATGGTGCACGTGGGCGAAAGCGGCGACAAAATTTACACTGTGCGCTGCGGGTCCCCGAGGATTCTGAGCACTGAGTCGATTCGGGAGATCTGTGACCTCGCTGAAAAATACTGCGACGGCTACCTCCGCTTCACCACGAGGAACAACGTGGAGTTCCTCCTGACGGACAAGGGCAAGATGGACGGACTCCTTGCCGAACTGAAGCAGAAGAAGTACTCTGTCGGCGGGATCGGTCCCCGCGTGAGCAACATTGTTCACACCCAGGGATGGGTGCATTGCCACAGCGCCTGCACCGATGCGTCGGGTATTGTGAAAGCGATCATGGACGAGCTCCATGAATACTTTACCACCAAGGAGCTTCCCAACAAGGTAAGGCTGGCAGTTGCCTGCTGCGTAAACATGTGCGGTGCCGTTCACTGCTCTGACATCGCCGTCGTTGCCGTGCACCGGAAAGTCCCTGTGGTTGACGACGAGAACGTGGCCAAGATGTGTGAAATCCCGACAACGGTGGCATCATGCCCCACCTCGGCGATCAGGCCGAACCCGAAGACAAAGTCGATCACCATTAACGAAGAAAAATGCATGTACTGCGGGAACTGCTTTACCGTGTGTCCGCCTATTGAAATCCACAATCCCAAGGAAGACGGCGTGGCAATCGTGGTCGGCGGCAAGGTGGGCAGCCTGAGGACAGATCCCAAGTTCTCCAAGCTGGCGATCCCCTTCATGTACAACGAGCCGCCGAGATGGCCGAAGGTTGTCGCCGCGATCAAGAACATCCTGAATGTCTACGCGGCCAACGCGAAGAAGCACGAACGCGTGGGCGAGTGGATCGAGCGGGTTGGCTGGGAAGACTTCTTCAAGCTCACAGGCATCGAGTTCACCTTCCAGCACATCGACGACTTCACATTCATGAGAGACACCCTGAGGACATCTGCGGCGTTCAAGTACTAAACTGCGCAATTGGAATGACAGGCAGTCCCTGGTTGAGGGATTGCCTGTCAGCTTCCTGAGGCCGTTATTCCCGCTTGACAAATTGAACGGGAAGAGTTAGCGTATGAGCGCTGACCCTAAGCATACTTAATATCAAAGCGAGGTGAGGATATGGAACAGGCAGAAATTCAGGAAAAGATTTTTGCATACATGGAGCAGATGAAGGGCAAAAAGAAACTGAAAGAAAAGGACGTGATAAAAAAGATCGTCGAGGATACCGGTGAAGACAAGGACACAGTCAAAAAGGCCCTTCGTGCAATGATTGACGTTGGCAGGCTCATGTATTCCTACGGCGGCGGCGCCAGCTCCGTTGAAATTCCCAGCGAAGAGTACCTCAGAGAAAAAGGCCTTTTAAAATAGGATTCCCGTAAACCAGGTATCAGATGCACTGAAACGGCACCTGATACCTGTCTTTTTTCCTCTCTCTGGTTTATGCCCAGTCTATCAATTCCCAGGATCGTTGTTTCCGGACTCCGGGGCGGGAGCGGAAAGACAGTCCTGTCCCTTTCGATTCTTGCCAGCCTCAGAAAAAGGGGCCTGGCCGCCGCCCCCTTTAAGAAGGGTCCCGACTATATAGACGCCGGCTGGCTGGCAAAGGCCGCGGGCACAGCCTGCTACAACCTCGACCTCTTCATGATGACCCCCGGTCAGGCCCTTCAGTCCTTTCTGTCCCACGCGCAGGGTTCGCGCATTGCGGTGATCGAGGGGAACAGGGGGCTCTATGACGGGATGGATGAGAAGGGGACCTACAGCTCCGCTGAGATTGCCAAAATGCTGCAGGCCCCGGTCCTCCTGATTGTGGACTGTACCAAGACGACGAGCACAACAGCCGCCATGGTCCTGGGCTGCCAGCGTATGGACCCTGATATCATGATCAGGGGCGTGGTCCTGAACAGGGTGGCAACGGGGAGGCAGGAGGCGGTCATCAGGCGGGCCATAGGGGACAGGTGCGGGGTCCCTGTTCTCGGGGCCATCCCGAGGATGAAGAAAGACCCCTTCCCTGAACGGCACATGGGACTGACCCCTTTTCAGGAGCACGGCGGAATTGAAGAATCCCTTGCTGCCATGGCAGACATCGGTATGCAGTACCTTGATCTTGATGGAATCGTTCAGGCAGCTGAAGGAGCAGGGGAATTAACGGCAGCTGTCAGCAGTCAGCAGTCAGCGATCGGGGATCTGGCATCTGGCATCTCTGAAAAGGGCCCCCGGATCGGCATTATCCGCGACTCGGCCTTTCAGTTCTATTACCCCGACAACCTTGAGGAGCTCCTGAAGCGGGGAGCTGCGCTGGCAGAGGTCAGCCCCCTTCGTGAAGATGCACTGCCGGCCCTTGATGCCCTCTACATCGGCGGGGGATTCCCGGAAACCCATGCCATTGCCCTTGCTGAAAACAGGGGCTTCAGGGAGTCCCTCCGCGCTGCGATTGACGGCGGGCTGCCTGTGTATGCCGAGTGCGGCGGCCTCATGTACCTGGGGAAGGACCTGGTCCTTGAAGGCAGGACCCTCCCCATGACCGGGGCGCTGAACATAACCTTTGGCATGGAAAGGAAGCCCTGTGCCCACGGGTATACCGTTGTCGAGGTGGCGGGGGAAAACCCTTATTTTCAGCGGGGCCTCACCCTGAAGGGCCATGAATTTCATTATTCCAGGGTGCTTGAAATAGAGAATAATGGAACGTATATGGCATTTGGGGTAAGGCGTGGCAAAGGGATAGTTGATAATAAGGATGGCATATGCTATAAAAATGTCCTTGCGTCATACACCCACCTGCACGCTGCGGGAACCCCTGAGTGGGCCGCCGGGCTGGTACGATGCGCAAACAAATATAAAAAAGGGGTCAAGGATTCAAGGGGCCAAGGGGTCGAGTGACACCCTGTTTCAACCAGCGGATCGGGTGACGGAGTCTGTTCACTTGAATCCCTGAATCCTCGGATCCTTGAACCCTTGAAGTAACTATGGCCAGAGCACGACCTTTACAATGCCCGTTCTGTGAAACCTCTCTGAGGGCTCCCATTGATATCAGGATCAGGGACCTGGAGGTGACGGGCGGCATCTGCACCTGCGGTGCCGTGTACGCCCTTGATCGTACAGGCCATAACGTAGGGGACATATTCATGGATGCACTGACCTTTCTTAGCAGGGGTGATGTGGATAAGGCCCTGTCCCTTGACCCTGAAGACTATGAATCAGCGGAATACGACTATGACATCCATGGGAACACCATTGGAAGACGAAGCAAAACAGGCAAGATCGGAAAGCTTGTCTTTCTCAGGATGACACGAAAATGAATGGAGGGGGAGGGCAGCCGTGGGCACGGCCCATTTATTAGGGAAGGTAAACGGTCTATTAAATTTTTTTATTTGACCGGAACAGATCATTTATATTATATTTCTAAATCCGTCTTTAGACCCGGTTACAATCAAGACATAAATTATTCTCAGGGTAATTTCCGCTAGAGGATGGCGACACCAACTAAACCTAATGATGAGAAAGGAGCAGCATAATGCCAACTTTGGAATTTGAAGGAAAAACGTATGAGGTCGATGAAGAAGGGTATCTCATGGACTGGTCCCAGTGGAACGAGGGGCTTGCCGGTGTCATGGCAAAAGAGGACGGACTGGAACTGACGGAGGCTCACTGGGATGTGATCCGGTTTCTCAGGGAGTACTTTGAAAAGTACCAGATAGCTCCTATGATCAAGATCCTTACCAAGGAGCTTGCAAAGAAGTACGGCAAGGAAAAGGGCAACACCAAATATCTCTATGAACTTTATCCGGCAGGTCCGGCAAAGCAGGCCTGCAGATATGCCGGGCTTCCGAAACCCACAGGGTGCGTTTAACCGTACAGCCGTTCACGGGAACGACGAGAAAGCTGAAGTGTATCTGGATAGCCCACTCTCTGTGGGCTATCTTTAATTTTATCAAGCGCTAACAATCTTGAAGGGGGGTCTTTTTTTATGAACGGACTGGGTAATGTCTTTAACCTCCTCGCCTATGCCGCCGCGGCCGTATTCATCCTGGGGTTTCTGTACAAGGTCATTGTGTATTTTAAAACACCGTCACCGCTGAACATACCCACGACGCCCGGACCCAAGACGTCGGGGGGGGTGGTGATGCGGCTCATCCCGGAAATCCTTTTTTTCAGGAGCCTCCTGAAAGGGGGTGCAGCTGAAAAGATCCTCTGGTTCGGCGGATGGGTCTTCCATGTCTGCTTTCTCCTGATTGTCCTTCGGCACCTCCGGTACTTCACCTACCCTGTTCCGGGCTTTGTGATGTCCTTTCAGCAGATAGGGATCTGGGCAGGACTGATCTTTCCCCTGGCCCTGCTGATACTGATCGTGAGACGGTTTACCAACGACAGGTTGGCAACGATTTCTCTTTTCGCGGACTACTTTGTGCTCCTGCTGATAATCGGGATCGGGCTGACGGGCATCCTGCTGAAATACTTCATGAGGACAAGCCTTGTTGAAGTGAAGGCCTTTATCCTGGGCCTTGTCACGTTCAGCCCTGCCCCGATGCCGGACAGCACGATGTTTACAATTCATTTTTTACTGGTTTTGGTTCTTCTCGTGTACTTCCCCTTCAGCAAGCTGATGCATGCATGGGGAGTTCTCGTCGCTCCCACAAGGGCGCAGGCTGATAATCCGAGGGAAGTCAGGCACATGACTCCCTGGGCGTAAGGAGACAGGACTCTTAGAGAGGAGAAAGCGAACATGGCAGATTTTAAAACTCCAGAATTAACGGGAGCAGTGACAACACCAAAGATTACGCCCGGGGCGAGCAGGCACATCAAGCAGTTTATTGCCAAGCCCGAGCTGATGGAAAAGGTCGGTTTCCCGCCTCAGAAGGCCTCTGACTGGAAGGAACAGTTTATCCGGAAAATGGGAGAAGTCCTCAAGAAGTACAAGTCCGTGAAGGTCTTTCTTGACATCTGCGTGCGCTGCGGCGCCTGTACTGACAAGTGCCACTACTATCTCGGAACGGGCGACCCGAGGAACATGCCCGTGTACCGGCAGGAGTTGATGAGGACCGTGTACCGGAAGTACTTCACGACAGGGGGAAAGCTCTTCGGGGGCCTTGCCGCAGCGCGGGAAATATCGGATGAACTCCTCGACGAGTGGTGGGTCTACTTTTACCAGTGCTCCGAATGCAGGCGCTGCTCCGTCTATTGTCCCTACGGGATTGACACTGCTGAAATAACCATGGCTGCCCGGGAGATCATGGACTCCATCGGCATGGGGTCCAAATACAACCTGGAGATTGTCCACAAGGCCGAAACCATCGGCAACAATCTCGGCATGAACCCTGATGCCCTGAAGAGCACCTGGGAGTTTGTGGAAGAAGAGATCGAAGAGAAGACCGGTGTGAGGGCAAAACTGCCCGTAGATGTTGAAGGTGCTGATGTGCTCCTTGCCACCCCGTCGGCGGATTTCTTCGCCGAACCGCACATCTATTCCCTCGAGGGTTACGCAAAGGTGTTCCACCAGGCCGGCATCAGCTGGACCCTCAGCACCCATGCCTCAGAGGGCGGGAACTTCGGCATGTTCATCGGCAATTACAACCACATGAAGACCATTAACAAGAGGATATGGGATGCCGCGAGGGACCTGAAGGTGAAGCGTGTTATTGCCGGTGAGTGCGGCCACGCATGGAGGGCCATGTACGCTTTCAGCAACACGCTGAACGGGCCCTTTGACTTTCTCCAGCACAAATCGCCGCAGCATATCTGCGAGTTCACCCTGGACCTCATAAAGAAGGGAGCCCTGAAGCTCGACAAGTCGGCGAACGACGAGTTCACCGTGACCTACCATGACTCCTGCAATGTGGCACGGGCCTCCAGCATGGGGAACACCCCTGGTGACCAGTTTACCATCCCCCGGGAGCTTATCAACGCTGTGTGCAACAAGTTTGTGGAGATGGACCCCAATACAACGGGGGAGAGGACCTTCTGCTGTGGCGGCGGCGGCGGCGTGCTCACCGACGAGGTCGTGGAGATCAGGGTCAAGGGTGCGATGCCAAGGATGCAGGAGTACAAGAAGATAAAGGACTCCCATGGAGCAAACTTCTTTGCCCTCATCTGCGCCATCTGCAAGGCTCAGTTTACCAAGGTCTTTCCCTACTATGGCATTGAAATGGAAGAGGTGGGCGGAGTTCATCAGCTCATCAGCAACGCCCTCGTAATGGGTGCGAAGGAGGGGGTGTAATGAATAATTTAAAATTTCACATTTCATATCTCACATCACTTATGCCGCTCCTCATGCTGTTGCTCATTGCAGCCGGGTGCCAGAAGGTGGACAAGCCGGTGCGCGGTGAAGAGGGTTCCAGCCCCATGGCGATCGTGATTGAGGTTGACGAGGCGCCTGAGTCCCACACGTCCAATACGACCTTCGAGGGCGAGAGGCTGGTGAATCCCTATTCCAGCGTTCCTGTCGTGGGATCGCTGTTCAGGAGCAGCCTCAAGGGGATTGAATTCTGGAAGGCACATCATCCGAACCTGGTGACGGGGCTGCACAATCCTGCGCTGAAGGCTGACACAGAAGAGACCTGCCTCGACTGCCACGATCAGAGCACCTCATGCAACAATTGCCATAGCTATGTCGGTGTGGGAATGGTAAGTGCTGACTGATGGGTGCGGGGAAGGGCAACCTCCCTGCACCGGAACATAAGGGATGTAATTCAATGAGAGGAGGAACCAGGCGCAATGATTGACGTACAGGTTGATACCGAAAAGTGTGATGGCTGTGAGGAATGTGTAAATCTCTGTCCTTCAGAAGTGTTCCAGCTGTCCAGCGGCAAATCAGATCCCTATCAGGCTTCTGACTGCGCAAACTGTCTGACCTGCGTGGAATCCTGCCCGCAGGGTGCCATCACCGTTACAGAAATGTAACTGATACCGCAGATTCAATGAAAAAGGCGTTCCCGGTTCCGGAACGCCTTTTTTTATGCTGTGCTGTCTCTTTGAGAACTGATCAGGCCAGCAGGCCATGCGTGCAAGGCCGGGATGTCCTTTCCGGAAGGCCCGGTATGAGCAGCAGCTATGGTTTCTGAATCCAGATTTCCCAGTAGCCCTTGTCCTCGATCTTGATCAGTTCCATGGGGAAGCCCTGCTTTTCGCAGTACTTGGGGATGGTATCCTCAGCAGATGCCGGGGCATCGCAGAGCACCTTGAGAAGCGTTCCGCCGGGGGCCTTTTCCATGGTCTTTTTTGTTATGACCAGCGGGTAAGGGCACACCCTGCCCAATACGTCAAGTACCTGAGTTGGTTCCTTTGATTTCAAATCGGCCATTACTTCCTCCTGTAAAAATGGTTGTATTAAAAGAATAGAAGATGGTTCATCTCTTCCATCATTTTTGTTATTTCAGCGTAGGGGACGACCTTGACCGTCATGTCAGCGCCGAACTCCTCGGCATCGATGACAATGTCGTTCTCCGTCATCCCGTAACGCTCCAGGTCTTCTCTGCACACAAGGACATTGAGGTCCAGCAGCAGGGCCATCTTGATGTGTGACTCTGTGCTGGAGAGGTCATAGGTCTCCATTGCCTTCTGGTCTTTTTTACAGTTTAAAACGCCCTCGCCGATAAATGCTATGTCAGCAGTGACCAGGTCGCCCTCGTTCAGGTAGATCTCCACGCTCTGGGAAGCGATGGCGTGGGTGAGGGCCAGCTTCGGGTTTTCGCTCTTGTACCCGGGCCTCTGGACGATGAATCCAAGTTTCGTAGTCGCCATTCCTATTCACCTCCTATGTGAAGTACTCTGTCAGCGTCAAAGGTGCTGCCCAGGTACCAGTCCATGCTGAATCTCTTTACCCCCTTGAGGGTATTGCTGTCGTGATACCCCCGGGCCTCGGCGCAGGCTTCACAGGCCGTTACATTGAGCCCCTTGTCCATAAGCTCTTTCAGGGGTTTCTCAAGGGAGGAATAGTCCTTGAAGGGCCTCTGCTCCTCGATGGAAATCATCGTTCCGTTTCCTGAAACCCAGAGGTCTACCTTGTGGCCTTTCTCCATTGCCGCTGCTGAAAGCTTCACCGCAAAATCGAGATTTAATGATCCCACGAGAGAAGCGAAACATCCGATTGTAAGCTTACCCATTTCTCTGTTAACCTCCTATATCCAGGCTGATTTATCGTAATCGTTAAACATGAGGTCCACAATGTCGCCAAAGGATATCACCTTGACCTTGCTGTTCACAACATCGGAGGCGGTATAGCCCCGCGTCTCAAGGTCATCCTTCAGCACATAATAGTCGGCGGAGTAATCAAGGAGGGGTGAAGGATTGCCCTTGTCTTTCACGGTGGCGTGGTACACGCCGTTCTGAACGAGAATGATGCCCAGCTTTTCAGGCTTTAACCGGTCGAGAGTGTCCACGGTCATCCGGTAGTCACTCACGAAAGCAACTAATTTCATACGTATACCTCCTGATTGTGGAAATGGTTAGGGAGTAAAAGAAGTCAATAAATTTTAATATCCGTCCTGGCATTTGTCAAGAAAGAATGAGGGTATAAAAATTCCTTATGTATGCAGTATGAGGCATCGTGAACGGCTGTTTTGGCTGTGCTCTATTCTTCCCCGGCCCGCAGGGTGACAGGCAGAAAAGAGCCGCCGCGCCGGCTGTCGCCCCATCCGTCCATTGAAGCGCTGACGCAGTGTACGCCGCCGAAGTACATGTTCCTGCTGTCCCAGCTGTTGATCTCGTACAGTTTCCGCAGATGCCCGATGACAGACGCGGGGATGCCGGGCTCAGCCTGGACAGCGCCGTCTTCGAGGTGGACGCGGGGCCGCTCCACAGCCTCTTTCAGGGGGATGGTTCCGTCGATAAGATTCACCAGCACCTGGAGGATGGCCGTGCGAATCCGCTTGCTTCCCCCGCTGCCCAGAACGTACTCGACCCTGCCGTCTTTCATCACCAGAGAGGGGACCATCATGGATGAAACCCTGCGGCCGGGAGGGGAAGAAAAAAAGCCACCGGGATGGAGGTCATCTTCTCCCATCATGTTGTTGAGCATGATACCTGTGCCGGGAATAAAGCACCCCGCGCCTGATCCGTTTGATGTGGTCATGGAAGCGGCATTTCCCTCTCCGTCAATAACGCTGATATGGGTCGTCCCCTGGGTTGCGATCAAGGTCTTTTCCCCGACAGCCGCCCGGTAGGAACCGATCAGTGAAGAGAGGGTCCCTTCGGGAACAGGGAAGGCCGCACTGCCGCCCTGCTGGTCAGGTCTGAAGGCGTTTATTGCTTTCATGAGTTCAATGAGAGCAATGAAGAAGGACTCCGAATCGCGGGGGAGACGTCCCATATCAATATCTCCGAGAAGCCGCAGGGCAAGGGCAAGGAGCATGCCTCCGGAAGAGGGCGGAGGGTTGGTAAGCACCTCCCGGCCGCGGTAGGAGACCCGGAGGGGTGGTCTCTCGACAACCCGGTAGGAATCGAGGTCATCGGCGGTCATTAGGCCGTGGTGCCGTGCCATCTCCTGAAGAAGCCCCTGCGCGCGGGACCCGCCGTATATATCGGCGCTGCCGTCGGCAAGGGCCCGGAAGAAGTCCCTCAGGAGGGGATTAAAGAGCAGGTCGCCCTGCCTGACATAGCGGCCATACCTGCGGTAGATGCTGCGCCCATACTCTGTTGATGTGAAGATGTCCTCCAGGTAGCCCAGGATCACTTCCTGGGTCTTGCATACGGAGACCCCGGTATCAAGGGAAGAGAGTGCTGGCGCCAGGATGGTTCTCAGCGGAAGCGTGCCGAGCCGTTCGTGGATATGGAGCAGCCCCTTCAGCATCCCCGGGACTGCGGCAGAGGCAAACCCTGTATGGAATATCTGGGTGCACTGGGGGAAACGGATTTCAACGGGCGTCATGGAAGGCCTGGCGTTGCCCCGGTAGTTCAGCCCGGGGGCATTGACAAAAAAATCAAAGAGGATATCTTCTTTCCGGCCTTCCACATGGGCAAGGAGAAAGCCGCCCCCTCCCAGGCTTGTGAGCGCCGGCTCGGAAACAACAGAGGCAAAACCTGCGGACAGGACCGCGTCAAAGGCATTGCCCCCCCGGGAGAGCATGTCCGCCGCTGCACCTGATGTAAGAGGGTGGCCTGAAGCAACGGCACCGGTCATTGCAGAAACCGTCCCTGCACGGAGCGTATCATGTCAGAAAAGCTCCTGCCGTTACCGGCATAGAGGACCCTCTGCAGATGGGCGCTGGTCAGCCCTGTGATGATTTCAGGAATACCGTCAAGGTACTCCGATGATTTGAGCGTCTCTGCCACAGGCCGTACATGGCGGTACAGGCTCAGGGCCGCCTCTTTCATGGGGTATTTCCGGGCAAAGAAAGGGTCCACGTAAAAGCCGTCAAGGCCGTAGCGCGTGGCCTGCCACTTGTTTGAGCGGAGAATCTGCATGTGGGGCTCGGGGTTTTCAAACTGCTCCGCGATTGCCAGGACCAGGGCCTGGATAAGGGCCGTGACAGAAAGGATGTCCCGAAGTGTGCAGGGCAGGTCGCATATTCGTATCTCCACGGTCCCGAAGTCGGGGTGAGGCCTCACATCCCACCAGATATCCTTCACGGTCTCGATGATGCCGCTCTTTACAAGGAGCCCTGCCAGAGTCTGGAAGGCCTCCCAGTCGGCCAGTGAGTCGGGCATGCCTGCCAGGGGGAGCGCCTCAAAGAGCTTTGTACGATAAGACAGGAGCCCCGTGTCCACGCCTTCGTAAAAGGGCGACGATGTTGTCAGGGCGAGGAGGATCGGCAGGTAGATCCTGAGGTTGTTGAAGACCTTGATCGCCTTTTCTTCATCGTCTACACCGATGTGGACGTGGAGCCCCTGGCTGATGAACCTCCTGCCCACAAGCTGCAGCTCGTTCATGATCCTTTTGTAGCGGGGGTGGTTTGTCACAGATTGATCGGCAACGCGGGAAAAGGGATGCAGGCTTGCCGCATAGAGGAGCGCCCCCGAGCCTTCCGTGATCTCCGAGAGATAGGAATAGGTGCTGGTCAGGTCTTTCTCGACCTCCGCCACCGTGGCGCAGATCCCTGTGTTGATTTCAACCATGGACTGGATGAACTCGTGCTTGATACGTTCCTTCATTGAAGGAGGCACCATTTTGAGAAGATCCTCTGCACGCGACGAAAGTTCGAGGGTCTCGGCATCCAGGATCTGGATCTCAAGCTCAACGCCTATGGTCGGCGCCGGCGACTTATTGAAGGTAACCGCTTCCATGGCACAGGTGGCCCTATTTCCCCTTTTTCAGTTTCCTCATGGTGTACCGAACCAGCTCCGACATGTATGCCGCACCGACACGGAGCACCTCTTCGTCAAAATCGAATCTCGGGCTGTGGGAGGCGATCATTTCATGGCCTTCCTTGGCAGCGCCGAACCGCACAAAGCACCCCGGGACCTGCTGCAGGTAATAGGAAAAATCCTCGCCGCCCAGGCTCGGGTAGGCGATGGAGATGGTCTTGTCCTTGCCGACCAGTTTTTCCGCCACATGAATGGCGTAAGCGCTCGCCTTTTCTTCGTTTATGACGGGGGGATATCCCGGTTTTATTACCACCTTAATCTCTGCATCGTGGAGCACCGCAAATGATGAGGCCAACCTCTTTATTTTTTCCGTGATCTGTGTCCGGACCACTTCGTCCGTTGACCTGATTGTGCCCTTGAGCACCGCCTTGTCGGCAATGGCATTGTAGACCGTTCCGCCCCGCATGTATCCGACGGTCAGGACAGAAGGAAACACCGGGTCGATTTCCCGGGATATGATCGTCTGAATCGTTACAACGATCTGGCTTGCGATCACCACGGCATCAATCGCCTCGTGGGGCCGTGCCGCGTGCCCGCCCTTGCCGGTGACGCGTATCTCGAAATAGTCCGTAAAGGACGTGTGAATTCCCGTCTTGATACCGATTTCTCCGGTCTGGTGATGGCCCTCGATGTGCCCCCCGAAAATGACCTGGACACCTTCCAGCGCCCCCTGCTCTATCATGGGCTTTGCGCCGCCCTCGCCCTCTTCCGCCGGCTGAAACAGGAAGACCACGTTGCCATCGGGCGGGCTTTTTTTCAGCAGGGCAGCTGCCCCCAGGAGTATGGCGATATGTCCGTCATGTCCGCAGGCGTGCATTACCCCAGGGTTCTGAGACGCAAAGGGCAGGCCCGTGTCTTCCGTGATCGGCAAGGCATCCATGTCTGCCCTGAGCGCAACCGTTGGACCGTTGTCAGAGGTCATCAGGCGGCCCACAACGCCGGTCTGGGCAACGCCGGTCTGATGCTTTATGCCGAGTTTCCTCAGCGCCTGGGCAACGTATTCCGCGGTCTTTTCCTCTTTGTATGCCAGTTCAGGCCACTGGTGAACTGCCCGCCTGACCTCCCGCATCCACTCAAAGAGCACATCATCTACGATTTTTCTGACCTTATTCACGGGGGGCTCCGTTCTGATGATCAATTATCAATAAAGAATGGTCAATGGTGGAATAGTCAATTAATACAAATGATTCTCATGCCTGAATCCATCACTCCACCACTTCATTTCACCATAAAAACTTCCCTGTATTCTATCATTATCCGCCTGAAGTTTACAGCGTATATTTCCGGAAGCGTGCCCCTCTTTCAGCGCGGGCATACTCGCAGCCGCTCCGGAAGGACAGCGGTTCTTGTCACGTCCTGAAAAATAATTATTATTGTATGCGCATTTCCTGATTGAAGAACCCGCAGCCGAAATGCTATACTTATAAAATTTTGTACAGGATGGAGGAATTACCGTGAAGCCATCTCACAGCAGATCAAAGGTCTGCTCCCTTCACAAAGTAAGCCGGAGGCGGATCCTCAAACTCGGGCTGCTCACCATGGCTGCTGCTTTTGCTCCTGCGAAGGCAATTGCCTCGCTGAAGGAAACCGTACCCGGGAAAAAGCTTGCCCTCTATAATGCCCATACCGAAGAGCATCTGGAGACCGTGTTCTGGAAGAATGGCGCCTATCAGCCGGAGGCCCTGGCTAAAATAAACCACCTCCTCCGGGACGTCAGGTCTGGTGAGGAAACGGAAATACACACGGAGCTTCTGGATCTGCTCCATGCCCTGCAGAAAAGGCTGAAATGCCAGGAGCCCTTCTTTATTGTATCGGGATACCGGACTCCATTGACCAATGCCCTCCTGAGGCAGCACAAGAAAGGGGTCGCGAAAAACAGTCTTCACATGTATGGAATGGCCGCGGACCTTCGCCTGCCGGGGTACAGCCTGAGGGCGGTCCGGGAAACCGCAATAACCTTGCAGATGGGCGGGGTAGGCTACTATCCCCGGTCGCAGTTTATCCATGTCGACGTGGGCGAACCGCGGTACTGGTACGGATAGACTGCTTAAGCGCCGCCGGCCTTCTTCTGGTCAGGCAGACGCATTTTCTCGGTGATCAGGGGCGGCTGATTTTTCACAAGCGTCAGTTCAGCGGGCAGCTTGCAGATCTGCCCCTCGATAATGGCCCCTTTTGCGATGGCGATAGCGTCCTTGTAGAAAATCTCTCCGGAACCTCGGGCCTCAGACCCGATTTCTATTTCACCGGCCTCGAGCTTTCCGCTAAACTCTCCGTTTATCCTGATCCTGCCCTGGGCCTTTGCTTCCCCCCCCTGGAACCTGCCTGAAATCGTGATATTGCTTCCTGCCGTCAGGTTGCCGCCCTGAAGCTCTCCCTCGATCTCAATGCTGCCTTCCCTGGTGAAGATGCTCCCCCGGCACAGTCCCTTTATCACAATATTGGAATGCTGCTCGGACGTGATGTTCCCCTCGATCTCGCCGCTCATTTCCAGGTCGCAGGAAACGCTGATATCCCCGATGAGCCTGTTGCCCTTCAGAATGGTGTTCTTTCTCCCGACCCCGGCTGGTTCATGCATGGCTTTCTCTGCTGTGCCCGCCTTAGCCTCCGGCGGCACCTCTTTGCCATATTCAGTATGTGCCCGCTTTTTAAACATAGCGCACTCCTTTCTTTTTGTGAAGAATCCTGAAAATGTCCGCGGCACGGAAGATGATGCTGACCGGGATACTGAAAACCATACTCCACTTCAGCGGAAAAAGCAACCCTCCATCATGCGGCAAGGAACAACGGTGCTGGATCAGTTTATCCAGAGGAGCCGCTTGTAGATCCAGCCCGTGTCGCCGAATTCGTCGACCACCTTCACCCAGGCCTTATCCATAGTGATAATCTTGAAGGAGGCGTATTTCATGACCGGGCTCTGGGGTTTCAGGCTGTAGCCTGTGCCAGGGCCGCTCCTCATGTTCGCCTTGTCGACCTTGACGACGGCGCATTTGAACTCCTCCGTGACAAGCTTACTGTAGATCCAGTGGATGTCGCCGTCCACATCCTTGACGCGGTACCATCCAGCCTTCTCGGACAGCTTGCTGAATGGCATGTACTTGAAGACCTCCCAGGTCTTCTCGTACGTGGTGCCGGGGCCGCTCCTGAGATTGGCATCAGAGGTATTGACACACAAAGCATGGGAATGGTTATACGAAATAATGATGATCAGTCCCAGAACCGCTGCAATGAGTCCTTTATTCATTCCATCTCCCTCCCTGAGGTTTTTTCTGTTTTAAAACATTGGGGCCTTCAATTTCAAGGTGCGAGGGAAAATGAATGGACAGCTGTTTCATGCGGCTGACCTATTTCACGCATCTCTATGACCTGATGACCGCCCTTCGGGAGAAGGGAACGTTCCGTCATTCAAGATTCCCAATTATCAGGGACGAGCCGGTACGTTACGACCGAGTCGTTTCCGACTCGGTCCGACCTGCCAAGGGAGGGGAGACGTTAGGGAACGCCGCGTCTCTGTGTATGGGAGTTTCATCCCGATAATTCAAGAAGGAGTTTACTACCATCGCCACCAGGGGCGCGGGGCATGGCGGTGCCACCAGGAGCGAGGGGCATACCGCTGCCGCTCAAAGGGCCTGCCAGGGGGAGGCGACCATCTCCTGAAGTGCCGGTGGGGGGTGAAGCGATTGTCAGCGAAAGGTCTTCCATATCCGGTCCGCCACCGTTCAACAGGGGGGCTTGTACCCCAGATGACCTTGACGATGAGCGGGGATTCGCTTCTCCGGCGGTCATGGGGCTGCACATGCTGCCTCGGGGTGTCAACCCGGCGGTCGTCATACCTCGTACGCTGCTGATAGGTCTCTCCGAAGGATAGCGGGGCAATGGCCAGGGCCGACAGCAGGGTAATGCCAATGACTGACTTTTTCATACGCACCTCCTTATAGTTTATGCCCATACAATACGCGGCGGGTATGAAGCGAACATGAGGAAAAAGTGAAAAAAAGATGAATGTTGCTAAGGAGTTGCCCTGTGAGTCTTGAAAAAAAGGCTCTATCCTGATGCGGTCAGACCCTGATGAGATAGCTCTTAAAAGACAGGAAAGACTGTTTGCACAGGGGGCACAGGTATGATTTTGTAAAGGGCAGCAGCCTCATCCACCAGGGTCGGCGCTTCCGCCTGAGCTTTGTATGGCAGTCCCTGCAGAGCACATGCCCGCTGGATACTGAAGGGCGATGGCCCGTCACGGGACTGCCCTGGTCCCCCGTGCTCTCTGCACATGCCGGCTCCGGACTCCTGCGGCCGGCTGTGCTATCAGTAGCGGGGACGGACAGTATGTGCTGATTCCCGTTACCGGGACTATCATAGAGGGGTAAATACCGGTCATACTCGGCGCGCCGGGTGCTGTTGCCGAGGGTCTCATAGGCCTCGTTCAGCAGGGCAGCGTTCATATGGGCACCGCCAAGGTCCGGGTGCATTTTCAAGTCTCGCATGAGGGCGAGATAGCTTGCCCGGATGATCTCAGCGGGTGCGTCAGGCTGGACATGAAGCAGTTGGTAGTAGTTTACCCTTTTTTTCAGCATCTTATGCATGATTCAGCAGTACTCCTTCCGGGCGCGGCATCCGGGAAGTGTTTCTGAAAAATGGCATATAAAATTATATAACACATTTAATCGCTGCCGTGGCCATAAGAGCCATATGGTATTATACCATAATTGATAATTAATTATATATATTATATAGATAGAGACAAAGATGCTGCCGGATTAAATGTCAATAATAATTACAGATCAGCGTTTATCAGGGACCGGGGAGCATGGGAAGAAGCACGAAAATCAGAATATTGACGGGCAGGAGGGGAGAGGAAGGGGCCGGCCTCCGACGCACCACCCGAATGGGACCGCTTATTCAAACCTGGCCATAAACCCATTATAGAGGTTCTTCACGTATGCCCTGTCTTTCTCCGGGTCGGGTTTTTCAAATTGGTCCAGGACGTTTGAGACACTGTCCGGAATTTCCGCCAGGAACCTCGAAGGAACAGACGGTGTCTCTTTCCCGTATTTCACCCTCTGTTCTGTGTAGGTAATGAAGAGTTCTTTCATTGCCCGGGTGATGCCCACGTAGAAGAGCCTTCTTTCTTCTTCGAGACCGTCATGAACAGCAGCCGATTTTTTATGAGGAAGGATATCTTCTTCTGCTGCGGCAATGAAAACCACAGGGAACTCCAGTCCCTTTGCTGAGTGGAAGGATATGAGTGTCACCCCGTATCCGCCCTGCTCCTCCTTTTCTTCGACCATGTCTGTGAGGGCCATAGTCTCAAGGAATCCGGGAAGTGACGGTTCCTTCTCCACTGACTCGTAATGGGTCATCGATTCAACAAATCCCTCCAGGTTCTCTATTCTTCTGTATGCAGCATCCGGTGTTTTGTAGAGCGATATGATGTAATCCTTGAAATCGATATCGTCGATGAGTGCCCTGAGCGTATTGCCCATGGTTTTGCTGCTGCCGAACAGATCACGGTAACGGCATATGAGCTGATAAAAGTTTTCCGCTGACCCGGAAGCCGCCGGTTGAAGCTTTTCTATGTCCGATGCCCTGCCGAATGCATCAAACATACTGAGAGAGCTGAACCGTGCATACTCACCGATTGCACCCAGGGCCGAGGGGCCAAGCCCTCTTTTGGGAGCAGCGGCTGCCCTCAGAAGACTGAGGGTGTCTGATGGGTTTGCAATGATCTTGAGATACGCTGCGAGGTCTTTTATCTCTTTCCGTTCAAAGTAGCTTGTCCCGCCGACTACGGTATAGGGAATTCTCTGCATCCGGAGCGCCTCCTCAAATGGCCTTGAAAGGAGGTTTGCCCTGTATATCACGGCGATGCTGTCGGCCGATACCTTTTTTTCGTCAATGAGCAGAGCGATCCTGTGTGCAACCCAGTCCGCCTCATCTTCCCTGTTCCGTGCCTTGAAGATATTGACCCTGGGGCCTGCCCCCCGGTCTGTCCAGAGGGACTTCTCCATGCGCTTCCTGTTGTTGCTGATGACTCCGTTCGCTGCCGTGAGTATATGGCCGAATGAGCGGTAGTTCTGCTCGAGTCTAACGGTTACCGTGCCCTGAAAGTCCTTTTCAAAGTCAAGGATGTTGCTGATGTCCGCACCCCTCCAGCCGTATATGGACTGGTCGTCATCCCCCACAACACAGAGGTTTTTTCTTTCTCCGGCCAGGATCTTTATGAAGTTATACTGGACACGGTTCGTGTCCTGATACTCATCAACCATGATGTATCTGAACTGTTCCCTGTACTTCTCGAGCACCCCGTGATGCTCCCTGAAGAGCTTAAGCGTGAGGACCAGGAGGTCATCGAAGTCGAGCGCATTCATGGACTTCAGCGCTTCACGGTAACGCGGGTATAGGAGGGATGATGCCTCGTGCACAGGGTC
>CP070788.1:2638161-2673352 GCA_020346765.1 Nitrospiraceae bacterium
CGCCGTCTTCTGCCTCCTCGATGTGTACGTATCCGATTTGCTTGAGCAGATTTTTCACAATTCGCCTCATTGTTGAAAAATCATCAACAACAAGCAGTTTCATGTTCAGGTCAGACATGCTGCATTCCTCCTTTTGGTGATGTATCTTTGATGATTCTCAGTATATGTTGTTCGATTGTATCTGCCGTCACCGGTTTTACAAGAAAGCCCCTGGCCCCTGTTCTGAATGCCTCGTCCCGCTCCACCTCATCATTGTTGCTGGTGACCATGAGAACAGGTATCCCGGAAAGGCGGGAGTTGCCCTGCAGGGTTTTAATCAGCTCAAGGCCGTCCATGTAGGGCATGTTCAGATCGGTCATGATCAGGTTGACGGTGGCTGACCCCAGTTTTTCAATCGCGTCGAGTCCGTTTTCCGCAAAGACAACCGAATAACCCTTTGATGTGAGATAATGACCCAGAAGTTTTCTCGTGATCTGACAGTCGTCAACAATCATGATTTTCAGCATGTGTGCCCCTCCTCATGCAAAGGGGGATTGCCCGTTCCTGTGCCTGTCCCCGTTGTTGTCATCTCTGTACCTTCTGATAGGCGATAACCCTGTTGATCACAACGGGCCTGAACGCCCGTGTGACGTTATGCAGGCTTTCTGAAGAGCCGATGATCAGGTATCCGCCAGGATTCAGATTGTCATAAAGGTTTGAAACTGCTCTTTGCTTGGACCTCGCGTCAAAGTAGATAAGCACATTCCGGCAGAGGATGATATCCATGCCCCGCAGCTGTTTCAGCTCCCTGTTGTCCATGAGATTGGCCCTCATGAACCTCACCGATTTTCTTACCTCTTCGTTCAGAACATGGTCCTGTCCGCGTATCGAGAAGTACCTTTTCAGATGCTGCGGAGGCGCATTTCTTACTGAATAGGAACTAAAAATGGCCTTTTTGGCAGACTCCAGGACTCCCTGGCTCAGGTCAGAAGCGAACATCTGGATCCTTTTTGGCAGAGTGGGCTTCTCCATGAGCATGATGGAAATCGTATAGGGTTCTTCTCCCGTAGAGCAGGCGGCTGACCAGATTTTTACACTCTGCGCTGCATGCAAGCTCCGGATGACTTCCGGAATGATCTCCTCGACGAGAACAGTCAGCTGATGGGGCTCCCTGTAGAAATACGTCTCGTTCGTGGTAACGGCGTCAAAGAGCCGGGACAGTTCGGTGCCGTTTGAGCTGTATTTGATGATCCTCAGGTATTCCTCGAAGCTGGTCAGGTTCTTTTCCTGAAGAACACGGGACAATCTGTTGTCGATTAGATACTTTTTAGTATCTGCAATAAAGATACCGCTCTTTTCGTAGATATAGTCACGGATTTCACGGAAGGTGCTTTCTGACAGATGCATATTCAACGGACTGTCTCCGGGACGAGGTGCGCCATCCTCTTCTCTATCTGCCTGGCAAGTGGGTCCGTGCGTTGCCTGACGCGGAGGGCGAGCGATACAGGGTCGATATTCATGAGGGCCCTGATGCATTCATCGACCACGTCGCTGTACTGCTCATGTTCGAGCATTCCCATCAGAGGATTGAAGGCACGAGGGTGTCCTATTTTCCCGAGTGCGGTGGCAGCGGCTTTCCTTACGTGACTGTCACGATCGGCGACTGCCTCGATAAGCACAGACTCCGCTTCTTCGCTTCTGATTCTCCCCAGGGATTCAATGCTTTTACGCCGGACGTCCCTGCAGTCCGTTTTGAGCATCCTGATCAGGTCGGGTACGGCATCTGGGCATTTCATGTCTCCCAGTAATTCTATGGCCAGGGTTTTCCCCCGGTACCGGATGCTGCGGTCACGGAGCAGGGCAATGAGCTGAGAGGAACAGTCCATTTTAAGTAACGCGGACCTTATCTCCATGGTTTTTTCCTCCGTGTCAGGGGATGAGGGGTCAAGGGATCCGGTCCTGTCTATTATCTTGTGCAGTGAAGCCGCGTCATTCAGTGCGGCAAGCCCCCTGACGCTGGCAATTACATCAGACCACTCATCGCTTACGAGCAGGTCAAGAAGTGCCTCCCTCACGCCCGGCAGTGGCGGCACAGAGCCCGCTGTTACCAGACTCTTGACAGTCATGACATGTTCCCGGCCTCCTGCCCGGGACAGATGCGCTACGAGGCCCCGGATTGCGCCGGGCGAAATGATATTGCCCAGGGCTTCCACAGCCGCTGACCGGATTGTTCCCGACGGATTTCCGAGAAGCCTCACCAGGGGTTCCACGGCCCCTTCGTCTCCAAACTGCGCAAGCGCCTCCAGAGCTGAAAAACATACCCACTCTTCATCATCGAGGGCCTTGATCAGGAGGGGGAGAGCCGCTTTGTATCTGACCTTGCCCAGTGCCCGCGCAGCAGCAGCTCTCACATTGGCGTTGCTGTCCTGTTCAAGAAGTTTCGCGACCATCCCGGGAAAACTGCAGGAGCCCGCATCGTGAATGAGGTTCAGGGCGTACTGCCGTACTTCATCATCCCTGTCTTGGAGGAGCGATTCGAGTAACGGCGTGGCAGTGACGCCCATTTCTCTGAGGATCGCCATGGCAGTGTTACGCAGGAATGTGCTGGCCCGGAGAAGGGGAAGAAGCATGTAGGCGGCAGCTTCACTTTTTATGCTCATGAGAGACTGCATTGCAGCATCCTGTACCCCGAGGTTTTCGTCCTTCAGTGCCTTGACTAGCGGGTAGACCGCACGGTCGTCACTTCCGGCAAGGGCTTCTGCTGCAGCGCGTCTCTTGACGGCATCGCCGCTCTGTATGTCCTTCAGCAGTTTGTTCAGCCGTGCTATATGCAATGTTGTCTCGAAGCATGAAGAACACAGATTTCCTGTGTTCAGTGATACACAAAATCAGCCTGTGTCAGACAGACCTTGTGATGAAAAATCCCGTGATCTCCTATGCATGGATATCGGAACATAGGGAAATCTTCTTTAACTCACAACGGGCCATCCAGGCAGGCGGCGGGGGGCCAGGCAATCGGAATGGGAAAAAGTCAGGCAGGCAGGTCCGCCGGTATGTCATCTTCGCAGCGGACCCTGTTGCGGCCCGACCGTTTTGCAAGGTAAAGGGCTGCGTCCGCACGTTCAAATACGCTCGCGCTGCTGTCCCCTCCTCTGAACAGGCTGACGCCGATGCTGATGGTGAGGGGTATTTTCAGGTCTTTGTAGGCGAAGATGGCCGATGCAATGTAGGAGCGGATACCTTCAGCGGTACGAAGGGCGCCTTGCATATCAGTGTGCGGCATGATTATAGCAAACTCTTCACCGCCGTACCGCGCCACAAAGTCATTAATCCTCAGCCGCTCCCTGATCAGGGATGCAAGCTTCTTCAGGGCAAGGTCCCCGATCTTGTGGCCGTAGGTGTCATTGATTTTTTTAAAATAATCGATATCGCAGACCATGAGCGACGCAGTGATGCCGTAGCGCTTGACATGGGCCAGCGTCTCAGTCATCCTCAGGTCGTAGGCCCTTCTGTTGTAGAGGCCCGTGAGGTAGTCATGGACCGACTGGAACTCTATTTCTTCCGATCTCTTCCTCATTGCATCGGCCTCTTTTTTTATTTCCGTCATGCGCCGGGTCATATCCTCAAGGTTTTTTTCGGTCTCCCTGAACTGCTCCCTGTCCTTTTCCCGCTTCATATCAATGCCTTTTTTGATATTCTCAATCGTGCTCATAACCGCCATTTTCACGGCATTAAAGTCCTCAGACACGGTTATGTTGTCCTTGATGCAGGCCATGTTGTGGGAAATATTTTCTTCGAAATCTCTGTCATCCTGGAACTTCTGCTGATTAAGGGACATTTCGGAAAGGATATGCCTCTCCGTTTCCGTCAGATAACTCATGGTCTGCTTGGTAAACTCCTCCAGTTCACTGTTCCTCTTTTTCTCCCTGTTCAGGTAGTCTTTGATGACCTGGAACGGCAGTTCAATCCACTCGCGGAAATCCTGGCGTTCTGGATTAAAGTGCAGGCCCGAGCCTGATCTGCCCTGGGTCTCCGAAAGGGATTCCGGGACAATCTCAACCAGTTTTTTGACGATTATTGCTGAAACCACGGACAACCTCTCAGGTGACGGGCATGAGGATCTGATTTCGTTTATGATGCGTATGATGGCATCACAGGAGGTCATCTTTTCTGTCAGGGTATGACTGTCTATCTGCTTCCTGCTTTCCCGGTGGAGTTCTTTGAGGATGCCAAGGACTGCTTCCGCAATACCCCGGATCTCAAGAAATATCCTTTCAGGGTCAGAACCGCCTGAAACCCCGACGTTCAAGAGCAAACCTCCTTCCGGCTGGCTGGTGATTCAGGAGTGCACAGGGCCGCTCCTCCTATTACTCCCTTGTTCCCATCGGTATTTTATTGCATTTCTTGAGTGGACAGGCAGTTTCAGAAATGCCAGCCTCTTTGATGCCTGAGACAATAATCTATCTCAAAGTCATATATTTGACGCCATGGCTTGCAAATTAAATGAATAGAAACAAGAGGTTTTATTGGGCATGGTATTTGTATAGTAATGAGCAATTCAATACGGCTGAAAGGAGATGCCGGAATAGAGAACCGGGAATACCATGATGAACGGAGGAAGCTCATAATGGCCGAAGAAAAAGATGATCTGCAGGAGGATTTAAACCGGGCTCCCAAAATGGGAGGAAAGGCCCTGATCATAATCATTGCCGCTGCCGTGATTGTTCTCGGTGCCGGAGGATTTGCGGGATACAAGCTGATGGCGGGCAAGCCCGGGGGGGAAGAAAAGGCGGATGTAAAGAAAGAGGAGAAAACGTCCATGGTTGCCCTCGACCCTTTTGTGCTCAACCTTGCTGACCACGGCAGATATCTCAAGGTGACCATCCAGTTTGAAATTTCCGATCTCTCGTCTATCGAGCAGGTCAAGAGCAGGACTCCCCAGCTTCGCGACACTATTATCACGCTTGTGAGCAGCAAGACGCTGAGCTCCATAGCAAGCCCCGAGGGCAAGTTTCAGCTGAAGGATGAAGTGCTCTTCAGGGCAAACCAGGTAATGGGTCTTGAAAAAGACATTTTCAGAAACCTCTATTTCACTGAATTTGTAATGCAATGAGCGACAAGATACTTTCACAGGATGAGGTTGATGCCCTTCTGAAAGGTGTTGCCTCCGGCGAAATTGACACAGATGACGCCCGGGACAAGATTCTCGCAGGGGTCAGGTCTTACGATTTTACCAACCAGGAGAGGATCATCAGAGGCAGGATGCCGGGGCTTGAGATGGCAAACGAAACCTTTACTCGGATGTTCAGGGGCTCTGTATCCAATCTTATCATGAAGTTTGTCGACATAAGCGTCCAGAATATGGACACCATCAAGTTCGGTGATTTTATAAAAGCCATTCCCGTCCCATCAAGTATCAATGTATTCAAGATGGAGCCCCTCAAGGGCTACTCACTCCTTGTGCTGGAAGCCCCCCTTGTGTTCGCCTTTATTGAGTTTTTTTTCGGCGGTGCGAACGCCCAGAACATCAAGTCCGAGGGACGATCCTTCACGCATATTGAACAGAGGGTGATCCAGCGGGTGGTAAATATGGCGTTGTCGGACATGAAAAAGTCCTGGGCCAGCATTTCTCCCATCGAGGCGGAATATGTCAGTTCGGAGATCAATCCCCAGTTTGTTACGATCGTGACTCCCGCGGAAATTGTTATTAATATTGAGATCCTCATAGAAATAGAAGATTTTGCTGGCAGGATGTTTTTCTGCATCCCCTATTCACTCATTGAACCGGTCAGGGAGAAGCTCTACTCAGGAATACGGGGAGATAATGTTGAGACAGACCAGCGGTGGACGAATGTGATGAAAAAGCTCCTCAACGATACGCCTGTGGAGGTTTCTGTTGAACTGGGGCGGCTCATGCTGACTTTTGCCGACGTTATGAAATTCGAGGTGGGCAGCGTCCTGAACATGGGCAAGTCTGCGTCCAGCGAACTGGAGATAAAGGTTGAAGGGCATTCCAAGTTCAAGGGTGTACCGGGATACTGCGGGGGGGCCCAGGCAATCAAATTGACAGGAGTTGCAGATTAGAGGAGCACTCAATGGAGGGTACTATGGAAGACCAGAAATCGGATAACAAGGAGAACGGCAAGGCGAAGGGCACTGCGGTGAAGGATCATGAGTTTGCTGACCTGAATAATGAAAGCAGTCATGCCACACAGAGAGACATCGAATTTCTTCTGGACATCCCGGTTGAGATAACAGTCCAGCTTGGCAGGGCCAAGATGCTGATAAAGGAACTCCTGCAGCTTGGTCAGGGCTCTGTTGTTGAGCTGGAAAAGCTGGCCGGCGAACCCATGGAAATCCTGGCAAACAATCGTCTCATAGCGCGGGGAGAGGTGGTTGTGGTCAATGAGAAGTTCGGTGTCAGGCTGACGGACATCATGAGTCCCTCGGAAAGGTTGACACAGCTGAAATGACAGGCGCTTATCTGCAGGCAGCAGCAGCCCTTGCCATTGTGATCCTCCTGATCGCCGGGATTGGCCATGTACTGAAAAAGAAGCAGAACAGGTCAGGACTCATGAAAGTGGTCGGCTATCACCCCTTCGGTCCCCGGAAAGGCGTAGCTGCCATGAAAATCGGAAAGGAAATCCTGATCCTGGGTGTGAGCCAGAACGACATGAGGTTGCTGAAGTCGTTCAGGGAGGACGAGGTTGAACTGGAGGATTCCACCGGGTTTCCGGGGAAATTTCAGGGTCTGCTGGGTGCTGGTTCACAAAAGAACTGATCATGAAAGAACTAAGGAATAACAACGCCGGTCGTTATCTGCAAAGAAAAGGCACGGGGCGCATTATCGCGGCGTCAGCAGCATTCATTGCTGTCACGGCAGCGATGATAACACCGGCACATGCCATTGACCTGAAAGATATCAACAACCCCCTGATCGAGACGTTTCTTATCATCAGCTTTCTCTCGTTCCTGCCGGCCGTCCTCATCATGCTGACTTCCTTTACGAGAATTGTGGTTATCCTTTCTTTTTTGCGCCATGCCTTCGGCGGTCAGAGTGTGCCGCCAAATCCCGTGGTGATAGGGCTTTCCCTGTTTCTTACCTTTTTTATCATGTCTCCGACGATTACCGTAATCAATGAGAAGGCCGTTGCGCCGTATCTGCAGGACGACGTGTCTCTGGGCGAGGCCATTGAAAAGGCCGTACCGCCGCTGAGGACGTTCATGCTGAAACAGACGCGTCAGAAGGATATTGCCCTGTTTACCGGGCTATCGAGACAGAGCACCCCGGAAAAGGCTGAAGACGTGTCCATGGCCGTCCTGATTCCGGCCTTTGCCATCAGCGAACTGAAGACGTCCTTTGAAATAGGGTTTCTCCTGTTCCTGCCTTTTCTGATTGTTGACATGGTCATCGCGAGCATACTGCTGAGCATGGGAATGATGATGCTGCCGCCTGTCATGATATCACTGCCCTTTAAATTGCTGCTTTTTGTCCTTGTGGACGGGTGGAGCCTGGTCATCGGGTCCATGATGAGGAGCTTTCAATGACACTTGAGACAATCAACGGGATTTCCGCGGAGATGTTCAAGACCATACTCTATGTGGCCGGGCCGCCTCTTATTGCCGGACTTGTGGTGGGGCTGCTCATCGGGTTTTTTCAGACAATAACGCAGATACAGGAATTCACTTTGACATTCGTGCCTAAAATGCTCGTCGTATTTACCTGTCTTTTTATCCTCATGCCATGGATGTCAGAAAAGCTGATAACGTTTACGACAAACCTGATTTCGCAGATACCTTCCTATATACGGTGAAGGGCGCGGGTGCCTTCGGGAAGTGTCTGCCAGGCAGCGGCAGAAAGGCCATAAGTATGACGTGCATCAACGAGGCAAGGAGAACGTAATGATCAGTGAAATAGCCGCAGGGGACGTTACAGCGATGAGCCGGTATGCCGGGAATTTTCTCCTCATTCTCCTGCGGGCCGGCATCTTTCTAAGTCTTCTTCCGGTAATCGGCGCCAAGCAGCTGCCTGCCCAGTTCAGGCTAGGCCTTGCCGTATTTATCTCGCTGCTCCTGACGCCTGTTATCAACGTGCCTGTTGCCGAATACAGCATTGCACTTCTTGTGCTCAAGGAGATGATCGTCGCTGCTGCTCTCGGTCTCACCGTCAGGTTTGTTTTCCTTGCCGTCAACATGGCAGGGACATTCATGAGCTATGCCATGGGGCTTTCCATGGCCAGGGTATTCAATCCCGAAGTGGGGCAGGACACCCTTGTTGCCGAGGTTTATGGTATTTTTACCATGCTTATTTTTCTCAGTCTCGATGCGCACCATGATCTGATCTATGTCTTTGTAAAAAGCTTTGAGCTTCTGCCTGCAGGACATTTCCGTCCTGAACCGCTCCTGCCTGAGATCGTTTCGATGGGAACGGGGCTCTTTGCCCTGGCACTGAAGATCAGCGCCCCTGTCATGGTAGGGTTGTTAATTGTTCACCTTCTGTCGGGGTTTCTGTACAAGGTCGCTCCGCAGATGAATATATTTTTTATAACCATGCCGCTGAACATACTCCTGGGTATCGTGCTCATGCTCCTCACCATACCGGTCTTTGAGCATGTCCTTGGCATAAGCTTCAGTGATCTCAGGGCGGAAATGTCACGGCTCATCATAACGACCAGGGGATGATGGAGGACGTTGTGAGACACGAGGAACAGGGAGAGCGGTAAGAGGCAGGAAATGGCTGACGAATTTCAGGAAAAAACAGAACGCGCGACTCCGCGAAAAAAGCAGAAGGCGCGGGAAAAAGGCCAGGTTGCCAGAAGCCGTGACCTTACATCAATGATTACCATGGGCGGGATCATCATGATATGTTACTTTGGCGGCAAACACTTTATTAGCGGTCTTTCGGACATGACCGGCGGGGTCCTCAGCATGAAATATGGAAGCAATCCCGTTCATGTGTCGCGGATTGCCATTCTCCACGGCCTCCAGCTCCTTGCCCCGTTTCTGCTCATGTCGGTTGTGCTCGCTGTTGCAGCAAGCGTGATGCAGGGCGGGATTGTCCTGAAACCGATAAAGATTGAATTCGACAAGATAAACCCCCTTGAAGGCGTGAAAAGGCTCTTTTCCCTCAAAGGGCTCACAGAGCTTCTGAAGAGCATCATCAATTTCACTATTGGCGGATGGGTCGTCTACTATGTCATGAAAAAAAATCTTGACGTGCTTCCGTCCCTTGCGGCAATGGAGATCGGTGAGCTGGCCCGGGTGTCGGGAAAGCTTGTCATGGATGCAATCATCATTGCCTTTTCCTTTTACTTTATTGTGGCGCTTGCCAGCTACTTCCTGGAAAAGTGGCAGTATGAACGGTCACTGAGAATGACGAAGCAGGAGATCAAGGACGAATTCAAGGAATCGGAAGGTGACCCCATGATCAAGTCCCGGATACGGAGCGTCCAGAGGGAAGCCGCACGGAAGCGCATGATGCAGGAGGTGCCCACCGCGTCCGTGGTTATCACCAACCCGACACACCTGGCAGTGGCCATAAAATATATTGACGGAAAAATGGCGGCACCGCAAATCGTTGCAAAGGGAGCCGGACTGGTCGCCCAGAAGATAAAAGACATAGCCGGAGAACATGGTGTTCCCATTGTTGAAGACAAGCCGCTGGCGCGGGCGCTCTACAAGCTGGAATTGAACGCATACATTCCCGAGGGGCTCTACGTTGCGGTAGCACGCATCCTGGCATACATTTACAAACTCAGGGGGAGGATCTGATGAGAACGGTGCAGGCGGGCGCCCTCATAACAGAGCGGTTCTCTGTGCAGGGGAGTAACAGGCGATGAAGCTCCTGGCACTGCTCCAGAAGAGGGAAGAAGTGGTGGTGGCACTAATGATGGTATCCGTCATCGGGGTGATGCTGCTGCCCCTGCCGTCCTTTCTTCTTGATATCATGCTGACCCTGTCCATTTCACTGTCAATTACCATCCTTATCACGTCCATCTATATCAGAAAGCCTCTCGACTTCTCCGTCCTGCCGTCGCTGCTGCTCATGGCGACCCTCTTCCGACTCTCGCTCAATGTGGCTACGACGCGGCTTATTCTCCTGCGGGGAAACGAGGGAGTAGACGCCGCCGGGCAAGTAATCAGGTCCTTCGGAAGTTTTGTCGTCGGCGGCAACTATGCCGTTGGGATCATCATATTCCTGATTCTGGTCATTGTGAATTTCGTGGTCATTACAAAGGGATCGGGAAGAATTGCCGAGGTGGCCGCCCGGTTTACCCTCGATGCCATGCCGGGCAAGCAGATGGCAATTGATGCCGATCTCAATACGGGCCTGATCGACGAGGCAGAGGCGCGTAGCCGGCGGGAGACCATTGCCCGTGAGGCCGACTACTACGGGTCCATGGACGGTGCCAGCAAGTTTGTCCGGGGAGATGCAATAGCCGGCCTCGTCATTACCGCAATAAATATTATCGGGGGCCTGATCATCGGAACGCTCCAGAAGGGGATGCCCGTGGTGGAAGCGGCTACAACCTACACGATTCTCACCATCGGTGACGGACTGGTCTCGCAGATGCCGGCGCTGCTCATATCAACGGCAGCAGGTATCGTCGTCAGCCGGGCCGGCAAGGAGAGCGATATCGGGAAAGACATTACCCGTCAGGTGCTGGTCAATCCCAAGGCCCTCGTGACCGTGGCAGGGGTTCTCATGGTCCTCGGCTTGGT
Source organism: Nitrospiraceae bacterium (assembly GCA_020346765.1). Taxonomy (GTDB): domain Bacteria; phylum Nitrospirota; class Thermodesulfovibrionia; order UBA6902; family UBA6902. Next base: position 2,648,863 of record CP070788.1, read on the forward strand.
GCCGGGGCTTCCCCATACGCCTTTTTTTCTTCTTTCGCTCATTGCCGGCGGACTTGCCTTTCTGGTTACGCGCATTCCCGAGGAGGAGCAGGCTGAGGCGGCCTCGGCGGGCAAGGCCCAGGAAGAACAGAAGATCGAGTCTTTTCTTGAGCTTGACCCCCTGAGCCTTGAAATCGGCTACGGTCTGATCCCTCTTGTTGATGAGACAAGGGGGGAACTCCTGGGAAAAATCAAGGCAATGAGACGGCAGCTCGCTTCTGACCTTGGGTTTGTCGTTGCCCCGATCCACATAAAGGACAATCTTCAGCTTCGTCCCCATGAATACAGCTTCCTCATCCGGGGCATTGAAATTGCCCGGGGAGAGGTTATGATGGGCAGCTGGCTTGCCGTTGCCTCGGGCAATGCCGGGAAAATTGAGGGCATCCCCACCAAGGAGCCTGCCTTCGGGCTTCCGGCATACTGGATCGAGGAAAAGGACATGGAGAACGCGCAGATGGCTGGGTATATGGTTGTTGATACCGCAACAGTAATCGGAACGCACATCACTGAGTTGATCAGGGAGTACGCGTGGGAACTCCTCACGAGGAGTGAAACTCAGAAGCTGCTGGACAACGTATCAAAGACATACCCCAAGATCGTCGAGGAACTGACGACTGCCAGTATCACCCTGGGCACGATCCAGCGGGTGCTGCAGAACCTGCTCAGGGAGCGCGTTCCCATCAAGGACATCATAACCATCTTTGAAACGCTTCTCGATTATTCTTCTGCCAGCAAGGATCCGGAGACACTTACGGAATATGTGCGACAGGCATTGTCGAGGACGATAACCAGGCAGTATGTGAATGACGAGGGGAAACTCACCGTCTTCACGCTGGATCCGAGATATGAAAAACTTCTCACTCAGGGAGAGGGTGGTGGCGTCACTCCCGACGTGATCAACAGGCTGGTGAAGAGCATCGAGGTCGTGCTGTCCTCGGGTAAGCTCAAGGGGGCGCAGCCGATCATTCTCTGCTCCGCAAACATCAGAAAGTACATCAGGAAAATAGTGGAGAGGATCTCGTCATCATTCATCGTGCTCTCCACATCGGAAATCCTTGCAAAGACTGATCTTGATGTTCGGGGAATGGTGAAGTATGAAAATTAAGAAATTCCGCGCACGAAATTTCAGCGAGGCCCTCTCTGTGGTGAAACGGGAAATGGGGGCCGACGCCGTAATCCTGTCGTCAACGGACAAAAAAGGGGCCGCGTCATATGTGGAGGTTACGGCCGCTGTGGACTATGATATGGATATGAGCGCCGGAGATGCCCTTTCCGGCCCACGCCAGTTCAACGGTGCAGTGTCAGCGGGGGGAGAGGAAAGGGGAGGTGCTGCATATCCGGTCCCACAAGAAATAACTGACCTGAAGCAGGAGATCATGAACATTCGCGGTTCGCTGGAGACCATGAAGAACTGCGGTTTCAGGCTGGACCTTCCCAGGGAAAGACGGCACATGTTTCAGTTCCTCAGGGAACGGTCCATCAAAGATGAATTCGCATTGAAGCTCATTGCAAGGGCAGGGGAAATAGAACAGATCGAACAGGTCATGTGCGAGGACCTGTCCCTGGTGCGCACTGACGGCCGTTCATTCGCGGTGCAGCCTGAACAGCACGGCAGGAAAGGCAGAAGGATCGCAATGCTCATCGGGCCAACAGGGTCAGGCAAGACGACCACCGTTGCCAAGCTTGCGTCCATGGCCATTCGGGAGGGTAAAAAGGCGGCAATGATCAGCATCGATACCTACAAGATCGGGGCAGCAGAGCAGATCAGGATCTATTCACGGATGATAGGAATTCCCCTTGACATTGTCTCAAGTGTGGAAAACTTCAAAAAGAGTATCGCACGGTTCTCTGACAGGGACCTGATTCTTGTTGACACAGCCGGCCAGAACCCCCGTGACGAACGGTACATCGGGGACCTCAAGGGCATCTACAACAGCGGCATCCCCGTAGAGACCCACCTCCTTCTGAGCATGTCAAGCGACTGTGATTTTCTTATTGATGTGCACAGGCACTATCAGGCCTTCCCCGTGGACTTCGTGGGCTTTACGAAAACTGATGAAGCCGTGAGGCTGGGCAAAATGTATACCCTCTGCTGTCTCTACCAGAAGCCCGTCGCCTATATAACGACGGGGCAGCAGGTGCCTGGGAACATCGAATATGTGGACGGGAAGAAACTGACCGAACTGATCTTAAAAACAGGGAGCGCATGATGGAGACTGCAGAAAAAAAGACGGTGAGAACAATCGCGGTAGCAAGCGGCAAAGGAGGTGTGGGGAAGACAAACATCACGGCCAACCTTGCCATCGGATTAAGCAGACTGAACAAGAAGGTCCTTGTTCTTGACGCCGACCTCGGGCTGAGCAATATCGATGTCATCCTGAATCTTGCCACCAAGTACAATATCAGGCACCTCTTCTCAGGAGAAAAGAGGCTGAAAGACCTCATTGTTGAAGGGCCGCAGGGAATTCAGGTGCTTCCCGCCAGCTCGGGGATTCAGGAGCTTACCGCCCTTGACGAGTTCCAGCGGCTGCGGCTCATTGAAGAGTTTGATTCCTACGACGGCCATGTTGACTATCTCCTCATTGACACCTCATCGGGGATCTCGACCAACGTGGCTTTCTTCTGTATGGCAGCCCAGGAAATTATCATCATCACGTCTGCAGAACCAACGGCAATGACTGATGCCTACGCCCTGATCAAGGTGCTCTTTACAAAATACCAGGAGAAATATTTCAAGGTCCTCGTAAATAATGTGAGCAACGACAGGGAGGCGCGCGACGTCTACCGCCGTCTCGCCACGGCAGCCGAACGGTTTCTGAGCATATCCCTAGACTACATAGGATTCGTTCCTCATGACAGTTGTGTCCCGAAGGCAGTGCGGCAGCAGAGGGCGCTCATAGAGGCATACCCGGGGTGCGAGGCAACAAAGAGCATATTAAGAATATCTGAGAAAATGGACAACGATAATATTAACCATATGAAAGGGACGCTTCAGTTCTTTTTGGGAGGTCTGTTAAAGGTACGATGCTAAAATACAAGACCGAAATAAAGGAAGACAAGAGAGAGCAGGTAATAAAAGAGTTTCTGCCTTATATCAAGTACACTGCCTATCGTCTGTCGTGGAAACTCCCCCAACACGTCACCATCGATGACCTCATCAGCGTAGGCCTTATGGGCCTGATGGATGCGCTCAACAGGTTTGAGCCGGGGAAGGTCAAACTCAAGACCTATGCCGAGCTGAGAATCAAGGGCGCCATGATCGACGAACTGCGGGCAACGGCATGGATACCGCGGTCAATGAGGAAGAAGATCGAGGTCATTAACAAGGCCCGTATGAAACTTGAGAAGAGGTATGGAAGGATGCCTGATGACGCCGAGGTTGCCAAATCGCTGAAAATGCCACTTGACGAGTATTTCAAGACTCTTCAGTATGCCACATCATCTAACCCGGTACGACTGGAGGACTTCCGGAACAATAAGTACGCTGACAGCGATCTCAATATTTCGGAGTGCATTGCCGATCCTTCTGCCAAAACGCCTCTGGCGCTCCTTGAAGAAAAGGACACGGCGGAAAGGCTTGCCGGTCTGATCGATACCCTTCCCAAAAAAGAGAAGACCGTGCTTGCCCTCTATTATTACGAAGAGCTCACCATGCAGGAAATAGGACGGGTGCTGAGCATTACGGAGTCGCGGGTGTGCCAGATCCACAGCCAGGCGCTCCTGAAGCTCAAAACAAAGATAGCTCAGCTCGGCTGAACGGTGGGAGGAGGTATACAGCACCATGGCAATCGATGGACTGAACAGCACCTACGGCATACCGGCCGTAAAGGAAGAGCAGAGACCGGGAACGCACACGAAGAAGAAAGAGCAGAGACGGCAGAAAGAGAGAAAGAAGAAGCAAGAGCATGAGCAGAAAGAGCAGCAGGGCAGAGTGGACATCCGGGTGTAGGAAGATATTTTCACTGTGGGAAAATATTTCCGTGCCGGGATTTGACAGAGCAGGCGGGCGGGAATGGAGATCGAACAGGAACTGCGGAAACATCGGCGATTAAGGCAGACCATGCCGGGAGGAGTTTATATTCCTGCCCTGGCACCGGGATTGCAATAAAGGAGATTATGTACAAAGGTATATATATAGCCCTTTCCGGGGCGGTCATGAAGAAAAGAAATATTGATATCCTGGCGCAGAACATCGCCAACGCAAACACATCAGGGTATAAGAAGGAACGAGTCTCATTCAGGGACCACCTCATCCCTGCTGACAATACACAGATCAACGGTGGGGACGGACGGGTCATGGCGAAACTCAACGCCGTGGATATTGATTTTACTGCGGGAAGCCTGAAGCCGACGGGAAACACCCTCGACCTGGCAATTGACGGGGACGGGTTCTTTTCCCTTGAAGACGGAAAAGTTACACGGAGCGGAAGTTTCACCATTGACGGAGAGGGATATCTCACGACCAAGAGCGGTGAAAAGGTGCTCGGTGATGGCGGGCCCATTGCACTCCTGGGCGGCAGCATTGAGGTAACCTCAGAAGGGGAATTCATTGTTGACGACATCCCCGTGGGAAAACTGAGGATCGTTGACTTCACTGACAGGTCGGTCCTCAGGAAGCTGGACGGCAGCATGTTTGCCGCCGATGAAGAGGGGGAGATCGTAGATGCCAGGGTGAGCCAGGGGTATCTTGAAGATTCAAACGTAAACGCCCTGAGAGACATGATCCAGATGATCGAATCACACAGGGAGTATGAGAGCTACCAGAAAATTATCATTGCCTTTGATGAGGCTTCCTCCAAGACAATCAACGAGATGGGGAGGTAGCCGGTGCCAGCGGGAAATCATGGACATACAGTATTTCAATAGGTAAGACCGGACAGGAGGAGAAAGAATGGACAGGGCGTTATTTATTGCAGCAACGGGAATGGAGGCGCAAAGGATCAATATCGATGTGATATCGAACAACCTCGCCAATGTTAACACCACGGGATTCAAAAAGAGCAGGGCTGACTTCCAGGAAATGCTCTACCAGGGCCTGAAAACGGCAGGTGCTTTGTCAGCGGAAGGGACGGAAGTGCCGACGGGCATACAGATTGGTCTTGGCGTAAAGCCGGCGGCTGTCCAGAAAATGTTCCAGCAGGGTGACTTTGTATCAACGGGAAATACCCTCGACCTGGTAATCGAGGGGAAGGGGTTTTTCCAGGTATCCATGCCGGACGGTGAACTGGCATACACCCGGGCCGGGGCATTCAAGCTCGACAGCGAGGGGAACGTGGTCAACTCCGACGGCTACCCCCTGGAGCCTTCAATTACGATTCCGGCCAATACGTTAGAGGTCACCGTCACCCCTGACGGAACAGTGTCGGCGCTCGAGGCAGGGTCCAGCACTCCCGTGGAGATCGGCCAGATAGAAATAGCCCAGTTTATAAATCCGGGAGGACTGAAGGCAATCGGCAAGAACCTCTTCCTCCCAACGGGTTCATCGGGCGATGCAACAACGGGAACTCCCGGTCTGGAAGGGCTGGGCACGGTCAATCAGGGTTTTCTGGAACTGAGTAACGTGAATGTCGTTGAGGAAATGGTAAACATGATTGTTAGCCAGCGGGCCTACGAACTGAATTCAAAGGTGATTCAGTCAACAGATGAGATGCTGGCCCTGACCAATAATCTAAAGAGATAGGAGCTGATAAATAATGACGACGATTGAAGCAGGGAGCGGAGCACACAGGATCACTGAAAAGAAAGGGGGCCGCAGGTTTCTGGCTGCGGTACTGCTCCTCATCCTGGTCAGCATCTGTCTTATCGCTCCGCCAGGGGCTCTCGGTGAAGCTCCATGGAAGCCGGCCGACGCGCTCAAGACCTACCTGCTTGACAACTACCCCTGGGAGGAAATCGAAGTGAGCAACATCCTCATGACGGGAGACATGAAAGAGCAGCCTCCGGTAAAGATTATCGTTGAAAAAGGCCCGATTGGAAGCAGCGTCTTTACTTTTGTCTTCAAAGATAAAACCAGGAATATCGTGAGGGCAAACGTAAGGGCTTTTGGGTGGGTTGTAATGACACGACGAGCATACCAGAGAAGACATACTATCGGTGACAGCGATATCTATCGCGCCAAGATGGATGTGCGAAAAATGCCACGGAGCGCTATCAGAGACCCACAGAAAGTATTGGGCAAATCACTGAAAAGGTCCGTTGCAGCCAACCTGCCCCTTGTGGAAGGCATGATTGAGAATTCACAGGTAGTGTCCCGGGGAAAACTGGTGGTACTCCTGATCAGCAATGAGGGAATGAGCGTGAGGGCAGCCGGCAAAACAAAGGAGAAGGGATATGTGGGAATGCCTGTGACTGCCATTAACCTGTCGTCAAAAAAGGAAGTCAGCGGCATACTTGTCGATGAAAGCACTGTCAAGGTAGAACTTTAGAAGAAAGGTGAATCAGATGACAGTTGAAATAAAGAAAGGAATCAACAGCAAAGCGGGCGCAGGGCTATGCTGGCAGCTTTTTCTGCTGGCACTTTCAGCCCTCATATTTCTGTCATCCTGCGCCACTCCATCGGCAAAGCTGCCGCCTCCGCCCCCAAAGTATGTGGACTATTCTGATCAGGCTGATCAGATGCTTTCGCGGAACTCCCTCTGGGTAGACCGCGGCAACCTTTTTGATGACAGAAAGGCCCGAAGGCTGAATGACCTTGTGACGATACAGATCGTGGAGAACCTGTCCGGGTCGGGCACAGCCGACACAGAGACCAGCAAAGACTCAACGCTTGAGTACAAGCTGGAGGAGTTCTTCGGCATGAACCTTGACTTCGGTATTCAGGACTGGCCCCTGATGAAAGACTTGTACAAAAACGGCAATGTATTCAAGCCTGAAATCAAGAGCACTTCGGCATCAGATTTCAAGGGGGAAGGGGACACGAACCGTGAGGGAAAACTGATCGCTACCATAACAGCAAAAGTTGTGGAAGTCATGCCCAACGGGAATCTCGTGCTTGAGGCCCGGAAAGAGCTGACGATCAACAGCGAGACACAGATTCTTGTGCTTACGGGAATGGTGAGACCTGATGACGTGACATCGGACAACACGGTATTCAGCAACAAGATTGCCGATGCCCGGGTGTACTATGTCGGCGACGGAGTTTTGCAGGAGAAGCAGAGTCCCGGATGGTTCGTGAGGGTACTGGACCATGTATGGCCATTCTGATGAAGGCAGGCGAAACGGTATGAACAGCTCTGAAGGAGCAGCACCGTATCTTACGTCAGGAAAGGATCCCGGGAGAGTTTGGGGAGCTGCGCGGTATTTTCTTTTTATTCTGCTGTGTGCTTTCCTTGCTGTGCCGGAATTGAGGGCAGAGCGCATCAAGGATATCGCGAAGTTCGAGGGGGTCCGGGAGAATCAGCTCATCGGCTACGGCATTGTCGTCGGCCTTGACGGAACGGGCGACAAGGGGAAAACAGCCGTCCAGGGCATAGCAAACATGCTCACACGAATGGGTGTGACTGTGGATCCGAAAGATGTTAAATCGAAAAGCATCGCAGCCGCAGTCGTAACAGCAACGCTGCCGCCCTTTGCAAAGCCGGGCATGAAGATAGATGCCCTTGTATCTACAATCGGCGATGCAGGCAGTATTCAGGGAGGTACGCTCCTTCTCGCTCCGCTGAAAGGTCCTGATGGAATGGTCTACGGACTTGCCCAGGGGCCGGTATCCATCGGCGGATTTGCCGCGGAAGGGGAAGGTGCTTCGCTGCAGAAAAACCATCCCACTGCGGGAAAGATACCAGAAGGTGTAACGATCGAACGGGAGCCACGCTTCACCCTTGGCAATGGAGATGAAATCAGGCTGTTCCTCCAGAAGGCTGACTTTGCCACTGTGGACGGCATTACCAGAAAGATCAACGAGGAGTTTCAGGGGGAGTACGCGTTCCCCATTGATCCCTCGGCCGTGAAGGTGATTGTGCCGCCCCACTTTAGAGAAAATCTCATCGGCATGATAACGAGAATTGAAGATATGGATGTACCCGTTGACATGACGGCACGGGTTATTATTAATGAACGCACGGGAACGATAGTTATCGGCAACAATGTCAGGATATCTCCTGTTGCCATTGCCCATGGCTCTCTTGCCATAGAGATTATGGAACAGCCTGAAGTGTCACAGCCGCTGCCCTTTGCTCCCAGAGGCTCTGAAACGGTCGTTGTCCCTCGCACAGGCATATCAATAAACGAGCAGAAGGCCTCCCTTGTTCAGGTGTCCGGCGTTACGCTGGGTGAGGTTGTGAGGGCACTGAATACACTGGGCGTTACCCCCCGGGACCTCATATCTATCCTTCAGGCCTTAAAGGCCGCGGGCGCACTGCGTGCCGAACTGGAGATCATATGATAGATCATCTTTCACTGATACGCCATGAGCCGCCTGTTTCTGGTGATACGGCGCGGTCGGCAAAGCAGAGCACACTGCCCTCTGCGGTTTCAGGACTGAATGACAATCCTGTCAACAGGAGCGATGATATAAAGAAGGTGGCAAAGGATATGGAGTCGCTCTTTGCCTACCAGCTTCTGAAGACCATGAGGGAAACGTCTCAGAGCCTGTCAGGTGAAAGCCCGGGCTATGGCAACGATACATACATGAGCCTCTTTGATATGGAAGTTTCAAAGATCATGGCAGATCGGGGGCTCGGGCTGCAGGATGCAATACTGAAGTGGCTGGACAGGACCCAGGAGAACCGAATCGATGAAAATAATCAGACTAAATAATGCACCTTACCGGAAAGGACACGCTAAAGAATTCATGGGGCCTGCCGATAAGACAGGCAGGAATTGTAAAATGAATTTACAGCCAGGGAGGGCAGGCTCCGATCAGCACGTAACAGGAGTCACGGCGATTGACAGAGAGCGTGGACACAAAAGGGGGAGGGCATATGAAAATTAATGGTAACAACCCTGTTGAAGGAAAGGATCTGTACAACAAGGTACGGGAGACCAATACATATTCCGAGGCCGAACGGTCTGACAGTGCCAGAAACAGTGATGCAGATAAAGACAGGATAAGCCTTTCGGGCAATGCCCGGAAGATTCATGAGCTCAAGGGCCTCATTGAACAGCTCCCCGACATACGGACAGACCGGGTTGAAGAGCTCAGGAAGGCCCTTGATGCGGGTCAGTACAACGTGGATCCTCTCAAGATAGCGGAAAAAGTACTGGAAGAGATATGACACCGGACAGCGCGATTATAAGCATACTGAGTGAACAGGTCAACTCATACAAGAATCTTCACGCGCTGCTGAGCAGGGAACGGGAATGTCTCGTTGCAATTGACTCAGAGAGGATTGAAACGATATCAAAGGAGAAAGACACGGTAATCATGAGACTGAGGCTGCTTGAAGAGGAGCGGCAGAGACTTCTCCGGGAGTTTGCCCGTGATCACAGCTGCAATGACGACATAAATCTCGACGATCTTGCGGAAATAACGGGGAACGGGCTCTTCAGGGATCTCCGTTTGCAGCTGCGGTCACTCCTGCAGAGCATTGAGGAGATAAACAGGTTTAATGCCATCCTCATCGACCGCTCGCTGAGCCATTTGAAAACGAACTCGAACTTTCTCCGCCTCTTCAGGTCCGGCCCTCACCCTCAATCCACCGGCGTTCTCTTATCAAAGGAGACATAGATGTCGCTTTCCGGACTATTTGATATTGGCAAATCTGCGCTTTTTGCCAGCCAGACCGCGCTGAATGTTGTCAGCAATAACATTGCAAACGTCAATACGCCGGGCTACAGCAGGCATGAAGCAATTTTGGAAGTGGCCAATCCCGTTCAGGTCAACGGCCAATTTATCGGCAGGGGAGTGGGTGATGTGGAAGTCAGGAGGCACTTTGACAAATTCATCTTTCTGCAGATCATCGGCCAGAACCAGAGCTACGGGAAATCATACTCTCTGGAGCGGGGGTTGAGCCATATCGAACAGATATTCAATGAAGCGCAAAACCTCGGACTGGGAAGCTCACTCAAGGAGTATTTCAACGCATGGCAGGAGGTTGCCGGCAATCCTGACGGTGAGCCGCAGAGAACATCGCTTCTCCATAGGACGCGCGCACTCCTCCAGCGCTCCCAGCAAATGGAGCACGATATCAATAACGCGCTCAAGGGAATCAACGACGACATCGGTAATGCCGTCAATGATATCAACGACATTACTGCAATGATTTCATCGCTGAACGAAAAGATCTCCCAGCTTGAGGCGGGTCTGACCACAGAGCAGGCAAGCTACTTCAGAGACCAGAGGGACAGTCATCTCACCGCCCTGGCAGAATATATGGATTACACATGGTATGAAGACAAGAATGGCCGGGTTTCAATTTTTGCGGGCGGCAGGACGCTTGTCAACGAGATGGCAGCGTATACGCTCACCACAGTGGTTGACCTTGACGGACACAGGAATGTCTACGCCGGGCAGGATGACATAACCTCTGCGATCAGCAGGGGCAGGCTGGGAGGCCTTCTTGCAGTGAGGGGAGAGATTGAAACAAACTCCCTCCACGATCTCAGAAAACTGACGGCATCAATCATTAAGGAAACAAATATGGTCCACCGTACGGGGTACGGGCTTGACGGATCTACGGACAGGGATTTTTTCAGCGGCCTTCAGGTATATACACGCGAGTACTCGTCATCAGGGTATGTAACCTCTGCTTCGGTTAGCGACGTGACATCCCTTACCCTGAATGAGTACGACATTCAGTTTGACAGTGCAGCCACCTACGAAGTCTATAATCGCCAGTCAGGGGCCCTGGTGACTTCAGGGGCCTTTACGGCCGGCGGCACCATCAGCTTTGAGGGAATAGATGTTGTAATCGACGGTGCGCCTGCTGCGGGCGACAGCTTTCTCGTCAGCCCTCTGATGGGTGTGATAGAGGACGCAGCTGTTGCAATAACGGACACAAATCACATAGCAGCTGCGTCTTCAGACCTGACACTGCCCGGTGACAACAGGAAGGCACTGGAGATCGTTGATCTTAACCAGGGCAGCATCGCGGACCTTGGTGGAGGAACCTTTTCAGAGTATTATCAAGGAATCGTCACCGATATCGGCATCATGAGCAGGGCAGCCTCTGACAGCCTTACCTATGACGATAACCTGAGATTTGAGCTTGAGACAAAACGGGAAGCTGTTTCAGGCGTCTCACTTGATGAGGAGGCCGCCAACCTGGTGAGATTCCAGCGCATGTATGAGGCCGCAGGAAGGGTGCTGAAGGTGGCCGACGACCTGATGGAGATGATAATAAATTTATGAGAATTACATCGTTTACCATATTTAATCAGCTCACACGGTCTCTGAACAGCAATATACGGGACATGTACCGTCTGAGCAACAGTCTGGCCACTGGGAAAAAGATCAACAGTCCTTCAGACGATACATCGGGAATGATGAAAGCCATGGACTACAAGGTGAGCATTAATGAAATAGAGCAGTACCGGAAAAACATCAACGAGGCCGAATCCCGTTTGGGGTTTACGGACAGTACCCTGTCCTCGGTATCGAATGCCCTGATTCGGGCGCGGGAACTGGCACTTAAGGCGTCAAATGGAACCGAAACAGCGGGGTCACGAGCTGCAATAGCGGCAGAAGTGGATGACCTGAGGGATGAGATCCTGAAAATGTCCAACACGAAGTTCAGAAACCGCTTCCTCTTCTCTGGATTCAAGACCGATACCACTGCATTTGATCCTGCCGCAGGATATGCCTATCAAGGCGATTCAGGTGAAATCAATCTGAAAATTGACAAAGGTGTCACTATGGCAATCAATATCCCCGGCGATACAGTATTTGGTTCAGGGCCTTCGAGCGTTATGGCAGTACTTGATGACCTCTATAACAATCTGACGAACAACAGCCTGACAGGTATCCAGACAGCCTTGACAGAGATTGACACTGCACTGGACCAGGTCAATAGTGTACGGGCCGATATCGGTGGAAGGCTGAACCATCTGGAAGGTCTCAGGAGCAACCTGGACGACAGGGACCTGACCTGGAAGACATATCTTTCTGACACAGAAGATACGGACATTGCTGAAACCGTGAGCGAGATATCAAAAATCGAGGTGGCACTGCAGTCATTAAGACAATCCGGAGCTGAAATTCTTTCCCAGTCCCTGTTAAACTTTCTCAGATAATCGAGGGTAGTCCGCGGCATCAATGATAATCTCCCCATTCAATGACCCGTTGGGGTAAAATACGGGGTGTGCTGTGCAGAGACAGACAGGATCTCATCGGGTAGTAAGGGAGGAGCAGGATGCTGGTATTGACACGGAAGTCAAATGAGTCTGTAAAGCTTGGAGATGAAATCACTGTGACGATCATCGAAGTAAAAGGGAATTCTGTCAGGCTGGGGATAGAGGCGCCGGCTGATATCAGGGTGTTCAGGAAAGAGCTCTATGAGAAAATCAGAGAGGAAAACTTCAGGTCTTCTAATCTCTTTATGGATGAATTTACCAAGATACGTAACGTGCTGAGGCCGAAATGATAAAGGTACAAACGTCCCGCTTCGGAGAGCTGGCCGTAAGGGAAGACCGGGTGGTGAGTTTCCCCTCGGGCCTGATCGGCCTCCCGCGGTTGCAGCGTTTCTTCCTCATTGACCACAAGGATACACCGCTCAGCTGGCTCCAGGCCGTTGACGACCCTGACATCGCGTTTATTGTTGCCTCGCCCACGCTTATTGTCCAGGACTATTCATTGAACCTCGACAGCTCAGTAAAAAAGTATATCGAACTGCAAAATGACGATGATCTTGCTGTCCTTGTCACGGTGAGGGTTGAGGGGGACGATGTTATTGCCAATTTTCAGGGGCCTCTTGCGATAAATTCCCGAACCATGAAGGGTGTGCAGGTTGTTCTCGACCAGACCCCTGAGTCACCAAGGGAGCCGGGGAGCCCCCTATGACTCACTGACGAGATGTCTTTTATCACAATAAACGTCATAAGCACACCCTATTTTGGTACAGAGCCGTTTCTCCCACTCATCGTCAATTGAGCCTATCCCTTTGAAATATAGTTGTAAAATGCTTCTTTCCCCCTGAGCTCCCGCCTTTATAGTCATGTAAAAATACCATTCTTACAATTGGAAATAATATTTACAGTAACGTCTAAAGTTTTTATCGTGAATGCCGATAGGAAACCTAAAGACAGAGAACGGGAGACGGTCAGGAAGGAGGTGATGAAAGCACAGAGAAGCATGATGGCAGCAGCACCGCCCCTGCTTCAGCAAATGACCTGATCCATGAGCACTGCAGCAGCGGCGGGCATAAGCCTGCTGAAACGGCACGGATGCCGGACAAAGTCGGGGTCTGAAAGAAACGCAGAATTCCGGCTTACATCAAGGAGGACACCATGGGTTTAATAGTAAACACCAACCTTTTTTCTCTGAACGCTCAGAGAAACGTCAAGAACACACAGAACAGCCTCGGAACGTCAGTAGAAAGATTATCTTCTGGTCTGAGAATCAACTCAGCCAAGGACGATGCCGCTGGTATGGCACTGTCCATGAAACTGACCGCCCATATCAGGAGCATCAATCAGGCAGTCAGAAACGCACAGGACGGCATCAGTGTGGTTCAGACTGCTGAAGGCGGCATGAACGAGATTCACAACATCCTCACCCGGATGAGAGAACTCGCCATTCAGGCAGCTACGGGAACTTTGTCATCGAGCGACAGAACCTCTCTCCAGACAGAGTTCAATGACCTCAAGACTGAAATAACCAGAATATCGGATACCACCGAGTTCAACGGCCTGAAGCTCCTGAACGGAACCCTGAGCGGCAGCGGTGTGTCACTGCAGGTAGGCATTAATAACACCGTCAATGACAGGATAGCAGTAACAGGCGGGGCCCTCGCGGACATCGATTCCTCTTCCCTTGGACTGAGCGGGACCGTTTCAAGCATTGACACGGCAGGCAACGCCCAGTCGATGCTGGCCCTGGTTGACAGCGCTATCAGCACCGTCTCCACGAGGAGAGGCAACCTTGGCGCCGCACAGAACAGGCTTGGCAGCACCATTGCGAACCTTGAGATCGCCGCTGAGAACCTTTCCGCAGCAAACTCAAGGATCAAGGATGCTGATTTCGCCATCGAAACTGCGAACCTGACGAGGAGTCAGATCATCCTTCAGGCCGGCGTTGCCGTGCTGTCGCAGGCCAATGTAATGCCGCAGTATGCTCTGCAGCTTCTGGCGTAACAGCTCGCAGGGATAATGTAATCAGCCCGGGGCAGGTGGGCTGCCCCGGGTCTAATAAGAGGACGGGCAGAGGTGAACACAATGATTAGCAGCATATCCATAGAAGCAAAGGTGGAGCGGCTGCCAGCGGATACTCAACGAAAGGACAGAGGTACCACTATTGCTTCACAGGCTGAAAAAAAGCGGGGAAAGGATGCAGGCAGTGAAGTGTTCAGATCCGAAGGAAGGACTGACATTGATGAAGCTGTAGAGAAAATTATAAGCACTGCCAGATTCCTCAATCGCGAGATACACCTGGAAATAGACAGGGAACTGGATATTATGATTGTAAAAGTGATTGATGGTGAAACAGAAAAGGTTATACGCCAGATTCCTCCGGAAGAGCTGGTTGAGCTGTCAAAAAACGCTAGAGATTTGAAAGGTCTCCTCATAGACAAGGAGGGTTAAACATGTCAAGCTTCACCGTCGGCGGTCTGGCAACGGGAATAGACTACAATGATCTTATTTCAAAACTTATAGAGGTAAAGCGCAGGCCCATAGATATTCTGGAGAGCAAGAAATCATCGTACAATGAGAAAATGAACTCCTATAGTGAGCTTTCCTCGAAGCTTGCATCTCTGAAAAGCGCCGTCAACAAGCTCAGGCTGGGTGCCACATTCTACGTCAGGACCGCTACGACGAGTGATGAAACGGTAGTTGAATCCACCGCAACAGGCGCAGCCTCTGTCGGCAATTATGCCATAACTGTTACGACCCTTGCGTCGGCAGAAAAAGAAGTTCACAATGGCACAGGGCTTGCCTCACCATCTGATGTTGTTAACAGCAGCGGCAGCGACAAGGTCTTCCAGTACACCTATGACGGAACGCAGCGCACTCTCTCTGTGCCGGAGGGGACGACCCTGGAAGGGCTTAAAAACCTCATCAATGATGACATAGATAACCCAGGTATTTCTGCCACCCTCGTCAATGACGGGAGCAACGAGCGCATGGTTCTTACCGGGAATGACACAGGATCGTCAAAAAATATTACTGTTGATGCCGGGACAACTCTGGACGGCAGCGGCGGCACTTCAGACTTTACGGCAGCGGCGTTTACGGAAAACAAGACTGCAGCAAATGCTGATTTCACCATTGACGGGCTTCAGATATCGAGAGAGACGAATTCCATCGCCGATGTAATCTCCGGAGTGACCATCACTCTGAAGAAAGAAGATTCGACGGCAAATATTTCCGTTGCCTCCGATAATGAGGAGATCAAGAAACAGATAGAGGAATTCGTCACTGCCTATAATGACGTCATGTCCTTTATTGCTGACAATACAGCCTATGATTCAACAACCAAGGAAAGCGGCATACTCTCCGGAGAGGCAACGGTCAGGAACATTCAGAACAGTATGAGGTCTGCCGTATCGGGCAGCGTATCCGGTCTTTCAGGGGCGCTTAGCCTGCTTGCAGAAATCGGCATTACCACCGACTACAAGACAGGCAACCTCGAGATGAACAGCACAACGCTTGAGACAGAGCTCGGATCACACCTTGATGACGTTGCTGATCTTTTCACGGACAGCTCCAATGGTATTGCAAAACAGATCTATGACTATACAGGAACCATCACCAGCTCAATTGACGGATCAATCACGCTGAGGAAAGACGGTTTGCAGGACGTCATCAAGAACATCAGTGACACGATAAGAAACATGGAATTCAGGCTTGAAAAAACTGAGGACGATTTGGTGAGGAAATTCACTGCCCTCGAATCACTTGTGAGTAATTACACCACGATCGGGAACTTTCTGACAAACTTTTCAACTCGCGCTTAGGAGGCAGCACAGATGGATATTACAGGTTACAAAAAGACCGTTCTTGCGACGACTGACAAAGTTCAGGTTATTTTCATGCTCTATGAGGGAGCACTGAATCACATGAAGATTGCGAAAAAGAAGATTGAGTGTGGCGACATCACGTCAAAGGGTAAACATTTTTCCAAGGCCACTGCCATCATTACGGAACTTTCCAATGTGCTTGATATGGAAAAGGGCGGAGACATATCCCGGAACCTTAGAAGCCTCTACGAGTATGTGCTTAACCGGCTCCTCCATGCCAACCTTAACAATGATACTGAAGCACTGGAGGACTCTGAGCGCGTCCTTGAGACACTCAAGAGCGGATGGAAAGAAATGATGGAGGGGATGAAGCAGAAGCAGACCCAAGAGGTCCGTATGGGAGCATGATGCATGGACGGTTCCATTGAACCACTTCTTCCTTTAAAAAAGTCAATGTTCTGACGCGATGTGCTGCTCTCATTTCCTGAAGCACAACACAATGCGGTATCCCGCCTGATAGAAGTCCTGATTATATCATTAAATCATTAGGTTAAGAGTTGCTTGTTCCGTAGGGCATTTGCCCTTCTCTCATCCTAGTACTGGCAAGGTAATTGCAAAATAATAAAGAGTTCTCCCCGCCGGAAGCAGTCCGGCAGGCATTCATTGAGGAGCTGCTGACAGGGTGTCTATGAAAAAGATGCGTCTTGAAGACTTCCGTGGCGATACGTCAGGGGTCATGGTAAGTGGCGGCAACGGTACACCCGCAGGCTACATGGACGGTGCAGAGAGTTATCTCTCCTCTGTCCTGCAGAAAAGCCTGGACCTGAGTATCTTCTCCCGTGAGTTGAAGGCAGCGGTCAAAGACTGGCCCAGCCTCTACCATCTCAGCCCGTATCGGACCACGATCATGGACTGCCTTGGCCTGCGCAGCGGAACTGCACGGGTGCTTGAACTGGGAGCAGGCTGCGGAGCTGTGACCCGCTGGCTCGGGGAGAAATTTCACCATGTCGTAGCCGTTGAGGGAAACTACCAGCGGGCGAAGATCGCCAGGCAGCGGTGCCGGGATCTCTCCTCCGTGAATGTCTATGGAGCGAACTTTCTGGACCTGGACCTGAAAGGACGATTTGACATAGCGACACTCGTCGGTGTTCTCGAATACAGCCATCTCTACCACCCTCTGTTCAGGAACGACCCTGATGGTGCTGCCTTTTCGATACTGAACATGGTCTTCGAATCATTGGCGGACCGCGGGATTCTGGTACTTGCACTGGAAAACCGGCTGGGGTTGAAATATTTCAGCGGTGCCAGGGAAGACCATTCGGGGAAGATATTTGACGGGATACAGGGGTATCCGTCAAAGAAATCAGCGGTGACCTTCAGCGCGGCCCGGCTTGAGGACATGATCATAAAGGCGGGTTTTTCTTCGGCTTCCTTTTATCTCCCCTTCCCTGACTACAAACTGGCATCGACGATCTTCAGAGGGGACCGGCTTTCCCGCGATTATTTCCTTCACAACTGGATTGAAACACCCTTTCCGGACCGGAGTGATGTCCGGAGGACCCTTCTGTTCAATGAGAGCCTCGTTATGCGGGAGGTAGGACGGGCAGGACTGCTCAGAGACATAGCCAATGCATTTCTCATCGTTGCAACTAAGGGGGAAAAGACAGCAGTTCAGGACGTGCTTTTTTCAGGAGATGAGGACTGGATTGCACGCCATTATTCACTGGGGAGGCACACTCCCTTTCACAAGATAGCAACGCTGCGGCAAATCCAGCCTGGAGAACTCATCATTGAAAACGCCTCGCCCCATGCATGCGCGGAGCCGGAGCATGCCGTAGATTCGTGTTTCACACACCGCTTCACCCGTGAACAGTATTGCCGGGGGGACCAGCTGATCTATCAGGTATTCGAAATGCTTGCGTCAGGCCGCTTTGAGACAGACTTCATCAATATTGTCAGACAACTCAACTCATATCTTCTTGAACGATATGCAACAGGTGAAAAAGACGCAGAGGGAATCCCCTTGCTCAAGGGAGATGCGCTGGATGCCCTGTTTTGGAACATCATTATCACGGATGGTACGGGTGAATGGACCTGTATTGACCGGGAGTGGTCATTTGAGGGCAGTCTCCCGGCGGACATTATCCTGTGGCGCAATCTCTACCACCTGCTGATGAGGTATCACCGCTACATCGAGGACGCTATCACCGATCAAATGAAGCATGACTTTATCATGGCATGCCTGCGAGCGATCTACCCCGCATTCAACGAGGTAAGGTACGCACAGGCGCAGCGCGTGGATGACTATTTTCAGGACTACGCCCATCATGGTATTGCAGCGGACAGGGCCTCACTGCAGGGCAGTTATAAAGGAGGGCTGAAGGTGGAATCAGGAACAGGGGAAAAGAACGATGCTCCTGCATACATTTCAGCTGCGGGCAGTCATACGGCCGGACCCTGGAAGCAGGGAAGGGATACCATAAAGGAGCTGGTATCGATCATCATCCCTGTATTCAACAAAATGGAGTACACGCAGAATTGCCTTGAAAACATCGCGCTGAACACCTCCTATGATCCCTATGAAGTGATTATCGTTGACAATGGGTCCTCTGACGGGACAAAAGACTTATTGAGAGGGATTAAGGGAGATGTAACGACCATTACGAATAAGGAGAACCTTGGTTTTGCCATGGCATGCAATCAGGGAGCCAGAGCTGCCCGGGGAGAGTATCTGGTATTTCTGAATAATGACACGGCCCCCCAGCCGGACTGGCTCGAAAACCTTGTAAAAGCCATCACCGCGAGACCTGATGTCGCTGTCGTAGGATGCAAGCTTATCTATCCTGACAAACGGATCCAGCATGCCGGCGTAGTATTCGGACATTGCGACAAGGGCCCCAGTGTCTATCACATATACCGGGGACTCCCCCATGATCACAGGGCAGTGAACCGTGTAAGGGAATTCAACGCCGTAACTGCCGCCTGCATGCTTGTGAAGAGCAGCATCTTTTTTGAGACAGGCATGTTTGATGAAGGATTTAGGAACGGGTACGAGGACATTGATTTCTGCCTGCGAATACGGCAGCAGGGCATGAAAATCCTCTATACTCCGGACAGTGTCCTCTATCACCATGAAGAGACAACCGAAGGCAGGCGTTCCCATGGGGAACATAATACGCGCTACTTTTTGCAGAAGTGGAGTAAAAGGATCGTCTCCGATGACCGGGAGAAGGCGTGCGAGGACGGATTCCGGATAGAATGCCCGTCCGGGACAGAAGTTCAGCTGATACCAATAGAGGTGCAGGAGGTGGAAAAGACTCCTCCGCACCCGGGAAATGAATGCGGCCTCAAGCACGCGGCAGCGTCCGGCAAGAAAAAGATTGCCATTGTGCGCGGGGCGAACCTGAACAAGTGGGAAATGCAGAACTATGAGCCGCTTGCAGACAAATATGACCTCATTGCCTATACAACGAAAGGGCATATGTACGATACCGGCACGGTGAAATTGCCGGTCAGGGAAGTCCCTTCCCGTTCACAGGGTTTGCTGCTGGAAATGGAAGGACTGGAAGAGCATCTCGCGGACATGGACCTGGTTTTTTCCGCTGACATCACGTACCGGTTTTCTGCCCAGGCAGTCATGGCGAAGCAGAAATACGGAACCAGAGTTGTCTGCCTTGAATGGGAAAACATCCCCTTTAATTATGAAGAGCATCAGGCCGTAGGCGCAATAAAGGAGACGGTCAGGTACGGGGCCGACCACTTTATAGCCGTTACAGAGCGGGCGAAGGAGGCGCTGATGCTTGAGGGCGTCCCTTCCGGAAAGATTGATGTTGTTCCCATGGGAGTTGATCTTACTGTCTTTCGTCCTGATGAAAGGTACGTGGAGACAGACAGGGAGAGGTTGAGGATCGGCAGGAATGACATTGTGATTCTCTGCATAGGCAGGATGGTATGGGAGAAGGGGATTTATGATTACCTTCATGCCGCTGCCACTATTATGAGAGATCCCGCGCTGAAAGACTGCCCGGTAAAGTTTCTCGTTGTCGGGAAAGGGCAGGAACTGCAGGGGGTTCATGAACGGGCTGCACGGCTCTCCCTGGGAGACACGTTTGTCTTAAGGGAAGAGTATCCCTATCAGCAAATCTGCAGGCTGCACAATCTCTGCGATATATTTGTTCTACCCAGCATTGCGACGAAGACATGGCAGGAGCAGTTCGGCATGGTGCTTATCGAGAGTATGGCCTGCGGCAAGCCTGTCATCTCCACGCTGTCAGGGTCAATCCCAGAGGTGGTAGGAGATGCCGGTATTCTGGTGCAGCCTAATGACCACCTGTCTCTTTACAAGGCGGCAAAACAGCTTATGCTTGACAGGGAACTGAGAGCAGAGCTTGGCAGAAGGGCCCTTGAGAGGGCCCGGGAGAGGTATGACTCCCGAAAAACGGCTGAGCGCATAGGGCAAATATTTGAAAAAGTTCTGTGCCGGTGCAGCGATAAAGAGGACCCTGACGGTATGTATGAAGAAGGGATGGCCACATGGAACAGGGGGCACAGGCTGCGAGGATTTGACACAGTCCGCAAAGCATTTTTCATGGACCCTGACAGGGCAGATGTTATTGACTCGCTTGTCAGGATGGGGATGGAGTTAAAAAGATATGAAACCGTGGAAAAGGCGTTACGGGAATACCTGTCCTATCACCCGGTAAACTTTGATGCACTCATATCTCTGTCAGAAGTGCTTGTCTGTCTCGGAAGAACCAGGGATGCTGAAGAGGAACTCAGGAAGGTTTTCATCTTCAACAAAGAGCACAGGCGCGCCTGTGAACTGAGAGACAGGCTGAGCAGCATCTCACCTGCGCAGAATACGCCCGTATAAGGCAAACAGGAGCGGCAAAAAAGTACTGCAGTGGGAAACCTTTTCCCCCTGTGTATCACACCATGCACTTTCCCTGGCACATGGATCCTTTATTTTGTTCATCCCGCTGTGAGTACCCAGCAGGCATGCATATTGCTGTCTGACTGATCATTGCTGGAGTTGCTGCCTTTCGCGATGACCGCAGCAAAGGCGGACGGACAATGAATGGACAAAAGACGGCATAAATTGTTCAAAGGAGGAAACTGCCATGGAAGGAACGGCTTTGAATCAGCAGGTTAAGACGGATGTATCAGACGGGCTGGAAATAGTATCAATGCTCTATGACGGTGCTCTCAGGTTTATCGATAAGGCCAAAGAGAAAATAAAGATTGGTGACGCAGTCGGGAGATCCCACTTTATTAAAAAGACATCGGCCATTGTGAAGGAACTTTCAATGTCGATTAACAACGATGGCGGGGAAATTGCACTGAACCTGAGAAACCTCTATGACTTTGTTCTGGAAAGTCTCGTGAAGGCCGATGCTGACAATGACATGAACGCTCTCATCAATGCAGAACGGGTCCTGGACATACTCCGCAGTGCCTGGACGGACATGCAGGCGGCAGGAAAAATATAGATATTCTTTATGAAGTCCCATGTTTCAAAAGATTGACGGTTACCACGTCTTTGACATGGAAATCCGCTTGTAGATATATGAAGTGGATACCTGCTGCAGAATAAACGCGTACGCGTAAAGAGACTACAGACCGGTGCAGGACAATTCTCAACAAGCAGCAGGATGTGAATGATTTCTCTCATGTACAATGCAATTACCGATTATTACGCATAAACACTCATGCATTCCCTTGACAGCAACAGTCCCGTCATGAAGTTTTGGCACATGTCTTATTGACGTTTCAACGAACGGCCAATGTAGCTTCCCTTTTCCCCTTTTTATGGCACAGATATTGCATCCAAACTTAAAGTAATCTTTAAATTTAATGTGATACTGCTGATATGCCGGCGTGCAGAAGGATAGATGAAGAAAAAACTGGCCTATACCATACATGAAGCAAGCGTGATCACCGGCGTTCCGCCGCATACAATACGTTTCTGGGAAAAAGATTTCCACGAATACCTCAGACCGGCCAAGACGTCCGGGGGGCAGCGTCGGTACTGCGCAGGAGACATGGATGTGATCAGGAGAATAAAGGATCTGCGCTATCGGGAAAAGTATACCGTTGCGGGAACGTTGAAGGAGCTGAAAAGCAATGATGAAAAAAGAGGCATGCTGAGGGAAGGTAAATCATCACGGAAAACATCAGGGGCCCTGAAACAACGTGGTCGTACGACACAGCAGTTCCAGGGGGCTGGCCGGATATTGTAATAAGTCATGAAGGTATTGACACTCATAAACGGAAACAGGACTGATGACTAAGCCGGGGGTGTCCATTATCATCCGGTGTTTCAATGAGGAAGCCCATATAGGGCGGCTCCTTACCGGTGTTTACGAGCAAACTGTTGATAACGTTGAAGTCATCATCGTTGATTCCGGTTCTACGGATCGTACGTTATCCATTGCCTCATCGTTTCCCGTTATTATCCGTACAATCCCGTCTGAGGAATTCTCGTTCGGACGGGCCCTCAATGCAGGCTGTGGGGCAGCACGGGGAGAGTACCTTGTTTTTGCAAGTGCACATGTCTATCCCAACCACCGCCGGTGGCTGGAATATTTAATTGCTCCCTTCCGGCATCATAAGGTTGCCCTTACCTACGGACGGCAGAGGGGGAACAGACAGAACAAGTTTTCTGAGCACCGGATATTTGCTGCGTGGTATCCGGATCAGTCCGTCCATATCCAGAATTCGCCGTTCTGCAACAATGCCAATGCTGCGATACGAAAGAGATTGTGGCATGACATACCGTTCAACGAAAGCCTGACCGGGCTGGAGGACCTTGAATGGGCAAAGAGGGCGATCGGCGCCGGTTACTGCCTCTCCTATGTTGCCGAAGCTGAAGTTGTTCACGTCCATAATGAGCGATACACCGGGATATTCAACCGCTACTACCGGGAGTCAATCGTCTTCTATCAGCTCTTCCCGGAACAGAAGTTTAATCTGCGGGATTTCTGCTGGCTCTGGTTCATGAATACGGCCACAGATTATCTCCATGCCGTGAGGGAAAGATCATTCATGAGAAACGCCTTTGCAATCCCCCTGTTCCGGATGATGCAGTTCTGGGGAACCTACAGGGGGTATTGCCGCCGTGATCCTGTCAGCGCTGCACTGAGGGAGCGGTTTTACTACCCCAACGGACGGAACCATCGGACTCCGTCTCAGGGAATCTCCTGTACTTCCGATGATGACTATATCGATTATCTCAAGGTGAATAATGAAAACAATGTCGGACAGTCTCATTGATATCTCTGTCCCGTTAGGTCCATCCCTGCCCATCTGGCCGGGAAGCACGGGACTAACGATTGAGCGCGTGAGCTCCTTTGAAAAGGGAAATGACGTTAACGTTACCGGTCTGAGCTGCGATGTCCACACGGGCACGCATATAGAGGCCCCGCTGCACTTTATCCCCGGAGGATCGGGAGTTACAGAAATTCCTCTCGATGTATTAATCGGCGATGTCCTGGTGGCCTGTACCGCCGATGCAGATGTGATCACCTCTCAGGTGCTTGATTCACTCCCTATCCCCCGGCGCACGAAAAGGCTGCTGCTCAGGACGAAGAATTCAGGGCTGTGGGATGATGCGAACGGGACCTTTGTCCGTGAGTATGCGACCCTGAACAGGGAGGCAGCCCGGTGGATCGTTGACCGTGGCATCAAACTCCTGGGTGTGGATTACCTCTCCGTCGAGACATATGGTGACGCCGGCTGCCCGATCCATAAAACGCTGCTTGCCGGAGGTGTCATCATCGTAGAATCATTAAATCTGTCCGGAATCAGTCCGGGAATGTATGAGCTGATCTGCCTGCCTCTCAAACTGACAGGAGCAGAGGCCGCGCCTGCACGGGCAGTGCTCCGCGTGATGAAGGGAGAACATAACGGGTGAAACGTGCAGACCGCTCAGGAAGGCCCACAATTGCGGCACTTGTTCCCATGAGACATACCAGTGAGAGAGTTCCGGGGAAGAATTACCGTTTCCTGGGCAACAGGCCGCTCTATCATCACATCGTTGAGAGCCTGATTGCATGTCCCCATATCTCAGAGGTCTGCATTGACACGGACAGCCCCTTCATCGTCTCGGACGCTCCTGCCCATTTCCCCGTGCGCATTATTGAGCGTCCTGAACGGCTCAGGTCAGGGTTTGAACCCATGAACAATATCCTGTTGTATGATGTCTCGCAGATCAACGCCGACTTTTATCTGCAAACACACAGTACTAACCCGCTTCTTAAGGCTGGAACGATTTCAAGGGCAATAGAGACATTTCTTTCACCGGGGGGGCATGATTCGCTCTTTGGCGTCAGCCGGCTTCAGACCCGCCTCTATGACGCAGAGGGACGCCCGCTCAACCACGATCCCCATGTGCTGGAAAGGAC
>CP070788.1:2673452-2678094 GCA_020346765.1 Nitrospiraceae bacterium
CACCTGAAATCTCTGAAAGTTTTGTCTCCCTGAAAAAGGCACTCGATTCCGCTGACAGGGTGTTCGCTCATCTGGACAGCAGTATTGATCCGCTTGTACAGAGCATTGAGGGTACGTCGGACGCTGCACGAAGTGCATTTCTTCAAGCAGAGAAAACATTTGCCCTGGAGGAGGGGGTCCCCGGGGAACTGGCATCTGATATCAGGGAAACGATGACATCTGCCCGGGAAGCGCTGACATCGGCGCAAAATGCATTGAAGCAGACCGAACAGACGCTTATCACCTATCAGGGCTTCGTTGCTGAGGATTCGGACCTGGTATATGAAATCAATAATGCTGCGAGGGAGTTCTCTGAGGCGGCACGATCGGTCCGTTATTTTGTAGACTATATCGACCGGCACCCTGAAGCCCTGCTGAGAGGCAAAAGACAGTAGAGGAGACCGGCATGAGAAGGCTTTTCGTGAATCAATGCATCATGATGAATCTCTGCCTGGCAATCATCGTGCTAGGAGGATGTACAAGTACGTCTCCCACCAGATTTTACACATTAAACCCCCTCGTTAATCCTGACGAAACATGGCAGAGCAGCGGTAAGAACGACAGAGTGCTCGGGATTGGTCCCGTGACTCTGTCTGCCTATCTGGACAGGCCGCAGATTGTCACAGGAGTGAGCGAAAATGAGTACGCTATTTCTGAATTTGACCGCTGGGCCGGAAATCTCCGGGATAATATTTCCTTTGTCCTTGCAGAAAACATTTCCCATTTGCTCGGAACAGACGAGGTCTATGTGTATCCCTGGAAACAGACGATAACGGTTGATTTCCAGGTAGAAGTGAATGTCATCCGCTTCCATGGTACATCTGACGGCACTGTTCTGCTCAGTGCCCGCTGGTCTGTTTCGGAAGATGACGGGAAAAAGGCGCTGCTCTTCCGCCTATCAAACTACCAGGAACCCGTACATGGCAAGGGATATGATGCCCTTGTATCGGCGAAGAGCAGGATACTGGCGAATTTCAGCAGTGATATTGCCGATGCAATTATTTCTGAAACCCCGTGAGAAGATCGTCGCCTTTTTAACAGGGCAAATATATTTCAGGCCGGTCTGTGAGCTGTTGAATTTCCTGAGTTCTGGAAAACCTTCCTCTCCCCTTTTCCCTGTTGCGCCCCTGCTCCCGCAGTTCCCCGCTGCTGTTTTATCCATCACAGGGCCTCCAAAACTGGTTCATCCGCAGAGGTATCATGCTCCAGAATATCACTCTGCCGTACTTGTGATATACTTTGCAAGTATAACAGGAAAACATGGATTGTCCAGAACCGGTGGCTCATCTCCGGCGGCATAACTCCTGAAGCTATTCCTGATCTTTTGATCACCGGGTCGCCCTGAACGAATCGAATAGACGCACGTACAATAATCATCGGAAGAGCGGAAATTGAGTAGGGCCGGTAATGCATTTTCACATTAATTCAGTCGCTTGAAACTAGAAATCATGGCACTTCCGTCCAGCAAGACAAAAATTGTCTGCACTATCGGACCGGCATCAGAGTCTCCGGAGATTATGGAGCAGATGATCCGTGCCGGCATGAACGTGGCACGTCTTAACTTCTCCCATGGTGACTTCGCCGGCCACGGAAAGGTGATAGAGCGTATCCGGAGGGCAGCACAGATTGCCGGGCGTCCTGTGGCGATAATGGCCGACCTTCCGGGTCCCAAGATGCGCGTCGGCACGCTGGCAGAGGAACCTGTCGAATTAAGACCGGGCAGCACATTGACGTTGACCACGGAGAACATCATCGGCAGCGCCGAGCGCGTTTCGGTGAGCTTTCATCGTCTGCCCCAGGTTGTGAAAAAGGGGGATGTATTATTCCTCAATGATGGAATTATTGAACTTGAAGTGGCCCGGGTCGAAGGAAGGGACGTACGGTGTCGTGTGGTCGTAGGAGGGGAACTACGTTCCCGAAAAGGATTGAATTTGCCGGGCATTGATCTTGGCACAAGCGCCTTTACCGATCACGACCGCCGTTGCCTTGGATTCGCCATGGAGCAGGGTGTAGACGCTGTAAGCCAGTCATTTGTTGAAACGGCAGAAGATATTACAGCCGTCCGCAATGCTGCTTCCGGGATGGGACACAATCCGTTTATCATCGCCAAAATAGAACGCGCCGGAGCACTCAATCAAATGGATGCCATTCTTGATGCGGCGGACGGAATTATGATCGCCCGGGGAGACCTCGGGGTAGAGATCCCCATCGAAAAGATTGCCACTACTCAGAAAGATCTGATGTCGAAAGCAGAGCTTCGCGGCAAACCGGTGATCACGGCCACGCAGATGCTGGAGTCTATGGTACATAACCGCAGGCCTACCCGGGCTGAAGCAACTGATGTGGCAAACGCCATTCTTGACGGTACAGACTGCGTTATGCTGTCCGGAGAATCTGCCATGGGCACGTATCCTGTAGAAGCCGTGAAAATGCTGGCCAAGATCGCCGCTGAGATTGAACCCCGCCGCCCGGCTTACCGCCGGAAAGAGGCACTTCAGAAATACGGCCGCGAGGGCGCTGTGAGTTTCACGGACCTGATCGCACTCAGTGTTGAGCTTACCCTGCAGCGTGCTGCGGCGGCTGTTGTGATCGTGCCGACCATCAGCGGTGAAACTGCAAGGAACATTACCCGCTTCAGGTTGCCCGTGTGGATAACGGCTGTCAGTCCCAATCTTGAAACATGCCAGAGACTTCATTTTTCCTATGGAGTATATCCCCTGCATGAACCGGAATATCCGGGAGACTGGAACAGGTATGCTAAAGAGCTGGTAAGGGTTCATCATTTAAAGGGAGACACTGCCCTCCTGACAGAGGGTCCGTCACCACGACATCCGGATGCAAACCACCGGATGGAGCTCATTGATCTGAAAGAATCTCAGGGAGAATAACGGGGCTGAAAGAAACGGTAAATGTCCTCAACCGGGATTGCACTGTCCCCGATGTTGTCAACGCTGTTGCCATGACGGTAATTCAGCCCCGGCAAAACAGCAGAGGTTCAGGCAATATTTGATTTCAGGCATTTTTTCAAAGGTCCGGCCAGCAGTGAATCGCAGCAATTATTGATATGGAGTCAGTCAGAACATAATTTAAAAATGTGGAGACTTCAGTGAAGGCAATACTTGTTATCAATTCCGGCAGCTCATCGATTAAATACAGGTTTTTTCAGATTGATACGTATTCAGTCCTTGCTTCAGGATTTATTGATAAAATTGGAGAATCAGAAAGCAGACTGAGACATGCCTGGCAAAACGAGGAAAATAAATACGAAGAAATTGTAGAGACCCGCCACGTTCCTGATCACAGAAATGGTTTTGACTGGATTGTTGATGTTAGCACGAAGACGTTGCCGCAGGGAAAGAAGGCCGATTTATTCGCTATCGGACATCGCGTTGTTCACGGAGGAGAAGTATTTAGTGAGCCAACACTGATTGATGATAACGTGATTGCGGCCATTCGGCAGATGATCCCTCTTGCACCGCTGCACAACCCGGCAAATCTGACAGGCATTGAAGTCGCCCGCGAACGGAGGCCCGATGCTCCCCAGGTTGCAGTATTTGATACTGCCTTTCATCAGACAATACCTCCAGCGGCATTCCGTTATGCTCTCCCGCGGAACCTGTATACTGGGCATCACGTTCGCAGGTATGGTTTTCACGGCACATCTCATCACTACGTTGCCAAAAAAGCGGCAGAACATCTAGGAAGGCCCCTGGGCACCCTGAACCTGATTACCCTTCACCTCGGAAATGGAGCGAGCGCAACAGCGATACGGGACGGCAAGAGCATTGACACCTCCATGGGGATGACACCCATGGAGGGGCTGGTTATGGGTACACGGTGCGGCGACATTGATCCTGCTATTCTCTTCTATCTTGGCAGGACAACAGGCAGGACCTTTGAAGAGCTGGAGATGATGCTGAATCATGAGAGCGGCCTCAAAGGTATCTGCGGTGTTAACGATATGCGCGAGATAATCCGGCGTGCCCGCAGCGGTGACGGGAATGCTCAGCTCGCCATCGAAATATACTGTTACCGGGTCAGAAAGTATGTTGGAGCATACTTTGCCGTACTCGGGCAGGTTGATGCACTTGTCTTTACCGGCGGTATCGGGGAAAATGCAGCCCTGATCCGTATGCTCTGTTGTAAAGCGCTTGAATGTCTTGGAATTGTCATTGACAGCCGGAAGAATGAAGCCTCGTCACCGGGGGTGTCTGAGATTCAGGGAGAGAAAGGGGCGGTAAGGATCCTTGTAATTCCGGCCAACGAAGAGCTGGAGATAGCGCGGCAGACCTGTGACGTGATTCTCAGAGGCCGGTAATTTATAAAACGGTAAAGCGGATCCTCAAGGTTCCCTCGGACCCTGTCTGGCTCAAAGCCCGTCAAGGCCGTGGTGAATCAGGAGGACTTATTTCTTCACATGATAGACACCTGTGCTATAATGTTGGCAAATTTATAAGTCTCACGTAATTCTTTGGGCACAGCTGGCGATCTCTTTCTTTGCAGGCCCGGGGTAAGGCTCCGGACGGCCTGTTCGACTGGACATCAGAGAGTCAAGCCCTCTCACCCCGGAGATGTTTTAAATATCCTGCGGCAGAGAGCAGCT
>CP070788.1:2678194-2693380 GCA_020346765.1 Nitrospiraceae bacterium
GGGTGATCTCGCCCGCCTCCAGTGATTCATGGTAATGTCGTCCAAGAAAGGGGGCAAGAAGCCTGTCGGAAAGGCTCTCATAGAAGTGCTTCCATTCAATATCGAAAAAATCGAAATACTCGGAGTGCTGGCCGTTCTCAAGGACATCCATGAGCATGCTGTTTTCCCCGTCGAACGCCATGTGGTTGGGCACGATATCCTGAATCCATCCCATGCCCAGTCCCTTCAGCTCGACGATGAGCTGTTCAAAATCGTCCTCAGTCCCAAGTTCAGGATTGATCCGGTCAATGTCCACCACGTCATACCCGTGGAGACTTCCCTTTTTTGCCTTCAGCACAGGTGAGGCATACATGTCGGTGATGCCCAGATCCCTGAGATAGGGCAGTATCTGCCTGGCGTCAGTAAAGCGGAAATTCCTGTTGAATTGTATTCTGTATGTTACCGCAGGAATTCTCATAGACTAGGACATTTCTCTTAACGCCTCATCCCGTGAACCGGTTCAGTGAATGATTGTATTTCCTGTGCTACCCCTGCCCGATAGAAACTGTACAGAAGGCCCAGAATCCGGTGCCAGTCGTTTCTCTCCACACCTTCCGGAGGGTCGCCGTCATGTTCAAGGATGTTGAAGAGCTTCAGCAACCACCCTCCTGTCAGCCTGTCACCGTTTTTCAGTACAATCTCGTCTGTATATCCCCTGTCGGGCAACAGAGCAGCGATGCAGAGTAGAGTGAAGCTGAATAGTCCACACACTCTACCGTACTTTCTCATGACTGTCCTCCTTGTATAATGATGTCCTATGACGGGCCGTACCGATTGATGCCGGTGAGAAGGAGTCTCTACTTTGATAAGGCCATCCCATTTTTTCAAAATAAAGAAAATATACCACATTTCCATAATTAATGGGTGACCTTTCAGTCTCACAGCCTGAGCTGACCGGGGGAAGCGGAGAAGCAACGACTGCGGGGATTTGACAAGCATAGCGGGTGTTGGATAGTATGGGTATACTGAACAGCTCCCGGAAAGGAAATTTTCGTGCTCCCCGACCTGCTAGAAAAAACATTCTTTCAAAACCGCGTGGCAGATTATATTGCCTCGCTCGCCATCGTCGCTGCAGGCATGCTGGCCTTCTCCATAGTGAGGCGCATCGTGCTGCACCGTCTCAGGAAGTGGTCCGAGAAGACAGCGTCTTCCATCGATGATTTTATCGTCCGGACAATTGAGGTAAAAATAGTCCCCATATTCTACCTTGCAGTATTTTACCTGGCACTGAAAAGCCTTGCCCTTCCTGCTGCCCTTGACAGGACCATAAATGTGGGGGGCGCCATACTGCTCACCTTCTTTGTGGTCCGGCTCGTTGCAGCCATTGTCAGTTATGCCATTGAAAATTATTCTCAGAAGAAGGCTCCTGCCGCAGCGGGTCGCCACGGCTTTACCGGAATAGCAACCATTGTCAGGGTTATCATCTGGGGCATCGGTATTGCCTTCCTTCTGGACAATCTCGGCTTTAAGATCTCCACGGTGCTGGCTGGTCTGGGTATCGGGGGCATCGCCGTCGCCCTCGCCGCACAGACAGTCCTCGGTGACCTCTTTAGTTACTTTGTCATCTTTTTTGACCGCCCCTTTGAGATCGGTGATTTCATCATTGCCGGTGATTACATGGGGACCATTGAGTATATCGGCATAAAAACCACGAGGGTCCGCAGTCTGGGGGGCGAACAGCTGGTGTTTTCCAACACGGACCTGACCAATTCGCGCATCCGCAACTATAAAAGGATGGAGAGGCGGCGCGTCGTCTTCCGTCTGGGAGTTATTTACCAGACGGCACTGAAGGAGCTGAAAGAGGTCCCAGGCATCATTAAAGCTGCCATCGAGGGTGTGCAGGATACCGTCTTCGACCGGGCGCACTTTGCCTCCTACGGTGATTCCAGTCTTGACTTTGAGGCGGTCTACTATGTCCTGAGCAGCGACTACAACAAGTACATGGACACGCAGCAGGAGATCAATTTCAGGATCAAGGATGAATTCGAAAAACGCGCCATTGAGTTTGCCTATCCGACACAAACGCTCTTCATCGAGAGGACAGAGAACACCCCGTGAAAATGAAATACGGAGAAAAGAACATCAGCAGGGCCAGGCTTGAAAAATGGCCTAACCCCTGCCCTGACAGGGACTACACCATTGACATTGACTTCTGTGAATTTACCTGTCTCTGCCCCCGCTCGGGCTACCCGGACTTCGCCACGATCCGCATCACCTATGTGCCGGACAAGTACATTGTGGAACTGAAATCTCTGAAACTGTACCTGAACAGATTCAGGGACCGGACTATCTCCCATGAATCTGCCACGAATCAGATATTTGATGATCTGAAAAAAACGCTGAAGCCGAGGCGCCTTGACGTTACCGGTGATTTCAACCCGCGGGGAAACGTCAAGACCGTCATCAGAGTTGCCAGCGGATAGGGCGGCCCCTCCGGGATCAGAACATCAGCATCCCCATTGCCGTGCCTTTATGGACGGCCTTCCTGATCGCCTGAAGAGTAAATTCCTTGGCCCTGACAAATGACTCTTTCACACTGTCCCCGCAAGCAAGACAGGCTGTGAGGGCAGCGGAAAAGACGCAGCCCGTTCCGTGAAATTCTCCGTCAATCCGCTCATCCTCCAGAAACATAAACTCCCCGTTGTCATAGAGGAGGTCCACCGCCCTGCCCTGCAGGTGGCCTCCTGTGACAATCACCGACCGGGGCCCGAGCCGCTGGATCGCGACAGCAGCCTCTTTCATGTCTTCCCCGCTCTCAATGCTTGAGCCGACAAGAACACCCGCCTCCGGGATGTTCGGGGTCATGACCAGCGCCAGGGGAAGAAGGCTCTCTTTCATGGCAGTGAGCCCCTCCTCTTCAATCAGGGGCACTCCTGTCGATGACAGGGTGACAGGGTCGACAACGAGATTTCCGAGGCCGTGGCGTTTTATTGCTGCGGCAGCCCTTAGCACCGTCTCTGCCGAATAGAGCATGCCTGTTTTGACGGCATGGGGCCGGATGTCCTTCAGAAGGACATCCAGCTGTTCTGTGACGATTTCCGGGGAAAGGCAATGAACAGCCTGGACGCCGCGGAAGTTCTGCGCCGTAATGACCGACATGACGGTGAGGCCATAAACACCAAAGGCGTGAAATACCCTCAGATCGGCCTGGATTCCCGCGCCCCCTGATGGGTCGGAGCCTGCTATGGTAAGGGCAGTTTTAAACTCGTGCTCGCTCATGTGTGCCCCGCCGGTTTCCGGCGGGCCCCGTCCATCTCCCTTCGCTCTTCCGGGCTTCCGCCCGGCTCCTTCTATGAAAAGACTATATCAACTGGTATATACTATTTTCAAGAAACGGTACACCCCATGGAAGAAGAACTGCTGGAAATCGTCAATCCGCAGGGAGAAATAATCGGAGTCCGTCCCCGCTCGGAAATCCACGGTAATCCCGAAATGATCCACCGCGTGGTCCACGTCCTCCTGTTCAACAGCCAGGGCGCGCTGCTCCTTCAGAAGCGGTCCATGAACAAGGATGTAGCAGCGGGCATGTGGGACACCTCTGTGGGCGGCCATGTCGATGCCGGCGAAACGATCGATGACGCCGTCAGACGGGAAATGAAGGAAGAACTGGGCATCTCGCTCTGTGACCCGGAGTTTCTCTACACCTATATGCACTCAAACCACTATGAGACAGAACTGGTCCATACCTTTTCGTGCACCTATGACGGAGAAGTCCGTTTTCAGTGTGATGAAATCGACGAGGTGCGCCACTGGAGCGCCGATGAAATCAGCAGCGCCTTCGGCAGGGGAATCTTCAGTGACAATTTCGAGCACGAGTTCACCCTCTTCATGAATCACCGCCCGGGACAATGAAGGTTACGCAGTACTCCTTCGGCAGCATTACCATTGAGGGGACAACCTATACTAAGGACGTGATCATTCATCCTGACTTTGTACATTCACCGTGGTGGAGAAAGGAAGGACACCTCCTGCAGATTGCCGACCTTGGAATTGTTCTGCAAGGAGGTGTGCCGGACCTCATCATCGGTACAGGGTATGATGGCGCACTAAAGGTCCCTGACAAAACGCTTCAGTACCTCCAGTCCCGGGGGTTTACCGTCACCGTGAAAAAGACACCGGAAGCCGTCGACTGTTACAATCGGAGTTCTGATACAAAGCACGTCATGGCCGCTCTCCACCTGACCTGCTGATGCAGCCCCTGACCCGCTTTATTCATGGAAAACTCCGTTCCACTGATTGGGAAGAGAGGGAAGGCTAAGGAGAAATCTCTCTACAGGCTTACCTTTTTTCCGGAAAGATGTTAACTGAATTTACGATGTTTGGGAATTAACGGACTAACGGTCTTCAGGAAGTCTGTACCCCGCGCCAGCAAACTGGATGTTTCCCTCGCTGTCGCTTCTCGGCGGTGACACTGCATGGACCCCGCCGCACTTCGGACATTTTCCGACAAATGTTTTGAGTGTAAAGGCCTCTCCGCATCCCCGGCACGTCGTTTCCAGTCCGCCCCCGGGGATCGGCTGGTCCTTGATGGCACCCCCGTGAGCATGATAGACAAACTCCACCAGTTCCCTTCCCTCAGAAAAGGGGCCTGCCCCTCCGTTTCCGCAACTGCCGCATGATCCCATGTCCGTTCCTCCTGTCATTGATAAAAGTGAAATTGCAAAATCTGCGTTATATTTTACCGGCCCGGAGAGAAAAGGGGTATGAGCTAAATCATGTCAGGGAACATGAGCGTTGACATACCGGCCAGCATGAAGTTTTTTCAGAAAAAAGCCGAAACCTTACTCAGGAGGACATCATGATCGGTTCATGGGAGGTGAAACCATGACTATAAGAGAAACGATCGCCATAATCAGCATATCCTCCCTGTGGAAAGCGCTCACCGTGAAGGAAGGGATAGAGGCAGCATACCACACGTTGTACATTGCCCCGGTGCAGAGCGGAGACGACGATGCAACCGCCTTCGTCGGCGAAGTTTACGGCGGATAAATTCTTCTTCTCAGCAGGCAGCGGCACGGGACTCACTTCATTCGTGAGCTTCATTTTTCACCGGCAAAGAGATCGTGAATGTAGTCCCTTTCCCTGTTCCGCTTCCAACCTGAATGACCCCGCCGTGATCCTCAATGACCTTTTTCGTAATGGAAAGTCCGAGCCCGGTCCCTTTCTCCGCGACTTTTGACGAGAAAAAAGGCTCAAATATCATGTTCAGCCTCTCTTCCGGTATTCCCACGCCAGAATCGGTAATTGTTATACGGATGCAGGGTGCCCCGCTCTTGACCGCCCGTTCCACCCCGACGGCAAGGGTTCCCCCTTCAGGCATGGCATCGATGGCATTGATCACGAGGTTTTCAATCGCCTCGTAGAACTGGTTCTCATCGCCTTGGACCGGTGGAACGTCACCCAGAGAAGCCCGGACCGAGATCGACTTCTCCCGGCAGATTTCTTCGCGCATCTTCAGCACCCGCTCGACAATGGCGGGGATATGGCATGCCTCCAGCCTGGGTTTGGCATCCCGCGAGAAGGTGAGGACATTTTTCAGGATCCCCTCAAGCCGGCCGACTTCCGATATGATGAACCTGGCGTACTCCTTCTCCTTCGTCCCCTCACCGATGCTCTTGTCCAGCCTTCGCGCAAATCCTCCCACGGCAGTGAGGGGGTTGCGGATCTCATGGGCCACATTCGCCGTGAACCGCCCGAGGGCTGCCAGTTTTTCTGACTGGGCAAGCTGGTCCTTGAGGCGTGCCTTTTCCTGCTCTGTCCTGGTGTGGATGATGATGCCGGCAAGGGTGCTCGCCACGGACGTCAGAAAGACCTCCTCGGTGCTCCTCCTTTGATGCCCTTCCAGGACGAACACATTGATCAGCCCGAGCACTTCTTTTCCGGAAAGGATGGGGACGCAGTAATGGCCGTGAGGGAATTCCCCTTCATGGTGAATCTCGTGGTGGTTGCCTACATGGTTTGAGTAGACCAGCTCGGAAACCGACGCCGCCTTCCCGCAGAGACACCTGCCGAAAGGGATCGTCCTGCAGGGCCGTAAATCCTGCTCCGAAAAACCGCGCTGGGCCTTCATGACCAGTTCATCGGGCCTGTCCCCCACAAGGTAGATGGCACCCCTGGACTGCAGCGAAAGGTAGGGCACGGAAATGATCAGGTCAAGGATCTTTTCAAACTGCTGCTCCAGTGGAATCGGCTCCAGGGATATCTTTAGCATGGAGTTCAGCATCCGCTGTATGATAAAGTTCATTTCCACCTGCTCTTCGGCCTGCTTCCGCGCAGTGATGTCCCGGATGGCGGCAGACACCAGAAGCTCTTCGTCGGTCTGCAACAGGTTCAGGCTTATGTCTACGGGGAATTCCTGTCCGTTCTTTTTCCTGGCATATACTTCGAATCCGCTCCCCATGGGCCGCATCCTGGGGTTCGTGAAAAATTCGGCAACGTATTTCCGGTGTTTTTCACGAAAGCGCTCCGGGACAAGTTCATCAAGTTCACGGCCGATCATCTCATCATTGCCATATCCGAAGAGCGACTCAAACTGGGCGTTGATCATAGTGATCCTGCTTTTTTCGTTGACAAAAACCATGGCATCGGGGGCAGAATTCAGGAGCCGTTCGTACTTCTCCTGGGCCTTCTGGTATTCCATCCTGCACTGATCCACTTCTTTCACCCTCAGCCGCATTTCCCTCAGTTCTTGCAGGAGTTCTTCCTTTGTTTTAAATTTGCATTTCATGGCCCTTTCTCCCCGTTCAATCAAATACTAATGGCAAAGAGTCTCCCTGTCAAATGCCGGGAAGGGGCAGTTCACTGCCTGATCCTCTCAAGAAGGCTTTCCATGACGTCACCGGCGCCCTCCCTGAAAACAACCGCCGCCAGACTGTCCGTG
Organism: Nitrospiraceae bacterium; assembly: GCA_020346765.1. Lineage (GTDB taxonomy): Bacteria > Nitrospirota > Thermodesulfovibrionia > UBA6902 > UBA6902. Next base: position 2,685,114 of record CP070788.1, read on the forward strand.
GGTGTTTCCGTGCGGTTGGCATAGATAAGCCCCGCCCCTGACCGGTGCGCTTCCCTGGGGAGAGACGCTGCCGGCTCCACCTGCAGAGACGATCCGATCATGATAAAAAGATCGCAGCGGACGGCACAGTCATGGGCCCTTGCCATTTCCTGTTCAGGCATGGGCTGGCCAAAGGACACCGTGGCAGGTTTGATAAACCCGCGGCACTTCTCACACCGGGGCTCAAACCCCTCCTCTTTTACCCGCATCTGGATCTCCTCAATCGGCCACAGGTTCCCGCACCCCAGGCATACCGCCTTTCTATTCGTCCCGTGGATTTCTATCACGCGACTGCTCCCCGCGTCCTGGTGGAGACCGTCTATATTCTGTGTAACGAGGCAGGTGAGCCTGCCCATTCGTTCAAGCTCCGCGAGGGCATAGTGGGCCCTGTTCGGTCTGGCGTCCTTTAATTCGGAGAACAGTTCATGCTTCATATGCCAGTACTCGACCCGCGCTTCATGGCTCGCAATGAACTCCTGGTACGTCACAATCCTGTACCGGGCCCATATCCCTCCCGTGCTCCTGAAGTCTGAGATCCCGGACTCGGTGGAAATTCCGGCTCCGGTAAAGGCGGTGATCCTCCCAGCATTCCCGATGAGCCTCACGGCCCGGCTGATTCTCTCTTCAAATGAATCCATAGTGAATGTCCTGCTATTTAACCCTTATCGCTCCATCCTGATTCTCAGGACAACAAGCGTTGTAATGCCGATCATGAAGAGAATTCCCCCGGCCAGAGCCCAGGCTGCCCCGGGCTCCCTGTTGATCTGGAGGAGCACCGCCTGTGGAGGCCGGGCACGGAGGTCTTTCACCGTAACATTGAATCCCTGGCGCACTGACGGATTGTTCGGCATGATCCTGTCCTGATGAAGGGCCTTTCCCGCTGCGAGATACTCCACATCCACTTCCCAGTCACGGATATACCCGTAATAATCAAGAATAATGTTTATATCCCTGACCTTCAGCGTCATGGTACTGCCCGGAAGCGCTACAACGGACCCCTCCCATACCGCTGCCTGTGACTGCCGGGCCCCTTGGGCGCTCATGAGATGGGCGAGAAGTACAAAGAGAAAGCCAATGTGAATTACCTGCGGTGCAATGATGAGGAGCCACTGGGTGACCTTTCTCTTCTTCAGGACAGACTCGACGCTGCAGAAAAGCGTATTGGCGGCAAGCACGGCAAGGAGCCCGATGAGTCCCCACATCCACCATGTTATCGACAGCGGTTGGGTCCGCAGCCAGGAAAAAAGCGGCGTCCCGTGGAGGGCCTGGAACTCCTGTCTGCCCGGCATGATAAGGGCACCAGCGAACATCAGGAGAAGCATTATGCCCAGAAGCCACAGGGCCGTCCTGAGGGAAAGGAAGAAGCCCAGTATGTTCCTGATAGCAGTCATTGCAAGTACCAAACGTCAGACGGCACACGTTGTCCTGCGTTTATTAAAAACTGTGCGAACTCTTCATCAACAGGCTCACCCCAAGGTACGTGAACAGGGTAATGGCAAAGCCGGCAATGCTGAGCCAGGCCATGGGCCTCCCCGTCCACCAGGGCCTGAGCCTCCCGTGAAGGTAAAAACTGTAAAACCCCCACAGGATGCCCGTCCAGAGCTCCTTCGGTGTCCACAGCCAGTAGGTGCCCCACGCAAGATATGCCCAGATCCCGCCGAATATCATGGAAAGGGTAAAAAGGCAGTAGCCGATCAGGGCGGCCCGGTACCCCAGGCCTTCGAAAGCACCGTCATCATCCCTGAGGGACAGGGCCCCGAAAATGGCCGTAATCCCGAACAGGGCATAGGCCATAAATGCCAGCACAACGTGAAACTCAAACCAGAACGTTTCCAGCACAGGGGGCAGGGGTGTGTTATGCTGCTGGGCTGTCGTGGCAAAGGCCGTAAAGGCCGCAGCACCGGCAGCGACTGCGCTGAAAAAGGCCTTCTTGTCCCTGAGCGCCGATCCGAAAGGCACAGCAAAGGCCGCAACAGAGGCCGTCATGAAAATAAGGGTATCGTGGGGGCCTACGAGAGGAAGTCTCCCAAGCTGGGCCCCGCGCCAGGTTAGGTATATCGACTGAAGCAGGAGCCCGCCGTACAAAAGGTTTTTTTTCCACAGAGAGAAAAGATACAGGGCGAATGAAGCCGCAAGAAGCCACATATAAATTATTCTACATTATTGAAGGTTTTCTGTAACCGCCTGACCTGCCTTCCCTATTTCTCCTGCCAGTCTTCACAATTTTTTCATATTCCATTCAAAATATATTCATAAATGTGTTTTAATATAGAGTTAGATAAAATGAGCTGAGGTGAAACATGAAAAAAGCAACCGTTAAGACGAAGCGCGCTTCTGAGGCGGATATAGACCGGTTCTGCCAGAGCGTGGAAGAAATACTGTCGAGCATAAAAGACCGGCGCAGAAAAGGAAGAAAAAAGAAGGGAAAAGCGGAAGGCCTCCTGGACGTAAGGGAGAATATTCTGACATTCAGCCAGTAAACCCCGTGAGAAGAACGTCGCCTTCCAAAGGGAAAGCTCAGAGGCAGAACTAAAAGCCTTTTCCCCTGCGAAAATCCCGTGGAAAGCCAGGGGGCTTTTTCAGGGGTTGATCAAGACACAACAGTGCTTCATGTCTGCGCCACCGGCTCAGTCCTCGGCAATGTATGCCGTGAGTTCGCAGAGCATGTTTACGTAGTTGCCCATCTCGTTGTCATACCATCCATAGATAACTGCCTGGGTGAGCGGTATGCCTATCTCCACATCTTTGAGCTGGGCAATAAGGTCTTTCTTCAGTCCCGTCACCCGTTCAATGTCAACGCTCACCTCTGCCGTCCGCGTATGAGTCTCGTGTCCTTCGATAATTGCAGCGGCTTTCGGCATGGCAATAATGTCTCCCGAGACATTCTGTTCATCAGTGTAGACAAGGTAGCTCCCGGGCAATGCCGCGGCCTTCCGGTAGATGTCGTTTATCACGCTCCTGTTGATAGAGGCTTTTGATTCATCCTCCTGGATGTTCACCACCAGGATGATGAGTGAGCCCGTCGATATAGGCACCCGGACCGACTCCGCAATAAAACCGATCTGTTTCATTTCAGGCAGGACAAGGGCAAGCGCCTTTGCAGCACCGGTGGAGGTGAGTATGATATTGTTCAGGATACCCCTGCTCTTTCTCAGGTCCGTTGCCCCCGGCTTTGCCAGCCTGTCAAGGACCTGCTGGGAACCGGTTGCGGCGTGCACCGTTGCCATGGATGCCGTGAGAATCCTCTTTGCACCGAAGGCATCAAGCAGAGGCTTCATCATATGGGACAGGCAGGTGGTCGTACAGGAGGCGGCGGAGACCAGTGTGTGTTTTGCCGGATCATAGCGGTGCTCGTTGATGCCCTTGACACAGGTCACGGCATCGTCGGGCATTGTCCTGGCCTTGTCCTTGATCTTGAAGGGAGCCGAGAGTATGACCCGTTCAGCCCCTGCCTCCAGATGGCCCCTCATCGCCCCTCCGGAATGGTCCGCCCCAAGGGTGGGGTCAAGGAACTGCCCCGTCGTATCCACGACCAGTTTAACCCCGTGCGTCTTCCACTCCAGCATCCGGGGGTCCCGCGACTTCCTGAGGGCCGTGACCTTTATCCCGTCGATGGTCATGGTGCCTGTGCTGTCGTCAACATCACGGATAACATCGCCGCAGGAAGTGCATCCGTGGAGATACATGGGCAGGGAGCCGTATGTAGAATCCCTGGTGATGTAATGGGCAATGTCAGACAGAGAGGTGCCCACTTCCCTTCCTGTGTTGACCACAATTTCCCTGAAACGCTTTCCCGCGATCTGGCGCCAAAGGGTCAGCTTGCCTATTCTTCCCAGTCCGTTAATCCCCAGTATCATGGATTCCCCCTTTTTCCGCTGTCTGATCAGTCACTGTTTTCATCAATCTCCAATTTTCCGGCATAGATAGAGCCCTCGGCCCCTTCAATGCTGATAAATTCGCCAGCCCGTACAACCGTACCACCCAGGGTAAACCTCCTGTCCTTCTCCTCACAGAGGAGGTCCCTGCATCCCACAACGCAGGTCTTTCCCAGCCTGTTGGCCACGATCGCCGCATGGGAGGTGGCCCCTCCTAGCCCGGTCAGGAGCCCGTCGGCCGCGGAAATCTCCCGAATGTCGTCGGGCACCGTATCATTGCGGATGAGAATCAGCGGCGTATCAGGATCCCGCTCTCTCCACTGTGTAATATCTTCAAGACTGAAGACCACCCTTCCCGAAAGTGCTCCGCCGCTCACCCCGATGCCGTGACCGAGATACCGCTCCGGCGGGTCAGCCGCGGCTTTGAATGAGGGCACCCTCTTCCTTTCCCTCATCTCCATGTTGCGCGTCTGCAGGATGTAGAGATCTTCAGCCCGGGGCCCCTGAAAGGTAAATTCGATGTCCTGGGGCTCCCACTGGTTGTCATAGACCATGGTCTTAGCAATCTCACGGAGGGACCAGTAAATTTCAGGAAACCGTCGTTCGAGGGATAAATCGGGGTCCCTGCTTTCCATCCTCGCCTGGTATGCTGAAACCGGAAAGGTCGTCACCAGCCCCGAGACAACATCCTCCCCCTGGTTGCCCACGGTATAGTCGCCCCAGGGCCTCAGCTGATCGGGGGAGAACCTCGGGCTGTGGGTAAAGAACACTCCGGACCCCGACTCCTCACCGGCGAGGTTGCCGAAGACCATTTCCTGCACCGTGACCGCAGTCCCCCAGTCATCGGAGAGGCCGATGATCTTCCGGTAGGATTGCGCCTTGGATGAATTCCACGAGTCGAGCACCCTCCGGACTGCCGCGTAGAGCTGTTCCCGCGGCGACTCCGGGAGATCAATCCTGTTGTCCCGGACAAATGCCTTGTAGGCAAGCGCCACATCCTTCATCTGGTCGGGTGTAAAATCCCGTTTCAGGGGGACGCCGTACGTCTTCTTGTAATCGTCGATGATTGCGTCAAACTGGTCCCGCGCAAGTCCGTGGGACATGCCAAAGGACTGCAGAAAGCGGCGGTAGCAGTCCCAGGCAAACCAGGCCTCCCCGGTCTGCCTGATGATCCCCCTGACGATGTCTTCGTTCATGCCCACATTGAGATAGGAATCCATCATGCCCGGCTGGGAAATGGCTGACCCGCTCCGCACGGACACAAGCAGGGTGTCGGAAGGAGAGCCGAACTTTTTCCCCGTAGCGTCCTCAAGCAGGGACATTTCCCCGTCAAGCTGGTTCCTGAAATGCTGCTGTGCAGGCTGGTAGCTGTCAATAAGTGCCCTGCATCTGAAGACCTCCGTTGTCACAATAAAGCCCGGCGGTACGGGGAGTCCCAGCCTCTTCATCCTGATCATGTTGAGGCCCTTGTTGCCCAGGTGGACCACATCGGACATCCTGCTGTCATCATCACTAAAGGAGGTCACGATGTTACGGGGGTCATAGGTAAGAAGAAGATAGTGCTTTTCAGGGGGGAGTTTTTCCGCCTGCTGGTAGAGGGTATTTGAAATGCGCGCCAGGAAGAGATCCAGTTTCTGGATCCCGAGCGATGTGGCTATGGCATCGCGCAGGAATATTTCCGAGACCTTGTGAAAGAGCTCTTTCCGGTTCTCTGCCTCTCGGAGATACTTGGGAAGGAGTTTGTCCGGAGGAAGCGAACGGGAGATTTCCTCCAGGTTCTGCTCGTGAATATTATGAAAGTATTCACTTACGATGTTACGGACCGCCTGGGTGAAGCCACGGAATATATCGAGGTACTGGGTGAAAGTGAATAGTTTGATGTTCAGTGATCTCCTGAACAGCTCGAGCTGGCTCTCAAACTCCCGGGCGGGTATTCCATCAATATTCAGGGCCGTGTTGAAGAGCTTGAGGCACTTGTAGATTCGGTAAAAGGTATGGTGCGTAATGAAGTCAAGGTCAAAGCCTTCCACCAGCTCCTCAAAGAGGGTGTTCACCATGGATTCAATCCGGAAGGTCAGGCCCAGGGCATCGAACTTCGCTTCACGGTAACTCCCATACATGGAAGGGATGTCCGCGGCAATGTGCCTCTTGCGGTATATGTCCTCATGGGCCTCAAAGGCATGGGGGGAAAGGATAATGTCCCGCAGCTGCCTGATCGTTTCCAGAAGTCCGGCTATTTTCTGCTCCCGGTCCTCCTCGGACAGGGATTTCCTGAGCGCACTGATGTCCAGGGAAATGGTTGACCTGACCTTGCTGAGATAGCCTTCTATGTCACAGAAGTCCACGCAGTATTTCTCATTCAGCAGCCGGTAAAAGGATATGGCGAGCAATACCCGTTCGGCATCCACCCTGTCCCCGGCAGGAACTGTGTCTGTCAGCCGCCGCAGGAAGTCATCGTCAAGTGAGAGCAGGTCCGATGTCCTTTTCAGTCCCCCGGACTGAAAGATATGGACAAGTACCCTGTTCACCCCGTCAATATGGGGCCCCTGTTCGTCAACGCCGGCATAAATGTTCGGCGGGAGGTAGGGCTTCAGCACTGCCTTTGACCGGGTCCTCCAGAAATCGAATGTTGCTTCAATGAGCGATACGATCTTGTTGGAGCTCTCCACGTGGCTCTGCTTCCGTAAAAAGTGGACCAGGACGTCCTTGCGACTGCATATCTCGTCAATCTCGGTAGATATGTCCCTGAGCCGTCCCTCGGCTCCTATTTCATTAAAGTAGGCTGGGAAAAGCCGCATAAGCTGCTTTACAAGGTTATAGACAGGCTGTATGGTGCTGTTGAGAAAGGCCGTAATGTCCCGGGGGAACAGGTCAGTGTCCTTGATGAGAACTCCGCTGAGAGACAGGTGGATGATGAGCGATGACAGGAGCTTCTTCGACCATTTGGGATTGAGACTGGTCAGCTCCATCCAGGTGCGGATGTTCTGGATGTGGGCCAGGTTGCTCTGGATCTGCCAGTCGTCACTGATGCCCCTGAAGTCGGGCGTCTGGAAGCCCAGGCGGACAACACGCTCATTGAAAAAATGGACGAGGTCGCTCTTGTCCGTTTCGTAGACTCCCCTGCCCATGTTCAGCACGGACTTCAGCACTGCCTCGGGAAACCGGCTGAAGCTGTCGCCCAGGATATTGAAGGTTCTTTCGATCAGGCCCTGTACATGCTCCATGTCCTCATGGCCGATGAGCCACCCGATATCGCGGTTGATCTCCCGGAGGGTCTCCTCATGGATGCCTGAAAGGCCCGGGATGTTCATGCTATGGAAGAGGAAGACTAGTTTATACTGGTGCTTCAGCTTTTCCCCCTCCAGAGAATCGGATATCGCCCCCGGCATCCGGCGGTAATGATCGACAATACTGCCGTATCCGGGAAGCTTCAAAAGCTCGGTAACGTCATCCCGGGGGGCCCCACCCTTCCCTGCCGCGATTTCTTCCAGCCTGGCCCTGCACTGCCGCAAAAAGACGTGGCTGAGCGGCTCAAAAAGAGCGGCTGTTGCAGGAGGAAGATTCCCCGATATCTCGCTCTCGACCCATTCGCGGGGGTCTTTTTCCGAAAGCCAGTAGGAGTAGGTGTAGGTAAAAAAGGTGACCAGCAGATCACGAAGGCAGCTGAAATCAGCCTTCAGCGGCACATGGCGGAAGAAGTCTTCGCCTATCCTGACAACCTGGTAGTAGCTCCCGGCGACCAGGGGAAACCGGTCTTCGGGGAGGCAGTCCAGCTCCCTGAAGGCATGCTGGATCACCGGGAGAAATCGTTCCTGCTCTTCGCCGCTGTCCCTGATGAACCGTTGAAGGAGGAGATAGAGATTGCTGTAGGCGCCGGAACCGGTTTCCGGGTCTTTGGCGCTCATGATGGCATCGATGGCCATGTCCACGTACAGCCCCACGGCCTCGGGGCCTCTGCAATGTGTCTTCAGGTCATAGAAGTATCCGAGAGAAAAAGTCCGAGCCTTCTCCACGATAAACTGCCAGTTCTTCCGGGGATGGCAGAGCTCTTCCAGGAAGGAATTCAGCGGCTGCCGAAGGCCCTCATATGCGGACATCACTTCCTGAATAACGTGGTACTTCGGGTCTATGGTAACATCGACGCGGTATTCGGCGATATTCGCTTCCAGGGCTTTGGAAGACGGTGATTCCATGGTGTTATTGTATCACGATCAGGCGGGAGTTGACAGGGTGACCACCGCTTACTTCGGCAGGATAAAGTAAAAGTTGTTACCGTACTGGGTCGCCTCGTACCCCACAACGCCTCCGTGGATTTCAACGGCGTTTTTGATGAACGAGAGCCCATGGCCCGTC